>NZ_CP076394.1:552500-4279188 GCF_032879645.1 Sphingopyxis indica
CCTCCGTACCTTCGGAAGAAGGAGGCCCTGCATCTGGGCAACCAGTTGCAGGGGGCACAGGCCAGGGGGTAGCGACTGTTTAGCAAAAACACAGGACTCTGCTAAGTCGGCTTCAAGACGACGTATAGGGTCTGACGCCTGCCCGGTGCCTGAAGGTTAAGTGGAGGGGTGCAAGCTCCGAAACGAAGCCCAGGTAAACGGCGGCCGTAACTATAACGGTCCTAAGGTAGCGAAATTCCTTGTCGGGTAAGTTCCGACCTGCACGAATGGCGTAACGACTTCCCCACTGTCTCCAGGAGATGCTCAGCGAAATTGAATTCTCCGTGAAGATGCGGAGTACCCGCGGTTAGACGGAAAGACCCCGTGCACCTTTACTGCAGCTTCAGAGTGGCATTAGGAAAGAACTGTGTAGCATAGGTGGGAGGCTTTGAAGCATTGGCGCCAGCCGATGTGGAGCCATAGGTGAAATACCACCCTGTTGTTTTCTGATGTCTAACCTCGATCCATGAAACTGGATCAGGGACCCTCTGTGGCGGGTAGTTTGACTGGGGCGGTCGCCTCCTAAAGAGTAACGGAGGCGCGCGATGGTAGGCTCAGGACGGTTGGAAACCGTCTGCGAGAGTGCAATGGCATAAGCCTGCCTGACTGCGAGACTGACGAGTCGAGCAGAGACGAAAGTCGGTCATAGTGATCCGGTGGTCCCGAGTGGAAGGGCCATCGCTCAACGGATAAAAGGTACGCCGGGGATAACAGGCTGATGATTCCCAAGAGCTCATATCGACGGAATCGTTTGGCACCTCGATGTCGGCTCATCACATCCTGGGGCTGGAGCAGGTCCCAAGGGTTTGGCTGTTCGCCAATTAAAGTGGTACGTGAGCTGGGTTCAGAACGTCGTGAGACAGTTTGGTCCCTATCTGCCGTGGGCGTCGAAATTTGAGAGGAGTTGACCCTAGTACGAGAGGACCGGGTTGAACATACCTCTGGTGTACCTGTCGTGGCGCCAGCCGCGCAGCAGGGTAGCTATGTATGGACGGGATAACCGCTGAAAGCATCTAAGCGGGAAGCCTCCCTCAAGATAAGATTTCACAGAGCCGTGGAAGACCACCACGTTGATAGATCGGATGTAGAAGTGCGGTAACGCATGGAGCTAACCGATACTAATTGCTCTATTCGCGCTTGAAGAGTCCCACCATCAACGACAATCCTGAAGGGGTTGTCCGATGATGTGGATGATATGAAACAGCCATATTGCACGGGCATCGATTGAACCCTTTTTGACCTACGCCGGCTTCATTGCTTGGTGACCATGGCGTCAGTGACCCACCCGATCCCATCTCGAACTCGGCCGTGAAACCTGACAGCGCCGATGGTACTGTGGCTTAAGCCCCGGAAGAGTAGGACGTCGCCAGGCATTGCAGCCGGCGTATGGTCGAAGAAACCCATTCACATGTCGGTGGCGCACGCCACCTGCCCAATTGGCGCGGGATGGAGCAGCCCGGTAGCTCGTCAGGCTCATAACCTGAAGGTCGTAGGTTCAAATCCTACTCCCGCAACCAATAAACGCCCGCTTTCTCAATGAGATGGCGGGCTTTTTCGTGTCTGGAACGGAGCCCTTCGGCCCCCCTGAATGGCGGCTTTGGGGTCGAAAGCGGCCGTTCCCCATCTTCGTCATTCCCGCGAACCCCGGCACACCTTTGTTATAACTCGGTCGGTGCCCGGTTGCGCGTTGTCATTCACGAAGTCGAGAATGCCCATCAGCGAGCCATGCAGCGTGGCATGAACCTCGCCGCGCGCCTCACCCGCATGCAGCACGATCTTGCCGACGAGCGAGCGGATGTCGGTTGACGCATCGAGCCGTGCGTGCGGGTCGTGGAGCGTTTCGGTAAGTCTGGCGACCTTGCGCTTGTAGATCTCGGCGATGCCGGGATGGACATCGGGGATGCCAGCGGGCGCCTCGGCCAGCCGCACGGTGATTTCGGCCTTCTCGCGTTCGAGTTCGGCCATGCGCGCTTTCATGGAGGGCTGATAAAGTCCGTCCTCGATCGCCGCCATGATCCCCGCGATGGCCTTGTCGATCTTTGCCAGTGCACGGCTGTCGGCATCGGCCTGGATGCGGCGCTCGCGGTTCTCGTGGTTGATATGCGTCGCATAGGCGGCGACGGCCGCGTCGATCTTGTCAGCCGATACCAGCCGGTCGGCGATGCCCGCGAGCGCCCGACGCTCCAGTTCCTCGCGCCGGATCGTCCGGCTGTTGGAGCAGGTGCGGCTGCGATAATGGCCGACGCAGCCATAGCGGTCGCTGACGACGATGGCGAAGGTACTGCCGCACGCGCCGCATTCGAGCAGACCCGAGAGCAGATAGGCTGGACGCCGCTTGCCATGCAGCGCCCGCGCCTGCGCCGCTGCCTTGATGCCCTTGTTCCGCGCGGCAAGCGCTTCCTGTTGGCGCTTGGCCGCCTCCCATAGCTCGTCGCTGACGATGCGCAGTTCGGGCACCGCTTTTCGCACCCACTCGGATTCGGGGTTGAGCCGGGTGACCTGCTTGCCGGTGGTCGGATCTTTCACATAATGTTTGTGATTCCAGACGCGGACGCCGACGTAGAGTTCATTGTTCAGAACGCCGAGACCCCGGCGCGGCGTGCCCCGGATGCTCGTGTCGCGCCACGGCTTTCCCGACGGCCCCGCAATGCCCTCGACATTGAGGTCGCGCGCGATGGCGATGGGACTTTTGCCAGCGGCAAATTCTCGGAAGATGCGCTCGACGATCAGCGCTTGCGTGGGATCGACCTCGCGCTCGCCGCGCACCAGCTCACCTTCGCTGTTGAGGCGCCGGACCATGCGGTAGCCATAGCCGACCGCGCCGGCGGAGAAACCTTTCTCGATCCGCCCCCGCAGACCGCGATGCGTCTTCTTCGAGAGGTCTTTGAGGAACAGCGCGTTCATCGTTCCCTTGAGCCCGACATGCAGCTCAGAGATTTCACCTTCGGCGAGCGTGATCAGCGGCACCCGTGCGAACTGGAGATGCTTGTAAAGCGTCGCGACATCGGCCTGGTCGCGCGATACCCGGTCGAGTGCTTCGGCGACCACGATATCGAACTTGCCGCCCTGCGCATCGGCGAGCAGCTTCTGGACGTCCGGCCGCAGGATCATGCTGTCGCCCGAGATAGCGGCATCTGCGTAGCTCGCGACGATCTGCCATCCCTCGCGTGTCGCGCGCTCGCGGCAGAGCCGCTGCTGGTCGGCGATCGAGGCGGCATTCTGCTGGTCGGAGGAATAGCGGGCATAGAGCGCGGCGCGGATCATGACATCTTCCTTTCGAATGGCGGGGCAAGGCCCCGCACAGCCGGGTAAGACAGTGTCCCGCGCCAACACCCTAAGGTCAATGCGTTGGCGCCTTCGGGCTTTACAGAGGCTCGTTGTCGTTCGCCGCCTTGCGGGCACGGATATGCTCGCGGGCGATGTGGCGACCGATCGCTTCGGCGATACGCGTCAGCGCCGCATCGGCAGCGGCGGGATCGACTACGCCATTATCGTTCGCGGCCACGATGCCATCGCGCGGCGCGTCATCCTCTCGCATGACCGGCCCGCTCCGCATCGCGATTGTCATTGTCGGCGCGGTAGGCAGGCGGATCGGCGATCCAGCGGTTGACCGCGGACTCGTGCCACCCGGCACCGTGAACGCTGATCTTCACCTGCTCTGGAAACGTACCGTCGGCAATCTTGCGATAGAGCGTCGAGCGTGAGAGCCCGGTGCGGGCGAGCACAGTCTGAAGGCGGATGATCCGTTCGGGCACAGGCATGGGGGGTTACTCCTTCGGCTGGGGTTGGCTGGGCTCCCTTGGGGCTAGAATTGGTGATATCGCCGCGCCGAACAACTGCCTCCTCGCGGCGTCTCAGCCTGCGCAGGGTGGGGCGTCGTCTCTTGTCGTTTCCTGGCGTCCGCTGTCGTTTGACGGCGGGGCCACAATTTTTTTCCCATGCCGTCCCAATCACGGATTTGGTGCCGCCTGGGGCAGCAGGCGCTTGCCTCTGTGGCCGCGCGACGCGCGCCGAATCGAGTGGACGGAGCGTTTGCCGATGCAGATTCGCTTTTGGGGATCGCCCAGGTTGTGAGGAGATCATTGCATGACGTCATGCGCCAAGGATCGGCGGAACTGCGCCTCCTGGAAACTACGGTTTCAGCGCATCTGGGCGCGTTTGAAGGAATTCAGCGCACGATGTTCGCCAGCAGCTATTGAACGCCACCCCGCAAATCCATTCTCGTTAGTCCGCGCTTCAGCTTTGCGCCCGATGGCAGTCGTTCCAGTGATCGAAAGCCAATCTCCAAAGCTGACGTCGTTGAGCACCCTCCAGTGAATATTGGAGACTTCAGCTTGGAAGTGATGATCGGACCGCTTCCGCCAGTGCGCACATCCCGTCGACCGATGCACGTGGATACAGTGCGCTTTCTCCCACCAGCGGAAAGTGCCCACTTTTTTCCCAGAAGCTATCTGGTTCAAACCTGAATTTCGCTATCAGCCGTCGGCCAAAGTCCATCTCTGCATGAGAATAAAGCAGCTTTTGCTCCGCGGTTGCGCATTCCGGGTACTCTGCCAGGAGGTAGCCTTCCTGTACATGAGGACGCACCGCTGTCGGCGGGCAGACACTCGCGAGCCGCACTGTCTGGATTCCTGCTTCGGCGCTGGCGGTGATCGCCCCACTTATGTTGGGAATACCCAGAACAAACACGAATGCTTCGCCATTGGCGTTATGCGACGCAAATGACGCTGCAATCCGCAGAGACTGAGTCACGTCGAGAAGAGGCGTTGCGCAGATCTCATAGTGTTGGATCATTGCCCAGCGAAGGATGCGCTGACGTTCCAGCCTATCCCGTCCCAGTAGTCCGCGAGCCTTATATTCGGTAACTAACGCGGCTTCCGCTCGCACAAGTCGCTCAAAGCGTTTGTTCAGCGTGGTCTCCGTTGGCACGTGGCTAGATTTCGCGGCACGCAGAAGGGTAGGCTTCAATGAGGTATAGCCGAGCCTGTTCTTGTGGTCGCCAGTCTGGCCCCTGAACATGAGTACGAAATCGCGGTTCCTAAATTGCAGCTCGGCAACCTTGGTGGCGAGATCAACATAGTTACGGACCAAGTGCGCGCGGCCCTTGCGAATGGCGCTAGTGCTCAATCCAGTCGTACTCTCGGCGCCCTCAGGAAATGTCCAGATTTTCTGATTTCCAATGATCTCCATGCTCGGTCACCCCTCCCGGCGGTTGTGCGCAGCGACTGTTCGATATCGAATCATGCCGCATACCTCTCGCGTGACATAAATGGCGAGCGCAAAGGCATTTTGCCCGAATGCACTCCGATCCGGATCAATTTCTCGTCGACACGGCATCGACACAACAATACAATTGTGTTAATGATACCAGCATTGATCGATTTAGGACCACCGACCCCTTGGCCCGTGCTGCCGCCCGGTATCCACGATACCGACTTTGCGGAAATCGAGGTAGTGTTTGCGACGACACCGCATCGCCAGAAACTTTTCGATGGTCTGAAGCGGGCCGCATCAGCGCTCGCGCAGGTAGGGTGCACAGTCCTCTATATCGATGGCAGCTTCGTTACCGGGAAGGACCATCCTGGTGACTTTGACGCATGTTGGGATCATCGCGGTATGGATCTAACCCGGCTCGATCCGGTGCTTTTGACCTTCGCTAACAAGCGCGCTGCTCAGAAAAAGAAATACTTTGGCGAGATGTTTTGGGCGTTCGGGCCTGGGAACGCTGGCGGCACAAGCTTTCTGGAGCTTTTCCAAAACGACAAGGAGTCGGGGCGACCGAAGGGCATCTTGCGAGTTTCGCTCAAGCCTTCTTCCACAGGTACGACGCCATGATCACGAACGAAAAACAGTATCGAACGACGCGGACGCTCGCCGAAAAGCTTCGTTCGTCGCTCGCAGATCTCGACCGGACAGCGAGCGATCTACCTCCCATTTTGATCAAGGCGCATCGGGAAGCGCTCGACAGTCAGGCGTCCGAGCTCGAAGCGGACATTGCAATGTACGAAGACTTGCGCTCGGGCCGCGTCGCGAATTTCGCCGCGGAGACGTTTCAAGATCTGCCCGACATTCTTATTCGTGCGCGCATCGCCCGCGGCATGACGCAAAAGGATCTCGGGGATTTTATCGGCGTCAAGGAGCAGCAGATCCAGCGCTACGAGGCCGAGCGATACCGTTCGGCCAGCCTGGAACGATTGATCGAAGTCGCTGGCGCCCTCGACGTCGAAATCCGGGGAGAAGTGGCACTTGTTGGCGATGGGCGGTTCAATTCGGTCGACCCCTCCGTCTGGAGCAACTTCCCGATCACCGAAATGTATAAGCGGGGGTGGTTCGAAGATTTTTCGGGCAGTTTAGCCGAAGCCAAGAAGGCAGCTCCACAGCTAGTTCCGAGCTTTCTTGCGGCGACTGGCGCGGATTATCTCATGCCTGCAATGCACCGCAAATCGGTACGGTCAAAAGGGAATGTCCTCGAAGCGGCGTTCACGGCTTGGGAAGCGCGAGTGCGCACGCTTGCCGAACAAAATCCGCCCGAAGCCGAATTCGACCCGAAGTTTATCAGCGACGAGTGGATCGGTGCTCTGCGCGCAATGAGCGTTGAACCCGACGGAGTCAGCCGGACGGTCGATCATCTTCGCGACATCGGCATATCGCTGATCGTCGAACGCCATCTACCCGGCACGCTTCTCGATGGCGCCGCGCTTTGCTCGATCCGGAAGCGTGCCATTGTCGCGATGACGCTTCGCCACGATCGTCTCGACAATTTCTGGTTCACGTTATTCCATGAACTTGGGCACCTGAAATTGCACATCGGCACCGGGAAGTTTGCCGCAATCTTCGATGACACCGAGGCGCCGGCGGATTCAGATGTCGAGGACGAAGCGGACCTGTTTGCGCAGGAGGCTCTGATACCGACCGACAATTGGAAGCTTGCTGCCTCGCGGTTCGCCCGTACAGAACGCTCCGTCCTTGTTGACGCGAAGCGCTTCGGTGTCGGGCCTGCCGTTATCGCGGGGCGCATCCGACGCGAAGCCCGAAATTACACATTGCTTCCAGGCTTAGTCGGGTCGGGCGAAGTGCGTCGCAGGTTCGGACTGTGAGGAAGGCGCGATGATCACGCATCTCGATTATGTCCCCGCCTTGAAATGGCGGCAGGGCGAATATCAAGCGCTACTTCGGCTTAGCGACGCACAGAAATTGCGCGTTGTTCCGCTCATCGAAATCACTCCGCCCGAGTTCGATTTCGAACTGTGGGTGCCTAAGAAGACGATCGACGAGCATTTGGCGACGTTCGCGACACGCCTGAAGGCCAAATGGGGGCCCCGACCCGCGCTTCTCGATTGCGGCCTGGTTGAGCCGGCTATGCGAATGGCGGACGGTACGCATCCGTTGTCTTATCTATATGACCGCGCAGCGACACTTGGCGCCAACCTCATTCCTGTGACCAATTTTGAACGCGACGCCGATTATCAGCGCGCAGTTTGTGAGATTGATGCGGTCGGCGGCACCGGCGCCGCGCTGCGATGCGGTATCGAGGACATGCTCGACCCTGAGTTTGACAAAACCCTCGACGGACTCCTTGGCGAGATCGAAATCAATATTTCGGCGCTCGACATCATTCTCGATCTTCGCTCGCCGGCCTTCGAGCCACAAGCCGATCTCGTCGCCATCGTGATCTCCGCGCTTTCAGGGGCGAGTGCAGCGAGCGAGTGCAGAAGCATCACGCTGATCGCGACCTCCTTTCCCGATTCGATGGGAGCGGTGACGCCGCCTCTTCAGTTCTGGCCCCGCCGAGAGTGGCTGCTGTACAAGGCGGTTCGTGCCGCGCTTCCTGCCGGTTTCCGAACGCCGGGCTTTGGCGATTACGCCATCGCCGGCGCTGAATTTGCGCAAATGGATATGCGCGTCGTTAAGCCGTCGGCTACGATCCGCTACGCCGTCGATGATGGCTGGCTCATTGCGAAGGGGGTCAACGTGCGTGACAACGGATTTGCGCAGTGCCGCACGCTAAGCGGATCAATAACCACTTCGCCGAGCTATCTTGGCATTTCGCACTCGGCGGGCAGTGCCTATAT
Source organism: Sphingopyxis indica (assembly GCF_032879645.1). NCBI lineage: Bacteria > Pseudomonadati > Pseudomonadota > Alphaproteobacteria > Sphingomonadales > Sphingopyxidaceae > Sphingopyxis > Sphingopyxis indica. The sequence continues at coordinate 560,612 of NZ_CP076394.1, forward strand.
CGACGGATGCCGCGCAGGCACTGAGAAGACCGGCAATCTCACGACATGGCGCTGGGTGGGTACGAACCATCATATCGCGAAAGTCGTGTCCGATCTCGCCACCCTTCACGGGCCTTGAGCGTGTCGCGGACCAGTCGAGACAAGGTTCGCACTGAAACCGATCTTGTGAGAAGCCTGTAGAGCTCGGTTCGGGGTGCCCGCAGTGCTCGCTCGCTCTCTCCGCGGCTGCGTAGCATTGCTACGACTTCATCTCGCCAGAGCAGCCGCGCGATCATCATCGGATCAGTGCCGCGGTTGATATGTTCGCCGCGAACACGCTGAAACGTCACCACGCCGGATTTGGAGCGAGCAGCCACGACCACTCCCCACCAATCAGGTAGGATCTCCTTGGCCGCGCGGAGATGGCGCTCGGCGACGATGAGCGTCGCTTTGTCAACGACCGAACCATAGGCCTCGATCTGCCTCGGCAATCGTACGAGCGTGTCCGCTTCAGCTTTGATTTCGAGACCACGGATATGCCCGTTAATGACAGCAATATCGACGCGACAAGCGCCATGACCGAGACCAAGTTCATCAATGATCAAGGTGTCGTCACAGGCTTCGGCATGGCGCAGCAGCTTGCGGTAGGCCGCCCTTCTGATGTCGCCATCCCGGAGTAACGCTGTTTCCATTCTCTGCTATTGGCGCGCCATTCGCGAAGCCGCAACCGATTTGACCGCCGAAACTGTCAATCAGGTGCTATAGTACGAAAATATGGAGCTTTCCGAGCTTAGTGCCTTATCCCCGTCTAAACCACGAAAGTAGGCTGACTAGCCACAGCTTAATCCGCTTGGACCAGGTGGCTTTGCGTGCATAATAGTTATCGCGGCGAGCGTCTTCCGCCGCGCGGCCGGCGGCAACCTGTTCCGCAGACCACGTTGGCATCCACTCCACGCCGCCATCGGTGATATAATAATGGGCGTCGCAAACATTCCAGTTGCCGATTGAGGGGCGCAGCGTCACACCTTTCGCGCCGACGGTGATGCGGTAGTTCTGGTTGTCGACCGGAAGTTGAATCACATCGCCACAACCGCACGCACAACGATGCGCGCACATTTTGAACTCCTGCGAATAGTAAAGAACGCCTGGTTCGATCTGTGCGGGAAACCGTTCGATTTCAGTCAGCTGATATCTCATGCAGCACCCATCATCTTGGACAGCCCCACGCTGAATAGCGAATTAAACAGTCCTGCGTCGTCTGCATAAAAACCTCGCATCTGCTTGTAGCGGATGACGGCTAGCGCCGCATTCAGGGCATTGAGCTCCGCGATCTGGACAAAGGTACGATACGCGCCTTCGCCTTCGTCCTTGTCGAGCGGAACATCGGCAATGGCGCGGTCATAGGTCATCTCATCAAATAGCGTCGTGCGGACCAGGCCATCGAGACGACCGTTCTCCTTTTCGACACCTATGCCGACGTCGATGAAGGGCACGCCGAGCGTTCGAAGCATTGCGCAAATTTCAGCACGCGATTCACCATCGTCAATGCAGATGAATGCGAAAGTGATATTAGCAAAATGTTCCGCGTCGCAGGCGCCCACGCGCAATTGATGGAAATACAACCGGTGGCGGAATGCATCGTACTTTCGGCGATACAGCGCCGTCTTGGCTTGTCCGAACATATCGAACGGAATCTCGCCAGGAGCTCGGAAACCGTTGTGAACGGCGAATGCGTCGAAATCGAAGGCATCGATCGAATACACCGGCGTCTTTACCATGAAGTCGAGGACGAAACCGCCAGTACCGCCGAGGCCGATAATTGCCACGCGCTCGTTCGCGAGATGGGCATTTAGGTCGGTAATCTCCGCGCGCGCGGAGAACGTGTCCGTGACCTTGAACGGCGACGCATCTTCGGAAACTTCGTAGACTGCGCCTGTGCGCGGCGTGACGCTAAATTTTTGTTCGGCCGGACCAGAGATCAGGGCCACATAATGTTCGATCAAGCCGGTGTAGATTGCAAAGCCCTCCGGCGGCTTATTCGAAAGATGCCAAGGGTATTCTGTGCCGCCGATCGAGACATTGTCGACTTTTGCGGCGCCGAGTGGAATTGGCGTCCCGTCGGCAAAGTGCGGGGCGCTCCCGCTCCAGTACATCTGGTGATTTTTGGGTGCGCCGACCTTGTCCTCCTCGTCCAGCGTAAGGGGAGCCCCAAGGCTCCCCTTCGCCAGTTCACCGGCATGGTTGACGTACCAAACGTCATTAACGACGAGGTGCGCGTTCAGGATCGACAGCGAATACCCGCGGGAAAGCAGGTCTTCGAGACCCTTAAGATTCGCCGGTGCGTTTGACACGGAACCGCATCCCTTCACCGATAACCACCGAACCGCCCTTGCTGAGAGTTCCTTCGGGGTTTGCCTTGGGACCACGCTCGTAGACGATGCTATAGGTGGCGTTGGGGTGCGCGGCGTGATCGGGATACGCGATCTCGACCACCCGGCTATAAGTGATCTTGCCCTTGGGCTCGTCGGAATCGGTCGTGTTGACAGTGATGCGAACCTTGTTCCGGCCATCACCGGGATCGCGATCGCCATTTCCTTTATCTTCGTCTGAACTCATTGGAGAGCCTTCCTATCTCGATACCGATTGCGAATCTGCAATCGGTGAGATAGAAATAGGGGGTCAGATAGAAATTGCAATACTGCAATCGATTCTAATTGTGGAATAGGAGATTCATGGCTGAAAGGTTCGACAACGAAGCCTTCTATGCAGCGCTAAACGCGACGCGACTTAGCCGTCAGCTGACCTGGAAAGACGTGGCTGAGCAGGCGGGAATCTCTGCCTCGACATTAACGCGCATTGGCCAAGGGAAACGCCCGGATATAGATGGCCTTGCTGCGCTGCTGCAATGGTCCGGGCTCAAGGCTGAGACCTTTATTCGAGACGGCGAGATTGCCGAGGCTGAACCACTGGCGCGAGTTACCGCCCTGTTGCGTGCGGACCCCAATCTGAGTCCCGAGAACGCGAAGGTTTTGGAAGATATCGTCGCGGCTACCTATTCGCGATTACGAGGCACATAGAAATGGGGTTTGCACGGGGTTTCAAGGCTCATGCCAATCGGATCGCGTTGGGAATTCGCGAGCAGATGGGTTTGGCACCGATCGATCCGATCGACCCCTTCGCGATATGCGCTCGTTACGAGATTGAAGTTATCCAGATGTCGAGTCTGCCGTGCGATTGCTCAGCTTTCAAATCTGGCGAGCAGAGCCGTTTCTCAGCGATGACGGTGCCATGCGGGATCCGGTCCGCCATTGTGCATAACGACACCCACCATCCGCTGCGGCAACGCAGTAACATTTGCCACGAGTTGGCTCACCTCTTTCTCGGGCATGAGCATGTCCCGCCACTGAACGAAGATGGCGAGCGCGCCCATGACAGCGGAATTGAAGCGGAAGCCAATTTTCTCGGCGGATGTTTGCTCGTGCCTAATGAGGCGGCGCTACACATCCTTTCCAACGGTTTGGCGGCGCGGGCCCAACTGATCTATGGGGTTAGCAGGCCGATGCTCGACTTTCGACTCCGAGTTAGCGGCGCCCATGTAAGATATCAGCGTCGCCAAGGCTTAGGTTAGACGCCATCCAAGCCAAATCTGGGTGCGTCGACTTGAGAGCTAGTTGCTTCGCACGCCTCGTCTTGCGACCCATTGGGCACAGGGATTGTCCGCTTCTCGTGCCTCACCGCCAAAAGCCGACAGACCGTAAACGGCCACTTCCGAAGTATAAGTGGCACGCCGATGATGAGGCGCTTCGTTGATTACTAGTACTCCGAAAGACCGAGCCGGACGTAAACGCGACCGGTTGCGTTGACGCCGCCTGGCTCCACGACGTCGTATTCGAACCACGCCAACCCCTTTGCTGCGTTTAGCCGGCGTAGCATGATATCACCGTTAGATGAGAGCGTTGCGCTCAACTGAGCGGAAAATTTTTCCGGTACACGGATTGCGGTCACCTTGAGCTGTCTGTGGTCAATCCCCACGCCGCCGATCGAATAAACTCCGAGGTCATTACACGCGGGCGAAGAAGTTGGACCGGCTCCGATTTGGCAGCCACCGCTCAGCGCCAGGCTGTTGCCGGCCGCGGTACGGCTAATTGACCGCAAATCGGTAACGGCAACGAGACTGTGCGGCACCACATTCGCGACATACCCTCGATCTTGGATGGTGGGCGAAGGAATCTCTGCAAATTCGCGAAAGGCGGCGAGCAGCCTTTCCGTGGTGATCGCATCTGCATCCGTGGTGTCTGGATATCCCCCCCGAGCAAGGTCTTCGATGACGGGAAGAACCACCAAGCGAAGGCCGTGCTGAATATCGGTCGCATGCTGCGGGGTCGAAAGATACGCGTCCACCGCCGCGCCATATCGCGCCAGTAGAGAAGCGATGGCCCGCTTCGCGTCGGATGAGGTTGTCGACATTCGCGAACTGCGATCCAGAATTGCGCGTATGTCAGTTTCGCCGTTCCAATCCACTCGCCGCGATTTCAGCTGCTCGACGACAGCGCCTAACGTGCCGTCGAAAGTGATAGCCGTATCCGCTTGGCCGTAAGAACCAGTGGGGTTGAGGAAGGCAAAGGCCGCGAGTTTCAAATTTAGCGCCGTCACGCGGCGACCAAGCGCAGCCTCGGCAGGGTCAGACATGGCGGGCACCGCCGCGAAAGTCGCAAGCTCGCGGGCGGACATTCCGAGACCGATATTCGCTGCGACCAGATCATCGTCGATCGAATCCAGCAAACCTGTTACTGGAGAAACCACCGTTGCTCCGACCGGTGCCCTCATTGACGCGTAGGCATAGCCGCTCAGCGTATCGAGACCACCTCCCTCCAGAGCGGCGTCTGGCTCTAACGTGATTTGGTCGCCATTGATGTTGTTGATGGCCGTTGGGCCGAACTGGCCTGAAGCGTTTGCAAAAACGCTGACGTCGAAAAGCCGGGTATTTGCCGTAGCGACAGAATCGTAGAATATCCCGCTCTCATTGGTGTCGAATATCATCTCGCCAAGAACTGGCCCACCCACTCCAGCGTAAAAGGAGGTGCCCACTGGCACGGGAGTTGGGGTCGGAGTAGGTGCAGGGGTTGGCGTCGGGGTAGGTGTGGGAGGAACTGTGACAACATTGCCGCCTCCGGAACTCTCTCCGCCGCCGCATGCCGACAGCATCGCAACTGCCGAAATCGCGGATAGCAGCCGCCCGCTAAATCCATTTCGCATTCTGAAACCACCCCCCTGTATTCATCCACCCATAAGGTCTGTTTCGCCTGCGTCGAGACCGTAAATTTGACTGCGCATCGTGATAGGATTCGCCCACTCTTTTTTGCTAACCTTGGCTTTTCAGAAGGCGATCCTCAAACATCCCACGGCTCCGAACGTCCGCTTCTCTAGGTTCGTCGCCTGGAAGCTGAACGTCAGCAACCGGCCAGTTCCGAAGTGCGCTGATAGGCTGGCGATCCTCGGAATGGACTGGTTATCGACGCCCCCCGCAGAGCGCCGGGCAATCTGTTCTTGCCAAGTGACGGGCATTGCCCGAAGATTCCTGCACGCATGCGAACAGACGTCGATCATCTGCCAGCCGCCAAGCAGCGCGAGCTCGAACGCATCGTCGAAATCATCTTCGACGAGTTCGGTGCCGCGACCGAGAATGCGACCGGGCGCCGCAAGGGCGCCCGCATATTGAAGATCATCCTGTTCGGCAGCTACGCGAGGGATGATTGGGTCGACGCGCGGGCGTCTGCCAACCAGTATAAATCCGATTACGATATTCTCGTCATCGTCAGCCAGAAGGAGCTGACTGATCGCGCCGCCTATTGGGCCAAGGCCGAGGAGCGGCTGATCCGGGCGTATACGATCGAAAAGACGCTGCGCACGCCGGTCAATTTCATCGTCCACTCGCTCCACGAGGTCAACGATGGGCTCGCGCATGGCCGGGTCTTCTTCATGGAGGTCGCGAAGGATGGCATCGCGCTTTACGAGGCTGATGATCGTGAATTGGCGACGCCGAAACCGAAGACTTCGGAGCAAGCTTTGGCGACCGCGAGAGAATATTTTGAGGACGGATTCCCGTCTGCGATGAAGCGGTATGAATTTGCACGGTTTGGAATCGACAAGGGGTATTTGAAGGACGCTGCCTTCGATATGCACCAGACCACCGAGCGTCTTTATGCCTGCCTACTGCTGACGCTGACCTATTACACGCCGTACAACCACAACATCGCATTCCTGCGTTCGCTCGCCGAGGGGCTGGACCGCCGCCTCTATGGCATCTGGCCGGAAGCCAATCGCCGCGAACGCGCAATGTTCCAGAAGTTGAAAGAGGCTTACACCAAGGCCCGCTATTCCAAGCACTACCGGATCAGCGAAGAAGAGCTGACCTGGCTCGGCGAGCGTGTCGAGGAACTCGGCCGCGTCGTCCATCAGGTCTGCACCGACAGGATCACGGAGCTCGAAAAGGCCGTGCGCGAATAGACGCGGGCGGCCGCCCGGCTTGCCGGGACTCCCCGCTTCTGGCATAATCCCGCCCACGGGATGGAATGACTGGCGGCCATCCCGAGGAACGTCCTGCCAGCATCATGCTGGTCCGGCCGAGGGTCGGGCAGTTGCTGTAAGCCGATCGATCGGCACACAGCGGACACCGCTTGCACATTCGCGCGCTGACGCGCGGACCGCCGCTGTGCGAGCTCAACATGCATACCCCCAAAGCTAACGACGTTTACGCGCGCGAAGTCCTGATGGCGCGCGTCGGCCATCTGATCCGCCGCAAGCAGCAGGAGGTCGAACGGATCACGCGCATCCTGCGCGCCTGCTTCGATCCCGATGTGGTGCAGGCGCCCGAGCCGGGCGAAATCCGCCGTATCATCTTGATCGGCCCCTATGCGCGGAAGACTTGGTATGAAGACGACGAGACGATCAACTTTTCCGATTACGAATTCTGGATCGTCGTCAATCATCCGCTGTTCAAGGAAGCGGAATGCTGGACCCGCGCCCGCGAGGTCATCGACAGCGAGCTTGGCAACCGCTGCGCTGTCAGCCTCGAACTCTATTCGAAGGCCGACATCCGCGTCGCCAAGGCCGAGCGCGACACCTTCATCCTCGACCGTATCGAGGCGGGCATCACCCTCTATCGCGCGTCGCGCGATGCGCCGTTATTGCCGCGCGAGCGCAAAGGGGTGCGGTCGTGACCGCCCCGGCTTCGGCGGTCGCCTTCGACGCCTTCTATCGGGCCGAACGAGCGCGGGTGCATGGCTTTTTCCGGCGGAAGGTCGGGCGCGACGAGGCGGCCGATCTGACGCAGGAAGCGTTCATGCGCCTTTATGGCAGCGGCAAGCTCGCGACACTGGAATATCCCCGGGCCTATCTGGCGAAGATTTCGCGCAACAAATGGCTCAACCGGCTACGACAGCAGGAACGGCGTGGCATCCTCTATCCCTTGGACGAGGAACGCGATGCTGCCACGCCGCCCGAACAGGAGCGAAGGTTCGAGGGAAAGGAACTGCGACGCGCCTATTGGCGGGCGCTTCGCCCCTTGTCGCGAAAGACCCGGCGCATCTTTCTGATGCACCGGCTACGCGGCATGACCTACCGGGACATTGCCGACGAACTCGGAATAAGCTGCAAGGCGGTCGAAAATCATATCGGGCGCGCGCTGGCGCGATGCCGCAGAGTCACTGCGCGCCTTACTTGAAGTGGCGTCCGGATACGGGCATGTCCGTAGCTTAGAATAGTAAGGGTCATGCCGCCGGGTCCAAGGAGAACAAAAAATGCAAGATGCCGAAGCGCTCGTCACGCTCACCGCCGACATTGTAGCGGCGCACGTCAGCAACAATAATGTGGCCGTGTCCGATCTGCCGCTGGTCATTAAGACCGTGCACGACGCGCTCGCCGGACTTGGCGAGGCCGACGAGCCCGAAGCCAAACAGGAACCGGCGGTATCGCTCCGCGCGTCGACGAAGCCCGACTACATCATCTGCCTCGAAGACGGCAAGAAGTTCAAAACACTTCGGCGCCACCTGATGACGGACCATGACATGACGCCCGAAGATTATCGTGCGAAGTGGAATCTGTCGCCGGACTATCCGATGGTCGCCCCCAACTATGCCGAGAAGCGCCGCGCGCTCGCGAAGGAGATCGGGCTCGGTAAGAACGGGCGCGGCGGACGACCGCGCAAGAAATAGACGTCAGCTCTCGGCGTCGAACGCGCGCTTCCCGCGCCGCTTCCACAGCGCTGCGGCATGGGCGCGCTCGTCGCTCCTGAGCTTGTTCGCCATCCACAGGAAGGCGCCATAGAGCATCGCGCGATCGTCGTCGGTGAGATCGACGAGCTCGGCTTTGACGACGAGACCGCCCAGCTCAATGAGTTGCCGCGTGCGTTCGCGCCGCTTCACTTGCCATTCGCGCATTCCGATCCGTGCCTTCGTCGCTTCAAGCCGATGCCGCATGGCCGTCAGACGCCGTGTCATTCGCCGCACCACGATCAGGTCGCGACGTAGTTTTGCGCGCGCCGTGCCGAAAGAAGCTCGCGCCCGCCTTGCGCCACCCCTCCTTCACGCTTGTATCCTTGGCCGCGACGGCGCCGAGCAATGCGCCGGCGAGCATGTCGGCATCAAGCGCATCGGCACCGGTCGCAATGACGAGTTCGCCGAGCTGGCGAACGCGGCGTTCCTTGAGGGTCTTCGCTTTGGCTTCGAGCGCCTTCAATTCCGAATCGATATCGCGGGGTTTGCGCATCGCAAAGTCTCCATTCTGTGACAATGCTGCCATGATAGAAGAGCGGCGCCCGTGATGCAGTACTGTTGCCGGGACAGCATGGAACAACCCAGTCCCGCACGAGAATTTATTCGAGAAGGGCGCGCTTATACGTCGTGCCGACGTGCGCTTTGAAGTGTAGATGGATTGTCGTTGTGGCAATCTATCACCTCTCGGTCAAAGTCATCAGTCGCGCCGCCGGACGCAGTGCGGTCGCGGCCGCCGCCTATCGCGCAGGCGAACGGCTGCACGACGAACGGCTCGACCGCGACCATGACTTCACCAACAAGCCCGGCGTCGTCCATTCGGAAATCCTCCTGCCCGAGGGCGCGCCCGAACGCTTGGCGGATCGCGAACAGCTCTGGAACGAGGTCGAGGCGACCGAGGTCCGCAAGGACGCGCAGTTGGCGCGTGAGGTCGAGTTTGCCATTCCGCGCGAGATGACCGAGGCGCAAGGCGTCGAGTTGGCTCGCGATTTCGTGCAATCCGAGTTCGTCGACCGCGGCATGATCGCCGACCTCAATGTGCATTGGGATATTGGCGCCGATGGGCTCGCCAAGCCGCACGCCCATGTCATGCTCACGATGCGCGTGGTGAGCGAAGACGGGTTCGGCGCGAAGGTCCGTGATTGGAACGCGACCGTGCAGGTCGAGCAATGGCGCGAACGGTGGGCCGATCACGTCAACGGGCGGCTCGCCGAACTCGACATCGACGCACGTATCGACCACCGCAGCTATGAAGCGCAGGGCATCGGCCTCGAACCGCAGGACAAGATCGGCCCCGCCGCATCGCGCATGGGGACACGCGGGCTGGAATCCGAGCGGATCGAGGATCACCGCGAGATCGCGCGCGCGAACGGCGACCGGATCATTGCCGAGCCATCGGTCGCGCTCGACGCGATCACCCATAGCCAAGCCACATTCACGAACCGCGACCTCGCGATGTTCGTGCATCGTCACAGCGACGGGAAGGAGCAATATGATCGAGCGATGAGCGCGGTGCGCGCGTCGCCCGACCTGATTGCTCTCGGCAAGGACGGGCGCGGCGAGGAGCGGTTCACCAGCCGCGAGATGATCGAGACCGAGCAGCGGTTGCAGCGCGCCAGCGAATTGATGGCGGAGCGCGAACGGCATCGTGTGTCGGAGAACGACCGGGAGCGCGCGCTTCGCACGGCGGCGGCGAGCGGATTGGACCTGTCGGGCGAGCAGCGCGCGGCGTTCGGCCATGTGACCGACAAGCAGGGCTTGAGCATCGTCATCGGCTATGCGGGAACCGGCAAGAGCGCGATGCTCGGGGTTGCGCGCGAGGCGTGGGAGGATGCCGGGTTCCGTGTGCGCGGCGCGGCGCTGTCGGGCATCGCCGCCGAGGGTCTGGAGAATGGCTCGGGCATCGCCTCGCGCACCATCGCCAGCATGGAACATGGCTGGTCGCAGGGGCGCGATTTGCTCACTTCGCGCGATGTGCTCGTCATCGACGAGGCGGGGATGGTCGGCACGCGGCAAATGGAGCGTGTGTTGGCTCATGCCGCCGACGCCGGCGCGAAGATCGTACTGGTCGGCGACCCGCAGCAGTTGCAGGCGATCGAGGCGGGCGCGGCATTCCGATCGATCCACGAACGGCACGGCGGCGTCGAAATCACCGAGGTACGCCGCCAGCACGAAGGCTGGCAGCAGGACGCCACCCGGCATCTCGCGACGGGGCGAACCGGTGAAGCGATCGGCGCCTACGCCGAGCGGGACAGGGTGTTCGCCGCCGACACGCGCGACGCGGCGCGTGGCGACCTCATCGAACGCTGGGATCGCGACCGGCGGGCGGATTCCGACGCCAGCCGGATCATCCTCACCCATACCAATGCCGAGGTGCGCGAATTGAACGACGCGGCGCGCGAGCTGATGCGCGCGTCGGGCGATCTTGGCGATGAGGTTCGCATCAAGACCGAGCGCGGCGACCGGGATTTTGCTGCCGGCGACCGGATCATGTTCTTGCGTAACGAGCGTAGCCTGGAGGTGAAGAACGGCACGCTTGGGGTCATCGAGCGCGTCGGCGAGCAGAATATGGCGGTGCGCACCGACGACGGGCGGAGTATCGCGTTCGATGTCAAAGCCTATCGCGACCTCGATCACGGCTATGCCGCGACGATCCACAAGGCGCAGGGCATGACGGTCGATCGCACCCATGTGCTCGCGACGCCGGGCATGGATCGGCACGGCGCCTATGTCGCGCTGTCGCGGCATCGCGACGGCACCGCGCTGCATTATGGCCGCGATGACTTCCGGGATCAGGGCAAGCTAGTCCGCGCGCTGTCGCGCGAGCGGGCCAAGGATATGGCGCAGGATTACGCCAAGGCCGATCCCGCGCGCACATTGGCCGAGCGGCGCGGGATCGTGTTCGGCGAGCGTGTCGCCGAGATCGTGCGCAAGGTGCCCGAGAAGGCGCGCGGCATCTTCGACGGTTTGCGGCTTTCGGCCAGCAAGCTGGAACGCGATGCGGCAGCACCCGAGCGCGCGCGCTCGATCTTCGCGGACTTCCGGCCAACGCCTCCGTCACAGCAACCGGAACGGAACGACGGGCTCGCCCGCGACGTGCAGCCATCACGCGCCGGTGGCGTTCGCGGCGCGGTGGAGCGCTATGCAAAAGCGCTCGACGCGGTGCAGCAGACCCGCGCCCAAGGGCTCGATCCAATGCCGCACCAGCGCGCGGCGCTCGACCGGGCGAAGGAGTCGCTCGACACGATCCGGTCCCATGCCTCCGCCGATCTTGGCGCCGCCTTCGAGCGCCAGCCCGAGCTCGTCCGCGAGGCGGCGGAAGGACGCAGCCAGGCCGCGCTAAAGGCAATGAGCAAGGAAACGGAGGTCCGCATCGACCCGTTCCAGCGCGCCGACCGCTTTGTGGAAGGCTGGCAGCAGTTGCAGCGGCAGCGCAAAGAACTGGTTCGCGATGGCGATCTATGCGGTGCGAAACGCGTGGCGCAGAGCATGGCTGGCATGGCGAAGAGCCTCGAACGCGACGCCCAGCTTGAGTCGGTGCTCGGCGGGCGCAGCCGCGAACTCGGGCTCGAGATCAGCCGCGACATTGGCCGCAGCCTGTCGCGCGACCTCGCGAACTCCATCCCCTTCGAGTCCGTCCGCGATCTGGGACGCGGAATGGGCATCGGTCATTAGTCAGGAGAAAACAGATGGACGAACAACGATTGCCGTCGAACGCGCCGGAGCCGGACCCCCGCGAGGAAACCGCGGCCGAAGCGTTCGCGCGGCTCGACGGCCGCGTGGCGGGTCTCGACGGGCGCATCGCGCTCATGGCGCGCGCCGTCGAGCATATGGCGGCCGAGCGGTTCGAGGTCGAGATTCCCGACTATAACCCGACGCTGGAAAAGACCAACGCCTGGCTCGCCAACATCCTGCAGCGGCTGGAGACGATCGAGGCGGCGCCGGCGCTTGACGTCACTCCGGAGACGATGGGAGCCCGCATCGCCGCGGCTGCGCACAAGGCGCGCGAGGACGACGAAGCCAGCATCCGGCGCGTGCGGGAGGATCAGCGCGACTCCGTGCAGGCGCTGCGCCAGATCATCGGCCATGCGCGCACGCAGCAAAGCCAGCGCGAGCATCTCTTGTGGGGCATCGGCGGCGGCATCCTTGCCGGGTGCTTGCTCTGGGCGATCCTGCCCGGCATGATCGCGAGCTCTGTTCCAGAGAACTGGCATTGGCCGGAACGGGCCGCGCGCCGCACGATGGGCGAGGCAACGCTATGGGGTGCGGGCATGCGTCTCATGCACGCCGGGAATCCGGAAGGCTGGCAGGCAATCGTTGATGCCGCCGACATGCGGCAGGCGAACCACGACGCCATCGCCGCGTGCGAAAGGGCGGCGGCCAAAGCCAAGAAGCCGGTTCGCTGCATGATGAGGATCAAAGCGCCTCTTTCAAATCGTCAATAGGCGCCAGAAACGGTAGCAATGTGCCAGCGAGGCGCACTCCGCTAGGTCGTGATACGCGTCGCCTATTCGGGCGGGCTCGTTTCCGCGACCCCCTTGATCGCGTCGAGCAGCTTATCGCCAGCATCGGCGGCGATGGTCTGAACAACGCGCTTGCCGGTGGCTGGATCGGTCTGATGGAAATGAAACTCAACGCCTTTGAGGGGTTTGGAGATAAGATCGGCGATCATCAGTTCGCGATGCCGGTTCTCCGCGTTCGCAAAGGGCGCAACCAGATCGACGAGCCACACCTGATCGCCGGACGTCCACTCTTCGAGTGTTAGCCGGTTCTCAGGCTCGATCATGCCGCGGTCGAGCTTGGCGACCGCCTCGGGGGTGCATTTGGCCCACATCGCAAGGCCTACCGGCTGCTGTCCGTCACGAAACATATAGAATTGCTGATGAATGAGTGCGGGCATGACCAGCCATTCGAGGTCACCGATGCTGAAGGCACGATGCAAGGGTGACTGGGTCAGGAGCCAGGTCATTTCACCAAGCAGATGGCTGACGGTCGGTGGCGGGGTCGTGGCCTCCGCCTTGCCCGATGCCTTCTTTCCCGAAGAATTTGGTTTCCTGTTCATATCGTCCCGATCTCAAGCCACCGCAGCGGCAAGCCAATCATGCGGCGCCATTCCATCATTCGGCAGATTTCGCAAGCTGTCGGCGGAGGCCTCGATACCGAACCGGCTCATCGCCTGTGCCAGATTAGACGCCGCGCGCGCCGCGTCCAATTCGTCGATCGACCGCCGCGCATATGGTCCCGTTGGAAGCCCGGGCGAGCGTGCGGCGATCTTTGCGGCTTCGAAGCCAAGCGCTACGCTGCCGATCGTCGCGGTTGTACCATTCTCACGCTTGAAGGTTGCGGTCGACAGGGCGAGGTTCCGTCCAAGCTTGACGCTGTCCGAGGTTGCGGCATTGCGTAGCCCGATCTCGGCGATGCTGAGCTCGGCAAGCGTCTTGAGCTCACCAACCTGCGAGATACCATCACCGTTTCCGTCGGACCACACTTTGAGTTCGCCGAAGCGCGCGTCGTTCTTGTCGAGCTTGCCGTCCTTGTTGCTGTCGAGTGCGGCAAGGCCTTCCCAGCTATTCTTTGCGTCTTCCTTCTCGGAGAGGAAAGAGAGCTCGGATGCGTGGCTGATCTTTCCATCATTGTCGCGGTCGATGACGAGCATACCGTCGCCGCCCGACGCCCAGCCAGTATCGTCGCGAAGGCCATCGCCGTTCATGTCGAAACGCGCCTTCGATTTGCTCGCCCGCTTGGCTTCAAGCCCGTCTCCGTCAATATCCAGCAATATGGTCGACAGCAGCCCATAATCGCCGTTGCGCGTCGAGATCATTGCCGCTCCGGCGACCTGACCTGCCTCGGCCGCCAACGGCCCCTTCGGATAGCGAGGAACGACCCGGACATTGCCGCCTGAAGCATTCAACCGATAACGTTCGGATTTTCCGCCCCAGCTACTCGTCTGGAATTCCACATCAGGCAGTGCCGTCATGGCTTTGAAGGCGAGGCCGACATCGAGAAGTTCACCATCGCCCCCGCCAACGCGGGTGAAGATGCCCTTATTGTATACGATGTTCTTGCCCGACGTTGCCGTTTCACCAGTTGCGACACCGCTCAAATCAATCGCGGCCACACCGGCCTCGGCCAGGCTCAGCAGCTCTCCGGCGTCAGTCTCGCCATTCGAATTGCTGTCGAACCACAGGCGGAACTCGGCGAAGCGGGCGTCATCGCCATTGAGCACGCCATCCCCGTTGCTGTCGAAGGCGGCGAGGCCCTCCAGGTCGGTTTTCGCTCCCTCCTTGTCGCCGACAAAGGATATTTCCGAAACGTCGTCGATCTTGCCGTTGGCGTTTCTATCGAGAGCGAGAAACGCGTCGCCCTGCTCAATCCATCCCGTCTTATCGGCTATCCCGTCGCCGTTCATATCGAAACGGGTCTTGCTCTCCGCCAGTGTCACGAGACCGGCACCGTCGCCATCGAAATCGAGGACGATCGGCGCTGCGATGTCATCGATATCCGAGGGCGCAAATTTCAGGAACACGTCCCCGACCGCGCCGGTGGTGCCGTCGGTCTTCTCGAAATCGGTCGTCGCGAAGATGACATTGTCCTCCTGATCGGGGTCCTGGCCGGTCAGCGTCATGGAAAGGTTAATGGCGCGAATGCCCCATTCTGTCAGCGACTTGAGTTCCCCGGCCTGGCTCACGCCATCCTGGTTGACGTCGCGCCAGATCAGGAAGTTTCCGAAATCCACGTCACCGGTATCAAAATATCCGTCCTTGTCAGTGTCATAAGCACGCAGGCCTTCGAGGTCGGTCGCGGCTCCCGGCGCATCGCCAACGAAGGATATTTCGCTCGCATCGTCGATTGTCCCGTTGCCGTTACGATCGATGACCAGCATGCCATCGTCGGCCCCCACCCAGCCGGTGCGGTCCGCGATGCCATCAAGATCCATGTCGAAGGCGACAGCCGAATTTTCATAGCCGACCAGTTCGATGCCATCGCCATCGAGATCGAACATGATGGGAAGCACCGTTGAGGTGCCATGCTTGAGGAAGGTGACGGTGAAGGTCGACGTACCGGCCACGCCGGATGCGTCGGTCATGCGCACCGTGACCTGATAGTCGAGCTGGTAGTACCAGCGTCCGCCCAACGTCGGATGGTTCTTGATGCCGCCTTCCCATTCGCCATCGCCCGGTACCGCGAAGGAGAGCTTGCCGTCGGCATAGCCAACCGAGAGAGTCGGATTCCCGGAATTATCGACATCCGAACTGCTCCCCGGCGAGAGATGGGATTCGGTCTTCACGATATTGGTGATGGTATAAGTTTTGGCTGCGGCGCCCGTTTCGGGGTCGGTGCCGTACAGCGTCGCGAAATAGCCCTCACCCTGATCGTCCCGAACGATATAGCGGGGCGACCAGTTGAGTTGCGGTCCCTCGTTCACATCGGTGATGGTCGCGGTGAAGGTTCCGGTCGCGCTATGCGTCCCGTCAGTGGCCTTGATCGACAGCTGCTGCGTCGCCAGCGAATGATCACGGACCGGAACGGTCGTTTCCATCATGCCAAAATAGGGATCATAAACGTAGGATGTCTCGTATCGGGTCGTAACCGCTTCATAATCGACCTCGCCCGCGGTCAGATACAGTCGGCCCGTTGATCCTTCGATAGACCATATTCCATTGGTGGACTTGCCGTCCACGAACGTCCAGGTCATCGGACCGTTTTCAGGATCGGAGAGCATAAGCGAACGCAGATCGTAGTAGGCATTGGTCCCACTGACGACAGGATAATCCGGATAGTCTCCTTCCGCTCGGCTCCCGGCTGCATTTTTGAGCGTATGGGCTTCGTTGATATTCGTGATGTTGATCGTGATCGATTTCGACGCCTGCCGATATCCGGCCGCCCCCGCATTATCACGCGCGATTACGGTATAGGTCCCGCTGGGCGTGCCGGTGTCGTAGTCGAGCGTAACCTTGACCTTGATTTGCCCCGTGGTCGCATCGATCGTGTAGCGGCCGTCGCTGCTCGTTGCGCTCGCGGTCGTTCCGTTCAGGAAATAATAGCGCTGCTGGCCGAAGGCGACGGTCGAGGAATCAAGATCGGTCGCCGTAACCGTCCCGACGACCGTGCCCACCGCCTTGTTTTCGGCTACATAGAACGGACCGGTCGTCGTAATGCTGTTAGCCTCATTGAGATTCCTGATCCCAATGGTGACATTCGTCTGCACCTGATGATAGCCCGCGCCGCCAGCATTATCGCGGGCGATCACCGTATAGGTCGCCGAGGGTGTCCCGGCTTCATAGTTGAGCGCCACCCTCGTCGTGATCTGGCCGGTCGTGGCGTTAATGGTGTAGCGGCCATCGCTGCTCGTCGCGCTCGCGGTCGTTCCGTTGAGAAAATAATAGCGCTGTTGGCCGTATGCGACCGCGGAACTGTCGATATCGCTGGCCGCGACAGTGCCGACCAACGTCCCAACCGCGACATTCTCGTTGACGCCAAAACTGAAGCTTGCACCGATGCTGTTGGCCTCGTTCAGATTCTTGATGCCGATGGTGACGCTGGTCTGCGCCTGCTTGTATCCGGCAGCACCCGCATTATCGCGCGCAATAACCGTGTATGTCGCGCTTGGCGAACCCGCCTCGTAGTTGAGCGCCACCTTCGTCGTTATTTTGCCGGTGGTGGCGTTGATGGTGTAGCGGCCATCGCTGCTCGTCGCGCTCACAGTCGTTCCGTTGAGGAAATAATAGCGCTGCTGGCCATAGGCGACCGCGGAACTGTCGATATCGCTGGCCGCGACAGTGCCGACCAACGTGCCAACCGCGACATTCTCGTTGACCGACATTGAATAGCTGGCGGGCAGGCTGTTCGCTTCATTCACATTTTTGACCGCGATCGTCACGCTGGTCTGCGCCTGCTTGTATCCCGTCACGCCGGCATTGTCGCGCGCGATTACCGTATAGGTACCGCTCGGCGTGCCCGCTTCGTAATTCAGGACGGCATTGGTCGTTATTTTGCCGGTGGTCGCGTTGATTTGGTAGCGCCCGTCCGACGAAATAGCGCTCGCGGTCGTCCCATTCAGGAAATAATAGCGCTGGCTCGCGAATGTTCCGGCTCCATCGGGATCGCTCGCCAGCACCGTGCCAACGGCGGTTCCGATGCCCAAATTCTCATTGACTGCGAAACTGTAACTCGCCGGTAGGCTATTCTGCTCGTTCACATTCGCAACCGCAATCGTAACGGTTGTCTGCGCCTGCTTGTATCCTGCGCCGCCGGCATTGTCGCGGGCGATCACCGTATAAGCCACACTGGTCGTCCCGGCCTCAAAATTGAGGGCGCCGGCGACCTTGATCTGCCCTGTGGTCGCGTTGATCGAATAGCGCCCGTCCGAGGAGGTTCCGCTGGCGGTCGTTCCGTTGAGGAAATAATAGCGCTGCTGGCCATAGGCGACCGCGGAACTGTCCAGATCGCTCGCCTTTACAGTGCCCACTAGCGTGCCAACCGCGACATTCTCGTTGACAGACATCGAATAGCTGCTGGGCAGGCTGTTCGCTTCATTCACATTTTTAACCGCGATCGCAAAGCTGCGATCGATGTAGGCACCGCGCGTATCCGTGATACGGACCGTGATTGAATGGCTGGTGGTTGTCTCGAAGTTCAGCAGGGTTCCGTTCGCGACCATTACGGCCCCTGCGGCATTGACAGCGAAGCGTCCGCCCGCGCTATTGACCATGCTGTAGGTCATGGCATCGTTGTCGGGATCGGTGCCAACGACGGTGCCCACAGCCGTGCCGTTGGCGGCATTTTCGTTCACGCTACCGTTCAGGCTCGCGCCCGTCGGCGGCGCATTGACCGATACAGTCAACTGGACAGCCGCCGATACGGCGGTCTGCCCATTCTCGGTCGCGCGCGCCGTTGCCGTCAAAGTCGGATCGGATGACCATCCTACCGGCGCATTGAGCTTGAGATTGACAAGCTGCGCTTGTGTTAGCTTCCAGGTCGAACTGGCGCTGTCGTAGGTTCCCGCGCTCAGCGTGAGTCCCGAGGGAACGCCGGTGATCCAGATTTCATGGGTTTCGGACCCGTCTCCGTCGGGATAGCTGACGTTGAGTGCCAGCGGAATCCCGCCCGCCTGACCCGAGGTGCCTCCTGCACTTGTGAACTGAGTGATCGTCGGCGTATCGGCCACCGCATTCACGACGATGTTGAATTCCCGGCTCGTCGATATGCCGCCGGCGTCGGTCGCCGTTACGCGAATGCGGGCGGTGCCGTTCGCATTCGCCACCGGGTTGATCGTCATCGTGCGAACGCCGCTCGCGTTCGGGGTGCCGAAGCTGATCCCGGCGTTGGTGACCACATTCGTCCCCGAGATGACCTCCGCCGAGAGCTGTATCTGCGTACCCGGCGTAATGTCATCGGTCGCGGTGACCGAAAAGGACTTCGCGACATCTTCGTTGGTCGCCTGCTGGGCGATCGCGGTCAGCGTGGGCGTGGCATTGGAATTCCAATAGGTTGCCCACATCGCTTTGTAGTTGAGGTCCGCCATCAGCGTGTCGCGCGCCGCAGCGGTTGCCGGCTTGGTCTTGGTCGCCATCAGGCCCACAAGACCTTCAATGTTCAGCGTACGGCTATAGGCCGTGCCTGCAACGATGAAGTCGATCTGATGATTGGCGCGACTGTTCGCGTCGGTGACGCCGTACCAGTTGGTGACCTGGACGCTCGAGGTCGTGCCGATGACGCTAATCTTGAGATCATCGCCGATCCGCTCGAACCAAAGGTCCTGGTCGTTTATGGCGCCCGTCGCATCGTTAAAGCCGATGAGGTCGATGTCATCGCCCGACGGATCATAATTGTTGATCGTGTCGGCCCCGGAGGATCGGGTGACGATATAGAGATCGTTGTCGATGCCGCCGTTGAGGATGTCATCACCGGCTCCGCCGTCGAGCACGTCATCGCCCGCTTCGGCGTTGATCGTATCATTGCCATCGCCGCCGAACAGATAATCGTTCCCCGCGCCGCCAAGGATCAGGTCATTGCCCGCGCCGCCATAAATTACGTCCGAGCCAGCCGAACCCGTGATCGTGTCACCAAAGGCGGAGCCCTGCACCAGTTCGATTCCGCTCAGCGCGTCGCCCTGGGCGTGCCCGCCGCTTCCCGTTCCGGTCGCGAGGTTGACCGTAACCGCGGCATTGGATGCGCTGTAGTCGACGCCGTCGAACCCGTCGCCGCCGATTAGTTGGTCGGCGCCCGCACCGCCATCGAGATAATCGTCTCCAATACCGCCATCGAGAAGGTCGTTGCCGTCGCCGCCGACGAGGCCTGCCTGGGTAAATCCGCGCCAGGAACTGGTCCCCGCCGCGCGAACGCCTTCCGACCCGGCCTCGCCGTACAAAAGATCGTTACCCGCTTCGCCGAACAGGCGATCATCGTCGTTGCCGCCGCGCAGCGTATCATTGCCAGCGCCGCCATAGATCGTGTCCGCCCCAACCTGACCGAGAAGCGTGTCGTCGCCATCCTGGCCCTTAATCAGGTCCGCACCGTCGCCGCCATCTATCTGGTCATTGCCGCTGCCGCCCGACAGCGTGTCGTTCCCGGCAAATCCGCTGATGATATCCCGGCCCGATTGGCCGATAATCGTGTCCGCGCTGCTCGTGCCCTCGAATATATCGTCGATATTAGTGACGGCGATCGCGATCGCACGGCTGATGGTGAAGGGGGTACCCGTCCCATCGGTGCCGGTAACCGTGACGGTCACACTCGCCCCCGCCTCATAGTCGAACGACGCATCCTGCTTGAGACGCAATGTCGAGCCGACGATCTCAAAGCGGCTGTCCGATAGCGCATAGCTATAAGTAGCGTTGGGTAGTCCCGCGGTGTCGGGATCGGTTACCGACAGCGTGCCCAGCGCAATTGCCGGCCTCGTGACCTCGCCCGCGATATGATCGCGTTCCGCAACACTGCCGACCGTTGGAGTCCAGTTGAGGCTGATCGGCGCCTCATTGAGATCGTTGATGCCAATCGTCACCGCAGACTGAGCCTGCTTGTATCCGGCGGCGCCGGCATTGTCGCGCGCGATGACCTGATAGGTCTTCGTCGGCGTTCCTGCCTCAAAATTTAGCGCGGCGGCGACGGTAATCTGGCCGGTCGTCGCATTGATGGCATAGCGGCCATCGCTCGACGTTGCCGAGGCGGTCGTCCCGTCCCAGAAATAATAGCGCTGCGAAGCGAACGCGCCCGACTGGTCAAGGTCGCTCGCCGCGACAGTGCCCACAACCGTTCCGACGGCCACATTTTCGTTCACGGCCATATTGTAAGTGGCCGGAAGGCTGTTGGCTTCATTGACGTTGCTGATGCCGATGGTCACGGCTGTCTGAACCTGATTGAAGCCGGCATCGCCGGCATTGTCGCGCGCGACCACTTGATAGGTTGCCGACGGCGTTCCGGCTTCGAAATCGAGCGCCGCGTTGGTGCTGATAATGCCGCTAATGGCATCTATGGCATAGCGGCCATCGCTGCTGACGGCGCTCACCGCGCCGTCGTCCCAGAAATAATAGCGCTGCTGGGCAAAAGCGGTGCCCGCTCCATCGGTGTCGCTGGCGGCTACCGTTCCGACGGCGGTGCCCAAAGCCACATTTTCATTTACCGACCAGTTGTAGCTTGCCGGCAGGCTATTGGCTTCGTTCGCGTCGACGATGCCGATCGTTACCGTCGTCTGCGCCTGATTATAGCCGACGTTGCCCGCATTGTCCCTGACAATGACCTGGTAAGATTTTGACGGCGAAGGCCCTTCGAAATTCAGGGGGCCATTGACGCTGATCTGTCCGGTCGTCGCGTTGATCGCATAACGGCCATCGTTGCTGATCGCAGATGCTGTGGTGCCGTTCCAGAAATAATAGCGCTGCGCCGCAAACGCACCCGACAGATCGAGGTCGCTGGCCGCAACCAAGCCCACCACTACGCCGACCGCGCTGTTCTCCGCAACCGTCATGGAGTAGGCGGCGGGCAGTCCATTGGCCTCGTTGCGATCGAGGACGGCGACGGTGAAATCCTGCTCGCTGGACGCGCCGTGCTCGTCGGTCACCCGCACCCGGACGACATGCGAGGTCGCCGCCTCGAAATTGATCCCGGACGGATCGGCCAGCGTCAGGGTGCCGTTCGCTGTCATGGCAAACCGCCCGCCGGCATCGTTCACCAGAGAGAAGCTCACCGCATCGCCCTCGATGTCGATGCTTTCAAACAAGCCGATGACCGTTCCAACGGCGAGCGGGGCACCCGGCGCGCTTTCGGCGATCTCGAGCACCGCGCCGTCCTTCACCGCAAGCGATCGCGGCGCGTCGTTCACAGGGGCAACGGTCACATGGACCGGGACTTCCACCGATTGGTTATCCGCATCGGTGACGATTACCACGAAGCTGTCCGAGCCGTTGGCTTCGGCATCGGGCGTATAGGTGAGCGCGCCCGTGACCGGATCGAAGCCCGTAATCGTTCCCGAGGTCGGCCCGGCGCCTTCCTTCAATTGATAGCCGACGATGTTGTTGTCATGATCGATGACGCCATAATTACCGTCGATCGTCACCGCGCTGTCTTCGTTGGTCGTCACTATTCTCGGTTCGGCGGGAGCGATCGGCCGCGCCTTGCCACCCTCGTGCCAATAACGCGCCTGAATCTCCGCGATCTCCGAGGGCACCGCCATCGGCACCTCCACAGAGGCCGCGGTCATGGCGGCAATCAGATTGAGCGTGTCCGGATGGTCGAGGAATATCGCATGGGTGCTCGTCAGCACTTCACGAATCCGGGTGGCCCCGGTCGATGAAAAGAAATTGGCAATGGTGAGGACGGTATCCTCGCCAATCACGCCGATCTTCAGGTTCGAGCCCGACTGGGTCATCCAGATCCGGTCATGGGAGATGCCGGTATCGAAGCTGACGATATTGGCGCCCGACGTATCGGTGATGATATCCGCGCCATCGTTCGATTGCACGAAATAGACGTCGTCGCCGACGCCGCCGTTCAGGATATCGGCGCCCGACCCGCCTGCGAGCAGGTCATTCCCGTCGCCACCCGTTAGTGTGTCGTTGCCGGCCTCGCCGTAGATTTTGTCGTCACCGACACCGCCGTCCAGAACCGTGTCGTTGCCGTCGCTGCCGAAGAGTTGATCGTTGCCCCCGTCTCCGCGCAGTTGGTCGTTCCCGCCGCCGCCAACGACGATGTCATTGTCATCACCGCCCCAGACCTGATCGCTTCCATCTCCGGCGCTGATATTGTCTTCACCTGCACCTCCGCGAATCGTGTCGGCTCCGGCTCCGGAAACGAGCACGTCGTCGCCATCCAGCCCGTCGATGATATTGTCGCCATCGAGGGCGTCGATGCGGTTGGCGCCCGCGTCGCCCGTGATGGTGTCGCCGCCATCTTTGGAACCCACGACATTCTCGATACCGAACAGCGTGTCGCCTTCGGCGTCGCCTCCGGATTGCGCCGCCGTCGTTCCAAGGTCGATCGTCACGGCCGCCGAGTTGACATAGCGCACCGTATCACCGTCCCCGTCGACAGCGTTGGCGCCGCCATCGAGACGGTCCGCACCCGCGCCTCCCTCGAGCACGTCATCGCCGTCTTCACCGTAGAGCGCGTCATCTCCCGCGAGCCCGCTCAAAACGTCGTCACCCACACCGCCGTAGAGTGCATCGACTCCAGCACCCGACTGTCCAACGATCAGGTCATCGGCGCTCGTCCCGTGAAGGGCGGCCGAACTGGCTGCCGACAGAATGCTCGCGAGCGAAACCGCCTGGCCGTCGTTGAACTGCAGCGCCTCCACGCCGCCATAGACGGTGAAATGATTCTTGATGGTAATTTGCGTCGCGGCCGAACCATTGTAGCGAATGATCAGATCGGGACCGCTGGCATTGGCAACCCCGCCCAGCGCACGGATGAACGTCAAATCGGAGAGGCTGACCCCCGCCGCAAATTCGATCGTATCATCGCCGCCGCCGCTTACACTCGTATCGAAGCGGTCGCGCGTGACCTGCTGCCCATTCGTCTTGGCGAAGCCGCCCTTCCAGCCTGCAGTGTTCCATGCCGCCGGTGCCGGCATCGCCGTTCCCGCCGCATAGCTGTACAGCGCATAATCATAAACGAGTTCGCCGTCCGGGCCATGAATCTCCAGGCGCCAATAATATTTCCCGCTGCCGGACGATGCGCCCGTATTCGTCCATGACGTGGTATAGCCATTAGCAAGGACGCCTGAGGCAGTGACCGCTTCGTCGACCGTAAAGGCGCCTTCGCGGATCGTATCCGCGCCGCTGCTCGGCGACCAGATATAGGTGTCCTCGCCGGCCCCGCCCATCAGGAGGTCCGCGCCGCTACCGCCATCGATCGTGTTGTCGCCTTCGTCGCCGCCGATGTTGTCCGCAGCCGACCCGCCGGTGACATTTTCGATCGAATCATATTCGTCGCCGGCTGCGTCGCCGCCGTTGTTCGACGAACGTGACAGGCGCACCCGGATCGCGCTCGCGGCGGATGCATAGGATGCCGTGTCGAGGCCGCTGCCGCCGATGAGAATATCCTTGCCCGAGCCGCCGTCGAGAATGTCGTTGCCGGTACCGCCATAAAGGACATCATTGCCGGATTGGCCGCGCAAAACGTCCGATCCGGAATTGCCAGCGATAATGTCGTTGCCCGCGCCGCCAGCGACAACATCGTCTCCAGCCCCAGCCGTCATCCAGTCGGCGATCGCGCTGCCCGCAAGCGGCGTCGTCAGCGAGCCATCGACGCCATCGGTGCCAGCTACCAGATTTGTCGAGCCCGGCGTGACGTCGAGTATGCCGGTCGCATAAAAGGCAAGCTTCTCGATCTGGCCAGGCGAAAGATACCAGTCCTTGATCGTGATGCTGTCCGTGACGCCCCCGATATTGCTCACATCGAGATCGTCGCTGGCCACCGCCATGACAAGATCGTCACCGGAACGGCAGAGAATGACGTCCTGCAAATTGATTCCGGGCGCGAATTCGATCGTATCGATCCCGCTGTTCGCGGTGATCGCCGCACCGGCAGGCGGATTGAAATATTTGAGCGAACCCGTCACGCTGTCGTAGTCGATCCCGCCAACCCACTGGAAATCGGGCTCGGTAGCGGTCCCGAAATTCTTGCGCAGAACCACACCGCCAGGACCCGTCACTTCGCCGGTCAGCGCGTCGTAGTGATAGCCGCCTGCGGTGTTCCATTGCCCGGCGGAGGTCCAGACATCTTCCCAATGGTCGGAAAAATCGTCGAAATAGGTGTCGCGGCCGTCACCGCGCGAAAATTTGAAAATATCGTCGCCGGCACCGCCAATGACAAGATCGCCATCGCCGCGTCCACCGGAAAGAATGTCGCGATCGCCAGCACCATAGAGATAATCCGCGCCTGCATCGCCTGAGATAGCGTCGGCCCCAGCGCCGCCCAGGAGTTCGTCATTCCCCGTGCCGCCGATAAGCAGATCGCGGCCTTCATCGCCCCACACCAGGTCGTTGCCTGAAGCGCCGTTGCCGACATCGTCGCCGCCGAGCAGGAAGAGCTGATCATCTCCGGCGCCGCCATAGACGAAATCGTTGCCGGCGGTGCCGATCAAGACATCGTCGCCCGATCCCCCCACGATGAAGCTCGTGATGTCGCCCACACGGATTTCCGTTCCGTCAGCGAATTTGAGCCACTCGACCCGCTTGAAGGGGTTCGAGAACCAATCCTTGATGGTGAGCTGAGTTCCGCTGAAACTTTCGAGACCCGTCGCGGGGTCGGTCTGCATCACTTGGATGACGAGATCGTTCCCGGGAACCGCGCTGGTGCCGGACCGCTGCATACGGATGTCGCCAATGCCAATTCCGGCGCCAAACACGACCGCGTCTTCGCCGCCCGACACGACACCCTGTTGCACGCCCGACGTCGCGCCGATCCAGTCGGGCCGAATGGCGCCCGCGGCGAGTGGATTGAGTTTCCACGCTTCGATCGCCGCCATGCGCTGCGTGATCGCATCGCCCGTTCCGTTCGAGACCGGCGCCCCGGTCGCATCGTCTTCGGCGATGTCTGCACCATCGCCGAGGCGGATGAGATACTGGTCGTTGCCGACACCGCCCTTCAGATCGTCGCCATCGCCGGCTCCACCGGTGAGGATGTCATCGCCAGCGCCACCGGTGATCGTGTCGATCCCATCGCCGCCTTCGAGCCAGTCCGAACCCTCGCGGCCGCGTAGAATATCGTTGCCTGCACCGCCGGTGAGGTAGTTACCGTCGCCACCAAGGGCCAAGGCATTGGCGGTTCCCGCATCGAGAACGTCGTCACCATCGCCGCCGAACAGCCAGTCGTCGAGCCGACCACCATAAAGTAGATCGCTTCCGGATCCTCCAATCAAGTTGTCTCCATTGTCAGACGCATAAATCGTATCGCTTCCGGCTCCACCATCTATGCTCGCAGCGATCGCGATCCTCAGGGAGCGATCTTCTCGCGCTGTAACGGTGACGGACGCTCCTGCGGCTGCTCGGCTACGTCCGATTGAAGCAAACGAAGTACCGCTTTCTTCATGAACGACTACATCATCGATCCAAACGAAATTGCGAGGATTATCGCCATCTTCGATGATTCTTCCGGTACCATCGCTCGTTTCAGCGCTTTCCGCGAGGAATTCCAAACCGGCAACTGCGCTCGCTTTCAGATTGATCTCCGCCACGACTCCCAACTCATAGCTTGCCGAATTGGAGGGACGCCTGGGTGATACCGCCGACACGGGCACACGCACGAAAAGCTCTGTCACGCCACCGCTGAAGACTGCAACTTGACTCTCAACCCAATTATCGACGCCATTGGCGCTTACCTCCATACCAACCGACAGCGCGTCGCCGTCGGCAGAAGCAAGCTCTAGAATTGACGAGACGACGCCAGCTACGGATTTCGAAAGCGAAATTCGAAATACCACGTACGAATCGGTTGTAGCGACGTAACTATCGCCGACGATCAGATGTGCTTTAGATCCCTTTTCGGCAATGGTCACTACTCCTTGGCGATCAGCGATAAAGAGGTTCTCAGATTCACCGATTTCTAAAGTGAATTTTTCATCCTTCTCGAATATCTGATCCGAGATTATACCTATTTGCGTCGTCGTCCTTGACGAACCCGTTGAGAATGAGATTTGCTGGACGCCCGCTGAGAAATCGGCCGCGTCCAGAGCAATGTCACTGCGAAATTTGCCATTGACGGTGAGCCCAATGATATTGTCAATATCGCCGCCTCGCGCATCAATGACATCATTGGCGCTGCTCCCCACAACACGATCTTGTGCGCCGGTGGCAATCAAATCTTGAAGTTGGAACTCGCCAAAAGTCAGTTTGCGATATAGCTGTCCCGACGCGGTGTCTTCTGAGAGCTTGAAATCGAATGTGTCATAGCCAAACCCGCTTGTTTCTTTAAGATAGCCGAAACCGCCGAACCAATCGGAGCGCGCTCTCTTATCCAAGCCGAGTTCATGACCTCGGGCCAAGGCAATGGCAAATTCCGCGGCCTCCACGGTCCCGCTAGAGACCGAAGCCAGTGAAATCGTCGCAGGCAAGAAACCAAAAACGGCTTCGAAACTGCTAGCGCTGGCTAGATTTCCGAAAAGCTCCGCATTATCAAATGATGCTTGCCCGGATTTTACACGATCTATATAGTTATAGAATGCGCGCTTTATTATTACGCTTCCTCCCCACACGTTGAAATCGCTATCTGTTAGGGCAGTCTTCAGGCCGAACTCCATTAGTTCGGAAGATGCGTTGGCCCCCGAGAACCGCATCGTGATCGCACTCTTTTCTCGGGTCGAGTAGGGACGGTAAACAAACGCCTTCCCACGCATCCCATAGTTTCCGACTTGGATGCTCTCGGGATTCTCGAGAACGCCACCGAGGTAATTCAAGATCGAATTGACCGAGTCTGCAACTCCCGCCGCGATCGAGCGGGCGCTCTCTTTGCTGCCGCCCTTCTTTGAGTAAACATTTGCCACGGTAAATTGCTGGGTGCGTTCATCCCACTTCACATCAGCGCCGGATCGCGGTGTGCCGCCAAAGATTGAGCCAATTAGTCCGCCAACCATGAAGCCCAGAAAAGCGCCAACCGCAGCGCCAACGGGTCCGCCTGCCCATGAAAGGGAACTTAAGAGCTTGGGGAAGGCCGCTGTGATTAGCTTTGCGCCGAATATCGAACCGGCACTGGCACCGAGCGACGAGCCAATTTGGCCACCTATCGTATCAAACGAGATGATCTCGGAAGCAAGTTTCGTACCTATAAACGAACCAATGCTATTTCCTATTGCTCCCCCAATTCCATCAAAAGCTCCGGTCCCATTTATGATATTCTGGACCATGGTGCTTACGACCGAGCCCGCAGAGGTTTGCAATACCTCTCCCGGGACTCCGTCGATCCCAACCGCGGCAATGAGTTCTGCGATCAAATATGATGAAACCGCCCCGGTAAGGTTGCCCGAAAACTCGACCTCGACGTTACCCAGAATTTCAAGTTCAGAGAGCGGCAATTCGGACCATAGATGACCAACACTAGCCGCCTCAAATATATTTTCTAGCGCGGTTCCGAGAGTGCCCTTCAAAACAACCCCAAGCGCTACGTCCTGCCCGGCAATCCGTTCGCCCAGAATCGAACCAAGCGCATTGCCAAGAGACCCAAACATCTCGGCATCTTCGTGAGCGCGAAGTTCGGATCGATAAATCTCCTCAATCTGCGCCGGCGGAAGTTTCGGACGATAGACACCGTCACCGTCGCGCTCTTCGAGCCCGTTCAGCTCTATGTATTCTTTGTAGATTCTCTCAAGAGTGACCTTGTCACTGATGATCCGTTCGCCGGTCTTTACTCCACGACCGTCGATATACTCCATAACAACGGTGCCATCGATATGGATATTAGTCTTGATCGCTAGATTTTCATCTAAACGAAAAAATTCGTCGTAGATACTGCATCGCGCTTCGTTGTGAACACGTAACCCTTCTGCGACCAATGTTGCATGCGGAGCAACCGTGATTGCAAAGACGACCTCGTCAGCATCCTCAACGATATGTTCCGATACCTCAACGCGTTCGCCGTCAGAATTGATCAAATGGGATCCAACTCTAAAGCTATCAGCTGCTTGAAAGTTTCCATCCGCATTCAATAATTTGTGATCATGCGTGCATCGTAAACCGTTTATTGTCACGATCTTCGAAGCTTTGCGCCTCACAATTCCAGAAACGGTTCCAGTAATTAACGGCCCGAAGGGATTGCCTTCATCATAACAGGAGATAGAATCTCCTACCTGTAGGTTTTCGACACAGACATTCTTACCATTTGCGGAAAGGATTTTTGTGCCCGCGGGGAAGCACGTATTCTCCATCGGCCGACTCCCCGCGCTGTTGCCAGGAAAGTCAAAAGCAAACTGTGAAACCTGTTCGAAAAACTGCTCCCTTGGACCGACGGACAGAACTTCGCCAAGGAATTGCGTCAGAGAGTTTGAACCGCCATCATCAAATTTACCAATTATGCTTGCATAGAATGTCTCGATGTCCTGCCGATTGGGCTCAACTCCTTTTGCTTCGACCATAAACGAGGTGAATTGCCAGAGTAGTCGGTCGAATCGCGCACCCCCCTCCACGCGCTGAATGACGGTCGCTATAGCGTCTCCCTCCGGCCCCCCTCGAAGACTTAATAAAATATCTTTGCTGAATCTGCCGAAAATAGAGTTGTTTTTAAGGAAGGATGAACCGGAAATGATACTCGTTACCGAGTGGAACCCATCCTCCGAAACCAATCTATTTATAAAATCAGGATCCGCGTTAATTGCCGAACGCAGGTATCCGATAGTAGTTTCATCTTGCGCATACTGAGACACGCCATTTCCAGCAAAGATGCCCTGCCTCAATAAACGAAACTGCTCTGGAGTAAAGCCGGATGGCAGATTTCCAGGTCCGAACGCGATACCTCCGCTCCCCAGAGCCGCAATTAATTCCGAGAGATTCGATTGGTTCAAAATTAACATCGAATCGCCAAAACTGGACCATGAGAGATCGCTTAGCCATTCGAGCGCTCTCTCATTGCCACCAGCAATTGCATATGCCGCATCGCGATCGCCGCGCGCTACGGCGTCGAGCAAATCTCCAACCTCGTTTTTTGCGGCATCTTCCCCCAGCGTAATGGCCATTTCCTGAGCGAACGCCTCCAGCCCCTCTCGCAGTCTCTTGGCGGCTTTCGCCGGCCCGATTGCGTTCTCAAGGCCACCGATCAAAGGATTCAATTGCCGAAGGAGGCTGTCGTCATATGAGAACGCTTCCGTGCCCGTGAGCCGAAGCGTTTCAAAGATATAGTCGCTCGCATCGACCGTTTGGAACGGTGTAAGTTCCACACGCCACGCAGCGTTATAGTAGGGGTCCGCTGCTACAGCAGGCGATACAAGCGTCGGATCAGCTACACTCAAGTCTGTTATATAATTAACCGAAGCATCAACCAACGATTGAGAAAGCGGATTTGACATGAAGGTTACAGCGGGCAGGCCGAGGGTTACGCTTGCCAAGTTGGCAATTGTCCCGCCATTAAAAGCACCCATAAGAACGATGCTTGCTCCCGGGTTCGACTGGCGAATTTGCTGCACAAGCGACGCCACATATGTTAGACCTGCCCGTGTAGCTGAATCCAATTCGCCGAGAGCAGAGAAACTTTGATTGGATAAAAAGTTCCCGTGTCCGATATTAATGGTTACAACATTCGGCCTGTCCGTCTGCGCAAATGCAGAAATAACTAAACCGTATCTTCCGGCTAATACATTTGCATCCTGGGACACATGCTGTCGAACGGCGGCCATTGCGCGATTGTAAATGGTATTTATGCTTGCCGGATCGCGATAAGGGTCCAGCATAGAGATGTTGCGTACAAGCGGTTCCCAATTAGGATTTTGAGGGTCTTGTCGGTTTACACGTACGCGTGATCTATCGACAACTTCGCCCATCGCGCGCATATCACGCGTGTCGATTACAAACGTTCCGAGACCTTCACTCATAGAACACCCCCAATATCAAACGCTTGCAAATCTTTATCGACAAATATTATTGAATCTCCGATGTCCTTATCGCTATGATAAATGGCGATCGGATCCATGATACCTAGATCTATTTCTTCCAGATAATGAGAATCCTGTATAAACAATTTTTTGACCGCAGGGAGCGAGCTCAGGTCTACGTTTCGATCACATAGATCTATCGGAAGGTTGCAAGATAAAAGATATCCATCGCCCGATGGCTTAGAAATATCGTATTGAAATATCTTCGAGGAGCTTAACTTCGCTGAGCGCGCTCGGCTGAAGGTCAGCTCAATGCGGATTTTATTATTTTCTCCTGTGATGCCACGGCGCCCCTTGCTGCACCGAATAAATGGGTTGAGCAAACGGCGCCTCACGTCGCTTTCGTGGACTGTCAGCAGGACGTGATCTATGGAGCTTTGAGGGAAAACGCACATTGAATTTCCAGAAAGGCTGCGGGTAGCGCTAACGCCGGCGATCCGGGACCGGATTTCGTTCACCATGGCAGCGTAGCTTTCAGGTGTCAGTGCATTCCCCCGCGCTGTGATCGACAACTCAGCCACGGGTAATGACGCGTATTGCACTTCCATATCATTTTTGAAGAATATAACGTTCTGGCGGTTATCTTGTACATGCGGTGTTGGCTTTGAAACTCCCGATGAGATTTCAAGCCTTATGGGCGACGAGACTTGGGCACCGGCTACCGCGCCCTTCCGAACGAAGAGCGCTTGGCCACTCGTCGGGTCAAGTCTAAATTCGGCGAGGTTGAACGGCCCCGAGATTTCACTCGGTCCAAGATAACGTCCAGAGCCACAAAATGCATTGGGAATGTCGGCCGTCGAAATGACGAAACTTGACTTCTCACCGTTGAAGATGATCGTTCGAAAATTTGGTACAGCAGCGGATTTAAGCCCATTTTTCTGATCATGTATTCGAGGACATCTGTAGTACGCAATAAATGTCTCTCCGGTCCCAGTATCTATTGTGATCTTTGTGTTTGGGCCATTCGCATCAGGAGTGCCGAGTGCCTGAATAGCTCCGAATCCCGTAGCTACTAAGATTGAAGCCGCAGATAATAAATGCCAACCGCGTATCATATATGTGCCTTAAATCTGTGGCCACTCATTTGGAATTCTATGGCTTTGCTAGCCTTCATGTCGTCCAGCTATAGACTTGGTCGCTCACTGTGTCGCTTCCTATCGGATACCAAACTCGAGTTGAGCATATTTATCACCAGATCGCACCCGAGTTGCTAGGGATTGAAGTTCGGAATCAACCGCACCCGCCTTAGCGCTTATTCCCGTGCAATTGGCATTGGCGCAGGCAGATGTTAGCAGCATGGTCGGGACAAAGAGCCCAATCCCTAGCGCCGCATTTTCCAACGTGTCTGAGTTTCTCACCGACGCACCGCCCCCACGATCCTGAATATTAATAAGAAGCCGATTTATCGGCGATCGTCAATCACGGGTTTGTGCCGTTCTGGATGTATAAAGGAAATCCGCCAGAAGCCTCTGTGCTGATGCTGTTAGCGTTCGCGTCCTGCCTGCGAAATACTCGTCTGGAGTGGGCTTAATAGATAGCTAATGATTCGCCGAGTTCCGGTCTTCACGTCGACCGTCGCCGCCAACCCAGGCGATAGCGCATATCGCTTTCCATCGGCATCGACGAAACCCCGATCAAGCGTCACCGTGACCATATAGACCAGCCCGAGATCCTTGTCCTGAACAGCATCGCTGCTGATCCTGGCGACGCGTCCGGGCACCGCGCCGTAGCGGGTGAACGGGAAGGCCTCGAGCTTGACTGCTGCCTCCTGACCGACACGAACGAAGCCGACATCCTTGTTGAGCATCTTCGCCCGGACTTCGAGCGCCCCACGCGCGGGCACGACTGTCATCAGCGGCTTCGCCGCTTCGACGACGCCGCCGACGGTGTGAACCTCAAGGTTCTGAACCGTTCCGTCCACTGGCGCAACGAGCCGCTGGAAGCGGTTCATCTGCCGCGCCTTGGTTACCTCTTCGCGCCGCAGGATCGCTTCCGCCTCGGCCTTGGCGAGATCGGCCAACGCGGTGCGTAATGCCTGTTCGCGCGTCTCGCGGATCTGCTGTCCGGCCTTGCGCGCCTCCGCCTCGCCGCGACTGATCTGAGTCAGCGCAACCTCGCGTTCGCCGGCTTCGGCCCGCCGTTGACGCTGGAGTTCAAGAAGTCGTTGCCCGGGCGCATAGCCTTTAGCGTCGAGCCGATTCATCCGTTCGATCTGGCGATCAAGGATCGGCACGGTGTCAGCGAGCCGTGCAGCATTGGCGCGTGCGGCGTTGGCATCCGACAATGCAGTGGCGCGCGCCGAAGCTAGGCTCGCCGCCGTTGCCTCGATCTCGGCGAGTTGCGCCGCAATCAGGCGACGCTGCGTCATCGCGATCTCCGGCGGGGTTCCCGGTGGTGCGATGAAGTTCAGCCCGCGACCCGACAGCGCGTCGGCGATGGCGCGGTTCCTTGCGATTTCCAATTCGGCCGTGGCCAAGGCTTTTTCGGCCGCGGCAAGGTCAGCACCGACGATCGTCGGGTCGAGGTCAAGCAGCGCTTGTCCCTTGTGGACGACATCACCGCCGCGAACGTAGATCGCCCGCACCACGCCCGCGCCAGGTGACTGGACAAGCTTGATATTGCCGGTGGGGATCAGCGTGCCCGGCGCGGAGGCTACGACGTCGACGCGGCCAAAAACCGTCCATGCGATCGTGATGGTCAAGCCGATCATCAGTACCCAGGCGGTGACACGGGCGGTCGGCGACACTGGCTTCTCGGCGACCTCAAGCGCTGCGGGCAGGAAATCCACTTCGCGCGTTGGAATGAAGCTGCGCTTACGCTCGCGCTCCGTCCGCCACGCCTCTTTCAACACCTCCCAATGATAGCTCCATCCGCTCATGCCCTGACGCCCCCGCTCTGCCGCCGATGCAGGTCGGCATAGCGTCCGTTCGCCGCGAGTAGCTGTTCATGCGATCCGCGCTCGACAATACGCCCCGCCTCGAGCGTGATCAGATTGTCGCATTGCCGTACCGCGGACAAGCGGTGCGCGATAATGATAACGGTGCGGCCCGCCGCCATTGCCTTAAGGTTGCGCTGGATGATCTCCTCGCTTTCGGCGTCGAGTGCGCTTGTCGCCTCATCGAGGATCAGAATGCGCGGTTGCGTGACGAGGGCACGCGCGATCGCCAGCCGCTGGCGCTGTCCGCCCGAGAGGTTGGTGCCCCGCTCCTCGACGGGCGTGTCGTATCCTTGGGGCAGCTTGACGATGAACTCATGCGCGCCGGCAAGCTCCGCGGCCGCCATGACCTGTTCGAGCGGCATCGCCGGATTTGCAAGTGCGATATTCTCACGGATCGAGCGATTGAACAGGAGATTTTCCTGGAGCACCACGCCGATTTGCCGGCGCAGCCACGCGGGATCGATCTGAGCGACATCGACGCCATCGATCAGGACTCGTCCCGCTGCGGGCACGTAGAGACGCTGGAGCAGTTTGGTCAGCGTCGATTTGCCGGAACCCGATGATCCGACGATGCCGAGCGTCGTGCCCGCCGGGACGACAAGTTCGATCGTGTCCAGCGTCCACGGACCCTCCAGGCCATAACGGAATTTGACGCCATCGAATTCGACCTCACCCTTCAGCGCGGGCAGGGCAACACGGCTTCCGGTCCCCGGCTCGACCGGCTGGTTCAGGACGTCGCCGAGACGTTCGACCGCAATCCGCACCTGCTGGAAATCCTGCCAGAGCTGCGCCATACGGATCACAGGACCTGAGACGCGCTGCGCGAACATGTTGAAGGCAACGAGCGCGCCGACCGTCATATCCTTGTCGATCACCGCCTTGGCGCCGAAGTAGAGGATCAGCACCATGTTGATCTTCGAGATCAACTGGATGAGCTGGCTGCCGGTGTTGGAAAGGTTGATGACCTTCTGCGAGGCGAAGCTGTAACCTGCAAGCTGACGTTCCCAGCGGTCCTGCCACTGCGGCTCGACCGCGCCCGCCTTCACCGTCTGGATACCGCCGATGCTCTCGACGAGCAGCGCGTTGTTGGCCGCCGATCGCTCGAACTTCTCCTCGATCCGCGCACGCAGCGGACCGGTGATGAAGACCGCGACCGCGATGTAGCAGGGGATGGCCAGCACCGCGACGACGAAGAGCTTCGCCGAATAGAACCACATCACGATCAGAAAGACGATCGTGAAGAGCGGGTCGACGAGGACGCTCAAGGACGCGTTGGTCAGAAATTCGCGGATCGTCTCCAACTGGCGGACGCGCATCGCGACATCGCCAACCCGCCGCGCCTCGAAATAAGCGAGATTGAGGCCAAGCAGATGACGGAAGAGCTTCGCGCCAAGCTCGACGTCGATCTTCTGGCTCGTCTCCGAATAGAGCCGGGTGCGAAGCCATCCGAACAGCGTCTCCCATATCGACACGACGCCGAAGCCAATAACGAGGATCGTCAACGTATCGAGGGTGTTGTGAACAAGAACCTTGTCGATCACATTCTGGAAGAAGAGCGGCGAGGCGAGCCCGAGCAGATTGATCGCCAGCGTAACCAGCAGCACCTCGCCGATCAGCCGGCGATATTTGACGATCTGCGGGATGAACCAGGAGACGTCGAACGCACGCGTCACGCCGCCGATGCCCTCGCGCGTCGTGACCAGCAGAAGTTCGCCCGACCACATCGCCCCGAGCGCGGAGCGCTCGACTTTCATCACTTGCGGCTGGACGCCATCGCTGCTCTTGCACGGCGGCTGGATCAGCGCCTCGTCGTCACCGACGCGCGCGATGATGAACCAGCCCTCCGGCCCGTTCGCCATGGCGGGCAGCGGCGTCTGCTTCAGCTTGTCCCAGGTCGAGCGCACCGATTTCGCGCGCACGTCATCCTGACGCTGGGCAATACGCTTCAGGTCATCGGCATCGATCGCGCGGTCGTGGCCGACACCGTGCCTGAGCTGGTTCGGATCAACCGCGATCCGGTGCAGCGCAAGAATGGTGGCGTAGGCGATCAACCCGCTGTCATCGCGCTCGCCGAGGGCGGATCGGGGCGCCTCGTCCTTGGTCATTGCGCGCCTTCCTCTGAGACGGTGCCGCCGTGCCTGATAAGGTCACGCGGCTGATCGGACGTGCTTGGCGGCAGCAGCTTGTGATCGGTGACGGATGCGGGCCTGTCGATGCGCTGCGGCCGCGCGGCCGGCGCACCAATACTGTCGATCGCGCGGAATACCGCGTCGCTTGGGAGTCCGCCGCGCCGTGCGGCGCGGTGCGTATAGTCTGCCGGATCATAGACCGGCGACGCAGCAAGCAATTGGCGCGCTTCGAGCTTTCCCAAATGGCGAAGCAGAACGGCCTGCGCGACATAGCGGTCGCGCTTGCTGTCCAGCAGGGCCACTTCCGTCTCACGCAGCGAGTTTTGCGCGTAAAGCACGTCGAAGGTCGATCGCAACCCTTCGCGATACTCCTCGTACGTCCCTTCGTAGTAGATTCGCGCCGCCTTGAGCTGAAGCTTCTGCGCCTCAAAGTTGCGATCCGCGGTCACCCACTGGTTCCAGGCATTGATTACTACCTGCACCATCTGCCGGTGGGTCGCTTCGACCCGCAGCGCATCGGCAGTCTGCCGATTCTTCGCCTGCGCAACCAGCGAACGCACGCGGCCGCCCGAGACGATCGGGATGCTCAGAGTTGCTCGACCAGTGAAGGTCACATCATGCTCGCGCCGGTTGAATGGAACCGCCGGACCATTCGTCCCGGCGATGCCCTGGATCGACAGTTGCGGATTGCCCTCGGCCCGCGCCGCGGCGATCCGAGCGCGCGACGATCGTTCGGTCGCGATCGCCGCCGCAAGATCGGGATTTGCAGCCTCCGCCAGAGCGAAAGCCGCATCGGCGCTTTGAGGCAGACCGGGAAGCGCAGGTTCTTCCGCGAGCTTGCCCGGTTCGCGTCCGACGATTGCAACAAAGGCTGCGATGCTCGCTTCCAACTGGGCCTCGGCCGAATTGCGCTGAACGCGCGCGGCCTGCAACTGCGTTTCGGCCTGTGCGATGTCGGTGCGCGTGAGTTCGCCCGCGTCACGCCGCGCTACGATTTCGTCGAGCGTCTCTTCGAGGATGTGCAGATTCTTGAGACGAATGGACAGGGCGCGCCGGTCCCGACGGACGTCGCTATAGGCGGCGATCAGGTCGACGAGCAGATCGCCTTCGGCGCCGCGCAGGACTTCGCGGCCTGCCGCGCTGGCTGCCGTGGCAGCGCGCACTGCTCCGCGCACACGGCCTCCGGTCGTGATCGGTTGATCGATGACCAATTGCGTCGCCACGCTGTTCCGCTGGATATGCGGGTCATTGAGCCGGTCGGAAAGAGGTCTGCCGGCCTGGGTGATCGAGCCGGGCAGGATATAGTCATAATTGCCAGAGACCTGCATTCGCGCGGTGGGCCGAATCCCCGACAGCGCGATCCCGATTTCATCGTCGGTGGCGCGAAGGTCATAACGCCGCGCCGCGAGCCCCGGATTGGATACCAGCGTCTCGGCTATAGCGGCGGCAAGGCTATCGTCCGGCTTGCCGGTTGCGGTCTCCTCGTCGTCGAAAGACAATACAGGTTCGGGATATTTGTCGTGGACGCTGTTGAGTCCCGCTTCCTGGGCCGAGACGGGTGCAATCAAGAGCAACGCCAGAATCGAGGCGATCCCGGCTTTGGCTTGCCAGCTTCGATGATGCCGTGTCACGTTGCGGAGCCGTTCAGGCTTAGACGCCATGACCCGGTGTCAGTACCGCGAACGCTCGTTCGTATTGAAGAAGAAATTACATGCTGACGCCTCAAAACCCGCCAGCGCCGATACTGCCCGCAACGCAAACTCTTGTGCCCCCACACAGGCCCGACGGATCGTCAGGCTGTGGTATTTCAATTGATTACAATTATCTCTGAGTCAATCGGCAGATTGAGCCTATTCGGTTGAATTCAGTAGAGCGTCATTGTGAGGATCGAGATATGTAGTTCGCATTGGCGAACTCGCGTCTAAGAGAAGCCGTCAACCGTAGCCCGGTATTATGGAAAACGGCCGATTTCATGGCGCTGCAGATGGTTCAAATCCCTATCGCGAGCGAGTTATAATAAAGGTGTGCCTGGGAACGCGGGAATCCAGTGTGGGTTAGCCGACGCACGCCTTGGATATCCGCTTTCGCTGGAATGACGATATAAGGCGCAGAATGCCCCTAGCGGTCGTGAACGGACGATAGCGTCTTTTGAATATGCCCAAACGACAGTCGGCTGCTCCAGTCGGGGCTGCTTGGGTGATCGTCAATCGTGCCCGAACGGGATTTGGCGTTTAGCGGCATCGCTTGCTGTAACGCCATGCTCGCGCGAAACGCCGGCGACGCTCGTGCCTGCCCCGAATATTTCGACGATTTCGGCGACGATCGAGAGCGCGAGCGTTGCGGGGTCGCGGGTTGAGGGGATCAGGCCGACGTGCGGCCTGAGCGCGGCGAGCGCCGTGCGGTCGACACCGTTCGCCGCCAGCATCCCGCGCCGCGCGGCCTGCGCGCGCGGGCTTCCCACTGCGCCGATATAGAAGGCGGGCTGCGCGAGCGCCCAGGGGAGCAGCGTCTCCTCCCAATCGCGATCGTGGAACAGAAAGATGAATGCCGTCGAGGCATCCGACCGCAGCGCGGGCAGCCTGTGGCGCGTCGCGAGGTGGCGCGCCGCGATGCCTTGGCATTCGAGCGCGGCGACATCGCGCGGCAGCGGCGAAAAGGCGAGCGTTTCGGCGCCGTAAAATTGCGCGAGCCGCGCGGTCGCGATCAGATCCTCGCCCTGCCCGATCGCGACGATGCGCAGCCGCGGCGGGTAGCGAAGCGCGAAACAGTCGCCGCTCCATCCCGTTTCGACGTCGGCCTGGGCCGCATGGACGCCGCGCGGCGACAGGATCAGTCCGCCGCCTTGCCGCGCGTCGATCCGCGCCAGCGCCGCGTCGATCGCCGCGCGGTCGGGGCGCGGGGTGAAGAGCAGGTCGATGCCGCCGCCGCACGGCAGGCGCACGTCGATATAGGGCGACCCCGCGCCGAAGCGCACCAGCTTCGCCCGATCGGCGGCGAGGACGCCGCGCGCCTCGGCGACCACTGCCGCTTCGATGCAGCCGCCCGAGAAGGAGCCGATCGAACGGCCGTCTTCGGCGACCGCCATCTGCGCCCCGATCGCGCGCGGCGACGAACCTTCGATTGCCGCCAGGGTAACGAGCGCCGCCGCCACGCCCTCATCGGCGCACGCGCCCACGAAGCGCAGAATATCGTCGGGACGGATTGCCAAGCCGGTCATTTGGCTGGCATTCCTGCGGCCGTGCGCAGCGCGCGGCGCGTGGGAGAGCAGGCGATGATCGAACCCGAGGCAATTGCGGCGGTCCTGCTCGCCGCGGGCCGATCGCAGCGCTTCGGCGCGCGCGACAAGCTCGCCGAACCGCTCGGCGGGGTGCCGCTCGCGCTCCACGCCGCGCGGCGTATCGCGGTCCTCGACGCCGGGGTGCGGATCGCCGTGTGCGCCGAGGAAAGCCCGCTCGCCGGCGAGTTCGCACGCCTCGGCTTTGCGATAAAGGTCAATGCGGAGCCCGAGTTCGGCCTGTCGCACTCGCTCGCGCTCGGTATCGAAGCGGCAGCTGTAGCCGGGGCAAGGGCGGCCCTCGTGCTGCTCGGCGACATGCCCTTCGTGCGCACGGACCATTTGCGCGCGCTGCTCGCCGGCTTCGACCCCGACGAAGCGCCCGTCGTGGCGTCGGCGCGCGAGGGCATCGCGATGCCCCCGGCGCTCTTCGCGCGGTCCTTGTTCGACACCCTCCGCGACAGCAGCGGCGATCGCGGCGGCCGTGCGCTGCTCGGCGCGGCGCGGCTCGTCGCGGCGCCGGCGGCCGAACTCGCCGACATCGACCGTCCGGCCGACCTCCGCTGACGGCCCCGCCCGGTCATGCGATCGCGGGCAGTCCGCCCAGCAGCTTGTCGAGCGTGACCGGATAGTCGCGCACGCGCACCCCGGTCGCATTATAGACCGCGTTGGCGACCGCCGCCGCAACGCCGCAGATGCCAAGCTCGCCGACGCCCTTCGCCTTCATCGGCGAGGTCGTCGGGTCGGTTTCGTCGAGGAAGATCACCTCCTGATGCGGGATGTCGGCGTGGACGGGCACCTCATAGCCCGCAAGGTCGTGGTTGACGAAGAAACCGAAGCGTTTGTCGACCGCCAGCTCCTCCATCAAGGCGGCGCCCGCGCCCATCGTCATCGCGCCGATCACCTGGCTGCGCGCGGCCTTGGGGTTCAGGATGCGCCCCGCGGCGCACACCGCGAGCATACGGCGGATGCGGATCTCGCCGGTCGCGGCATCGACCCCGACCTCGCAGAAATGCGCGCCGAAGGTCGATTGCTGATATTTGTCGGCAAGGTCGCCATATTCCATCCTGTCCTCGGCGACGAGGCCGGCATCGCCCGCCGCTTCGCCGAGCGATACGCGGCGGTCACCCGAGCGTATTTCGCCATCGACGAATTCGGCGTCGGCGGCGTTGAGGCCAAGCTTCGCCGCCACCGCTTCGCGCAGCTTGGCGCAGGCGGCATAGACGCCCGCGGTCGAGCTGTTCGCCCCCCACTGCCCGCCCGATCCTGCCGAAACGGGGAAGGCCGAATCGCCGAGTTTCACGACGACCTTGTCGAGCGGCACGCCCATCATCTCGGCCGCGGTCTGCGCGATGATCGTATAGCTGCCGGTGCCGATGTCGGTCATGTCGGTCTCGACCGTCACCACCCCCGCCTTGTCGAGTCGCACCCGCGCCGCGGAGGTCGCATTGATATTGTTGCGGAAGGCGGCGGCGACGCCCATGCCGGTCAGCCAGCGCCCGTCGCGCGTTGCACCGGGTTTCGCGCTGCGCTTCGCCCAGCCGAATTTGCCGGCGCCGGTCGTCAGGCATTCGTTGAGTTGGCGCTGCGAGAAAGGCCGCTCGGGCTTTTCGGGATCGACCTGTGTGTCGTTGAGGATGCGGAAGTCGATCGGGTCCATTCCCAGCTTTTCGGCCATTTCGTCCATCGCGATCTCGAGCGCCATCAGCCCCGGCGCTTCGCCCGGCGCGCGCATCGCATTGCCTTCGGGCAGGTCGAGCACCGCGAGCCGCATCTTCGTCATCCGGTTGGGACCGGCATAGAGGAGGCGCGTCTGGCCGACCGCGGTTTCGGGGCCGCCGCCGGGCAGGTCGCCCGACCAGCTTTCGTGCCCGATCGCGGTGATCTTGCCGTCCTTCGTTGCGCCGAGCCGGATGCGCTGGATCGTCGCGGGGCGGTGCGTCGTATTATTGGCGATGAAGGGGCG
This sequence comes from Sphingopyxis indica, assembly GCF_032879645.1. Lineage (NCBI taxonomy): Bacteria > Pseudomonadati > Pseudomonadota > Alphaproteobacteria > Sphingomonadales > Sphingopyxidaceae > Sphingopyxis > Sphingopyxis indica. The sequence continues at coordinate 601,240 of NZ_CP076394.1, forward strand.
GGGCAGGGCGATCTTCACCGGCCGCTTAGCCGCCTTCGCGCCGAGCGCCGCCATCAGCGCGTCGGCGCGGATGAACAGCTTGCCGCCGAAACCGCCGCCGATATAGGGCGAGACGAGGCGGATATTCTCCTTGGGGATGCCGAGCGTCTTTGCCATGTCGCCGACCGACCAGGCGACCATCTGGTTCGCGGTCCACAGCGTCAGCCTGTCGCCCTCCCACGCCGCGATCGTCGCGTGCGGTTCCATCATCGCATGGCTGTGATCGGGGGTCGTGTAACGCGCGTCGAGCGTCACCGGCGCGGCGGCGAAGGCGGCGTCGAAATCGCCGACCGCGGTGTCGGCGATCGTCCCGAACATCGGCTTGGGCGGGGCGGCCGAATCCATCGCGGCAGTAAGATCGAAGGCGCCCCTGGCGCGCGCATAGTCGGCACGGACGAGCGCCGCGGCGGCGCGCGCCTGTTCGAACGTCTCGGCGACGACGAGCGCGATCGCCTGGTGATAATGTTCGATGTCGGGGCCGCCGAGCAGCTTTGCGGTGTTGAAATCGCCCTTGCCGAGCGTGCCGGCATTGGCCGCGGTAACGATCGTCAGCACGCCGGGCGCGGCTTCGGCATCGGCGGTGTCGACCGACACGAGCCGCCCCTTGGCGATCGCCGATCCGACGATGAAGCCATAGGCGGCGTTGGCGGGAATATCCCTTTGCTCATAGGCATAGGGCGCGGCGCCCGTGGTCTTGAGCGGGCCGTCGATGCGGTTTGTCGGCTTGCCGATCACCTTGAGCCGGTCGATCGGGTTGGTCGTCGCGGGCGTGTCGAATTTCATGGCTCAACCCTTCGCTTCGGCCAGCACCCCGGCGAGCGTTCGCTCGACCAGCGGCAGCTTGTAGGCGTTATCGTGACTCGGCTTCGCACCGGCGAGCAGCCCGCTCGCGACGGCTTTCGCGCCGCGCGGCATGTCGGCCTCGGCCGCCTCGACGCGCCACGGCTTGTGCGCGACGCCGCCGAGCGCGACGCGCCCGCTGCCGTCCTTCTGCACCACCGCCGCGACCGAGATCAGCGCAAAGGCGTAGGAGGCGCGGTCGCGCACCTTGTGATAGATATGCGTGCCGCCCATGGGCTTCGGCAGCGTCACCGCGGTGATCAGCTCGCCGGGCTCGAGCATGGTTTCGAGATGCGGCGTGGTCCCCGGCGCGCGGTAGAAATCGGCGATCGGGATCGCGCGCGCCTTGCCCGCCGCGTCGACCGTTTCGACGCTGGCGTCGAGCGCGCGCATCGCGACCGCCATGTCGCTCGGATGCGTCGCGATGCACGCCTCGCTCGCGCCGACCACCGCCAGGGTGCGGCTTACCCCGCCGATCGCGGCGCAGCCGCTGCCCGGCTGGCGCTTGTTGCACGGCTGGTTGGTGTCATAGAAATAGGGGCAGCGCGTGCGCTGGAGCAGATTGCCGGCGGTCGTCGCCTTGTTGCGCAGCTGCCCCGACGCGCCCGCGACGAGCGCGCGGGTGAGCAGGCCATAGTCGCGCCGCACGCGGGCATCGGCGGCAAGGTCGGTATTGCGCACCATCGCGCCGATGCGCAGCCCGCCCTCTTTCGTCGGCTCGATCGTATCGAGCGCGAGGCGGCTGACGTCGATCAGATGCGCCGGCGTTTCGATCTGCAACTTCATCAGGTCGAGCAGGTTCGTGCCGCCCGCGATGAAGCGTGCGCCCGGCGCCTTGGCAAAGGCCGCGGTCGCCCCGGCGGGCGTCGCCGCGCGTTCATAGGTGAAGGCCTTCATGCCTGCCTCCCCGCGACCTCGGTGATCGCCTCCAATATGTTCGAATAGGCGCCGCAGCGGCAGATATTGCCGCTCATCCGCTCGCGAATTTCCATATTCGTCGCCTCGGCAGGCGCGGTCAGGTCGCCGGTGACGTGGCTGGGGATTCCCGCCTCGATCTCTTCGAGCACCGCGACCGCCGAGCAGATTTGCCCCGGCGTGCAATAGCCGCATTGATAGCCGTCGTGGACGATGAAGGCCGCCTGCATCGGGTGCAGGTCGTCGGGGGTGCCGAGCCCCTCGATCGTCGTCACCGTGTCGCCATCGTGCATCACCGCGAGCGACAGGCAGCTGTTGATCCGCCGGCCATCGACGATCACCGTGCAGGCGCCGCATTGGCCATGGTCGCAGCCCTTCTTGGTCCCGGTCAGCTGAAGATGCTCGCGCAGCGCGTCGAGCAGGGTGGTGCGCGTATCGAGTTCGAGTTCGCGCGCCTCGCCGTTCACCGTCAGCGCGATCCTGGCCATCGACGGCGCGGGCTGGGCAGAGGCGGTCTTTGCACGGGCAGCGGGGATGGTGGTCACCGCCGCTGACGCTGCGCTGGCGGCGAGCATGCCGCGCCTGGACATCTCAAAATCTCCTGGGGACTGCATGGCATTCTCCGAGTGTCGCATTTACGAGGAGGCCGTGTGGGTTCGGCGTGCCGCCGTCGGGCGGCTGGAACTTGTCGGGACTGGGCAGGTTCGAATATTCGGGATCGTGGCGCGATGATAGCATGAGCGTCCTCCGGCGGCCAGCGCCGCGTTGGTCGATAATGCACCGACGCTGCGCGGCGATCCTTCGAACAACCAACGCCCCCTCGCGCGGGTTCCGCGAGCGCGGGCATCCAGCCCCTTGGGCTCGCGAGCGCGCCGTGCTAGGCGGCGCGGCCATGCTGACGATCAACGGCCTTACCGTGCGCCTCGGCGGGCGCACCATCCTCGACCGCGCGAGCGCGAGCCTGCCGGCAAAGAGCCGGACCGGGCTGATCGGGCGCAATGGCGCGGGCAAGTCGACCCTGATGAAGGCGATGATCGGCAGCCTCGAAGGCGACGAGGGCGGCATCGAAATGCCGCGCAAGACGCGCATCGGCTATATCGCACAGGAAGCGCCGAGCGGCAGCGCGACGCCGTTCGAGACCGTGCTCGCCGCCGATGGCGAGCGCGCCGAATTGATCGCGGCGTCGGAAACCGAAACCGACCCGCACAGGCTCGGCGACATCCACGAGCGGCTGATCGCGATCGACGCCTATACCGCACCGGCGCGCGCCGCGCGCATTCTCGGCGGCCTCGGCTTCGACGAGGCGATGCAGGCGCAGCCGCTCGATAGCTTCTCGGGCGGGTGGAAGATGCGCGTCGCGCTCGCGGCTTTGCTTTTCTCGAACCCCGACCTGCTGCTGCTCGACGAGCCGTCGAACCACCTCGATCTCGAAGCGACGATGTGGCTCGAAAGTTTCCTGCGCGCCTATCCGGGGCAGCTCGTCGTGATCAGCCACGAACGCGACCTTTTGAACAATGTCGTCGATCATATCCTCCACCTCGAAGGCGGCAAGGTGACGCTCTATCCGGGCGGTTACGACGCATTCGAACGCCAGCGCGCCGAGCGCGTCGCACAACTCGCCGCGGCGAAGGCGGCGCAGGATGCGCAGCGCGCCAAGCTGCAGGACTATATCGCACGCAACAGCGCGCGCGCCTCGACCGCGAAGCAGGCGCAGTCGCGCGCGAAACAATTGGCCCGAATGCAGCCGATCGCCGCGCTCACCGAGGACCCCAGTCTGGTGTTCGATTTTCCGAGCCCTGCCGACGAGCTGAAGCCGCCGCTGATCACGCTCGATTATGCGAGCGTCGGCTATACGCCGGGCGAGCCGGTGCTGCGGCGCCTCAACCTGCGCATCGACCCCGACGACCGCATCGCGCTGCTGGGACGCAACGGCAACGGCAAGACGACGCTCGCGCGCCTGCTCGCGGCGCAGCTCAAGCCCGAGGAAGGCGGGGTGGCGGTCGCGGGCAAGATGCGCGTCGGCTATTTCACGCAATATCAGGTCGAGGAACTCGACGGCGCCGATACGCCGCTTGGAGCGATGACACGCGTGATGGCGGGCAAGACGCCGGGCGCGGTGCGTGCGCAACTGGGGCGCTTCGGCTTTTCGGGCGACAAGGCGACGACCGAGGTGCGCAAGCTGTCGGGCGGCGAACGCGCGCGGCTCGCGCTCGCGCTGATCACGCGCGACGCGCCGCACCTGCTCATCCTCGACGAGCCGACCAACCACCTCGACGTCGATGCGCGCGAGGCGCTGGTGCAGGCGCTGAACGGCTATGACGGCGCGGTGCTGATCGTCAGCCACGACCGCCACATGCTCGAAATGGCGGCCGACCGGCTGGTGCTCGTCGACGGCGGCACCGCGCGCGAGTTCGACGGGACGATGGACGACTATGTCGCCTTCATTTTGGGAAAATCGGCGGCGAACGACGATGCGAAGCCCGCGGCCAAGCCCAAGGATGCCAAGGCGGCGCGGCAGGAGGCCGCAAAGGCGCGCGAGGCGCAGGCGGCGCTGCGCAAGGCGGCGAAGGAACAGGAAGCGCGCGCGGCGGAACTCGCGGCGCAGATCAGCGCGATCGACCGCGCGATGTTCGATCCGGACGGCGCCGAACCCGCGCTCGCCAGTCTGACGATGGGCGACCTCGCGCAGCGCCGCGGCAAGCTGGCGGCCGAGTTGGAGGGGGTCGAGGCGGCGTGGATGGATGCGCTGGAGGCGATCGAGGAAGCGGCGGCGTAGGAAAGGGTTTCACGCGAAGATGCGAAGAGATCGCGCTCGCCGCGAAGCGGCCTTTCGCTTCGACGTCGCATCAAACGCAGCGTGAAATGAAATCGGGACCCATCGGTCCGAGCCATCGTCCTCGCGTCTTCGCGCCTTCGCGTGATTCAAAATTTCCTGCCCCTGCGTTTCTGATCGACGCCGGGAGGGCCGCATTGACTCGTCCGCCTCATTCCCTCATAATAGTTTCAATTGAAACCATATGAGGGAATGACCATGGCCGACCTGTTCGAAAATCCGCTGGGCCTCGACGGATTCGAATTCGTCGAATTCTCCGCCCCCGAAAAGGGGATTCTCGAACCGGTGTTCGAACGCATGGGCTTCACCCGCGTTGCGCGCCACCGGTCGAAGGACGTGCAATTGTGGCGCCAGGGCGACATCAACCTGATCGCCAATTACGAGCCCAGGTCGCCCGCCGCCTATTTCGCCGCCGAGCACGGCCCGTCGGCGTGCGGCATGGGCTGGCGCTGCCGCGACGCCGCCAAGGCCTATGCAGAGGCGATCGAACGCGGCGCCGAGCCGGCCCATGTCAAGACCGGCCCGATGGAACTGCGCCTGCCCGCGATCCGCGGCATTGGCGGGTCGATCATCTATCTGATCGACCGCTATGGTGACGACCTCAGCATCTACGACATCGACTTCGTCTACGAAGAGGGCGTCGACCGCCACCCGGTCGGCGCCGGGCTCAAGGTGATCGACCACCTGACGCACAATGTCTATGGCGGGCGCATGGCGCATTGGGCGGCGTTCTACGAACGTATCGCGGGCTTCCGCGAGATCCGCTATTTCGACATCAAGGGCGAATATACCGGGCTGACCTCGAAGGCGATGACCGCCCCCGATGGCAAGATCCGCATTCCGCTGAACGAGGAAGGTGCGGGCGGCGGCGGCCAGATCGAGGAATATCTTCGCGCCTATAATGGCGAGGGCATCCAGCACATCGCCTTTGCCTGTGACGATCTCTACGACGCGTGGGACAAGCTCGCCGCGCTCGGCAATCCGTTCGCGCCGTCGCCGCCCGAAACCTATTACGAACTGCTCGCCGAGCGCCTGCCGGGGCATGGCGAACCGGTCGAGGAACTGAAGGCGCGCGGCATATTGCTCGACGGCTCGACCACCGAGGGCGATCCGCGCCTTCTGCTCCAGATCTTCGGCCAGACGGTGATCGGCCCCGTTTTCTTCGAATTCATCCAGCGCAAGAAGGATGAGGGCTTCGGCGAAGGCAATTTCACCGCGCTCTTCAAGTCGATGGAACTCGACCAGATCCGCCGCGGCGCGCTGGCGGTCGAAAAGGAACCCGCCGAATGACCAGTCCGATCAAACTCGGCGGCGTTCACCACGCCGCCTACCGCTGCAAGGACGCGAAGGCGACGGTCGAATGGTACGAGGCCATGCTCGGCATGACCTACACGACCGCCTTTGCCGAGGATCATGTGCCCTCGACCGGCGAATATGATCCCTATATGCACGTCTTCCTCGACGCAGGCGGTGGCAATATCCTCGCCTTCTTCGAGTTGCCGAACCAGCCCGACATGGGACGCGACGAAAATACGCCCGCGTGGGTCCAGCATCTCGCCTTCAAGGTCGGAAGCTATGACGAGCTTGTCGCGGCCAAGGCGCATCTCGAAGCGAACGGCGTCGACGTGCTCGGCCCGACGCATCACGGCATCTTCAAGTCGATCTATTTCTTCGACCCCAATGGCCACCGCGTCGAGCTGGCGTGCGACATCGGCTCCGACGAGCAATATGCCGAACTCCGCCGCGTTGCGCCGCTGATGCTCGAGGAGTGGAGCCGGACCAAGAAGGCCCCGCGCCACGCCGACTGGCTGCATGCAGCGGCGAACGAATAGGCGCCGCGATATAATGTCCTGCGCCCCCGCGAAGGCGGGGGCACATCACCCGACTGCGCTATTCCGAACCGGCAGGAGATGGGTCCCCGCCTTCGCGGGGACACACGCGCTGTTGCGACTTGTCCCTATCTCCCCTCCAATCCGATGCTCTCCAGCGTCGCATGGCTGCACTTGTCGGCGGTCTTCTCGCCGCCGCCCGACAGCGCGCCGGCGATCAGGAAGCCGCCGACCACCGCGACCAGAAAGCCGCCCGCGACCCACGCGAGATATTTGTCGATGAACGCCTTGATCGGCGCCCCGAACAGCCGGAACAATATGCCGACGAGCAGGAAGGAAAAGGCGCGGCTCGCGAGGCTCGCCCACAGGAAGGTGACGAAATTCATGTGGATGAAGCCGGCGGTGATCGTCAGCAACTTGAACGGGATCGGCGTCGCGCCCTTCACCAATATGATTTCGGCCCCATAGTCGCGCAAATAGCAGGCCGCGGCGGGGAAGCTGCCGGTCAGTCCGAGCGCGCCGAGCAGCCACAGCCCGACGCTTTCATAGAGGAAATAGCCGATCGCATAGCCAAGGCAGCCGCCCGCGACCGACGCGAGCGTGCAGATGATCGCATAGCGTACCGCCTTCTTCGGCTCGGCGAGGCACATCAGGCCGAGCATCGGATGCGGCGGGATCGGAAAGAAGCTCGCCTCGACGAAGGAGACCAGCGCGAGCCAATATTCGGCGTGCGGATGCGCCGACTTCTCCATGGTCCAGTTGTAGAGATTCTGGATCATCGACTTGTTGCGGGTGGTGGCGGTCATGCGGGTCCTTTGCGTGCGCGGCCGGCGCAGCGCTTCTATGCCGCCCGCGTGGTGCGAAAGAAAGCCCCTGCAAGCTCCACTCGTCGCCCCAGCGAAAGCTGGGGCCGCCATCGGCCTTGTCCAACACCGACGAGCAAACCGCTAGCGGCCCCAGCTTTCGCCGGGGCGACGCGCACTATCGAATCAATGCCGGAAGTGCCGCATCCCGGTGAACAGCATCGCCAGCCCCGCCTCGTTCGCCGCGGCGATCACCTCGTCGTCGCGGATCGAGCCGCCCGGCTGGATCACGCAGGTCGCGCCGGCCTCGGCGGCGGCGAGCAGGCCGTCGGCGAAGGGGAAGAAGGCGTCGCTCGCGACCGCGCTGCCGACGGTGCGTGGGCTTGCCCAGCCCGCGGCCTCGGCCGCCTCGCGTGCGCGGACCGCGGCGATGCGCGACGAATCGCGGCGGTTCATCTGCCCCGCGCCGATCCCCGCGGTCGCGCCGCCCTTGGCATAGACGATCGCGTTCGACTTCACATGCTTGGCGACGGTCCAGGCGAAGAGCGCGTCGGCGATTTCCGCGTCGGTCGGCGTGCGCGTCGTCACGACCTTCAGATCGTCGCGGGTGATGCGGCCATTGTCGCGGGTCTGCGCGAGCCAGCCGCCGGTGATCGTCTTCATCACGAACCCGCCGCGCACCGGATCGGGCAGTTCGCCGGTGAGCAGCAGCCGGAGGTTCTTTTTCTTCGCAAAGATCGCGCGCGCATCGGCGTCGGCATCGGGGGCGACGACGACCTCGGTGAAGATGCCCGCGATCGCCTCGGCCGTCGCGCCGTCGAGCGGCCGGTTCAATGCGACGATCCCGCCGAAGGCCGACACGCTGTCGCAGGCGAGCGCTTCGTTCCATGCCTCGGTCAGCGTCGCCGCCGTCGCGACACCGCATGGGTTGGCGTGCTTGACGATCACGCAGGTCGGATCGGCCTCGCGGAACTCGGCGACGAGATCGAGCGCGGCGTCGGCGTCGTTGATATTATTGTAGCTCAGCTCCTTGCCCTGAACCTGGTTTGCCTGCGCAATGCCGCGCGCGGCGGGGCCGGCGGGAAGGTAGAGCGCCGCCTTCTGATGCGGATTCTCGCCATAGCGCAGCTCGCCGGCGAGCTTCGCGGTGAGCGGCAACGTGTCGGGGAAGAGCTTGCCCTGGTCGGCGAAGGCGAACCAGCTCGCGATCATCCCGTCATAGGTCGCGGTGTGGGCAAAGGCGGTCGCGGCGAGCCGCTTGCGCAGCGCCAGCGTGGTCGCGCCGCCGTTCGCGTCCATCTCCTCGATCAGCGCGGCATAATCCTGCGGTTCGGTGACGATGCCGACAAAGGCGTGGTTCTTGGCCGCCGAACGCACCATCGCGGGGCCGCCGATGTCGATATTCTCGATGATGTCGTCGCGCGGCGCGCCCTTGGCGACGGTCGCGGCGAAGGGGTAGAGGTTGACGACGACAAGGTCGATGGCACCGATGCCATGCGCGTCCATCGCGGCGACATGGCGCTCGTCGTCGCGCACCGCGAGGATGCCGCCGTGGACCGCCGGGTGCAGCGTCTTGACGCGGCCGTCCATCATCTCGGGAAAGCCCGTCAGGTCGGCGACATCGAGCACGTCATGCCCCGCCTCGCGCAGCGCCTTGGCGGTGCCGCCGGTCGATACCAGCTCGACGCCGTGGCGCACGAGCGCGGCGGCAAGCTCGGCGAGGCCCGCCTTGTCGCTGACGGACAGCAGGGCGCGGCGGACGGGAACGAGATCGGTCATGGGGAAGGCGGCCTTTTGCGAGACGGGAAAGACGCGGCTCCCCTAGGCGCGATGGAACGTCAGGGCAAGGCACCAGTGCCCAGAAGCCGCCTCCCCGAGCGAAGACGAGGGGCATTGCCGAGCGAAGTCGAGGCCGCTTGCTTGCCGGTTCTCGCTTCGCTCGAACGAGCCCCTCGTCTTCGCTCGGGGAGACGGGGAATTTTCGGGCGTTCTACAGCCCCAGCGCCGCCGCGATGCGGTCCCAGCGGACGATCTTGAAATTCTGCGCGTCCGGTGCATTGTCGCCGTCCTGCGCGATGAAGATGCCGTCGGGATAGGCGGCGCCGAAATTCCCCGCGACCGCTTCGATCCCATCGGTCTCGCTCGTCGCGCCAAAATCGCCTGCGGCGACCGCGAAGCGGCCGACATAGTCCACCCCCGGCAGACGGAACACCGCATAGGCATTGTCGCCCTGGCTCGACGCGATCAGATAGCGCTCGCCCTTGTGGTCGATCGTCGCGAGACCCTCGACATCGGCGACGAGGCGCTCGTTGTCGACCGGCGCGACGAGCGTCGCGTCTGCTGTCGTGCCATTCGGCACCAACCGCCAGATGCCCGCATCCTCTTCGCCGACGTAAAGCGTGTCGCCGTCGAAGACGCAGCCTTCGGACTGGGTCGGGATCTTATATTCCCACTGCACCGCGAATGCCGGCTGTGCGCCCTCGGCGAGCGTCAGCGTGCCCACGCGGACGGTGCCGTCCTTCACGATCAGCGCGGCGGTGATCTGCGCGCCCGGTGCGCTGCGCTGGACGCACAGGCCATAGGCTTCGCCCGTTCCGGCGCTGGCGCGGCCGAGCGGCGTGATGGCAGGCTTGTCGGGGTCGAGGCGGAAAACCGCCAGATGCGCGTTGACCCCGTCGTTGCGGTCGCTCGCGACGATGATGTCGCCCGCGACATCGACATTGTTGACCAGCCCGCCTTTGGTGAAGGCCAGGTCCTTGCCGGTGAGGTCATAGACGTGCAGCCCCGCCTTCTTGTCGGTCGCGACGATCAGCGCGCGGCGCGGGTTCGCGGGATCGACCCAGATCGCCGGATCGTCGGCGGCGTCGGCCTTGCCGGTGCCGACCGGCTGCGTCTCCCCGCTCGCCGTTACGGGCGCGGGGGGCAGGCCGGCGATCACGGGCTCGGCGGGCGCGCAGCCGCCGAGCAAGCCGGCGAGTGCCGCCGATAGCAGCAAGCGCTTCGACGTGAAGATCCTCATCGCATGTCCCCCTGTTTCCGGCCGCGCCGATTCTGTCGCGCGCCAGTCCCAGCAAAGCGGTTTCGCGTCAATCCCCCAATATTTCCGTCACTTGTTCGTCATGTGCGTGTCATATTACGGCGTCGGCCCGTTTGGCAGGCTCGGCGTTGTTTGATTCGCACGAAGCCACGAAGCCACAAAGAAATCTCTCGACCCCGTTCGCCCCGAGCTTGTCGAAGGGCTTTCCTTTCTCCAATCGGAGGAGAAATGCGGTGCTTCGGCAAGCGCAGCACGAACGGAAAAGAAGCCATCTTTGTGGCTTGGTGGCTTCGTGCGAACAAATTTTACGGCGCAGCTATCGCGGACGCACCGATGCCGTCAGCCGATATGCTTGAACAGCCAGCCGATGCTCGCGCCGCCCGCGGGCGCGGTGCCGGTGACGACGAGCTGCTCGGTCGGGTGCGGCCGGCCTTCGCCGTCGACCCACAGGCTTTCCTCGACGTCGAGCGCGCCTTCGGAGGTGCGGAACTGCCACAGCGGACCGCCGGCGACGCGCAGCAGCGCGCCCAATTTGTCGGCGGTCAGGCTCGCCGAGACATTGCGCCCCAGATGGAAGCGCAGGGTAAAGCCCTTGTCGCTCTTGCGCCGGCTGCGCGGGGCGGGGAGCAGCATGTCCTCGCCGCGCAGCTCGCGGCCGTTGGGGGAGAGGATGAGGAGGCGGCGGTGGATCAGTCCGTGACGGCGCGCATAGCCGTCGTGGCTCATCTCGAGCCGGCTGCCCTGCGGCGTCTCGCGCCGGTCGAGCTCGACCTCGGTGACGCCCTTGCCGAGCGTGCCATTGGGAAGGATCGCGGTCGAATTGCTGTCGGCGATCGTCAGCGTCGAATGCGCTGCGGTGGTGCGCAGCCCGCGCGCGAGGTCGGCGGGGATCGTCGCGCCGGTCAGTGCCGCGCCGCCGCAATTGACGACGATGCGCTCGTCGCCGTCGGACAGTTCGAAGGCGAGGGTCGAGGCGCATCCCGCCTCGGTCACGCGCGCGATCGGCGGCGGCGCCGCGTCGGCGAGGACGACGACCTTGCTCGCGACGAGCCGCTGATAGCCCCAGTCGCGCGCCTGCTTGAGCGGCCGCGTGCGCACCCCGCTCGCCCGGACGATCGCGTCGATCTGCTCGGCACTCGTAGCGCCGCTGCCCTGCCAGCTCCCCATGCCGCCGTCGCTGTGGGTCAGGCCGAGCAGCGCGGGCACGGTGCGGTCGAGCACCTCCTGCACGAAGGGCGGGATCTCCATGCGGCGCATGTCATAGGCGCGCGCGAGCATCGCCAGCGCCATGATCGCGTCGAGCTGCGCCTGCGGCGAGCGCGAGATATTGCCGCCGTCGGCATAGAAGCTCGTTTCGAGCACGCGGCGGAGCCCCGCCTCGCCGAACACTTGTCTCGGCTCGCCGCCGGGCATCAGCAGCGACGCGGCGACGATGCCGACCCATGCGACGAGCTGGCCGACGCCGGGGCGGGTCTTGTCGGCGATACGGTCGAGGTGGCGCGCCGCGCGCGCGAGATGGTTGAGCACCGCCGAGCGATAGATGAGGTCGCTCGACGACAGGATCAGCGGCGCGTGGCTCGCCCAGAACAGGATGCGCCAGCCGCTGTTTTCGGCGCTCCACGCGGGCTCGCTCACCGTCTCGCCGTGCGCGGTGAGCCACTGCCGGACCATCGTCTCGGCGATCGGCGCACTCTCGGCGCGCGTCCCTGCGGCGGCGAGATCGCGCAGCCAGGCGAAGCCGTGCAGATAATCGGCGAAGGCGGGCGCGACGCCCGGCGCGGCGAAATCGAGTTCGCCGATTGGCAGCTTGAGCCCGCGGTGGAGGAAGTGGCCGGCGCGGATCGCGGTGCCGGCGCGCACGTCGCCGGGCACGGGGTCTTCGGGAACGCCGAGCAGCTTAAGCGGAAAGCGCCCTTTCAGGCGAAAGGCGTGCAGCGGCGTACGCCAGGTCAGGCGCGTGATATGATTGGCGATGCGATCGCCGAGTGACAGCCCCTTGTCGGCGGGCAGGCGGATCAGCCTTTTGCCCGGCTCGATCGTGTCGTCGAGCGGCACCGCCGCTTCGGCGTCGGGAAGCGGGTCGGCGGGGGCCGAGGTCAAGGGCCGTCCCTCGCCCATCAGGCGCCGCGCAGCCGGCGGATATTGCCGGCATAGGCGTCGGGCCCGCCCTTGAAGGTCGCGGTGCCCGCGACGAGCACATCGGCGCCCGCCGCGATTGCCTGCGGCGCGGTGTTCGCGTCGATCCCGCCGTCGACCTCCAGCCTGATGTCGCGGCCCGACTTGTCGATCATCTTGCGCACCGCCTCGATCTTCCGGAGCTGGCTCGTGATAAAGCTCTGCCCGCCGAAACCGGGGTTGACGCTCATCACCAGCACCAGGTCGATCTCGTCGATCAGATAGTCGAGCATCTTCGCCGGCGTCGCGGGATTGAGCGACACGCCCGCCTGCTTGCCGAGCGACTTGATGTGCTGAACGCTGCGGTGGATATGCGGTCCGGCTTCGGGATGGACGGTGATGATGTCGGCGCCGGCGGCGGCAAAGGCGTCGAGGAAGCCGTCGACGGGGCTTATCATCAGATGGACGTCGAAGGGCAAGGTCGAATGCGGGCGCAGCGCCTTCACCACCGCGGGGCCGATCGTCAGATTGGGCACGAAATGGCCGTCCATCACGTCGATATGCACCCAGTCGGCACCCGCCGCCTCGATCGCGCGCACCTCCTGCCCCAGCGCGGCGAAATCGGCGCTGAGGATCGAGGGAGCGATGCGGACGAGGGTAGGCGTTTCGGCGGTCATGGACCGCCCTTAACCGTCCTGCGGGGGACGGGCAAGGTGCCGCCCGCTCGCTTGCGGCGGGCGCGGTGGATAATACGCCGATCCTCCCTGCGGTGCGCTGATGGGGGCTTGCAATGCCGAGGTGGAAATGGCGGGTTGCGGGCGGTAGCGGGCGTAATAAGCCCCTCCTCTTTAGAGGAGGGGTTGGGGGTGGTGGCGCGCGATAGCGCGCAAGACGTCTAGCACCACCCCGCTGCGACTAAGCCAGCAAGCTGGCAAGTCTCGCTGCCCCTCCTCTGAAGAGGAGGGGTTTGGTCGAATGTCAGCTAACCACCCCAAAGCCGACATCCAGGGATCTGGCGACGCTTGTTCAACCCTGGCGCCAGCGCCTGTCACCGTCGGTGCGCTTGCGGCAGACGATGAGGAAGATCGCCGTCGCGAGCAGCGCGAGGCCAAAGGCCATTCCGGCCGGCGTCTGGCCGGTTCCTTCTACGAGCCCGATGATTCCGGCGAGCGCGAGCAGATAGGATGCGATGAGCACCCAGCCTTGCCACTTGATCGGGATCGCGGCTCCCAGGCCGCGATCCTTGACGCGAAACCAGGGTTCCTTGCCCATAAACAGATGCAGCATCGTCATGTCTCCTTCCTGGGGGGGCGTCCGCGTTTCGGCGGCGCCGGCGGGTCGACCTTCACGCCGCGGCGGGCGAGCGCCTCGCGCAGCAGCACTTCGATTTCGGCATTGGCGCTGCGCAGGTCGGCCGCCGCTGCGCGCTCGATCGCCGCATAGAGCGCGGGATCGAGGCGGAGGGCAAAGGCCTTCTTGGGCGGCGCGGGCATCGTTCAGCCTTTCGGGACGGCTCAATAGAGCGTCCCGGCGTTGACCACCGGCTGGGTGTCGCGTTCGCTGCACAGCACGACCATCAGGTTCGACACCATCGTCGCCCGGCGCTCGTCGTCGAGGTGGACGACATCCTTTTCGGACAGGTGCCTCAGCGCCATCTCGACCATCGTTACCGCGCCCTCGACCAGCTTCTTGCGCGCGCTGATCACCGCTTCGGCCTGCTGGCGGCGGAGCATCGCGCCGGCAATCTCCTGCGCATAGGCAAGGTGGGTCAGGCCGCATTCGTCGACGGTGATTCCCGCGACCGCGAGCCGCTCGATCAGCGCCTTCTTGAGCTCGGCGCCGACTTCGTCATGGTTGCCGCGCAAGGTGATTTCCTGATCCTCGATGTCGTCATAGGGATAGCGCGAGCCGATCGCGCGCACCGCGGCCTCGATCTGCGCGATCACGAATTCCTTGTAATCGTCGACGTCGAACAGCGCCTGCGCGGTGTCGGTCACGCGCCAGACGACCTGCGCCGCCATCTCGATCGGATTGCCGCGCAGGTCGTTGACCTTGATCTTTTCCGAGATGATGTTGTTCGCGCGCACCGCGATCTTCTTGCGCGTCAGCCACGGCAATACCCAGCGCAGCCCGGTCGCGCGATCGGTGCCCTTGTAGCTGCCGAACAGCTGGATCGCCGCGGCTTCGTTGGGGTTGATCAGATAGAAGCCGCTGAGGATCAGCGTGCCGAGAATCGCCGCGACGACGACGACGGCCCATTTCCATGCGACCTGATAGTCGGCGGTGCCGTTGCTGATCCCAGCCCACAGCGCGAGGACGAGCAAGGCCAGCCAGACGAACAGCATCAGATAGCCGCTCGCGGTCGCGGCGCGCACCTCGCGCGTCGGATTGAGCGCGGCGGTCAGGTTCGAATCACTCATGACACCCTCCGATATAAAGATGATATCATATTTATATCGGATTGGGGGAGGGTCAAGCGGATTCGGCTGGAGGGGCGGTGTCGGCTTTGGGGTAATCTGTTGTTCTTGCCGTCTTCTGTTGTCGCGGGCGCCGCGTCGTTTCAAAGTTCAGTAAAGTTCAGCCTTGTGCGGCCGCCGCTGGGCCGCGTCCGCCGAACATGCCGCGTCGGCTCCCGTCCGTATCCGCAAACCGGGCCGTGACGGCATTTGTCCACATATCGAAAGAGCCGGATGAAGGCTGGCACAGTCGAATGATGTAGGACAGCAGTTTTTTCGGCGGATGCCCGGCTTGGGGTGGGGAGCGGACATTATTGACCGGTTGAGACGCGGTTCTTTGCCCACTCTAAATCACTCTCCGTGAGCGGAGCGCTTTCATCAGCGACGCGAAAAATCGCATCTGCAACCCCGTCATCCTCCCACTCGAAGTCTTCGCTCATGATTAGCGCATCCGCGATATAGCTGGCGGCGGCCATAGGCAGCTCGGCGGTGGAAAGAGCACCGATAAGAACCGCCACATGCTCAGGCGAGATCTTTGTCAGCGGGCCTGCCGTAATGACGACTGCTCCGACGCCACTCTTGGCGCAACCCGTGAGGCAATCGTTCACCTCGCGCTCAATCTCGCACCAAAGGTCTTCGGCGGTTCGTTTGCCATTGAGAAACAAGGTGAGGGATTCATGCTGCACGGCAGCGATCATATCCAACGAATGCAGATATCCGCAATCGGTCGATTCCGGACACCCCTATTCCCGTTCGTGTCGAGCGAAGTCGAGACACCCGCCTAAATAGCGCGACGCCGAGGGGCATCTCGACTTCGCTCGATGCGAACGGGTTGGGATAGGCCAGAACGTCCCCTTAGCGGTCGGAAAGCATCCAGCCCCTCGCCACCCCAAAACAAAGGGGGCCGAAGCCCCCTTGCCCGATGGCTGCCCTATTCGGTCGGGAAGCCGCGCCGTTCGAGCAGCGCCTTTACATCGGGGTCGCGGCCGCGGAAGGCGCGGTACGCTTCGGCGCGGTCGGTTTCGTTGCCGGTCATCAACAAGATGGTGCGGAACCGGTCGGCGACCTTGCGGTCCCACGGTCCGCCCGCTTCCATGAACGCCGCCCAGGTGTCGGCGTCCATCGTTTCGGACCAGAGATAGGAATAATAGCCCGCCGAATAGGCGTCGGAGCTGAACAGGTGGCCGAATTGCGGCAGCCGGTGCCGCATCACGATTTCCTTCGGCATTCCGATCTCGGCGAGCGTGTCGCGCTCGAAGGCGTCGATGTCGGTCACCGGCTCGGTACGGTCGTGCAGCTTCATGTCGACGATCGCGCTCGCCAGATATTCGACCGTGTCGAAGCCCTGGTTGAACTTCTGGCTCGCGAGAATCTTGTCGACCAGCGCCTGCGGCATCGGTTCGCCGGTCTGATAGTGCGTCGCATATTTCGACAGCACCTCGGGCGTCAGCAGCCAATTCTCGTTCACCTGGCTCGGATATTCGACGAAGTCGCGCGGCACGTTCGCGAGCCACGGATAGGTGACGTGCTGGAGCAGATAATGGATGCCGTGGCCGAATTCGTGGAACAAGGTCGAGGCATCGTCGAGGCTGACGAGTGTCGGTTCGCCCTTTGCGCCTTCGGTGAAATTATTGTTGTTCGAGGCGAGGACGTTGCGGTCGCCGCCCAGCGTCTGCTGGCTGCGATAGGTCGTCATCCACGCGCCCGAGCGCTTGCCGTCGCGCGCGAAATTGTCGAGATAGAGCAGCCCGACATTTTCGTTCGTCTTGAGATTATAGACCTCGAAGGTCTTCACCTTGGGATCGAACACCGGGACCTTCCCCCTATTCTCGCGGAAGCCGAGGTCATAGAGCCGCCCCGCCGACCAGAACATCGCGTCGCGCAGCTTGTCGAGCTGGAGATAGGGCTTCACCTCGCTTTCATCGAGGTCGTATTTCGCCTTGCGGACCTTCTCCTGATAATAGCGGTAATCCCACGGCTCGATCGTGATTTTCGGGCCCGTGCCGGCCTTTGCCTCGGCATCGGCGATTCGCTGCATGTCGGCGACCTCTTCGTGGACGCGCGCGACCGCGGCCGGCCAGACCTTCATCATCAGCGCCATCGCATTGGCGGGGGTCTTCGCCATGGTGTCGGCCATGCGATAGTCGGCGTGCGTCCTGAAGCCGAGCAGCTCGGCGCGCGCCTGGCGCAGCTTCAGGATCTCGGCGATCGTCGCATTGGTGTCGTTCGCATCGCCATTGTCGCCGCGACCCACGAAGGCGCGCCACACTTTTTCGCGCAGGGCCCGGTTGGTCGCGTTCTGGAGCACCGGCTGCGCCGACGAGCGGGTGTTCTTGATCGCCCATTGTCCCGGCTTGCCCTGCGCTTCGGCCGCCGCGGCGAGCGAGGCGACGAAGGCGGGCTCGAGCCCGTCGAGCTCGGCCTTGTCGGTTACGAACGTATAGAGCTTTTCGTCGGCGAGCAGTTTCGAGGAAAAGGCCGAGAACAGCCCCTCGAGCTTCGCATTCATCGCGACGAGCTTCGCCTTGTCGGCGGGCGACAGATTGGCGCCGTCGCGCACCATCTCGTCATAGCTGCGCTCGACGATCCGGATCTGCTGCGCGTCGAGGCCGCTGTCGTGGCGCTTGTCGTATATCGCCTTGTAACGCGCAAAGAGTTTGGGATCGAGGTTGAGCTCGGTGAAGAAGCTCGACAGTTTCGGGCTCCATTCGGCGTCGATCGCCTCGACGCGCGGGGTCGACTTGTTCGACGTCTGGACACCCCACAGCGCGAAGAGCCGCTCCATCGTCTCGCCCGCGAGCATCATCGGGACGAAGGTGTTTTCGAAGGTCGGGGGTTCGGGATTGTCGATCACCGCCTGCACCTCGGCCTTGGTTTCGGCCATCGCCTTTTCGAACGCGTCGGGGAAGAGTTCGGGGTCGAGCTTGTCCCACGGCGGCACCCCCTCGAAGGGGCCGGTCCATGGCGCGAGCAGCGGGTTGCCGCCAACGGGCTCGGTCGCGGCCGGGGCGGCGGCGGGTTCGGCGGCATTGGCAGGGGTCTGGCTGTCCATGCCGGCATAACCCGCGAAAAGCGCGGTGGATGCAAGCAGCATCGACAGGGAAGGGCGGGGCGCGGAACGCGGCATCATCATATCTCCCGGAAAGGATGGTTTCGAACGAAACCTTGTCCTGTCTTAACCGGATAAGACGGCGCGGCGCAAGCGGTCGCTTACCCCCCAAAACCCGGCTGCGCGATCCCCGGCACATCGACGCGGAAGGTGAAGAGACCGCCCGCGTGCGGCTGGCGCGCGCGTTCCTCGTCGGTCAGATTCTTGCCCGCGCTGGTGACGAAGGCGGTGCAGAGGTCGGGTCCGCCAAGGGTGATCATCGACGGGCGCTGCACCGGCAGTTCGACGGTCTGGAGCAGTTCGCCCGCGGGCGACAGGCGGACGACGCGCCAGCCGTCCCACAGCGCCGACCAATAGCAGCCCTCGGCATCGACCGTGCCGCCGTCGGGGCGGCCGGTGCCATGCTCGAACTGGTGGAAGAGCCGCCCTTCGCCGAGCAGGCCGGTCGCGGGATCGACATCATAGGCCTTCAGCGCGTGGGTCGGCGTGTCGGCGTGATAGAAGATGCGCCCGTCGGGGCTGAAGGCGGCGCCGTTGCTCGTCAGCAGTCCGCCGAACAGCGTGTGAAGCGCCCCGTCGGGGTCGAGGCGATAGAGGTGCGCGGCCGGGTTCGCCTTGTCGCTCGTCACGCTGCCGACCCAGAAGCGCCCCGCGGCATCGACGCAGGCGTCGTTGCAGCGCTGTTCGGGGATGCCGGCGAGCATCTGCGGTCCGAATGGGCGCGGCGTATCGCCCCAGGCGTCGATCAGCGCGCAGCCGTCCTTCAATCCCGCGATCAGCCCGCCGCCGGCGCGCGGCGCGATGCAGCCGACCGGCCCATCGAGCTGCATCACTTCGTCGGCCGCCGTTGCGGGATCGGTGCGGTGGATGCGGTGCGCGTCGATGTCGACCCAATAGAGGCGTCCGTCGGCGCTATTCCAGCGCGGCGATTCGCCCAGCAGCGCGCGGGCGTCGAGAAGCAGGTCAACCATGCGCGCGCCTTAGCGCGGACCGGCGTCGCTGCCCAGCGTCGCAGACCTATTCCGCACAGCGTGAAATAGCCGAATCGGCGTCTAACTCCTTGCGTCATCCCGGACTTGATCCGGGATCCAGATTTCGACGCGGCGCGATTGGACCCCGGATCAAGTCCGGGGTGACGAAAAGGAGGAGGCAGCGTCCAGGAACTTTGTGCCGTAACGGCATTTCTACTTGACGTGGACGTAAACGTAAGGTCCATTAGCATTCGAAGGACGCGCCGCGATGCGCGGCCAGTTGCTGCGGCCGGCTCCCTGCCTGCGTCCGGTCCGCGAAGGGAAAGGAAGACCATGTCGCTCGATAATCTGTCGCGTACCGCCTATAATGAGGATCATGAGGCGTTCCGCGCGACGGTGCGCCAGTTTCTCGAAAAGGAAGTCGCCCCCAACCAGGCGCAATGGGCCGAGGACAAGATCGTCCCCAAGGCGCTGTGGCCCAAGGCGGGCGAGATCGGCATGCTCTGCCCGACGGTGCCGGAGGAATATGGCGGGCTCGGCCTCGACTTCGGCTATAATGCGATCGTCGACGAAGAGAGCGCCTATTACGGGCGCGTGACCACCGGCTTCTCGCTCCAGTCGGACATCGTCGCCAATTATATCGTCCGCTACGGCAGCGAAGAGCAGAAGAAGCACTGGCTGCCCAGGATGGTCGCGGGCGAAGTCATCACCGCGATCGCGATGACCGAACCCGGCACCGGCAGCGACCTGCAGGGGATGCGCACGACCGCGAAGAAGGATGGCAATCACTATGTCATCAACGGGTCGAAAACCTATATCACCAACGGCCAGAACGCCGACCTGATCCTCGTCTGCGCCAAGACCGACACCGACGTGCAGCCGGCGTGGAAGGGCGTGTCGATCGTCCTCGTCGAAGCCGACCGTGAAGGCTTCGAGCGCGGCCGCAACCTCGACAAGATCGGGCAGGACGAGGCTGACACGTCCGAACTTTTCTTCAACGACGTCCGCGTGCCGATCACCAACTGCCTCGGCGAAGAGGGGCAGGGGTTCATCTATCTGATGAGCGAGCTGCCCCAAGAACGCCTGTCGATCGCGGTCAGCGCGCAGGCCTCGGCGCAGCGCGCCTTCGACGATACGGTCGACTATACCCGCGACCGCAAGGCGTTCGGCAAGCCGATCCTCGACTTTCAGAACAGCCGCTTCGTCCTCGCCGACCTGAAGGCGAAGCTGCAGGTCGGCTGGGCGCACCTCGACTGGGCGCTCGCGCGCCACATGAAAAAGGAACTTACACCCGAAGAGGGCGCCGCGGCGAAGCTGTGGCACACCGACCTCCAGTGGGAGGTGATGGACAAGTGCCTCCAGCTGTTCGGCGGCGCGGGTTACATGAACGAATATCCGATCGCCCGCGCCTGGCGCGCGGCGCGCGTGACGCGCATCTTCGGCGGCACCAACGAGATTATGAAGGAACTGATCGGGCGGAAATTATAACCCCCTCCCGCTTGCGGGAGGGGCAGCGAGACTTGGGAGCTCGCTCCCTAGTCGCAGCGGGGTGGGTCCGCTCACCCCCCGATGCTCGCTCCGCTCGCGCCCACCCCTAGCCCCTCCCGCAAGCGGGAGGGGGATTGATGCAGGAAAGGAACTCCCCAATGGCTACTGCTTATATCGTCGATGCCGTGCGTACCGCGGGCGGCCGCCGCGGCGGCCGGCTTGCGGGGGTGCATCCCGTCGACCTCGGCGCCGCGGTCTATGATGCGATCGCCGACCGCAACGATTTCGATACGTCGGCGATCGACGACGTCATCACCGGCTGCGTCAGCCAGGGCGGCGAGCAGACGATGGACCTCGGCCGCAACGCCGTCCTCGCCTCGAAGCTGCCCGACTCGATTCCCGCGGTCACGATCGACCGCCAGTGCGGATCGTCGCAGCAGGCGATGATGTTCGCCGCGCAGGCGGTGATGTCGGGAACGCAGGACATCGTGCTCGCGAGCGGGATCGAGAGCATGACGCGCGTGCCGATGGGCAGCGTCGCGACTTTGTTCATGAAGGAAGGGCTCGGCAATTATAAGTCGCCGCGGCTCGAGGAGAAATATCCCGGCATCATGTTCAGCCAGTTCATGGGCGCCGAGATGATCGTCAAGAAGCACGGCTTCACCAAGGACGACCTCGATGCCTTCGCGCTCGAAAGCCACCGCCGCGCCAAAGCGGCGACCGAGGGCGGCAAGTTCGAGCGCGAGATCGTGCCGATCGCGATCGAAACCCCCGAAGGCGCCGCGATGCACAAGGTCGACGAGGGCATCCGCTTCGACGCGACGCTTGAGGGTATCGCCGGCGTCAAGCTGCTCCAGGAAGGCGGCACGATCACCGCGGCGTCGAGCTCGCAGATCTGCGACGGCGCCTCGGCCGCGCTGATCGTCTCCGAACAGGCGCTCAAGGATCATGGCCTGACCCCGCGCGCGCGCATCCACCATATTTCGGTGACCGCGGGCGACCCCGTCATCATGCTCGAAGAGCCGCTGTTCGCGACCGAAAAGGCGCTGAAGAAGGCGGGGATGAAAATCGGCGACATCGACGCCTATGAGGTCAACGAGGCGTTCGCGCCGGTGCCGCTCGCGTGGATGAAATATCTCGGCGCCGACCATGCGCGGCTCAACGTCCACGGCGGCGCGATCGCGCTCGGCCACCCGCTCGGCGCGAGCGGCACCAAGCTGATGGCGACTTTGCTCGGCGTGCTCGACGCGACCGGCGGGAAGTACGGCCTCCAGACGATGTGCGAAGGCGGCGGGCAGGCGAACGTCACGATCGTCGAGCGGCTTTGAACATGAAACAGCCGTTCGTCCTGAGGAGCCATTGAGCTTGTCGAAATGGCGTCTCGAAGGACCGCGACCCAGCGCCCCTTCGAGACGGGGCTTCGACAAGCTCAGCCCCTCCTCAGGGCGAACGGGATTAGGGAAGGAACATTAGAATGAAACTCGATTCCACCGTATCCGCCGTCGTCACCGGCGGCGCTTCGGGCCTCGGCGCCGCCACCGCGCGCGCGCTCGCGGCAAAGGGCGTCAAGGTCGCGATCTTCGACCTGCAGGAAGAGAAGGGCAAGGCGATCGCCGAGGAAATCGGCGGCGTCTTCTGCGAATGCAACGTCACCGACGACGCGAGCGTCGATGCCGCCTTCGCCAAGGCGCGCGCCGCGATCGGGCAGGAACGCATCCTCGTCAACTGCGCCGGCACCGGCAATGCGATCAAGACCGCGAGCCGGTCGAAGGAAGACGGCAGCATCAAGCATTTCCCGCTCGATGCGTTCAACTGGATCATCCAGATCAACCTCGTCGGCACCTTCCGCTGCATCGCCAAGTCGGCGGCGGGGATGCTGACGCTCGACCCGATGGAGGACGGCGAGCGCGGCGCGATCGTCAACACCGCGAGCGTCGCCGCCGAGGACGGGCAGATCGGCCAGGCCGCCTATTCGGCGTCGAAGGGCGGCGTCGTCGGCATGACGCTCCCCGTCGCGCGCGACCTGGCGAGCGAGAGCATCCGCGTCAACACGATCCTGCCGGGGATTTTCGACACCCCGCTGCTCGCCGGCGCGCCGCAGAATGTCCGCGACGCGCTCGGCGCCTCGGTGCTCAACCCGAAGCGGCTCGGCGATCCGCAAGAATATGCGAACCTCGCCATGTGCATGATCGAGAACGGCTATTTCAACGGCGAGGACGTGCGCCTCGACGGCGGCATCCGCATGGGGCCGCGCTGATATGGCGAAACCGGAAAGCTGGCGGCTCGACGCCGCCAGCTACCCCGTCTGCATCGAATTGCAGACGCGCTTTCAGGACATGGACATCAATGGCCACCTCAACAATGTGGCCTTTGCCGCGCTGTTCGAAAGCGGCCGCGTGCTGATGAATCGCCGCATCCGCCCCTTCGGCGACCGCCCCGCGAACGAGCGCACGATGGTCGCCGCGGTCGAGATCAACTATCTGGCCGAGGGAAATTTTCCCGACCCGGTCGAGATCGCGACCGGCATCGGCCGGCTCGGCACCTCGAGCTGGACGATCGTCCAGGCGATGTTCCAGAACGGCCGCTGCATCGCGACTTGCGACACGGTCGTCGTGTGCCGCACCGACGGGCAGGCGAAACCGCTGCGTGCGGAGATGGTGGCGGAACTGGAAACGAATCTGGCGCGGGCGGGTTGATTGCTCGTCCATCGCTAGCCGCTTCGGGATGGGACGTCCATTGCCATTCCTTCGTCATCCCGGACTTGATCCGGGATCCATTCCTCCGGCGCTGGTGTGGATGGATCCCGGATCAAGTCCGGGATGACGATGAAAGCGACCAATTAAATAGGGACTGTCCCTATTTAGAGCAAATTGCGCGAAATCTGAATCATCCGCATCCCCGAGCGAAGACGAGGGGCTCGTTCGAGCGGAGCGAGAACCGCAGCGTCGCCGCCTCGACTTCGCTCGGCAGAGCCCCTCGTCTTCGCTCGGGGAAACGGTGCAGATTTCCGGCACGATGCTCTAATTGCCTAAAGCGTCGGATCGGCCTCGGGCACCGAGCGGATCAGGTCGCGGGCGAAGCCGATCAGCCCGATCTGGCGGCGGCGCTTCAGCCGTTCGGCGCGCAGGATCGCCTTCACCTCGTCGAAGCAGCCTTCGACATCGTCGTTGATCAGCACATAGTCATAGCCGTCCCAGTGGCTGATCTCGTTCGCCGCGCGCGCCATGCGCGCCGCGATCACCTCGTCGCTGTCGGTCTTTCGCGCGCGCAGCCGGCGTTCGAGTTCGGCCATCGTCGGCGGCAGGATGAAGACGCGCACGACGTCGGGGCCGGCCTCCTGATACAGCTGCTGCGCGCCCTGCCAGTCGATGTCGAACAAGACGTCCTTGCCCGCCGCGAGCAATTCCTCGACCCGCGCGCGCGGCGTGCCATAGCGGTGGCCGAAGACATGCGCCCATTCGAGGAATTCGCCGTCGGCCGCCATTTTCTTGAAGGTATCGACGTCGACGAAATGATAGTCGACCCCGTCCTTCTCGCCGGGGCGCATCGGCCGCGTCGTCGCCGAGATCGACAGCGCGATGGCCGGATCGCCCGCGAGCATCTTTTTCGAAATGGTGGTCTTTCCCGCGCCCGACGGCGAGGATAGGACGAACAACACGCCGCGGCGATCGAGATGCATGGATTCAGCCATTGGGGCTATTTGCGCGAGGACGCGCCGCGGTCAAGCGCGAAGGGGGACGATCATCTTAGGAATTTCACGCAGGGGCTGGTTCGTGGCCGCGGCGCTAATGCTGCTCTTCGCCGCGATCCTGTTCGCGATGGGGCGCCCGCCGATCTGCCCGTGCGGCACGGTCAGCCTGTGGCACGGCACCGTCCAGTCGAACCAGAACAGCCAGCAAATCTCCGACTGGTACAGCTTCAGCCATGTGATCCACGGCTTCATCTTCTATGGCCTGTCGCGCTGGCTGATGCCGCGCGCGCCGCTCGGCGCCGCGCTGGCGCTCGCGATCGGGATCGAGGGCGCGTGGGAGGTCCTCGAAAATTCGCCCGTCATCATCGACCGCTATCGCGAGGTGACGATGGCCTATGGCTATTCGGGCGATTCGATCCTCAATTCGGTGAGCGATGCGGGCTTCATGATTCTCGGTTTTCTCGCTGCAAGCCGGATGCCGTGGCGCGCGACGTTTGCCATGGCGATCGCGTTCGAATTGTTCACGCTATGGGCGATCCGCGACAATCTGACCTTGAACATATTGATGCTCGTCGCGCCGGTCGAGGCCGTAAAGGACTGGCAGGGAGGCTGATCGTCCGCCGCCCCGGCTTTCGCTGGGGCGACGATTGGTGATGCGTGTCAGTGGATCGACGGGCGTGTTCCATCGCCGCCGACGGGAATGGCGGGCGGCAGCGCGTCGCCGATGCTCCGGCCATCGGGCTCGTCGATGCCGGCATAGGTGTCGACCACATCTTCAGACACAATATTCGGATCAGCGACGTGCGCCGCCGCGGCTGCCCGCCGCGCCTCCGCCCGGTCGGCCCATTTTTTGGTCAGATAGGCGGCCGCCGCGGTTGCGGCGATCACCGCATAGCGCTGCGGAAACAGCCGCCGCGCCGCGAACAGCGTGCCCGCGCCGATCACCGCACCCGCGACCGGGTGATTGCCCTTGCCGCGGCCGATCAGGCTGCCGAGCGCGCCGCCGACGATCCGTCCCATCATCTCGTCTCTCCTTCGCCCCCTCAATCCGCGGGAGGGCGGCCGGGTTCCGTGCCCAGCATCCGCCGCGGATCGACGAGGCGGTCGAAGGTCGCGGCATCGACATAGCCGAGTGCCAGCGCCGCCTCGCGCAGGGTCGTCCCTCGCTCGTGCGCCTGCTTGGCGATCTTCGCTGCCTTGTCGTAGCCGATCTCGGGCGCAAGCGCGGTCACGAGCATCAGCGAGCGCTCTACGAGTTCGGCGATGCGGCCTTCGTTCGCCTCGATCCCCTCGACGCAGCGGGCCGCGAAGCTCTCCATGCCGGTCGCGAGCAGGTCGATCGAGCGCAGGACATTGGCGCCGATCAGCGGCTTGAACACGTTGAGCTCGAGATGCCCCTGCATCCCGCCGACCGTCACCGCCTGATGGTTGCCGATGACCTGCGCCGCAACCATCGTCAGCATCTCGCACTGGGTCGGGTTGACCTTGCCCGGCATGATCGAGCTGCCCGGCTCGTTCGCGGGCAGCGACAGCTCGCCGAGCCCCGCGCGCGGACCCGAGCCCAAAAGGCGGATGTCGCCCGCGATCTTGGTGAGCGCGACCGCCAGTGTATTCAGCGTTCCCGACAGATGGACGAGCGGGTCGTTCGACGCGAGCGCCTCGAACATATTCTCGGCCGGCAGGAAGGGATGGTTGCTGATTTCGCTCAGCGCCGCGCAGAATTCGTCCGAAAAGCCGGCGGGCGCGTTGAGCCCGGTGCCGACCGCAGTGCCGCCCTGCGCCAGCCGGTTGGTGCCGTTGACGATCGCCGGTTCGATCCGCCGTCCGGCGCGATAAAGCTGGTTGGCGTAGCCCGAAAATTCCTGCCCCAGCGTCAGCGGCGTCGCGTCCTGCAAATGGGTGCGGCCGATCTTGACGATGCCTGCCCACGCCGCCGCCTTCGCGTCGAGCGCGTCGCGCAGCCGCGCCAGCGCGGGAAGCAGCCGCTTCGTCGCGGCGAGCGAACAGGCGATGTGCAGCGCGGTGGGGAAACTGTCGTTCGACGACTGGCTGCGGTTGACGTCGTCGTTCGGATGCACCGGCGCCTTGCCGCCGCGCGTGCCGGTCAGCATCTCGTTGGCGCGCCCCGCGATCACCTCGTTGACGTTCATGTTCGACTGGGTGCCGCTGCCGGTCTGCCAGATGACGAGCGGAAACTGGTCGTCGTGCTTGCCCGCGACCACTTCCCGCGCCGCCGCCTCGATCGCGTCGGCCTTATCGGGCGCAAGCCCGTGGCGGCGGTTGACCCGCGCCGCAGCCTGTTTGACCAGCGCGAGCGCGTGGACGATCTCGACCGGCATCCGCTCGCGCGCGCCGAAGGGGAAATTCTCGATCGACCGCTGCGTCTGCGCGCCCCAATAGGCGCCCGCCGGCACGGCGATCTCGCCGATGCTGTCGCTCTCGATCCGCGTGTCGCTCATCCCAGCAATATCCTCGTGACCAGCACCGATCCGGCCCAGATCGCCGCGACCAGCCCCAGCATCTGCCAATAGCCGCCTTCGCCGACCCGCCGCCGCAGCCACGCCGCGGCGCTCCAGACGAGGACGAGCGCCGGGGTGAGGACCAGCAGGCCGAAGCGCAGCAGCCCGTCGGCGATCTGGCCGCGCGGATAGTGGCTTTCGATCATGGCATAGCCCTCGACCCCCCACCAGAAGGCCGCGGTCAGCACCACCATCCCGGCGAGCGCCCAAAATTGCCAGAAACGGCTGGGGGGCCATAGGGGGCCGCCCACCGCGCTATTTCTTCTTGCCGAAATCCACGGTGACGACGTTCGACCCGTCCTCGCTCGCGACCTCGGGGCGGTCGTTGTGCGCCTCGTCGTGCGGTTCGGGCTCTTCGGCCTCGTCGCTGACCTGGAACTGCAGCCCGAAATCGACCGACGGATCGACGAAGGCGGTGATCGCCGCATAGGGAATGGTCAGCATCGTCGGGGTCTGGTTGAACGACAGGCCGACGCTGAAATGATCGTCCTCGACAGCCAGGTCCCAGAAGCGGTTCTGCAGCACGATCGTCATCTCGTCGGGGAATTTGGCGATCAGATGCCCCGGAATCGCGACGCCGGGCGCCTGCGTCTTGAAGGTGATATAGAAATGATGCTCGCCCGGCAGGCTCTCGTGCCCCTCGATCTGGCGCAGCACGCGGCCGACCACGGCGCGCAGCGCGTCCTGCACGATCTCGTCATAGGGAATCAGGCTGTCGCGGACTTCGTCGTTCATAGGCGAGGGGGATGAACGGCGCGTGTTCGCGGGTCAAGAGGGGAGAGTCACCTTGCACGGCGAAAAGTGAGTGCTATGGGGGCGCCATGCGAACCGCCACCGTCCAGCGCACGACCAAGGAAACGGATATCGCGATCACCGTCGATCTCGACGGCACGGGCGACTATTCGGTATCCACCGGCATCGGCTTCCTCGACCATATGGTCGAGCAGCTGTCGCGCCATTCGCTGATCGACATTTCGATGACCGTGAAGGGCGACCTTCATATCGACCAGCATCACACCGTCGAGGATTCGGCGCTCGCGCTGGGCGAGGCGGTAGCCAAGGCGCTCGGCGACAAGCGCGGCATCGCGCGCTATGGCGAAGCGCATGCGCCGATGGACGAGACGCTGACCCGCTGCGTGCTCGACATTTCGGGGCGCCCGCATTGTGTCTGGAAATCGGGCTTTTCGCAGCCGCGCCTCGGCGAGATGGACACCGAGTTGTTCCCGCACTGGTTTCATAGCTTCGCGCAGACCGCGGGCATCACGCTGCACATCGAAACCCTCTATGGCGAGAATAATCATCATATCGCCGAGAGCATGTTCAAGGCGCTCGCGCGCGCCTTGCGGCAGGCGGTGGAGATCGACCCGCGCAAGGGCGATGCGATCCCGAGCACCAAGGGGGTTTTGTGACGCTCCCCTCCCGCTTGCGGGAGGGGCCGGGGGAGGGCCTGTTTCAGGTCACCGCCATTCGTCAGGCACGCCCTCCCCTAACCCCTCCCGCAAGCGGGAGGGGAATTTGAGCGCCATCGCCCTGATCGACTATGGCGCTGGCAACCTCCGCTCGGTGCATAATGCGCTCGTCGCGGCGGGTGCGGAGGGCGTCGCCGTCACTGCCGACCCCGATACGGTCGCAAAGGCCGACCGCATCGTGCTGCCCGGCGTGGGCGCCTTCGCCGCCTGCATGGCCGGGCTCGGCGCGATTCCGGGCCTGATCGAAGCGATGGACCGGCGGGTGCGGGGGCAGGGCGCGCCCTTCCTCGGCATCTGCGTCGGGATGCAATTGCTCGCCGATGCGGGCGAGGAGCATGGCACGCACAAGGGGCTCGGATGGATCGGCGGCACCGTGCGGCCCTTCGCCCCGGCGCCAGGGCTGCGCATCCCGCACATGGGCTGGAACGACGTCGTCCCGACCTTCGCGCATCCGGTGATTGCGCGCGGCGAGGCCTATTATCTCCACGGCTATCATTTCGCGGGCGCCGCACATGCCGCGGCGACGAGCGACCATGGCGGGCCGTTCACCGCCGCGGTCGCGAAGGACAATCTGGTCGGCGTCCAGTTCCACCCCGAAAAAAGCCAGGCCTATGGCCTTGCGACATTGGAAAGATTTCTCGCATGGCGCCCGTAGATTCTGGCCTGACCATCTTTCCCGCGATCGACCTCAAGGGCGGGCAGGTGGTGCGGCTTGCCGAGGGCGATATGGCGCGCGCGACCGTCTATGGCGACGACCCGGCCGCGCAGGCGCGCCTGTTCGCCGAGGCGGGCGCGACGCACCTCCATGTCGTCGATCTCGACGGCGCCTTTGCGGGGGAAAGCGTCAATGGCGCGGCGGTCGAAGCCATCGTCGCGGCCTTTCCCGGCAAGGTGCAGGTCGGCGGCGGCATCCGCAATCGGGAAGGCGTCGACCGCTGGCTCGCGCTCGGCGTCTGCCGCGTCATCATCGGCACCGCGGCGCTGAAAGACCCCGAATTCGTCAAATCGGCGGCGCGCGACCTGCCGGGGCGGATTATCGTCGGCGTCGACGCCCGCGATGGCATGGTCGCGACCGAGGGCTGGGCCGATGTGTCCGACGTCCGGGTCGAGGACCTCGCGCGCCGCTTCGAGGATGCGGGGGTCGCGGCGCTGCTCTTCACCGACGTCGGGCGCGACGGGCTGCTGAAAGGATGCAATGTCGCGGCGACGGTGGCGCTGGCCAAGACGGTCGATATAAAGGTGATCGCGAGCGGCGGTGTGGCGGGAATTGCGGATATCCACGCGCTGCGCGGCCATGTTGGCGACGGCATCGAGGGGGTCATCACCGGCCGCGCGCTCTATGACGGGCGGCTCGATCTGGCCGAGGCGATTGCGGCGGGAAATTCCCCTGCCGCAGGCGGGAGGGGTTAGGGGAGGGCATGTTTTACACGCCGACTCTTGACGACATGCCCTCCCCCAACCCCTCCCATAAATGGGAGGGGAGCAGATGACCGTCCGCGTCCGCGTCATCCCCTGCCTTGATGTCGCCGACGGGCGCGTCGTCAAGGGCGTCAATTTCGTCGACCTGCGCGACGCCGGCGATCCGGTCGAGGCGGCGCGCGCCTATGACGCCGCGGGCGCCGACGAGCTGTGCTTCCTCGACATCAGCGCCAGCCATCAGGGGCGCGGCACGCTGCTCGACATGGTCGCGCGCACCGCCGAGGTCTGTTTCATGCCGCTCACCGTCGGCGGCGGGGTGCGCAGCGCCGACGATGCGCGCGCGCTGCTGCTCGCCGGTGCCGACAAGGTCGCGGTGAACAGCGCCGCGGTCGCGCGCCCCGAACTCGTCGCCGACATCGCGGACCGCTTCGGCAGCCAGTGCGCGGTCGGCAGCATCGACGCGCGCCGCGTTGTGGAGGGGCGCTGGGAAATCTTCACCCACGGCGGGCGCCAGCCGACGGGGATCGACGCGGTCGCCCATGCGGTGCGCCTTGCGACGCTCGGCGCGGGCGAACTGCTCGTCACCAGCATGGACCGCGACGGGACGAAGGATGGCTATGACCTCGCGCTCACCCGTGCGATCGCCGATGCGGTGTCGGTGCCGGTGATCGCGAGCGGTGGGGTCGGCAATCTCGACCATCTCGTTGCCGGCGTCCTCGAGGGCGGCGCGAGCGCCGTGCTCGCCGCAAGCATCTTCCATTTCGGCGAGGCAACGATCGCCGAGGCGCATGCGCGGTTGGCAGCGGCAGGACTTCCCGTTCGCGCGCAGCATATGAGGGCAGTTCCCGATTAAAAAGCCGTGTGTCCCCGCGAAGGCGGGGACCCATCTCCGAACGGCTCCATGCCGAGCCGGCAGGAGATGGGCTCCCGCCTTCGCGGGAGCACATGGGCTATGCTTTGTCGTTATGCGGGGCTGGCGCGGCGGCGCGCTGGCTGCAATAGATGGGCGATGACGAGCCCGATCCGCCGCTACGCCCCCGAAGCCTTCCCCATCCTCGGTTTCGTCGCGGCGCTGGCGAGCTTCGCGATGCCGCTCAATCCTTTCCTCGTCGGCCTGATCCTCGCGGGTGCGGTCGTTGCGGCGGTTCACCATGCCGAAGTGATCGCGCACCGCGTCGGCGAACCCTTTGGCACGCTGATCCTTGCGCTTGCGGTGACGGTGATCGAGGTCGGGCTGATCCTGACGCTGATGCAGGCCGAACCGGCGAAGGCCGCGACGCTCGCGCGCGATACGGTGTTCGCGGCAGTGATGGTCATCCTCAACCTGCTGATGGGACTTTGCCTTTTGAGCGGCGCGATCCGCCATCACGAACAAAGATTCCAGCGCACCGGCATCGGCGCCGCGCTCGCGACGCTGACCGTGCTGACGATCGTGACGCTGGTGCTGCCCAATTTTACCTCGAGCGTTCCGGGGCCGCGCTATTCGACATCGCAGCTCGCTTTCGTCGCGGCCGTCTCGCTGATCCTCTACGCGACCTTCGCGCTCGTGCAGACGGTGCGGCACCGTGACTATTTCCTGCCCGAGGGCGAGGCGCAGGACGAGCCCGACGCGCATGCTGCACCGCCGGGCAAGCGGCGCACCGCCCTGTCGGGTGCGCTGCTGCTCGCCAGCCTGTTCGCGGTGGTGATGCTCGCCAAATCGCTTTCGCCGGTGATCGGCGAACTGCTCGCCGGGGCCGGGGCGCCGCCCGCCGTGCTCGGCGTGCTGATCGCGGCGCTGATCCTCGCGCCCGAGGGGCTGGCGGCGGTGCGCGCGGCGAAGGCCGACCGCTTGCAGACCAGCCTCAACCTCGCGCTGGGCTCGGCGCTCGCGACGATCGGCCTCACGATTCCCGCGGTCGCGATCCTGTCGATCGTCGCCGACATGCCGATCAGCCTCGGCCTCGACGCCAAGTCGACGGTGCTGCTGTTCCTGTCGCTGATCGTCGCCTCGCAGACGCTTGCGAACGGGCGGACGACGGTGCTGCAGGGCGCGATCCACCTGATGCTGTTCGCGATCTATCTGTTCACGACCTTCGTGCCGTAAGATGATGAATAGTCTTTCGTCATTGCGAGCGGAGCGAAGCAATCCAGAGCGGTTTACACAGGCTCTGGATTGCCGCGTCGCCTTCGGCTCCTCGCAATGACGATTTAAGGCTTACGCCTCACGTCTTCCGGACGAACACCGTTCCCGCCGAATATCCCGCCCCGAACGAGCAGATCAGCCCATTGTCGCCTGCCACCATATCTTCATGGTTCAGGTGAAAGGCGATGATCGACCCCGCGCTCGACGTATTGCCATAGGTGTCGAGCACCGTCGGGCTCTCGTCCTCGCTCGCCTCGTGGCCGAGCACGCGCTGCGCGATCAGACGGTTCATATTGGTGTTCGCCTGATGCAGCCACAGGCGGCGCATGTCGGCGCCTTCGAGTCCCAGCTTTTCCATCTCCGCGACGATCATCGCCGCGACCATGGGGACGACCTCCTTGAACACCTTGCGGCCTTCCTGGACGAAGAGCTTGTCCGACTTCGGCCCAGACTGGTCGATCGCGCCGTGGGTGCGGTTGAGGAAACCGAAATTGTTGCGGATATTGTTCGAAAAGACCGTCTTCAGCCTGGTCCCCAATATGTCCCAATGGCCCGCGGGCGCTATGTCCTTGTCCTCGACCAGGATCGCGGTCGCGACGTCGCCGAAGATGAAATGGCTGTCGCGGTCGCGCCAGTTGAGGTGCCCCGAACAGATTTCGGGGTTCACGACGAGCACGCTCTTCGCATGATCCGCGCGGATATAGTCGGCGGCGGTCTGGATGCCGAAGGTCGCCGACGAGCAGGCGACGTTCATGTCGAAAGCGAAGCCGTCGATGCCGAGCGCGTCCTGAATCTCGATGGCCATCGCCGGATAGGCGCGCTGCATGTTCGACGCCGCGCACAGCACCGCATCGACGTCCGAAGCGTCGCGTCCGGCGCGTGCGAGCGCATCCTTCGCCGCCGCGACGCCGATCTCGGCAAGGATCGACAACTCGTCGTTCGCGCGCTCGCGAAGCCGCGGCGCCATATGTTCGGGGTCGAGGATGCCCGCCTTGTCGACGACGTGGCGCGAGCCGATACCGCTCGCCTTTTCGATGAATTCGACGCTCGATTCGGTCAGCGCGGCAACCTCGCCCGCCGCGATCGCTTCGGTATATTTTCTATTGTGCAGTGCAACATATTCGTTAAAACTGGCGACAAGTTCTTCGTTGGAGATGGCTTCGGCGGGGGTGAAAAGGCCGGTGGCGGAAATCACCGGCTGCGGTGCGTCGGGCATGATGGCTCTCTTGCGGATCTATGGTTTCAAGACGCTGATTAGGCCTGCCGCCCGTGCTGCGCAACGCCCCGCGACCTTGCTGAACCTGTCCCGACGTCGTGGTTAACCAGCCGCTAACCGGCCTGGTGGCATAGTGGCAGATGCAGGCCTCCGGGGGATGGCTTTCCGGGCGCCGTGCGGGAGCATGACGATGGCGACGCGTTCAGGACCGGCAGCGGGCGATCTCTCGATCGCCGAAATCAGGGAGTTTGCGGGCTTCCCCGCCGCGACCCAGCGCTATATCCGCCGCTCGCTCGACATCGGGCTCGAACGCGAGGACGCGATCGCGCGCTGGTCGCGCGACATGGTCGAGGAAACCGCGATCCGCGTGCAGGCCAAGGTCTATCAGCGGCTCGGCGAGATTCGCGCGCACATCCCCGACGATAGCGGACTCGATTCGCTCGAAGGCTTCATGGCGCCGCTCGTCACCGTGTCGGCGTTCGATCTGGGGCAGGACCGGCTTCCGGGCTTCTCGCCCTATCGCTTTCTTTACGAACGCCTGCTCGGCGCGCACGCTCGGCCGTGGCTGCCCGGCGCCTTTTGTGCCGCCGCCTCGCTGCCGCACCTTCACCCCGACAAGCGCAAGACGCTGCTCCAGTCGATCAGCGAAGCCGCCGCCACCGCGCCGGGCTGGTCGGCGCGCGAGCCGAGCTTCTATCCCGAATGGGTCGACAAGATCGACGAGACGCGGCCGGCGAACTGACGCACAGCGCGGCCGACGCCGCCGGCCGGCCGGTTTCGTCGCGGCGGTCCATGCCGCATTGTCGCGGCGCCGCGGCGCGGTTAAAGCAGCGCGCGTGACCGCCTCTTCTTCCCGCATCGCTGTTTTCGCCGACCGCTGGCCCAAGGGCCTGGCACTACTGCTCGGCCTCGTTTCGGCGACCGGCTTCGCGCCGCTGAACCTGTGGCCGCTGACCCTGCTCGCGCTCGCGGGGTGGATGCTGCTCGTCGCACGAGCTCCGCGCGGCTGGCGCGCGCTAGGGATCGGCTGGGCCTTCGGGGTCGGCCATTTCGCGCTCGGGCTGGGCTGGATCGCGACCGCCTTCACCTATCAGGCGGCGATGCCGGCGTGGCTCGGCTGGGTCGCGGTACTGCTGCTGTCGCTCTACCTCGCCCTTTATCCGGCGCTCGCGGCGTGGGGGGCGTGGATTGTCACCGTCGCCCCCGCGAAGCCTGTCCTGAGCGCCTGCACGGCAGTCGAAGGGGCGGGGGCCGCAATCGGTTTACACCGCGATGCTGGAACAAGCCCTCCAGCGGCCCCCGCCTTCGCGGGGGCGACGTTCTCCTTCATCCTCGCCTTCGCCGCATTGTGGACGCTTACCGAGTGGCTGCGGAGTTGGTTGTTCACAGGTTTTGCGTGGAACCCGCTGAGCGCAATCTTTGTCCCGCTGACCCCAATTCTCGCGCCGACACGCATCATTGGGACATATGGCATGTCAGCGATATTGATCCTGCTTGCCGGCATTCTGCTGATGGAAGCGATCCGCCGGCTGCCCGCTTGGCATCGCGCGCTCGCACCATCGTTCAAGGACGGAACGTTTCCGACAATCATTCTCGGCGGTCTGCTGCTGGCGATCGCCGGTTTCACGGCCATCCTCCTCGAACTCAACCAGTTGTCCAGCGCCATTGCCCCGGCCCAGCCGGGTCGCGCGAACTCGACCCCCATCACCCTCGTCCAGCCCAATATCGGGCAGGAGGACAAGTGGGAAGGGGGCAAGGCCGACGTCAATTTCGTCAAGCTCGCGCGGCTCACCGCGCCGAAGGACGCGCGCCCGCGTCTGATCCTGTGGCCCGAGGCGGCGATCCCCGATTATCTCGAAACCGGCTATCCGGCCTATTATTACGACCGCTCGCCCGCCGAGGCGCGCGGGCGGCTGACCAGCCTGATGAACCCCGGCGACGTGATGCTGCTCGGCGCGCTGAAGCTGGAGATCGACCGGACGGGCGAGGCGGTCGGCGCGCGCAATGCGGTGATGACGGTGCATTCCGATGGTTCGCTCGGCCCGCGCTACGACAAGGCACATCTCGTCCCCTATGGCGAATATCTGCCGATGCGGCCCTTGCTGTCGGCGATCGGCCTGTCGCGGCTCGCACCCGGCGACATCGACTTCTGGCCGGGGCCGGGGCCGCGGACGCTCGACCTTGGTGCGTTCGGCAAGGCGGGGCTGCAAATCTGTTACGAGATCATCTTTTCGGGACAGGTCGTCGACCGCGCCCACCGGCCTGATTTCATCTTCAACCCGTCGAACGACGCGTGGTTCGGGGCGTGGGGGCCGCCGCAGCATCTGGCGCAGGCGCGGCTGCGCGCGATCGAGGAGGGGCTGCCGATCGTGCGCGCGACCCCGACCGGGATCAGCGCGGTGATCGACGCCGAGGGGCGCGTGCTCGAATCGATCCCGATGCACGCGGCGGGGCGCATCGACACGGTGCTGCCGCGCCCGCACGCGCCGACGCTATTTGCACGCCATGGCAACATCCTGCCCGTCGGTTTCGCGCTGCTGCTGCTCGCACTCGCCATTGCGTTCCGTCGTCGCGGCCGCTAACAGCAATCGCACATAAAGCTTCCTTTATATCGCTTCAGAAAGCCTCACATGCGCAACAGCTTCCTCTTCACCTCCGAAAGCGTGTCCGAAGGGCATCCCGACAAGGTGTCCGACCAGATTTCGGATTCGATCGTCGACCTGTTCCTGTCGAAGGACCCCGAAGCGCGCGTGGCCTGCGAGACGCTGACCACCACCCAGCTCGTCGTGCTCGCGGGCGAGATACGCTGCAAGGGCGTCTATGAAGATGGCGCGTGGGCGCCCGGCGCGATCGAGGAGATCGAAGCCACCGTGCGCAAGACGGTGAAGGACATCGGATACGAGCAGGACGGCTTTCACTGGGAGACGCTGCGCCTCGAAAATCACCTGCACGGCCAATCGGCACATATCGCGCAGGGCGTCGATGAAGGCGAGAACAAGGACGAGGGCGCGGGCGATCAGGGGATCATGTTCGGCTATGCCGCCGACGAGACCCCCGACCTGATGCCCGCGACGCTCGATTACAGCCACAAGATCCTGCAGCGCCTGGCCGCGGACCGCAAATCGGGCAGGGCGCCCTTCCTCGAGCCCGATGCGAAGAGCCAGGTCACGCTGCGCTATGCCAACGAGCGCCCGGTCGAGGCGACCGCGATCGTCGTGTCGACCCAGCACGCGCCGGGCTATTTTTTCCACGGCGGCGAGGGCGACGAAGCGAAATATGAGGAACTGCGCGCCTATGTGAAGGGCGTGATCGCCGACATCCTGCCCGCCGAGCTGCTCACCGCGAATACCGTCTATCATATCAACCCGACCGGCCGCTTCGAGATCGGCGGGCCAGACGGCGACGCGGGGCTGACGGGGCGCAAGATCATCGTCGACACCTATGGCGGCGCGAGCCCGCACGGCGGCGGCGCGTTCAGCGGCAAGGACCCCACCAAGGTCGACCGCTCGGCGGCCTATATCACCCGCTATCTGGCGAAGAATATCGTCGCCGCCGGCCTCGCGCGCCGCTGCACCATCCAGCTGTCCTATGCGATCGGCGTCGCCGAGCCGCTGTCGGTCTATGTCGATTTGCATGGCACGGCGGCGGAGGGCGTGACCGAAGCGGCGCTCGAACAGCTCCTGCCGCAGCTCGTGCGCCTGACCCCGAAGGGCATCCGCACCCACCTCGGCCTCAACAAGCCGATCTACAAGCAGACCGCCGCCTATGGCCATTTCGGCCGTCAGGCGAGCGGTGACGCCTTCCCGTGGGAGCGCACCGACCTCGTCGACAGACTGAAGGCGGCGTTCGACCGATAAGAAGCCGCTTGTCATACGCACGGCGATCTGCCAGCGTCCGGGTCTGGTCGGGCTGGGGGGCACGCATGGCAAGGCATTGGTTCAGAGGCTTTTTCTGGGCAGCGATGGCGGCGGCGTCCGCCATCCCGGCCGGCGCCGCGGCGCTCGAGCCGGCGGAAGTCGCCGTGCCCGCCGGGCAGGCATGGACGCACCCGCACAGCGGCATCGCAGTCCCGGCAACGCTGGGCGGCATTACGCGCACGAAGGTCATTGCATTCGCCCCGGACAATCTTGACGTCGGGGTTGCCTTTGAAACCAAGGGGGCGGCCGAATCGCTTACCCTCTATGTCTTTCGCGATACCAGTGGCGACATTCCCGTCTGGTTCGCGCAGGCGCAGGGCAGCGTCGAAGCTCGCGCTCTGTTCGGGAATCCGAGCCCGGCCATAGCGCCGCAAGCTTTCGTGCCGCCGGGCCAGGCCACCGCGTCGGCGCTCCGCACCGTCTATGCCCCACATGGCGATTCGGGATATCGCAGCACCGGCATCGTCATGCTCGCCGTCGGTGACTGGTATGTGAAATTGCGTGCCTCGTCGAAATCGCGCGGCCCCGCCGAGCTCGCCGCGTGGATGAACGACATTCTGGCCGAAATCCGATGGCCCGACCGGATTGAGGGACATGCGCCCGCAACACCCGTCACCGACTGCGCCGTCCCGCTCGCCTTTGCCGCCGACGCCGCCGATGCGCCGAGCGATGCGGGAAGCCGCGCCGCCGCGGCGTTCGGCGTCATGTTCCAGCAACAGGGCACATCGTCCAATCCGTTCAAGGCGCAGCCCATCGCCCGCTGGTGCCGCGACGAGGTGGTCGGCGACAATATGCGTGTCTATCGCCCCGACGATGGCAGCGACCGCTATCTGATCGCGCTCGGCGACAATGGCAACGCCGTGCTCGTTGGCAAGACGGGCGCCTGGAGCGCGGTCACGCCTGCCGGCAACGCCTCGGCGCCCTATCAGATCCTGCTGGTCAGCGCGGCCGAAACCATGCTCTATGCGCCGCAAACAGGCCTTCCTTCGATCGACCGTGTCGCCGAGGTCCTCAACGCGGGCCATCCGGTCGCCCGGTTGAGCGGCTGGGGCAAGGATGCGGAGATCGACATACTGACCGATCCGAAGTAGCGGACACCCTTTCGCTTGCCGCGCCCGCGCGCTAGGGCGCGCGGCATGACCGCTTTCAAGTCGGGCGATCCGACAACCCTCAACCGCCTCTATGGCCGCGCCAAGGGCAAGCCGCTGCGCGCCGGCCAGCAGGACCTCGTCGACAATCTGCTGCCGCAGATCGCGGTGCCGGCCGAGGGCGCGATCACCGCCGAACGGCTGTTCGGTTACGACCGCCCGCTGCATTTCGAGATCGGCTTCGGCGGCGGCGAGCATATGGCGGCGCGCGCCGACATGCTGCCCGATCATGGCTTCATCGGGGCCGAACCCTTCGTCAACGGTGTCGCGCAGGCGCTGGTCCATGTCGCGGGCGACCATGGGGCGCATCCGCCGCTCGGCAATGTCCGCATCCAGCACGGCGACGCGCTGGAGGTGCTGCGGCGCATCCCCGATGGCGCGCTCAGCTTCGCCTATCTGCTCCACCCCGACCCGTGGCCCAAGGCGCGCCACGCCAAGCGGCGGATGATGAACGACGGGCCGGTCGACCTGATCGCCGCCAAGCTGAAACCCGGCGGCGAGTTCCGCTTCGGCACCGACCATCCCATATATCTCGCCCACGCGCTGATGGTGATGCGCCGCCACCGCCACCAGTTCGAATGGCTGGCAGAGAAGGCGAAGGATTTCCTTGCCCGCCCCGCCGGCTGGCCCGAAACGCGTTACGAGGCCAAGGCGCGGGCGCAGGGGCACGAAGTCTGGTACTTCCGCTATCGGCGGCGCTGAAGGACGCGCCGCGCCCGCGAATCAAAATGGGGCGGCCCCTTTTTTGGGTGCCGCCCCAGTTGTGGTGCCTGCCGTGGAGAGGGAGAGAGGCAGGCCGGAGATTGGTGTCGAAGGCTCAGCGGGCCGCCATCTTGCTGTCGGTTTCGACTTCGGCGACGCCGGCGATCTTGAGCGCGGCGCGATACTGCTTGGCGGCGGCGCGTTCGTTGCCCGCTTCGCACAGCTTGTTGCCGGTCGCGACGAAGCGCTGCGCGCTCGACTGCTTGTCGCCCTGCGTATCGTTGGCCGCGGTCTTCGCCTGATCGGCGAGGCCCGTGCAGCGATAATCCTGGCTGTCGCGGGCATAGGCCGGCGAGGTCGAGGCGATCAGGCCGGTGAAGGCGAGCGCCGAAGCCGCGACGATCGCGAAGGCGGATGGGAAACGGCGGTAAGAGGAGAGCTGATAGGTCATGGGAGAGGGTCCTTTCGTTTCGTTGTGCAACCTTTTTAGCCGCGATTGCGCCAATAGATAATCCGCTATAATCTGCAAGTGCCTTGAAGCAGGATTTAACAATTCCCCATGGGGCGCTCGACGGGATCGAAGCTTTCCTGCGTGTCGCGGAGCGGCGGAGCTTTTCCGCCGCCGCCGCCGACCTCGGCGTGTCGCCATCGGCGATCAGCCAGACCGTAAAGGCGCTCGAGGCGCGGGTCGGTGCGCCGCTGTTCATGCGCACGACGCGCAGCGTCGGGCTGACGCAGGCGGGCGAAATGTTTCTCGAGCGCGCGGCGCCTGCCTATGCCGGGCTCGCCGACGCCTATGAAGCGGCGCGCAATCTTGGCAACCGGCCCGCGGGACGGTTGCGGATCAATCTGATGCGCGGCGCGGTCCAGCCATTGTTCGAACCGATCATCGCGGGCTTCTGCGAAACCTATCCCGACATCGAACTGGAAATCTTTGCCGACGATGCGCTCGCGGATCTGAGTGCGGACGGGTTCGACGCCGGGGTGCGGATGGGCGAATCGCTCGATGCCGATGCGGTGGCAGTCCGTCTGACCGGCCCCTTTCGCTTCGTCGCGGCTGCCTCGCCCGCCTATTTCGAACGCCACGGCCGCCCCGGACATCCCGACGATTTGCGCGATCATCGGTGCGTGCGGATGCGCATGACAACCGGCGCGATGATGCCGTGGACCTTCGAACAGGGTAATCGCGAGTTCGAGGTCAACGTCACCGGTCCGGTGATCGTCAATGATTTCAGCGCGATGATGGTCGCCATGCGGGCGGGGGTCGCGATCGGCATGATTGCCGAGCCGACCGCCAAATTGCAGGTCCAGACCGGACTGCTCGAACTGACGCTCGTCGACTATGCCGCGTCGACTTCGGGCCTGTTTCTCTATTATCCAAGCCGCAAGCAGGTGATGCCCAAGCTGCGCGCCTTCATCGACTATGTTCGCGAACATCTGCCCGACGACATAACAGGCTGAGCGCCGCTCGCCTCGCCGCGCAAAGCATTCCCTTCGGCGCCAGCAGAAAAATTGCACTCGCCAGCGCCTCCGATTTGCGCCATCCATTTCTCAACTAAAACAGTTGGGATGGTGACATGGTCGATATTTCTGTGCTCGACATCGCAGCGCTTCTGCCGTTCGTGCTCATCGGCTTTGCCGCGCAACTCGTCGACGGGGCGCTCGGCATGGCGTTCGGCGTCATCTGCAACACGTTGCTCGTCGCCGTCCTCGGTGTGCCGCCCGCGACTGCCTCGGCGCGGATCCATGTCGTCGAGGTGTTCACGACCGGCGTGTCGGGGATCAGCCACCTCCTCCATCGCAACATCGAATGGCCGCTCTTTTTCGGCCTGCTCGTGCCTGGGCTGATCGGCGGCGTGGCGGGCGCCTATGTCCTGAGTTCGATCAGCGGCGAACTTATGAAGCCGTTCGTGCTCGGCTATCTGGTCTGCGTCGGTGCATGGCTCCTGATACGCGGCATATTCTATCCGCCAAAGATCAAGAAACCCGCGGTCATTGCGCCGCTCGGGCTGATCGGCGGCTTCCTCGACGCCGCGGGCGGCGGCGGCTGGGGCCCGGTCGTGACTTCGAACCTGCTGGTTCAGGGCGCCGAGCCGCGCAAGGTCGTCGGCACGGTCAACAGCGTCGAATTCTTCCTGACGCTCGCGGTGTCGGCGACCTTCATCTGGCATTTGGGGTTCGCCGACGTCGCGGGCGCGACACTCGGGCTGCTGATCGGCGGCGTGATCGCGGCCCCGATGGGCGCCTTCATGGCGAAACGCTTCTCGCCCAAGCTGATGCTCATTCTCGTCGGTATCGTCCTGACCGCGACCAGCGCGTTCAGCCTGTGGCGTGTGCTGACGGCTTGATCCTTCATGGAGAGCGTTTGCTGGACCTCGCCGGTCACCGCGAAGCTCGCAGCCTTGAAGCAGCGGCAAGATCGCCAAACCCCAGATCGGTGCCGCACGCCTTGTCCCAGAAACGGAAATAGAGGCCGTAATTCCCCCGATAGGCGGCATGATGCCGCTCGTGATGCGTCGCGGTTATCAGCCAGCGCCCGGCCGGTCCGTGAACGAGGGCGCGCGGAAACATCTCCCACCCCATATGATTGCCGACCCCCATGATCGTCATGATCGCAAGCACGGCGCCGAGCACCGCGACATGGATCGGGATCAGGAAGACGAGCGCGGGGATCACCACCGCGCCGGTTGCCGCTTCGATCGGATGAAAGCTCATCGCCGCCCAGGCGGTGGGTGGGCGGCTGTCGTGATGCACCGCGTGGGCGATACGGAAGCAGGTGGGGCGGTGCATCAGCCGGTGGGTCCAATAGAAGCATGTGTCGTGGAGCAGAAGATAGGCGAGGAGGCTGACCGGCAGATAGCAGAGCGGATAGTCGCCGACGCCCGAATAGATGCGTGTCCAGCCCTGCGCCTGCCACCCCCAGGCGACGATGCCCGCGGGGATGCCATAGATCGCCGCACTCGCGAGGCTCCAGCCGATCTCGCGCCGCATCTGCGCCTCGAGCCCGCGATAGAGGCCGGGCCGCCTGAGCCGCGTCGCAAGGGCGAAGGCGCCGCTCGTCAGCAGATAGCGCGCGCCGACGATTGCGGTCATTGCGAGCGCCGAGAGCGCGATGGCGAGGCCTGCGCTCATTCGTCCGCCTCGTCGGGCGGGCTGGCGCTGCCGTCGCCGAGCGCGCGCTGCATATAGACGGTGTCGAGCCAGCGGCCGTGCTTCCAGCCGGTTGCGTCGAGCCGGCCGGCGTGCGCGAAGCCGCACGCGGCGTGGAGCGCGATCGAAGCGGGCTCGGCGCCGCCGATCACCGCGATCATCGTGCGAAAGCCCGCGGCTTCGCTGGCGCCGATCAGCGCCTCGAGCAGCGCGCGTCCGACGCCGCGACCCTGCGCGGCGGGGCCGACATAGATGCTGTCCTCGCACGTCCAGCGATAGGCAGGGCGCGGGCGGAACTGGCTGGCATAGGCATAGCCGAGCACATCCCCGCCGGCGTCGCGCGCGACGAGGAAGGGCCAGCCCTTCGCGATGTGCTCGGACACCAGCGCTGCGGTCACAGCGACGCTCCGCGGTTCGATGTCGTAGGTTCCCGTCCCGCGCGCGACATGGTGGGCATAGATCGACGCGATCGCCTTCGCGTCGGCGGGCGTTGCGGCTTCGATAAAGGGCGAGGCGCGGGGCACGCTCCGGTTCTGCCGCAAGGCGGGCCGTTTGTCATCCGCCGCGAAGCGGCTTCCCCGCCGCTATGCGCTCGGCTAGGGTCGGTACTCGATTACGGCGCCGTCGAGGTTTGAAGCAAAATGGCCCAGTGCGAGGAGAGAAGGCGCAGACATATGTCGATATTTCAAGGCTTCTCGACGAAGCAATGGGCCATTTTGCTTCAAATCCCTGTGGGACGCCCAAATGGCTTCCATCTCGGCCCGAAAGCCGCTTGGAAAGGCAACCAGCCTTCCCGGCGCGTCTTTCGCCCCGAGCTGTTCGCCATTTGGGCGCCTCGACGGCGTCGTAATTGAGTACCGACCCTAGGCAGGGGCGATGACCGGCACGCGCCCCCTTCGCTGCGACATCGCCATCGTCGGCGGCGGGCTTGCCGGCGGGCTCGCGGCGCTCGCGCTTGCGGCGAAGCGGCCCGAGCTCGACGTGCGGCTGGTCGAAGCCGGCGACGTCGGGGGCAATCACATCTGGTCCTTCTTCG
This sequence comes from Sphingopyxis indica, assembly GCF_032879645.1. Taxonomy (NCBI): domain Bacteria; kingdom Pseudomonadati; phylum Pseudomonadota; class Alphaproteobacteria; order Sphingomonadales; family Sphingopyxidaceae; genus Sphingopyxis; species Sphingopyxis indica. The sequence continues at coordinate 644,067 of NZ_CP076394.1, forward strand.
ACAGCGACATCGCGCGGCGCGACCGCTGGCTGGTCGCGCCGCTCGTCCGCCACCACTGGCCGGCCTATGACGTCCGCTTTCCAGGCCGCGCCCGCACGCTGCGCATGGGGTATAAGAGTGTCACCGGCGAAGCGCTCGCCGGGGCGGTTGCCGCGGGGTTGCCGCCGGGCCATATCGTCGCCGACCGCGCGCTCCACGTCGCGCCCGACCATGTGCTGCTCGCCGCCGGAGGCCGGCTCGACGCGCGGCACGTCATCGACGCGCGCGGCGCCGGCAACCTGTCGGCGCTGACCTGCGGCTGGCAGAAATTCGTCGGACAGGCGCTCCGCGTCGAGGGCGGGCACGGGTTGACGCAGCCCGTGGTGATGGACGCGCGGGTCGAGCAGTCGGACGGCTATCGCTTCGTCTATCTGCTGCCCTTCGACGCCGAGAGGATCTTCGTCGAGGATACCTGTTACAGCGACGATGCGGCGCTCGACGTTGCGGCGATCCGGCAGCGCATCGCCGCCTATGCGGACGCGCAAGGGTGGACGGTCGCGGCGCCGGCGGAGCGCGAGGAAAGCGGCGTGCTGCCGGTCGTCATTGCGGGCGATTTCGATCGCTATTGGCCGCCGTCCGATCGCACCGCGCGCATCGGCGCGCGCGCGGGAGCTTTTCATGCCACGACGGGCTATTCGCTGCCCGATGCGGTGCGCACCGCGAGCGAACTGCCCGGCATGATCGGCCCCGACCTGCCCGCGCGGCTGCGCGAGCGCGCCGCGGCGTCGTGGCGGCGCCAGCGCTTCAATCGAATGCTCTCCGCCATGCTCTTCCGTGCCGCCGAGCCCGCCGGGCGCTATCGCATCTTCGAACGTTTCTACGGCCTGCCCGCCGGGGTGATCGCGCGCTTCTATGCCGGGCGGTCGCGCCCCGGCGACAAGCTGCGCATCCTGTCGGGCCGCCCGCCAGTGCCGGTCGGCCGCGCGATCGCGGCGCTGAAGCGCTTCGACTGGCGGTGACGCGCCGCGCCATCGTCATCGGCGCCGGCTTCGGCGGCCTCGCGCTCGCGATCCGGCTCCAGTCGGCGGGCGTCGAAACCGCCGTCGTAGAGGCGCGCGACAAGCCCGGCGGGCGCGCCTGGCACTGGAAGCGCGACGGCTTCACCTTCGATGCCGGCCCGACGGTGATTACCGACCCGCCTTGCCTGAAAGAACTATGGGCGCTGAGCGGACAGGACATCGCCGCCGACGTCGATCTGATCCCGGTCACGCCCTTCTATCGCCTCGACTGGCCCGACGGTTCGACCCTCGACTATTCGAACGACGAGGCCGCGCTCGCGGCGGAAATAGCCAAGCTCAACCCCGCCGACGTCGCGGGCTATGAGCGGTTCCTCGCTTATTCGAAAGGCGTGTATCGGGAAGGCTATGTGAAGCTCGGCTCGGCCGCCTTCCTCGATTTCGCCTCGATGCTGCGCGCGGCGCCGTCGCTGATGAAATATCGGGCGTGGCGCAGCGTCTATTCGGTCGTCGCTTCTTATGTGAAGGACGAGCGGCTGCGGCAGGCGCTGTCGTTCCACACCTTGCTCGTCGGCGGCAATCCGATGACGACGAGCGGCATCTATGCGCTGATCCACACGATCGAGAGGGAGGGCGGCGTCTGGTTCGCGCGCGGCGGGACCAATGCGCTCGTCGCGGGGATGGTGCGCCTGTTCGAGCGGCTCGGCGGCGCGCTCCGCCTCGGCGATCCGGTGGTGCGGATCGAAACCGAGGGTGAGCGCGCCACCGGCGTCGTCACCGAAAGCGGCTGGCGCGGCGAAGCCGACAGCATCGCGTGCAACGGCGACCTGATGCATAGCTATCGCGACCTGCTCGCCGGCCACCCGCGCGGCGCAAAGGTGGCGAAGCGTCTCGCGCGCAAGCGCTGGTCGCCGTCGCTGTTCGTCGTCCATTTCGGGGTGAAGGGCGACTATCCCGCCATCGCGCACCACAGCATCCTGTTCGGCCCGCGCTACAAGGGGCTGCTCGACGACATCTATCGGAACGGCGTCGTCGCGGACGATTTTTCGCTCTACCTCCACCATCCGAGCATCACCGATCCCGGCATGGCGCCGCCGGGTCACGCCGCCTTTTACGCGCTCGCCCCCGTCGCGCATCTCGGCAAGGCGCAGGCCGACTGGGACGGCGCATTCGGCGACCGTTTCGCCGATTCGATTCTGGAAGAGGTCGAGCGCCGCCTGCTCCCCGGCCTGCGCGCCAACCTCGTCACGCGCTTCCATTACACGCCCGCTGACTTCGGCCGCGACCTCGCGGCGCATCTGGGCAGCGCGTTCAGCCTCGAGCCGCTGCTGTGGCAGAGCGCCTGGTTTCGCGCGCACAATCGCGACGATGCGATTTCCAACCTTTACTTCGTCGGCGCGGGCACCCATCCCGGCGCCGGTATCCCCGGAGTCGTCGGCAGCGCCAAGGCGACCGCCAGATTGATGTTGGAAGAATGATGAAACGCCTTGCCGTCTATTGCGGGTCCGCGACCCCCGAAGATCCCGTCTATATCGAAACCGCGCGCCTCGTCGGCCGGACGCTTGCCGAGCGGGGCATCGGCGTCGTTTATGGCGGCGGCCGTCTGGGGCTGATGGGAGCGGTCGCCGATTCGGCGCTCGCGGCGGGCGGCGAGGTGATCGGGGTGATCCCCGACGCGCTCGTCGGCGCCGAGGTCGCGCACAAGGGGGTCACCGAACTCCACGTCGTTTCCGGTATGCACGAGCGCAAGCGGATGTTCACCGACCTCTCCGACGGATTCCTGACCATCCCCGGCGGGGTCGGGACGATGGACGAGCTGTGGGAAGCGATCAGCTGGGCGCAGCTCGGCTATCACGACAAGCCCGTCGGCCTGCTCAACGCCGCGGGCTTCTACAATGAGCTGATCGCCTTCAATCGCCACATGATCGAGGTCGGTTTCATCCGCCCCGCGCACGCCGGAATCATGATCGTCGACGCCGGGCTCGACGAGTTGCTCGACAAGATGGCGTTCTATCAGCCGCACAAGTCGATCTTCGCGATGAAGGCCGACGACCTCTGATGTCGGCAGCGGGGGGCTATGACGCGCACGAGCTTCATGGCTTCGCGCACGACAGTATCGTGCGGGGTTCGAAGAGTTTCGCGCTCGCGAGCCAGCTCTTCGATCGCTTCACCCGCGAGCGCGTGTGGCTGCTCTATGCCTGGTGCCGCGCCGCCGACGATCTGACCGACGGGCAGGACCATGGCGGCACCGCGGCGGCCGGCCATGATGCGAAGGCGGCGGTCGCGCATATCCATGCACTGACCGACCGGGCCTATGCCGGCCAGCCGACCGGCGAGCCCGCCTTCGACGCGCTCGGCCTGCTGCTCACCGAAATCGCCATCCCGCGCGCGGTGATCGACGACATCATCGCTGGTTTCGAACTCGACGCCGACGACTGGCGCCCGCGCAGCGAGGCGGATCTTCTACGCTATTGCTATCATGTCGCGGGCGCGGTCGGGGTCGCCATGGCGCTGGTGATGGGGATCGACCCCGCCGACGAGCGCACGCTCGACCGCGCCGCAGACCTCGGCATCGCCTTTCAGCTCGCCAATATCGCGCGCGACGTGGCCGAGGATGCCGCCGCCGACCGCTGTTATCTGCCCGTCGACTGGCTCGTCGAACTCGATATTCCGCCGGGCCAGCACATGCACCCGCGCTATCGCGGGCGGCTCAGCGTCATGGCTAAATGGCTTGCCGAAATGGCCGGGGAATATGAAGCGTCGGCGCGCTGGGGCGCCCGCAAACTGCCGCCGCGCAGCCGCTGGGCGGTGCTCGCCGCGATGGGCATTTACGGCGACATCGCGCGCGAAGTGCGGCGCCGGGGCGACCATGCGTGGGATCACCGCACCGTGACCTCGTTCGTCGCCAAACTGGTTTGGGTCGCACGCGCCGGCTGGTCGGTGCTGCGCCGCCCGCCGCTCCGCCGCATCGACCGCGACGGGCTGTGGACGCGGCCGCGATCCTAGAGTGCGTTCGATTTTGATAGAATCAAAACCGGCACTCTAGATTCCTGTTTTGCCGTGATTTCCGAGCCGTGAAATGTTCCATTTCACTCGCAATCACTCTAGAGTGCGTTCGGCTCTCCGGCCCGGTCAGAGTTCGCCGCCCAGCGCCCCATATCTGGCTTCGAAGCCCGCCTTGTCGCGGCGCGCGAGATAGCCGGCCTGATCGACCCAATTGTCGCGCGCGATGCGGCCCGAAAAATTGCCGAGCCGCGCGTCGATCGCCGCGATATCGGCGTCGCTCCAGTTCGCGATCTGTTCGAAGCTGGTGACGCCGAGGTCGCCCAGCAGCTTGGCGAGCTTTGGCCCGACGCCCTTCAGCAATTGCAGATTGTCGGCCTGACCCGCGGGCGCCGCGGCTGCGGGCGGCGGCGGGGCTTCGGTTTGCGGAGCGGGCGCGGGCGCGGGTTCGGGTGCCGGGGGAGGCGGGGTCGGCGCGGCGACGGGGGCCTTTTTGAAGGCTGGTTCGGCGGCGACAATGTCGGGTTTTGCCGGCTCGAGCGGCTTCGCGGGCTTCGCCTCGACCGTCGGCGGCACGACGTCGCGGGGCTGCCGCCGCGCGGCGAGCCACCAGACGAGTGCGACGACGACGATCAGCACGATCAGCGCGACGATCCAGTTTTCCTGAAGCCAAGTCATGTCTATCCCCTTGTTTCGAGGGCGCCCCACCGGAAGCCAGCCTATCGGCCGGGCGGCGCTGGGTCCAGAGGGCGTCTATTTTGCCTCGCGCGCGCCCTCGCGCCAGCCCCTTAGCGCGCCTCGCGCGCGCCCTCGCGCCAGCCCCTTAGCGCGCCTCGCGCGCGCCCTCGCGCCAACCCCTTAGCGCGCCTCGCGCGCGACCTCGCGCCAGCCCCTTAGCGCGCCTCGCGCGCGCCCTCGCGCCAACCCCTTAGCGCGCCTCGCGCGCGACCTCGCGCCAACCAATGTCCCGGCGGCAGAATCCGGTCGGAAAGTCGATGCGGTCGAGCGCCGCATAGGCGGCGGCCTGCGCCTCGGTCACGCTCTTGCCCGTCGCCGTGACGCTGAGCACGCGCCCGCCGGCCGCGACGATCGCGCCGTCCTTGCGCGCGGTGCCGGCGTGGAAGACGCGCACGCCGCCCTTTTCGGCATCGGCGATGCGGCGGATCGTTCCGCCCTTTTCGGGGGTGCCCGGATAGCCGTTCGCCGCCATCACGACGGTCAGCGCATAATCGGCGGCGAAATGCGGCGGCTCGGCGCCGGCGAGCGTGCCGGTCGCGGCGGCGTGGAGCAGCGCGGCGAAATCGCCCTTCAGGCGCATCATCAACACCTGGCATTCGGGGTCGCCGAAGCGGCAATTATATTCGATCAGCTTGGGGCCGTCGGCGGTGAGCATCAGCCCGGCGAAGAGCACGCCGACATAGGGCGTGCCCTCGGCGGCGAGTGCCTTTACCGTCGGGCGGACGATGCGCTCCATGACCTCGGCCTCGATCGCGGGCGTGAGCACCGGCGCGGGGCTGTAGGCGCCCATGCCGCCGGTATTGGGGCCGGTGTCGCCTTCGCCGACGCGCTTGTGATCCTGCGCGCTGCCGAAGGCGATGACGTCGGTGCCGTCGGACAGCGCAAAGAAGCTCGCTTCCTCGCCGGCCAGATAGTCCTCGATCACCACCTCGGCGCCCGCCCCGCCGAACGCGCCGGCGAACATCTCGTCGATCGCCGCGGCCGCGGCCGCGCGCGTTTCGGCGATGATCACGCCCTTGCCCGCGGCGAGCCCGTCGGCCTTGATGACGACGGGGATGGCGAATCCGTCGAGGGCGGCATGCGCTTCGTCGGCGCTCGTGCAGCGGACATAGGCTGCGGTCGGGATGCCGGCGCGCGCGCACAGGTCCTTGGTGAAGCCCTTCGACCCTTCGAGCTGCGCCGCGGCGGCGCCGGGGCCGAAGACCGCGACGCCGGCCTCGCGCAGCCGGTCGGCGAGCCCCGCGACGAGCGGGGCCTCGGGGCCGACGACGACGAACTCGATTCCGTGGACACGCACCAGCGTCATCAGCCCGTCGAGATCGTCTGCGGCGACGGGCAGGCATTCGGCGTGGAGTTCGATCCCCGGATTGCCGGGCGCGGCATAAAGCTTGTCGCAGCTCGGCGATTGTGCGAGCTGCCACGCCAGTGCATGTTCGCGGCCGCCCGAGCCCACAAGCAGGATATTCATGTCAGTTCCTTTTCCCGAGTCCGATGGCGACACGCCCGCGCGGCTGTTAGCCGAGGCGGGGACGCACGACAATGCGCCCGCGCTTTCGGTCAGCCAATTATCCGCCGCGATCAAGCGCACCGTCGAGGACGGCTTTGCGCGCGTGCGCGTGCGCGGCGAGCTGTCGGGCGCCAAGCGCGCCGCGTCGGGGCATTTCTATGGCTGCCTGAAAGACGATAATGCGCTGATCGACATCGTGATGTGGAAGGGGCAGGCGGCGCGCCTCGCCTTTCGCCCCGAGGACGGGATCGAGGTGATCGCGACCGGCAAGCTCACCACCTATCCCGGCCGCTCGAAATATCAGCTCGTCGTCGAAAGCCTCGAGGTCGCGGGCGAAGGCGCCTTGATGCTGCTGTTCGAAAAGCTGAAGGCGCGGCTCGGCGCCGAGGGGCTGTTCGACCAGGCGAAGAAGCGCGCGCTGCCCTTCCTGCCGCGGACGATCGGCGTCGTGACATCGCCCACCGGCGCGGTGATTCGCGACATTCTCCACCGGCTCGCCGACCGCTGCCCGAGCCATGTGATCGTCTGGCCGGTGCTCGTTCAGGGTGAAGGCGCCGCGGCGCAGGTCGCGCGCGCGGTGCGCGGCTTCGATTCGCTTGCACCGGGCGGGCCGGTGCCGCGCCCCGATCTGGTGATCGTCGCGCGCGGCGGCGGGTCGATCGAGGATCTGTGGGCGTTCAACGAGGAAATCGTCGTGCGCGCGATAGCCGAGTGCCGTATTCCGACGATCAGCGCGGTGGGGCACGAAACCGACGTGACCCTATCCGACTATGCCGCCGACGTGCGCGCACCGACGCCGACCGCGGCGGCCGAGATGGCGGTGCCGGTGCGCGCCGAGCTCGCCGCGCAGCTCGCGACGTGGAGCGGGCGGATGATCGGCGCGGCAAGCCGGCATCAATCGCTGGCGAGCGAGCGGCTGACGGCGCTCGCGCGGCACTTGCCGAAGCGCGAGGCGCTTTATGCGCCGCAGCGCCAGCGGCTCGACGATGCGGGCGACCGGCTCGACCGCAGTCAGCGCCACCGGCTCGCGGTGACGAGCGAGCGACTCGCGTCGCGCGCCGCGGCGCTGCGTCCGTCGCTGCTCGCGCGGGCGTGGGACCGCGACCGGGCGCGGCTCGAAGGACTGGCGCGGCTGCTCGCCTCGCTCGACCCGCGCGCGCTGCTCTCGCGCGGCTACGCGATGGTGCGCGACAGGGGCGGCGGCCTCGTCACCACCGCGGCGCGCGCGCGCGACGCCGGGCATATGCGGTTGCAGTTCGCTGACGGCGAGGTGTCCGTCGCCGCGGAGGACGCGCCGCCGTCGCCCTCGCCGCGTCCGGCGCGCAAGCCGCCCGCCGCACCGCCGGGCAAAGGGCAGGGCGAGTTATTCTGACGAATTCGTCGCCCCAGCGAAAGCTGGGGCGACGGACTCCTTTGCGGCGCCCAGGGGTGGCCGCGCGCGCCGATGCTGTTATAGTCGCATCAAGAATGTCAGTCTTTCCAACGGATATCGAATCATGCTGATCGCCAGCCGCAACCGCCTCGCCCGCCTCCAATATGGCCCCAACGGCTTTCGCGTCGTGTCGCCCGGCGACCATGTGCTGTGCGCGGTGACCGGCGTGCCGATCGGGCTCGACGAGCTGCGTTACTGGTCGGTCGCGCGGCAGGAGCCCTATGCCAGCGCCGCCATTTCGGTGCAGGCCGCGCTCGACCACGCCCGCAAGGCATGAGGGCAGGCAAGGCTGCTCATCGCGCCGCGCTGACGGCGCTGTTCGCCGCGCTCGCCGGCTGTGTGCCGCCCGCCGCCGGACCGGTCGAGCCGGCGCCGACACCCGCACCCGTCCCGCCGCCCGCCTCCCGGCCTGCGCCCGCTCCGCCGCCCGCGCCCGTCGACGCCGACTTCACCATCCTGCGCGGGACCCCGGTGCAAGGCGGAATGCTGCTCGGCCGCGTTCCCGCAACGACGCGGACGCTGACGCTCGACGGTAGGGCCATTCCCTTCGCGCGCGACGGCGGCTTCATCATCGCCTTCGACCGCGACGCGCCCGCGGGCGAGCGGCTCGTCGCGACGCTGGCCGACGGGCGCACGATCGCGCGCGACCTCAGCATCGCCGCGGGCGACTGGCGGATCGAGCATATCGACGCCCCCTATCGCGGCAGCGCATCGAGCGACGCCGAGTTCCAGCGCCGCCGCCCCGCCGAGCTGGCGCAGATCGCCGAAGCGCGCCGCGTCGATCACGACGTCGACGGCTGGCGCCAGCGCTTCCGCTGGCCGGCGACGGGGCGTCTCTCGGGCTTCTTCGGCTCGCAGCGCGTCTATCAGGGCAAGCCGGGCAGCTATCACGGCGGCACCGACATCGCCGTCCCCGCAGGCACACCCTTCTATGCGCCCGCCGACGGCGTGGTGACGCTCGCCGCGACGACGCCCTTCACGCTCGAGGGCAACCTCCTTATCGTCGATCACGGCATGGGGCTCAACAGCGCCTTTCTCCACTGCCAGAGCCTCGACGTGAAGGTCGGCGACCGGGTGGTGCAGGGGCAGCGGCTGGGGACGGTCGGGCAGAGCGGCCGCGCGACCGGGCCGCACCTCCACTGGGGCCTCAAATGGCACGACGCGCGGCTCGATCCGGGCACGCTCGCGGGACCGATGCCGCGCTGAAACATTCGATGCTGCGCTGCAACATTGTAACCGTTGAAACAAAGTTTCGCAAAATGCCGCGCCGCGGCACGATGTGTTGCTTTGCCTCTCGCGGATGTTGCAAATACGTCACAATCCCGTTGGAAACCGCAGAAACGGTGGGGAATTTCCTTTACTCAAAATGAATGAGGGGTCATCCCGCAGCCTATCGGGGTGTATCGCGCGAGGGGCGATTCAATCGGCGCGCGCCATTCATTCAGGTAATACGGCCACCAGTAGCAAGGGACTGCACTGTGAAGAAAACCCATTTTTCGAAGCTGAAATTGAGCGTCGCGCCCGTCGTTTTGGGTGTTGCGCTCGTTTCGGCTCCCGCCTTCGCGCAGGACGTATCCGCAGATGATGAGGGCGCGGTCGCGCCCGATGACATGATCATCGTCACGGGTTCGCGTATCGCCAGCCCGCAGGTCGAATCGAACGCGCCGCTGCAGATCGTCAACAGCGAAGCGATCCAGCAGTCCGGCGTGACCAACGTTCAGGAATTGCTCCTGAAAAACCCGGCATTCGGTACACCGGCGCTCAGCCGAACCAACTCGGCCTTTCTGACGTCGGGCACTGGCGTCGCCACTGTCGATCTTCGCGATCTCGGTTCGGACCGCACGCTAGTGCTGGTCAACGGGCGCCGCGTCGTCTCCAGCCTCAGCGGCAGTTCGACCGTCGACCTCAACGTCATCCCGACCCAGTTCATCGAGCGCATCGACTTCCTGACCGGTGGCGCTTCGTCGCTCTATGGTTCAGACGCGGTCGCGGGTGTCGTCAACTTCGTCTACAAGAAGGACTTTCAGGGTCTTGAAGGCAACGCCCAATATGGTCTGACCGAAAAGGGTGACGATATTCGCTACCAAGCCAATCTGACCATGGGTGCGAATTTCGACGATGGTCGCGGCAACATCATGGTCCACTTGGGCTATTCGAACGAGCGCGGCCTGTTGTCGCGCGAGCGCAAGAACACGTTCACAGACGACAGCGACACGGCTGCGCTGACGGGTGATCTTGCCGACTATGGCGTGCCCACCGAGCCTTTCTTTTCGAGCTTCCCGGAGCAGGGGCGTTTCGTCGCAGGTGACTATACTTTCACTTACAGCCCCTCTGGCGCGCTACAGCCGTGCTTCACGACCAATGGTCCGACGTGTACCACCGACATAGGGAATGGCGTTGGACCCAACGGCTTCAATCGCCAATATTATCGCACGCTCGCCGTTCCGGTGAAGCGCTATACCGTGGCGGCGGTCGGCCACTATGACGTCACCGACAGTGTCTCGATGTTCTTCGAAGGCACCTATAACAAGACGCAGTCGTCGCGCATCATTGAACCGTTTGCGCTTTCGTCCGACGGATCGACTGGCATTTATCCGGCGTCGGGCGTCATGCCGATCGAAAATTATATCATCGCCCCCGACGGTACGACGACGATCGCGGTCAACCCGATCGTCCCGGGCGCGATTGCGGCACAGGCGACCGATTCCGATGGCGATGGCTTGCGCGACATCGGCTTTGCACGCCGTCTGAGCGAATTCGGCACCCGCAATGGCCAGACGACGCGCGACTTCCTGCGCTTCGTCGTCGGCTTCGAGGGCACGCTCGCCGACCGGTTCAACTGGGACCTCAGCTATAATTATGGCCAGGTTACCGAGAATCAGGTGTCGAACGGCCAGGTCAATGTCGTCAATTTCCGCAACGCCCTCGCGGCAATGACGGACGTGAACGATGTCAATGGCAACGGCCTGACCACCGACGTCATCTGTGTCGACGCCGAAGCGCGTGCCAACGGCTGCGTACCGATCAACATCTTTGGCAAAGGTGCGATCACGCAGGAAGCGATCGACTATATCGCCGCTCAGCAATCGCTGCAGACCGATATCAAGCAGCAGGTCGTCCAGGGCAATATCAGCGGTTCGCTCTTCGAGCTTCCGGCGGGGCCGCTCGGAGTTGCCGCTGGCTTCGAATATCGCAAGGAAGAAAGCGTTGAGGACAATGACGCGCTGACCAATCAGGGGCTGAACGCCGGCAACAAGCTGCCCGACACGAGCGGCCAGTTCGACGTCATCGAGGCTTATGCCGAGGTCAAGGTACCTATTCTGCGCGATCAGCCCTTCTTCCGCCTGCTCGAACTCGGCGGAGCCTTCCGCGTCGCGGATTATTCGACGGTCGGAACGATCTACAGCTACAATGTGCAGGGCACTTGGGAACCGTTCGAGGATCTGCGCCTGCGCGCGACTTGGGCTCGCGCTGTGCGCGCCCCGAACATCGGCGAACTCTTTTCAGGACTGTCGCAGACCTTCCCGTCTGGCCTTCAGGATCCCTGCGCGGGGATCGGCGCCACGGGCGGCGGCGCTCTCGGCGACAATTGCCGGGCCGACCCGGGCGTAGCCGCGAACATTGCCGCAAACGGCACGTTCACGCTCACGCAGGGCGACATTCAGGGGATCAGCGGCTTCAACGGCGGCAATCCGAACCTGGAAGAAGAAAAGGCGGATTCGTGGACGGTCGGCGCAGTGCTTAATCCGCGGTCAATCGACGCGCTGCGCAACCTGACGATCACGGCTGACTATTATAATATCAAGATCGACAATGTCATCGCTACTGTCGGCCGTGGCACGATCCTCGACCAGTGCTATAATCAGGGCAATTCGCAGCTGTGCGACTTGGTCATCCGGCGCCCGACCAACACGGCGACCAACAGTGCCGGTTCGATCGAGTTTATCAACGATCTTGCGGTCAACGCGGCGAAGCTCGAAACGCAGGGTCTCGATGTCACCGTCAACTGGTTCACACCGGTCGACTTTTTCAGTGCCGATGGCCGGCTAAACTTCAACCTCTCCTACAACCATCTGTTCCAGAACGACTATACGCCGCTTCCCGGCGCGACCGTCGACCGGGCGGACGGGGAGATCGGGACGGCCGCCGACCGCTTCACCGGCACGCTCGGCTATTCGAACGACAAGTTCAAATGGTCGTTCACCGGCACCTATATCGGCAAGTCCTATGAAGACGACGTCAGCTGGTGCGCCTTCTTCGGTGATGGCTCGCCGCGTTGCGTCTCGGTGCCGGCTGAATTCTATCTGGACACCCAGATGAGCTTCCTGCCGGATGAAAAGTTCGAAGTCTATTTCGGCGTCGACAACCTGCTCGACAACAAGGCTCCGAACATTCTGACGAACACGACCTTCAATGTGACCGGAACCGACACGGCTGCCGATGTCTACGACATATTCGGCCGCCGCTATTACGCAGGTGTCCGTTTCCACTTCTGATAGATGCGGAAATCGTCATAAGGGGATGTGGTGAGTATTCACCACATCCCCATTTTTTAAGGCCTTCCTGTGCGTTATCTGTTGCTACCCATCGCGTTGGCTTTTTCGATTCCGGTCGTCGCCTCGGCCGAGAAGAATGCTGCAGCCGAAAAGAATGCAGCGGCCGAAAAGAATGCAGCGGCCGAAAGGGATCCGGACGCGGTTCGTTGCCGTGCCGTCAAGGAATTGGGCTCGCGCATTCCGATGCGGGTCTGCAAAACCAACGCCGACTGGGCGCGTGCGGAGGCCGAAGCGCGGGAGGCGATGGCGGATCGCAATCGCAACAGCCATTGCAGCGGGGATTTTTGCTGACCGCCCAAGGCTTCGCCCATCTTTCGACGACGTTCCAGAGCGTGGACGGACTATGATCGAAAAGCTCGACTCAACAGCCGGACGAAAGCGTTATTTCACCCGCTTGACGCCGACTTCGCGCGTCTTGCCTGCCAGTGTCAGACGATAGCCACCGAGCGGACCCGATTCGACGGTTACTTTCTGTCCGATACGCGGAACCGTGCTCAATCCGCCGAAAGAGGTCGTTTGCCAGACCTGGTTATTATCGAGCACGAAGACGGTGCCGTATGGACTCATATCAAGATCGGCGATCGCGGCTTCGATACGCAAATTTCCCTCATGCGAGACGCGCTGTCCGCTCTTCTCTTTCGGATGCTTGCGCTGGGCCGCTTCGTTACGCTGGATCGCCGTCAGGCCGAAATCGGCCTTGCTCTTCGCCGCCGCTTCTGCCTGACGCTGAACTTCACTCTTACGAGCCTCCGGGATCAGGGCGTCGAAACATCGAAGTCGTGCCGCTTCCTGGTCGATCTCGCCGCATCGCACGACATCGTTGGCAAGGTCTTGCGCCGTAGCATTCGGACTGGAAAGGGCGATCAGCCCTCCCATCACGCTGCCGACGGCGACAATGGCATTTTTCATCGACGAACCTCCCTTGTCGGTCAAGCGAACATGGCGGGGAACAGACGGCCAAGACCTCACACTATCAACGCTCCGTGCCCGGTCAAGCGCAGAACAGGCAGCGGCCGGGGCGGGCGGGTCGCGGTGCATTTTCGATGGTCGATATATTCGCCGCGGATCGACACTGCCACGTGGGGAAAACGCGCCGATGGTGGACAGCTCAAGCCTCGATTTTCAGCCCTCAGGTAAGATCGAACTTTCGCATGCTGCGGTGCAAAATCGTATCCTTTGAAACAAAATGTCGCGGAGCGGGGTGATCTCGACTTTGTGTTTCGCAATGTCCCGTGGATGTTGCAAATACGTCACAATCCCGTTGGAAACCGCAGAAACGGCGGGGAATTTCCTTTACTCAAAATGAATGAGGGGTCATCCCGCAGCCTATCGGGGTATCTTTGCAGGGGGTGAAGCCGCTCTTTGCAGCGTATGCCCGGGTATCCTAACCACTCAGTAGCAAGGGACTGCACTGTGAAGAAAACCCACCTTTCCGCGTTGAAGCGCGGCGCTGCGCCGTTCGTGCTCGGCGTTGGCCTTTTGGCCATGGCGACTCCGGCAATGGCGCAGGATGCGCCCGCCGATGAAGGCGCCGCCGACCTCGGCGCGCCGATCGTCGTTACCGGTTCGCGCATCAAGCAGCCGAACCTCGAGTCGGCCAGCCCCGTCACCGTCATCAGCAACGTCGAATTCAAGCAGACCGGCACGACCCGCGTCGAGGATCTCGTCAACTCGCTGCCGCAGGTCTTCGCGAGCCAGGGTGCAAACGTCTCGAACGGCTCGACCGGTACGGCAACGCTGAACCTGCGCGGTCTCGGCGACGAGCGTACGCTGGTTCTGGTCAACGGTCGCCGTCTTGTCCCGGGTGACCCGACGACGTCGGCCGCCGACATCAACGTCATTCCCGCTGCGCTGATCGAGCGCGTCGATGTGCTCACCGGCGGTGCGTCGTCGGTGTACGGTGCCGACGCTGTGTCGGGCGTCGTCAACTTCGTGATGGACACCGACTTCGAAGGTTTCAAGCTCGACACGCAATATTCGCTGTACAACCACGATAACCGCAACAAGAGCAAGTTCACCGATCCGCTCGATGCGAGCGGCAACGGCTATCCGCGCGGCATGTCGACCAACGGCGGCACCTTCGACGCAACGTTGGCGTTCGGTGCGGGCTTCGACGACGGCCGCGGCCATGTCACCGGCTATGTCGGTTATCGCAAGATCAAGCCGGTCAACCAGGCGACCCGCGACTATTCGGCGTGCGCATTGTCGGCGAACACGGCGGCTTCGGTCGAGGCCGGCGGACGCCTCTACAATTGCGGCGGCTCGGCGACCTCGCCGCAGGGCACCGTCTTTGCCTATGATTCGTTCGGTGATCCGACCGATCTCACCGGCGGCGGACCCAATGGCGACCAGCCGGACGGCATTGCCGATGCGTTTACGTCGACGATTTACCAGTTCGGCCCGAACCGCTCGCTTCTCGGCGGCTTTACGCCGTACAACTTTGCGCCGCTGAACTATTTCCAGCGTCCCGACGAGCGCTACACGGCCGGCGTCTTCGCCGACTATGAGATCTCGGAAGCGCTGCACCCCTATATGGAGTTCATGTTCATGGACGACCGCACGGTCGCCCAGATCGCTCCGTCGGGGAACTTCGGCAACTCGCTGTCGATCAACTGTGACAACCCGCTGCTGTCGGCCGAACAACGCGCCGTCATCTGTGACACCGAAAACCTGCTGATCAGCGCCGACCCGCGCGATGCGTTCGAGGTGGTTGGCAACAACCCGGGCTCGGCTCCGGCCCAGTTCTTCGACCCGGTGACGGGTGCCGCCTATAACCGCGGCTTCGCGCAGATCCTGCGCCGTAACGTCGAAGGCGGCCCGCGCCGCGACGACCTGCAGCACACCAGCTATCGCGCGATCCTCGGTATGCGCGGCGATTTGAGCCCGGCCTGGTCTTATGACGCCTATTATCAATATGGCCGGACCAATTTCGCCGAGACCTATACCAACGACTTCTCGGTGACCCGCATCAACCGGGCGCTCGATGTCGTCGACAATCCGAACACGCCGGAACTCGATCCGGTCTGCCGTTCGGTGCTCGACGGCACCGATCCGAACTGCGTGCCGTGGGACATCTTCTCGCCGGGCACCAACCCGCCGTCGGATGCCGCAACCGCCTATCTTTCGACCCCGGGCTTCCAGCGCGGCGTCGTGAGCGAGCAGGTCCTTTCGGGCTATGTCACGGGTTCGCTGGGCGAATATGGCATCCAGTCGCCGTGGGCGGATGAAGGCGTGGGCATCGTGCTCGGCGCCGAGTATCGCAAGGAAAGCCTCGAGTTCCTGTCGGATCTCGCTTTCTCGACGGGCGATCTTGCCGGTCAGGGTGCGGCGACGCTGCCGGTCAGCGGCTCGTTCAACGTGAAGGAATTCTTCACCGAGGTCAGCCTGCCGATCGCGCGCGACAGCTGGGTCTATGACTTCACGATCACCGGCGGTTATCGCTATTCGGACTACAGCACGGGCGCGTCGACCGACACGTACAAGATCGAAGCCGAATTCGCTCCGATCCCCGACATCCGCCTGCGTGGCGGATACAACCGTGCGGTTCGCGCGCCGACCGTGCAGGATCTGTACGCCCCGGTTCGCGTCGCGCTCAACGGTTCGAGCGATCCGTGCGCGGGCGCTGCGATCACCGCCGATGACGTCGGCTGTCTCGCTCAGGGTCTGACGGTCGGTCAAGTTGTCGCGCCGAACCCGGCCGCGCAGTATAACGGCCTGATCGGCGGCAACCCCGACCTGCTTCCCGAAGTCGCCGACACCTACACGGTCGGCGTGGTGCTTACGCCCACCTTCCTGCCGGGCTTCTCGGCCAGCGTCGATTATTTCAAGATCGACCTGACGGGCGCGATCCAGGGCTTTGGTCAGGACACGATCCTCAGCCTTTGCACCGAATATGCGGATCCCCAGTTCTGCGATCTCGTTCATCGTGACGCGTCGGGTTCGCTGTGGCGCAGCTCGGACGGCTATGTCGAGGATCTGTCGCGCAACGTCGGCGGTGTCAGCACCTCGGGCATCGACGTCAACGCGAACTACAGCACCGAGATCGGCAACGCCGGTCGTCTGGGTCTGAGCTTCGTCGGCACCTATCTCGACAGCCTGGTCACCGACACGGGCATCGAGCAGGCCGGCAGCTATGACTGCGCCGGGCTTTACGGCAACGTCTGTAGCGCGACGGCGAACTCGGGCACGGTGAACCCCAAATGGCGTCACCAGGCTCGCCTGAGCTTCGACATGCCGAACGGCTTCGGCGCGTCGCTGCGCTGGCGCTATGTCGGCAAGGTCACGCTCGACGCGATCGAGGACAATCCGAACCTGCGCGACGAGTCGAACTCGGGTCCGGCTCCGGGCGGTGTCGCTCGCCCGGGTCTCGCGAAGTTCAACGCGGTCAGCTACTTCGACCTCGCCCTGACGATGAAGGTCGGCGACCACTACAACTTCCGTTTTGGTGCCAACAACCTTCTCGACAAGGAACCGCCGACGACCGGCTCGCAGGCTTGCCCCGCGGGCCCGTGTAACGGCAACGTCTTTGCGCAGACCTATGACGCGCTCGGCCGTTACCTCTACGCCGGTGTGACGATGGACTTCTAATCGTCAAACGATCGACAAATGGGAATGGCGGGTCCTGGTGGCCCGCCATTTTCATTTGTGGCATAGACAATGTTCCCGCGCACAAGGTTGAGGCTTCGTGAACCGGCAAGACGCCGACGACATCGCCCATTCGCTCCCGCTCGACGATCCCGAAGCGGCGTTTCGCAGCGGTATCGTCAGGGTGCGCGCCGGGCATTTCGACGCGCTGGCCGGCGCGGTGCGCGAGGTGACTCGCCGGCATCCGGCGCACGGGCGACTCTGGCAGCTTCGCGGGCTCGTCGCGCGCGCGCTCGGGCTCGGCGGCGAAGCGCGCGATGCTTTTGCACGCGCAGCGTCCCTCCTGCCCGCCGATCCGCTCATCGCCCACAGCCATGCGCGCGCAGCGCTCGAGGCGGGCGACCCGGCGGTTGCGCTGTTTGACCGGGCTGCGAAGCTCGCCCCCGCCGACGGTTCGCTTCTGCAGGGCCGCGCGGCTGCCCAGATCGCCGAGGGCGCGCCGGAACGCGCGATCGCTGATCTCGAAGCGATCCTGCGGCGGAACCCGATGTGGCTCGACGGCCAGCGGACGCTCGCGCGCATCTATGGCCAGCTGGGCTGTCCCCCCGCCGCGGGCGTGACGGCAGCGCTGGACCGGCTGCCCGCGCAGCCCGAACTCCACCGCGAGCATATCCATATCCTGCTCGAAGCGCAGGATCTCGCCGGCGCCGCGGCGGCATGCGCGGCTGCCAAGGCGCGGATCGGCCGGCCCGACTGGTTGACCGACCTGATGGCCCACATCGAATCCGAACAGGGCCAGATCGCCGCGGCCGATGCGCTTTTCGACACGCTCCCCGAGCCGAGAGACGCCGACGCAGTGTCAGGGCGCGCGCGCCATCTGGTCCGCGCCAACCGGCCCGACGCCGCCATCGCGCTGATCGAGCCGTGGATCGGGCGCGACGAGCAGCGCCTGCTCTGGCCTTACCTCTCGCTCGCATGGCGCATGACCGACGATCCGCGCTGGCAGTGGCTTGAGGGCCACGAAGCGCTTGTCCGCACGTTCGATCTGGGTGATTCGCTGGGCGACCTGGACGCGCTCGCGCACCATTTGCGGCGACTGCACACGGCGCTTGCGCCTCCGCTCGACCAGTCGGTTCGTGGCGGCACCCAGACCGACGGGAATCTGCTCGTGCGCGCCGAGCCCGAGATCGAGGCGCTGCGCAGCACGCTCCTCACCGCAGTCGATGCCTATATCGCCGGGCTGCCATTGCCCGAGGAGGGCCACCCGACGCTGCTGCCGCGGCGCGATCCCGTTCGTATCGCCGGTGCCTGGTCGGTGCGGCTCGAGGGCGAAGGCTTCCACACCGACCATGTACACAGCCAGGGTTGGATCAGCTCGGCGCTCTATATCGCGCTTCCCGAAACCTCGCCCGAAGGCGCGGCGCGGCACGAGGGCTGGCTGAGCCTCGGCGAAGCGCGCGATCTCGTCCCCGGGCTCGCACCTTTGCGGCTGATCGAACCCCGGCCCGGCCGCCTCGTCCTGTTTCCATCGACGATGTGGCATGGTACGCGCCCCTTTCCCGCGGGCGAGCGCCTGACCGTCGCCTTCGATATTGCCCGCCCACCACAAGGTTGAATTGACGATGGCGACACGCCCCACCAAGCCCATGATCCCTCCGCCGGCATTGCTAGAGGCGATGCAGGCGATGCGCCGCGGCGACATGCAGGGGGCGCTCGATACCATCGAGGCCGCGCTGCCCGATGCGGCGGACCGCGTTCCCTATCTGGCGCTTGCGGGGCACGCCGCCTTGCATCTCGGCCTCACCGAACGAGCCATCGCCTATCTCGACGAATTGCTCGCGCTGCGTCCCGACGACCGCGCGACGCGCGCAAACCTCGCCAATGCGCTGCTGAGCACCGGCGAGAGCGGCCGCGCAATGGCGCTGGTCGAAGGCGCGCCCGAAGCCTCGCTGGCGCGGATCGAGGGCTATATTCATCAGCAGGAAGGGCGCAGCGAGGCCGCCGCCGCGGCGTATCGCCGCGCCATCGCGGCCGACCCCAACGACCTGTCGAGCTGGAATAATCTCGGCAATATTCTCGCGGAAAGCGGAGACATCGAAGGTGCGATCGCCGCGTTCGAACGCGCGATCACGCTCGCGCCGGCCGATCTGCCCATCTACCTCAATCTCGCCGAACTGCTCCGCGTCGCGCAGCGCCACGAGGCGCGGCTCAAGACGCTGCTCGATGCCGGGGCCTTCGCCCCCCACGATCCCAAATTGCTCACCGAAACCGGCATGGCTCATGCGGCGCTCGACGATCTCGATTCGGCGATCGCCAGCCTCGAGCGCGCGCTCGAAGTCGCTCCCGATTTCGGCGAGGCCCAGCTCGAACTCGGAATGATCTATGAAAGCCTGAACCGCGTCGACGATCTCGCGGCGCTGATCGCGCGAACCGACAAGGACAGCGCGCCGCCCGAATTCGCCTTTCTGCTCGCCTGGCAAGCGCGGCGCGAAGAGCGGTTCGACGACGCGCAGGCGCTCGCGGCGCGCATCCCCGAAACGATCCATCCGCTGCGCCGCCTCCATCTGATCGGCGGCATCGCCGACCGCTGCGACGATCCCGACGCGGCCTTTGCAGCCTTCGAGGGCATGAACCAGGCCGCCCTGGCCGAGGCGACGCCGCTGTCGGGACCGAGTTTTCGCGAACAGGTCGAAGCTGACGTCGCGGCGTGGAACGAGGAGTGGGCGGCGGGATGGACCGCATTCGAGCCGGCGGCGGCACCCTCTCGCGATCCGATTTTCCTCGTCGGCTTTCCGCGGTCGGGGACGACGCTGCTCGACACGATGCTGATGGGCCTCGACGATCTTTCGGTGATCGAGGAGCGTCCGATGGCCGCCCGGACGAAGGCGCTCGTCGAGGGCGATCTGGCGGCGCTGACCCCGGCACATATCGACGAATTGCGCAGCGCCTATTTCGATTTCGCCCGCGAACATGGGTGGGACGGCAAACGCTGGCTCGTCGACAAGCATCCGCTCAACATGACGCGTGCCCCGCTGCTCCATCGGCTGTTCCCGCAGGCGCGCTTCATCTTCGCCGAGCGGCATCCCTATGATGCGGTCCTCAGCTGCTTCATGGCGAATTTCCAGATGAACTTCGCCATGCGCAGCTTCACCTCGCTGGGCGAGGCGGCGCGCACCTATGACGCCGCTTTTACCGCATGGCACCGCGCGACGAGCCTCTTTCCCGTAGACACCCATGCCGTGCGCTACGAACGACTCGTCGTCGATCCCGCGGGGGAACTGGCGCCGCTCGTCGATTGGCTGGGGCTTGCTTGGGACGATGCGCTGCTCGATCATACGCAGGTCGCCCGCAATCGCGGCCGGGTGCGCACCGCGAGCTATTCGCAGATCGGCGAACCGCTCTACACGCGCGCGGCCGAGCGTTGGCGGCGCTATGCCGATCATCTCGCTCCGGTGATGCCGATCCTTCGCCCGTGGGCCGAGCGCATGGGCTACGAGACCGCATAGCTAGAGCAAATTGCAGGAAATCTGAATCGACTCGTCTCCCCGAGCGAAGACGAGGGGCTCGTTCGAGCGGAGCGAGAACCGCAGCGTCGCAGCCTCGACTTCGCTCGGCAGAGCCCCTCGTCTTCGCTCGGGGACACGGTGCAGATTTAAGGCTCGCTGCTCTAGAGTCTAAACGGCCATAGGGTCTCGTCGGAGTGCCCGAACGTCCTTGAGGGCTTAATTCTGGCGCGGACGGTTCGCCTGCACGCGCTCGGTGGCTTGCCGCTGTTCGGCGCGCATCTGGGCCCATTCGGCTTCGGTTGCGCAGGTCTTCTTCGAGCCGAGGCGCGACCCGATGATCTTCTCGCGCTTGCAGATCACGCGATTCTGATCGCCGTCCTTGCTGGCATCGTCCTTCTGCGCGCTATCGGAAGCCGCCGGCTCCAAAGCGACGGCCGAGGCCGGGGCGAGTGTCAGGGCGGCGATGCCAACGATCAATGCTTTCATCATTAAAATCCTCGAAACTTCGATAATTGCCGATTCTGCCACCTCATACCGACAAGGTCAACGCGCCGTCGCCTTCGTCGACCTTCACCGTCGCGCCGTCGCGCACCTCGCCTTTCAGGATCAGGTCGGCGAGCGGGTCCTGCAGATATTTCTGCACCGCGCGTTTCAGCGGCCGCGCCCCATAAACGGGGTCGTAGCCGACGCGGCCGAGCCAGTTGCGGGCGGCGTCGGTCAGGTCGAGCGTGATCTTGCGGTCGGCGAGCAGTTTCTGCACGCGCGCCACCTGGATATCGACGATCCCGCCCATATGCTGCTGCCCCAGGCGGTGGAACAGCACGATTTCGTCGAGCCGGTTCAGGAATTCGGGCCGGAAATGCGCGCGCACCACCTCCATCACCGCGGGCTCGGCCTGTTCGACCGGCGCGTCGTCGGGAAGCGCGGCGATCGCCTGGCTGCCGAGGTTCGAGGTCAGGATGATCAGCGTGTTGGTGAAATCGACCGTGCGCCCCTGCCCGTCGGTCAGCCGCCCGTCGTCGAGCACCTGAAGCAAGATGTTGAACACGTCGCCATGCGCCTTTTCGACCTCGTCGAACAGCACGACCTGATAGGGCCGGCGCCGCACCGCTTCGGTGAGCACCCCGCCTTCTTCATAGCCGACATAGCCCGGCGGCGCGCCGATCAGCCGCGCGACGCTGTGCTTTTCCATGAATTCGGACATGTCGATGCGCACCATCGCGGCATCGTCGTCGAACAGGAAGCGCGCGAGCGCCTTGGTGAGCTCGGTCTTGCCGACGCCCGTCGGGCCGAGGAAGAGGAAGCTGCCCAAGGGGCGGTTGGGGTCCTGTAGCCCGGCGCGCGCGCGGCGCACCGCGGTCGACACCGCGCGCACCGCCTCGTCCTGCCCGATCACCCGCTGCCCCAGATGCGCTTCCATGCCGAGCAGCTTTTCGCGCTCGCCCTCCATCATCCGGTCGACCGGGATGCCGGTCCAGCGGCTGACCACCGCGGCGATGTCGTCGGCGGTGACCTCTTCGCGCAGCATCGCATTGCCGGCGACCGCCTGCGCTTCCTCGAGCTGTTTTTCGAGGGTCGGAATGGTTCCGTAGCTGAGCTCGCCCGCCTTCGCGAGATCGCCCGCGCGCTGCGCCTGCTCGAGCTGAACGCGCGCCGCGTCGAGCGCTTCCTTGATCTTCGCCTCGGCGTGGATCTTGTCCTTTTCGGCCTGCCATTTCTGCGTCAGCTCGGCCGATTGCTGCTCGAGATTGGCGAGTTCGGCCTGCAGATTGGCGAGCCGCTCCTTCGATGCGTCGTCGCTTTCCTTGCCGAGCGCCGATTCCTCGATCTTCATCTGGATGATGCGGCGGTCGAGATTTTCGATCTCCTCGGGCTTCGATTCGACCTCCATGCGGATGCGGCTCGCCGCCTCGTCCATCAGGTCGATCGCCTTGTCGGGCAGGAAGCGGTCGGTGATGTAGCGGTTCGACAGCGTCGCGGCGGCGACGATCGCGCCGTCGGTGATCCGCACCCCATGGTGCAGCTCATATTTTTCCTTGAGCCCGCGCAGGATGCTGATCGAATCCTCGACCGTCGGCTCGCCGACGAACACCGGCTGGAAGCGTCGCTGGAGCGCGGGGTCCTTTTCGACATATTTGCGATATTCGTCGAGCGTCGTCGCACCGATGCAGTGGAGTTCGCCGCGCGCCAAGGCGGGCTTCAAGAGGTTCGAGGCGTCCATCGCGCCCTCGCTCGCGCCCGCGCCGACGAGCGTATGCATCTCGTCGATGAACAGGATGATCTCGCCCTCGGCGGCCTTGACGTCGTCGAGCACGCCCTTCAGCCGCTCCTCGAACTCGCCGCGATATTTGGCGCCCGCGATCAGCGCGCCCATGTCGAGCGCGAGCAGGCGGCGGTCCTTCAAACTGTCGGGCACGTCGCCATTGGCGATGCGCAGCGCCAGCCCCTCGGCGATCGCGGTCTTGCCGACCCCGGGCTCGCCGATCAGCACCGGATTGTTCTTGGTGCGGCGCGCGAGGATCTGCACGGTGCGGCGGATTTCCTCGTCGCGGCCGATCACCGGGTCGAGCTTGCCCTCGCGCGCGACTTCGGTGAGGTCGCGGGCGAATTTCTTGAGCGCTTCGTAGCGGTCCTCGGCCGAGGCGGTGTCGGCGGTGCGCCCGCCGCGAAGCTCGTTGATCGCGGCGTTGAGCGCGTCGGCCTTCACGCCCGCGTCGGCGAAGGCCTTGCCGACCGGGGTGCCGCTCGCAAGCACCATCGCGAGCAGCAGCCGCTCGACGGTGACATAGCCGTCGCCGGCCTTGGTCGCGACCTGTTCGGCCTGATCGAGCAGCCGCACCGCGTCGTTGTTGAGGCCCGGCGTCGCCTGCGCGCCCGAGCCCGACACCGCGGGAATCTTGTCGAGCAGCGCGTCGATGCCGGCCCCCGCGCGCGCGGCATCGCCGCCGCTGCGCTGGATCAGCCCGGCGGCCATGCCCTGATTGTCTTCGAGCAGCGCCTTGGCGATATGTTCGGGGGCGATCTGCTGATGGTTCATGCGGATCGCGATCGTCTGCGCCGCCTGCAGGAAGCCTTTGGCGCGGTCGGTGAATTTTTCGAGGTTCATATGTGGTAAGCCCCTTTCTCGCTGCCAGAGATAGTGTTGCCTTTATGCAACACAAGAGCATGGCTTCCCGCGCCCAGGATTTTCCGCCATGAGGGCGCGTCGCACGATCATAATGCAGCGGGTGGGCAAGCGGATGCGTAAATTTTTCCTCGGATTGCTTTTGCTGCTCGCCGCGGTGGCGATCGGGCTTGCGATCTGGGAGCCGCTCACCGCCGAAGCGCCAGCCGCCCCCGCCTACAAGGTGGGCGACGTCCGGATTGCGCGCGACAAGTTCGGGGTGCCGCATATCTTCGGCAAGACCGACGCCGATGTCGCCTATGGCGTCGCCTTCGCGCACGCCGAGGATGATTTTTCGACCTTGCAGGAAGTGCTCGCGATGACGCGCGGTCGCGCGGGGGCGATGCTTGGGCCGGATGGCGCGAAGATCGACTATGTCGCGGCGCTGCTTGGCGTGCGCGACACGACTGCGCGCGACTGGCCGCGCTTGCCCGCCGACGTGCGAGCGCTGTTCACCGCCTATGCCGCGGGGCTCAACCATTATGCCGAAAAGCATCCGGGCGAGGTGCGGATGCGCGGGCTGTTCCCGGTGACCGGCGAGGATGTCGTCGCGGGTTTCGTGCTGCGCTCGCCCTTTTTCTTCGGGCTCGATTCGGTGCTCGGCAAGCTGGCTGCGGGCGAACCGCTGGGCCGCGAGGGCGGTCCGGCGATCGACGTCACGGGCAAGATCGTGCCGCGCGCCGACACGCCGCTCGGGCGCGATCCGGGCGAGAATGGCTCGAACGGCATCGCGGTCGCCCCGTCGCGCATGGCCGACGGCACGACGCGGCTCGTCTCGAACTCGCACCAGCCATGGACCGGCGGGGTCGCATGGTACGAACTCGTCGTCCACAGTCAGCAGGGATGGGATTTCGCCGGCGCCAATTTCCCCGGCTCGCCCTATCCCTTCCTTGGCCACAATGAATATCTCGGCTGGACCAACACGGTGAACCGGCCCGACCTGATCGACGTCTATAAGCTGACGCTCGACGAAAGCGGAAAAAACTATCGCTTCGACGGGAAATGGCTGCCGCTCGAGCAAGAGCGGATCTGGCTCAAGGTCAAATTCGGCCTCTTCGTGCTGCCGGTGCCGCGCACCGTCTGGCGTTCGGTGCATGGGCCGGTGATCGAGAACGACCAGGGTGCCTTTGCGATCCGCTACGCAGGGCAGGACCAGGCGAATATGGTCACCCAATATTACCGGCTGAACAAGGCAAAGAGCTTCGCCGAATGGCGCGCCGCGATGGCGGCGCAGGGCGTGCCGGCGACCAATTTCATCTATGCCGATGCCAAGGGCAATATCGGCCTTTTCTATAATGCGATGTTCCCCGACCGGCCGCGCGGCTTCGACTGGCGCACCATCCTGCCCGGCGACACCTCGGCCGATCTGTGGACCAAGACCCTACCGTTCGACCGCGTTCCCGCGCTCGTCAACCCGGCGTCGGGCTATGTTATCAACGCGAACAATACGCCGTGGGTCGCGGCGGGGCCGGGCGACGAGCTCGATCCGGCGGCCTTTTCGCCCTTGCTCGGGATCGAGGACGACATGACCAACCGCGCGGCGCGGCTGATCCAATTGTTCGAGGCATCGGGCAAGATCGACGAAGCGCGGCTCAAGCAAATCAAATATGACACCGCCTATGCGAAGGCCGGCTATGCCAAGGCATGGATCGACAAGCTGCTCGCGCTCGACACCAAAGGCGACCCGGCGCTCGCCGAAGCGCAAAAGCTGCTTCGCGAATGGGACTGGAATCTCGACGGCAAGGGGCATGGCGACGCGCTCGCGCTGATGGTGCTGCGCCCCGCGGGCAGTGCGCATTACCAGCGCCGCGCCGACCCCGACCCGCGCGAAGTGCTGAGCGAGGTTGCCGCGCATCTCCGGCAATATTTCGGCAGCCTCGACCCGAAGCTCGGCACCGTGCTGCGCCTGCGCCACGGCGAGGGCGCGCATCGCGTCGACCTGCCGCTCGATGGCGGCAACGACACGGTCCGCGCCTCGACCCTGTGGGACGCCGAGCCCGACGGGCGGCTGAAGGTGCGCCACGGCGACAGCTTCATCCTATTCGTGACATGGGACAAAGCGGGGCGGGTGCATTCGCAGTCGATCCAGCCCTTCGGCGCCGCGACGACGCGCCCCGACAGCCCGCACTATAACGACCAGGCGCCGCTGTTCGTGCGCCATCAGCTCAAGCCGGTGCTGTTCGACCCCGCGGCGCTGAGGGCGAGCGGGGCGCGCTTCTACCGGCCTTGAGGATATTTCCATCTATCGTCATGCCGGACTTGATCCGGCATCCAGCGCGGCGGCGCAGCCGTGGACCCCGGATCAAGTCCGGGGTGACGAGGGAGGAAAGGGGAGGGCGCACCGTGCAACTGCGAGCGCCTTCCCGGCCTTGAAAGCGCGGAAATGCCGTCCTAAACCAGTGACACACCTCTGTTCTGCCGACCAATTCCCTTATTGCCTGCGATTTCCAAAGGAGCATCCATGCCCCCCTTCCGCCGTACCGCTCTCGCTCTCGCCGCCTCGACCGCGCTCGTCGCCGCTGGCCCCGCGCTCGCCAAGCCGAAGGCCGAGCAGGCGGCGCCGATCGCCGAACTCGTGAAGGCGGTCGACATTCCGTATCAGAGCTTCACGCTCGACAACGGGCTGCGCGTGATCGTGCATGAGGATCGCAAGGCGCCGGTAGTCGCGGTGTCGGTGTGGTATCGCGTCGGGTCGAAGAACGAGCCCGCGGGCAAGACGGGCTTTGCGCATCTGTTCGAGCATCTGATGTTCAACGGGTCGGAAAACGCACCCGGCGATTTCTTCGAGCCGCTCGAACAGGTCGGCGCGACCGACAGCAACGGCACGACCAACATGGACCGCACCAATTATTTCGAGACGGTGCCGACCGGCGCGCTCGACCGCGCGCTGTTCCTCGAAAGCGACCGCATGGGGCATCTGCTCGGCGCGGTGACGCAGGAAAAGCTCGATAACCAGCGCGGCGTCGTCCAGAACGAGAAGCGCCAGGGCGACAATAATCCCTATGGCCTCCTGCGCTACGAGATTTTCGAGAATCTCTTCCCCTCGGGCCACCCCTATCACCACAGCACCATCGGCTCGATGGACGACCTCAATTCGGCGACGCTCGCCGACGTGAAGAAATGGTTCACCGACCATTATGGCCCGAACAACGCCGTGCTGGTGCTGGCGGGCGACATCGACCCGGCGACCGCAAAGGCGAAGGTCGCCGAATGGTTCGGCGACATCCCGCGCGGTCCCGACGTCCAGATGCCGAAGGTCACGGTCCCGACGCTGCCCGCGCCGCTCGCGAAGCAGGTCTTCGACATGATCCCGACGACGCGCATCTATCGCATGTGGGCGATCCCGGGGCTCAATGATCCCGAAGCGGTGCCGCTCCAGATGGCGATGAGCGTGCTCGGCGGGCTGTCGAGTTCGCGCCTCGACAATGCGATGGTGCGCAAGGACCCGGTCGCGGTCAGCGTCGCCGCCTTCGCCCAGCCCTTCGAGGATGCGGGCATCCTGATCGTCCAGGCCGACGTCAAGGAGGGCGTGTCTCCGCAAGTCGTCGGCAGGAAGCTCGACGAAGAGATTGCGAATTTCCTCGCGACCGGCCCGACCGCCGACGAATTGCAGCGCGCCGCAGCGAGCACTTTGGGCGGCACCATCGCCAGCCTCGAATCGGTCGGCGGCTTCGGCGGCAAGGCAGTGACGCTCGCCGAGGGCGCGCTCTATTCGAACGATCCGGCCTATTACAAGACCGAGCTCGCGCGGATGGCGAAGGCGACCCCCGAGGAAGTGAAGGCGGTCGCGAACAAATGGCTGTCGCGCCCGGCCTTCTCGCTGACCTACACCCCCGGCGAGCGCACCGAGGGCGGCGAGAATCGCGGCGGCGCGGTGCGCGCCGGCAAGGTGGCAGAAGCGGTCGCCCCCGATCGCTACTGGAACCCCGACCTCGGTGACGTCGGCCCCGACACCGGCGTCGGCGCGGCAACCTCGATCGCCGACCGCTCGCAGCTGCCGCCGGTCGCCCAGCTCAAGGCGCTCGATTTTCCCGCGATCGAGCGCACGACGCTCAAGAACGGCATCCCGGTCTATTTCGCGCGCCGCGACGCGGTGCCGACGGTGCAGGTCGCGGTGAGTTTCGACGCGGGCTATGCCGCCGATCCGCACGACGCGCTCGGCACCCAGTCGCTGATGCTCAGCCTGATGGACGAGGGCACGACGAGCCTCCCTTCGATCGCCTTTGCCGAGGCGAAGGAGCGGCTCGGCGCACAGATCGACGGGTCGGCGAGCGCCGACGAAACGATATTCAGCCTGTTCGCGCTGACCCCCAATCTGCGCCCCTCGCTCGCGCTGCTCGCCGACTATATCCGCAACCCCGCCTTCGACGCGCAGGAACTCGAACGGGTGCGCGCGCAGCAGCTGACGCGGCTCAAGGCCGAACTCAACAATCCGCGCGCGGTCGCGTCGCGCGTGCTCGCGCCGGTGCTTTACGGCGCCGATCATCCCTATGGCATCCCGCCCTCGGGGCTTGGCTCGGCCGATGCGGTGCAGGGCGCGACACGGGCCGATCTCGTCGCCTTCCACGACACATGGATCCGCCCCGACATGGCGCGCATCTTCGTCGTCGGCGATACGACGCTCGCCGAGGTGAAGAAACAGCTCGACGCGACGCTCGGCGCGTGGAAGTCGCCTGCGACGCCGAAGCCCGAAAAGAATTTCGACGTCGCGATTCCGAAGCCGCAGCCGCGCATCCTGCTCGTCGACCGGCCCAAATCGCCGCAGTCGGTGATCATGGCGGGCAAGGTGCTGGATGCGAAGGGCGGCGACGACCTCGAAGTGCTGCGCGCGGCGAACGATATCTTCGGCGGCAATTTCCTGTCGCGCTTCAACATGGACCTGCGCGAGACCAAGGGCTGGTCCTATGGCGTGCGCTCGGGCATTTCGGACGACGAAGGCCGCGTGACCTGGGTCGCAACCGCGCCGGTGCAGGCCGACCGCACCGGCGATTCGATCAAGGCGCTGCGCGAGGATCTCGCCGCCTATCTCGGCGACAAGGGCACCACCGCCGAGGAACTCGAGCGCACGATCAACGGCAGCGTGCGCGCGCTTCCGGGCAGCTTCGAAACCTCGGGCGACGTGCTCGGCGGGATGCGCTCGATCGTCAAATTCGGCCGTGCGGACGATTATTACGAAAAGCTGCCCGCCATCTATGAAGCGATGACCGCCCCGGCGATCGACGGCGCCGCCCGGCAGGCGCTCAGCGTCGACGACCTCGTCTATGTCGTCGTCGGCGATGCCGCGACGGTCAAACCGCAGCTTGACGGATTGGGGCTGACCGTGGAAACAGCGACCCCGTAACTAACATCAGTTTCAGTAAGGAGAGCCCCTATGTCTCAAGTCGATGGCAGCTATGATTGCGTGACCAAGTCGCCGATGGGCGACCAGAAGTCGGTTTTCACCGTCAAGAGCGACGGCGACAGCTTCACCGGCCAGAATGCCGGCGCGATGGGTTCGCTCGACGTCGAGAACGGCAAGGTCGACGGCAACAAGCTGAGCTGGACGATGAACATGAAGGTGCCGATGCCGATGACGCTCGAATGCGAAGCGACGATCGACGGCGACGCGCTGACCGGAACGATCAAGGCCGGCCCGTTCGGCTCGATGGCGATGACGGGCACGCGCCAGGCCTGATCCCGCCCGATCGCGATTTTCGGGGCCGTCCGTTGCGAAAGCGACGGGCGGCCCTTTCGTTTATGGGAGGGGCTTTCGGGCGAAGGTCGGTTTTGGGGTGTGAGCGGGCTCTTGCGGCGCAAGAAGGTGCGCGCAGAAGGCGTTGGTTGAAACCGGCGGATCGGGATTTTTCGTTTCGCGCGAAGACGCAAAGACGCGAAGATGTCGCGCTTGCCGCGAAGCGGCTTTCCCTATTTCGCGTTGCGGTGGACGCGACGCTGAAGGAAAAGGCGGCCTTGCGGCCGCGAACCGGCCCCTTCGCGTCTTCGCGTCTTCGCGCGAAACAAATCTCACCGGCACCCGCAGCACGGCGCGTTGCTCTGTTCCCTCAACCCCCGCGGCTGCTATCGCCCGACCGCAGTGGCCCCCTTCGTCGAAGGGCCGCCGCAGGTCAGACCGCGGCCAGCCGCTCGATTTCGGGCGCGCCGGCGAGGCAGGGGCCGAGCTTGGCGCCGAGGGTACGGAAATGGTCCGAGGCGCGGTGCGCTTCGGTCGCCGCCTCGTCGTCATAGCATTCGAGCACCTTGTA
Source organism: Sphingopyxis indica (assembly GCF_032879645.1). Lineage (NCBI taxonomy): Bacteria > Pseudomonadati > Pseudomonadota > Alphaproteobacteria > Sphingomonadales > Sphingopyxidaceae > Sphingopyxis > Sphingopyxis indica. Next base: position 673,793 of record NZ_CP076394.1, read on the forward strand.
TACGCCCGCTTCGCCCGTCCTGAACAGGCGGTAATAGCTGTTGCCGGGTTCGCCCGCGCGCACCGCCGGGGCGAGCTCGGCGAAAACGCCTTCGAATTCCTCTTCCTTGCCCGCCTGCACGCGCAGCGTCGCGATGATGCCGATGGCGCTCATATCGCTCTCCCTCATTATGATTGGCGTCCGGGCCGGCACGCGCCGGCCCGGCTCGCATTGTCAGAAGACTTCGAACAGGCCCGCGGCGCCCTGACCGCCGCCGATGCACATGGTGACGACGGCATATTTGACGCCGCGGCGCTTGCCTTCGATCAGCGCATGGCCGACGCAGCGCGCGCCGGTCATGCCGAACGGGTGGCCGATCGAGATCGAGCCGCCATTGACGTTCAAAAGCTCGTTCGGAATGCCGAGCTTGTCGCGGCAGTAAAGCACCTGCACCGCAAAGGCTTCGTTGAGCTCCCACAGGCCGATGTCGTCCATCTTGAGCTCGAAGCGTTCGAGCAGCTTCGGGATCGCGAAAACGGGGCCGATGCCCATTTCGTCGGGCTCGGTGCCCGCGACCGCCATGCCGACATAGCGGCCAAGCGGCTGGAGCCCGCGCTTCTCGGCGACCTTGGCTTCCATCACCACACACGCCGACGAGCCGTCCGACAGCTGGCTCGCATTGCCCGCGGTGATCGTATGACCTTCGCCCATCACCGGCTTCAGGCTCGCGAGCCCTTCGAGCGTGGTGTCCGGACGGTTGCATTCGTCACGGTCGGCGGTGACGTCCTTGTAGGAAACTTCCTTCGTCTCCTTGTCGACGATCGCCATCGTCGCCTTGCAGGGGATGATCTCGTCGGCGAACTTGCCCGCGGCTTGCGCGGCGGCGGTGCGCTGCTGCGACTGGAGCGAATATTCGTCCTGCGCTTCGCGACCGATGTTGTAGCGCTTCGCGACGACCTCGGCGGTGCCGATCATCGGCATATAGGTGTCCTTGTGCATCGCGAGCAGTTCGGCGTCGGGCTCGATGAAGACCTTGCCGCTGCCGCTGACCTTCGAGATCGACTCGACGCCGCCGGCGACGCAGATGTCCTGACGGTCGACGATGATCTGCTTTGCGGCCGTCGCGATCGTCATCAGGCCCGACGAGCATTGGCGGTCGATCGACATGCCGGGGACGGTGACGGGCAGGCCGGCGCGCAGCGCGATCAGGCGCGCGACGTTCGGCGACTGCGACCCCTGCTGCATCGCGGCGCCGAAGACGACGTCGTCGATCTCGCCGCCCTCCAGGCCGGCGCGCTCGACCGCGGCCTTGACCGAAAAGGCGCCGAGCGTCGGCGAGGGGGTGTTGTTGAACGAGCCGCGCGCCGCCTTGGTCAGCGGGGTGCGGGCGGTGGAAACGATGACGGCGTCACGCATGATAGAGGTCCTTCTTTCTGGTTCCGGTTGTCTTTACGGGGGAGGTCAGCCGGATGGATATGCTCACACGAAAAACTGGCTGATCCATTCGGCGATCAGCGCAGGCTTTTCCTCGCCTTCGATCTCGATCGTCACTTCGTTGGTCTGCTGCCACTGGCCGGGACGTTTTTCTTCGAGTTCGAGCAGTTTCACATGGCTGCGGACGCGCTTGCCCGAGCGGACGGGGGCAAGGAAGCGGACCTTGTTGCCGCCATAGTTGACGCCCATCTTGACGCCTTCGATCTTCGGCCCGTCGGTCTTCTGGCCGAGCATCGGGATCAGCGACAGCGTCAGAAAGCCGTGCGCGATCGTGCCGCCGAAGGGGGTCAGCTTGGCCTTTTCGGGGTCGACATGGATGAATTGATGGTCACCCGTCGCATCGGCGAATTTGTCGATCATCGCCTGATCGACGAGCACCCAATCGGAGGTGCCGAGATGCTGCCCGACTTTCGACTGCAATTCCTGCGGCGTGATGGTGGCCATAAATCATCCCCTCAATCTTGGTTCGGGGCGCGTTCTAGGCCTCTCTTGCCGCATCGCACAAGGGCCAAGCCCCGACGCCGCGTCGCCGTAGCGTCAGCTCTGGGCGGGCTTCGGCGTCTTCATCGTCACGCTCTCGGCATAGGGGAGAATCATCGTCCCGTCAGGCGCCGCGGTGAAGGTCGTCTGCGTCGGGTAGGCGAAGTCGTAGCCCGCCCTGGTCATTTCATCGAAGACGCGAATGCCGATCGCGGTGCGCGCAGCGATCACCTGATTATAATCGTCATTGTGGACGTCGGCGACCAGCTCGAAATCGAGGCTCGACGCGCCGAAGCCGACGAAGCTCGAGCGGATGAATTCATGCCCCTCGGCCTCGACCTGCGCCTGGAGCAACGCCGGCAGCGCGCGCAGCATTTCGGGCGTCGTCTGATAGACGACCCCGATCGCATATTGGATGCGCCGCCGGTGAAGGTTGGCGTAGTTGGTGATCTCCTTCGACAGCAAATTGGTGTTCGAGATCACGAGCAGCTCGCCGTTGATCGAGCGGAGGTGCGTGCTCTTGAGCCCGATGCGCTCGACGGTCGCGACGCTGTTGTCATATTTGATCGTCTCGCCGACGCGGAACGGGCGGTCGAAGATGATCGACAGCGAGGCGAAGAGGTCGGAGAAGATGCCCTGCGCGGCAAGGCCGATCGCGATGCCGCCGATGCCGAGCCCGGCGACGAGGCCGGTGACATTGACCCCCATATTGTCGAGGATGACGATCGCCGCGACCGCGAACAGCGCGACGCTGATCAGGATGCGGATGATCCCCATCGCATTGGCGAGCGTTTCATTATGCCCTTCGGCGGCGCGGCGCTGGATCAGCCCAAGCACAATCTCGCGCGCCCAGATCGCGACCTGCAGCACGACCGCGACGGTGAAGACGAAGCGGATTGTCTCCATCACCACCGCGGGCGGGCTGGCATAGCCGGCGACGAGCCGGATCGCGACGATTGCAAGCACCAGCGACTTGGTCTTGTGGATCACGCGGCCGACGATGTCGGTCATGGTGAAATGGCCGGGAGCCGATTGCGCGCGCTTCAGCGCGAAACCGCGGACCAGCGAGAGCAGGAAATAGATAATCAGTCCCGCGCCGACGGCGATCGCTATCTGGAGCCAGTGACCGTTCACCCAGACGACGCTGCTGTCCCACCAATATCGCAGCTCCGCGAGCGGATCGGCGGCGGGCGCGGTCTTTGGCGTGGCGGGGGTTGCGGCGGCCAGGCTAAGCAAAGTCACATCGTTCCTCTTGAACGGTTGCGGGACAGGCGGGCGGGCATGGCCCAATAGCGAACGGTCACCGTGATGGTTCCGCGCGTTTCACGCGTATAGAGTCTGACCCGTTCGGATGGAACCGTTGCGTTGAGGCGCGATTCCACCGACCCTGGAGTCTGTCCTGTTGAAGCGGATTCAATGCTCCCGTTCGTCCTGAGGAGCCATTGAGCCCCGTCGAAATGGCGTCGCGAAAGACAATGCGCCGCGTGGGGTCCTTCGAGACGGGGCTTCGACAAGCTCAGCCCCCTCCTCAGGACGAACGGGCTTCAATCCACCCGATCAGGACAGACGCTAACCCTGCGAGCGTCGCGCGCGATATTTGAGCGCCATCGTCGCGAGCAGGCCGTCCCCGCCGCGCTGAACAATCCGGCGCGCGGGGATTTCGAGGCCGGCGTGCAGCAGGTGCGACACCGCGAGCGTCAGCAGCACGAAGGCCGCGATCGCCTCCGGGCCGACCGCCGCGAGATCGTCGACGAAAAAGAGCTTGAACAGGATCCACAGGAAGAAGTGCGACAGATAGACGGCGTAGCTGATGTCGCCGAGCCATTGCGCGACCCGCCCCGAGAGCGCGGGCCGCGCCGCGAGCGCGGCCTGCAGCGCGAAGATCACGACCGCGACCATCGCGAGCGGGACCGCCATGGGCTGCGGGAGGCCCGCCGCCAGCAAGGCCGCGGAGAGAAGCGCGAGGCCGATCGCGGTGGCGTAAATGACCCGCGCCTCGTCCGCGCGCCCGCGCTGCACGCTCCACCAGCGGCAGAGCGCGACGCCCATCGCGAATTCGGCCAGGCAGCGCGCCAGGCCGGTCGCCGCAATGTCGTCGCCGATGTCCGCGCGACCGGTTGCGGCGAACCAGCCGCCGAGCGCGAGCGCGAGCAGGACAACGAAGGCGGGAAAGACGATCCGCCCGGCGGGCAAGCGCGCGAACAGGCCGCCTGTCGCGGCGAGCAGCAGATAGGCGGCCCATTCGGTCGAGATCGACCAGGCGGGGATATTCCATGTGAGCTCGCCGGCGAAGCCCCAGTTCTGGACGAGCAGATAATGGGCGGGCAGCCGTGCGAAGTCATATTGCGCGCCGGGATCGCGACCGCTCATCAGCAGCGCGGCGGCGAACGCCAGCATCGCCGACAGGATCGCGAGGTGCAGCGGAAAGATGCGCGCGATCCGGCGCACGAGGAAGCGCGGCGCGGCGCGGTGGCCCTCGGCGGCGAACCCGGCGCCATAGTTCCACCACAGCACGAAGCCCGACAGGACGAAGAAAAGGTCGACCGCCAGATAGCCGTGCGCGAGCAGCGCGATCGCCGATTCGGGCAGGAACCCCGCCATCGCGAAGCGAATGTGATAGAAGAGCACCGCCAGTGCGGCGATCCCGCGCAGCCCGGTGAGCGTCGGTAGCATCGGCACTTTGCGCTCGGCGATCATGCGGCGCTTCCCGCGAAACGCGGCGCCATCGTCCGCCAGCCCGACTGCCGCTCGCGGCGGCGGCAATAGGTCGACAGGCCGATTTCGAGCGCGACCATCATATAGATGAAGGGCTGAAAGGCGATGCCGACGAACAGCGCGCCGACCAGATAGATGATGTGGCCGTGCTGAAGCGCGGTCGCGAGCGGCGCGATCCATTGCTCTTCGGCGCGCCGCGTTTTCAAATAGCGGCGCCGCAGCCGCTCCATCTGCAAAATGCCCGCGACGTGGAGCAGCAGCCACAGCGCGAGCCCCGGATAGCCCTGTTCGCCGAGCATTTCGAAATAGGCCGAATGATAGGCGCGCGCGCGCTCGTCGTGGACCGCGGTGTCGGCCGCGTCGGCGGCATCCGCCCCGCCGATCGTTTCGACGCGCAGCCGGTTCTGTCGATAGGCCTCGAACCCGCCGCCGAACGGATGCTCTTTCGCATAATTCCACGTCCACGCCCACACCGCGACGCGCGTCGAGGCCGACTGGTCGACCCGATAATCCTCGAGCGTCTCCATCCGCGTCGTATAGCTTTGCGGCAGAAAAGGAATTGCCGCCGCGACGAGCAGCGCGGCGCCCGCCATATAAAGAAAGCGGTGCTTCACCGCGCGCAGCGACAATATCGCAAAGACGCCAAGGCAGATGAGCCCGGTGCGCGCCTGCGTTCCCACCGGGATCAGCATACAGGCGAAACACAGGGCGAAGGCAAAGAGCGACACGCGCCAGTCGGGCGGAAACACCGTGCCATGGCGGCGCAGCCACAGGATCAGCGGGATGATCGAGATCGCGACCGTCGACATGGTGCTGCCCTCGTAAAGCCCGTAATTTTCGTTGAGCAGCAGTTGCAGCGAGCCATAGCCGCCGCCGCCCGCCGCGGTCTTGATCCCCCCCGCGATCGCGATCGCCGCCGCCGAGAGCAGCATGATCAGCGCCAGCGCCTCGATCCTCAGCTTGGTGCGCAAGGTCAGCGGCAGAAAGATCGCCCAGACGAGCGCCTTCCACACCCAGTCCCATTTGACCAGCGCCTCGACGGGGAAATCGGCCTGCAGCGTCGTGATCCCGCAATAGAGGAGGAGCAGCAGCATCAGCGTCTGGCGCCCCGACCATCGGGTATCGCGCTTGTCGTCGGCGACGAGCCAGCCGAGGATCGCGAGTATGAAGACGATCAGCGAGATCGGGATCGAATTGATCAGGAAATAGCTGAGCCGCTGCGGCGCGACGATGTCGATATAGCAATAGCAGAGGACGAACAGGAACGGCTTGCGGAAGCCGACTCCGATGAAGGCGAACAGGAAGGCGACGAAGGCAAGGTCACGCATCGCCGCCGCGCTCCTTCGCGGCTTCGGCATCGCGGCGCTGCTGCCACAATTGCCGCGCGCTCACTTCATGGTCGAGGTCGTCACGGTGAAGCAGGCGCCACAGTGCGATCGCCATCAGCGCGTGAGTGAGGGCAATCGAGAAATTGTCGACCATGGATGGAGCGATGCCTAGCTTTGGCTGCGACCTCAAGAGTAGCGTTGGGGGCACTACCCCAAGGGGGTTGACGCCGCGTTAAGTCTTCTATGTCACAGACCACCGGCATGACCCGCATCCTGCACGTCCTCGACCACAGCTTGCCCGCGCACAGCGGCTATACCTTCCGCACCCGCGCGCTGATGAAGGCGCAGGTCGCCAAAGGATGGACGGTCGCGGGGATCACCGGGGTGCGGCATCCGCTGCCCGGCCCCGAGGTCGAGACCGTCGACGGCCTGACCTTCTATCGCACGCCGCCCGCCGCGCCCGCGCCATCGCCGCTGCGCGAATGGCGCGAGATCGGCGCGCTCGCGGCGCGGATCGAGGCGCTCGTCGACGACTGGCGGCCCGACCTGCTCCACGCGCATTCGCCGGTTCTCGATGCGCTTGCGGCGCTGCGCGTCGGCAAGCGGCGGGGCATTCCGGTGCTGTATGAAATCCGCGCCTTCTGGGAGGATGCGGCGGTCGGCAACGGGACGGGGCGCGAAAGAAGCGCACGCTATGTCGTGACGCGCGGGCTCGAAACGCACGCGGTCAAGGCGGCCGATGCGGTCGCGGTGATCTGCGAGGGGCTGCGCGGCGACCTGGTCGCGCGCGGGGTCGATCCGGCGAAGATCACCGTTTCGCCCAACGGCGTCGACCTGGGCCTGTTCGGCAGCCCGCCGCCGCGCGACGCGGCGCTGGCGGAGCGGCTCGGCCTCGCCGCGGGGGCGCCGGTGATCGGCTTCATCGGCAGCTTCTATGACTATGAGGGCATCGACGATCTGATCGCGGCGATGCCCGCGCTCGTCGCGGCCGAGGGCGATGCGCAATTGCTGCTCGTCGGGGGCGGGCCGCGCGAGGCGGCCTTGCGCGAACAGGCGGCGGCCTCGCCGGTCGCGGGGCATATCCACTTCGCCGGCCGCGTGCCGCACGAAGCGGTCGAGCTTTATTATTCGCTCGTCGACATCCTCGCCTATCCGCGCAAGAAGATGCGGCTCACCGACCTCGTGACCCCGCTGAAACCGCTCGAGGCGATGGCGCAGGGCAAGCTCGTCGCGGCTTCGGACGTCGGCGGGCACCGCGAGTTGATCGAGGACGGGACGACCGGGACGCTGTTCGCGCCCGACGATCCCGCGGCGATCGCCGCCGCGCTGATCGGCTTGCTCGGCGACCGGGCGATGTGGGACAAGCGGCGGCGAACGGCGCGGGCCTTCGTCGAGGCACATCGTAACTGGTCGTCAAACATTTTGCGTTACGAACCGGTTTACCAACGCCTGCTGGGGCGCGGCGTGGCGCCGCTCGCCGCATGAGGCACGATAGAAGCATCCTTGCGGCGCGCGAAATCAGAAGCGATATGGACGACGAAATTGGAAGCAGGAGGAAGCAGATGGCGATCGCGGTGATGCGCGCGCTGCGTCCGGCCGTTCCGGCGGTCATCGGCGCCGCGGCGCTGACCTTCCTCTTCGCCGCGGTGATGCCGCTCGCGTGGGTCGCCGGGATCAGCTGGAACCTCTATCTCGACCGCCTCTCGCCGCTGTTCGAGCCGCCGGTCGGCAATGGCGGCCGCCTCGCGCTCGCACTTGGCATGGCGGCAGTCGCGGCGCTGATCGCCGGCCTCGTCGCGCTGGCGCTGGCGCGGCCCGATGCCGTCTCCCCGCGGCTGCGCCGCGGTGCGCGCGCCGAGGCCGAAGCCGGTCTCGACAATGTGCTGCCGCGCCGCCGCGCCGATTTCCATCCCGACGATCCGCCGCGCCCGCCGCTCCGCGCCGGTCGCGATCTGCCCGCGGGCGGACTCGCGCCGTTCGTTGCGGCGCGCGAAGCCGAGCAGCTTCCCGAGGCGCCGGTCGCCGACCTCGCGCCGGCTGAACCAGCCGAAGGCGACGAACCCTGGCTGCAACCCGCCGAGCTCGCCATGCCGCGGCGCGCCGATTCGCTCGACCGTTCGCTCGGCGCGATGGTCGCGCGGCTCGAGGCGGGGCTGGCGCGTCGTCAGCGGGTCGAGGAGCCGCCGCAGCCGCCCGTGCCCGACGAATCGGTCGCGGCGACGGAAAGACCGGACGGCGCGGTCGATTTCGCACTGGAAGCCGCGCTCGGCACGTTGCAGCGGATGAACCGGCAGGTGGCCGGCTGACCGGTCAATCCTCGACCGTCAGCACCTCGATCCGCAGCATCGCGCCCGCCGCGTCGCTCTCCACCGCAATATCGGCGACGACATGGCCGGCGAGCCGCCATTCGACCGCCTCCAGATGCGCCGCGAGCGACCGGCGCAGCGGCTCGGCCTCGCCGGCCGCGAAGGCGCAGGGGAAGATGTGCCGCGCCCCGACGAAGCTCGCGCTCGCCCATGGCCGCAGCGTCGAGGCGCCGAGCGCCAGCCCGTGCGGCAGTTCGCGCGCGAGCAGGCGGCGGAGACGCCGGTGCGGGCAGGCGGGCCGCATCGGCGCGGCGGGCGACCAGGCGATCATCGCGCGCTTCCTTCGCGGCGCGGCGCGGCCCCGCGATGCGTCTCGCGCCACATGTTCATGAAATGTTCCACACGTCCGATCATCCGGCGGCCCGGTTCGCGTCCGCCGCGCAGGTCGGATACCAGCCGCGGGTCGCGCACCGACGCGCGGCCGAAGACGGTCGGCGGCATCTGCGATTCCTTCAGAAAGGCCTCGACCCGCTGCAACAGGCTGCGCTCCATTTTCGTCTCCCCGTCGGTTGAAGGTGGCGGGCGAGTCGCCCGATAGGATATTTCCTATCTGAACCGTCATTTCCTACTTGTCTAGGAAAAATCCTCTTGCTAGGAAGAATGCGGAAGGACCAGCCCCGTGACCGACTTCGCCGACGATCCGCGCGCCACGCTCGACCGTCTCTTGCAGGACAAGGGGATCGACTATGCGCGGCTGTCGGCGGTGATCGGGCGCAATGCCGCCTATATTCAGCAATATATCAAGCGCGGGACGCCGCGCCGCCTCGCCGAACAGGACCGTGCGCGTATCGCCGCCTATCTGGGGGTCGCCGAAGCGCTGCTCGGCGGGCCGGAGCAGCGCGTCGCGACGCCGGCGCGGCCGCGCGGCCGCGACATGATACTCGTTCCCAAGCTCGCGGTCGGCGCGTCGGCTGGCGCGGGGGCGAGCATCGACGGCGAAGCGGTCGAAGGCGCGGTGGCGTTCGACCCCAAATGGCTGCGCGACCTCGGCGCCGACCCGCGCGCGCTCAGCATCATCCGTGTCGAGGGCGATTCGATGGCGCCGACCTTGAACGACGGCGACGACATCCTCGTCGACGGCGGCGACGCGGCAGGGCGGCTGCGCGACGGCATCTATGTGCTGCGGATGGACGACGCGCTGATGGTCAAGCGCGTCGCGCGCGCGCCGGGCGCCGGACGTATTTCGGTGATCAGCGACAATCCCCAATATCCGAGCTATCCCGACCTGCCGATGGGATCGGTGCAGCTCGTCGGCCGCGTCGTTTGGACGGGGCGCCGGGTGCGCTGATCGCTACGCGAAAACCTCAGATCGGCTCCGCCATCACCGCCTCGATCTCGTGATCGAGCACTTCGGCGCGCTGACATTGCTCTTCGTCGCCGTCGCGGCATTTCGCCGCCGCCTTGTCGCGCTTGCGCGACAGCTCGCCGAGCCGCTCTTCGCGCTCGCGCATCGCGCGGCCGCGGTTGCGGTCGGCTTCGTCCTGGCTCGTCGTCGACCAGTCGGCGACCTGTCCGGCCGCTTTCACCGGCGCGGTCACGACGCTCTTCACCGTGCTCACGCAGCCGCCGAGCGCCAGCGGCGCCATCAGCATCATGATCGTCGTCGCACGCATCCCGTTTCTCCTCACCTGCGGCCCATCGCATAGCGCGCGGTTTCTGAACAGGCGCTTGCGACGGATAGATCGCAGAAATCGTTCATCTGTCACAGCATTGAAACAATTGGTTAAAGTGCCGTTTACCTTGCCGGAGTAGTCGGGGTGCCACCGACGATCCATCGCATGGAGCCAGTATGAACCCCGCAGACACGGCCCTCGCTCCTTTCTCCGGCCATTCGGTCGCGATCGGGGCCGACGCGCCGATGTCGGACGTCATCGACATTTTTCGCGCCCATTCGGGGCTGCGGGTTCTCGCAGTTCTCGACGACGCGCGGCGCCCCGTCGGCATCATTCGCGAACAGAGGGTGCGCGAACTGCTTTTCTGTCCCTATTGGTTCTCGCTGATGCAGAACCCGACGATCGGCGGCTCGATCGAGGCGATGATCGACCCCTGCCTGACCGCCAGCATCGACGAGCCGACGCAGCGGTTGCTGCAAATCGTTTCGCAGGCGTCCGATCACGAAGCGCTGCTGCTCGTCGAGGATGGCCGGTTCGTCGAGGCGCTCGACAGCGCGCAGCTCGCCAAGCTCGCGATGCTGCGCGAAATGGAACTCGCGCACGAACGCGCGGCGCGCGCGGCGCGGATCGACGCGGCGGGCAAGGGGTTTCAGGACGATGTCGCCGCGCTGACCGCGTCGCTCGCCGACATGGCGCGCGAGGTCGAAGCGGTGGCTGAGCGGCTCACCGCGCGCGCGGGCCAGACCGGTGCCGATGCGATGTCGGTCGCGGGCGCGACGGCGCAGACGGTGGCGGGCCTGCAGGAGCTGGGCGAACGCGGTCATGCGCTCGCCGACGCGATGGCACGGATCGTCGACGACGGCACCCGCGCACGAACCGTGCGGCGCGAGGCCTATGAGCGGGTGCGCGGCGCGAGCGAGCGCGCCGCCGCGCTTCAGGCGGCGAGCCAGTCGATCGAACAGATGCTCGCCCTCATCATCGACATGGCGCGGCGGACGAACATGCTCGCGCTCAACGCGGGGATCGAGGCGGCGCACGCCGGCGATGCGGGGCGGGGCTTCGCGGTGGTCGCGTCGGAGGTCAAGGCGCTGGCGGCGCAGACGCGAGCCGCCGCGGGCGACATCGCGCAGCAGGTCGATCAGATCCGGCAGGCGGTCGAACAGGTCGCGGGCGGCTTTCGCGAGATCGAACGCGCGATCGAGGCCAACAATAAATTCTCCGACACGGTCGACCGCGCGGTCGACGGCCAGCGCACCACGACGCTGATGATCGCGAGCTATGTCGAACAGGCGGTGGCGGCGGGGCGCGAGGTCGACATGCGCGTGCTCGACATCAGCAAGGGCGCGGCGTCGGTCGGCAGCGGCGCCGAAACGCTCGGGCGCCTGTCCTCGGGGCTCAGCGGCGCGGCGCGATCGCTCCACGACCGCGCGCGCCATTTCGTCGACGCGGTGGCGGCGGCATGACGCGAGCTTTAGGCCTTGCGGAACAGCGCTTCGGCGCTCGCCTTGACGCCCCCGGCGGCGTCGCGGTGCGCCTTCGTCCGCGCGATCTCGCCCTCGAGCACGGCAATGCGTTCGCCCAGCTCCTCGACCGACAGCGGATCGAGCGATTGTTTCGTCAACGCCGCGAGTATATCGTCGCGGCGGCGGGGAAGATCGTCGTCATCCATCTATGGGCTCCTCTTCCGGTGGCGACTGTTGACCCGCGCGCCGCGGCTGTCAATAAGGCGGCGCGTTGGGTAAATCGAGGAAAGTGGGGGATTTAGCGTGACCAGCCTGCCCGAAAGCATGACCGCCGTCGCCATTCGCGAGCCCGGCGGGCCCGAGGTGCTGGTGCCCGAACGGCGTCCAGTCCCGCAGCCGGGCGCGGGCGAGCTGCTGATCCAGGTCGCCGCCGCCGGGGTCAACCGCCCCGACGTCCTTCAGCGCATGGGCTTTTACCCGCCGCCGCCGGGCGCGTCCGACCTGCCGGGGCTCGAGGTCGCGGGGACCGTCGCCGCGGTCGGCGCGGGGGTCGATCCCGAATGGCTGGGGCAGGCGGTCTGCGCGCTCGTCGCGGGCGGCGGCTATGCCGAATATTGCGCCGCGCCGGCGGGCAGCGTGCTGCCGGTGCCCAAGGGATTTTCGATGGCCGAGGCGGCGGCGCTGCCCGAAACCGTCTTCACCGTCTGGCACAATCTGTTCGAGCGCGGCTGGGTCAAGGACGGCGAAACCGCGCTCGTCCACGGCGGCACCAGCGGCATCGGCACCACCGCGATCGGCCTTGCCAAGCTGTTCGACATCCGCATCATCGTGACTTGCGGCAGCCCGGCGAAGTGCGACGCCGCGCGCGCGCTCGGCGCCGATCTCGCGATCGACTATTCGGCCGAGGATTATGTCGAGGCGGTGAAGCAGTTCACGGACGGCAGGGGCGTCGATGTCGTGCTCGACATGGTCGGCGGCGATTATGTGCCGCGCAATCTTGCCTGCCTCGCCGATGACGGGCGCCACGTCACCATCGCCTTTCAGCGCGGCGCGACCGCCGAAATCGACATGTCGCAGCTGATGCGCCGCCGCCTGACCATGACCGGATCGACGCTGCGCGCGCGCAGCGCGGCCTTCAAGGCGGCGCTCGCCGACGAGATCCGCCGGACGCTATGGCCGCGCCTCGCCGAGGGCGCGTGGAAGCCGGCCATGGACCAGAGCTTTCCGCTCGCCGAGGCGGCAGCAGCGCACGCCCGGATGCAGGCGGGCGAGCATGTCGGAAAGATCGTGCTGACGGTCTGAGCGAGCGGGTTGGCCGCTCGCGCCTACCAGCTTCCGAAGGTCGCGTCGGCCGGGTTCGCGCGGTGAAAGGCGCGTTCCTTGCGCCGATAGCCATAGCGCCGCCGCTTGGTGAGCAGCAGGCACGGCCATTCGGCGCTTCCCCCGCGCGCGGCGAGGCGAAAGCCCTGTGCGCGATAGGCGGCGAGTACGGGCTCCATCTGCCGCGCGATCAGTCCCGCGAGGATCGCGTGACCGCCCGGCGCGGTCGCCGCCGCGATGTCGGGCGCGAGGGTGATCAGCGGCCCCGCGAGGATATTGGCGACGACGAGATCATAGGGCGCGCGGTGCCGGATCGCCGGATGATCGGTGCCCGGCGCGACGGCGAGCGCCAGCTGGCCGCCCGACCGCCCGAGCGCCACGCCGTTGACCGCGGCATTCTCGCGCGTCACGGAAATGCTCGCCGGGTCGATGTCCGACGCGATCGCCCGCGCGCGCGGCCATAGCGACAGCGCGGCGAAGGCGAGCAACCCCGTTCCGGTGCCGATGTCGGCGATATTGCGCGGGCTCGCGCCGGTCGCCGCGAGCCGGTCGAGCATCGCGAGGCATCCCGCGGTCGTGTCGTGCCCGCCGGTGCCGAACGCCTGGCTCGCGTCGATCAGGAACGGCGTCGTGCCCGCCGGCACCGCGTCGGCATAGCTGCTCGTGTGGACGAAGAAGCGCCCGGCGCGCACGGGTTCGAGGCCTTGCTGGCTCAGCGTCACCCAATCCGCTTCTGGAAGCGCCTCGACTTGCGGTGCGACGCCTGTGGCGCTCGGCACCAGCGATTTCAGCAGCGCCAGCAGGTCGGCGCCGGGCTTATCGTCGACATAGGCGTCGAGCTGCCACGTCCCCGCCTCCTCGTCGATCTCGCGCGTGACCACCACCGGCGGCGCGGCCAGCGCGTCGAGTTCGGGGATCTCGCCCGACAGCGCCTCGGCTTCTTCGCGGGTGCAGGGAAGGGAGACGATCCAGCTCATCGGTCAGCGGACATAGCTCGCGCCATTGGCGTCGAGCACCGCGCCGGTCATCGACGGCGGCGCGTCGAGCGCGCACCAGCGGATCATTTCGGCGATCTCCGCCGGCATTGCGACGCGGCCCAGCGGAATGTCGGCGAGCAATTTGTCGCCGCCGCGGCTCGCGAGATAATCTTCGGCCATGCCGGTCATCGTGAAGCCGGGACAGATGGCGAAGGCCAGAATATCGTCCTTGGCATAGCCGCGCGCGATCGTCTTGGTCATCGCGACCATGCCCGCCTTTGCCGCCGCATAATGCCAGTGCGCCGGACTGTCGCCGCGATAGGCGGCGCGGCTCGCGACATTGACGATGCGCCCGCCGAGCCCCGTCTGCTGCCAGTGCAGCACCGCGAGGCGGCACAGCGACGCCGCGGCGGTCAGGTTGATCTGCAGCGTCCGGTTCCAGCTTTCGAGCCACACGTCGCCCGCCGCCTCGATCGGGTTTGCCTCGAACACTCCGGCATTGTTCACCAGCACGTCGATGCGCCCGTCGAGCCGGTCGAGGCTCTCGGCCCACAGCCGCGCGGGTTCGTCGGGCCGGCCGAGGTCGCCGTCGGCGCTCGACAGCGCGACGATGCGATGATTCCGGTGCGCGAGGGCATCGGCGGCGGCGGCGCCGATCCCGCGGCTCGCGCCGGTGATCAGGATATGCGTGGTCATGGCCCCGCGTTTAGCGGGACCATCGCCATATTCAAAGCGTCACGCCACCCGGCGGCTGAACTCGCTCGCGGCCTGTTCGAGCGACTGGAGCCGCTCGCCCATCCTGGCGAATTTCTCGCTGAGCACGCTGATCTCGCTCGCGACCATGCCCGAATCGTTACGGATGCTGGCGATCGTCGACGACATCGAATCGGCCGCGAGCGCGGTTTCGTCTACCGCGGCGGTGATCGAGGTGACCGTCTGCGCCTGCGCGTCCATCGCGTCGCGGATGCGCTGCGCCGACTGCTGCACCTCGGTGATCGTTTCGCGGATCGACTGGTTGGCGGTCACTGTGCCCTTGGTCGCCTGCTGGATCGCGGCGATCTTGCCCGCGATGTCGTCGGTCGCGCGCGCGGTTTCGTTGGCGAGGCTCTTCACCTCCTGCGCGACCACGGCGAAACCGCGGCCCGATTCGCCGGCGCGCGCCGCTTCGATCGTGGCGTTGAGCGCGAGCAGGTTCGTCTGGCCCGCGATCTCGCGGATCAGGCCCAGGATCGATTCGATCGATTCGGCATGGCGCGACAGCGCTTCGGACATGGCGACGGCTTCGCCCGCCTGTTCGGAGGCGCGCGTCGCGACGCTCGCCGAGGCCTCGACCTCGCCGCGTGCGTCCTCGATCGCGCGGATCAGCCCGGCGGCGGTCGAGGCCGCCTCGCGCATCGCGATCGCCGACTGCTCGGAGGCCGCGGCCACTTCGCTCGTCTTGGCGATCATGCCCTTGGCGGCGATGTCGGCGGCGTCGGCCTGGCTGGCGAGCTGCTGGCGCACCCCGTCGGTGTCCTGCACCAGCGATGCGATCGAGCGGTCGAAATCGCCTGCGAGCGCCTGCCGCTCGCGCGACACGGCGGCGCGTTCGAGCTTTTCGGCATAGCTTTGCATGATGTCCATCTCGAGCAGCGCGAGCCGGTTCACCGCGCTCGTCAGCCGCACGATGCGTGCGGCATCGCCCGCGCAGGCTTCGACGACATAGTGGATCGTGAGCCGCTGGCATTCGGCGATGCAGGAAAGGACCGAAGCGAGCGGAACGCCGACGCGCAGCGCCATATGCGTGTTCTGGCAGGCGATCGTCGCTGCGTCCTGCCCTGCCGCGTCGGCATATTTGACGCGCATATGCTTGGCGCTGCCCTGAACATAGCTGTTGTAGAGTTCGCCCTCGACCTTGCGCTCGTTCGAGGGAAGGGCGTTGAATGCGTCCCAATAGGCGCGGCCCATTTCCTCGTCATGGCCTTCGGTGATCCTGTGGATCTCCGCGGCGTCGGCGGCGAGCCGCCCGTCGAGGTCATAAAAGGGAAAGCGATCGGCCATCAGCACCGGATCGATCTGCTGCTTATGAATGGGATTATCCTTCACCATGATCCTGTCCCCTGGGCCACTTTGGAACGCGCGATTTCTCTCGCCCGCCTGCGTCCGCGAAATTGGTCAACGGGATATGATGCGATAAGGGTAAATTCGTCGTTAACTGCGCGGTGGAATCTCAGGCCGCGCGCACCGGATAGCCTTCGAAACCCTTGATCGTGCGCAGCGCAAAGGCGCTGTGCATCGCGGCGACACCGGGCAGCCGCGACAGGCAGTGGCGGTGCAGCCGGTCGAAATCGGCGACGCTGCGTGCTGCGACGCGCAGGCGATAGTCCGCCGCTCCCGACAGGAGCTGGCATTCGAGGATCTCGTCGAAGCGCATCACCGCGCTTTCGAACGCGGTCAGCGCCTCCTCGCTCTGCGAGGTCAGCGTGATGTCGACGAACACGTCGAGCCCCAGCCCGATCCGCTCGGGATCGAGCCGCGCCGCATAGCCGGCGATGATCCCCGCCGCCTCGAGCGCGCGGATGCGGCGATGGCACGCCGAGGGCGACAGTCCGACCGCGTCGCCGAGCTCGACCGCCGGTTTCGGGCCGTCGCGTTGCAGAAGCTCGAGCAGTTTGACGTCGATTCGGTCGAGCATTTGGCGTCGATTCTTCTCATCTTGCATAATTTGTGCGCGATCCTGTGACAGCAAGCGAAAATATGCAAGCACCTCGCACGGCCTTGCTGTTATGGTTCGCCAAAGGCTTCGGGAACCGGAAATTGGCGCCCGACGTAGCGTTAGTGGAGAGCGATCATGATCATCGGCACGCCGAAGGAAATCAAGAATCACGAATATCGCGTCGGGCTGACCCCCGAAAGCGTGCGCGAACTTGTCGCGCACGGGCATCGGGTGCTGGTGGAGACCGGCGCCGGCGAAGGCATCGCTGCGCACGATGAACTGTATCGCGACGCGGGGGCCGAGATCGTCGCCACGCCCGCCGACATCTTCGCCAATTGCGACATGGTGGTGAAGGTCAAGGAGCCGCAGGCGAACGAGCGCGCGATGCTGCGCGAGGGCCAGATCCTCTACACCTATCTCCACCTCGCGCCCGATCCCGATCAGACGCAGGGCCTGATGAAATCGGGCGCGGTGTGCATCGCCTATGAAACCGTCACCAGCCCGCACGGCGGCCTGCCGCTTTTGAAACCGATGAGCCAGGTCGCGGGGCGCATGTCGATCCAGGCGGGGGCGACCGCGCTCGAAAAGGCGCATGGCGGGCTCGGCGTATTGCTCGGTGGCGTCCCCGGGGTTGCGCCAGGCAAGGTCACGATCATCGGCGGCGGCGTCGTCGGCTTCAACGCGGCACAGATGGCGACCGGGCTCGGCGCCGACGTGACGATCCTCGACCGCGACCCCGAAGTGCTCGAGCGCGTCGGCACCTTCTTCGAATCGCGGGCGAAGACGCGCTTTTCGAACCGCGCGAACCTCGCCCAATGCGTCGCCGAGGCCGATCTCGTCATTGGCGCGGTGCTGATCCCCGGCGCCGAAGCGCCGAAGCTCGTCAGCCGCGAGATGCTGAAGACGATGCGCCCCGGATCGGTGCTCGTCGACGTCGCGATCGACCAGGGCGGCTGTTTCGAGACGAGCCACCCGACGACGCACGACGTCCCTACCTATGTCGTCGACGGGATCGTCCACTATGCGGTCGCGAACATGCCCGGCGCGGTGGCGCGCACCAGCACCTATGCGCTCAACAATGTCACCCTGCCGCACGCGCTGCGCATCGCCGACCTCGGCTGGAAAGAGGCGCTGCGGCGTGACGTGCATCTTTCGCACGGACTGAACGTTTGGAATGGGAAGGTTACGTTCGAGGCCGTAGCCGAAGCCGTCGGAACCGATTATGTGCCTGTCGAACAGGCACTCGCCTGACAGGAGGACCCGAGTTTCCAAAATGACCCTTGAGACGAACGACGATCATGAACCGCTGACGGCAGCAGATGCGGGCGAAGAGAATGAAGTGCTGCGCGCGGTCCGCGAACGCAAGCAGCAGGAACAGGCGGCCGAGGAAGCCGAAGCCGCCGATGGCCGCCGCGGCAAGCGGATCGGATGGAAGACCGCCGCCGCCGCGGGAATCGGCATCGGCTCGGCCGCGGTGCTCGCGGCGCTGCTCTATGCAGGCCGCGATCGGAAGTAGCCGCGCGGGGGCTGACACCTTCGCGGCTGCTTCGGGGTGGGAGCGGACGTTGGGATACGGCACGAACCTCCCCTCCCGCCTGCGGGAGGGGCAGTGAGGCTCGCGAGCTTGCTCGCTAGCCGCAGCGGGGTGGGCCTCTGTGCCGTCGCTGCCCACCCCCGACCCCTCCCGCAAGCGGGAGGGGAGGATTTATGCCCGCTGTCGGCCGATCCCCGCCAACCGCTAAATCTTGCCTGCCTCGGCGCCTAAGCAATTGCATATCGCCGCGGGAAGGCTTAACCGGCGCTCCATCGACCGGATAGAGTCATAAGATACGGGGCTGATATGGCTGGCAAGCAACCGAGCGCACGGCCGCTCTCACCGCACCTCGGGGTGTATAAATGGGCGCCGTCGATGGCGGTCTCGATCTTCCACCGCATCACCGGCGACGGGCTTGCCATCGTCGGCGCGCTGATGTTCCTCTGGTGGCTCGGCGCGCTCGCCGCCGGCCCCGATGCCTATGCCGCCTTCGTCGCGTGCGTCTGGCACGATCCCGACGCGGGTACGGTGCATCGGGTAACCAATATTCTCGGCAAGGTCGTGCTCGTCGGCCTGACCTGGGCCTTTTTCCAGCATCTCTTCTCGGGCCTTCGCCATTTGGTGCTCGACACCGGCGCGGGCTATGAGCTCAAGATCAACCGGCTCTGGTCGACGCTGGTCTTCGTCGGCGCGATCCTCGCGACCGCGGCAACCTGGCTCTACATCGCGAAGGAGGCGCTCAATGGGTAATGGTACGCGTCTCGGCCGCGTGCGCGGGCTCGGCGCCTCGCACCACGGCACCGGCCACTGGCTCCAGCAACGCCTGACCGCGCTCGGCAACGTCTTGCTCGTCGTCTGGTTCTTCGTGTCGCTCCTGCGCCTGCCGCTCGGCGATCATGGCGCGGTGCTGCGCTGGGCCGCGAACCCGACCGTCGCGCTCGCGCTGATCCTGATGGTGGTCAGCGTCTTCTGGCACCTGCGCCTCGGGCTGCAGGTGATGATCGAGGATTATGTGCATGGCGAGGCGGCGCGCCTCTTCGCCATCGTCGTCCTGAATTTCTATGCGATCGGCGCCGCCGCCTACGGCATCTTCGCCATCGCCCGTATCGCTTTCGCCGGGGGATCCGCGGCATGACCGACGCCTACAAGATTATCGACCACACTTATGACACCGTCGTCGTCGGCGCCGGGGGATCGGGCCTGCGCGCGACGATGGGCAGTGCCGAGGCGGGGCTGAAGACCGCGTGCATCACCAAGGTGTTCCCGACGCGCAGCCACACCGTTGCGGCGCAGGGCGGCATCGCGGCCTCGCTCGGCAACAATTCGCCCGACCACTGGACCTGGCACATGTACGACACCGTCAAGGGGTCGGACTGGCTCGGCGACCAGGACGCGATCGAATATATGGTGCGCGAAGCGCCGCAGGCGGTTTACGAGCTCGAACATGCCGGCGTGCCCTTTTCGCGCAACCAGGACGGCACCATCTACCAGCGCCCGTTCGGCGGCCATATGCAGAATATGGGCGAAGGCCCGCCGGTGCAGCGCACCTGCGCCGCGGCCGACCGCACCGGCCACGCGATGCTCCACGCGCTCTATCAGCAGTCGCTGAAATATGACGCGGATTTCTTCATCGAATATTTCGCGCTCGACCTGATCATGGAGAGCGGCGTGTGCCGCGGCGTGATCGCGCTGTGCCTCGAGGACGGCAGTATCCACCGCTTTCGCAGCCAGGCCGTCGTGCTCGCGACGGGCGGCTATGGCCGCACCTATTTCACCGCGACCTCGGCGCACACCTGCACCGGCGACGGCGGTGGCATGGTGCTGCGCGCCGGCCTGCCGCTGCAGGACATGGAATTCGTCCAGTTCCACCCGACCGGCATCTATGGCGCGGGCGTGCTCATCACCGAAGGCGCGCGCGGCGAGGGCGGCTACCTCACCAACAGCGAAGGCGAGCGCTTCATGGAGCGCTATGCCCCGTCGGCGAAGGACCTCGCGTCGCGCGACGTCGTCTCGCGCTCGATGGCGCTCGAAATCCGCGAAGGCCGCGGCGTCGGGCCGCACAAGGACCATATCTTCCTGCACCTCGACCATATCGATCCGAAGGTGCTCGCTGAGCGCCTGCCGGGCATCACCGAGAGCGGCAAGATTTTCGCGGGCGTCGACCTGACGCGCCAGCCGCTGCCCGTCGTGCCGACGGTCCATTATAATATGGGCGGCATCCCGACCAACTATCACGGCGAGGTCGTCACGCTCGGCAAGGACGGCCCCGACACCGTGGTCCCCGGCCTGTTCGCGGTCGGCGAAGCGGCGTGCGTGTCGGTCCACGGCGCGAACCGCCTCGGCTCGAACAGCCTGATCGACCTCGTCGTCTTCGGCCGCGCGACCGGACATCGCCTCAAGGAACTGGTGAAACCCGGCGCCGCGCAGGACGCGCTGCCCAAGGACAGCGCCGACCTCGCGCTCGGCCGCCTCGACCATTTCCGCAATGCCAGCGGCGGCTCGCCGACCGCGGAAATCCGCACCGAGATGCAGCGCGCCATGTCGCAGCACGCCGCGGTGTTCCGCACCGACGAGCTGATGGCCGAAGGCAAGGAAAAGCTCGCCAAGACCTATGCGCGGATGCAGGACATCCACGTCACCGACCGCAGCCTGATCTGGAACACCGACCTCGTCGAAACGCTCGAGCTCGACAATCTGATCGCGCAGGCGGTGGTGACGATGCACTCGGCGCACAACCGCAAGGAAAGCCGCGGCGCCCACGCGCACGAGGATTTCCCCGATCGCGACGATGCGAACTGGATGAAGCACACGGTCAGCTGGTTCGACGGCTGGGGCGGCAAGGGCGGCGGCGTCAAGATCGACTATCGCCCGGTCCACGAATATACGCTCACCGACGACGCCGAATATATCAAGCCGAAGGCGCGCGTTTACTGATATCGGAAAACAGGCAAGGCGCATCAGCGCATCATGCCGCCCGTCTCCTACGCCGCCGCGAGGCGCCAGTCTTCGCGCAACGTGTCGGGCCAGCGAAGGCCGGGCATGGCGACGGGGCTGTCCTCCCCGTCGCCGTCATTGCCGGGAGCCGCGATCTCGCGCGCATATTCGATCGTCGGCGCCGTCTGGCTGCGGCCGAGGCTCGCGCGTTCGGGGTGGCGGCCGGTGGGCCGGAAGCCGAGCTTGCGCAGCACCGCACCCGACGCCGGATTGTCGGTGAAGTGCGATGCGACGAGGCGGCGGATGCCGAGCGTGCGCGCGAGGTCGATCATGTGGCGGCCCGCCTCGGTCGCATAGCCGAGCCCCCAATAGGGCCGCGCGACCCAATAGCCGAGTTCGACGTCGCCGCTCTCCATCCGGTCCATGCCGATGCAGCCGATCAGCCGCGGCGCGCTGGCGGTGCGCTGGATCATCAGAAAGCGGCTCGGGTTCCCTTCCGTCCAGCCGCCGAGGAAGGCGCGCGCATGCGCCTCGTCATAGGGCCAGGGTGCGCGCGACAGGTTGCGCACGATCATCTCGTCGCCGATCGCCCGCGCGAGGGCGGGGGCGTCTTCCTGCCAGCCGGGCCGCAGCAACAGTCTTTCGGTACGCGCAAACATCTCTTTTCACTCCCATTTGCCTGTTGCCGTTGGCGCCAGATGGTGACGCTTTGACGACAGGCGATGTGCGAGGGAGATGGATGGCCCCGTTTTCGCGTCCGCCCGCACGGGGCAAGCGGACAAGAAAAAAGGGAGACCGGGGGCGACCCGTCTCCCTCTTTTCGAACCTGGTTTCCGCTTGGGGCGGAAAGGGCGGCTCCGGGTCGTCCCTGGTGGACGACCCCGACCGGGTCGTCCCTTATTCGGCGGCGTCCGCCATGGCGTCGACCGACACATATTTGCGGCCAAGCTTGCCGTCGTGGAATCGGACGCGGCCGTCGGCGGTCGCGAACAGCGTGTGATCCTTGCCCATGCCGACGTTGACGCCCGGGTACACCTTGGTCCCGCGCTGGCGCACGATGATGTTGCCGCCGATCACGTCCTGACCGCCGAACTTCTTCACGCCAAGGCGGCGGCCGGCTGAGTCGCGACCGTTGCGCGAAGAACCGCCTGCTTTCTTATGTGCCATGACTGATGCTCCTTAATCTGTTGCCGAGCCGCGGACGAGCGCGCTCAGGCGTCCTTCTTGGGGGCTGCCTTCTTGGCAGCGGGCTTCTTCGCGGGGGCCTTCTCGGCGGCTTCCGCCTTCGGAGCAGCGGCCTTCCTGGGCGCGGCCTCCTTCTTGGGAGCCGCTTCCTTCTTGGCCGGCGCGGCCTTCGCTTCGGCAGCCGGAGCCGCTTCGGTCTTGGGCGCGGCTTCCTTCTTCGGCGCGGCCTTCTTGGCGTCGCCGATCGCGGTGATGCGCAGCAGCGTCAGCGACTGGCGGTGACCGTTGCGGCGGCGATAATTGTGCCGACGGCGCTTCTTGAAGACGATGACCTTTTCGCCGCGGGTCTGCGCGATGATCTCGGCCGACACGGTCAGGCCCTTCGCGTCCTTCACTTCGCCGCCGTCGCCGGCCAGCAGGACGTCGCCCAGCGACACGGTGTCGCCCGCTTCGCCGTCGATCTTTTCAACGGCGATCTTGTCTCCAGCGGCGACGCGATATTGTTTGCCGCCCGTGCGCACGATTGCGAACATGGTCTTCCATCCAATCAGAAACTAAAACGCCCGCGCTACCAGTCACCCGCCGAAGCAGGCGATTTTTCCGGCATGCGGGAAAGTCAGCGCCACTAGCGGTGAACGGCGGGGCTGTCAACCGCATATTTCGGGGTTTTTTGCGGTTTTGCCGTCGTTCGCGCCGGCGCGCGGTCTTTACCCGATTCGACCTTGCTGGACCGGTAAAGCGACCATATCAGAGACGGCGATGATGCGCACCCACCTCCTGATGCCGCTTCTTGCCGCCGCCCTGCTGCCGCTTTCGGGCTGTGCATCGGCGCAGCAGACGGGCGCGCCGTCGCTCGCCCCGCGCCCGGTCGAGGGCCGTTTCGACGTCGCGCCGCCCGCGGTGATCGCCGAGCCGCCGGGGCCGCTGCCGACTGACCTTGCCGGCCGCCTCGCGCGCTGGGAATCGGATGCGACGCAGGCGCAGCGGGCATTTGCGGCCGAACGCGACGGCACCGCCGCGCTCGTGTCGGAAGGCGTCGGCGCGAGCGTGGGCAGCGAGCGCTGGGTCGTCGCGCAGCAGGCGATCTCGCGCCTGCAATCGACGCGCGCGCCGCTGACCCTCGCGCTCGCCGACATCGACCGCCTCTATATCGACCGCAGCGTCGAGGAGCAGGTCGACGGCTTGCCCGACATCTACGCGCTGCGCGACCGGCTCGCCGACATGGATGCGACCCAGCGCGCGGTGGTCGATGCGCTGCAGGCGCAATTGCGGGAAGAATAGGGCGTTCGCTATAGCCGTCGCCCCGCCTTCGCGGGGGCGACCTTGTCAGTTCAACCCATGCTTCTTCAGCGCGTGCCGGATCTGATCGTAGCTGAGGCCGAGCGCTTCGGCGGCGACCTTCTGATTATAGCGGCAGCGCGCCATGGTGTCGGCGAGAATCTGCCGTTCATAGCCGTCAACCGCGGCGCGCAGGTCGTTCACCGTCCCGGCCGGCGGCGTGGCGGCGGACGCGGAATCGCCCGGCTGCGCCGGCGCCTCGGCCTTCGCCGCCGCCTTGCTCGCGACCGGTTGCCACGGGCTCGCGAACGGATCGAAGGTCAGCGCATCGACCGGCTTTTCGGGGTCGGCCCAGCGATAGATGGCGCGCTCGATCACATTCCTGAGCTCGCGGACATTCCCCGGCCAGTCGTGCCCCTCCATCGCCGCGAGCGCGCGCGGGCCGAAGCCCGGCCATTCCTCCCAGCCGAGCACCGCCGCCATGCGCTGCCCGAAATAGGTCGCGAGCACTTCGATGTCCCCCTCGCGCGCGCGAAGCGGGGGCAGGGTGATCACCTCGAACGACAGGCGGTCGAGCAGGTCGGCGCGGAAGCTGTTCGCCTCGACCAGCGCGGGCAGATGCTCGTTGGTCGCCGCGACGATGCGCACGTCGACGCGGATCGGGCGCGAGGCGCCGACGCGCGTGACCTCGCCATATTCGACCGCGCGCAAGAGGCGCTCCTGCGCCGCCATCGACATGGTCGCGAGCTCGTCGAGGAACAGCGTGCCGCCGTCGGCCTCCTCGAAGCGCCCTGCGCGGCTGCGCGTCGCACCGGTGAAGGCGCCCGCCTCATGCCCGAACAATTCGGCTTCGATCAGCGTTTCGGGCATCGCGGCGCAGTTCATGATGACATAGGGCTTGTCCCAGCGCGCCGACAGGCGGTGGAGGCGCTCCGCGATCAGTTCCTTGCCGGTGCCGCGCTCGCCGATGACCAGCACGGGGCGGTCGAGCGCCGCGGCCTGGCTCGCGCGATCGACCGCATCCTGAAAAGCCGCCGACTGGCCGATGAACTGCGTTTCGCGCTCCATTCCCAATCATTGGCAATATTTCCCGCTGATTGGCAAGAAAAATCGGCGAGCAAGGCGAATCCGGCGTGAAGTTGCGCCATTTTCGGGGCTTTCCGGCAATTGGCACGGTCCCTGCAAAGATTGGTGCGAACCGGCGCAATGGCGCGCCGGCGCAGTCAGAACAGGGAAGGTTGAAGCCATGAAGACGATGTTTGCCCAGGCCGCCACATTTGCGCTCAGCGCGGCGGGAGCGCTGGCCATTCTCGTCGGCGTGATCGACCATCCCCAGATCGCCGTCAGCCACGCCGGACACTCGGTCGGCATGATTTCGGTGATCGCTGCGGCTTCCCCGGCGGTCGGCCCGATGGCCTGACCGGCACTGGTGCCGGGGCACTCTCCCCCTTGCCCCGCCCCGGCACCAGCATTCATCAACCGTTACTGGGTCTCTAAAAAAGAATTCGATCAGGAGTTAGCAAAATGGGTATTTTTTCTCGAACCCGCGACATCATCGCCGCCAACGTCACCGATTTGCTCGACCGGGCGGAAGATCCCGAAAAGATGATCCGCCAGATCATTTTCGAGATGAACGAGACGCTGGTCGAGGTTCGCGCCTCCGCTGCCCGCACCATCGCGGACCAGAAGGAGATGCGCCGCCATATCGCCAAGCTCGAAAGCCTTCAGGACAGCTGGAAGGAAAAGGCCGAGCTTGCGCTGTCGAAGGACCGCGAGGATCTCGCCACCGCCGCGCTCGTCGAAAAGCAGAAGGCGGGCGACATGGCCGAGAAGCTGAAGGCCGAAATCGCGGTGCTCGACGACGCGCTCAAGGGCTATGAGGCCGATATCGCCAAGCTGCAAAAGAAGCTGAGCGAAGCGCGCGCGCGCCAGTCGGGTATCGTCAACCGCCTCGAAAGCGCCGAAAACCGCTACAGGCTGCGCGAAATGACGAACGGCGACCGCGTCGAGGATGCTTTCTCGCGCTTCGAGATCCTCGAGCGCCGCGTCGACGAGGCAGAAGGCCGCGCCGAAGCGCTTGGCCTCGGCTACAAGAAGTCGCTCGACGAAGAGATCGCCGAGCTGCAGGCCGCCGACAAGGTCGCCGACGAGCTCGCCGCGCTGAAGGCCGCGCAGGGCAAGAAATAAGGAACCGGACCGATGGAAGAAGTCATCATTGTCCCGATCGTCATCGGCACGCTCTTCCTCGGTCTGCCCTGGCTGATCCTCCACTATATCACCAAGTGGAAGCAGGCCAAGACGCTGACCGGAGAGGATGAGCAACTGCTCGACGAACTTTACGATACGGCTCGCCGGCTCGAGAATCGTCTTCATACCGTCGAACGCATCATCAGCGCCGACCATCCCGATTTCCGCCCCGCGGTGCGCAGCGATGAGGATTTGGCGCAGCTCGAGAATATGAACAGGAGGAACTGAGATGTCTGCCAGCCGCACCAAATTCTATCTCGACAAGCAGAACGCCAAATGGAGCGGCGTCTGTGCGGGGATCGCGGACTATAGCGGCATCGACGCGCTGTGGGTCCGGGTCGGCGCGGTGCTGCTCACCTTGATGGGCGGCTTCCCCTGGACGCTGATCGCCTATTGGCTCGTCGCCTGGATGGCCACGCCCAAGCCCTTTGCGCTCTATGCGACGCAGGAGGAGGCTAAATTCTGGCAGGGCGTGCGGTCGAACCCCAGCGCTTCGACCCGCGACATCCGCTCGCGCTTCCGCGACATCGACCGCCGGCTTGCCGACATCGAGCAATATTATACCAGCCACAACCGCCGTCTCGCCGACGAAATCGACGCGCTGCGCTGAGCAGGAACCGGTTTCGAGCGGACGGGCAACAGGGAGAATGAGCAATGAGTTGGGGTAGTCCGTCCTTCGTCCTCGTCATCATCGGCATGTCGATGGTCGGCTGGATGGTGACGACGTGGATGCGCGCCAAGCATGGCTATCCGGTCGAGAATGAATGGGGCGAGACGGTTCATCGAACCACCCCCGACGCCGATCGAAAAATCGCGCTGCTGGAAGGCGATAATGCCAAGCTCGCCGACAAGATTGTCCGGCTCGAGGAACGCATTGCGGTGCTCGAACGCATCGCGACCGACACCAATGGACAAGCGGCGCAGCTCGCCGACCAGATCGACCGGCTGCGCTGAGAGAGAGGATTTGCACATGGAAGCCATTGAAATCATCAGTGCGATCGCCCCCATCGTCACGATCGTCGGCGTGGTCGCGATCGGCGGCTGGGTCTTCACGACCTGGCTCCGGATCAAGAACGGCTATCCGCTCGACGGCGCCTGGGGCCAGGCGATCTATCCGAAGACGAGCGACGAGGCGATGGAGCGCGTCAAGCTGATCAGCCAGGAAAATGCGCAGCTGCGCGCCGAGCTCGGCTCGGTCAAGGATCGCCTCTCGGTGGTCGAGCGCATCGTCACCGATGAGAGCCACCGGGTAGCGAGCGAAATCGAGGCGCTGCGGCGCCCGGCGAACTGAGGAGCGAACCGATGAACGAATATTTCATTCTGGGCTTCTTCTTCATCGTGGTCGGCATCCCGGTGATCCTCGGCGTGGGCGGCGACATGTACAAGCGCCACCTGAAGTTCAAGGAAAAGCAGCTCGAGGCGATCAGCAACGAGACCGCCGAAAAGGCGGCGCAATATGCTGCGCACACCGAACGGCTTGAGCAGCGGATGCGCGTCCTCGAACGCATCGTCACCGATCGCGGCCTCGAGGTCGCGGACGAGATCGAAAAGCTGCGCGACGCGCCGCTCAACTGACGGAAAAGATTTGGAGAAGACCCATGGGTGACGAAATCTGGATCCTGATCCCGCTCGCTCCCTTCATCCTGACCGGCTTCATCGTGTGGTCGAAGCATCAGCAGCGGATGATCGAGAAACAGTCGGAGATGACCGCCGAAAAGGCGGCGCAATATGCGACGCAGACCGAAAAGCTCGAAGCACGCGTGCGCGTCCTCGAACGCATCGTCACCGATCGTGGCATCGACGTCGCCGACGAAATCGACAAGCTGCGCGACGCGCCGCTCAACTGACAGATACGAAAGACACGAAAGGATCCCTCCCCATGAACCCCTTTGAAATGGTCATCGGCATCGTCCTCATCGTGACGATCGGCAGCATCATCCGGGCGAAATATGGCGTGCATGGCCACCGCGGCCGTGACAGCGGCTATGGCCCCGATATTACCCCGCGCGACGATGCCGAGACCAAGGCGCTGCAGGCGGAGATCCGCGCCCTCAAAGAGCGCATCCAGGTGCTCGAACGCATCGCCACCGACAATAACCGCGCCGTCAGCCTCGACGAAGAGATCGAGAAGCTGCGCGACCGGTCCCTCCCGTAAAAGCGACGAAGAAGGAGCCGATCCATGGGCACCATGACGTCCGACCTTGCCACCAATCTGGTCACCGCAGCGATCGCACTCTCCGCGCTGACCATCGTCAGTCTGGTCGCGCTGCGCGGCTGGCGCGACTGGATTCAGCTGAAGCGCGAGGAACTCGCGGCGGGGCACGGCCCGGCGCAGGACCCCGCGGTCCCGCACGCGGGCTCGCGCATCGAGATCGCCGATCTGAAGGAACGGCTGCGCAAGCTGGAAGCGATCGCGGCGGGGGTCGATCTTTAACTATGACGTCGCCCCGCGCAGGCGGGGGCCGCCGGCGGCCTTGCCCGGCGGCGTTGCGTAAACCTCCAGCGGCCCCCGCCTGCGCGGGGGCGACGGTTTCTCTTTAAACCGCATGTCGAATCTGCCACTGCCGCGCCATGCGCAGTCTCGACGATATTTTCGAAGAATATGACTTTCTCGACGGCGACGATCGCTATCGCCTGCTGATCGAACTCGGCCGCAGCCTCGAGCCGATGCCCGACGCGCTCAAGACCGACGCGACGCGGGTAGCGGGCTGTTCGGCGAGCGTGTGGGTCTATCCGGTGCCGCAGGCGGGCGGCCACCTCCACTTCCTCGCCGACAGCAATGCGGCGATCACCAAGGGCATCGTGGCGCTGGTGCTGAGCGCGGTGCAGGACCAGCCCGCAGCGGAGGTCGCCAAGATGGACATCGCCGCCCGCCTCGCCCCCTTCGACCTGACACGCCAGCTCTCCTCGAACCGCACGCAGGGGGTGCCGAACATGATCGCGCTGGTCCAGGACACGGCGCGGCGGATTGCGGCGGAATAGCAAGCGAGCCCCGACGTCGGCAAACGACCGATTGCTGCCCTATTTATCATCGTCACCCCGGACTTGATCCGGGGTCCATGACTTCGGCGCTGCTGTGGATCCCGGATCAAGTCCGGGATGACGAAAGAGAGCAGGCGAACGTCAGTTCCCCACCCCGAAGCCGCCAGATCAGTTTGCTGGACGACCACAAAAAAGGGCGCGGGAGTTGCTTCCCGCGCCCCGTTTTGAATCGATGCCGCCGGACTTAGAAGCCGATGACGATCGAGCCGCTGATCGCGCGCGGCGAGCCGATGTTCACGAAGGTCGAGGTGGTCGTGAGGCCGGTCGAGGCCGAACC
Source organism: Sphingopyxis indica (assembly GCF_032879645.1). Lineage (NCBI taxonomy): Bacteria > Pseudomonadati > Pseudomonadota > Alphaproteobacteria > Sphingomonadales > Sphingopyxidaceae > Sphingopyxis > Sphingopyxis indica. The sequence goes on from NZ_CP076394.1 coordinate 702,720, forward strand.
GATATAGACCTTGTCGAACAGGTTGCTGACGTTGAGCTGGAAATAAGTCTTTTCCAGGCCCCACTGTGCGAGCGAAAGGCGCGCGTCGAGATCGACGATCGTGTAGCCCGGGAGGGTCACGGTGTTGATGTCGTTCAGGAAGCGGCTGCCGGTGCGCTTGACCTGCGCACCCAGTTCCACGGGTCCGAGGGTTCCCTGGACGCGGGCGCCATAGGTATATTTCGGCGCACCCGCCTCGCGTTTGCCGGCCGTCGGGGCGAAGCTCGTTTCGCCGGTCTGGACGTCGTCCTGGATTTCCGACTTCAGGTAGGAACCGAAGACATAGATCAGGATCGGGTCGGCGGGACGATAGGCGACGCTGCCGTCGATACCGTATTTTTCGACCTTGCCGAGGTTGCGCGTGACGGTGCAATCGCAATCGGGATCATAGGCCGACGCCAGACGGTTGGTATATTTATTGTACCAACCCGATACCTGCGCCTGGACGCGGCCCGACTGATAGCGGAAGCCGACGTCGAACGCGTCCGAGGTTTCCGGCGCCGGCGAACCCGCCGGATCACCCTTGGGGAAGTAGATCGCGCCATAGAGCGCGTCGGTGCCGGGGACCGAGAGGTTCTTCGCATAGCTTGCAAAGACGCTCGCGTTCTGGGTGAACTTATAGGTCAATCCGACGTTCGGCAGCAGCTTGTCATATTTCAGCGTGCGCGACTGCGGCGCGGTATAGTCGGGGTTGGCATCCAGATAGTCCTGAATATTCGCGTCGCCGTTGATGCAGTTGACGTTGCCGCCGGCATCGGTCGTGACGCAATATTGATTAAGGTCACGCTTGAAGAAGGGCGCGCGGGCGCCGAGCAGCACGATCAGCGAATCGTCGAGGAACGAACCGCGATATTCGCCCGAAACCTGATGCAGCGTCGCATAGGAGAGGCGATTCCGCTTCTGCGGCGCGATACCGTCGATATCGAGCAGCGGGTCATTGATCGGGAAGACATCATACGGCTCGCCGTTGGGATATAGCAGGCCCGACGTGCCGGTCTGACGGTGACGCGCCCGGTCATAGGTGTAGGCGATACGGATGCGGTTCGATTCGTCGATGTCGTACGACAGGTTGGCGATCACCCCGTAGCGCCGCGTTTGCGTGTGACTCGGCGACAAAATGGTCACATAGTCGAGCGCGTCGCCGTCGCCGTTCAGATCGACGCCGCCGAAATAATAATATTGTGTGCTGCGGTCCGGACGCCCAGCATTGCGCGGATCCGTCGTATAGATTCCGCCGGTGAAGCCATCGTCCGAGAAACCTTCGTAGCCGGTGGAGGTGCCACCGCCATTCGCTTTCACATATTGGAAGCTCGGATCGACGGTCAGAACCAAATTGTCGGCGAGCGTGAAGCGCGAATTGATGCGGATATTGCCGGTGTTCGACGGATTATAGCGACGCTCGAACTCCGTGCCGCAGCTCGTATCGGCCAAATCGGGGGCGCCTTCGACGCCCGGGTCGATCGCGCAAGGATAGTTGATGTCATAGAAGCGCGAGGAGGGGTCGAGCGGCCAGTTCACGTTCGACGTCGGCGAACCGTTGAAGTTGTTGCGGTTCTCATTGTAGTGGCCGGCGATCGAGATGAAGTCGCCATTGTCGCCGATCGGCTGATAAATCTTGCCATTATACTGCTGCTTGTCGACGCCGCCGTAGTTCGAATAGGTCGAATCGTTCTTTGCCCTTGACGCCGAGAACCACGCCTTGGTGCCCCACGGCGTGAAGACGCCGGTCTGGATCAGGCCGAACGCGCGGTAGAAGGGGCGGTCGCCAGGATTGCCGCGCGCGACGATGTTGCCATAGGTGGCGCTGACCATCGCCCCCATATCGTCGCTCGGGGTGAGCGAGCGGATGTTGATCGTGCCGCCCGCGGCCGATGCGGTCGGGCTGTCGACGTCGGTCGAACCGAGGCTGACGGTCGCCGATTCGATGATCTCGGGATCGAGCATCTGGTTGGTGTAGAGCGCGTAATTGCCCGAATCGTTCAGCGGAATGCCGTCGACGGTCTGCGAGATGCGATCCGACGAAAAGCCGCGGATCGTGAAGCTGCCGCCCAGCGAGCCCCACGGGTCGTTGTTGGTGAAGCTGACACCGGGGACGAGGTTCAGCGTGTCGTTGATCGTCTGACCCGGACGCTGACGCATGATGATTTCCTGGTCGAGCGTCACTTTGGCCTTCGGCGTTTCCGGAACGATGACGCCGCCGACGTCGCGCGAGACCGAACCGGTGACGACGATCGCGTCGTCGAAGTCCTGCGAACCGGTCGACTGCGCGAAGGCAGGCGTCGAGAGCAGCGCAACGGGAAGCGTCGCGACGCTCGCTGCGAGAATATGGCGGAATTTCATGACTGGGTGTCCCCTTTTGGTGGCTTAACGGCGGCGTGCGACTTGCGGCACGCGTTGCCTGCGAGCGCCCCTGGGCCTCGCGTGTGGCACGATTGTGACAGCAATTGTGACAATGCAAGGGGAGGGGGCGGAGGGGGGGACGCCCAAGTTCAGAAACGACGCTTTTGCGTGGCTCAGCGGCCCTCAGCCGCGCGCGGCAGGGGAATTTTTCCCGCCACTGTTGCTGCAATGCAACATGAAAAGGTGGCGGCGCGCCGGGGCGCGCCGCGACTCAGGCCGCGTCGCCGGCGGCCTCTTTCGCCTTGTCGGCATAGACGCGCACCGGCTGCTTGCGTCCTTCGACGACGTCCTTGTCGACGACGATCTCGACCACGTCCGACAGGTCGGGAAGGTCGAACATCGTGTCGAGCAGGATCGCCTCGACGATCGAGCGCAGTCCGCGCGCGCCGGTCTTGCGTTCGATCGCCTTTTTGGCGACCGCGACGAGCGCGTCGTCGGTGAAGGTCAGCGCGACCTCTTCGAGATCGAACAGCTTCTTATACTGCTTCACCAGCGCGTTCTTGGGCTCGCCGAGGATCTTGACCAGCGCATCGACGTCGAGATCCTCGAGCGTCGCGATCACCGGCAGGCGGCCGACGAATTCGGGAATGAGGCCGAATTTGAGGAGATCCTCGGGCTCGATCTGCTTCAGCACTTCGCCCGCGCGGCGCTCGTCGGGGCCGGCGACATGCGCGCCGAAGCCGATCGACTTGCCCTGCAGGCGGTCGCCGATGATCTTTTCGAGGCCGGCGAAAGCGCCGCCCGCGATGAAGAGGATGTTCGTCGTGTCGACCTGCAGGAACTCCTGCTGCGGATGCTTGCGGCCGCCCTGCGGCGGGACGCTCGCGGTCGTGCCTTCCATCAGCTTAAGCAGCGCCTGCTGAACGCCTTCGCCCGACACGTCGCGCGTGATCGAGGGGTTTTCGGCCTTGCGGCTGATCTTGTCGATCTCGTCGATATAGACGATGCCGCGCTGCGCTTTTTCGACATTATAGTCGGACGCCTGCAGCAGCTTCAGGATGATGTTCTCGACATCCTCGCCGACATAGCCCGCCTCGGTCAGCGTCGTCGCGTCGGCCATGGTGAAGGGCACGTCGAGGAAGCGCGCGAGCGTCTGCGCGAGCAAGGTCTTGCCGCTGCCAGTCGGCCCGACGAGCAGGATGTTCGACTTCGCGAGTTCGACATCGTCGCCGCGGCCCGAGTTGGCGAGGCGCTTGTAATGATTGTGCACCGCGACCGACAGCACGCGCTTCGCGGTGTTCTGGCCGATCACATAGGCGTCGAGATGCTGGCAGATTTCGAGCGGGGTCGGCACCGCGCCGTCCTTGCGCGCGGCAACGCCACCCTTGATCTCCTCGCGGATGATGTCGTTGCACAGCTCGACACATTCGTCGCAGATGAAGACGGTCGGACCCGCAATCAGCTTGCGGACCTCGTGCTGCGACTTGCCGCAGAAGGAGCAATAAAGGGTGCTCTTGCTGTCGGAGCCAGAGAGCTTGGTCATAAAATTCCTTTTCGGACCGCACGAATTTCCACGCGGCCGGTACTGACGCGACCCCCGCTGATCGCGTCGCCTGATATCCTAGCCCCGGTGCCTCCAATTACAATATGGCAATTGGGTGACATGGGCGCAATGTCCCGCATAGCGCCGCGGCGCCAAGGACGCCTCAAGAAACGCGGTTAGCGGGAGGTTGCAAATCGGCCCCAAGCCGGGACTTACGGCGTGGGACCCTCGCTCTGCTCGGACGCCGCGTCGGTGTCGGGCATGCCCGGACGACGGTCGTAGACATGATCGACGAGGCCGAAGGCCTTGGCTTCGTCGGCCTCGAGGAAGGTGTCGCGGTCCATCGCCTTTTCGATCTCTTTCAGCGACTTGCCGGTATATTGGACATAGAGGTCGTTCATTCGTTTGCGGATGCGCAGGATTTCCTTCGCCTGAATCTCGATATCCGACGCCATGCCGCGCGCACCGCCCGAGGGCTGGTGGACCATGATGCGCGCATTGGTCAGCGCGACGCGCATTCCGGGCTCGCCCGCGGCGAGCAGGAAGCTGCCCATCGACGCCGCCTGCCCGATGCACACCGTGCCGACGCGCGGGCGGATATATTGCATCGTGTCGTGGATCGCCATGCCCGCCGTGACGACTCCGCCCGGCGAGTTGATGTACATATAGATGTCCTTCTTCGGATTTTCCGATTCGAGGAACAACAGCTGCGCGACGATCAGCGACGCCATCTGGTCCTCGACTTCGCCCGTCACGAAGACGATGCGCTCGCGCAGCAGGCGCGAGAAGATGTCGAAGCTGCGTTCGCCGCGGCTCGTCTGTTCGACGACGACGGGAACCAGGGCGGCCAACGGGTCGATCATTGGAATTTCGTCCTTCATTATCGGGGGCGCCCTGCCGAGAACCGGCGGGCTGGCCCCTCCGCTGCCTTACATCGGCGCCAAGGTAAAGTGTTTCAAGGGGGCAAACGGGTTCAACAGTTCGGGAAAGGGACGTCGATGCCGGCATCGGGGGCGGCGGCAATGGCAAAGCCGAAGACCGGCGACCTTTTATCTCGAAGTTCAGGAAAGTTCAGCCTTGTGTGTCCCGTGATCTCGATCTTTGGGTGTTGGACGCGCTGGGCACTCCCCGTTGAAAAAGCCCGATGAAGGCTGACACAGCGGGATCATGTAGGAAAGCCTTATTTGATGGCGGTGGCCGATTTGGGGTGGTTTGCTGTCATTCGACCAAACCCCTCCTCTTCAGAGGAGGGGCAGCGAGACTTGCCAGCTTGCTGGCTTAGTCGCAGCGGGGTGGTGCTCGAAGTCTTGCGCGCTATCGCGCGCCACCACCCCCAACCCCTCCTCTGAAGAGGAGGGGCTTATTACGCCCGCTCCCGCCCGCAAGCGGTCATTCCGGCCAAAATCGGCAGCGATCGTCCTATTTGGGGTGGAAGCAGCCGTTCCCGCGGTGGCATCATAAGGTGATCCCCGGCGAAGGCCGGGGTCCAGCGCGAAAGCGCTGCGCCTGATGCATGGACCCCGGCCTTCACCGGGGATCACCCAGATATACAGATAGTCCTTTCGTCATCCCGGACTTGATCCGGGATCCACAGCAGCGCCGAAGTCATGGACCCCGAATAAAGTCCGGGGTGACGATGATCAACAGGGCAGCAATCGGTCGTTAGCCGACATCTTCCTTTTCCCGTTCGCTCGGTGCGAACAGGTTATGGATGGCAAACCGGTCGCTTGCCGACCTTCGTCATCCGGCCAAAAAGAAAGGGCGGGAATGACCCCGCCCCGATCGACCGCCCTTGGCTTGCCGACTCAGTCGCCCTCGCCGGGTTCGGGCGAGAAGAATTTCTCGAACTTGCCTTCGACGCCCTTATATTCGTCGGCGTCGGCGGGGCTGTCCTTCTTGGTCGTGATGTTCGGCCATTCGGCGCTGAACTTGGTGTTGACCTCGAGCCACTTTTCGAGCCCGCTCTCGGTGTCGGGCAGGATCGCCTCGGCCGGGCATTCGGGTTCGCACACGCCGCAGTCGATGCATTCGTTCGGATTGATGACGAGCATATTCTCGCCCTCGTAGAAGCAATCGACCGGGCAGACCTCGACGCAGTCCATATATTTGCAGCGGATGCAGGCGTCGGTGACGACATAGGTCATGGGTATCGGCTCCATCTGTCGGCGGCCTCGCCGCCGCCCTTCCATGCGATTCCCAGCCTCCTATGCCGCCCGGCGGCGGCGCGTCAACGCTTAGAGTCTGCCTGATGGATATTTGCGCGCTGTGACGGAGCCGATTTTGGCCGAGCGCGAGGAGTGAGGAGGGAGCCATGCCGAAGCATAGGGACCGACGAAGGACGCGGCGATCGGCCAAAAGCGGCCCGCCCCTTGGGGTTGCCGCAGGAAGCGCCCCGGACGGCGTCGCGTTGCTGGTCCGGGCCACCAGCCCGGCCTGCGCAACGCTCCTTGCCGGGACGCTTCCTGCGGCAATCACAGTGCGCAAATATCCATCAGGCAGACTCTTGCGGCAGTTGCGAATCACTCTCACTCCATAGGCCCTGCGGCGCGGAGAGTGGCGACAGCTTTTTCTTGCGCGCCGAAAGTTCAGCTCGCGGCGGGCGGGGCCGCAGCATCGAGCCTTTCATAATGCGCCTGCGCCTCGCTTGCCGGGCCGCGGCGGCCGGGGAGCGAGAGCAGGCGCACCACCTCGATCCGCTCGCCGAGGGGCAGGACCAGCGTTGCGCCGGGGTGGACCGCGCACGACGCGCGGGTCACGCGGCGCCCGTCGAGGCGGATGTGCCCCGCGGCGACCATCGCCTGCGCGATGCTGCGCGATCGGGCGAAGCGCAGATACCAGAGCAGCTTGTCGAGCCGGATGCTGCCTGCCGCGCCGGGACTGGCCATCAATCCTCGCGCGCTTCGGCGAGCAGGGCGGCGAGGCCGGCGAAGGGGCTGTGCGGCGAGGGGCCGCGGCGCGGAGCACGGTCGCCGCGCGGCGGGCGCGGGCCGTCGTGCATGGGCTTGCCGCCGCCTTTCGCCTTTTTCGGCCGCGCGGCCTTGGCGGGCTTGGCGCGGGGGGAAGGCGCGTCGTTCGGGCGCGGCCCCCGCTCGCGCGCGTCCTTGCGCCCGCGCTTCGCCCGCTTGCGCGTCTCGGCGCGCTTGCGCCCCGACCAGCGCCAGCGTTCGAGCGCCGGGTCGCCGACCGCGCGAAAGCCGAAGCTCGCGAGCAGCGCGCGCCGCGCCGTTTCGTCGAGGCCGAGCGAGGTGGCGAGCGCGGGGTCGATCGCAAAGCCCGGCGGTTCGGGCGCGTGCGGATCGCCGCCCGCCTCGTCGTGATGCGCGTCGTGCGGGTCGCCGCTCGCGACGGGCGCGGTCGGCGGCGCCGCGGCCTGCATCCGCGCGGCGTGCGCCTGACGCGCGAGTTTTTCGGCCATGTCGATGCGCAGCCATCCGCTCGCGCAGCGGCGGAATCCCGCGACGGCAAGCCCCGTCGCATCGCCGTCCTTCTGCAGGACCGCGCCGTGCGGCGGCAGCGGCGGGATGCTGCCGCCCTGTTGCGCGGCGAGCAGCGCCGCGCGCCAGCGCACCGCTTCGGGCTTCAAAAGTTGCGGGTGGAAGATGTCGAGCGTGCCGATGGTGAGCCCCAGCTTGCGGAGCTGCGGCCGCTCTTCGGCGCTCATCGCCGCGAGCTGGTCGTCGACCGCCGCGCGCTCGATCAGCCCGCCGCCGTCGGTCATCGCGGCGAGCAGCGCGCGCACGCGCGGCGGCGTGAACAGGTCGCCCGCGGCCTCGCCCATCGTCGCGAGCGGGCGGGCGTGGCGGGCGAGCTGTTCGGCGACGAAGCGCTGGAGGCGCTCGGCGATCGCCTGCACCTGCGGCGGGTCGAGCCGGCGCAGCGCGGGTTCGAGTTGAATCGACGGCTGGATCAGCGTCGTGCCCTTGGCGAGCGCCGCGACGACCGTGCCGTTCCACGCGAGCCGCGGCGGCGCGGCGGCTTCGGCGACCAGCGCGAGCGCGCTGCCGTCGCCTTCGGCGAGCGCGGTTGCGCGCCGCGCGAGTTCGCCGCGCAGATGCTTCTCGGCCGCCGCGAGCAACAGCCGGTGGTCGCTCGCGCGCGCCGTGGCATCGACTTTGAACTGAAAGCCGGTCAGCGTGCCGATCGCCTCGCCATCGACCGCGACGGTGCCGTCGTGGCCGACCGCGACCGGCAGCGCGGCGTTCCGCTGGCCCGCGTCGCGGATCAACAGCGCGAGCCGCCGGTCGACGAAACGCTGCGCGAGCGCGGCGTGGAGCGCGTCCGACAGACGCGATTCGAGCGCTTGGGTCTGCTCGGTCCAGCCCGCTGCGTCGGCGATCCAGTCGCCGCGCTGGGCGATGAAGCAGAGGGTGCGGACCGCGGCGATGCGGCTCGCGAGCTGGTCGATGTCGCCGTCGGTGTCGTCGAGCCGCGCGAGGCGGCGCGCGAACCATTCGGCGTCGATCGTGCCGCTGCCGCTGGTGCGCCACTGCCACAGCTTCAAAACCGTGCGGCTGTGATGTTCGGCGCCCAATTGTTCGAAATCGGGGAGGCCGCAGACGTCCCACAGCCGTTCGACCGCCTCTGAGTCGCGCCCGCGCGCCGCCACCTCGATGTCGCCCGCGAGATGCCTGAGCACGGCAAGGTCGACCGCCTCGGGCGCCGCGCGCAGCGACGGATGCGCAGGCATCTGTCCCAGATCACCGATCAGCCGGTCGAGCGAGGTGAAGCGCGGCAGCGGGTTGCGCCAGAAGAGGCTGGCGAGCGGCGGAAAGCGATGCTCCTCGATCGCCATGATTTCCTCAGGCGTCATGCCGCCCTGCGGCTGGCCGATCGTCCCGAAGCTGCCGTCCTGCTGGTGCCGTCCTGCGCGACCCGCGATCTGCGCCATTTCGGCGATGGTCAGCCGGCGCAGGCGGCGGCCGTCGAACTTTTGCAGGCTGGCGAAGGCAACGTGGGTGACGTCGAGGTTCAGCCCCATGCCGATCGCGTCGGTGGCGACGAGATAATCGACCTCGCCAGCCTCGAACATCGCGACCTGCGAATTGCGGGTCCTGGGGCTGAGCGCGCCCATGACGACCGCCGCGCCGCCAGCGAAACGGCGCAGCATCTCGGCGATCGCATAGACCTCCTCGGCCGAGAAAGCGACGATCGCCGAGCGCTTGGGGAGCCGCGACAGCTTCATCGGGCCGGCATAGCTCAAGGTCGAAAAGCGCGGGCGGGTGACGATCTCGGCCTCGGGCACCAGATCGCGGACAAGGCCGGTGATGCTCGCCGAGCCGAGGATCATCGTCTCCTCGCGCCCGCGCGCGCGCAGCATCCGGTCGGTGAAGACATGCCCGCGCTCAGGATCGGCGCCCAGCTGCGCTTCGTCGATGCCGACGAAGGCGACGTCGCGCTCCACCGGCAGCGCCTCCATCGTCCCGAGCAGATAGCGCGCGCCGGGCGGCATGATTCGTTCCTCGCCGGTGACCAGCGCGACCTCGCCCGGCCCCTTGATCCGCACGACGCGGTCATAGACCTCGCGCGCGAGCAGGCGCAGCGGAAAGCCCATCATGCCGCTCGCATGCGCCGTCAGGCGCTCGACCGCCAAATGGGTTTTGCCGGTGTTGGTTGGGCCAAGGACGGCCTTGACCGGGGAGGTGGCGGGAGAAGGCATCGTCTTTGCGGTGATGCTGGCATGAGCCGCGTTGCGGCGCAACAGCGATAATCGCGGGTCCGGCACTTTCGGGCGCGGTGCACCTGAATCGGTGCGACTCGCCATATCCCGCGCGGGCCACGCTTCATCGCAGCGACGCGCCGCGACTCTCCCGTTAAATTGACTTTAACGGCCTTTGTTTACAGAAAAACGCGCACGGAAATTTGGATCGGCGCCCGGCTGATATTCGAGGATGGGAGGGCGCCGGGCGGGGGTTGCAACTTGTTCCAGCGTCACGAACCCGTCGCGGGGATGTCCGGCAATGCCGCCGCCCTCGCGATGTCGCAGGCGATCCCGCTCCAGCGGGCGCAGGGCGGGCTTGCGTGGCACGAAAGACTGCGCGACCGGCTCGCCGAGCTCGACCTCGTTCCCGACCTCGGCAGCAATATCGGCTCGGCCGAATGGTGGCGCGGGCTGGCGACGCTGACCCTGCTGTGCGGCAGCGCGATCGCGACCTTCCCGGGGGTTCGGCCGCTCGTCGCGGGCGGCGCGCCGGCGCTCGACACCGCCGATTTCGACGAGGCGCGCGCGCAGATGATCATGCCGCTGGCGCTCGGCGCCGACACGGGACGCCACATGGCGGCGACCGATGCGGTGCGCCCGCTCGCGCACGCGCCCGAACGGCCGCAGATCGAACTCACCGCGACGCTCGGCAACGGCGACAGCTTTGCGCGCCTGCTCGAACGCTCTGGGGTCGGGCGGGCCGAGGCGCAGGCGCTTGCCGGGCAAGTGTCGACCGCGGTGCCGCTCGCCGACATCGCGCCGGGCACGCGCATCGACCTCGTCCTCGGCCGGAGGGCTGCGCGCACGATGCCGCGCCCGGTCGATGCACTCGCGATGCGCGCGCGGCTCGACCTCCGGATTGAAATGGAGCGCGTCGGCGGCCGCCTCGTCATGCGCCGCATCCCGATCACCGTCGACGACACGCCGCTGCGCATCCGCGGCAAGGTCGGCGCCGGCCTCTATCGCTCGGCGCGCGCCGCCGGGGCGCCGCCGCAGGCGATCCAGTCCTGGCTGCGCGTGATCGGCAGGCAGATGCCGGTGTCGGGCATTCGCGCGTCGGACGAATATGACATCATCGTCGATTATCGCCGCGCCGAGACCGGCGAGACCGAGACGGGCAAGCTGCTCTATGCCGGGCTGATCCGCGGCGGAAAACCCAAGCTCTCGATGCTCGAATGGCAAAAGGACGGCCGCAGCCAATGGTTCGAGGCCTCGGGCGTCGGGCAGCAGACGGGCGGCATGGTGCGCCCGACGCGCGGGCGCATCACCTCGGGCTACGGGATGCGCCGCCACCCGATCCTCGGCTACCGGCGTATGCATTCGGGGGTCGATTTCGGCGGCGGCTATGGCGCGCCGATCTATGCGGTGACCGACGGCAGGGTGACCGTCGCCGGGCGCACGGGCGGCTTCGGCAATTATGTGAAGCTCAATCACGGCGGCGGGCTCGGCACCGGCTATGGCCATATGAGCCGCATCGCGGTGCGCGCGGGCCAGCATGTCCGCCGCGGCCAGATTCTCGGCTATATCGGGTCGAGCGGGCTTTCGACCGGCCCGCACCTGCATTTCGAAGTCTATCGCAACGGCCATGCGGTGAACCCGATGTCGGTCAGCTTCGTCACCCGGGCGCAGCTCGAGGGCAAGGAACTCGCCGCCTTCCGCGCGCGCATCCGCGAGCTGACCGCGATCGAACCCGGCGCCGCGCTGACCCCGATCGCGCCGAAGCCGGTGGAGGGACCGAAGCTCGGCACGCTCGCCGATGTGGCGGCGAAGCGGGCGGGCGACGGGATCTGATGTCGTTCCACCCCTCCCCTTCAGGGGAGGGGCAGCGAGACTTGGTTCGGCGCAAGCCGAGCCTTAGTCGAGCGGGGTGGGGCTTCGGGACCTTGTGCAAGGCCGATGGCCCCACCCCAACCCCTCCCCTGAAGGGGAGGGGCTAATTGCACGCCAATATCCGTTTCCCCCGCGCTCAAGCGCGGCTATGCACGCGCCATGACTCACGCCCCCTTTCCCGACACGCGCCTGCGCCGCACCCGCCGCACCGGCTGGAGCCGCGCGATGGTGCGCGAGCATCGTCTGACCCCGGCGAACCTGATCTGGCCGCTCTTCGTATGCGACGGCACGGACGCCGAGGAGCCGATCGCGAGCCTGCCCGGCGTGTCGCGCTGGTCGGTCGATCGGCTGGTCCAGCGCGCGAAAGAAGCGGTCGCTGCCGGCATCCCCTGCCTCGCGCTCTTCCCCTATACGCAGGCCGAGCGGCGCAGCGACGACGGCGCCGAAGCGCTCAATCCCGGCAATCTGATGTGCCGCGCGACCGCCGCAATCAAACATGCGTGCGGCGACGATATCGGCATCCTCACCGACGTCGCGCTCGATCCCTATACCAGCCACGGGCAGGACGGGCTGGTCGACGATGCGGGCTATGTCCTCAACGACGAGACGGTCGAGATATTGGTCGGGCAGGCGCTGAACCAGGCGCGCGCCGGCGCCGACATCATCGCGCCGTCGGACATGATGGACGGCCGCGTCGGCGCGATCCGCGAAGCGTTCGAACTCGAAGGCTTCGGCCACGTCCAGATCATGAGCTATGCCGCCAAATATGCCTCGGCCTTCTATGGCCCGTTCCGCGACGCGGTCGGTTCGCGCGGGCTGCTGAAGGGCGACAAGACGACCTATCAGATGGACCCGGCGAACGTCGAGGAGGCGCTGCGCGAGGTCGAAATGGATCTCGCCGAGGGCGCCGACAGCGTGATGGTCAAGCCGGGCCTCCCCTATCTCGACGTCGTGCGCGCGGTGAAACAGGCCTTTGCGGTGCCGGTCTATGCCTATCAGGTGTCGGGCGAATATGCGATGATCGAGGCCGCCGCCGCGGCGGGCGCGGGCGAACGCGACGCGCTCGTCCTCGAAACCCTGCTCGCCTTCCGCCGCGCGGGCGCGTCGGGGGTGCTCAGCTATCACGCGCTCCACGCGGCGCGCCTGCTCGGCGCATGATCGAGACTGAACGGCTGGTGCTGCGTCCTCCGGCGTCGGATGACCTGCCATGGCTCCGCGAGGAGATGAACAGCGAAGCGGTGATGCGCCACCTTGGTGGAGCGCGTAACGATGCCGAGGTTGCCGACGGTCTTGCTGCCGATATCGCCGCTTTTGCCGAGCCGAAAGGATGGCGGCGCTGGACAATATGGCGGCGCGACGATGAACGCCGCATAGGTCGCTGCGGTCTTTTTCATGTGCGCAGCGGTGCCGCGCCTGATGGTCTGCGCGGCTCGAACGAGATCGGCTGGACGCTCGCCGAACGGTTCTGGGGTCAGGGCTATGCGACGGAAGCGGCGCGCGCGGTGCTGAGCTACGGTTTCGGTGCCGCTCGTTTCCCGATCATCTTTGCGCAGACCAGCGACTCAAATGTTGGTTCGACGCGAATGATGGTGCGGCTGGGCTTCGACCGCCTGCCGGCGCTCGACTATACCGACCCCGATTATCCGCCCGAAGATAATCCGACCACCGTGTGGCGTATGACGCGCGACGTTTGGCGCGCGCGCGCATGACCGCCGCCGCATCGCCGCGCCGCTGGCTGTTCGTGCTGACGATCCTCGTCGGCAGCTTCCTGTTGTTCCTCGTCCAGCCGATGGTCGCGCGGATGGTGCTGCCGCGGCTCGGCGGCGCGCCGATGGTGTGGAACAGCGCGATGCTCGTCTATCAGGCGCTGCTGCTCGGCGGCTATGCCTATGCGCATTGGCTCGCGCGCTTCGCGGTGCGGCGGCAGGCGGCGATCCATCTCGCGCTGCTGCTGTTTGCCGCCCTGTGGTTGCCCATCGGCATTGCGCAGCTCGCCCCGCCGGCGCCGGGGCAGGAGGCGCTGTGGGTGCCGCTGCTCCTCACCGCGTCGATCGGCCCGGTCTTTTTCGCGGTCTCGGCGCAGGCGCCGCTGATGCAGCGCTGGTTCGCCGCCGACGCCTCCGCGGGCGATCCCTATTATCTCTACGCCGCATCGAACCTTGGCAGCTTCGCGGGGCTGATCAGCTATCCGGCGCTCGTCGAGCCGTCGATGCCGCTCGCGGCGCAGAGTTGGGGCTGGACCGCCGGCTATGCGCTGCTCGTGCTTCTCGTCGCGGCGAGCGCGGCGGCGCGCTGGCGCGGCGCGGCGGCGACGCCCAAGGCCGCCGAGGCCGATGCGCCGCGCCCGACGCTGGCACGCCGGCTCCACTGGCTGCTGATCGCGGCGGTGCCGTCGGGGCTGATGCTGTCGACGACGACGCACCTGACCACCGACATTGTGGCGATGCCGCTGCTGTGGGTGCTGCCGCTCGGCCTCTATCTATTGAGCTTCGTCATCGCCTTTTCGACGCTGACGCGGCTGACGATGACCTTCACGGTCGTTGCGCCCGCGGTGCTGCTCGGGGTCGGCGGGCTTGCCCTGCTCAGTTCGGGGGGCGGCTCGATGATGGTGGCCTTCGCCAGCCTCGCGATGCTGTTCGTCGTCGCCGTGGCGCTGCACGGCTATCTCTATCATCTCCGTCCCGCGCCGCGGCACCTGACGCTCTTCTATCTCGTCATGTCCGCGGGCGGCGTGCTTGGCGGCCTGTTCGCGGCGCTTGCCGCGCCCCTGTTGTTCGACTGGGTCTATGAACATCCGATCCTCGTTCTCGCTGCCGCCCTGCTGCTGCCGCTCCCCAGGCTGATCCCGTGGGACAGCGCCTTTGGACTCGCGCCGAGAACTGCGAATGTGGCCGTCGTGCTGCTTGTTGCGGTGGCCGCCATCGCCGCCTGGCGCATGGTCGGCGACTGGACCGGCCGGTACGAAGGCGCTGCGATCGGGTGGAGCGCCGTGCTCTTCGTCATCGGCCTGTTCGTCATTGGCTGGCGCTGGGCCTATGTCGCGGTGCTCGCGATGCTGATGCTCGGCGTCGGCGGCTGGAGCACGGTGCAGGAAAGCTTCACCGACATGCGCGTGCGCAGCTATTTCGGCATCTATACCGTCACCGACGACCCGTATCGCCACCAGCGCCGGCTCGCGCACGGGACGACCTTGCATGGGTTGCAGCGCACCGACGCGGGGCACGAATATGACCCGACGACCTATTACGGGCATGATTCGGGGGTCGGCCTGGCGCTCGATCGCGCGCCCGCCGAAGCGGCGGTCGGCATCGTCGGGCTGGGGGCGGGCACGCTCTCCTGCTACCGCAAGCCGGGTCAGCACTGGACGATCTTCGAGATCGACCCCGCGATGGTCGCGATCGCGCGCGACCCCGCCAAATTCACCTTCCTCTCGCACTGCGCCCCCGATACGCCGATCATCCTTGGCGATGCGCGGCTCGAAATCGCAAAGCAGCCGCCGGGGCGGCTCGACATCCTTGTCATCGACGCCTTTTCGTCAGATGCGATCCCGCTGCATTTGCTGACGGAAGAGGCGATGGGCATTTATGCGCGCGCGCTGAAGCCTGGCGGCCTGCTCCTCGTCCATATCTCGAACCGCTTCTTCGACCTCGAGCCGGTGCTCGCCGAAGAGGCGCGGGCGCGCGGCTGGGCGGCGGCGATCCGCATGGACCCGGGGCCGCCGCGCGAGGACGGCAATCTGACCGGATCGAACTGGGTCGCGCTCGCGGCGAGCCCCGAACGGCTTGCGCAATTGACGGGACCCCTCCGCCCGCGCGACAAGGCCCGCGACGCGGGCGCATGGGTGCCGCTCGAAGAGCGGCCGCATTTCGACCGCTGGACCGACGACTATGCCTCGACATTGCCGGTCCTCTTGTGGAAGCATCTGATCGGAGGTCGCGAATGACCCGCAACGACGTCAGCATCATCGCGGTGAACGGCAAGGCGCCGCGCATCGACCCCAGCGCATTCATCGCGCCGGGTTGCCGGATCATCGGCGACGTCGAGATCGGCCCCGACGTCAGCATCTGGTATAATTGCGTGCTGCGCGCCGACGTCAGCCACATCCGCATCGGTGCGCGCTCGAACATTCAGGACGGCAGCATTCTCCACTGCGACGGACCGATGCCGCACCGGCCCGAGGGCTTTCCGACGATCATCGGCGAAGATGTGCTGATCGGCCATCTCGCGATGGTGCATGGCTGCACGCTCGCCGATCGCGCATTCGTGGGCCTGAAAGCCACGGTGATGAACGGGTGCCGGATCGGCAGCGACGCGATGCTCGCGGCGGGGGCACTGCTCACCGAGAATAAGGAGATTCCCGATCGCGAACTATGGGCCGGGGCGCCCGCGCGGCGTATCCGCGCGATCGACGACGCGCAGGCGGCGGGGATGCAGGCGGGCGTCGCCCATTATGTGCTCAACGGCCGGATGCACAGGCAAGCGGTGGAGGAATAAATCTCCCCTCCCGCTTGCGGGAGGGGTCGGGGGTGGGCAGCGACGTCGCTATGGCCCACCCCGCTGCGGCTAGCGAGCAAGCTCGCAAGTCTCGCTGCCCCTCCCGCAAGCGGGAGGGGAGATTAGCCGTCGCTCTCTTCCGTCGCCGCCAGCCCGTTCCTCATCATCACCGGAAGCTGGGTCAGCGCGAAGAGGAAGGAGAGGGCGGTGACGCCCCACACCTTGATCGTCAGCCACAGATCGAAGCTCATCCGCCCCGCCTCGATCAGCTCGTACATGATGTGGTTGGCGATGCCGAGCGCGGCGAAGAAGATCCCCCAATTGCGCGACAGGGTCAGCCAGCCCGTTTCGGTCACGCCTTCGAGCGCCGATTGCAGCAGATATTTGAGCATCGGCCGCTTCATCAGCCAGCCGCCGAGCAGCAGGGTCGCGAAGGCGGCATAGATGATCGTCGGCTTCATCACGATGAAGCGCTCGTCGTGGAACCACACGGTCAGCGCGCCGAAGCCGAGGACGAGGATGCCCGACATCCACAGCATCGGCGAAATTTTGCCGAGCTTCCATTTCGACACGATCATCGCGACGACGATCGCGGCCATGAAGGCGACGGTGCCCTTGATCGCGCCGGTGGTCGCGGCGAAGGAGCCCTCGCCGCCGGAGGTGAATTTATAGGTCAGGAAAAAGACGAGCAAAGGCCCGAAGTCGATCGCGAAATTGAGCCAGCCATGCTTGGCGGGCGGCGGGGCGGGAATCGGCTCGGGGCCGCCCGGCAGCTGTTCGAGCGGCTCGCTCATCGGATATTTCCTGCAATGATGCCGGCGATCTCGTCGGCGTCGAACGGGCGCAGATCGTCGATGGTCTCACCGATGCCGATCGCGTGGATGGGAAGCCCGTGGCGTTCGGCCGCGGCGACGAGGACGCCGCCGCGCGCGGTGCCGTCGAGTTTGGTCATCACCAGGCCGGTGACCCCCGCGACCTCGCGGAACACGTCGATCTGCGACAGTGCATTCTGCCCTGTCGTCGCGTCGAGCACGAGCACGACATCGTGCGGCGCGGCGGGGTTGAGGCGGCCGAGAACGCGCTTGATCTTGGCAAGCTCGTCCATCAGCTCGCGCTTGTTCTGCAGCCGCCCGGCGGTGTCGACGATCAGCACGTCGATGCCGGTCGCGGTCGCCTGTTTGACCGCGTCGAAGACGATCCCCGCGGCGTCGCCCCCCTCTGGCCCCGCCATGATCGGCACCCCGAGCCGTTCGGCCCAGACCTTGAGCTGCCCGATCGCGGCGGCGCGGAACGTGTCGCCCGCGACGAGCATCACGCCATAATCCTGTTCCTGGAACAGATGCGCTAGCTTGGCGATGGTGGTTGTCTTGCCCGATCCGTTGACGCCGATCACCAAAATCACCTGCGGACGCGGAAAGGCGTCGATTTCGAGCGGTTCGGCGACCGGGCGCAGCACCGCGGCAATCTCGTCGGCGACGATTTTCCTCAGTTCCTCGACATTGCCCGCGACCGCGTCGCGTCGCGCCGCGAGCCGCTCGCGGATACGCGCCGCCATTGCGGGGCCAAGGTCGGCGGTGATCAGCGCTTCTTCGATCCGGTCGAGATCCTCGTCGTCGAGGCGCGACTTGCCCGCGAGGCCCGACAGATTTTCGCCGAGCCGCTCCGACGTGCGGCGAAGGCCGCCGAACAGCCGTTCGCTCCAGCTCGCGCCGCTCATGCCGCAATCCCCGTCGCCCGCATCCGGTCGCCGTCGCGCGCGCCGATCCGCACGCGCACGATGCTGTTCGGCGCGGCGGGCGCCGCGAGGGTCAGCGCCGCGAAATTTTCGGCATGGCCGCTGTGTCCGTCGCGCTCGACGAGCATCGCGGTTTCGCGCCCGCGCTGCGCGTCCATCCAGAGGTGACGGCGCCGGGCATTAGCCTCGCGCAGCCGCGCGGCGCGTTCGCGCGCCGCCGCGCGGCCGACCTGCGGCATCCGCGCGGCGGCGGTGCCGGCGCGCGGGCTGTAGGGAAAGATATGGCCGAAGACGATGTCGGCATCGTCGATCAGCGCCAGCGTATTGGCAAACATGGTGTCATCCTCGGTCGGAAATCCGGCGATCAGGTCGGCGCCGATCGCAATCTCGCTGCGCGCGGCCTTCAGCCGTTCGACGAGCCGCACCGCATCGGTGCGGCGATGGCGCCGTTTCATGCGCGTCAGGATCATGTCGTCGCCCGCCTGCAGCGACAGATGGACGTGCGGCATCACCCGCGCTTCTCCGGTGAGCAGCGCGAACAGCGCATCGTCGATCCGGTCGGGGTCCAGCGACGAGAGGCGCAACCGCTCGACCGGCAGCGCGAGCAGCGCCTCGACCAGCGCGGCGAGGCTGGTGCCGCTGTCATCGCCATAGCTCGCAAGATCGACCCCGGTGAGCACGATCTCGCGCTGCCCGCGCGACAGCGCGACCTCGGCGGCCTCGACGACCGCAGCGACGGTGGCCGACCGCGCGGCGCCGCGCGCCAGCACGGTCGCGCAAAAGGTGCAGCTGTGCGAACAGCCCGTCTGGACGCCCAGAAAGGCGCGGGCATGGTCGGCGCCCGAGAGGGCGGGGGCGTAGGGACCCACGGCCTTGAATAAATCCGTGTGCTCCCGCGGAGGCGGGAGCCCATCACCCGCCGGTGCGATGTCGAACCGGCCGGAGATGGGTCCCCGCCTGCGCGGGGACACGCTGGCCTGATAGCTCTTCGCCAGGCCCTTGGCGTCGTTTCCGACCACCCGCGCGCCCATCGCTTCGAAGGCGCTGCGTTCGAGTTCCGCGGCGCACCCCGTCACCACCACTTCGGCGCCCGGCCGTTCGCGCAAGGCCCGCCGCACCGCCTGCCGCGCCTGCCGCACCGCTTCGTCGGTCACCGCGCAGCTGTTGAAGACGATCGTGTCCGCCGCGCCGGCCGCGATCGCCGCCGCGCGCACGGCTTCGCCCTCGGCGATGTTCAGCCGGCATCCGAAATTGACGACCTCGACCCCGGCGCGAGCGCTCATCCGAAGCGCGCCCAGTCGGTCTCACCCTCGAACACGCGCGTCGCGGCGCCGCTCATCACGATCGGCTCGCCGTCGCGCCATCGAATGACGAGGTCGCCGCCGGGCAGCGAGATGGTGACCGGCGATTTTGCGAGCCCGGCGCGGATCGCGGCGACCGCGGTCGCGCAGGCACCGGTGCCGCACGCCTGCGTCAAGCCGACGCCGCGCTCCCAGACGCGCAATTGCAGCCGGTCGGGTCCGTCGAGGCTCGCGACATTGACGTTGACGCGCTCGGGGAACAGCGGATCGGTCTCGATCCGCGGTCCGAGGTCGGTCAGCGCCACCGCATCGGCTTCGGGGACGAAGAAGATGATGTGCGGATTGCCGACATTGACCGCCGCGCCATGTTCGAGCTCGTCCCACGCGACGGGCATGTCGCGCGTGTCCATCGGCATCGCGAGCGGGATCTGCTCCCAGTCGAAGGCGGGCTCGCCCAAGGTCACCTCGGCGCCGCCGTCGGCGGGGCTGACGCGCAGCATCCCGCCCAGCGTCTCGATCACCGCGGGCTTGCCGATCAGCGTCGCGACGCAGCGGGTCGCATTGCCGCACGCCTCGACCTCGCCGCCGTCGGCATTGAAGATGCGCATCTTCACATCGGCCTTTTCGGACGGTTCGAGCAGGATCAGCTGGTCGCAGCCGATGCCATGGCGCCGGTCGGCGATCGCGTGCGCGCGCGCCGCGGTCATCTCGACCGCGTCCTCGCGCGCGTCGATCACGACGAAGTCGTTGCCGAGGCCATGCATCTTGGTGAAGCGATCCGCCATAGTGTCGCGCATTTAGGAGCGCGCGGGCGCGAAGTCTAGCGACGCGGGTGCGGCCTTCTCATTCTCCCCTCCCTGGAAGGGAGGGGAAACTATGCCGTCTTGCGGAGCGGTTCTTCCGCGCCGCCCGCGGGCAGCATCGGCGCGCGCAGAAGCCCGCGCTCGGCGAGCATCGCCGCGGTGTCGTCCGCCGACATCGCGCGGCCATAGTGCCAGCCCTGGCCCTTGGTGCAGCCGAGCCGCGTCAGCTCGATCGCGGTCGCCTCGTCCTCTACCCCCTCGGCAGTGATCGGCATGGCGAGGCTTTCGCTGAGGCGCATGATCGCGACGACGATCGCCTGCGCGTCGGTGCTGCCGCGCATCGCAGTGATGAAGCTGCGGTCGATCTTGATGCGGTCGAAGGGCAGCGCGCGCAGGTGCGAGAGCGAGCTGTAGCCGGTGCCGAAATCGTCGAGGGCGAGCGATACGCCCTGATTCTTGAGGCTGGTGACGATCGAGCGCACGAGCGGCAGATTTTCGAACAGCGAGCTTTCGGTGATCTCGACCTCGAGCTGGCTCGCCGGAAAGCCGGTTTCGACGAGCAGCTTGGTCAGCTTCTGGCTGAACCACGGGTCCTTGAGTTGCTGCGGCGAAATATTGACCGCCAGCGACACCGCCGGGTCCCATGCCTTCGCGCTTTCCATCGCCTCGCGGATGACGTGCAGCGATAATTCGCCGATCAGCCCGCTTTCCTCGGCGACGGGGATGAAGCGTTCGGGCAGGATCATGCCATATTCGGGCGAGTCCCAGCGCATCAGCATCTCGAAGCCGATCAGGCGTCCGCTCGCAATGTCGACCTGCGGCTCGAAATAGGGGATGAACTCGCCGCGCGGCATGCCTTCGCGAATGCCGTTTTCGATCTGGTTGCGCACCTGGACCGCCATTTCCATGCCCGTCTGGAACCAGATATAGCGGTTCCGCCCTTCGTCCTTGCAATGATACATGGCGATGTCGGCCTGACGGACGAGCGTCTCCATCGTCGCGCTCGCCTCGGTCGCGAGCGCGATGCCGAGCGAGCAGCCGATGCGGATGCGCCGCGCGTCATAGGGCACGGGTTCCTCGAGCGCGGTGACGAGCTGGCCGGCCAGCGCCTCGATATCGGGGCGTGCCGCGGGTTCGAACACCAGCATCGCGACGAATTCGTCGCCGCCGAGCCGCGCCTTGGTCGCACTCGGCGGCAGGATCGCGGAGATGCGCTCGGCGGCGATCTGCAGCACGCGGTCGCCCGCGACATGGCCGTGGATGTCGTTGACGGTCTTGAAATGGTCGAGGTCGAGCAGAAAGAGCGCGACGTGCCGATGCTCCGACGCGGCGCGTGCGATCAGCGCCTGGCCCTGCGCGAGCAGCGCGCGGCGGTTGAGATAGCCGGTCAGCGGGTCGGTATCGGCCAAATAGCGCGCGCGCTTTTCGGCTGCGGTGCGCTCGCGAATCTCGCGGTTGAGGTCGTCGTAGCGGCGCCAGCCGAACAGGATCAGCGCGATGTTGAGGATCAGCATCGTCGCGAGCACGCGGTCGGTGCCGCCGCCGAAACCGGCGATCGTCCGCACGACCGATTGCATCACGCTGCTGCCCGTGCCCACGAACAGCAGGATCGCCGCGACGACGATTCCCCCTGCGAGGACGTCGCGCTTGGCGCCTTCGCTACGATTCCATTCCTTCGGCACAGCCGGTTCGACGGTCATTGAATTTCCCCACAGTCGCGGTCTGTTTGCGCCGCAAGCGGTGAAATTTGCGTTAAGTGCGCCGCGGCCCGCGCTTGCCTTTGCGCGCGCATTGGCGTAAGGGCGCCGCGTCCGTCCGCATCATGCGGAGGGGCGCACAAGACATCCGCGACGGAAAATCTGTCCACGGATAGCCGCTGGTTGGCGAGGTTTCGCTCACCGGCGTCTTTTGCGTTGCGGGTCGTCAGAAGGGTAAAAGGACGCATGTTCGACAGTCTGAGCACTCGGCTTGGCGATGTTTTCGGGAAGCTCCGCGGCCGCGGTGCGCTGACCGAGGCCGACGTGCGCGCCGCGATGCGCGAGGTGCGAATCGCCCTGCTCGAAGCCGACGTCGCGCTGCCCGTCGTGCGCAGCTTCGTCGATCAGGTCACCGAACTGGCGATCGGCCGGAATGTCCTGCGTTCGGTCACGCCGGGGCAACAGGTGGTCAAGATCGTCAGCGACGCGCTGACCGAGATGCTCGGATCGGAAACCGCCGAGCTCGACCTCAATGTCACCCCGCCCGCCGTGATCATGATGGTCGGCCTGCAAGGCTCGGGTAAGACGACCACGACCGCGAAGATCGCCAAGCGGCTGAAGGACAAGGAGCGCAAGAAGGTGCTGATGGCGTCGCTCGACGTCAATCGCCCCGCCGCGCAGGAACAGCTTGCTGTGCTTGGCACGCAGATCGACGTCGCGACCCTGCCGATCGTCGCGGGACAGCAGCCCACCGAAATCGCGAGCCGTGCGATGCAGGCGGCGAAGCTGCAGGGCTATGACGTCCTCATGCTCGACACCGCCGGCCGCCTCCATGTCGACCAGCAGTTGATGGACGAGATGCAGGCGGTGGCGCGCACCGCGAACCCCGCCGAAACCCTGCTCGTCGTCGACAGCCTGACCGGCCAGGACGCGGTTCAGGTCGCGCAGCGCTTCACCGAGCAGGTGCCGCTCACCGGCGTCGTGCTGACCCGCATGGACGGCGATGCGCGCGGCGGTGCCGCGCTGTCGATGCGCGCGGTCACCGGCAAGCCGATCAAATTCGCGGGCACGGGCGAAAAGCTCGATGGCCTCGAACTCTTCCAGCCGTCGCGTATCGCCGGCCGCATCCTCGGCATGGGCGACGTCGTCAGCCTCGTCGAGCGCGCCGCCGAGACGATCCAGGCCGAAGAGGCCGAGGCGATGGCGAAGAAGATGGCCAAAGGTCAGTTCGACCTCGACGATCTTCGCACCCAACTCAATCAGATGCGCCGCATGGGCGGCATCGGCGCGCTCGCGGGGATGATCCCCGGTTTCAAGAAGGCGCAGGCGGCGATGGCGCAGAGCGGCGCCGACGACAAGATGCTGATCCATTTCGATGCGATCATGGGGTCGATGACCCCCAAGGAGCGCGCGGCCCCGGCGATCATCAACGCCAAGCGCAAGATCCGCATCGCGAACGGATCGGGCACCAGCGTGCAGCAGGTGAACAAGCTGCTCAAGATGCACCAGGAAATGTCCACCGCGATGAAGAAGATCCGCAAGATGGGCGGGCTCAAGGGGCTCGGCGCGCTGCTCGGCCGCGGCGGCGGCATCCCCGGAATGGGCGGTATGGGCGGCGGCGCAGGCGGCCTTCCCGGCCTCGGCGGCGGCGCGATCCCGCCCGACCTGGCCAATTTGATGAATAAAAAGAAATAACCCGGACAACCAGTTTAGACTCAGAAGGACAATATCATGGCTACCTCCATTCGCCTCTCGCGCGGCGGTTCGAAAAAGCGCCCCTATTACAAGATCGTCGTCGCCGATTCGCGCAGCCCGCGCGACGGCCGTTTCATCGAGCGCATCGGCAGTTACAACCCGCTGCTCGCCAAGGATAACCCCGAACGCATCAAGCTCGATGCCGATCGCGCGAAGCATTGGCTGAGCGTCGGCGCGCAGCCGACCGACCGTGTCGCCCGCTTCCTCGACGCCGCCGGCCTCAAGGAACGCGCCGCGCGCAACAACCCCAAGAAGGCCGAGCCGGGCGAGAAGGCCAAGGAACGCGCCGAAGAGCGCGCCGCCAAGCTGGCCGAGGCCGAAGAGGCCGCGAAGGAAGCCGCTGCGGCTCCGGCTGAAGAGGCGCCCGTCGCCGAGGAAGCCGAATCGGATGCGACCGGCTCGGTGAAGAGCGAAGAGACCGCCGAAGCCGTTGCCGACGCGGTGGCTGACGAAGTGCCCGCCGAAACGACGGCCGAAGACGCCGCCGCGATCGCCGAGGAAGTCGCCGAGGGCGGCCCGGCGCCGGCCGAAGGCGAAGAAAAGGCCGAGGGTTGATTCTTCTCCCCTCCCGCTTGCGGGAGGGGCCGGGGGTGGGCAAGGACGCGGGATATGGATAGCTCGCCTTCGGCTCGCCCCACCCCTAACCCCTCCCGCAAGCGGGAGGGGGACAAGGCCGACCGCCCCGTCACCCTTGCCGCCATCGCCGGCGCGCACGGGGTGCGGGGCGAGGTGCGGCTCAAATTATTCGGCGAAG
The DNA here is from genome assembly GCF_032879645.1 of Sphingopyxis indica. Taxonomy (NCBI): domain Bacteria; kingdom Pseudomonadati; phylum Pseudomonadota; class Alphaproteobacteria; order Sphingomonadales; family Sphingopyxidaceae; genus Sphingopyxis; species Sphingopyxis indica. The sequence continues at coordinate 726,709 of NZ_CP076394.1, forward strand.
GCGTGCAAGGCTTGCGCGCCTTTTCCGCATTCGATGCCGGCGGGCGCAAGCTCACGCTGAAATCGCTGCGCCCCGCCAATCAGGGCGCGGTCGCGCAATTCGCCGAAATCACCGACCGCAGCGCCGCCGAGGCGCTCCGCGGCACCGTCCTGACGGTCCCGCGGTCGGCGCTGCCGCCGCTGGGCGAGGGCGAATATTATCACCACGATCTGATCGGGCTCGCCTGCACCTCGACCGACGGCACGGCGCTCGGCACCGTCGTCGCGGTCGAGAATTTCGGCGCGGGCGACATCCTCGAAATCGAGCGGCCGAGCGAAGGCGGCAAGAAGGCGAAGCGCTTCATGGTGCCGATGAATGCGCAGGCGGTGCCGGCGTGGAGCGACGACGGCGTGACCGTCAACGCGGCTTTCGCCGAATAAAGCGGCGGGCCGGGCACCCGGCGGTCACCGAGCGGCGTGCCCATTTCAGATGGAATCGTTTCTCACCACGGAATCGTTTCTCACCGAAGCCCTGAGCCTGTCGAAGGGCGCCTCTCGTCGATAGCCGCCCTTCGACAGGCTCAGGGCTACGGTTCAACCTAAATTGAGCGGTATCCGATCAGGGAAAAGGTTGGACGGGAATAGCGCCGCAAGGGGGGAGCGGCCGCGGCGCCGGTGGCGCGTCGGCACGGTCGACGCCATTCCCGCCCGTCTCAGTGCGCGCCGGCGCGGGGCTTTGCGCTCCCGCCGGCGCCCGGACCGCGGCGGCGCCACGACCGCCAGGCTTGCGCAATCTGCGAAAGGCCGCGGTCGAGATCGGCGCTGAAGCGGCCGTGATTTTCGGCCCAGCCGCGCATCCACATCTCGTCGATCATCGGTCGTCTCCTGCTGGGTGGGTGCATCTTAAATGCGCCTTCCCTGGCTCCGGCGCCAACAAAAGCTTTGCGGTGCAGCATAAGTTCACCTTATAAGATGGCATGTCCCGCCTGCCGCCGCTCGCCGCGATCCGCGCTTTCGAATCCGCCGGAAGACTGGAGAATTTCTCGCGCGCCGCCGAAGAGCTCGGGATGACGCAGGCGGCCGTCAGCTATCAGGTCCGCCAATTGGAGGATCGGCTCGGCCGCGCGCTGTTCGTGCGCGAAAAGGGACGCGTGCGACTCTCCGAAACGGGGCAGCGGTTGCTCCCCGCGATCAGCACCGCCTTCGCGTCGATGGGCGATGCTTTCGCGGCGCTCGGCAATGACGAGGCCGATATTTTGACGATCAGCGCCGCGACGACCTTTGGCGGCACCTGGCTCAGCGCGCGCATCGGGCGCTTCCAGCTGCGCTATCCCGACCTTGCGGTGCGGCTGTCGATGTCGAACGCCTATGTCGATTTCGACGCGTCGGACGTCGACGTCGCGATCCGCATCGGACCGGGCGGCTGGCCCGGCCTGCGCGCCGATTTCCTGTTCCGCAGCCATGTGACGCCGATCTGCGCGCCGGCTTTCCTCGAGGCGAATCGCATCACCGCGCCCGCCGATCTGCTCAACGTCGAACGGCTCGCCCCCAACGACCCCTGGTGGGCGGGCTGGCTCGCCGAGGCGGGCGTCGACGTCAAACCGCCCCCGCGCCGCGGGGTCGAACTCGACAGCCAGCTTCAGGAGGCGAGCGCGGTGCAGGGCGGCTACGGCATCGCCCTGATGACCCCGCTGCTCTGGCGCGCCGAACTCGACAGCGGGCGGATGGTCCAGCCGTTCGACACGCTCTACCAGCCCGGCGGCGCGAACTGGCTCGTCTATCGCGAAGGCCGCAGCCGGGTGCGCAAGATCGAGCGTTTCCGCGAATGGCTGCGCGAGGAATTCGAAGCGGATCGTCCTCTGCTGCCAGAGGCGCTATGGCAGCCGCTCGATTAGCATTGCTTGAAATGATCGCTGATGTATATACATCATGTATATACGGAGTTTCCTATGACCAAGGAATATCGCGCCAAAGTCTTCAAGTCGGGCAATTCGCTCGCGCTGCGCTTGCCAAAGGCATTGGGGATCACGGAAGGAGATGATGTCGTGATTGCTCCGCACAAGGATGGCAGCTTTTCGCTGTGGAAGGAAAGCGATAGCCTGTCGGTGCTGATGGGGCTCTATGGCGCCTTCTCGCCCGGCTTTATGGGGCATGGGCGTGGTGACACCGATCAGGAGGATTATGATTGGGGTGATGGTGACGCCGGCGGGCGTGCCGCCTGACCCCATGTATATGCTCGACACCAACGTCTGCATCGACTTCGCGCGGGCGCGAAGCGAGAATCTGCGCGACAAGATGCGAGAGAATTTTGCGAGCGGCCTTGCGATCTCCGCCATCACCCTGTCCGAACTGCGCGTCGGCGCGCGCGAGAGCGGCGACGATACGCGCGACGACGAATTGCTCGACACGCTGATCCGATTGATCGACGTCCACTCTTATGACGATGCGGCGGCAGACGCCTATGGGCGAATTGCGCGCCAGATCGGAATCCGGCGGCGCAATTTCGATCGCTTGATCGCTGCGCATGCGGTCAGTCTCGGTCTGACGCTGATCACCCGCAACGCAGCCGATTTCGCCGATGTGCCGGGGCTGACGGTCGAGAATTGGACGCTATAGGCGGCCGATGCCCTTCACCGCCGTCCCGCTCACGCTCTATCCCGACATGTTCCCCGGTCCGCTGGGGCACAGCATGGCGGGGCGCGCGCTCGAAAGCGGGACGTGGAATTGCGCGCCCGTGCAGATTCGCGATTTTGCGACCGATCGGCACCGCACGGTCGACGATACGCCGGCGGGCGGCGGGGCGGGGATGGTGCTTCGCGCCGACGTGCTCGCCGCGGCGATCGACCATGCGAGCGCCGCGCATCCGGGCCTGCCGCTGCTGGCGATGACCCCGCGCGGCGCCCCGATCACCCAGGCCCGCGTGCGCGCGCTCGCGGCCGGCCCCGGCGCCATCATCCTCTGCGGCCGCTTCGAAGGTTTCGACGAGCGGATTTTCGAGGCGCGCGCGATCGAAGAGGTGTCGATGGGCGACATCATCCTGTCGGGCGGAGAGATGGGCGCGCTGATGCTGCTCGACGCTTGCATTCGGCTGCTTCCCGGCGTAATGGGCGCGGCTTCAAGCGGCGACGACGAATCGTTCGAAGACGGTTTGCTCGAATATCCGCACTATACCCGGCCCGCGACGTGGGAAGGGCGCACGATCCCCGAAGTGCTGCGATCGGGGGATCATGCGAAGATCGCCGCCTGGCGGAAACAAAGGGCGGAAGAGGACACACGGTTACGCAGGCCGGACCTTTGGGAGCGCCATGAGGGCGCTCGGGACCGACCTGCCTCTGGCGCGCGGCAAAAGAAGAAGGACTAGAGGCATGAACCTCATCCAGACGATCGAAGCCGAAGAAATCGCCAAGGCTGGCAAAGAAATTCCGACGTTCCGCCCAGGCGACACGCTGCGTGTCGGCGTGCGCGTCGTCGAAGGCGAACGCACCCGCGTCCAGAATTTCGAGGGCGTGTGCATCGCGCGTTCGAACAAGGGCATGGGATCGAACTTCACCGTGCGCAAGCTGTCGTTCGGTGAGGGCGTCGAGCGCGTCTTCCCGCTCTATTCGCCGAACATCGATTCGATTACCGTCGTCCGCAAGGGCGCCGTCCGCCGCGCGAAACTTTACTATCTGCGCGGCCGCACCGGCAAATCGGCGCGTATTGCGGAGCGCCGCGACAACCGGCCCGGAACCGAAGGCTAAGGAGAGCTTCTCTCACCCAAAGCCGAACAGCTTTCCAAAACGGCCGGTTCCGCCAACAGGCAGAACCGGCCGTTTGCATATCGGAAGATGAAAAACGCGAACCAACCATCACCGCCGTTCGTCCTGAGGAGGGACGCAGTCCCGTCTCGAAGGACAGTAGCGCACCGTCGCGGCCCTTCGAGACGGGACTTCGCCAAGGCTCAGTCCCTCCTCAGAACGAACGGAAATACCGGAAAGGCAGAAACATCATGGGTTATCGTATCGTCGTCGCGGGCGCGACGGGCAATGTCGGGCGCGAAGTGCTCGCCATTCTCGCCGAGCGCGAATTTCCTATCGACGCGCTCGCCGCCGTCGCCTCGTCGCGCAGCCAGGGCACCGAGGTGGAAATCGGCGACACGGGCAGGACCGTGAAATGCCAGAATATCGACAATTTCGACTGGTCGGGCTGGGACATGGCGATCTTCGCCATCGGCAGCGATGCAACCGCGATCCATGCCCCCAAGGCGGCGGCGGCCGGCTGCACGGTTATCGACAACAGCTCGCTCTACCGCATGGACCCCGACGTGCCGCTGATCGTGCCGGAAGTGAACCCGGAGGCGATCGACGGCTACACGGCCCGGAACATCATCGCGAACCCCAATTGCTCGACCGCGCAGATGGTCGTCGCACTGAAGCCGCTGCACGACGCCGCGACGATCGAACGCGTCGTCGTCTCGACCTATCAGTCGGTGTCGGGCGCCGGCAAGGCGGGGATGGACGAGCTGTGGAACCAGACGCGCCAGATCTTCGTCGGCGACGAAAAGGATGTGCAGAAATTCACCAAGCAGATCGCCTTCAACGTCATCCCGCACATCGACAAATTCCTCGACGACGGCTCGACCAAGGAGGAATGGAAGATGGTCGTCGAGACGAAGAAGATCCTCGATCCCAAGATCAAGGTCACCGCGACCTGCGTGCGAGTCCCCGTGTTCGTCGGCCATAGCGAGGCGATCAATATCGAGACCAAGGACGAGCTGTCGGCCGAGGAAGCGCAGCGCATCCTGCGCGAAGCCCCCGGCGTCGTGCTCCACGACAAGCGCGAGGACGGCGGCTATATCACCCCGGTCGAATGCGTCGGCGATTTCGCAACCTTCGTCAGCCGCGTGCGCGACGATCCGACGGTCGACAACGGCCTCAACCTGTGGTGCGTCAGCGACAATCTGCGCAAGGGCGCAGCGCTCAACGCGGTGCAGATCGCCGAACTGCTCGGCCGCCGGCATCTGAAGAAGGGCTGAGGCGCCGCGCCCCCGTTCGCGCGGGGGCGCCGGCGTCGCCCGGCCGCGCGTGGTGCAAAAGCCTGTAGCCCTTGCGGCGGCGGGTGCGGTAGGATGCCGTTCCGGTCATATAAGCTGAAGGGCGGGCGATGCGCAGACTGACGACGATCCTGGTGCTGGCGCTCCTGGGTGCCTGCAAGCCCGCTGCCGCGCCTGAAGAGCCCGACGAGGCGATTGTCCCCACCGCGCCCGAAATGCCAGCGGCGAAGGCCGGCGGGCCGGCTGCCGCGACCACTGCGATCAGCCTCGACGGCGAAGGCCTGCGCTTCGTCGACAAGGCGAGCGGCAAGGCGAGCCTCCTCGCTTTCGGCACCCCGCGCGCGCAGGCCGAAGCCGCGCTCGCGCGCGTTGCCGGCGCTGCGGAGGATCGCAGCACCAATGTCGAATGCGGCGCCGGTTCGATGGAGTTCACGCGTTTCGATGCAATGACGCTCAACTTCCAGGACGGCAAATTCGTCGGCTGGTTTCTCGGCAACGAGCCCGGCGCCGACCGCTATTCGACGATGAGCGGCATCGGCATCGGCACGACGCGAGCCAAGGCAAAGCAATCGGTGAGCATCGTCGACGTCGAGGACAGCACGATCGGCGAGGAATTCACGATCGGCAGCGGCGATAGCGCGATCGGCGGCATGTTCGCGGCGCCGGGCGATACGGCGAAGATCGACGCGCTGTTTGCGGGAGCCAATTGCTTCTTTCGCTGACGCGGCCGAAGTTCGACGAAATTTGGCGAGCAAGCACCGGCTCTGCTAGGCTGCGCGCCGATGACGGCTTTCATCCCCTATGCGCCGCTCAACACGCTCAAGCCGTTCGGCCCCGACATCTGGACGGTCGACGGTCCCGAAATCCGCATGGATTACGGGCCGAGCTCGATTCCATTTCCGACGCGGATGACCGTGGTGCGGCTCGCCGGCGGCGGGCTGTGGCTGCACTCGCCGATCGCGCCCGAGGAGACGTTGCTCGCCGCGATCGACCGGCTCGGCCGGGTCGCGTGGCTCGTCGCGCCGAACAGCCTCCATTACTGGTATGTCGCCGACTGGCAGCGGCGCTATCCCGCGGCGCGGACGCTCGCCGTGCCGGGGCTTGCCGACAAGGCGAAGCGCAGCTTTCGGGTCGATGCGGTGCTCGACGGCACCGCGATGCCGCTCTCCGACACGTTCGATGCGGTGCTGGTGCCGGGGACGATGGTCAACGAGGCGGTCTTCTTTCACCGCGCATCGCGCACCGTGATCCTGACCGACCTCATCGAGAATTTCGAGCCGCAGCGGGTGCGAGGCCGCTTCTATCGCTGGCTCGTCCGCCTGTCGGGCGCGGCGCACCCCGACGGCAAGGCGCCGATCGACCTGCGGCTGACCTTCTGGCCCAGGCGCCGCCGCGTCCGCGAAGCGGTGGCGACGATTCTCGGCTGGGATTGCGAGCGTGTCGTGATGGCGCATGGGCTGCCCTATGCCGCGGACGGCGCAGCCGAATTGCGTCGCGCGTTCGACTGGGCCGTGTAGGCGCTACAAAATCTCGTGAACCCGATCCTGCGGCCGGCACAGGCGCACGCCCCTGTCGGTCTCGACGAAGGGGCGTTCGACATAGGCGGGGTTTGCGGCCATTGCGGCGATGATCGCATCCTCGTCCGCATCGGGCAGGCCGCGTTCGGCGGCGTCGGTCCCGCGCAGGCGCAGCGCGTCCTTCGCCGCGAGCCCGGCGTCGGCGAAGAGCTGGCGCAGCTTCGCTTCGCCATAGGGCTGTTTCAGATATTCGATGACGGTCAGTTCGACTCCGGGCGCTTCCTGAAGAATCGCGAGGGTCTTGCGCGAGGTGCCGCAGGCGGGGTTGTGCCAGATGGTCGCTTTCATGCGCGCTTGCCTATCGCCCGGGACCGGCCGACGCAATATGCGGGGTGTAAACTCGCTGTTCATGGTAAATATGGCACAATTGCCCGCATGATTGGACACAGGCTGCTTGCTTTTGATGGGCGAGCTGCCGTTTATGGCCGCACGAGGGATCGCCGAAGGCGGCATGCGGGGTTGGGTTGCAAGACGTGAACAGGTTTATCGATCGCAGGGCGATGCTGGCGACAATGGCGGGGGCGGGCGCCCTTGCCGCGCTGCCGGCGCGTGCGCAATTGCCCGACTGGATCACCGCCAGGGCGCCCGCGGCGCCGCCGGTCGACTATCTGGCGGTCGCGCGCGCGCAGCTCGCGCGCGAGGGCAGCCGCATCAAGCTGGCCGACCGCGTCGGCATCGTCGATTATGGATTGCCCTCCTATCGTCCGCGCTTCGCGCTGGTCGACATGGTCGCGGGGACGATCGACATGTTCCCGGTGACGCACGGGCGCGGCTCCGACCCGCAGCACGACGGCTGGCTCAAGAGCTTTTCGAACCTGCCGGGCTCGCTCGCCAGCTCGCGCGGGGCCTATCGCACCAGCGACTATTATTGGGGCTCGAACGGCTCGTCGATGCGGCTCGCCGGGCTCGATCCCGACAACAGCAACGCCGACATGCGCGCGATCGTCATCCACGGCGCCTGGTACGCCGAACCGTCGCTGATCGCGACGCAGGGCAAGCTCGGGCGCAGCGAGGGCTGTTTCGTGTTCGGTGAGGAATTGCTGCCGCAGATCCTGTATAAACTCGGCCCGGGGCGGCTGCTCTATGCCGACAGGCTGAGCGCACCGCCGCCGCAGCCGGTGCTGCCGCCGCTGCCGGGGACCGAGAATATCGTGCGCACCGGCGCGACCAGCGGAGAGATGCCGGGCGCCACGAAATAGCTTCGGGCGGCGCCCAATCTCCCCTTGCCGATTTCCTGCGAGCGGCCTATATGCACGCTCACTCCTAGACATGGATAGCCAGATAGGACGTCGGGGCCGCGGGCCGCGGCGGCCAGAAACGCATGGCTTTCCGGTCTGCAACCTTGGGACGAGCATTGGTCGATTTCGACGCCCTCAACGCGATCATCGCGCCCGAAGCCGAGGCGATGGGCCTTGCGCTCGTGCGCGTCGCCTTCTTTGGCGGCGACAGCGACCCGACCCTGCAGGTGATGGCCGAGCGGCCCGACACGCGCCAGCTGACGATCGACGATTGCGCCGACCTGTCGCGCCGCATCTCGGACCGGCTCGACGCGCTCGAGGAAGCGGGAAAGGACCCGATCGAGGGCGCCTATCGGCTCGAAGTCTCGTCGCCCGGCATCGACCGGCCGCTGACGCGCCCTGCCGACTTCGCCGACTGGGCGGGGCATGAGGCGAAGATCGCGCTCAAGGAAAAGCGCGACGGACGCCAGCGTTTCAATGGCACGCTCGTCGGCATCGACGGCGTTACCGTCACGATTTCGGACAAGGAAGGGGTGGAGCACAAGCTGCCGTTCGACGCGATCGATACGGCGAAGCTGGTGCTCACCGACAGATTGATAGCTGCAACCGTCCCGCTCTCGACCGAGGGCGCCGACGATATGGAAGAAGAAGGACAGGACTGATGGCCACAGCCATTTCCGCCAACAAGGCCGAGCTGCTCGCGATTGCCAACAGCGTCGCCAGCGAGAAGATGATCGACAAGGGCATCGTCATCGAGGCGATCGAGGAAGCGATCCAGCGCGCCGCGCGCGCGCGTTACGGCGCCGAGAACGACATTCGCGCCAAGCTCGACCCGCAGACCGGCGACCTGCGCCTGTGGCGCGTCGTCGAGGTGGTCGAGGCGGTCGACGATTATTTCAAGCAGGTCGATCTTGCCGCCGCGCAGAAGCTGCAGAAGGATGCGAAGGTCGGTGACTTCATCGTCGATCCGCTTCCCGCGGTCGACCTCGGCCGCATCGACGCGCAGTCGGCGAAGCAGGTCATCTTCCAGAAGGTGCGCGAAGCCGACCGCGAGCGCCAATATGAGGAATATAAGGACCGCGCGGGCGAGATCATCACCGGCGTCGTCAAGTCGGTCGAATTCGGCCACATCGTCGTCAATCTGGGCCGCGCCGAGGGCGTGATCCGCCGCGACCAGCAGATCCCGCGCGAACTGATGCGCGTCGGCGACCGCGTCCGCGCGATCATCCTGTCGGTGCGCCGCGAGAATCGCGGACCGCAGATTTTCCTGAGCCGCGCGCACCCCGATTTCATGAAGAAGCTGTTCGCGCAGGAAGTGCCCGAAATCTATGACGGCATCATCGAGATCAAGGCCGCGGCGCGCGATCCGGGCAGCCGCGCGAAGATCGGCGTGATCAGCTATGACGGCTCGATCGACCCCGTCGGCGCCTGCGTCGGCATGAAGGGCAGCCGCGTCCAGGCGGTCGTGCAGGAAATGCAGGGCGAAAAGATCGACATCATCCCCTGGTCGGAGGATACCGCGACCTTCGTCGTCAACGCGCTCCAGCCCGCGACGGTGCAGCGCGTCGTGATCGACGAGGACGACGGGCGCATCGAGGTCGTCGTTCCCGACGATCAGCTCAGCCTCGCCATCGGCCGCCGCGGCCAGAATGTCCGCCTCGCGAGCCAGCTTACGGGCAAGCAGATCGACATCATGACCGAGGCCGATGCGAGCGAGAAGCGCCAGCGCGAATTCGTCGAACGCTCGACGATGTTCCAGGAAGAGCTCGACGTCGACGAGACGCTCGCGCAGCTGCTCGTCGCCGAGGGCTTCGGCGAGCTCGAGGAAGTCGCCTATGTTCCGGTCGAGGAACTGGCGGGGATCGAGGGCTTCGACGAGGAACTCGCCGAGGAATTGCAGAGCCGCGCGACCGAAGCGCTCGAACGCCGCGAGGAAGCTGCGCGCGCCGAACGCCGCGAACTGGGCGTCGAAGACGCGCTCGCCGACATTCCGCACCTGACCGAAGCGATGCTCGTCACGCTCGGCAAGGCGGGCATCAAGACGCTCGACGACCTTGCCGACCTCGCGACCGACGAGCTGATCGCCAAGAAGCGCAGCGAAAACCGCCGCGGTCCATCGCGCGATCGCGCCGAGGACAAGGGCGGCGTGCTCGGCGAATATGGCCTGTCGGAAGAACAGGGCAACGAGATCATCATGGCGGCGCGCGCGCACTGGTTCGACGACGAACCGGCGGCAGAGCCGCAAGACGGGCCCGCGGCGGAGCCGCAAGACGGGGAGGCCGCCGATGCGGACCCCGCGCAATGATCAGCTAGGCGACACCGACCGCGCAAAGGGGCGCGGCCAACATGCGCCCGAGCGGCGTTGTGTGGTGACCGGCGACGTGGCGCCGGCCGAAAGGCTCGTGCGCCTCGCGCTCGGGCCCGACGGCGTGATTGCGCCCGACGTGCTGGCAAAGGCGCCGGGGCGCGGCGCATGGATCGGCGTCGACCGTGCGGCGCTCGAGGCGGCGCAGGCGAAGGGCAAGCTCAAGGGCGGGCTCGCGCGCGCGCTGCACGAGGGCGCTTTCGTCATTCCCGACGATCTCGGCGCGCGGATCGACGCGCAGCTCGAACGCGCGACGCTGAGCCGGCTCGGGCTCGAGGCGCGCGCCGGGACGTTGCTCACGGGCAGCGAGCGGATCGAGGAAGCGGCGCGGCGCGGACAGGTTCGCCTGCTTCTCCACGCGCGCGATGCGGGCGAGGATGGGCGGCGGAAACTGGCGCAGGCGTGGCGCGTCGGCGAGGATGAAGAGGGCTCGGGGCGCGAAGGCACGGTCTTGCCGGTGGACCGAAGCACCCTATCTATGGCATTGGGGCGTGAAAATGCGGTGCATCTGGCGCTTGTCGACGCCCGCGCCGCGGACCGGGTGCTGGCGCATCTCTCCCGCTGGCAGTTTTTCACCGGATGGTTTAGGGACGCGGCGAACCGCGGTCCCGATACGGATTCCCGCACGGCGGGTAATGGGGCGGCGTCCACGGACTCCGCCGTTTCGGACGCGTAGAAGGATATTTGGTTTTCGATGAGTGACGAACAGGACAAGCCGACTCTGACCCGCAAGCCGCTGGGGCTCAAGCGGACGGTCGAGGCCGGCCAGGTGCAGCAGCAATTCAGCCACGGCCGCCGCAACACGGTGGTGGTCGAGGTGAAGCGCCGCCGCGTCATCGGCCGTCCCGGCGAAACTCCGAGCGCGCCCGAGGCCGAAGAGGCGAAGGAAGCGCCCGCACCCGCGCCCGCCGCTGCGCCCAAGCCGGCAGCGCCGAAGCCCGCCGCGCCGCGCAAGAGCGAGGCCGACAGCCTGATGTCGCGCCAGGAGCGCCAGGCGCAGCTGCTGCGCGAGGCCGAGGAAGCGCGTCTAGCGGCGCTCGAGGACGCACGCCGCCGCGAAGAGGCCGAGCGTGCGAAGGCGATCGAAGAGGAAAAGGCGCGCGCCGCCGAAGCGAAGCAGGAAGAGGCCAAGCCGGAAGAAGAGGCCAAGGCCGCGCCCGAAGCCGCACCCGCCGCCGAGGCCTCCGCGCCCGCCGAGGCGAAGAAGGAAGAGGCCGCGCCGCGTGCCGCGACCGCAGCCCCCGCGCCGCGCCGCTTCACGCCGGTCGAGCCGCCCAAGCGTCCCGAGCCCAAGCGCCCCGAACCGAAAAAGGAACATCGCGGCGATCATCGCCGCCAGTCGGGCAAGCTGACCGTCACGCGTGCGCTGAACGAGGATGAGGGCGCGCGTGCGCGCAGCCTCGCGGCGCTCAAGCGCGCCCGCGAGAAGGAAAAGCGTGCGCATATGACCCCGTCGTCGGGTCCGCGCGAAAAGCAGGTCCGCGAAGTGGTGGTGCCCGACACGATCACGGTGCAGGAACTCGCCAACCGCATGGCCGAAAAGGGCGCCGATCTGGTCAAGGCGCTGTTCAAGATGGGCATGATGGTCACCGTCAACCAGACGATCGACCAGGACACCGCCGAGCTGCTCGTCACCGAGTTCGGGCACGAGATCAAGCGCGTCAGCGAAGCCGACGTCGACATCCGCCACGACGAGGACGTCGATGCGCCCGAGGCGCTGAAGCCGCGGGCGCCGGTAGTCACGATCATGGGCCATGTCGACCATGGCAAGACCAGCCTGCTCGACGCGCTGCGCGGCGCGAACGTGCAGGCGGGCGAGGCCGGCGGCATCACGCAGCATATCGGCGCCTATCAGGTGAAGGCAAAGGACGGCAGCGTCATCACCTTCCTCGACACGCCGGGCCACGAAGCCTTCACCGAGATGCGCGCGCGCGGTGCGAACGTCACCGACATCGCGATCCTGGTGGTCGCGGCCGACGATGGCATCAAGCCGCAGACGATCGAATCGATCAACCACGCCAAGGCGGCGGGAGTCCCGATCATCGTCGCGATCAACAAGATCGACAAGGACGGCGCCAACCCGCAGCGGGTGCGCGAGCGCCTGCTCGAGCATGAGATCATCGTCGAAGCCATGGGCGGCGACGTGCAGGACGTCGAGGTTTCGGCGCTCAAGAAGCTGAACCTCGACAAGCTGCTCGACGCGATCGCGCTGCAGGCCGAGATCATGGAGCTGAAAGCGAACCCCGACCGCAATGCCGAGGGCACGGTGGTCGAGGCGAAGCTCGACAAGGGCCGCGGCCCGGTGGCGACGATCCTCGTCCGCCGCGGGACGCTGAAGGTCGGCGACGTCTTCGTCTGCGGCGCCGAAAGCGGCCGCGTCCGTGCGCTGATCGACGATCAGGGCAAGCAGGTGAAATCGGCGGGTCCGTCGATGCCGGTCGAGGTGCTCGGGCTCGGCGGCGTGCCGATGGCGGGCGACACGCTGACCGTCGTCGAGAATGAGGCGCGCGCCCGCGAAGTCGCCGCCTATCGCCAGGAACAGGCATTGAAGAAGCGGACGGCGCAGGCGCCGGTCAGCCTCGAAGGCATGTTCTCGGCGCTCGCCGACAAGGCCAATGTCATCGAGTTTCCGGTAGTCATCAAGGCCGACGTGCAGGGCTCGGTCGAGGCGATCGTCAACGCGCTGGGCAAGCTCTCGACCGACGAGATCCGCGTGCGCGTGCTCCATTCGGGTGCCGGCGCGATCACCGAAAGCGACGTGACGCTCGCGGCCTCGACGGGGGCGCCGATCATCGGCTTCAACGTCCGCCCGAACGCCAAGGCGCGCGAGATCGCGAACCGCGAGAAGGTGCGCTTCCTCTACTATGACGTCATCTATCACCTGACCGAGGAAATCGCGAAGGAGATGGCGGGCGAACTGGGTCCGGAACGCGTCGAAACCGTCGTCGGCCGCGCCGAGGTCAAGGAAGTCTTCCCGGCCGGCAAGCGCGACAAGGCGGCAGGCCTGCTGGTGCTCGAAGGCGTCATCCGCAAGGGGCTCCACGCGCGCCTCACGCGCGAGGACGTCATCGTTTCGGCGACGACGATCGCGTCGCTGCGCCGCTTCAAGGACGACGTCGCCGAAGTGCGCGCGGGCCTCGAATGCGGCGTCGTGCTGGCCGACACCAACGACATCAAGCCGGGCGACCATCTCGAGGTGTTCGAGGTCGAGGAACGCGAACGGACGTTGTAAGAGCTATCCCTGCACCCCCGCCCGGCGCGGGGGTGCAGCAGGACATAACCGATGCGTCATAATGATCAGAACCAAGGTCCCTCGGTCCGCGTGCTTCGCGTCGGCGAGCAGGTGCGCCATGTCCTGTCCGAAATCCTCCAGCGCGGCGACGTCCACGACGAGGTGCTCGCCAAGCATCCGGTGAGCATCACCGAAGTGCGCATGTCGCCCGACCTGCGCCATGCGACGGTGTTCGTGAAGCCGCTGCTCGGCAAGGATGAGGATGCGGTGATCAAGGCGCTCAGAACCAACACCGCCTATCTCCAGCGCGAGGTCGCGCATCGCATCCGCATGAAATATGCCGCGAAGCTGAAATTCCTGCCCGACGAAAGCTTCGACGAGGCGAGCCACATCGACAAGCTGTTGCGCGACCCGAAGGTCGCGCGCGATCTGGAGGGCGGCGAGGGCTGAGGTTCCCGGGCTGGCTGGCGCGGGCTGTGCGGCCGCGCTATGGCGCGCGCATGGCCAAGCTCTATTTCTATTATGCCAGCATGAACGCCGGCAAATCGACGACGCTGCTGCAGGCGGATTTCAACTATCGCGAGCGCGGCATGGAAACGATGTTGTGGACCGCGGCGCTCGACGATCGCTATGGCGCGGGCCAGATCACGAGCCGGATCGGCCTGCTCGCCGAAGCGCATAAATTCGATCCCGAAAGCGACCTCTGGGCCGCAGTGAGCGCCGAGAACCGGCAGCGCCCGCTCGCCTGCGTGCTCGTCGATGAAGCGCAATTCCTGACGCGCGATCAGGTGCTCGACCTCGCGCGGCTTGCCGACGAGGCCGATATTCCGGTGCTCTGCTATGGCCTGCGCACCGATTTTGCCGCGAACCTGTTTCCGGGTTCGGCGGCGCTGCTCGGCCTTGCCGACGCGCTCGTCGAACTCAAGGCCGTGTGCGAATGCGGGCGCAAGGCGACGATGAACCTGCGCGTCGATGCCTCGGGGCGTGCGGTGGTCGAGGGCGCGCAGACCGAGATCGGCGGCAACGACCGCTATGTCGCGATGTGCCGGCGGCATTTCATGGAGAAACGGCGCGCGGCCGCAAAGGCGCCCGCCGATGCTTGACCGCCTCTATGTCGACCTCGCCGACGGCGATCTTCGTCTCGTCAAGCTCGCCGAGCCGCACCGCGAGGGACTGCGTGCGGCGTGCGCCGCCGATGCCAACATCTGGCCGATCTATTCGTCGAGTTTCGACCCCGATCATTTCGACGCGAGCTTCGATGTGCTGGTCGGGCACGAAAGCCGTATGCCCTATGCGATCCTCGACGGCGACCGGGTCGTCGGCATGACCGCCTGGCTGCGTCCCGACGTGTCGGCGCAGACGATCGAGCTCGGCAACAGCTATATCCACCCCGATGCGCGCGGCACCGGGTTCAATGGCCGCGTGAAGGCGCTGATGCTGGATCACGCCTTCGCGGTGGGCATCCGCCGCGTCGAATTCCGCATCGACGAGCGTAATGCGCGAAGCCAGGCCGCCGTCGCGAAGCTCGGCTGCACGAAGGAAGCTGTGCTGCGCGCCGAGCGGATCACCTGGACCGGGCATGTGCGCGACACCGGGCTCTGGTCGTTGCTGGCGGAGGAGTGGGTAACGGGCGCTTAAGCCCCTCCTCTGAAGAGGAGGGGGGAAGGCTGGGTCAGCCTTTGTTCAGCCGCGCCCTGCTAGACGCGCCCGCATGATACGGAATCTCGCACTCTCCCTGGCCGCCGGTCTGCTTCCCCTTTCGGCAGCGGCGGCCGACGAGCCCGGCAAGCCCGTGCGCGAAATCGGCGCCGAGGCGAGCATCGTCTTCCCGAGCGATTCGACGATCCGCAACTGGGAAGGCGACGACGATCGCGGCGTGTGGATTCAGGACCGTCACGGCGATTGGTATTACGGCCAGTTCGCGGGGCTTTGCCGCGATCTCGATTTTGCCCATGCGATCGGCTTCGAAACGCGCGGCGCGTCGCGGCTCGACCGGTTTGCGACGCTGATCGTGCGCGGCGAGCGCTGCCCGCTCGTCTCGTTCGTCAACTCCGCCCCGCCGCCGTCGAAACGCGACAAGAGCAAGGACATCGCGGGCGACAAGGCGGAAAAATCGAAGGCAAATTGACAAGCCCGGCCCATGCGCCCTAGCCGCGGGGCATGAACGGCTGGGTCATTCTCGACAAACCGGTGGGCCTCGGCTCGACGCAGGCGGTGGGCGCGGTCAAGCGCGTGTGCCGCGAGGCGGGGCTCGGCAAGGTCAAGGTCGGCCACGGCGGGACGCTCGACCCGCTCGCGTCGGGCGTGCTGCCGATCGCCCTGGGCGAGGCGACCAAGCTCACCGGGCGGATGCTCGATGCGAGCAAGGTCTATGATTTTACGGTTGCGTTCGGAACCGAAACCGCGGGGCTCGATGCCGAGGGCGAAGTGGTGGCGACCAGCGAGGTCCGGCCGACGCTGGCCGAGGTCGAGGCGGTGCTGCCGCGCTTCACCGGTGCGATCGAACAGGTGCCGCCGGCCTTTTCGGCGATCAAGGTCGACGGGCAGCGCGCCTATGACCGCGCGCGCAAGGGCGAGGCGGTCGCGATGAAGGCGCGGGGGGTGACGATCCATTCGCTTCAAATCCTCCCCACTTGTGGGGAGGTGGCGGCGCGAAGCGCTGACGGAGGGGGTTGGCGGCCTGAGGCTTCGGTTGATGCTGCGCCCCCCCTCCACCACCCTTCGGGCGGTCCCCCTCCCCGTACCGGGGAGGAATTGGAGAGCATCACCCTCACTGCCCATGTATCGAAGGGCACCTATATCCGCAGCCTCGCGCGCGACATCGCCCGGGCGCTCGGAACCGTCGGCCATGTGACGATGCTTCGCCGCACGAAAGCGGGGCCATTCGCGCTCGATCAGGCGATTTCGCTGGACAAATTGAACGCGTTCGGCCAAGGCGCCGCGCAATCAGATGTGATTCTGCCGCTTGAGGCAGGGCTGGTCGACATCCCGGCTCTGGACCTCTCCCCGGAAGCGGCAGGGGCGATCCGCCAGGGTCGCGTCTGGACCGGGGGAAGCACGCAAGACGGGCTCTATTGGGGACGGGACAGCGAAAAGCGGCCCGTCGCGCTGATAGAGGTTTCGGCGGGAACGCTGAAGGTCGTGCGGGGCTTCAATCTCTAAAGCGATGTTCGAAGGAAGAAGCACATGTCGATTACCGCCGAGCGCAAGGCCGAGCTCATCAAGGAACATGCCCGCGAAAAGGGCGACACGGGTTCGCCCGAGGTGCAGGTCGCGATTCTGACCGACCGCATCAACACCTTGACCGAGCATTTCAAGTCGCACCACAAGGACAATCACAGCCGCCGCGGGCTGCTGATGATGGTCAACAAGCGCCGCAGCCTGCTCGACTATCTGAAAAAGAAGGATGAGGGCCGCTACACCGACCTCATCGCGAAGCTCGGACTTCGCAAATAAGAATTTTCAGCGGCCCCGGCATCCGGGGCCGCTGTCATATTGGTCTGCGCGAAATGTGCATGCCATAAGGGGCTTTCCCGCATCCGGCGGGTCCGCCATCGGGGCAGACAGACGCCCCACACCGTCCGGGCCGGACTGCCCGGAAAGCAGAGGCCCCGCCCGGCATAGGGCCCGGCGGGCGAAGGAAACCAAATGTTTGATGTGAAAAAAGTATCGATCGAGTGGGGCGGTGAAACGCTGACCCTCGAAACGGGCAAGGTTGCCCGTCAGGCCGACGGCGCTGTCGTCGCCACCCTCGGCGAAACGGTCGTCCTGTGCGCCGTCACCGCCGCCAAGTCGGTGAAGGAAGGCCAGGACTTCTTCCCGCTGACCGTCCATTACCAGGAAAAATATTCCTCGGCCGGCCGCATTCCCGGCGGCTTCTTTAAGCGCGAACGCGGCGCGACCGAAAAGGAAACGCTCGTTTCCCGCCTGATCGACCGTCCGATCCGCCCGCTGTTCCCCGAAGGTTTCTATAACGAGATCAACGCCATCGCTCAGGTGCTGAGCTATGACGGCCACAACGAGCCCGACATCCTCGCGATGGTCGCGGCGTCGGCCGCACTCACCATCTCGGGCGTCCCCTTCATGGGGCCGATCGGCGCCGCGCGCGTCGGCTATGTCGATGGCGAATATATCCTCAATCCGACCGACGAACAGGTCGCCGAAGGCGACCTCGACCTCGTCGTCGCGGCGACGCACGACGCGGTGATGATGGTCGAATCCGAAGCCAATGAGCTGTCGGAAGAGGTGATGCTGGGCGCGGTGATGTTCGCGCACGACGCGTGCCGCGAGGTCATCAAGGCGATCATCGGCCTTGCCGAACAGGCCGCGAAGGACCCGTGGGAACTCGCCGCTTCGGACGACAATGCCGCGCTCAAGGACAAGCTCAAGAAGCTGATCGGCAAGGATATTGCCGCGGCCTACAAGCTGACCGACAAGTCGGCGCGCTCGAACGCGCTCAATGAAGCGCGCGCGAAGGCCAAGGAGCAGTTCGTCGCCGACGGGCTCGACCCGCAGGCGGTGATGGCCGGCATCAAGCTGGTCAAGAAGCTCGAGGCCGAAATCGTCCGCGGCGCGATCCTGAAGGACGGCACGCGCATCGACGGCCGTTCGACGACGCAGATCCGCCCGATCGAGGCCGAAACGCACTTCCTGCCGCGCGCGCACGGTTCGGCGCTTTTCACCCGCGGCGAGACGCAGACGATCGCGACCTGCACCCTCGGCACCAAGGAAGCCGAGCAGATGATCGACGGCCTGACCGGCCTGCGTTACGAAAGCTTCATGCTGCACTATAACTTCCCGCCCTATTCGGTCGGCGAAGTCGGCCGCTTCGGTCCTCCGGGACGCCGCGAGGTCGGCCATGGCAAGCTCGCGTGGCGCGCGCTGCACCCGGTGCTGCCGTCGAAGGAGGATTTCCCCTATACGATCCGCCTGACCAGCGACATCACCGAATCGAACGGGTCGTCGTCGATGGCGACGGTGTGCGGCGGTTCGCTGTCGCTGATGGACGCCGGCGTGCCGATCAAGCGCCCGGTTTCGGGCATCGCGATGGGCCTGATCCTCGAAGGCAAGGATTATGCGATCCTGTCGGACATCCTGGGCGACGAGGATCACCTCGGCGACATGGATTTCAAGGTCGCGGGCACGTCCGAAGGCATCACCACGATGCAGATGGACATCAAGATCGCCGGCATCACCAAGGAAATCTTCGAGGCGGCGCTGAAGCAGGCCAAGGAAGGCCGCGCGCACATCCTCGGCGAAATGAACAAGGCGCTCGGCGAGACGCGTAGCGAATTGTCGGCGCACGCGCCGCGCATCGAGACGATCACCATCGACAAGTCGAAGATCCGCGACGTCATCGGCACCGGCGGCAAGGTGATCCGCGAGATCGTCGCGACCACCGGCGCCAAGGTCGACATCGACGACGAAGGCATCATCAAGATCGCCTCGTCGGACCCGGCGCAGATCGAAGCCGCCAAGGCGTGGATTCTCGGCATCGTCGAGGAGCCCGAGGTCGGCAAGATCTATAACGGCAAGGTCGTCAATCTCGTCGACTTCGGTGCGTTCGTGAATTTCATGGGCGGCAAGGACGGTCTGGTCCACGTCAGCGAAATCAGGAACGAGCGCGTCGAAAAGGTCGCCGACGTCCTGTCCGAAGGGCAGGAGGTCAAGGTCAAGGTGCTTGAGATCGACCCGCGCGGCAAGGTCCGCCTGTCGATGCGCGTCGTCGATCAAGAAAGCGGCGAAGAGCTCGAAGACACCCGCCCGGCGCGCGAACCGCGCGGCGACCGCGGTGATCGTGGTCCGCGCCGCGAAGGTGGCGACCGCGGCCGTGGCGGCCGCGACCGCGGGCCGCGCCGCGACGGCGGCGACCGCGGCCCGCGCCGCGAGCGCAGCGACAATGTCCCCGAGGACGAGGGCCATGTGCCCGACTTCCTGAAGGACTGATCGCTTCGGGATCGAAAAGAAAAGGGGCCGCGAAAGCGGCCCCTTTTTTGTGCTGCGAGCGTCGGACTTGGGGTGGGGGAGCGGACGTTTGACCAAACCCCTCCTCTGAAGAGGAGGGGCAGCGAGACTTACGCGCTTTGCGCGTTAGTCGCAGCGGGGTGGTGCTCCTTCACCGGCGTCCACCACCCCAAACCCCTTCTCTGAAGAGGAGGGGCTTAGAGCGTCGAGCGCGAAATCTGAATCATAAGGGGATTCCCTTGGGCTTGGATTTGTGATTCACCCTGATTGGAGGTGGATCATGGGCAAGAGCAGTTCGGTTGATCTTCGGGTTCGGATTGTTGGTGAGATTGAGCGCGGTCGCTCGTGCCGTTCAGCGGCGCGTCGATTTGGGGTGAGCGCGGCGACGGCGGTTCGTCTGGCGCAGCGCAAGGCGCAGACGGGTTCTGTGGCGCCTGCGCGTCAAGGCCGTCCCAAGGGCAGCGGTGTGCTTGACCGGCACGCCGATGCGCTGATCGGCTGGGTCGAGGCCGATGGCGACATCACGATGCCCGAACTGGCAGGGCGGCTTTTGGCCGAGCGGGGGGTGAAGGCGCATCCCGCTTCGCTGTCCCGGCTGCTGATCCAGCGCGGTTTTACCGTCAAAAAAAACGCTGCTGGCGAGCGAAGCCGATCGCGCTGACATTGCCCGCGCCCGGCGGGTATGGCGCGCGCATCGCCAGCCATGGATGAAGAAGCGCCCGGAACGGCTGGTGTTCATCGACGAGACCGGGACGACGACCAAGATGACCCGGCTGCGTGGTCGGGCGCGGCGTGGGCAGCGGCTGAGGATGACGGCGCCCTTCGGCCATTGGGGCACCCAGACCTTCATCGCCGCGCTGCGCCATGACGGGCTCACCGCGCCCTGGGTGATCGACGCCCCGATGAACCGGCGTCTCTTCGAGACCTATGTCGAAACCCAGCTCGCCCCGACGCTCAAGCCCGGCGACATCGTCATCCTCGACAACCTCTCCAGTCACAAGAGCGAGAAGGCAAAGGCCATCCTCAAGGCTCGCGGCGCATGGTTCCTGTTCCTGCCGCCCTACAGCCCCGACCTGAACCCCATCGAAATGGCCTTCGCCAAGCTCAAGGCCCACCTGCGAAAAGCCAAAGCGCGAACCATCGACGCCCTCTGGCAAGCCGTCGGTTCCATCTGCGAACTCTACTCTCCAGACGAATGCCGGAATTACCTCAAAGAGGCTGGATACGTTGCAGATTAAATGCACGACGCTCTAAGAACCTCCGCAACCGCCCGCAAGCGGTCCTTCGTATCGCGCCTCAGCCGAAGAAGCGTTCGGCGTAATCGCTGCGCAGCTGCGCCCAATTGTCCCAGTGCGGCGCCGGCGCCGTGCCGCGCAGCCGCGCTTCGAGGACGTCGATATGGGCGTGCCAGCCGGCGCTGACGTTGAGCAGCACCGCGCTGTCCTCGACGCGCTTGTGGACGAGCGTCAGCAGCACCTCGTCGCCTTTCTCGGCCAGGGTAAAGGTCACGCCGCCGGTGCTGCCCCAGCTGATCGCGAGCTTGTGCGGCGGGTCGATCTCGACGACTTCGCAGGTCATCCGATGCTCTTCGGCCATCTCGTCGGGACGCTGGCCCGGCGGGTCGGTGAGCTCGTCGTTGCGCCAGACGAGTTCGACCGGCGCGCCGACCTGCTGCTCCATCGCGCCCGCGGCGAGCCACTGGCGGCGAAGCTCGCCGTCGACCAGATAGGTCCAGACGCGGTCGATCGGGCCGGGCAGCAGGCGCTCGATCTTCAGCGTCGCAGGCTCGGCGAGCACGCCATAATCGTCTTCGGTCAGCATGGCAGTCATCGTCATTCTCCTTCGTCTTTCGGGGGGGAGGGGTGTCTTCGGGGACGCGGCGCATTCTCGGCACGCAGCAGGTGCTCGAGGGTGTCGAGGCGGCCGGTCCAGAAGCGGCGATAGACGCCGAGCCACTGGTCTGCGGTCATCAGGGGCGCCGGATCGAGGCTGCACATATGCGTGCGGCCGCGCACCTCACGGCGCACGAGGCCCGCCTTTTCGAGCACCTTGATATGCTTCGACGCCGCCGCGAGCGACATGGCGAAGGGCTCGGCGAGCTCGCCGACGCTGCGCGGAGCGGCGGCGAGTTCGCCGAGCATCGCGCGCCGCGTCGCGTCGCCGAGCGCGTGGAAGATCGTGTCGAGAGCGAGCGAATCATGTTCAACCATGCGGTTTAATATTGGCGATTCGCGCCTTATTGTCAACCGAAAGGTTGAATATAAGGAGAGGGGTCGCCATCGCCGCCGCCTTTGGGTTATGCCTTGCCCATGTTCACGATGCTTCTCCCGCTCCTCGCCCTCGCCGCCCAGCCCGCAACCGCCGTGGCCGATCCGCCGCCCTCCGCCGCTCCCGATACGCACCCCTATGTCGCGCTCGATACCGATCTCGGCACGATCACGCTGCGGATCGAGGACAAGCGCGCGCCGATCACCGCGAAGAATTTCCTCCGCTATGTCGACAGCAAGCGGATGGACGGCTTTGTATTTTATCGCTCGACGCGGACGTGGGGCCCCGCGAGCCGGCTGATCCAGGCGGGCAATCGCGGCAATGCGGCGAATAATTTTCCGCCGATCGCGCACGAGCCGACGACCGAAACGGGGCTCACCAATTGCGACGGCGCGCTGTCGATGGCGCGGCTCAACCCCGGCGATGCGACGACCGACTTCTTTCTGCTGCTCTCCGACATCAAGGGGTTCGACGCCGATGCGCAGGGCGGCGACGGGGCGGGCTTCGCGGTGTTCGGCGAGATCGTCGGCGGCCGCGAGGTGGCGGAGAAAATCTATGCCGCTCCCGTATCGCCGACCGCGGGCGACGGGCCGATGCAGGGGCAGATTCTCGATCCGATGGTGACGATCAGGACCGCGCGCCGCGTCCCCGCGCCCGCCAATCCGCCGCAGGGCTGCGTGGTCAAGGCGGCATCGCCCGCCGCACCGGCGCAATAGCAGGGTAGAGCGCCGAAACAGCCCATCATTTATTTTGCGTTCATCCGCGCTGTGGCTATACCGCCCGCATGACTGACCGGACTAACCCGCGCGCCGCCGTGCGCCTGCTCGCCGCAGCCCTTGTGATGACGCCCATGCTTGCGGCCTGTGCCGGGGGCGGCGGGGTGAAAAAGGACACGCGCTATGTCGCGCGCGACGTCAGCACCCTCTATCGCGCGGCGCAGGACCGGCTCGACCGCGGCCAGTACAAGCTCGCCGCCGCGCTGTTCGACGAGGTCGAGCGCCAGCATCCCTATTCGCCCTGGGCGCGCCGGGCGCAGCTGATGAGCGCCTTTTCCTATTATATGGACCGCGAATATACGCCGGCGATTGCTGCCGCGCAGCGCTTCCTTGCGATCCACCCGGGCAACAAGGACGCGCCCTATGCCTATTATCTGATCGGGCTCAGCTATTATGAGCAGATCAGCGACGTCACCCGCGACCAGAAGATCACGCTGCAGGCGCAAGCCGCGCTCGGTGAAGTGATTCGCCGCTATCCCGACACGCGCTACGCCGCCGACGCGCGGCTCAAGATGGACCTTGTGCGCGACCATCTCGCGGGCAAGGAGATGGAGATCGGCCGGTTCTACGAGCGCAGTTCGAACTGGCTAGCCGCCTCGATCCGCTTCCGCGAGGTCACCGACAAATATCAGACGACGAGCCACGCGCCCGAAGCGCTCTATCGCCTCGTCGAATGCTATCTCGCGCTCGGCGTACCGTCGGAGGCGAAGAAGTCGGCCGCCGTGCTCGGCGCCAACTATCCGGGCAGCAAATGGTACAAGCGCGCTTACGAGCTGATGCAGAAGCACGCGCCCGCGGCCTGAGGCGGACAGCCGGGAATGGAGATTCGCGCAGAGTTCGCAGAGGCCGCCGCGATTTTTGTTCACGCGGAGGCGCGGAGGCGCGGAGAATCAGGGCCGATAGGCCCCTCCATCTTTTCCAATCAAGCCTCGTCGCCATCGCAGCAGGAGAAGAGCCGCTTCGCGGCAAGCGCCATCTCTCGGCGTCTCCGCGTCTCCGCGTGAACTTGTTTCCCTACGTCTCTGCGAGCTCTGCGCCAGTCCCAAATCCTGCCTTGACAGTTTCACTCCCGAATAGATTCGCGCTTTGTTCTAATGTAAGGGGCGAATCGTGCTGACCGCCCTGTCCATCGCCAATATCGTGCTGATCGAGCGGCTCGACCTCGATTTCGAGGGCGGGCTCGGCGTGCTCACCGGTGAGACGGGGGCGGGCAAGTCGATCCTGCTCGACGCGCTAGGCCTCGCGCTCGGGATGCGCGCCGACACCGGGCTGGTGCGGCAGGGGGCCGACCGCGCGCAGGTCACCGCCAGCTTCGCGCCGCCCGCGCCGGGGACGCCGCTTGCAGCGCTGCTCGCCGCCAATGACATCGCGCTCGAACCCGGCGAACCGCTGCTGATCCGCCGCACGCTCAAGGCCGATGGCGGCAGCCGCGCCTTTCTGAACGATCAGCCCTGCTCGGCGGCGCTGCTGCGCGAGGTCGGCGGGCATCTGGTCGAGATCCACGGCCAGCACGACGACCGTGGGCTGCTCGCGCCCGCGGGGCACCGCGCGCTGCTCGACGCCTATGCGCGCGCCGATACCGGCGCGGTCGCGGCGGCGCATGGCGCATGGCGCGCCGCCGAGGAAAAGCTCGCCGCGGCAAGGGCGGCGCTCGACGAAGCCGAGCGCGACCGCGAATGGCTCGAACATTGCGTCGCCGAACTGCAGGCGCTCGCGCCCCAGCCCGGCGAGGAAGCCGAGCTCGCCGACGCGCGCGCGTCGATGCAGAAGGGCGAGCGAATCGCCGGCGACCTTGCGACGATCCTCGAGGCGTTCGACGGCAGCGAGGGCGGCCCGGCGCTGCTGCGCGGCGCGGCGCGGCGGCTCGACCGGCTCGCGGGCGACCATCCGCTGCTCGCCGAAGCGCTGGCGAACCTCGACCGCGCGATCATCGACGCCGACGAGGCCGAAGCGAAACTGCACGAGGCGTCGCGCGCGATGGAATATGATCCCGAACGGCTTGAGGCTGCCGAGACGCGGCTGTTCGAACTGCGCGCGCTCGCGCGCAAGCATGGGTGTCAGCCCGACGAATTGCCGCAACTCGCGCTCGACCTAGCGGCGCGGCTCGACGCGATCGAGGGGGGCGGCGCGGGGCTCGCGAAGCTCGAAGCCGCGGTGCGCGAGACCGCGTCGGCCTATACCCATGCCGCGACGGCGCTGTCGAACCAGCGCACGAAGGCGGCGGCGCGGCTCGACGCGGCGGTCGCGGGCGAACTTGCGCCGCTCAAGCTCGACGCCGCGCGCTTCCAGACGCTCGTCGAACCGCTGCCCGCCGAACGCTGGGGCGCCGAGGGGATGGACCGCGTTGAGTTCCTGATTTCGACCAACCCCGGCGCGCCCTTCGCGCCGCTCGCCAGGATCGCGAGCGGCGGCGAACTGTCGCGCTTCATCCTCGCGCTCAAGGTCGCGCTCGCCGAGGAAGGCGGCGCCGACACGATCATCTTCGACGAAATCGACCGCGGTGTCGGCGGCGCGGTCGCGAGCGCGATCGGTGAGCGGCTGGCGCGGCTTGCCGGCGCGGGCAAGCAATTGCTTGCCGTGACCCACAGCCCGCAGGTCGCGGCGAAGGGCGCGGCGCATTTCGTCATCGCCAAGTCGAGCGAGGGCACCGTCACCCGCACCGGCGTCCGCGCGCTCGACGATGCGGGGCGGCGCGAGGAAATCGCGCGGATGCTCTCGGGCGCCGAGGTGACGGAGGAGGCGAGGGCGCAGGCGGAGCGGTTGCTGGAGGTCGTGTGAGTTTTCTCGCCCACGCAAACCCCTCCTCTTCAGAGGAGGGGCAGCGAGACTTAGGCGCTTGGCGCCTTAGTCGCAGCGGGGTGGTGGCGACGCCGGAACAAGCTCGCTCGGGCATCGAGCCCGACCGAGCTTCACCACCCCCATCCCCTCCTCTGAAGAGGAGGGGCTTGTTATGACGGGCCGTCGCACCATGCTTGCGCGCGCCGCGTCGATGCGGCGAGAGCCTACAGAGGCCGAAAAACGGTTATGGCGCTATCTGTCCGGCGCCAGGCTTGGCGGATTGAAATTCCGGCGCCAGGCAATAATCGGCAACCGGATCGCTGATTTCTTCTGTCCGGCGAAAGGGCTTATCGTGGAAATTGACGGCGATACGCACGACCGGGAGCGGGACGAGGCACTGGATCGCCGGCTGGTCGAGCAATATGGCTATCGAACGCTTCGCCTGACCAACGCCGATGTGCTCGATAACATGGACGGCGTGCTGCACCATATCGAAGACGTGGCGCGCCATTTGCCCGACCGATGGCCCCACCCCAACCCCTTCCCTGAAGGGGAGGGGCTTTGAAAGACACCTTTCACCCCCTCGACCGCCCCGTCTGGTCGATGCTCACCGGACGCCAGGCGCATCTCGCGACGGGCGACGCACGGGCGGTGCGGATTGATCGCGGCTATGGGCCATTCGGCGCCGCCGCCGATAGGGGCGCCGCGGCGCAGGCGGCGCTCGCGGCGCTGGTCCCCGATGACGGTGAACTGTGGATCGTCGAGGGCGAGCCATGGCCGCTGCCGCCGGGCACGCGCGAGGTGAAGCGCGCGGTGCTCGCGCAGATGGTCGCCGAAGGGCCGCCGCCCGCCCTGCGCGCCGGCGCGCCCGCGATGGTGCCGCTTTCCGATGCCGACGCGCCCGACATGGCGGCGCTTGCGACACATGCGAAGCCGGGGCCGTGGGGGCCGGCGACGCATCGCTATGGCCCCTTTTTCGGCGTGCGCGAAGACGGGCGGCTGCTCGCGATGGCGGGGCAGCGGATGCTGATGCCCGGCATGGCCGAGGTCAGCGGGGTCGCGACCTGGGCCGACTGCCGCGGGCGCGGGCTCGCGCGGGCACTGATCGGCCATGTCATGCGCGCGATGGCGGCGCGCGGCGAGACGCCCTTCCTGCACAGCTATGCCGACAACGCCGGCGCGATCGCGCTCTATGAAACGCTCGGCTTCCGCATCCGGCGACAGGTGCATGTGCTGGTGATCGCGCGATTGGATACTCGCGCCGAGTTCGCGTCGGTGGCAAAAGCCGGGGCATGACCGATATCGAATCGCTGACCGAGGCCGAAGCCGCGAACGAGCTGATGCGGCTTGCCAAACAGATCGCGCACCACAACAAACTCTATCATGCCGAGGATAGCCCGGAGATTTCGGACGCCGACTATGACGCGCTCGTCCGCCGCAACAATGCGATCGAGGAGGCTTTTCCGCATCTGATCCGCGCCGACAGCCCGAACCGGCTGATCGGCGCCGCGGTCGAGGCGTCGCCGCTCGCCAAGGTCACCCATGCGGTGCGGATGATGAGCCTCGACAACGCCTTCGCAGCCGAGGATGTCGAGGAATTCGTGGCGCGCGTGCGGCGTTTCCTGGCACTGGGCGAGGGCGAGGCGGTCGCGCTGACCGCCGAGGACAAGATCGACGGCCTCTCCTGCTCGCTGCGCTATGAAAAGGGCGAGCTCGTTCAGGCGGCGACGCGCGGCGACGGCACGGTGGGGGAGGACGTCACCGCCAATGTGCGCACGATCACCGACATTCCGCAGAAACTTTCTCCCCTCCCGCGTGCGGGAGGGGTCGGGGGAGGGTCTGTTTCGTCAGAAGCGGCGCGCGACATGCCCTCCCCAAACCCCTCCCGCACGCGGGAGGGGCTTCATGACATCCCCGACGTCTTCGAGATCCGCGGCGAGGTCTATATGGCCAAGGCCGATTTCGCCGCGCTCAATGCCCGCCTGCTCGCCGAGGCCGACGACCCCGAAAAGGCGCGCCAGTTCGCCAATCCGCGCAACGCCGCGGCGGGCTCGCTGCGCCAGAAGGACGCGAGCGTCACCGCGTCGCGCCCGCTGCGCTTCCTTGCGCACGGCTGGGGCGAGGTCAGCGACGTGCCGGAGGCGACGCAGTTCGCGATGATGAAGCGCATCGAAAGCTGGGGCGTGCCGGTGTCGCCGTTGCTGAAGCGCTTGGACGATGCCGCGGGCGTGCTCGACCATTATCGCACGATCGAGGCCGAACGCGCCGACATGCCCTATGACATCGACGGCGTCGTCTATAAGGTCGACCGGCTCGACTGGCAGCAACGGCTGGGCTTCGTCGCCAAGGCGCCGCGCTGGGCCATCGCGCATAAATTCCCCGCCGAACGTGCGCAGACGACGCTCGAAGCCATCGACATCCAGGTCGGGCGCACCGGCAAGCTGACCCCCGTCGGGCGGCTCACCCCCGTCACCGTCGGCGGCGTCGTCGTGTCGAACGTCACGCTCCACAATCGCGACGAGATCGAACGGCTCGGCGTGCGGCCGGGCGACCGCATCGTCGTCCAGCGCGCGGGCGACGTGATCCCGCAGGTCGTCGAAAACCTCACCCGCGACGAAAAGCGCGATCCCTATGTCTTTCCCGATCATTGCCCGGTGTGCGGCAGCGAGGCGGTTGCCGAAGAGGGCGAGGTCGATGTGCGCTGCACCGGCGGCCTCATTTGCGCGGCGCAGAAATTCGAGCGGCTGCGCCATTTCGTCAGCCGCGGCGCGCTCGACATCGAAGGGCTGGGCGAAAAGAGCATCGAGGAATTTCTGGCGCTCGGCTGGCTCGACAAGGGGCCGGCGGACATTTTCCGGCTGAAGGCGCACCGCGACGAATTGCTCGGGCGCGAGGGGTGGAAGGAGAAATCGGTCGACAATCTGCTTGCCGCGATCGAGGCGAAGCGCGAACCCGATGCGGCGCGGCTGCTCTTCGGCCTCGGCATCCGGCACATCGGCGCGGTGACGGCGCGCGATCTGCTCAAGGGATTGGGCGATATAAGGCGCCTGCCCGGCAAGGCGGCCGAATTGCGCGCCTGGGGCGACGCCAATCCGCGCGAGGAAGGCGAGTCCGACGGCAAATATGCGAGCCGCAAGCTCGACGCGATCAAGGCGATCCTCGAGGTGCGCGCCGACGGCATCGGCCCCGCGGTCGCCGAGGCGCTGAGCGACTTTTTCCACGAACCGCACAACCGTGCGCTGTGGGACGATCTGTTCGGCGAAGTGTCGCCGCCGCTCTATGTCGTCGAGACGCAGGAGAGCGAGGTCTCGGGCAAGACCGTCGTCTTCACCGGCAAGCTCGAGACGATGAGCCGCGACGAGGCGAAGGCGCAGGCCGAACGGCTGGGCGCGAAGGCCGCGGGATCGGTGAGCGCGAAGACCGATCTCGTCGTCGCGGGGCCGGGCGCGGGGTCGAAGCTCAAACAGGCGAGCGCGCTCGGCATCCGCGTGATCGACGAAGCGGAGTGGGCGAAGATCGTCGAGGCGGCGGGATAGATTTTAGCTCGTCACCCCGGACTTGATCCGGGGTCCACGGCGCGGGGGGCGGAAATGGATGCCGGATCAAGTCCGGCATGACGATGGTGAGGGACGGCGCAAATGGCGAAACGCGACTATCTGCAAAATCTGATGCGCGACCTCGAATCGCCCACCGAGGTGCGGCGGTTCGGGAGCGGGTGGCTGTCGGGCTTCTTCGCGCTGCTGTTCGCGATCAGCGGTTTCTTCATGGTCGTCGCGCTGCGCTTTCCCGACTGGTTCGCGACCCCCGAGCTCGAAGTGGTCAAGGGCTGGACCGGCTTTCGCGGCGCGGTGCATCTCGTCCTGCTCGCGAGTTACGGCCTGTCGCTGCTCAGCCTGCTGCTGCGTCCGCGCAAGATACTCGGGCTCACCGCGCTGATGATCGGTCTCGCCGCCGCGCTGATGGGCGGGGCGAACGTCCAGCCCGCCGAGACGCGCGACTGGGGGATTTTCTTCGGGCTCGACTTCTTCGTCGTGAACCTGCTCGTCACCGGCTTCATGTTCGCGCCATTGGAACGCGCTTTTCCGCATCGCCGCGCGCAGCGGCTCTTCCGCACCGAATGGCGCGAGGATCTCTTCTACTATCTCGTCAGCACGATGTTCGTGCAGATACTGGGCTTCCTCGCGCTCGCGCCGCAGGCGTTCGTCAACGACCATACGAGTAGCTGGGCGGCGTTCCGCGCCGGGGTCGCGTCGCTGCCGTGGGTCGTGCAGTTCGCGATCGTGCTCGTCGCGTCGGATTTCGTGCAATATTGGTTCCACCGCAGCTTCCACCGCTTCCCCTTCCTGTGGGGGTTCCATGCGATTCACCACAGCGCGAAGTCGATGGACTGGCTCGCGGGGTCGCGGATGCATTTTGTCGAAATCATCCTCCTGCGCTCGATCACCTCGCTACCGCTGTTCACGCTCGGGTTCAGCCCGTCGGTGATGCAGGCCTATATCGGCTTCGTCTATGTCTGGTCGTCGCTGCTTCACGCCAATGTCGGGGGCAATTTCAACCGGCTCGGCCACTGGCTCGCGACCCCGCGCTTCCACCATTGGCACCACGGGCTCGAACGCGAGGCGTTCGACGTCAATTTCGCGATCCACTTCCCCTTCCTCGACAAGCTGTTCGGCACCTTTCATCTGCCCAAGGATCGCTGGCCCGAAAATTACGGCATCCCCGAAGATGTTCCGAAAAACTATGCCGGCCAATTCCTCTATCCGTGGACGCGCACGGGAAAGAAGACCGACGGGGCGCCGGCCGAATAGGGCGCCAGGGCAATCGCATAGGATCTCACCGCACCCCCTGTCTCGTCACCCTGAACTTGTCTGACGATTATCCCTATTGCATCCATATGCCCCGTCATTGCGAGCGAAGCGAAGCAATCCAGAGCGGTTTACGCACACTCTGGATTGCTTCGCTTCGCTCGCAATGACGAAATCCGGAATAGGGATGCGAAGGGATTATTCGCCAACTTGTTTCAGGGTCCATGGTCTGCCCTTTCTAGCTTCGCGGCGCTTGTTCAAAGGATGGGCCATGGATGCTGAAACAAGTTCAGCATGACGAAGGGCTGGGAAGGAGCAAAGCCTTATACGATTGCTCTGAATGGGACGATTTGTCCGCTTGTCAGGCGGTAGCGTGCGCCATAAGGGCGCTTCCGTGGGCATCCTCGCCGCCTTGCGCCGTCCCGGCATCCTGCTGCTGCTTCCCGTGCTGCTGGCGCTCGCCGCGCGCACCTTCGTCGCGCCGGGCTGGATGATCGAGAGCGATGCGAGCGGGTCGATCACCGTGCGCGTCTGTTCGGACCCGGCGAACCCCGGCGCCACCTTGACCATCCCGCTCGAAAAGAGCGGCGACCACCAAGCGTCGAAAAATCAGCATTGCCCGTGGGGCGCGCTTGGCGTTGCACCGATCGTCCCCGACACGCCGGTGCTTCCCGAGGCGCTCGCGCTCGTCGCGCCCGCGCCGACCCCGACCCTGCTGTTCGGCTTCGCGCCGGGCGCCGCGTCGCCGCTGCCGCCGAGCACCGGACCGCCCGCCTTCGCCTGAATCCAGCCTGACCGGCCGGCCACGCAGTCCCGCGTGCGCCGGTCCGCACCTGTATTCCATGCGAAGGATTAAATATGAAAACCGAAGTGACCCGCGCGGCGCCCCTGCTGGCGCTCGCCCTTGCCATGCCCGCGGCGGCCGATGCCGCAGACGCCGACCGCACGATCATCGTCACCGCGCCCGGCGAAACCGACGCCGCCGAAGCGCGTGCCGACAAGACCCCCGGCGGCACCGACGTCGTCGCCCATGAAGACTATGCTGACAAGTCGATCGTCTCGCTGCGCGACACGCTCGCCTTCTCGCCCGGCGTCTATCTCCAGCCGCGCTTCGGGCAGGAGGTGCGCATCGCGATCCGCGGCTCGGGCCTCTCGCGCGGCTATCATATGCGCGGGATCACGCTGCTCCAGGACGGGGTGCCGATCAACCTCGCCGACGACAATGGCGATTTTCAGGAACTCGAACCGATCTTCTTCGACCATCTCGAAGTCTATCGCGGCGCCAATGCGCTGCGCTTCGGCTCGGGGACGCTCGGCGGCGCGATCAATGGCGTGACGCCGACCGGACGCACCGCCGGGGGCGTCTATCTGCGCGGCGACGCCGGCAGCTTCGACAGTGTTCGCGGCCTCGTGTCGGCGGGCGTCGCGAGCGATCGCGTCGATGCGTGGGGCGCCGTCAGCGCCGACACGTCGGACGGCGACCGCGACCACGCCCGGCGCCACAGCCTGCGCTTTCACGGCAATGTCGGCATGAAACTGGCCGACAGGATCACGACGCGCCTCTATGCGAGCTACAATAATATCGATCAGCAGCTTCCCGGTGCGCTGACCTATGACGAGGCGTTGACCACGCCGCGTCAGGCTAATGCGGGCAGCGTCGCGGGCGATCAGGCGCGCGACATCGAATCGCTGCGGCTCCAGAACCGCACCAGCTTCGATTTCGGGCGGGCGAAGCTCGACGTCGGGGTCTTTCTGAACGCCAAGTCGCTCTATCACCCGATCTTTCAGGTCGTCGATCAAAAGAGCGTCGACCGCGGCGGCTATGTCCGCCTCGACTATGCAGGCGGACCGGTCGAAGCGACGCTGGGCGGCGAGCTGCGCGTCGGCGACGTCAATTCGAAGCGTTTCGTCAACAATGCCGGAAAGCGCGGCGCCAGGACCTTCGATGCGAAGCAGGATGCGCGCACCGCGACGCTCTATGGCGAGCTCCGCTTCAAGCCGGTCGAGACGCTCTCGCTGATCGCAGGCGGCATCTACGCCGACGGGATGCGCGAGCAGCACGAGACGTTCAACAGCTTTGCAGGCGGCACGGTGGACAACCGCGGCCGCGCTGATTTCGACAGTTTCTCGCCGAAATTCGGGCTGTTGTTCGAGCCCGTGGCGGGGGTGCAAGTCTATGGCAATTACAGCCGCTCGGCCGAATTCCCCGGCTTCATCGAGCTGGCGCAGGTGTCGACCTTCGTCCCGCTCGATGCGCAGACCGCGTGGACGGCCGAGATCGGAACGCGCGGGCAGGCGGGTGTCGTAAGCTGGGACCTCTCGCTCTATCGCGCCGATGTGAAGGACGAGCTCTTGCAATATACGGTAAGCGCCGACATTCCCGCCTCGACCTTCAACGCGGGCAAGACGCGGCACGAGGGGATCGAGGCCGCGGTCGAATTCGCGCCGGTCGACTGGTTGCGGCTGCGGCAGGTCTATAGCTACAGCAATTTCCGCTTCCGGGGCGACGTCGAGTTTGGCGACAACCGCCTGCCGGTGGTGCCCCGCCACGTCTACCGCGCCGAACTGCGCCTCGGCACCGATGCGCTGCATATCGCGCCGAACCTCGAATGGGTGCCGCAGGGACCCTATGCCGACTACAGCAACACCGTGCGCACGCCGGGCTACGCGCTGCTCGGCTTCACCGCCGGTGCGCGCGTGACCCGCGGCATCGACGCTTTCCTCGACGTGCGCAACCTGACCGGCAAGAAGGCGATCGGCGACATCGGCGCGGTGATCGCCGCGACCGATGCTTCGGCAATCTATTACCCGGTCGAACGCCGCGCGGTCGCTGCCGGCCTTCGCGCGCGGTTCTAGGGTCCAGACCCATTATTTACGGGTCCGAGGCGTCGAAATGGCGAAGATATCGGGTTCGGGCGGGTGCAGCGGGTAGCATCGCTACCCGCAAGGCCGCGTGGGCCCGAGATCGAAGCCATTTCGGCGTCCCTTCGGGATTTGACCGATTTTGTCCATTGCTTCGTCGGCAAGCCTTGAAATATCGACATATTCCGGCGCCTTGCCTCCTCGCACTGAACAAAATCGCTTCAAACCTCGGACCCGTAAATAATGGGTCTGGACCCTAGAAGAAATGCTGTGTGCTCCCGCGCCGCCTTCGGCTCTGCGGGGACACACGCCCTTATACTCGAAGCTACGCCGGTTCGGCCGCCGCCCGCTGTGATGCGGACGCGACCGGCGCGGCGCCGGGGATCACCGCATTCACATCCTTATTCTCGGGAAAGATCGGCCACAGCAGTTGCTGGCCCAGCGTCGCGGGCGGCAGATCCTCGACGCCGTAGCTTTCGGGGAAGCGCCGCGTGATCTTGGCGGTCCCGAACAGCACGTCCCAGAAGAAGAGCAGATTCCCGTAATTGCCCTTGTAGTTCACGGCGGGGTCGCTCGCGTGGCGGCCGTGGTGCGCATGGTGCGTCGCGGGGGTGCTGATCGTGCGTTCGACCACCCACATCACCGGCGCGAGCGCCTTGATCCGATAGAGCGGCGCGTCCCACGCGACATCACTGTGCGCGCCGATGATCACCGCCATCTTCACGATCAGGTAAAAGGCGTAGAACCAGCCGAGCCCCAGATAGACGAGCACCCCGGCAGTCCAGAGGTTCGGCATCATCGCATAATAGATGATGTTGTTCCGATAGACGAGCCGCACGCTCATATAGCGCGCATTATGGTGCGCGCGGTGCAGGTTGTAGAGCCATGGCGTGCTGTGCGACGCGCGGTGCCACCAATATTGCGCCATATCCTCGCAGACGAGGAACAGCGCGAGCGCGGCATACCAGGGGGTATCGACCAGCGCGCCTTCCCAGGCGGGGAAGAAGGCGTGGCCCAGCGCACCGACCGCGAGCAGGATCGCGGGCTGCGTCACCGCCAACAACGCGAACATGCTGACGATCTCGACGATCGCGTCGTGGCGCGACTGTTCGGGCTTGGCGAAAAATTGCGTGCGAAGGATCTCGATCAGGCAAAAGACCAGGTAGATTCCCGCGACAATCAGGCTCGATTGGGCCGAAGTCAGATGCATCCCGTATCTCCCGCTGCGATGCGCGCCACTTGTCTTTTGCCGGCAGTTGTCACAAGAGGGCGGACAGGAATGCAAAGAAGTTATCAATTGACCCTTGCCGAGCGCACGCGGCTGTCCGCCGACGAGCGCGCGCGCCTGCTCGGGCTGGCACCCGCGCGCAGCTTCGCCGACGGGCAGTTCGTCCAGCATCAGGGCGACCCCGGCGATGCCTTCTGGGCGGTGATGGAAGGACATGTGCTCGTCGGGCGCTATGCGGAGGATGGCGGCTTCACGGCTTTCGGGGTCATCGGCCCCGGCGACATGTTCGGCGAGCTCGCCTTCTTCACCGGCATCCCGCGGCAGGCCGACGCGGTGGCGAGCGGGCCGGCGCGGCTCGTCGCCATCGACCGGCCGCTGCTGCGCCGGCTGATGCAGGAGGATGTCGGCTGGGCCGAGCTGCTGTTGCGCAGCCTGGGCCGCCAGCTCGCCGTCTCGCTCGACATCATCGACGCCGAGCGGCGGCTGCCGGTCGTCGAACGGCTGCTGCGGCTGCTGCGCGCGATGGCCGCCGACGGACCAGACGGTGCAAGCGTCCGCGCGACGCAGCAGCAACTCGCCGACCTGCTCGGCGTGTCGCGCGTGACGCTCGGCGCGGCGCTGCGCGAACTCGCCGCGCGGGGCCTCGTCGAGCCGGGCTATGGCCGCATCGCGCTCAAGGCGCCGCTTTCGCCTGCGGGGTGAGGCGGCTATAGCCGGGACATGCCCGCCCTTCTTCGCCGCCGGTTCATGCTCTTCCTCGCCGCCATCCTGCTCGCGCCCGCCGCGGCCGCCGCCGAGCGCGGCCCGCTCGTCCTCGCGGCGGCGAGCCTTCAGGAATCGCTCACCGCCGCCGCCGATGCCTGGGCGGCGAAAGGCCATCCGCGCCCCGTGCTCTCCTTCGCCGGATCGTCGGCGCTCGCGCGGCAGATCATCGCCGGCGCACCCGCCGATCTCTTCCTGTCGGCCGACGAGCCGTGGATGGATGCGGCCGAGAAGGCGGGGCGGATCGAGGCGGGCACGCGCACGACGCTGCTCGGCAACCGGCTGGTGCTGATCGGCCCGGCGTCGGGCACGCTAAGGCTCGCCCCGGCGCGCGGCTTTCCGCTCGCGCACGCGCTCGGCGGCGGACGGCTCGCGGTGGCGAATCCCGACGCGGTGCCCGCGGGCAAATATGCGAAGGCGGCGCTGACCGCGCTCGGCGTGTGGAACGGCGTCGCGGGCAAGCTCGCGCCCGCTGAAAATGTCCGCGCCGCGATGGCGCTCGTCGAGCGCGGCGCGGCGCCGCTCGGCATCGTCTATGCGACCGACGCGAAGGCATCGAAGCGGGTGAGGGTGGTCGGCGTCTTTCCGGCATCGAGCCATCCGCCGATCCGCTATCCGGTGGCGCAGCTGAAAACCTCGCGCCATCCCGACGCGGCGGCTTTTCGCGCCTTCCTCGTATCGAAGGCGGGCCGCGCAATCTTTGCGCGCTATGGCTTTTCGGCGCCCTGAAGGCATGTGGATGCAAACCGACAGCCAGAAAATGATCGCGCCCTGATGCTGTCGGCGGAAGAATGGGGGATCGTCGTCCTGTCGCTGAAGGTCGGCGGGGCCGCGGTGCTCGCGATGCTGCCGATCGCCTTTGCGCTGGCGTGGATTCTCGCGCGCTATCGCTTTCCCGGGCGGCTGCTGGTCGATGGCCTCGTCCATTTGCCGCTCGTGCTGCCGCCGGTCGTCACCGGCTGGCTCCTGCTCATCGCCTTCGGTCCGCTCGGCCCCGCCGGCCGCTGGCTCGAAAGCTGGTTCGGGGTCAGCGTGATGTTCCGCTGGACCGGCGCGGCGCTCGCTGCGGCGATCATGGCGCTGCCGCTGATGGTGCGCGCGATGCGGCTGTCGATCGAGGGGATCGACCGGCGCTACGAGGGCGCGGCGCGCACGCTCGGTGCCGGGCGCTGGCACGCCTTTCGGACGATCAGCCTGCCGCTCGCGCTGCCCGGCGTGCTCGCGGCGCTGGTGCTCGGCTTCGCGCGCTCGATCGGTGAGTTCGGCGCGACGATCACCTTCGTCTCGAACATCCCGGGCGAGACGCGCACCTTGCCGCTCGCCATCTATTCGGCGTTGCAGGTGCCGGGGGCCGAGGCGATGGCGACGCGGCTCGCGCTCTTTTCGGTCGCGCTGTCGCTCGCGGCGCTGATCCTTTCCGAATGGCTCGTGCGCCGCACTCACGCCGGAAGGGTGCGGCATGGCGATTGAGATCGACGTCGCGAAACGGCTCGGCGATCGCACGATCGCCGCGGCCTTTACCGCCGGTCCCGGCCTGACCGCGCTGTTCGGCCCGTCGGGGGCGGGGAAGACGAGCCTGCTCAACATGGTCGCGGGGCTGCTCCGCCCCGACCGCGGGCATATCCGCATCGGCGAGCGGACGCTGTTCGGCGCCGGCATCGACCTGCCGCCCGAAGCGCGGCGCATCGGTTATGTGTTTCAGGACGGGCG
The DNA here is from genome assembly GCF_032879645.1 of Sphingopyxis indica. Classification (NCBI taxonomy): domain Bacteria; kingdom Pseudomonadati; phylum Pseudomonadota; class Alphaproteobacteria; order Sphingomonadales; family Sphingopyxidaceae; genus Sphingopyxis; species Sphingopyxis indica. The sequence continues at coordinate 763,284 of NZ_CP076394.1, forward strand.
GCTCTTTCCGCATCGCCGCGTGCGCGCCAACCTGCTCTATGGCCACGATCTCGCCGCGCCCGCCGAGCGCTGGATGAGCCTCGACGAAGCCGCCGCCTTCCTGGGTATCGTGCATCTGCTCGACCGCTGGCCGCGCAGCCTGTCGGGGGGCGAGGCGCAGCGCGTCGCGATCGGCCGCGCGCTGCTGCGCGGGCCGGAGATATTGCTGATGGACGAGCCCTTGTCGTCGCTCGACGCGGCGCGGCGCGGCGGCATCATGGCCGTGATCGAGCGCATCCGCGACGAACTCGCGCTGCCGATCCTCTATGTCAGCCACGACCGCGCCGAGGTCGACCGGCTCGCGACGCAGGTGGTGGCCATCGGAGAATAAAGTTTCACTTGAAACCAATTTCGTGATAGAAGTGACGCCATGGAGAGCGACTTTACCCACGTCCACGAAACCCCGCCGCCGGGCGCCGCGCCCGACTGGACGATTGCGCAGGATTGGGGGGCGTTCACCGCCGACGAACATGCGATGTGGGACCGGCTGTTCGCGCGACAGTCGGCGATGCTGCCCGGCCGCGCCGCCGACGCCTTCCTGCGCGGGATCGACGTGCTCAAGCTCGAAAAGCCGGGGATTCCCGACTATCGCGAATTGAACGCGCGGCTGACGGACGCGACCGGCTGGCAAGTCGTCGCGGTGCCTGGGCTCGTCCCCGACGACGTCTTCTTCGACCATCTCGCGAACCGGCGCTTTCCCGCGGGCAATTTCATCCGCACGCCGCAGCAGCTCGATTATCTGAAGGAACCCGACGTCTTCCACGACGTCTTCGGCCATGTTCCGATGCTCGCCGATCCGGTGTTCGCCGACTATATGGTCGCCTATGGCAAGGGCGGGCTGCGCAGCCTGAAATATGACGCGCTGAAGCAGCTCGCGCGGCTCTATTGGTATACGGTCGAATTCGGCCTGATCCGTGAGGGCGGGGGCCTTCGCATCTATGGCGCGGGCATCGTCTCTTCCTATGCCGAAAGCGTCTTCGCGCTCGATTCGGACAGCCCGAACCGCATCGGCTTCGATTTGGCGCGCGTGATGCGCACCGATTACCGGATCGACGATTTCCAGCAGAATTATTTCGTCATCGACAGCCTCGAACAGTTGCTCGACGTGACGGTGAACACCGATTTCGCGCCGCTCTATGCCGCCAACGCCGCGCTGCCGCCGATCCCGATCGCCGACATCCTGCCCGAGGACGCGGTGATCACGCGCGGCACGCAGGAATATGCGCTGGCAAAGAGCGGGTAAGCGCGCACGACTTTTTCCGGCGATTGCGATAGGGTCGGCGCCGAACCCGCCGAATCCGCAGGGCTTGCCGCTTTGGCCAAACCGGTATAAAGCCGCCGCCAATGTCCGGCCGCCCCGCGAGGGGCGGCCCTTATTATTTCCGCCCGTGGAGACTAGTCATGGCCAATGCCAATCCGACCCCGCTGATGCCGCACGCGACCGCCGCCTGGCTGGTTGACAATACAGGCCTCACCTTCGCCCAGATCGCCGATTATTGCGGCATCCACATCCTCGAGGTGCAGGCGATCGCCGACGAGACCGCGGCGACCAAATATACCGGCCGCGACCCGGTCCGCGCGCACGAGCTGTCGCTCGAAGAGATCGAAAAGGGCCAGAAGGACCCCAATTACAAGCTCAAGATGAGCGTGCAGGCGCAGGACACGATCCGCCGCACCCGCGGTCCGCGCTACACGCCGGTCAGCAAGCGCCAGGACAAGCCCGACGGCATCGCCTGGATCCTGAAGAACCATCCCGAAGTGTCCGACGGCGCGATCGGCAAGCTGATCGGCACGACGCGCAACACGATCGGCGCGATCCGCGACCGCAGCCACTGGAACAGCGCGAACATCGTCCCCAAGGATCCGGTGACGCTCGGCCTCTGCTCGCAGCGCGAACTCGATGCGATCGTCGCCAAGGCGGCGAAAAAGGCGGGGATCAAGGCGCCCGAGGACAGCCGCCTCGAAGGCGACCGCGAAGCGCTGCTCGAGGAACTGCGCGCCGAACGCGCCGCGGCCGCCGAAGCGCTCGAAGCCGAGGAAATCCACGAAGAGCGGGATTGATCGCGGCATGGCGGGGCGCGGCGACGACGACGGCATCCCGACGGGCACCGGCTCGCCCGACGCCTCGCTGACGCAGGACGACAGCTTCACTGCGACGAGCCACGCGGGCCTCACCTATCCGTGGGGCGAGGCCGCGCCGGGCGCGGGCGAGACGATCCGCATTGCGAACGGGATCAGCTGGGCGCGCATTCCGATGCCGGGCTCGCTTGGCCATATCAACAGCTGGCTGCTCGACGATGATGACGGGATCGCGGTCGTCGATACCGGCATCTGCCTGACGCTCTGTTCGGATGCGTGGAAGGCGCTCTATGCCGGCGCGCTGTCGGATGCGCGCATCACGCGCGTGATCGGCACCCACCTCCACCCCGACCATATCGGGCTCGCCGGCTGGATCGCGAAGAAGCGCGGGGTCAAGCTGTGGATGACGCGCGGCGAAATGCTCACCGCGCGCACGATCGTCGGCGACACGAGCGAGACGGTGCCCGAAGAGGTGCTCGTCCAGTCGCGCGCCGCCGGCTGGAGCGAAGAGGCGATCGAACGCCAGCGCGGCGAAGGCTGGGGCCGCTTCGCCGCGATGATCTTTCCGCTGCCGCGCAGCTATGTGCGGATCAAGGACGGCGATCTGCTCGACATGGGCGCGCAGAAATGGCGCGTCGTCACGGGATCGGGGCACAGCCCCGAACATGCCTGCCTGTGGAACGAGCGCGAGGGCGTGCTCGTCTCGGGCGATCAGGTGCTGCCGCGGATCAGCTCGAACGTGTCGGTGAACATCACCGAACCCGACGCCGATCCCCTGGGCGAATGGCTCGCGTCGATCGACAAGCTGCTCGCGACCGTCCCCGCCGACGTGCTCACCTGCCCCGCGCACGGCGAGCCGTTCAAGGGGCTGCACGTCCGCCTGACCGCGCTGCGCGACGAGCATCGCATGCGCCTCTACAAGCTCGCCGAGGCGGCGGCGGAGGCGCCGATGCGCGCGGTCGACACCTTCCCGCTGCTCTTCAACCGCCCGATCGGCGAGCATAATCAGGGGCTCGCGACCGGCGAGGCGCTTGCGCATCTGAAGCGGCTCGAGGTCGAGGGGCGCGTGACCAGGGAGGATCGCGACGGCGTCTGGTGGTATCACGGCGTCGCATAGTCGGTGTAAACCCCACCGACCGTAGGCGAATAGCTATGAAGCACCGGTCGGCTCTGGCCAAAAGAGCCGATCCTGTTCATAGCGTTGCCGCAATGCACAATTCGACTCGTCCCTCGTCCGCCCCGACGGCCCGGCTTCCCGGCGACCGCGAGATGGTGCTGATGATGGCGATGGTGATGGCGCTCAACGCGCTCGCCATCGACTCGATGCTGCCCACCCTGCCGGCGATCGGCCAGGCGCTTGGCGTAACCGTGCCCAACGACCGACAATATGTGATCTCGGTCTATCTGCTCGGCGTCGGCTTCGGCTCGCTCGTCTATGGGCCGCTCGCCGACCGTTTCGGGCGCAAGGGCGTCCTCGTTCCGGCGCTCGTCGCCTATACCTTGTTCGCGATCGGCTGCGGGCTCGCGACGAGCTATCCGATGCTGCTCGCGCTGCGCTTCGGCCACGGCCTCACCAGCGCCGCACTCGGCGTGATCGTCGTTGCGGTGATCCGCGACCTGTTCGTCGGCGATGCGATGGCGAAGCGCATGTCGCTGATCTTCCTCGTCTTCATGATCGTGCCGATCATCGCGCCGTCGATCGGCGCCGGCGTCGCCGCGATCGCGGGGTGGCGTGCCATCTTCTTCCTCTTCGCCGCGATGGCGCTGCTGATGCTCCTCTGGCTTCGCCGCCTCCCCGAAACGCTCGAGCCGCACGACGTGCGCAAGCTCGACTGGCGGACGATGGTCGCGGGCTGGGTGACGGTGACGCGGCACCGCCGCGCCGCGGGCTATATGATCGCTTCGGGGCTGATGCAGGGCGCGCTGTTCGGCTATCTCAACAGTAGCGAGCAGATCATCGCCGAAGTGTTCGACGCGCGCACATTGTTCCCGCTGATCTTCGCCTGCGTCGCGATCGGCATCGCGATCGCCAATTTCTCGAACGCGCGCATCGTCGAGCGCTTCGGCGCGCGCCGCGTGTCGCAAACGGCGGTCTTCGCCTTCATGGCGACCGCGGCGATGCAGATCGTCGCGGCATTGAGCGGCGCCGAGACGCTGGTGATGTTCACGGTGCTGATGATGGTCAACGTCGGACTCATCGGCTTCATCGGCAGCAATTTCGGTTCGATCGCGATGGAGGATTTCGGTCATATGGCGGGCGTCGCATCCTCCTATCAGAGCTTTGCCAAGACGCTGCTCGCCGCGGTCGTCGGTGCTGCGATCGGCCAGCAATATGACGGCACGACCCTGCCGCTCGCCTATGCCTTCATGCTCTGCGCGGCGGTCGGCCTGGCGCTCGTGCTGTGGGCCGAAGGCGGCAAACTCTTCACCCGCCCCGGAACCGCGCCGAAAAGCCCTTTCTGAGCAATGCCGTGCGGCATCAATCGCCGCGATGCATCACCCAGCTGAACGCCATCGCGTTGAAGATGGTATAGAGGCCATAGAGCATCAGCGCGGTGAACCAGTTCCGCGTCGCGATCGCCATCGCGCCGACGAGCAGCAGGAATTCGAAGACATAGGTGACGTGCGGCCCGACCTTGTCGGCGAGCGGCTTCACCATCTGTTGCACCAGCGGATCGTCGCTCTCCATAAAAGCACGGTGCATCGCGAAATTACCGACTCCAGCGCAAAAGATGGCGAAAAATGCGATCAGCATAGGTTTGCACATGGGGGGTTAAGGGTGGAAATGCCAGTCGCTTTGCGCTTATGAGCGGGCCGGGGGGAGGCGAAGCCCCTCGATCCGATCGAGAGATCCTCACCTCCTCCCCGGCGAAGGACCCGTTCGATGAAGAAATTTGCACCGCTGTCGGCATTTGCCCTGCTGCTCGCTTCGGGCGCCTCGCCAGTGCGCGCACAGATGGCTGACCCGACGGTGTCGCCGCTGCTCATCCCGCCCGCGGTGACGGGCCTGGTGCTCGAAACCGCACCCAAGCCGCTGCCCGACGCCGTGCGCGCGATGATCGAGGCCGCGCTCGATGGCGGCAAGAAGAGCGAGGTCGACACCGTGGTGTCGCTCGCCAAAGCGACCAATCCGCGCTCGATCGACGACATCGACGCGATCCTCGCCGCCTTCGAGGCGCGGCGTCAGGGCGACCTCGCGGCCGATCCCGATCCGGTCGGCGACATGCTCGCCGCGGCGATGGCGAGCAAGAAGGACGGCGACGTCGAAGCGGTCGGCAAACTTGCAAAGAAAGCGCGCCCCGACAAGGCGGCGGAGATCGACGCGATGCTCGCCGATTATCGCGCGAAACGCGCGCAGGAAAAGGAGGCGGCCGCCGCCGCCGAACGCGAGCGGCTTGCGAACGCGAAGATCTGGGAAAACTGGAAGGGCGAGGGACAGATCGGCGCCTCGCTGAGCAGCGGCAACACCGATTCGAAGGGCCTCAGCCTTGGCGTCGCGCTGACGCGCAAGGGGCTCGACTGGAACAATCGCGTGATGGCGCAGGCCGATTATCAGCGCACCAACGGCAAGACGACGGTCGAGAAGTTCATCGCCGAATATGAACCGCAATACCGGCTCAACGACCGCACCTTCGTCTTTGGTCTCGGCCGCTGGGAACGCGACCATATGCAGGGCTTCGACGCGCGCTGGAACGTATCGGGCGGCCTCGGCTACAAGGTGATCGACGGCAAGGCGATGACGCTCAACCTGAAGGCGGGGCCGGCGTGGCGCCAGACCGACTTCATCGACGAGCCCGACGACAGCGAAATCACGGGCCTCGCCGGGGTCGATTTCGGATGGCAATTGTCGCCGGCGCTGAAGCTTACCTCGACCGCCTCGACGATCGTCGGCGAAACGACGACGTCGACCAGTTCGCTGACCGCGCTCAACGCGAAGCTGTCGGGCGCGCTCACCGCGCGCATCGCCTATTCGGCCGCCTATGACACCCACCCCGCGCCGGGGGTCGAAAAGCTCGACACGCTGACGCGCTTCACGCTGGTCTACGGCTTCTAGTCGAACACTTCGGCGCCGCCGATCCGTTGCCCTTCGGCAAGCAGGCCGGCGCCGGGGACGTGGTTGAATTCGATGCGGATGCCGTCGGGGTCCTCGAACAGGATCGAATAATAGCCGGGCGCCCACGGCTCTTCCTGTGGCCCATGGACGAAGACGATGTCGCTGCGGTCCTTCAAAAAGGCATAAAGGCGGTCGACCGCGTCGCGGTCGCGCATCCGGAAGCAGGCATGGTGGAGCCCCGGTGCGCCCTGGTCGAAGCGCTTGCCGGCATTTTCGGGGCTGCCGGTGCGGATGCCGATCGCGGTGCGCCCGCCGACGCCATAGAGCATCGCGTCATTGTCGAGCACCAGCTTGAGCTCGAGATAGCGGATGACGTCGCGCCAGAAAGCGGTCGAACGTTCGAAATCGCCCGCGGTCAGGATGACGTGCGCGACGCCGTTGAGGTCGGACATGGCCTTACACTTCCTCCAGCAACCCCTCGTCCCTGATCCGCTTCTGCCACACCAGCGGCGCGTTGACGTGGACATTCTGGCCTTCGCTGTCGACCGCGACGGTGACGGGGAAGTCCTTGACCTCGAATTCGTAGATCGCCTCCATGCCGAGGTCGGCAAAGCCGACGACCCTGCTGCCCTTGATCGCGCGCGCGACCAGATAGGCGGCGCCGCCGACGGCCATCAGATAGGCGCTCTTGTGCTTCGCGATCGCCTGGGTCGCGGCGGGGCCGCGTTCGGCCTTGCCGACGCAGGCTAGCAGGCCCTGTTCGAGCATCATATCCATGAACTTGTCCATGCGCGTCGCGGTGGTCGGACCCGCCGGCCCGACGATTTCCTCGCCCACCGGATCGACCGGGCCGACATAATAGATGACGCGGCCCCTGAATTCGACGGGCAGCTCCTCGCCCTTTGCCAGCATGTCGGCAATGCGCTTGTGCGCGGCGTCGCGGCCGGTGAGCATCTTGCCATTGAGGAGCAGGCGGTCGCCCTGCTTCCAGTTCGCGACCACCTCGGGCGTCAGCGTGTCGAGGTCGACGCGCTTCGCAGCGCTGTCGGGCGCCCATTCGATCTCAGGATAGTCGGCGAGCACCGGCGGTTCGAGGAAGGCAGGGCCGCTGCCGTCGAGCGTGACGTGGGCGTGGCGCGTCGCGGCGCAATTGGGGATCATCGCGACGGGCTTCGACGCGGCGTGGGTCGGCCAGTCCCTGATCTTGACGTCGAGCACGGTCGAAAGGCCGCCGAGCCCCTGCGCGCCGATGCCGAGCGCATTGACCTTTTCATACAGCTCGATGCGCAGCTCCTCGAGCGGCGAGGCGGGGCCGCGCGCGAGCAACTCGGTCATGTCGATCGGGTCCATCAGCGATTGCTTGGCGAGCAGCATCGCCTTTTCGGCGGTGCCGCCGATGCCGATGCCGAGCATTCCCGGCGGACACCAGCCGGCGCCCATCTGCGGCACCATGTCGAGCACCCAGTCGACGATGCTGTCGCTCGGGTTCAGCATCTTGAACTTCGACTTGTTCTCGCTGCCGCCGCCTTTCGCCGCGACGTCGATATGCACCTTGTCGCCGGGCACCATCTCGACGTTGAGCACCGACGGGGTGTTGTCCTTTGTGTTGACGCGGCTGAAGGCCGGATCGGCGAGGATCGAGGCGCGCAGCTTGTTGTCGGGGTGGAGATAGGCGCGGCGCACGCCCTCGTCGACGACCTGTTGCAGGCTGCGCGGGGAGTCGAGGCGGCAGTCCATGCCCCATTTGATGAAGACGGTGACGATGCCGGTATCCTGGCAGATCGGGCGATGACCCTCGGCGCATAGGCGGCTGTTCGACAATATCTGCGCCATCGCGTCCTTCGCGGCGGGCGACACTTCGCGCTCGTAAGCAGCCCCGAGCGCGCGGATATAGTCCATCGGGTGGAAATAGCTGATATACTGGAGCGCGTCGGCGATCGTCTCGATCAGATCGTCTTCGCGGATGATGACGCTATTCATGCAGGCAGTCCTTCGTCCGTTGTTCGGATTCGCGGGTTTCCCTAGACCCGGCGTCCGGCCACGAAAAGGGGGGTATAAACCGTGTGCTCCCGCGAAGGCGGGAGCCCATCTCCCGACGGCCCAATCTTGCACCGGTCGGAGATGGATCCCCGCCTTCGCCGGGACACACGAATGTTCACAGGCGTTTCAGTCAAAGATGATCATGTCTTAAACGCTTGCGGCCGAAACGGCTGGCGGACGTGATCGGGGCCAGCTCTCGGTGCGGGGCAGTGCGCCGTGGCGGCGGTGCCGGTTCGAAATCGGCGAGCGGACGTCCGTGCGCGAGTGCGCGCCAGCTGCCGGTCGCGGCGAGCGCGAACAGGCCGATCCAGCCGGCGCCGACCGCTGCGGGCAGCGTCCAGCCGAACGCCGGCGGCGAAACCAGCGCCATCGGAATCGTGATCGTCGGCGCCATGACGAGCGAAGCGGGAAGCTGCCAGCGGGGGCCAAGCTCGGTCATGCCATAGGCGATGACCAGATTGGCGAGGCCGAGCAGCACGAACTTCGCGCCGGCCGGCCCCGGCAGGCTCGCCATCGAAGGCGAATAGTCGCCGAGGGTGAAAGCCGATTGAATCTCGAAGAGCAGCGCATTTTCCCAGGCGTCGCACAGCGCGGCCGCCAAGGGCAGCGCAATGGCCGCGAACAGCACGCGCGACCGCAGCTCGCGCCACAGGGCATAGATGCCGCACGCCAGAAAGCCGGCGTAGAAGAGCAGGAAGAGACAGTCGCCCTCATTCCCCGCGCGCATCGCGGCGAGCCGCGCGACCTGCAGCGGGTCGCTTTCGGGGCCGAAGACGGCGAGCAGGTCGGCTTGGCCGCGCGCGAATTCGAAGGCGAGCACCGGCGAGCCATAGCCGTCGGCGAACCCCGCGCCCGTCGCCGGGAAGGTCTGCGCGAGTTTGATGCCGAAAAGCAGCACCGCGATTCCAAAGGCCAGCGCCGCATACCAGGCGCGTGCGGGTGCGGGTGCGCGAAGCCGCTGCGCCTCGAACCATTGCTGGAGCCGCGTGCCGTCGGACGCGGCGCGCATCATCGCCTCACTGACACTCGGCGCATTTGCCGCGCACTTCGATCACCGGACGTTCGGCCGAAAAGCCCGTCGCCTCGGCAGCGGCGCGGACGCCGCCCGCAATCTTGTCGTCGTCGACATGCACCGCGGCGCCGCAGCTGTCGCAGATCAGGAAGATGCAGTCGTGCAGGCAGCCCGGGTGGCTGTTCGCGACGAAGGCGTTCGCGCTCTCGACCCGGCGCACCAGATTGTTCGCGACGAACAGGTCCAGAATCCGGTAAACGCTGTTCGGCGCGACGCGCTTTCCGCGATTTTGCGAAACGATGTCGGCGATTTCATAGGCGCTCGCGGGCTTGCCGATTTGGGCGACCGCGTCGAAGATGGCGGCGCGCATATCGGTCCAGGCTTCGCCGCCCTTCTCCAGCGTGTCGCGCGCCGCTTTCGCGAGCGAGGCGCCGCTGGCTTCGATATGCTTATGCTCATGCTTGCCCATGGCCGATCCTCTGCGCGCGGGGGAGAAATGCCCCGTGCCCGGACAATGTAAGCCTTCCGGCAGGGCCTCGCAAGCTGTGGCGATTGCGGATCAGTGCGTTGCGCGTCTGTTAAGATCGTGGCCGAGCGCCACGACGGCGACGCCGATCATCGTCGCCAGCACCTCGCTGCCGTCGTGCGGCCTGGCGAGCGCCCCCGCCATGATGCCGAGCCCGAAGCTGCCGACCGCGAAAGGCATCATATAGCCGTGGCTGAGCACCCCCGCGAGCAGGGTCACCAGCGCGAAGCCGATCGCGATGACCAGCCCGACCTCGTGAAACAGGGGGTTGTGCAGCACGCCGCCGACCGATGCGATCGACGCGAAGAAGATCGTGGTCGCGAGGCAATGGACGAGGCACAGGCCCGACAGGCCCATCGCGAGTTGGTCGCCCGAGAGCGAGGTCAGCGGCCGCGAATCGCGCGCAGCCCGCACAATCGCGCCGAGGCGCGTCAGGGCAGGGGTCTGGCTGGCGACGTGGGTCACCCGATTCTCCGTGGCCGGTGGGACGGGCAGCGATATGGCATAACATGACAGAGGTTACAACATAACATTGCAGCTGCCATCGAATGGGCGAAAGGCCTCAGCCGCTCGCTTCGGCTCGCAGCGCCTTGCGGTCGAGCTTGCCGATCATTGTCTTGGGCAGCGCCCCTCGCACTTCGACCCCGACGACGCGCTCATGCTTGCCGAGCTGGGGGTTGAGCCATGCGGCAAGCGCCTCGCCCGAAACCTCGAACCCGTCCTCGATCGTCACGAAGGCTTTCGGCATCTCGCCATGATAGGCATCGGGGACGCCGAGGACGATCGCTTCCTTGACCGCGGGATGCTGGTGCAGCCGCGCCTCGATCACGCTCGGATAGACTTTGAAGCCGCCCACCGCGATCATATCCTTAAGCCGGTCGACGATCGCGATGTAGCCGTCGCCGTCGATCGTCGCGACGTCGCCGGTGCGCAGCCAGCCATCGGCGGTGAAGCTGTCCTTGTCGGCCTCGGGCCGGTTCCAATAGCCGCGCATCACCTGCGGCCCCTTGACCGCGAGTTCGCCGGGCTCGCCGGCGGGCGCGTCCTTCGACGGGTCTTCCTTGTCGAGCAGCCGGATGTGCGTCGCGGGGATCGGCTGGCCGATCGTCCCCGCCTTGACCGGGCCGTCATAGGGGTTGGTCGCGACGACCCCCGCGCTTTCGGTAAGGCCATAGCCCTCGACGAGCGAGGCGCCGGTTGCCGCGACGAATTTCTCGCGCAGCTCGGCGGGCATCGGCGCGCCGCCCGAGATGCAGACGCGCAGGCTGGAAAAATCGGTGCTCGCAAGATCGGGGTGGTCGAGCAGCGCCTGATACATCGTGGGCACCCCGGGGAGCGCCGTCGCCCTGGTCCGCGTGATCGTCTGCAGCGCCTGTTTCGCATCGAAGCGCGGCAGCATGGCGATCGTCCCGCCATTCAGGATCGTGCGGTTGAGCACGCAGGTATTGGCGAAGACGTGGAAGAAGGGCAGCACGCCGAGGATGCGGTCGGGGGCGTCATGGTCGGGGTCGATGATGTTCACCTGCCGCGCATTCGCCGTCAGATTCTGGTGCGTCAGCATCGCCCCCTTGGGCGTGCCCGTCGTGCCGCCCGTATATTGGATCAGCGCGACATCCTGTTCCGGGTCGATTGCGACGGGTATCGGCGCGCCGTCATTGTCGGTGAGCGCCGAGAAGCGGATCACGCGCGGATCGTCGGGCAGCGCCGTCACCTCGCGGCGCCGGAACAGGCGATAGAGCACCGACTTGGCGGCGGGCAGGGCGCCCGCGACCGATCCGACGACCAGCCGCTCGAGGCTCGACCCGTCGAGCACTTCCAGCGCGGTCGGCAGCAGGGCAGAGGCGCTCATCGTGAACAGGATTTCGGTTCCCGAATCCTCGACCTGCGCTTCGAGCTCGGCGACAGTGTAGAGCGGCGAGAAATTGACCACGGTGGCGCCCGCGGCGAGCGCGCCATAATAGGCCGCGACATAATGCGGAACGTTGGGAAGGAACAGCCCGACGCGGCTTCCCTTGCCGATGCCGAGGCTCTGGAGCCCGCGCGCGACGCGCGCCGCGCCGCCGGCGACCTCGGCGTAGGAGAAATGACGGCCCATGAAGTCGAGCATCGGCGCATCGCCCTTTCTCGCGACGCTCGCCGCCAGCATGTCGGGAAGCGACAGCGGCGCGAAGATCTGATCCCATTCGGCCGGATGGCGATAGTTGGTCGACCAGGAAAAGGGGCTGTTCACGGGCGCTTCCTTCATGCCTTCGCCTGCGGCGGCAGGGGCTTGCGCCAACCCTAGGCACCGGAACCGCGCGCCGCAATCCGTACCGCAAAGGCAGGGGCAGCGCTTGCAGCGCGGCCGGGCGGCGGCTAGGCAGAAGGCCGTCATTGCCGTCAGGGGGTCGCCATGCCGCATCCGTTACCGCGTCTTGCTGCGCCGTTCGCCGCCATCGTCGCGGTGATGGCCGTTCCTGCCACCGCGAAGGACAAGGAGCCGCTGCCGCGTCCGGCTGAGATCGAAGCGCTTTACGCCTGCCGCGACATCGCCGATCCGACCGAGCGGCTCGCCTGCTTCGATCGCACCGTCGGCGCCCTGTCGAGCGCCGACGAGGCGCGCGAGATCAGCTTTGCCGACAAGGAAACGGTGAAAAAGACGCGGCGCGGACTGTTCGGCTTTTCGCTGCCCGACCTCGGCCTGTTCGGCGGCGACGATGCCGACAAGATCGATCATATCGAGACGACCGTCGTGTCGGCGTCCGATGCCGGCTATGGCCGCTACCGCATCGAGATGGCCGACGGATCGGTGTGGGTTCAGACCGACAACGACATCATGCCGCTGCGGCCGCGTCCGGGTCAGAAGATCGAGATCAAGTCCGCGGCGCTGGGCACCTATTTCCTCAGCCTCGAAGGCCGCCCCTCGATTCGCGTCCGCCGCGAGCAATAGGGACGGGATTCGGACGAGCCGCCGCGGGAGAAGGACCCCGTGCTTCTGGGGGACAGCAAGTTGGCGGTCGATGCAAAGGCTCAGCCCTTCGTCCTGCTCGACGATGCGCGGTGCGAGGGGGCCGCGGCGGCGCGGCTGTTTCGCGGCCCCGTCGACACGCTGACGGCCAAATCCCCCGCCGACGTGCCCGCCTTGCTGGAGGCACTCGATGCGGCGCGGGCGCGGGGTCTGTATGCCGCGGGTTACCTCTCCTACGAAGCCGGAAAGGGGCTTTCCTCCGCATGGCGCGGCGGCGACGGCGGCGCACCGCGGGCGGACGGTCCGCTCGGCTGGTTCGGCTTGTTCGAACAGGTCGAGCGGATCGACGCCGAAGCGGTCGCGGACTGGCTGCCCGACCCGGCGGGCGCCTGGATCGGCGAGGTCGAACCGCGCGTCGCGCGCGCCGATTATGAAGCGGCGGTCGCGGCGGTGCTCGACCTGATCGCGGCGGGCGACATCTATCAGGCGAACCTGACCTTTCGCGCCGGCGTCCCCTTTGCCGGCAACCCGCTCGCCGTCTATGCGCGGCTGCGGCGCACCGCGCGCGCGGGCTATGGCGGCTTCGTCTGGACGGGGACGCAGGCGATCGCTTCGCTGTCGCCCGAACTTTTCTTCGCGCTGCGCGGCGGGCGGGTGGTCGCGCGCCCGATGAAGGGAACCGCGGCGCGGCTCGCCGACCGCGACGCCGACGCCGCCGCCGCCGCCGCGCTCGCGAGGGACCCCAAGCAGCGCGCCGAAAATCTGATGATCGTCGATCTGATCCGCAACGACCTGTCGCGGGTCGCGGTGGCGGGGTCGGTCGCGGTGCCCGACCTGTTCCGGGTCGAGAGCTTTCCGACGATCCATCAGCTCGTTTCCGACGTCGTCGCGACGCTGCCCGATGGGGCGGGAGCCACCGACGTGCTGCGCGCCGCCTTTCCCTGCGGGTCGATCACCGGCGCGCCCAAGGTGCGCGCGATGGAAATCATCGACGCGCTCGAGACGGATGCGCGCGGGCTCTACACCGGGTCGATCGGCTTCATCGCGCCGGACGGCGAGGCGGCGTTCAACGTTGCGATCCGCACATTGATCTTTCCACCGAGCGGGTTGCACGATGCGCCGGCTTGCGCCACGCTGGGTCTGGGTTCGGGAATCGTCGCCGACAGCCGTGCGAGCGAAGAGTGGCGCGAATGTCTGGCCAAGGGGGAATTTGTGGGCGCAGCGGGGGAAAGCTTCGACCTCATCGAAACGATGCAGTTCGATCCGGTCGAGGGCATTCAGCGACTGGAAGGGCATCTGGCGCGGATGAAGGCGAGCGCTGAGGCGCTCGGCTTCATCTTCGATCGCCACGGCGCGCGCAACAGCCTGCAATCGGCGACCTTCCGCCTGCGCCACGCGGCGCGGGTGCGGATGCGGCTCGCACCCTCGGGCGCGCTCGCGGTCGAAGTGTCGCCGCTGCCGCGCCTCGCCGAACTGCCGGTGCCGGTCGCGGTGTGCCCGGCACCGATGGCGGCGGATGATTTCCGCCTGACCCACAAGACGAGCCTGCGCGCCGTCTATGACGCCGCGCGCGAAGAGCGGGGCACGCCCGAAGTCGTCTTCGTCGACGAACCGGGCTTTGTCACCGAAGGAAGCTGGAGCAATATCTTCGTCGAGCGCGAGGGGCTGCTGCTGACCCCGCCGCTCGCGCTCGGGCTGCTCCCCGGCGTGCTGCGCGCCGAACTGATCGAAAAGGGGAGGGCCGTCGAATCGCACCTGCGCGTCGCCGACCTTGCGGACGGCTTCTTCATCGGCAATTCGCTGCGCGGCCTGGTGCCGGCGCGGCTTGCCGGCGGCGCGGCGGACGCGATAGGCTGACCTCGCCGCTGCATAGGTAAATTTTCCGCCGCCCGCCTTGCGATTTGCGGGCGGAGGCGATAGGCGCTGCCGCGCGCAATTTCCTGTCGAACCCGCTGCCACGGAAAGCCTCTTCCATGTCGCTCAAGCCGCACACGTCCGCTGCCCTCAACCGCATCCAGCCCTCCGCGACGCTCGCGATGACCGCGCGCGTGTCGGCGCTGAAAGCCGACGGGGTCGACGTGATCGGCCTGTCGGCGGGCGAGCCCGACTTCGACACCCCCGATTTCGTCAAGGAGGCCGCGATCGAGGCGATCCGCGCCGGGCAGACCAAATATACGCTCGTCGACGGCACGATGGCGCTCAAGGAAGCGATCCGCGGCAAGTTCCGCCGCGACAACGGGCTCGACTATGGGCTCGACCAGATCACGGTGAATGTCGGCGGCAAGCACACGCTGTTCAACGCGCTCGTCGCGACGGTCGATCCGGGCGACGAGGTGATCATTCCGGCGCCCTATTGGGTGAGCTATCCCGACATCGTCCATTTCGCCGGCGGCACGCCGGTGGTGATCGAGGCGTCGGCGGCGCAGCTCTACAAGATCACCCCCGAACAGCTCGACAAGGCGATCACGCCGAAGACGCGATGGGTCATCTTCAACTCGCCGTCGAATCCGTCGGGCGCGGCTTATTCGCCGGCGGAGATGGACGCGCTCGGCGAGGTCATCCGCCGCCACAGCCATGTGATGGTGATGACCGACGATATGTACGAGCATGTCTGGTACGCCGATTTCGCTTTCACCACGCTCGCGCAGCGCTGCCCCGACCTGGTCGATCGCATCCTGACGGTGAACGGCTGTTCGAAGGCCTATGCGATGACCGGCTGGCGCATCGGTTTCGCTGGCGGCCCCGCGTGGCTGATCAAGGCGATCGGCAAGCTGCAATCGCAGTCGACGTCGAACCCCTGTTCGGTGGCGCAGGCGGCGGCGGCGGCGGCGCTCGGCGGACCGCAGCAGTTCCTCGAAGAGCGCAACGCCGCCTTCAGGAAGCGCCGCGACATGGTCGTCGCGATGCTCAACGACGCGCCGGGGCTGAGCTGCCCCGTCCCCGACGGCGCCTTTTATGTCTATCCCGACGCGAGCGGCTGCATCGGCAAGCGCACCCCGGCCGGTCATGTGATCGACAGCGACGAAGCGCTGATCGACTATTTCCTCGATTCGGCGCGCGTCGCGGCGGTTCACGGCGGGGCCTTCGGCCTGTCGCCGGCGTTCCGCGTCTCCTATGCGACCTCCGAAGCGGTGCTCAAGGAAGCGTGCGTGCGCATCCAGCAGGCCTGCGCGGCGCTGAGCTGAGGGATAAGCCGGGACGGCGGGGTGCGGAATCGACCGAAGGCGGACATCGAAATCCTCCCCGCTTGCGGGGAGGGGGACCGCCGCCGAAGGCGGTGGTGGAGGGGGCTGTCGGCCTGACGCGCCGCCGAAGGACGCTACCCCCCTCCGTCAGCGCTTCGCGCTGCCACCTCCCCGCAAGCGGGGAGGATTTGAAACGTCCGCTCCCCACCCCTAAGCCGACTTCGAAAAAAACGCTGTCCTACATTGTCCGGCTGTGCCAGCCTTCGTCTCGGCTCTTTCGAGATGTGGATAAAAGCGATCACGGCCCGGTTTACGCATGCGGGGAACCGGCGCAGTATGTTCGGCAACCGCGCCCGATCGGCGGCTGCACAGGGCTGAACTTTACTGAACTTTGCAACGGCGCGGACCCGGCCCGCGATAACCGACGACCGCAACGTCCGTTTCCCGCCCCAACGCTACCCCCCCCCCCGTATCGGGGTCCTCCGCGCGGTCGATGCAAATGAATGCCAGACAACCGGCCGGTTCAGCGCAAAGTCAGCCGGCGCGTCTAAAAGTGACCCGCATCACTGCAACGGCGGCCGGGGCGCGCCACCGGTTGGGTGTAACCGGGACGGCATCGTCCCCGAATATCAGACCATGACCGAAAGAGACCGCCATGCTCGCCCTGCTTCGCTCCGATTGGCTTCCGACCATGCTCGCCGGCTTCGCGATCGGCACCCTGCTCGTGGTGCTCAAGACGCACGACATCGCGCTGCCGCTGTGATCGGGCGCGCCGGGCTCGCCGCGCTGGTGGCAGCGGTGGCCCTCGCGGGCTGCACGCCCGCCCAGGCGGAGAGCGTCGTCAGGCTGCCCGCCGCCACATTCGATCCCGCCGTCAAGGCGAGCCGCGCGACCGCGATCCTCGCCGGCGGCTGCTTCTGGGGCGTCGAGGGCGTCTTTTCGAACGTCAAGGGCGTGATCGCGGTCGAATCGGGCTATCATGGCGGCAGCAAGGCGAACGCCAGCTACGACCGCACCTCGACCGGCAGCACCGGCCACGCCGAATCGGTGCGCATCACCTATGACCCGCGCGTCGTCAGCTATGGTGACCTGCTGCGCATCCTGTTCTCGGTCGTCGCAGACCCGACGCTCAAGAACCGGCAGGGGCCCGACAGCGGCCCCCAATATCGCGCCGCGATCGTCCCGCTCGACGCCGCGCAACGCAAGGTTGCGGCCGCCTATCTCGCGCAGATCGGCAAGGGCGGTTATTTTGCGAAGCCGATCGTCGCGCGCGTCGAGCCTTATAAGGCCTTCTATCCGGCCGAAGCCTATCATCAGGATTTCATGCGGCGGCACCCCTCGAACGCCTATATCGTCCGGTGGGACGCGCCGAAGCTCGCGGCGCTCAAGCGCCTCTACCCCGCTATGGTGCGCGCGAAGCCCGCCCCTTGACGCGCCCGGGGTTCCCCCGCTTATCGTGCGCGAAGAATCGTTCGTCGCAAATGGCTGGCCGGAGTGGCGGCGCTGCAGAACGATGATCCCCGGCCGCCAGGGCCGGGGAGAGTTTTGGTTCGCATTCGGGGTTGCAATGAAGGTTGAATTTTCGGGCAGGCGCCTGCTCGCGGTCGTGTCGAGCGCGGTGGTGCTGGCGGGATGTGTCGGAAGCAGCGTGATCCCGGCGCCGCGGGCGGCGACCCCCGCGCCGCGCGCTGCAAACGGGGCGGCTGCGGTGCCGGTCGGAACCCCGGTGCGCACCGCGCCGCCGCCGGCGCCTGCGGGCGTGGTCGATCCGGGCTTCCAGCGTCCCCCGGCGGGCCTCGAGGCGCGCATCCACAGCCTGTGGCAGAGCTTTCCCGGCAAGACCGGAATTGCGGTCCAGCGCATCGACGGCGACTGGGCGTTTGCGGAGCGCGGCGACGACCTTTTCCCGCAGCAGAGCGTATCGAAGCTGTGGGTGACGCTGACCGTGCTCGACGCGATCGACCGCGGCGAATTGAGCTTTGACCAGAAGGTGCGGATCGGTCCCGAAGACCTGACCCTGTTCCACCAGCCGCTCGCGGCACGGGTGCGCAGCGAAGGGTCGGTGACGATGACGATCCGCGACCTCATCGAAACCGCGATCACGCACAGCGACAATACCGCGAACGATAGCCTGCTGCGCACCGTCGGCGGCCCCAAGGCGGTGAACGGCTTCATCGCGCGCAAGGATCTGGGCGCGATCCGCTTCGGACCCGGCGAGCGCCTGCTGCAAAGCGGCACCGCGGGACTCAAATGGCAGCAGGCCTATTCGTCGGGCTATGCCTTTCAAAAGGCGCGCGCCGAGCTGCCGGACTGGGTGCGGCAAAAGGCGATGGACTCCTATCTCGCCGACCCGCCCGACGGCGCGAGCCCGTCGGCGATCGCGCGCGCGCTGACGCGTCTCGCGCGCGGGGAGTTGCTCTCGCCCGAATCGACCAAATATGTGCTCGGGGTGATGAGCCGCACGCGCAGCGGCCCGAAGCGGCTCAAGGCGGGGCTACCCGCGGGCTGGGAGTTCATGCACAAGACCGGCACCGGCCAGGATTACAAGGGCATGACCGCGGGCTATAACGACATCGGCATCGCGACCGCGCCCGACGGCACCCGCTATGCGATCGTCGTGCTGCTCGGCACGACGACCTCGTCGGTCCCGGCGCGGATGGCACTGATGCAGGCGGTGTCGGGCGCCGTCGCGGACTATCACGGGCGATAGGCGTGCGACGCAAGCGCGCGGCGTGGCCGCTCCTGCTGCTGCCGCTCGCGCTCGCGGGCTGCGCGACGCCCGAGACGCGGCTGCGGAGCGAGCTCGCCGAAGCGGGGCTTTCCGAACCGATGGCGGCATGCATGGCCGATCGCATGGTCGACCGGCTGTCGCTGACGCAACTTCGCCGGCTCGCCTCGCTCGGCAGCCTCAAGAACGGGCGCGTCGCCGATCTGACGCTCGATCAGTTCCTTCATAAGGTCCGCGCGCTCAAGGACCCGGAGATATTGGCGGTATCAACGAGTTCCGCCGCCATTTGCGCGCTCGGCTGACCTATAGAAATTCTATCGCGTCCCGCGACGCCCCGCGACTTCCGAAGGGGTGGCAATCCGCGCTTCTTTGTGCTTAGGCGGCGCCGATCCTCTCCCGCTCCAGAGTCGAAAGGCCCGGCAGACCTCATGAACATCCACGAATATCAGGCGAAAGAATTGCTCGCGAAATATGGCGTCGCGGTGCCCAAGGGCATTGCCGCGATGAGCGTCGAAGAGGCGGTTGCCGCCGCGAAGCAGCTTCCCGGGCCGCTCTATGTCGTCAAGGCACAGATCCACGCCGGCGGCCGCGGCAAGGGCAAGTTCAAGGAACTTGGCCCCGACGCCAAGGGCGGCGTCCGCCTCGCCAAGACGCTCGATGAAGTCGAAGCTCATGCGAAAGAAATGCTCGGCAACACGCTGGTGACCGTTCAGACCGGCGAGGCTGGCAAGCAGGTCAACCGCCTCTACATCACCGACGGCGTCGACATCGGCAAGGAATTCTACCTCGCGCTGCTCGTCGACCGCGCGACGAGCCGCATCGCGGTGGTCGCCTCGACCGAGGGCGGCATGGACATCGAGGAGGTCGCGCACTCGACCCCCGAAAAGATCCACACGATCACGATCGACCCCGCCACCGGCCTGATGCCGCACCATGGCCGCGCGGTCGCCAAGGCGCTCGACCTCTCCGGCGACCTCGCCAAGCAGGCGGCGAAGATCCTCGAAGGCCTCTACAGGACCTTCCTCGCCACCGACGCGTCGCAGATCGAGATCAACCCGCTCGCCATCTGCCCGACCGCCGAGGGCGACAAGCTCTACGTCCTCGACGCCAAGGTCGGCTTCGATTCGAACGCGATGTTCCGCCACAAGGATCTCGCGGACCTGCGCGACCTGACCGAGGAAGACCCCGCCGAGGTCGAGGCGAGCGAATATGACCTCGCCTACATCAAGCTCGACGGCAACATCGGCTGCATGGTCAACGGCGCCGGCCTTGCGATGGCGACGATGGACATCATCAAGCTGAACGGGGCCTTCCCGGCGAACTTCCTCGACGTCGGCGGCGGCGCCAGCAAGGAAAAGGTCACGGCGGCGTTCAAGATCATCCTCAAGGACCCCGCCGTGCAGGGCATTCTCGTCAACATTTTCGGCGGCATCATGAAGTGCGACATCATCGCCGAGGGCATCGTCGCCGCGGCGAAGGAAGTGAATCTGTCGGTGCCGCTCGTCGTCCGCCTGGAGGGCACGAACGTCGAGAAGGGCAAGGAAATCCTCGCCAGCAGCGGCCTCGCGATCGTCCCGGCCAATGATCTGGGCGATGCGGCGAAGAAGATCGTCGCCGAGGTCGCGAAGGCGGCTTGATGACAGATTTCCCTCTCCCCTGGGGGGAGAGGGTTGCGCAGACTTGCCAGCTTGCTGGCTAGTCGAAGCTGGGTGAGGGTATGCGAGCCACGGGCTCGTGCGGAACTCCGCTCCGCCCACCCTCATCCAGGTTCGCCCCGGACTTGATCCGGGGCTCCCTGTCCTTCTCCCATCGAGGGAGAAGGGATAAACGGGTTCGACTGGTTGACGTTTACGTAAACGCCAATTATGGCGCGATGCACAATTTTTCGAGAGGAGCTGAAGAGCCATGAAAATCCTCGTCCCCGTGAAGCGGGTGCTCGATTACAACGTCAAGCCGCGGGTGAAATCCGACGGCACGGGCGTCGACCTGGCGAACGTCAAGATGTCGATGAACCCGTTCGACGAAATCGCGGTCGAAGAGGCGATCCGCCTCAAGGAAAAGGGCGTCGCGACCGAAATCGTCGCGGTGTCGATCGGCCCGACGAAGGCGCAGGAAACGCTGCGCACCGCGCTCGCGATGGGCGCCGACCGCGCGATCCTGGTGCAGACCGACGATGCCGTCGAGCCGCTCGCCATCGCGAAGATATTGAAGGCGATCGCCGATGCCGAAACCCCCGGCCTCGTCATCCTCGGCAAGCAGGCGATCGACGACGACAACAACCAGACCGGCCAGATGCTCGCCGCGCTGACCGGCTGGGCGCAGGGCACCTTCGCGAGCGCGGTCAATGTCGAGGGCGATAGCGTCAGCGTGACGCGCGAGGTCGACGGCGGGCTCGAGACGGTGAAGCTCAAGCTTCCCGCGATCGTCACCACCGACCTTCGCCTCAACGAGCCGCGCTATGCGAGCCTCCCCAACATCATGAAGGCGAAGTCGAAGCCGCTCGATACCAAGACGCCCGCCGACTACGGCGTCGACACGAGCCCGCGCGTCAAGCTGCTCAAGGTTTCGGAACCCCCCGTCCGCCAGGCGGGCATCAAGGTCGCCGACGTCGACGAACTGGTCGCCAAGCTGAAAGCCATGGGAGTGCATTCATGAAAACGCTTGTTTGGGTCGAACATGACGGCAGCGCCGTCAAAGACGCCACGCTCGCTGCGGTGACCGCGGCTTCGAAGCTCGGCGAAGTGCATCTGCTCGTCGCCGGCGAAGGTGTCGATGGCGTCGCAAAGGCGGCGGCGGAAATCGCGGGCGTGGGCAAGGTCCATGTCGCCGACAACGCCGCCTTCGCGCACAATCTGCCTGAAAATGTCGCGCCGATGATCGCCGGACTGATGGCGAGCCACGATGCGTTCGTCGCCCCCGCGACCACCACGGGCAAGAATATCGCGCCGCGCGTCGCCGCGCTGCTCGACGTGATGCAGATTTCGGACATCCTGTCGGTCGAGGGCGACAAGAGCTTCACCCGCCCGATCTACGCCGGCAACGCGATCGCGACCGTCGAGAGCTCGGACGCCAAGCTCGTCCTCACCGTGCGCGGCACGGCGTTCGAGAAGGCCGCTGCCAGCGGCGGCTCGGGTGCGATCGAAGCCGTGGATGGCGGCAGCGACGCCGGCATTTCGAGCTTCGTCGGCGCCGAGATCGCCAAGTCGGAACGCCCCGAGCTCACCTCGGCCAAGGTCATCGTCTCGGGCGGCCGCGCGCTCGGCTCGAGCGAAAAATATGAAGAGGTCATCGTCCCGCTCGCCGACAAGCTCGGCGCTGCATTGGGTGCCAGCCGCGCCGCGGTCGATGCGGGCTATGTCCCCAATGACTATCAGGTCGGCCAGACCGGCAAGATCGTCGCGCCGGAGGTCTATTTCGCGATCGGCATCTCGGGCGCGATCCAGCATCTCGCGGGCATGAAGGATTCGAAGACGATCGTCGCGATCAACAAGGATGAGGATGCGCCGATCTTCCAGGTCGCCGACCTCGGCCTCGTCGCCGACCTCTTCACCGCGGTGCCCGAGCTGACCAGCAAGATCTGATCGGGCGCAGCATTTGAATACGAATGGCGGTCCTGCGGGGCCGCCATTTCGTTTGATCGGCCGGCGGGCTTCCCGCAGAACCGTCCCGTCACGATAAAAGACGGGAGAGCAAAATGCGCCGATCCTTTTTCGCTCTGGCTGTTGCCGCAATGCCGCTTGTCGCGGCCCCGGCCGCCGCTCCGGCCCGGACCACAGCCGCTGCCCCCACGCTAGCCATAGACAAGGCCCGCATCGACGCCGCGCTCGCGGCGATGGTCGAAAGCGGGCGTGCCGCCGGCGTCTCGGCGCTCGTCTGGAAGGACGGGCGCGAGGTCTATTTCGGCACGGCGGGCATGGCCGACCGCGCCGCGGGCAAGCCGATGCGCCGCGACACGATCGCGCAAATCTTTTCGATGACCAAGCCGGTGACCGGCGTCGCGCTGATGCAATTGTGGGAAGCGGGCAAGGTCCGCCTCGACGATCCGCTCGCCAAATATCTTCCCGAATATGCGCAGATGCGCGTCTATGCGGGCAAGGACGATACGGGCGCGCCGCGCTATGTGCCCGCCGACCGCCCGATCACCGTGCGCGACATCATGCGCCACACCGCGGGCTTCGCCTATGGCGCGGGGCCGACGCCGGCGCACGACGCCTTCGTCGCCGCCGACCCGCTCGCGCTGACCAACAGCCTTGCGGAAGCAAGCCGCCGCATCGCCAGCGTGCCGCTGCTGTTCCAGCCGGGGACCGAGTGGAGCTATAGCGCGGCGGTCACCGTGCAGGCGGCGCTCGTCGAAAAGCTCGCGGGCGAACCCTTTGCCGATTATGTCCGCACCCACATCTTCGTGCCGCTCAAGATGACCGACACCGCGTGGCGCGAGCCCGAGGCGAAATTCGCCCGGCTGTCGGCCATGTACGCGATGAAGGACGGCAAGCTCGTTCAGCAGGACGCCGCCGAGACGCGCAAGCTCAACTTTCAGGACAATGCGCTGACCCCGGGCGGTTTCGGGCTCGCCTCGACGCTCGACGATTATCAGCGTTTCGCGCGGATGCTGCTGGGCGAAGGCGAACTCGACGGGGTGCGGATCCTGAGGCCCTCGACGGTGCGGCTGATGGCGACCGACCAGCTCGACCCCGCGGTGACCGAACGGCTGTGGCTGCCCGGCAAGGGCGCGGTCGGCTTCGGCCTCGATTTCGCGGTTCGCTATGCCCAGCCGCAGACGGCGGAAGAGAATCGCGGTGCAGTCGGCGAATTTTTCTGGGACGGTGCCGCCTCGACGCTGTTCTGGGTCGACCCCGCGAACAAGCTCACCGCGGTCTTCTTCGCCCAGACGATGCCGTTCGACGGGACGCTCCACCACGACATCCGCGCGGCGGTCTATGGCGCGGACTATAAGGGGCCGGCGGGCGATTGACGGCGGCGGCTGTCATGTTTCTGTCACCGCGGAGCGCTTGAGCGGGGCTTTGGCCGTCCGAGGAGTCCGACATGCCCCAGCCCGACAAGCGCGCCTTGCTCGCCGAGGGGCTTGCCGCGGGCGAGGATGACGCGGCGCTTCGCGCGCGCCTCGTCGGCGCGGGCGTGTCGGCGGCGTCGGCGAAATATGAGGTCGACCGGATCGTCAGGGACCCGATGGCCGCGGCGCTGCGCCGCCAGGGTGCGCGCATGGCGAAGCAGGGCTGGCTGCTCGCGAACCTCGACCGGCTCGCGCGCGAGGCCGACGGCGGCTTCGCGCTCGACACGCTCGACAGGCCCGACCCCGCGCCATTCTACCGCCATTATTATGAGGCCAACCGCCCGGCGAAGCTCACCGGCATCGTCGATCATTGGCCGGCGCTGACGCGCTGGTCGCTCGACCATTTCGAAGCGACCTGCGGAGCGGCAACGGTGGAAGCGCAGGTCGAGCGCGAGCGCGACGGCGACTATGAACTCGCCAAGGACGCGCACCGCCGCCTCGTGCGCTTCGCCGAACTGATCGACTGGCTGCGGGGGGATGCGGCGAGCAACGACATCTACCTGACCGCCTATAACAGCGGCACCAACGCGCAGGCGCTCGGGCCGCTGTGGGACGATCTCGCGCCCGTCGAACTGCTCGAAACGCGCGGGAATCGCGACGGCTTCTTCTGGCTCGGGCCGAGAGGAACGCTGACGCCGTGGCACCACGACCTCACCAATAATCTGCTCGTGCAGGTACTGGGGCGAAAGCGCGTGCGCATGGCGCCGCCGTGGGCTTTTGCGCGAATGAGGAACAGCCGCCACTGTTTCTCCGACTGGGCGAACGAACCGCTCCCCGCCGGACCGGGCGATGCCGGCACGCCGCCGGTGCTCGAAACGGTGATCGGCCCCGGCGAGGCCATTTTCCTCCCCGTGGGCTGGTGGCACCAGGTCGAGGCGCTCGACCTGTCGGCGAGCATGAGCTTCACCAACTTCCGCCGCCCCAATGCGCATGTCGAGGATTATGCGTCCTATGGGGCGTTGTAGGGCTTGCCTTCGTCGGGTGCGCGGGGCAGGATTTACGAATGGGAGGAAGGGCGCGTTGTCTTGCACTGCTCGCTATGGCGCTGGGATTGCTGTCGTCCGGCGCGGCGCCGGCCAAGGATCGCGAGCCGCTGCGGCTTGCCCCAAGTTCGAAATGGCATCTCGACTACGCCAAGGATAGCTGCCGGATCGGGCGCAGCTTCGGCGAAGGCGACCAGAAGGTCACGATATTGATCGACCGCTATGAGCCGGGCGATCCCTTTCGTCTGCAATTGATCGGCAAACCCGTGCGGACCCGTCGGTCAGACGGCATTGCCGAACTTCGCTTCGGGCCGGTCGGGCCGATGCAGGAACGATCCTATTATTCGGCAAATGCATCCGACAAGACGCCGGCGATCGTCCTTCGCGGCGCGATGCGCATCATACCGCAGCCCGACGAACCTGAATTCGAGGACGCAGCCGGTCCGGACGCGGGCGACGACGAGGCCGCGGCCGAGAAGGCGGCCAGGATCGCGATTGCGAAAGCGAAGCGAATCACGCCGGCGGAAGAGGCGGCGGCGACATTTCTCGAAGTGAGGAAACCCGCGCATCAGCCCCTTCTTCTCGAAACCGGACCGCTCGACAAAGCGCTCGCGGCGATGCGCCAATGCACCGACGAACTGCTCGATCATTGGGGAATCGACGTTGCCAAACATGCGACCCTGTCGCGGCCGGTGATCCCGAAAGGCAATCCGGGGCGCTGGGTGCTGCCCGGCGACTATCCGCCGGGCAAGGCCTGGATGGGGCAGCGCGCGATCGTCATGTTCCGGCTGAATGTCGATGAGAATGGCAGCGTCAGCGCGTGCCATATCCAGAATTCGATCGGCGACAAAGCGTTCGACGAAGCGGTTTGCGATGCCCTCAAACGACGGGCACGTTTCGAACCGGCGCTCGATAGCGACGGACGACCGATCCCGTCCTATTGGCTCAATGCCGTGAACTTTCACGTCTGAATGACGCCGGCGGGCGCCGCGAAAGATACGCCATGCCCCTCGTCCTCATGACGGCAAACGCGCTTTGGGTCTTGCAGCCGGCCAAAATACTTAGCATCATTAAGTAATGACCGACCTTGCAGCATCCCTGTCCGCCTTCATGTCGCGCGTCGCCGGGCCCGGGGAGTTGTCCGGCCTCGAGCGCCTGTCGGGCGGGGCGAATATGGAAAGCTGGGCGTTCGACTGGGCGGAAGAAGCCTATGTCCTGCGCCGTGCGCCGTCGGCCGACTATATGGCGGGCCGTCCCTATGGCCATGCGGTCGAGGCGGCGCTGGTGAAGGCGGCGCATGCGGGCGGGGTGAAGGCGCCCGAAGTCGTCGGCGTGCTCGCGGAGGGCGACGGCATGGGGACGGGCTATGTGATGCGCCGCATCATAGCCGAGGTGAGCCCGGCGAAGATCCTGGCGGCGCCGCCGCCATCGCTCGTCGCCGATCTGGGGCGCGAGCTGGCGCGCATCCACGCGCTGCCGCGCGAGGTCATTCCCGAAGGCATCCCCGCGATGGACACCGCCGAAGCGCTCGCCGAGCTCAAGGCGCGCTTCCTCTCCTATGGCGGCGACCGGCCGGCGATCGCGCTCGCGGTCAAATGGTGCGAGGATCATCTGCCCGAGCCCACCGAGCCGGTGCTCGTCCACGGCGATTACCGGATGGGCAATGTGATGGTCGATGCGGGCGGCCTCGCCGCGGTGCTCGACTGGGAACTCGCGCATCTGGGCGACGCGCACGAGGATCTGGCGTTCGGTTGCATGACGGTATGGCGCTTCGGCCAGCTCGACAGGCCCGCGTTCGGGGTCGGCAGCCTCGAGGCGTATTTCGCGGCCTATGAGGCGGCGGGCGGGCGTCCGGTCGACCGCGAACGCTTCCGCTTCTGGCTTATTTATCGCACCCTGTGGTGGGCGCTCGGCTGCCTGCAGATGGGGCAGGCGTGGCGGAGCGGCGCCGACACCACGGTCGAGCGCGTCGTCGTCGGGCGGCGCACCGCCGAGCAGGAACTCGATCTCGTCCGCCTCCTCGAAAGCGAGGCGCCCGAGGCCGAGCGCGCCCGGCCTTTGCCGCCATCGCCTGTCGCGCCCGAGGTGCCGGTGGGCGAGCCGACGAACCGCGAGATGGTGCAGGCGGTGCGCGACTGGCTCGGCGAAGCGATCAAGCCGGGGGCCGAGGGCCATGGCAAGTTTCAGGTCGTCGTCGCGATGAACGCGCTCGGCATCGTCATGCGCGATCTCGACGCCGGCGCGCGGGCCGAAGACAAGAGACTCGCCGAAGCGTTGATGCGCGGCCAGACGACGCTTGCCGAGCCCGGACTGCTGGCCAGGCTGCGCCGCGCGGTGCTCGACAAATGCGCGGTCGACAGTCCGAAATATGCGGCGCTCGCGGCGGCGCGCGCGGACTGGGGCGGATAGCGACGATCTGACGCAATCGAATCACTTCTCCCCTGAAGGGAGGGGCTTGGTCAAAGGGAGAGAGACATGGATTTCGCGGTTCCAGCCGACTTGCAGGCCTATCTGGACGAACTCGATGCCTTCATCGAAGCGGAGATCAAGCCGCTGGAAGAGGCCGACGACAATATCCGCTTCTTCGACCATCGCCGCGAACATGCGCGCACCGACTGGGACAATCAGGGCCTGCCGCGTCCCGAGTGGGAGGCGCTCTTGAAACAGGCGACGCGCAAAGCCGACGCCGCGGGCCACTGGCGCTTTTCGGCACCGAAGACATATGGCGGCAAGGACGGGTCGAACCTGTGGATGGCGGTGATCCGCGAGCATTTCGCCGCCAAGGGGCTGGGCCTGCACAACGACCTGCAGAACGAGCATAGCATCGTCGGCAATTTCCCTTTCGTCGAGATGTTCGAGCAGTTCGCGACGAGCGACGAGCAGAAGGCGGAGTTCATCCTCGGCGGCTTCGAGGGCAAGCGGCGGACGGCGTTCGGCCTCACCGAGCCCGAACATGGCAGCGACGCGACGCATATGGAGACGCGCGCGGTGAAGGAGACCCGCGACGGGGTCGAGGGCTGGCGGATCAACGGCGCGAAGATGTGGACGACGGGGATGCACGTCGCGACGCACTGTGCGACCTTTTGCCGCACTAGCGGCGAGGATGGCGACGCCAAGGGGATCACCTGCCTGCTCGTCCCCAATCCGTCGCCGGGGCTCGCAATCGAGGAGTATCTTTGGACCTTCAACATGCCGACCGATCACCCGCGCGTCAGCTTCACCGACGTGTGGGTGCCCGACAGCGCGCGGCTCGGGCCCGAGGGCGGCGGATTGTCGATCGCGCAGAGCTTCGTCCACCAGAACCGCATCCGCCAGGCGGCCTCGTCGCTGGGTGCCGCGGTCTATTGCATCGAAGAGAGCGTGAAATACGCGCGGGAGCGCAAGCCGTTCGGCGAGGCGCTCGCGAAAAATCAGGCGATCCAGTTCCCGCTCGTCGAGCTCGCGACGCAGGCCGAAATGCTCCGCCTGCTGATCCGCAAGACCGCGTGGGAGATGGACAATATGCCCCACAAGGAGATCGAGCGCACCCTCTCCGACAAGGTGAGCATGTGCAATTACTGGGCGAACCGTCTCGTCTGCGAGGCCGCCGACCGCGCGATGCAGGTGCATGGCGGCATCGGCTATTCGCGCCACAAGCCGTTCGAGCATATCTATCGCCACCACCGCCGCTACCGGATCACCGAGGGCGCGGAGGAAATCCAGATGCGAAAAGTGGCAGCCTGGCTGTTCGGCTATCTGGGGCCGCGGCGCGAGACGCTTGGGAAGGTTTGACCCGAAAGATCGGCGTGGGGTGGCCGGTCGCCGCTTGAACGGGGAACGGACATCCCCTCTCGCTTGCGGGAGGGGCAGCGAGGCTTGCGAGCTTGCTCGTTAGCCGCAGCGGGGTGGGCCACCGCACCGTCGCTGCCCACCCCCAACCCCTCCCGCAAGCGGGAGGGGAGAATTGCGGCCACTCCTGTCCGAAGATCGTCACCCCGGCTTTTTGAACCGCAGCGCAAACTGGTCGGTCTTGCCGCGAATCGCCGCGTCGAAGACGTTCGCGGTGCGCGGGTCGTCGGGGTTGGCGTAGAGGTCGTTTTCGGCGTCGAGCACGAAGCCCGCCTTCGTCAGCGCATCGACCACCGCGGCTTTGTCGATGCGGTGCAGGCTGTCCGAAAGCGTCGTGCCGCTGCCGTCCGCCGCGCTGTGATCGACGACGACGAGCGTGCCGCCGGGCTTCAGCGCCGCGAACAGCGCCGCGCTAGCTTTCGCGCCCGTATCGGCGGGGAAGGGCTTCAAATAGAGGTCGTGGAAATTCTGCACCGTGATGATCGTGTCGAGCGGCACGGGGAAGGCGGGCGCGGCGAAGGGCCCTGCGACGGCGTCGACATTGTCATAGGCCGCGGCGACCGCTTGCTGGTCGGTGCCATATTGCGCCTTGAACGCGATGAATTCCTGCGGCTGAAAGGCATAGACATGCCCCGCTGGCCCGACGACGCCCGCGAGGATGCGCGTGACATAGCCGCCGCCCATCACGAAATCGCCGACGCTTTCGCCGGGCGCGACCTCAGCGAAGTCGATCAGCCTGGCGGGCATGCGCGCGGCGTCGCGCGCGCGGTCGGCATCGGGGCGTTTGGGATCGGCGAGGATCGCGGCATAGTTGGTCGCCATCGGCGCGGGCGCGGCCGAGGCGGCGGTGGCTTCGCCTTCGCCAGAGCCGGTCGCGGTGCAGCCCAGCAGCGCGAGCGCGGCTGTGGCGGTGAGCATCATACGGATCATGCTGGTCTCTCCCATCCTGTTGCCGCGCCATCATAGCGCCTTGCCGCGACACTGGCGCGACAATTTGCATCGCGCGATTTTGATGATAGGTTTCGCGTTGAAACCAAATACGGGAGAGAGAGATGTACGATCTGGTGATTCGCGGCGGCACCGTCGTCGACGGCTCGGGCAGCGAGCCTTTCGTGGCCGATGTGGCGGTCGAGGGCGACCGCATCGTCGCGGTGGGATCGGACATCGGCGCCGGGCGCGAAGAGATCGACGCGGCGGGCAAGATCGTCACCCCCGGCTTCGTCGACGTCCACACCCATTATGACGGGCAGGCGACGTGGGATCGGGAAATGGCGCCGTCGAGCTGGCACGGCGTCACCACCGTCGTCATGGGCAATTGCGGCGTCGGCTTCGCCCCGGCGCGCCCCGACCGTCACGACTGGCTGATCGGCCTGATGGAAGGCGTCGAGGATATTCCGGGCACCGCCCTCGCCGAGGGGATGAGCTGGGACTGGGAGACCTTCCCCGAATATATGGACGCGCTCGACAAGCTGCCGCGCACCGTCGACGTCGCCTGCCACGTCCCGCACGGCGCGGTGCGCGCCTATGTGCTCGGCGATCGCGAACAGCCGGGCGCGGTGCCGACCGCCGAAGACATCGCCGAAATGTCGCGCATCGTCGAGGACGGCGTGCGCGCGGGCGCGCTCGGCTTTTCGACCAGCCGCACCGTGATCCACAAGTCGGTCGACGGCGAGGTCGTCCCCGGCACCACCGCGACCGCCGAAGAGCTGATCGAGATCGGCCGCGCGATGGGGCGCGTCGGCTATGGCGTGTTCGAAATGGCGAGCGACCTCAACCGTGAGTGGAACGAGTTCGACTGGATGGGGAAGCTCAGCCGCGAAACCGGGCTGCCGGTGACCTTTGCCGCGCTCCAGTCGATCGCCAAGGAATTGCCGCTGGGCGAACAGATCGAAACGATGCGCGCCGAAAATGCGAAGGGCGCGAATATCGTCGCGCAGATCGCGCTGCGCGGCAACGGCATCATCATGGCGTGGCGCGGCACGGTGCATCCCTTTCGGTTCCGCCCGTCGTGGCGCGCCATCGAAAATCTGCCGTGGGACGAGCAGAAGGCGAAGCTGCTCGATCCCGCGTTCAAGGCGCAGCTCCTCTCCGAGGAGAATGATTTCAGCGAGGCGCCCAAGGACATATTGGGACTGCTGATGGTCGTCGCGGGCGGCTGGGCGATGCAGTTCGAAATGGACGAGGATTTCGATTATGAGCCCGGACCCGAAGCGAGCATCGCCGCGCGCGCGGCGGCGGCGGGGGTCGATCCCGCCGACTATGCCTATGACTTGCTCTGCCGCGACGATGCGACCGGTTTCGCCTATCTGCCGATCCTCAACTATGCCGACGGCAACCTCGACTTCCTCGAAGCGCTGCAGGATGCCGACGACACGGTGAACAGCCTGTCCGACGGCGGCGCGCATTGCGGGACGATCTGCGACGCCGCCTCGCCGACCTTCATGCTCCAGCATTGGGTGCGCGATCGCAAAAGAGGCGGGCGCATCCCGCTCGCGCGCGCGATCAAGCGCCAGTGCCGCGATACGGCAGTGCTCTATGGGCTCGAGGATCGCGGGCTCGTCGCGCCGGGTTATCTCGCCGACCTCAATGTCATCGACATGGAGAGGCTGAAACTCGGCAAGCCGTGGCTGGCCTTCGACCTTCCCGCGGGCGGCAAGCGCCTGTTGCAAAAGGCCGACGGCTATGTCGCGACGGTGAAGTCGGGGCAGGTGACCTTCAAGGACGGCGAAGGGCAGGGCGTCTATCCCGGCGGCGTCATCCGCGGGCCGCAGCGCGTCGAAATGGCGATGGCGGCGGAGTGATAACGAGCGTCGCTAACTGAATTTCATGTGCTCCCGCGAAGGCGGGAGTCCATCTCCCGACGGCGCCATATTGAGCCGGCCGGAGATGGGTCCCCGCCTTCGCGGGGACACATTATTTCAAGGCCGCCACCGTCCGCTCGACGTCCGCGACGCCGCTGTAGGCGTGGAACGACAGCCGCATCACCGACCCCCGAAAATCGGCCTTGATCGCCTGCGCGTCGAGCGCCGCGGCGACGCGCGGCTGGTCGGCGCCGGTGTCGATGCACAGCGTTCCGCCGATGGCGCCGTCCGGCCAGCGCCAGTGCGGGGTCTGCGCCTCGAGCGTGTCGCGGAGCATCGTCTGGAGCGCCAGATTATGCGCGCGGATGTGCTCGACGCCGAGCGCGGCGATCTCGGCGATTCCCGCCGCCGACAGGATGAAGGGCGCGACGTCGGGCGTGCCGCCCCACCAGCGCCGCGCGTCGGGGGCATAGCGGAAGTCGGCTATGTTCATCTCGAACGGATTTTCGTGGCTCCACCAGCCGCGCTCGGCGGGGTCGAGCGCGGTGCGGTCGTGCGGCGCGACCCACAGCCACGCCGCGCCGGGGCCGCCGCATAGCCATTTGACGCTGGTGCCGAGCAGCGCATCGACGCCCCATAGGGCGGGCGTCACCGGCACGACGCCGACCGCCTGCGCGCTGTCGGCGATGCAGCGCGCGCCCGCGGCGTGCGCGGCGGCGGCGATGCCTGCTAGGTCGGCGAGCGCGCCGCTGTTCGAGCTGACGTGCATCGCGATCACCAGCGCGACCTCGTCATCGAGCGCGGCGGCCCAGCTCGCGGGATCGCGAACGTCGGCGTCGGCGGGGAGGTAACGCGCACTCCAGCCTTCCGCCGCAAGCCCGCCGACGACATAGCCGATCGTCGGAAAGGCGCTCGGCGCAAGCAGGATCGTGCGCCGCGGCGTCGCCGCGCCGAGCGCCGAGAGATAGCGCGAGAGGCCCGCGCTGACATTGGTAGCGGGGCAGAGGTCGCGCGGCTCGACGCCGAGCAGGCCGGCAAGTGCGGCGCGCCACTCGTCGATCGCCTCCAGCCAATGTGGCCACGCCTCGCCGGTCTCGGCCCAGGGCATCAGCAGCTTGTCGCGCAGCAACGCTTCGGCGGCGCGCGGCTGACAGCCGACGCTGTGGCTCTTGAGATAGGTGACGCCGGGCGGCAGGTGGAAGCGCCCTGCGACGCTTCCGGGCAGCAACGCGCCGCTCACAGCCCGCTGCCGTGGCCGGGGGCGCCATGGCCGCTGATGCTGTCGCGCTTGACGCCATATTCGGCGCCCCAGCGGTCGGTCATCTCGGCGCGAATGTCCCACAGCTCGGGGAAGAAGCGATGGCGCGCGCCGGCGTTCAAAAGCTCGACGGGGCGACCCTTCAAGGATTTCGACCCCATGCCGATCGAGCGGTGGATCAGCTGGATATGGTGGGCGCGGAACAGCTGGAACAGCTCGTCATACTCGACCAGCGCCTCGGCGACCATATAGGCCTCGTCATGCCGGTAGCCGCTGTCGTAAACGTCGGCGACGCTGCGCCCCTCGGGCTCAAGATAGACGGCCTTGTAGCGCGCCCACAGCGGCTGCGGCAGGGTGAGCAGGAGCTGGAAGCCTGGGCTTTCCTGCCCCGAGCCGTTGCCGAGCTGGAGCCGGATCGACTGGTAATCGAACGGGCTCATCGTTTCGAGCAGCGACAGCTGGTCAGTCATCAGCCGCATCAGCCGGTGGACGCGGTCGAACAAGGTCAGCACGCGCATCGTCTCGCGCGCCGCCATATGGCCGTCGATTTCGGCGAGGGTGAAGGCGATGAGCTTCATCCACAGTTCCTCGACCTGATGGACGATCTGGAACTGCAGCTCGTCGGGGGTGCAGAGGCCGGCGAGCGGCTTCTGGCAGCCGAGCAGGCGGTCGACGGCAAGATAGACGCCATAATCCTTCATGTCGGGCGTCTCGATACGGCGGTGGGTTTCGGTCCTGTCGAGCATGGGGAATTCCCCTTCAAAAATGTGGCACGGGCGATCGAAAGGGCGCGCGGGCACGCGCCGGATCGTCAGCCGCGCGGGGCGACCCCCGCGGGCGGGCGGCGGGGCGAGCCCCACTGGCCGAGCCACAATATGGCGGCGGCGCTGCTCATGGCGCGAGCAGGTCCGCCGGCAGCGTCGGCTCGCTGAGCATCAGCGAAAAGCGCCGCCAGATTTCGTCGCGGTCGGCACCGCCGCGTTCGAGATAGTCCTTCACCATCGCCTCGCCGATAGCATAGTTGATCACGTAGCTGCGATATTGTTCGGTGAAGGCGACCGATTTTTCGGCGCGCTCGTGCGAGACGAGCTGATATTTCTGCGTCAGCGCGACTGCGGCCTGCCGGTCGATCTGCCCGTCGAGATATTGCTGCGCGATCGTCAGCCGCGCGCCCTGCAACGCCTTCATCGCATCGAGGAGTTGCCAGTAGCGATCGTCGGTCGGCGTCGCGATCTCGGCGAGCGGCATCAGCACGTCGCGCTCGGTGTCGGGGCGCGTCTTGTCGGGGAAGGCAAGGTCGATGCCGTAATTGGCGCTGCCCTCGGCGAGCAGGCTTTGTGGGCTGTAGAGCGGATAGACGCTGAATTCGAGCCAGCCGCGCGCCTTTACCAGCTGCTCCTCGATCTTCATGTTGAACAGATGATGGCCCGGATAGCCCTCGTGGCAGCCGAGGTCGAGCGCGCGCGACAGGCGGATCGGCAGGTCGGTGTTGATCTCGATGATGCTCGTATAGGCGCCGACATAATGGTTGTAGCCGCTCCAGCTCTTGCCGGTGACGAACTTCATCACGAAATTTTCGCCCTCGGGCATCGTCACATGCGCCGCGGTGCGCCCGCGGCAGCGCGCGATCGCGGCGTCGAAGACTTTTTCGAGCCGGTCCTTGGGAATGGTGAAGCGGTCGAGATACGCCTCGACGCGGCCCGCAAGCGGGCCGTCGCCCGGCACCAGCGCCGCGATCTTCGCCAGCTCGGCGTCGTAGCTCGCGAGCGGTTTGAGCTCGGGACGCACGCCGAACAGCCGCTCGGCCTCTTCGGCGAAGGGAAAGCGCTTGCCCTGCATCATCATCAGCCGCGTCTCGGCGGCGACGAGCTGCGCACGCAGGAAGGCGGCGCGGCGGCGCTCGATCGGGTCGGCGAGGTTCGGTGCCGCAGCATCGAGCAGGTCGATCAGCCGCCGCGCCTCGGCCTGCAGGGCCGGCACGTCGCGCGGCGCGGTCAGCGCGTCGGCGATCAGCTTGGGCGGGCCGTAATAGGCGTCGATATAGCCCTCTTCATGCGCGCCCGCCTCGAGCGTCAGGATGAGGTAGGCGGCGGCGGCTTCCTTGAGCCTGTCCTGCGCCTGCGCCGCCGCTGCGGGATCGACCTTTGGAGCGGTGAGCGGCCAGGCGTCGGGGACGACGGCCGGCGGCGTGGGAGCCGGTGGCGGCGATTCCGGTGCCGCTGCGTGCGACGCGCCTTCCTTCGCCTTGCGCTCGGCGACGTGGCGGCGCATCTCGGGATCGAGCGCATAGCAGCCCGACAGTGTCGGCGCCGCCACCGACGCCAGCAGCAGACAGGCGATCGCGCGGCGCATCAGGCGGTCGCGGTTCCCCGCGCGTCGGACGTGTCGCGCACGTCGCCGTCGCCGTCGATCTCGCCATCGGACTCGGTTTCGACTTCGTGATGGCGCGGGTGCAGCGGCGCGAGGCGCAGCACGGCATAGCCGGTGAGCGCCGCGAGCAGCGATCCCATCAAAATGCCGATCTTGGCTTCCTCGACGAGCAGCGGCCGGCCCGGAAAGGCGAGCCCGCCGATGAACAGGCTCATCGTGAAGCCGATGCCGCAGAGCACCGCGACGCCATAGATTTGCAGCCAGGTCGCGCCGCGCAGCTTGCCCGCGATGCCGAGCTTCACGCTGAGCCAGACGCTGCCGAAGATGCCGATCTGCTTGCCGAGGAACAGGCCCAAGGCGATGCCGAGCGGCAAGGGGGCGAAAATCTGTGCGAGCGTCAGCCCGCCGATGTCGACCCCGGCATTGGCGAAGCCGAACAGCGGCACGATCGCGAAGGCGACCCAGGGGTGCAGCGCATGTTCGAGGCGATGGAGCGGCGAGGTCGCGCTGTCGGGGTGGCCGGGGGTCTTTTCGAGCGGGATCGCCATCGCCGCGAGCACCCCGGCGATCGTCGCATGGACGCCCGAGAGCAGCATCGCATACCAGAGGATAATGAAGAGCAGCAGATAGACGATCAGGCTTTTGACCCCCGACCGGTTGAACAGATACATGATGCCGAGTACCGCCGCCGCGCCGCCGAGCGCGATCAGGTTGATCTTGGCGGTGTAGAAGAGCGCGATGATGACGACCGCGCCCATATCGTCAACGATCGCGACGGTGACGAGAAACAGCTTCAGCGAGGTCGGTGCGCGCTTGCCGAGCAGCGCTAGGACGCCGATCGCGAAGGCGATGTCGGTCGCCGCCGGAATCGCCCAGCCCTGCGCGAGCCCCGGCGTGCTGCCTGCGGTCGCCATATAGAGGATCGCAGGCATCGCCATCCCCGCTGCCGCGGCGATCATCGGCAATCGCCGCCGGTCCCAGCTCGCGAGGCGGCCGTCGACGAACTCGCGCTTGATCTCGAGCCCGACGAGCAGGAAGAAGATCGCCATCAGTCCGTCGTTGATCCACAGATGTACGGTCATCGGCCCGAGCTTGTCGGTGAGCACCGGGCCGGTTACCGCATGAATCGCGTCGTGATAGAGATCGCCGAGCGCGCTGTTCGCGACGAACATCGCCAGCGCCGCCGCGGCGATGAGCAGCATTCCGCCGGCGCTTTCGCTTTCGAGGAAGTCGCGCAGGGCTGAACGGGGCGAACTGAGAGCCATCGAGCCTAAAATCCTGTCATTCTGGTTCTAATTGGTCGCCCTCTTAGCGTCCCGACGGGGGTTCGTCACCTTTACAAACCCGATTCAATCCTTACGCCTTGATGACAGGGGGCGGCGGCAACGCCGCGAGGGGGATCGGGGCGAACAGGTGGAACTCGCAACCGAATGGCTCGCCTGGCTGGTCCAGCGCGTCGGGCACGAACTGATGCTGTTTGCTGCGGTCGGCGTGCTGCTGATCGGGCTCGACGACCTGATGCTCGATGCGTTGTGGCTGGCGATGCGCGGCCGGCGCCGCGCGGCGCCGCGCGGCGGCAGCGAAAGGACGCCGATCGCCGGCCGCTTCGCCGTCTTCGTCCCCGCGTGGGACGAGGCGGCTGTGCTTCCGGCGATGATCCGCCGGACGCTCGCCGCCTGGGAGGGTGAGGATTTCCGCCTCTATGTCGGCTGCTATCCGAACGATGCTGCGACCCTGATCGCCGTCTCGCCACTCGTCGCGCGCGACCCGCGGCTGCGGCTGGTCGTCGGCGACGCGGATGGGCCGACGACGAAGGGCGACAATCTCAACCGGCTGTGGACCGCGCTCGGCGAGGACGAGCGCGCCGAGGGTCTGCGCTATGCCGCGATCCTGCTGCACGATGCCGAAGATCATGTGCATCGGGGCGAGCTTGCGCTGTTCCGGCTCGAACTTGCGCATCATGCGATGGTGCAAATCCCGGTGGTTCCGATCATCGAGCGCGGCGACCGCTGGATCGGCGCCCATTATGGCGACGAATTCGCCGAGGCGCACGGCAAGGAACTCGTCGTGCGCTCGGCGCTCGGTGTGCCCTTGCCGTCGGCGGGCGTCGGCTGTGCGCTGACGCGGCAGGCGCTCACGCTGCTGGCGATCGAACGCGGCGGCCAGCCGTTCCGCGCCGACAGCCTGACCGAAGATTATGAGGTCGGGATGCTGATCGGCGCCTATGGGCTGCGCTCCGCCTTTGTCACGGCGACCGACCCCGACGGCGATCCGATCGTCTCGCGCGGCGAATTTCCCGCGCGGCTCGATTGCGCCGTGCGGCAAAAGGCGCGCTGGATCGCGGGCATTGCGCTCGAGGGCTGGGATCATCTCGGTTGGCTCGATCCGATCGCGGGCGGCAAGCCGGTGCGAAGCTGGGCCGCGCGATGGATGCTGTGGCGCGACCGCCGCGCGCCGCTGGCGGCGCTCGTCCTGCTCGCCGCTTATGGCGGAGCGGTCCTCGCGGCCGTCGCCCTCGCCGGCGAAACATGGCTCGGCTGGGCGCCGCGGACCGAGAGCGGAGCCATGCGGCTGCTGATCGCGTTCGACGCGGCGCTGCTCCTCTGGCGGCTCGGGATGCGGGGGCATTTCACCGCGCGCCGGTATGGCGTCCGCGCCGCGCCGATGGCGCTGCCGCGTGCGTTCGTCACCAACATCATCGCCATCCTTGCCGCCCGCCGCGCCGTTCTGCTCTACAGCCGGATGCTGCGATCGGGCGAGGTCGTGTGGGACAAGACCGATCATGGCGCGACCGCAGCGCCGGTGCGTCCCATGCTTGCCGCCATACGCCGCCGGTGATGGTGCGGCGACAGGGGACGCGCGCGCATCGCGACGCGCCGGCGCTACGCTTTTTGCTGCTTTGTCTCGCGGGCTGGACCGCATTTCGTCTCGCGGCGAACTGGAACCCGGCGGCGCCCGAGCCGCCCCTCATGCCCGCGCGCGCATGGGCGACACAGGCGATCGCCGGGCCCGCGCAGGCGAGTGTCCGGCCGCGCCGCCGGACGCTCGCCATCGGGATGCTGGCGCCATCGGCGGCCGCCGGGCGGCGCGTGGACGGTCCTGGCCGCCATGCGCCGGGCCCGGCTCCGACGAGCGGGCTTCCGGCCTCGTCCCCCGGCAGGGCTTCATCGGCGGCGGCGCCCGGACCCGCCCCGTCGTGGCGGGGGCCGCATGACCTCCCGCCGACCGCCGGGCCGGCAAGCGGCGGACCCTTTTGGATGCGCCGCGACCTGTCGGGCTGGAGCGCGTCGGCCTGGGCCTTCGTACGGAGCGGCGCGGGCGCGGCGCCCGAAGCCGTCGCCGCGGCGGGCCAGATCGGCGGCAGTCAGGCCGGGCTGCGCATCGCCTATGGCCTGGGTCGCGACGGCCGCGCACGTGCCTATGGCCGGGCGACTGTCGCGCTCGACCGGCCGCGGCAACGCGAATTTGCCGCCGGTATCGCTTTTGCGCCAGTGCCCGCGCTGCCCGTCGACATTGCCGTCGAGCAGCGCGTCGCCGCCGGCAGCGAGGGGCGCACCGCGCTCGCGGCGATGGCCTTCGGCGGGGTCGGCGATGTCGCGCTTCCCGCCGGCTTTCGGCTTGAGGCCTATGCACAGGCGGGCGTGGTCGGCGCACAGCGTCTCGACGGTTTTGCCGATGGTGCGGTCGTGGTCGATCACCGCATCGGATCGAACCCGTCGCTGCCGTTCAGCGTCGGCGCGCTCGCGGCGGGCGCGGTGCAGCCGGGCGCGGCGCGGCTCGATGTCGGACCCAGGCTGACGCTGCGCCTGCCCCGCCTCGCGAAGGGGAGCCGGATCGCGATCGACTGGCGACAGCGGATTGCGGGCGATGCGGTGCCCGGCAGCGGCGTCGCGGTCACGCTCGCCGCCGATTTCTGATTTTCTGCCGCACCGCACCGCAGTCGATTCCCCACCCCGCGAAAATCGTCTAGGGTCCAGCGGAATCGGCGCTATCCGGGCGCCGTGGACGTCACCCGAGGCCCATGGATCTCTATCTTCCCGTCGCCAATCTGTCGGTCAATGCGCTGGTCATCGTCCTGCTCGGCGGCGGGGTCGGCTTCCTGTCGGGCATGTTCGGGGTCGGGGGCGGATTTCTGACCACGCCTTTGCTCATCTTCTATGGCATTCCGCCGACGGTCGCCGCGGCGTCGGCGGCGACGCAGGTGACGGGCGCCAGCGTGTCGGGCGCGATGGCCTATCTCGAGCGCGACGGGGTTGATCTGCGCATGGGATCGGTGCTCGTGACGGGCGGGATGATCGGGTCGTTGATCGGCGCCGGCCTGTTCGAACTGCTCACCGCCTGGGGACAGATCGATACGGTGATTTCGATCCTTTACGTCGCGCTGATGGGATCGGTCGGGACGATCATGGGACGCGAGGCGCTGGGCGCGCTGCGCGCGATGCGCGAGGGGTTGCCGCCGCCGGCCCGCAAGCGGCGCCACCACCCGATGGTCGCCAACCTGCCGCTGCGCTGGCGCTTCTATCGCTCGGGCCTCTATATCTCGCCGCTCGCACCGCTGCTGCTTGGCATGGCAGTGGGGATCATCACGATGCTGCTCGGCGTCGGCGGCGGCTTCATCATGGTCCCGGCGATGGTCTATCTGCTCGGCATGGGGACGCAGGTGGTTGTCGGAACCTCGCTGTTCCAGACGCTGTTCGTGACGATCGCGACGACGATGGTTCACGCGCTGACCACCGGCGCGGTCGACCTGGTGCTCGCCGCGCTGCTGCTGGTCGGCAGCGTCACCGGCGCGCAGATCGGCGCGCGCTTCGCGCAGACGGTGCGGCCCGAATATCTGCGCGCGATCCTCGCCGCGATCGTGCTGCTCGTCGCGCTGCGCATGGCTGTCGATCTCTTTATCCGGCCCGACGAAATCTATACGGTGCAATGAGGCGCGCGGCGCTCTTTCTGGTCGCGCTGCTCGGCGCGGCGGGCTGGGCGATCGCCGCGCGCGCCGCCGATCCGCGGCTAGTGCCCGACGTGTCGAGCCGCGCGATCGACATCCAGTACAGCTTCACCGGCGAGGAGCTGTTGCTGTTCGGTGCGATCCTCTATCCTGGACAGCGGCTGCCCGACGACCGCGCCGACATCGTCGTCGTGCTGAAGGGGCCGGTGCGGCCGATCATCCTGCGCGAAAAGCAGCGCGTCGCGGGGATCTGGGTCAATGCCGACAGCATCCGCCTGCGCACTTCGCCCGGATTTTACGCGATCGGTTCGTCGCGCCCGATCGACCAGCTCGTCGACGAGCGCACCGCGGCGATCTTCGAGCTGGGGCTGAGCAACCTGTCGATGTCGCCGACGGGCTTTTCCGAAGCGAAGACGCTGGCCCGCTTCGAGAACGGGCTGATCGACCTCTATCGGCGGCAAGGCCTGTTCTATGAGGATCCGAAGGCGGTCGAGATTACCGAGGGCGTGCTCTATCGCGCGCGCATTCCGGTGCCCGCGCGCGTGCCGGTCGGCAATTATCGCGCCGAAACCTATCTGATCAGCAAGGGGCGCGTGATCGCGGTCGCCGCGCGCGATGTCGAGATCCGCAAGGCGGGGTTCGAGCGTTTCGTCGCGCTCGCGGCGCAGCGGCACGGCTTTCTCTATGGGCTGACCGCGGTGCTGCTCTCGGTCTCGCTCGGCTATGCCGCATCGGCGATTTTCCGCCGCCGCTAGGGACGGCGCCCGGCAACAACATAAGCGCTTTCTTTACCAACTGCTGCGATACCCCATACCGGGACCACAACAGGCGGGGCATTGGGATGGATATGCAGGGAAGCGGCCAGCGAGCCGGCGAGGCGATGGCTGCGCAACATGTGCGGCTGGCAGGGGGCGGAACGGTTACCCCGGCGACGGTCGCTGCCCCGGCCGCGGCGCATCACCGCGACGAATTGCTCGTCGGCGAAGTGATCGACATAGCGGGCTCGGCCTCGCGCATCCTGCTCGATGCAGCCGCGCTGCAGCGCCTGTCGGCCTCGACCGACGCGGCGGTCGCGATGGCCGGACAGGTCGGCGCGCAGGTCAAGGTGCGCGTCGGCAATGTCTGGCTGCTCGCGAGCATCCGCGACCAGCAGCTCCACCAGGGCGGCGACGGGCTGATCGCCGCCTCGGTCGATTTCCTCGGCGAAGGCGACGAGGAGAAGCTGACCGGGCGCATCCATAATTTCCGCCGCGGCGTGACGCGCTACCCGGTTCCGGGGAGCGAGGTCTTCGCGGCGACGAGCGCCGACCTCAAGCAAATCTATGCCGCCGACGAGCGCGCGCATGTCGAGATCGGCACCGTCTATCCGACCAGGGATATTCGCGGCTCGCTTTATGTCGACGCGATGCTCGGCAAGCATTTCGCGCTGCTCGGCTCGACCGGCACCGGCAAATCGACCAGCGCGGCGCTGATCCTTCACAAGATCTGCGAGCTCGCGCCGCAGGGCCATATCGTGATGGTCGACCCGCACGGCGAATATTCGGCGGCCTTCAAGGGCACGGGCGCGCTGTTCGACGTCGACAATCTCGCCATGCCCTATTGGCTGATGAACTTCGAGGAGCATTGCGAGGTTTTCGTCACCAGCGAGGGGCGCGAGCGGCAGGGCGACTGCGACGTGCTCGCCAAATGCCTGCTCCAGGCGCGGCAGAAGAACCGGCTGGCCGAGGGGATGAGCAAGATCACGGTCGATTCGCCGATCCCCTATCTGTTGTCCGACCTGCTCAGCATCCTCACCAACGAGATGGGCAAGCTCGACAAGGCGACCTCGTCGGCGCCCTTCATGCGGATCAAGGGCAAGATCGAGGAAATGCGCGCTGACCCGCGCTATAATTTCATGTTTTCGGGGATGCTCGTAGCCGACACGATGGCGAATTTCCTCGGCAAGATCTTCCGCCTGCCGTCGGATGGCCGTCCGATCTCGATCATCGACGTGTCGGGGGTGCCGTCGGACATCACGGGGGTCGTCGTCGC
The DNA here is from genome assembly GCF_032879645.1 of Sphingopyxis indica. Taxonomy (NCBI): domain Bacteria; kingdom Pseudomonadati; phylum Pseudomonadota; class Alphaproteobacteria; order Sphingomonadales; family Sphingopyxidaceae; genus Sphingopyxis; species Sphingopyxis indica. The sequence continues at coordinate 805,181 of NZ_CP076394.1, forward strand.
GGTGCTGTCGCGCCTGACCTTCGACTATGCGATCTGGTCGCGCGGCGAACCGCAGCGGCCGATCCTGCTCGTGTGCGAGGAAGCCCACCGCTACATTCCGTCGAAGGACGTCGGCCAGGGGCAGGCGGTGCGCAAGATCCTCGAACGCATCGCCAAGGAAGGCCGCAAATACGGCGTGTCGCTCGGCCTGATCACGCAGCGTCCGTCGGATCTCGCCGAAGGCGTGCTGTCGCAGTGCGGCACGATCATCTCGATGCGCCTCAACAACGAACGCGACCAGCATTTCGTCAAGGCTGCGATGCCCGAAGGCGCGCGCGGCTTCATCGATTCGATCCCGGCGCTCCGCAACCGCGAATGCATCATCTGCGGCGAGGGCGTGTCGATTCCCATCCGCGTCTATCTCGATACGCTCGAAGAGGACAAGCGCCCGGCGTCGAACGATCCGCTCTTCTCGAAACTGTGGCGCGAAACCGGCGGCGAGGTCGAAATCCTCGATCGCGTGGTCAAGCGCTGGCGGAGCCAGGGTCGGTAAAACGGCCGACCAGCCTCATGTCGTCATCCCGGCCTTCGCCGGGATGACGAATCTAGCTGCTCGCCGGCGGCTCCCAAAGCTCGATCGGATTGCCCTCGGGGTCGTGGACGCGGGCGAAGCGGCCGACGGCGGGGTCGTCCCACTCCTCCTTGATGATGATTTCCTCGCCCGCCTCGCGGAACGGCGCAAGCACGGCGTCGAGGTCGTCAACGCGCAGGTTGAGCATATATTGGCGATCGGCTGGGAAATAGTCGCTGTCGGCCTTGAACGGTGCAAAGACCAGCGGACCCGCCGCGGTGCTCCAGCTCCATTCCTCGACCGGCCCGGCGGCGTCCGCGCTGCACCCGGCGCCGACGCCGAGCCGCTCGCGATACCAGGCGTTCAACCCGTCGGGATCTCTCGCGCGAAAGAAGAAGCCGCCGACGCCCTTGACATGTCCCATGGCAAACCTCCGTCGTTGAGGTGATGGAGGCAGTCTAGGCGCGCGGCGTCAGCGAATCCACTCCCCGCTGTTCTGGAACTCATCGCGGACTTCGCCCGACCGGTTGAGCCGCGGATCGGCATAGGTCGGCTGTGCCGGTGCCGGCTTTGCACCGGGAACGGGCGTACCGATCGCGCGATCGCCCTGAGCCATCGCGCCCGGCAGCGGGGCGGGCGCGACATCGGGGAGCGGCGCGGCGGTGCTGCCGCTGCCCGCGGGAAGCAGCGCGGTCGGCGCGGTGCCCTGCGCGCGCGCGGCGAGCTGGTCGGCGACCGCCAGATAGGGCCCGGGAACCGGCTCGCGGCCGAGATAGGGCACACGGAACGCGTCGGGCATCCCCCAGCGCCCGCGCCAGCGGTGGAAGATATGCGCGCCGACGATGTTCGTCATCACCAGGCTCTGCCCCCAGCGCGGCCAGATCGCCGTGGTGTGATAATGGGTGGCGAGCCCGACGCCGGGAAAGACCGCGCCGCCGAGCGCTGCCGAGGCGATACGGCTCGCGCGCAGCCAGCCGGCGCGGTTCGGCGCGCGTGCCATCGCGCCGTCGCAGGCGAAGGTGAACTGGCAGACGCCGGCGCGCTGCGACCCCTGAAAGACGACGCCGCACACGCTGTTCGGGAAGCTCGGATGGCGGACGCGGTTGAGCACCGTCTGCGCGACGCCGCGCATCCCGGCGTCGGTCTCCGACCCCGCCTCGTAATAGACCGCGGCGGTCAGGCAATAATGCGCGCGCTCGCGGTCGGTCGCGCTCGCGCCGCGAAAGACATAGGGTTTGGCGGGCGGTCCCACGAAGGCCTCGTCGCGCAGCGCGGCGGGATCGACGGGCGGCAGCGCGGTCGCATCGGCATAGTCGATGCTGCGCGGGTCGGGCAGCGACGGGTCGATCTTCAGCGCGTCGGCATAGCTCTCCGAATTCATGATCGCCCAGCGCTCGGGGTCAAAGGGCTTGAAGTCGAGCGGCACGCTGACGCGATACGCCCCGCTTTCGCGCGGCCGCAGCTGGCCTGCCGACAGCAGCATCGCAAGGCAGGCGACGGTGACCGCCGCGATCAGCCCGGCCCAGAAATTGCGCGACGGCCCGGCCAGCGCGGCGGGCGCCGGATCGCGCCAGCCGGACGACCCGGCCCGCTCGGTCAGATGAAGTTCGGGCTTCATGCGCGCGCTATACTTCCAATTGCGTCGCCGGGCGAATGATTCGCGGGGGCGAAACCCAGCAGTCTGTCATAGCGCGCGAGGTGCGAATAAATGATTGAACCGCGCCTCAGTGGTCGATGTCGGCGCGATACCAGGCGCCGTGCGTGCGAACCGCGATCGGCAGGTCGAACAGCGCGCTGAGCGCATCGCTGGTCAAAAGCTCGGCCTTGGCACCGTCGCGCGCGATCCTGCCGCCGCGCAGCATCACGATCCGGTCGATTTCGGGCAATATCTCCTCGATGTGATGGGTGACGAGCACCAAGGTCGTGCCGCCCGCCGCGATGCCGCGCAGCATGTCGAGGAAATGGTGCCGCGCCGCCGGGTCGAGCCCGGCGCAGGGTTCGTCGAGGAGTAGCGCGCGCGGGCGGTGCGCGAGCGCACGGGCGATGAGGACGCGGCGCGCCTCGCCGGTCGACAGGCTCGCGATGCTGCGCCCGATCAGATGATCGGCCGCCACTTCCGCGAGCGCGGCGCGCGAGGCGTCGATCATGTCCTGCGTATAATGCTGGTGCGCCCACAGGCCGCGCGAGGCGAAAAAGCCGGAAACGACGCAATCGAGCACCTCGAGCGGCGGCTCGGCGTCGAAATCGAGCTGCATCGTCGAGGAGACGATGCCGAGATGCCGGCGCAGCTCGAAGACGTTCCAGCTGTCCTGCCCGAAAATGCGCACGTCGGCGCCCCAGGCGGGGTAGAGCTCGCGCGCGATGAGCTTGACCAGCGTCGACTTGCCCGACCCGTTGGCGCCGAGGATCGCGGTATTCTCTCCAGCCGCGATCGAGAGCGCGGGAAGGTCGAGAATGCAGGCCTCGTCGGCCATGACGCGGACGCCCGCAAGCGCGAGGAGGGGATATTCGTCAGCCATGACCGCGCCCTCAGCATGACGCGATGCGCGAGGGAAGAGGAAATCGCTGCCGCGCCGGCGCGGCGCCATCAAAGAGAAGGCCCGCCTGCGGAAGCCGGCGGGCCATCGGTCTTGGGAAATATGCGGGCCGCTATCTGTCGCCGCGCAGGCGACCGGCCCATGGAGCCGCTAGGGCGCGAGGATCGCGACCGTCAGATAGAGCAGCACCGGCAGGCCGAAGCCGAGCAACGTCAGCGCGACGAATGCGACGCGCGTCCACAAGACGTCGAAGCCGAAATGGTCGGCCATGCCCGCGCACACTCCGAAAAGCATGGCGTCACGACGATTCTTGCGAAAACCCTGTTTCATTTCTTTCCTTTCCATGCCGGCCCCCCGGGCCGGCGCTTGCTGGGGTGTGGGGGGCCGCCGGTCAGATGACCAGACGGCCGAATTCCGTGCCCGTGGGGCCGACCGCGGCCAGGAACATCATCGAGCAATAGAGCGAGGCAACCGCGGCGATCGCGTAGCTCTTGAGCGAGTCGGTGTTGAAATGAGCCATTTTTGAAGTCCTTTCGTTCCGTCCTGCCGGACCATCCGGTGGATGCCCGATACTTTGCAGGGACCGTGCCAAACTCATTCATTGGCGGTTAACCGCCGTTTTCGTCGACGTTGAAATGATCCGCTTCCGAAAATTTTCCGATAGGGAGGTGAAAAATCCCGTCGATGGGAAAATTTTCACTGCGTCGGTCGCGCGGCCGGGCTGGCGCCACGACGAGTGGTGGGTTAGTCGCGGGATGATGACGCTGATCCGCCTCTCCCTGACCGACTTTCGCAATCACGCCGGCGCGGATCTGGTCGCGGCGCCGGGGCTCGTGGCGCTGTACGGCGATAATGGCGCGGGCAAGACCAATATATTGGAAGCGATCTCGCTGCTCGCGCCGGGGCGCGGCCTCCGCCGCGCGCCGCTGGCCGAGATGGTGCGCGACGGCGCGAGCGGGGGCTTTGCGGTCTTTGCAGAGGTGCTTGCGGGGCATCATCCGGCTCCCGTGGCGCTCGGCACGGGGATCGAGCCCGCGCATCCCGGGCGGCGGCTGGTGCGGATCAACGGCAGTCCGGCGGCGGCGGCCTCGCTCGGCGACTGGCTCGCGGTGCTGTGGCTGACGCCGGCGATGGACCGGCTGTTCGTCGAGACCGCGGGCAATCGCAGGCGCTTTCTCGACCGGCTCGTGCTCGCGCTCGACCCGCGCCATGCGCAGCACGGCAATCGTTACGAGGCGGCGATGCGCGCACGCGGCAAATTGCTCGCCGACCTCGCCGCCGCCGATCCGCAATGGCTCGCCAGCCTCGAGGCGCAGATGGCCGAGCATGGCGCCGCGATCGACGCGGCGCGGCAGCACATGCTGGCGGCGCTGTCGGCCGAACTCGCCCGGCAGCCCGACGCGCCCTTCGCGCGGCCGCTGCTGACGCTCGTCGACAGCGAGGGCGCGCCGCGCGATGCGCCGTGGACGGTCGAGGCGCTGCGCACGCTGTTCGCCGGGCGGCGGCGGATCGACGCGGCGGCGGCGCGCGCGACCGCGGGGCCGCACCGCGACGACCTCGCTGCTGGGCACGCCGCGACCGGGCGCGCAGCGGCGCGTTGCTCGACCGGCGAGCAAAAGGCGATGCTGCTGTCGCTGGTGCTCGCGCACAGCGATTGCGTGGCGCGGCTGCGCGGTGCGCGGCCGGTGCTTTTGCTCGACGAGGTTGCGGCGCACCTCGACCCGTCGCGCCGCGACGCGCTCTACGATCGGATCGCTGCGCAGGGCGGGCAGGCGTGGCTGACCGGAACCGAGGCCGCATTGTTCGATGCGATGCCCGCGCCGGTCACGCGCTTTCGCATCGCGGACGGGCGGATCGCCGCGGGCTAGCGGTGGCCGGCAAAGTCCGGCGGTCAAAGAGGCTGGACCCGACCGGCTTGCAAGTTCATGATAGGCGCATGGATATGGCACCGACCTGGTTCACCGGCCAGCTGCTGCTCGCGCTGCCCGGCATCGGCGATCCCCGCTTCGAGCATTCGGTGATCGCGATGATCAGCCATGACGAAGACGGCGCGATGGGCATCGGGATCGCCGACCCGATCGACGGGATGAGCGTCGGGGCGGTGCTCGACCAGCTCGAGATCGCGCACGACGACCCGCTCGACACGCCCGTCTTCCTCGGCGGCCCGGTCGAGCCGTCGCGCGGTTTCGTGCTCCACTCGGACGATTGGGGCGGCGAGGGTGCGGTGCAGGTCGCCGGTCGCTGGATGATCTCGAGCTCGCACGACATATTGCGCGCGATCGGCGAGGGGCGCGGGCCGTCGCGCTGGCTCGTCGCGCTGGGCTATGCCGGCTGGTCGCCGGGGCAGCTCGAGGAGGAATTGGTGCGCCACGGCTGGCATGTGACGCCGGGCAGCGATGCGCTGTTGTTCGATACCCCGCCCGATCAGCGCTGGCAGGCCGCCTTCGCCGAAGCGGGGGTCGACGCGCGGCTGCTGACCACCGAGGGCGGCGAAGCCTGAAAAAGAAGGAAAGCCCCTCCGGCCGGAGCGGAGGGGCGTGTCGAATCAGCGCGCGAGCGCGATCTGGGCCCGGCCGGCGTCGAGATTGGCGAGCGCGGTGCGCGCGGCCCAGCGCGAATCCATATAGTCGCCGCTCGCGAGTTCGAGGTCGTAGCGGATCGGGCTCGCCGCGGCGGCCTCATAGGCGGTGCGCGCTTCGTCGGTGCGGCCGAGGCGCGCATAGGCGGTGCCGAGGTTGATCAGCCGCGACGGATCGCGCGCGTCGAGCGTCGTGTCGCTCGTCAATTTGGCAACCGCCGCTTCGTTCTGGCCTGCCTTCAATTCGGGATAGGCGACCGGCAGCACCATCGAATCGGGCTGCGGCGCGGTGACCACGACGATCGATTGCGCCGTGGCAGGGGTTGCGAAGGCCAGTGCGACGAGCGGAAGCAGGATTTTTTTCATCGAAACTATCTCCCCAAAAACTTTAGGAGATTTTCCGTCCGCGGCGCCGAAAAGTCAATATTTCGGCCTATGTGTCACACAGGTGTCACATAGGCTTTTTATGCTCATCGCAAGCCGCATTATAAGTCTTGATTTCCATAATCTTGGCTGAGGCGACTCGGTGTCACAAATCTGCGCTGCCGATTGTCACAATCGGCGCGCCTCAAAATTTTTTTCGCGCCGCCGCCGAATTGGCGGCCTGCGAATCGTGCGCGCTGGTCTCGCGCGGGCCGGCTCCGGCTTGCGATATAAAGAATAGTTTATATTTGATGGGAGGCGCGCTTTGGGCTAAGGCGCGCAATATAATTGCTCGCCATTTCGGGCCGCGCCCAAGCGGCCGCAAACCGCCTGACAGGAGATATCGACCGTGGCCACTCTCGCCGCCGACGCCCGTGACTATGTGATCGCCGACATCGGCCTTGCCGATTTCGGACGCAAGGAAATCGCGATCGCCGAAACCGAAATGCCGGGCCTGATGGCGCTGCGCGACGAATATGGCGCGGCGCAGCCCTTGAAGGGCGCGCGCATCACCGGCTCGCTGCACATGACGATCCAGACCGCGGTGCTGATCGAAACGCTGAAGGCGCTCGGCGCCGACGTGCGCTGGGCGACGTGCAACATCTATTCGACGCAGGACCACGCCGCCGCCGCGATCGCGGCGGGCGGCACGCCGGTGTTCGCGGTGAAGGGCGAAAGCCTCGCCGACTATTGGGACTATGTCGGCCGCATCTTCGACTGGGGCGACGAGACCGCGAACATGATCCTCGACGACGGCGGCGACGCGACCATGTTCGCGCTGTGGGGCGCGCGCGTCGAGGCGGGCGAGGAATTGTTCGAGCCGACCAATGCCGAGGAAGTCGAATTCGTCCGCGCGCTGAAGGCCTTCCTCGCCGCGAAGCCCGGCTATCTCACCAAGAGCGTGCGCAACATCAAGGGCGTGTCCGAAGAAACGACGACGGGCGTTCACCGCCTCTATCAGATCGCCAGGGAAGGCAAGCTGCCTTTCCCCGCGATCAACGTCAACGACAGCGTCACCAAGTCGAAATTCGACAATCTCTATGGTTGCAAGGAAAGCCTCGTCGATGCGATCCGTCGCGCCACCGACGTGATGCTCGCGGGCAAGGTCGCGTGCGTCGCGGGCTTCGGCGACGTCGGCAAGGGCTCGGCGGCGAGCCTGCGCAACGGCGGCGCGCGCGTGCTCGTTACCGAAGTCGATCCGATCTGCGCGCTGCAGGCGGCGATGGAAGGCTATGAGGTCGTGACGATGGACGAAGCGGTCGGCCGCGCCGACATCTTCGTGACCGCGACGGGCAACGCCGACGTCATCACCGCCGAGCATATGGCGGCGATGAAACCGATGGCGATCGTGTGCAATATCGGCCACTTCGACAGCGAAATCCAGATCGCGGCGCTCGCCAACTACGACTGGACCGAAGTCAAGCCGGGCACCGACCTCGTCAAATTCCCCGACGGCAAGGAAATCATCATCCTTGCCAAGGGCCGCCTCGTGAACCTCGGCTGCGCGACGGGTCACCCGTCGTTCGTGATGTCGTCGAGCTTCACCAACCAGACGCTCGCACAGATCGAGCTGTTCACCAACGCCGGCGACTATCAGAACCAGGTCTATGTGCTGCCCAAGCATCTCGACGAAAAGGTCGCCGCGCTGCACCTCGAGAAACTGGGCGTGAAGCTGTCGAAGCTGACACAGAAGCAGGCCGATTATATCGGCGTGCCGGTCGAAGGGCCATTCAAACCCGATCATTATCGGTATTGATGTTCGCCACTGAGCGGCGGTGGGGCCACACCGTTCGAACGAAAATGGCGCCGGACGATTCCGGCGCCATTTTCGTTCTATCCGGCGTGCGTCAGCAAGACCAAAGTTGCGGCGGAGCGGCCCACCGCTGCGGGCGAGCCGACGTCCGGTGATTGAAACGCCTCCGCACTGTCGATAGGGCGGGTCAATGCCTGTTGCACCGCAGCCCCCTTTCATCGCCCGAAGAGCGCGACGCCGATGACGTCGTCGCCGGGGGCGCTGTTCGCATTGGGGCTGTTCGCCGCGCTGTGGTTCTTCGCCGGGCTGTGGGCGGTCGGGCGCGGGATTGCGATGCAGCGCCGCTCCGCCTTCGTCGCCGCGCAGACCGAGCGGCTCGCGAGCCTGGTCGACGCGTCGCCCTATCTGCCCGTCGTCGTGCGCGCCGACTGGCGGATCGAGGCGGGCGAGCGGCTCGGGCGCTGGCTCGGCCTTGAGGGCGGGGTGCGCAATTTCGACGAGTTGGCGGGCGCCGACTGCGGCCTCGACCGCGCGGGGCTCGACACGCTGCGGCAGGCGATTCTCGGCGCACAGCGCGGCGCGCGGCCCTTTACCCTGAGCTTGCGGCCGCAGGCGAGCGGCCGCACGATCGTCGTCCACGGCGCCCCCGCGCCGCAGGCGGTCGGCGGCCCCGGCTGCGTGCTGCTGTGGCTCAGCGACGCGACCGAAGGACAACAGGCGCTCGCCGACATGCGCCGCGAGCGCGACGAGGCGCTCGGCGCGTTCGAGGCGCTGTCGGGGCTGATCGAGGCGGCGCCCTTTCCGATGTGGTTCCGCGACACCGAGCTTCGCCTCGCGCTCGTCAACGACGCCTATGTGCGCGCGGTCGAGGCGGCGAGCGCCGATGCGGTGATCGACGGCGGCATCGAACTGTGCGAGCCCGTCGCGGGCATCGGCGCGATCGAAGCGGCCGAGGCGGCGCGCGCGGCGGGCAGCGCGCAGATGCGCACCATCCCGGTGACGATCGAGGGCGAGCGGCGGATGATGCGCGTCGTCGACGTTCCGCTCGCGCCGCAGGACGGGGCGCCGATCGGGGTTGCGGGCTATGCGATCGACGTGCAGGAACTCGAAAGCGAGCGCGGCGCGCACCGGCGCTTCGCCGACGCCCAGCGCGAGCTGCTCGACCGGCTGTCGGCGGCGGTCGCCCAATTCGGCCCCGACCAGGGCCTGCTCTTCGCCAACCAGCCCTTTCGCCGGCTGTTCGAGGTCGAGGCGGAAGAGGTCGCCGAAGGCAAACCCTTCGCGCGGCTGCTCGACGCGTGGCGCGACCGCGGGCGCACGCCCGAGGTGCGCGACTATCCGCAATGGCGCGAGGCGCGCGTCGGCTGGTTCGCGCTGCCCTATGCGAGCGAGGAGGAATGGCTGCTGCGCGACGGGACGCATCTGCGTGTCGTTGCGCAGCCGACCCCCGACGGCGGGCTGCTCCTGATCGCCGAGGACCGCACCGAACAGGTCCAGCTCGCGGGTGCGCGCGATACGTTGCTGCGCGTGCGCACCGCGACCTTCGACAATCTGTTCGAGGCGGTCGCGGTATTTGCGCCCGACGGGCGCTTGCACCTGTGGAACCAGCGCTTCCGCCGGCTGTGGGTGGTCGACGAAGGGGCGCTGGCAGCGCATCCGCGCGTCGATGCGCTGATGGCAGGGCTCGCCGACCGGCTCGCCAAGCCCAATCAGGCAAGTCTGATGCAGGAGGTGATCCGCGCCGCGACGCTCGAACGCACGCAACGCGGCGGCCAGATCCGGTTCGCCGACGGGCGCCATTTCGACTTCGCCGCGATCCCGCTGCCCGACGGCAATGCGCTGCTCATCATGCTCGACATCACCGACAGCCGGAAGATCGAGGTGGCGCTGCGCGAGCGCAACGAAGCGCTCGAGGCCGCCGACAAGGTCAAGACCGCCTTTCTGTCGCGGATGAGCTATGAGCTGCGCACCCCGCTGACTTCCATCGGCGGGTTCGGCGAAATGCTGCGCGCGGGCTATGCCGGCAAGCTCAGCGAGCCGCAGAGCCAATATGTCGAGGCGATCATGGACTCGGTCGGGGTGCTGTCGCGCCAGATCGACAATGTCCTCGACCTGGCGCAGGGCGAGGCGGGGACGCTGGCGATCGAGCGCGTCGCGGTCGATGTCCGCACCCTGCTCGCCGAGGCGCTCGACGATGCCCGCTCCTTCGCCGAGGCTGAGGGGATCGAGCTTGTCGGCGATCTTGCCGAGACGATCGGGACGATCGGCGGCGATGCCTCGCGGCTCGCGCGGCTCGTCGCGGGGCTCGTCGACAATGCGATCCGCTATACCGCGCCCGCGCGCCGCCACGGCGGGCGCGTGCTGCTCCATGCGTGGGGCGATGCCAAGGGGGTCGAGATCATCGTATCGGACAATGGCCCCGGTATGCCCGACGCGGTCGCCGCGGTGACCGAGGGGCAGCAGACGGCGACGACGAGCGGCGGCATCGGCCTCGCGCTTGCGCGCCAACTCGTCGCCGCGCACGGCGGCTCGATGGAGGTGGTAAGCGAAAGGGGGCAGGGGACGATGGTGCGCATCCTTTTGCCGCGGGCCGAATGACGCCATTTCGTTGCGACTATAATCTCGACGAAGCCGGACGCATCGGTGCGGCGATCGGCCGGGCGCTGGCGGCCGGCGACGTCGTGCTGCTGTCGGGCGATCTCGGCGCGGGCAAGACGACGCTTGCGCGTGCGATGCTGAAGGCGCGCGGGCTCGCGGGCGAGGCGCCGAGCCCGACCTTCGCGATCGTCCAGCCCTATGCGCCGCCCGAGGTCGATTTGCCCATCGCACATGTCGATCTCTATCGGATCGAAAGCGCCGACGAGCTGATCGAACTCGGGCTCGACGATTATCTCTATGACGGCGCGCTGCTGATCGAATGGCCCGAGCGGCTGGGCGGCGAGGCGTGGCCGGAAGCGCTTGCGCTCAGCATTTCGGGAAGCGGCGACGCGCGCGTCTTGACAGCGACGGTGCCGCCCGCTTGGGAAACGCGATGGCCGCTCCGATGATTCCGCCCGACCATGCGCCCGCCTTTCTCGCCGCGCACGGATGGGGCGACGCGCAAATCCGCCCGCTCGCCGGCGATGCGTCGTTCCGCCGCTATTTCCGCGTGACGGCGCCGGGGCGGCAGGCGGTGCTGATGGACGCGCCGCCGCCGCACGAGGACCCGCGCCCCTTCATCGCGGTCGCCGAATGGCTGTGCGCACGCGGGCTGACCGCGCCGGCGATCCTTGCGCGCGACCTCGACAAGGGGCTGCTGCTGATCGAGGATTTCGGCGACATCCGGCTGCGCGAGACGCTCGATGCGGCGCCGCACGACGAATCCGACCATTATGCCGGCATCACCGACCTGCTCGTCCATCTGCACAGCGAGCCCCCGATGGAAGGGCTGCCGGTACACGGGCTCGACCAATGGCTCGATGAGGTGATGCTGTTCACCGACTGGTATTGCCCGGCGATGGACATCGAGCCCGACCGCGACGCGTTTCGCGCGGCGTGGCAGGCGGTGCTCGCGCCGGTCGAGGCCGACGGCCTGCCGCGCGTCACCGTGCTGCGCGACTATCATGCCGAAAATATCATGCTCGTCCCCGGGCGCGACGGCATCGCGCATTACGGCCTGCTCGATTTTCAGGACGCGCTTGTCGGCCATCCCGCCTATGATCTCGCCTCGGTGCTCGAAGATGCGCGGCGCGACGTCTCGCCGGCGGTCGAGGCGGCGATGCTCGATCGCTATGTCGCCGCGACCGGGCAGGGCGAGGCGTTTCGCACCGCCTATTGGGCGCTCGCCGCGCAGCGCAACACGCGCATCCTCGGCGTCTTCGTGCGGCTGTGGAAGCGCGACGGCAAGGAGGGCTATCGCCGCTTTCAGCCGCGCATGTGGGGGCTGCTCGAACGCGATCTCGCGCACCCGGCGCTTGTCCCCGTCCGGATATGGTTCGACGCCAATGTCCCCGCGGCGAAGCGCGCGGAGGCGTGGATGGAGCGGGGGATATGAGCGCGAAGATCGAAAGCGCGATGGTGATGGCGGCGGGGCTCGGCAAGCGGATGCGTCCCTTGACCGCGACGCGCCCCAAGCCGCTGGTGCGCGTCGCGGGCAAGCCGCTGATCGACCATAGCCTCGACCGCATCGAGGCAGCGGGTATCGGCCATGTCGTGGTCAACGTCCATTATCTGGCCGACGCACTGGAGGCGCATCTGTCGGCGCAGAAGCGGCCCTTCACCATCGCGATTTCCGACGAGCGGGGGCAACTCCTCGAAACCGGCGGCGGGATGGTCAAGGCGCTGCCGCTGCTCAGGGGCGACCCGATCCTGATCGTCAACAGCGACAATATCTGGACCGACGGGCCGCAGGACAGCATCGCGAACCTCGCGCGTCATTGGGATGCGGGCAAGATGGACGCGCTGCTGCTCGTGATCCGCCAGGCGAGCGCGACCGGCCATGGCGGCAAGGGCGATTTCCACATGGACGCGGCGGGACGGCTGTCGCGGCGGCGGCCCGGCCGTATCGCGCCCTTCGTCTATACCGGCGTCCAGCTCGTATCGCGGCGCTTTCTGGACGGCGCGCCCGAGGGGCCATTCTCGACCAATATCCTGTGGGACCGCGCGATCGACGCGGGGCGGCTCTATGGCGTCGCGCATATGGGCCAATGGTTCGACGTCGGGACGCCCGCCAGCATCGCGCCGACCGAAACCGCGCTGACACAGATGTGACGGGCCATCCCCGTCATTGCGAGGAGCCGAAGGCGACGCGGCAATCCAGGGTTGCGCAAACCGCTCTGGATTGCTTCGCTGCGCTCGCAATGACGCGGCGTGAACTCGATGGCTGATGCCAAGCCCACCCTCTTCTCGATCCCGGTTCACCGGGCCTTTGCCGATGCGCTCGCACAGGGGCTGATCGACTGCTATGCCGACGGGGCGCTCGGGCTCGCCGAGGGGCTGATCCTGCTCCCAAGCAATCGCGCGCGCGGCGCGGTGCAGGCGGCGTTCGTGCGCGCTGGGGGCAAGGGGCTGCTGATGCCGCGGCTCGCGGTGATCGGCGACGCCGACCTCGACGAAAGCGTCGGGCTGGCGCTCGACGCGCTGGACGGGACCGAGCCGATCCCGCCCGCAATCGACCCGCTGCGCCGCCGCCTGCTGCTCGCCGAACTGATCGAGCGGCACACGCCGGAGGGGGAGGCGCCGATCGGGGGCGCCGCCGCCTTCCAGCTCGCCGACGGACTCGCGCGCGTGATCGACCAGCTCCATTATGAGGAAGTGCGACCGCGCGCGCTCACCGACCTCGACCTCGGCGCCTTCGCCGAACATTGGCAGGCGTCGCTCGGGCGGCTGCGCCTGCTCGTCGATCATTGGCCCGCGGTGCTCGCGGCGACGGGCAGCATCGACCGCGCCGAGCGCCGCAATCGCCTGCTCGACCGGGTGAGCGCGGGGTGGTGCGCCGCGCCGCCCGCGCGCTTCGTCGTCGCGGCGGGCATCACCACCGCCGCGCCCGCGATCGCGCGGCTGCTGCGCACGGTCGCCGGCATGAAGCGCGGCATGGTCGTGCTGCCGGGGCTCGACCAGGCGATGGCGCGCGAGCAATGGGACGCGCTCGGTCCGACGAAGGCCGATCCTGAAAATCCCGCGCGCCCGCTCGAAACGCACCCGCAATATCATCTGAAGCTGCTGCTCGACCGCATGGCGGTGAGCCGTGAGGAGGTGCAGCCATGGCCCGCGGCATCCGCCTTCGACGGGCCCGAGGCGCGCACGCCGTTCGCCTCGCTCCTCTTCGCGCCCGCCGACTATAGCGCGCGCTGGCAGGCGGCGGGCGACCTGTCGGCGGCGACCGCCGGCATAAGCGGCGCGGTGTTCGCCGACGACGGGCAGGAAGCACAGGGGATCGCGCTGCTGATGCGCGAGGCGATCGAGACGCCGGGACGCACCGCGGCGCTCGTCACCCCCGACCGCGCGCTTGCCGAGCGCGTCGCGGCTGCGCTCGCGCGCTGGGGGATCAAGGTCGACGATAGCGCCGGCCAGCCGCTGGCGCGCACCCCGCCCGGCGCGCTGCTGCTGCTGCTCGCCGAACTCGCGGCCGATTTCGATTCCGTGAAGCTGGTGTCGCTGCTCGGCCATCCGCTCGTTCGCAAGGGGGAGGAGCGCACGGCATGGCTCGACCAGCTGCGGCGGCTCGACCTGATCTTGCGCGAACCCGGACTCGAGCCGGGGTGGCCGGGCGTGACCGCGCGGATTGCGGGGCGCGTCGCCGATCCGAAGGCGCGCGGGCATGGGCGCGCGGTCGAGGTCGAACCATGGTGGCGCGAACTGGCGGCCGCGCTCGAAGCCGCGCTCGCGCCCTTCGCGGCGGGATCGCAGCCCCCCGCGGCCCTGCTGTCGGCCTTGCAGGCGGCGCTCGACTATCTGACCGGCGATGCGGTCTGGGCCGGCCCCGACGGGCGGATGCTCGCCGGGCTGTTCGACCAGTGGGCGCTCGCGCGCGGCGACGGACCGGCGCGCGTCGATCCCGGCGACTTCCCCGCGATGCTGGGGCAGTTGCTCGCGCAGGCGAGTGTGCGGCCGCCCTATGGCGGGCATCCGCGGCTGTTCATCTGGGGGCTGCTCGAGGCGCGGCTTCAGCGCGCCGGCCTGATGATCCTCGGCGGGCTCGACGAAGGGCGCTGGCCCGCCGCGACGCAGCCCGACCCGTGGCTCGCGCCCGGCATCCGCCGCCTCCTCGGCCTGCCCGCGCCCGAGCGGCAGCAGGGACTTGCGGCGCATGATTTCGCGGGCGCGCTCGGCGCGAGCGAGATCGTCGTCACGCGCGCGCAGCGCAGCGGCGGCGACCCCGCGGTCGCCTCGCGCTTCTGGCTGCGGCTGACCGCGCTCGCGGGCGACCTTCCCGAACCCGCACCCGGCGGCGTTCCGCTCACCCGCCTCGCCGCGATGCTCGACGTGCCGCCGGGCGACCCGCAACCGGCGGCGCGCCCCGCGCCCTGTCCGCCCGTGGCCAACCGCCCGCGCAAGATCAGCGTTACCGCGGTCGACCGGCTCGCGCGCGATCCCTATGCCTATTATGCGAACGCGATGCTCGGCCTGTCGAAGCTCGATCCCTTGAGCGCGGCGCCCGATCCGCGCTGGCGCGGCACGCGCGTTCACAAGCTGTTCGAGGACTGGGTGCGCGACGGCGCGACGCGCGAGGGGTTCGAGGCCGAACTCGACGCGCTGCGCCACGACCCCGCGCTCGACGCGATCGCGCGCGCCTTCTGGCTGCCGCGCGTCGAGCCGGCGCTGCGCTGGGCGGCGGCGCAGCTGCTCGATGCGGAGGGGCGCAAGCCGCTCGGCGTCGAGCTGCGCGGCGAAACGGTGGTCGACGGGATCACGCTGCACGGCAAGGCCGACCGCATCGACCGCGACGCCGAGGGACGGCTCGCGATCGTCGACTATAAATCGGGCGGGGCGCCGAGTGCGAAGGCGGCCTATGACAGGCTCGACAACCAGCTCGGCCTGCTCGGCCTGATCGCGCAGCGCGGCGGCATGGAGCGGATCGACCCCGCCGAGGTCGCGAGCCTCGAATATTGGAGCCTGCGTCCCGACCGCCGCGCGGGCGGCGCCGGCAAAATTTCGAACATTTATGGTCCGCGCAGCGGGCTGAAGAGCGCCGGGGAAGCGATCGACCATGCCGCCGACGCGCTCGCCGACCTCGCCGCGCGCTACCTGATCGGCGATGCGCCCTTCGCGCCCGGCGAGGCCGCGGGCTATGGCGATTACGACCAGCTGATGCGCCGCGACGAATGGTTCGGGCGCGGGGAGGGCGGGTGATGGCCGCGCCGTTCAAGCGCCTCGACGATCTCGACCCGCGGCAGGGCGCCGCCGCCGACCCCGAAAGCCATGTCTGGCTCGGCGCGTCGGCGGGGACGGGCAAGACGCAGGTGCTCTCGGCGCGCGTGCTGCGGCTGATGCTGGACGGAGTGTCGCCGGACGCCATCCTCTGCATCACCTTCACCAAGGCGGGCGCCGCCGAAATGGCGCACCGCATCCACGAACGGCTCGCGGCGTGGGTGCGAATGGACGACGGCGATTTGCGGCTCGACCTGCGCGCGCTCGGGCTCGACTGGGACCGGCCCGGGCTGATCGAGCGCGCGCGATCGCTGTTCGCGACGGTGATCGACAGCCCCGGCGGGGCGATCCGCGTCCAGACGATCCACGCCTTTTGCCAGACATTGCTCGCCAGCTTCCCGCTCGAAGCAAAGCTGCTCCCCGGCTTTCGCGCGATCGAGGAGGATGAGGCGCGCGCGTTGCAGCGGCAGGTGCTGAACGAATTACTCGAAAGCCCCTCCCCTTCAGGGGAGGGGTTTGGGGTGGGGCCTCGAAGCCTCGCGCAAGGCCGCGGAGCCCCACCCCCGGCCCCTCCCTTGGGAGAGGAGAGCGACCTGCGCGACGCCGCCGCCATGCTGTCGCGCCGGCTCGGTCCCGATGCGGCGCTGTCCTTTCTGTCGAGCTGCGCGCCGATATTCGGCGGGCCGGCGGCCGCATTGCCGCCGCGCGCCCACGATCTGCGCGAAGCCTTCGGTCTGCCGACGGGCGATCCCGATGCCTGGCTGGTCGAAGAGGTCGCGGCAGGCGCGATCGCCGCCGACGACATCCGGGCGGTCGCGGCGAGCGGCGCCAATTGGGGCACCAGGACCGGGCTCGCCTGCAACGATGTGATGATCGGCTGGCTGATTGCCGACGCCCCCGCGCGCGCGGCGATGCTCGACGAACTGCTCGGCTGTTTCCTGACCGGCAAGGGCGAGCTGCGCGCCGATTTCGCGGGCGAGAAGGGCAAGATGCGCGACTGCCTCGATGCCGCGGTGCGGATCGTCGAGGCGGCGCAGCGCCTGCGCACGACCGCGGCCGCGATGCGCGTCGCCGACGATCTCGCCGCCGCCTGGCATCTCGGCAGCCGCTTCGCCGAGGCCTATGCGCTCGCCAAGCGCAAGGCGGGGCTCGCCGATTTCGACGATCTCATCACGCTCGCGGGGTCGCTGCTGCGCGTCAGCCACTTCGGCGAATGGGTGCGCTTCAAGCTCGACCAGCGCACCGATCATATTCTCGTCGACGAGGCGCAGGACACCAATATGCGCCAGTGGGGCATTGTCCTCTCGCTCGCCGAAGAGTTTTTCGCGAGCGCGCCCGACGATGCCGAGCGCGTCCGCACCCTCTTCACCGTCGGCGATCGCAAACAGGCAATCTTCGGCTTTCAGGGCACCGACCCGCGCGCCTTCGGCGCCGCGCGCGACCTGTTCCACGGGCTCGGCGAGCGCGCGGGGCAGGCGTTCCGCCAGGTCGATCTCGTCTCCAACTATCGCTCGACCCCCGCGGTGCTCGCGGTCGCCGATGCGTGGCTCGCGGCGGGCGGCGCCAAGGCGATGGGACTCGACGGCGCCGAGCCGCCGCACCGCCCGTTCCGCGACGCGCACGCCGGGCAGGTGGAGCTCTGGGCGCCACTCCCCGTCGGCAAGGCGCTCGATGCCGAGGCCGAGGAGGGCGACGGCGACGATGGCGGCGACGGCACGGCGCCCGCGTCGGACCCTGCCTCGATGCGCCTCGCGCGCGCGCTCGCCGACGAGGTCCGCGAGTGGACCCTGCACGGCAAGGACGGGCGGCCGGTCGCGCCGGGCGACATCATGATCCTCGTGCGCCGCCGCCGCGACCTTGCGGCACGGATCGTCGCACGGTTGCAGGCGCTGCACGTCCCCGTCGCCGGCGTGGACCGCTTTGCGCTGACCCAGCCGCTCGCCGTGCAGGACCTGATCGCGGCGATGCGCTTCGCAGTGCAGCCGCACGACGACCTCAACCTCGCGGCGCTGCTCGTCTCGCCGCTGATCGGCTGGACGCAGGAGGAACTTTATGCCCGCACGCGGGCGCGCGGGCGTGCGGCGATATGGGAGCATCTGCGCGCGACCGAGGGCGATCTGCCGCCCGCGACGATGGCGGCGCTGCGCCAGCTGCTCGCCATGGCCGATTTCACCACGCCGTTTCGCTTCCTCGAAACCATATTGTCGGGGCCGATCGACGGGCGGCGCAAACTTTATGCGCGGCTCGGGCGCGAGGCGCGCGATCCGATCGACGAGTTGCTCAATCAGGCGCTCGCTTTCGAGGCGCGCGAGACCGTCTCGCTGCTCGGCTTCCTGACCGCGGTGTCGGGGAGCGCCGCCGACATCAAGCGCCAGACCGAGGCGCGCAGCGACGTCGTGCGCGTGATGACCGTCCACGGGTCGAAAGGATTGCAGGCGCCGATCGTCATCCTCGCCGACGCGACCGACGACGCCGGCATCGGCCACCGCCCCTTCAGCGTCGATGCTGCGGGGTGGGAAAAATTGCCGGTGTTCGCGCTGCCGGCCGACGAACGGCACGGCAGGCTCGCCGAGGCCTATGACAAGGCCGCGCTTGCGGCGGCCGAGGAGCATTGGCGGCTCTTCTATGTCGCGATGACGCGCGCCGAGGAAATTCTCGTCGTCGCGGGGGTGACGAAAAAGCCCGACCGCAGCGTGCCCGAAGCGAGCTGGCACGCCGCGGCCGAAGCCGTACTGACGGGCCTGGGGTGCGATTGGGAAGAGGCGGGGCCGCACTGGGGCCGTCGCCGCGTCCACCGCGCCAATGCGGGCAAATGGGCAAAGGTCGCCAAGACCGCGAAGACCGCGCCGCCGCCGCTCGCGCTCCCCGCCTGGGCGCACGCCGCCGCGCCCGAGGAAGCGCGCCCGCCGCGCCCGCTCGCCCCCTCGGCGCTCGGCGAGGACGATGTCGCGGTGCCGCCGCAGGGCAGCGCGCGCGCCGATGCGGTGACGCGCGGATTGCTGCTCCACGGCCTGTTCGAGCGGCTGCCGCCGGTCGCGGCCGAAAAGCGGCGCGACGCCGCGCTGCGCTGGCTCGCGGCGCAGGCGCCGGCGCTGGACGAGGCGGCACGCAGCGCGATGGCGGAGGAGGTGCTGGGCGTTCTCGACGATCCCGCGCACGCCGCGCTCTTTGGCCCCGGCAGCCTCGCCGAAGTGCCGCTGTCGGCGGTCGTCGATGGCATGGTCGTTGCGGGGATCGTCGACCGGCTGCTCGTCACCGACGAGGCGGTGACGGTGATCGACTACAAGACCGGGCGCCAGGTCCCCGCGACCGCCGCCGAGGTCGCGCCCGCCTATCTGCGCCAGATGGCGGCCTATGCGGGCGCACTCGGCGTCATCTTTCCGGGGCGGCGCATCGCGGCGGCCCTGCTCTACACCGCGGCGCCGAAGCTCGTGCAGCTCGACGACGCGATCCTCGCGGCGCACAAGCCCGCCTTCCCGGCTGCCAAGGCGAATTTGCCCTCCGCGCCCCTTGAGCCCGGCGCGCCGACTGCTTAGCTTGGAGAGCAAGAGGGAATTCAGGAGTCAGACTATGGGTACCAAAGCGATCAGCGACGCGAGCTTCCAGTCGGACGTGCTCGACAGCGACACCCCCGTCCTCGTCGATTTCTGGGCCGAATGGTGCGGCCCGTGCAAGATGATCGGCCCGGCGCTCGAAGAGATTGCCGACGAACTGGGCGACAAGGTCGTGATCGCCAAGCTCAACATCGACGACCATCCCGACGCGCCGGCGAAATATGGCGTGCGCGGCATTCCGACGATGATCCTGTTCAAGAACGGCGAGGTCGCCGAAACCAAGGTCGGCGCGGCGCCCAAGAGCGCGCTCAAGGGCTGGCTCGAAGGCGCGCTGTAAAACTCCGTCATTGCGAGCGAAGCGAAGCAATCCAGGGCGGTTTACGCGAGCTCTGGATTGCCGCGTCGCTTCGCTCCTCGCAATGACGAAGGAAGCTCAGCTCCGATAATCGGCGTTGATGCTGATATAGCCGTGCGTCAGGTCGCACGTCCACACGGTCGCGCGCCCGTCGCCGAGGCCGAGATCGGCGCCGATGCGGATGTCCTGTCCTTTGAGGTGCGCCGCCACCGGCGCTTCGTCATAGCCCTCGACCGGCAGGCCGTCCTTCGCGACCATATGGTCGCCGAAGCGGATCGCGAGCCGGTCGCGGTCGGCGGGCTCGCCCGCCTTGCCCACCGCCATCACGACGCGGCCCCAATTTGCATCCTCGCCCGCGATCGCGGTCTTGACCAGCGGCGAGTTGGCGATCGTGAGCGCGACGCGCCTGGCGCTTTCGTCGCTGACCGCGCCCGATACCTGAACTTCGATGAACTTCGACGCACCCTCGCCGTCGCGCACGACAAGCTGTGCAAGGTCGAGCGCCACCTGTTCGATCGCTGCGTAAAGCGCATCCGCCCCGGCATCGTCCCATGATGCGAGCGGCACATTGCCCGCTTGCCCGGTCGCAAAGAGCAGCACCGTGTCGCTCGTCGAGGTGTCGCTGTCGACGGTGATCGCGTTGAAGCTGCCTGCGGTCGCCTTCGTCAGCATGGCCTGAAGCAGCGCCGGCGCGACCGCCGCGTCGGTGAAGATATAGCCGAGCATCGTCGCCATGTCGGGGGCGATCATCCCCGATCCCTTGACGATTCCCGCAACCTCTACCGTGCGATCGCCGACGATCGCGCTCGCATGCGCGCCCTTGGCAAAGGTGTCGGTCGTGCCGATCGTCTCGGCGGCCGCCTCCCACGAGCAGGGCGCGGCGGTCAGCGCGGCGGCGACGCCCTCGCGCGCCTTGTCCTTGGGCAGCGGGACGCCGATCACCCCGGTCGAGCTGACGAATATCTCGCCCGGCGCGCAGCCGAGATGCTCCGCGACCTGCGCCCTGATCGCCTCGACCGCCTCGCGTCCGCGATAGCCGGTGAAGGCGTTGCTGTTGCCCGCGTTGACGATCAGCGCGCGGCCGCTGCCGCCCTTCACCTGCTCGCGGCCCAGTTCGACCTCGGACGAGCAGCAGACATTGCGCGTGAACACGCCCGCGACCGTTGTGCCGGGCGCCAGCTCGATATAGGTCAGGTCGCAGCGATCCCATTCCTTGTAATGTGCGCGCGCGATGCGGCGCGTCACCCCGGCGATGTCGGGAAGGGCAGGGAAGGCGGCGGGCGCAAGCGGCGAACGGCTGGTCATGGTGGAGCGCGTTTAGCTTTCCGGGCCGAAAAGCAAAACCCCTCCCGTTTACGGGAGGGGCAGCGAGACTTGCGAGCTTGCTCGCTAGTCGCAGCGGGGTGGGCAAAGTCATGTCGCTGGCCCACCCCCAACCCCTCCCGCAAGCGGGAGGGGAGATATTACGCCGGAACGCCGCTGATCGCCTTGACTTCCATGAAGTCCTTGAGGCCGAACAGCCCGCCTTCGCGGCCGTTGCCCGACGCCTTGTAGCCGCCAAAGGGCGCGCCGGGGGCCGGACCCCAATTGTTGACCGCGACCATGCCCGCGCGCAGCTTCGGCGCGACCTGGGCGGCCTTGGCGGGGTCGCCCGAAACGACCGCGGACAGGCCATATTCGGTGTCGTTGGCGATCGCGACCGCCTCGTCGAGATCGGCATATTCCATGATCGTCGCGACCGGGCCGAACACCTCTTCCTTGGCGATGCGCATATTCGGGGTGACGCCCGAAAAGACCGTCGGCTTGATGAAGAAGCCGCGGTTGACGTTCGCGGGCAGGCCGGTGCCGCCGGTTTCGAGCGTCGCGCCTTCGTCGATCGCCGACTGGATCAGGCCCTGGATCTTGTCGAACTGCGCCTTGTTGACGACCGGGCCGATATGCGCGCCTTCCTGCATGGGGTCGCCGACCTCAGTGCCGTCGAACATCGCCTTGATGACGCCGACCGCTTCGGCCTTGCGATCCTTTTGCACCAGAATGCGCGTCGGCGCGATGCAGCTCTGGCCGGTGTTGACGAGCACGCCCTGCACCGTCGGCGGCAGCACCTTTTCGAGCTCGGCGTCGGGCAGGACGAGGTTCGGCGATTTGCCGCCGAGTTCCTGATGCACGCGCTTGACCGTGTCGGCGGCCGCCTTGGCGACGAGGATGCCGGCACGGGTCGAGCCGGTGAAGCTCACCATGTCGATCCCCGGATGCGCGGCGATCGCGTTGCCGACCGTCGGACCGTCGCCCTGCACGAGGTTGAACACGCCCGCGGGCACGCCCGCGGCGTCGAGAATCTCGGCAAAGATCGTCGCATTGCCCGGGCATTCCTCGGAGGGCTTGAGGATCATCGTATTGCCCGCGGCGAGCGAGGGCGCGACCTTGAGCGCGATCTGGTTGAGCGGCCAGTTCCACGGCGTGATCATGCCGACGACGCCGATCGGTTCGTAAACGACCTTGTTCGCGCCCATTTGTTCGCTGAAGCTGAAATTCTTGAGCGCCTCAATCGTGCCGAGGAAGCCGCCGATGCCCGCGCCGACCTGCGCGGTCGCGGCAAAGCTGACCGGCGCGCCCATTTCGGCGGCCATCGACTTGGCGAGGTCGCCGGCGCGCTTCTTATATTCCTCGACGATGCGGCCGAGAATTTCGAGCCTTTCCTCACGGCTCGTCTGCGACCAGCTCTTATAGGCCTCCTTGGCCGCCGCGACGGCATCATCGACGTCGGCGGCGGTGCCGAGGATGATCGTCGAGGCGGGCTCTTCGGTTGCGGGGTTGATGACGTCGTGCGGTTTGCCGCCCTTGCTGTCGACCCATTGGCCGCCGATGAAATTCTGCTTGAAATGCTGGTCGCTGCTCATGTCCTGTCTCCCATCGGCGTGAATTTACGTCTCGGATTGCTACCTAGTCGCTATGGTGAATGAATCAAGCGTGATAGGCAGTGGAAGTGTCCAAGGCCGTCCGTGTGTCCCCGCGAAGGCGGGGACCCATCTCCTGCCGGTTCAAGATGACGCCGTTCGGAGATGGGCTCCCGCCTTCGCGGGAGCACACAGTAATATTGTGAAAACAGTAATTTTCTACCGCTTTTCCGCAGCCAGGCGCGACATCAATATCGCGGCGCGCGTCGCCTGCCGCGCGATGCTGGGCAATTCGACCGTTTCCTCGGGGCCGTGGTCGCCGGTCGAATAGGTGCCGAGCCCCGCGAGCGCGTCGATGTCGGGGGCGACGAAACTGATGTCGGCGGCGCCGCGCTTGATCGGGTCGAGCGCCGCCATCTCGGGCAGGCCGAGGTCGCGGTTCACCGCATTGAGCCGCGTCAGCAGCGCGCGATTGCCTGTCGTCGGCGCCATTGCGGGATAGCCGCCGGGATCGAACGCCAGGCTCGCGCCGGTGCCGGGCGCATGGTCGGCGACGATCGCCGCCATCTTCGCCTTCACCCGTGCCGCCTGCTCGCCCGACAGCGTGCGCAGGTCGCCGCGCGCGATCGCGGTCGCGGGAACGATGTTCGTCTTGCCGCTCGCGCTCGCCCGGATCTTGCCGGTGTCGAGGCTCGCCTGCTCGCCGCCCGCGATCAGCCCGACGTTGAAGGTCAAATTGGGCTCGGGCAGCTCGGTGCGGAAACGATGCAGGATGCGCGCGAGCTCATAGATCGCCCCGTCGCCCTGTTCGGGGGTGAAGATGCCCGAGCTGTGTCCGGTCTTGCCGCTCGCGGTCACCGTCCAGCTTTCCGACGAGCGCCGCGCGACCGAGCTCATGTCGGCGCCGCCGTCGCGCACCAGCCCCTCGAAACCGAGCGCGACATCGCTGCGCTTGCCCGCCGCGATCAGCGCGGCGCGCGCCTTTTCGATCGGATCGCCCGCATCCTCTTCGTCGCCGGTCAGGTGGATTTCGATATTGGCACCATCGAGCGTCCCCGCCGCCTTCATCGCGCGCAGCGCCGCGACGATCACCGTCATCCCGCCCTTGTCGTCGCCCGCGCCCGGTCCCTTCGCCTTGTCGCCCATGCGCTCGAAGCGCTGGAAGGGCGAATCGGGTTCGAACACCGTGTCGAGGTGGCCGATGAGGAGCAGGCGCTTGGTATCGGGCCGCCCCTTGTGAACCGCGACCAGATGCCCCGCGCGGCCCGTCTCGGGCATCGGGGTCCAGGTGACGGCAAAGCCCAGCGGTTCGAGTTCGGCGCGCATCATCGCGCCGACCTTTTCGACGCCCGCAAGGTTCAACGTGCCGCTGTTCTGGTTCACCAGCCGCTCGAGCAGCGCGACGTTGCGCTCCTGCTCGGCCGCGACCGTCCTTGCCATCATCTGCTCCGCCGGCGACAGCTTCGCCTGCGCAGGGAGGGCGAGGGCGAGCGGGAGGGCGAGCAGCGCGGCGAGCGATTTCATGGGCGGCAGACTCCTTTGCCGCCCTTGTGGCCGCTCGGCGGCGAAGGAGCAAGCGGGTCAGCCCGGGTCAGGCCTGTTCGTCGACCTCGTCGAAATCGTCGAGCTTCCTGAGCGCGTCATGGGCGACCGAACGCAGCTTCGCGCTGTTGACCGCGAGGCCCTCGGTGTCGTGCCCCGACAATTCGTCGACGGTGAAGGCGACGCGCGTGCGGTCGGGCGCGAGTTCCTCGAAGGTGAATTTCAGGCCCGTCGCGAGCGCGCCGTCGTCGACGCTATAGATCAGATGCGCCTCGCGGGGGATTTCCATCGCGACGGCGACCTTGACCTTATAGGCATCGGGCCGCTGTTTCGGCGCGATCCGCTCGAACCCGGGCTCGCCCTTTTCGACGACCAGTTCATAAAGCCGCGTCGATCCTCCGTTGGTGACGAGCGGCAGGCCGGCGAAGGCGCCGTCGTCGCCGAACATCTTCGCGAACACCGCCTCGCGCGGCGCGGCGACGGTGCGCGTCTGGTTGACGAGCTCGACCGCCTTGCCGCAGCCGCCCGTGACGAGCAGCGCGGCGATCAGCAACAGATGACGCAGCATGGCCATGACAGCTTCCCTTCGACCGAGCCGTTTAGCCGCGTTGCCTTACCAAAGCGTAAGCCCGGGCGTTTATCGCGGTATCGCTTCGGCGCGCCGGCTTCGCCCAGGCCGTCGTTGACAAAGCTGTAAATAGTGGCATTCTGCAACCGACCAAGGCCGCGCCAGACGGCCCCCTGCCGAGAGGAGCTGCCCCGATGGCCACCCAATATCGCGTTTCCCCCGAAAATCCCGATCCTTTGGACGTCACCCGCGCCGAGCTTTGGAGCGAGGACCGCTGGCAGGAGCCGATGGCGCGCCTGCGCGCCGAGTCGCCGATCCATTATTGCGAGGATTCGAAATTCGGTCCCTATTGGTCGCTGACAACCTACAAGCCGATCCAGCATGTCGAGGCGCTGCCCAAGATCTTTTCCTCGTCGTGGGAAGTCGGCGGGATCACCGTTGCGGGCGACGGCGTCGAACATCTGCAGGAGGGCGAAATCCCGATGCCGATGTTCATCGCGATGGACCCGCCGCAGCACACCGCGCAGCGCCGCACCGTCGCGCCCGCCTTCGGCCCGTCGGAGATCGAGCGGATGCGCGCCGACACGATCGCGCGCACCGCCGCGGTGCTCGACACGCTGCCGATCGGCGAGACGTTCGACTGGGTCGAGAAGGTGTCGATCGAACTGACGACGCAGATGCTCGCGATCCTCTTCGATTTTCCGTGGGAAGAACGCCACAAGCTCACCGCCTGGTCCGACGCGCTCGGCGACATCGAAAGCTTCAACACGCTCGAAGAGCGGCAGGCGCGGCTCGCGATCGCCTATGAAATGGGCGGCGCCTTTCAGGAACTCTGGGCGCGCAAGGCCAGGAATCCGGGGCAGCACGACCTCATCTCGATCATGCTCCAGTCCGACGCGATGAGCCATATGAGCGAGAATGAGTTCATGGGGAATCTCATCCTCCTCATCGTCGGCGGCAACGACACGACGCGCAATTCGATGTCGGCCTATGCCTATGGCCTGTCGCAATTTCCCGAAGAGCGCGCGAAGCTTGAGGCGAACCACGACCCCGAACTCGCGGTCAACGCGATGCACGAGATCATCCGCTGGCAGACCCCGCTCGCGCATATGCGGCGCACCGCGACCGAGGATACCGAACTCTTCGGCCACCAGATCAGGAAGCGCGACAAGCTCGCGCTCTGGTATGTCTCGGCGAACCGCGACGAGAGCATCTTCCCCGACGGCGACCGGATCATCGTCGACCGCGAAAATGCGCGGCGGCACCTGTCGTTCGGCTATGGCATCCACCGCTGCGTCGGCGCGCGCGTCGCCGAACTGCAGCTCACCGCGCTGATCGCCGAGATGCAGCGGCGCCGGCTGCGCGTGAACGTTCTCGGCGAGCCCGAGCGGGTTCACGCCTGCTTCGTTCACGGCTATCGCCACATGGATGTGCAGCTCGAAAAATATTGAGGCGGGCTGAAACCTCCGCCGCGTCCGCCACGTATCATTCGATATGATCGAACGGCGACATCTTATCGGCGGTCTCGCGCTCGGCGGCGCGCTCATCGGCGCGCCGATGCTGTTCGCCAAGCCGGGCCGGCGGCCGCAAGCCGAACCCGGCTGGCGGCTTTCCGAGGCCGAATGGAAAAAGCGGCTCACCCCGATGCAGTTTCGCGTGCTGCGCGAGGCGGCGACCGAGCGGCCCTTTACCAGCCCCCTGAACGACGAGCATCGCGCCGGCATTTTCCTGTGCGCAGGCTGCAAGCTGCCGCTCTATTCGAGCAAGACCAAATATGACAGCGGCACGGGCTGGCCGAGCTTCTGGGCGCCGCTGAAAAATGCGGTCGGCACCGCGACCGACCGCGAGCTCGGCTATCCGCGCACCGAGCTCCACTGCCGCCGCTGCGGCGGGCATCTGGGGCATGTCTTCGACGACGGCCCGAAGCCGACAGGCAAGCGCTATTGCATGAACGGCGCCGCGCTCAGCTTCCGGCCGGCCTGACGCGGTAGACGCGAAGGTCGGTCGAGACGCCGATCGGCACCGGCTGGAGCCAACCCGGAACTTTTCCGGCGGCGAGCATCGCTGCAAGGCCGTCGCTGCGCGCCTTGCGATAGACGTTGAAATCATTGGCCGTGGGGCAAATCACGATCAGGGTCGCGCCGCGACGCCGCGCCAGCGCTTCCGCCTGGGCGGGATCGCCCAGAAAGAACCGTATCGTGTCGGCCATCGCGGCATTGTTGCGATGATGCGGCGTTGCGACCAGGCCATGCGGCGTCCAGAAGATCAGCGGTGCGCCAAGGTCGATCGGGGCGAGGACCGTGGTCGGCGGAATCCGGTCGAGCGCGGCGATGGATGGCGCGTCGAGGCAATTGCCTCCGTCGGCGGGCGCTGGCGCCGTCTCGCGGTCCTCGAAGGCGGGAATGGCGGCGGCGAGCGGGATCGCCACAGCGCTGCTCGCAAGGAACGGCAGCGTTACCGCGGCGAGCAGCGAGCCGCCGAGGCGCGGCAGGGTGGGAAGCTCGCGCGCGCGCGCGAACAGCCGGATGCCGACCCATGCGCATCCGGGTATCGCGAACAGATGCGCGGTCGCGACGCTGCGCAGGACCATCAGCGACACGGCGCTCGCGCCGGCGAGCGCGATCAGAAGCGTTGCCCACTGCCGGCGCTCGGCGGCGCCGTCGCTGTGCCACCACGCGAGCAAGGTGCCGACGAAGCCGAGCAGCGTGGGTATGACCAGATGAATGATGGTCTGTGGCTTCGCCGCCCAGATCGGCTGGCCTTCGAGGACCCGACGATACCAGTAGCGATCGACCAGCGGATCGAGCGAGGCGAAGGGCCCATGCGTGCATTCGGGGGCGGTGCCGACGACGGCGATCGCTGCGGCCGCCGCGGCGATGCCCAGCAACGCGATCCGCATCCATGGGCGTCGGGGCCGGCACGCGACTGCGAGCGTCGTTCCGACACCCGCTGCGATGAAGGCGGCAAGGTAAGGAAGGGACAGCGAATCGCACCAGGTGCCGAAGAGCCCGGCGGGGCCGCGCGTCGCGAACTGGAAGATAAGGGCGCCGCCCGCCAGGCCGAGCATGTAGAAGGTCAGCCGGTCGCGGTCGTCTGCATCGCCGTTCAACGCCCAACGCAGCGCGGCAATCCCCGCGAAGAGCGCCGCCAGCGGCAACCCTTCGATCGACACGGCGATCAGCATCGCTGCGAACAGGCCGCCCAGCAGCCCGGCGCCGCGGCTCGCGGGGCGCAGCGCCTGCCACAGAATCAGCATCGCGAGGAAGACTTGCCAGCCGTGATGGTCGATGCGCAGCGGACGGAATTGGACCATGATATAGCCGCAGAAGATCAGATAGAGTGGCACCGCATAGGCGATGCGGCGATCGGGCAAGCGGCGATAACCGAACGACGCGACGATCAGCAGCGCGAGTAGGTGGAGCGGCGGCCACAGCGCCATCACGATCTGTTCGGCGAGCGGCTGGCCGATAAACGGTCGCAGCAGCAGGATCGCCCCTGCGATCGGAATGTCGACGATTCGAGACCAGTGCATCAGCACGCCGCCATCGGCCGGGTTGACCCGATATTGCATCAGGTCCCACCAGCCTTGCCCGGCCAGCAGGTCGCGCACCTGCACCATGCGCATCGCATCGTCGGTGTCGGGAAGACTCAGCGATGCGATGGCGGGCCACCGGCCGACAAAGATCGCGGCTTCCGCGATGATCCAGACGATCAGCGCGATCCGGAGCGGGGTCATCCACGAGGGCAGGGTCGGCGGCGCTTGACCCGGCGCCTTCGCGCCCTCCGCTCCGGCCGCGAGCGATGCCGCGCTCATGCGATATCCGGGCGGAAGACGAGGTGGCGGCGCAGCCAATAGGTCGTCTGGAAACTCACCACGATCGCGATCAGCTTGGCGAGGCGGGGATCGAGACCGAGCAGGCTGCCGGTGCCGACGATCGCCGTCGTCACCGCCAGCCCGACGAGCGCCGACCCGACGAAGAAGAGCTTTTGCCGATGCCGGTCGCTCGTCCCGCGCGCGGCGGTGCCGTCGGCGAAGACCAGCCGGCTCGACACCAGCCAATGAACGAGGATGCCCATGCCATAGCCGAGCGCCGACGCCGCGACCGGCGTTAGACCCGCACTGAGCAGCAGCAGGAAGAGCCCCGCATCGACGCAGAGCGAAAGTCCGCTCGCGGCGAGATAGGCGAGCCAGCGCAGCTCGCCGCGCCGCACCATATCGATCAACTGCAGCGCCTGTCCGATCATCGCCGGCTCCTCCGCCACCGCTGGGAGCCTACGCCGCCTTGCCGACGCGCTGCGGCACGTCGCGCACCGAAGCGAGCGCGGCGCGTTCGCCTTCGCTGCCGCTCTCGTGATATTCGGCGTCCTCGTTGACGCCCCAGATGTCGTACACCCGTTCGCCCGCGACGATATTGCGCACCGTCAGCATCGCGGTCATCATCGCATGGTCCTGATTGTTGTAGCGGTGCATTCCGTTGCGCCCGACCATGTGCAGCGTCGGGTAGCGTGCTTCGAGTTCCTCGCGCATCGCGGCGACATGCGCGGCATAGTCATCGTCATAGACCGGATAGGCCTTTTCCTGCCGAACCACCGCGCCGCCGACGACGTCGGCCGGGTCGCACAGCCCGAGGATCGCCATCTCGTCGGTCGCGAGCGCGATCAGATCCGCGTCGCTCGACGACCACAGCCCGTCGCCTTCGAAGCAGAAATATTCGAGGCCGACGCAGGCAAGCTCGGGATCGGGCACCATTTCGGGCGACCAGCTGCGGAAATTCTGCACCCGGCCGACCTTGACCTTGCTGTCGTGGATATAGATCCAGTTGTCGGGGAACAGATCCTCCGACCGGATCTTGAGCGCGACGGTCAGGAAGTCGCGATATTTGAGCTTCGGCGCCGCGGTGAGCGCCGAAGCGGGCAGCGGGTGGATGCGCGCGGCAAGCTCGCGCATCGGCGCCGAGCTGATGACATGCGCGGCGTCGATCGCGACGTCGCCGCCGGGTCCGGTCGCGGTGAGCCGCCAGCGCCCCGTCGTCTGGTCCTGCGTCAGCTGCTTGAAGCTGTGGCCCATCAGCACATGGTTGCCGCCGGCGATCACCTTATCGCGTGCGGCGTCCCACATCATGCCGGGGCCGAGCCGCGGATAGCGGAAGGTTTCGAGCAAGGTCTTGGTCGCCATGCCGTCGTTCGGGCGCTTGTTGAGCCCCAGGCTGCGTTTCAGCCCGTCGAGCACCGCGGCGCCGAGCGAGAGTCCCTTGATGCGCTGCGCCGCCCAGTCGGCCGACATCTCGTCGCACGGCATCCCCCATACCTTCTCGGTATAGGTCTTGAAGAAGATCGAATAGAGTTTGTGCCCGAACTGACCCACCGTCCAGTCCTCGAAGCTGCGCACCGCCTTGTTGGGCAGCAGCTTCGCCTTGGCATAGCTCGCCATGCACAGCGCCGAGCGGAACAGGCCGAGGTTCCACAGCGCCTCGAACGCGCGCAGCGGATAGGAATAGAATTTGCCCTCATAATAGATGCGGCTCATCCGCGGGCGCTGGATGAAATCGTCGGGCAATATCTCGTTCCACAGATCGACCACTTCCTGCGATTTGGAAAAAAAGCGGTGCCCGCCGATATCGAAGCGGAACCCCTCATGCTCGACCGTGCGGCTGATCCCGCCGACATAGTCGGGGTCCTTTTCGATGACCGTGACGCGGTAGCCCTCTTTGGTCAGCAGATAGGCAGCGGTCAGTCCCGCCGGTCCCGCGCCGATGATCGCGACGTCCACGCTCGTCGGCCGGCTCGCACTATTTGTCATCCGATTTCCCCACGCAGCAAAATGCTTCGCGTCCGCTGTGGGGGAATGGTTCTAAAAACTGGTTAACGGAGCGCTAGGACTTGATCCTTCCTTGCGGAACAGAACGAAGACGCCAACAAAAAGGGCGTCCGGTCCCCCCAGACCGGACGCCCCGTTGGCGTCGCTGATCGGTGACGATCAGGCGCTGTAATACATGTCGAACTCGACCGGGCTCGGGGTCTGCTCAAAGGCATAGACCTCGTCCCACTTGAGCTCGATATAGGCTTCGATCTGATCCTTCGAAAAGACGTCGCCCTTCAGGAGGAAGTCGTGATCGGCGGTCAGGCTGTCGAGTGCTTCGCGAAGCGAACCGCAGACGGTCGGGACGTCGGCGAGTTCCTCGGGCGGCAGGTCATAGAGATTCTTGTCCATCGCGTCGCCGGGATGGATCTTGTTCTGGATGCCGTCGAGGCCCGCCATCAGCAGCGCGGCATAGGCGAGATAGGGGTTCGCCATCGCGTCGGGGAAGCGGAATTCGACGCGCTTCGCCTTGGCGCCCGCGCCATAGGGGATGCGGCACGAAGCCGAACGGTTGCGGCTCGAATAGGCGAGCAGCACCGGCGCTTCGAAGCCCGGGACGAGGCGCTTGTAGCTGTTCGTCGTCGGATTGGTGAAGGCGTTCAATGCCTTCGCATGTTTGATCACGCCGCCGATGAAATAGAGGCACATGTCCGAAAGCCCGGCATAGCCGTTGCCGGCGAAGCTCGGCTTGCCCTTTTCCCAGATCGACATGTGGGTGTGCATGCCGCTGCCGTTGTCGTCCTTGATCGGCTTCGGCATGAAGGTCGCGGTCTTGCCATAGGCGTGCGCGACCTGATGCACGACATATTTGTAGATCTGCATGCGGTCGGCGGTTTCGGTGAGCGTGCCGAAGGTCAGGCCGAGCTCGTGCT
Organism: Sphingopyxis indica; assembly: GCF_032879645.1. Classification (NCBI taxonomy): domain Bacteria; kingdom Pseudomonadati; phylum Pseudomonadota; class Alphaproteobacteria; order Sphingomonadales; family Sphingopyxidaceae; genus Sphingopyxis; species Sphingopyxis indica. The sequence goes on from NZ_CP076394.1 coordinate 836,515, forward strand.
GCGCCGCGGCGACCTCATGGTGGTGCTTGTCGCAGGGCAGGCCCATTTCGAGCATCGTCGAAACCATCTCGGCACGGATGTCGACCGCGCTGTCGACCGGCGCGACCGGGAAATAGCCGCCCTTGGCGCGCGGGCGGTGGCCGAGGTTGCCGCCCTCGTAGCTGCGGCCGGTGTTGGTCGGCAGTTCGATGTCGTCGATCTCGAAGCCCGACTTGTTATAGCCGGTTTCGAAGCGGACGTCGTCGAACATGAAGAATTCGGCTTCGGGACCGACATAGACGGTATCGCCGATGCCGGTCGAGGCGAGATAGGCCTCGGCACGCTTCGCGGTCGTGCGCGGGTCGCGCGCATAGCCTTCGCCGGTCGAGGGTTCGACGATGTCGCAGAAGATGACGAGCATCGGCGTGGCCGAGAAGGGATCGTCGTAGACCGCCTCGAGGTCGGGCTTCAGGATCATGTCGCTCTCGTTGATCGCCTTCCAGCCGGCGATCGACGAGCCGTCGAACATCAGGCCGTCCTCGAGCGCGTCCTCGTCGATGACGCCAGCGCACATCGTCAGATGCTGCCATTTGCCCTTGGGATCGGTGAAACGCAGATCGACCCACTCGATGTCATTATCCTTGATCCGGGCGACGATATCCTTCGGCTTGGTGGCCATGGTCTTACACTTCCTTCTTGCGATGAAATCCCGGGCGGCCCCGGGGCGTTGAACTGGGTTGTCTAGAGCGCGTCCTCGTCGCGCTCGCCGGTGCGGATGCGCAGCGCGGTTTCGACGGGAATGACGAAGATCTTGCCGTCGCCGATGCGGCCGGTCTGCGCCGCGGCGGCGATCGCCTCGACCACGCGTTCCGCCATATTGTCGTCGACGATCACCTCGAGCTTCACTTTCGGCAGGAAGTCGACGACATATTCGGCGCCGCGATAGAGTTCGGTGTGGCCTTTCTGCCGACCGAAGCCCTTGGCCTCGGTGACGGTGATGCCGCTCACTCCGACCTCGTGCAGCGCCTCTTTCACCTCGTCCAGCTTGAACGGTTTGATGATCGCCTCAATCTTCTTCACTTAACTCATCCCCCTTTGGGCTCGCCACCGTCGCTCGCGACCAAAGCCGGACAGGCGCGCCTGTCCGGTTCCCCGGTCGAGTCGGTGCGGTGTCCCGCCATCTTGCATCAATCAAGAGCCGTGCCAATTGGCGAATCGCAAGCTTTCGGCAAGATTTTTGGCACGAAGTTGCGCCGCTGCCCGGTCTTTGGGCAATGCGGTAACGGCGGTGCCTAAAAAAACGGCAACGCGTTCGGGCCCGGCCGCGGACGGGTCACTCTTCGGTGCGGATCAGGATCATCTCGCCGATCAGTGCGAAGAGGATGAACGGCCCCCACGCGGCGAGGAAGGGCGAATAGGCGCCGAGGTCGCCCATCGCGAGCGCGAAATTGTCGGCGACGAAATAGGCGAAGCCGAGCGCCATTCCCAGGATCGCGCGCACGAACAGCTTGCCCGACCGCGCGAGGCCGAACGCCGCGACCGCGCCGAGCAGCGGCATCAGCACCGCCGACAGCGGCCCCGAAATCTTGTGCCAGAGCACCCCCTTCAGCGAATCGACCGGCCGCCCCGCGGCCTCGAGATCGGCGATCGCGCTCTTCAGTTGCAGGAAGGGCAGCTGGTCGCCGTCGACCTGTGCGAGGGTGAACTGGTCGGGGCGCACGCCCTTGGCCGCGACGATGGTGCCCAATTCCTCGACCGTCCCCGACCGGCGCAGGAAGCGCCTGGCGTTCGTCAGCTCCCACCCGCCGTCGACCGCGCGGCCCGTGTCCGCCGACAGGACCGACGACAGGATGCCGCCGGTGCGCTCATAGATTTTGACGCCGCGCAGCACGATCGCCGGTCCGCCGGCCTCGACCGTCTGCGCGTTGATCAGGTCGTCGCCCTCGCGCACCCAGATGTTCGAGCGGACCCCGCTGTCCTTCGGCACCTCGGCATATTCGACCTTTTGCCACGCGCTGAGCGCCGCTGTCGCGCGCGCGACGATCCGCTCGTTGAAGCCGAAGCTGATCGCCGCGACGAGCAGCGCGGCGAGGAACAGCGGCGCGAGCACCTGGTGCGCCGACATGCCCGCCGCCTTCATCGCGATCACCTCGCTGTTCTGGTTGAGCGTGATCAGCGTCAAGATCGTGCCGAGCAGCACCGAAAAGGGCAGGAAGGTCTCGATGATCTGCGGGACGCGCAGCCCGACATAGCGCCACACCTCGGCGTCGCCATTGCCCGCGACGGCCAGGATCTTGCCGCTTTCGCCGAGCAGGTCGAGCGTCTGGAGGATGACGACGAGCGCGAAGAGGATGGCGAAGGTGCGGACGAAGAACAGCCGCCCCATATAGAGCGCCATCGTGCGCGACGGAAAGAAATGGAACTGGTGCATCAGGCGGGTTTCTGCTTGCGGCCAAAGACGTTGAACAGCGCCTTGACGCGCTGCCCCGCCTTGGCGGCGACGCGCTCGAGCGCGTCGATCGGCTGGCCGCCGGGGACATGCGCGAGCGTGTAATACATCCAGATCGCGAGCGCCGCGAAGAGCAGGAAGGGCACCCATAGCGCGATGATCGGATCGACGGTGCCGCGCGCGCCCATGTCCTCGGCATATTGGTTGATCTTGTGCTGCGTCACCAGAATGACGATCGACAGGAAGACGCCGAGCGCCGACGTCGAGCGCTTGGGCGGGATCGCGAGCGCGACCGCGAGCAGCGGGATCAGGAACATCGAGGCGACCTCGACGATGCGGAAATGGAAATTGGCGCGCGTTTCGAGCCGTGTCGCGAGCGGTTCGCTCTTGTCGCGCCCGACGACGAACAGCTCGGGAATCGTCAATTCGCGGTCGCCGCCGCCGCGGGTGCGGAACGCCTCGATCTTGGGCAGCGGGATCGGCAGATCGTGATTGTCGAAGGTCAGGACGCGCGGCACCGGGAATTTGGGCGATTCGTGGATCAGCACCCCCTTGGTCAGCCGCAGGATGATCGTGTTCGGGTCGTCGGTCGCAAGGAACTGGCCCTGCGCCGCGGTCGCCGACACCGCCTGGCCGTCGTCATTCTCGCCGCGCACGAAAATGCCGCGCAAGCTGCGCCCGTCGTCAAAGCTCTGTTCGATGCGCAAGGTCATCCGGCTGCCGAGCTTGGTGAATTCGCCGACCTTGATCGACGCGCCGAGCGCGCCCGAGCGCAGCTCGAACTGCAATCCTTCATAGGCATAGCGCGCATAGGGCTGGATGAAGCCGACGATCGCGAGGTTGAGCAGCGCGAGCGCGAAGGCGAAGACATAGGGCATCCGCATCAGCCGCCCGAAGCTCATCCCCACGCCGCGCAGCACGTCGAGCTCGCTCGACGTCGCGAGGCGGCGGAAGGCGAGGAGGATGCCGAGCATCAGCCCGATCGGAATGCCGAGCGAGAGATATTCGGGGATCAGATTCGCGAGCATCCGCCACACGACGCTGACCGGCCCGCCCTCGGTCGCGACGAAATCGAACAGGCGCAGCATCTTTTCGAGCACCAGCAGCATCGCCGAAAGGACGAGCGTGCCGAGCATGGGAAAGAAGATGAGCCGCGCGATATAGCGGTCGATGGCGGGTAGTCTGTTCAAGCTTTCGTCGCCCCATCACCATGATTTGGCCGCAAAGGTTTCCGATATGCCGATTCAAGGGCGACAGGGACCCATGTCGGCGCGCGCATCGGCGCGACTGGCGTGGCTATAACCTCTGGAGGTATTGAGGTCATGTCGAAAATGTTTTTCGCCGGGATACTCGCCGCCGGTGCTGCCGGAGCGCTGATCGCGCCCGTCGCGGCGCAGGGCGCCACGCTGGGTCCGGCCGCGCATCTGTGCAACAGGAATGCGACCGCGGTGCTGGTCGACGTGCATGGTTTCAAGGCGCGCACGGGGACGCTGCGCGTTCAGGTCTACAACGCCGACAAAAGCTATCTCGAAAAGCGCAAATGGCTCGATCGCGTCGATGTGCCGGTGACCGGCTCGGGCGCGATGCAGGTCTGCGTGCCGGTCAAGCAGCCGGGCAATTATGTCATTTCGGTGCGCCACGACCTGAACGGCAACGGCAAGTCGGATCGCAGCGACGGCGGCGGCCTGTCGGGCAATCCCGACATGAAGGTCACCGATTTCATCTTCAAGCGGAAGCCGAAGCTCGGCGAGGTCAGCTTCGCGGTCGGCGGCTCGACGAAGCGCGTGCCGGTGACACTCAACTATGTCAGCGGCCTCTCTTTCGAGCCGGTCGATTAAGGAGGCTCCGGAGGGCAGTGGCCAGCGTAGCGCTTCTTTCCAACCCCCGCTCGACGGGGAACCGCGCCCTTCTGCCGAGGGTCCGCGAATATTGCGCCGCGCACCCCGACATCTTCCACTATGAGGTCGAACATGTCGACCAGATCGGCGAAGCGATCCGGACGATCGCGATGGTGTCCCCGCGCGTCGTCGCGATCAACGGCGGCGACGGCACCGTCCAGGCGGCGCTGACCGAGCTCTATTCGGGCGGCCATTTCGGCGGCTCGCCGCCGCCCGTCGCGGTGCTGCCCAACGGCAAGACCAATTTGATCGCGCTCGACCTCGGCGCCGCGGGCGATCCGATCAAGGCGCTCGAGCGCGTGGTCGAGCTGGTCGGAAGCGGCCATATCGACGATCATGTGATCGAGCGCCAGCTGATCGCGCTCGACAGCGGCGGCGAGCGGCCGGTGCTCGGCATGTTTCTGGGCGGCGCCTATCTTGCCGATGTGATGCTTTATTGCCGGAATCGCATCTATCCGCTCGGCCTGCCGAACGGCGTATCGCATTTCCTGGCGGCGATGCTCGCCCTGTTCGCGATTTTGTTCGGCGTGGGTGGCGGGCGCCTGCCGCCCAAGCCCGAGGCGATGACCGTGTCGCTGATCCGTCAGGGCGAATTCAAGGGCAAATTTTCGCTGCTGATCGTCACGACGCTGGAGAAGCTGCTGCTTTCGATCCGCACCAACGACAAGCCTGGCGCGGGCGGTCACATGAAATTGCTCGCGACCGAAAGCAATGTCGGCGCGCTCTTTCGTATGCTCGGCGCGACCTGGCGCGGGACGCTCGGCCAACATGAACTCGCCGGCGTCCATTTTCAGCAAGGCGACGAGATACGCATCGAGGGCAAGCGCTCGAACGTCATCCTCGACGGCGAGATTTTCGAGGCGCAGGGCGGCAAGCCGATCATCCTGACCTCGACCCAGCCGGTGCCCTTCCTGCGCCTCGCAGCCTGAGGCGAGGTTTCGCCAATGCGTGGTCCTATCCTTTCCCCTGCATCCCCGAGCGAAGACGAGGGGGCCGGCCGAGCGCAGCCGAGGCCCGGTGAGAATTCTCGCTTCGCTCGAATGAGCCCCTCGTCTTCGCTCGGGGATGCGGGTAAACTGACGCAGCTGGTCCGCGAGGAATTGTCGACCCCCGTTGATCCGCGCGTCGCGGCGATGGCCCGGGCGATCGCCGCCCAATATCCGGGCAGCGCGCGCGCGGTGCTTTTCTATGGCAGCTGTCTGCGCGAAAGCGCGCTCGACGGGCTGATGCTCGATTTCTACCTGATCGTCTCGGACTATGGCGACGCCTATGACCGGCGCTGGCTCGCGCTCGCCAACCGGCTGATCCCGCCCAATGTCTTTCCCTTCGAGCACGACGGGCTGATCGCCAAATATGCGGTGCTCAGCGAAGGTGATTTCGACCGGCTGAACGGTCCCGAAACGCGCAACGTGTCGGTCTGGGCGCGCTTCGCGCAGCCGTCGCGGCTCGTCTGGGCGGTCGACGATACGGCAAGGGACCGCGCGATCGCCGCGGTCGCGCGCGCCGCGCCGACCCTGCTCGCCGCCGCGGGGAAGGTCGCGGGCGAAACCCCGCTCGACTGGTGGCGCCGCGCTTTTTCGCTGACCTATTCGGTCGAGCTTCGCGCCGAGCGCAGCAATCGTGCGCAATCGGTCGTCGACGCCGAACCCGAACGCTATGCGCGCTTCAGCGCCCCCGCCATCGCCGCGATTCCCGCGCGCGCACGCAGCGGCGGCTGGACGCGCCGGCGGATCGAGGGCAAGGCGCTCAGCATCGTGCGGCTGGCGAAAGCGGCCTTCACCTACGCCGGCGGCATCGACTATCTCGCGTGGAAGATCAATCGCCACGCCGGCACCCGGATCGAGATCAAGCCCTGGCAGCGCCGCTGGCCGCTCGTCGCCGCACTGACCCTCGTTCCGCGCCTCGTGAAGAGCGGCGCGATCCGTTAACTCGCCAGCCGCGTGCCTTCGCGGGGGCTGCCGCAGCGCTGGATCGCCTGGTCGAGCGCGGCGAGGGTGAAGGGTTTGCGCAGCACGTCATGGTCGCCGAAGCTCGCAAGCTCGCTTGCGTCGCCTGCATAGCCGGTGACGAACAGCACCGACAGATTCGGCCACCTTGCCTTCAGCCGCGCGATCATTTCCGGCCCCGTCAGCGCGGGCATCAGCACGTCGGACAGGACGAGGTCGAACCCGCCATGCTTCTCGACCATCGCTTCGGCTTGCAGCGGATCGGGGCAGGCGACCGCAGTGTGGCCGAGTTCGTTCACCGCATCGACCGTCGCGGCGAGAACGCGGCGATCGTCCTCGACCACCAAAATGTCGAGTGCGTGCCCGGGCACCGTCGCCGGGACAACGGTGGCGGTGTCGTCGGCGTCGGCCGCGTCGTGCGCCCGCGCGACGGGCAGCAGCATCGCGACGCTCGTGCCTTCGCCCTCGGTCGAATGTATCTGCACCTCGCCTCCCGACTGGCGGCAAAAAGCGAAGACCTGGCTCATCCCCAGCCCCGTGCCCTGACCGACGGGCTTGGTGGTGTAGAAGGGGTCGAAGACGCGCTCGATCACCTCGGGAGACATGCCGCAGCCGGTGTCGATCACCTGCACCGCGAGCGCCGCGCTTTCCTCTTCTTCGTCGCGCAGCGTGCGGATCGTCAGCGACCCGCGCCCCTCCATCGCGTCGCGCGCGTTGACCGCGAGGTTGAGCAGCGCATTTTCGAACTGCTGGCGGTCGATCCGGCAGCGCAGGCCCGCCGCGTTGAGGTCGAGCGTCAGCGCGATCCGGTCGCCGATCGTCCGCGCCATCAGCTCCGAAAAGCCCTGGATGCAATCGTCGATGTCGGTCATTTCGGGGCGGGCGGGTTCGGCGCGGGCAAAGGTCAGCAGGCGCCGCGTCAGATCGGCGGCACGGTTGGCGCCGTCGAGCGCGTTGCGGATATGCCGCTCGGCCTTGTCGGGCGCCTCGGTCAGCCAGCGCTGCGCGAGTTCGAGCCCGCCGACGACCACCGCGAGCATATTGTTGAAATCATGCGCGATACCGCCGGTGAGCTGGCCCACCGCCTCCATCTTCTGCGCCTGCCGCAGCCGCGCCTCGGCGGTCTCGCGCTCGCTCATCTCGCTGCGCAGCGCCTCGTTGGCGTCGGCGAGTTCGGCGGTGCGCGCGACGACCGCCGCCTCCAGCTCCATCGCGCGGTCGCTTTCGGCGAGCTGTTCACGCCGCGCGAGACGGCGTTCGCTTTCGGCGCGCAGCAGCGAAAAGGTCGCGCCGATCGCGACGACCGCCGCCGCCGCACCGAGCAAGGAGAACATCAGAATCGCCTGATTGAGGCTGGCGCGGTCCGATGCCGCGATGCGGTTGCGCTGCGCGAGCAACGCGCGCTCGTCGCGGATCAGCTGGGTCACCAGCTTGTCGATGCGATTGAGCGCCGGATCGTGGCCCGCGGCATTATATTTGGAGATGGCGGCGACGGTCTGCCGGTAATTGGCGCTGAGCGCCGCGTCGCCGAGCTGTTCGCCGCGCTGGTTGAGCTCTTCGGTCAGCGCCGCGACGAGCTGGGCCTGCGCCGGATTGTCGCGCACGTTGCGTTGCAGAAGCCCCAGATATTGCATGGCGACGCCCCATTGCTGCTGGAACATCCGGCCGTCTTCTTTCTGAAGCCCGACCGCGAAGCGCCCGAGCGCCGCCTCGGCGCGCGCAAGCGCGGCATCGAGCGAGCGCGTCTGCGAAATGACCTCCAGGCTGTGCGCCTGCCAGCCGAGCGAGCGGTCGTAATTGTCGTTGGCGCGCATCAGCAGCAGCACGAGCGCGGTGACGACGCCGACCAGAATCGCGCCGACCCCGGCGGTCAGCCAGAAGCGCAAGCGCTGGCGCCGGCCTTCGGCGATGCTGTCGCTGTCCTGCTCAAACACCGGCTCGTCTTACCGGCAATCGCCGGTGCCGCAAAGCCGCGAAGATTCCGGCGATGGCCAAGTCCCGCAATTCGCCGCGAAAAAGAGTCGGTTTGTCGGCGGGAAATCCCGGCTCAGCCGATAATCCCGACGCGCTTGCCTGCGCGTTCGAAGCGCGACAATATCTCTCCGACCTGATCGGACGAATGTTCGGCGCACAGCGAACAGCGCAGCAACGTCATCCCCGCCGGGGTCGCCGGCGGGCGGGCAAGGTTGACGTAAAGACCCTCTTCGAGCAGCGCCTCCCACATCGCGGCGCCCCTTTCGAGGTCGGGCATGATCACCGCGATGATCGCCGATTGCGGCTCGTCGGTGCCGAGCGTGAAGCCGCGGTCCTTGAGGCCCTTGTGCAGCGTCTTCGAATTTTCCCACAGATGCGCGCGCTTGTTGCTCCCGTGCATCAGCTTGCGGATGCTCGTCGCCGCGGTGGCGACGACGCTCGGCGGCAGCGAGGCGGTGAAGACATAGGGGCGGCAGACGAGCCGCAATATCTCGAACTTCGGATGGTTCGACACGCAGAAGCCGCCGACGGTGCCGACGCTCTTGCTGAACGTGCCGATGATGAAGTCGACGTCGTTGATTACGCCCTGCGCTTCGGCGACGCCGCGGCCATGTTCGCCGATGAAGCCCATCGAATGCGCTTCATCGACGAGGACCATCGCGCCATTTTCCTTGGCGATGCGTACCATTTCGTTGAGCGGCGCGACGTCGCCGAGCATCGAATAGACGCCTTCGAGCACGACGAGCTTGCCCGCTTCGGCGGGCAGGCGCTTCAGGCGTTTTTCGAGCGCCTCGACGTCGTTGTGGCGAAAGGCGACGATTTCGGCGTCGCCCATCTTGCACCCGTCATAGATCGACGCATGGCTGTCGATGTCGAGGATGACATAGTCGCCCTTGCCGGCGATCGTCGAGATGATGCCGAGGTTCGCCTGATAGCCGGTCGAAAACACCATGGCATGATCCATGGCATAAAAGTCCTTCAGCGCCTCTTCGACTTCCTTGTGCCCCTGATAGGTGCCGTTGAGCACGCGGCTGCCGGTGGTGCCGCTGCCGAACTTGTCGAGCGCGTCCTTGCCCGCGGCGATGACATCCTCGTCGAAGGTCATGCCCATATAATTATAGGTGCCGAGCAGGATCGTTTCGCGCCCGTTGCAGATCGCGACGGTGGGCGAGAGCACTTTTTCCATCACCAGGCTGAACGGGTCGGTGACGCCGGTGGCGAGCAGGTCGGCGCGCTGCTGGATCAGCGGATCGAATTTGGTGAAGAGGTCGGTCATGGTGATACTCTCATATCCGTTCGTGCTGAGGAGGGGCTGAGCTTGGCGAAGACCCGTCTCGAAGCACCGTGGCAGGCCCTTCGAGACGCCATTTCGACAAGCTCGATGGCTCCTCAGGGCGAACGGGAATCCTTGAACTAGCCCTGCAGCTTTTCCACCGCTGCAGCCAACTGGCCTACGTTTTCGATCTCGGCCTGCTGGTTCATGCTGATGATGATGTCGAACGTATCCTCGACCTCGGCGACGAAATCCATCACCGTCAGGCTGTCCCATTCGAGGTCGCCCGCGAACGTGGTGGCGTCGGTCAGCTCGACGCCCTTCTTGTTGAAGGGGGCGATCAGGCCGTAAATCTGCTCTTTGAGGGCGGTGCTCATGGGGGTGCGTCCCTATAATGAAAACTGCGCGCGGACATGCCGCGCCGCCGCCCGATTGGCAAGCGAATGCGGCGGCAATCGGGCAGCATCTTGCCGATACCCGCCGAACATGGCATCGCATGGGGGCGAAACGGGGACTGGCCTATGAGCAATGAAGGCGAACCGGCCGCGACGGGCTTTCCGTCCAACGCGGTGCATCTGATGCGCACCAACCAGCAACTGACGATGCAATTGTCGCAGATGGCCGACCAGAAAGCGTCGATCCTGATGGGCGCGACCTTCGTCGTCTTCACCATATCGGTGGGGCAGCTGCGCAGCGGCGCGATGGCGGTGCCGCTCGCGGTGCTCGCGACCTTTGCCTTTCTGTCGGCGGTGCTCGCGATTTCGGCGGTGATGCCGCGCTTCGGGTCGATGCCGGCGGAGGGCGATGCGGAGGGCGATACGCGGCGCAATCTTCTCTTCTTCGGCCATTTCTCCGCGATGTCGGAGGAGGCGTTCATCGCGGCGGTCAAGGCGCGTTCGCGCAGCGAAGAGGACATGTACGACATGATGCTGCGCGACACCTATCAGAATGGCGTGGTGCTGGCGCGGCGCAAATATCGCTATCTCGGCTATGCCTATCGGCTGTTCGTCGTCGGGCTGACCCTGACCTTCATCGCCTTCGTGATCGAACTCGCGGTGGGATGGGCGCGGTTGGTTTAGGCCGGCGTGCGTAATCGCGTATGAGATTGCTGCGTGTCGCAGTCTCCCCCCTCGCTTGCGGGAGGGGCAGCGAGGCTTGCGAGCTTGCTCGCTAGCCGCAGCGGGGTGGGGCCTTGCGACGTGGCTGCCCACCCCCAACCCCACCCGCAAGCGGGAGGGGAGAGCCGCTTGCATATGGGATGCTCATCCTCCGGCAAGTCGCGTGGCGGCAGACGATGGCGCCACACCCGCTGTTGCCATTTGGCCACCCCTGCCGAGGATTCGTTCGTCGCTATCCAATTGGAGTGGCGCGGCCCCGACGCTTCTTATATCCGGGCCGGCTATGCTGGCCGAACCCGCCCCCCTGACCGGCGAACCCGCGTCCACCCTGCGCCGCGAATTCCCGGCGACGCTCGCGCTCGCCGTGCCGCTCGCCGCGGCGAATCTGCTGCAGATGATGGTGCATGCGATCGACGTGATCTTCGTCGCGCGGCTCGGCGATGCGGCGCTCGCGGCGGCATCGCTCGGCGTGTCGATCTTCGGGCTGCTCCTGTGGACCGGCACCGGGCTCGTCGGCGCCGCCGCACCCTTCGTTGCCGCCGAACTCGGGCGCCGCAAACATGCGGTGCGCGAGGTGCGGCGCACCGTGCGCATGGCGCTGTGGCTCAGCCTGATCGTCTCGGCGCTGTTCATGGGGGTCTGCGCCGCGGGCGGTCCGATCATGCGCGCGACGGGGCAGGACCCCGAAATCACGCGCCACGCGGCGAGCTTTCTGCTGATCCTGATGTGGGGCATGGTCCCGATGATCGCGGCGAGTGTGCTGCGTATCTTCGTCTCGGCGCTCGGGCGGCCGACGATCGCGACCGCGATCACCTTCCTCGCGCTCTTCGTCAACGCGCTCGGCAACTGGGCGCTCGTCTTCGGCCACCTCGGGATGCCGAAGCTCGGCCTGCACGGCTCGGCGCTGTCGAGCGTGACGACGAGCACCGTGATGCTGCTCGCCTATGTCGTCGTCATCCAGAGCGACCGGCGGCTGCGGCGCTATCATCTGTTCGGTAACTGGTGGCGCTCCGAATGGCCGCGCTTTCGCGAGCTGTTGCGCATCGGGCTGCCGATCGGGCTGATCATCCTCGCCGAAGCGGGGCTGTTCACCGGCGCGGCCTTTCTGATGGGGCGGATCGGCGAGGCACAACTCGCCGGGCATACGATCGCACTCCAGGTCGCGGCGCTCGCCTTCCAGATCCCGTTCGGCGTCGCGCAGGCGGCGACGATCCGCGTCGGCCTTTCCTATGGCGCGCGCGATCATCGCGGGATCGCGCTCGCCGGGCAGGCGTCGCTGATCCTCGGCATCGGCTTCATGGTGCTGACCGCGGCGACGATGTGGATTTTCCCGCGGCTCGTGCTGTCGATCTATGTCGATGTCGACGCGGCGCGCAACGCCGCGCTCGTCGGCTATGCGATGCAGTTCCTGGTCGTCGCCGCCGCCTTCCAACTCTTCGACGGTGCGCAGACGGTGGCGGCGGGCGTGCTGCGCGGGCTTCAGGACACGCGCGTGCCGATGATCATCGCGGTGTGCGGTTATTGGCTCGCGGGCTATGGCACCGCCATCTATCTGGGCTTCTGGACCCCGCTCGCCGGGGTCGGCATCTGGATCGGCCTTGCGGTGGGGCTGGTCGTGGTGGCGGGGCTGCTTCTGCTTCGCTGGCGAATGCGCGCCCGTCTCGGCCTTCTGCCGGCCTGACGAAAAAGTTCGAAAGAATCTTCGGGCAGTGCTTGACGCCCCCAAGGGGTCAACCCATATGCCCGCCTGTTAGCACTCTCGTCCTGTGAGTGCTAAACTGACATCCATTGCATTTCTGGAGGGACATCCATGCAATTTCGTCCGCTGCACGATCGCGTGCTCGTCCGCCGTATCGAAGCCGAGGAAAAGACGGCCGGCGGCATCATCATCCCCGACACCGCCAAGGAAAAGCCGCAGGAAGGCGAAGTCGTCGCCGTCGGCACCGGCGCCAAGGCCGAAGACGGCAAGGTCACGCCGCTCGACGTCAAGGCCGGCGACCGCATCCTGTTCGGCAAATGGTCGGGCACCGAGGTCAAGGTCGACGGCGAAGAGCTGTTGATCATGAAGGAATCGGACATTCTGGGCGTCATCGCCTGAATCCGCTCCCCCGCCCCCGGCGGGACATAATCCACAGTGAAGTTACGCAGTTTTCTGCGGGATCGAAAGGAAGCATATAATGGCTGCCAAGGACGTTAAATTCAGCCGCGACGCGCGCGAGCGCATCCTGCGCGGCGTCGACACCCTCGCCGACGCGGTGAAGGTCACGCTCGGCCCCAAGGGCCGCAACGTCGTGATCGACAAGAGCTTCGGCGCGCCGCGCATCACCAAGGACGGCGTCACCGTCGCCAAGGAAATCGAGCTCAAGGACAAGTTCGAGAATATGGGCGCGCAGATGCTCCGCGAAGTCGCCTCGAAGGCGAATGACGCGGCCGGCGATGGCACCACCACCGCGACCGTGCTCGCCCAGGCGATCGTGCGCGAAGGCATGAAGTCGGTTGCCGCCGGCATGAACCCGATGGACCTGAAGCGCGGCATCGACCTTGCAGTCAACAAGGTCGTCGAGACGATCAAGGCGCAGTCGCAGGCGGTCAAGGGCTCGTCCGAGATTGCGCAGGTCGGCATCATTTCGGCGAACGGCGACAAGGAAGTCGGCGAAAAGATCGCCGAAGCGATGGAAAAGGTCGGCAAGGAAGGCGTGATCACCGTCGAAGAGGCGAAGGGTCTCGATTTCGAGCTCGACGTCGTCGAGGGCATGCAGTTCGACCGCGGCTATCTGTCGCCCTATTTCATCACCAACCCCGAAAAGATGCTGGTCGAGCTGACCGACCCCTATATCCTGATCTTCGAGAAGAAGCTGTCGAACCTCCAGTCGATGCTGCCGATCCTCGAAGCGGTGGTGCAGTCGGGCCGTCCGCTCCTCATCATCGCCGAGGACATCGAGGGCGAAGCGCTCGCGACGCTCGTCGTCAACCGCCTGCGCGGCGGCCTGAAGGTCGCGGCGGTCAAGGCGCCGGGCTTCGGCGATCGCCGCAAGGCGATGCTGCAGGACATCGCGATCCTGACCAAGGGCGAGATGATCAGCGAAGACCTGGGCATCAAGCTCGAGAATGTCACGCTCGGCATGCTCGGCCAGGCGAAGCGCGTCACCATCGACAAGGACAACACCACGATCGTCGACGGCGCGGGCGATGCCGAAACCATCAAGGGCCGCGTCGAGCAGATCCGCGCGCAGATCGAAACCACGACCAGCGACTATGACCGCGAAAAGCTGCAGGAGCGTCTCGCGAAGCTCGCCGGCGGCGTGGCGGTGATCAAGGTCGGCGGCGCCTCGGAAGTCGAGGTGAAGGAGCGCAAGGACCGCGTCGACGACGCGCTCCACGCGACCCGCGCCGCGGTCGAGGAAGGCATCGTCCCCGGTGGCGGCACCGCGCTCCTCTATGCGACCAAGGCGCTCGAAGGCATGAGCGGCGAGAATGAAGACCAGACCCGCGGCATCGACATCATCCGTCGCGCGCTGCAGGCTCCGGTCCGCCAGATCGCCGAGAACGCCGGCTTCGACGGCGCGGTCGTCGCGGGCAAGCTGTTCGACCAGGCCGACACCAACCACGGCTTCAACGCCGCGACCGATACCTATGAGGATCTGGTCAAGGCCGGCGTGATCGACCCGACCAAGGTCGTGCGCACCGCGCTGCAGGATGCGGCTTCGGTCGCCGGGCTGCTGATCACCACCGAAGCGGCGGTGACCGAGCTTCCCGACGACAAGCCGGCGATGCCGATGGGCGGCGCCGGCGGCATGGGCGGCATGGGCGGCATGGACTTTTAAGTCCGCACCGCTCGGCACCTGCCGACGACAAGAGGGGCCGGAGGGAAATCCTCCGGCCCTTTTTCTTGGCGCGGCCATTGCCTGTTCATCGCCGCTGGCATAGCGGAGGCGGCATGAGCCTCTTCCTGGCCTTCCTCGCCGCGGTCGCGTCGCCCGCCGCTCAGGCGGCGCCCGCGGCACCGGCGCCGCAGCAAGCCGTCGCACGCTGCGGCTATCGCATCGTCCGCAGCTATCCGCACGACCCCCAAAGCTTCACCCAGGGCCTCTTCTGGCACGACGGTCATCTCTACGAAGGCACCGGTCAATATGGCCGCTCGCGCGTTGCGCGGCTCGACCTCGAAAGCGGCAAGGCGACCGCCGAAACGCCGCTGCCCGCCGACCAGTTCGGCGAGGGTATCGTGCGCTGGCGCGACCAGATCATCGGGGTGACCTGGCAGGGCGGTGTCGGCCACCGCTGGCGGCTCAGCGATCTCAAGCCGCTCGGGACCTTCCGCTATGCGGGCGAGGGGTGGGGCGTCGCGATGCTGGAGGGCCGGCTGGTGCTCAGCGACGGGACGCCGATGCTGCGTTTCTTCGATCCGGCGACGATGCGCGAGACCGGAACGCTGGCTGTCACGATCGCGGGGCAGCCGCTGCCGATGCTCAACGAACTCGAAGCGATCGACGGCGAGATCTGGGCCAATATCTGGATGACCGACGCGATCGTGCGCATCGACCCCGCGAGCGGCGCGGTGCGCGCGGTGATCGACATGCGCGGCCTGAAGGACGACGCCGGGGCGCACGGCTCCGACAGCGTGCTCAACGGCATCGCATGGGACGCGCGGGCGAAGCGCCTGTTCGTCACCGGCAAATATTGGCCCAAGCTCTACGAGATCGCGCTCACCGGCTGCGATTAACCGCCGAGCGCCGCCGCCATCCGCGCCGCCGCCGCATCATAGACGCGCGCTTTCAGCCCTTCGGTGACGGCCGCGGGCGCGCGGTCGGGGTGGCCGCCGGCGAAGGGCGGGGCAGGATCATATTCGATCGCGAGCTGGATCGCCTGTGCGACCGCATCGCCCTTCAATCGCGCGATCAGGGTGAGCGCGAAATCGAGCCCGCTCGTCACCCCGCCGCTCGTCACGACGCGGCCGTCCTCGACGACGCGGCCGGGCGCGGGCTCGGCGCCGACCAGTGGCAGCAGATGCGTATAGGCCCAGTGCGTCGTCGCGCGCTTGCCCGCGAGCAGCCCGGCGCGGCCGAGCAGGAAGGCGCCGGTACACACGCTCGTCACCCATTGGGCGCTGGCGGCCTGGCGCTTCAGGAAAGCGATCGTCGCGGCATCGCCGAGCGCATCGACGACGCCGTGCCCGCCGGGCACGCAGACGATGTCGGCGGGCGGGCAGGTGTCGAAATCGTGCGTCGCGACGAGCGAGAAGCCGCTGTCGGTGGCGATCGGATCGAGGCTGGTCGCGGCGGCGGCGGCGAGCTTCGCGCCGGGCATCCGGCTCAGCGCCTGCGCGGGCGCGGTGAAATCGAGCTGGGTGATGCCCGGAAACAGCAGGAAAACGATCTGGGTGGAAGCAGCGTCGGGCATCGGGATGGTCCTTTCCTTGGCGGCGGATCACCCAGGCGCGCGGCTCCTACGGCTGTTGCCGGTCCCGCTTCCCGATGGGTCTCCATCTTGCAGCGCCAGTCGCGGGACGCGGCATCATATCGTGCGTCGTCGCGAAGGGAAAGCCTAGGGTGCAGACCCTAGTTGCGGGGCGCCGGTTCGGCCGTGCCGTCTGCCGCCGCGTCGGCGGGAGGGTTTTCGCGACTTTCGAGCATCGCGGCGGCATCGTCGAGCGCCCTGGCTTCGCCGACGGTGACCCCGCCCGGGCCGGGCTCATTGTCGGTCCGGCTGCATCCCGCGGCGGACAGGAACAGCGCCGCGGCGCCGGCGATACCCATCATTCGCTTTCGGCTCATCGCCAATCTTCTCCCAAGAAAAAGGGCTCCGCTCCATGCCGGAACGAAGCCCCCCTTTCCCCGGTTGCACGCCGTAGCGCGCCAGCCGATTACTGCTTGTCGTTGGCCTCGGCCTTCGCCGTTTCCGACTCGATCTTGTCGCCGGCGGCAGCGGCGGCGTCGCCAGCGGCGTTCACCGCGCCCTCGACGGCGTTGCCGGCATCGTCGGCCGCAGCAGCGGTTGCGTCGGCGGCGTCGGCCGCACCTTCGGCCATTGCGTCGCCGGTCGCCGCAACGTCATCGGCGACCGCCGATCCGGCTTCCGACGCTTCCTGCTGCGCCTTTTCCGAGCAGGCGGCGAGGCTGACGGCGGCAGCGGCCATCGAGACGAGGATGAACTTGCGCATGTGAATTCCTTTCGAATGGCTTGGTAGCCGATACCGGCCACTGCGGCGCAGGATTAACGGGGGATGAAGGGCTTGGCAACCGCACCGGTCGGACGGGAAAGCCCATGCCTTGTTTCAAAACGAAAAAAAGGGTCGACGGCGCGGTGCCGGCGACCCTCTTTTCCTGCGGCCCGAAGGCCGGAAAGAAGCGGCTTACTGCTTGGCTTCTTCCATCGCGCCCTTGGCGGCGTCGGTCGCTTCCTTGGCGGCGTCGGCGGCTTCGGCAGCCTTGTCTTCGGCGGTCGCAGCGTCGCCGGTCGCAGCGGCGTCGGCGGCATCGCCCGCGGCTGCGGCGGCGTCGCCGGCGGCATCGGCCGCACCGGCAGCGGCGTCCATCGCGCCGTCGGCAGCGCCTTCGACGGTCGCCGTGGTGTCTTCGGTGGTCGCCGCCGTATCGTCGGCAGCCTTCTCACCGCAGGCGGCGAGGCCGAGCGACGTGGCAAGGACGAGCGACAGAGTGATCGACTTCTTCATGTGGGTATACCCCTCTCGATTGAAATTATCGACCGGCATGCGGATGCGAACCCTTTCGACCCGGCATTTTGCCAATCGCCCCTAGAGCTACAATCTCGAAAAAAGCGGTGCAACGCCCTTTTTGTCTTGCGCCGGTTCAATTCGACCAGTCGTGTCGCCGGGGGCGGCGCAAACGGCAGGAAAGGGGGACGCCCATCCGGTTGACCCGATATAAAGAAATCTTTATATGATGGGTCATGACCGAGCTGCTCGACATTTTTCGCGCCCTTGCCGACCCGACGCGGCTGCGAATCGTCGCGCTGCTGCGCGCGATGGAGCTCGCGATCGGCGAGCTGGCGGTCGTGCTCGACCAGAGCCAGCCGCGCGTCTCGCGCCATGTGCGCATCCTCGTCGATGCGGGCGTCGTCGAACGGCGGCGCGAGGGCAGCTGGGTGTTCCTGCGCATCGCGCGCGAGGGGCCGGTCGGCGACATCATCGCCCGCGCCGAAAACTGGCCCTTTTCGGCGCGCGAGGCGCGGGTGATCGCGCACGACGCGCGGCGGCTCGCGGCGGTGCGCACCGAACGCGAGGCCGCGGCGGAGCGCTATTTCGCCGAACATGCCGCCGAATGGGACGCGATCCGATCGCGCCACGTCGCCGAAAGCGAGGTCGAGGCGGCGATGCTGGCGATGGTGGCGGGGCGGCGGCTCGGCCATCTGCTCGACATCGGCACCGGCACCGGCCGCATGGCGGAAATTTTCGCGCCGACCGCGCGCCGCATCACCGCGCTCGACCGCAGCCCCGACATGCTGCGCATCGCGCGCGCCAAGCTCGCCGGCCAGACGGTCCCGATCGACCTCGTTCAGGGCGATTTCCTGAACCTGCCGATGGACGATGCGAGCATCGACAGCATCGTCATCCATCAGGCGCTGCATTTCGCGCACGAGCCCGACCGCGCGATCGCCGAGGCGGCGCGCGTGCTGCGCGGCGGCGGGCATCTGCTCATCGTCGATTTCGCGCCGCACGAGGATGAGGAGTTGCGCACGCTCGCGGCGCACGCCCGCCTCGGCTTTTCGGACGCGCAGATCCGCGGCTGGTTCGCCTCGGCGGGACTGCTGCTCGAATCCGCGCAGACGCTCGAAGGCGGAACGCTCGCCGTCAAGCTCTGGCTCGGCCGCCGGCGCAGCGACGAAGATCAACCGCCGGTCGCCCGCGACGGCGACGGCTCACGCAAAAGGCTTGCGGCATGACATCGAATCTGAACTCCATCGCCGAGGCGCGCCGCGCCGCCGCTTCGCCGCTCTTCGCCGATCTCGATGGCGATATCGGCGTCAGCTTCGAATTTTTCCCGCCCAAGACCGAGAAGATGGAGGCGCAGCTGTGGGACACGTTCCACGCGCTCGAACCGCTCGCCCCGCGTTTCGTGTCGGTCACCTATGGCGCCGGCGGTTCGACGCGCGAGCGCACCCATGCCACCGTCGCGCGGATCGCGAAGGAAAGCCGCGTGCCGGCCGCGGCGCATCTGACCTGCGTCGAGGCGTCGCGCGACGAGATCGACGCGGTCGCGCGCGACTATTGGGACGCCGGGGTGCGCCATATCGTCGCGCTGCGCGGCGACGTGCCGGGCGGCGCACCGTATCGCGCACACCCCGACGGCTATGCCAATGCCGCCGAACTGGTCGCCGGATTGAAGGCGATCGCGCCCTTCGACATTTCGGTCGCCGCCTATCCCGAGGTTCATCCCGACGCGGCGAACGCGACCGCCGATCTCGACAATCTGAAGCGCAAGCTCGACGCCGGCGCGACGCGCGCGATCACGCAATTCTTCTTCTCGCCCGACGCCTTCCTGCGCTTTCGCGATGCGGCGGCGGCGGCGGGGATCGACGCTCCGATCATCCCCGGCATATTGCCCGTGTCGAACGTGTCGCAGACCCGGCGCATGGCCGATATGTGCGGCACCGCGATCCCGGCGTGGATGGTCGCGCTCTTCGAAGGGCTCGACGATCATCCCGCGGCGCGCCAGCTCGTCGCCGCGACGATCGCCGCCGAGCTCAGCCGCCGCCTTTACGCGGGCGGGGTGCGCGATTTCCATTTCTACACGCTCAACCGCGCCGAACTCAGCTATGCCATTTGTCATCTGCTGGGGCTTCGGCCGGTCGCTTCGGCAAAGGATCAGGCAGCATGACCTCCCCTTCGACCTCCAGCGCCCGCGAAGCGCTGACCGTGGCGGCCAAGGAGCGCATCCTGCTCACCGACGGCGGCTGGGGGACGCAGATCCAGCTCAGGAAGCTGGGCGAGGCCGATTATGCGGGTTCGCTCGGCCTGCCGCACGACCAGAAAGGCAATAACGACATCCTCGCGCTGACGCGGCAGGACATCGTGACCGCGATCGGCGAAGCCTATCTGGCGGCGGGGTCGGACATCGTCTCGACCAACACCTTCAGCGCCAACCGCATCAGCCAGGCCGACTATGGCGCCGAAGCGCTCGTCGCCGACATCAACCACGAAAGCGCGCGCCTCGGCCGCGCCGCCGCCGACAAATTCGCCGCGCTCGATGGACGCCGCCGCTTCGTCGCGGGCGCGGTCGGGCCGACGAACAAGACGCTGTCACTGTCGCCCGACGTCAACAACCCCGGCTATCGCGAGATCGACTTCGACGAATTGAAGGACGTCTATCGCGAACAGGTGGTCGCGCTCGCCGAGGGCGGCGCCGACTTCATCCTGATCGAAACGATCTTCGACACGCTCAACGCCAAGGCGGGGATCGCCGCGACGCTCGAGGCCGAGGCAAAGGTCGGGCGCGAGCTGCCGCTGATGATTTCGATGACCCTGACCGACCTGTCGGGGCGCAACCTGTCGGGCCACACGGTCGAGGCCTTCTGGTATGCGGTGCGCCACGCCAGGCCGCTGACCGTCGGGCTCAACTGCTCGTTCGGCGCGGCGCAGCTGCGCCCGCACGTCCGCGTCCTCTCCGACCTCGCCGACACGCTGGTCATGGTCTATCCGAATGCGGGCCTGCCCAACGAACTCGGCGAATATGACGAGCTGCCCGACACGACCGCGGGCCTCGTGCGCGAATGGGCCGAACAGGGCCAGGTCAATATCCTCGGCGGCTGCTGCGGATCGACGCCCGCGCATATCGCGGCGATGGCGAAGGCGATCGAGGGGCTGGCGCCGCGGCGCGTGCCGCAGGTGCCGGTGCGCACGCGGCTGGCGGGGCTCGAACCCTTCACGATGGCGGCGGCCTGACCGATGCCCGATCCTCTGCCATGGCGGGTCCGCGAGGCGGGCCCGGATGACGCGTCCGCGCTCGCGCTGGTCGGCGCCGCGACCTTTCTCGAAACCTTCGCGGGCATTCTCGACGGCGACGCGATCGTTGCGCACTGTGCCGCGCAGCACCGCGCGGACGCCTATCGCGCGCTGCTTGCTTCGGGCGCGCAGGCGTGGATCGCCGAAGCGCAGCCGGGCGGCGCGCCGGTCGGCTTCGCGCTGATCGCCAGGCCCGATCTGGCGGCGGCCGAGGAGGGCGATATCGAGCTCAAGCGCATCTATTCGCTGTCGCGCTTTCACGGCAGCGGCCTTGGCGCCGCGCTGATGGAGCGCGCCATTGCGGGAGCAAAGGGGCATCGCCGCCTGCTCCTCGGCGTCTATGCGCGCAACGAGCGGGCGCTCGCCTTCTATCGCAAGCAGGGCTTTGCCGACATCGCGACCCGCCGGTTCGACGTCGGCGGCAAGCTCTACGACGACCGCGTCCTCGCGCGGCCGCTCGCCAATTGATGTCTTTGCTGGATTTTCGATGACCGCCACCCTCTCTTCCTCGACCTTCGTCAACATCGGCGAGCGCACCAACGTCACCGGCTCGGCGGCGTTCAAGCGGCTGATCCTCGCCGACGATTTCACGGCCGCGGTCGAGGTCGCGCGCCAGCAGGTCGAAAATGGCGCGCAGGTCATCGACGTGAACATGGACGAAGGACTGCTCGACGCGGAGCGGGCGATGACGACCTTCCTCAAGCTGATCGCCGCCGAACCCGACATCGCGCGCGTGCCGGTGATGATCGATTCGTCGAAGTGGGAGGTGATCGAGGCGGGCTTGAAATGCGTCCCCGGCAAGCCGATCGTCAATTCGATCAGCATGAAGGAAGGCGAGGAGCCGTTCCTCGACCATGCGCGTAAGTGTATGGCCTATGGCGCCGCGGTCGTCGTGATGGCGTTCGACGAGGCCGGGCAGGCCGACACGAAAGAGCGCAAGATCGAGATTTGCGAGCGCGCCTATCGGCTGCTCATGGGCATCGGCTTCCCGCCCGAGGACATCATCTTCGATCCCAATATCTTCGCGGTCGCGACGGGGATCGAGGAGCATGACAATTATGCGGTCGACTTCATCGAAGCGGTGAAGGAAATTCGGCAGCGCTGCCCGCACGTCCATTTTTCGGGCGGCCTCTCCAACCTGTCGTTCAGCTTTCGCGGCAACGAGACGGTGCGCCGCGCGATGCACAGCGTCTTCCTCTATCATGCGATCCCCGCCGGGCTCGACATGGCGATCGTCAACGCGGGCCAGCTAGACGTCTATGACACGATCGACCCCGAGTTGCGCACCGCGTGCGAGGACGTCATCCTCAACCGCAAGGTTGCGGACGAGGCCGAGACGCCGACCGAGCGGCTGATCGCACTCGCCGAGCGCTACAAGGGCAAGGACGCGGCGCAGGAAAAGGCCGCCGAGGAATGGCGCGGCTGGGAGGTCGCCAAGCGGCTCGAACATGCGCTGGTCAAGGGCATCGACGCCTATATCGTGTCGGATACCGAGGAAATGCGCCTCGCGATGGACCGCCCGATCGAGGTGATCGAAGGGCCGCTGATGGACGGGATGAACGTCGTCGGCGATCTGTTCGGGTCGGGCAAGATGTTCCTGCCGCAGGTGGTCAAATCGGCGCGCGTGATGAAAAAGGCGGTCGCGCATCTGCTGCCCTTTATCGAGGCGGCGAAGGAGCCGGGCGCGAAGGGCAAGGGCAAGGTCGTGATGGCGACCGTCAAAGGCGACGTCCACGACATCGGCAAGAATATCGTCGGCGTCGTGCTTCAGTGCAACGGCTTCGAGATCGTCGACCTCGGCGTGATGGTGCCCTGGTCCAGGATCCTCGAGGCGGCGAACGAGAATGACGCCGACATGATCGGCCTCAGCGGCCTGATCACGCCGTCGCTCGACGAGATGGTGACGGTTGCCGAGGAAATGCAGCGCGCGGGCATGACGATGCCGCTGCTGATCGGCGGCGCGACGACGTCGAAGGTCCACACCGCGTTGCGCATCGACCCCGCCTATCAGGGACCGGTGCTCCATGTGCTCGACGCGAGCCGCGCGGTCGGCGTCGCGACCTCGCTGGTCAGCACGACGGGGCGCGACGCCTTCGTCGGCGGCTACAAGGCCGACTATGCGCATATCCGCGACGTGCGCGCGAACAAGGGGCAGAGCGCGCTCGTGCCGATCGCCGACGCGCGCGCGAACGGCTTCGTGCTCGACGAGCATATCCGCCCCGGCCCGCCCGAAAAGCCCGGCGTGCATGTCTTCGACGACTGGGATCTGGCCGAGCTCGTCGAATGGTTCGACTGGACGCCCTTCTTTCGCGCGTGGGAGCTTGCGGGCACCTATCCCGCGATCCTCGACGACGAAGTGGTGGGGGAGAGCGCGCGCAGCCTCTATGCCGACGCCCGCGCGATGCTCGAGCGGATCGTCGGCGAAGGCTGGCTCAAGGCGCGCGGGGTCGCGGCGCTCTGGCCGTGCCGGCGCGAAGGCGACGATGTGATCATCCATCTGGAGGAGGAGGAACGCCACGTCCGCATCCCCTTCCTGCGCCAGCAGATTTCCAAGCGCGAAGGGCGGGCGAATATGTGCCTCGCCGATTTCGTCAGCCGCGACGGCGACTGGATCGGCGGCTTTTCGGTCGCGATCCACGGCATCGAACCGCATCTCGCGCGCTTCAAGGCGGCGCACGACGACTATAGCGACATCCTTTTGAAAGCGCTCGCCGACCGCTTCGCCGAGGCCTTTGCCGAGCGGCTCCACGCGCTCGTCCGCACCGATCTGTGGGGCTATGCGCCAGCTGAGCAGCTGACTGCCGAGGCGATCATCAAAGAGGAATATCGCGGCATCCGCCCGGCGCCGGGCTATCCTGCATGCCCCGACCACAGCCTGAAACCGATCCTGTTCGATCTGCTCGACGCGGGGCGGACCTCGGGCGCGACCCTGACCGAAAGTTTCGCGATGCTGCCGACCGCGGCGGTTTCGGGCTTTTACTTCGGCCATCCCGACGCGAGCTATTTCGGCGTCGCGCGGGTGGGCGAGGATCAGCTCGCCGACTATGCGGAAAGGCGCGGGGTCGACATCGAGACCGCGAGGCGCTGGCTACGGCCGAACCTCGACTAGAAATGATCGCCCTTTAATTAAAGCATGTGTGTCCCTGTGAAGGCGGAGACCCATCTCCGGCGGGTTCAGAATAGAATGATCGGGAGAAGGGCTCTCGCGTTGGCGCTACGCGCCGCCTTCGGCTCCGCGGGAGCACACGGCTTATTCAGCCGAAGGGATCATGCTCTCAGGCTTCGCGCCCCACGGCGGCGCCGAGCCGCTTCAGCAGCGGCGTCGCCATCGGGATCGACAGCATCGTGCTCGCCACCGCCATCAGCAGCAGCGCAGTGAACGCCTCGTTGGTGATGATCGCCTTGTCGAGCAGGATGTTGACGAAGATGATCATGATCAGCGCCTTGGTCTGCAAGAGCCAGCCGATCAGCCTTGCCTCGCCCCGCTGCCAGCCGAGGATGCGCCCGGCGAGTCCCACCCCGGCGAGCTTGCCTGCGACCGACGCGACGAGCAGCACGCCGGCGACCGCGAACACCGCGGCGCCGCCAACGTCCCACTGCGTCCTCAGCCCCGTCGACAGGAAAAAGACCGGCATCACCGTCATCAGCACGATGTTGCGAAACCGGTCCATCGGCTCGTGCCCGAACCATTTGGCGTCGAGCACCGCGCCCGACAGAAAGGCGCCGACCATGAAGTGCAGCCCCGACCAGTCCCCCGCGAAACCGCAGGCGATCAGCCAGACCAGCCCCACCGCCCAGCGATCGGGCGCATCGAGCCGGGCCATCAGGCGCCGGATCAGCCACGCCGCGACCGCAAAGCCCAGCAGGAACATTGCCTGCCGCCCGATCCGCTCCCAATCGACGAGGATCAGCGCGAGCACGCCCCAGATCGCAATATCGTCGAGGCTCGCATAGCGCAGGATGCGCTGTCCGATCGGCTCGCGCAGGATGGCGAGCTTTTCCATGAACAAGACGAGGATGGGCAGCGCGGTCACCGCGCACGCCATGCCGATTCCCGCCACAACCTGCCAATGCGCGCCCGCCGCCCCGATCCATCCGGGGGTGCGCAGGATGAACAGTGCGGCAACGGCGCCGAACAGCAGCGGCGTGCCGAGCGCCAGGCCCGCGGTAATGCCGGTTTAGCGGCGATGCTTCCACGCCTGGCCGATGTCGAGCTCGATCCCCGCGACCCAGACGAACATCATCACCGCCCACCAGGCGATGCCGTTGAGCGACGCGATGACTTCGGGCCGGAAGACGAAGGCATAATAGTCCGGAAAGACCGCGCCGAGCACGCCCGGGCCGAGCAAAATGCCGCCGATGATCTGCACCACGACGAGCGGCGCCCAATAGTCGGTGCGGAACACGCGCCACACGAACCACGGCACCGCAAAGATGATCAGCAGCGCGATCAGGAAAACTTCGGTATGCGTCACGCCCCACTCCCCCAAGCGATCGTTACCGGTTGCTAGTCGGAGCGTGTGTCCGCAGCAATGGCGAATAGGATTTCATCTTTGGCCGCCCGATTGTTCCGCGCTGGCACAGCGATCGGGCCGGCCCGCTTCGTTCGAGACTCGCGCGATCGGGGCGGCTATCCAGCGGGGATGGTCCAGTCGATTGTCCGCCGCCAGATGCTGCCGCTGTTCGCCCTGCCGCTGCTGTTCGCATCGGTGCCCGTGCCCGCGCAGCCTGGCCCCGCCCCCTATGTCGTCGCCGAAAGCGGGCGCGGCTATGCGCGATTACAGGAGGCTGTCGATGCGGTCGGCGGCGGGCAGGGGACGATCCGCATCGCGTCGGGCTATCACCGCGACTGCGCGGTGCAGACCATGGGACGCATCGCCTTCGTCGCCGCCGAGCCGGGCCGTGCGATCTTCGACGGCGTGACGTGCGAGGGCAAGGCGGCGCTGGTGCTGCGCGGCGACGGCGCGCGCGTCGACGGCCTCGTCTTTCAGAATATGCGCGTTCCCGACGGCAATGGCGCCGGCATCCGGCTCGAACGCAGCAATCTCGACATCGTCAACAGCCTGTTCCGCAACAGCGAAGAGGGGATATTGACCGCGAACGACCCCCAGGCGACGCTGACGATCGACCGCTCGACCTTCTCGCGCCTCGGCCGCTGCGATCGCGGGCTGAGCTGTGCGCACAGCGTCTATACCGGCGATTATGGCCGGGTGGTGGTGACCAACACGCGCTTCGAAAAGGGCAGCGGCGGCCATTATCTGAAGGTCCGCGCGGGCCGCGTCGATGTCGAGGGCAACAGCTTCGACGACAGCCAGGGCAGCGCGACCAACTATATGATCGACTTGCCGTCGGGCGCCACCGGGCGGATCGCGAACAATCTGTTCGTCCAGGGGCGCGACAAGGAAAATTATTCGGCGATCATCGCGGTCGCGGCGGAGGAGCGCAAGCATCCCTCGCGCGGCCTCGTCATCGAGGGCAATCGCGCGCGCCTGCCCGAAGACATGGGGCGCAAATCGGCCTTCGTCGCCGACTGGAGCGGCGAGCCGCTCGCGATCGGGGCGAATGATCTGGGGCCGGGGCTGACGCGTTTCGAGCGGCGCTGACGCGCTGGTTCATATCCGTTCGCATGGTCGAAGCCCGTGTGTCCCCGCGAAGGCGGGGACCCATCTCCGACCGGTTTAAAATGGCGCCGGCAGGAGATGGGCTCCCGCCTTCGCGGGAGCACACCACCCCTTTTTCAATCGGCGGTGGCGGAGCTGGATCAGGCCTCGCCGCGCGTTTCGATCAGCGAGGCGGCGAGCGCTTCGGACGGCGACTTGCCGCCCCACAGCACGAACTGGAACACCGGATAAAAGCGCTCGCACTCGTCGATCGCGCTCTCGACCAGCGTTTCGGCAAGGTCGAGCGACAGCGCCGCGTCGCCGCCGACCAGCATCCCGTGGCGGAACAGGATCGTGCCGCTGTTCGACCACAGCTCGAAATGGCCGAGCCAGAGTTGCTCGTTGATCAGCGCGAGTGCCTCGTGCGCGACGGCCCGCTTGTCCTCGACGACGCGGATGTCGGGAAAGGCGAGCATCTGGATCACGCCGTCCTCGGCGCGCCAAACCGCGCGCAGCTCATAGGTCGTCCAGCTGCCCTGCGCGGTGGCGACGATCTCGTCCTCGCCGATCATCTCGTGCGGCCAGTCGTGCGCCGCGAAATAGGACGCCAGCATCTCCATCGGTGCGGCTTCCTGATTGTCGTCGTCGTAAATATCGTCGCTCATAGGGGGCGCTTTAGCGGCTATGGAGCCGAGTGGCGAGTCCGCGCGCGAAATCGCTGCACCGGCAAATCTTACCGTCATCCCAGCGAAAGCTGGGATCTCTATTGTCTTGCCGGACGATGGCGGCCCCAGCTTTCGCTGGGGCAACGCGTCATTTCGCCTTGGGTTTGCGCGCGGCCGGCTTTGCCGCCGATGCGCGGGCGGCGGGCTTCGCCGCGCCTTCGAGCTTGTCGAGCCGCGCCTTCAGCGCATCGGCTTCGGCGCGCGCCTTGGCGGCCATTTCCTTCACCGCCTCGAATTCCTCGCGGCTGACGAAGTCCATGCGGCCGATGAATTCCTTCGCGCGCTCGCGCATCGCCGCTTCGGCCTCGCGGCTGGCGCCGGCGACGGTTCCGGCGATGCCGTTCACCATCTTGGCGAAGTCGTCGAAAATCCGGTTCTCGCTCTGCATGTCTCTAATCCTTCGTAGGGGGACGGGTCCCCTTGCCGTCACCCTATCTGGGTGCTCGCCGCCGCGGGAACAAGGGTTTCGGCATCGGGATTGCGCTGGTCGATCTGGAAATTGAGGATCGTCGCAAAGCTCAGCCACGCCATATAGGGGACGAGCAGCCACGCCGCCGCCTTGCGGATCGGCGCAAAGGCAAAGGCCGTCGCGACCGTCACCATCAGGATGAAGATGATGAGGTAGAGCGCGCTCGTCACCTGATGCTGGCCAAAGAACAGCGGCGACCAGGCGAAGCTGGCGATCAGCTGAACGAAGAAGAGCAGCAGCGCAAAACCGCGCCCCTTCGCGCCGCGCGCGTGGAGGATCATCGCGAGCGACAGCCCAAGACAGGCATAGAGGGCGGTCCAGACCACGCCGAACACCCAGCCCGGCGGCACGATCGCGGGACGGTCGAGCGCCGCGAACCAGCGATTGTCATAGCCGCTGTTCGACAAGAGCCCCATCAGGCTGCCGATCAGCACGATCGCGGGCACGGTGACGAGCGCCCAGCGCCAATAGGACATGCGAAGCTGGCCCGGCGTCGCTAATTCGGTCATGCTCGGCTTGGCCCCCATTGCGATTCTGACAGGCGCAGATGTTGCGGCTGGCACGCGGGTCGTCAAGCGAACAGCTGCGGTTTTGTTTCACTCGGGGACATAAATTGTCTCACACAAAGGCGCAAAGGCACGAAGACGCCGGCAATCTCTCGCAAACCCGCTCGTTCGGGCGCGCGCAGCGCCTTTTCGATGGTCGCCGGTAGCGACAACGGGCTGACCTCTTCGTGTCCTTGTGTGAGAAACGGGAATCCTGCCGTTCAGTCTTCGCGCACCGCCGCGACCAGAAATTCGACATTTCCCTCGGGGCCGGTGATCGGGCTTTCGACCAGATCGACGACGCGCCAGCCTTCGCTTTCGAGCCAGTCGCGCACCGCGTCGCACACGCGCACATGCACCGCGGCGTCGCGCACGACGCCCTTTTTGCCGACCTCGTGCCGCGCGACCTCGAACTGCGGCTTGATCAGCGCGACGAGCCGCGCGCCGGCTTTCGCAAAGGACAGCGGCACCGGCAGCACCTTCGACAGCGCGATGAAGCTCGCGTCGCAGACGATCAGGTCGGCGGGTTCGGGAATATGCTGGGCGGTCAGGATGCGCGCGCTCGTCTGTTCGTGGACGATCACGCGCTCGTCCTGGCGCAGCTTCCACGCGAGCTGGTTGGTTCCCGAATCGACCGCATAGACGCGCGCGGCGCCGCGGCTCAGCAGCACGTCGGTAAAGCCGCCGGTCGACGATCCGACGTCGATCGCCACCGCGCCCGCAACATCCCAGCCGAGATGTTTCAGGGCATGGTCGAGCTTGATCCCGCCGCGCGACACCCACGGATGGTCGCGGCCCTTGACGCTGATGTCGGCATCGGCGGGAAGCTGCTGCCCCGCCTTGTCGATCTTGCGGTCGCCGGCGAAGGCGAGCCCCGCGAGGATCAGCGCCTGCGCGCGCGTCCGGCTCTCGGCGAGCCCGCGGTCGACGAGCAGCTGGTCGGCGCGCTGCTTCGCCATCATTCATCCTCCGTCATTGCGAGGAGCGGAGCGACGAAGCAATCCAGAGTCGCGCAAACCGCCCTGGATTGCTTCGCTGCGCTCGCAATGACGAACGAACGGATCATTCTGCTTTCGCCCGCCCGGTCAGCAGCGTCGGGGTCAGGATCTGCGGCAGGATTTCGGGATCGGCCGTACCCGGCGCATACCAGAGGTAGAGCGGCACGCTATTGCGCCCGTGCGCGGCGAGCGTGCGCGTGATCGCGGGATCGCCGTTCGTCCAGTCGCCGACCAGCGTGACGACCCCTGCCTTGTCAAACGCCGCCTGCACCGCATCGCGCTCGATCGCGCCAGCCTCGTTCGCCTTGCACGACAGGCACCAGTCGGCGGTGAAATAGACGAAGACCGGCTTTCCGCTCGCGCGCGCCCTGGCGAGCGCGGCATCGGAGAAGGCCGAACCCGCGGCTGCGTGACCCCGCTGCGCGGGTGTCAGCTCGGCGGCAGCCCCGGCGACGCTGCCGAGCAGGAGCAGGCCCGGCGCCGCGAGCAGCCAGCGGCGACCGTCGCCGTGCTGGACCGAACCCATGTGCCACAGCAGTATGACGATCATCGCCACCGCGATTGCCGGATAGATCAGGGCGGCACCGCCTCCCGCCTGCCGCCACAGCAGCCACGCCAGCGCCGCCGCGGTCAGCCCCATCGGCACCGCCATCCACTTGCGGAACGTCGCCATCCACGGTCCCGGCCGGGGCAGGCGACCTCGCAGCGCGGGGACGAAGCCGATCGCGAGGAAGGGAAGAGCAAGACCGAGGCCGAGGCCGCCGAAAACCGGCAGCGCCGCCCAGACGGGCAGCACCAGCGTCGCGCCGAGTGCCGCACCGAGCAACGGGCCGCTGCACGGCGTCGCGACGAAGGCGGCGAGCGCGCCGGTCCAGAA
Organism: Sphingopyxis indica; assembly: GCF_032879645.1. Taxonomy (NCBI): domain Bacteria; kingdom Pseudomonadati; phylum Pseudomonadota; class Alphaproteobacteria; order Sphingomonadales; family Sphingopyxidaceae; genus Sphingopyxis; species Sphingopyxis indica. The sequence goes on from NZ_CP076394.1 coordinate 866,324, forward strand.
GCCGCCCGCTGTGCCCTCCCTGGCGGCCAGCGCCTGCCCGCCGCCGAAGGAAGGCAGCTCATAGACGCCCGCGAGATTGAGCGTGATCGCGACCGCGAGCAGCAGCAGGACCAGCACGCTCAGCGGATGCTGGAGCTGGAACGCCCAGCCCACCTGTTCGCCTGCCGCACGCAGGCCGAGCAGCACGGCCCCCAGCAGCAGCGCGGTCAGCACTGCGCCCGCGGCATAGGCGAGCGCCTCGACCTTTGCCGCGCGCGCCGCGCCGCCCGAGCGCGCGAGGCTCAGCGCCTTCAGGCTCAGGATCGGAAAGACGCACGGCATCAGGTTGAGGATCAGCCCGCCGAGGATCGCGCCGCCGAGCGCGGTGCCGAAGAGCGCAAGGTCGAAGCCGTCCGTCGCTCCGGCGACCGGTTGGCCGGCCCGCGGCACCGCGCCCGGGTCGAAGCGAATCGACAGGCCGCGCCCGTCGGCGAGCTTGAGCAGCGCATCGACCTCGCCCGCCGCATCGCCATTGGTGCGCGTTTCGATAATCAGGTCGCTGCCGTTGCGGCTGAAACTCTGCGGCGCCGCATAGTCGGCGAGGCGCGGCGTTTCGACGAACAGGTGCGGGTCGGAGAGCGCGGTGCTCGCGGGCAGCGGCACCGCGAAGCGCAGCGCGTCGCCCGTGCGCTCCCAGCGCCCGGCGCGGTCGAGCGGCTGCGGCAGTTTCGCGCGCCACGCATCGAAGCGCGCGCGCGACGCTTCGGTCACGGCACCGTCGCCCGCGCGCAATGCGACCGAGATCACCGCGCGTTCGGGCACGCACACCTTGTCGGTGCAGGCGAGCCAGTCGGCGACGCCCGAGAGGGTGAGGTCGGTGCCCGGCGCGACGTCCGAGCCGACATGAACGTCGGCGAGCAGCGCATAGGGATGCTCATAGACATGGTTCATCATGCCGAAGAGGATCAGCGGTTCGGGAACCGGATAACGAAACGGGCTTATCGTCACGCCCTCGGGCGCGTTCCATTTGACGCGCAGTCCGAAACCCGCGTCGCCGCCGTTGGACCAATAGCCGTGCCAGCCCTTCTCGGGCGTCATCGCCAGAGCGATCGCCGTCTCCCCGCCGGGCGCGGGCGCGGGGGATTCGGCAACGAGCTTCGGGGCGATATGCGTCGGCTGCGCGCGCGCAGGCGCCAAAGCGAGCGCCGCCAGCACGAATAAGCCGAGCGCGGCGCGCCACGCCGCTGTCATCATAGCGTCCCCGATCTGTCCCATGCCCGCCGCGCGTCTGCCTTTCGTTCGAGACTTGCCATATAGGCGGCTTTCGTCGAGAGGACAGCCCGCGCCAACCCCGGACGACGGAGAAAGCCTCGTGAAGCTCAAAAACTGCACCGCCCTGATCGCCGCCACGCTCTGCCTTGCCGGCCCCGCGGCGGGTCTTGCCCAGGATTCGGCGCCGGCAGTGCAAAAGGTTACCGCGGCAACCCCCGCGCCAAAACTTCTCGTCGTCGTTGCGGTCGATCAATTCTCCGCCGACCTCTTCGCCGAATATCGCAGCCACTTCACCGGCGGTCTCGCGCGGCTCGCCTCGGGCGTCGTCTTTCCGGCGGGCTATCAGGCGCACGGCGCGACCGAAACCTGCCCCGGCCACTCGACGATCCTGACCGGAAACCATCCCGCGCACACGGGAATCATTGCCAATAATTATTACGACCTGTCGGCCGCGCGCGCCGACAAGAAGCTCTATTGCGCCGAGGACGAGACGGCGCCGGGCAGCAGCTCGAAGGAGTATGTCGCCTCGATCGACCATCTGCTCGTCCCGACGCTCGGCGATCTGATGAAGGCGCGCGATCCCAAGGCGCAGGTCGTATCGGTTGCGGGCAAGGACCGCGCGGCGATCATGATGGGCGGGCGCCGGGCCGACGAGCTGATGTGGCTGACGCCCAAGGGGCTGACGAGCTTCAAAGGCGTGACGCTGTCGCCGACCGCGCAGCAGGCGAGCGCTGCGATCGCCGCGGCCATCGCCGAACCGCGCCCCGGCCTGACGCTGCCCGCCGATTGCGCATCGCACGACATCGCGATTCCGCTCGACACGGGCGGCACCGTCGGCACCGGCCGCTTCGCGCGCGACGGCGGCGATTTCCGCCGCTTCAAGGCGTCGCCCGAAGCCGACGGCGCGGTGCTCGCGACCGCGGCGGCGCTGCGGCAGGTGCGCAAGATGGGCGAAGGCAGCGGCACCGACCTCCTGATCGTCGGCCTGTCGGCGACCGACTATGTCGGCCACGGCTTCGGCACCGAGGGCAGCGAAATGTGCCTGCAAATGATGAGCCTCGACCGCGAACTCGGCGATTTCTTCGCGCAGCTCGACGCGACCGGGATCGACTATGAGGTCGCGCTGACCGCCGACCATGGCGGCCACGACATGCCCGAACGCAACCGCCAGAACGCCTGGCCCGGCGCCCAGCGCGTCGACCCCGCGCTGGACGCCGACGCGATGGGCAAGGCGGTCGCCGAGGAGCTGGGCCTGCCGCAGCCACTCCTCTATGGCGACGGCCCCTTCGGCGACATGTATCTCGCGAAGTCGTTGACCCCCGAGCAGCGCCGGGCGGCGCTCGCCGCGCTCGTCGCACGCTATCGCGCGCATCCGCAGGTCGAAGCGGTCGTCACCGGCGAGGAACTCGCGCAATGGCCCATCTCGAAACGCGCACCGGACGTCTGGTCGCTGATGGACAAGCTGCGCGCCTCCTATAATCCCGGGCGCTCGGGCGACTTCATCGTCGTGCTGAAACCGCGGGTGACGCCGATTCCCGAATCGGGGGTCGGCTATGTCGCGACGCACGGGTCGGTCTGGGATTACGACCGGCGCGTGCCGATCCTCTTCTGGCGCAAGGGGCTCATCGGTTTCGAACAGCCGAATGCCGTGATGACGGTCGACATATTGCCGACCCTCGCGGCGCAGATCGGCCTGCCGGTCGACCGGACGAAGATCGACGGCCGCTGCCTCGACCTGCTTTCCGGGCCGGACGACAGCTGCCGCTGACAGGAAGAGAAAAGAACAGGGTGATGACGAATAAAGTGGGGAGTTTCGCCGGCCGGATGCTGCTGGTCGGATGCGGCAATATGGCGGGCGCGATGCTCGACCGCTGGCTCGGCGCGGGGCTCGACCCGGCGCGGGTCGCGATCGTCGATCCCGCGGCCTCGCCGCGCGCTGGGGTTGCGCAATACGCCTCGCTCGCCGAATGGCAGGCCGCCGGCGGCACCGCCGACTGGATCATGCTCGGCATGAAGCCGCAGCAGCTCGGCGAGGTGGCGGAGGAACTGGCGCCGATGGTAACCGGCGAGGTGACGCTGCTTTCGATCCTCGCGGGGGTTTCGCTCGCCGATCTCGCCGCGCGGTTCCCCGATGCGAGGGCACAGGTGCGCATCCTTCCCAATCTCGCGGCGCGGATCGGCGCGGGCGTTTCGGCAGTGGCGAGCCTCGGCGCGCCCGATCGCGCGATGATCGCGGCGTTGCTCGACGCACTCGGCGAGGTCGTCGCGCTGGACGACGATATGACGATGGACCTGGTCACCGCCTTCACCGGCAGCGGCCCCGCCTTCGTCTTCCGCCTGATCGAATCCTATGCCGCGGCGGGCGAACGCCTCGGCCTGTCGTCAGAGGAGGCGCTCAAGCTCGCCAATGCGACCTTCGGCGGCGCGACTGCGCTTCTGTCCGAAAGCGGCGAAAAGCCGGGCACGCTGATCGCGCAGGTCGCGAGCAAGGGCGGCACGACGCAGGCCGGACTCGACGTCCTCGACGAGGACGGTCAGCTCGTCGCGCTGATGACCAATGTGCTGCGCGCCGCGCGCGACCGCGGCCGCGAACTCGCCGATCTGGCGAGGGGTGAGGGGTGAGGGGTGAGGGGTAGAGTCTGTCCTGTTGAGGTGGATTCAAAGCCCCCGTTCGTCCTGAGGAGCCATTGAGCCCAGTCGAAATGGCGTCTCGAAGGACCATGCGCTGCGTCTGGTCCTTCGAGACGGGGCTTCGACAAGCTCAGCCCCTCCTCAGGACGAACGGGCTTCAATCCGGCTGATCAGGACAGACTCTAACCCCCCTCGCGTCCCAGTCGCGCGACCCGCCCGCGGTCCCCCGGCGGCAGCAGCGCTTCGTTGACCTGCCAGAATCCGGTCACCGCCGCTTGCCCGGCGTGCGTATAGGCGCGGCTCATCGCGTCGCGCAGCAGGGTGAAGATCGCGCCTTCGATCTGGCGGCCGGCGCTGGTCAGGCGCAATTCCTTCTGCCGCCGGTCGCGATTGCCCGGCCGGGTCGTCAGGAGGTCGCGCGCTTCGAGTTCCTTGACGACGCGCCCGAGCGACTGTTTGGTGATCCCGAGCAGGGCGAGCAGGTCCGAAATCGTCAGCCCCGGTGCGCGCGCGATGAAATAGAGCGCCCGGTAATGCGCGCGTCCGAGGCTATTTTCCGCGAGCCGCGCGTCGATCGTGCGCCACAGCGCGGCGTGGCCGAAGAACAGATATTCGATGCCGCGGCGGACCTCTGCCTCGCGCAAGAAAAGGGCAGATGCGGCGGGGACTTGTGAAAGAAAATTTTCTTCGGCCATGGCGACTACCGTTGCGCCGCGCGCCCGGCTTTGGCAAGAGGCGCGCACCGGCCAATCCCGGCCGGCACCCCCAACAGCAAGGTTTCGTCCATGTCCGCTCCCGCTTTCGCCCGTCTGCCGCACCCGAATCCGACGGCCGACGAAGTCCGCGCGGCGGCGACTGCGGACCCAGCGTTCGGGCGCGTCTTCACCGACCATATGGTCTCGATCCGCTATAGCGAAGGCAGGGGCTGGCACGATGCGCAGGTGATGCCGCGCGGGCCGCTGTCGCTCGATCCCGCGACCGCGGTGCTGCACTATGCGCAGGAAATCTTCGAAGGATTGAAGGCCTATCGCCTCGACGACGGGTCGATGGCGCTGTTCCGGGTCGAGGCCAATGCCGCGCGCTTCAACGCCAGCGCGCGCCGCATGGCGATGGCCGAACTGCCCGAGGAGCTGTTCGTCGCCGCGGTGAAGGAAATCGTCGCCGCCGACGCCGGCTGGTTCCCGCAGGTTCAGGGCGGCGCGCTCTATCTGCGCCCCTTCATGTATGCGAGCGAGGTGTTCCTCGGGGTGAAGCCCGCGGCCGAATATCATTTCCTCGTCATCGCCTCGCCGGTCGGCAATTATTTCAAGTCGGGTGCCCCCGCGGTGTCGCTCTGGGTGTCGGAGGATTATACGCGCGCCGCGCCGGGCGGCACCGGCGCCGCCAAATGCGGCGGCAACTATGCCGCGAGCCTGATCGCGCAGCAGGAAGCGATCGCCAAGGGGCACGACCAGGTCGTCTTCCTCGACGCCGCCGAGCATCGCTGGATCGAGGAACTGGGCGGGATGAACATGTTTTTCGTTTTCGAGGACGGCAGCATCGTCACCCCGCCGCTGACCGGCACGATCCTGCCCGGCATCACCCGCGACGCGATCATCACGCTGGCGAAGGACGCGGGGCTGGCGGTGCGCGAGGAACGCTATGCGATCGACCAGTGGCAGGCCGATGCGGAAAGCGGGCGCCTGACCGAAAGTTTCGCCTGCGGCACCGCTGCGGTCGTGACGCCCGTGGGCAAGGTGACGCGCGGCGACACCAGCTTCACCATCGGCGCTGGCGGGCCGGGGCAGGTGACGGCGATGCTCAAGAACAGGCTCGTCGACATCCAGCGCGGCCGCGCCGCCGATCCGCACGGCTGGGTCACGCGCCTTTAACCGGATCGCGGCGCAAGCTGCGCCTTGCCAATCCGGGGCGGCGCGTATAGGAGCGCGCTCGCACCGGCGACTTGGGGCGTAGCCAAGCGGTAAGGCAGCGGTTTTTGGTACCGCCATGCGCAGGTTCGAATCCTGCCGCCCCAGCCAGTGCCTCCGTTCGGGCGGCCAGCCGGTGGACGTCGATGTGCGCGAACGGGCTGCTCATGCCTTGCCCCCGGTGCAACTCTGTCGCAGGGGCGGGCCGCAGCCCGGCAGGCAAAGGGCGCATAACCGGTCAGCCGCGCAACATCTGCATCGCCGCCGCGCGGATGCGCCGGTAATTGCCGTCGGCGAGCGGGCCCAGAATGCCGTGCTGCTCCTCGGGCAGAAAGGCGAGCGGATGGCCGCCCGGCCGAAAGACATAATGATCGAACCAGGCGCGCCACGCGGCGCGCTCGGCCTCGGGGCGCTCGGCGATCGCGATCATCGCGAGCAGCATCGCGGCCCACGGCCTGTCGGGGCCCGCGGCGAAGCCGTCCCACCAGAAGTTGACCAAAATGTTGAGCGCGTCCAGTGCCTCGACCTTGTGCCACCACAGCTTGGGTATGTAGATCGCGTCGCCGGCCTCGAGTTCGACGACCAGCGCGTCCTGCCGCCGCGTCTCGAAGCGCGGGTAGCGCGGATCGCCGGGCGCGCTGTCGACCGCGAGCCCGACCGGCTGCCCCGCGAGGGTGCGGTCGATCGGGCCGACGTAAAGATCGCCGATCGCCGACGGCGGGAACAGGGTGAAGCGGCGGCGGCCCGCCGCGACGCAGGCGACATTGTCCATCATGTCATAATGGCAGGCGACGTTCGACGCATGGCCGATCCAGATGCGCGGCAGCACCGTATCGGGAAGAAAGGGCAGGGGCGTCAGCCGCTCGATGCCGGGGAAATAGCGTTCCGAGGGGAGCGATCCCATATAGAGCGTTTCGCCGTCCGGCCCCGCCGCCGATCCGGCGATGCGCCGCAACCCCTCGCGCGTCGCGAGTTCCTCGCGCACGAAATTGAAGCCCGTCAGCGCCGCGTCATAATAATAATGCCCCTCGATCGCTGCCTGCCCGACGAAAATCTCGGCCTCGCGCCCGGCATCGAAACGGTGCAGCGCATCGACGACGCCGTTCGCGCCGCCCTCCAGCAGCGGCCAGTTGCGCGCCGCCCCGCGCAGCAGCACGGGACGGCCCGGAACCATCACCCGTTCGCGAAACGCCTCGGCATCGGCGAGCGCTTCGGCGTCCGCCGCGGCGATCGCCCCGCTCATGCCAGCGCGGCGCAAAGGCGATCGTTGCGGATACGCGCGAGCCGCCGGATGTGCTGGACCGAGGCCGATTGCGCATAGGCAATCTGCAGGTCGCCGCGGCGAAACAGGTCGAGCGCGGCATCGTCGGGCAGCGCGTGCAGCGCGTCGAGGCTGACCGAATAAAGGCCGTCGAGCCGCAGCCGGCCTCCGTCGTCGAAATCGAGCGTGATGTCGATCGGCTCGATCAGCCGATGGGCGAGGAAGCGCGCGATGATCGCCTCGGTTTCGGGGAGCCCGTGGTGGAGCGTCTGCACCGCGTGCCGGATGCGGCCCAGCCTCTCGCTCGGTTCGCCGTCCGCGTCGAACAGCGCCTCGCCCGCGCGGTCGAAAATGGCATCGTCGCGGTCGATCGCAATCTTGTCGTCGACCACGAAAAAGCCCTGCCGCACCAGGTCGGCTGGGCGGTAGCCGGGAAGCAGGCCCTCTTCGGCGAGCAGATTCTCGCCGGGCTCCAGCCCCATGATCGCCCCGGCATAAAAGGCCCCCGTCTCGGGATGTTTGGTGAACAGGATCGGATAGTCGTGCATCGCCGCGAGAAACTCGGCGGCGACGAGCTGGACGAAATTGCGCCGCGCGGCATTGCGGGTGTTCACGCGCAAGGCGCCATGCGCCCGGGGATCCAAAAACTCCAACATATTTCCTCTCCTCCCCGATCAAATGCGCCTGTTTTCTAATGGATGGCGCCATCCCAACGCAAATATTTACCGGTAACTCCGACAAAAACTTGCATCGCCTGCGATCGCGATTATGATAGCGCTACCTAATGCGACATGGCCAGCGGATTCTCGCGCCCCGACTCGGGACCGGAATCGGCCGGATCGAATCGTTGGAAAAGTTAGCCCTGATCGAAGTGGGGCAACGAAAGAGGGAGAGGCATGATGTTGAGCGCGTCCAAGCGTGTGAAATCTTCTGGTAGCGTTATCACCTTGTCGCTGGGCTGTGCCACGAGCGCGCTGGCGCTCGCATGGGCGGCCCCGGCCGCGGCGCAGGACAGCCAGGCGCCGGCCGCGGACGAGGTGACCGACGAAGCGATTGTCGTCACCGGTCTGCGCGGCTCGCTTCAACGCAACCTCGACGTCAAGCGGACCTCGTCGGGCGTTGTCGACGTGATCTCGGCCGAGGATATCGGCAAATTCCCCGACTCGAACGTCGCGGCGTCGCTGCAGCGCCTTCCCGGCGTGTCGATCCAGCGCAGCGGGTCGCGCGGCGAGCCGACGGGTATCACCGTTCGCGGCTTCGGCGGCGACTTCAACACGACGCTCTATGACGGACGGCGCATCTCGACCGCGACGGGCGGCCGTCAGATCGACTTCAGCACCGTCGGGGTCGATTTCATCGGCCAGCTGAGCGTCCTCAAGACTCCCGACGTCGCCCTGTCGGCCAGCGCCATCGGCGCGACGGTCGATATTGCGTTCCCCAAGCCGTTCGACAATCCCGGCCTGCGCATCGCGGCGACCGCATCGGGGTCGATGCAGGACCGTGCCGACGATATCGTGCCGACGGCGGGCCTGCTCATCAGCAATACGTGGGACGACACCATCGGCATTCTGGCCGACGTCATCTACACCCGGCGCGACACCGACACCAACCGCGTCTATGTGAACGGCTGGCCGGGCGGCAATTTCGCGCCGTGCCAGCTCGCCGGCAGCAGTGCGGCGACCTGCTCGCCGACCGCAGCGACGGTCGATCCCGCGGTTCCCGCGTCGGATCAGCGCACTATCCCGGGCTGGTTCCCCCAGCAATATGGTGCCGAGCAGCAGCGGGTGAAGGACGAGCGCATCGACGCCCGGCTCGCGCTGCAATGGCAGCCGTCCGACAATATCATGGTCACGCTCGACAATAATTTCTCGCGCCAGAAGGTGGTGTCGGAAAATTACGCTTTCGGCGTCTGGTTCAACCAGACCGACCTGCGCAATGTCGAACTCGACGAAAATGGCACGGCGGTCAATTTCACCCAGGCCGGCAGCCCGACCGACTTCACCTCGGCGCTGAACACCGAGGTGCTCAAGACCAACCAGACGGGCCTCAACGTCAAGTTCGACGCGACCGACAATCTGAACTTCGAGTTCGATGGCGCCTATTCGAAGAGCTGGCGCAATCCCGGCGGTAATATCGGCAGCCTCAACGCCGACATCGGCTATGGCGGCGATCTCGGCACCAATTTGCAGTTCATCGTCGACGGCAACAGCAAAAAGGCCTTTCCGTCGATCGCCAATTTCGGTCCCGCGGGCAGCGCCGCCGACTGGGACAATCAGGCGCTGATCGGCTCGCACGTCACGGTCAACCAGACCCAGCGCAACACCGACGAACTGTGGCAGTTCCGCGCGGTGGGAACCTGGGAACAGGATGATCTGACGGTCAAGTTCGGCGGGCAATATTATCAGGATACCTATGATTTCCTGAACCAGAGCACCTTCACCAACAATTTCTGGCAGGCCTATGCCGGCTATGGCACGCCATCGGGCCGCAATACCGGCATCGCGCCGCTGCCCGGCTCGCTCTATCAGGGCAGCATCAGCCTCAACGGCTTCATTCCGGGCTATAACGGCAGCCTGCCGCCGTCGGTGTTCCTGTTCAGCCCCGTCGACTATCAGAATTATCTGACGAGCCTCGGCAATCCGCAGACGCAGAATATTCCGGGTTTCAACTATGGCTCGGTCAACGGCTTCACGGGCACCTTCGACGAGGCGGTCGATCCCGGCAGCGTCCTCAATGTACGCGAGCGGACATGGGCGCTTTTCATGAAGGTCGATTTCAACACCGAAATTGCCGGCATGCCGTTCCACTTCAGCGCGGGCGTGCGGAACGAGAATACTCATCTCCGTTCGATCGGGCAGGGGCGGCTTCCCGTCTCGATCGCGACGAGCACTGCGGACCCGACGCTGCTCACCGTGTCCTACGGTCCGACGCAGCCGATCGAGCGCGGCAGCGACTATTCCTATCTGCTGCCCAGCATTGATGCGCGGCTCGAAATCACGCCCGAATTCCAGATTCGCATGAGCGCATCGCGGACCTTGACCCGCCCGGCGCTCAACCTGCTCAACCCGGTGCTCAACGTCGGGTCGGGCCAGCGTGTCGGCGCCTTGACCGCGAGCGGCGGCAATCCCGATTTGCGCCCCTATCTGGCGGATAATTTCGATATCGCCGCCGAATGGTATTATCAGCGCAACTCCTATTTCTCGGTCAACGCCTTCCTCAAGAATGTCAGCAACTTCATCGTCGGCGGCGTGACAACCCAGCCGATCAACGGCGTCGTCGACCCGACCACCGGACAGCCCGCAATCTTTGCCGTCACGCAGCAGATCAACGGCCCCGATGCGACGGTGCGCGGCGTCGAGCTTGCGTGGCAGCATGTGTTCGGCGATTCGGGCTTCGGCTTCCAGGCCAACGCGACCTTCGTCGATACCAATCGTCCCTATGACGAGCTCGATATCTCGCAGACCGGCTTTGCGGTCACCGGGCTTGCCAATTCGGCGAACTTCGTCGGCTTCTATGACAAGAACGGCTTCCAGATCCGCGCAGCGCTCAACTGGCGCGACGAATATCTGCTCCAGTTCGGGCAGAATCAGAATACGGGATCGTTCGGTGCCGAGCCGACATTCGTCGACCCGAGCTTCCAGGTCGATTTGAGCACGAGCTACGATATCAACGACAATTTCAGCGTATTCGCCGAAGCGCTGAACCTCAACAACAACCAGCAAAGCACGCACGGGCGCTTCTCGAACCAGCTGCTCGACGTGTTCGACTATGGGCGTCGCTACACGCTCGGCGTGCGCTTCCGCTATTAAAGGGGGCCTCCCATGGGGCGGAATGCGATCATTCGCATTCCGCCCGATTTTTTGTAACCCCGATTTTTTGTAACAATGGCCGCATGCAAGTGATTCAGCGCATTGTCATCGTGGGGGGCGGAACGGCAGGCTGGCTGACCGCCGGGGTGATCGCCGCGCGGCATCGCGGGCGTATGCCCCACGGCTTCGAAGTGACGCTGGTCGAATCGCCCAATGTTCCGATCATCGGCGTGGGGGAGGGGACCTGGCCGACGCTGCGCACCACCCTGCGGCGCATCGGCGTGTCGGAAACCGACTTTTTCCGCCACTGCGACGCGGCGTTCAAACAGGGCGCGCGCTTCAACCGCTGGACGACCGGCGCCGACGACGACGGCTATTATCACCCGCTGATGCTGCCGCAGGGGTTCGCGCAGGTGAATATGGTGCCGCATTGGCTCGCGGACGGCGACGGCAGCTTCTGCGATACGGTGACGCCGCAGGGGCGGCTGTGCGACGCGGGGCTTGCGCCCAAGACGATCGCCACGCCCGAATATGAAGCGCTGGCGAACTATGCCTATCATCTCGACGCGGGCAAATTCTCCGCCTTTCTTCAGCGCCATTGCTGCGAAACCCTCGGGGTCCGCCACATTCTCGCCGACGTGACCGAGGTACGGATGACCGAATCGGGCGACGTGGCGGCGCTCGAAACCGCGCAGGGGCCGGTGATCGAGGGCGACCTCTTCGTCGACTGCACGGGCTTTCGCGCCCTGCTCATCGGCGATGCGATGCAGGTGCCGTTCCGGCCGTGCGGCGACACGCTTTTCTGCGACACCGCGCTGGCGGTTCAGGTTCCTTATGCCGATCCGGCCGATCCGGTCGCTTGCCACACGATCTCGACCGCGCAGTCGGCGGGCTGGATCTGGGACATCGGGCTGCCGACGCGGCGCGGCATCGGGCATGTCTTTTCGAGCAGCCACATCAGCGCCGACGAGGCCGAGCGCGAATTGCGCGCCTATATCGGCCCGGCGGCGGACGGGCTGACCGTGCGCCGCATTCCCATCCGGTCGGGGCATCGCGAAACCTTCTGGAAAAACAATGTCGTCGCGGTGGGGCTCGCGGCGGGATTTCTCGAGCCGCTCGAGGCGTCGGCGATCGTCCTTGTCGAACTGTCGGCCAAGATGATCGCCGAGCAACTGCCGCCGAACCGCGCGGTCATGGACGTCCTCGCGCGCCGCTATAACGCGACGACCCATTATCGCTGGGGGCGGATCATCGACTTCCTCAAACTTCACTATGCGCTGACCCGGCGCGACGACAGCGATTTCTGGCGCGACAACCGGCGGCCCGAGACGATTCCCGGCCGGCTGCTCGACCTGATGGAGCTCTGGAAATTCCAGCCTCCCTGGCTGCACGACGAATTCGACCGCGCCGAAGAGGTCTTTCCTGCCGCCAGCTATCAATATGTTCTCTACGGAATGGGCCACCAGACCCGAACGCCGCAGGGCGAGGGGGCGACCGATGCCGAACTGGCGCGGCGTGCGCGGCGCGAGACCGAGGTGCAGACCGCGCGGCTGATGGCCGGCCTGCCGCGGCACCGCGAGCTGCTCGACAAGATCGCGCAGCACGGAATGCAGCCAATTTGATCGCCCGCCGCGCGGGCGGCGCATTTTTCCGAACGAAGGGGGTAGTGATGAATTGGATGGCTCGGCGCGTGATGGTTGCCGCCCTGATGTCGGCGGCGGCGGCGGTGCCCGCCGTCGCTCCCGCGCAACCCGCCGAGCAGCGCGGCGCAGAGGAGGATGCGGCGGTGCGTCTCGCGCGCGATCTGGTCGCGAAGATGACGCTCGAGGAAAAGCTGCCGCAGCTTTTGAACACCGCCCCCGCCATCCCGCGCCTCGACATTCCCGCCTACAACTGGTGGACCGAATCGCTGCACGGGGCGCTCGGCCCGGTGCCGACCACCAATTTTCCCGAACCGGTCGGGCTCGCCGCGACCTTCGATACGCCGCTCGTCGAGCGTGTGGCGGACGCGATCGGCACCGAGGTCCGCGGGCTCCACACGCTGGCGCGGCAAACCGGCCGGCTCGGGCGGATCGGCACCGGGCTCGATACCTGGTCGCCCAACATCAACATCTTCCGCGATCCGCGCTGGGGGCGGGGCCAGGAAACCTATGGCGAGGACCCTTTTCTGACCGCCGAGATGGGCAAGGCGTTCATCCGCGGTATGCAGGGCCCCGATCCCGACCGCCCGCATGTCATCGCCACGCCCAAGCATTTCGCGGTCCACAGCGGACCGGAGGCGACGCGGCACAGCGATAATTTCTTCGTGTCGCCCTATGACATAGAGGACAGCTATCTGCCCGCCTTCCGCGCCGCGATCGTCGAAGCGCGTGCGGGGTCGATCATGTGCGCCTATAACCGGGTGAACGGCCAGCCCGCCTGCGCGAGCGACCTGCTGCTCAAGACGCATCTGCGCGGCGCCTGGGGTTTCGAGGGCTATGTCGTCTCCGACTGCGACGCGGTGCGCGACATCGACGAAAATCACAAATATGCCCCCGACGCGGCGGCCGGGGTCGCGATCGCGATGCGAACCGGGGTCGACAATGAGTGCAACACGAACACGCTGTCCGATACCGCGGGGCTCGAGCGGCGCTATCGCGATGCGCTGGCCCAGGGCTTGCTGACCGAAGAGCAGATCGACGACAGCCTCGTCCGCCTCTTCGCCGCCCGCTACCGGACCGGCGACCTTGCGGGCCTCGCCGATGCGCCGCCCGCCGTGCCGGCGAGCGCGATCGGCGCCGCCGAACACCGCCAGCTCGCGCTCGACGCCGCCGAAAAGGCGATGGTGCTGCTCAAAAATTCGGGCGTCCTGCCGCTGAATCCGACCAGCCGCGTCGCGGTGATCGGCCCGCTCGGCGACGCGACGCGCGTGCTGCGCGGCAATTATTCCTCGACGCTGACCGGCCCGCCGGTTTCGGTGGTCGACGGGCTGCGCGCGGCGCTCGGCGACGAACGCGTGACGCTCGTTCCGTTCGGCGAGTCGATCACCGACGGCGACCGCGTGCCGACCTCGGCGCTGCGCACCCCCGACGGCCGGCCGGGCGTGCTCGTGCGCTATTATAATCCGCTGACCCCCGTGCCGGCCGAGTTCGCACCCGGCGAGCGCGACAAATTCCTCAAAACGGTCGAATATTCGGCAACGCCGGTCGTGTCGCGGATCGAACCCGATGTCGGCGACCGCCAGCTGGAACTCGCCAAGGTCGCCGACGTGCATCGCCGGACCTTCACCGGCTTCCTCGTCGCGCCAAAGAGCGGCACCTATCGCGTCGGGCTGACCGGCCCCGGCGGGGTGCTGACCTTCGACGGAAAGCTGATCGCCGACCGCCGCGCCAGCCGCTACAACGACCTGCCCAGCCTGACGACGATGCATCTGACTGCCGGACAGCGCTATTCCTTCACGATCGAGGGCGGCGGGTCCGATCTGGTGTGGAAGCGCATCTCGCCGACCCCGGCCGCCGACCTTGCGCGCGCCGCCGCGGACGCCGACGTGCTGGTCGCGGTCGTCGGGCTGACCTCCGACATGGAAGCCGAGGAGACATCGTTCCAGATCGAGGGCTTTGCCGGCGGCGACAAGACCTCGCTCGACCTGCCGCGCGATCAGCGCGTGATGCTCGAACAGGCGCGCGCGACAGGCAAGCCGATCGTCATCGTCGCGATGAACGGCAGTCCGATCAACCTGCAATGGGGCAAGGATCATGCCGCCGCGATCCTCGAAGCCTGGTATCCGGGCGAGGCCGGCGGCACCGCGGTGGCGAATATCCTGACTGGGCGGACGAATCCGTCGGGGCGCCTGCCGCTGACTTTTTATCGCAGCGTCGACGATCTGCCGCCGTTCGACGATTATGCGATGAAGGGGCGCACCTATCGCTATTTCACCGGCACGCCCGTCTATCCGTTCGGCCACGGCCTCAGCTACACGGATTTCGATTATGGGCCGCTGACCGTGCGCGCGGCGCCCGGTGGCGGACAGGACGGCGTCACCGTCACGACCGAGGTCGCCAACAAGGGCGCGCGGGCGGGCGAGGATGTGGCGCAGCTCTATCTTTCCTTTCCGCCGCGTCCGGGAATGCCGCGACTGGCGCTGCGCGGTTTTCAGCGGGTTTCGCTCAAAGCCGGCGAGACGAAAACGCTGCGCTTCGAGCTGTCGCCGCGCGATCTGTCGAGCGTGACGCCCGGCGGCGACCGCCGGGTGACTGCGGGCCGTTACCGCGTCACGATCGGGTCGGGCCAGCCCGGAACCGGCGTCGCCACCAGCGAAGCGAGTTTCGCGGTCGACACACCGCGCGACCTGCCGCGATGAGCCGGAAGGGACCGCTACGGGTTGTTCCCGGTTGACTTGTCGGCGGCCTTCGCCTTGATCATGGGTCATGGACAAGGAAAAGGCGGGCGATCGGGCCGAAAAAGCCAGACGGGGGACAGGTGCCGCGCGTGAACGGGGGCCGGGGCGCCGCTTGCGCGGCGCGGTCGCGAACAAGCTCGGCACCGCGATCCTGTCGGGTGAGTTCGGGCCGGGCGATATCCTGTCGGGGGAGATTGCGGCGGCGGAAGCGCTCGACGTCTCGCGCGGCGCCTATCGCGAAGCGATCCAGGTGCTCGCAGCCAAGGGTCTCGTTCAGAGCCGGCCCAAGACAGGAACGCGCGTGCTGCCGCGCGAACGCTGGAATCTCCTCGACCCCGAAGTGCTCGCCTGGGCCTTTGCGGGCACCCCCGACGCGCGCCTCGTGCGCAGCCTGTTCGAGCTTCGTCTGGTGATCGAACCCGCAGCGGCGGGCTTCGCGGCGCAGCGCCGGACAAAGGCCGACATCAAGCGGATGCGCGACGCGCTGAACGGAATGCGGCACCATTCGCTCGCGACCGCGGAGGGGCGCGCCGCCGACCGCGATTTCCACGATGCACTGCTCCGCGCGACCGACAATGACGCCCTGATCGTGATCAGCGCGTCGATCGGCGCCGCGGTTTCGTGGACCACGCAGTTCAAGCAGCGCACGCGCGCACTGCCCCGCGACCCGATTCCCGACCATGCGCGCGTGCTCGATGCGATCGTCGCCGGCGATGCCGAAGGCGCGAGCGAGGCGATGCGGCTGCTGGTCGAACTGGCGCTCAAGGACACGAAGGACGTGATGGCGATTCCGCCCGCGGGCCCTGGCCCGGCCGACGACATCTGATCATCCGGCGGTCAGGCTTTCGCCGCGCAGCCGGACCGGCCGCCCGCCCGCAAGCGCGACCTCGACCGAGCGGCCGGCGCACGAGACGCGGCGTATGCCGCCGGCCTCGGCGGTCAGCACCGCCTCCTCGATCCGGCCGCCGCGCCAGCGAATATCGACCCGGCAGCGCCCGCGCGCGCGCAGACCCGCGACCGAACCGTCGGGCCAGGCGGCGGGCAGCGCGGGCAGCAGCCGGATCGCGTCGCCGCGGCTGCGCATCAGCATTTCGGCGATGGCGCGCGTGCCGCCGAAATTTCCGTCGATCTGGAAGGGCGGATGCGCGTCGAACAAATTGGGATAGGTGCGGCCCGGCCCCAGCAGAAAGGCGAGGATGCGGTGGGCATGATCGGCTTCGCCCAGCCGCGCCCAAAGCGCGGCGCGCCAGGCGGTCGCCCAGCCGGTCGATTCGTCGCCGCGCAGTTCGAGCGACCGGCGCGCGGCCGCGGCGAGGCCGGGCGTGCGTTCGGGGTCGATCTGGTCGCTCGGAAACAGCGCATAGAGGTGCGAGACGTGGCGATGGTCGGGCTCGGGGGCGAGCGCGTCCCAATCCTCGCGCCACTCCTGAAGCTGTCCTTGCGCGCCGATCCGGTCGGGGGCGAGCCGCGCCCGCGCGCGGCGAATCTCGGTCGCGAAATCCGCATCGACGCCCAGAATGCCCGCCGCCGTCGCCACCTGGTCGAACAGGTCGCGCAAAATCTGGTTGTCCATCGCGGGGCCGGCGCAGATGGCGGCCCCGAACCCATGCCGGTTTTCGGGTGAGATGGACGGGTTGGTCACCAGTTCGCCCGTGACCGGATCGCTTTGCAGCGTGTCGAGGAAGAACAGCGCGGCGCCGCGCATCAGCGGATAAGCCGCGCGCAGAAAGTCGCGGTCGCGGCCATAGTCATAGCGTTCCCATAAATGGGTACACAGCCACGCGCCGCCGGTCGGCCACATCCCCCATTTCGCGCCGTCGATCGGGGCGGTGGCGCGCCACAGGTCGCTGTTGTGATGGCACATCCAGCCGCGCGCGCCATACATCTCGCGCGCGGTCTTCTCGCCGGTGATCGCAAGCTCGCGCACCATCCGCAGCAACGGCTCGGTGCATTCGCCGAGCGCGGTGACTTCGGCGGGCCAGTAATTCATCTCGGTGTTGATATTGACCGTATATTTCGACTGCCACGGCGGATCGTCGGAACCGTTCCAGATGCCCTGCAGATTCGCCGGCTGGCTTCCCGGCCGCGAGGAAGCGATCAGCAGATAGCGCCCATAGTCGAAATAGAGCGCCGCCAGTGCGGGATCGTCGGCGAGGCGGTCGGCGCGCACCCGCTCGTCGGTCGGGCGCAGGGCTGCCGGCGTCGTGCCCAGATCGAGCGATACCCGCCGGAAAAGCGCCCGATGCGCCGCGACCGCATCGGCGCGCAGCCGCGCGAAGCCGCGCGCGCGGGCGCGGTGCAGCGCGTCGAGCGTCGCGGCTTCGGGATCGCCCGCGACATCGTCGAAGCGGCGATAGCTCGTCGCCATCGCGATCATCACGGTGATCGCGCGGGCGCCCTTCACGCGCAGCCGGACGCCGAGCGGCGCGACTGCGCCGCCATCGACCTCGACCAGTGCGCGGGCGGCGAAGCGCAGCGCGCCCGCCACACCGGCCCGCGCGGCGTTGCGGCCGGTCAGCGTCACCATGTCGCCCGCCGCGACGGCGTGCGCTTCGGGCTGCCCCGACGTCAGGGCGACATCGAGGTCGAACGGCGCGTCGGCGGCCAGCCGCACCACGAGCACATCGTCGGGGGCGGAGGCGAAAATTTCGCGTCGGTGGCCGATGCCGTCGAGCCGAAAGCGCACCGTCGACACCGCCGAATCGAGATCGAGTTCGCGACGGTAGCCGGTGATTTCGCCAGGCTCGGCGGCGGGCAGGTCGAGCAGCAGATGCCCGACCGACTGATAGGCCATCTGGGTGCGCGGGGCGCCCATCAACCGGGCGTCGGCCAGCGCTTCGGCTTCGGCATATCGCCCTGCGGCGACGAGGTGGCGCACCTCGGGCAGCGCGTCCCGCGCCGCCGGGTTGACCGGGTCATAGGGGCCGCCGGTCCACAGCGTATCCTCGTTGAGCTGGAGCCGTTCGTGCGCGGTGCCGCCAAAGATCATCGCGCCGATCCGGCCGTTGCCGACCGGCAGCGCTTCGATCCATTCGCTCGCGGGCTGGCGATACCACAGCCGGGACGCCGGGGCCGGGGGCGCCGGTGCCGCCGCCGCGCCGGCAGCGGGCAGGACGGCGGCGGCCGCGGTCATCCCCTGCAGCACGTCGCGCCGCGAGACGCCGGGGCCGCCGGTTCCGTCCATGCTCAGCGCAGCCGCAACACGACCACCGATTTGGGGGGCAGCCGCGTCGCGAGCTTGCCGCCGGCGACCCTCGCGGCGTCGAACGGCTTCGGCGCGACGGCGCCGGGATGCTCGAAGCTGTTGTGAGCATCCATCGCTTCGGCGGTCAGGATACGGCCCGACGCGGCGGTCGCGCGAACGCCTTTCAGATCGACGGTGACCGGCAAGGCGCGGTTCGGATCGACATTGACCAGCGCGACATGCACCGCCCCCGCGGTGTCGCGCACTGCGGAGACGCTGATCGCCGGAATGTCGACCGTGCCATTGCGATAGCGCGGCCCGTCGACCGTGACGGGCAGGCTCGTCGCATTCTGCCACGGCATATAGAGGTCGAAGGCCCAATAGGTCGGGGTCTTCACCATGCGCGGCCCGTCGGTCAGCAGCATCGCCTGCAGCACATTCACCATCTGCGCGATCGCCGCCATGCGCACGCGTTCGGCGTGGCGGGTGAAGATGTGAATGTTGAGCGCCGCGACGATCGCATCGCGCAGGCTGTTCTGCTGCTGCAGGAAGCCGGGGTTGGAACCGGGCGTCGGGTCGTACCACGTCCCCCATTCGTCGACCGCGAGCATCACGCGCTTTTCGGGGTCATATTTGTCCATGATTGCCGAATGGCGCGTGATAAATTCGTCCATCTGCAATGTGTGTTGCAGCGTCGAGGCCCATTCGGCCTCGGGGAAGCCGAGCGCCGGCCCCTTGTCGTTCCAGTCGGCATCGCGCGGCCGGGTGTAGAAATGCAGCGCCAGCCCGTCGATGGTTTTGCCCGACAGCCGCATCATCGTGTCGGTCCATTCATAATTGCTGTCCGACGGGCCGCTGGCGATCTTGAGCATCTTGC
Source organism: Sphingopyxis indica (assembly GCF_032879645.1). Lineage (NCBI taxonomy): Bacteria > Pseudomonadati > Pseudomonadota > Alphaproteobacteria > Sphingomonadales > Sphingopyxidaceae > Sphingopyxis > Sphingopyxis indica. Next base: position 885,622 of record NZ_CP076394.1, read on the forward strand.
CCGTCCCCGCCTTGGCAAAGGTGGCGAAGCGGTTGGTCAGGTCGGCGGCATATTCGGGGCGCATATTGCCGCCGCATCCCCACAGTTCGTTGCCGATGCCCAGATAGGCGAGCGTCCAGGGTTCGGTGCGCCCGTTCGCGGCGCGTTCCCTGGCCAGCGAGCTGCTGTTCGCGGCCGCGGTCATATATTCGACCCATCGCGCGGTTTCCGCCGGCGTGCCGCTGCCGACATTCGCCGAAACATAAGCGCGCGCGCCCAGCCGTTCGGCGAATCCCATGAATTCATGCGTGCCGAAGCTGTTGTCCTCGTTCACGCCGCCCCAGTTGGTGTTGATCTTGACCGGGCGGTCTTTTTGCGGGCCGATGCCGTCGCGCCAGTGATATTCGTCGGCAAAGCATCCGCCCGGCCAGCGCACCATCGGCACCTTGATCGCCTTCAGCGCCGCGAGCACGTCGCTCCGATAGCCGTCCTCATTGGGAATCGACGACCCCTTGCCGACCCAGATTCCGCCGTAGATTCCGGTGCCCAGATGCTCGGCGAACTGTCCGAAGATGTCGGCATCGACCTTTGGACCTGGCTGGTCGGCGCGAATCGTCGCGGTGATGGTAGCGCCATCCTGTGCGCCCGCCGGGGCGGCGATTCCCGCGATGGCGAGCGTCAGCGCGCCGAAAAGGGCGCGGCGGCGGCGGCCCGGCAAGCCGGCTTCGTATGATTTTGTCACGTCGATTCTCTCCCCTGAACGGTCGTTTGCCGGGCGATCCGCCCGTTATTTTGTAGGAGTAGAAGGAAAATCGCCGGCACGTCAAACAAAAAGGGCACTTGGAAATGTTCGATGGTAGCGCTATCAAAATTTCCACGCCGCTCAGACGGCAGCCAAGGAGAAGATGCCGATGCGAAGTGCAACAATTTCCCTCGCAATCCTCGCCACCTGTCTGGGTGGTTGCAACGGCGGCGCCCCCGACGCGCCGACCAAGGCGACCGAATCGAGCGCCGACGGCGCGCGCGCGCCCGACGGGCGCCGCTATCTGGCGCAGCCGCTGGTCGATGAAATCTATACCGCCGACCCCTCGGCGCACGTCTTCGACGGCAAGCTCTATATCTATCCGAGCCACGACATCGACGCGGGCATCGCCGACGACGATCTGGGCAACCAATATGCGATGCGCGACTATCGCGTGCTCCGCCTCGACCGGCCGGGCGGGCCGGTGACGGTGGGGCCCGTCGCGCTCGACATCAAGGATGTGCCCTGGGCGTCGCAGCAGATGTGGGCGCCCGACGCCGCCTATAAGGACGGCACCTATTATCTCTATTTCCCCGCGCGCGACAAATCGAAGGACAAGAACGGCCTCGGCGCCTTCCGCATCGGGGTCGCGACGTCGAAGGACCCGATGGGGCCGTTCGTTGCCGAACCCTCTTATATCCCGGGCAGCTTTTCGATGGACCCCGCGGTGTTCACCGACGACGATGGCGCGAGCTATATGTATTTCGGCGGCATCTGGGGCGGCCAGCTCCAGCGCTGGAAGGACGGCGTCTATGATCCGAACGGGTCCGACACCGACCTGATGCAGGACGATGCGCCCGCCATCTCGGGCAAGGTCGTGCGGATGAGCGCCGACATGAAGCATTTCGACGGCCCGGTTCGCGACGCCGTGATTCTGGACGAGCAAGGAAAGCCGGTGAAGGGCGGCGACCACGACCGGCGCTTTTTCGAAGCCTCGTGGGTCTTCAAGCGCGACGGCAAATATTATTACACCTATTCGACCGGCGACACGCATTTCGTGAATTATGCGATCGGCGACAATCCCTTCGGTCCCTTCACCTACAAGGGGCATATCCTCGCCCCGGTGCAGGGATGGACGTCGCACCATTCGATCGTTCAGTGGAATGGCAAATGGTGGCTCTTCTACCATGACACTCAGCTCAGCGGGAAAAACCACCTGCGCAGCGTCAAGATGACCGAGCTCAAGTTCAACCCCGACGGGACCATCCCGACGATCGACCCCTTCGTCCCCTGATGTTTCTGGGCATCGACATCGGCACGTCGGGCGTGAAGGCCGTCGCGCTCGACGAGACCGGCGCCGTGGCGGGGCAGGGCGTCGCCGCGCTGTCGGTTCAGCGCCCGCATCCCGGCTGGTCCGAACAGGACCCCGACGCGTGGTGGCTGGCGACGACCGCGGCGGTGCAGGCGATCGACCCCGCCGTGCGCCGCTCGATCCGCGGCATCGGGCTGGCGGGACAGATGCACGGTGCGACGCTGCTCGGCGACGACGACCGGCCGCTGCGCCCCGCGATCCTGTGGAACGACGGCCGGTCCGAAGCCGAATGCGAAGCGCTCGAAGCGGCAGTCCCCGCGCTGCGCACGATCACCGGCAACATCGCCATGCCGGGCTTCACCGCGCCGAAGCTGCTGTGGGTGCGGGCGCACGAGCCCGCGCTGTTCGACCGCGTGCGCACCGTGCTGTTGCCCAAGGATTATGTGCGCCTGCGCATGACCGGCGACAAGGCTTCGGATCTGTCCGACGCCGCGGGCACCCTGTGGGTCGACGTCGCGCAGCGCGCGTGGAGCGATGCGGTCCTCGCCGCGACCGGGCTCACCGAGGCGGCGATGCCGAAGCTCTATGAGGGCAGCGAGATCACCGGCACGCTGCGCCCTGAGGTCGCCGAGCTATGGGGAATGCCAGCGGTGCCCGTCGTCGCGGGCGGCGGCGACAATGCCGCGGGCGCTGCGGGCGTGGGGGTGGTCAACGACGGCGACGCGCTGCTCTCGCTCGGCACGTCGGGCGTGATCTTCGTCGCGACCGACCAATTCCGGCCCAACCCGGCGCGCGCGGTCCACGCCTTTTGCCACTGCCTGCCCGGCATGTGGCACCAGATGAGCGTCCATCTGTCGGCGGCGTCGTGCATCGACTGGGTCGCGCGGCTGACCGGCGCGGCGGGGGCCGCCGATCTCTTCGCGCGCGCCGAAGCCACCGGCCCCGGTTCGGGCGACGAGCTTTTCCTTCCCTATCTCTCGGGCGAACGCACGCCGCACAATGACGCGCGCGTGCGCGGCGCTTTCCTTGGCCTCGACCACGACACCGATAGCGGCCGGCTGGCGCAGACGGTGCTCGAGGGCGTCGCCTTCGCGCTCGCCGACGGTCTCGATGCGCTCCGCGACGCGGGAACGCAGGTGAAGCAGCTCTCGGTGATCGGCGGCGGTGCGCGATCGGACTATTGGGGCCGCATCATCGCCGCGGCGTTCGAGGTGCCGCTCGTCTATCTGAAGGGCGGCGAGGTCGGACCGGCGCTGGGCGCGGCGCGGCTCACGCAGCTCGCGGTCGACGGCGGCGAAGCGGCGGCGGTGTGCGCCGCGCCGCCCGTCGCGCGGCGGATCGACCCCGACCCGGCGCTCGTCGATCGGCTTTCGCATCGCAAGGCGCTGTTTCGCCAAGCCTATCCCCGAATTTCCTCCAAGAAAGGCTCTTGAATGTCTGCCACCGATTATTTCGCCGCGTTTCCGGCCATCGCCTATGAAGGGCCGGAGACCGACAACGAACTCGCCTATCGCTTCTACGACAAGAACCGCAAGGTCCTCGGCAAGACGATGGAAGAGCATCTGCGCTTCGCGGTGTGCATGTGGCACACCTTCTGCTGGCCGGGGTCGGACGTCTTCGGCGCGGGCACCTTCGATCGCCCGTGGCAGCAGCACGCCGATGCGGCGGAGGCGGCGGCGATGAAGCGCGAAACCGCGCTCGGCTTCGTGCGCAAGCTCGACCTGCCCTTCTATTGCTTCCACGACGTCGACGTGATGGAGCCGGCCACCGACGTCGCCTCCTATCGGCGCCATTTCGCCACCGCGGTCGATCATCTCGAAGCGCTGCAGGGCGAAACCGGGCGCAAGCTTCTGTGGGGCACCGCCAACCTCTTTTCCGATCCGCGCTACGCGGCGGGCGCTGCGACCAGCCCCGATCCCGAAATCTACGCCTGGGCGGCGCTGCAGGTGCGCTCGGCGCTCGAGGCGACGCATAGGCTAGGCGGCGCCAACTATGTGCTGTGGGGCGGCCGCGAGGGCTATGAAACGCTGACCAATACCGACCTGAAGCGCGAGCTCGACAATTTCGGGCGCTTCCTGAACCTGGTGGTCGAGCACAAGCACAGGATCGGCTTTACCGGCACGATCCTGATCGAGCCCAAGCCGCACGAGCCGACCAAACATCAATATGATTTCGACACCGCCACCGTCTATGGCTTCCTCAAGCGCTACGGGCTCGAGGACGAGGTGCGCGTCAATATCGAGGCCAATCATGCGACGCTGTCGGGCCATACCTTCGAGCATGAGATCGCTACCGCCGCCGCCTTCGGCATTTTCGGGTCGATCGACGCCAACCGCGGCGATCACCAGAATGGCTGGGACACCGATCAATTCCCCAATTCGGTCGAGGAAATGACGCTCGCGATGCTCGAGATCGTCCGTGCGGGCGGCTTCACCACCGGCGGCTTCAACTTCGACGCGAAAGTGCGCCGCCAGTCGGTCGATGCCGAGGATCTGCTGCACGGCCACATCGGCGGCGTCGATGTCGTCGCGGCGGCGCTGCTCAACGCCGAACGGATCATCGCCGACGGGCGGATCGACGCATTCAAGAAGGAGCGCTATGCGGGCTGGGACGGCGAGCTGGGGCGGATGATCCATCGCGAGGGCACCAGCCTTGCCGACATCGCCGATCATGCGGTTGCCGCCGACCTCAACCCCAGGCACCGTTCGGGCAAGCAGGAACGGCTCGAAAATCTTGTCAACCGCTTCGTCTGACGGGTCCGCGGCGCGCGCTCCGGTGCGCGCCGCTCCCGTTCAGGGGCGCACGAAGCGCCAGCGTCCCGCGTCGCTCTGCGGATCGAAGCGCGCGAGTGTCGGCGTGCTCGCGCCGATCGCGACCAGCGCCAGATCGGCGCCGGCGCGCGTCTTGGGGGTGATGCGATAGCTGCCGTCGGTCAGCTGGTCGATCCGCCACAGCTCGGCATCGGCGCCGGTAAAGGCAGGCACCGCCTGAACCTCGTCGGCGGGGGTCGCGGCCAGCGCGCGCTCGGTGCCGGCGACGGTGATCTTGTAATATGGGGCGCCGAACCAGCCCCCCGCCTCGGGAACCGGGGTGATCGTCCAATGCTGGTTCGGCCGCACCATATAGGCCGACAGGTCGACGCGCACCGCATCCTTCGGCCATGTCCCCGCGACATCGGAAAGACTCTGACCGGGCACCGGTTTCACCGGATCGTCCGGCCCCGCCATGAAACTGGCGCGCGCGTCGAACGGGATACGGACGAAATCGACCTTGAGTTGCAGCGCATTGCCGCTGCGCGCCGACTGGATTTCATAGGTGCCGGGGTCGAGGTTGCGGCCCGCGACCGGCCATCCGTCGCGCCACAGCAAAGGTTCGATCGCCAGCACGCTGCGCCCGCTGCGCTCCATGTCTGCCTCATAGTGCAGCGACATCTTCTCGATCCCGCCGCCCAGGTCGAGGCGCCCGAAATGCCCCGCGCCGATCATCCGCCCGTGCGCGGCCGCGACCAGCTTGCCGCCGCCCTTGAGCAGGGGAATGCCCATATTGTCGACATAGGGGCCGCGCACGTCGCGCGAGCGGCCGACGCGGATATTATAGGTCGAATTGGGCCCGTCGCAGCAGGTGCCGTGGGTGCCGAGCAGATAATACCAGCCGTCGCGATAGAGCAGCGCGGTCGCTTCCATGTCGATCGCGATGTCGACGGGCTCGTTGCCTTCCAGCCGCCGGCCGCTTTCCGGATCGAGTTCGACGAGGCGGATCGAACCGAAATAGGTGCCATAGCTCAGCCAGAGCCGGCCATCGTGATAGAGAAAGGCGGGGTCGATCGCGTCATTATTCTCGACCCCGTCGCTCGACGCGACCGTCCCGACCTCATGATATTCGAAATCGGGCGACGCCGGATCGAGCGACTTCGTCCACATGATCTTCACGTCGCTCGCATGCCCGCCCGACATGCCGCCGCCGCCGACCGCCCAGGCGACATAATAGCGATCGCCGATCTTCACGACGTCGGGCGCGACGCCGCCGCCAGGGCGGACCGGTCCGCTCGCCCAGGTCCAGCCGTCTTCCGAAACCAGTCCGCCGCCGCGCGTGCCGAAGGTGAACCATTTGCCGCCGGATTCGACGACGGTCGACGGATCGTGGATGAAGACGTCGCCCGCCAGCTGGGCGGTCGCGGGGGTTTGCAGGGCAAGCGCCAGCGACAGGCCGAGCATCGGGCGGAATAAGCGGGTCATGAAAGCTCCTGTGCGAAGGGGAGGGCGCGCCGCGCCATCATTGCACCGCGATGGCCAGGTCGCGTATCGGCTCGCCGTCGGCGTCCAGAAAACGCAGGCAGAAATCGCTGAGGCCGGGGCCGTTGATCACCGCGCCATAGAGGATGTTGCGCCCCTTCTTCAGCGTCAGCCGGTCCGACAGCACATCGTCCATCACCATGCGCCGGTCGTCGAACAGCGTCGCCGCCTCGCGGCCGTTCAGCCACCAGACCGACGCCGAATTCGACCCCACCGCCATCCGCACATCGTGCATCTCGCGCGGGCTGTCGACGACGGTGACGGCCCAGAAGATCACGCCATATTTCGGCTTGCCCAGCGCCTGCGCAAAGTTGAACAGCTTGACATCCCACAGCTTCGAATCGAGCGCGTGCCAGCGCAGCGCGCCGTCCGCGGCCGCCTGTCCATCGCGCGGCACCGCCCCGAAGCGGCCCGGAAAGGTCTCGGGCGCCAGCGCCGCGCGCACATAGCTGCCCGTGAACAGCGTGTTGGTCGGATTCGGCTTGCTGACCGGCTCGAGGAGCAGCCAGCGCCGGATGAACCCGTCGGCGTCGGGTGCGGCTGCGGCTGTGGTCGCGGGCTCGAAGAAGTCGGCGAGCGGCGGCACTCCCGGCGCCGGACGGGCGAAAGCGGGCGCCGCCGCGGCGAGCGACGCTGCCGACGCCGCAATGACGATCCAGGGTGTCGGGCCATTTTTCATATGTCTCCCCCGCTGCGCTCGCGCGTTGTCGCGCCGCTACCGCTTTCCCCCGACCTAATCACGTCTCGACAGCTTCGTCAACTTGTCCTACAAAAATATTGATCAAATCGCGAATTAATGTTGATTAGTCGTGATTTGACTCAATCAAATGTAAGACAAATATATTGGGAGACAGGTGATGAAAGACACGAGCAGGTGTATCGGGGTTCGCGGTTCGGCGCGGCAGCGCAGAGGGCCGCTGGCCGCGCTCGCCGCGGCGGTCGCGCTCGCGGCGGCGATTCCGGCCGCGGCGCAGGACGATCGGATGACGCCGATCGAAACCCCCGCGCAGCCGACCGCGATCGAACTCGGGACCGGACCGCTTCCCGGGGCGACGGCCAAGGAATCCTGGCACAGCCAATATGGCAGCAAATTCGCTCGCAACGTCACGGTGGCGACGCTCACGCCCTTCCTGCCCGATCCGGCCAAGGCCACGGGGGCGGCGGTCGTCGTCGCACCCGGCGGCGGTTTCCGGACGCTGTCGATGGAGAATGAAGGCTGGGATGTCGCCCGCGCGCTCGCCGATCGCGGTGTCGCGGCCTTCGTGCTGAAATATCGGCTCAATCCGACCCCCGCCGACATGCCGGGCTTCGAGAAATCGATGCGCGAGCTGTTCTCGGGCAACGCGCGGCCCCCGCGCATGGACCCCGACCAGGCGATGAAGGCTATCGCGCCCCAGATCGCCGATTCGCGCGCCGCTTTCGCGCTCGTCCGCCGGCGCGCCGGCGAATGGCACGTCGATCCCGACCGGGTCGGCATGGTCGGCTTTTCCGCCGGGGCGATGCTCACCATGGCGACGGCGCTCGCGGGCGAGGATGCCAAGCCGGCGTTCATCGGCAATATCTATGGTCCGCTCTCGGCGGTGACCGTGCCTGCCGACGCGCCGCCGCTGTTCGTCGCGCTCGCCGCCGACGATCCCTTTTTCGCGCACGGCGGCTTCGGCCTGATCGAAAGTTGGCAGGCGGCGAAGCGCCCGGTCGAATTCCACCTCTATGAACAGGGCGGGCACGGGTTCGGCATGTATCCCAAGGAAACGACCAGCACCGGCTGGTTCGACGCCTTCGCGAGCTGGCTGGCCATGCACGGCTATCTCAAACCCGCGAAGTGACCCCGGCGCGCGGGGTCTTGCAGCGGCCCCGCGCGTTGTTATGGTAGCGCTACCAAGAATCAGAATGAGGGGAGGCTGCCATGGTCCGCCGATATGGTATTATGCTCGCCGCGCTGATCGGCACCGCCGGGGTTCCGGCCGCCGCGCAGGACGCGCCGCCGCAGGACGTGCCCTTGCGGCTCGACCGCGCCGATTATTTCGAGGCGCCGGGCGTCAACTGGCTGATCTTTTCGAACGTCAACGAAGGGCTGTTCGCCGACGCGAAGATCAGCGGCGTCGAGCTGATTCAGCAGGGCGTGCGCACCGCGACCAACGGCGATGTCCGGCTTTCGCCGACCCCCGGCCAGTGGGATCCCGCCGCCCGGTTCGTCAGCCGCCGCGTCGACAAGCAGGCCGGGGTGATCGAAGCGGTGATGCAATATCCGGACTTCGGCTACACCGTCCGCGCCGAGCGGCGCGGCGGATCGGTGGTGATTTCGGTGCTCCTCGACCGCCCGCTGCCCGCCGAGATGGTGGGCAAGGCGGGCTTCAACCTCGAATTCGTGCCCTCGGCCTATTGGCATCACGCCTATCTCGCCGACGGGCGCCCCGCCCTGTTTCCGCGGCACCCCGCCGACCGGATGCAGCTGACTGCCGAGCGCAACGCGGCCTCGGGGCGCAGCGACGGGCCGGGCGCCGAGCCGCTGCCCTTTGCGCGCGCGCGCCGCTTCGTCTTCGCGCCCGAAGAGCCCGCGCGGCGCGTCAGCATCGCCGCCGCCGACGGCGAACTGGAGCTGTTCGACGGACGCAATCAGGCGACCAACGGCTGGTATGTCGTGCGCCAGCTGCTCCCCGGCGGGCGCAGCGGCAAGCTGCTCGAATGGGTGCTCGATGCCGAAAGCGTGCCCGGCTGGCTGCGCCCGCCGGTGATCGCCCATTCGCAGCTCGGCTATCTGCCGAAGGCCGCGAAGATCGCGACGATCGAGCTCGACCGCGACGACCGCCGCCAGCTCCAGCCGCGCCTGTTTCGCATCGACGCATCGGGGCAAAATGTGCCGGTGCCGCTGAAACCGGCGCGCGAATGGGGCGCCTATCTGCGCTATCGCTATCTTCAGGTCGATTTCAGCGGCGTGACAACCCCCGGCGTCTATCGGCTCGAATATGGCGGCACGCGCACCGCGCCCTTTCCGATCGCGCCGGGCCTGTTCGACAGCGCCTGGCACGCGACGAACGACGTCTATCTGCCGGTCGCGATGGACCATGTAGCGGTCAACGAGGCCTATCGCGTCTGGCACGGCGACGCGCACCGCGACGATGCGCGTCAGGCGCCGGTCGATCACGAACATATCGACCTATATCGCCAGGGACCGACCACCGACACGCGCTTCGCGCCCGGCGAGCATATCCCCGGCCTCGCGGTCGGCGGCTGGCTCGACGCCGGCGATTTCGACATCCGCACCCAGACGCAATATCAGGTCGTCCGCCAGCTCGTCGACATATGGGAGGATTTCGGCCTCGATCGCGACACGGTCGCGGTCGACTGGGACAGCCGCCGCGTCGAGCTGCACGTCCCCGACGGCACCCCCGACCTTCTTCAGCAGGCACGGCACGGCAGCCTGCAACTGCTCGCGCAATATGACGCGGTCGGGCACGCAATCAACGGGATCGTCGAGCCCGACGTCGGGCAATATACCCACCTCGGCGACGCCGCGAGCAAGACCGACGGGCTGATCTACGATCCGGCGCTCAAGCCCTATGAGCGTGCCTATGATAGCGCCGGCGGCCGCAGCGGCACCCCCGACGACCGCTGGGCCTTCACCAGCAAGTCGACCGCGCTCGACTATGGCGCGGCCGCGGCGCTCGCGGCCGCCGCGCGCGCGTGGCGCGGCCGTGACGACGCCTTCGCCCGCCGCTGCCTCGATCGCGCGCAGCGGATCTGGGACGAGGAGCACAGCCGCCCGCCCGCGCTCTTTCGCCACGGCAATACGACCGGCGGGCCGCTCGAGGCCGAGGAGTTCGGCGCCGCGGTCGAGCTGCTCCTCGCGACGGGCGATCGCCGCTATGCCGCGCGCGTCGAAGCGCTCGCGCCGGCGATGCTGAAGGCCTTCGACTTCACCGCGCAGACGATGGTGAAAGCGCTGCCGCATATGCCGCCCGCCTATCGCGCCTCGGTCGAGCAGGCGGCGCGCCAGTGGGCGACGCGGGCGGAGGCGCTGCAAAAGGCCAATCCCTTCGGCGTCCCGATCACCGACGGCGGATGGGCGGGCAGCGGCACGGTGCTCGGCTTCGGGCTGACCGGTTATGCGCTCCACCGCGCCTTCCCCGACATCGTCGGCGCCGAGCCGACGCTGCGCGCGCTCGATTTCATCCACGGCCACCACCCGGCTTCGGACCGTTCCTTCGTGTCGGGCGTCGGCGCGCAATCCAAAGAGGTCGCCTATGGCAGCAACCGGGCGGATTTCTCCTTCATCCCCGGCGGAGTGGTCCCCGGCGTGCTGATCCTCAAGCCCGACTATCCCGAAAATCGCGACGACTGGCCCTTCTTCTGGGGGGAGAATGAATATGTCGTGCCCGAAGGCGCGATGTATATCGCGCTCGCCAATGCGGCCCGCGATCTGGAGCGCGAAATGCGATAGGCAAGGCCCGATCGCGGCGTCCGTAGGCCGCGAACTTGCAATCGGCGCCTCGCGCGGCGAGTTTGGGGCAAGGCAACCGGTTCGCGCCGGACCCGTTGCCATGGCAAGGGCAATCGGAAGGGGCCGCTATGGGCGAGAGCGACCGACAAGCGACTTCGGCATCGTCGCACCGGATCAAGATCAATCCGCCGGTCTTCTACACGTCGGCCGCGCTGACGCTCGCGTTCGTGGTGTTGGGATCGCTGTTCGTCGAGCGCGCGGGGACCGTTTTCGCCGCGCTGCAACGTGGCATCACCACCGATTTCGGCTGGTTCTACATCGTGTCCGTCGCGGGCTTTCTCATCTTCCTGTTGTTCCTGATGTTCAGCAGCTATGGCAATGTAAAGCTGGGCGCCGACGACAGCGAACCCGAATATAGCTACCTCTCCTGGTTCGCGATGCTGTTCAGCGCGGGCATGGGGATCGGCCTCCTCTTCTTCGGCGTGGCGGAGCCGATCCAGCATTTCGCGACGCCCCCGGTCGGCGAAGGCCATACGATCGAGGCCGCGCGCCAGGCGATGATCCTCACCTTCTTTCACTGGGGCTTTCACGCCTGGGCGATCTATATCGTCGTCGGGCTGGCGCTCGCCTATTTCGCCTTCCGGCGCGGCTTGCCGCTGACCGTGCGCTCGGCGCTGTTCCCGCTGATCGGGCGGCGCATCTATGGACCGATCGGACATGCGATCGACATATTCGCGGTGCTGGGGACGATGTTCGGCGTCGCAACGTCGCTCGGCTTCGGCGTGCTTCAGGTCAATGCGGGTTTTCACCATCTTTTCGGCCTGCCGGTCGGGCCGTGGGTCCAGCTCGCCCTGATCGCGGCGATCACCGCCCTTGCCACCCTCTCGGCTTTCGTCGGGCTCGACCGGGGGATCAAGCGCCTTTCCGAACTCAACATCTTAGTCGCCGTCGCGCTGCTCATATTCGTGCTCCTCGCGGGCTCGACGATCTTTCTGATTCAGGCCTATGTCCAGAACCTCGGCGCCTATCTCGGTGCCTTGGTGCAGCGGACGTTCCGCATGTACGCCTATGAACCCAACGACTGGTTCAGTAACTGGACGCTCTTCTATTGGGGCTGGTGGATCAGCTGGTCGCCGTTCGTCGGCATGTTCATCGCGCGCATCTCGCGCGGGCGCACGATCCGCGAATTCGTGACGGGCGTGCTCCTCGTCCCATCACTGTTCACCTTTTTGTGGATGACGGTATTCGGCAACACGGCCATCGCGATGGACCTGAACGGCACCGCCGACCTCGCCGCAGCGGTGGCGAAGGACATGCCGGTCGCGCTGTTCCGGATGTTCGAACATCTGCCCTTTTCGGTGATCGCGTCGGGGCTTGCGACGCTGCTCGTCATCACCTTCTTCGTGACCTCGGCGGATTCGGCGGCGCTCGTCATCGACACGATCACCTCGGGCGATGCCGACGATCCGCCGGCATGGCAGCGCATCTTCTGGGCGGTCGGTGCGGGGGTCGTCGCCGCCGTCCTGCTCGTCGCCGGCGGGCTGCAGGCGCTGCAGACCGCGGCGATCGCCAGCGCGCTGCCCTTCACGGTCGTCATGATCTTCATGTGCTATGGCTTGCTGCGCGCGCTTCAGGCCGAAAGCGGCGGTGCCGACATCGACCTGTCGGCGACGGCTGCGGCGCCTTTTCCAGAAACCGGCGGCTGGACGTGGCAGCAGCGGTTGACCAGCATCACGCGATTTTATGCGAGGGCCGAGATCGACGCTTTCCTGTCGCGCGATGTGCGCTCGGCGCTGGACGATGTCGCCAGGGAGATGCGCCAGAACGGCCTCGCACCCGATCTGGTCGCCGGAAGCGAAGCGATCGAGCTCAGCGTACCGCACGGAAAGCTCGGCACATTCCAATATGCCGTGCGCAAGCGCGCCTTTCGGGCGCCGAGCTTCGCCTTTGCCGAAACGCCGAAAGCGCAGGCGCGCGAACCGCTGCACTATCGCGCGATGGCGACCGGTTCGGAGGGCGACCAGCCGCACGACGTCACCGGTTATTCGCAGGCGCAGCTGATCAACGACATCCTCAACCGCTACGCGCGCTTCCGCCATAGCCGGCGGATCGGCTGATCCGCGCGTCCCGCGTCAGCTGCTCCCGCCGGCCACCGCCGCGACTAGCCGGCGAAAGCCCTGCGCCGCAGCGACCGTCGCGGGCAGGTTCAGGCAGCGTTCGTCGTCGGCGGCGACATGATGATAGCGATGGATGCCGAAGACGCCGGCGGCGGGGGCGTATCCCGCCTTGATCACTTCGTCGAGCTCCCCCGCCGAAAGCGCTGCGCTCGATACCGGCGCTTCATAGCCCGCCTGACCGGCGAACAGCGCGCGCGCGAGCGGCAGCAGCTCGGGTGAGAGCGAGAGGAAACGCTGCGGATCGACGCTGGGAAGCGGCGCCACATGGCCGGGGATTTCGTGCCAGTCGCGCGCCGCGACATTGGCGCCGATGTGCAGCCAGAAGCGCGTCGCGGCGGGGGGCGGGGCGATCCGCTTCATCGCTTCGGCGGCGCCGAGATATTCATATTCGTGCCCCGTGTTGCAGATGAAGGCGAGGTCGTGATCGGGCATCGCGCCCGCCGCCCAGCGCGCGAGATCGAGCCACGCGGCAACGCCCGGTCCGCGTTCGGCGGCGCAGCCGAACCAGCCCGACCGCGGGGTCGAGATCGCGAGCCAGCGGCCCTTGCCGCGGTCGATCCGCCCGACGAGGTTGAACGCGGGGCGGCGGCCTCCCTTGCCGTCGATCGTCAATCGCGCCTCGGTGCGCTGCATGGCGGCGGCGAGGAAGGGATCGGCGTCCGCCGGCGCGAGCAGGGCGACGGGACCGCCGAACATCGGTTTGCGTCCGTCGGTGTTGAGCGCGATCACTTGGCCCGTCGGGCCGTTGGTGATCGCGACCGCGGCCCGCGCGCCGCCCGCAAAGGCCGCTTCGATCGGCCCGCGCGCGTGCTTGGCGAGCATCGACGACCAGCGGGCGAAGGAAAGGTCGACGAGCGCGATCGCGCCCGCGAGCGAGGTCGCGGCGCGCCCTGCCGCATCGACGCGCACCAGCGGTCCCGATACGCCGCCCGGACCGGTCGGCACCACGATCGGCTGCGGATAGACGGCGGCGGCCTTGCTGCCGCTCGCCAGCGTCGCGGCCGAGGCATCGAAAAAGGGCACTTCGAACGATTGCCGCTCGACCGCATAGCCCGCGCGTTCCAGCTCTCCCGCGAGCCACGCGCCGCATGCCATGTCGCCGGGACCGCCCGCGCGCTTGTTGCCGAAGCCGACATAACGCAGCAGGTCGCGCTCGATCGGCTCGGCGGCGTGCCGGTCCGCGGCGGCGGCCGATGCGGCGAGCGGCAGCAAGGCGCCCGCGCAGAGGAAGCTGCGTCTGCTGGCGTCGGTCATGGACTCTCCCCGGCCTGTTCGATTGTCCCGATCATCCTGCAGGCCCCCGAAGCTGTCAACTATTGTACGACAATCCTGATTATATTGTCGCTCATTTCCTTGAGGGCGAGCGCCTCATCGGCTATCGCGGGGACCGATGAACGAAAGCGAAGCCAGACGGGAAGGCGGCTTGCCTCGCGCGGGGGGCGGCCGCGCCGCCGATGCGGTTGCCGACGCGCTGCGTCAGCGTATCCAGGCCAACGACCTCGCGCCCGGCGCGTGGCTGCGCGAAGCGCGCCTCTGCGCCGAATTCGGCGTCGGCCGCTCGATCGCCCGCCGCGCGCTGCGCATTCTGGGCGAGGACGGACTCGTCGAGATCGAGGAAAATCGCGGCGCGCGCGTGTCGGCGACGACGGCGGAGGAGGTGTTCGACCTCTATGAGGTTCGCGCGGCGCTTTATGGCCTCGCGGCACGCTTCGCGTGCCTGCGGATGTCCGATCGCGCGATCGGACAGATGATCGACGACATCGACCGGCTGCTCGATGCGGCCGCCGCGGGCGCGCCGGCCGAGCAGGTCATCGAAGCGAGCGAGGCGATCTTCGGCGCGATGGCGGACCATGCCAGCGCGGACGCGCAGCGGATGATCGCGTCGATCCGGCGCAAGACGCGGTTTCATTTTTCCTATGCCGCGCTCGCCTTGGCGGCGCATGGCGGCGGCCCCTATGACCATTGGCGGCAGATCCGCGCCGCGCTGCCGCGCCGCGACGCGGCGGCGGCGAGCGAGGGCGCGCGCAACATTCTCTATTTCATGCAGGGCGAGGTCGCGCGGATCATGCTCGCGCACCGACGGCAGCCGCAGCCCATGCAAAGGACGGCCGCACCGGTGCGTTGAACAGGGGAAGGGACATGCGAAACGCTTTGCGACTGACGGCGGCGATGATGGCAGCGCTGCTCGCCGGCTGTTCGCCCGCAACCGCGGCGGCTCCCGCGAATCCCGGCGCGGCGGACCAGCGCGATGCGGCGATGCGGGCGTTGCTCGACTATGTGCGGGCGCAGAAGACGACGGGCCTTCTGATCCAGCGCGGCGGCGAAACGCTGGTCGAAAGGAACTGGCCGGCCCCCGACGATGCGATGCTGGCGATCTTTCTCTATGGCAAGACCGCCGACGGCGCGCTGCTCGAAGATGTCGCCTCGCAGCAGAAGAGCTTTGTGTCGGTGCTCGTCGGCGTCGCGATCGACAAGGGCCTGATCGACGTCGACCGGCCCGTCAGCGATTATATCGGGACCGGCTGGTCGAGGGCGACGCCGGCGCAGGAAAAGGAGATCCGCGTCCTTCATATCCTGCAGATGAATTCGGGGCTCGACGAAAATTTCGCCTACGTCGCGCCCGCCGGCACGCAATTCTTCTATAATACCGCGGTCTATGCGGTCGCGAAGCGCATCCTGACCGCCGCCGCGCGGCAGCCGCTCGACCGGATCACGCGCGACTGGCTGACCGGGCCCGCGGGGATGGCCGACACCGCATGGCGCCAGCGGCCGGCGGCGCTCGCCGACGTCGGCAACCCGACCGGGCTCGTCACCTCGCCGCGCGACACCGCGCGCTTCGGGCGCATGATCCTGGCGGGGGGCGTCGCCGAAGACGGCACGCGCATCCTGTCACAGGCCAGCCTGAACGCGCTGTTCGCGCGGTCGGCGACGAACCCCGCTTATGGGCGCCTCTGGTGGCTGAACGGCGGCGATTTCACGGTCGGCGCGACGGGGCGCCGCCGCGCGGGGCCGCTCGTCGCCGCTGCGCCCGCCGATCTGGTCGCTGCCCTCGGCTTCCTCGACCGGCGGCTCTATATCGTGCCCAGCCTCGACCTCGTCGTCGTGCGCACCGGCGCCGACGCCCCCGACGCCGATTTCGACGAGCAACTGTGGCGGCGGTTGATGCGCGTCCTGAACTGACCTTTCGGTCAGGCCCGCCAATGCTCCGTTTTCGCCGTCCTTGTGCCTCGCGATCAGGGATTCCCCGGATTTCCCGCGCGCCGCAAACGCTTATCGTTGCAGGACCCCGGCAAGGGCTGGAAGAACCCATGGCAACTGAATGCGTCGCATATAGGGATGGAAAGGGCGGGCTTCATTCGACCCCGGAAAAGGCGACATTGTCCGACCTGTCGAGCGTGCTCGGCCGGGTCGGCGAGGAAGGCGGGATGACCGCGGGCGTGGCGAAGCTGATCCTCGACAAGCGCGCCGAACTCGAACGCGTCTTTGCCGAACATGACAGGATGGTCGAGGCGGCGATCGCCGCCGGGCATGACGGTGCCGAGGTGGTGCCGCTCGACCGCGCGCACGACGGGTCCTGAACCGGCTTCCTCGCATCAGGCGCGGCAGGCCGCGACAAACGGGTTTCACCCGATTGATCGTATCCGCCATCGCCGCAATTCTCGTGCCCGTCCGCCCGGAACGAGGATAGCCCGCATGACCCGAAACCGCCAGATCACCGCCCTCATGGCCTCCGCCGCGCTGTTGTCGGCGGTGCCGTTCGTCCTCCAGCCGCGCGCCGCCTTCGGACAATCGGACGCCGTCGCCGTCGCGCCCTCGGGCAAGACCGTCGACGCGCGCGTCTGGCCGCGCTCCTACAAGGTCGATGGCGTCGAATTCGCGCTCTATCAGCCGCAGGTCGACAGCTGGGAGGGCAATGAGATCAAGGCACGGCAGGTGATGGCGGTCACCACCGGCCAGACCAAAGGCGCCGACGGCAAGGCCAGGAACAGCGAAACCTATGGCGTGCTGTGGCTCAGCGCAAAGACCGGCACCGACAAGGAGGCGCGGATCGTGGCGCTCGACGATCTTACCGTCGACAAGGGCAGCTTCCCGAGCGCGCCCGATCAGGAGGCGCGCTATCTCGCGGCGGCGCGCAAGGCCTTTCCGACGACGCAGCTCGTCGTCAGCCTCGACGCGATCGAGGCGCAGCTCGCGATCGCGGGCGAGAGCGAAAAGGCGAACAACGTCCCGGTCTCCAACAAGGCGCCCGAGATCATCGTCTCGCTCGAGCCCGCGATGCTCGTGCTCGTCGACGGCGACCCGGTGTGGCGCGCGAGCGGCGTGGCGGGGGTCGATCGCGTGCTCAACACATCGGCGCCGATCCTGCGCTATCAGGGCAAGCTCTATCTCGGCCATGCCGGGCAGTGGATGACCGCGACGAGCCTCGACGGCCAGTGGGCGGCGGCTCCGACGCCGCCCGCGCCGGTCAGCCAGGCGCTCGACCAGCTGCTGAAACAGGGCGGCAATGCCCAGCAGCAACCACAGCAGAAAGCGGCCGCCGGCTCCGACGCGATCAAGACCGTCTATGTCCGCACTCACCCCGCCGAGCTGATCGCGATCGAGGGCGAGCCGAAGTTCGCCGACGTCCAGGGCACGTCGCTCAGCTATGTCACCAACACCCCCGCCGATCTGTTCCTCGAAGGCGCGGATAACTGGTACGCGCTGCTGTCGGGGCGCTGGTTCACCGCCAAATCGACGAACGGCCCATGGAGCTATGTCGCGCCCGACAGGCTGCCGCCCGACTTTCTGAAGATCGACAGCGACGGTCCGAAGGGCGCGGTGCTCGCGTCGATCGCGGGCACCCCCGAAGCGAAAGAAGCGCTCGTCGCCAATTCGGTGCCGCAGACCGCGACCGTCCAGCGCGCCGACGCGAAATTCACCGCGACCTATGACGGCGCGCCGCAATTCGCCGCGATCGAGGGCACCCAGCTCAGCGTTGCCAAAAATTCGCCCGCGCCGGTCTTCCGCGTGAGTTCGTCGAGCTATGTCGCGCTCAGCAACGGCGTGTGGTTCACCGCCTCGGCGGCGACCGGGCCGTGGCAGGTCGCGACCGAAGTTCCCGCGGCGATCTATGGCATCCCCGCGACCTCGCAATATCATTATGTCACCTATGTCCGCATCTACGGCTCGACGCCCGAGGTCGTCTATGTCGGCTATACGCCGGGCTATTACGGCACCGTCGTCAACAACAATGTCGTCGTCTATGGCACCGGCTATGCGTGCGACCCGTGGGTCGGCGCCTATTATTACGGCTGCCCGACGACCTATGGCTATGGCGCCTCCTTCGCCTTCGGCGCCGCGGTGGGCTGGTCGCTCGCCTTCGGCTTCGGCTGGTACGACCCCTGGTACGGACCCTATTGGGGGCCGTGGTATTATCCCGGCTATTATCCGGGATATTGGCCCGGCTATTGGGGCGGCGCCTATGCCTGGGGCGACGTCTATGGCCGCTGGGGCAACAGCGTCGTCGCGGGGCGCGGCGCCGCCTGGTACAACCCCTATACCGGCAATATCGGGCGCGCCGGGCGCGGCGGCTATTACAATGAAGCGACCGGCGGGCGCGGCTGGGGCTATGCCGGGCGCAACACCAATATCTACACCGGCAACACCACCGCCGCGGCGGGCGGCATTCGCTATAATCCGCAGACCGGGCGCGTCGTCGCCGGGCACGGCGGCGCGGCGGGCAATATCTACACCGGCGGCGGCGCAGCGGCAGGCGCGCGCACCGTGGTCAACACCAACACCGGCCGCGTCACGCGCGAGGCGGGCGGCGCGACGCGCAGCGCCGGCGGCGCGACCGCTGCGGGCGGCTTCAATACGCAGGGCGCCGGCGGCGACGCCAGGGGCGCGGGCTATGTCCATTACGACCGGTCGAGCGGCGGCGTCTCGGGCGGCGGCGCGGTCGATGTCAACGGCAACATCTATGCGGGCAAGGATGGCCACGTCTATCGCTACGATCCGGGGAGCGGCTGGCAGTCGGTAACCGGCAAGCGCGGCGGCGGCGGGACCTATGGCCCGACCGACAATGGGCTCGACCGCGAGCGCGCGGCGCGCGACCGCGGCTTCGAACGCGACACCATGGCGGGCCGCGGCTTCGAGCGCCCGGGCACCCAGCGCCCCGCCTTCGACCGCAGCACCATGGGCCGCGGCTTCCAGGGCCGGATGGGCGGCTTCCGCGGCGGGCGCATTCGCTAGGGCGAAATCGCCACCCTCCAGAAAGGCTTGCGAAAATTGGTGTGTCCCCGCGAAGGCGGGGACCCATCTCCGACGGGTTCAGGATTGAGCGTCAGGAGATGGGCTCCCGCCTTCGCGGGAGCACACGGCTTTTTCTGTCAAGGATGATCTAGAGCAAATTGCGGGAAATCTGAATCGACCCGTCTCCCCGAGCGAAGACGAGGGGCTCTGCCGAGCGAAGTCGAGGCTGCGACGCTGCGGTTCTCGCTCCGCTCGAACGAGCCCCTCGTCTTCGCTCGGGGAGACGGTGCAGATTTAAGGCTCGCTGCTCTAGGGTCAGGACCCTAGCTCCAATCCGACCCCTTTGGATTCGGGGGATGCTCGCTCGACGTCCGCTCCGTCAGGCCGGTGAAGGTTCTTCGATGTCGGGAAAGAAACCCTTTATCCCCCGTCCGCCGCACTCCGGCGGCCGCGACGGGGGAACAGGTTGTGTGTGCACGATAAGAACAATAAGGGAACAAAAATCCCCTGTCAACGCTTTTCCGCGGCTCTCCAATAAACTTAGTAATAAAAGTTTTTCACCCCACGCAGTTGACGTAAAGGGAAAGCCGGCTATCCCGGCGCCGAGCGCGCGAGCGCCACAGCAGCGGGAGAGAGGGATATGGCGAAGGATCCGGTTTTCGACCTGACGGGCCGCGTCGCGCTGGTGACCGGCGCGTCGTCGGGGCTCGGCGCGGGCTTCGCGCGGGCGCTCGCGGCATCGGGCGCGAAGGTCGTGCTCGCCGCGCGCCGCGCCGACAAGCTCGCCGAACAGGTCGCCGGAATCGAGGCGGCGGGCGGGCAGGCGGTCGCGGTATCGCTCGACGTCACCGACGAAGCCTCGACCAAAGCGGCCTATGACGCCGCCGAAGCCGCCTTCGGCCCCGTCGACACGATCGTCGCCAACGCCGGTGTCGCGACCGAAAAGCTCGCGCTCGGACTCGGCGTCGACGAGGTCGACGGCCTGCTCGCCGCCAATGTCCGCGGCGTCTTCCTGACCGCGACCGAAGGCGCGCGGCGGCTCGAAGCCGCGGGCAGCCGTGAGAAGCAGCACGGCCGCGTCGTCATCATCGGGTCGATCACCGCCGACAAGATCTTTCCCGCAACCTCGGTCTATGGCGCGACCAAGGCGGCGGTGCGCCACATGGGCAAGGCGCTCGCGCGCGAATGGGCGCGGCGCGGGATCAATGTGAACGTCATCCAGCCGGGCTATTTCGAATCCGAAATGACCGCCGATCTGTTCGCCAGCGAGGCAGGCCGGAAATTCGTCGCGACCTTCCCGCGCCAGCGGCTGCGTCCGCCGAGCGACCTCCACGCACCCTTGCTCTTCCTCTGCTCGGACGCCTCGCTGGGGGTCACCGGCAGCGTGATTACGATCGACGACGGACAGACGCTGTGAGCGGCGCGCTGCTGGTCGAGGCGCGCGGCGCGGTCGAGATCGCGACGCTCAACCGGCCCGAACGATTGAATGCGCTGAACGAAGGCCTCGTCGACGAGTTGGGCGCCTATTTCGGCGGGCTCGCCGAGCGCAAGGAGGTGCGCGTCGTCATCCTGCGCGGGGCGGGGCGCGGCTTCTGCGCCGGACTCGACATTCAGGAGGACCGCGCGACCGACGAAACCCCGGTGCTGCGCACGCTCCGGACGCAAACGAACATCGGCAATATCTATCGCAAGATGCGCGCCTGCCCGCAGCCGATCATCGCGCTCGGTCACGGCGCTGCGGCGGGCGGCGGGCTGTCGCTGCTGCTCGCCTCCGACGTGCGCTACGCCGCGCCCGATTTTCGCTGCAACGCCGCCTATATCCGCATCGGGCTCGGCGGCTGCGACATGGCGTCGAGCTATTTCCTGCCGCGCCTCGTCGGCGCCAGCCTTGCGTCCGAAATGATCCTCACCGGCCGCTTCATCGACGCCGAGCGCGCGCTGTCGGCGGGCTTGGTCAGCGAGATCGTCGACGCCGACAAGCTGCTCGACCGCGGCCTCGCGCTCGCCGACGAGATGCTGGCGACGAGCCCCTGGGGGCTGCGCCTGTCGAAGCAGGCGCTGAATCTGAACATCGACGCGCAGAGCCTCGACGCGGCGATGGCGATCGAGGACCGCCAACAGGTGATCCTCTCGGCGACCGAGGACCATCAGGAAGCCCTCGCCGCCTTCCTCGCCAAACGCCCGCCCGACTATCGCGAGCGATAGAGGCGGGACCGGCCGCCTGCCATTGTGGGTGCGGACAAAGATTCGCGCAGAGGCGCAGAGACCGCAGAGGAAAAAATTGATTCACGCGGAGACGCGGAGACGCGGAGAAGCAATATTTGCCGCGAAGCGGCCTTCTTCATGCGGGTCTCGCCGTATCGTCGAAGCGGGAGAGAATGAGGGGGCCTGACGGCCCAAATCCCCTCCGCGACTCCGCGTCTCCGCGTGAACAAATCTCTGCGGTCTCTGCGCCTCTGCGCGAATCTCCTGCTACGCCGTCAGAACGCATCTTCCCTACCTTCCGGCATTTCGATCCGCGTCATCATCACCCCCGATTGCCAACGCAAATTATATTGGCATAATCGCTGCCAATAATTTACAAGGACGAGGAGGGGGCGATGGCCGGGCGCTTTTCGACTGGGGGGTCGATGCCGCAGCGCGGCATTTTAGGGCGGTCGGCCGTCATCGCTTTATGCGCTTCGTTCGCCGTGATGCCCCTTCGGGCGGCTCCGGTGGCGGCCCCCGCTTTTCCATCGCCCGCACCGTCCCCGGCGCGCGCCGCGCATCCGAATATCGTCGTGCTGCTCGCCGACGATTGGGGGTTCAGCGACGTCGGCGCCTTCGGGGCCGAGTTTGCGACGCCGAACATCGACGCGCTGGCCAGGGCTGGCACGCGCTTTTCGAATTTCCACGTCGCGGGGTCGTGCTCGCCGACACGCGCGATGCTGATCACCGGGGTGATGAACCATCGCAACGGGCTCGGCAACATGGCCGCAACCATTCCGCCCGAACATGCCGGCAAGCCGGGATATGACACGGTGCTCAACCACCGCGTCGTGACGATGGGCGAAATGGCGCGCGCCGCGGGCTATCGCACCTATCTCACCGGCAAATGGCATCTCGGCAAGGATAGGGCGCGGCTGCCGGGCGCGCGCGGCTACGACCGCGCCTTCAGCCTCGCCGATGCGGGCGCCGACAATTTCGAGCAGCGCCCGATCGAGGGGATGTACGACAAGGCCGACTGGTTCGAGGACGGCAAGCCCGCGACGCTGCCGAAACAACATTATTCGTCGCACTTCATCGTCGACAAGATGATCGACTATATCGACGGCGGCGCGGCGAGCGGCAAGCCCTTCCTCGCCTCGGTTAATTTCCTCGCCAACCATATTCCGGTGCAGGCGCCCGACAGCGACATCGCGCGCTACCGCGCGATGTATCGCGACGGCTGGACCGCGCTGCGCGAAGCGCGGGCGAAGCGTGCGGCGGCGCTCGGCATCGTGCCGGAAGGCACGCCGATGGTGACGATGGCGACGACGCGCGACTGGGCGAAACTCGACGCCGACGAGCGCAAGGCGGCGGCGCGGGTGATGCAGGCCTATGCCGGCATGGCGAGTGCGATGGACCGCGAGATCGGCCGGCTCGTCGCGCATCTGAAGGCGACCGGCCAGTATGAGAACACGATCTTCGTCTTCCTGTCGGACAATGGGCCGGAGCCGACGAACCCCTATGCCAGCCTGCGCAACCGCATCTTCCTGAACCTGCATTACGACACGTCCCTTGCGAATATCGGCCGCCGCAACAGTTTGAGCGCGATCGGTCCGGGCTGGGCGAGCGCCGCGGCGTCGCCGCTTGCGGGCTACAAGTTCAGCGCCGCCGAGGGCGGGCTGCGCGTCCCGCTGATCGTCGCCTGGCCCGGCCATGCGAGCGTCCGCGCGGGGGCGATCAGCAACGGCTTCGCGCACGTCACCGACATCGTCCCGACGCTCGCCGAGCTTGCCGGCCTGCCGCTGCCGCAGGGCGAATGGAAGGGGCGGCGGGTCGAACCCGTGGTCGGGCGCAGCCTTGTCCCGATGCTGAAGGGCGCGGCGGACAGCGTGCATGGCGACACGCCGCTCGGTTACGAGCTGTCGGGCAATGCGGCCCTGTTTCGCGGGAACTACAAGCTGGTGCGCAACCTGCCGCCGACCGGCGACGGCCGGTGGCGGCTGTTCGACATCGCCGCCGATCCGGGCGAGACGCACGACCTCGCGGCCGAAATGCCCGATCGCTTCGCGACGATGCAGGCCGACTACCGCGCCTTCGCGCGCGCCAATGGCGTCCTCGACATGCCGCCCGGCTACACCGCCGACGCACAGATCAACGCCTATGCGTGGGAGCATCAGGGCAAGAAACGCGCGATCCGCCTCGCCGCCGCGGCGGGGGGCGTGCTGGCGCTGCTGATCGGCTTGGTCTGGGCGTGGCGCCGGCGGCGCCGACGGGCGAGAAGCTGGAGTCTGTCCTGATCGGCTGGATTCAAAGCCCCCCGTTCGTCCTGAGGAGCCATTGAGCCCCGTCGAAATGGCGTCTCGAAGGACCATATGCCGCGTCTGGTCCTTCGAGACGGGGCTTCGACAAGCTCAGCCCCTCCTCAGGACGAACGGGAGGCTTTGAAATCCGCTCGAACCGGACAGACTTCAGGGCGTTTCGGGACTCGCCGCGAGCAACGCCGCGACCATATGCGCGGTCACTGCGCCCGCATCCTCGGCGGTCAGGCCCTGATCGTGGCGCAGCGCGCGCCAGGTCTGGAACGACAGCGCCGCGATCAGCGCCTCCACCCGTATCCGGTCGGCCTTCACGGCGTCGGGCAGCAGCCGCAGCACCAGTTCGCGTTCGATCGTGACCACGCGGCCATATTCGGCCATCAGAAAGGCGGACTGATAGCGTTTGAGGTTCGCGGCGAGGCGGAAGGGCAGCATGGTTTCGAATACCCGCGCGCGCCGCCGCGCCAATTCGCGCACGTCGGCGCGCCAGTCGGCACCGTCATAGGGCGCGGTGGCGACCGGCATCACCCGCGCGGCGATGGTCGCCGACAGCTCGGCATAGAGCGTGTCCATGTCGTCGAAATGGCGAAAGACGGTGCGCAGCCCGACCCCGGCTTCCTCGGCGACGCGCGCCGCGCTCGGCATCAGGTCGCCGCCCTCGATCAGCTCGACCATCGCCGCGACGATGCGCCGCCGGCTCGACCGGCTGCGCGCACGCCGCCCGTCGCTGTCTGCCGTCCCCATGTCCGTTTTCGATGCCATAGGTCTCCGCTGGCCCACCGCGCCGCCAAGGTCAATGGCGGCGAGCCAATGCGCTTGCGCCGCTCCATCTATTGGCACATATAGTGTCATAAGTTTCGAGGCAATCGCCTTGCGGATGTGGGGAAAGATGATGAAGAAGCGATGGCTCGCGCTCGGCGCGGTGGCCCTGCTCGGTGCGGGCGGCTATTACGGCTTCCAGGCGAACAAATACCGCCTCCCCGGCCTGATCCAGGACTGGCAGACCCCGGTACAGCCGAACCGGCCGGTCGCGTGGCAGCAGGGTCCCGCGAAGCCGCCCGAAGGCAAGAGGCCGCCGAACATCATCCTGATCGTCGCCGACGACCTTGGCTGGAACGACATCAGCCTCAACGGCGGCGGGGTTGCGGGCGGGATCGTTCAGACGCCGAACATCGACGCGCTCGCGCGGCAGGGCGTGAATTTCACCGCCGCCTATGCCGCCAACGCGACCTGCTCGCCCTCGCGCGCGGCGATGATGACCGGCCGCTATCCGACGCGCTTCGGCTTCGAATATACCGCGGTGCCGGTCGAATTCGCCGAGAATCTGGCGCACGGCGGCGGCATCGGCCCGCTGAAACCCGTCTTTCACCAGGAGCTGATCACCGACGACATCCCCGATTATCCCGACATGGGTGTGCCCGCGAGCGAGGTGACGATCGCCGAGGCGGTGAAGGCGGCGGGTTATCACACCATCCACATCGGCAAATGGCATCTGGGCGAAGCGCCGGCGCTCCAGCCCAATGCCCAGGGGTTCGACGAGAGCCTCGCGGTGCTCGCGGGCGCCGCGAAATTCCTGCCCGACGACGATGCCGACGCGGTCAACGCCAAGCTGCCCTGGGATCCGATCGACCGCTTCCTCTGGGCGAACCTGCGCCACGCGGTGACCTTCAACGGCGGCGAGCGCTTCCACCCCAAGGGGCATATGACCGATTATTTCGCCGATCAGGCGATCGCGGCGATCGACGCCAACCGCAACCGCCCCTTCTTCCTGTATCTGGCGTTCAACGCGCCGCACACGCCGCTGCAGGCGACGAAGGAGGATTATGCGAAGCTGCCGCAGATCAAGGATCACAAGACGCGCGTCTATGGCGCGATGATCGCGCAGCTCGACCGGCGGATCGGCGACGTGATGGCCGAGCTCAAGCGCACCGGGCTCGACGACAATACGCTCGTCCTCTTCACCAGCGACAATGGCGGCGCCTGGTACACGGGTATCCCCAACCTCAACGCTCCCTATCGCGGGTGGAAGGCGACCTTTTTCGAGGGCGGCATCCGCACGCCCCTGTTCATGCGCTGGCCGGGGCATATCGCGCCGGGGTCGGCGCGCGCCGACGCGACCGGGCATCTCGACATCTTCGCGACGATCGCCGCCGCGGCGGGCGCGAAGCTGCCGACCGACCGGGTGATGGACAGCCAGGACATTCTTGCCGGCCCCGCGAAGCGCAACGCGCTCTATTGGCGCTCGGGCGATTATCGCGCGGTGCGCGCGGGCGACTGGAAGCTGCAAGTGACGAAGCGCCCCGCCAAGGTCCGCCTCTACGATCTCGCGACCGATCCGACCGAGCAGCATGATGTTTCGGCGCAGCAGCCGCAGCGCGTCGCGCAGCTCCAGGCGATGCTCGCAGCGCAGAACAAGGACATGGCAAAGCCGATCTGGCCCGGCCTGTTCGAAGGACCGATCCGCGTCGACGTGCCGATGAACGCGCCGTGGAAGGCGGGGCAGGATTATATCTACTGGACCAACTGAATAGGAATTCATCGCACGTTGAATTAATCGCATTGCATCCTTATCTGCGCCGGGCGTTATTGTTTCAGGCAGCAAGGGGATGCGGCGGATGGCTCACCCATCTTCGCGGCGCGGGCGGCGGCCCGCCGATCAGGGCGACACCGAGCGCGGCATCCGCCTCGCGGCGCTGCGACGTTTCGCCGACCAGGGCTTTGACAGGGCGAGCCTGCGCGACATCGCCGCCGATGCCGGGGTCGACGCCGCGCTGATTTCCTACAAGTTCGGATCGAAGCTCGGCCTGTGGAAAGCGGTGGTCGAACGCGTCGGCACAGTGACGCTCGAGCAGATCGCCGCGGCCGCCGCCGCGAAGCCCGATCGCGGCGAACGCCCGCTTGCCGCCGCGATGGAGGCGCTGATCGACGTTTATTGCGCCAACGACACCGTGCCGCGTTTCCTACTCCGCGACGCCGGGCACGATCCGCAGCGCGCGGCGTGGGTGTTCGACCATGTCTCGCAGCCGTTGCTCGACCATTATCTGCCGCTGATCCGCGCGGCGCACGATGCGGGGGAGATGCGCGCGCCGATCCCCGAGATGGCCTTCCTGACCTTTGCCTATGGCGTCGCGGTCAATGTCGTGCGGCGCGACATGCTGACCGGCTATGCGCCGCAGCTCGCGAACGACGATGAATTTCGCGCCGCGCTCTGTGACACGCTGATCGCGCCGCAGCTTCGTCATGGCTGATCCCGCGGCCTCCGGCGCGGGCGGCGCCTATGTCTTCAAACCGCACGAGCGCCCGTTCATGCCGGGATCGCCCGCGTCGCCCGACCATCCCGCGCCGCGCAAATTCGGCTATCTGCTGATCGGCCTCTATCTTGCGATCATCGCGGGCTTTCAGAACGGGCTGCTGATCGCCAACCTCACCGTGCTGCAGGGTCATCTCGACCTCACCCCGGTCGATACCGGCTGGGTCACCGTCGCCTATAATATGACCAATGCGTGCATGAGCATATTGCTCTACAAGTCGCGCCAGCAATTCGGCATCCAGCGTTTCGTGCGCGTGATCATGATCGCGCTGCTGCTCGCCAATTTCCTCCAGCTGTTCGATGCAGGCTATCGGATGGAGCTCGTTGCGCGCGGGGTTTCGGGGATTGCGGCGAGCGGCCTGACGACGCTCGCGGCCTTCTATCTGATGCAGGGCTTTCCGCAGGAAAAGCGCATCGCGGGCTTCCTGCTCGCGATCGGGCTCGCGCAGGTCGCGGTGCCGCTCGCGCGCGCGATCTCGCCGCTGCTGCTCGCCGACGGCGACGTCTATAATCTCTTCGTCTTTCAGTTCGCGCTCTCGCTCGTCGCGGTCGGGCTGGTCAATATTCTTCATCTGCCGCCGGGCGAGACGATCCGCTCGTTTGAAAAGCTCGACCTTCTGACCTTCCCGATGCTCGCGGTCGGCGTCGGGCTGCTCTGCGCCTTCCTTGTCCAGGGGCGGATCGTGTGGTGGACGACGCCGTGGCTCGGTGCCGCGCTTGCGGTGTCGGTGCTGCTCATCGGGAGCGCATTTCTGATCGAGCACAACCGCGCCAACCCGATGCTCCAGACGCGCTGGATGGGCAGCCGCGACCTCGTCAAATTCGCTCTCACCGGTGCGCTGGTGCGCGTGCTGACCTCCGAGCAGAATTTCGGATCGACCGGCCTTCTATCGACGATCGGCCTCGTCAGCGATCAGCTCGTCCGCTATTACGCCGTCCTCTCGGCCGCGACGCTCGCGGGAGCGCTGCTCGCGATCCTGACGCTCAACCCCGCCGATCTCCGCCGCCAGACGCTCGTCTCGCTCGCGGTGATCGCCTTGGGGGCCTTCCTCGATACCCATTCGGGGCTGCGCACCGGCCCGGTGAACCTCTATTTCTCGCAGGCCGCGATCGCCTTTGCCGCGGTCTATTTCATGGGGCCGATGCTGATGGAGGGGCTGCTGCGCGCGCTGTCGAAGGGGCCGTCCTATCTCGTCAGCTTCGTCGGGGTGTTCAGCCTGTCGCAGACGCTCGGCGGGCTTGCCGGTGTCGCCGCGCTGTCGGCGTTTCACACGCTGCGCACCAAGGCGCATCTGATCACCTTCGCGAACAGCATTTCGCCCGCCGACCCGGATGTTGCGCAGGGGATCGGCCGCATCGCCGCGGCGCAAGCGGGGACGATGACCGACCCTGCGCTGCGCAGTGCCGTCGCCGGCGCACAGGTCGTGCGCGAGGCGATCCGCGAGGCGGCGATCCTTGCCTATAATGACGTCTTTTTCGTGATCGGATCGCTCGCGGCGCTGGCGTTCGTGCTGATGTTCGCGCGGTGGATCCACGACCGCCGCCGCGGCCACAATCCGCTCGCCGCCGAACTCGCCGCCCTACAGAAGATGAGAGCCGGAAACCAATGAGCCAGGAACAGGAAACATCGTCCGAAACGCCCGCCGAAGCACAGGAGGGCTGGAAGCCGCCGCGCTCGCGGCCGCGCATCATCCTGTTCGGGTCGCTGATCCTGATCGGCGTGCTCGCGATCCTTTATGCCTGGGGCCTGCCGCCGTTCCGCGCCGCGAGCCAGACCACGGACAACGCCTATGTCCGCGGCCAGACGACGATCATCGCGCCGCAGGTCGGCGGCTATGTGACCGACGTGCTCGTGCGCGATTTCGAACGCGTGAAGAAGGGGCAGGTGCTCGTGCGGATCGACGACCGCATCTATCGCCAGCGCGTCGCGCAGGGGCAGGCGAATATCGCCGCCCAGTCGGCGAGCCTCGAAAACAGCGCGCAAAGCCTGCGTTCGGCCGAGGCGCAGGTGCAGCTGCAAAGGGCGGCGGTCGCGAGCGCCAAGGCGCAACTCGCGCGGGCACAGGCCGATATGCGTCGCGTCGACGAACTCGTCGATGCGGGGTCGGTGTCGCTGCGCGAGCGCGACCAGACGCTCGCCGCGCTGCGTCAGGCCGAAGCGGCGGTGCGTCAGGCCGAGGCGCAGCAGGCGATCGCGGCGCAGCAGGTGCGCTCGGTCGGGGTCGGGCGCGGCGGGCTGGAGGCGGGGGTCGAAAATGCCCGGGCGCAGCGCGGCCTCGCCGACATCGACCTCGAAAACACCGTGATCCGCGCGCCGCGCGACGGCCAGCTCAGCGAGGTGACGGTGCGCGTCGGGCAGCTCGTCAACCCCGGCACCCAGCTCATGTATCTCGTCCCCCAGCGCCACTGGATCGTTGCCAATTTCAAGGAAGCGCAAACCGCGAAGATTCGCGTCGGACAGTCGGCGAGCTTTCGCGTCGATGCGCTCGGCGGCGCGAAGCTGACCGGCCATGTCGAAAGCATCGCCCCCGCGGCGGGCAGCGAGTTCAGCGTCATCAAGCCCGACACCGGATCGGGCAATTTCGTGAAGGTGCCGCAGCGCATCGCGGTGCGCATCCGCATCGACCCGGGGCAGAAACTCGCCGAGCGGCTCGGCCCCGGCATGTCGGTGGTCGCGACCGTCCACACGGGCGCCGACTGATGCGCCGCGCCGTCCCCCGCGCCGCGCTGCTGCTGCCGCTGCTGCTCGCGGCTTGCGTGCCGGCGATCGGCCTGCGTCCCTCCGCGAGCGCAGTTGCTCCGCCTGCCGACTGGCGCACCGACCTGTCCGCAACCGGCTCGATCGATGCGCGCTGGTGGACGCGCTTCGGCGATCCGCAGCTCGCCGCGCTCGTCGAGCAGGCGCGCGCGAACAATGTCGATCTCGCGATCGCCGCGGCGCGCGTTGCGGAAGCGCGCGCGCAGGAGCGCGTCGCGCGCTCGCTGCTGCTGCCTTCCCTCAGCGTCGGGGGGGGCGCCGCCGAGGCGCGAAGCCTCAACGCCTTTGGCGTCGCGACCGAGAGTTTCGCCGCGCAGCCCACCTTTCAGGCCTCCTATGAACTCGACCTCTTCGGCCGCAACGCCGCGCAGGTCGATGCCGCGCACGCCAATGCGGCGGCGGTCGCGGCGGCGCGCGAGGCGGCAATGCTGTCGGTCAGCGCCGCGACGGCGAGCGGCTATGTCACCCTGCTCGCCCTCGACGAACGGCGCACGCTGCTCAAAGAAACCCTGACCTCGCGCGGCGAGGCGCTGCGCATCGCGCGCGACCGGGCCGAGGCGGGTTATACGTCGCAGCTCGAACTGCGGCAGGCCGAGGCCGAATATCGCGGCGCCGAACAGCAGATTCCGGCGGTCGAGGCAGCGATCGCGCGGCAGGAAAATGCGCTGTCGCTGCTCGTCGGCGACGCCCCGCACGCGATCGCGCGCGGCGGCGACTTCGACGCGCTGACCGCGCCCGCGGTGCCCGGCCTGCTGCCGTCGGACCTCGTCCGCCGCCGTCCCGACATCGCACAGGCCGAATATGCGCTTGCGGCGACCGATGCCAATCTGCGCGCCGCGCGCGCGCAGTTCCTGCCGCAAATCCGCCTGTCGGGCTCGGCGGGCGCAGTGATCTCGTCGGCGCTGTCGGACCCGGTCGGCATCTGGTCGATCGGCGGCAGCATCCTCGCACCGCTGTTTCAGGGCGGGCGGCTGCAAGGGCAGTTCGACGCGGCGACCGCGCAGCGCGACCAGGCGGCCTTCGCCTATCGCAAGACCGTGCTCACCGCCTTCCGCGAGGTGGAGGACCAGCTCGCGCTGATCGACCGGCTCGGCGTGCAGGAAACCGCGCTCGTGGCGCAGCGCGCGGCGGTCGCCGACGCGCTGCGCCACGCGATGAATCGCTACCGCGCCGGCTATTCGCCCTATCTCGAACAGATCGAGGCGCAGCGCGCGCTGCTCGCGGTCGACATCCAGCTGATCCAGCTGCGCGCCGACCGCCTTACCGCCTATATCGCGCTCTATCAGGCGCTCGGGGGCGGGGCGCCCGGCTGACCGGCCGTGTACATCGCCTCTGGACCTTTCGCGCCGATGCATTATATACCAACCGTTATGGAAACCGAAACCATCCCCGCGACCAAGGGGCGCCCGCGCGAATTCTGCGTCGATCAGGCGCTCGCGGAGGCGCTGCGCGTCTTCTGGACCAAGGGTTATGACGGGGCCTCGATGGCCGATCTCACCGAAGCGATGGGGATCACCAAGCCCAGCCTCTATGCGGCGTTCGGCAACAAGGAAGCGCTGTTTCACAAGGCGCTCGACCTCTATGAATCCGAAAAGCTCGACTATACGCGCGCCGCGCTCGAACAGCCGACCGCGCGCGCGGTCGCCGAATATTATCTGCGCGGCGCGCTCGATCGCCATTGCGGCGGCGAGGATCCGAAAGGCTGCATGGGCCTGCTCGGCACGCTCGCGTGCAGCCCCGAGGCCGAATCGATCAAGGCCGACGTCGTGCGCCGCCGCGCCTCGTCCCAGCGCGCGCTCGTCGAGCGTTTCGAGCGCGCGAAGCGCGAGGGCGACCTGCCGGCGCATATCGATCCCGAAGGGCTGACGGGCCATATGCTCGCGATCCTGCAGGGGATCACGGTCCAGGCGAGCGCCGGCGCGTCGCGCGACGAGCTTGCGCGGCTGGTCGAAACAAGCCTCGCTTTATGGCCGAGCAGATAATTCTGTAACAGCTGGTATAAAACTCCTTGACAAGATGAACGGCGGATTTATATACCGCATAGTACAGATGGTCGGGGCGACCACTTCGCCGCGACGAGCGAAGGGAACGCTTATGCCCAACTGTCCGTTCACCAAGGCCTAGTTCGCTAGACCAACCCAGATAATTTGCGAAAGACCGGTTGCGACGCCCGCGGGGCGGCGGACGGGCTTTCGACTCCGAAATCTCCCCTCGCCGGGCGCAAGCGTCCCGGGGCGAAAGCCCCGTTGCGCCCGGCCCATGTCCAAGGAGGACCGGCCATGGCTACACTTGCCCTTGCAGAGCGCCCTGCGCGCGCTTTCGAATCCGCAACCCCCGGCGCGAAGCTGTTGCCCGCGCCGCGCCTCTCCGCAGCCCCCGTAGCGCCGAAAGCCCAGAATCCCGCGGGCTTTTCGGCGCTGGAATGGTCGGTCGTGATGCTCGCGCGTCACGACCGGCCATCGAGCCTCCGCGAACCCGGCCGCGTCGCCAAATGGCTCGGCGCGCTGTTCGGCAGCGGCGTCAACCGGCGGCTCGCCGACCCGAAGCTCGAGGCGCTGCGCCGCATGGCGGTGCTGACCTGGCACCACAGCTATTCGGTGCCGAAGGCCGAGCTCAAGGCCTTCTTCGACGCCGGCTATTCGCCCGACCATTATGAACTGCTCGGCAAGCGCGTCGCCGAAGTCCATGTCGCGCGCCTCTTCCGGAAATAGTCTCTCCCTCATTTCGAAAGTCGCTCTCCCCATGAACATGCTCTCCCCGATCCGGCGCGAGGAGGCGGCGAAGACCGCCCCCGCGTCGGCCTCCATCCAGCCGCCGCGCCGCTGGCGCCGCGCGCTCCAGATCGGCCTGCCGCTCGCGATCCTCGTCGCGGCGGGCTATGGCCTCACCCACCGCGAAGGCCCGGCGAACGCCGCGCCGGCGCTGCCCGTCGTCACCGTCGCCGCGCCGCTGGTGCGCGAGATTACCGAGTGGGACGATTATGTCGGCCGCTTCGAGGCGAGCCGCTCGGTCGAGGTGCGCCCGCGCGTCTCGGGCCAGCTCACCGGCATCCACTTCACCGACGGCCAGATCGTGCGCAAGGGGCAGCTGCTCTTCACGATCGACCCGCGCCCGTTCAACGCCGCGCTCGCCGAAGCACAGGCCGACGCCGCGAGCGCGCGCAGCAACCTTGCGCTTGCCCGCACCAACCTTGCGCGCGCCAACCGGCTGATCGCCGACGATGCGATTTCGCAGAGCGACGTCGATCAGCTGAACGCCGAAGTGCGCGCGGCGAGTGCGGCGCTCGCTGCCGCGGAGGCGCGCGTCCGCTCGCGGTCGCTCGACGTCGAGTTCACCCGCGTGCGCGCGCCGATCGGCGGGCGCATCTCCGACCGCCGCGTCGACCCCGGCAATCTGGTTGCGGCGGGCGAGGGCGCGGGGACGCTGCTCACGACGATCAACGCGCTCGATCCGATCTACTTTGCCTTCGACAGTTCGGAGGCGCTGTTCCTCAAGGCGCAGCGCGACCGACAGGCGGGCCGGACGACCGGACAGCAGGTCGAGGTCCGGCTGCAGGATGAAAGCGACTACAACTGGAAAGGCCGTGTCGATTTCACCGATAATGCGATCAACGACCATTCGGGGACGCTCCGGGTGCGCGCGGTGATCGACAATCCCGACTATTTCCTGACCCCCGGCATGTTCGGCAACATGCGGCTCGCGCAGGGCGGGCAGGTGTCGGCGCTGCTCGTCCCCGACGCCGCGGTGCGCACCGATCAGGCGCGCAAGCAGGTGTTCGTGGTCGCGAAGGACGGCACCGTCGCCGCGCGGCCGGTCGAAACCGGCCCGCTCGTCGCCGGGCTGCGCGTCATCCGGTCGGGCCTGACGGCACAGGACCGGGTGATCGTGCAGGGCATCCAGTTCGCCCAGCCGGGCGGAAAGGTGACGGCGAAGCCGACGACGATCAAACCGAAAGCCGCGCCCGCCGCGACCGCGATCGGTGAGGGACAGTCGCCCGCCGCTTCGCAGGCCACGCTCGCGGGATAAGCGCGCCCTTCGCCCCCGCGCCGTCCGGGGCGAGGGCCGCCCGCCGTCCGATTTCCATCTTTTGCCGGCCCCCGGTGGGCCGAGGAGGCTCGACATGCGTCTCAGCCATTTCTTCATTCGCCGCCCGATCTTCGCGGGCGTCATCGCGATCATCATCACGATCATCGGCGCCTTCGCCTATTTCGGGCTGCCGGTGTCGCAATTCCCCGCGGTCGTCCCGCCCACGGTGACGGTTAGCGCCAATTATCCGGGCGCGTCGGCCGAAACCGTCGCCGACACCGTCGCGGCGCCGATCGAGCAACAGATCAACGGCGTCGACAATATGCTCTATCAGTCGTCGCAATCGACCGGCGACGGGCGGCTGACGATCACCGTCACCTTCAAGCTCGGCACCGATCTCGATACCGCGCAGGTGCTAGTCCAGAACCGCGTCGCGCTCGCCGAGCCGAGCCTGCCCGAAGAGGTGCGGCGGCAGGGCGTCGTCGTGCGCAAGACCTCGCCCTCGTGGCTGATGGCGGTCAACGTCCTGTCGCCAGACGGCTCGCTCGATCGCAGCTATGTTTCCAACTATGCGCTGACCCAGCTCAAGGACCGGCTGACGCGCGTCGACGGCATCGGCGACGTGCAGGTGTTCGGCGCCCGCGACTATGCGATGCGCGTGTGGATCGACCCCGGCCGCGCCGCCGAGCTCAATCTGACCGCGGGCGACATCGTCACCGCGCTGCGCGCGCAGAATGTCCAGGTCGCCGCGGGCGTCGTCGGCCAGCCGCCGTTCGACACCGGCGCCGCGCACCAGCTCAATGTCGAGACGCAGGGCCGCTTCAAGACCGCCGACGAGTTCGCCAATATCATCGTGCGCACCGACCCGACGGGCGCGATCACGCGCCTGCGCGACGTCGCGCGCGTCGAGCTGGGGGCCGAGGATTATGGCGTCAACGCCTATCTGTCGGGCCAGGATTCGATCATCATGGGGATCACCCAGCGGCCGGGCACCAACGCGCTCGCCGCCGCCGAAGGGGTGAAGGCGCAGCTCGCCGACGCGGCGAAGAGCTTTCCCAAGGGCCTCGAATACCGGATCATCTGGAACCCGACCGAGTTCATCAGCGAATCGATGCATGCGGTGCAGAAGACGCTGCTCGAGGCGATGATCCTCGTCGTCATCGTCATCATCGTCTTTCTGCAGAGCTGGCGCGCCGCGATCATCCCGATCGTCGCGATCCCCGTATCGCTGATCGGCACTTTCGCGGTGCTCGCCGGGCTCGGATACTCGCTCAACACGCTGTCGATGTTCGGCCTCGTGCTCGCGATCGGCATCGTCGTCGACGACGCGATCGTCGTCGTCGAGAATGTCGAGCGCAACATGGAGCACGGCCTGTCCCCGCGCGAGGCCGCGCACACCTCGATGGACGAGGTGTCGGCGGCGCTCGTCGCGATCGTGCTCGTGCTGTGCGCGGTGTTCGTGCCGACGACCTTCCTCACCGGCATCACCGGCGAATTCTATCGCCAGTTCGCGGTGACGATCGCCACAGCGACCGTGATCTCGCTGATCCTTTCGCTCACCCTGTCGCCCGCGCTCGCTGCAATGCTGCTGCGCCCGCGCGCCGCCGAGGCTCCGGCGTCGGGTTGGCGCCGCTACGCCTGGCTCGCGGGCGACCGTTTCAACCGCGCCTTCGACCGGCTGAGCAACTGGTATGCCGACACCGCGCGCCGGATCATCGCCGTCCCGCGCAAGGCGCTCGCGACTTACGGCGGGCTGATCGTCGCGACCGCCGCGATCTTCTGGGCGACGCCGGCGGGCTTCGTGCCCGCGCAGGACCAGGGCTATGCGCTCGCCGCAATCCAGCTCCCGCCCGGCAGCTCGATCCAGCAGACCGACGCGGTGCTCAAAAAGGTGGTGAAGAAGCTGCTCGACGTGCCCGGAACCGAGGCGGCGGTGATGTTCGCCGGCTTCGATGGCGCCTCGGGCACGCAGGCGTCGAACGCCGGGGCGGCCTATGTCACCTTCAAGCCCTTCGACGAGCGTGCGGGCACCGACCGCACCGAACGTAATATCGAGGACGATATGCGCGCGGCGCTCGCCGACGTGAACGACGCCTTCGTGTTCGTGATCCCGCCGCCGGTCATCCAGGGTATCGGCAATGGCGGCGGCTATCGCATGATCGTGCAGGACCGCAGCGACGCGGGCTATCAGGCGCTCGAACAGGCGTCGGGCCAGCTGATCGGCGAGGCGCATCAGCAGCGCGAGCTTGCGAACGTCTTCACCCTTTACAACACCGCGACGCCGCGCGTGTACGCCGACATCGACCGCGCCAAGTCCGACATGCTCGGCGTGCCGCCGTCGCGCGTGTTCGAGGCGCTGCAGGTCTATCTGGGTTCGGCCTATGTCAACGACTTCAACCTGCTTGGACGCACCTTCCGCGTCACCGCGCAGGCCGAGGCCGCGGCGCGCGACGACCCGTCGGACATCGCGCGCCTCAAGACCCGATCGAACACGGGCGAGATGGTGCCGATCGGCGCGGTCGCGACCTTCAGCGACAGGACCGGTCCCTATCGCGTCACCCGCTACAACCTCTTCCCCGCGGTCGAGGTGGATGGCGAGACGGCGCCGGGATATTCGACCGGACAGGCGATCGAGGTGATGGAAAAGGTCGCCGAAAACCTGCCCGCGGGCTTCTCGGCCGAATGGACCGACATCGCCTTCCAGCAAAAGGCGGCGGGCAATATCGCGGCGCTGATCTTTGCGCTGTCGGTGGTGTTCGTCTTCCTCGTGCTCGCCGCGCAGTTCGAAAGCCTGATGCTGCCGCTCGCGATCATCCTGATCGTGCCGATGACGCTGCTCGCCGCGATGGCGGGCGTCAATTTGCGGGGTCTCGACAATAATATCTTGACCCAGATCGGCCTCATCGTGCTGATCGCGCTCGCGGCGAAGAATGCGATCCTGATCG
This sequence comes from Sphingopyxis indica, assembly GCF_032879645.1. Taxonomy (NCBI): domain Bacteria; kingdom Pseudomonadati; phylum Pseudomonadota; class Alphaproteobacteria; order Sphingomonadales; family Sphingopyxidaceae; genus Sphingopyxis; species Sphingopyxis indica. The sequence goes on from NZ_CP076394.1 coordinate 922,337, forward strand.
TCGAATTCGCCAAACAGGCCGAAGAGCGCGGCGCGAGCGTGGTCGAGGCGGCGGTCGCGGCGGCGCGCGCGCGTCTCCGCCCGATCCTGATGACCAGCTTCGCCTTCATCCTCGGCGTGGTGCCGCTGGTCTGGGCGTCGGGTCCCGGCTACGAGCTGCGCCAGGCGCTCGGCACCGCCGTCTTCTACGGGATGATCGGCGTCACGCTGTTCGGGCTGATCTACACCCCGACCTTCTATGTCGTCTGCCGCACGATCGGCGATCGCATCGCACGGCGGCGTGCGCAGGGCGGGGAGGGCGCGACGGTCCCCGTGGCAGCAGAATAATGGCCGCAAACACGCCCGTGCAACACCTTGGTGGGCTCCCGCGAAGGCGGGAGCCCATCTCCCGGCGGCGCCGTCTTGAACCCGTCGGTGATGGGTCCCCGCCTTCGCGGGGACACACAGTCCCAAATTTCAGGAGCCATTCGATGATCCTCCGCAGCTTCCTCATCGCAACCGTTTCCGCGCTGACGCTTTCGGCCTGCGCGGTCGGGCCGGACTTCGCACCTCCTACGTCTCCCTCCGCGGCGTCCGGCCCGCTCCTTTCGGTCAAGGAGGGCGTGACGACCAGTGCGCCAGCCGACGCTGAATGGTGGCGGCTCTACAAGGACCCGGTGCTCGATGGCCTCGTTGCCGACGCGCTCGCGGCGAACACCGACGTCCGCGTCGCCGCCGCACGCATCGCCAGGGCGCGCGCCGCCTTGCGCGAAGTGCGCGGCGACCGCCTGCCGTCGACCGATCTCAGCGCCGGCGCCACCTATGGCCGCGTCAGCGAAAGCCAGACCTTGCCCGGCGCCGACCGTGAGGGATGGCAGGTCGATGGCGGGCTGACCGTCGGCTACGAAGTCGACCTGTTCGGCCGCGTGTCGCGCGGGGTCGAAGCGGCGCGCGGCGATCTGGCGGCGGCACAGGCCGATGCCGATGCGGTGCGCGTCACCGTCGCGGCCGAAACCGCACGCGCCTATGCCGACGCGGCCTCAGCGGCCGAGCGGCTCGGCGTCGCGCGGCATATCGTCGACCTGCTCGACAAGTCGGTCGCGCTCACCGCGCGCCGCGCCGAGGTCGGCCTGACGACGAAGCTCGACACCGCGCGCGTCGCCGCGCTGCGCGACCAGCGCCGCGCCGACATTCCGGCAATCGCCGCCGAGCGCGATGCCGCGCTCTTCCGCCTTGCGACCCTCACCGGCCGCGCGCCCGCCGATCTGCCGCCGATCGCGGCCGAGCGGCAGACGACCTTGCGGCTCGACCAGCCGATTCCGGTCGGCGACGGCGCCGCGCTGCTCGCGCGCCGTCCCGACGTCGCCGCCGCCGAGCGCCGCCTCGCCGCCGCGACGGCGCGCATCGGGGTCGCGACCGCCGACCTCTATCCGCGCATCAGCCTCGGCGGTTCGATCGGGCAGACGAGCACGGGCCTTGGCGACCTGTTCGGCGGCGGCCCGCTCCGCTGGCTGCTCGGGCCGCTGATCAGCTGGTCCTTCCCCAATCAGGAAACGGTGCGCGCGCGGATCGACGGCGCCGAAGCCGACAGCCAGGCCGCGCTCGCCGAATTCGACGGCACCGTCCTCGGCGCGCTCGAAGAGACCGAAACCGCCCTCTCGACCTATGCGCATCTTCTCGACCGGCGCACCGCGCTCCAGTCGGCGCGCGACCAGGCCGAAACCGCGGTCCGGATCACCCGCGCACAGCAGCGCGAAGGCGCGATCGACGGGCTCGAAGCGCTCGACGCCGAACGCACCTTCGCCGAAGCCCAGGCTTCGCTCGCGCTTGCCGACGCGCGCATCGCCGATGCGCAGGTCGACCTGTTCCGCGCGCTCGGCGGCCGCTGGTCGCAGGGGTAGCGGCAGCGTCCGAGCATCAATAGGCCGTGTGTCCCCGCGCAGGCGGGGACCCATCGCACGGCGGTGCCATATAGCATGGTTCGGAAGATGGGCTCCCGCCTTCGCGGGAGCACACGGCTATTTGGATCGGACCGAGCCAGTCTACCGCAACCCCAATCTTTCGGCGAGGAAGTCGACGAACACGCGGACCCGCGCCGGGGTATTCGCTCCGCCCGCGAAGACCGCGTGGATCGTCTCGACGTCGCCCGGATTATAGTCTTCGAGGATCGGGACGAGCTCGCCGCGCGCGATCTCGTCGACGACGCTGAAGGCGCCGACGCGCGCGATCCCGACCCCCGCCGCTGCGAGCTGCCCCAGCGTTTCGCCGTTGTTCGCTTCGATATTCCCCTTCACCGACAGCGCGAAATCCTTGCCGTCGCGGCGAAAGGGCCAGACGGGCTCGGCGCGGCGGAAGTTGAAGTTCAGGCAATTGTGGCCGAGCAGATCCTCGGGAAGCTGCGGCGTGCCGTGGCGCGCCAGATAGGCGGGCGAGGCGATCACCACGCGCCGGTTCTCGCCGAGCTTGCGCGCGGTGAGCGGGCTGTCGGCGAGCGGGCCGAAGCGCACCGCGACGTCGGCCTCGCCCGCCGCGACGTCGACGAGCCGGTCCGAGAGGCTGATGTCGACCACTATATGCGGATAGCGGCGCGCGAACTCGCCAAGCCGCGGGACGATACACAGTCGGCCGTGCGCGTGCGCGGCGCTGACGCGCAGCCGCCCGCGCGGCGCGCCCTGGTCGGCGATCGCCTGTTCGCTGTCGTCGAGGTCGGCGAGGATGCGCTTCGCCGAGCGCAGATAGGCCTCGCCCTCGGCGGTGAGCGCCAGCGCGCGCGTCGAGCGCAGCAGCAGCCGCACGCCGAGCCGCGCCTCGATCCGGTCGACTGTCCGGCTCACCGCCGACGGTGTGAGGTCGAGCCGGCGCCCGGCGGCCGAGAAACTGCCCTCCGCGGCGACCGCGGCGAACACTTCCATTGCCCGCGCGCGGTCGGCGCTTCCATCCATCTTTGCGTCCATTGCAAAAATCCTTGGCGCATCCGGCCGCTAATCGGTCGCGCGACGCGCCTCTATCTATGCGCTCTATTCGCAATTGAAAGGGATGACCATGGATTATCGCCAATTGGGATCGTCGGGCCTGCGCGTTCCCGCGCTCAGCTTCGGGACCGGCACCTTCGGCGGCAAGGGACCGCTGTTCAGCGCCTGGGGGCAGAGCGATGCGCGCGAGGCGCGGCGGCTGATCGACATCTGCCTCGACGCCGGCGTCACGCTGTTCGACACCGCCGACGTCTATTCGGACGGCGCCTCCGAAGAGATACTCGGCGAAGCGATCCGGGGACGGCGCGACGCGGTGCTGATCTCGACCAAGACCGGCCTGCCGATGGGCGACGGCCCGCAGGACTGGGGCGCGTCGCGCATCCGGCTGATCGCGGCGGTCGAGGCGTCGCTGCGCCGGCTCGGCACCGATCATATCGACCTCTTGCAGCTCCACGCCTTCGATGCTTCGACCCCGGTCGAGGAGCTGCTCGGCACGCTGGGCAGCCTGATCGCCGCGGGCAAGCTGCGCTACGCCGGGGTTTCCAACTATCCGGGCTGGCAGCTGATGAAGGCGCAGGCCGCCGCCGATCGCCACGGCTGGCCGCGCTTCGTCGCGCACCAGGTCTATTATTCGCTGATCGGCCGCGCCTATGAGGCCGATCTGATGCCGCTCGCCGCCGACCAGGGCGTCGGCGCGCTCGTCTGGAGTCCGCTCGGCTGGGGCCGCCTCACCGGCAAGATCGGCCGCGACAAGCCGGTCCCGGCGGGCAGCCGCCTCCACGACACCGAGCAGTTCGCGCCGCCGGTCGCCGACGACCTGCTCTACCGCGTGATCGACGCGCTCGAAGCGGTCGCGGCCGAAACCGGAAAGACCGTGCCGCAGGTCGCGATCAACTGGCTGCTCCAGCGGCCGACGGTCGCCTCGGTGATCATCGGCGCGCGCAACGAGGAGCAGCTGCGACAGAATCTCGGCGCGGTCGGCTGGGCGCTCACGCCCGATCAGGTCGCGGCGCTCGATGCGGCGAGCGATGTCCTGCCGCCCTATCCGCACACCCCCTATCGCCAGCAGGAGGGCTTCGCCCGCCTGAACCCGGCGATGGTCTGACGGGACGAAAGACGATGAAGATCAATCCGGCTCTCCTTGCCCTTTCGATCGGCGCCTTCGGGATCGGCATCACCGAATTCGCGCCGATGGGGATGCTCCCCGACATCGCGACCGGGCTCGGCGTCTCGATCCCCGCCGCGGGGCTGCTCGTTTCGGCCTATGCGCTCGGCGTGATGGCCGGCGCGCCGCTGATGACGCTCGCGACCGGGCGGATGAAGCGGCGCACCTTGCTGATCGCGTTGATGGGCATCTTCACGCTCGGCAACCTCTTGTCGGCGATCGCGAGCGATTATGCGATGCTGATGGCCGCGCGCGTCATCACCTCGCTCAACCACGGCGCCTTCTTCGGTGTCGGATCGGTCGTCGCGGCGAGCCTTGTCGCACCCGAACGGCGCGCGAGCGCGGTCGCGGCGATGTTCATGGGGCTGACGCTCGCCAACGTCGTCGGCGTCCCGCTCGCGCCGTGGATCGGCGAGAGCTTCGGCTGGCGCGCTGCCTTCGGCGCGATCGCGGTGTGGGGGCTCTTCACCATGGCGGCGTTGCGCGTCGCGCTTCCCGACATGCCGCGTGGCGAGGGCACCGACATGCTCGCCGAACTGGGCGTGCTGCGGCGGCGCGAGGTGCTCGTTGCGCTGGCGCTCACAGCGGTCGGGTCGGCGGCGATGTTCACGGTCTTCACCTATATCGCGCCGATCCTGCGTGAAGCGACGGGGGCGGGGACGCTGTTCGTGACCGCGATGCTCGTCGTTTACGGGCTCGGGCTGACGGTCGGGAACTGGCTCGGCGGGCTGTTCGCCGACAAGTCGATCGAGCGGACGCTGATCGTCGCGCTGGCGGCGCTCGCGGTGCTGCTCGTCCTGTTCGCGGCGACGATGTTTTCGGCGGCGGCAGCGGCGCTCACCATCTTCGCTTGGGGCGTCGCGACCTTTGCGATCGTCCCGCCGCTCCAGATGCGCGTGATGGAGGCCGCGTCCGATGCGCCCAATCTTGCCTCGGCGGTCAATATCGGTGCCTTCAATCTCGGCAATGCGATCGGTGCCGCGCTCGGCGGCGCAGTGATCGGGCTCGGCCTTGGCTTCCCGGCGGTATCGCTCGCGGGTGCGGCAATGGCGGTTGCCGGGCTGGCGATCGTGCTCGCGTCGCGGCAGCGGAGGACATCCGCGGCGTGCCCGGCGGTGGCATATTCGGAACGCTGAAAATTCAAGCCATTATTGATCGAAATTTCCGATCAATGCGGCGCGGATTTCCAATTTCCGCACTGCACAATGAACCGCTAGGGGAGGGCCTCCAATCACCAACAGGAGGCTCTCCATGTCCGTTCTCAACACCACCCTCAAACCCTTCAAGGCGACCGCCTACAAGCAGGGCAAGTTCGTCGACATCACCGACGCCGATGTGAAGGGCAAGTGGGCGGTTTTCTTCTTCTACCCGGCCGATTTCACCTTCGTCTGCCCGACCGAGCTCGAGGATCTCGCCGACATCTATCCGCAGCTTCAGAAGATGGACGTCGAGGTGTTCGCCGTGTCGACCGACACGCATTTCTGCCACAAGGCGTGGCACGACACCTCGCCGGCGATCGGCAAGATCGACTATTATATGGTCGGCGACCAGAACCACGCGCTGTCGAACAATTTCGAAGTCCTGCGTGAAGGCGTCGGCCTCGCCGACCGCGGCACCTTCGTCCTCGATCCCGAGGGCGAGATCCAGCTCCTCGAAATCACCCCCGAGGGCGTGGGCCGCAACGCCGCCGAACTGCTGCGCAAGATCAAGGCGCTGCAGTACTGGGTCAGCCACCCGGGCGAAGTCTGCCCCGCGAAGTGGGAAGAGGGCGCCGACACGCTGGCTCCTTCGCTCGACCTCGTCGGCAAGATTTAAGCGATCGAAAAATGCCGCGTGCTCCCGTGAAGGCGCGCGCGGTAAACCAATGCTCGTCATTGCGAGGAGCGAAGCGACGCGGCAATCCAGAATATGCGTAAACCGCCCTGGATTGCTTCGCTTCGCTCGCAATGACGAGTGCCATAAATCCCAATATACGCAGGAGCTCTCCCCATGCTCGACGCCAATATGAAGCAGCAGCTTCAGGGTCTTCTCACGAATCTTCGTGAACCGATCGAACTCGTCTCTTCGCTCGACGACGGCGCGAAGTCGGCGGAGCTTGCCGAGCTGCTCGACGAAATCGCCGCCCTGTCGGACAAGGTCGGCGTCAGCCGCGCCGACGACGATGCGCGCCGCCCGAGCTTCCTGATCCGCCGCGCAAGCAACCATGACGTCGCGGTGCGCTTCGCCGGCATCCCGCTCGGCCATGAATTCACCTCGCTCGTCCTCGCGCTGCTGCAGGTCGGGGGGCATCCCCCCAAGACCGCGCCCGAGCTGATCGAGCAGGTCGCGGCGCTGGGCGGCGACTATCATTTCGAAACCTATTTCTCGCTCTCGTGCCAGAATTGCCCCGACCTTGTGCAGGCCTTGAACCTGATGAGCGTCATCAACCCGCGCATCACCCATACGGCGATCGACGGCGGCCTGTTCCAGGCCGAGGTCGAGGCGCGCAAGGTGATGGCGGTGCCCACCGTCTTTCTGAACGGCGAGGAATTCGGGCAGGGCCGCATGGAACTCGAACAGATAATCGCGAAACTCGACAGCGGTGCCGAGGCGAAGGCGGCTGCAAAGATCGCCGCGAAGGACGCGTTCGACGTGCTCGTCGTCGGCGGCGGCCCCGCGGGCGCCGCGGCGGCGATCTATGCTGCGCGCAAGGGCATCCGCACCGGTATCGCCGCCGAACGCTTCGGCGGGCAGGTGCTCGACACGATGGCGATCGAAAATTTCATCTCGGTTCCGCACACCGAAGGGCCGAAGCTCGCCGCGCAGCTCGAGCAACATGTGAAGGATTATGACGTCGACATCATGAACCTCCAGCGCGCCGAAAAGCTGATCCCGGCCCGGCAGGAAGGCGGACTGCACGAGGTGCAACTGGCGAGCGGCGCGTCGCTAAAGGCGCGCACGTTGATCCTGTCGACCGGCGCGCGCTGGCGCCAGATGGGCGTCCCCGGCGAGGACGTCTATCGCAACAAGGGCGTCGCCTATTGCCCGCACTGCGACGGCCCGCTCTACAAGGGCAAGCGCGTCGCGGTGATCGGCGGCGGCAATTCGGGGGTCGAGGCGGCGATCGACCTCGCGGGCATCGTTGCGCATGTGACGCTGGTGGAATATGAAAGCGAACTGCGCGCCGATGCGGTACTGCAACGCAAGCTCGCGAGCCTCCCCAACGTCAAGATCATCACCTCGGCGCTGACCACCGAAGTGCTCGGCGACGGGAACAAGGTGACGGGTCTTGCCTATAAGGATCGCAATAGGGATACGCCGCACCAGATCGAGCTGGAAGGCGTCTTCGTCCAGATCGGGCTGGTTCCCAACACCGAATGGCTGGCGGGCGCGGTCGCGCTGTCGGGCCGCGGCGAGATCGAGGTCGATCATCGCGGCGAGACGAGCCAGCCGGGCATCTTCGCGGCGGGCGACTGCACGACCGTGCCCTACAAGCAGATCGTCATCGCGATGGGCGAGGGGTCGAAAGCGGCGCTGTCGGCATTCGACTATATGATCCGCCTGCCGGTGGAGGCAGAGGCCGAAGCGGCGTGATACTTGCATCGTCATGCCGGACCCTTCGACAAGCTCTGGACAGGCTTGATCCGGCATCCATTTGCTGCGGCGCCCGAATGGACCCCGGATCAAGTCGGCCATTATCCCGTGGACATCCGTGGAGGCCCGATACTCCGTCATTGCGAGCGAAGCGAAGCAATCCAGGGTAGGCGTAAACCGCCCTGGATTGCTTCGCGCAGTTTATCCTGAGCGCCTGCAAGGCAGTCGAAGGGCTCGCAATGACGAGATTACGGATGCGAGCGGGACAGTCGCCGATCAAGTCCGGGGTGACGATTTTTCGGGCGGTGCTGGCTTCGCTGTGATGGCGCCAAGGCACTCGGCCAGCCGCTCCACGTCCGCATCGGAAAAATGCAGCCCCAGCTTGCTGCGCCGCCACAAGATGTCGTCGGTCGTCTGCGCCCATTCGCGCGTCGCCATCCACTCCACCTCGGCCGCGCTCAGCCCGTGCGCGATTTCGCCGCCGAGCGCGTCCCAGTCCTGCGCGCCGCCGAGCCAGCGCCGCGCGTCGGTGCCATAGGCCTTGACGATCCGGTCGACCGTCGCGGCCGGCAGGAACGGGTGGGCGAGGCGATATTCGGCCTTCAGCGTCGCGGCGCCGTCGGCCGGAAAATCGCCGCCCGGCAGCGGCGAGGCGCCGGTCCAGCGCTTGCCCTTCAGCGCGGGCACGACCTCGGCAAGCGCGTCGACCGCCTCTTCGGCGACGTGGCGATAGCTGGTGATCTTGCCGCCATAGATGGTGAGCAGCGGCGCGCCTTCATCGCTGTCGAGGTCGATGCGATAGCCGCGCGTTGCCGCTTCGGGCCTGCCCGACCCGTCCTCGATCAGCGGCCGCACCCCCGAATAGGTCCAGACGACGTCGGCGGGGGTGATCGCGGCGCGGAAATATTGGTTTGCGCCCTCGCACAGATAGGCGATTTCCCCGGCGCTCGCCTGGATGTCGGCCAGCGAACCCTGATGATCGGCGTCGGTGGTGCCGATCAAGGTGAAGTCGCGCTCATAGGGGATGGCGAAGAAAATCCGCCCGTCGGGAAGCTGGAAGAAATAGGCATAGTCGTGGTCGAACAGCTTGCGCACGACGATGTGCGAGCCGCGCACCAGCCGCATACCATAATCGGGCGGCGCCGACGCGAGGCGTTGCACGTCGAGCACCGCGGGCCCCGCGGCGTTGACGAGGCTGCGCCCGGTGAAGCTGTAGCTCCGTCCGTTCGCGCCGGTCGCCTCGACCACCCACAGCCCCTTCTCGACACGCATCGCCTCGGCGCGGGTGCGGGTGCGGATGCGCGCGCCCCTGTCGGCGGCATCGCGCGCGTTGAGCAGGACGAGGCGTGCATCGTCGACCCAGCCGTCCGAATATTCGAAACCGCGGACATAGCGCGGATCGAGCGGCGCGCCGGCGGGATGCTTGCGAAGGTCGATCGAGCGCGTCGCGGGCAGCATCTTCCGCCCGCCGATATGGTCGTAGAGGAACAGCCCGAGCCGCAGCAGCCAGCGCGGGCGGAGTCCGTCGCGATAGGGAAGCACGAAGCGCATCGGCCGGACGATATGCGGCGCGATGCCCCACAGGACCTCGCGCTCCTTCAAGGCCTCGCGCACGAGGGTGAATTCATAATGTTCGAGATAGCGCAGCCCGCCGTGGATCAGCTTGGTCGACGCCGACGAGGTGCCCTGCGCGAGATCGCCCGCCTCGACCAGCAGCACCCGCGCGCGGCGCCCCGCCGCGTCGCGCGCGACCCCTGCGCCATTGACCCCGCCGCCGATCACGATGACGTCATAGGGTGGCGGCGGCGCGGTCATGGGTTCGGCCATAATGGGATTGGCGGCGAAATGGAATCGTTGGTGGCGGTGGTGTCGGCTTTCGGGCGGTAGCGGGCGTAATAAGCCCCTCCTCTTTAGAGGAGGGGTTGGGGGTGGTGGCGCGCGATAGCGCGCAAGACGTCTAGCACCACCCCGCTGCGACTAAGCCAGCAAGCTGGCAAGTCTCGCTGCCCCTCCTCTGAAGAGGAGGGGTTTGGTCGAATGACAGCTAACCACCCCGAAACGGTCGCTCGCGTCCGCGCGCGCTCAATAGCTTCGCGGCATCCCCAGCACATGCTCGGCGACATAGGAGAGGATCATGTTCGTGCTGATCGGCGCGACCTGATAGAGGCGCGTCTCGCGGAATTTGCGTTCGATGTCATATTCGGCGGCGAAGCCGAAGCCGCCGTGCGTCTGGATGCACGCCTCGCCCGCGGCCCAGCTTGCTTCGGCGGCGAGCATCTTTGCCATATTCGCCTCGGCGCCGGCGTTCTCGCCCGCCTCATATCGGGCGATCCCGTCGCGGACGAGCAGCTCGGCGGCACGCATCTGCGCATAGGCGCGGGCGATCGGAAATTGCACGCCCTGATTCTGGCCGATCGGACGGCCGAACAGCACGCGCTCCCTGGCGTAGCTCGATGCCTTTTCGATGAACCACTTTGCGTCGCCGATGCACTCGGCGGCGATCAGCAGCCGCTCGGCGTTCATCCCCGACAATATATAGCGGAACCCCTTGCCCTCCTCGCCGATCAGGTTCGCGGCGGGGACGCGCATCCGGTCGAAGAAGATTTCGGTCGTCGCATGGTTCATCATCGTGTCGATCGGGCGGATCGTCAGCGTCCCCGCGGCGAGCGCCTCTTTCATGTCGACGAGGAAGACCGACAGTCCCTCGGTCCGGCTCGCCGCTTCCTCGCGCGGCGTCGTGCGCGCGAGCAGGATCATCAGGTCGCTATGCTCGGCGCGGCTGGTCCATAATTTCTGGCCGTTGACGACATATTCGTCGCCGTCCCGCTTCGCCGTGGTCTTCAGGCTCAGCGTATCGGTGCCGCTCGTCGGCTCGGTAACGCCGAACGCCTGCAGCCGCAGCTCGCCGGTCGCAACCTTCGGCAGATAGCGCGCCTTCTGCTCCTCGTACCCGTGGCGCAGCAGCGTGCCCATCACATACATTTGCGCATGGACCGCGCCGCCGTTGCAGCCCTGGCGCTGGATTTCCTCGAGGATCGCGGCGGCCGCCGAGAGCGGCAACCCCGCGCCGCCATATTGCTCGGGGATCAGCGCCGCGAGATAGCCTGCCTGCCCCAGCGCGGCGACGAACTCCGACGGATATTCGCGGGCCTTGTCCTTGGCCTGCCAATAGGGGCCGGGAAACTGCGCGCAGAGTTTCGCCACCTCTTCGCGGATGTCGGAATAATCGTGCAACATCTTCTCCCCTGTCCGCCCGTCGCCGTCATCGCAGCGAAGGTCACTCCATTCGATCAAGAAGCTGTGTGCTCCCGCGAAGGCGGGAGCCCATCTCCCGGCGACTCCATGTTGAACCGGCAGGAGATGGGTCCCCGCCTTCGCGGGGACACACGTCGCTCTTCGATTCGATCATTCTTCGACGCTATCGTTCTGCCACCTCCGCCAGCAGCTTTTTCGCCTCTTCGCCCTGCCAGTCGATCGCGCCGATGATCCGCCATACTTCCTTGCCGTCGGCATCATAGAGGATGCTCGTCGGCAGCCCACCCGCGGCGGCGTCGATCAGCGCATTTTCGGGGTCGAGATAGGGCTGGAGCACGCTCAGCCCCGCCTGCTGAAACCACGGATCGACGACCTCGGCGCCCTGAATATCCTGCGCGATCGGCACTATGGTCAGCGCGCCGCGCCGCGCGGCGGCGAGCTTGTCGAGCGTCGGCATTTCGGCGACGCACGGCGCGCACCAGGTCGCCCACAGATTGACGAGCAGCGGACGCCCGCGAAAGGCCGCGAGCGTCACCGGCGCGTCGTCGGGACCGCGGAAGGTCGCGCTCGGTGCCGCCTCGCCGGCATGGCTGCGGTCGAGCTTATGCTCGAAACTTTCGATCCCGCGCTTCGCTTCGCCTTGCGAAACATTTGCTTGTCGCGCGTCCGCTTGCTCCGCCTGCGGCTTTTCCCTATCGCAGCCCGCGACCGCCCCCGCGAGCAGCAGGGCGATAAGGGCATATTTCGGATCTGGGACGCGGCGAATGGCGAATTCTCCCGAGAGTAACAGCATGTGGGGCGGCCGCTTCGGTGGCGGCCCGGCGGCGATCATGCAAGAGATAAATGCGTCGATCCCCGTCGACAAACGGCTGTGGGAAGAGGATATCGCCGCAAGCCGCGCGCACGCCGCGATGCTCGGCGCGCAGGGGATCATCGCCGCCGAGGACGCCGCGGCGATCGACGCGGGCCTTGCGCAGATCGCCGGGGAATATGCGGCGAACGGCGTTCCCGTCGACCTCAGCCTCGAAGACATCCATATGACCGTCGAAGCGCGGCTCAAGGAGATCGTCGGCGAAGCGGCGGGGCGGCTGCACACCGCGCGCTCGCGCAACGATCAGGTCGCGACCGACTTCCGCCTGTGGACGCGCACCGCCTGCGACCGCATCGACACGGGGCTGAAGGGCTTGCAGGTCGCGCTGCTTGCGCGCGCCGAAGACCATGCGGACAGCATCATGCCCGGCTTCACCCATTTGCAGGTCGCGCAGCCGGTGACGCTCGGCCATCACCTCCTCGCCTATGTCGAAATGGCGCGCCGCGACCGCTCGCGCTTTCGCGATGCGCGCGCGCGGCTCAACGAATCGCCGCTCGGCGCCGCGGCGCTCGCGGGGACCAGCTTTCCGCTCGATCGCGACGCGACGGCACAGGCGCTCGGCTTCGACCGGCCGATGGCGAACAGCATCGACGCGGTGTCCGACCGCGACTTCGCGCTCGAATTCTGCGCCGCCGCGTCGATCGCCGCGATCCATCTCTCGCGCCTTGCCGAAGAGGTGGTGATCTGGGCGAGCCAGCCCTTCGGCTTCGTCGCCTTGCCCGACGCCTGGTCGACGGGCAGCTCGATCATGCCGCAAAAGCGCAACCCCGACGCCGCCGAGCTGGTGCGCGGGCGCGCGGGGCTGCTGCTCGGCGCCTTCCAGCGGCTCGCCGTGATCGTGAAGGGGCTGCCGCTCACCTATTCGAAGGATTTGCAGGACGACAAGGCGACCGTCTTCGAGGCGTTCGACGCGCTCGCGCTGTCGCTCGCCGCGATGACCGGCATGGTCGAAACGCTGACCTTCCGCACCGACCGGATGCGCGCGCTCGCCGCATCGGGCTATTCGACCGCGACCGACCTTGCCGACTGGCTGGTGCGCGAGGCGGGGGTGCCCTTCCGCGAGGCGCATCACATCGTCGGCGCCTGCGTGAAACGATGCGAGGAGCTGGGCGTTGACCTGTCGCAGCTGCCCGCCGAAGCGGCCGCCGCGATCCACGCCGCGGTGACGCCCGCCGCGCTCGCGGCGCTGACCGTCGAGGCGTCGGTCGCGAGCCGCAAGAGCTATGGCGGCACCGCGCCCGAGCGGGTAAGAGACGCCATCGCCGCGGCGCGCGCCGCGCTGGAGAATTGACATGCGCATTCGTCTGATCGCTGCGACTTTCGGGGGAGCCGCCTTGCTGGCCGCCCTCGGCGGTTGCGGTCAGCGCGAGGATCTGAAACCGGTGGCGGGACAGGCCGCCCCGGTCATTCCCATCGGCGCGACGCGCCCCCCGACAAACGAGGAGCTTACGACGCCTGACGCACAGGCCATGCCGGTGCGCAGCGACGAACTTCTCAAACGCTCGGAAAAGCGCGAACCCGACGATTTCGACCTGCCCCCGCCGGGCTGAGTTTCAGGACCTTCTTTTCATGGATCATTTTCAATACCGCGACGGCGTCCTCCACGCCGAGGATATTCCGCTGCCCCGTATCGCCGAAGAGATCGGCACCCCCGTCTATGTCTATTCGCGCGCGACGCTCGAACGCCATGCGCAGGTGTTCCGCGACGCGCTGAAGGATGTGCCGAAGAAGCACATCGCCTTTGCGATCAAGTGCAACCCCAACCTCGGCGTGCTGCGCGTGCTCGCGCGGCAGGGCTATGGCGCCGACGTCGTCTCGGGCGGCGAGCTCGAACGCGCGCTCGCCGCGGGCATGGCGGCCGAGGACATCGTCTTTTCGGGCGTCGGCAAGACGCGCGCCGAGCTGGCGCAGGGGCTCGACCGCGGCATCGGCCAGTTCAATATCGAGCATGAGCCCGAAGGCGTCGCGCTTGCGGAGATCGCCGCGGCGAAGGAGACGACCGCGCAGGCGGTGCTGCGCGTCAACCCCGACGTCGATGCCGGCACCCATGCGAAAATCTCGACGGGCAAGGCCGAGAACAAGTTCGGCGTCGGCATCGACGTCGCGCCCGCGATCTTCGACCGGCTCGCAGGGCTTCCGGGATTGAAGATGCGCGGGGTCGCGCTCCACATCGGCAGCCAGCTCACCAGCCTCGCGCCGCTCGAAGCCGCGTTCGAGCGCGTCGGCCGCCTGATCGCCGATCTGCGCGCCGCGGGGCACAGCATCACCCACGTCGACCTTGGCGGCGGCCTCGGCGTGCCCTATCGGCCCGAGGACAATCCGCCGACCCCCGCCGATTATGGCGCGATGGTCGCGCGCGTGACGAAGGACTGGGACGTCACGCTGATGTTCGAACCCGGCCGCGTGATCGCGGGCAATACCGGCGTGCTGCTCACCGAAGTGCTGTGGGTCAAGCCCGGCGCGAGCCACCCCTTCGTGATCGTCGATGCGGCGATGAACGACCTCGCGCGCCCCGCGCTCTACGATGCCTGGCACGATTTCGTTGCGGTCGAACCGAACGGCGAGAAAATGACCGCCTCGATCGTCGGCCCGGTGTGCGAGACCGGCGACACCTTCGCGCGCGACCGGGTGATCGACGCGGTGAAATCGGGCGACCTCGCCGCCTTCCGCACCGCGGGCGCCTATGGCGCGACCATGGCCTCGACCTACAACAGCCGCAGCCTGGTGCCCGAGGTGCTCGTCGACGGCGACCGCTATATCACCGTCGCCGACCGCATCGCCGCGGGCACGATCATGGCCGCCGAACGCGTGCCCGACTGGATTGAATAGGTCCTAAACCCCTCCCCTTCAGGGGAGGGGCAGCGAGACTTGCGAGCTTGCTCGCTAGTCGCAGCGGGGTGGGCCGTTGCCACGTCGCTGCCCACCCCCGACCCCTCCCGCAAGCGGGAGGGGGGCAGGCACCGTCGCGGGCATATGCGATTGCCCTCCCCTGAAGGGGAGGGGCTTGCTATAGGACACGCCATGCACCAGCTCCCCATCTTCCTGAACCTTTCCGGCCGCACCGCCGTGCTGGTGGGGGAGGGGGAGGCGGCCGACGCCAAGGCGCGGCTGATCGAGCGCGCGGGCGGGCGCATCGTCCGCGCATGGGAGCCGGGCGCCACCATCGCCTTCGTCGCGCTCGCCGACGAGGATGCCGCGCGCGCCGCCGCCGAAGCGCTGCGCGCGAAGGGGCTGCTCGTCAACGTCGTCGACCGTCCGGCGCTGTGCGATTTCACCACGCCCGCAATCGTCGACCGCGCCCCCGTCACCATCGCGATCGGCACCGGCGGCGCCTCGGCGGGGCTCGCCAAGGCGGTGCGCCAGCGCGTCGAGGCGCTGCTGCCCGCCCGGCTCGGCGACCTCGCTGCGGCGCTCTTCAAGGCGCGCGATGCGATGAAGGCGCGCTGGCCCGACCCCGCCAGCCGCCGCCGCGCGATCGACGCCGCGCTCGCCCCCGGCGCCCCGCTCGACCCGCTCGCCCCCGACGCCGCCGGCCAAGTCGAGGATTGGCTCGCCGCGTCCGAAACGGCCGCGCGCCCCGCGCGCCTCGAAACCATCCGCCTGACCAGCGCCGACCCCGACGACCTCACCCTGCGCGCCGCGCGCCTGCTCGGCCAGGCCGACCACATCTTCCACGCGCCCGGCGTCCCCCCCGCCATCCTCGCCCGCGCCCGCGCCGACGCGGTGCGTCACCCCGCCGACGCGCCGCCGCCCGCGCCGCCACCGGGGCTGGTGCTGTGGGTGACCCTATAGGGCCGTCGTCGCGCCCGGCCGATCGCGCTATTCGAGCGGCAGCTCGATCTCGCGCATGATCCGGTCGGTTTCGGACAGGATTTTGACGATCTTCTGATAATGGCCGATGTCGTCGAACGACAGCGCCCGCCCGCGCCGGTCCTTCAGCCACTTCTGCGCCGGCTGATAACCGCCGATATGGAAATTCCACGCGATTTCGGACACGTCCTCGAAATATTGATCCTTGTTGATGAACACACGGCCCGTCTGCCCTCTCCCCTTCGGGGGAGAGGAGGGAGGCGCGTCAGCGCCGGAAGGAGAGGGCGAGCCCGCGCTCCCCTGCGAACAGGGTTCGAACTTCGGAAAGCCGCTCGCCACTACATCGTCGCCCTCACCATGATAGCGATAGGGCGCCGCACCGATCGCCGCCGTTTCCATCAGGTGCAACCGCCGCAGCGCCTCGCCCTTTTCGCTGACATGCGCGAACACCTCGGGCGACTTGGGATAGGGAATGCGCGGAAAGTCGATCTTCAGAAACTCGGCATAGGTTGAGCGATAGGCGGGCGAATGCAGCACGCCATAGATATAGTCGAAAACCTTGACCTCGCTCGGCCGCGCGTCGCCCGTGGCGGCGCGGAAATCATAAAGCCCCTCCCCTTCAGGGGAGGGGTTGGGGTGGGGGCCATCGGCATTGCGCGACATCGCCGTATCGGCGGGGTCGATCCCGGCGGCGGCGCAGATGGCGGCGTAGAGTTTGGGATCGAGGTTGGAAGTGCGAACGTCAGGCGCGAAGGCATCTGCTTGCTCGGACTGTTTATTCGGGCTCCGATACAGAGGAAAGAAGTAGCTCTGGTCGTACCGGGAGGCAGTCTTGTTCGAAACGATGACGCCTGAGACCAAGGGGGAGAAGTTATCAGCAGTCATCCTTGGCGAGAGCAGTGCAATGTTCGGGGCGACCGAAAAGTCGCCCATCACATCAAGGCGAGGCCAATCCACCATGTCTTGGTGATACAGAATGCTGCGATAATCGAACGGGCGATACTGGATGGTAGCTATACTGCTAGACCAGTTTAGAGCCTGTAAGGCTTTCCTCTTGTCAGGGAGTTTCCAACCTCGGCTGTCACCGGCAGGATATTTGCCAGCCGTTTTGGAGCCGAAGAATTCCAGACGAGCGGCTGCATCTGACTTGGCTGGATCGAGAAACGTTTTGATCTTTTCGCGCAGCAAGGGGCCATCGAATTCCACTGCGAGGTTGTCGCGAGCCGTGATGACTCCGGTGCATTGCGAACGGAACAAATCGGAGACTGAAAACCCTTGGGAATAGGAATCGAGACCCTTGTTCGATTCCGCTTCAAACATGTAATAGGGTGCGTCCGGTGTGACTAAACGAGAGCAGGCCATTTGGCATGTTCCCGCCCACAACGCCTCGCTCTTGGCGTCGCGACTGCCCCAAAGCTCGCCGTGGTAAACTTCCGAAAGCTCGGCCTGCCGAGCCGCTGCCGAGCCGCTGCCGAGCCGCTGCCGAGCCGCTGCCGAGCCTAATTGCTATGACAATAGCAACACCTTGTTGAATATCAAAGACATTTTTATCAAATGAACCGTCTGGTGCGACTTCTTTTTTGTTGGCGTTTCCATGCAAGTCCAGCACCCAAATCTTGTCGAATGTCTTGAGCATGTGCCAACGCATTCCTCGGAAGGTCGGATTATCGAGATAACCGTGATTGGTGATGAAACCGAGCACGCCACCCGACGGATTATTGGCGATCAGATGTTCGGCCATCCGAAGGAACTTTACATAATCGTCTTGAAGCCAGTGCTTCCGCTCACCGAAGTGCTCGCCATCGACGTATTTGTAATCTTCGATGAGTCCGGTGATCCAACCGCCCATATTCTGTGAGATGCCCGAATAAGGCGGATTCCCGATCACGCACATGATCGGCGTCTGCCGCTTGACTTCGCTCGCGCCGCGCGCTTCCTCTGCGAGCGGCTGAAAGAACAGGTCCTTCACCTCGCGCTCGGCGGGTTCCAGTGCGTTGGTCAGCCACACCGACAGGCGCGGCGGCTTTGCGCTCGGTTTGTATCCCGTCTCGGTCAGCATCATGTCCAGCTTCATGTGGCACATGGCATAACTCGCCATCAGCAGCTCGAAACCATGCAGTCGCGGCAGCAGATCCTGTTCGACATAGGATGACCATTTGCCCGGCGCGCGCGCCTTCACCCGGTCCGAAATCAGCTGCACCGCCTTCGCCAGAAAGGTGCCCGTGCCCGTCGCCGGGTCCAATATCTGGACCTTGTGAACATCCTTCCTGATCGTGCGCGGCTTGCCCGTCTTGGGGTCGTCCTGCCCGGTGTCCCAGTCGACCGTCACCTTGCTGGTGTCGGCCAGCCCGTCGGGCAGGCCGAACTCGCTCTTCAGCACATCGTCGACCGCGCGGACGATGAAATCGACGACGGGTTCGGGCGTGTACCACACCCCCCGGCTCTTGCGCTTCCTGGGGTTATAGGCGGCGAGGAAGTCTTCATAGAAATGGATGAAGGGGTCGTTGCGCGCGGTGAACTTGCCGAAATCCTTGAACAGCGAATGCGGGTCGCTCGCGCGCAGCACTTGCGCCAGATCGTCGACAATATAACGCAGGCGATTGGGCAGCGCCGGGCCGGCGATATAATCGAACAATCCTTTCAGAAAGGGGTTCGACGCGGGCAGTTTCTCCAGCGCCTCGGCGCGGCTGAATGTGTCGGGCGTGTCGTCGTGAAAGCGCGCGGCGAACATGCCGTAGGTGATCGTCTCGGCATAAATGTCGGCAAATTCGTCGGGGGTCAGCGCGGGCAGCAGATTGGCCTTGAAACTTTGATACTGGCCGCCCAGCCCGCTGCGATAGTCGGGGTCGTCGGCCAGCGCGATACCGATCTCGTCCTTGATGATCGCCGCCTTCGCCGCCATCATCTCGGCCAGCTTTGCCGCCGACCGGATGCTGATCGGCTTCGCTTCCGCAAACAGGCGAAGCTGGCGTTCCAGTTCCTCGAACCGCTCCGGGTTCTGCTGCAATCCCAACAGGAAATCGGCGATCGACACGAAATGCACCGGCGCGCCGTCGCGGATGAACTCGAAATCGACGCCGTTGGTATAGATCAGGTTGGGATAGGCCGCCTCATAGCGTTTGCGCTGCTCGACCGAATAGCCTTTCAGTCGGATGACGTCCTTGTCGATGTCTTTCGCCTCGGCCCAGCCGAAGGGCACGCCGTCGCGCTCGAACAGGAAGTCGACCATGCCCGCGTCGCCGCGCTTCGGTTCGTTGACCACGGTGATCGCCGGGTCGATGCTCTGAAACAGGCGGAACAAGGCGGGGCGATAGCTATGCTCGGTTGCGTGTCCGCTCTCGAACTGTGAACGCACCTCTTCCAGATAACCGGCAATATCCATTAATCTTTTCGCCCCGATCTGCCCTTCTCGACGGCGGCACAGTGGCGTCGCTCCCGCTGCAGGGCAAGCCTCTTCGTGCCTTTGCGCCTTTGCGTGAGATCCTCTTTTCTTCTTCTTCGCCTCCCCCCGCGTCTCCGCGCGAAAATATCGCTTTCCTACATTATCCCGCTGTGCCAGCATTGCCGCCATCGCTCTTTGACTCGTCCGATCCCGCCCTCCCGTCGCAACGCCTGCGCGTGCCGCCGCACCGGGCGGCTCGCTCACTGATTCGTCGGACACCGCCGGCCTTTCGGTGCGGCGGCCCCACCAGGGAAAGGACGCGTCACAAGGCTGACCTTTACTGAACTTTGGACGAAATCGCCTCGCGCGGGCCGCGCCGCCCACTCGCTGCTGACAGCCGCGCATTCCCCTGCTAACGGCGCGCGATGACGACTCCTCTCTCGCATATCCGCAATTTCAGCATTATCGCCCATATCGACCATGGGAAATCGACGCTCGCCGACCGGCTCATTCAGTTCACCGGCGGGCTGACCGAGCGCGAGATGTCGGCGCAAGTCCTTGATAATATGGACATCGAGAAGGAGCGGGGGATCACGATCAAGGCGCAGACGGTGCGCCTTTCCTACAAGGCGCACGACGGCGAGACCTATCAGCTCAACCTGATGGACACGCCGGGCCACGTCGACTTCGCCTATGAAGTGTCGCGGTCATTGGCCGCGTGCGAAGGCGCGCTGCTCGTCGTCGATGCGGCGCAGGGGGTCGAGGCGCAGACGCTCGCCAACGTCTATCAGTCGATCGAGCACGACCATGAAATCGTCCCCGTCATCAACAAGATCGACCTGCCCGCGGCCGACGTCGACAAGGTGAAGGCCGAGATCGAGGATATCATCGGCCTGCCCGCCGACGATGCGGTGCTGACCAGCGCCAAGTCGGGGATCGGCATCGAGGAGACGCTCGAAGCCATCGTCGCGAAGATCCCGCCGCCCAAGGGCGACGCCGCCGCGCCGCTCGTCGCGATGCTCGTCGACAGCTGGTACGACCCCTATCTGGGCGTCGTCATTCTCGTCCGCGTGATCGACGGCACCTTGAAAAAAGGCCAGCAGATCAAGTTCATGCAGGCGGGCACCACCCATCTGATCGACCGCGTCGGCTGTTTCACGCCCAAGCGCACCGACCTCACCGAAATCGGCCCCGGCGAGATCGGCTTCATCACCGCGCAGATCAAGGACGTCGCGCAGGCGCGCGTCGGCGACACGGTGACCGACGCGAAGCGCCCCGCCGCGGCGCCGCTGCCGGGGTTCAAGGAAGCGCAGCCGGTCGTCTTTTGCGGCCTCTTCCCGACCGACGCCAACGACTTCGAGAAATTGCGCGAAAGCATCCACAAGCTGCGCCTCAACGACGCGTCGTTCAGCTTCGAGATGGAGACGAGCGCCGCGCTGGGTTTCGGCTTTCGCTGCGGCTTCCTGGGCCTCCTCCACCTCGAGATCATTCAGGAGCGGCTGACCCGCGAATATGACCTCGACCTGATCACCACCGCGCCGTCGGTGGTCTATAAGCTGCGGCTCAGCCGGTCGAAGGAGGGCGGCCCGACCGAGATGGAACTGCACAACCCCGCCGACATGCCCGACCCCAATCGCATCGACGAGATCGAGGAGCCGTGGATCGAGGCGGTGATCTATGTCCCCGATGATTATCTGGGGCCGATCCTGAAACTGTGCCAGGACCGCCGCGGCATCCAGAAGAACCTCACCTATGTCGGCGGCCGCGCGCAGATCACCTATGAGCTGCCATTGAACGAGGTGGTGTTCGACTTCTACGACCGGCTGAAGAGCATCAGCCGCGGCTATGCCAGCTTCGACTATCACCAGATCGGCCACCGCCCCGGCGACCTCGTCAAGATGAGCATCCTCGTCAACAACGAGCCCGTCGACGCCCTCTCCATGATCGTCCACCGCGCGAGCGCCGAGGCCCGCGGCCGCGGCATGTGCGAGCGGCTGAAAGACCTGATCCCGCGCCACATGTTCAAGATCCCGATCCAGGCGGCGATCGGCGGGAAAGTGATCGCCCGCGAAACCATCGCCGCGCTGCGCAAGGACGTGACCGCCAAATGCTACGGCGGCGACGCGACCCGCAAGAAGAAGCTGCTGGAAAAGCAGAAAGAGGGGAAGAAGCGGATGCGCGAATATGGCAATGTGAACATCCCGCAGGAGGCGTTTATCGCCGCGCTGCGGATGGGGGATGATGCTTAGCGTCGGTATCGCGCTCCAAGACCGGTCATGCAGCCGGTCTGCAGACGATCCCGAAACCTGAAGGGGGAGGGGACGCGCCCGGGAGGCGGCGCAGCGGCCGGGCATGCGCTTCGTTGCGGTGAAGAGCGAGGAGAAGCAGACCGCCGGCCTCCTGGTCCGCGCCCTGCCCGTGTCCGGCCCCGCTTACGCCGGCAGGCGATAAGGAGCGCGGTAGCGGGGTGTGATCAGGGCGTTGGCTTCGGCGTCATCCTTGAACTGGCCCGCAACGGCATCCCAATGGACCTTGCGTCCGGTGCGCCAGGCGACGTTGCCCATCTGACAGACGATGGCGGTATTGGCGGCCGACTCGATGGGACAAGCGGGCGTGCGTGCGCGATCCTTCACGCAGGCGATGAAGTCCGCCGTGTGCCGGTCGAGCCCGTTGTCCACGGCATTGGTGACGGGAATTTCCGGAGTTAGCGCCTTGCCGTCGCTCATCTCGGGCGAGACCCACCATTTGCCGCGGTCCACCACCAGCGTGCCGGTCTCGCCCACAAAGGCCACGCCATGGTCGCCGCCGCCGAAGGGGCCGTGGCTGATGCCGACCGCATGCTCCCATTCCACCGAATAATTGCCAAAGTCGAAAATGGCGGTCTGGGTGTCCGGCGTTTCCATGGCCGAATCCGGATAGGCATAGGGGCCGCCGAGCGAGCTGACGGAATTCGGTGCCTCAGCCTTCATGCCGAGCAGGGCGATGTCCATCAGGTGGACGCCCCAGTCGGTCATCAGGCCGCCGGCATAGTCCCAGTACCAGCGCCAGGTGAAGTGGAAGCGGTTCGGGTTGAACGGACGCAATGGCGCCGGGCCGAGCCAGCGGTCGTAATCCACGCCGGGAGGCGGCGCCTGGTCGGGCTGGGGCGGGACGTTCTTCATCCATCCCTGATAGGCCCAGGCCTTGACCTTGCGCACGCGGCCGATGCCGCCCGAATGGACATGGGCGACGGCATCGGCCCAATGCTGGTTGCTGCGCTGCCACTGGCCGACCTGGACCACGCGGTTGTGGCGCTGCTTGGCGGCGACCATGGCGCGGCATTCGGCGATCGAGTTGCCGAGCGGCTTTTCGCAATAGGCGTCCTTGCCCGCCGACATGGCGTCGGTGAGTTGGAGCGCGTGCCAGTGGTCGGGCGTGGCGACGATCACCGCATCCACCGACTTGTCGTCGAGCATGCGGCGATAGTCGTCGTAAAGCCGCGGCGCGCGGCCGGAGGCCTTCTGCAGCTCGCTGCCGCGACCGGTCAGGACCGTGGCGTCCACGTCGCAGAGGGCGACGGGGGCGACGTCGGCGCCCTTGCTCATCGCCATGAGGTTCGCCCAGCCCATCCCCTTGCAGCCGATCAGACCCACTTGGACCTTGTCGTTGGCGGACGCGCGGCGCCGGTTCTGTGCAAAGGCCTGGCCAAGCGGCGCGAGGGTTGCGGCCGAGGCGGCGAGGCCGCCGGCGAGAAGGGTGCGGCGATCGAAGCTGGCGGTCATACGGGTCCTCTCCTCGACAATCGTTCCGGCGTTGGTAGCGCAAACATATCCCTGCGCAAGGCGTAAAGTGCGGGTCGCCGGGCAGGCCCAATGACTGCTTTCCAGCTCACGGGACCGCACAAGGCGGCTTGGCCCGGGCCGCAACTCAACTGTCATGTGGGGACGGATATGGTTGAAGAGGCTGGCGCGGGCAGTACGGCTCTCGCTTATCGATCCCGAAGGACCCACAGGCCACGTTTCGACCGCGCGGTTCACGCGGCGGCGAGAAGCCGGCGGCGCCCTCGCGCTTGCGCAGCTGATAGAGCGTCGAGGTCGAATGGCCCGCGGCCTTTGCCGCCATCCTCACCGGCCCCGTCGCGGCGAGATGCGCGACGAACAGCCGCTGCTTGTGCGGGGTGATCCCCGACCAGCGCTTCGTCTGTTGCGGCACCGGATCGAAGGCAAGCTCGGGCGGCAGGTCGTCGGGGTCGGCGACGAACGGCTCTTCGCCGGGGAAATCGGAGGCGGCGGGGGCGGTGCCGGTGAGCGGCGGCAGGATATCTTGCGGAATGACTGATTCGCTTTCGGTTCGTTGAAAATCAATAAAAGAACCAAATAGGATTGTTGTAGGAAAGCGAAAAATGCGGCGTCGCGTTTTCGGGCGCATTTGCGCGGCTTTCCGGGCGGGTGCTGCGACGAAGCGAGGCGGAACGGCGTCGAAACGAAAAATGTGATGTTGTAACATATGGACGAAAGGCGTAGCCGGACCCTCGCCTTTCGTGCTGCCGCGACGGGCGGACACATTTCTATATCATAACATATTAGGGGAAGCATTCATGCGGATGATCCTTCTGCGGGCCGGCTGCGCGATGATCGCGATGACGGGCGCTGCCACTCTCTCCCACGCCCAGGACACCGCCGTCGCGGACGGAACCACGGATCAGGCCGACGCCTATCACGACGAGCCGAGCCGCGACATCGTGGTGACCGGCGTGCTGCCGACCGCGCGGCAGGACATGCTGTCGGGGGTCGCGGTGCTCGAAGGCGCCGACCTGACGCAGAAGCTGCGCCCCTCGATCGGCGAGACGCTGGCGCGCACGCCGGGCGTGTCGGCGACCTCGTTCGGGCCGAGCGCGTCGCGCCCGGTGCTGCGCGGGCTGCAGGGCGAGCGCGTGCGCGTGCTGACCGACGGCATCGGCTCGATCGACGTGTCGAACACCTCGGCCGACCATGCGACGGTGGTCAACCCGCTGCTCGCCGACCGCATCGAGGTGCTGCGCGGGCCGCAGTCGCTGCTTTATGGCTCGGCGGCGATCGGTGGCGTCGTCAACGTGCTCGACAAGCGCATCCCGACCGAAGTGCCGGGCGAGCCGGTGCATGTCGGCGCGATCGCCACCTATGGCAGCGCGGCGAAGGAGCGCTCGGTCGCGGGCGCGATCGACGTGCCGCTGACCGGGCATCTCGTCGTCCATGCTGACGGCAGCTATATGAAGTCCGACGACATGCGGATCGGCGGCTATGCGCTGACCCCCGAACTGCGCGCGCAGGCGCTCGAATCGGCGGCGCTGCCGGTCGATCCCGACGAAGAGGAGCCGGTCGACTTCGCCGCCAACGCCGCGGTGCGCGGCAAGCTGCCCAACAGCGCCGCGGAGACGTGGACCGCGGGCGCGGGCATCGCCTATATCGGCGAGGGCGGCAGCCTGGGCATCGCCTACAGCCATTATGACAGCCTCTATGGCGTGCCGATCCGCTTTGCGACCGAGCCAGGGCAGGAGCAGGAGGCGCCGCGGCTGAGCCTGTCGCAGGACCGCATCGACGCGCGCGCCGAGGTGAATGCGAACGGCAGCCTGATCGACAAGATCAAGCTGCGCTTCGGCTATGCCGACTATCAGCATTCGGAGCTGGAAGAGAATGGCGAGGTCGGCACCACCTTCTATAACAAGGGAATGGAAGGCCGGCTGGAGTTCACCCAGGCCAGGCGCGGCCTGTGGTCGGGCGCGACCGGTGCGCAATTCTATACCCGCGATTTCAACGTGGTCGGCGAGGAAGCCTTTCTGCCCAAGAACAGCACCGGGCAATGGGGGCTGTTCACGTTGCAGCAGCTCGATTTCGACCGGCTGAAGCTCGAAGCCGGCGCGCGGTTCGAGCATACGAGCCTGAGCGCCAAGCCGCTGCCCGGCCAGCCGCAATTTTTCGCCGGCGACCGCAGCTTTGATTCCTTCTCGGGCTCGCTGGGCGCGTCGTACCGTTTTGCGGACGACTGGCGTTTTGGCGTCAATGTGTCGCGGACCGAGCGCGCGCCGGCGGCCGAGGAGCTGTTCGCCAACGGGCCGCACGCGGGCACCGAGGCGTTCGAGATCGGCAATCCCGACTTCGACCTCGAAACCGCGTGGAGCGTCGAAGCGGTGCTGCGCGGGCAGGGGACGGGTTATACCTTCGAAGCCTCGGCCTATCATAGCTGGTTCTCGAACTTCATCTATGACGACCGGACCGGCGAGATCGAGGACGGGCTGCCCGTCTATCAGTTCAGCCAGGCCGACGCGCGCTATTACGGCTTCGAGGTGCAGGGGTCGCTGACGCTCGCGAAGCTGGGCGATGCCGAGATCGTCGCCGACGGGCTCGCCGACTATACGCACGCGCGGATCGTCGACGTCGGCCCGGCGCCGCGCATCCCGCCGCTGCGCCTGCTCGGCGGTCTCGGCGTCAATTCGCCCAAGATCGACGTGCGCGGCGAGGTCGAATGGGTCGACGACCAAGATCGCATTTCGACCTTCGAGACGCCGACGAAGGGCTATACGATGGTCAATGCCGAGATCAATTTCCGGCCGTGGGGCACCGACCGCCCGCTGAGCTTTGCACTGTCGGCGAACAATATCTTCGACGTCGACGCGCGGCGGCACGCGAGCTTCCTCAAGGATTATGCGCCGCTTGCCGGGCGCGACATCCGCCTGACCGCGCGGGTGAATTTCTGAGCCGCAGGGGCCGGGGCCGCCCTCCGCCCCGGTCTCTGCCCCAAGCAAATATTGGGCCGCGCCAGTAATTTCTGGCGCGGCCCGGCCCGTTTCGGGCGATCTTCGACGTTGACGCTGGGCCGCCACGCCGCAAAAATGCGCGCCGGGTCGCCGCGCGGAGGAGTCGTCACTCGTTCGCGCGTCCGTCCCGCTGTTGGGTGGCATTGGGGGGACGGATGCCGGATCGCGGCCAGTGGCGCTTTGGGGCGTTCGAATATGACGAGACCGCAGGCGCCGTCCGCGTCGGAGGCGAACCCGTCGAACTCGACCGCAGCGCGCTCGCCATCCTGTTGGCGTTGATGTCGAACGTCGGCAAGGCGGTCGACAAGGACCGGCTGCTCGAAGCGGGCTGGCCGGGGCGGATCGTCCATGAAAATTCGCTCGCCAAGGCGATCGCGCGGCTGCGCCGGACGCTGGGCGAGGACGGCAAGCGGATCGAGGCGGTTTACGGCGTCGGATACCGGCTGAACGCCGGCGCGGCGGCGGTGGCCGTGCCTGCTGCTCCGTCAGCGGAGCCGGTCGCGGCGCGCGGTCGTTGGCTGCCGCGCGCGGCGGGGCTGGTGCTGCTGTTCGCGCTCGCGGCGGCGCTGGCGCTCGTCTGGAGCCGCGGCGACGGCGCCGCCGCCGATCGCGACGAGGGGCTGAAGATCGGCGAACCCGCCGATGTGACGGGGCGCGTGCTGTGGGTCGACGACCATCCGGAGAATAACAGGAGCGAGCGGGACTTTCTGCTTGGGCACAAGGTCGCTGTTTATGACGTGACATCGAGCGCCGATGCGCTGAAGCTGCTCGCCATGTATAAATATGACGCGGTGATTTCGGACATGGGGCGGAATGGCGAGCCGCTCGCGGGGATCGAACTGGTCAGGGCGATGCGGGCGCGCGGCGACGTGACGCCCTTTTATCTCTACACCATCCTGCCGTCGAAAGCGCAGCGCGACCTGCTTGCCGAAAGCGGGGGGCAGGGGGTCGCGGTGACGCCCGAGGGACTTTACGCCTTCATTCTTCCCGACCTCGCGCCCGCGGCCTCGGCGCCCTAGGCCGATGGCGACGGGCGGCGAGGACGATAGCGAGGGCGGCCATTGGCGCATCGAAGATGCCGGCTTCGATGCGACGACGGGGCGGCTGACGGTCGCTGGGCGTGCGGTCGAGCTCGACCGGCCGTGCCGCGCGCTGCTCGCGGCGCTGCTCGCAGCGGATGGGCGGGCGCTCGGGCGCGACGCGCTGCTCGCCGCGGGATGGCCGGGGCGGATCGTTCACGAAAACTCGCTGACCAAGGCGATCGGCCGGCTGCGGCAGGCGCTCGGCGCCGAGGGCGCACGGATCGAGGCGGTCTATGGCAGCGGCTATCGGCTCAAGGGACCGGCCGAGCGGGGCGGCGTGACGATGGCGGGCGGCGCAGGATCGAGGTGGCGGCAGGCGCTGGTCGGCGACCGGCGGCGCACCGCGACAACGCTGGCTTTCGCCGGGCTTGCGATCTGCGTAGCGCTCGCGGTGGCGGCGCTATTTGCGGCGCAGGCGGCGCGCGCGCGGGCGGCAGAGGAGGCACGCGAGAAGGAGGCGCTGGTCGCCTTTCTGTCATCGGACCTGTTCGCTCCGGGCGAGCTGGCCGCGCAGGGACGGGACGGCCCTTCGCTGCGCGCCGCGGTCGCACGCGCGGCGGCGACGATGAACACCGAATTGCGCGACGATCCGGCGACCCGGGTGACGGTTCACCGGATGATCGCAAGCGCCTATGCCGGATGGGGCGATTATGAGGCTGCGGTGCTTCACCTCCACCGCGCGCGCGCGGTCGCGGAGCGGCTCCACGGCGCGAGCGCGGCGAAGACAACGCCGATTGATATCGCGCTGTGCAGCAATTTGCGCCGCGCGGGCGACACGCGGCTTGCCGAAACGACGTGCGCGCGGGCGGTGCGGGGCGCGCAGGGAAGCGATGCCCGCACCGTCGCGGTTGCACAGCTCGCCGAAGCGAAACTGCTCGTCGATATCGGCGACTATCGGCGCGGTGCCGCGCTGCTCGATGCCGCCGCGGCGCAGGGGGCGCGGCTGACCCCCGGCGAGCGTGCCGATCTGCAATGGTTTGCGGGCCGTGCGCAGGCAAAGCTCGGCCATTTCGCCCGCGCCGATGCGGCCTTTCGCCGCAACCTGGCACTGCGCGAGGCGATGGGCGGCGAGCGACCCTCGCTGACCGGCTGGGCGCACGCCGACTATGGCAGCTATCTGGCCTCGATCGGCGATTTTGCGGCCGCCGAGCGGCATTTCGCGCGCGCCGAGGCGCGGTTCGCGGCGGCGCGCGGTGTCGATGCGGTCGATGCGCTCGCGCCGGATTATGGGCGCGCGCTCGCGGCGCTCGATAGCGGCGACCCGCAAGGCGCGCGCGATCGCCTGCGCCCGATCCTCCAGCGCTACCGCGCCGCGCTCGGCGGCGACCATCTGCGCACGCTCGACGCGATGACGCTGCTCGCGCTGGCCGAAGCGCAGGCGGGCGATGCGGCGCGCGCGACGGCGCTGCTCAAGGAGGCGCGGCAGACGGGGGCACGGGTGCTGTATCGCCGCGACGGGCGCGCGGTGTGCTTTCACATGCGCCGGGCGCGGACGCTGGCGGCGCTGGGCGACACGGCGGGTGCCGACGCGGAGGCCGGCCGGGCGGCGGCGGCGATGGATCGCAGCGGCGTGCCGGCGAGCCATCCCTGGCGGGCGCGGCTGCACTGCGTCGCTGCGCGGATCGCGCTGGCGCGCGGCGACGCGGGGGCGGGGCGGGACGAAGCGAAGCGGTGCCTGTCGGCGCTGCAACGGGTCGCGGACCTGCCCGCGACCTATCCGGCGTTGGCGGAGGCCCGGCTGCTGGCCGGGGAGTGAGGCGCCCGGGCGGCGGGAGCCGGGAGACCGTGCCGTTTCGGCGACGAGCGTTTGCCAACCGAGCGAGGAATGGCGGGTTTCGGGCGAAAGCAGCCGCAGGATTGAAGGAAGAGAACGGCGGAGGGATGCGAAGGCGGCGCAGTAGGCGAGCAACGCGCTGTGCTGCGAGTGCCGGCGAGATTTATTTGGCGCGAAGACGCGAAGGGGCCGGTTCGCGGCCGCAAGGCCGCCTTTTCCTTCATCGCCGCGCCCACCGCAACGCGAAAGGAGAAAAGCCGCTTCCCGGCAAGCACGACATCTTCGCGTCTTCGCGTCTTCGCGCGAAACAAGAAATCCCGATCCATCGGTTTCGACCAACGCCCTCTGCGCGCGCCTACTCGCACCAAAAGATGCCCATTCCCCACGCCGAATCTGCCGCCAGCCTGTTTACCTGCCGTCGGGATGCCTAGAGTCTTGTTTTACCGTGTTTTCCAAGTCGTCAGGTGATTCCACCTGACTTGAAAACACTCTAGCCCAGCTCGCTCAGGTCCAGCGCCGCGAGCAGCGCAGTGCGGGCGCGGCGGACGTCGGCGGTCAGGGCAGGGGAGGCGAGGTCGCCGGGGGCGATGGCTTCGGGCCAGTGCCTTGCAACCACATCGGCGATCGCATCGAGCTTGTCCGCGTCGGCGATGAAGCGCGGGTCGATCGTCGCGGGATCGGCGACGACGCGCAGCCGCAGGCAGGCGGGGCCGCCGCCGTTCGCCATCGACTGGCGCACGTCGACCGGAAACAGCCGGCGGATCGGGCCGTTGCCCGCGACATGCGCCTCCAGCCAGTTCCACACGCTTTGCGTTTCGCGCGCTTCGGTCGGCACGACGAGCCCCATGCCGGCGCCATCGGGCAGGCTGACGAGCTGCGCGTTGAACAGATAGGATTTGATCGCGTCCGGCAGGCTCACCGCACTCGCGGGCACTTCGACGATCTCGACCTCGGGAAAGGCGGCGCGGATCTGTGCGTGCGCGCCTTCGCGGTCCTCGAACGCGGTTTCGTGCGTGAACAGCACGCGCTCGTTCGCGACCGCGACAACATCATTGTGAAAGGCGCCGCCCTGAATCGCGGTGTCCGACTGGCGGATGAACAGCGTCTTTGCCGGGTCGAGCCGGTGATGGCGCGCGATCGCCTTTGACGCGTCGAGATGCTGGCGCGCCGGGAAGCGGCCGCCGCCAACGCCATAGACGAAGATTTCGACCCCCGGCGCGCCGTGCCCGGCGCACAGCCGCATATGGTTCGCCGCGCCCTCGTCGCCGAAGGGGGCGGGGACAGGGCTATGCACCGCGAAGGCGGGATCGGCAAAGGCGAGCCTCAGCTGTGCGAGCGTGCCCTGCCATTCGTGGCTGCGGTGCGGCATCGTCATCAGGTTGGCGACGGTCAGATGGCATTTGCCGTCGGCGCTGTCGGGCGCGGGCGAGACGGTCGCGGCGTTGGCCGCCCACATCGACGAGGCCGACCAGGCCTGCGCGCGCAGATGCGGCTCGGCGGCGTCGAGCGTCGTGCCGAGCGCGGCAAGCCACGCCGCGTCGGGGCGGTCGAGCGGCATGAAGAAACCCTGCGCGAGCCCGAGCGCTAGATTGTGCCGCATCTTGTCGATGCCCTGCAGCGCCGCGGCGCGCGGCTGCGACACGTCGCCGGCGTGGCTCGACGAGGCGATATTGCCGCGGCTGAGCCCCGCATAATTGTGCGTCGGGCCGATGATCCCGTCGAAATTGATTTCGGTGAGCATAAACTTCAATCCTATCCTCAACCCCTCTCCTTCAGGGGAGGGGCAGCGAGACTTGCGAGCTTGCTCGCTAGTCGCAGCGGGGTGGTGCTCCTTCACCGGCGTCCACCACCCCAAACCCCTCCTCTGAAGAGGAGGGGCTTTCTTCCGTCCTACCGCCCGATCCAGCTGATTTCGTCGCCACGCGCGACGCCGAGCAGGTCGGCGCTCCTGGCGTCGATCGTGCCGCCCGCGCCGACCTTGCCGAAGCAGCAGCGGAAGCGGTCGAGCCGCCCGGTGGCGATCAGCGCGTCCTCGCCCTCTTCGGCGACGCCGGTCAGCTCGACGTGCCGCGCATCGCAGATGCTCGCGACCTGGTCGGTGCGCGCGGTCATCGTCGGGCCGCCGTCGAAGATGTCGATATAATTTTCGAACGCAAAGCCCTCATTCTCGAGCATCCGCATCGCCGCGCGGCCGCTGGGGTGCGGGACGCCGATGACGCTGCGCGCGCTTTCGGGCAGCATCGCGACATAGACCGGATGCTTGGGCATCAGGTCGGCGATGAACTGGTTGCCGTGGACCGCGTTGAACTGGTCGGCTTCCTGAAAGCTCATCCCGAAGAATTTGCCCGCGACCCCGTCCCAGAAGGGCGAGCCGCCCGCTTCGTCGATCACCCCGCGCAGCTCGGCGAGGATGCGGTCGGCAAAGCGCGCGCGGTGGCGGGCGATGAACAGATAGCGCGACCGCGCGAGCAAGAGGCCGAGCCCGCCGGCGCGCGCCGCGGGGTGGAGGAACAGCCCGCCGACCTCGCTCGCGCCATTGAGATCGTTGCTGAGCATCAATATCTGCGCGTGGAAGGTGCGCCCCAATTGCTCGCTATGCTTGCTGTCGGTGCCGATGCGATAGCTATAGAAGGGCCAGCGCTGGCCGACCTGCCCGAAGATCTGGCAGGTGCCGCGCACCTCGTCGGTCTCGCTGTCGGCGAGCACCATCAGATAGAGCTCGTCGGCGGGATATTCCCTGTCCGACGCAAAGCTCGCCTCGGCGCGTTCGAGCTTGGCGCCAAGCGCCTTTTTGTCGGGGGGCAGGTTGGTGAAGCCCCCTCCCGTCAGCTTCGCCATTTCGTAAATGCTCTGGAGATCGCCCGGCTTTGCCGCCCGGATCACATAGCTCACACAGTCCCCCGTTCCGCTAAACGTAAAAGTGTCAAGGTCGACAGCCGCGCGCGTTCGGGCAGGCTGCCCGTGATCAGAAATTCGTCCGACGAATGGATGGCGCCGCCGCGCGGTCCCATCGTGTCGACGACGGGCACGCCGCACGCCGCGATATTATTGCCGTCGCACACGCCGCCGGTCGCTTTCCACGCGATGTCGATGCCGAGCGCGGTGCCGCAATCGCGCACCAGCTCGAACAGCCGCGTCGCCGGTGCGTCGAGCGGCTTGGGCGGGCGGTTGAAGCCGCCGTGGAGGTGGCAATGCACGCCATGCTCGCGCTCGATCGCGGCGATTGCGGCGTTCAGCGCCGCCTCGGCCGCCGTCGCGGCTTGGGGGGTCGCGGGGCGCATGTTGACGCGCAGAATCGCCTGGTCGGGGACGACATTGTTCGGGCCGCCGCCGTCGATCTTTGCGGGGTTGACCTTGAGGTCGGGCGCCTTGAGCGCAGCGAGGCGCAGCGCGAGGTCGGCGGCGGCGACGAGCGCATTGCGCCCCTCTTCGGGGTTGCGCCCGGCGTGCGCCGAGCGGCCGTGGACGAGAACCGAGTAATTGCCGCTGCCGGGCCGCGCGCCCGCGAGCGTGCCGTCGGGGAGCGCGGGTTCGTAGGTCAGCGCCGCGGTCTTGCCCTTCGCGAGCCGCGCGATCAGCCCCGCCGAGGCGTGGCTGCCCGTTTCCTCGTCGCTGTTGATCATCACGTCATAGCCGATACGCGGCGCGAGCGGCGAGGATTCGAGCGCCGACAATGCCGCAAGGATCACCGCGAGCCCGCCCTTCATGTCGGCGGTGCCGGGGCCGTTCAGCACGCCCTCTTCGAGCCAGGTGAGCGACTGGAACGGGTGATCGGCGGCGAACACCGTGTCCATATGGCCGGTGAGCAGCAGTTGCACCGGCGCGTCGGGCCGGACGCTGAGGTGAAGGTGCGCGCCGCGCTCGATCGTCTGGACCCGACCTGCGGCATCGACGCTTTCGACCGGATCGGGGGCGACGAGGCGAAGATCGCCGGGCAGCGCCGAATAGGCGTCGGCGAGCAGGCCGGCGACGGTTTTGAGGCCGGGCAGATTGCCCGTTCCGCTGTTTACCGCCGCCCACGCCTCGACCTGCGCGAGCATCGGCGCATCGCCCGCGCGCTCGATCGCCGCGGCTTCGGTGGATGAAAGGCTGGTCATGGAGCGCGTATAGCCAGACACGGTGGGGTTTGGCGACCCCCCGCACGCGAACGCCGGCCGCGCCGCGTCGCGGCTTGTCCGCTTGTCGAAACGCACCTATCGTGACCGCCCAGCAGCGGCCGGAGGCAGGGCATGGCGACGAAGGCGGCTCCGCCGCTCAGCGGCATCGAAGTGCATAGCATGCTCCACGACGGCACCGCCGTCTGCCTGCGGGCGATCACCCGGAAGGATGAACCGCTGCTGCGCGCGGCGATCGCGAGGCTGTCGGCCGAATCGCGCTATCTGCGCTTTTTCTCGCCCGCCCCGATGCCGCCCGATCATGTCGTCGAGCGGCTCGCCGACGTCGACGGCCACGACCATATCGCGTGGGGCGCGATCTGCACCGAATGCGAAGGGCGGCCGGTGATCGGCGCGGTGCGCGCGGTGCGGCACCGTCCCGACGGGCCGATCGGCGAATATTCGGTCGCGGTGGTCGACGCCTATCACGGCCAGGGCCTCGCGCGGATGATGAGCGCGGCGCTGCTGATCCAGTGCCGCGCCGAAGGACTGGCCGAACTCGACGTCCATATCCTGTCCGAAAATCGCGCCGCCGCCCGGCTGGTGCGCGCGCTCGCCGCGCGCTGGATGCAGGAATCGGCGGGCGTCGTCGAATATCGGCTCGACGTCGCGGCGGGGGTCGAAGCGTTGCGGCAGGACCGCGACGCGCGCGGGGTGCAGGATGTGTTCCGGGCGCTGGAGGGCGGGGTTTAGGGCGGCTTTCGACCGATTGCGGTCATAAGGGTCCTCCCCGGCACGGGGAGGATGTCCGCTCCCTACCCGCAAAGCGGACGTCGCCCTCCCGCACCAATGAAAAAGGGCGCCGGGGCATGGCCGCCGACACCATTTGCCGTCTTCGTGCGAAGACAGGCTTATTGCTTGGTCTGATCCGCAGGCGCGGTCTGGGTGTCGCCGGTGCCGCTCTCGGACGGGGCGATTTCGCCGCTGTCGTCCATCTGATTGGCCTTTTCTTCGCCCATTTCCTCGACCTTGTCGGCCTTTTCTTCCATGGCGTCCTGCGCCGGGCCTTCGGGCATGGCATCGGCCTGATCGTCGATGGCGTCGGCCTGCGTCTCGGCCTGGTCCTCGACCTTGTCGGCCTGCGGGCTCTGGCAGGCTCCCAGCGCGAGCGCCGAAGCGGCGGAAAGCGAGATGATGATCTTGCGCATGTGAATGTCTCCTTGATTACGCCCGGCCTTAACGCCGGGTGAACCCGTGGGTTGCAACAAAATCGTCAAACTGCGGGAAACCGCGGGTTATTCCGTTGCGCCGCGTCCGCGGCGGCGATGGCGGGCAAAAAAGAAGGCGCCGAAGCGCCCTCTTCCCTTCCGATCGGAGCGCGGCTCAGAAACGCTGCTGGCGCTCGTAGAGGTCGCGATAATGCTGGATGCGCGTGACGCGCAGGCCCGGCATCCCGCTGCGGTCGATCGACCGCTGCCAGCTTGCGAATTCCTCGAGGCTGAGCCCGTAGCGCTCGCACGCCTCGTCTACGGTGAGCAGGCCGCCGTTGACCGCGGCGACGACCTCGGCCTTGCGGCGCACGACCCAGCGCGTCGTGTTGGGCGGCGGCAGCGAGTCCAGCGTCAGCGGTTCGCCGAGCGGACCGATGACCTGGGCGGGGCGGATTTTCTGGTTCTCGATCATAATCATTCCATAAAGTCTTCAACGGGGGGGATCGGTTCGACCGACAGCCACCTGCCTATTCGCGAGGGATTCAACATCGGCTGAAACCCTCTGGTAAACGGGCTGTTCACGGTTTCGGGCAGCATGCCCCCGCGATCGGACAGATCGAGGAAGCGCGCCGGCCCCTGGTCGACGGAACGGGCCCCACCCGCATGTCCGCCCAGAGTCCTGCAGCGTGCATGAAGCCTTGCCGCCTGCGATGCGCGCTGCGCCCGCGCGCGCAGCAGGCGCGCCGTCGGCAGCGCCGCCTGACGTGCGCCCGACACCGCCAATATGATGTCGAAGCCGGGCTTCGACAGGCTGGCGGTGCCGGCGGGTTGCGGGAAATCGGAGGCTGCAAGGTTCATGAGCATCGCTCTATCGCGAACCGCCTAAAGTCCCGTAAATGCCGGTTTCAGCACCTGTTAGCGAAGCTTAATCGCCGTCAATATTTTGACGCGCAGCGCCGAAAAGCTGGCTTTTTTGCAACATCGCTCCTAGATGGCGCCCGTGATGACCACCACCCTTGCCCCCGCGCGACTCGGCGATTTTCAGCTCGCCGGGTCGATGAACGCCCGGCGAATCGTCGTCGCCATGTCGGGCGGCGTCGATTCGAGCGTCGTCGCCGCGCTCGCCGCGCGCTCGGGCGCCGAAGTGATCGGGGTCACGCTCCAGCTTTATGACCATGGCGCGAAGGCGAAGCGCGTCGGCGCCTGCTGCGCCGGGCAGGATATTCGCGACGCGCGCGCGGTCGCCGACCGGCTGGGCTTTGCGCATCACGTCCATGACCATGAAAGCCGCTTCCGCGACACGGTGATCGACCAGTTCGCCGACGAATATCTCGCCGGCCGGACGCCGATCCCCTGCGTGCGTTGCAACATGGGGGTGAAGTTCACCGACCTGTTCGACCTCGCGCGCGATCTGGGCGCCGATTGCCTGGCGACCGGCCATTATGTGCGGCGGGTGATGGGGCCCGCGGGCGCCGAGCTGCACCGCGCGGTCGATCCGGCGCGCGACCAGAGCTATTTCCTCTTTGCGACGACGCAGGCGCAGCTCGACTATCTGCGCTTTCCGCTCGGCGGGCTCGAAAAGAGCGTGGTGCGCGAGATCGCGCGCGATCTGGGCCTCGGCGTCGCGGGCAAGCCCGACAGCCAGGACATCTGTTTCGTTCCCGACGGCGATTATGCCGGTCTCGTCCGCAAGCTGCGGCCCGACGCCGACGACCAGGGCGAAATCGTCCATGTCGACGGGACGCTGCTCGGCGCGCACAAGGGGCTGATCCATTATACGGTCGGGCAGCGGCGCGGAATCGATATCGGCGGGCAGGCCGAGCCGCTCTATGTCGTGCGGCTCGACGCCGCGGCGAAGCAGGTGATCGTCGGGCCGCGGCGCGCGCTCGCCGTTTCGGGCGCGCGGCTCGGCGAGGCGAACTGGCTCGCCGAGGTCGAGGGGCGCCCGGTGCTCGCGAAGGTGCGCAGCATGGCAAAGCCCGTGCCCGCGCATATGGCGGGCGACCGGCTGGTCTTCGCGGCCCCCGAATATGGCGTCGCGCCGGGGCAGGCGGCGGTGCTTTACGATGCGGCGGACGAAAGCCGGGTGCTCGGCGGCGGCTGGATCGAGGAAACCTTCGCAGCGGAATAGATTGAAACTTTCCCGCGGATCGCGCAGCCTGCGCGCAATCAGGGGAGAGCGAAGATGGTTCACTGGGTATTGCGCGGCGTCGTCCTGTTGTGGGCGGCCTTCTTCTTCATTTTGGGCGTGCGGGGCATCCTCGATCCCGCGACCTTCACCGACATGTTCGGCATCGCGGTCGACGGCGGCGCGGCGAATACGGTGCGCGCCGACCTGTCGGCCTTTTTCCTCGTCTCCGCGGGCGGCGCGGCGATCGGCGCGCTGATGCCGCGGTGGCGCGGCGCGCTGTTCGTGCCCGCGGCGCTCTATGGCACCGCGCTCGTCGGCCGGCTGGTCGGCGTTGCGAGCGGCGATCCGGTCAATGGCGCGATCGTGCAGGCGATGATCGTCGAGGCGCTGTCGACGCTGCTGATGGCGGGCAGCTGGCGCCTGTTGTCGCGGCGCGCGGGGCCCGGGATCGCCGAGCCGGCGTGACGGGGCCTTTCGGGCGGCGACTTGTCATTTACGCAATAGTGTGAGTTACTGTGTATCGGGTCGCATCTCTTGTTTCCTTTGAAGTGGGGAGGAACGAAGATGCCGGCAGACCAGGACAAGCGCGGGACCGATCGACGAAAGGGTGATCGGCGCGTCGCAGACGATCCGAGCTATACGGGCCCCGAACGTCGCAAGGACGATCGACGGTCGGGCGGAGACCGCCGTTCGCCCGGTTGAGACGAAGGACGACGCGGCGCCGCCGAGGAGCGAATGATGGACAAACCGGCGACGCCGCGCCTTTCGGTCGATATCGTGTCCGATGTGATGTGCCCGTGGTGCATCATCGGCTGGCTGCGCTTTCAAAAGGTGATGGCGCATTTCGCCGGCCGGCTCGATTTCCGGGTGCAATGGCATCCGTTCGAGCTCAACCCCGACATGCCGCCCGAGGGCGAGGATGCCGCGGCTCATGTCCAGCGCAAATATGGGATCAGCGCCGAGCAGTCGCGCGCGAATAGCGGCAAGATGGCGGCGGTCGCGGCCGAGCTTGGCTTCACCTTCAACCGCGGCCCCGGCTTTCGCATGCGCAACAGCTTTGACGCGCACCGGCTGCTGACGTGGGCGGGGGCGCTCGAGGAGCCGGGACAGACCGCGGCGACGGGGGTGCAGACCGCGCTCAAGCTTGCGCTGTTCCGCGCGCATTTCACCGACAATCGCGACGTGAGCGACCATGGCGTGCTCGCCGATGTCGCGGCGTCGGTCGGGCTCGACCGCGCGCGTGCCGCCGCGATCCTGACGAGCGACGATTATGCCGAAATGGTGCGCGTCGAAGAGGCCTATTGGGCCGAGCAGAATATCACCGGCGTTCCCGCCTTCATTCTGGACGGGCGGATGCTGGTGCCGGGGGCGCAGGACCCCGAGGTCTTCATTCGGGTGATCGAGCGCAAGGTGCTGGCCGACGCGGCTTGAGCAACCGGCGGCGCGGCGGCGCGTTGAGGGGGCAGAGGAAAGGAGTCCCCCCGATGACCGAAGATCCCCGCAACCCGGAGGCGCCCGAGGCGATCAACCGCGAGCAACGCGACGACCCCGCGCAGGCGCAAAGCGTCGCCGACGAGGCGCGCCGCGCGCGCGGCCTCGAGGATTCGGACAAGACCCCCGCGCGCGACGAGACCGACGACGCGCAGGATCTGGTCGACCATATGCGCCAGATGGACCATTCGGGCCGCATCGACATGGACGCCTATCGCGGCGAGCGCAGCGACGACGACGAAGAGGATGAACTCGGCCCCGGCGGGGTCGACGACGACGAGCCGCGCGGTGCGCCCTGATCCCAAGTCGGCAGTCCTTGCAGGCGCGGACATTGTCGATCGCGACGATCATGCGGATGACGCCGGTCGAAATGACGCCGCGGCGGTTACGGTTGGTGCGAGGTCGACGCCGGAGCGGATGGGAGTCTTTGCCTTTTGCTAATCCTGCGGTGGCAGGATCGGGGTCATGGCCCGCTACTCCCCGACCCGCTATCCGCCACCGCGCTGGCTGCGCCAGGGACGCCATCGCCGCCGCCGTGGCCTTCGTTTTGCCGAATGGCTGGCGATCACGGTCGTGGGCGGCTTCGGCGGTACCATGGCGGCGCTGCACCTCACGCCCGGCGGCTCGAGCGCCTTCGCCGATATTGCGGTCCGCTCGGCGGAGCCCGACGCGCTGTCGGCGCAGTTCGGTTTTTGCCACAGCGGCGGCGGGGGCAACTGCGTCGTCGATGGCGACACCTTTTGGTTCGCGGGCGAGAAATATCGCATCGCCGACATCGACACCCCCGAAACGCACCCGCCGCGCTGCGCCGAGGAAGCGCGGCTCGGCCGCGCAGCGACCGACCGGCTGCGGGCGTGGCTCAACGCGGGCGCCTTCAGCCTCGAAGAAATCGCGCGACAGCGATCGTTATGGCCGCAAGCTGCGGATCGTGGTGCGCGGCGGCACCAGCGTCGGGTCGGTGCTCGTCGCCGAAGGGCTGGCGCGGCCGTGGGAGGGCCGTCGCCGACCGTGGTGCTGACGTTCACTCCTCGGGCGGGGGCGGTAGTTCGGCGCGCAGCGGCGGGTTGGGGCCGGCGATCTGGCGGCCCACTTCGTCGGCGAGGAGCTGGGCGACCGGATCGTCGGCCATCGCGCGCCATTCGCCGCGGCGCGCTTCCAGCGCGGCGGCGCGCTCGCCTTCGGGCAGCGCGAGGACGCGCAGATAGAAGCGCACCGCGCGCAGCCACGGCGCGTCGTCGGTCAGCGCATCCTCGGCCCAGCGGCTGAACGGGCCGCCCGCGGGAAGCCAGTCGCTGCCCTGGCGACGGAGGAAGAAAAGCAGGCGCGAGCCGCGCGGCACCATGGTGCGGATGCAGCCCCCGGCATAAGCGAGCGGATGCGCCTGTTCGAGCTGATAGGGATTGCTGAGCAGCGCGAAGTCGCCGCTCGCGAGTCCGACGGGCAGCGTTGTCGGCGCGTCGGCCGCATCGCCCTTGAGCGCCGCGACCGGGCGGATGCGGACGCGCATCGCATCGGAGCCGTTGCCCGCTGCCGGCCCTTCGACCACCGCGAGCAGGATCATGTCGGCCGCCGCGGTGAGGTCGAGATTGGTGGGCACGCGGTAGCCCGGAACGGGCGAGCAGGCGGCCGCCGGCGAGGGGGCGGCGAGGAGCGCCAGGCCGACGAGAAGGAGCGCGCGCATGCCGCGATGCTAGCGGGCGCGGCGCGCCAGACCAAGGTGCAACTTGGTATTACCCAGCCCGGCGAAATTTCGTCGCGGCCCGTCCCATGCTATGCATCGAATCGCACAACCCACGCGTATCATCGTTTTCACAGCGAGGAGAATGAGCATGGCCGAGCATGACCACAGCGCGATCAAGGAACATATGACCGTCGTCGGCGCCGATGGCGTCCATGTCGGGACCGTCGACCATCTCGACGGCGAGCGGATCAAGCTGACCAAGCGCGACAGCCCGCAGGCCGAGGACGGCGAAGGCGCGAAGCATCATTATCTGCCTGCCGGTCTCGTCGCGTCGGTCGAGGGCGACACGGTGCGCCTGTCGGCCACCGCCGCCAATGCGGTCGAGATGTTCGAGGAGGCCGAATAGCCCCTCGCCCGAAAAACCAGAGGGCCGCGCGGCGCAATCCGGCGCCCCGGCACGCAACTGGCCCGCCCGACCCCTTTCCGGCGCGGGCCATTTTCTTGGCGTGGCGCGGTAGTCTAGAGCAGCGAGCCTTAAATCTGCACCGTGTCCCCGAGCGAAGACGAGGGGCTCTGCCGAGCGAAGTCGAGGCTGCGACGCTGCGGTTCTCGCTCCGCTCGAACGAGCCCCTTGTCTTCGCTCGGGGAGACGAGTCGATTCAGATTTCCTGCAATTTGCTCTAGCCCCCGACTTCGCGGGCGCAGTCGATGCAGAGCGCGGCTTCGGGTTTCGCCTCGAGCCGCGCGGGGGCGATCGCCTGGCCGCAGCGGGTGCAGGCGCCGTAATCGCCCGCGTCGATGCGCGCGAGCGCGGCGGCGACCGCGCGCGCCTCGCGCGTCAGCAGCGCATCCTCGCCGGCGAGCGCGTCGTCGTCCTCGCGCTCGGTCGCCGCGTCTTCGCCGTCGGGGCTGACCGGCGCGGTCATGTCGCTTTCGACGCGCGCGCCGCGGGCGTGAAGGTCGGCGAGGCGATCGGCGAGGCCGGCGCGGATCGCGGCGAGTTCGGTGGTCGAGAAAGCCATGGCAATTCCTTTCGCTGCGCCCGGGCTAGCCGGACCGGACGAGGGCGTCTTTGCGCGGCGTCAACGACGCATCATGCGCGCGCAGGGGCGCGAGGCAAGCGAAAAGGCGCCGGGAAGGGGAACCT
This sequence comes from Sphingopyxis indica, assembly GCF_032879645.1. Classification (NCBI taxonomy): domain Bacteria; kingdom Pseudomonadati; phylum Pseudomonadota; class Alphaproteobacteria; order Sphingomonadales; family Sphingopyxidaceae; genus Sphingopyxis; species Sphingopyxis indica. The sequence continues at coordinate 962,726 of NZ_CP076394.1, forward strand.
GGCGCCTTTGCTTGCGATCATGGGGGAAGCGATCGCGGGTAAAGGAAACGGCTTAGCGAACGTCGGCGTCGGCGCCCGCATGGAGCGTCAGCGAATCCTTCGGAAGCTTGCTGACGAGGCTGCCCGCGGCGCCGTCGGCCTTGCTGTAGAGCTCCGACAGCGGGATGTTGTAGAGCTTGCCGCCGCTGACGACGACCGCATTGTCGCCATCGACGCTCTGCACCGTGCCGATGCTGTTGCCGTTCATGTCGGTGACATTGGCGCCGGCGCGGACCTGATCCTGCGTCGCGAGCTTGAGGTTCGCCGAGTCGGCCGTGTCGTTCACCATATCGTCGGTCTGGCCGACGACGTCGCCGACGGGCTGAGTGACGCGGCCGGCGGTGTCGCTCGCGACCTCGCCGGGATTGACCTGACCGGTGACGTCGCCGGTGACCTGCCCGGCGACGCCGCCGACCTGTGCGAAAGCGGGGGTGGCGAGCGCCGCGCTGCCCGCGGCGAGAAGAATGAGGGTGGTACGCATCGTCTCTCTCCTGTCGTGTGTCCGTTCGGGGACGGGGATGCGGAAGAAACGAATGAAGCGAGGGGCTTGTTTCATGAACGCCGGAGAAAACGCGCGTTCAGCCGGTCACCGGAAAGGATAAATATCGTGATTTCACAGGTTGTTGGTGAATAGAGCTGGCGGCGAGGAGAGATGCGGTAACGCGGCGGGTCGCCGAAAATATGCGACGAACTCCGCCGCGCCCGCGCCGCCGCTCGTCAGTGCGCTTGACGGTCGGTGGCGATCAGCTTGTTGAGCGTGGCGATACGCCGCCGCGCGCCGGTCCAGTCGCGCTCGGGATGCGCCTGAATCCGGTCGAGGAGCGAGCGGACCTCCTTGCGGCGGTCGCCTTCGGTTACGGCCTGCATGGGCTTTCTCCTTTCCGATCGCCTGCATAGCATGGCCGCCCGGAGTCGGGCAAAGCGCCGGGCGCGACTGGCCGCAAGGCGCGGGCGGGCAATCCTGTTTTGCGCCGGCGCAGCGGCGCGCTATGGCGGCGCGATGGACATGGAGACGGCACGAGGGCGGCGATCGCGCGAAGTGGTGCTCGGCCGGCTGCGCACGGCGCCGGTGCTCGCGTGGGCGGGTGCGGCGGCGGCGGGGCTCGTCTGGGCGCTGTGGGAGCTTTTGTGGGGCGGCGGTTTTGCCGCGAGCGGCTTCTACCGGTTGCTCGGGCCGCTGACCGGGCCGCTGATCGTTGCGATCTTCGGCTATGCGACCTTCGATTTCGGGCGGATGTTCGCGCTGCGGCGGCGCTATCTGCGCCACGACGGGGTGCGCCTCTATCGCGGCGCCGACCGCTCGTGGCCGCTCGCCAATATCCGCGACGTCGTGGTGACGCGGGGCGCGCTGGGTATCGGCTCGCTGCGGCTGGTGGTCGACGACGACAGCGAGACGACGCGCGAGCTGGCAAAGCTCTATATGCTGGAGGGTCCGGTCGAGGCGGTGCGCGGCGCGGTGCTGTTCGCGACCGGGCGCCCGGTTCCGCTGTCGCAGACGCTGCATTGAGGCGCGGCGCGGTTCAACCCCGCCGTCCCCAAAACGCCTGCAGCGGCCGCTCGCCAAGGTGCGGCCAGCCGAGATAGATGGCGAGGTAGGTGAGCAGCGCCGCGCTGATCACCCCGAGCCCGAGCGCCGGATTGGCATAGCCGAGGATCGCGCCGAAGGCGGCGGCGAAGGACAGCGCGGTCAGGCGGCCGTGCGCCTTTATGTCGTGCGTCTTGCGCCGCAGCCGCCGGCCGCGCAGCGACAGCGCGATGCGCGCGAGCGGCGGCACCGCAAAGGCGAGCGCCATCCACCCCCAGTGGTTGAAGACGCTGTCGGGATTGAAGATGCGCGCGACGAGCCCGGTGGGCGCGGCGCCGAACAGGCCGATCGCCGCCATGATCGCGAGCATCGCGAAAATCTCGACGAGGTCGATCGCCGCCTCGGCCGGGCCGTAGCGCGGGCTGCCGTCGGGATCGACCTGATAGGCGACGATCGCCCCCTCGCCATATTGCGCGGCGAAATAGAGGATCATCAACCCCGCCGCCCACAGCTGGTAACGGTCGGGAAAGGGCGCGGTGAGCGCACCGAACAGGAAACTGCCGAGCAAGGCGGGATAGAGGAGGCCGTAGATATAGGTCGGCAGGCGCATGGGGAAGGGGTAGCGCGCCGGGGCGGCGGGGGGAAGGGGGGCGTGGGGCGGCTGGGCCGGACCAAAGTTCAGTAAAGGTCAGCCTTATGCGCGCTGCACATCGGAGGATTCGGACATATCGACGCGCTGCGCCGCGGTGGCGACCGATCTGGTATCGGCGAGCACCTCGATAAAGGCGCGCTGCTTGTCGGGCGACCAGCCATCCTTGCGGCGCTTGCGCAGCACCGGCACCCAGTCATAGGCGGCGGGGTCGCGCCCGTGCGCATCGAGCGCAGGGGTGGCGGCGGGGTCGGCGGCGGGCGTGAGCTCCGCGCCGGGCGAGGGGATGGGGGCGATATGGCTCATCCGCCAGTTTGGAACACAGCCGGATAATGTAGGAAAGGGGTTTTCGGGTGGAGCGTGCGAAATAGGATTTGTGAGAAGGTATGGCGAGACCCCAGACGAGGACGCGACCCGGCTGACTTCAGCCGTCTTCATGTGGCGCTTCGGCAATCCGGGGTTCAGTAAGCCGTCACTGCAATTCTCTTAAGCCTTAACTGTCTTGTCCGCTTTGACTCGATTTTGATCGGCATAGATTCTCCATTTTGTTACAGAATTATACGGATTTTTCTTGAAATGCTACCAGTATGGCAGTTTTAAAGTTCATTTTGGAGTTAATTTTGCGCGAAGACGGGGGTGATTTGAGGCATGATTCTCGTGTCTTGGGAGCAGGGGGACGCGAATGGGACAGGAAGGAACAAATCCAGGCAGCGGATATGATCTGCCATATCGGTTGAGTCTTATCGAACAGCAGATCCAGTCGCTGTTCAAAAACGGACCGGTCATATCGACGCCGGAATCGACCTATCGACATGTCGGGAACGGGTGGCGCGGCAAGCCGGTGCCAATTTCCTTTCCCGATGGAAAGGCGCGTGGCGTTCGTGAAATGCTCTGGAGACGGCGGCGGCGGGAAAGTCATTTTCCCGCCGATCTTTTTGCCGATCCGGCGTGGGATATGCTGTTGGATCTTTACGCATCCCATTACGAGCGAAAGACGGTGTCGGTTTCGAGCTTGTGTATCGCCGCGGCGGTTCCCGCGACGACAGCGCTGCGATGGATTAAGACGATGGCCGAAGAAGGTTTTTTCGACCGCACCGAAGATCCTGACGACGGGCGTCGGATCCACATCGCGCTTTCGGAGGATGGGCTTCAGCGGATGGACAATTATTTCAACGAACTGACGCAGGAAGGCGAATAGGAAGGCGTGTGCGGGGCGGCTGGTTTGCTGCCCCGCCGATAGCTTTGCAGGCGCGCCAATTACCTCAAACCGAAAATCCGCCCGCATTCCGCCGGTTCGAACTCGCCGCCAGCACCTTCTTGCCCGTCGGGGTCAGCGTCCATTTCGCGCCCTGTTGCGCGACCAGGCCGAGTGCGACGAGTTCGTCGCGGATGGGGTCGGTGGGGAGTTGGGGGCGGCGGTTCGAGAGGCCCTCGAGGCAGGCGCGTTGCGGCTGGCTGAGGATCAGGAGTTTGAGCTTTTTCTTTTCGGTCATTTGCGACTTCTCTTTTCGATCATCGTTTCGGGCCGTGCGGCCCACCCCGCTTCGCTAAGCCAGCAAGCTGGCAAGCTTCGCTGCCCCTCCCCTGAAGGGGAGAGGGTTTGGTTTTATTCCGCGGCGATGCCGGCCTTGGCGAACATATCCTCGCCCTCGTCGCCTTCGGTCGCGGCGGCCGGGTCGTCGTTGGCTTTGGCCTTCTTGCGGTTGTCGAAGCTGGTCCACACGCTGTTCCAGTCGCCGCGCGTCGCGGCCTTGCTGTACTCGGTCGCGCGCGTTTCGAAGAAGTTGGCGTGCTCGACGCCGTTCAGGAGCGGGGCGAGCCAGGGGAGGGGGTGTTCGTCGATCATGTAGATCGGCTGGAACCCAAGCTGCCCGAGGCGCCAGTCGGCGATGTAGCGGATGTAGCGTTTGATCTCCTTGGGCGTCATGCCGGGGACCGGGCCCTGTTCGAAGGCGAGGTCGATGAACGCATCCTCGAGCCGCACCGTTTTCTGGCAGCAGTCGATGATGTCTTCCTTCACCGCCTTGGTCAGGCAGTCGCGTTCCTTGACGAAGGCATGGAACAGGCGCGTGATGCCTTCGCAGTGCAGGCTTTCGTCGCGCACCGACCAGCTGACGATCTGGCCCATGCCCTTCATCTTGTTGAAGCGCGGGAAGTTCATCAGCATCGCGAAGCTGGCAAAAAGCTGCAAGCCTTCGGTGAAGCCGCCGAACATCGCGAGCGTGCGCGCGATATCTTCGTCGCTGTCGACGCCGAAGGTGCCGAGATAGTCGTGCTTCGCGCGCATCTCGTCATATTCGAGGAACATGCCATATTCGCTCTCGGGCATGCCGATCGTGTCGAGCAGGTGGCTGTAGGCCGCGATATGCACCGTCTCCATGTTGCTGAACGCGGTCAGCATCATCTTGATCTCGGTCGGCTTGAACACGCGGCCATATTTGTCGTGGTAGCAATCTTGCACCTCGACGTCGGCCTGGGTGAAGAAGCGGAAGATCTGCGTGAGCAGATTGCGTTCGTGATCGCTGATCTTCTGCGCCCAGTCGCGGCAATCCTCGCCCAGCGGCACCTCCTCGGGCATCCAGTGGATCTGCTGCTGGCGCTTCCAGAAATCATAGGCCCAGGGATATTCGAAGGGCTTGTAGGTCTTGCGGGCTTCCAACAAAGGCATCGGTCTATCCTCGGGTCAAATCTTGTTCGTCATTCCGGCGAAAGCCGGAATCCATCGATGGGTTGCGCTCCTTCGCGTGGACCCCGGATCAAGTCCGGGGTGACGAGGGAGTGGCGACGGGTCACTGGCAGGCCAGACACTCGTCATAGTCGGTGCTCCCCGCGGCGAGTTCGAATTTTGCCGCCTCGGGCGTGTTGTCGGCCTCGACCCCGCCCGCGAAGCCGGCGCGCTGGACCGATTTCGAGCGGAGATAATAGAGCGATTTGATCCCGAGTTCCCACGCGCGATAGTGGAGCATGAGCAGGTCCCATTTCTCGACGTCGGCGGGAATGAAGAGGTTCAGCGACGCGGCCTGGTCGATATAGGGGGTGCGGTCGGCGGCGAGTTCGAGTAGCCAGCGCTGGTCGATCTCGAAGCTCGTCTTGAAGCAGTCCTTTTCGTCCTGCGTCAGAAAGTCGAGGTGCTGGACGCTGCCGCCCTTTTCGAGGATCGAGTTCCAGATGCTGTCGCTGTTCTTCGCCTTGTCGACGAGCAGCGCCTCGAGGTGCGGGTTCTTGACCACGAAGCTGCCCGACAGCGTCTTGTGGGTATAGATATTCGCCGGGATCGGCTCGATGCACGCGCTGGTGCCGCCGCAGATGATGCTGATCGACGCGGTCGGCGCGATCGCCATCTTGCACGAAAAGCGCTCCATCACCCCCTGATCGGCGGCGTCGGGGCAGGGGCCGCGCTCCTTGGCGAGCAGCATCGACGCCTGATCGACCTGGCTGCGGATATGCTTGAAGATCCGAAGGTTCGACGATTTCGCCATCGCCCCCTCGAACGGCAGGCCGCGCGCCTGCAAGAAGCTGTGGAAGCCCATCACGCCGAGGCCGACGCTGCGTTCGCGGCTCGCCGAATATTTGGCGCGCGCCATTTCGGGCGGGGCGCGGTCGATATAGTCCTGGAGGACGTTGTCGAGCATGCGCATGACGTCCTCGATGAACCGCTTGTCGCCGTTCCACTCGTCCCAGGTTTCGAGGTTGAGCGAGGAGAGACAGCAGACCGCGGTGCGATCATTGCCGAGATGGTCGCGGCCGGTCGGCAGGGTGATTTCCGAGCAGAGGTTCGAGGTCGTGACCTTCAGCCCCAGGTCGCGGTGATGCTTGGGCATCATGCGGTTCACCTGGTCGATGAAGATGATATAGGGTTCGCCGGTCGCGAGGCGCGTCTCGACGAGCTTCTGGAACAGGCTGCGCGCGTCGACGGTGCCGCGCACGCTGCCGTCCTTGGGGCTGCGCAGGTTGAATTCGGCGCCGTCGCGGACGGCCTCCATGAACTCGTCGGTGAGCAGCACGCCGTGGTGGAGGTTGAGCGCCTTGCGGTTGAAGTCGCCCGAGGGCTTGCGCACCTCGAGGAACTCCTCGATCTCGGGGTGCGAGATGTCGAGGTAGCAGGCGGCCGAGCCGCGGCGCAGCGAGCCCTGGCTGATCGCGAGGGTCAGGCTGTCCATCACGCGGACGAAGGGGATGATGCCGCTCGTCTTGCCGTTGAGGCCGACGGGCTCGCCGATGCCGCGCACCGCGCCCCAATAGGTGCCGATGCCGCCGCCGCGGCTCGCGAGCCAGACATTCTCGTTCCAGGTGCCGACGATGCCCTCGAGGCTGTCGTCGACGCTGTTGAGGTAGCAGCTGATCGGCAGGCCGCGCCCGGTGCCGCCGTTCGACAGCACGGGGGTCGCGGGCATGAACCACAGGCGGCTGATATAGTCGTAGAGCCGCTGCGCATGTTCGGCATCGTCGGCATAGGCCGAGGCGACGCGCGCGAAGAGATCCTGATAGGATTCGCCGGGGAGGAGATAGCGATCCTTCAGCGTTTCCTTGCCGAAATCGGTAAGCAGCGCGTCGCGGCTTTCGTCGGTTTCGACCGCGAACCGGCGCGCGTGAACCTTCGGCTCGCCGCCGTCGTTCGGCTTGGCCGCGTCGCGGCTCGAATCGCTTTTCGATTCGGTCGCTTCGGGCGCGTCGTTCTTCGCCAGTTCCATCGTCGCCACGTCGTTCGTCTCCACCCGGTCCGTTTCCCGAAAATCCATTGCTTCACCCCGTTTCCTGCCGCGCGCCGCCGCGCGAGATGTTCCCGTCTTGTTCGACTCGTAGGGCGAAGCCCCAGCCTAACATTTTCCGCCCCCCGCGTGGGACTTTTTTTGGGCGCGAAAGGGTCTTTCCGCAGCCCATATGCGATGGGCGACGGAATTCCGCCATTTCCGGCCAAATACTAATGCTTGGGGTGCCCCCTTCGGCTGACCCACCACCTATAGTGCCACGTCGGCGCGTCGATGCAAGACGGTAAATGACAGATCGGGGACTCGACTCGTCGCTATTCCGATTCGTTTCGTCGCGCATGAAGGGCGCTTCGCCGGACGAAGGCGCGGCTTTCTGCGGGTGTCGGCGACGCGGCGCGGTGCGGCCGGGAGCGCAAAAAAAATCGGGTGGGCGGCGACCGGTTGGGGCGGTGCTCACCACATCTTGTGGATGGGACGCGGCGCAGGGCGTCCCGGCCGGCGCAACGAAAAAGGGCCCCGGCGATGCCGAGGCCCTTTATCTAATCCTTTGGAGGCTTAGGCCGACGAACCACCGCTCACGGTGCCACCGCCGCCCATCCAACGCCAAAACCAGCCCATTGCTTGTCTCCTGATGCGCACTGTCGAAAGCAGGACAGTTAACACACCATATACCTTAACAGATAAGGTAAAGCGAGTCTTAACCTTAACAATTCGTAACCAAATTGGCAGTTACGCGGTACGGCTGTGCGGAGAGGTCAGGAGGCTGGATGCGAGATCGGAGAAAAGCTGCGGTTTCCCAAGATGATAACCTTGACCGACGTCGCAGCCGAGCTGCTCGAGCAGCGCCATCGTCGGAGCATCTTCGATGCCTTCGGCGACCGCGACGGCACCAAGGCGGTGCGCCAGGTCGATGGTCGACTTGACCACTTCGAAGTTGCGCTGCGAATCGCGCATCGTCATCACGAAGCGCTTGTCGATCTTGATCTCGTCGGCCTCGACCTCGGTCAGATATTCGAGGTTCGACTGGCCGGTGCCATAATCGTCGATCGACAGGCGGATACCGGCGCGGCGGAGCTGCGCGAGCGTCTGGCGCGCCTGACGGCTGTTTTCGATCTGCGCGGTTTCGGTGATTTCGATTGTCAGCCATTCGGCAGGCAGATGATGCGCGGTGAGCATCACGCGGATCGTGCCGACGAGGTCGTTGTGATCAAGCAGCGCCGCCGACAGGTTGACCGACATGTTGATCGCGAGGCCGCGGTCGCGCAGCTGCGCCGCCGAGCGGATCGCCTGATCCATCACGAACAAGGTCAGGCGATAGATGTCCTGGCTCTTTTCGGCCTGGACGATGAATTCGTCGGGCGGGATCGGCCCGCGCGTCGGGTGCGTCCAGCGCGCGAGCGCCTCGACGCCGACGAGGCGGCCGGTCGCGATCTGATATTGCGGCTGGAAGGCGACCCAGATGTCGCCGCCGGCGAGCGCATCCTCGAGCTGCGAGTGAAAGCTCAATTGCCAGCCGGCATCGTCCTTTTGCCGCGGCATATATTTGGTCCACAGCGCGCGCGTGCGGATCGACTTTTCGGCGGCAACCAGCGCGGCGGCAAGCCGCTGCGCATTCGATCCTTCGAACTCGTCGTTGACGCCGAAGGCGATCGCGACGTCGATCTTGAACTCGCCGATCGTCAGCGGCGCGTTGAACAGTGCCGCGAGGCCGGCGAGATGCCCCTCGATCTGGCTGTGCTGATAATAGGGAACGAGCCAGGCGAACGTACCGTCGAGATCGTGATGGAGCTGCGTCCCGTGGCACGCGAGCGTCAGGCGGCGCGCGACCTGGTCGATGAGTTGCTGGCTGCCCTCACCGGGCAGGAAGGCGGCGAGATCCTCGAAATTGACGAGCTTGGCGGCAATGATCGTTGAGCTGCCGAACGGCGTTTGACTGCGCAGTGCCTCGAAGTTTGGGAGGCCGGAGACGGGGTTTTCGCGCTGCGCCGAGAAATGCCGGCGCTTGCGCGATACATGAGTGCTGACGAGGGCGACGAAGAACAGACCCGCTCCGGCCGACGCAGTCACAAGCGACAAGCTCAACAGAATTTCGCCCGCAACAAGAAGGGCTGCGATACCGGCGGCCATCCATGCGAATCGACGCTGGAGTGGCGTGAGCAGGACGAACAGCATCGCCGCAATCGAAGCGAGCAGCCCCGGCAGCCAGCCGATATCGACGGGATCGCCGCGTTTGAGCGTTTCGGCGGCTATCAGGTGAATATAGGCGCCGGGCACGAAGTCATGCCCAGGCAGATAATGTTGATCGGGCATGACCGACGCGGTGTTTGCGAAAATGACGTCCTTTCCTGCGAGCTCGCGGGCGCCAACCGTGCCGTCCAAAAGATCGATTGCGCTATATTCGGTGATGGTCGACACGTCATAGGAAAGATCGACCCGGAATTTGACGGGCCGATCTGCGCGCTTGTTCGCCAGGACCGCCGACAGGCTGGGCAGCAACCGCCCATTGGCCTCGTACATCAGCGGCACGCTCCAAACCTGCCAAAACTCGTTCTCCCAGGCGATGCTGGCAAGGAGCGCATCCTTTCCGACGATCGCAGGATCCGGAAAGGTCGTCAGCAGCCTTTCCGTTCCGGGAATCGTCGTAGTTGCAACCGCGAGAACGATCCGGTCGCTCATCTGGTGGACGGCGCTTGCCAGTGCCGCCGTGCCGCTATGTTCATCTTGCCGGGGGTAATAGAAGTCCACCATCAACCGCCGAACGCCAGCCTTGTCGATCGCTTCGATGACTTGCGCATGATCCTTCCGCGAAAAGCGCCCCCCAGGCATCGCACGCAGCGTCCGGTCGTCGATCCCCACGACGACAATGTCGCCTGTAACAGCCCGGTCGCCGAGCCGGCCCATGGCCATCGCGATCATTCGATCCGGAAGCTCGCCCGCGCCGGAAAAACCGACCGCGATGCTCAACAGCAGCGACAGCAACAGGGTGCGCCAGCTGATGATCATCCGGTTGTTCACAAGCGGCACGCGCGCTTCTCCAGCAATTGCCGGATCGGATTAGTTGCCGATGGTTAGCATCGCGTTAATTATGCGTGCGATGCGTGGCGCGGACCGCGCGCTTTTCTGCGCGATTCAGGCGATTTCGGGGAGCGCGGCGTCGCCCGCGAGTGCCGCGGGAGCGAGGCCTGCCGCCGCCGGGACGATCTGTTGCAGATAGAAGCGCGTCGAGGCGATCTTCGCCTCGAGGAAGGCGGTGTCGCCCGCGCCTTCCTCGAGCGCCGCCTTTGCGCCGCGATGCTGGAGCGCCATCAGCCAGCCGCACGTCGCGGTCGCGAGCATGGTGAGATAGGGGTAGCTTCCCGCGAGCCGGTCGGGCAGCGGCGCCTTCGCCATCCAGTCGGTGACCGCGCGGCACGCCTCGGCGAGCTGCGACAGTTCGGGGAAATCGTCGCCGGCACCATAAGCGATGTCGTCGATCAGCCCGCGGATCAGGTCGCCGCCCGCCATGCCGAGCTTGCGGCCCACCAGGTCGGCGGCCTGGATGCCGTTTGTGCCTTCGTAGATCGGCGCGATGCGCGCGTCGCGATAATGCTGCGCGGCGCCGGTTTCCTCGATGAAGCCCATGCCGCCATGGACCTGGATGCCCAGGCTCGCGACCTCGCAGCCGATGTCGGTCGCGTGCGCCTTCGCCAGCGGGGTCAGGATTTCGGCGCGCATCGCCGCGGCCTCGTCGCCCAGCTTGCCGAAATCGACCTGCGCCGCGGCATAATAGACGAGTGCGCGCGCCGCCTCGGTCTGCGCGCGCATCCGCCACAGCATCCGGCGCACGTCGGGATGCTTGTCGATCGTCACCGGAGTGCGATCGGGCGATCCGGCGAGCGACGACTGCACGCGCTCGGCGGCGAAGCGCTGCGCCTGCTGCGTCGCGCGCTCGCCGATCTGGATGCCCTGACAGCCGATCATCAGGCGGGCGTTGTTCATCATCACGAACATCGCGCGCATCCCGCCCATTTCCTCGCCGACGATCTCGCCAAGGCAATCCTCATCCTCGCCATAGATCATCACCGCGGTCGGCGAGCCGTGGATTCCGAGCTTATGCTCGATCGAGGCGCAGCGCACGCCGTTCGAAATCGTCGGCCGCCCGTCCGCATCGAGGCGGTATTTGGGGACGAGGAACAGCGAGATGCCGCGCGTCCCTTCGGGCGCGCCGGGGGTGCGCGCGAGGACGAGGTGGACGATATTGTCGGTGAGGTCATGCTCGCCGAAAGTGATGAAGATCTTTTGCCCCTTGATCCGGTAGAGGCCCGCGTGCTCGCCTTCGGTCACCTTTTCGGCGGTCGAACGCAGCGCGCCGACGTCGCTGCCCGCGGCGGGCTCGGTCAGGTTCATCGTGCCGTTCCATTCGCCGGTGATCAGCTTGGGCAACCAGGTCGCGCGCTGCTGCTCGGTGCCATAGGCCATCAGCGCGTGGATCGCGCCGGGGGTCAGGATGTTGCAGAGCGAAAAGCCCATATTGGCGCTGCCGAGTGCTTCGATCACCACGGTCGCGAGGGTGAAGGGCAGGTCCTGCCCGCCATAGGCGCCGGGGCCGTCGATGCTGCCCCAGCCCGCCTCGACGAACTGCCGGTAAGCCTCCTTGAAGCCGGGGGGCATGATGACCTTGCCGTCGTCCCATTTCGGATTGTTCGTGTCGCCGACGCGGTTCAGCGGCGCATAGACCTCGGCGGCGAAATCGCCGATGCCGGTGACGATCGCCTCGACCATGTCGGGGGTCGCGGCGGCAAAGCGCTCATGCTCTGCCATCGCGTCGATGCGCGCGATATGCTGAAGAACGAAGAGCTGTTCGGTGGTGGGCGCCGCATAGGTCATGGGGTTTCCCGCTTTTGGGGGTGATTCCGTTGCGCCCGGCGCTATAGCGCGGCATGGCCGAGCGTCAAAACGAGACTGTGGCAACCGAGGTCGTTCCCTTTGGGGACGAGGCGATCGCGCGCGCCGCGGAATTGATCGCGGCCGCGCAACCGGTCGCGGTGCCGACCGAGACGGTCTATGGCCTCGCCGCCGACGCGCGGAGTGCCGAGGCGGTCGCGCGCATCTATGCCGCGAAGGGACGGCCCGATTTCAACCCGCTGATCGTGCATGTGCCGGACCTTGCGGCGGCCGAGGCGCTTGGCGTGTTCGGGGCGGCGGAGCGGGCGCTTGCGGCGCGTTTCTGGCCGGGGCCGCTGACGCTGGTGGTGCCGCGCCGCGCGGATTGTCCGGTGGCGAGCGTCGCGACCGCGGGGCTCGACACGATCGCGCTGCGCGTGCCGGGGCATCGCGCGATGCAGGCGCTGCTCGCCGCGACCGGCGCGCCGCTCGCGGCGCCGAGCGCCAATGCGAGCGGGCGGGTGAGCCCGACCAAGGCGGCGCATGTGCTTGCGAGCCTCGCCGGCCGGATCGCGCTGGTGATCGACGACGGTGCGACGAGCGCGGGGGTCGAATCGACGATCGTGCGCGTCGTGGGCGGCAGGGTCGAGGTGCTGCGGCCGGGGCCGGTCACCGCGGCGATGCTGGGCGAGGTGTCGGGGCTGCCGGTCGCGGGGGTCGCGGGCGCCGAGGTCGTCGCGCCGGGGATGCTTGCGAGCCACTATGCGCCGGGCAAGCCGGTGCGGCTTGGCGCGGCGGATTTTGCCGGCGACGAGTTCGCAATCGGCTTCGGCGGCTTGGCGGGCGACTATAATCTGAGCGCGGCGGGCGACCTGACCGAAGCCGCGGCGCATCTGTTCGACGCGCTCCACGCGGGGGCGGCGAGCGCGAAGCCGCGGATCGCGGTGGCGGCGATTCCTGCCGCGGGGCTGGGCGCGGCGATCAACGACCGGCTGGCGCGCGCGGCGGTGTGAATTTTTGGCTCACACAAAGGCACAAAGGCACGAAGATAAATCCTATCTTCGTTCGTGCTGAGCTTGTCGAAGCACCGTATTTTTGCGACGTCGAAAGACAGAACGGCCCTTCGACAAGCTCAGGGCGAACGGAGGAAAACAACTTTTTTTTCGTGCCTTAGTGCCTTTGTGTGAGATAGTCTTTCAGGCCGCCGCCGGCTCGACCGGGTCGAGCTGCGGGGTCTTGCGCGCGACGATCAGGCACGCCGCGACGATCAGCAGCGCGCCGGCGATGGTCGGCAGCGTCACCGGCTCGGCATAGAAATACCACCCGAACGTCATCGCCCACAGGAAGCCGGTATATTCGGTGGTCGCGAGGATCTGCGCCTCGGCGCGGGCATAGGCCCAGCTCAAGAGCAGCAGCGACAGCGTCGCAAGCGCCGCGGCACCCGCGATGTGGGGGGCGTGGGCGGCATCGGGAACCGCGAGAAACCACGGCGCGCCGAGCGCGAGGATCGCGGCGACGAAGGCGTTCTGATAAAAGGCGATCTCGAGCGGTTCGGCCATCTTCGCCTGCCGCCGCGCGAGGATCAGGTTGATGGCGTAGAAGACCGCCGAAAGGAACACCGCGCCGACCGCCCACAGCGCCTCGGGCGCATAGGTGCCGCGCCCGAGCTTGCCCGCGACGATCACGACCACGCCGAGCAGCCCGAGTAGCGAGGCGGCGACCGAGCGCGGTCCGATCTTCTCGCCCAAAAACAGCGCGGCCATATAGAGCGTCATCAGCGGCGCGACGAAGGCGAGCGCGATCGCGTCGGCCATCGGCAGTCTTGCCAGCGCCCAGAAAAAGGTGATCGCCATCCCCGCGACGAACAGCGACCGCACCGCATGGATGCGCATCGTCGCCGCGCCCGGCCAGCGCGGCCGCGCGCAGGCATAGACCGCCCCGCTGAGCAAGGTGCCCGCACCGGTGCGCCAGAGCACGGCGTTATAGGCGCCGATCTCGATCGACAGCCCCTTCATCAGCACGTCCATCATCGAAAAGGTCGCAATCCCGCCGCACGCGACGAGAAAGGGGATGACGGGGGAAGCCGAATCGGGGCGCATGGGGAGGGCTTTAGCGGGGTCCGGGGTGGTTCGTCCCGGTGGATGTTGCGTATTTCGCAAACACCCGCCGCGACCCCTATGCAAGTCATCTGAAAACGGCCGATAAACGCCTTATCTTTCCCGTTCGGTTTGAGGAAGAGCGATGTCGGCTAACGACTGGAAGCTGCCCTATTTATCATCGTCACCCCGGACTTGATCCGGGGTCCATGACTTCGGCGCTGCTGTGGATCCCGGATCAAGTCCGGGATGACGAAAGAGAGCAGGCGAACGTCCGCTTTCTACCGCAAAGCCGCCGATCAGACCGGGAGCAGCAGGGTCATCCATCAATCCCATCCGTACGCCGGATGAAATCTGCAACGTCGCTGTGCATCTCGGTCAGGAGGGCCGGGTTGACATAGATCATATGGCCGGCGGGATAATATTTGTAGGCGATGTTCGCTTGCAGCTCCTTGGGCACGGGCAGGTGCTGGAGTTCGTACCAGCCGGCGAAATAGGGGGTCGAAATGTCGAAATAGCCGCCGGTGACGAGCAATTTCATCTTCGGATTCTGCTTCATCGCGACCGCCAGGTCGGGGAGGACGTTGGGGAGGGCGATCAGCGGACGGGCGGCGCCGGGTGGTTGGTGCTTGTAATCCCAGCTGCCATAGACATCGAGCCCGCCTTCATAATGCGTGCCCGCGCCATAGCCGAGCGCGGTGCGGACATAATCGTTGAACGCCGCGGTATAGGCGGCGCCGATCGCGCTGCCCTGCGGGTCGTTCGACGCGATCTTCGACAGCGGATCGAGCGTCGCGCCGGTGAAGCGCGTGTCGAGCGTGCCGGTGGTGAGCCCTTGGTCCGCGAGCAGTTCCTTTTGCAGCGCGCCATATTCGATACGGAGGTTCGTCTTGAGCAGATAGTCGACCGGCAGGCCGGTGTAGCCGTGGAGCTTCGCCGCGATCGCCTGCCGTTCGGCGTCGGGCAGATTATTTCCCTTGAGCAGCGCGAGCGCATAGTCGCCGGTCGCGAAAGCCTCGACCTCTTTCAGAAAGGGTTCGAGCTCGCGCCCGGCGCCCGCGCGCTTGTGATACCAGGCGGTCGCGGCATAGCTCGGCAGCGACACGATATAAGGCAGGTCGACCCCCGGATTGACCTGCGGATCGTCGGGGATCAGGTCCCAGTTCAAGATGTCGGAGAGCAGGATCACGCCATTGAGGTCGATGTCCTGCCGTTGCAGCGCGAGCGTCATCCCGGCGGCGCGCATCGTCCCATAGCTTTCGCCATAGAGATATTTGGGCGAGGTCCAGCGGCCGTATTTCGACAGGAAGTCGCGCACGAAGACGGTGAAGGCGTGAATATCCTGATCGACGCCATACCACGCCTTCGCCTTGTCCTCGCCCGCGACGCGGCTGAAGCCGGTGCCCGGCGCATCGACGAAGACGAGGTCGGAGACGTCGAGCAGGCTCTGATCGTTGGCGACGGTGCGATAGGGCGCGCTGCCGTGCGCGAGGTCGGGGGTCTCGACGCGCACCGGGCCAAAGGCGCCCATGTGGAGCCACAAGGTCGGCGAACCGGGGCCGCCGTTGAACAGGAAGGTGATCGGCCGGCTGGCGGCGGGCGCCCCCTCCTTGAAATAGGCGGTGTAGAACATCGAGGCTTCGCTGTCGGGGACATCGTCCGCCGCATCTTCGTCGCGCTTGCGGTCGATGGGCACACTGTCGTCCCAGCCCGCGGGATGGACGACCAGCGTTCCCGCGACCGCGCGATAGGGGATCGCGACCCCGCCGACGGTCACCGAACCGCGGCTTTCGATCGCGGTGGGGGTGAACATCGGGCCGCTGGGAGCGGCGGTGTCGGCGGCGCCTTGCGGCTCGTGCGACTGCGCCGTCGCGCAGCCGGCGAGGGCGAGCGCGAGGGCGGCGGCGGTAATGGCTTTCATGTCGAATCCTTAGTGGCCGGTCGTTTGAATTGCGTCATTGCGAGGAACGCAGTGACGAAGCAATCTCACGCTATCGACCTTGCGCAAGGCCGATGACTGGGGATTGCCGCGTCGCCTTCGGCTCCTCGCAATGACGTGATGGACTATCGGAACGACGCCATTCCCGCACCGTCGATATTGAGTTTCTGCCCCGAGCAATAGGGGTTGGCGTCGGACACGAACCACAGCACCGCCGCGGCGACGTCGCCGGGGTCGGGCACGCGGCCGAAGGGGAATTTGGCGTCGAGGTGGTGGATATCGTCGTTGCCCGTCACTGCGCGCGCGAGCCGCTCGCCCATGTCGCTGACGGTGAGCGACGGCGAGACGATGTTCACGCGGACGCCATGCTTCAGCTCTTCCTTGGCCAGCGTGAGCGCGAGCGCCTCGGCGGCCGCTTTCGCCATATTATAGGGCGCGCCGTTCGCGGCATTGTGCAGCGTCGCGACGCTGGAGATGACGACGATGTCGCTGCGGTCGTGCCGGCGGAGCTGGGGCAGGCAGAGGCGCGACAGGCGGTGCGCGCCGACCGCGTGAACGCCGAGCAATTTCTCGACTTCGGCGGCGTCGGTATCGGCGACCGGCGTGCCGCGGCTCGCGATGCCGGCATTGTTGACCAGGATCGACAGCGGACCCAAATCGGCTTCGATTCCCGCGACCATCGCGGCGCTCGCCTCTTCGTCGGCGACCGACGCCTGATACGCCTTCGCCTTGCGGCCGAGCGCCCGGATCGCGGCGACGGTCTCGCCCGCCGCCGCCTCGTCGCGCGTATAGTTGACCGCGACGTCGGCGCCCGCCCTTGCCAGCGCGAGCGCGATGCCGCGCCCGATCCCGCGCGAGGCGCCGGTGACGAGCGCGGTGCGGCCTGCAAGGTTCAATTCGGCCATGTGTCTCTCTCCCTTCGGTTTCGGCGATTATGGCATGACGTTTCCGTCAACGTAAGCTAGCTTCGCCGCCATGAGCTGGAAAAAAGAACTGGACGAACTCGCCGCACGGCGGGCGATGGCCGAGAAGATGGGCGGTGCAGAAAAGGTCGCGCGCCAGCATGGGCGCGGCAAGATGGACGCGCGGGCGCGGCTCGCGGCGATCGTCGATCCGGGGAGTTTTCGCGAGATCGGCAAGATCGCGGGGCGGGGCACCTACGGCCCCGATGGCGAGCTGGAAGACCTTGCGCCAAGCAATTTCATCTTCGGGCGCGCGAATATCGACGGGCGGCCCGTGGTCGCCTCGGCCGACGATTTCACCGTGCGCGGCGGTGCGGCCGATGCGGCGCTGCACCGCAAATTCATCCAGTGCGAAGCGATGGCGCACGAATATCGCCTGCCGCTGATCCGCATGATCGACGGCACCGGCGGCGGCGGGTCGGTCAAGACACTCGAGGATATGGGCTATACCTATATCCCGCACGTTCCGGGCTGGGACCAGATCATTGCCAATCTCGACACGGTGCCGGTGGTCGCGCTCGCGCTCGGCCCGACCGCGGGGCTCGGCGCGGCGCGCGTCGTCGCGAGCCATTACAGCGTGATGGTGCGCGGCCTGTCGCAGCTTTTCGCGGCGGGGCCGGCGGTCGCCGCGGCGATCGGCGATACATTGGACCGCGAGGAACTCGGCGGCACCGACGTGCATACGCGCAACGGCGTCGTCGACGACGAGGTGGCATCGGAGGCCGAGGCGTTCGCGGCGGCGCGGCGCTTCCTGTCCTATCTGCCCTCGTCGATCCACGAGCGCGCCGCGCGCATCGCGTCCGACGATCCCGTCGGCCGGCGCGAAGAGGCCTTGTTGTCCATCGTTCCGCGCGAGGCGAAGCGGGTCTATTCGATGCGGCGCATTGCCGAGGCGGTGTTCGACCAGGGCAGCGTCTTCGAAATGGGCGCGCGCTGGGGACGGGCGGTCATCACCGCTTTCGCGCGATTGGGCGGCTGGCCGGTCGCGGTGCTCGCGAGCGATCCCTCCTATCTCGGCGGGTCGTGGGACGCGAAGACCAGCGAAAAGGCCGAGCGTTTCGTCAAGCTCGCCGACCAGTTCCGCCTGCCGATCGTCCACCTCGTCGACAATCCCGGCTTCATGATCGGCGGCGAGGCCGAGCGGACGGGGACGATCCGTTACGGCGTGCAGGCGATGAACGCGATCTACCGCGCGAGCGTGCCGCTGGCGTCGGTCGTCGTGCGCCGCGCCTATGGCATTGCGGGCAGCGCGATGTCGAACGCCGAGCGCTTCCAGTACCGCTTCGCCTGGCCGTCGGGCGACTGGGGCAGCCTGCCGATCGAGGGCGGGGTCGAGGTCGCCTACAAGAGCGAGCTCGAGGCGGCCGAGGACCCGGCGGCGCATCTGGAGGCGATCCGCGAGCGGCTGAACCGCGTCCGCTCGCCCTTTCGCACCGCGGAGAAATTCGGGGTCGAGGACATCATCGACCCGCGCGATACGCGGCCATTGCTGTGCGAGTTTGCAGAGCTGGCGTGGCGGGCCTTATAGCCTCGTCTCGCCGACGGCGATTATGCCGACACGCGGCCGCTTTTAGGGTGAGGAGCGGACGGTTCACCCCGCTTCGTCATCCCGGACTTGATCCGGGATCCACGACAACGCCGCGGCTATGGATCCCGGATCAAGTCCGGGATGACGATGAAGGAGATGGCGGGTTCCGGTATTAGCGGACATATCTGCAATCGCCTTAACAAGAGAGGCGTATCAACCGAGCAGCTTCGTCGCGCGCTCGCGCCAGCTCGTCGCGAGCACCTCCATCGCCGCCAGTTCGGCGAGCGCCGCGGGTTCGCGCTTGCCGCCGCCCGCGATCAGCAGGCGAAAGGCGCGCTCGACCGGCCAGCCGGGGAGCGGGCGTTCGACGAGTGCCAGAGCGTCGCCCGCCGCGACCGCGCCCTCTTCGAGGACGCGATAATACCAGCCGCTGCGCCGCGTCCTGACCACCGTTGCGGGGACGGTCTCGATGCCGAAGCGGTGGCCGAGCTTCCAGCACGGCTGGCGCCCCTGGCTGATCTCGACGAGCGCGCTGCCGAGCCGGTAGCGGTCGCCAATGCACGCCGCATCCTCGACGAGGCCCGAGGTCGAGATATTCTCGCCGAAGGCGCCCGGCGATGCGAGCAGCGCATGGCCGCCGAGCGCGTCGTCCCAGAAGGTATAATGGTCGCGCGGATAATGGTGGATCGCCTTGTCGGGGCCGCCGTGGACCGACAGGTCGGCCTGCTCGTCCCCCGCAAGGCCGAGGAAGGTGACGGCGCGCGGGCCGGTCGCGGGCGTCTTGGCGATCGCGCTCGGCTCGCCACGCGCGCCAAAGACGTGCGCCTTGCCGGTGAGGACCGAGTCGATGCGGTAGGTCATGCCCGCTGTCGTGCCGTGCGTCGCCCCAAAAGAAAAGGGGCGACCCCGCGGGGCCGCCCCTTCCTCGTTTCGTGGCTTTCCGAACGGATCAGAAAGCAACGCCCAGGCCGACCGCGAAGGTGTCGAAATCGCTGAAGTTGCCGATGAACTGGTGGCGATATTCGGCCTTGGCGTACATGTTCTGGCCCAGCTTGTGCTGATAGCCGACGCCGGCATAGGGATCGTCGATGTCGGTAAAGGTGTAACCGCCGGTGACATAGGCCTTGCCCGCGGTGCCGACCTTGGCGCCGACGCGGCCGCCGGCCGAGAACTGGACGTCGAAGCCGTCCTTCAGCACCTTGTCGCCCGCGATTTCGGCGCCCGCAAAGGCGGTCGAACCGAGGTCGAAGTCATAGCCGGCGGCGGCACCGATGGTGGCGTCGTCGAGGCCCGAGCCGGTGATGTACCCGCCGCGCACTTCGGCGCGAACCTCGCCGCCGTCGGCGGCCATGGCGGGGACGGCAACGACGGCCGAGAGGAGAGCGGCTGCAACTGCGAATTTTTTCATTGTATGTTCCTTCATTCTAGTCAGGACCGCGCCCTTTGGGTCGTGGCCCGCGCCCTAGATGGGCTTCGCGGCTGTCGCTGCAATGAACGAATCATTCAGAATATGACAATTTTGCTACCTGTGTTATTTTTACCACACGGTATAGAAAGGGCGCGCGCCAACAGCCGCGATTTTTCGCGGAAAATGGGACCCTGATGGCAGGGATTCAGCCGAGCGCGGCCTGTTTTTCGGCGGCGATGCGGTCGAGTTCGGCGCGGCTCGGCCTCGTCGCGGCGCTCTTGAGCTGGCCGCAGGCGGCCATGATGTCGCGGCCGCGCGGGGTGCGGACGGGGGCGGAGATCCCGGCCTCGAAAATCAGATTGCTGAACGCGCGCACCCGCTCGGGCGACGAGCATTCATAGGGCGCGCCGGGCCAGGGGTTGAAGGGGATCAGATTGACCTTCGCAGGGAGGCGATACTGCTTGATCAGCCGCACCAGTTCGCGCGCGTCGGCGTCGCTGTCATTCTTGTCCTTCAGCATCACATATTCGAAGGTGATGCGCCGCGCATTGTTCGCGCCGGGATAGGCGGCGCAGGCCTCGAGCAGTTCCTCGATGCCATATTTGCGGTTGAGCGGCACGATCTCGTCGCGGATTTCCTTGCTGACGGCGTGGAGCGAGACCGCGAGGTTGACCCCGATCTCCTCGCCCGCGCGCGCCATCATCGGCACGACGCCGCTCGTCGACAGGGTGATGCGGCGCTTCGACAGCGCCAGGCCGTCGCCGTCCATCACGATCTTCAGCGCGCCCTTGACCTCGTCGAAATTATAGAGCGGCTCGCCCATCCCCATCATCACGATGTTGGTGAGCATCCGGCCGTCAGCGGTGTAGTGGCCCGCCTCGTCGTCGTCCTGGTCGCCGCCCGCCATATTGCCCTTCGGCCATTCGCCGAGCGCGTCGCGCGCGAGCAGCACCTGCCCGACGATCTCGCCCGCGGAGAGGTTGCGCACGAGCCGCATCGTGCCGGTGTGGCAGAAACGGCAGTTCAAGGTGCAGCCGACCTGGCTCGACACGCAGAGCGTGCCGCGGTCGGCGTCGGGGATGAACACCATCTCATATTCCTGGCCGTCGGCGGCGGCGAGCAGCCATTTGCGCGTGCCGTCGTTCGACAGCTGCGCCTCGCGCACGGTCGGACGGCCGACGATGAAGCGCTCGGTGAGCCAGGGGCGCATCGCCTTTGCGATGTCGGTCATCGCGTCGAAATCGGTGACGCCGCGATGATAGATCCAGTGCCAGATCTGCTTCGCGCGCAGCTTCGCCGCCTTCGCGTCGAGCCCGGCTTCCTCGAGCGCGGCGCGCACGCCCTCGCGTGTCAGGCCGACGAGGTCGACGCGATTGCCCCCGCGCAGGGGAACGGTGCCCGTCGTGACCGGGTCGATATGGCCGGGGATCTGCATGATGGGCGGCCATATAGGGAGGTTGGGGGGAAAGCGCAATTCTCGCTGCTGTCGTCATTGCGAGGAGCGTAGCGACGAAGCAATCCAGGGCGGCGCGGGTGACTCTGGATTGCTTCACTCCGTTCGCAATGACGATCAGCGGGGGTTATAGATTGTTCAGAAACGCCAGCCGTTCCGCGACCATGCCCTCTGCCTCGGCATTGCGCAGCGGCAGCACATTCTGCACGAGGATTTCGGGCGGCGTCGGTTCGATCGCGAACAGCGCCATCACCTCGTCGGCGAAGGCGTCGAGCGGCATATAGCCCTCGCGCGTCGACTGCCCCGGGGTCAGTTCGGTGCGCACCGCGGGCGGGGCGAGTTCGATCACCTCGACCCTGCCTTCCAATTGGACGCGCAGCGCCTGCGTATAGCTGTGCAGCGCCGCCTTGGTCGCCGAATAGGTCGGCGCCTTGGGCAGCGGCACGAAGGCGAGGCCCGAAGTGACGTTGACGATCGCGCTGTCATCCTGCGTCGCGAGATGGTCGATCAGCGCATCGGTCAGCCGGATCGGGCCGAGCAGGTTGGTGACCACGGTCGCCTCGGCGTCGGAAAGGTCGCGCTCGCTGCCGACCGCCTCGTACATCATCACCCCGGCGTTGTTGACGAGGATGTTGAGCGCCGGGAAGCGCGCCGCGATGTCCTTGGCGAAGGTGGCGATGGCGTCCGCGTCGGTGACGTCGAGCGTCATCGCGTGCATATTCTCGCGGCCCGCGACCGCAGCCTCGAGCTTCGCGGCGTTGCGGCCGGTGACGATCACGGCATTGCCCGCGTCGTGCCAGCGCTGCGCGAGCGCGAGCCCGATGCCCGAGCCGCCGCCGGAGACGAGGATGGTGTTGCCTGTGGTTTTCATGGTGGTTCCTCCGTTTCGGGGTTGGGGAGGACGCCTATTTATGCCTATACTCTCCAAAGGAAAGAAGGCACCCCAAAGTGCCATAGTTACCTAAAAGTGAGAATTGGATTTTCCTGCATGTCGCAGCCGCAAGAAATTTCCCATGACGCACAGGCGCCCGTCGATCCGCGCGTCGAGATGCTGGTGAACGAGCTGATCGGCCGCGTCGCCGACAAATGGACGCTGCTCGTGCTCGAGGAACTGGAAGATCATGGGACGTGCCGTTTCACCGAGCTCGCGCGGCTCGTTCCCGGTATCAGCCAGAAGATGCTGACCCAGACTTTGCGCGCGATGGAACGCGACGGGCTCGTCCACCGACAGGTGTTCGCGGTCGTGCCGCCCAAGGTCGAATATTGCCTGACCGACCTCGGCCGCAGCCTCGGCGAAGCCTTTTGCGGGGTGTGGCACTGGGCCGAGGCGCATCTGTGCGAGGTCGAGGGCGCGCGCGCCGCGTTCGACGCGCGGGGGGAGGGTAGCAAGTCATCATCGGTGATTTAATAAGCCGTGTGCTCCCGCGGAGGCGGGAGCCCATCTCCCGTTCGTTTCATCTAGAACCGGCCGGAGATGGGTCCCCGCCTTCGCGGGGACACACGGATTTTCTGAGCGCCTTGTTCGACAAGGAGCAGGCCGAAGTGTTGCCGCGTCACTTCGCGCGCGTCGTCACCCGGATCGGCTGGCCCTGCTTCGCCTCGGCGATCGCCAGTTCGGCGTCGGCCGCGGCGAGGCGGCGGGTGTCGCGGCGACATTCGCGAACCTGATTCTTGCCTTCGAGGTCGTAGTCGGGCGCAGTGCCGCAGACCTCGACGACCGCGCGCCAGATCCGGCGGTCGAGTGCGCGCGCGCCCTTGTCGGTAGAAAGGTCGAGGTCGCGATGGTCGACGACCGCCGTGCGGGTGCGGGGCGCATCCTGGGCGAGGGCAGGCTGGCCCAGCGCAAGGGCGGTCAGGGCGGCGAGGATCGGAAGCTTTTGCATCTCAAATCTCCTTCGTCCGGCTGGTTGAGGAGGGGAGGAAGCCGGCAGGAGCAAATTAGGCGTTCGCGCGCACCGGCGGGAGCAACGATGTTGCGCACTCATTCTGCGAAATTGCAGAATGCGGCGGCAGCGGTTATCGCGCACAAGCAGGGGGCGCCATGTTCGACTGGAACGACCTCAGATCCTTTCTTGCCGTAGCCGAAAGCGGCAGCACGCTTGCGGCGGCACAGGCGCTGCGCGTCAGCCAGACGACGGTCGCACGGCGCATCGCGGCGCTCGAAGAGGCGACCGGGCTCGCCCTGTTCGAGCGGCGGCAGGCGGGCTATGCGCTGACCCCGGTGGGGGAGGCGATGCTCGGCCATGCGCTTGCGGTGCGCGAGGCCGCCGACCGCTTCGGCGAGGCCGCGGGGGCGCGCTCGCGCGATACCGGCGGCACGGTCAGCGTCACGACGATGGAAATCTTCGCGGTCACCATCCTGCCGCCGATCCTGCGCGACCTGCGCGCCGCGCATCCCGAAATCCATATCCAGCTCGACACGTCGGACGAGTCGCGCGACCTCGCGGCGGGCGCCGCCGACATCGCGATCCGCAGCAGCAAGCAGCCGTCGGGCGCCGGCCTGGTCGGGCGGCGCATCGCCGACAATGGCTGGACGCTCTATTGCAGCCGCGACTACGCCGATCTGCACGGCATCCCGCACAGCCGCGAGGAACTCGCCGCGCATCCCTTCATCGGCGGCGGCGGCCACGTCTGGGAACCCTATCGGGCGTGGCTGCGCCAATATGCGCTCGAGGATGCGGTGGTGATGCAATATGACACGGCGTCGGGCCTGCTATCGGGCGTGCGCGCGGGGATGGGACTGTCGGTCCTGCCCGCCTTCATCGCCGACCGCGAAAGCGACCTCATCCGCTGCATCCCGCCGAAGAATGAGGACACCACCGGCGTCTGGCTGCTCACCCACGAACGCCTGCGCCACGTGCCGCGCGTGCGGGCGGTGCTCGATTTCCTTGCGAATGCGCTGACGCGGCTGGCGCGGGCTTAGGGATGGCACGAGGGAGAGAAGGCGGTTTTGGGGGAGAAAGTTGTCGTTTCCCGTCTTCGTCATTCCCGCGAAAGCGGGAATCCAGTGCGGGGTTAGCCGACGCACGCCCTGGATTCCCGCTTTCGCGGGAATGACGACATTATAAGGCGCCGAATGTCCCCTGCCGGTCGCGAGCCGGCACCCTTCCACCCGTTCGTGTCGCGCCAGCCTCCGCAACCGCCTCAGCGGATGCGTGCGCAGCCGAGGGCCGCGGCGTCGATGGCGGTCGCGACGGCGAGATCAGCGGCGTCTTCGGCTCGATCATCGAGATGCACGGGCCATGGGAACGCGTGACCGATGCGCGCGCGCCTGTCCTGAAGGCTATTTTTTGAGGCCGATCTCGCGCAGCCGCTCCTGCAGATAGTCGTCGGCGGTGATCGGCACCGGATAAAGGTCCGGATGCTCGGCGTCGATGCAGCTGTCCAGCGTCTCGATCCGGTAATCCGAACGGAAATGCAGGAAGAAGGGCATCGAATAGCGCGCGACGCCGGCGCGGCCCTCGTCGGGATTGCGCACGCGGTGCGTCGTCGAGGGCAGGCGGTTGTTGGTCAGCCGTTGCAGCATGTCGCCGACATTGACCGCCATCGCGCCCGGCGGCGGCGAAACGGGAAGCCAGCTGCCGTCCTTGTCGAGAATCTCGAGCCCGGCTTCCTCGGCACCGAGCAGCAGGGTGATCGTATTGATGTCCTCATGCGCTTCGGCGCGAATGCCCTTCGCGGGCGCCTCGACCGGCGGATAGTGGAGCAGGCGCATCACGCTGTTGCCGTCCTTCACCGTGTCGTCAAAGAAATCGGGCGCAAGGCCGAGGTAGCGCGCGATGCCCGACAGCAGCCGGCCGCCGACGCGGTCGAACTCGGCGAACAACGCCTCGAAGGTCGCGCGAAAGCTCTCGACTTCGCCCGGCCAGACATTGTTCGGCTGCTGCGCGGCGAGGCGATGTCCGGCGGGAAGGTCGCGGCCGACGTGCCAGAATTCCTTGAGGTCGACTTCCTTGGCGCCCTTTGCGATCTCGGTGCCGAACGGCGTATAGCCGCGCGCGCCGCCGCCGCCGGGGATGAAATAGGCGCGCTTGACCGCTTCGGGCAGCGCGAAAAATTCCTTCGCCTTCGTCCAGGCGCGGTCGATCAGCGCCGGGTCGATGCCATGGTCGGTGATCATCGCGAAGCCGAAGCGCTCGAACGAGGCGCCGAAATCCTGCGCGAAACGATCGGCGGGCAGCGATAGGGAAATGACGGGAACGGCGGCGGTCATGCTGTTAATCCATAATGTTGAGGCTGTGGCGCGGCTTGCCGGCGGACCGGCGGCGCGTCTTTGACATGAACGGGGATTTAGGCGCTCGGGCGGCCATGCGAAAGGAAAAAAGGCGGTTCCCCCACCCGTTTGCCTCGGCTAAGCCCCGCGCCATGGGCAAGCAATATTGGCTGATGAAATCCGAACCCGACGCCTATAGCTGGGACGACCTCGTCCGCGACGGCAGCGGCATATGGGACGGCGTGCGCAACCACACCGCCAAGCAGAATATGCAGGCGATGAAGGTCGGCGACGAGGCGCTTTTCTATCACAGCAATATCGGCAAGGAATGCGTCGGCATCATGCGGATCGTCGAGACCGCCTTTCCCGACCCGACCGCCGACGCGGGTTCGCCGTGGGTCGTGGTGCGCGTCGAACCGGTGCGCCCGCTCGCGCATCCGGTGTCATTGAAGGCGATCAAGGCCGATCCCAGGCTCGCTGATATGAAACTCATCCGCCAGTCGCGCCTGTCGGTCGCGCCGGTGCGTGCCGCCGAATGGCAGCATATCCTGAAAAGGTCCGAAAAGCCCGAAGACTGATCAGGCGCCGAGCTTTGCCTGCAAATGGCTCGCCACCGACGGGTGGAGCGGTTCGACGAATTCGCAGCCATAGCTGCAGCCTTCGGCGCGGCGCACGATCGCCTCGCGCGGTTCCAGCCCGGGCAGGCTGACCCAGATGCGCTTGCCGATCGCCTGACGCGAATAGGTGAACATGCGAAAGCCCGTTGATGACAGGTCGTAAAGTTCGGCGTCGAACGGATTCTGCCCGGCTTCGCGAAAGCGTGCGCGGCCATCGACCGAAGCGCGCCGGGCGCGGCGGGCATTGGCGGGGGGATTGAGCGTGGGGGCGGTGCTCGGCACGGTCGGTCGCCTTCATATTGTTTCGATTCGGGTCGAAACTAGCGCCCGGGTGGTTAGCGCAAGATCAACGCAGAGCGTGAAGGAAGCCGGTTAAGGCGGTGTTGATCCTGTTTCCATCAAATGACTCGGAAAGGGGGTGACGAGGCCCGCCGCGTCGCGCCAGTCGGCGGTGAGCCAGCGAATATGGTCCTCGCGGTGCAGGATCACCGGCATCGTCGCTCCCTGATGGCGCTCGACCAGCGAATTGGGCTCGGTCGTCAGCACCGCGAAGCTCGGCCAGTCCTCGGTTTGGCGGTGGATGCCGGCGAAGGCGAAGACATGTTCGCCGGCGAGCGAATACCAAAGCTGCCGCTTGGTGCCGGCAGTCCCCGACCAGCCGGCAAAGGCGGTCGCGGGGATCAGGCAGCGCAATTCGGGATGGCGCAGCGTGCCGGTCCAGAAGGGGCTTTGCAGGTTGCGCACGCTCGTTACCGGCCGATCCCCGCGCGGCGGCGGCGGGACGCCCCACAGCTTCGGTCGCAGCACGGGACGCGACCCGGGGCGGCCGTCGCCGACGACGACCGGCGCCGGGCGGCCGGGCGTCACATAGCCGCCTTGCCATGGGTCTTTTCCCGCCTCGGCGCCCAGCACCGCCGCGATTTCGGCGGCGTCGGCGTCGAGGCGATAGAGGATCAAGGGGTCATACCAAGCTGCAGAGATCGCAACCTATGAGGACGGCCTTCTGGCGGTTCTCGGCGAGGAGCGCCCGAAGGGGCGATGCGGTGTATCGTGCCGAGGGCGTGACGCTGTCCGGGGGCCGCCAGAAGGCCGCCCGCAGGATTGCCAGTCCCGTCCGCTGGACGTCGTCGCAGGGTCGCGACGATGAACCACATCGCCGCTTCCGCCGCTCCTCGCCAGCAAACGGGACTGACAATCCTCATAGGTTGCGATCTCTGCAGCTTGGTATCAGTCCGACGGGCGGACGCGGCCGCGCATCGCCTTCACCGATCCGCGCGCCTTCTTGCCCTCGATGCGGCGCGCCTTGGCGGCCTTGCTCGGCCTGGTCTTGATGCGCCGCTCGGGGCGCTTGAGCGCAGCGTCGATCAGGTCGGAAAGGCGCGCGCGCGCATCGGCGCGGTTCGCCTCCTGCGTGCGGAAACGCCGTGCGAGGATGACCAGTTCGCCGTCGGCGGTCATCCGGCTGCCCGCAAGCGCCTTCAGCCGCCGCCAGGCATCGGGCGCGAGGCCGAGCGCATAGACGTCGACGCGCAGCTGGCATGCGGTCGCGACCCTGTTGACATTCTGCCCGCCGGGTCCCGAGCCGGCGAGGAAGCGTTCGCTGATCGCGCTTTCGGGAATCTCAGCCACGGGTCGGCGCGGCTCCCTCGGGCGCGGCAAAGCCCAGCGCCGCGAAGCGGTCGGGGAAGGGCGCCTCGGCGATAATCGGCGGCTTGACGTCACGGTCCACGACCAGCCGCTCGGCGTGCAGCAGGGTGCGATCGCGCCCCGTGCCGGCGCCATAGACCGGATCGCCCGCAATCGCGAAGCCGAGGCCTTCGAGCGCGTGGACGCGCAGCTGGTGCGTGCGCCCCGTCTCGGGACGGAAACGAAGCAGCGCGCGGCCGTCCACGACGGCGAGCTTTTCCCAATGCGACACCGACGGCTTGCCTTTCGCGTCGCCGACCATCCGCCAGCCCGCCTCCGCGGTCGAAACCTTGGCGAGCGGCAGGTCGATCGTGCCGCGCTCGCCCTCGGGGATGCCGTCGAGGATCGCGAGATATTGCTTTTCGACCGCGCGCCCCTCGAAGGCGCGGGTGAAGCGGCCGTGCGCCTTGGGGTTGCGCGCGAGAAGCAGGCAGCCCGAGGTGTCGCGGTCGAGCCGGTGGACAGGAAGCGGCCAGCGCTTGAAGCCGAAGCGCAGGCTGTCGAGATGATTTTCGAGGCTGAGGCTGCCGTCGCGCGGCGGATCGACCGGCAACCCTTCGGGCTTGTCGATGACGAGGGCCTCGCCGTCGAGGAACAGGACGCGGTCGGATAGGAGCATGGAGCGCGCTATAGGGCGGCGGCGGTTCGACCGAAAGGGGAAAGCTCGGATCGCAAAAGCGGTGGCGGCTTTGGGGTTGGGAGGGGACATAGCGATCCTATTAAGCCCCTCCCCTTCAGGGGAGGGGCTTCCTCGTCCCTACGATTGGTATCGCCCGAAAGTCGCCGTATCCACGAGCGGGACAATCGCCTCCTTCCGTCAATTGATCGGCAGGAAATCGCGCTGATATTCGTCTTTCAGCGCGTGGACGACCGCCGCGGTCACCGGCAGGTTGATCGTGTAGCTGCCCTCGGCATAGGGGCCGACTTCATAGGGGGCGATGGCGATCGTCATGCGGTCGAGATATTTGCCGTCGGTCGAGCCGAGCCAGATCGTCTGCGCCGATGCGGAGGGGCATTGGCCGAAGCTGCTGTCGGGGTCGCGCGACCAGTCGATGCCCTTCGCCGCCTTGGCGCGCTCGACGCCGGCGCACAGATCGTCGTTGACCGCCCGGTCGAACGCTTCGCCGCTTTCGAACAGGTCGAGCGGCTTCAGCCGCTTGGCATGATTGCGATCCCAGACGAGCGAGTCGAAGCTGTGCATGCCGTGCGCGCCGCCCATATAGGTGTCGATCTCGGCCGACAGGCTGAGGAAGCGCGGGGTGCTCGC
This sequence comes from Sphingopyxis indica, assembly GCF_032879645.1. Classification (NCBI taxonomy): domain Bacteria; kingdom Pseudomonadati; phylum Pseudomonadota; class Alphaproteobacteria; order Sphingomonadales; family Sphingopyxidaceae; genus Sphingopyxis; species Sphingopyxis indica. The sequence continues at coordinate 991,680 of NZ_CP076394.1, forward strand.
GACGCGCTTCCACGTCTGAAGATGGCTGTGCGGATGATAGGGAAAGCCGTTCTTTTCGGCGTCGTCCTTGTCGCGCTTCGCCGTTTTGATCAGCGCTTCGCGCTGCTTTTCGCGATCGTTGTCGAGCCACGCCGCGAGATCGGGGATGCGCGCCGCCTCGCGCGGATAGGCATAGGCGAACTCGACAAGGTCGTTCGACAGCTTGACTTCGGACTCAGTGACTTCCTTCGCGGCAAGGTCCTTCGCGCCGTCGGGCGGGGCGCCCGGCACCGAAGCGGCTGCCATTTTTTCGGCGGGGGACTGCGGCTTTTCCGAGCAGCCGGCGGCGAACAGCGCGCCGGTCAGGACGAGCGCGGCGGAGGAGCGGGAGATCATCGTCATGGCCGAACAACGCCGGGAATCGACAAAGTTTCCCTATCGGCTTAGGCAGATGGAGCATGATCGACTATTCCGACCTGATCCAGCCCGACAAGGGGCAGGATGCGCGCGCCATCCATCTCGTCGACAAGAAGAGCTATGATGCGTGGCTGACAGGCCGCAGCGCGCGCGAACGCGCCGCGCTTGCCGCCGCCGCCTACAAGCCCGACGCCTACGCCCATGCGATCCTGCCGGGCGACGATGCCGAAAGCTGGTCGGTCGTCACGACCGTCGCCGATGTCGAGAATCTGTCGGCCTGGTGTCTCGCCAAGCTGGGGCAGGTGCTTCCCGAAGGGCGCTATCGCATCGAGGGGCGGCAGCCGGGCAAGGCGCTGTTCGGCTGGATGAGCGGGCAATATCGCTTCGATGCCTATCGCACCAGGGAAGAGGCACGCGGTCCGCGCGTGCTGCTGACCGCCGACGTCGGTGCGATCGCGCCGATGGTCGCCGAAGCGCGCGCGACCGCGCTCGTCCGCGACCTCGTCAACACCCCCGCCGCCGACATGGGACCGGCGGCGCTCGAAAAGGAGGCCGCGCGGATCGCGAAGGCGCATGGCGCGACGCTGGCCGTCACCAAGGGCGAGGCGCTCGAACAGGGCTATCCGATGATCCACGCGGTGGGCCGTGCCGCCGCCAAGCATCATGCGCCGCGGCTGATCGAGATCGTCTGGGGCAAGGAGGATCATCCGCGCGTCGCGCTCGTCGGCAAAGGGATCGCCTTCGACAGCGGCGGGCTCGACATCAAGCCCGCGGCGGGAATGCGGCTGATGAAGAAGGATATGGGCGGCGCCGCGCACGTCCTTGCGCTTGCCGAGCTGGTGATGGCGACCGGGTTGCCGATCCGCCTTCACTGCCTTGTCGCCGCGGCCGAAAATGCGATTTCGTCGGATGCCTTCCGCCCCGGCGACGTGCTCAAGAGCCGCAAGGGACTGACGGTCGAGATCGGCAACACCGATGCCGAAGGCCGGCTGGTGCTCGGCGACGCGCTCGCCAAAGCGGGCGAGGACAAGCCCGAGCTGATCGTCGATTTCGCGACGCTGACCGGCGCCGCGCGCGTCGCGCTCGGCCCCGATCTGCCGGCGCTCTATGCCAATGACGATGCGCTTGCCGCCGACCTGATCGCGGGCGGCACCGACCGCGACGATCCCGTCTGGCGGATGCCGCTGTGGGACGGCTATGCCGACCTCCTCGAAACCGACATCGCCGACCTCGGCAATGCGGGCAGCTCGGCCTTTGCGGGGTCGATCACCGCGGCGCTGTTCCTGAAACGCTTCGTCCCCGACGATACGCGCTGGGCGCATTTCGATACTTTCGCCTGGCGTCCGACGGCGAAACCCGGGCGCCCGAAGGGCGGCGCGGCACTGGGGCTGCGCGCGGCGTGGGCGATGCTGCAGGCGCGCTACGACCGCCGCGGCCGCGGCTGAACCCGCTTGATCAAGCGCGGCGCGCTGGTCTAATGCCGCGCGATTGTCCGCGATCGCGCGGATCTTTGGCTTTGCACAGGACGAGATGTGACCGCGAACAAGGGCGATAATTCAGCATTGAACCGGGTGCGCATGGGGCGCCCCGGCGCTGCCGGCGCGGGCCGCGACCGCTTCGGGCTCGCCGGCGTCGCGCAGGATTTCGACCCGCGCATCGTCGCGATCCGCCCCGACCTCGCCGACATCGCGGTCGCGGGGACCCATTTCGCGCCGCATTATGCCGCGCCCAAGATGACGAGCTGCGTCCTGCCCTCGGCCGCGATACGCGCCGCACCATCGCTCGATGCCGAGCAGACGAGCGAGCTGCTGTTCGGCGAAGGCTTCGCGTTGCTCGACGTCACCGGCGGCTGGGCGTGGGGCTATGGCCTTGCCGACCATTATGTCGGCTATCTGGCCGCCAATGCGCTCGGCAACCCGATCGCGCCGACGCACCGCGTCGCGGCCGCCGAGGCGCGCCTTCATTCCGCCCCCGACGCGGCAAGCGGCGGGTCGGCGATCCTGCCCTATGGTGCGCTGGTGATGGGCGAGGTGCAGGGCGACTGGCTGCGCACGGTCCACGGCTATATCGAGATGGACGCGCTCGCGGAGATCGACGCATTCGACGCCGATCCCGCCGCGGTCGCCGAAGCGATGATCGGGACGCCCTATCATTGGGGCGGGCGCACCGCGCAGGGGATCGACTGTTCGGGGCTCGTCCAGCTCGCATGGGGCGCGGCGGGCATCCATCTGCCGCGCGACAGCGACCTGCAACTCGCGGCGCTCGGCAGCGACAAGGATGTCGCGCCCGCCGGCCTGGCGCGCGGCGACCTGGCCTTCTTTCCCGGCCATGTCGGGATCATGGCCGACCGCGACACGCTGATACATGCGAGCAAGCACAGCATGTCGGTCGCCGCCGAACCGCTCGCCGACGTCATTGCGCGCTTCGCGGCCGAGGGGCACGACCCCGCGGTCAGCGGCATGAAGCGGGTGCGTTGAGGCGATGACGCAGACGGTCTTCATCGACGGCGCGGCCGGAACCACGGGGCTGGAAATCGCCGAGCGGCTCGCGGGGCGGAGCGAGTTTACGCTGCTGCGCCTGGACGAAGCGCGGCGCAAGGAGGCCGCCGCGCGGCGCGAGGCGCTGAACGAGGCCGATTTCGTTATCCTCTGCCTGCCCGACGATGCCGCGCGCGAGGCGGCCGCGATGATCGACAATGATCGGACTCGCGTCATCGACGCCTCGACCGCGCACCGCGTCGCGCCGGGCTGGGTCTATGGCCTGCCCGAAGTCAGCGGCCACGACGCGGTCGCCGCGGCGATGCGCGTGTCGAACCCCGGCTGCTATTCGACGGGCTTCATCGCGCTCGTCGCGCCGCTGGTCCGCGCCGGGCTGCTTCCCGCCGACTGGCCCTATGGCTGCAACGCGGTCAGCGGCTATTCGGGCGGCGGCAAGGCGCTGATCGAGCGCTTCGAGGCCGATCGCGACATCGCGTGGCGCGGTTATGCGCTGGCGCTCGGGCACAAGCATGTCCCCGAGATGCAGGCGCGCTGCGGGCTTGCCGTCGCGCCGCTCTTTTCGCCCGCGGTGATCCCCGCGCATCGCGGCATGGTGGTCGAGGTGCCGCTGCCGCTCGGCGCGATGCCCGGCGCGGCGACGCCCGATGCGCTGCGCGCCGCGCTCGCCGAATATTATGCCGGCAGCCCGATCGTGGGGATGGGCGAAGCGCCCGCCGACGGCGAGATGCTGCTGCGCGCCTCGGACGGTGGCAGCGACCGGCTCGACCTGTTCGTCTTTGCCAATGGCGACGGCAGCCAGGCGCGCCTCGTCGCGCGGCTCGACAATCTGGGCAAGGGCGCGAGCGGCGCCTGCGTCCAGAATCTGAACATCATGGCGGGCCTGCCCGAAACCGCGGGGCTGCGGCTTTAGCGCGATCATCTTTGACACAACAAGCTCGTGTGCTCCCGCGAAGGCGGGAGCCCATCTCCCGACGTCGCGACCTGGCGCCGGTCGGAGATGGGTCCCCGCCTTCGCGGGGACACACGAACTTTAGATGATCGAGCGTCGGCTAGCGCAGGTGCAGTTTCAGTGTGCCGGGCCGCTTATTCCGCCGCTTCGAGTTCGGCCGGCGCCGCGGCGGTCGCGGCGCTCGCATGGCCGAAGCGCAGCACACCGTCGTCGACCGGCCCGCTCTTCATGTCGATCCGGTCCTGCACATAATTCTGGCTGAGCCGCCACGGCAGATCGACCGCGCTCTTGGGCATGATGTGCAGCGCGCGCTGGATATAGCCCGACGAGAAATCGAAAATATTCTCTTCGGTCAGGCTCGACGGATCGGCGAGGAGCGGCGTTGCGACCTCGGTGCGGGTGTCGCGCATGTGGTTGAGGACGCGGCAGACATATTCGGACACGATATCGGCGCGCAGCGTCCAGCTCGCGTTGAGATAGCCGAACACCGCCGAGAAATTCGGCACGTTCGAGAACATGCACGCCTTGTAATAGAAATGCTCGCTCCAGTCGATGAGGTCGCCGTCGACGCGCACCGGAATCTTGCCCGCCACCGCCAGCTTCAGCCCGGTTGCCGTGATGATGATGTCGGCGTCGAGGTGGCGGCCCGACTTGAGCTGAATGCCGCTCTTGTCGAAGCGCTCGATATGGTCGGTGACGACCGATGCCTTGTCGGCCTTCATCGCTTCGAAGAAATCGGCGTCGGGGACGAGGCACAGCCTTTGTTCCCACGGATTATAGGGCGGGGTGAAGGCGACCGGGTCATAGCGGTCGCCGAGCGCCGCCTTGAGCTTCCGGGTCAGGAAGTCGGCGACCTTTTCGGGCTTTTCGCGCGCGCGGCGGAAGACGATGTCCTGCAGCCGGATATTCTTGAAGCGGGTGATCCGATAGGCGAGCTTTTCGGGCAGGATCTTGCGCAGGAAATTGGCGAGCGCGTCCTTGGCGGGGCGGATCGCATACCAGGTCGGGGTGCGCTGCAGCATCGTCACATGCGCCGCCTTGCCGGCGATCGACGGGACGATGGTGACCGCGGTCGCCCCCGATCCGATCACCACGACGCGCTTGCCGGCATAGTCGAGATTTTCGGGCCAGAATTGCGGGTGGACGATCTGACCCTCGAAATCCTCGCGGCCGGTGAAATTGGCGTCATAGGGTTCGTCATAGTCGTAATAGCCCGAGCCGAGATAGAGCCAGCGCGCGGTGGTGGTCGAGGTCGCGCCGCTTTCGTCCTCGAGCGTCACCGTCCAGCGCGCGTCGGCGCTGCTCCAGTCGGCGCCGACGACCTTGCGGTTGAAGCGGATACGCTCGCGGATGTGGCGCTCGTCGACGATGCGATTGAGATAATCGAGGATGGCGGGGCCGTCGGCGATCGACTTTTCATGCTTCCACGGCTCGAAGACGAAGCCCAGCGTGTGCATGTCGCTGTCCGAGCGGATGCCGGGATAGCGGAACAGGTCCCAGGTGCCGCCCAGATTGGCGCGGCGCTCGACCAGCGCGAAACTGCGGTCAGGCGAATGCAGTTGCAGATGCACTGCCATGCCGATGCCCGAGATGCCGGCGCCGACGATCAGCACATCCTGATCGACCGGGGCAGCCTTTGCCTGCGCGGGGCGGTCCTTCGTCGCCGTGCCTGCCATCATCATGTCTCCCGTCTTTTCTATCGAGCGGGTCGGTGCCCTGGCTCGCTTCGAGCAGCAGCTTACGCATAGCGTTGCATTTTGCAATCGAATTGACGTTTACGGAAACTGCGAGGCCTGGAACGCAGCCCATTGCCGCTGTCACGATATTGTCATAGGGGCGTCACCCAATTGTCATCAATGGCCACTGCCCCCGGCCGCCCGTCAGGAAAGGAGGAGGCGTCATGCGACAGATCGCGGTTCTCCCCTATCGCTTCGGCGGCCCCGGGCGCGACGGCCCGACCGAGATATTGCTCATCACCTCGCGCGGCACCGGGCGCTGGGTGATTCCCAAGGGCAATCCGCTCACCGGCCTGTCGCGCCACGCCTCGGCGGCGATCGAGGCCGAGGAGGAAGCCGGAGTGCTCGGCGCGGTCTGCCCGACCGCGATCGGCAGCTATCATTATCGCAAGCGCCGCGCCAATGGCGCGTCGGTGATGCTCAACGTCGAGGTGTTTCCGCTCGCGGTGACCAAGGAACTCGGCGAATGGAAAGAGCAGGACGAGCGCGAGCGGCGCTGGTTCGCGCTCGACAAGGCCGCCGAGGTCGTCGATGAGCCCGACCTGCAGGCGATGATCCGCTCCTTCGGCGACAGCGGCTTTCGCGCGGCAGCGCGCACGAGCGGCGTCGTCGATACGATTGCAGACAAGACGGGGGTTAGCCGCATGTTCGCCTGGTTCCAGCGCCTGCTTCCCAGGCAGGGCAATTTCTTCGAGCTGTTCGAACGCCATGCGGCGACGCTCGCCGCAGGATCGGAGGCGCTCGCGCGGCTGCTCCAGGGCGGCGACGGCATGGCGGACCATATTCAGGAAATCGTCGAGCGCGAGCATGACGCCGACGCGATCACCCGCGAAGTGTTGCAGACGGTGCGCCGCACCTTCCTGACCCCCTTCGACCGCAGCGCGATCACCGACCTGATCGCCTCGATGGACGATGCGATCGACGAGATGCAGAAGACCGCGGGGGCGGTCGACCTTTACGACGTCCGCGAATTCGATCCCGAAATGCGCGACATCGCGGGCATCATCGTCGATTCGGCGCGGCTGACGGTCGAGGCCCTGCCGCTCCTGCGCAATATTTCGGCGAACGGCCCGCGGCTGCACGAGCTGACCGAGCGGCTGGTGCGCATGGAAGGCCATGCCGACGAGATCCACGCGGCGGGGCTCAAGCGGCTGTTCCGCGAACATGGCGAGCAGAACACGATCCACTTCATGATCGCGCGCGAGCTTTACAGCCACCTCGAACGCGTCGTCGACCGATTCGAGGATGTCGCGAACGAGATCGACGGCCTGGTCATCGACCACGCGTAAGCGGGGGCGCCGCCATGCATGAACTCGCCTTTCCCTTCCTTGCCGGACTGATCGTCCTTGCGCTGGCGTTCGATTTTCTGAACGGCCTGCACGACGCCGCGAACAGCATCGCGACCGTCGTCGCGACGCGGCTCCTCAGGCCGGTTCAGGCGGTGATGTTCGCCGCCTTCTTCAATTTCGCGGCCTATTTTCTCAGCCTCGTCTTTCCGGCGCTGCACAAGGTCGCCGAGACGATCGGCGCGGGGCTGATCGACAAGGATCTGGTGACGCCGGCGGTGGTGTTCGGCGCGCTCGTCGGGGCGATGTTCTGGAACGTCGTCACCTGGCTCAAGGGCATTCCCTCCTCGTCGAGCCACGCGCTCGTCGGCGGCATCGTCGGCGCCGGGGTCGCGCATGCGGGGTTCGAGGGCATCGAATGGTCTGGGCTCAACAAGACCGTCATCGCGATCTTCCTCTCGCCGCTGCTCGGGATGCTGCTGTCGATGCTCGTGATGCTCGCGAGCAGCTGGGCGCTGCGCGGTGCCACCGCGAAATTCGCCGAGCGGACCTTCCGCACGCTGCACCTCTTTTCCTCGGCAGCCTATTCGCTGAGCCACGGGCTCAACGACGCGCAGAAGACGATGGGGGTGATCGCGGTATTGCTCTATTCGACCGGCTATATGACCGGCGATTTCCACGTCCCGCACTGGGTCGCCTTCGCCTGCTATATCGCGATCGCGCTGGGGACCTTGTCGGGCGGGTGGAAGATCATCGAGACGATGGGCGGGCGGATCACCAAGCTGTCGCACCATCAGGGCTTCGCCGCCTCGACCGGCGGCTCGATCATGGTCTTTGCCGCGAGCCTGCTCGGCATTCCGGTGTCGACGACGCACACGATCACCGGCAGCATCATCGGCGCCGGCGTCGCGCGCCGCGCGAGCGCGGTGCGCTGGGGCGTCGCGAGCAACGTCGTCGTCGCCTGGTTCATCACCATCCCCGCGAGCGCGGTGGTCGCCGCGATCTTCTATTCGCTGACGCGGCTGTTCTAAGCCCGCTTCCGCGGCGATCGGTGCCATTCTGGCGGCAATTTTTCTTCGGTCTTTGCCGCGCTGCGCGTCCGCGCTAGGCAAGGCCGCAGGTAAGAGGCAGGGGAAATCCGGAATGATCGCAGTCGTTCGGCTGATGGCGCTGCTGGGGGCGTCGCTTTCGCTCGGCGTGGCGATGGCGGCGCAGACGGGCGCCGCGCCGGAGCGCCCCGACTTCACGCGCATGACCGATGCCGAGCTGTTGTCCGCCTTCGCCGACGCAGCCCAGCGCAAGGAAACCGACTTCTGCGGCTTCCTTGTTCCGCTCTATTGGCAGATGGAGATGCGCGGCAGCTTCAATCCGAATGTGAAATATATGCGCGCCGCTGCGGAGATGAGTTGTGCGGTTTCGGAAGAGCGCTGGACCGATGCCTATCAGAAGCTGAAATATGTTCGCGGCTCGGGAAAGATCGAGCTGGACAGGATTGCGTCGATCAACATCGCCGCGCTGGCGGGCGATCGCGCGGCCGCTTCCGCCGACCTGATTGCCTTTCTCGACTCTCCGGAAGCCGAAGGGCAGACCGAGCCGCTGGCGCAAACCGCGCGCAACCTGTTCCACTCCCATCGCCAGGCCAAAGATTACGAAGGACTGCTCGCACTGATGCGCGGCCTGGATACGCCCGGCCATCTGGCCAGCTTTTCCGAGGACATGCAGATCTCGATCAAGTCGGATCATTTTACCGCGGAGGTCGAGGCGGGCCACCCCGACCGAGCCATCGAGCTGGTGGATCAGACCGTGCTGGCCGATTCGGTGATCGACGTGCTTGGTGATCGACGGTTCGAAAAATACTGGCCGCAGCTCGAGGCCAAGGCTGGCCTCCATCTGCAGGTGTTTCTCGAGGCCGAGCTCCGCCGAGCCGTTGCGAATTACCAGAGTCAACCCGACAAGCCCGGCGCGATCAGGAGCCTGGCGCTGGCCTATCTGCGCAACGGACGTTTCGAGGAGGTCGTTGCGCTTCTCGACAAACATCAACCTTCTGATTTTACCGGCTTGTCGGAGGATATGGGCTGGGCGCTCAACGCCAAAGTCTATGCGCTCGATGCGCTGGGCCGTCACGACGCGGCCGGCGACATCTTCGACCGCATCGTCGCTCAGGCGGACGACCCCTCCACAAGCGCGTGGATGGTCAATTTCGCGATCAATCGCGGCGAGCGGCTAGTCGATCTCGGGCAATATGAGCGGGGATTGGAAGCGGCCGAATTGGCGGGACGCATCGCCGAGGAGGGTGGGAACGGCTATGCTCGCATGCTTGTGCGGCGCGCCAAGCTGTGCGCGTTGACGGCGCTCGGGCGCGAGGGCGAGGCCAAGGCCGTCATGATGGATGTCGAGCAACATCTGGCCGATTCGGCGCCCGTGGCGGCGGCCGCCATGCTGTGTGGCGGCGCCGAGGATCGCGCCGCAGAGATCGTCCGCAATGAACTGAACGACCGATACCGCGCGATGCCCATGATAAGAGCGCTGCAAAAGCAGAGTTTCGATCTGTACGGCACGTCGTCGGTGACGCCCTCGCTCGCGCTGCGGGTTCGACCGCGCGCCGATGTGGCTCCCGTTTTCGAAAGGGTCGCGCGCGATATTCCGCTCGAATATGCTCCCGCCTTTGGAACAAGGCGCGAAGAACTGGCGGCGCACGGCGGGAATGCCGTGCCGAACCAAAGTCAGGCCGCAACCACCCCGTAAAGATCATGCTCGTCGGCGTCCTCGACGACGACATCGACGATATCGCCCGCCTTCAGGCTCGCGGCGACGTCGCGCAGATAGACATGGCCGTCGATTTCCGGCGCGTCGGCCTGGCTGCGGCCGGTCGCGCCGATGCTGCCCTCTTCGTCGGGCTCGCCCACCTCGTCGATGATGACGGGGAGGGTGCGGCCGATTTTGGCTTCCAGCTTGGCGGCGCTGATCGCCGCGGTCTTGGCCATGATCCGCTGATAGCGTTCTTCCTTGACCTCCTCGGGCACCGGATTGTCGAGCGCATTCGCCTGCGCGCCCGCGACGGGTTCGAAGCGGAACGCGCCGACGCGGTCGAGCTGCGCTTCGTCGAGCCAGTCGAGGAGATATTGAAAGTCCGCCTCGGTTTCGCCGGGGAAGCCGACGACGAAGCTCGACCGGATCGCGATGTCGGGGGCGATGGCGCGCCATGCCTTGAGCCGCTCGAGCACCTTGGCTTCGTTCGCGGGGCGCTTCATGCGCTTGAGGACGCTCGGGCTCGCGTGCTGGAAGGGAATGTCGAGATAGGGGGTGAGCAGCCCCTCGGCCATCAACGGGATCACCGCGTCGACGTGCGGATAGGGATAGACATAGTGGAGGCGCACCCATGGCGCGTGGCCCTCGCCGGTGCGGAGCTGGCCGAGTTCGCGCGCGAGGTCGGTCATGTGCGCGCGCACCTCGCGACCGTGCCACTGGCGCGGGTCGTGGCGGATATCGACGCCATAGGCCGAGGTATCCTGGCTGATGACCAGCAACTCCTTCGTTCCCGCCGCGACGAGCTTTTCGGCTTCGCGCAGCACCGCGTCGATGCGGCGGCTGACGAGCTTGCCGCGCAGGTCGGGGATGATGCAGAAGGAACAGCTGTGGTTGCAGCCCTCGGAGATCTTCAGATAGCTGTAGTGGCGCGGCGTCAGCTTCAGCCCGCCCTCGGGGACGAGATCGACGAACGGTCCCTGCGTCGGCGGTGCGGCGTCGTGGACGGCATCGACGACCTGCTCATATTGATGCGCGCCGGTGACCGCGAGCACCTTGGGGAAGCGCGCGCGGATCGCCTCGGCCTCATTGCCCATGCAGCCGGTGACGATGACGCGGCCATTCTCGGCCATCGCCTCGCCGATCGCCTCGAGGCTTTCTTCCTTCGCCGAATCGAGGAAGCCGCAGGTGTTGACGAGCACGACGTCGGCGCCCGCATAATCGGGCGACAGGCCATAGCCGTCGGCGCGGAGCCTGGTTAGAATCCGTTCGCTGTCGACGAGCGCCTTCGGGCAGCCGAGCGAAACCATGCCGATTTTCGGCTGGGCGGGGAGGGTCCTGGTTATCATGATCGGGCGCGCCCATAGGCGATTTTTGCGGCTTTGTCACGCGCGGCGCGTTTGGGCATGGAAAAGCTGCGCAGGACGAAAGGAAACAGGATGATCGGAGTGTGGGCGGCAATCTCGGCGGCACTTGCCGTCGCGGCGGGCGCGTTCGGGGCGCATGGCGCCGCGGGGGTGCAGGAAGCCGACTGGCTGCGGACGGGCGGAATCTATCAGCTGGTGCACGCGGTTGCCGCGCTCGCGATCATGGGCTTCGCGCGCGGGCCGGCGATCCTGCTGCTCGCCGGCGCGGCAATCTTTGCGCTCACCCTCTACGCGATGGCGCTCGGCGCGCCGCGCTGGCTCGGCATGGTGACGCCGATCGGCGGCGCCCTGCTGATCATCGGCTGGCTGTGGGCGGCGTGGCTCTATTGGCGGGGGTGAGCGATTATCCCGCCTCGCACGGTATCACCTCGACGACGAGGTCGCCGAGCTTGAGATTCTGTGCCTCCGCTTCCCAGAAGCCATAAGGCCGGCCGCCGCGATAGATGCGCAGGCCGCGGCCGCCGCTCGCGAGCGCGTCGAGGCTCTTGCCGACCTCTTCGGGATGCACCGGCCGTTCATTGAGCTGCACCTTGCCCGTCACCGAGGCAAGGTCGGCCATATAGTCGGCGACATGCGCCCCTTGCGCCGATCCCGCGAGCAGCAGGCCGGTGAAATTGACCGGGTTGATGACATTGTTTGCGCCCGCCTGCCGCGCGAGCAGTTCATTGTCCTGCGCGCGGATGACGACGCTGATCGGCACCTGCGGCGCGAGGTGGCGGACGGTGAGGACGATCAGAATCGAGGTGTCGTCGCGCCCCGCCGAAACGAGGACGGTCTGCGCCGCCGCGATGCGGACGTCGAGCAGCGTCTCGTCGCTCGACGCATCGCCCTGCAGCACGTTGCAGCCCATCTCCTCCGCCGCCGCGATCCGCGAGTTCGACGGGTCGATGACGACGATGTCCGCGGGATCGGTGCCGCGCGCGATCAGCTCCTTCACCGCTTCGGAGCCGCTGATGCCAAAGCCGAGGACGACGATATGGTTGGTGAGCTTTGCCTGGATGCGGGCCATGCGCCATTTTTCCCATGTGCGTTTGATGACGAAGCTATAGGCGGTGCCGACGAAGATGAAGAGCACCGCGATGCGGATCGGCGTCACGATCACCGATTCGATCAGCCGCGAGCGGTCGGAGATCGGCGCGATGTCGCCGAAACCGGTCGTCGTGACCGAAATCATCGTGAAATAGACGACGTCGAGGAAGCTGACGTGACCGTCATGATGGTCGACCAGCCCTTCGCGGTCGATCCAGTGGACCATGATCACGAAGAAGATGAGCAGGAAGGCGAGCCCGAGCCGCGCCGCGACGTCGGCCCAGACCGGCCAGCGGCTCGCACGGCGAAGCGGCTGGAACCGGCGCTGGCTTTTCACCCTGGTCTGTCTGCGATCGCTCATCGCGGCGGCAACTGCTTCATCGCCCCATCGCTACCCGATTTGCGTGCGACTGGAAATGCCGTTGCCGCCCTCGAACCCGATGGCGGTTTAGGGGTGGGAAGCGGACGGTCCTCCCCGTGCCGGGGAGGATCCTTTGGCCGCAATCGGTTGTTACCCACTTCAGCGGATGCGTGCGCAGCCGAGGGCCGCGGCGTCGATGGCGGTGGCGGCGCCGCGCAGCTTGTAGGTGTCGGCGATCGCGCGGCCGGTTGTCGAGGTGCTTTCGACGCTCATGCTCGGCGCCGCGCGCATTGCGGCGATGATGCCCGCGTCCATGCGCGCGTCGCTCGCCCAGCCGTGGACGCCGCTCCCCGTCAGGATGAAGCGCCGCGACCCGATCGTCAGCCGCAGCTCGGCGCCGTCGCGGCGCGGGCGCGACAGGCGGACGTAAAATTGACCGCGAATCCCCGACTTCGGCCAATAGCCGATGCTCGCATAGCCCTTTGCTTCGGGCCGGCCGATCGTCGCCGAGGGCGCGGCGATCGCATAGCAGCGCGGGGTCGCGGGGTCGCGGAAAGCGCCCCAGCCTTCGAACACGCCGAGCGCGGTGGGCGCCGCGGCGATGGCGGCGGCCGGAAGGGCCAGCAGGATCGAAACCGGGAAAAGCGCACGCCGCATCGCCGCCTGCGTTCGCGCGAATGGCGGTGCATTGCAAGCATGGCTTGCACCGTGCGGTGCGTTCGTTAAGGAAGGTGGACATTTTCGGGGGTAGGGAGTCGGACGCCGAATCGTTCGCGGCGCCCTGCCTTTCAGGGACTTCTCTCCACCGGACGAGCCCGCAAGACAGGGATAAAGAATCAGAATGAAAGCGACGATCGAACGCGCAGTGCTCCTGAAAAGCCTTGGCCACGTCCAGTCGGTGGTCGAGCGGCGTAACACCATTCCGATCCTGTCGAACGTGCTGATCGAGGCCGATGCCTCGGGCCAATTGAAGCTGATGGCGACCGACCTCGACCTGCAGGTCGTCGAAACCGTCGCGGCAAAGGTCGAGACGCCGGGCACCACCACCGTTTCGGCGCACACCTTGTTCGAGATCGCGCGCAAGCTGCCCGAAGGGTCGGAAGTCAGTCTGTCGGCCGCCGAGGGCAAGATGCAGGTCAAGGCGGGCCGTTCGAACTTCAACCTGCCGACCCTGCCGCGCGACGATTTCCCGGTGATCGCCGAGGGCGAACTGCCGACGAGCTTCGAGCTGCCGGTCGCCGAGCTCATCCAGATCATCGACAAGACGCGCTTCGCCATTTCGACCGAGGAAACGCGCTATTATCTGAACGGCATCTTCTTCCACGTCGCCGAGGATGCGTCGGGGCCGGTGCTCAAGGCCGCGGCGACCGACGGCCACCGCCTCGCGCGCTACACGGTGACGCGCCCCGAGGGCGCGACGGGGATGCCCGACGTGATCGTGCCGCGCAAATGCGTCGGCGAGATTCGCAAGCTGCTCGACGAGGCCGAGGGCAATGTCGAGATCAGCCTGTCGGCGTCGAAAATCCGCTTTCAGCTCGGCCATGCCGTGCTGACCTCGAAGCTGATCGACGGCACCTTCCCCGATTACAGCCGCGTCATCCCGACCGCGAACGACAAGCTGTTGAAGGTCGATCCGAAGAGCCTGTTCCAGGGCGTCGACCGCGTCTCGACGATCGCCAGCGAAAAGACGCGCGCGGTGAAGGTCGGGCTCGACAAGGACCGCATCACCTTGAGCGTCACCAGCCCCGAGAATGGCACTGCGGCCGAGGAACTGCCCGCGGGATACGACAGCGAGCCGCTCGAGATCGGCTTCAACGCGCGCTATCTTTCGGACATATTGGCGCAGGTCGACGGCGACAATGTCGAGCTGCACCTCGCCGACGCGAACGCGCCGACCCTGATCCGCGAGACCGAGAAGAGCCCGGCGCTTTACGTGCTGATGCCGATGCGGGTGTAGCGCCCGCGTAGCTATCCGCCGGCAGGCATTCGTCATTGCGAGCGCAGCGAAGCAATCCAGAGTAGCGTAAACCGCTCTGGATTGCTTCGCTGCGCTCGCAATGACGACGAGGGGGCTTGGCGTTATCCCGCCTTCGCCACCCGCCAGATCACGCCGCCGGTGTCGTCGGCGACGAGCGCGGTTCCGTCCTTCGCGACCTTGACGTCGGCGGGCCGGCCGCGCGTCGTTTCGGCGTCTTTCGCGAGGAAGACGGTGAGGAAGGGGATGGGGAGCGCGTCGACCGGCTTGCCGTTGGCGCCGAACTTCACGAACACCACGTCATAGCCCGACACCGGCTCGCGGTTCCACGATCCGTGCCGCGCGATCAGCGCGCCGTTCGCCCAGCGGTCGCCGAGATCGAGCCCCTGGGTGAAGGTCATGCCGAGCGGCGCGGTGTGCGCGCCGAGCGCATAGGCGGGCCGCTTCACATATTGGCGGTTATCCTCTTCGGGCGGGTCGACGCGCGGATCGACGAAGCCGCCCCAATAATACCAGGGCCAGCCGAAGGTGTCGCCTTCGTCGATGTCGGTCAGATAATCGGGGACGAGGTCGCTGCCGAGCATGTCGCGCTCGTTGACCACGCCCCACAGCGTATCGCTGCCCGGATAGAAGGCGAGGCCGACGGGGTTGCGCAGCCCGGCGGCCCAGGTGCGGACATAGCCATTCTCGGGCCGCACCTCGAGCACGCGGGCGCGGCGCGCTTCGTTCGCCATGCCCTTTTCGCCGATATTGCTGTCGGCACCGACGCCGACATAGAGCCAGCCGTTGGGCGCGGCGGCGAGGCTCTTGGTCCAGTGGCGGTTGGTGCCCGCCGCGGGCAGGTCGGTGATCTTCTTCGGCTTGCCCGCCATCTTCGTCGCGCCCTCGACATAGGGGAAGGCGAGCAGCGCGTCGGTGTTCGCGACGTAGAGCGTGTCGCCGACGAGCGCCATGCCATAGGGCGAGTTGAGCCCCGTGATATAGGCGCTCTTCACCTCGGCCCTGCCGTCGCCGTCGGCGTCGCGGAGCAGGGTGATGCGGTTCGCCGAGGCACCGCCCGCGCCGGCCTTGCTCATCATCCGCTTCATCACCGCGCCTTCGATGCCGCTGTCCTGGCGCGGCGGGCTTTCGGCCTCTGCCACGAGAACGTCGCCGTTCGGGAGCACGAGCATCGAGCGCGGATGGTCGAGTCCCTCGGCGAAGCGCGCAACGGACAGCCCCTGCGCCGGGGCCGGGGCCGCATCGGCGGGCCAGCTCGTCGCCTCGGGGACATTCATCGTCGGCAGGGTTTGCGGATGCTGCGAGGCCATCACCGGGACGCGGCCGCTCGTCTCGGCGGTCGAGAAGCGCGCAACGTCGGGGCGCGACATCGCGTAGAAGACGATGCCGCCGATCACGAGGATCAGCAGCAGGGCGATGGCGACATATTTCAGGATCTTGCGCATGACGCTCTGCTTACACCGGCGAGCCGTGGCGGCAAAGGGGCGAAACGCGGCGCGGCGCCATGGTTAAGCGGGGGTGCGGTTCGATTAACCTTACCCCGATGTTCATCACGCTCGGGAACGGCGCGGTGAGGCTGGCGCGATAGGGAAGGCGTCCCGCAGCCCGCCGGAGATCCGATGCAGCTTCCCGCCCCCTATCTGTCCGATCGCGCCGCGGTCGACGACGCCGAAGCGTTGATCCGCGAACATGGCGAGGAAGCGGGTTTTGCGGCGGCGGCGCGCGCCGAGCAGTTTCGGGTGCTCGGCAACCATATCCATTTCGCGCGCTGGCGGCAGATCGAACGGCTGATCACCTATTTGTCGGTCGATGCGCCGCTCGATACGGTGCATTGACGGCGGCTCAAGCCGCGCGGCGCCGCTGGCGCCACCGCCAGACCAGCCAGCCCGCGAGCGCCGCCAGCAACAGCAGCGTCACCGGCACCACGATCGCCATCAGCCGCGCCATATCGTCATAGCTTTCGGCGAAGCTCAGCGCCTCGGGCTTGGTCGTGCTGCCGAGCACATTCCACGCGACGATCTGCATCGGCTTGCCGTTCTCGGCATGGAAGCGCAGCGAAACCGTCGTCCATTTGCCCGTGCCGGTGCCGACGACCACGGCGTCCTCGCGCCGCCGCGAGGCGCCATCGGCGAGGTCGGCGCCCCATTCATAGGAGGCGATCCGCCACGTCGCGCCGCGGCCGGGACACTCGCCGGGCAATTTCGCCGCGGCGCTGCGGACGCTGCCGACGAGTTCGGGATGGAGGGCGGGCAGGACGGCCGCCGGATCGGTGCAGAAGTCGCGCGCCAGGGCGATGATCTCGTCCTGACGTTCGCGCGGCACCATCCGGTCGAGCGCCGCCTGAAAGCTGCAGCCCGCAAGCGCGGCACCCAGCAGCGCTCCGCCCGCGAAAATCCGCCGCCACTTACGCATCGCGATCCTCCCCTGGCGGGGATTATGCCGGATCGCGGCGCAACTGGCCAGCGGGGTCAGTCGACGTGTTCGGGTTTGCCCTTGCGCGAGCCTTCGGCGAAATCCTCGAGCTGCTTTTCGCTCATGCTGTCGTACATTTCGCGCGAGGCGCCCTTGAGTTCGGATTTCGGCGTATCGCCGCGCTTGGCGCTCAGCGCCGCGCCCGCGGCCTTTTGCTGGGCTTTGGATTTGGCTGGCATGACATATCTCCTGTCTGCCCCCTCTATCCGTTAACGATCATCCCGCCGTTGGGATGCAACACCTGACCCGACATATAGCTGCTGTCGTCGCAGGCGAGGAACATAGGCCCGCCGGCCCTGGGCTGCCCTGCCATGGCGTCCTCCTTCTAGAGCAAATTGCGCGAAATCTGAATCATCCGCATCCCCGAGCGAAGACGAGGGGCTCGTTCGAGCGGAGCGAGAACCGCAGCGTCGCCGCCTCGACTTCGCTCGGCAATGCCCCTCGTCTTCGCTCGGGGAAACGGTGCAGATTTCCGGCACGATGCTCTAGGCGTTGCCTTTGCGAGCGCGTGGCGGTTCCGGCGTGGGGCGTGGAGTTTCAATTTCCTCGCCGGAACGGGGAGCGGGACCGCCGCGAAACGGTGGTGGAGGGGCCGAAACGCTGCGCCATGACGAGAGGCTCCGACCCTCCGTCAGCCCTGCGCCTACGGCGCAGTTTATCCTGAGCGCCTGCAAGGCAGTCGAGGGGGGCTGCCACCTCCCCGTTCCGGGGAGGAACTGGAATGACCGCCTCCGCCCGCTACCGATCCCCCTCATAGGCGCTCCGCAGCGCGGCGAGCGAGGCGTCGTGGGTCAGGTCGAGCTGGAGCGGGGTGATCGAAATAGAGCCGTCGTCGATCGCTTCGAGGTCGCTGTCGTGCGCGAGCGAATGTTCGATGCCGTGCAGCCCGAACCAATAATAGGTATAGCCGCGCGGGTCGGTGCCCTCGACGATCGAGCCGCGGCTGTAATCGTGAAAGCCCTGGCGGACGACGCGGATGCCCTTGACCGCGGCGGCGGGCAGCGCGGGGAAGTTGATATTGACCAGCGTGCGCGGCGGCATCGGGGTTTTCAGCAGCGGCGCGAGCGCCTTCGCGCCCCACGCCTCGGCCGCCTCGAAGGGCACGGTGTCGCCCATGCCCTCGCGCGCATAGACCTGGCTGAGCGCGATAGCGGGGATGCCGGCGAGCGCCCCTTCGATCGCCGCCGAGACGGTGCCCGAATAGGTGATGTCGTCGCCGAGATTGGCGCCGCGGTTGACGCCCGAGAGGATCAGATCGGGCTTTTCGGGCATCAGCTTGCCGATCGCGATCATCACCGAATCGGTCGGGGTGCCGGTGCAGGACCAGCGCCGCTCGCCATGCTGGCGCACGCGCACCGGGCGCGAAAGGGTGAGCGAATGGCCGGCGCCCGACTGTTCCTCCGACGGCGCGCAGACCCAGATGTCGTCCGAAAGCTGCCGCGCGATCGCCTCTAGCACCGCGAAGCCGGGGGCGTGATAGCCGTCGTCGTTGGTGAGGAGGATGCGCACGCTTTCAATCCTTCTTTTATCCGTTCGTCCTGAGGAGCCATTGAGCCCCGTCGAAATGGCGTCTCGAAGGACCCATGCTTCGAGACGGGCCTTCGCCGGGGCTCAGTCCCTCCTCAGCACGAACGGGGTGTTAAGTCAGGTTCGGCTCCAGCCGCGTGATCCCGCCCATATAGGAATGGAGCGCTTCGGGGATGTCGACGCTGCCGTCGGCCTGCTGATAATTTTCGAGAATCGCGACGAGCGTGCGCCCGACCGCGAGGCCCGAGCCGTTGAGCGTGTGGACGAACTCGTTGCCCTTCGCGCCCTCGCGGCGGAAGCGCGTGTTCATGCGCCGTGCCTGGAAATCGCCGCAGTTCGAGCAGCTGGAAATCTCGCGATATGCGCCCTGTCCGGGCAGCCAGACTTCGAGATCATAGGTCTTGCGTGCGGCAAAGCCCATGTCACCGGCGCAGAGCAGCATTTTGCGATAGGGGAGGCCGAGCGCTTCGAGGATGCCCTCCGCGGCGCGCGTCTTGCGCTCGAGTTCGGCGTCCGAGTCCTCGGGGCGGACGATCGAGACCAGCTCGACCTTCCAGAACTGGTGCTGGCGGATATAGCCGCGCGTGTCGCGCCCCGCCGACCCCGCCTCGGACCGGAAGCAGGGGGTGAGCGCGGTCATGCGGATCGGCAGCTCGGCTTCGGTCAGGATTTCCTCGCGCACCGCATTGGTCAGGCTCATTTCGGAGGTCGAGATCAGCCACATGCCGTCGGTGGTCTGGAACAGATCCTCGCGGAATTTGGGCAGCTGGGTCGTGCCGAACGCCGCTTCGTCGCGGACGAGCAGCGGCGTCGCGCATTCGGTATAGCCCGCTTCGGTCGTCTGCTTGTCGAGCATGAACTGGCCGAGCGCGCGTTCGAGGCGCGCCATCGGGCCTTTGAGAAAGGCGAAACGGGCGCCCGACATCTTCGCCGCGGTTTCGAAATCGAGCCCGAGCGCGGGGGCGAAATCGGCATGTTCCTGCGGCTTGAAGTCGAAGCTGCGCGGGGTGCCCCAGCGCGCGATTTCGACATTGCCTTCCTCATCCTCGCCCTCGGGGACATCGGCGGCGGGAAGGTTGGGGAGGGCGGCGAGGATGTCGTGCAGCGCCGCGAGCTGCTCGCGCTCGGCGGCTTCCTGTTCGGGCAGCTTGTCCTTGAGCGCCGCGACCTCGGCCTTCAGCGCCTCGGCGGTCTGCTTGTCGCCTTTCGCCATCGCCTGGCCGATCGCCTTCGATGCTTCGTTGCGGCGCGCCTGCGCGGCCTGCATCTCGGTCTGCAAGGCGCGCAAGCTGGCATCGGCGGCGAGGATCGCCGCGGATTGCGGTGCGACGCCGCGGCGCGCGAGGCCGGCGTCAAAGGCTTGCGGGTCGTCCCGGATCAGGCGGATATCGTGCATGGCCGCGCTATGGCGTCGCCGTCCGCCCCGCGCAACCCCGCACGTCGCCGCTCAGCGTTCGGGCGGCGTCCAGCCCTTGCCCGCCATGCAGGTGTCGATCGCGAACCGGCGTTCGGGTTTGCCGCCGAGCGCGGCGGTGCGGCCCTTGCAGTCGGCCATCGCCTGATTGAAGGGCTCGGCGCCCGAGCCGGTCCAGCCGTGGTCACTCGTCGCGCATCCCCCGAGCAGCAGGGGGAAAAACAAAAGCATCGCGCTTCGGCGCATGGCGGCCTCCCTTGATCGCGCATGGGCTAACCCGGCCGGAGGCGCGTTGCAATGCGCGGCCGTCGTTCCGGTTTTCGCGACCGGCGCGACACCGGCACGAAAAAAGGGCCGCCCCGGGGCGGCCCTCGATCGGCGGCCGGACGGGCCGGCCTCCAGTGGATTTCAGGCCGCGTCGGCCTCGTCCGCCTGATTCGCGGCGCGGCGGCGCGCGACGAGCGCGGCGGCAGCGGCGCCGAACAGCAGCATCATCGGCGGCGCGGGAACCGGAGTCGGATCGCCCGGCGGGTTGCCGCTGCTGCCGCCCGAACTCGACGAGGAGGACGAACTCGACGAGCTGCTGCTCGACGAAGAAGAGGAGGACGAACTCGACGCCCCGAAACTGCTGCTGCCGCCGGTCGCGCCCGACGAGGTCGACGACGAGCTGCTGCTGCTCGACGACGACGATGAGGAACTGCCGCTCGAAGCGCCTCCGCTCGAACTGGCGCCGCCCGAGGACGACGAACTCGATGAAGAAGAAGAAGAGGAGGAGGACGAACTGGACGAGGAACTGCTGCTCGACGAGGAGGAGCTGACGTTGCCCGAGGAGGTAGAGACGCCGCCGGTGGACGTCGAGACGCCGCCAGTGGACGTCGAGACGCCGCCGGTCGACGTGCTCACGCCGCCCGTGGACGTGCTGACACCGCCGGTCGAGGTCGAAACGCCTCCGGTCGAGGTGGTCGAGCTGATGCCGCCGGTCGAGGTCGATACGCCCCCGGTGGAAGTCGACGTCGACACACCGCCGGTCGAGGTCGAAACGCCGCCCGAGGTGCTGCTTGTGGTCGAGCTCAATCCGCCGGTCGTGGTCGAGGTGACGACGATGCTGCCGCTGCTGCCGCCGCTCGATCCGCCGAAGAAGCCCCCGAAGAAACCGCCGCCGAAGCCGCCGCCAAAGCCGCCGCCGATCACCGTCACGCCGCTGCCGCCACCGCCGCCTTCGAAGCCGCTCTGCTGCGGGAAGGGGGCATAGGGGATCGGCGGCAGGGGGATCGTCTGGGTGACGACCTGCGGGGTTTCGGCGCGCACCGTTTTTTTGGTGGTGACGACGCGGCGGACGCGCTTCACCTTCTTGGGCGCGTGCCGTTGGCGCACGACCTTCTTGGGCGCGGGCTTGCCGCAACAGGAGGTCTGGCAGCAGCAACAGGTCGCGGCGGGCGGCTCGGCGACCTGCATCGCGCCGCCCCCCAGAAGCGCACCGCCGCATGTATAAGCGCCAAGCTTGGCTAGAGCCATTCGGACAGACATGGATATTCTTTCTTTTCCGGCTGTTTGGCGAAAAAGGCCCCGACCCCCGGCACCCCGCTCGCTGTTCGGCTAGACCCAAAAGGCCAAAGCTTTGTGAATGCGTCCATCGCGTTAACCGCGATAGAGTGTCCGAAGACGGGATTAGAGCGGCAAAATCAAGCATTCCGACCATTTCTGTCCCGTATCGGAACAGAAAAATGGAAATTTGATCCGAATTCCTAACGAGCGGCTGGTTTGTAACCAGACAGCGGGGAGAGATTTATCCCCCGCGCCGCGGCCCCGGTTCAGCGCCGCTTCACTCACCCGGCCGCATTGGTAGCTTCGGCGCTTGTATCGCTCCCGAGGGCCCGGTATAGGCGCGGCGCAATCCCCGGATCGCCAGCCGCGGCGGTCCTGCGACAGGAAAGGACGCGAGAAGCCCCTTATGCCAACCCAGATTGCCGACGTTGGCGCCGACGCGCTCCGCGAAGCCAAATCGAACCTCGATTCGGACTATAGTCCCAGCGAAGACGAGCCGTTCATGAACGAACGGCAGCAGGAGTATTTTCGGGGACTCCTGATCGCCTGGAAGAAGTCGATCCTCTCCGAAGCCGAATCGACGCTGGCGCAATTGCAGGACGGGCCGCTGCGCGAACCCGACCTTGCCGATCGCGCGTCGAGCGAGACCGACTGGGCGATCGAGCTGAGGACCCGCGACCGCCAGCGCAAGCTGATCGCCAAGATCGATTCGGCGATCCGCCGCATCGACGAGGGCGAATATGGCTATTGCGCGGTCACCGGCGAGCCGATCTCGCTCGCGCGGCTCCAGGCGCGTCCGATCGCGACGATGACGCTGGAGGCGCAGGAGCGTCACGAGCGCAACGAACGCGTCTCGCGCGAGGATTGATCGCGGGCCGGGCTATTCCCCGGCTTTCATTTACATTTCGGCAAGGGCTCATCCCTAGATTCTCCGCCTTGGAATATTCGAGGCAGAAGCGAGGGACGGGTCGCATGGAATCGCAAGGGTCGCGAACGCTGGATGAGGAAGTCGCCGCGCTGTCACGCAGTGCCGATCGCGACAGCCTGTTCATGCAGGCCAATCTCTATGTGACGAACGGCGGGCAGCCCGCGCTGGTGCGCGTGCGCAACCTGTCGCCGGGCGGAATGCTGGCCGAAGGGCCGGTGCGCGTCGCCGAAGGCGCGGCGATCGAAGTCGAACTGCGCAACATCGGCCCGGTTCCGGGCCGCGTCGTCTGGGTGGGCGAGGGGAAGTTCGGCATCGCCTTCGACCGGCAGGTCAACCCGCAGGTGGTGCGGCGTCAGGTGAAGGCCGAATCGGATCTGCCGCCGCATCTGCGGCGGACGGGACTCGAACGCGCGCCCTTCCGCCGCCGGGGCTGACGCTCGCAAGGAGGCGCCAGCCGGCGGCATGTCGCGTCGGGCCGGTTCAGCCCGTCGTCAGCATCTCTTCCTTGAGCTTGAGCTTCTGCTTCTTCATCTGCGCCAGCCGGGCCGTATCGGGGGCAGGCCGGCGCTCTTCATTCGCAATTTTCGCGTCGAGATCCGCATGGCGGGACCTCAGGGCGGAAAGGTGCGATGTGCTCATGGACCATTCTCCTTTTCGACTCGATGGGGACCGTCGATTAAATCACGAATCGGCGGCGATGTCGTGCCGATTCGGCCACCCGGTGCCCGTTGCGGACGGGGCGTGAACGTGGCAGAAACAGCCGCGTGAACCCCGAAGATATCGCCCAGCGCCTCGAACTGCTCCGCATCGAACATCGCGACCTCGACGCCGCGATCATCGCGCTGGGGGAAGGGGCGGTTCCCGACCAGCTTCAGCTCGCACGGCTCAAGAAAAAGAAGCTCAAGCTGCGCGACGAGATCGCCTGGTGCGAGGATCAGCTGCTTCCCGACATCATCGCCTGAGCGGCTGAGAGCCTGATTCAAAACGGGACGCGACAAGGAAAGATGGTTAGCGGCATTGCGGCCGCGGCCCGCCCCGTGGCATCCCCCCGTGATGAACAGGGGACCGTCCGTTCCGCCCGAGCTGACCTCGCCCGTCCACCGGGCGCAGGTCGAGGCGCTCTATGTCGAGGCGATGCTGCTCGCCGACGAGGCGCATGCGGCCTTTGCTGCGGCGCGCGATTTCGGCGGCGTCCCGCGCGACGCGCTGCTCCAGATCAGCCTGGCGTGCGAATCGCTGAAGACGACAACGCGGCTGATGCATATCATCGCCTGGCTGCTCCACCGCCGCGCGATGATCGCGCGCGAGCCCGGCGTCGGCAAGCGCGACAAGGCTGCGTGCCTCGGGGAGCCCATCGCTGCCGACTGGTCGGTCTGCGCGCGTTTCGACGCGCCGATCCGCGACATCGTGTCCGCGAGCGAACGGCTGTTCGACCGCATCGCACGGATCGAAGCGGGCTGGGCCCGCCCCGAAGCCCCGCGCCCGGTTCAGGCGCTGCTCGCGCAGCTCGAGGCGCGGCTCTAGGACGTCAGATCGAACCGTAGCCCTGAGCTTGTCGAAGGGCGACTGTCGACGGGAAGCGCCCTTCGACAAGCTCAGGGCTATGGTTTCATCCGAACGAGCGCGCCTACCGCTTCGCACCCATCTGCTGTGCATAGCCCGCCTGCACCATCGCGCTCATCCGGTCGAAAAGCGCGTCGGGATCGCTGCGGCGGAGCGCGGGGATTTCGGCTTCGGCGCCCTCGGCGACGACGATTTCGCGCTTGCCGTTCTCGACGGCGTCCAGGATATGCGCCGCCGCGACCTCGGCGGGAAGGCCGTTGTCGATCGCCTTGTCGCTCGTCCCGCGCACGCTGCCGTCGGCATTCAGCGCGTTGCGGCTGACGTTGGTGCGCACCGACCCGGGCGCGACCACGAGCACCTTCAGGCCGAGATGCTCATTTTCGGCGCGCACCGCGTCGTGATAGCCGATCAGCCCGTGCTTGGCGGCGCAATAGGCGCTGCGGACGGGAATGCCCGCCATGCCCGCGACGCTCGATATGGCGACGATCCGGCCGCCGCCCGCCGCGATCATACGCGGCAAGAGCGCCT
The DNA here is from genome assembly GCF_032879645.1 of Sphingopyxis indica. Lineage (NCBI taxonomy): Bacteria > Pseudomonadati > Pseudomonadota > Alphaproteobacteria > Sphingomonadales > Sphingopyxidaceae > Sphingopyxis > Sphingopyxis indica. The sequence goes on from NZ_CP076394.1 coordinate 1,016,059, forward strand.
GCGTCAGTGCGATCGGCGCGAGCAGGTCGACGTCGATTATCTTCTGATAGACCGAAAAGCCGGTTTCGATCGCCAGGCTGCGCTGCGAAATGCCGGCGTTGTTGACGAGCCCGTCGATTTGCCCGCACCAGTCCCACGCTTCCTGCACCATCTGCGGGATCGCCGCATAGTCGGTCGCCTCGAAGGGCAGGATCATCGTTCCGGCGCCGCAATCCTTTGCCACCGCTTCGAGCGCGGCGACGTTGCGGCCCGACAGGATCAGCCGCGCGCCGCGCGCCGCCAGCCCGCGCGCCAGCGCCGCGCCGATTCCCGACGATGCGCCCGTAACCCACCAGATTTGCTCATGCATTTCGGCATCCCCATCCATGATTTCGTCTCAAGGTGAAACGCGTTTGCCGGGGCGTCAAGGCGCAGAGGCACGGATTTCCGTGCGGGGGGTGGCAATTTTGTTGCGAATCCGTTATAGGAAATATCAACGCGCCGCCAATCCGCCTCTTCCCGCCGCCGGGCCGAGGCACATTCGGCGCATCCGATGGAGCCAAATCCCTTGTCACGATAGACTGGCGAGCGCCGCCCGAACTGCCCTGATCCCCCTCCCGCGAGGGCCGGATACACCGGTGTTCACGCGCTTTCCCGTCCCGACAAGGCCAATGAAAGGAAGCTGCATGTCCGCAAACTCGCTCGTCTTTGAAGTCGGGGATTATGTCGTTTATCCAAAGCATGGCGTGGGGCGCGTCATCGAGCTGCAAAAGTCCGAGATCGCGGGCATGCAGCTGGAACTCTATGTCCTCCGCTTCGAAAAGGAAAAAATGACCCTTCGCGTCCCGACCAACAAGGCCGAAGGCGTGGGGATGCGCAAGCTGTCGTCGGACAAGACGCTGAAGGAAGCGCTGCAGGTGCTGACGACCAAGCCCAAGGTGAAGCGCACCATGTGGTCGCGCCGCGCGCAGGAATATGAAGCGAAGATCAACTCGGGCGACCTCGTGTCGATCGCCGAGGTGACGCGCGACCTGTTCCGCGCCGACGACCAGCCCGAACAGAGCTATTCGGAGCGCCAGATCTTCGAAGCGGCGTCGAGCCGCCTCGCGCGCGAACTCGGCGCGATGGAGGAAAGCGACGAAAAGACCGCGCAGGCGAAGATCCTCGAGATCCTCAACGAGCACGCGCCGAAATATTACACCGAGAAGGCGTAAGCGCCGAGCCCGGTGAAACATGAAAGGGCGGTCCTGCGGGGCCGCCCTTTTCTTTTTTTTGGGGCCGCGACCGCACGCCCGGAAATGGGTTGGGCGCTATTTGAGATTCGCGCAGAGATCGCAGAGAAGAAGAATGCTCACGCGGAGACGCGGAGGCGCGGAGACGTAGCGTTCGCCGCGAAGCGGCTTTGTCCCTTCGGCACTGCGGTATGGCGCAGCGTTGATCGAAAAGGAGGGCCTGTCGGCCCCGACCCGCTCCGCGTCTCCGCGTCTCCGCGTGAATCAAATCCTCTGCGATCTCTGCGCGAAATTGGAATGGCACGCCGGCCAGCAGCCGGAAAGCGGCCATGCGGACCTCGTTTTCCGACGAGGGATCAGGGATAGGTCGCGCCCACGAAATAAAGCCCGTCGGGCGGGGCGTTGAGGCCGAGGGCTCCCCTGTCCGCCGCGTCGAGTGCGGCCTTCAGGTCGCGCGCCGACCATTTGCCCTGGCCGACGAGGGTGAGGCAGCCGACCATCGAGCGTACCTGATGGTGAAGGAAGCTGCGCGCCGCGGTTTCGACGATGATTTCGTCGCCGTGGCGGCTGACGCTCAGCCGGTCGAGCGTCTTCACCGGGCTTTGCGACTGGCAATGCGCCGAGCGGAAGGTCGTGAAGTCGTGCCGTCCGACGAGCGCCTGCGCCGCGCCGTGCATCGCTTCGGCATCCAGAGGCTTTGCGACCTGCCACGACAGCCCCTTGTCCCACGTCAGCGGCGCGCGGCGGTTGACGATGCGATATTCATAGGCGCGCCCGATGCACGAAAAGCGCGCATGCCAGTCGTCCGCAACGGTTTCACAGGCGAGGATCGCGACCGGCGCGGGACGCAGCTGGGCGTTGAGCGCCTCCATCAGCCGGAAGGGGGTGAGCGGCTTTTCGATGTCGACATGCGCGCGCATCGCGATCGCATGGACGCCGGCGTCGGTGCGCCCCGCGCCATGCACCGCGGCCTCCCCGCCGGTGATGCGCGCGATTGCTTCCTCGATCGCCTGCTGGACGCTCGGACCGTGCGACTGGCGCTGCCAGCCCATGAAGGGGCGGCCGTCATATTCGATGGTGAGCGCGAAGCGGGTCATGCGAGCCGCGTGCCCTTCGCGATCGCCCGCCCGCGCAGCAGGTCGACGGCATCCATCGCGGGCTTGCCCGCACGCTGGACACGGGTGGCGCGGATCGCGCCGGGGTTGCAGGCGATGGTCAGCGCGTCGTCGAGGGTGACGCCCGGGGCGGCGCCGGGGGTGGTGTCCGCTGGATGGATGACCTCGGCGGCGAGCAGCTTGAACCGCTCGCCCTCGAGTTCGAAGAAGGCACCGGGCGCCGGGTTGAAGGCGCGGATCTGGCGTTCGACCTGCACCGCGCTCACCAGGAAATCGAGCCGCGCCTCGCTCTTGTCGATCTTCGCGGCATAGGTGACGCCCGCCTCGGGCTGCGGTTCGGGTGGGAAGGCGGGCAGATCGCCGAGCACCTCGACCATCAATGCCGCGCCCATGTCGGCGAGTTCATCGGTCAGGTCGCCCGCGCTCTTGCCGTCCACCGGCGTGCGGCCGACGCGCCGCATGCCGCCGGTGTCGAGCCCCGCGTCCATCTGCATGATCGTCACGCCGGTCTCGGTATCGCCGGCGAGGATCGCGCGCTGCACCGGCGCCGCACCGCGCCAGCGCGGCAGGATCGAGCCATGGACGTTGAGGCAGCCTTCGCGCGGGGCGTCGAGAACCGCTCGCGGCAGGATCAGGCCGTAAGCGGCGACCACCGCGACATCGAGGTCGAACGCGGCGAAGTCGGCCTGTTCGTCGGCACCTTTCAGGCTTTTCGGCGTGCATACGGGCAGGCCATGTGCCTCGGCCCAGAGGTGGACGGCGCTCTTTTGCAGTTTCTTGCCGCGCTGCGCGGGGCGCGGCGGCTGGGTATAGACCGCCGCGATGTCATGCCCCGCGGCGTGCAGCGCGGCGAGCGTCGGTACCGCAAAGGGCGGGGTTCCCATGAAGGCGATGCGCATGGCTGCGCGCTTTGGCGGAGGATGGAGGGTTGTGCAAGGTTGATGCTCCCCTTCTTCGTCATGCCGGGCTTGATCCGGCATCCATTGCGGCGCCGCTGTCATGGACCCCGGATCTCCTGAGCTTGTCGAAGGGCCGGGGTGACGAGGAAGTTGCAGGGAAGGGATATTGCGGGCGAGGGCGGAGGTCACTACCACCCCGCCATGGCGTCCACCGAAATCGAAGCGCTCGTCCAGCAACTCGCCCGCCTGCCGGGGCTCGGCCCGCGGTCGGCGCGGCGTGCGGTGCTGCATCTGATGAAGAAGCGCGAGAGTGCTTTCGCGCCGCTGCTCGCGGCGCTGCAGACGGTGTCCGAGCGGCTGGTGACCTGCGGCATCTGCGGCAATGTCGACACGCAGGACCCGTGCGCGATCTGCGCCGACCCGCGCCGCGACGCGCGGTCCTTGTGCGTCGTCGAGGAGGTGTCGGACCTGTGGGCGCTCGACAAGTCGCGGCTGTTCCCCGGCAAATATCATGTGCTCGGCGGGCGGTTGTCGGCGCTGGAAGGCGTGCGGCCGCAGGACCTGAGCATCGACGCGCTGGTCGCGCGCGTGTCGGCGGGCGGGATCGACGAGGTAGTGCTCGCGATGAACGCGACCCTCGAAGGGCAGACGACCGCGCATTATCTCGCCGAGCGGCTTGAGGGCTATCCGGTGCGGCTGACCCAGCTCGCGCACGGCCTGCCGGTCGGGGGCGAGCTCGATTATCTGGACGAAGGAACGCTGGCGCAGGCACTGCGGGCGCGGCGGCCGGTGGGGTGAGGCTGCATCGCGCCGATCATTGACCGCCCGGCCGTGCATACCTAAATGGCATCCATGGCCCTGCTACCTATCATAGAGACGCCCGATCCGCGGCTGCGCGTCATTTCGAAGCCCGTCGAGACGTTCGACGCCGAGCTGAAGCAGCTCGTCGCCGACATGTTCGAGACGATGTACGACGCGCCCGGCATCGGCCTCGCCGCGATCCAGGTCGGGGTGCCGCAACGTATCCTGGTGATCGACCTGCAGGAGAGCGATCCCGAGGACCCCGAGGGCAAGCGCGTGATCCGCGCGCCGCGGGTGTTCATCAACCCCGTCTTCTCCGACTTTTCGGAAGAGCATAGCGTCTATCAGGAAGGCTGCCTGTCGGTCCCCGAACAATATGCCGAGGTATCACGTCCCGCCGAGGTCACGGTCGATTGGCAGGACGAGGACGGCAAGCATCATCAGGAACGCATGACCGGGCTGATGGCGACGTGCATCCAGCACGAGCACGACCATCTGGAGGGCATATTGTTCATCGACCATCTGTCGCGGCTGAAGCGCGACATGGTGCTGAAGAAGCTCGCGAAGCTGCGCAAGGCGGCTTAGAGTGATTTCGAGTGAAATGGAACATTTCACGGCTCGGAAATCACGGCAAAACAGGTATCTAGAGTGCCGGTTTTGATTCTATCAAAATCGAACGCGCTCTAAGCCGACATTGAAATTGCATGTGTCCCCGCGAAGGCGGGGACCCATCACCGGTCGCTTCGGAATCCCGCCATCGGGAGATGGATCCCCGCCTTCGCGGGGATACACCTAATCATTGCGGCGCGTCCTAATCCGCCTTCTTGGCGACCCCCACCATCGCGGGGCGCAGCAGGCGGTCCTTCATCATATAGCCGGCCTGCATTTCCTGCACGATCGTGCCGGGGTCCTTTTCGCTCGGGATTTCGAGCATCGCCTGGTGCTGGTTCGGGTCGAGCGGCAGGCCGACCGCGGCGATGCGGGTGATGCCGTGGCGTTCGAACACGCTCATCAGTTCGCGCTCGGTGGCCTCGAGCCCGGTGAGCAGCGGCTTGATCGCCTCGTCGGCGCGCTGCTCCTCGCTGAGCGAGGCGAGCGCGCGGCCCAGATTGTCGGCGACCGAGAGGATGTCGCGCGCGAATTTGGTCGCGGCATAGGCGTGCGCGTCGGCGACCTCCTTTTCGGCGCGGCGGCGGACATTCTGCGTCTCGGCGCGCGCATAGAGCAGGTCCTGCTGCACCGCGGCGAGCTGCTCGGCGAGCCTGGCCGCCTCGTCCTGGGGCGCCGCTTCGGCGGTCGCGGTCTCGCCTTCGGTTTCGGGCGCTTCGGCTTCGGGGGGCGTGCCGTTGTCGACGGGGGTCTCGTTTTCGATGTCAGTCATGGGCCTATCGTATCAGTCTTGAAAGCGATTGTGCGGTGAAATCCACCATGGGAACGATGCGCGCATAGTTCAAGCGCGTCGGGCCGATCACCCCGACCACGCCGACCACGCGGCCGTCGCTGCCATGATAGGGCGCGGCGATAACCGACGATCCCGACAGCGAGAAGAGCTTATTCTCCGACCCGATGAAAATGCGCGTCGCGCTGCCTTCGCGCGCGCTGTCGAGCAATTGTGCGATGTCCTGCTTGGTTTCGAGCTCGTCGAGGAGCAGGCGGACGCGGTCGAGGTCGCCGACCGCGCTGTCGTCGAGCAGGTTCGCCTGCCCGCGCACGATCAGCACCGGGCGGTCGGCGCCGTCGGTCGACCAGAGCGCGAGGCCGCGCGAAACGAGGTCCTGCGCGGCGCGGTCGATCGCGATGCGCTCGGCCTCGATCTCGCGCCGCACGCGCGCCTGAGCCTCGGCGAGCGTCAGGCCGCCGAGCATCGACGAGATGTAATTGCCCGCCTCGACCAGCGCCGACGGGGTGACGCCGGCGGGAATGTCGATGACGCGATTTTCGACCGTGCCGTCGCCGGCGACGAGGACGACGAGCGCCTGGGCGTCCGACATCGGCACGAAGGCGAGCTGTTTGAGCACGCGCTCGTGCTTCGGCACGAGGACGAGTCCCGCGCAGGCCGAGAGGCCCGAGAGCGCCGAGGTCGCCTGCGCGAGTGCGCTTTCGATCGGGCCGCCGTCGGCGAGGCTCGCCTCGATCTGCGCGCGATCCTCTGCCGACGGTTCGGCGACCTGCATCATGCCGTCGACGAACAGGCGCAGCCCCTGTTCGGTGGGCAGCCGCCCGGCGCTGGTATGCGGACTCGCGAGAAGGCCGAGTTCTTCCAGATCCTGCATGACGTTGCGGATCGACGCGGGCGACAGGTTGAGCGTGGCGAGCTTCGACAGGGTGCGCGACCCGACCGGATGGCCGGTTTCGAGATAGGCGTCGACGACGAGCCGGAACACGTCGCGCGCGCGCGTCGTCAGTTCGGTGATCGGCGGGGTCGTCATGGCATGGATTTAGGGATGGCGGGGGGATGGGGCAAGCATCGCTGGAATAGGCTCGCACGAAGCCACGACGCCGCGAAGACGTCGTGCGTGCCGACCTTTCGCATAGTTTACCCCGTCATTGCGAGCGAAGCGAAGCAATCCAGAGTGTGCGTAAACCGCTCTGGATTGCTTCGCTTCGCTCGCAATGACGAAAATCCTGGATTTCTTCAAGATGCGGTTGAGCGATTGACGGCGCACGCCTAAGAGCCGCGGCAATCTTCAATCGAAAGGATCCCCATGCGACCCTCCGGCCGCGCGCCCGACCAGATGCGCCCCATCGCCATCGAAACCAACTTCACCATGCACGCCGAGGGCAGCGTGCTCGTCGGCTTCGGCAACACCAAGGTGCTGGTGACCGCGAGCGTCGAGGAAAAGGTGCCGCCCTTCCTGCGCGGCAAGGGGCAGGGCTGGGTGACCGCCGAATATGGCATGTTGCCCCGCGCGACGCACACGCGCGGCAGCCGCGAGGCGGCGCGCGGCAAGCAGTCGGGGCGCACGCAGGAAATCCAGCGGCTGATCGGCCGGTCCTTGCGCGCCGTCGTCGACATGGAAAAGCTCGGCGAGCGGCAGATATTGATCGACTGCGACGTGATTCAGGCCGACGGCGGCACGCGCACCGCGTCGATCTCTGGCGCGTGGGTCGCGATGCGGCTGGCGGTCGACAAGCTGCTGGAAGCGAAGGCGATCGCCGAAGATCCGATCGCCGACCAGGTTGCGGCGATCTCGTGCGGCAATTATCAGGGCACCGCGGTGCTCGACCTCGATTATGACGAGGATTCGGTCGCCGAGGCCGACGGCAATTTCGTGCTGACCGGCAAGGGCCGGATCGTCGAGGTGCAGGCGAGCGCCGAGGGCGCGACCTACGACGAGGAAGGCCTCTTGCGCCTGCTCCGCCTCGCGCGCATCGGCTGCGGCGAGATTTTCGCGGCGCAGGCGAAGGCGGTGGGGCGATAGGCTTTCCATCGAGCCGCAAAGGGACTATCCTGAGGACCATGAGCGATCTGCGTCATGTCGATATGGAAGTGCTGCGGGAAATCGCAGCCACCGCGGCGCGGCGCGAGGCGGCCGAGAGCGCGGCCGCCTTGTCGGAAGGTTTCGTGCATCTGGCGCAGTGGGCAATGGCAATCGCCGTGGGAGGAGCGCTGTTGTTTGCGGTGTTCCACTATGTGCCGGGCCTGACGCTCGACGTGAGCAAGCCGATCGAGATTGCGGCCTTCATTTTTTCGGGCCTGGTCTATCTGTGGGTCAGTCGCTCGGTCATACGCCGCGAGCGCGAAATGGACCTGATCGAAGAGCGCTTTATCGCGCTCGACGACAGGATAAATGCACGGCTGCATTCCGACTGACATGCCGGATCTTCGGCTTCGGCAATATCCCGTGGGCGACGAAGAATGGCGCCGCTGGCTCGCGCTCGTCCCTTTGCTGCCGGCCCGAAATGCATGGAGCATTGATGCCTTTTTCGAGCGGGCGCCGCGCTATTTTTCGCGCATTCCGCCGGTTGCTGCACTGTTGCCACACGAACGGAACGACCTTCTTGTCCTGTTTCGCGACTATGCGCGCGCATTGCGTCAGGACCAGCGAAAGTCGCGCTGGCGCGGCCGCGTCGATGTCGGCTTGGGGTTGGCCGCCTTTGTCAGCGTCCCATTTTCATGGGCCGTCAGCGCGGTGTCGTTCGGCGTGCTGCTGCGCAACCAATATGCCGACCGTCAGGCGCGGCTGCGACGGGACATGCTGATCAGCCTGTCCGAATGGATCGAGGAGTTGTTGTGACGGCCTTTCGCAAACTCGCCCCCGGGCGGCTCGTCATCGCGAGTCACAATGCGGGCAAAGTGCGAGAGATTCGGGCGCTGCTCGAACCCTATGGGATCGAGCCGGTGTCGGCGGGCGATCTCGGCCTGCCCGAGCCCGAGGAGACGGGGACGACGTTCCGCGAGAATGCTATGCTCAAGGCGCACGCGAGCGCGTCGGCGGCGGGCCTTCCCGCGCTCGCCGACGACAGCGGGCTCGAGGTCGCGGCGCTCGGCGGGCGGCCGGGGGTCTATACCGCCGACTGGGCCGAACGGCAGTGGTTCGAGGGGGAAAAGGGCCGCGACTGGTATATGGCGATGGGCAAGGTCGAGGGGCTGCTCGCCGCGCAAGGGCCGGACGTCGACCGCAGCGCCGCCTTCGTCTGCACCCTCGCGCTCGCCTGGCCCGACGGCCATACCGAGGTTTTCGAGGGGCGCGCGTCGGGCAGCCTGACCTGGCCGCCGCGCGGCACGCTGGGCTTCGGTTATGATCCGGTGTTCGTGCCTGCGGGAAGGACGCAGACCTTCGCCGAAATCGACCCGGCCGAAAAACATGCGATCAGCCACCGCGCCGATGCCTTTGCGAAGCTGGTGGCGGGGGTGTTTTGACGCGTCAGCGCGCGGGCCGGGCGCGCAGCCACAGCGATTGACGGCCATAGTCGATCGCGAAGCCCTCAGCGGCCAGCCAATCAATGCCGAGGATGGCGAGATGGTTGCCCGCGGCGTCGAGACGGCCGAAGACCGGCAGCGCGCCGACGCGAATGCGGCGCTTGTTCCAATGCCACGGCCCGATCGCGACATTGCGAACCTCGCCTTCGCGGAGCGGCAGGTCGCGTCCGTCGATACCCGCGATCGACCCGCCCGGCTGCACCGCCGCGCCTGTCAGTCCGATCCGTTCGGCGAAAGCAGGGTTCAGTGTCGTATATTGCGCGCCGGTGTCGAGTAGAGCCCACCCCGATACGCCGCCGATCCGCATCGGCAGCATGATTTTCCACGGCCGAAGCCAGCGGGCGTCGACCGCCCGCCATCCGTCGCCGGGAAGCGCCGATCCGCTGCTTTTCAAATCGACGCAGCGCCCGCCGGGCGACCAGACGGCGAGCCGCTTCTCGAACAGATCGACGCCCGCGAGGCCCGCGACGTCGTGGCTGTCGAAATCGGGGGCGGGCAACGACGGAACGACGATGTCGCGCAGGCGGACGGGGCCGGCCTCGAACGCGGCGACCCGGCGGAAGGAGACGGTGATCGCGCCGCCCAGGCCCTGCGCTTCGTCGCTTTCGGGATCGTATGGCAGCGCCAGCGCGTCGGCGCGCGCGGGATCGATCGTCGTCCCGCTGGCGGCGGTGTCGAGCACGAAGGCGAAAGGGCCGGCTCCATCGATGTTCGCGCGGATGATCGGTGTGCCGTCGTCGCCGGCTTCGATGGGCAGGCAGGTCGGCGCCCCCTGCTCCGCGGCCATCGTCGACGGAGCGACGAACGACCCGCCAAGCAAGGCAACAAGACCGACGGCGGCGCACTTCATGCTGTATTGCATGCCTAAGACAGAGGGAGCCGTCAAGCGCGCCCGCTGACTTTGCCCGCAAAGTCGCTATAGGGCTGCGCATGGCCGAACCGCTCGCCCTCTATGTCCACTGGCCCTTCTGCGTGTCGAAATGCCCCTATTGCGACTTCAACAGCCATGTGAGGGAGAACGTCGATCAGGCGGGGTGGCGCGCGGCGCTGCTGGCTGATTTGCAGCATGAGGCGGCTTTGCTGCCGGTGCGGCGGGTGTCGTCGATCTTCTTCGGCGGGGGCACGCCGAGCCTGATGCCGCCGGAGACGGTCGCTGCGGTGATCGCAGCGGCGGACGACGCCTGGGGGCTGGCCGACGATTGCGAAATCACGCTCGAGGCGAACCCCAATTCGGTCGAGGTCGCGAATTTCGCGGCGCTCGCCTCGGCAGGGGTCAACCGCGTGTCGATCGGCGTGCAGAGCTTCGATGCCGAGGCACTCGGCTTTCTGGGCCGCGCGCATAGCGGCGACGAGGCGCGGCGCGCGATCGCGGCGGCGCAGGCGCATTTCGCGCGCGTGAGCTTCGATTTGATCTATGCGCGCCCGGGGCAGTCGCCCGGCGCGTGGGAGGCCGAACTGGCGGAGGCGCTGGCGTTCGGGACCGGGCATCTGTCGCTTTACCAGCTGACGATCGAGCCGGGGACGCGCTTTGCCACGCTCGCGGCGAAGGGCGCGCTGACCATTCCCGACGGCGACGCCGCCGCCGACCTGTTCGACGCGACGCAGGCGCTGACGCGCGCGGCGGGCCTGCCGCGCTACGAGGTATCGAACCATGCGCGCCCCGGCGAGGAGAGCCGGCACAATCTGACCTATTGGCGCTATGGCGACTATGCCGGCATTGGCCCCGGTGCGCACGGGCGGCGGCTCACGCAGGCGACCGAGCGGCACAAGAAGCCCGAAAATTTTCTCTCCGCGGTCGTGCGCAACGGGCAGGGGCTCAGGCACGAGGCCGACTTGCCGCCGCAGGAGCGTGCGACCGAGGCGATGCTGATGGGGCTGCGGCTGACCGAGGGCGTCGACCTGAGCCGCGTCGAGGCGCGGAGCGGGCTGGCGCGCGAGGATTTCGTCGATGCGGGTGCGGTGGCGCGGTTGGCGGTGCAGGGGCTGATGGTGCAGGAGCGCGACCGGTTGGCGGTCACCGACGCGGGGATATTGCTGCTCGACAGCATTCTTTCGGAGGTGGTGAAAACCTACTAGAGTGCGTTCGGTTTTGATAGAATCAAAACCGGCACTCTAGATTCTTGTTTTGCCGTGATTTCCGAGCCGTGAAATGTTCCATTTCACTCGAAATCACTCTAGGCTCCCCAGACCCGTTCGCATCGAGCGAAGTCGAGGTGCCCCTCAGCTTTACGCCGGCCCGATGGGTGTCTCGACTTCGCTCGACACGAACGGAAAGGGAAGGGCAAGGGTGGCTTCAGACTTGATCCGCGAATGGGACGCGCATCTGGCGAACGAAAAGCGCCGGTCCGATCACACGTGCCGCGCCTATGTCGCAACGGCGGAGCGGTTTTGCGCCTTTCTGTCGCGGCATCAGGGCGGCGCGGTCGATGGCGCGATGCTGAGGGCGCTGACCCCTAATGATTTGCGTGCTTACCTTGCGGCGCGCCGCGGCGAGGGGCTGGGCAATGCGTCGGCGGCACGCGAATTGTCGGCGCTGCGCAGCTTTCTGCGCTTCGTTGGCGGGTCGAACGCCAGCGTGCCGCAGATGCGCGGGCCGCGCGTCAAAAAGGGGTTGCCGCGTCCCGTCGCGCCGCACGAGGCGATGCAATTGGCGCAGGATGTTGAGGACAATGCACGCGAGGGCTGGGTCGGCGCGCGCGATTTCGCGCTGCTGCTGCTGCTCTATGGCGCGGGCCTGCGCATCGGCGAGGCGCTGGCGCTGACCGGCGCCGCGCTACCGCTCGGCGAGACGCTGCGCGTCACCGGCAAGCGCGCCAAGACGCGCGTTGTGCCGATCCTGCCCGCGGTCGCGGCGGCGGTGGAGCGCTATGTCGCGGCTTGCCCCTGGCCGACCGCGAAGGACAGTCCGCTGTTCCTCGGCGCGCGCGGCGGGCCGCTGCAGCCCGGCGTCGTGCGCGCGAGCGTGCGGTCGGCGCGGCGCGCGCTGGGATTGCCCGAACGCACGACGCCGCACGCGCTGCGGCACAGCTTTGCGACGCATCTGCTCGCGGGGGGCGCCGACCTGCGCTCGCTTCAGGAATTGCTCGGCCACGCGAGCCTCGCCTCGACGCAAGTGTATACGGCGGTCGACGCGGCGCATTTGCTCGACATCTATCGGAATGCCCATCCGCGGGCGTGACGGCGGCTATGGGGTGGCCAGTTGCCATCGCCGTCTTTGGTTATCGCGGGCTGGGTCCGCGCCGTCGTTTCAAAGTTCAGTGAAGTTCAGCCTTGTGCGGCCGCGTTCGGCGACCATGCCGCGCCGGTTCCCCGCATCCGCAAGCCGGGCCGCGACCGCTTTTATCCACCTATCGAAAGAGCCGAGACGAAGGCTGGCACAGCCGGACAATGTAGGACAGTCGTTTTTTTGCGGCGGATGTCCGCATTGGGGTGGATAGCGGACATCAGTTGTAGTTGAACTCGATCCTGCTGATTTTCGGGAAAAGCCAAGCCATCCCCATGTAGTCGAACATGAAGAGAGGTGAGATCGCAATCGTTGGCGAGGGCAGCCAGTCTCCTCCAAAGGTAGAAATGGCTAGCATATGGACTAAGCCATAGAACCCTATGGTCGCCCAAAACCGAATGTCTCTGCAGGCTTCGCGGTATGCGTATGCCGTAACACCGATGACTGCACTTGAGATACCCGCCAAGAAAGCTGAATCGACGTCTAACCCTACCAGCGCCAGCCCGACCCACACTCCTATCATTAGCGGCAAGAGCCACAGCAAATCCCGGCGGACCAAAGTTTGGAATCTGAATTGTGCTGCGGACATCGTAGAAACATATGCCGCAAACGCCAACGTCCGCAATGGGGTCGATAGCGGTCGTCGGCGCAGCGTGACGATAAAGACCGATCATTCGTTCTTGGTCTTTGGCCTCCACGTGAAGACGCGCCAGAGATAGAGCAGAACCAGCGCCCCGATCGCCGCGACCGCCACCGGACCGACGACGGCGTCGAGGTTGGCGAAGCGCTTGCCGAACCAGCTTCCCGCCCCGGCGAGCGCGGTGATCCAGATCGTCGATCCCGCCGCGGTCCAGATCAGAAATTTCGCCTGGTTCATATGCACCATGCCCGCGGGCAGCGACACCATGGTGCGCGCCACGGGCATGAAACGCGCGGCGAAGACGATGCCGGGGCCGAAGCGCAGGAAGCCCTCGTGCAGCCGCTCGACCTCGCGCCAGTCGAGCGTCAACCAGCGGCCGTGGCGGTCGATGAAGGGCTTGAGGCGTCGATAGCCGATCCAGCGGCCGATGCCGTACCAGACCCAGTTGCCGAGCGTCGTGCCCACGACCGCGACCGCGATCAGCGTCCAGAAATCGAAGCGCCCCTGCGCCGCTGCGATGCCGCCGAGCGCCATGATCACCTCGCTGGGGATCGGCGGAAAGACGTTTTCGAGCACCATCAGCACGAAGATGCCGAAGTAACCCCAGCCCTGGATCAGGTCGAGAATGAAGCCGGTCATGCGGGGGCTAACGCGGCGTCGGCGTCAAACGATCCACCCGCATCGTCTATCCGACCCGCCGCGCGATCGCGTCCCAGATCATCCCCGCCGTGTCGCTGTTGTTGAAGCGGTCGATCGCGACGATGCCGGTCGGCGAGGTGACGTTGATCTCGGTCAGCCATTCGCCGCCGATCACGTCGATGCCGACGAAGATCAGCCCGCGTTCCTTGAGCGCGGGGCCGAGCGCGGCACAGATTTCCTGCTCGCGCGGGGTCAGCTCGGCGGCTTCGGCATAGCCGCCGACCGCGAGGTTCGAGCGGAATTCGCCTTCGCCGGGCTTGCGGTTGATCGCGCCCGCGACCGCGCCGTCGACGAGGACGATGCGCTTGTCGCCGGCGGATACGCTCGGCAGATATTGCTGGACCATGAAGGGTTCGGGCCACACCTGCCCGAACAGCTCGACGAGCGCGCCCAGATTGCCGCCGTCGGCGTCGACGCGAAACACCGCCTTGCCGCCGTTGCCGTGCAGCGGCTTGATGACGACGGCGCCGTAGCGCTTCTGGAAATCCTTCACCGCATCGAGGTCGCGCGTCACCATCGTCGGCGGCATGAACTGCGGGAAATCGAGGACGAAGACCTTTTCGGGCGCGTTGCGGACCGAGACCGGATCGTTGACCACCAGCGTTTCGCCGCGGATGCGCTCGAGCAGCCAGGTGCCGGTCAGATAGCCGAGGTCGAAGGGCGGGTCCTGCCGCATCAGCACGACATCGACATCGCGGCCGAGATCGAGCGTCACTTCATCGCCGAAGCGATAGTGATCGCCCGCCTCGCGCTTCACCTCGAGCACCGGGTGCGCGCGTGTCGTCAGCCGCCCCGCCTCCCACGTCAGACCGCGGACGTCGTAATGAAAGAGGCTGTAGCCGCGCTCGATCGCCTTCAGCATCAAGGCAAAGCTGCTGTCGCCGGCGATGTTGATGCCGTCCATCGGGTCCATTTGCACGGCTGCGCGCAGGGTCATCATTCACTCCCAAGGTTGCCAGACGTGGACCAGATGGCGTGGCAGGCGGCGCGGCGCAAGGAGCATGACGTCGATACGGATATCGTCGCTCGGCCTTGCGAAGCGCGCGCTCAGCATTTCGGCGGCGGCCGCGACGCGGCGCAGGCGGTATTGGTCGATCGCATGGTCGAGGTCCGCCGCGCGCTCGCGCCACTTCACCTCGACGAACGCGACGGTGCGCCCGCGCCGCGCGACGAGGTCGACTTCGCCCGCGGGAACGCGCAGCCGCTGGCCGAGGATGCGCCAGCCGTGGAGGCGCAGCCACCATGCCGCGCGTGCTTCGGCCTTGCGCCCGCGCGCTTCGGCGGCGGCGCGGCTCAAGCCTCGGCCTTCAGCTCGAGCGCGCGGGCATAGACCGCGTGGCGGTCGCGGCCGAAGCGTTTGGCGACCGCCTTGGCGGCCTTTGCAACCGGCTGGTCGGCGAGCGCTTCGCGGAGCGCGGCGTCGACGGTCGCCTCGTCGGCCTCTTCGACCAGATCGTCGGCGGGCGGCGCGACGACGATGGCGATTTCGCCCTTCGGCGGCGCGTCGGCATAGCGCGTAGCAAGCTCGGCGAGCGGGCCTGTCACGCATTCCTCATAGAGTTTGGTGATCTCGCGCGCGACCGCGGCCTCGCGGTTGCCGAGCCCTTCGGCGAGCGCCGCCAGCGTCGCGGCGAGGCGCGGGCCGCTTTCGTAGAAAACGAGGCTCGTGCGCAGTCCCGCGAATTCGGCGATCGTGTCGGCGCGCGCCTTGGCCTTGTTCGGCAGGAAGCCTGCGAACAGGAAGCGGTCGCTCGGCAGTCCCGACAGGGTGATCGCGGCGATCGCGGCGCACGGGCCGGGCAGGGTGGTGACGTGCCGCCCCGCCGCGCGCGCATCGCGCACCAGCTTGTAGCCGGGGTCCGAAATCAGCGGCGTTCCCGCATCCGACACCAGCACGACGACCTGATTTTCCATGCGCGCAACCAGATCGGCGCGCGCGCGTTCGTCGCTATGGTCGTGATAGGGGGTCATCTTTATCCGCAAACCGAGGTGCGACAGCAGCTTCGCGGTCACACGCGTGTCTTCGGCGGCGATCAGATCGGCGCGGGCGAGCACCGCCGCGGCGCGCGCGCCGATGTCGCCGAGGTTGCCGATGGGCGTCGCCACGATATAGAGACCGGGCAAGGGAGTATTGGATATGGTCGAATCCGGCATGACGCCGAAAATGGCAGAAACTGCGGCAGAGCGCCAAGAGAATGCGCCGCCCAGGCGCCGCATGCTGCGCGGGCTGGCGACGCTGGCGCTCGGCGGGCTGCTCGCGGCGTGTCAGGTCGTGCCGAAAACCGCGGGTCCGCCGCCGCCGCCGCCGAGCGGGGGCGAGACGATCGAGCCCGGCCTGCCGACCGACACCGACCGGCACCGCGTCGCGCTGCTCGTGCCCGAAACGGGGACCAATGCCGATGTCGGCACCGCAATCGCCAATGCGACGACGATGGCGCTGCTCGATACCAAGACCGAGAAATTGCGCATCACCACCTATGATACCGCGCTCGGCGCGGCGGCGGCGGCGCGGCAGGCGGTCGCCGACGGCAACAAGCTGATCCTCGGGCCGCTGCTCAGCGAAGATGTCGCGGCGGTCGCACCGATCGCGCGCGCGGCAAAGGTGCCGGTGCTGAGCTTTTCGAACGACAGCGCGGTCGCGGGCAACGGCGTCTTCATCATGGGCTTCGTCCCCGGCCAGTCGGTCGAGCGCGTCGTCGCCTATGCGCGCAGCAAGGGGCACATGCGTTTCGGCGCGCTGGTCCCCAAGAATGTCTATGGCGACCGATCGGTCGCGGCGTTCCGCGCCGCGGTCAAGCAGGCCGGCGGCACGCTGGTCGCGGTCGAAAGCTATGACCGCAGCGCGACCGCGCTGTCGGGCGCGGCGCGGCGGCTCGCCAATGCGGGCGAGATGGACGCGGTGCTGATCGCCGACGTCGGCGGCAATGCGATCCGCGCGGTGCCGGTGCTGCGCGACGCCGGCGACAAGCAGATCCTCGGCACCGAGCTGTGGAATACCGACGCCTCGCTCGGCACCAGCCCGGCGATGCGCGGGGCCTGGTTCGCCAGCGTCTCGGACGGCCTCTATGGCCAGCTCGCGACCAAATATCGCCAGCGCTATGGCAAGGCGCCCTATCGGCTCGCGAGCCTTGGCTATGATTCGGTGCTGCTGACGGTGCGCATCGCGCGCGACTGGAAGCCGGGGACCAATTTTCCCGTCACCCGGCTGCTCGCGTCGGACGGTTTCGGCGGGATCGACGGCATCTTCCGCTTCGACAATCAGGGCATCGCGATCCGCGCGCTCGAGGTCAGCGAAGTCGGCGCCGGCGGCTTCCGGGTGATCGACCCCGCCCCGACGAAGTGGTAGGCTGAGGGTCGTTCGCCAACCCCCGGGGCGTGGCAAAGCCGCCACAGTCCGGCGAAAAGCGTGGGTGCGTCGACACGGGCGGCCTTTACGGCGGCCGCGCGTTCACTATATGACCACCAGGCGCATCCGCGTGGGGTGCCGTGCGCGCATTTGAAACGATCTGAGGAGATACAGCTATACGCCCGCCCATGACCCGCCGCCCGCTGGCCCCGATGCCACCGAAGAACGGCCCGCGATACAATGAGTTCATCGCCTCGCCCAAGGTCCGCGTGATCGACGAGGAAGGCGAAAATCTGGGCGTAATGCTGACTGCCGAAGCGATCGAACAGGCCGCCGAAGTCGGGCTCGATCTGGTCGAAGTCTCTCCGAACGCCGATCCGCCGGTGTGCAAATTCCTCGACGTCGGCAAATATAAATATGAGGCCCAGAAAAAGGCCAACGCCGCGCGCAAGACCCAGAAGACGCAGGAGATCAAGGAGATCAAGATGCGTCCGAACATCGACGATCACGATTTCGACGTGAAGATGAAGAAGGTCTTTCACTTCCTCGAGGAAGGCGACAAGGTCAAGATGACGATGCGCTTCCGCGGCCGCGAGATGAGCCATACCCAGCTTGGCCTCAACGTGCTCCAACGCGTCGCCGAGATGACCGCCGAAATCGCGAAAATCGAAGCGCACCCGCGCACCGAAGGCCGCCAGATGCTGATGGTGCTCGCGCCGAAGTAAGGTGCAGCGTCAGCCGATACGAATTTGAAGGGCGGTCGTTCCGGCGGGACGGCCGCCCTTTTCGTAGCGCCGCTCGACCATGTGCGCCGTACCCTTGCCGTCGATCGCGATCAGCGTCGACGCGCGCGTGCCATAGACATCACCGCGCAGGAAGAGCGCGGGGTCACCGGTCGCGGTCAGCGTGTCGAGCAGGCCGGCGGGATCGCTTGCTGCCTCGACCACCGCTTCAAGCGCAGCGCGGAGCCGCTCGGCGCGGGGGCAGGGGCGATCGACGGGTTCGTTGGCGATCGCATGGACGCCGGGGGCGAGCGAGGCAATGCGCGGCTTTGGGCGGTTGGTAAGCAGTTTCGCCTCGCCGTCGGCCGCGAACAGGTTGAAGGCGTTGAAACGATCGAGGTCGGCCTCGACCGGCGCGGCGAAGCGTCCGCCGCCGCGCAGCAGGTCGGTGACGAGCGCACCGCGCGACTCCTTCGCCGGATCGGGCATCGCGCCGCGGACGTTGGTGACGACGACGGCGCGCCCGCTCGGCGCATGGAGGCCCATCCAAGTACCGCCCGCCTGCAAGTCGCGGCCTGCGACGATGCCGCTGCCGTCGTCCCACGCGGCGAGCGGCGCGCTCGACCGATCGTGGAATTCGTCGCGGTTGCCGACGAGGATCAAGGGCCAGTCCCGATGGACCCGCCAGGCGAGGGCGACGACGCACATGCGCGCGCTATCGCCGCTGGGCGCGCGATTGCCAAGGGGGCGATGCTGTCATGCCGAAATAATACAGTTTCCCGTGCCCGCAAATGATGGTAGATTGCGCGCGTTCAATGGGGAGGGGTTCGCCATGAATACGACTGTCAAAACGCCGTGGCATCTGTGGGTGGTCGGCGGGCTTTCGCTGCTGTGGAACGCGATCGGCGCGTTCGATTATACGATGACCAAACTCGGCAATGCCGAATATCTGTCCGCTTTCACGCCTGAGCAGATCGCCTATTTTCAAAGCTTTCCGCTCTGGGCCAACACCGGCTGGGCGCTCGGCGTGTGGGGGTCGGTGCTCGGCTCGCTGCTGCTGCTCGCGCGCAGCCGTCACGCGGTCACCGCCTTCGCGGTGTCGCTGCTCGGCCTCGCGATCAGCAGCGTCTATCAGTTCGGCCTGCACTGGGGCGAGCTGATGCACATGTTCGGGGCCTTTCCGATGATCTTTACCGCGATCATCTGGATCGTCGCGATTGCGCTGTTCCTTTACGCGCGGCGCCAGGCAGCGAGCGGGGTCTTGCGCTGACGAAAGGCGGCACGCGCCGTTAACGGCGCGCCCGCCTGTCCTATCGCGCGCGGATGAAGGCGCGGATGTCGGCCGATAATTTGTGCCGGTCCTCGTCGCGGATATACATCATGTGTCCCGCGTCATAATATTCATACTCGATCCGGTCCTGCGGGATGCCGGTGCGCGACAGCGCATATTCGGCGGCGAAAAAGGGCGTCGCGAAATCATAATAGCCCTGCGCGACGAGCACGCGCAGCCCCGAATTTTCGCGCAGCGCCTGGCCGATATAGGGCGCGACGTTCAGATAGGCGTTGGTGTCGCGGCCGCCGAGGCGCCAGTCCCACTGGCTGCCGATGGAGCCGATCGACTGATATTCGCGATCCGTCTTGAATCCCAGCGTGTCGCGCGCCCAGCTGTTGATCGCGGCGGTATAGCCCGCGTCGATGCCATAGAAGCTCGGGTCGTTGTCGGGCGTTTCGCCGGCATTGTCATAGTCCTTGCCGGTATAGCGGCTGTCGAGACGCCCGATCGTCAGCCCGCGATCGCGCAGCAATTCCTTGTAGAAGCGGCCGGGCGTCACGCGCAGGTCGGCGCTTTCGAGATAGGTTTCCGAAAGACCGGTGAAGCGCGCCAGCTCGCGGCGGATCTGCGCGCGCTCCTCGCCCTGCAATTTCTGGCCCTTGAGCAGCGCCGAGGCATAGGGGCCGATCGCCCATTGCCGCGCTTCTTCGGCAAAGGCCTCGGGCGAGGCGGCGGTCGCCTTGCCGTGATAGAGCGCGGTCACCGCCATCGACGGCAGGTTGGTGATGTATGAAAGCTCGTTGCCCGGCGTGTCGGCGCCCGCGGCGAAATCGAGCACGGTCGAGATCAGGATGATGCCGTTGAGGGCGACGTCATTATATGTCTCGTTCATCAACTGGTTCGCGACCGCGGCCGACCGCGTCGTGCCATAGCTTTCGCCGCCGAGATATTTGGGGCTGTTCCAGCGGCCGTTGTCGTTCAGCCAACGGCGGATCACCTCGGCGACGAGCTTCGCATCCTGCGTCACGCCGTAGTAGTCCTTGGGGTCGGCCTTGCCGATCAGATGCGAAAAGCCGGTGCCCGGCGGGTCGATGAAGACGATGTCGGTGACGTCGAGCAGCGCATCGGGATTATCGACGATCGGATAGGGCGGGGCGCCGTCGTCGGTGCCGTTGCCGGGAATCGCGACCCGCTTCGGCCCGAACGCACCCATCATCAGCCAGACGGTGCCCGATCCCGGGCCGCCGTTGAAGAGGAAGGTCACCGGACGATTGGGGTCGCGCGGTTCCTTGACATAGGAGGTGGTGACGACCGCCACCTCGGGCACGCCCTCCTTGTTCTTGATGATCGTCTCGCCGATCGTCGCGGCATAGGCGATGCGCTGGCCGCCGAAGGTGCCGCTGAGTTTGGTGGTTTGGATTTGGGGTTCGTAATCGGCGGCGGGCTTTTCGGCCTTTGCCTTTGCAGCACCGGCGTCGTCGGGCTTGTCCTGCGCGTGAAGCGCGGCGGGCGCGGCGAAGGCAAGCGCCAAGGCGATGAACGAAAGACCCGATTTCATTGATATTTCTCCCCGTTTGCGGCGCGACCCTATGCAGCGCGCGCGGGGGCGGCAAGGTTACTTGTCGGTTACAGATGGGGTTTCGTCGAAGGTATCAGGCGGCTTTGGGTTGCACCGTGAGCTGCAGGCCGAGCGCGTCGAGAACCGTCGTTAGCGTCTGAAGGGTCGGATTGCCGTTTTCGGAAAGCGCATTGTAGAGCGCCTGCCGCCCGAGTCCGGTCTGGCGCGCAATCTCCGTCATGCCCTTCGAGCGGGCCACGGCGCCCAGTGCTCGGGCAATATGCTTCGCGTCGTTCCCTTCCATCGCCGCTTCCAGATAATAGCGAATATCCTCGGCGGTTTCGAGATAGTCGGCCGCGTCAAAGGGAAGTGTCTTCAATGCCATCTTCTATTTCCTTTGCCAGCGTTTTGGCTCGCGCAATGTCGCGTACCTGGCTGTCCTTGTCACCGCCCAGCAGTAGCAAAATCAGTTTGTCGCCTTTCCACATGTAATAGAGTCGATATCCGGGGCCGAAAGCAAATCGCAGTTCGAATACGCCGCCGCCAACAGATTTCGCGTCTCCTACATGGCCGAACGCCAGACGATCCAAACGATCGACGATCCGCGAACGTGCCAAACGGTCCCGCAAGGTCCGCAGCCATTTGTCGAATTGCGGCGTTCGCTGGAATTGAATGGCCTGTCTTTCATAAAGGACAGGTAGCGGATTGTCAATTGGCTCTTCCATGAGGAACTCCTGATAGCAGCGAGTTCGTCATGGTAATCACCCCCTCGAGGGAGAAGGGTCCGTTTCGGTGGCTATTCCCCTACCGCCTCCACTTGGTCTTGCTCTGCTTCCCGAACCGGCCCTTCCTCGTCCCCGGCTTCCCCTCGTTCGAGCGCCCCACTCTGGGCGCCACCTGCTCGTCCGGCGGCAGGCCCAGCTCATCCGCCTCCAGCTTGCGGATTTCGTCGCGCAGCCGCCCGGCTTCCTCGAATTCCAGGTCCGCTGCGGCGTCGCGCATCTTCTTTTCGAGCTCCTGGATATAGGCGCGCAGGTTGTGGCCGACCATGTGCGCGGGCTTATCCTCGCCGATGTCGATGACGACGCCATCCTTTGATGCGACATGCGCGATGATGTCGCCGATGTTGCGCTTGATCGTCTGCGGCGTGATGCCATGCTCTTCGTTATACGCCTGCTGCTTTTCGCGGCGGCGGTCGGTTTCGCGCAGCGCGCGCTCCATGCTGCCGGTGATGCGGTCGGCGTAGAGGATGACGCGGCCGTCGACGTTGCGCGCGGCGCGGCCGATCGTCTGGACGAGGCTGGTTTCGCTGCGCAGGAATCCTTCCTTGTCGGCGTCGAGGATCGCGACCAGACCGCATTCGGGAATGTCGAGGCCTTCGCGCAGCAGGTTGATGCCCACAAGCACGTCGAACACGCCGAGGCGGAGGTCGCGGATGATCTCGATGCGCTCCAATGTCTCTACGTCCGAGTGCATGTAGCGGACCTTGAGCCCAGCTTCGTGGAGGAATTCGGTGAGGTCCTCGGCCATGCGCTTGGTGAGCGTGGTGACGAGCGTGCGGTAGCCCGCCGCGGCGGTCTTTTTCGCCTCGGCTATGAGGTCGTCGACCTGCTCCTCGACCGGCTTGATCTCGACCGGCGGGTCGATGAGGCCGGTGGGGCGGATCACCTGTTCGGCGAAGACGCCCTGCGTGCGGTCCATCTCCCACGTCCCCGGCGTCGCCGAGACGCTGACCGTCTGCGGACGCATCAAATCCCATTCGGAAAAGCGCAGCGGACGATTGTCGATGCAGCTCGGCAGGCGGAAGCCATATTCGGCGAGGGTGATCTTGCGGCGATGGTCGCCCTTCGACATCGCGCCGATCTGCGGGATCGTCTGGTGGCTTTCGTCGACGAAGAGCAGCGCGTTGTCGGGGAGATATTCGAACAGGGTCGGCGGCGGCTCGCCGGGGAGGCGGCCGGTCAGGAAGCGGCTGTAATTCTCGATCCCCGCGCAGCTTCCGGTCGCGGCGATCATTTCGAGGTCGAAATTGGTGCGCTGTTCGAGCCGTTGCGCCTCGAGCAACCGCCCCTCGGCCTCGAGTTCCTTGAGCCGCTCGGCGAGTTCATGGCGGATCGCCTCGGTCGCCTGTTTCAGCGTCGGGCCGGGGGTCACATAGTGGCTGTTCGCATAGATGCGGATCGAATTGAGATTGGCGATCTTCTTGCCGGTCAGCGGATCGAACTCGGTGATCTCCTCGATCTCGTCGCCGAAGAAGCTGACGCGCCACGCCATATCCTCATAGTGCGAGGGGAAGATTTCGAGGCTGTCGCCGCGCACGCGGAAATTGCCGCGCGCGAACGCCTGGTCGTTGCGCTTGTACTGGAGCGCGACGAGCTTGCGGATGATCTCGCGATTGTCGGCGACCTGGCCTTTCTTGAGGTCGAAGATCATCGCGGAGTAAGTCTCGACCGAGCCGATGCCATAGAGGCACGACACCGAGGCGACGATGATGACGTCGTCGCGTTCGAGCAGCGCGCGCGTCGCCGAATGGCGCATCCGGTCGATCGCCTCGTTTACGCTCGACTCCTTCTCGATATAGGTGTCCGACCGCGGCACATAGGCCTCGGGCTGATAATAGTCGTAATAGCTGACGAAATATTCGACCGCATTGTTCGGAAAGAAGCTCTTGAACTCGCCATAGAGCTGCGCCGCGAGGATCTTGTTCGGCGCGAGGATCAGCGCCGGGCGCTGCAATTCCTCGATCACCTTGGCCATGGTGAAGGTCTTGCCCGAGCCGGTGACGCCGAGCAGCACCTGATCGCGCTCGCCCGCGCGCGCGGTGTCGACCAGTTCGCGGATCGCGGCCGGCTGGTCGCCCGCGGGCTGATAGTCGCTGACCAGCTCGAAGGCCTTGCCGCCCTCGACCTTGTCGGGACGCGCGGGGCGGTGGGGGACATAATCCTCCGCCGTTTCGATTTCGTCGAGCGACGTGCGAATCTGAATTGCCATTGCGATCAATATGGGGAGGATGAAGGGCTTCGGCAATGACGGGAGACCGACGATGAGCAAGCCTGTGATCGCGGCAGCGATATCGATTCTGGTGCTGGCGGCGTGTGGAAAATCGGACGAAGGCGTATCGGCGAAGAACGCATCGGTCGACGAGGTTCAGGAAAAGGTCGCGGCCGCTGCAAGGTCGGGCGAATTCATGGCGCCCGGCCAGTGGAAGGGGGCGATGAAGGTCACCAACCTGTCCTTTCCCGAAGAGGAGAAATTGCCCGCGGCGATGCGCGACCAGATGAAGGCGCAGATGGCAAAAGGGCATAGTTTCGAAAATTGCCTGACCCCCGAGGAAGCGCGTGATCCGCGCAAGAATCTGGCCGAGAATCAGGGTGGCCAATGCACCTATGATCATTTCGAGATGGCGAATGGCGTTATCGACGCAAAGATGACGTGCAACGCCGGCGGTGCGAAACGCGTGATGACGATGAACGGCACCTATAGCCGCGACAGCTATGACATGAAGATGTCGGCTCGCGGCGACGGGGCCGGCCCCGCCGCGATGTCGATGGATATGGAAATGTCGGCGCGGCGGGTCGGCGAATGCAAGGCCGGCGAAAGCTGATCGCGCGGGCTGCCCGAACGGGCGCCGGGAATGAGAGGGGAGGCAGGGGCAGGAGCGGACTTGCCGGCCGGCAGGTAGGTGGGGCTACGTTGCCGACCGGCGAAGTCTCAGTGTATGGAACCGGCAAGTCCGGCGAAGGACGCCAGGGACCAGCTCGCATCCTTCGACCCACCGGTTCCAATTCGTCCACCTGAGAAAAATCTCAGACCAGACCGCGGCGCTGTGGGGGGCGTCGCGACGATGCAAATCTGGCAGAGGAGTGCTCGTCGGAGCAGTTACAAGGGGTCACGTATCGGCGTGTAGCCGGATGTTTGGATTATATTAACTTTTTTTGCTGGTTTTTTGGGAAGAGTTTGCCGGAACAAATGGCGGGAAAGCGCGTTTCCGGTCGCTTGTTACCGTTACATGAGGGCGACAATGGCTGGTAGGGGACGAAGATTGTCGTATCTACCGCGCTCGGCAACGCGGGGGGCGCTATAGGGTGGAAATGGACCGCACCAAGGCTAATGACATTGATGCCGCCGCCGACGCCGAGCGGATCATTGGCGAGGAGCTCGAACGGCTCCTCGTATCGCCGCTTTTCGTGCGCTCGCCGGTCCTGTCGCGGCTGCTCCAGTTTCTGGCCGAACATCAGCTTCGCGGCGGCCGCGGCGTGCCCAAGGCCTATGCGATTGCGACCGAGGCGCTGGGTCGCAGCGCCGATTTCGATCCCGCGGTCGACAGCTATCCGCGCGTCATGGTCGGCCGGCTGCGCAGCCTGCTCGATCGCTATTATGCCGACACCGCGTGGGTCCATCGTCTGCGCGTTCCACAGGGTAGTTACGAACTGGTCGTCCAGCACCGGGCCTCACCGCCCGCGCGTGTCGCGGCTGAGGAAGATGACGTAACAGCGGCGGCGCCTGTTGCCGATCCGGCCACCGGCGCCGGCGTGACGTCAAGGCAGCGCCGGCGCTGGCGGGCATGGGGTATTGCGGCGGCGGCCGCGCTGCTTGCCGCCCTCGCTGCCTGGTGGTGGTTCGACGGCCGCGAAGACCTGCGCGGTCCCGAACCTCTGCCGATCCTCGAGGTCAGCGCACCCTCGGCGGGCGACACACCGATATCGCGCGCGATCGCGCGGGCGCTCGACGGCAAGTTGCGCGACGGATTGCGCCGTTTCGATCTCGTCGACCTGCTGAGCGCGCGGCGGCCCGGCACCGGCGTCTCGGCGCGCGGCGCCGACTACCGGCTCGATTCGTCGATCGTACGGACCTCTGAGGGTCCCGTCGACGTCACCCTCGTGCTCAATCGCGTTTCCGACCAGCGCGCGATCTGGTCGACGCAGCTTCGCGTCACCGACGACCAGATCCCCGAATTCGGCACGCTGGCCCCCGCGATCGCGCAGATTGCCGGCGATTACGGGATCATCGTCCGCGATCAGGTGCAGCGCGAGCCCGAAAATTTTGCACCCGGCTACCCCTGTCTCGCGCAGTTCAACCGCATGCGGCAGATGCGGAGCATGACCAATGCGCGGCAGGTCGAAGCGTGTCTGCGCGCCTCGATCGAGGACAAACCGCGCGACGCGGCGCTTCTCGGCGCGCTGTCGTGGCTGCGCTTCGGCGACTGGCAGCCGCGGCGCGAGACCCCGGAAGGCAAGGCGGCGTTCGCCGAAGCGCGACGGCTGGCGAGGGCCGCCTATGAAAATGCCCCGAACAGCACGGTCGGGCTGTTCGCGATGGCGCGCGCCCATTTCTATGCCGGCGACTGCCAGTCGGGCGTGGCGATGGGCGATGCGGCGCGCCTGCTCAATCCCTATGACGCCGACATCGCGGGCTTTCTGGGGCTGTTCAAGGCGGCATGCGGCGATGCGGCCGCCGCGCTGCCGCTGCTCAAGCGGTCGGTCGAACTCGACCCGAGCTATGCCGGGGTTCCCGCGGTCACGCTCGCCTTCATGCTCGCGCAAAGCGGCGACGCCGACGGGGCGCTCGCGCTGCTCGACCGGATGCCGGCGCCGAGCAATCTCGAGCCGCAATATCTGATGGTTCGCGCGATCGTCTTCGCGCGCAAGGGCGATATGGCGCAAGCGCGGCGGCTCTGGCGGCAGTTGCTCGATTACACCCGCAAACCCGTGGGCACGCCGCCCGAAGAGGTGCTGCGCCAGTTCATGATCACCCCGGCGGTGATCGCCCGCGCGGCGGAGGTGCTCCGGGCTTCCGGCGTGGTGTCCGCGGAGCCCCCCGATTGACCGGCTTTCATCTTCGAAGGCGACGGCGGGGCAGCGCCCGGATCGCGCCAGCCCTCTTGCCAGCCCCGCCGCTGGGCTCTAGGGCAAATCCCAACATTCACGACATAGCCAGAAAAAGGAACTGTGCATGAGCGATTCGGCTGAAAAGGTTAAAAAGATCGTCGTCGAACATCTGGGTGTCGAAGCCGACAAGGTCACCGAAGAAGCGAGCTTCATCGACGATCTGGGCGCCGACAGCCTCGATATCGTCGAACTGGTGATGGCGTTCGAGGAAGAATTCGGCGTCGAAATCCCCGACGATGCGGCGGAAAAGATCGCGACCGTCAAGGATGCGATCGACTATATCGAAGCGAACAAGGGCTAAGGCTGCCCGGTCCGGCGCGGCCGGACGCGGCGGCGACGCTGCCCACGCGTTTCCGGCTTCCCGGTCCAGGGCGTTTCGGCGCTGCGGCCGGGAAGCTTTTTTTATGCGCCGGTGTTTTGAAGGCTGCGCGCCGACGGCTATATGAAACGCGTCCCCGCGGGACCGGGGACCGACGAAAGGAACGACTATGCGCCGCGTTGTGGTGACGGGTTTGGGATTGGTGACGCCGCTGGGCGGAGACGTCGAAACCAGCTGGGCCAATCTGCTTGCCGGAAAATCGGGCGCGGGAACCATCACCCGCTTCGACGCGTCGGACCAGAAATGCACGATCGCGTGCGAGGTGAAGCCCGCCGACCATGACTATGGTTTCGACCCGAACAAGCGCGTCGATCATAAGGTGCAGCGCCAGGTCGATCCTTTCATCATCTATGGCATCGACGCCGCGGGCCAGGCGATCGAGGACGCCGGGCTGACCGAGATGAGCGAAGAGGACCGGCTGCGTACCGGCTGCTCGATCGGCTCGGGGATCGGCGGGCTGCCGGGGATCGAGAGCGAAAGCCTGCTGCTCGCCGAAAAGGGGCCGGGGCGCGTCAGCCCGCACTTCGTCCACGGCCGCCTCATCAACCTCATCTCGGGGCAGGTCAGCATCAAATATGGCCTGATGGGCCCGAACCATGCGGTCGTCACCGCCTGTTCGACCGGCGCGCATTCGATCGGCGATGCGGCGCGGATGATCAAGGACGGCGACGCCGACATCATGCTCGCGGGCGGGTCCGAATCGACGATCTGCCCGATCGGCATCGCGGGCTTCGCGCAGGCGCGCGCGCTCAACATGAGCAGCAACGACGCCCCCGAAAAGGCGAGCCGTCCCTATGACAAGGACCGCGACGGTTTCGTGATGGGCGAGGGCGCGGGCGTCGTCGTGCTCGAGGAATATGAACATGCCAAGGCGCGCGGCGCCAAAATCTATGCCGAGGTCGTCGGCTATGGCCTGTCGGGCGACGCCTATCACGTCACCGCGCCGCACCCCGAAGGTTTCGGCGCCTATCGTTCGATGGAGATGGCGCTGAAAAAGGCGGGCATGACCCCCGCCGACATCGACTATATCAACGCCCACGGCACCTCGACCATGGCCGACACGATCGAGCTCGGCGCGGTCAAGCGGCTGTTCGGCGATGCGATCGGCACCGTGTCGATGAGCTCGACCAAATCGGCGATCGGCCACCTGCTCGGCGGCGCCGGCGCGGTCGAGACGATCTTCTGCATCCTCGCGATCCGCGACCAGATCGTTCCGCCGACGCTCAATCTCGACAACCCCGACGAAGGCACCGAAGGCGTCGACCTGGTCCCGCACAAGGCGAAGGCGCGCCCCGTCAAGGCCGCGCTCAACAACAGCTTCGGTTTCGGCGGCACCAATGCGAGCCTGATCGTCAAGGCGGTCGAAGCCTGACGCGATGCGCTGGCTGCTTGCAGCCTTGCTCGCCATGGCGCTGACCGCCTGTTCGGGCGGCGCGCCGCGCGACACGGTGGTCGTCATCCCGCCGGGCGCGAGCATCGCAAAGGCGGGCGAGATATTGGAGGAGGCGGGGGCGACCTCGGCCTCGGCCTTCGTCAACCACGCGCGCTTCTTCGGCGGCGACGCGCCCATCAAGCCCGGCGAATATGAAGTGAAAAAGGGGATGAGCGCGGGCGACATCCTCGCGCTGATGCAGGCGGGCAGGACCGTCCAGCGCTTCGTCACCATTCCCGAAGGCATGCCCTCGATCATGGTGTGGGAACGGCTGATGGCCGAGAAGCGGCTGACCGGAAAAATCGCGGTCCCGGCCGAGGGCAGCGTGCTGCCCGACACCTATGCCTATACGCGCGGCGAGACGCGCGCCGCGGTGCTCAAGCGGATGCAGGCGGCGATGGACAAGGCCTTTGCGGAATTGTGGGCGAAACGCAGCCCGCGCACCGCGGCGAAGACCCGCAACGAGGCGCTGACGCTCGCCTCGATCGTCGAGAAGGAGACCGCGGTGCCCGCCGAGCGCCGCGCGGTCGCGGGGGTCTATACCAACCGGCTTGCGGTCGGGATGCGGCTGCAGGCCGATCCGACGATCATCTATCCGATCACCAGGGGCAAGCCGCTCGGCCGCCGCATCAAGCGGTCGGAGATCGAGGCGGTGAACGACTACAACACCTACAGCATGGCAGGGCTCCCCAAGGGGCCGATCGCCAATCCGGGCAAGGCGTCGATCGCCGCGGTGCTCGACCCCGCACCGAACGACTACCTCTATTTCGTGGCGAAAGGCGACGGCGGTCACGTCTTCGCGCGCACCCTCGCCGAGCACAGTGCGAATGTGCAGAAATGGTATGAGATCCGGCGGGCGCGGGGAGAGATGTAGAAAAACGTCGCCCCAGCGGAAGCTGGGGCCGCTGGAAGCCCTGCGCTGCGCCGATCGCGGCCCCAGCTTTCGCTGGGGCGACGGAAGATGGGAGGGAGCATGACCACCGCGAAGCTGTTCCTCCACGGCGTTCCCGACAGCCCGGCGATCTGGGGGCCCTTGATCGGCACGCTCGACCTTGGCGACACGCCCGTCGCGGTGCCCGCGCTGCCCGGCTTCACCGGTCCGCTGCCCGCGGGCTTTGCGGCGACCAAGGAGGCCTATGCCGACTGGGCGGCGGGCGAGGCCGAGGCGCTCGCTGTGGCGCACGGTCCGATCGACATCGTCGGCCACGACTGGGGCGCGCTGATCGCGCAGCGCGCCGCGACGTTGCGCCCCGACCTCATCCGCAGCTGGGCGGTGTCGAACGCCGTGATCGATCCCGACTATCGCGGCCATCGCATCGCGCGCATCTGGAACACGCCGCTGCTCGGCGAGATATTCATGGCGCTGAGCCGGCCCGCCGCGCTCGCCAGGGGGCTCGCCGAGCAGGGTATGCCCGCCGCGATCGCTGCCGAAGAAGCCCGCCAATGGGCGAACAAGGACAAGCGCCGCGCGATCCTGAGGCTCTATCGCTCGGCGCACGGGCTCGATTTTTCGCGCGACTGGGCGCGCGACCTCGACCGCTTGCCGCGTCGCGGCGCGCTGATCTGGGGCGCCGACGATCCCTATGTCGACCGGTCCGTCGCCAGTCGTTTTGCCGCGGCGCGGGGCTTTCCGCTCACGATGATCGAGGACGCGGGGCATTGGGCGATCGCCGAGCGTCCCCTTACGGTCGCGGCGTCGCTACGCGCCTTTTGGGACGGACTCGATAGGGAGGCGCGCGATTGAACGGCTCAATCGATTATTGTGAGCCAATTTA
Source organism: Sphingopyxis indica (assembly GCF_032879645.1). Taxonomy (NCBI): domain Bacteria; kingdom Pseudomonadati; phylum Pseudomonadota; class Alphaproteobacteria; order Sphingomonadales; family Sphingopyxidaceae; genus Sphingopyxis; species Sphingopyxis indica. Next base: position 1,045,944 of record NZ_CP076394.1, read on the forward strand.
TCGATTGGCTTTCGGCGCCGCGAACGACCATCTGCGCCCTCGTTCCCGACAATCGGGGCCGGCACCCCGCCGCCCCTGCGCGAGAACCTCGAAATAGCCGGCGCGGCCATCCCCCCTCCCGACCGCGCCGCTGGCGCCGCGCCCATCGTCGTCACTGGAACGATGGGTGCGGCGGACCAGCGCCATTTCGACGCATTGCGCGCCGCGCATTTTCCGCCCGAACGTAACTATCTCGCCGCGCATATCACGCTCTTTCATCAGCTGCCGCCGTCTGCGCGCGCCGAGCTCGAGCGGCTGATCCACACGATCGCCGCCGACACGCCGCCGCCGCGCGCGATGCTGCGCGAGGTCTATTCGCTCGGCCGCGGCGTCGCCTTTCGCATCGAGAGCCCCGACCTGCTCGCCATCCGCGCGCGCATCGCCGAGCGCTTTGCCGGGATGCTACCGGCGCAGGATCGCGGCACGCCGCGGCTCCACATCACGGTGCAGAACAAGGTGACGCCCGAGGCGGCGCGCGCGCTGCTCGCCGAGCTGGCCAAAGATTTCCGCCCGCGGCCGCTCGCCATCGCGGGACTCGCGGCGCATTTCTATCGCGGCGGCCCATGGGAGTTCGCCTTCGCGCGGAATTTTCGCGGACCGCACGCACGATATTGACCGCCGCCGCCGCCATGCCTATAGGCGCTGCTCGCCCGCAGCGGCGGCCTTTCGGGGCGGAGTAGCTCAGCTGGTTAGAGCAGCGGAATCATAATCCGCGTGTCGGGGGTTCAAGTCCCTCCTCCGCTACCAAAAACTCCTTGAAAATGCTTGACTTTTTTCGAGCCTCCGAGACGGGGCTGGAAAAGTTTTACACCGATTTTACAGCTGCCAGCCTCTCGACGAGCGATACAATCACTCTTTGTTCGTCGACATACCGAGCTCGAATTGCCCCGATCCGCTGCGCTGTCCAACCGATGATCCGGGCGATTTCCTCGTCCGTCAGCCCCATCGTGGCGAGCCATGTGACGTAGGTCCCGCGCAGATCGTGAATGGTCCTATCGAACCCCTCAGGCTTGTGCTTTTGGAACACGCTGCCGAGACCGCTCTCGGTCCAAGGCTTGCCTCTGCTGTTGCGAAGGATCGTGCCGGTCCGCCATTCACGGCGATCGAGCAGCCGACGCAGCGTGGAAGTGATAGGGATGACGGCGCGCCCCTTGCGCTTCTTCGTCACGATGACGATCGATTTGTCGTGGACGTGTGACCAGTCCAGACGGACGAGGTCACCGAGTCGCAGGCCGGTGAAGGCGGCGATCTTCAGCGCATCACGAAGCTGAGCCGGCGCGCCGACCATGGCGCGGATATGGCGTCGCTCCCAGATCTCGTCCGATTTATCGGCGCTGTGGAGCAGGGGGATATTGTGCGCGACGTTGATTCTCAGACGGCCGCGCTGGAGCCCCCATTCAAGGAGCGTGCCCAGCATCACCGTGAGCTTGTCCGCAGTGCGTGGCTTGTCGCGCCACTCATCTCGCCAAGCGATGATGTCGCCGCGCATGCGCCGGTCTTCGAATGCGCCGAGCCGAGCGCGGCCAAATTTCTCATCGATGCGGTCGAGTGTTCGGCGATAGTCTCGCTGGGTGCTGTCGGAGAGCCGCTGGAATTCCGGGCTCTTCTTATAGTCAGCGATCAGACCCTTCAGTCCGTAAGTGGGGGTGACCCGAAGCTCGGCAGCGCGGTCGAGAAGCGCCCGTGTGATCACCGGGCGTGGTCCTTTCTCACTATAGATTTGAGGGCCGCCCCGCCATGCGTATATGTACCAGCGCGCCCCGGCCTTAACGACGTGGAGACCGTGATTCACTGTGTTTCCAGTCGTCATAATCGCTGCCTGATTGCGCCTTCGGGCGACGGAATGTGATTCCATCCGCGCGAATGTCAACCTCGTCGTACTCGACGCCGGCCTTTACGGCAGCGGTGATCACCCGCTTGATCTCGGCACTCGACAGCAGTTTCACGTCAGCAACCCTCCAGGGGCAGATACCCGGACGCGACCAGCGCGCCGCGGCAGCGGCATCGGTGGCGACGTGCGAGACAACGCCAGCAGCGGTCAATCAACCACTTCACTGAGCCTCTCCTCGATGAACTCGCGGACCTCCGGTGTCAGCGGCTTCAGCTTCTCGGCAAGGATGCTGGTCCAGTCGAAGTCGCCGAGCGAGACCTCTCCGGCCTCCCCGTTGTCCTTCGACGCCCGTTTGGCGGTCAGCGCGAGGCAGTCGAGATCGTCGGGGAGTTCCTCGCCCTCGGCGAGGAGGACGCGCACGCACTTGTCCGCGAGATCGTCGCGCGCCTCGAGCTCCTCCAGCGTCAGGGTGACGTAGAGCGAGCCGTCGGGGTCCTCGGCGTGGCTGTAGGGCTCCATCGAACCGGTGCAGATGACGGTGTGCCCGTCGACCTCATACTCGCCCGGCAGGTGATAATGCCCGGAATAGATCGTAAGCCCGTCGCCGAACTTCGCCTTGAGCGCGGCGGTCGGTGCCATGTGGCTGTCGTCGCCGCCGAACGACTGGAGATCCCAGTGGCCGATCGCGACCTCGACCCGCCCGTTGTCGTAGAGCTTCTCGACCTGATCGAGTGCGGTGCGGCTCCATTCCCACGGGAACAGAGCCAGCCCGTCCTTGATCCACGGACGGCGAACAATGGTGACTTTAGGGTGGCCGTCGAGGAGAGCCTCGAGCATCTCAAATGCACCGATAACTTCCAGCTTACGCGGAAGGTCGTGGTTGCCCGCGAGGAGCAGAATCTCGTTGCCGGTTGCCTGAGCGGCTGCGTCGATCGCGACATAGGCGTCGAGCACGACCTTGTAGCCGACGTGCGGGTGATCGAAGAGATCTCCGACCATGACGACGATGTCTGCCTCCTGCACGAGTTGCTCCTGAAATTTCTGGAGCTGCCGGCACTCGCGCTCGCCGCGGCGGTGTAGGGGGACGCCGGCTTCGAACCGGCGGCCGAGATGCGGGTCGCCGATGAGAGCGACCCGCTTCCCGTTATTCAGCGAGAACTTCATGGAATACCCCGTTCTTGGCGGAGAAGAACATCTTCAGCTGCTGAGCGCAGTCAGAGAGCGCGTTGTGGGCGACTCCGGCTTGGATGAAGCTCATGTCGATGTGCTCGGCACCGCGATCGCGGCACGCGGCGATGTAGGTGTTGAGGTCGCGCGCCTGCCGGTAGTGGAATGGCATCGGGCGACCGAGCTGTTCGAAGTGGCTCGCGAGCATCGGCCAGTCGAAGCTGAGGGGCTTGGACCAGAAGCGATAGCCGTTCTGCGGGGCGTCCTTGGTCACCCACTTCGAGAAGTCGACGAAGACCTGCTCGGCGTCCTCTTGGCGAGCGATGATGCTCGAATAAGTGGACGAGTGCTGGCCCCAGAATTCGCGCGTGCCCTCGTCCCAGAAGCGGTTAGGGAGAAGCGCAGGGCAGCGGTCGAAGACCTCGCCGACCGCCTGCTCCTCGAGATTGAACTTGATGGCTGCGAGCTGCAGAATACCCGAATGAGCGGGCTTCGTTCCGGTGGTCTCGAGATCCACCATGATATCGGTCATAGTTGCCAAGGGGTGAGGTCCTTAAATTTGGCCGACGCCTTTCCTGCGGCGACGGCTTCGCTGAAGAATTGAGCCGTCATCTTGAACCACCGCCCGAGGCCGTAGCTGAAGATGTAGAAGTTGTAGGGGCCGCCGACCAATGCCTGCCTCAGGGCAGCAGATCGTTGGCCACGTTCGATGTTGGAAAAGGGGAAGCTGGTCGCAGATTGAACCGACTTGACCTCGGCATATTCAATCGTAGCGTTCTGCGTGACGAGGAAGTCCGCAGGCTTGGGATAGTCAGCCACGGCACGACCACCGTTGCGGCCCCTAAGATCGGACTGATCCCAAAAGCGCTCGATGACGACGCCAGGGCGCTTGCGCATCGTGTCGAAAAACGCATCCTGCGCCTCGCTGCCATCATTCTTCCGGCGCGACGAAGCCACGACCACGCTCCACGATAACGAAAAACCAAACGAAGCAGATTGCGGAAACGAACCGCATCACCGGTTGCCACTGGGCCGGGTTCCAACTCAGGCTGACGAATGACCCCAGTAGGTAAACGAGGGTCAAAACGATCAGCGAGGAGATCAGCTTGGCTACGTAGTAAATCAAAGGGAAGTCCTCCATTTCTGAAGGACTTCCCTACGCAACCTTGACGGGAGGCGCGTCTCGTATCGAGGCAGTCGCTATGCGACTCCCTCGTTTGTGTAACCCGGTAGGAACCGAACCCCGTGGGTGTTCACCTTTGCCGGTCGCCAGACGAAGCCGCAGCCCTGACAGGCGTGCGTGTGGTGCGCGACCTCGGCAAACGCCTCCTCATCGATATGACGAGTGCCGCACTCGGGGCAATGAAGAATCATCGGAATCGTATAGTCGGAGGCGAGCTTCGACGCTTCGAGAATGAAGCCGGGTTTCGGCGGCGGAATGCGACGATAGGAAACCATCAGAGCATGTGCCGATACTGGCGGAAGCCGACGAAGTTGCCGTGCTCCTGTTCGTGAGCCCACACCTGATAGAGATCGCCGTCCTCGCCTGGGCCGTCCATCAGATTGTCCGCCTGCGCGACGTGCTCGGCCGGGCTGGCGTGGATCGGGGTGCTGCTCACCAGCTTGTCGTGCAGCTCGATCGCTCGATCCATGGTCATGTCGAAGCCGTCCACGGTCTTGTAGCTTGTCGAGGCGCAGCGGGCGACGGAGAGTTTAATCGCCTCTTCAGATGCCAGGAACTGAGTTCCCTGAATAACCCCATCTGAAATGTCGAGCCGGAGAGAGAGGGTCCCATCGTCCTCACGCTGAGAATTGACGAACGGCAAATGCCATTCGCCCGGCTGCAGCTCCTGAATGTCCTCCTCGCGTTCGAGGCACTTCCTGATCTCGCGCGCGAGGATCTGGATGTGCGGCTCGGCGGCCTCGTGGTCGCGCAACTCGAGGAAATTGTCCCACTCGGTACCGCTGACGAGGACGGTGATATGTGCGAACGGCTCGAGCAGGCGGTTGACGATCTGCTTGTGGTATCCCGCCTTGGCGAAGGTGTGGGCCATCTCCACCGCCTTGTCGCGGGCGCGTAGCCATTCTTTCTCGGCGTCGAAGGTGACACGCGAGTCCGGCATGCAGTATCCGCCGTCGATGACCATCTCCACCGTGGGAGAGTGAACGGTCGCCTGCATGCCCTTCTGGTTCAGACCCCAGAACACCGGCACGAACGGGTTTTCGATAACGTCCTTGATCAGCTTCTCGACCGGGATGGCGCGCGAGCTCGCTGCGTTCCGGCTGAAGACGCGGTGCGTCATGAACTCGGCATGGATGCACCGCGGGTAGCGGAGCAGGAGGGTGGAAAGGACTTTGTCCGGGGCCGCGGCGTTGCGCGATCGGAGGATGGCGGTCGAAGAGATGGTGGTCATCAAAGCGTCCTTTCCGCGCCGTGGAACTTGGTCGCGACGGGGAAACGCGGGACGCCGTCGGGGGTGAATTGGAAGAACTGAACGGTCACGACCTTGTGGTCCTCGTTCAGCAGCTCGCGGGCGCGCTCCTGCGTGCCCTTGATGCCCGCGCCGAAGGTGCGGCCGTCCGGGAGGCGACAGATCGCTCGCTTGGCCATGCCAGACCAGTTGCCGAGCCCTTCCTCGATCGAAACGAGCTCGAACTCGTCGTCGACAAACTCCTTGCGCTTGCGCAGCGCCTTCGAACGCTTCTGCTCGTAGGCGGCGTCGGCGCGCCAGATCGATCCCTCGTAGCCCTCCTCGAGCCAGAGACCGTGGGCCTCGTCGTAGTCCTCTTGGCAATTCACGCGGATCGTCTCGACCTGATGAACGCAAAACATCTGCTCGGTGAAGATCTTGTCGTAGAAGCGCGAGCTGAAGGCCTCGTCACCGGGTAGATCGTAGACGTGATACTCGACGACCTTGGCGGTTTCGGCCAACTGCTCGGGCGTCGGCTTTTGCTTGCGCACGAGGCTGATGATCTCGTTGAAGTTGTCCTTCAGCTCGTGATTGTAGAGCTCGCCATCGAGAACGAGCGACGGTGTGTGCTCGAACAGTGGCGCAAGCTCAGCAATGATGTGGGGGCAACTGGTGATCGGCTTGCCCTGGCGGCTGAACAACCCGTCTTTGGTCGCGATGCAACGCACGCCGTCGAGCTTCGGCTGAGCGAAGCCCGGCTCGAATACCTCGTATTTCTCTGCCAGCATCGGCTTGAAGAAATGGGCGCCGCCGTCGATGTCCTCGAGACGCTCGTGATACTCGCGCGTCAGTTTGTGTTTGTAGGCCGCATCGACCTCGAACTGAGCCTGCTCGTCGTCGGTGCGACCCTGCTTGCCAACGCACTGCGTCCATTCGCTGACAACCAGCTTGCCGTCGAGGAGGCCGGCAACGGTGCGGTGGCGACTGCCCTCGCGCTCCATCGACCAGACGCGGGTCTTGCCCTTGGAATCCTTCTTGTAGATTTTCACGCTACTACCTTTGCTTTTCCGATGTCATTTGCCGGCACCTTGGTGTCGGCGAGGAAGTTGACGACCCGAGCGACGATGTCGTCGGGGAGTTTCTTGCCCTGCAGTTCGGGCGGGATGAGGTCTTCGTATGGGGCGGCCTCGTCGAGCTCCCACTGGGAGAACGGCGTGGCGTTGTAGGGCCGGAAGGTCTTCCCGATCGACACGGTGCAGTCGAGCGGGAGGGTCTTCACGACATTGGGATGCGTGCACATGGCCTTCCGCAGCAGCGGGATGAAGATCATCACGACATCGCGGTGGACAGAGAACACGAGCTCGTCGTGGATCGGCATCATGAAGCGGACTTTGTCCGCGATGCCGGCGGCTTCGAGCATGGGAGTGAGGTTGAGGATCGACTGTTTGGCCAGCGTTGCGCAGGAGCCCTGGATCATAGCGTTGACCGCCTGATTGCGGGCGCGACTCTGGATGCGCTTGATCGCGAGCTCGGCATAAGCGTTCAGGCTCGGCGAGGCGTCGATCTCGGCGAACTTGTGACGCATTGCCGAGGCCCACGCCTGTGTGGCCTCGTAGCGCGCACGGCGGTGGCCGTCGGGGAGCGTGACAAAGCCGAACTCGGTCACCTCGGTCTGCGTGTCGACCCGCCACTTTTCAGCAAGCGGGAAGCGCGCGCGGTAGCGATCGACCGCTTCCCACATTTCGTCGCTGGACCAGCCGAGGTTTCCGCCCACGGTCGAGAGCGAACCCGAATACCAGTAGTTGAAGTTGGCGCCCTTGCCGACCGGGGTGCCACGGGCGTGCTTGAAGAACGCCTTGGGCTCCATGATCGCGCCGGTCGCGGTGTTGCGCAGGATGCGGCCGTTCGGGTTTTCGCCGAACTTGAAGAGCTTGAACTCCTCCTCGGTGAGCCCCGGCAGGGTCTTGACGGCGAGACAATCGGCCGCGGCGCCGGAGTGAAGGTCGCCGTAGGGGAGCTGACCAAAGACCTCCGCGAAGCCGGGATCGTTGCTGAAATCGCCGATCAGCACCAGCTCGACCGACGACCAGTCGGCCGAGACCACGAGATGGTCGTCATCATCCGCGAGATAGAAGCTGCGGATATACGTCGAATTGCCCTGCTTCGCGAGCTGCATGGGGTTGGGGAAGGACGCCGCGAGGCGGCGCGTGGCCAGCTTCGAGCTGATCGACGGATAAACGCGGGACGTTTCTGGATCCATCAGCTGGGTGTAGGGCGTGAGATAGAGCTTCATGCGCTGCTCGATCTCGGCCATTTCCTGCAGCGAGGTCAGGATCGCCTCGGTCTGCTTGTCCTCCTCCTTCTGGGCGCGCAGCATCATGCGACCGCGCACCTCGGCATCACTGCCGACCTTGCCGTCGCTGAAACGGATCTTCAGGCCCATCAGGTCATAGAGGATCGTCCGCATTCCGTGGTAGTGGACGAGGTTCAGACGGCCGCCAGCGAGCTTGATGCCCTTCTCCTCGGCCCAGGCATTGCCGATCGGGTTCGAGGCCTGCGTGCACTGCTCGTAGGCGTCCTCGCTGTCCGGCGTGCTCGCCCATTCGGTGATCTGCTTGCGCTTTTTCTCCCAGTGCTTCTCGTACCAGTCCTCATGCTCGGCGAGCTTCTCGTTCTTCCCCTCGGGGAAGGGCAACAGCTCCTTGATCTGGGCTTTGAATTTGCGGAGCACGGTCGCCATGTTCTCGCGCTCGACACCCTGACGCTCGTAGACCTGCTCGAGGTCGAGGCGGAGGCCGTCGCGCCACATGTTGGCATAGTGACGGACCATCGGATTTTCGGTTCGCAGGAATGCGACCAGCGCAGCTGGGTTCTCGGCCAGCATCCGCTTCTCGAGTTCGCGGAACACGCGGACGGCCCAGTAAGCGTCGTCGGCGCCGTAATCGACGACCTGCTCGCCGGTGAGCTCGCCCATATGAGACGCGCCGTGTGCCTTCAGCGTCTCTTCGAACGTGGCCATCTGGTAGCCAAACAGGCTCTTCACCAGCTTCTTAAGGCCGTAGCCGAGCGCGAGAGCGTCGACGTGGCCGTTGTAGCTGTGGGCTGCCTTCGACGTCTTGCTGATGAACTTGCCGAGCATCTCGGCCTGATCGCTGTTGAGCTCGCGCCCGCGGGTGTCGGGGTCGTAGCCCGAGAAGGCCATCTTCGCCGCCTTGGCAATCTTCACGAACCCGTTGAGCGGTTCATCGAGGAAGCGGCGGATCTCGTACTCGTCGGGGCCGTGATGTGACACCGCCATCTGGAGCGTGCAGACCACGTTCTCGAGAATGTACTGCCAGCACTGCTCGAGCATGACGAGCTCGAAGGCCGCGTTGTGGGCAACCCGGATCGCCTCAGGATTTATCCAGGAGAGGATCTCCAGGACCGCCCCGAGCGCAAGCCGGTTCTCTTCATCGGCGTGCGCCGCGTTGATGTAATAGGCCGTCTCCGACCCCTCGGGGTAGAGCGAGATACCGGTGATGACCGTGCGGCGGTGATCGAAGACGTGGCGCTTGCCGTTGTTGTAGGCGTTCAGGCCGTCGTGGCGGTCTTCGTCCTGCGTTTCGATGTCGACGCCAACGCACAGCGCGGCCAGAAGCTCGGCACGGAGTGCCTCGAGCTCGGCCTCGGTGGTGCGGGCGTCAATGAGCTTGGATGAAATGGACAAAGATCTGGTCCTGCCGGTGCTGAAAATAGTCGAGGACTTGAGGGGGCGTGAGCTCCGAGGTCTCGGAGACGGTGCTGATCAGGGGGATTGTCGCGTCCGCCAGGGCGTCGAGCACATCAGAGGGCTCGACGCCGGCATGAATTTCGTCACGGATCAACTCGATGAATTTGTTCAAAGAAAATACCTGCTGAGCAGCGCCTCGGCTGCGATCGGATCATTGTTCCCCGGGATCGCGCCCTTGTTCAGGGCGTCCTCGGGGACTTCGAACATGTGCGTGATCAGCAGCATGTTCTGGAGGACTTCGAGATTGCCGGGCTCGTGGAGCCACGCCATCACGCGGGAGGGGAGAGGGATATGTTCGAAGGCGTGAAGCGAGCCGAGCCTGATGGCCGCTTCGAGGTCGGGCCAATAGGGTTCCGATCGTTCCCACGTCAGAGGCCCGAAGCCGACGACGCCGGAGATGTTGTCGGAACTGTCACCGCGCAGAGCCTTGTAGAGCGGCACCCACCGCGGCGCTACGACGCGGGCCTCGCGCCGTATGCCTTCGATCTTGATCAGGGGGTTGGCCTCGAGCTGGAGATAGTCGAGGTCGTTGCTGTGACAGGTGACGGGAATGCCGCGCGCGGCGAAGCGGCGGGCGAGGGTGGCAACGACGTCGTCGGCCTCCCACTCTTCGACGCAGAACTGCTGAGCGGGGCTCAGCGTGAGCAATTCGCGGAACAGCCGGATCTGAGCGAAATGATCCTCGGCCATGGGCTCCCGCTTGGCCTTGTATGCTGGATAGAGCGCCTTGCGGCGGTCGTTGTGACGGGCGCCGTCCCAGCACCAGATATGCGAGCCGGTCTGGGACCGCTCATATTCCTGGCGGAGGCTGAGGCGCTTTTGACCGGGGAGGGACGGCTTCGTCATCGCGCGAAGCCGCACGTTGTTGCCGTCGTAAATGTGGATCACGGGAAAACCTCTTTGCGCAGAAGTTCGACGCCGTCGAAGAAGCGTGCGTCCGAACGATACAGGGCCTCAGCGCGCTTGAGCCCGTAGTGGACCGCCTTCTTGTCCTTGATCAGGAACTTGGCGATCCGCTTCTTGCCCCAGCCAATGTCTTGGTGGAGCACCATGGATACTGCCCATCGGACGCGGCACGTCGCGGGCATGCGCCCCTCCCGAAACACGTCCGTCTCATCGGAAAGGCCGAAATAGGCGGACGCGACACGAACAAGAAGGGCGCCCAAATTGGGCGCCCTTCCGTTTGCAGGTGGCGGGGGGGCGACCACCTGCACGATCGTCAGAGGACTTCGAGCTTCTCGAAGCGGACGACGCCCCACTCGTTGTTGTTCGAGTTGGTCTTCTTCTCGTGGATGAATTTCACCTTGAGGCGAGCCTCGAGAAGCGAGGGGTCTTCCTTGTTCAGCTGCTTCACGAAGCGCTGGAATTCCTTGTAGCCGGTGAGCGACGGCGTGTAGCCGATCTCGAGGCCGGCCTCGAACGTGGTCGAGGACTTCGGGTCCTTGACGTCCTCGGCGAGTTCGAAGGGAATTTCGACGGTGTCGTAGGGACCATCGACCTTGTCGTTGGTCTTCTGCAGGCGAGCGAGTTCGGCCATGAAATTCTGGCCGCCCGCCGCCGTGACGCCGTCATAGCTCTTCACGAAGGTCGTGTTGCCGCCCGTGTTGGCGCGGATCTGGCTGATCACGACGACGTCGGACATGTCGACGATGCCGACGACTTCATCGAGGAGACCCTTGAAGTCGCTGCCGATCTTCAGACCTTCGGTCTTCGGCAGCAGATAGGTCTCGACGAGGATGCCGGCGTTGTCGTTGACCGACTGCAGCGTGCGCTTGGCCGGAACGCCGCCCGGCTGCTGAAGCGCGGGGGGCTGGTAGGTCGGGACGTCGGGAGCCGTGTGGTTGGCAGCGGCGGCCTCGGCCTGAGCCATGACATTGTCGAGTGCAGATGCGGTGCTCATAAAATCAAACTCCAATATTGAATGTTCGGATTGAACCCGCGAATCCTACGGACGCGGGTTGATTGGGTCATGTTGATAAGAAGAAGTCGCTATGCGACTTGTAAGATACGTCGAGTGGGGTCGACCTTATTGGCCGTTTCAGATTTGATCTTTACGATCTGATATTTTCGCTGATCAACGCTGTTTTTATACTGCACGAAGATCACACGAAGCGTCGTGGTGCGATTGCCACGGCTCCCGCGTCGATACGCCTGGAGAATGTTGGTGTCCTTGTAGTCGATCGATATGAAGACCACGATGTCCGCTCTTTCCCAGTTGAAGCCGACGGCTACAGTGGGTCCGGACCCGACGATCGCATCGAGCTCGCCCGCGCAGAACGCTGCGTCGATCCGAGCTCTTTCTTTCGCCGAGACATTTGCATTGATCAGGCCGACGCGAAGCCCTTGTTCCTCAAGGACTTTGACGCAGCGTTCTTGCTCGGGTTGGAGTTGGGCGAAGACCAGCATTGGCCGGCCTTCAGTTGCGTAGGCGGCAAGGAGCTTGTCCTTGCCAGTGACCTCGCCCTTGGCCAGCCCCATCGTTTCGGGGTGGGCCATGATTTGTTGGGCGCGGATTAGGTTGACGCCGGGGAGTGTGCCGTCGAGCACGCGCATGTCGTCGAGTTCCAGCATCGCTTGCTCGTGGAACTCATCGTATTTTTCCCGGCACTGCGGCCCCATCTCTACGACCTTGGTCTCGAAATGGACAGGCTCGTCGCCGTAGACCTCCTCGAAGGTGTGGCGGACCGAGTGGCGCGCGAGAATGGCTTGGATCTTCTCGAAATTGTGCCACAGCTCGACGCGGTCGAAGTCGTCGTATTTGAGCGCGTGCTCGTCGAGGAACCCTTGCTTCGAGCCATAATAGCGGGGCTCGATCGCGTGGATCGCAGGGAAGGCGCTGTCGAGGCGGCCGTCGATCAGCGTGCCGGTCATGCCGCAGAACTGGCTGCATCGATCGGTGACGAAAAAGAAACTGTCCGTCTGCTGGCTATCCGCGGTGCTGTAGCCCATGTGGAGCTCGTCGACGAGGAAAAGGTCGATCTCGGGGATCGTGTCCAGCAGTCGCTCCCAGTGCGAGCGCAAAAAGCTGAACGTGCAGATGAACACCTTGGCGTCGCTCGCCGCGGCGATCAGATCCTTGGCTTCTTCATCCTCGAAAAAGATGTCGTATTTCGGTTTCCCGTCGGGGCCGAGGACCGGAAAGCACAGGGCAGGTTCCTTCGGCAGCTCGCGGCTCGGCGCCGCCTTGCCGACCGTCCACCAGCCGGGGCCTTGCTCGTTCTTGAGCGGCGAGGGATAAACCAGCTGGCCCGGTCCGTCGTAGTGGTGGGTGTTCGTGACCTCCCCGGACGCGAGCCGGATGCGCATTGAGCGGACGCGCTTTTGCCGCGTGAACGTCGGCCCCGTCCAGTTCCTGGTGAGCGGCGCAAAGTCGCTCTCGAGGATCGCGATGTCCTCGGGCTCGAACTCGGTAAAGAGCCCGAACTCGTCCTTGTTCTTCTCCATCAGCGACTTGGGCATGGCCCAGATCGTCTTCCGGCCGTGTCTGGTCCAATGGTAATAGGCGAGGACACAGACCACCCCGGTCTTGCCTGTCCCGGGGTCACTCAGATTAAGCGATTTCTTCGCTCCGATATGAAAGGCAAGATCAGATGCTTGGTAGGGGCGGAGCGTGTAGGGCGGATCAGCCATAGTTAAGCTCAGCGAATTGCCCGTGATACTTTCTCGCGGCACTGTCGTAGGCGCGAGCAGCGTCGTCCTCGTCCGCAAACTGGCCGAGGCTGATCGGCTGACCTTGGAACTTTATGACCGCGCGCCACAGGCCGTTGTCCGGCCTCCAATACACGCCCTTATGCTTGCTGCTGGGGCCGGCCTTGAGCTTTCGGGACCAGGCGCGCCGATGTTGCGCGCTTTCAGTTTTCGTAACTACCCGGAGGTTGCCCCTCCGATTATCCAAGGTGTCATAATTCACATGATCGGCGATGAGCGGGTCGCCTGGCCCGAGCCCGAGAACAAACCGGCCCAGCTGAACCGCCCGGCCGTCAATCTTGGCACGCGCAGTAACCGGGTGAGCTCGCGTGTCGTCGCCAACCGCAAACCACTTGTGCTGAATAACGGCTTCAAGATCCTCCGGGGAAATCTTCGACCAGTATCCCCGGGTCAAAGGAATCTCGGGACCTCCCGGGGCAAATCGATAGCCCCGACGTAGGTCGCGATAATTCTGAACCAGTTCTGCGGGATCAGTGTCGTGCTCGATGCACTCGATGAGCGCATCGAGCAGGTCTCTGTCGTTTTGAAAGTTAGCCACGTCGTGGTCGTCCTAGATGAAAATCGCCGCAGGCCGCGCAGTGGTAGGCTTGCAGCTTTTGTCCGTTGCCTTTTCGACGGCAGAACGACCGGCGCGCCTTTTCGGCGGCCGGTCGGCTGGGGTAGGAGATCTTTCCGGAACACCCCTTCACCTCGGGGAAGGGGCTATACTGAAGCATCCCGAAACACCCGGTTGGTGATGGCACGGAAGACGAAGTCGAAGAGCTGGCCGACCCAGCTGAAGATCGAAGTGAACTCGGCCACGATCAGGAACGGCCAATAGGCGATGCGCGAACCGATCCGCCGGGGGCAGTCCCGCGGACTGGGCGGGTCCGAGCGGAACCCATAGAGGCCAAGCATCGATTGGCGCGTTGTGTCCTTGCGGAGTGTCGCCAGCGCGGCCTTCACCTCGACCATGTCCTGGTACCAGCGGAAGGCCGACCATCCGAGGCCGATCGCGAGATAGGCGCCGAACCCGAGCAGCCATGTGGTCGTCGACAGCTGCGGAAGGGGCAGGCTGTCGACAACGAAGTGAGCCACGATGGTCAGGCCGGTAAGCCACAGGGCGACGAACCAGACCGGGATGTCATCATCCCGGTCGCCGCCATACCCGAGCGCGGCTGCGGGCACGAGAAGGCCGATGACGAGGGCGATCCAGAAGATCAGGGAGCCGAACTCGATCACAGCTTCTTCCCTCCCGCCGCTGCGCGGGCGTCGGGCTTGTGGTCGGCGCGCTGCGCGTTGTAGTCGCGCTTCTCGTCGGTGACGGACTCGATGTCGTAGCCGTAGGTCTCGGCGATCACATCGACGATGAAGAGTGCCTCGCCGAGGCCCTCGGCGAGCTGCTCATGCCGGCCCTTCCGGTGGCCTTCCATCGCCTTCGAGATTGCGTTCACCGCGTCCATGATACGGTAGGAGTGATCGTTGCCGCCGATCTCGTTGGCTTCCGAAATGAAGCCTTCCACGATGTCGCCGACAGCGATGCCGAGCTTGCCGCACAGATCGAAGATACGGATGCGGGCATCGGCGAGCTCAACCGCGAAGCTGTCGAGGTGCGGGAGATGCTGGTCCTTGCCGCCGGACACGAAGCCTTCATCAGCTTCGGACAGCTCGGTGACGACGAGCATCAGCTTGGTAGCGACAAGCTCGGGGGTGACTTGATCGGGCCACCAGCCGGCGTCGGCGGAGGCCTTGTGGAGTTCGATGCAGCGGGCATTAAGACGCGAGTTCATAGAAACGCTCCATGAAAAGTTCGTAGGCTTGGTCGGGGGTGAGGGGGTCGAGACACAGGTCGTCGAGGGGCGGGTCCTCCACGCCGTGGAGAACCTCCCAGTCGGAGAAGTCCTGCTTGATCAGTTCCTTCTCGACCTTGAGCATCTGAAGGTCGGCGAGCTTTACCTCGGGTGGCAGCGGGAATTGAAATCCGAACTGGCGCGCCATCTCGGTCTCGATCGAAACCTCGAGGTCTTTGAATGCCGGGAGGGCGACCTTCAGCGGCGTGGTGATGTCGTTGGTGAAGGCCTCGGACGTGTCGTGCATGAGGCCGGTGAAGGCGAGGTCATCCGGCACCAGCCGGCTGACGTTCACCGCGTGTTGCGCAATCGAGTAATGCCAGGGCAGGTGCCCTGCAAAGCGGCAGTTGTTTGCGAGGGGACGGGCAATGTCCTGAATATTGATCAGGGAATTGCCGGGGGCGGCGTAATCGAACATCCCGCCTGACAGGAGTCCGATACCATGGGTTAGTTGGATCGACATCCAGCCCAATTACGGGCGTATGGATTCACCGTCGCGCCAGTTATTAGAAGTCGCTGTGCGACTTACGTAATATCAGTCGGTGCGCTATCCGGATCGGCGTTGAAGCGGTCGGCCGCCGCTTGCGCTCTCTCGGCCGTCGAATAGGTCTCTATCAAGCTGGTTCGGTTTTCGACGGCGCCCTTCATCTCGACGCGGACAACCCAATAATCGCCATCTGGATCGGGGCCTTGCACTTCGAATGTCGGCATCGCTCCCTCCTCAAATCAACGTCGGGTCTTCGACCGGCTTCCGCTTGAACCATGGCTCTGTCGTGCGATCAACGACCAGTCTGCTTGCCGGATACTTCCGCACCAGCGCCGTCGCTTCCTCGGCGGGAGCGCGCAACCATGCGTCATGCTCGTCGGGATGCAGAATCACCGGCATTCGATCGTGAATGTCGAACAGATCTTCGGTCGCGTCGACCATGACGCCGGTATAGCAGTCGCCCCATTCGTCCGACGGCCGCCATAGCCCGGCCCATGCCGCGACAGGCTGATCTTCGACGCTGATCCATGTGCGCGTCATCTTGCCCTTCGGCCCCTCTGCCTCGGCAAAGGCGGTGAAGGGGATGAGGCAGCGATGCGCGGGCGTCACGAACCAGTGCTTCCAGAACGGCGTCAGCAGTTTGTCATCACGGGCGTTGTTGACCGGCTTCGGCTTGCTGGTCGGCTTCATGCCCTTCAAGCGGACAGGGAAGCCCCAAGTCATCGATTGCAGGACGCGGCGGCCTTCATGATCGCGGACGACGATGCCGGGATAGCCGGGGTAGACCTGCTCGGGCACGTTGAAGGTTCGGGTCGGCGTGGCCCGGAACAGGTCGGCCATCTCCTGGACCGCCGTCTTCGCCTCATAAAGATTACACGTAGGCGCCTCCTCGCTCGCGAGCATGACGCGCCCGCTCCGAGAGTCAACGCCGCCGCTGAACTTCGCGCTTCCACTCTCGCATATCCGCGAACGGTAGCCTCACCGTCGCGTCCTTCATCACCAGCTCGATCGACGGACCCTGTTTGACGCGCCCGGCCTGAAAGCACTTCGTGCAGCGGAGCCGACGCGGCACGGCATAGAGGCGTTCATCCCAGCCCCGGCGCCGGAACCATGCCCAAAGGTCAATGCTTTCGAGGATCGCCCAATGTCCGCAGGGGCAACGCGCGAGGATGTTCTTATGGAACACACCCGCATCAACGAGGTCTCTCGCTTCATAGACATACTGCCGACTCATGACTCGACAAATTAGAACGAAAGTGGAACATTTGAGCAAGAGACAGAATCGAGTCGGAGACGAAAGATGGAAACGATCGACCGCAAATACCGCGGGCTTGAGCTATGGGACGTCGACGACGTCGCGCCCGAGATCAGGAACGAAGCGACCGCATCCGCGCTTGCAGTGCTGGATCAGAAGGGCGTGTCGCCTTTGGAGGCGCGCGTGGCTCAGTTCACGCTCGAGGCCATGGACGACAAGGGCGTTCTCGACAAGGACGACCCGAAGAAGCACGGCCTGAACATGGCGCATCTCGAAGCCGGACAGGAGGCCCATGCGGCGGCGCGCAAGGTGATCGAGCGGCTGGCCCCCAATCGCGCAGAGCCATATCTGATGCTCGGCGTGGCCGAATGGGCGCTGGAAGAGTGGCGCGAGACCGAGGCGGACCCGACGAAGGCATGACACCTGAATATCGACACAATGGACCGACGCCGACCGAGCGGATTGCCGACTATCTCGATAGCAGGGCGGATCGCTTCGCCAAGGAGAGCAGTTCGGACGCTCGCATCAGGGCCAACGCGCTCCGGGTAGAGGCGTCGAATATCCGTGCCGGGCTGATTGAGGGCTGATATGCACCGCATCGAGCGCGATGACCTGCGACACCACATCTTCATCGCTCTCAAGTGTGTGCGATCTGGGAAAAACGGAAAGGGCAAGCATCCTGTCGAGGAACTGCGCGATATGCGCATCCTGTCGAACCTGACCGAAAAAATCCTCAACATGGTCGACAGCGATCATCGGATGGTGATCAGCACCGAGCCGAAGGTGAACGGCTACGGAACCTTCGGCAAGTGGGGAGTCGATGAGCCTTGGCCTCAGGGGTGCGAGCCGGGAGCTAACGACCCGCCGCCGCCTAACGCCGATCGTCACTGAATAGATGAGGAAAATCGGCAATAGCGTCGGCTAGATCAGCAGGCGCGACATAATCGGGCCACTCGTCGAGGTCGTGGCGCAGCCAATCTTCGGCGAGCTCAGTGGTGCGTTCGATCGCGACGATCGCAATACGGACCTCGCACTGGTCATCACGGGTTCCGTCGAGATATGCCTTTCGCATGGCATCAACACCACGCTCGTTTGCAGCGATCTCCCGCGCCATCGCTAGCACTTTGGGGTGGGTCATTGGCCCTCGTCCGGCGCAAATTTTCGCATGACCGCCTCAAATGCTACCTTCCGGCGCTTAGCATACAACTCATCCATTTCGATGGGTGCGCCGTCCGGGGCGTGCTCGTGTTTGATCTGGAACGTGAGCCAGTCGGCCAGCGCTTGCTCCTGTTCTGCCAGGGCATGAAGCGCACAATCATAGATACGCTTGGCCTCGGCGTTTCTGCGAAGGATATGGTGTGCCTCTTCAACTCCGATGCCGAAAGCTTTGTCCAGGCGTTGGCGGGCGCGATCAAAACAGGTGCTCATCGCCTTTTCTGGCTCCCGATGATCCGCATCTCGATCACCGAATAATCGCCGGTCTTCGGATCGATCTCGGCAAGAAACGCTTCGCGGATTTTGCGACCCGTCTCGGTGCGAATTGGCACGTTCTGAATGTTGGGCTCGGTCGGCTTTCTCATGTCCGTCTCCACACGCTCATGTGCTCGTCCTCGCGCTGCGTCATCAGGATGACATTCTCCGGCCAGTCCCAGTCAAGAGCAAGGACAAACTCCGCAAACTCGGCCGCATCGACGAAGTAGTTGTAGCCGGCGCTGTATTCGCGCCACTGCGGATGCTTGGTGCCTCCACCGTGATCCGCGACATCCTTCAGAGGCCCAAAATTCCTCTCTGCGAGCCAATCGGTTACGGCTTTGATCAAGCGCGGGTCCTCGGCGGGTTCGGTGAACAGGCAGACGCCCGTGACTCGACTCATATATCAGGAAATCCTTACAGAACAGCGCGAACGGAGAGACCGAGGGGGAGAGGCTCCCAACGCCGCGGATTTTTCACGACGTGAACCAGCCCGAGCTTACGCAGGCGCTGGCGAGCCCTGTCCTCGATCCGATCGGCACAGCCGAGTTGCTGGCCGTCGCAAACGCGCTTCAGGAAATTTTTCTCGACAAGGCTTAGCTCTTGGGCGATTGTCGTCACTTCAACGGTCATGGCTTCTTCACCTTATAGAGGTGCGGGAAATCGGCAACGGCGTTGGTGGGATCGAGGCCACCTTTGCGGGGACGGGGCCGTGAAATAGATCACGAAAAATCCCGCTGAACTGCGTCTGCAGCGTCGACAATTTGGTTGTAGCGCTCCAGAGCCTGTTCCGGCCAACCCGCATAGGTCATCTCGTAGTAGAGATGCGTGGCGATCTCGTCGAGATTGAGGGTGACCCCCTCACAAACGACAGGAAGAAGCTTCCAACGCCCCCACGGCTCGAATTCGATCGCCCAGTTAGTGGCTTCCGCATCCCGCCCCGAGACATCGATCCGCTCATCACCGTCGTCCTTGCGGGAGGAAATTAGGACGACCATGCCGTCTCCCTCATCCACACCGATCGAATTGTTAAGCGTAGTCCGAAATTTCAGGACGCTCTCGACGTTACCCCAACCATCATCGGGGCCGTAGTGCGAGCAGTATATTTCCGCGACCCGATGCGGGTCGGAGGCGTTGATGATTTGACTGACATTCATGCTCGATACCTCGGATGCGTGACCGCGCTAAGGATCATATCCATCGCGATCATTCGGTTGATGTGCTGCGAGCGGCCGATGTCGACGCAGGCCGTGATGCCGCTCGGGGTGTGGGTGACCCTGACCCCCGCGGGGCCAGAGCCGACGTGCTGCCCCCCGGGTTCGCGCGGGGGCCAGGGTTCGATCTGGAGGTGGTCGGGGTCGATCACGCCATCGCCCTTTCCTCGTCGGTGGCGGGGCGAATGCCGGCGCATTCGAAGTCCATGTCGTCGTCGGTGGTCCAGCCGTCGCCTCGGCGATAGACCGCGGTGACACCCTCGACGACAAACCAGCCTTCGCGCTTGGGGCAGTCGGCGATCGCTTCCATCGTGTAGTCGAGGAAACCGCCATAGGCATGCTCGTAGCTGGCAGCGCCGTTCCCACCTTTGATGACTGTGCAGGTTTCGATCTTGAAGCCTTTCCAGTCCCAGCGTTCGTAGGGATCGTCGTCGGAGATGACCTCGATCAGGACGTCTTCGGGGGAGGAGAAGTCGAACTTCTCTTCGGGTTCGGGTGAGGGGTCGTCGGTGAAAATCATGTCTCGATCTCCATCGTCAGCGGACGCCAATCCGGGTTCTCGCGCGGATAGCCGCGCGGGTTCGTCACGATGCGGACGCCCTGCACGACGACATCCGTCGCCGCGTGGGTGTGGCCGTGGTGCCAGACCGCGATCTTGTGCCGATGCTTCGCCAGCAGCGGCTCCATGTGCGGGTTCCAATACCATTCGTTCGAGAACTGGCCCTCGAAGCGCGGATCGAGCGAGGCCATCGCTGGGGCGGTGTGGGTCACGACGATCGCCTTGCCACGGATCTCGGTCAGCATCCGATCGACGAATGCCGCGTCGCGCAGGGCGAGCGCGTTGGCCTGGCTGGCGTTGATGCCGATCAGCCGACTGTCGTTCATATACGAGCGCCAGTAGGACTGGTCCGAAACGCAATACCAGCCGTTGCAGCCGACGAGCCAAAGCCCAGACACGACCTCGAACGCCATGTCTTGCTCGAGGCCGAGCTCAAAAGCCGTTTCGGTGTCCTCGACCGTCCGACCCTGCGCCGCGTTGGCGTAGTGCTCGTGGTTGCCGTCGACCGCGAAGACGAAGTGGCCCTTGCGCTTCAGCTTGTTGAGATACTTGAGACCGACGAGGCCGTTGCCGCAGTCGCCGGCAACGATCACGTTCTGCTCGAGCGGCGGGGTCTTGGGTTGCGGGTGGTCGAGGTGGAGGTCGGAGACCAGGCTGTATTTGAAGGTCATTCGCCGATCTCCACCATCTCGCGCAGCGCCTGTCGGCGGGGAGTGTCTTCGAAGGCCCGCTCCGCTTCGATGATGGCGTCGGCGAGAATAGTCGACAGGATCTGCTCAGCGGCGTTCGACACGAACGAGAGCGCCTCGCGGGCGCGCGGCGTCGATCCCGCAACGAGCGAAACGCTCAGGCGCAGGACCTCGTTTATGGGACGCCCCTCGGCGTATTCCTTGAACCAGAGCAGGGCGTCGGCGGCGCGTATGCGGTGACCCGCGGCGCGGGCTTCGGCCTCGTCACGCTCACGCGCTTCAGCAACCTTGATAGGGTCGATCATGCCGCAACTCCGATCACAGAGATTTCCCAGTTTTCATTCGTCGGAGGGCCGACGATACCGTTGCCGCTTGGGTCGCAGACGATCTCGCCATCGAGAACGACCACGCTGTGCGTGACGCCGATCCGCGACGTGCCGCAGAGGATCATCGGCGTGTGCGGATTGGTCTTCGACGCGATCCGTAGGACGGTCTCGAGGGACTCGTCGGCGTAATAGGCAAAGCGCGCCTCGGCGAGGCCGCGCTCGGCCAGCCAACGGGTTTGGCGTTTGTGCCACCAGTTGGGCGAATCTCGCCCTGCGGTCGGGTCGTCGCAGAAGTGCGGAACTTCGGAGGGGTGAAGGTCGAGGATTACTGCGATGCAAGTGCGCTGGCAGTCGCCGTATTGCCCGTTTTCAGGGTCGTGCTTAATCAGCTGCTGATGTGGGGTCATGTCGGTTCGCCCTTTCGAGGCGCTTGATCGTGATTACCGATCTGCCGAAGCACTCGGCGGCCACCTCGGGGGTGGCCCATTCGAGTGCTTCGAGAATTGCTTGGCGCTCTTCCGGACCGACGCAGCTACGCCGCAAGGTCGATCTCCGAGCGAATGTCGTTGGCGCGGGCGCGGTAGATTATCGCGGTGCCGCGGTGGTAGTGGCGATTTTCGAGGTCACGCTCGCCACGGGCGTCGTGCTTGTCGGCGAGCTGTTCAAACCAGTTGGCGATCGACTCTCGGTCGGACATGATGATCTCCTGCGAAAAAGGGATCACCTTCCTAATGCCGAGCGGAAACGATTTCCGCATCGGCGAAAGAAGTCACACAGCGACTTGGTGTGGTTGTGCGAGAACTGACGAAATGCGGTTCCGAAGAACCGCCGACGACGTCCGCGCGGCGAGCGATCGCAGGTCGTCCCGCGCGACGCGCTGGACCAGCGGGTTGTTGGGGCCGGCTCGATTGAGCCGGGAAACGATCTCGAAGTATTCTTTGATCAACCGAACACCTTTCGGCAGAATTCCGGGAAGGGCGTGTCGAGGTAGCGCGCGAAGCGCTCGAGCTCGGCGAGCGTCCAGTTGTGTCGATACGGCCGCTCGGATGCGAGGCGTTGCTGTTTCGCCGACAGGCCGGTGGCCATGCTGATCGTCAAAGCATGGTCCCGCTGCCGGGCATCGTACATGAGGTTGGCGAGGCGGTGGCGAACCATATCGCTGTCCGACGTAATGCCGACAGGCATCTTGTCGCGCTCGGCTTTCGCCGCCTCGGCCGAGTCGTAATCGAGTCCATGCTTCTTGATAATCTCGTAGCATGTGACCTTGCAGTGATCGAGCGGCATGCCCACCAACATGCTGATCGCTTTCAACGACGTCTTTTCCTTCAGAAGAGCAAGGATCTGGTCCTCTCGCTCATCCAGAAGGCTCTGGCGCCGTTCCAGTGCACTGACTGTTCCATGGGTCACGGAGAAACACTCCCGAATAGAATTCCGCGACGTGCTTGGGAGGCTCTTTTATGGCTTCCCTGACTTCCAGAAGCAGGCGGACTTTATCCTCATCTTCCCGAATTTGGGCGGGGGTTTCCGTCTGTAGCCACTGGTCGAACAGGGCGCTGAGAACTTCGAAAAACACATCTTCCGAAATTGGTGTCATTGTAAAACTCAGCCCTTCGGGTTGCTCGAAGGGGGAGGCATAGCCGCCCGAAGGGCTATCACAAAATTGAATCGTGCAGGCTAGGCAGCCAACAAGTCGCTATGCGACTTCTGCACAAATCCTGACGTGTCGGCCTTGCCCTTTAGGCCTTTGACCTTCAGCCCGACGACGCAGGGACTTGGATCTGCGGGACGATAATCGGTTTCGTCTCCGTCGACCACGGGGAGACCCAGGTATTCGCTGGGAATTTCAGCGGCGGGGAAGACCACCGCTATGTTTCGGCCACGTTTCATTTCTGCGATCACTTCCTTCATGTTGTCCTCCTTCAGCGAGAAGGTCAGGTGGTAGTTTCCCAGCGATTCGCGGCCGGGGATCGCAGTGTAATCATAGAACTGGAGTGTAGGAAATATCCTATCGATCACGTTTTGTTCCCTATCTGAGACAGGAAATTTCCTCGCGAGATAGGCCTTAACCTCAGGAAAAAGAATGAACTTTTTCTTTTCCCAGACGATATCGCTCGTCCCGTTCAATCTTATCGCGGGCTTCATGCCCTTGCGCTCCGCGCGAATCGCGTGGGCCGCGATCTCTAGGGCAAGGATGTTCATGAAAAGGTTACGGTCGTCGAAGAAAAGTCGGGTGCGCTTGAGCCTCGCCTGTGTCTTCGTCGTCATGTAGGCCGGCGAGCCGGCGAAGTGGAGGCACGCCGCCGTGCAGCCGGCGGATCGCTTGGGGCAGACCTCGCGGCCCGACATGTTGCCGGGCGCGAGGTGGAGGACGGCGGTGGAAACGTTGAGTTTGTCGTTCTTGGCAACTTTGGGGTTCGATCCGAGATCGGACAGTAGGGTGCGGACCCCCGCGCGGGCGCGGAGGTCTGCCAGCAATGTCATTGGACTGATCCTTAGTCGGGAAGTTCGAGAGGCGGCAACGGCGCCTCGATCTGGGCGATCCGTGTTTGGATCTCTTCAAAGGTCATGGTTTTGAGGTCGCCGATCGAAATCGAAGGGCCGAAGTCCATCGACGACTCGTACTCCACACGGTGAGCGCCGGGGATGTAGATGACCCCGCCCGGGCCATATCCACCGCCCGCAGCCCACCAATGGTGGTAGGCCAGGCCATGCCTAATGGCGAAGTCGTCGAACGGATCGACACGGGCATAGTTGGCCTCGTCGATCCAGATGTCGAAGCGCTCGTCCTCGACGAGGGTCTTGCGAACGTCGTCCTCGCCCTGGATATAGCTCTCCTGCTCGATCAGTTCGAGCAGCTCGTCGTAGGCTTCCTGCGTCAGCTTTCCGCCGAGCTGGAAATAGGCAGTGGTACGGTCGCCCATCAAAAGCTCTCCGCATAGGTTTCGACGATCGAGGCGCCGGGAAGATTGCCGGGGTCGATCAGTTGAATGAGACAGGCGCCGAGATCGTCCTCGAACATGGCGCGGGCCTCGTCTTCAGTATGGTTGGGGTCCTCCGCGAGGAAGGATGCCGTCGCGCGATCGAAGAGAAGGCCTTCGTCGGTGATTCGGACCTCGATCACGACATTGTAGATGCTCACTTGCCAAGCTCCTGAAATCGCCACGCCACGCACTGTGCCAGGACGGCCAGCCGCGGCAGGTCGCAGTTGTGAATTTCTTCCTCGACCGAGATGCGGTCGAGGGTGTCGTTGGTGAGTTGGAGTTGGGGGAGGGAGGGCGTTGAACCCTCCTCGGCCGCACCGGAACCATCCGGCTCCCCCGCAGTCAGTCGGACAATCTCCGCCGATTGCATGTCGATGACAGTGTTCAGGTGGAACTCTTCGTCTGCCCACCGCTGAGCGAACGCCATCAGGCCGGCCTTGTCGATCGGAATGTCGACCTGCTCAAACTGCTTGTTGATCGCGCGCGCGTCGGCCTGCGTCCCGGCGAGGACGACGCGGCCGTCCTCGGCTTTGGCTTTGTAGAAGATCACAGCTCGTTCACCGTGTAGGTCGCAGGGAAGGTGCGGTCTTCCCACGCCGCGTCGAGCGCATCCTCCAGCAGCGAAACATCGATTTCGGGACCGAACGCAGGAACGCGCCCGTCCAAGGTCTGATACTGCCAAAAGCCTCCGTGCTGGGGGTCTTCCTGGGCGAAGGTCACACCGACTACATCGGGGTGATGCTCGCGGACATGGCGTAGCGCGATAGCGATTGAGGCGGGGATCATTCTTCAACTCCTGTCCAGAGCAGGGCGTGCTGACCGAAACACAGGTGCCAATAGCGCCAGTATTTCAGAGCTTGCGGGTCGCTCCGTTTGAACTTCTTGCGGTGATATTTGCGTAGGCGGTTGTGCTTCCAGCGGTCACGCTTCGTGATCATCGGCATACACCCACACCCACGCCATGACGTAGGCGCCCTCGTCGCTGGCCGAGACCACGGCGTGGTCGTCGATCTCGCACTCGCCGTCGCGGACGAACGGGAGATCCTGCGCGGCGGCGCGATAGCTGGGGTTTTTGGCGTCGGGGGCGAGATAGGTGTCGATGCGGTTGAGCAGCAGCGACGTCTCGTCCTCGGTGAGGGGACGTCCGGCTTCGAGATAGTCCTTGAGAAGAGCCATCTCGCCGTTCGTGAAGCAGACCCAGGTCGCGCTGTCAGTCGACATCTTCGACCTCCTCGACGTCGTCGTCGACGGAGACGATCGTCATGGCAGGTGACACCGAAAAGTCCGGCAGATCCTCGTGGTCGAAGGGGAGACCGCTCACGTCGTAGTCGGTGTCGATCTCGCCCTCGGCGACAACCACGGCCCGGGCTTCTTCAGGGGTGTTCGCCTTCACATAGGCAGTGGCGGCGACTTGGCATTCGATGCGGAAAAGCTTCATGCTTCCTCCTTCACGAAGACCGAAAAGTCCCCGTAGAATTTGCCGTCGTGCTCGACGAGACCGTCGACGACGGGCAGGTGGTGGTCGGTGGGGTGGACATCGCTCAGCTCACGGCCGCCTGCCCACGATTTCATCTCGGCAAACTTCTCGGGGAAGAACTCCTCGATGACATCAAGATGCGCTGCGATCTTGATGTCGCACATGTAGGTGACGTGGACGTATTCGAGCGGGCCGATTGTCGGCCCATCGAAACCCCAGTCGTCGAGCTGTTCGTCAGGCGCGTTGCGGCCGTGGAAGAGGTGCAGATAGACGCCGGTCACAGGAGAGCCTCCTCAACAGCGACGAGCTCGTTGATCGCAACGCGCACGCGGCGCGCCGCTTCTTCAGCGTCGTCCGAGAGCTCGATCATCAGAAAGGTGAACAGGGTGTCGCCGATGTCGTGGATTTCATCGGGCTGAACGTGTTGGAATTCGCCGTCGGCATAGACGTCGGCGACGATCCGCTGGGCGCGGTTGAATTTACTCATCAGAATGCTTCCTCAAATATTCTATCGCCTGCGTGAGCAGATCAGGGCGGTCTTCAAAGCAACCCAGCCCTTTGTTGCAGTTGGCACAAAGTAGGTCCCGCAAACGCCCCGATGCGTGGCAATGGTCGACGGCCAAAGAAGCCGGCTTGCGTGTGGCGTGATGAATGTACCGTTCAGGCCGCTTGCAGATCGCGCAGACACCTCCTTGCTCAACGAGCATCCGGTCGTAATCCTCAGGGGTGCAACCGAATGCTTTGAGACGTCGCGCTCGACCTTTCCTGCGCGCCTCTTCCGGATTCTTCCAGTATCCGTCGCGCTTTTGCTTGGCCTTTCGTTGTCTGTCGCATTCGCGACATTGACTCGCCAAACCAAACGGTCGACGACTGGGACTTGGGCAGAAATCTTCCCAGGGAAGTTCGCGCTTGCACTTGCTACAGAGGGCAATTCGCAATTGGCGGCGGCGCTTGGCTTGAGCCATTTGCTCTATCGTCGGCATCCCGAGCGTATGCTCGCGGTGCAAGAACATGTTCAAAACCTAGCGCCGCAACCTCACTCCACCACCCGGGGCACAAGTTCGAGACGATCTGAGGTGGTGGTCATCCAGAGCCTGGCGCCGCACGCGAGCGGCTCGTGGGGCCGGTAAACGAACCGGCCAATGACCTCGCCATCGACGACGAGATCGACTTCGTGGGCGCGCTCGGAGCCCCGATAATCCCGGAGGATTATCGGGGGCTCGTTGGTGCCATGCTTCCGGTTGGAAGCGATGGCACACTGAGCGACGTGAAGGATCCGCTTCCTAGACAAGGGGATCGAGCATGCCGTGGACATGCTCACCGTTCTTCAAGAAGAAACCCCGCTTCAATGGGCCGACGAGGATCCAGCCGAGCGGCGTGGTGGTGTCGTGGGGGTGGACGTCGTCGATCTTGTAGGGGTCGATGTCGTCGAGCAGGCAGTCGAGATTGTTGTCCGGGTCCCAGTCGTCGCAGACGCCCTGCGGATCTGCGGTCAGCAGATTGCCGTCGAGCTCGTAGATCGCCTTGTCCTCGGTCGTGCCGGGGAGCAACTGCACCTCGTCGCCGGCCATCGTCTCGTAGACCTGACCGGGCCAGTAGCGGAAGCGCGCCGGCACCGGCGGCTCGAACACCGTGTTCGTGGTGAAATAGCTGCCGATCTCGATCGGCGACGTCTCGTCGACGACTTCCATGCGGCAGCACCGGCCCTTGGTGTCGTTGTAGTCGCGCGGGATCGCGGTGACGTCGGCCGGATCGATCTTGACGATCATCACCGGGTCGTCGCTCTCGCCGACCGGTCCGCGCTTCAGATACTCGATCGAGCAGAAATGGATACCGGCCGAGCAGGTCCGGTCCGGGTCCTCGTCGCATTCGCTCCGCGGCATCTCGAGCACGGCGCCGACCTTGTGGAAGAAGGTTTTGCCGGTGTTGTGGTCCCAGTAATCCTTCCGCACCCTCTTGAAGGCGAGAATGAAACCGTCCGGAGTGATCGGCAGATTGGCCTTCTCGACCCACTGGTAGAGCTGCTGCTGGGCGCGATACGACGGGTTCAGCTGCAGCCGCTCGAGGAAGGCGACGAGCGGCTCGACGAGCCCTTCCTCGCCGCTCTTCAGGAAGGCAAGGATCTTGCGCGTCAGATAGGTGTCGATCGGGCGGTCCTTGTAGGTCAGGACGCCGTCCTCGACGCGGACGTAGCCCTTCATGTAGCGGACCACCGCTTCCTTGATATCGACGAGACCGCGATAGAATTCGACGTCCTCGACGCCGTTGCGAAGGGAGTCGCGGATCGTTTCGAACTGGACGTGCGACGAGGGGATGACGACGGGTTTCGACCCGAGCATCAGCGTGATGCTCTGGTCGGTCATGATATACGGGATCATCAGATGAACTCCTTGAGGAGCTGCTTCAGCGGATCGCTGAGGTAGTTGGTGTCGAGGAGGGCTTTCGCCTTCCACTGCTTGGTCTTGAAGGCTTCGGCCAGGCGCTCGCCGTTGATCCGCGGCGGCAGCTTGGGTTTGACGGCGTCCTGCAGAACGGCAGGAGCGCCGACGGCGGGTTTGATGAACTGCTGGTGCAGGGCAAAGATCTTGCCCAGCGGCGTATTCGGGCGTGGCTCGCCCGGCAGGCGATCGATGTATTGGAAGAGCGGGCGAAGGTGCTCGTCCTGGAGCAGGGCCTTGGCCTGCGGGAGGGTGGGGTAGCGCGAGAGCGCCGCGTCGAAGGCGGCCTTGTAGGCCTTGTCGAAAGGTGTGAAGTGCTTGAGGTGCTTCGCGTCGACCTTGTTAACGAACACGAGGCGGTCGGAGGACACGAGCTCGGAGCGAATGCGGGTCTCCAGACCGGGCTCGCGCGGGCTGAAGTTGTCGAGGACCACGAGGACCCCTTCCTCGGGGCACGGGATTTCCTCGAGATGGTGTCGGAACTTGGCGTCCCAGCGCGACGACGGGCTCCAGCCGAAGGCGCGGACGTTCGCGCGCTGTGCCTTGGCGTATTTGGTGCGCTCGGGCTTCGGCAGGTCCGAGGTCAGGATAACGTCCTGCGGATTGCCGTAGGCTTCGAGCGCGTCTTTCCCGCGGAGAACGAGAACTTCCTGGCCGCGGCGCAGGTTGTTCTCGCCCCAGAGGCGGATGCGAGCGATGTTGGCATTCTTCGAGCTCGGCTCGAGATCGTCATAGATGACGTAATCGATCCGGTGCGGCGTGACGCCGAGGCCGTATTCCCAGTGAGCGGGCGGGACCTTGTGGGCGCGACGCGACAGCTCGAACTTCCACGCTTCGACCCCGAGCGTTGCTGTGGGTTTCAAATACTGCTTGATCTCCTGACCACGCCAGCGAGCGTGTTGGGTCACGAGCTTCCCGCGGCCGATGTGATATTCGCCGCCGATCTCCTCGTGCATGGCGACCGTCGCGGCCCAGAGCGAGGGCTCGTTCTCGAACATCGTCGGGATCGAGGCGACGACCTCGTCGATGATCTCTTCCAGCTTGTCGGTGATCGTCTGGTTGGTGAGATCGCTGTAGAGCAGCGTTTCGCGGCTCGGCGTGATGCTGACCGAGCCGATCGGGACGTAGAGATCGAGGCCGCACTGGAAGAAGGGATTGAGCCGCTCGTTCGTCCGGAGCTCGTAGGGGAGCTTCGCCATCTCGATCGGATAGCGCACGCCGCCCATGACGACATGGAAGTCGCGCGTCTTGTTGATGATACCCCAGCCGGCGCCGAGCTGGTCGTATTTCACCGCCTCGACGGGATGGTTCACGACATTCGGCAGCGGTGTGAAGAAGGGCACGACCTTCTCGGTCGCCTCGCGGAAGAGGTTGAAGTGGTGCGTCTCGACCGGAAAGCTGACCTCAACGCCATTGGCGTCGGTCGTTTCCTCCTGCGATAGGAGCGCGATCGCCGGGATGCTGTCCTCGTCCTTGAACACCGAATAGACCGAGCGCACGCCGTCGTGGACGGAAACGAGCACGAACTGGTCGGTGTAGGAGAAGGGGCTCTTCGAGCCGATGCCCCAGCCGCCGATCTGGTCGTTCGACTGGTCCTTCGTCGAGCCGTCGGTGTAGGCCATGAACTTCGTCATCATGAACTCGTGGCTCATGCCGATGCCGGTGTCCGTGACACGGAAATAGGGGTCGAACTCGTCAGGCAGCCAGACCTTGACCGGCGTCTCGTTCTTGCCGGCGGCGGTGTGGGCGTCGATCGCATTGGCGACGAGCTCGCGGACGATCGCGGTGTATTTGTCCGCGTAGATCTGGGTGGCGAACATGTCGAAGACCTTCGCCGTGGCTTTGACGGTGGCGCGCGCCGTCTCCATCACACCCGCGGGCATGACGTTGCGCGCTTCATGCTGAAGCAACATGTTGGAATTCCTTATCCGAAGACGATCTCGCCGAAGACGGCGAGCTGCAGGAAGACGTCGGCGTCTTCCGCGTCGTAGGTTTCCTCGACGACCGCGAGCGCCCGGCGCGGGTAGAGCTCATTGAGCAGGCGCCAGCCCTTCTCGAGGGTGTCGGACTCGATGGTGTGGACGTCGCGCATGCAGTCGGTCAGCGCGAGCTTGAACGGCGACAGGTAGAAGCGCGCGTCGGCGTAATAGGGGGGCTCGTACTCGTCGGTGCCGCTGACGAGCTCGAGGTCGCTCGCCCAATAGCCGCAGCCGCCTTCGATCGCCGTGACCATCAGGTCAGCCAGCATCGAGGCCGTGAGCGTGTGCGTGACGGTGGCGTCGATCACAGCTCGATCTCCTTGATGATCTTGGACATCTGCTTGTCGCCCTGGGCGTAGCCGGGGCGAGGGGCCTGCGAGGGGGCAACCGCGGCGGCGAGGCCGAAGCCTGCGTTCTCGATCTTGTCGACGCGCAGGAGTGCCCAGCACGGAAGGGGACGGCTTGCTTCGCCGTCGATCTGGAAGCCCCGGATCACGGGGGCGTTATCCTTGATCGAGAGGCCCACGGCGTGGACTTCGATCGTCTTCGGCTTCCCCTCGTAGGAGATGCACAGGGGTACGGCGCGATCGATCGCTTCGATCGCGAGATTGATGGTATCCATGATTTGAATGTCCCTTAAATCCGAGGGATTGGTAGGGTGTTCAGGGGTAGTCGCTATGCGAGATAGTTGAATTCCTCGGGGAGCCGACCCGCGTAGATCGTCGTCTCGAATTCATGTGTGCTGGGAATAGGCTTGCCCTCGAGCATCCACCGGATGCGTAGACCGGCGCCGTGCGGGGTGTCGTCGATCATGGACCACGCTCCGCTGAAGCACCATTCGGCCGCATCGGAGAACCAGCGCATGCCGAATTGGTTTTCGCAATAGTCGGGCCAAGCGTCGTCGCCTATTCCCGGGTGGATGCCCGCGCGCGGCCCGTGACCGAGGGCGCAGCCGACCGATCCACAAGGGTGTGCGTCTCCCGGTCCGAATTCCCGTTCGGTGCCGGGGAGCTTGCAAAAGGTGCCCATATCGAAATCGTGGTAGTCGGTGGGAAGCCGGAGGAGATAATCCGCCAACTTGCTCAGATTATCCCGGTTCACGACACCCTCTCGATCCGCGGGTTCTTGACCCACAATCCGCCGACGGTACGGTCCTCGATCATGAACCAAGACGAGAGCGCAGCGACAGCGTCGCGATAGGTCTCGAACTCGGTTGCCTCGTCCTCGGCGTAGGGCTGGACAGGCGAGCTATGACCGACGTGCAGGGCGTCGCCGGGGCGCGTGATCATGGGGCGGACGACGCCATAGGTGTGCTTTGCGGTCTCGCGAGAGGGCGAGCTGCGCTTGACGGTGAAGCGGATCCTATATGGCATTTCGCAGGGTCTCCAGTCGCGGCCGGACAAGCAGGCCCTGCTCGTCGGCATATCTGTTGCGCAGTTCTTGCAGGTGGCGTTCGGATTGGTTGACCGCAGTCTTCAAGCGGTCATGGCGCGCAAAGGCGCGGCGGAGCTCAGCCGCCGTAGATTGTCGGGTCATCGCTGTCGGGTATCCCATTGTGGAGGGCGTAGAGGATGCGCTTGCCAGCGCCTTGGGGGGTGTTGTCGACGTAGCTCCAAGCGGAGCCGAAGATGTATGTCTGCAGCTTGAAGTCGCCTCCGAAAGCCCGAGCGATGTAGTCCTCCCAGTCTTCGCCCGGGATGGGGTCGATGCCGGCGCGCGGGCCGTGGCCACCAGCGCAACCGACGGTGCCGCACACGGCATCCTTGGGGCGGCAGCAGAGGTCGTCGGCCCACCACGACATGTCGAACTCGTCATAGTCGTCGGGCAGGGCGACGAGATAGGCGGCGAGCCGGCGCAGGTTCTGATATTGCTCGAGGGTCAGGCCGTGGGGATAGTGGAAGTCATCGACGGAGCCGGTGTTGAGATAGTGTCGGATGCGGAGAGCGGCTGCCCAGGGGCAGTCGACGTTGTCCTGACTGAACAGAAATCGATACTCAGGAGAATAGATTGGGGCTCCAAGAAGGTTGTCCGCCACCGCGTTCCAACTGGACTGCGTCTCCCATCCGACGATGCCGGTGTAGGGGACATGGCCGACGGCGCACGCGGAGCTGCCGCAATGGTCAGAATTGCGGATGCAAATACCGTCGAGACCCCTGTCGTCGCAGTTATAAACCCTCATTTTGAAGTGGCCGTAATCGACCGGCAGCTCGATCAGATAGTCAGCCAAGGTCGATAGGTTGTACCGTTGCAGATCGGTGAGCATTGTTGAGCTCCTCGAGAATTGTGAAGGCAAGCGCGAACGCTTGCTGCCGGGTTCGGCAGGTCGAGATGAAAAGGTCCTTCGCGTCGTCGTAGCGATCGGCGAGAAGGAGTTCGGTGATCGGATGGTGGGCCATGGCCCGTGGATTACGTGGAATGCGCGGTGTTCGGGACTTCGATGGGGGAATTGATCCCGTTCCTTTCCATGAACTTGATCAGGCTCTGCCGGTGCTTGAACCGGCCGAGGCGCTGGAGCTGGTCGAGGGTGTAGCCGTCGTCCTTGGCCCGGCGGATGACGCGGACCTTTTGCTGGTGCAGGACGCGGCGGGCTTGTTGGCCTTTATGCTGGTGGGCGGAGATCATGCCGCCTTTCTCACTTCCTGAAACCATTGCAGCACGAGCGGTTTGCTCGGCGCCGTGGTGGGCACCTCGAAGACGCGCACGTCGTCGGGCATTTCTTCGTATTCCCAGGCGTTGAACCAGAGGTCCCGGGCCTCCTCCGGGCTGTGCGCCCAGACAAAGAGATCCCAATTGTCGGCGCCGTCGTCCTGCGCGACGAGATAGAGCCGAAGGCCACTCTCCGCCGCGTTCCAGAGATCGACGATGCGCTGGGCGTCGTCGTTCTCTGTCGCGAGGCAGATCAGGCGGGAGCCGTCCTCGGTGAGGATCTGGCTCTCCTTCTTGGACCAGCGGTCAAGACGAAGGCGTGGCATCGTCGTCGCCATCGTCGAGCTGCTTGTCGAGCCACTGCTCGAGGGCCTTGCCGGCCTTGGTCATGATCGGGGACTTGAGGGCTTGCTCGCCCATCTCGCTTGCCGCGATCGCGTAGAAGGTCTCCTTGCTCGGAACGAGCCACATCGAGAACCAGATCACCACGATGATCGGGAGCAGCCACCGCGAGAAGGCCGTGCCGCGGTAGATCGCCGGCGCCTCGTCGTCCGTCTCGAGTGTCGCCAAGGCGATCCGATTGAAAACGAACGCGAGAGCGAGAGCGATCATCACCCAGAACATGATGAACAGCATCCAGCTGGCGAAGGTAGGGAGCACGTCGGCCCAGTAGAGAATCTGGCTGAGCTGGTTCATGCGCGGCGAGCCTCCCGACGCTGCCGTGCCAGCAGATCCTTGGCCTTCGGGTTGTTGAGGCCGAGCCACTTGCCGCGGCCCATGTAATGGACCTTGCGGGGCGGCATCGTGATATAGCCGAGAAGCTTCCCGGTTTTCATATCGATCTTGGGGTGGACGGCTTTGGAGGGAAGGACTTGCCGCTGGATGCGGCGGACGAGACTGCTCATATTACCAAGCTTTCTGGAATTGGGTTTTGATGACGACGTAGTGGTCGCAGTCGGCGATGCCGGAGACCACGAGATGGCCGACGTCGCCGGGGTTGGCGACGTGGAGGGTGTCGGTGGCGGTGTAGGAATAGTCGCCGCCCTTCCAACCGCAGAAGGTGCGGCCGTCGATCGCGTTCTTGAGCTCGTCATACAGGTCGCGAACCGTGGGCTGCACGTCGGGCATGGCGGAGTGCCCCAGTGCTGGCTCGGCATAGACACCGCGCCACGAGGCGACGGTCGTAGGACGCGCCGGGAAGTCGAACTCGATCAGGGCGTCGGGGTCGCAGTTGCGAAGGAGGACGATGAGATCGCCGACCGAGATCGTCATTTGCGGAATTCCTTGTAGAGTTCGAGGTGCCTTTCGGCGGGGAGGTCGTAGGGGCCGAACGGGATCTCGCGCCCGGCAAGGACGTAGCGGATGCGCGCTGCGGCGCCCCGATGGTGGTTGTCGATGTAGGACCATGAGCCGCCGAACAGCCACTCCCAGAGCGGAGTGTTCGAGCAGTCTTCTCCGGTGAAGAGCAGGGAATAGTCATCCCAGTCGACATAGAATTTGCCGGAGACGTGGGGGGACTCGGTGATCAGACATTCCGGCATCAGAATGCCCGCGGCGGGGCCGTGGCCGACAGCGCAGGCAGCCGTTCCGCACGAGGGCACGCCGCCGTTGTGCTGAGCGTAGTGGGCTTCGGCCTCGTTGGCTTCTTCGTCGAGGGCGAACAGGTAGCCCGACATCTCGAAGTGCTGATAGTCTTCGGGCAGGCTTTCGAGGTAGGTGGCGAGCTTGTCGAGGCGCTCGCGATTGATGGGCTGTAAGGTCATGACTCGTTGCTCCCAGAGTTTGGGTTCGGGCGGTAGGTGTCGTGGAAGAAGTCGCTATGCGACTAGGGTCGCTTTTCCGCCGCAAGAGCATGGCGAATGCGGTCGAGCACGCCCTTGCGGTGGTCATAGAAGTCGTCCGTGTGGGTGCGAACGCGCTGGAGTTTAGGGTCGTACTCACCGACCACGGGGTGAGGGCGGGGAGGCATCACCACGTTCGGTGCTTTTCAGCGACCCATTCGCGGCCGTCGTATTCGTCGATCTCCCAATCGACGTCGTCAGGAATCTCGACGATTTCGAGTTTCGCGAACGCACCATTTGCCGCGGCGCCGAGTTCTTCGACAGCGGCGACAAGAGCGGGGTCGTCGCGCTGGATATCGTTCTTGGAAATCCGCGCGGCCTGAACCTCTGCATTGATGCGCTGGCGCTCCCCGAGCGGGAGGACCGACCAGTTGGCAGGCGTCTCGATCGGCTCGGGCACGATCCAATAGACCAGCATGCTCGGATAGCCGAGCATGGGCTTGGGGTATACGGTAAGACCCTTGTGCCGGGCGTAGGCGAGCATGCCCTCATGGCTGAGGCCAAAGCCGCCGTAACAGCGGTTGACTACGATTTTGCGCATTCGGAAATCCTTTGGCGAAGCGCCGGCACAAGGGCGGTGCTGTCGTGGTGCCAGGCGCGGATGGCGTCGATCGAGCGCTTGTCGCCCCAGACCGTGACGCCGCCGCAGGAGAAGCCGGATTGTGGATTGGGCAGGACGTCGGTCAGGATTTGGGCGATTTGCTCAGGGGTGGCGCGGACGTGGGCACGCTCGAGGGCTTTGGTGAACTGGTCGTGGCTGATCATCGGATCGGCTTGAGCTCGGTCGTCTCGTCCCAGCTGCGCGCGATGTCCTTGCGCAGGGCGGTGATGGTTTCGGGGCTGAGGCCGCCGCGGATTGCAACGGGGTTGATCAGCTGCCTCCCGCCGAGCGCGGTGAGCTCGACGACGACGGCGCTCGCGG
The DNA here is from genome assembly GCF_032879645.1 of Sphingopyxis indica. NCBI lineage: Bacteria > Pseudomonadati > Pseudomonadota > Alphaproteobacteria > Sphingomonadales > Sphingopyxidaceae > Sphingopyxis > Sphingopyxis indica. The sequence goes on from NZ_CP076394.1 coordinate 1,080,982, forward strand.
CGAGGTTGCCCGCCTTCTCGAGCGTCGCACTGGCGAAGTGGTAGGAGCTGGCAAGCTGGGCTTCCATCTCCTTGAGCTTGCGGGTGAGCTCGGCCTTGGTTGGGCCTTTGCTTTTCTTCTCAGTCACTTGTCAGCTCCTTGAACGGGAGCTGGTGAAGGGCCACGTCGAGCTCGTCGCGCATTTGGTCGACGCCGACCGTTCGGCGCTGGACGTGGGAGCGCATGACTTCGAGCACGTCGTCCAAGCGGACGTAGCGCTGGGGCACGATGAGGTCGTGGTATCCCGACACGGCGGCGCCGTTGGTGTCGTAGTAGACGGCGACTTCGGTGCCCGCAGGGGCGACGAGAACGAGACCAACCACCGGGTGGCTGGGTGGCCCGGCGCGGTCGACGCAGATGATGCGGACGGGACGGCCGGCGGTGTTGAAGTAGGTTTTGCCGAGTTCAATCATGGTGAAGCTCCCTCACCAGCACGACCTCATCGCCGTCATAGAGACGAACGAGCGTATCCAGCGGAAGGTCGGTAAGCGCGGTGGCGCCCCGCTCGACTTCGGGTTCGATTTCGCCGTTGGCGATGGCAAATCGTCTCCAGGCGTCGATCGCCGCCTCTTTGCTATGAGCAAGAGGGCCGGCATACGGGCGGGCGTCGGGATAGGCGACGGCGTGGCCAATGACGGCGAAGTGTTTCTGTTTCATTCCTTGATGTCCTGATAGTTGCGCTCGGCGAAGGGTTGGTCGTGCTCGCCGCGAGCGAAGATGACGATGTCATCGGGAAGGACCTCGCGCCGGGCGCGGCGGTCCCATCCGATGTGGATGAAGTCGGGAGGGCCGAAGACCCGAATGGCGCGGTTGTACTCGTCGCCGCGGAACCAGACGAAGTGGAGAGCCATCAGAATACGCCGGGCTGGCGTTCCCTTTTGACCCAGCACAGGAATTTCCAGCGTTTGCGGCCGTTCGAGAAGGTGATGCGCTTGAGGACGACGAAGTGGTTCTCGCCCGAGCGGCGCTTAAGCCGGGAGAGCATTGATCCGCTCGTCGAGCAGGGCGAGCACTTCGGCGTGGGTGTGGGTGTCGTTGAAGCCGACGTAAGTCTGGTGCTCCTTGAGGAGAGGGCTGTCGTTCAGATGGTCATCGATCTCATCGGTGATGTCGTGGCCGATCGTCTGGATTGCTGCGCCCATGAGGCACCAGCAGGTGACCTCGGGGTGCGGGACAGTGAGCTGGTGTCCTTTGGCGTCCCTGCCATAGGCGCCTTGGGTCCAGCACCGGGGGTCTGCGAGGAGGTCGCGCATGGCGATGAGGTCGTCTTTTAGCACAGGACGAGATCCTCGGCCTCTTCCTGCGACATGCCGGTCCACTTGAGACCGCGGCGGTCGAGGAGCTCGATGAGGTCGTCGACGTCGCCGTGGTCGAACGCTTCTTGAAGCTGCTTGAGCTCGCACAGCTGCCCAGGGTCGGCCAGGACAACGCGGCCCGCCTTGACGAGGCCGCCGATGTGCATGGATCCGACGGTATCCTCTAACGGCCTGTCGGCAAGGAGTTGCTCCTCGGGCGTCATCAGCGCGCCGATGATGCAGGGCGAGGAATAGGTGCATTCCCGAATGTTCGGTGCAGCTTCGTCGATATGGGCCTGGGTCAGGTTGTTGAGGTCGATGTGGATGGTCACCGTTCAAACTCCAGTGCGGCCTCGATCGTCGGGTTGTCGGTCGAGGCATGGAAACGCTCGAGGCGGGTGGGCTCGGGCTTGATGAGGCCGAGCTCCTTGAGCACATTGATGTGCTGATCCTCGGCCGTCCCAGCGTGCCACGGCGGGTTGTTGATACGGCGAAAGCGCTGACGCGCGTGCTCCTCGGGGACCTGGACGGTGTCCTCGACGGGGGCGACGGCGCGGCGGTAGCCAATGATGTCGCCGGTGTTACCTTCGCGGTTCCAGCGCAGGACGTTGTGCCTGGGCCAGTCGTCGTCGCAGAACGACGGGCCGCGGTAGAGCCGTCCCCGGCCGTCCCAATCAGCGGGCGCGCTGTCGCCGCCCGGCCAGTAGACGAGGTCGGTGCCGCGCTCCTGGTTGTAGCGCTCGACAGTGTAGTAGGGGTGGTCGGCGGGGAGGCGGATGCGGAGCGGGCAGGGCCAGTCACTGCTCCAGCTCCACGACAGGAGCGTCTGGCCGTGCTCGCCGATCCAGCGGTCGGCGTAATTCTCGAACAGGCCGACGTCGGTGTCACGGAGCCAGTCGGGGATGACGCCGTTCACGATGATCGGCCGGCCGTAGCCGTCGCTGGGGGCGGCTTTGGGGCGGTAGCCGACGATGTCGAATTCGGGGCAGAGCCGCTCTGCGGCCGGGGCGTGCTCCCAGCTGCAACCCGCGGCGTCGGGCTGGATCGAGCCGATGCGGTAGATGATCTCGCCGCCGTCGTAGTCCTCGGGCGCGCTGTCGCCGCCCGGCCAGTAGGTGAAGCCCTGGCTGGTCGCGAGGTAGTAGGCGTGGTCGGCGGGGAGGCGGAGGTGGGTGACGTCGTCCCAGCCGCAAACGCAGTCCACGCGAACGCCCGTCGAGAGGGGGCCGCAGGTGGTCCAGTGCGGGATGACGAGGGTGTCGTTGGCCAGCCAGTCGGGGCGGCCGTTCGGGGTGGGGATCGGGTCGCCCCAAATGATCTTGGTGTCACTCATGGATGTGGTCCTTGATGGTGCGGAGGTTTTGGATGACAGCAGGCAGGCGGCCGCGGTCGTTGTTGTTCCAAATTTCGTCGAGGCGGAGGTCGGCGTTGACCGCGTAGAGCGGCGGGTAGACCTCGTCGGTGTTGTAGGCGTCGAGCTTGAGCTCGCGGGCGAGGTAGCCGAGGGCGCACCAGCTGCAGGCGTCGGGGTCGAGGACGCTTACCTTGTCGCCGTGCTCGTCCTGGGCGAGGTTGCCGGTGCAGCGGTCATAGGGATTGGTTTCGAGCCACGCGATGGTGTTGTCGATGGCTTGGGCGAGTTTACTCATGAGGCTGTGTCCTGAAAACGCGGTCGCCGATAACGCGGAGGCGGATGCCGTGGCGCTTGGCGTACTGGCTGGCTGCGGATGAGACGGAGGCACGGGAGGCGCCGTCGGGGATGGGGAAGCTGTCGCCGGGCTTGGCGAGGGTGGCGAAGGCGTATTTGGTCATGAGACGGGGCCGAGAGGCACCCACCAGAGCTGGCTTCGCCACTCGTAGACGGCGACGTCCGGCTGGTCGGGACCGCCCATGGTGTGGCGGTAGTCGCCGAGCGTGCGGGCGAGCATGAGATTGGTGACGGCGTGCAGGGTCTGCAGAAGCTTGCGCATCGCGAGGTCCTTCGGGTTGATGTGGGGGGTGGTTTAGGGCGTGGTCGTCGCCGTTGTCGTGGGCGGACGAGGAAGTCGCTGTGCGACTTGTTAAGAAACATTCGGGGATGTTGAAGAACGTTAATGAGGTGCGAAGACGAGAAGTCTAATGCAGGTTTGAAAAGTTGAAGTCGCTGTGCGACTTCTAGGGAAACGTTAATTTCCCTATATATAATATTTTTTAGAGAGAGAGAGAGAGAGAGAGACCAAATGTAGAGAATAGGAATATATTAGACAGTATGTCTCAGAGAGCGGAAAATCGCTACTCGCTGCCTAATTTTTAGGCACACTGCCTAAAAAACAGGCACTCCCTCCAACAAGTCGCACAGCGACTAGCACTTTTCAAAACCGCACTAGCCTTTGTGCCCCTCCCCCACCTTAACAAACAATAATCTTCCCGATCCCCGAGCTCGCTTGATCGTCCGCGCATCGAGTCCCATCAGAGCGGCCTCGTCCTTGGTTTTCGACCGCACGAGCGCGACCGAGTAGGACGGCATGGCACCGAGCTGCATAAATTTCACTGCGTCTTCCTCGGTCACGCTCGCGACATTTCGCCGGACGTCCTCTTCCGAAACAACCACTTCACGACGCCCGCGCTCGATCTGATCCCGGCGCAGGCCGGGCATCAGGACCATGAGGTCGCGGGGGCGGAAGCCCGGTGTCTGACAAAGCACCCCGAACTCGTAGACCCAGAACGGGTTCACTCGCTCGAGGCGCCGCCGATACAGCACCGACTGGAATTTGGGGCTGGCTTGGTTACCTGACAGGATGTCCATGTCGAACAGCACGGCAGTATCCCTCCGGCTTGGCCTTGAGACGCGCCCGGCAATCGCCCTTGGACAGGTCGTGGTCGAGGACGTAGACGTCGCCGTGGTCGAGGACCTCGAACTGGTAGGTGGGCGTCGCCTCGTCCTTGTCGTGGTCATTGGCGAGGTGGAGCAGGAACGCGAGGGGCCAGCAGAGCAGCCCGACGAGGATGAATTTATCCTTCATGGTCGATCATCCGCTGGCCCGGGCGATGCCGCTCGCCGATGCGGCACTGGGGATAGAGGTAGAGGAAGTCGCCGTTAGCGTGAACGAAGACGAGCCACAGAAGGCCCTCGCGTGGAACGGACCTAAACATGGTACTTGCTCGCGAGCACGACCTCGGCGTGGCGACAGAGCTTCTCCCCCAGCTGGTCTACAGGCTGGGTAAGCAGCCGCTCCCGTGCGTCCGCCAGGACGTCGCGCACGGCGTCGAGATGGTCGGCGACGAAGTCGAGGAAATCGTCGTCGTGGGGCTCAGGTTCGGGCGAAACGTAAATCCAGACGCCAAGCGCCACGAACAGGGCGCCGACGGCGCGCAGGACGATCGCGAGGGGGTCGGCGAGGGGCATCGGGGCGGCGACGACCACCACCCCGAGCACGACCACGGCGATGCCGAGAACCCTCAACATTTGAGTTCCTCCGCATTCGGACAGGTCAGATTTTCTGCAGAGTATTTCCGCCAGTTGCGGATCGCGTCGTCGATCACGCGCTGCTCCACGCCCACGATCCGGGCCTTCTCCCGGCCGAGCCGCTTGACGACCCGCTTGAGGCTGAGGTCGGGGTGGCGGACGCGGTCGAAGGTCTCGACGAAGCGGCCGTAAATCCTGGCGGCTTCCTCGAAGTCGTTGGATTTGCAGGCCCGGATCATGAGGTTGGCCTGAAAGAGGGCGGCTTCTTCGCCGAGGCGGCTTTGAACGAAATCAGACATTACGGATCTCCCCGTTGGAAAGGCGGACGCGCAGCTGCTGACCGGTCGACGGGTTGAAAAGCCCGAGCAGGTCGTCGCGGCACGCAGCCGGCAGGATGGTGAAACCCGACCTTGCGAAGCGCCGGGTTTCGGGAAGCGCCTCAAGGTCGAGTTGAAGAATGTTCCAAACAGGCATGATTCGTCTCTCCTTCCGTGGGAAGTCGCAGTGCGACTTGTGATTGCGTGCGCGACGCGCACGACAAATCACCCCGCGAAGCGCAGGGCTTTGCGGGGTGATTTGTTTCAGGAATTCAGGGGCTTAATCGGCCGGGTTCATCGCCTCGTAGAAGGCGTTGGCCATGCGCTCGAAATGCTTGGCCGCGAGGCGGGCGCTTTCCGCTTTTTGGGTAATTACCCAATTTTCGTGCTCGCTCCGCCAGTCGCGCGACTGGTCGAGGCGCAGCTCGTCGTTGCGCTTATATTCCTGCGACCACGGCTTTTGCGGGCGCAGCGAAGGGTCGGGATGCGGCGCGCACGTCCGACTTTCGACGCCGGCACCGGCGAGCATCGCGCGCAGGACCTGGCGCTCCTGGACAACGCCCGCGCGATAGACCGCTTCCGGAATCCCGCGGTTGATCTCCCGAAATTCGGGCCGTGGAAGTCGCCGGTTTCGGGCCGCTCGAAAGCCCGGAATATAACCGGGGCTCGCTTCCATCCCGTCCGGCGTCGGGTCCGTCATGCGCGCGAGCTGCTCCGCGTTGGTCCGGACGCGCTGCGCGCGCACGAGATCGTCAAGGATACGGGACATGGCGAGGGCCTTTCGTGTCGGGGAAAAAGGCCCGGTTTTGGGTAATTACCCAAAACCGGGCAGGGGGCGGGAGAGGGTTAGGCGGCGTCGGCAATCGGCTCGATCGAAGCGGCGGCCGTATCGACGGCCTCGCGCACGGCCAGCAATTCCATCTGGACGGCGGCCAGAACGTCGACGGGCAGACTGGCGATATACTCCGCCACGCTGGCCAGAACGCCTTGCGCGTGCGCCGTCGGGTCGGCAGGGGGCGCGGCGCCATCCGCTTCGGCCTCGCCTTCCGCTTTGGCCTCTTGCTCCGCCGCGGCCGGATCATCGGCCTGAAGCTTTGCCTTCACCGCGGCTCGGACAGCATCGCGGAGCACATAGAGCCCCTTGGCCGCGCCATCGGCCTTGGCGACATAGGCGTCGATGGCCTCGCCGATGGCGGGAAGCGCCTCGCCATAGGTCTTGAGATTGTCATCAATCTCGAAGATGGCGCGGAAACAGTTACGCGCCGCTTCGCCGCCCTTGGCATAGCGAAGGCCATTGATGCTATCGACAGCCTTGCCCTTGGGGGTTTTGGGATTGCCGTGCGCGGCGAGCGCCGTGACGGTGAGGGCGGATTGCGTCACTTCGCCCGCCTTGAGCCCTGCCAGCGCCATGCGCGCCACGTCATCGCTCTTGTTCGCAACGGCAACGCCGTTTTCGCGAAGTTTCCGAATATCGGCGCCAAGCGCCACTGCATCAAATTTCAACATTGTTTCAAACCCTTTTCAAACTTGGGTAATTACCCAAAACGCTGCCCCGGAATTTGAACGCACGTCTCCCGGTCCCCGGAGCAGGGGCAGGACGCGGGAGTGCGAGGGCTCAACCGGCGCGATAGCTCGCGCAAGGCCTTGCCACCCCCTCTAGATACAGTGTCCGCCCAGGTGCACGCTCACAAGTTGAGCAACGGCAAAGAAAAGAAAAAAGCACGGTTTTTCAAAGGGTAGCACGATAATTTTACGTCAAAAACGCTCTATGTAGGGTGATTATCCCTTCTCTCTCCCCGGGAAATTTTCGGTTTTTTGGGTTTTTACACAAGAAAAAGGGCCGGTTTCTTGTCGAAACCGGCCCATTATTACTCGCCCAGACCCTTTATTCGGACCCTGCGGAACATCGCCCGCTTGACCCCGGCCTTGTCCTCATACGGGATCTGGGGGTAGCCGAGCTCCTCCATCATCTGCAGGAACCGCTCAAAGGTGACGTTGAAGCCCCGCGACACCTCCCGCATGTAGAAAACATACTGGTCGAAGCACTCGCGCGCGTCGGAGGAGTCCTCGTCGGACCCGGTCGGGCGCACCTTGTCGTTCGATTGCAGCCACGCAGCCACGCTGTTGTTCGCGCGCTGGATCTGCTCGAGGCGCGCAAGGTGGCTCGCCGGCTGGGTGTAGTCGTTCTGCCGGAGCAGCCGCGGGAGACCCTGCACCGCCCACGCGGCGATCGCCTCCCGCTCCTCGGCCACGAGCACCTCGTGGTAGTCGGGGATGCGCTCTTCGGCGGCCACCACCTTTTCGAAGTCGAAAATCTGCCAACGGCGCACGAACCCCATCGAGGTATCGCGGCTCCGCGGCAGGTGGTTCGAAGCGAACCAGTGCGCGGCGATCGGCGCGAAGGTGAACCCGTCCCGGCCCTTGAACTCGGTGCTCTGGGTCGCGCCCTCGACGACCTCCTTGAAGGCCTTGCCGTCGATCACCGTCTCCTCGGGGAGTTCGCCGCAGACATTGAGCGTGCGGCCGACCATGCCCGAGAGCTGAAACCGCTGGCCCCACCGCTCCGGCGACAGGGTGCAGATCGCCTTCGGCGGCATCATCGCCTGCAGAACCTCGAGGGCCTGCGACTTGCCGGTCTTCGCCTTGCCATAGAGCAGGAAGGCGCGCTGGAACCGCGGGGCGATGCCGAACATCGTGGCCGCGAAAGCTTCCTGCAGGGCCATGACCTTCTCGGCATAGTCCTCGTCGTCGCCCCACGCGCTCTCGAGATAGGCGAGCCACTTGTGCGCCTCGCCCGCGCGCTCGGGAACGTAATTGAACGGCATGGTGAAGGTCTTGCCGTATTTCGGCGAGTGGTCGTGGAGCACGCCGCCGCTGTCGAGGAAGCCGTTCGCGAAGTTGATGCCGATCTCGAACTCCTCGATGAGGTCGGAGCGGCAGAGCCGCGAGATTGTCTTGACGATCGCCTCATAGTCATTGTGGCGCCGGGAAAGGATGTTGCCCTTCACCCCGGTCGCGACCGCGACATAGACATCCTCATGGTCGACCTGTCCAAAGCAGGAGCCGCCCCACTGCCAGAAGCAGCCCTGCGAGAATTTGAGCTCGCCGCCGCGGCTCATCTCCTCGATGACCTCGCGCGCAATGCTCTCATGGTCGGCGGCCATCTCGCCTTCGCCGCTGCTGTCCTGCCGGGCTTCCTTCAGCATGCGCGCGAGCGCGGGCTTGCCGATCCCCGTCTCCTTGCCGAAGCGGCTCTTCACATAGTTCACGAGGCCGTCGCTTTCGAGCGATCCGAAGTTGTCGTCCTTGCCGACCTCGGAGAACAGCTCTCCGATCTTCGAGATCAGCCAGTCGGTGTTGTCGGGCTCTTCGGCTGCACGGGCATCGATCCACTCGCGCGCCTTGGTGAGCGTCCAGCGCTGGACCTTGTTCTTCTCGATCAGAGCCTTGATCGCGCTGATCTCGCGCTGCTCGTCCGAAAGTCCCACGTCCCAGCCATCGGGGAGCGTGCGGCCGCCCTCGACATCCTTCAGCAGGAATTCGAGCAGCTTCGCGACGCCCTTGCCGGGGTCCATGTCATCGCCCGCGATGCTGGTCGTGAAGTCGGTGACCCACACGACCATGTGCTCGATCGCTTCGGAAAGCGATAGGCGCGTCGACTTGTCGATGCCGAGCACGACCCGGGCGAGATACCCAGCGTGGCGGACCATCTGGATGTCACGCTCGCCCTGCGGAACGACATCGAGCGGCTTCGAGCGTGACCCCTGCGCCAGGGTGATGCCACTGCCGCGGGACTTCAGCACGTCGCCAAGGGCATCGCGCAGATCCTGCTCGACGTCATCGTCGATCGCCGGGATCTGGTCGAGCACGTCCCACAGATCGCAGTTCGCCTCGTAGGGCTTGCCGGTGTCGGGGTGGATCGAGGGCGGCAGCACCATCTGGTTGCCCTGACCGAGGAACTCGACGATCGACTTGTTGTCGCTGTCCCGCAGCTTGAAGTTCCGCTGGCCCTTCCAGCGGTAGACGAGGCCCATGCCCTTCTTGCCGACGCGCTTCCACGGCGACGTGGGCAGCGCGTCGAGAATTGCTGTGACGAGCTCCTCGTCCTCGGTATCGATGTCGATCGCGCAGAGGCCGGAGGCCGGTCCGAAGGGAAGGCCGATATTGTGGTCGGGATAGCTGTCGAGCCAAAGCATCTGCATCGACTGCGACGGCATGACCGCCGCATAGCTCTGCCACTCGTTCAGGATCGGAGCCTTGCCGGCGCCCTTGCCGAAGCTGTTCCACTTCTTCAGCGGAATGACGGGGAGCCCCACGGCCCAGTAGCGGGGGGCGAAATCACCAAAGATGCTCATGCTCAGTCCTCCCGGTACGGCGCGATGCGCTCGAGAAAGACTTCGCGGTCATCCTCCTGCACCAGATCGTCGAGGATGGAGATCACGACGGCCTCGAACTGGGCGATGCGCTTGATGTTGAGCACGCGCTCGCGCAGGTTGATGATCTTTTCGATGATGGTGGTCTTGAGCTTGAAGACGGCGAGGCGCGCGGATGGGTCGAGCTCATTCTCGCCTTCGCCTTCCTCCATTCCCTTCAGCTGCTCGAGAAGTTCGGCGAGTTCGGCGGCGATCTTCTCCTGATCCTCTTCGGCGAGACCGGGAGCCTTTTTGCGGCGTTCAGGGCTGCCGTCGTTGACGATGCGCTTCTCGACCTCGACCACGCGCTCTTCGATCTGCAGGATTTCCTTCAGGACGTTGCGCACGTCGATATCGTAGGGGCAGTCAGGGCGATCGAAGATCTCCTGATCGGCGAGATAGTGCTTTTTGAGGGACTGGAGCGAGCGAAGCACTCCGATGCGGAGCGTGGGATAAGCGATGTCTGTCATTCGCCCCACCTGATTCCAACCGACTCGGCTCGCAATCGGTTTTCTTGAAGTCGCTGTGCGACTTCCTGACCCGGGTGCCTAATTCACCCCCTCGTCTAGACTTGAACCCCTCATCCTAGTCCCCCTCCGCTCGTGTTCACCGAGCTCTACAACAACGTCCGCCTCCGATACGGCCACGGCAGTGGCTCGATGAGCATGGGCGAATGGATCGCGGCCAACACCACGATCAAACGGCGTCCGTTCAGCTATCGGCACTACCCGTTCCAGCAGGCCATCGCCGATGACATGCACCCCAATCTCTATGTGAAGAAAATCTCGCAGATTGGGTTGGCCCTCGACCTTGACACCCCCGTTCCGACCCCAACCGGCTGGTCGACAATGGGTGACCTGAGGGTCGGGGACCAGGTCTTTGATGAGCAGGGCCGCCCCACCGCAGTCGAGTACGTATCGCCGGTCTATTACGACCGCGAGTGCTACGAAATCACGTTCGATGACGGCGAGAAGATCAGGTCAGACGAGCAGCACCGCTGGAAGGTCGACAGCTATCGGGCTTTTCGCGGCGACGAGATTTATGCGGGGCGGGGGCGACCGCCGAACGGTAGTGGGTTCACCAAACAGGGCGTCGTCACGACGAAGCTCATCGCCGAGAATTTTCAACACAAGGGCCGCAATGTCTTTGCAATCGACAATACCGCGGCATTGGACCTTCCCGAGGCCGAGCTACCTGTCGACCCCTATTTCCTCGGACTTTGGCTCGGCGATGGAAACAAGCACGCCTGTTGCCTGACGGCCACGGCTGCCGACGCCCTGTTCTATGCTGAGGAGTTATTGCGCCGGGATCTGGCTTGCGTGCCTTCAAGCAATGCCTCGAACGGGACGGTCCAGTTTCTGGTTCATTTCCCGGGTCAGAAGCGACCTGGTCGGGGAGAACCAAATTCGGTGAGCTGGGAGCTGACCAAGCTGGGTCTGCTCAACAAGGAGAAGCGGATCCCCGAGGTTTATCTGCGGGCGTCTGCGCGTCAGCGTCTTGATCTCCTTCGCGGCCTCATGGACACCGACGGTTCAATTACAAAGTTGGGTCGAGCCTCGTTCTACAATTGTGAGCCGGAGCTTGTGCATCAGGTCGAGGAGCTGGTGCGTTCGCTGGGCCTGAAGCCCCGCGTTCGATGGCGGGAGCCAGCGGGGGGCACGTTGAAGAGCGGGCATGTCATCAACTCCAAGCGTCGGGCCGCCGAGGTAAGCTTCGTCGCCTATGCTGAAGATGATGTGTTTCTCCTTCCACGCAAGCGGGAAAGGTTGAAGCCGCGGGCGCAAGGCCGAACCACCGAGAGTTACCGTCGACGTATCGTTGACGTCCGGCGGATCAAATCCATTCCAGTCCGATGCATCTCGGTGGCGTCTGAAAATCACCTGTTTCTCGCCGGGCGCGCGATGGTTCCGACACACAATACCGAGGTCCAGATCCGCAAGTTTCTCGCGATGCTGACGCGGAACACGGCAATCTCGGGGATCTTCACGCTGCCGTCGGAGAAGATGTACCGGAAGATCTACGCCGGGCGCATCAAGCCCGTGCTCGACGCGGACGCGATCTTCAATCCGCCCACCGGCTCGACCCCAGTGCGGAGCTCGAGCCTCATCCAGATCCGGGACAGCTTCGGCTACATCACGGGCTGCACCGAGGGCGAGGCCACCTCGATCTCGGCCGACTTCCTCATGCACGACGAGCTCGACCTGAGCCCCGAGGACATGATCGCTCTATACCAGTCGCGTCTTCAGAACTCCGAAATGAAGATGACGCAGCGGTTCTCCACGCCGTCCTTCAAGGGCTTCGGCATCGACCGCGGCTTTCAGCTGTCGGACCAGCGCGAGTATCTGGTCAAGTGCGAGGCCTGCAACCATCATCAGGTCCCGATGTTCACGCCGGCATTCGTCCATGTCCCGGACTTCAAGTTCGACGTGTCGGATTTTGCCGACCTTACCTCGAACCAGATCGCGTCGCTGAACACGCAGGACGCCTATGTGCGCTGCGACAAATGCTCGGCGCGCCTCGACCTGGCCAATCCCGATCTGCGCGAATGGGTCGCGAAATACCCGAGCCGCACGCTTGTTCGCGGCTATCAAATCCGACCTTTTTCTACGAGCCGCCTCGACCCCGCCTATGTGTTCCAGCAGCTCGTGCACTATCAGTCGCTCGGGTTCCTCCGCGGCTGGTACAACACCGTCATCGGCGAGGCGTACACCGACGCAAACGCCCAGCTCCAGCGCGGAGACATCGAGGCGTGCATGCAGGGCGCCCGAGTGCCCGAGGTGTCCTCGTCGCGCCGGGTGTTCCTGGGCGTGGACGTCGGCTTTGTCTGCCACCTCACCCTGTCGTTCGACGATGACGACGGCAATCCGGTGCTGTTCTATTTCGAGGTCGTGCCCATCGGCGCCCTCGAGGATCGCGTGCGGGACCTCCGTAAGATCTACAACATCGTGCAGGGCTGCGTTGACCGTTTCCCGTTCGAGCCGAACGCCGACGCTCTGCGCACGATCACCAACGACCTCATCATGCCCGTCCAGTATCGCGGAAACGCCGCGCTCGCGCCGGTCAAGGACGAGCTCGGCAACATCACCCACTATTCCGCAAACCGCACGTATATCCTCGACCGTGTCCAGTCCCTCGTGGGGCATCGCGCGCTGGTTCTTGCTGGTTATGGCGATCAGCGGGAGACTTTGATCACGCACCTGATGGATAACGTGCGCAAAGAGGAACCGGATTACTCGGCAACATGGCTGAAATCTCCGAGCGGGACGGACCACTATTTCCACTCGATCGCGCTGAACCTGCTGGCGAGGCGCGTGAACGAGCATGCCTATGCGCAGAACAAGGAAACGGTCCGCTACTCGATGGCCTGCGCCGGCGCCCCGGTTGGTAGCAGCGCGAACGACAATCTTCTCGGCCGGGGCGCCGAACGAATTTCGAGGTTGGGATAACCCATGGCACTCTCCGACAGCATTGCTCAAATCCTGCTGCCGAAAGGCAAGGGCACCAAGGGCGGTAAGGGGTTCACTCCGACCTACAACCCGCGGGACGTCAAGGTGGCGGTGCCGGGCTACCAGCAGCATCTCGACGATCTGCTGACCAGTCGCATTGCGAACGACAGTCGCACGCTCCTCAACACACTGATCAATCACGACCCCGACGTTTCGTCGGCGGTGCACTCCTATCTGACGATCGCAGGGTCTGCCGATCTGGTCATTGCCGCTTACGACCAGGATGGGAACATTGATGTCGACGCCACGAAGACGGCGCGGCGAATTCTCGAGAACCTCACGACGACCAACGACTACACGGTCGGCTTCAGCGATAAGCCCATCCTCTCCACGCTGCTCGACGATCTTCGGTACATGATCCTGCTCCGCGGAATGAACGCGGCCGAGCTTGTGCTCGACAAGAGCTACGTGCCGACGGAGTTTCGCCTGATCGATCCGGTCAGCCTCGAGTGGCGGGAAGCCAAGCCGGGCGTCTTCAGCCCGATCCAGAAGCCCTCCGGTTCGAACACCGAGATCGACCTCAACATCCCGACGTTCTTCACGTCGAAGTTCCACCAGAACCCGACGAGCATCTACACCTTCTCCACCTTCGTGTCGGCGATCAACACGATCACCGCCCGCGCGACGGTGATCAACGAGCTCTACAAGATCATGCGGATCGTCGGATATCCGCGGATGGACGTGTCGATCCTGCAGGATGTGATCGAGCGGAATGCGCCGCCCAACATCAAGGACAATCCGACCGAGATGCGCAATTGGGTGTCGCGCGAGCTCACGTCCATTCAGTCGACGATCGCCGGGCTTTCTGCACGAGATGCGTTCGTCCACTCCGACGCCGTGAAGGCCGAGATCATCAACGACAAGAACCCGTCGGCGGGTCTTCAGATTGAGCGCGTGATCGACATTCTCGACAACCAGAATCAGGCGGCCCTCAAGGTGATGCCTGCGGTCGTCGGCAAGTCGAGCAACGGTCAGGTGGCTTCGACGGAGGCTCGGCTCTTTGCGCTCGGTGCCGACGCACTGAACCGTTCGATCGCAGCCCTCTTTTCCAAGACGCTGACCTTCGCCGTCCGGCTGGCCGGAAGCGAAAGCCGCGTGGCCGCCCGTTTCCGGCCCGTCGAGCTTCGGCCGGTGCTCGAGCTTGAGCCCCAGCTGACGATGCGCGCGTCGCGTCTTCGCAACGAGCTTTCGCTCGGCACCATCACGGACGAGGAATACCACCTCGAAATGTTCGGGCGCCTGCCGCGCGCAGGTGCGCCTGTCCTTTCCGGCACCGGGTTCATGAACCCGGCAGATGCGAGCGTCTCGGTCAACGCCGAGGACGTCTCGCCGAACGACGATCCGCTCGGCCGCGGGCTCACGGCTCCGGGCAGCGAGAGCGCCAAGTCGAACGAGGTCGACCAAGGTGGTTGAGGCAGGTTCACCCGTCCTTCCGTGACTTCGGCACGGTCGGCTCCGCATAGCCTGCGGAGTGAAACAGCTTCCCATGACCCCCGAGCTCGCGCAGCTCATCAAGGACCGGGTGGGTTCGGACATCGATCCGACCAACTTCGCGGTCTTCGAGGCGATTGCGCTGAACACCAAGCCGCTGCGCGGCAAGGACGGCACGCTACATGAGCGTGCGGTCGTCGCGCCGGTCACGCTGCGACAGATGGCCGATCACATCAAGAACGGCGGTCACCTCCCGCTGATCTCCGATCACCAACTCACCGGTGAGCCCCAGGGGCGCGTGTTCGACGCCGAGCTGCTGTTCAACAATGTCAACGACATCGAGCTTCGGGTCCTCTTCTATCTCGACCCGACCGAGAGCCGGCTCATCAGCAAGCTCAACGCGGGATCGCTCGACGAGGTCTCCGTCTCATTCTTCCCGACGCAGTTCCTCTGCTCGGAATGCGGCTGGGATTATCTCAGCCCCGAGGCGGACTACGAGAACTTCTTCGATCGCACCTGCGCCAACGGACACACCATCGGCGAAGACGGCGTTCACGCAGATCTGGTCGGCCTTTCCGACTTCATTGAAGTCAGCCTGGTTGCGCGAGGTGCAGCCGATCAGCCGCGCATTGTCGGCAAGTCCGACTCTAAGTTGCAGCCCGCATCGTCAATGCGCCTCGCGGCGCATGCGGAATTCAAGGATCGCCTGATTGTCCAGGCGTCCAGAGGAGAAGACCCTGTGAGCAATTTTGATCCCACGGCGCTCGTCACGGAGCTTTCGGACGTCAAGGCCGAAGTGAAGGTCCTGAAGGCGGCCAAGGAAACGTTCGACGCGACGATCACGTCGCTGACCGGCGAGCGCGACACCGCGCTTACCCGCGTCACCGAACTGACCGCCGAGCTGGAGACGGCCAACACCGAGCTTGAGACCGCCAAGGCGGAATCGAAGATCGAGGAGGCCGCTGCCGCCCTGAGCTTCATGCAGACCATTTTCTGCAACCTGACGGTCGCCTCGGGCAAGGAAAAGCCCAAGGACGACGAACTCCCGACCACGGTCGCCGAGCTCGAGAAGGAGATCAAGGCGATGACGTCCGATCTCACCTCGATCCTGCCCGTCGGCGGTACCGCCAATCCCGCCAAGGAAGGTGAAGGCGACGCCCAGCCGAAGCTGGTGGCCAGCGCCTACACCAACCGCAAGCTCTAAGAAGGAAGGACCGACCCGTGGTTTACAACCCCAACAGCGTCGTCAACTACACTTTCTCGTTCGACGACTTCACGTTCACCCGCAAGCTGGCCGCCGGCATCACCGCCGCTGACGTCGGCAAGGCGGTCGAAATCGACACGAGCGCGGCCGGTCAGGTCAAGCTCGCGACCGACGACGCCGTCGTCTACGGCCGCCTCGAGACGTTCGAGGACCGCGGGAACGGTCTGCTCGTCGGCGCGGTCTCGCGCAAGTTCCTGACCAAGCTGCCGCTCAAGGCCGCCCTCGCGGGGCTCGACGCTGTGGCGGTCGGCGATACGGTCGTCGGCGCGGGCGCCGGCGAGGTGAAGGCGCTCAACGACGGCGCCGCCAAGACGCCCGACGAAACCATCAACACCGTGATCGAAGTCGGCGACGACTTTGTGATCGTCGAAAAGCTGTAAGGAGCAGACCGTGAAGCCCGCAAATCTCATCGAACTGGCCCGCAACCGCCAGCCGGCCGAGGTCGTCCTGAAGGATGTGCTCGACGAGAACATGTCGACCAGCATCAAGGCCGGTCAGAATCTCGTCCAGGCAGCCAAGCAGTTGAAGATCAGCCTGCCGGACTATCTGACGCTCGCGATCGACACCGAGAAGGGTGATTTCAAGGGCTCGAAGCTGAACGGCTTCGAAGCGGCCCTCGCTCACCTCGGCCTGCCGATCCGCGACGACTTTGCCAACGGCATCCTGCTGCAGGCGGCCGCGGACACGTTCCAGACCTATCCCGGCACGCGCGCGATGTTCCCGCCCGTGATCGACGCGATCCTGCAGTGGAAGTACCGCCAGGACAACATCGAGTCGATCGCGCCGATCATCGCGCAGTCGCGCGGTATCTCTGGCAACGAGATGATCACGACCGTCGTCGACGACAAGGATGCTGATTATCAGCAGACCGGCGTCATCGCCGAGGGCGCGCGCATCCCGATCCGCTCGATCCGCACGACCGAGAAGGGCGTCAAGTTCTACAAGTTCGGCGGCGGCTTCGAATTCACCTACGAATTTGAGCGTCGGGCGAGCCTGGACATCGTGACGCCCTACGCTGCGCGCATGCAGCGCGAGGTCGAGATCGGCGAAGTGGCGATCGCCACCGGCCTGATCATCAACGGTGACGGCGTGAATGCCGCAGCGCCGGTGGTCAATGCGACCGATCTCGCGGCCGCGATGCCCGCTGACGGCCAGCCGGTTCCCAAGGCCGGTCGCCTCGACTGGAACATCTTCCTCGCATGGCTCGTCAACCGCGCGAAGGCTGGTGTCCCCGTCGATACCGTGCTCGGCAACTACGACATGTATCTCGAATGGCTGCGCATGTTCGCGAAGCCGACCGCAGATGCCGGCATGTCGCAGGGCGACATCCTCCGCAAGGCGGGCGTCGACGTCGCGATCCGCAACCCGCGCTTTGACTTCAATGTCGACTTCGCGCTCTCGTCGACCGCTCCGGCGGCGAAGCTCACGGGCTTCATCAAGAACGAGACGCTCGAGGAGCTGGTCGAAAACGGCTCGGACATCGAGGAGTCGACCCGCGCGATCGAGAACCAGAAGGTCAAGTTCGTGAAGACCGAGAACAAGGGCTACCGCCTCGTGTTCGGCGACACCCGCTCGGTCCTGAACCTCAACCAGGCGTAATAGAGACGGGGGTCTTCGGACCCCCTCTCCACGGAGAGCAATCATGAAAGTCACGGTGAAAACCACGGGTCAGTTTCTGGTCCATGACGTGTTCGGTGGCCAGACGGTCTCGCCCGGTGAAGTGAAGGAGGTCCATGTGACCGAATTCATCACGCAGGCGCTGCTCGACAAGCGTCTCGAGGAAGTCGACAGCAAGGGCAAGGGCAAGGAACCTGCCGCCCCGCCCGCCGAGAAGAAGGCCGAGGACGAAAAGCCCGCCGCTGGCGGACCGACGTCGGGGGCGGCCTCCAAGAAATAAGGTAGGACATCATGCGCGCGGGCCTCGACTTTTCGCAGCTCGTGACGTTCGACGACGGAGCGCCTGACGGGGATATCTCGTGGGCGCTCTATCGTTTGGACGGCACTGAAATCACCAGCGGTATGGTAACACCGGCGGCCAACGCGGTCTCGGCCGTGATCCTTGTCGACGGCGCGTTCAATTTGTTCGCCGGTGGCAATCTTCGCGAGATGCGCGAACTGACTTGGGCATATACGACCGGCGGTCAGACCCGATCGGGCTCAGCGGACTACGCTATCGAGGGGAAGGTGCCGTTTCCGGTCAGCCCCTCCGGTGTGCGCGAGAAGCTCGGCGTGACCGCGAAGGAACTGCCCGACGAGGAAACCGACCTCATCGGCGCCTACTGGGAGCTGGGGTCAATTTCGAGCGACACCGCTCTGGCCGCATACGCCAACCTTGAGACTGCCGACGCCTATCGCATTGCCGACGGCATCGAGGCGCTCGCCGCGCTTGAGGTTCTCGACACGCTTCAGGTCCGCATCGCCAAGATGGAAAGCAGCGGAACGAACGAGTTCCAGCGCGGGGCGATCGATTGGGAGATGCTTCGCGGCAGGCTGGGCTCTCTCGTGTCGCGCGCGACCGACATCCTTGAGCCGGCCAACGCGGGAGGCGCAACCGGCGGTTCCCTATTCGTCCTCGCCACAATTTCGGATGACTTCAGTGGTTAGCCTAGCCTCGGTAACGGACCGGTTCCTGACCCCGATCCAAGTGATCGCCGGGGGCATCGGAACAGTGTTCGGCGTGATCAGTGAGACCGATCAGACGCAGGTGCCGTCGTATATTTTCGTGCCCCCGCGCCACGTTCTCCGCACGCGGCATCCGACGCCGGTGCGCTTGGGAATGGTTATCCGCACCCCCGCGGGCGAGGTGTTCATCGTCGGCGATAACGGGCCGTCGGAGCACGCCTCCGGCACCCTGTGGGACAGCTACCGGCTTTTCCGCGCGACGCACCAGCTTCAGTGGAAGCGTCGCACCTACGTGGTCGACCCCGTGACCAAGCAGAAGGCCGATGCGCCTCCAGCGAACATGGGCCTGATCTGGGTCGGCGTCGAGCCGACCGATCGGGAGGAGAACGAGCGGCGGATGAATACGACATTTGAACGGGCTCGCTTCATCACGGCCGCGAACGTGCAGGCGGACGATCTTCTCGGAGAGTATGAGGTGATCCGTTCCGACACGCAGCTGGGCCTTCAAATCGGATTTCTTCAGACATGACCAGCCCACTGACCCCCATCTACAAATCGTTGATGCGTCACATCACGGACCTCATCGAGGAGCTGAATGCCGATCTCGGGACCGGTATCCTCTATCACGCCTGGGAGACCCGCGGCGAGGAGGATCAGCTGCCGAAGACCACGCTCATGGGGCTCGACGGTTTCAATTTTCACGAGAACGCCGGGCTCTGGATCGTCCGCTTTTCCGTGACGGTTTCGTCCTATCAGGACATCAATCTCCTCAAGGAATTCGATATCCTCGACGGGATTTACGAGTGGTTTGGCGAGAAGAAGCGCGTTCCACTCCGCGATATGTCCTCGGGCGAGGAGGAGAACCAGCTGGTGGTTACCGACTTCGAGGTGGCCCCCATGGCGCAGACGATGATCCGCAACTATCGCACGGTGTCGATCGAGCTCAAGCGCACGGCGAACGATGGCTGATGTTCGTCTCCGTCTCTTTTTCAACTTCAGCAGCGGCAAGTCGCACGCGCAGGTGACCCGCCGGCAGCTCGACGCTGCGGCATCGACGATCATTCAGAATGTCGCAGTCAGCTATGCCGAGCGGGAGAAGGAGTATTTCTTCAACCACCTCTCGCGCACGGTCCGAACCGACGTCTTTCGCGAGATCACCAACGTCGCCGATCGATATCGGCGTCTCATCATTGGCAAATCGCGCGGCCCGGGAACTGCAATTATCGATTCTGCAGCAGAACATGGGCCAAGTGCAAATTTGCACGGCCTCTCCTGGACCCCCCGGCGCGAGAACTATCTTCGCCGGAAGCGCCGGGAGCTCGGGCACACTCGATGGTGGCAGGGGTGGACCGGTCACATGTCGGACGTGCTGGCCAAGGGGCAGAACTGGGTCGAGATCTTTGGCCCGATCCGCGTGGCCTTTACGCCGGGCAAAAGCCGGGACTTCCGCCTGCGGACGATCAACTTCGGTCTGCGGCAGAGCGAAGCGCGCGTTCACATTGGCACGCTCAATGTCACGGCCCTCGAACGGGTCACTCCGGCAATGATCGCAGCGGGCACCAAGCGAGGGATTCCTGCGGCAATTGCTG
Organism: Sphingopyxis indica; assembly: GCF_032879645.1. Lineage (NCBI taxonomy): Bacteria > Pseudomonadati > Pseudomonadota > Alphaproteobacteria > Sphingomonadales > Sphingopyxidaceae > Sphingopyxis > Sphingopyxis indica. The sequence goes on from NZ_CP076394.1 coordinate 1,100,902, forward strand.
CAGCGGGCTACGAGGAGCTGGCATATCGCGTCGGCGGGCCAGCCGAATACCGGCAGACGCTGGAACCGTTCCTGTCTTTCGTGCTGACGAGGGCGATTCCCTACGCGGTGCGACGCCGCGTGGAGGCGGGGCTGCACAAGCCGATCCGCTAATTCCCCCCACATCGTGGTTCGTGAAGGAGGGGAGACGTAGGTCTTGGCTCCACCAACCTCAACCATCGGAGCACCCGTGCAGCCGCAAAAGCGAAGCTTCACCGTCCGAGTTCCCATCGAGCTCTATCTGCAACTAGGTCAGATCGCCCAGGATGAAGGCACTGACGTCAACGCGACCGTAAATCGCCTCATCCGGATGGGGCTCGGCGAGCGGGAGAGCCTGCTGCTGCTCCTGAACCGGATCCTCAACAGCACCGAAGCGAAGGAAATTCTCAGTGAAGCGGCCTGACCTCAAGATCGAGATCACGATCGGCGAAGAGAAGCGCGAGATCAAATGGACCTATGGTCTGTCCAACGACATCCAGCGGCTGGTCCCAGACTTCGGCGCCGCGGTGAACGATATCGTCAGTGACCCCGGGATCCGCGACTATATCATCCGGCGTGCTCTCACTGACAAGAAGGGCATCGTGCGCGAGGAGAGCGAACTGATCAGCTTCGAGGCGATCGACGATATCGATCCTGAAGAAGTGCTTCGGTTGCTCGAATGGGTATCGGAGCACCTCCTGTATTTTTTCGTCACCTCGGCGGCTGTCACCAGCCGCCAAGCGAAGGAGTACAGCAGCGAGCTGGGGCGATTGAGCCCCTCTTCGACTGGTTCAGCGGACTCTCCTTCGACGACGCCACCTGCTGGGCCTTCGGCTTAGTCGAAGGAGACCTCGAGGAGTTGTACTGGACGCTGAGCTACTGGGAAATCTCACGGAAAATTCAGCTCAAGTACGGCGAACTTTCCGCTCTGCAGCTATGCACCTACGCCGGATTCGCGGACATCGTCTCGGCCGCTCTCGGCGGCGGGAAGAAGGCGCCGGAACTGAAGAACACCGTCAACACCGGGTCGCTCGAGGGCGATGTGGCCGCAATCAGGTCGCTCCTGCGGATTGGTGGTTGAGCTAGGTTCACTGCCGACTTCTTTCATCGGGAGGATGCGGCGACCATTGTTCCTCCCGAGTTTCATCACGAAGAAGGAGCCCTGCTGTGGGAGCCGTCCAGAAAAACGCATTCATGCTTTCGAGCGCCACCCTCATGATGGCGCCCGCGTTCACGAACGACGTGTACGCGCTCACGCCGGGCGAGCACTCGGTGGGGATGATCAAGGAAGTCGCCGTTCCGCTCGACAGCTCGATGATCGAGCTCAAGAACGGCGTGGCGCAGGCGACGGTCGACTCCAAGCGCACCGGGGTCCAGCCGATGATCACGGGGACCGCCTACGAGTTCACCGCGGCCAACATCGCGCGCTCGCTCGCCATGGGCGGCACTCCGGCTGCGATGAAGCGCGGCAAGCTCGACACTGCGCTCGCAGGCGACGACGTTTCGCTCAGCCTGCTGAGCGACCCCGTTCCCGGCGAAGCGACCTCGGCGATCACCGCACTGGCCGACATTCCCGCGGGCTCCACGCTGCTCATCCAGCGCACTGGCGCGGAAACCGACTATGTCTTCCCGACCAAGTCGAGCGGTGTCGCAACCGGCGCCGGCCCCTACGTGGTGCCGCTCGCGGGCAACTATGCGATCCCGACCGACATGAGCTTCCCGATCGGCTCGAAGGTCTGGGTGGCCCCGGCCATGCACATCGGCGACATCTACGCGGACGATCTGTTCTGTGTGAAGATCACCGGCACGCTTTCGAACTACGATCGCCCGGTCACCTGTGTCTTCCCGAAGGTCAAGGTGTCCAAGGGCTTCAATCTGCAGTTCACCGAGACCGACTACGGCGGCATGCCGTGGGAGCTTCTTCCGCTGTTGATGTCGGCCAGCGAAGCGATCGACCGTCTCGCCGACATCGGCACCGGCGCGTTCGGCGACATCTACATCGGCGCATAATTTCAGGTGGGTGGTGGAGGAAGCCCCGGAGCTACAGCTCCGGGGCTTTTTCTATTTCACCCCTTACCCTGAGCCGCATGCGGCGTGAGCGATAGATAGTCGACATGGCTCTATCAGTGCTGAATATCTGCCCAAATACACTAGTTCCGGTCACTATCCCTCCGGAGCCGGTGACTGGTGTTTCGATGAATGGATGGGCTTTCACGTCGAAACCGGCGGTTCCCTATCAGCGCAAATTCCGGGTGACTTTGCACGGCCTTCGTTGGTATCTCGACGGCGCTGGGTTATACAACGCAGGGACGGACCCCACGCGCAACGCCCGCGCGCTCGAGCTGTTCTATCAGGCTCACGGCAACTGGAAGTCTTTCCTGTGGCTACACCCGCACATTGGGCAATTAGAGGTTCGATTTTCGGCCCCTGTTAGCGTACCCGAGGGGATCCCGAATAGCGGGGGCTTGATTAAAGCATTTGAAATCAATCTGATTGAGCATAACCCGGGCTTTGGCTAAGCGGCAGAGGCTCGCCGGGCGAGCAGGGAGGCGCTTATTTTGGCCTTTGTTTCCGTAGAGTGCTTCTTGCCTGAAAACCCCGTATGTGCTGGCGCCCGGCCGCTTAGCGCGGCACTGAGTTTGGCCTTGTGCTCCGCCGACTTCGGTCGCCCTTTCTGAGCAGCGCTCATGTTAACCCGAACCTCCGAGCTCAGTTTAACCCCTCTTCGCCGGGCTGCCGCTTCAAGCTGCTTGTCCGTGGGGTTCCCTCGGCGTTTCTCGTATGCTGCGACCTGAGCTGGCGTAAGGGGGCGGCCCTTTATGGTAGCCGCCATTTTAGCGACCCCAGCAACCCGCCCCGGCGTTTGCGGCTTCCCTTTGCGATCCAGGCTCATTTTCGCGCGGCATTCTTCTGATCTTCTTTTGCCGGAGTTCTTTGCAGAGATTTTTTCGCGGGTCCTGTCGCTGAGCGTCTTCCCGAGGTGCGCGCGTCGTAGTTTTTCTTTGGCTTCCGGGGTTGCGAAGGCCGTTGCAACCGCGATGGAGATCTTCTCCCTGACTTCCGGAGGATGTCTGGGTCCATAGCCGGTTCGCGCCGTTAGAGCTAAATTATAAACTCCCTCAGGACACGATCGAAATTCGTCTGTGATACTGTCCTCGACGGCATGGAGATTTGACTCGGCCATGCCGGAAGCCAACACAAAGTAGCTGAAGTTTTCCTCACCATGCTTATCCCACGAATTCTGAAGATGAACACAGTGATGTCGACCTTGGCGGAGCATCCAGCGGTGATTCTGCCAGCGCTCTCTCATCCGAACGGACGACCCCACATAGATGCGGCCCGTCACGATGTTTAAGATGCCATAGATGCCGGGTGTGTCCGAGGGGGTTTCGAAGGTGTCTATGAACTTACGCATCCGCATAGGATAAAGTCCCCGCGACGATTTTGAATCCGTCGGCCGACAAGTCGCACAGCGACTCTATCGTCTCTTGCTTTTTGCGGCCTCGTCCTCGAGTGCCTGAGCTACCGCCTTCGCCTCGTCGAGATACGATTCCCACATAGGCCGGCCCTCAAATTTTGTGTTCTCCGGGTTTCCGGCGAAGCGGCACAGGGCGCGGGCAATGACTTCGAGTTGGGTCATTAGGGTTGCGCCAGCAGTTTCTTTTTCGCTGCCTCAAACTCGTCCGGCGTTAAGGCTCCAGAATCTCGGAGGGACACGAGCTGCTGAAGTTGGTCGGCGAGAGAGGGCGTGCTCGGGGCGGGGGAGACTGCCTCGGCTTGCGTGATTGCCGGTGGAGGTGGGAATGAACCCGCCGATTTTGTACACGACGCCGACACAAAATCCATCTCATTGGATTCCCCGAGCTCCTTGAACAGTACAGCCCCGGAGCGGTCCATCACGACCACAAAATATGTCGGACCGGTATAGCCACCCATTCGGTTTCTGGCATTGACCCGGCCGCAGGTCACTAAGCCATTAACGCGCTTGCGGAGGAAGGGCTTCCAGTAACCATCCAGGAAGCCGTAGGGCCATTCAAACTGCGCAGACCCCGGATCTATCAGGAGCGACTTAACGGCCTCCTCGCCATTGCGTCTAAACAGGTCATAGTCGATGTCCGATCTTGATGGGGTGGCGCTGGAAATGTTGGCCGTCTTCAAGTCCGAAGGCACCAGGTCATCTTGCGCGTAGGCGACCGAAACAGTGCCGATTAGCCCTGCAATAGCGAGAGCGATTTTTGTGACGTTCTTCATACCCGAATTATCCCACATTCTAATTCCCCCCGTCAACTTGCTCTAGCCGCCCCCGGTCAACAATCCAGGGGGATGGTCGACCCCACGAACACCCAGACTGTCGATGTCGAGCTTCTCGCGGAAGGCGCGGACGTCTCGAAGGCAATGGATCTGATCAATGCCAAGATTGAGAAGGCCTTGGCGGCGGTCAACAAGATTTCCTCGTCGGCCGACGCGGGCGCGAAGAACTTCAACGCCAAGCTGGACCGCACGGTCAAAGACCTGCAGCGGGCGATGTCGCAGCTCGCGACCCTTGAGAAGTCGATGTACGCCGGTGCCGGGGATGTCCGGCAGCTCAGCCAGGCTCAGCAGTTCGGCAAGAGCACCGAGGCCGCCGCCCGCTTCGCCGGCACTGTCAAAAATGCCGGGAACGCCGTTGAGGCGGTGAACGCGCGCATCAACGATCTGACCAAGAAAATGGCTCGGATCGGTCAGCAGGATTTTCTCCCCAAGCAGAAGATGCTTCGTGCGCAGGAGGATCTCCGGGCCGTCGATCGTGAACTGCGGTCGGTCGATCGATCGATGGATCGCCTCAACACCAAGGCCCGACTGAGCGGCGGAGACTTCACAGCACAGCAGCGGCAAGTCGCGGAGGCACAGGCCAATCTGTTCCGCGCGCTGCGGGACGGCCGCCGGACCAACTTCACCAACGAGCTGAACCAGCTTCGCGACGCGATGGCCCGCTACGGCGTGGACGTCCGCAATGTCGATGCCGACCTGCGCCGACAGGGACAAGCCTATGATCAACTCATTTCAAAAGCGAGGCAATACGCAAACGAGACCAAATTTCAGCAGGAGGGACGGCTCAGGCGTGAGGCCGGGCGGTTGGGTGTCCCGGGTGATCTTTCGACTGAGGGCGCCACCGAGCGTCTGGCCGCAGCGACGATCCGCGCAGCGAACGCCAAGGAGCGACTGAACGTTGAACTGGCTAGCAAGGCCGGGCAGGCGGAGCTCGCGAAAGCAGTGGCCGACTACGAACGGTATAACACCGAACTCGTCGAAAGCGTGGCCCTCCACAATAAGCTGCAGACGGAACTGAAGCAGAGCGCCGCGGCGCAGGCAGCGAGCGTTGCCAGCATGGCGCGGTCGCAGGTGACTTCGCAGCAGAAGGGACCGCTCGGCACCATCCTGTCGCCAAGCTACGGCGCAGCCGCCTTTGCCCGGACGTCGGTCTACGGCGCCGCGGCGATGGCAGCCTATGGCGCCTTCAATACGCTCCGTGATGGCGCGCGCTTTGTCGTCGAGTTTCAGGACGCGCTGGCCAACTTGCAGGCTATCTCGGCTGCGACCGACGGGCAAATGGTCAAGCTGCGGGACACGATCCTCGACGTCTCGACGGCATCCAAATTTTCCACGATCGACCTGACCAAGGCTGCGACGGTGCTCGCCCAGGCGGGCTTCTCAGTTCGCGAAACCCAGCAGTCCCTCGCGTCGGTGTCACAGCTCGCGACAGCCTCGGGGGCCACGATTGCGGAATCGACCGACCTCATCACCAGTGCTGTCGGTGCTTTCCAGCTGCAGGCAAGCGAGGCGGCTCGCGTGTCCGACCTCCTGGTCGCGGCCCTTAACCGATCGAAGCTGGCCGTCCCGCAGGTGGCGGCGGCAATTCAGTATGTCGGCGCCACGGCCTTCGAGAGCAACATCTCGCTCAATGAACTCGTTGCCGCTGCGGGCGCGCTCGCCAATGCCGGCGTGAAGAGCGGTTCGACGATCGGCACCGGTCTCCGCCAGTTCCTCGTGGACCTGCAGGACCCGACCAAAAACCTGAAGGAAGAGTTCGACAAGCTCGGTCTCACCCAGGCCGATGTGGACGTGAAGACCCGCGGTCTCACGACCGTCATGAAGACCCTGCGCGACGCCGGCTTCGGGTCCGCGCAGGCCTACGCCGGTCTGGAGACCCGCGCGGCTGCCGCGTTCCTCGTCCTGAAGAACAACCTCGATACGATGCAGGACCTCACCTTGGCCCAGCTCGCGCAGGGTCAAGCTGCCGAAGCGAGCGCCACGGCAATGGACTCGCTGTCCGCCGAGTGGCAGCGCTTCAAGAACGTCATCAATAAGCAGAATGCCGAGAGCGACGCGCTGCAGGATTTGCAGGACAGCGCCAAGGGCGCACTGCGAGGGATCAGCGACCTGATCGCGGCCAACGACAATCTGGCGGCGAGCCGTCTGGGCGTTTACGACCAGACGAAGAAGAACATGCAGCAGAACATCGACGAGGGCCGCATTCTTTCGGCCGTCGGCGACTCCTTCAAGCTGTTCGGCTACGACGTCGACAACGCCGTCCGCTCCGCGGTTGGCATGAACCAGCAGTTCAAGGCGGGCGCAGAGTCCGCCGAGGATTACGCCACGGCAGTTGCGAACGGCAATGAAACGATCATCGGCTATCAGGCCACGATCAGCGCCGTCGACGACGCCATGGCCAAGCTGCTTCTGCAGGAAGACACGCTGCGCAATGAGCACGGCGCGCTCGGCGTCGAAACGGCAATGCTCGCCACGCGCTTCGAGGGCCTTTCCAAGTATCTCGTCCAGAACACGAACGATTTCTACGGCGCGATCAACGCCGTTCGCCAGTATCGCGCTGAGCTGAGCGCGACTCTGATCAAGCAGCTGGAAGCCCAGCGCGGGCTGCTTCAGGCTCAGCGTTCCCAGCAGCAGGGCGTGGCAAATGCCGCGTTTCGCGAAGCTGACCGGAACGTGACATCGTCCACGGGCCGGGGTATTCTTGCGCAGCTGGCGCGCAATCCGACCGATCCGATTGTGCGCCAGATGGCGCTGAATTACGCGGCGCAGCCGGGGGTCAGCTCGTTCGAGGCAAAGACGATCCGCAAGGCGGCCGAAAGCGCCGCGGCATTCGACACGACCAACCGCAATGTAGAGATCGTCGGGCGCCAGCTTGCCTATGCCCGGGCGGGCCAGGGCAACGAGGCACAGACCAACACCCAGAGCCTTCAGAAGGTCACTGCCATTATGGGGCAGCTGGGCGCCGAAGCCAGTGACATGGACCAGAAGGCACGGGCTGGTATTTACGATCCGATCGCCAAGCAGGCCGAGCAGGCTGCCGAGGCCGCTCGCGCACGCGCGCAAAGCGCCACCTCCGACGGCGAGCGCCAGTTCTGGAGTGACACTGCGAGCCAGTGGCATTCGCTTGCCAATCAGGCGTCAGGTGCCGCCAAGCCCACCTCGGCCGAGACAAAGGCTGAGCAGAAGGCCGCAGCTGCAGCACAGCGGGCGGCTCAGCGGGAAGCGCGCCGGCGCCTGCGCGGCGACAAATTCGTTTCGCAGGCCGGGCTGAAGACGGCCGAACTCGACTTGAAGGACGCTCTGTCGGACAACACTGAGCCGCTGAATTATTCCGAGTTCAAAGAGGGCAAGGACGAGATTGAAAAGGCGCTAGCGAACTGGATCGCTAAGCGCCAGGAATTGATGAAGGACGAAATTGCGTCGAAGCGGATGGGAGGCGAGGAGGCCGACAACTATCGGCGTGAGATCGCCAGCCAGATCGAGGCGAAGCGCCGAGAAATCAACGCCAAGATCGCTGAGAACATTGGGTCCATGCTTGAGAATGCCGTGGATGCGGCCGATCGCGAGTTCGAGCAGTCGATGCAGCCCTTCGAGGACGGCATCAAGCTTGCTGAGGCCCGTCGCAAAGCCCTCGATCGTATCGGCGTTCGGGACAGCATCCCGGACTACGTGCGCGAGAACGCCGACTTCCGGGTTGAGCAGCAGACGGAGAGCCGGGACCGCGCCTCCATCTCTCGTAACGAAACTCGACTGGCACGGCTGGCGGATGCCTATATGGATCTCCAGCGTTCTATCGAGTCCCTCAAAACCTCGGCCCAGGTTGAAGATGACTATCGGAGCGTGATCGATGAGGTCGCACCTGACGGGTCCGAAGGCATTCTCGTCGTTGCCGACGTGATGAAGCAAGCGGCCGAGGCGACCGGAAACTTCACAGACGACGAGCTTCAAAAACTCACTCTGAAGCTCATCGAAACCGCGACGAACATGCACAACCTGCGCGTCGAGAACGACGCCATGCGCGCTTCGTTCGAGGGGGCGGCGGATGTGCCACGAACGCTGGCCGAGGCGTTCCAGTTGGCCACGGTCGCGTACACCCGAACCGTGGCCCTCAATAGGACCATGAAGGCCAGCATTATCAATGACCTCGGCGCGGCGATAAAGCAGACGCACAGCGATTTTACGCAGTTTTGGTCTGACATGCTATCCCGGCCGGATCAGGTCCTGCGCAACCTCAAAAATTTCGCGCTTAGCGTGGTGCAGACTCTGCGCGACATGGCTGCTCAGGCGCTCGCGAACAACATTTTCTCCACCATCCTTAACTTGGTTGGAACTGTTGTCAGAGGAGGCGTCGGTATTGGCGGGGGCGGGAGCGTTGGTTCGGCGAACGGCCGAATTAGTGTTGGTATCGGCGCGAACTTCAACGGCGGCCTGATCGAACGCAAGGAAGGAGGTCTCGTTACCGAGGGTGTCCCGAACCGCGATAGCGTCGTGACTGGACTTGCCCGCGGAGAGTTCGTTACGCAGAAGTCCGCAGTCGACAGCGTCGGTGTCGATTTCATGCGGGATCTGAACAAGCGCGGGGCTCGCGCGCTGCAGGGTCTTGGTGCCAATGTCGTACAGCTACGGCCCTCTCGCCAAGAGATGAATGTTTATGTGGTCGGACCGGAAGAGAAGCCGACACTCGGCCCGAACGACGTCCTCGCCGTGCTCGACGACGCGCTGATGCGCGAATCCAGCACAAAAAAACTTGTGAAGCACGTTTCCCAAGGGGGGTAATTCACCCCCCTTCCTCGCCAGACCCCGCGAGGCCAACCTAAATCCGTCGCGCAATGACGACCATCCCACCTGAACAGATCGCCGACGCCCATCTGCTCGAAGCAGATGGTGAAATCTTTCTCTATGAGATTTCACCCTCGGAGGGATCGGGAACGGTCCGCATCAAAGCGGACAACACTGTCTCATGGCGCGGGAACGACTATGAAGGTTTGCCCCTCAAATGGGAGGGGGAGAGCTACAGCGCCGACGGCACCGTCGCGCGGCCGACGCTCACGATCGGCGACGAACAAATCAATCTGATGGTACTGAAACCGCTGCTCTTCGACGGAACGATCGATGGCGGCACGTTGGTTCGGCATCGCATTCTGCTCGACGATCTCCTCAATGATCGGCTCGTCACCACAACAGACGAATACCGCATTCAGCGGGTTACCGGCTACTCCCGATCCCAGATTGGGCTTGCGCTGGCGAGGCAGGCCGACGCGCTGAATTTCAGTCTTCCGTTTCATCAGTACTATAGTCCCGACTTTCCTTCGGTGAACATCTCATGAGCGTGGACCCCGACAACTACGTCGGCATCCCGTTTCTTATGGGGGTCCGGGACTGTCTTGGCCTCACTCGGCGCTACTATGCTGAAGCTTTCGGCATCAATATCACCGATTATGCTCGACCAGTGGACTGGGAATCTCCGGTCATTGATTTGATCCGTGCCTGCTACGAGCGCGAAGGCTTCGAGATGGTCACCAAGTGGCGGGAAAAGGACCTCCGCCCCGGCGACCTCCTCTGCATGTCGATCGGCGAGGGCAATGCCAACCATCTCGCAATCTATCTGGGCGGAGGCGAAATCCTCCACCACCTGGCTGGCCGGCGCTCGTCTCGTGAACCCTACCGGGACTTTTGGCGCACTCTGACTTGCTACGTTTTGCGGCACCCGGACGTGCCCGATCTGCGTCCAGTCTATCCTGACACAACGATCGAGGAGTTGCTCCGTGCTCGATACGCTCGTTAAACTTTATGGTGAGGGGGCCAGCATCGAACGCTGTGGCTTCTTGCTCAAAGACGGCACGTTGGTCGAAGTTCCAAACGTTCATTCCGAGCCGGAAAAGGGGTTCGATATGGATTCCGCCGCCATGATCGAGCATCTGGAGAAGCCGCTCGTCGCCACCTGGCACACGCACCCCGGAGGCGACCCCAACCTCAGCCAGGAGGACTATGCCGGTTTCCTCAACTGGCCGCATCTGAAGCACTACATCGTGGGCACTCGCGACGGCGAGGTGACTGTGGAGTGCTATATCGTTGAAGACGGATTGGTCATCCGATGCGACTGATCTTTCACGGGCACTTGAGGGATTATTTTCCTGCGTCAGTCGAAATGAACTGCCGCACGGTTGCCGACGCGATCGAGGGTATCGCTTCGCAAACCCCCAATTTTCCTGCCGAACTTCGGGTCAAGGTCGTCGGCCATGACACAGAGGAGTCCTTGTTCTCTCCGACCGAAACCGAGGAGGTTCATATCGTGCCGGCCATGTTCGGCGGCGGCGGCAAGTTCTTTGGAATTATCCTTGGTGGACTAATGATCGCCTCAGCGTTCCTGTTGCCCGGCATTGGTATCGGTCTCTCGGCGGCGCTGAAAACCTCGCTTATCGTCAGCGGCGCCATGATGGCGGTGCAGGGCGTGGTGTCGCTGTTCATGAAAGCCCCCACGGCATCCAAATCCGAGGATCCTCCTCCTTCCAAATATCTCGGCGTCACCCAGAACACGACCGCCCAGGGCACGCGCATTACGCTCGCCTGCGGCCGAGTTCTGCTCGCCGGTCACTGGCTCAGCCTGCAGTCTGACGCCGACAAACTTTCCACTGGCATTTATCCGGCGAACCCAACCTGATGAACCTTTCCCCTGAACTTGCTCGCTTCGCGAGCCCCGCTCAAGATCGCTACCTCGAAGCCGTGCTCCGTCTGGGCAGTTGCCGAAAGGCGGCAAAGGAACTCGGCGTTCATAGTGCTACCGTTTCGCGCTGCATCAAGGCACTGCAGGACAAGGCGGCGCAGCAAGGCTTCTCGCCCGATCACGACATGCATCATGTCGTTCCCGACGGCTTCCGAGTGAAGGGGGTCTCGTCATTCTATAATCGTCATGGCGAGCTCACCGGCCAGTGGGTCAAATCGACCACTGACCACGAGCGTCGCGAAGAGCTGCTCCGCGCCGCGGTCGAGGCGATGACCGGTGAGGTGCAGCCGCTACCACCCATTTCGGCGCCCGAGTTTCACGATGAGCGTCTGCTCACCGTCCTGCCGCTCGGCGACCCCCATTTCGGCATGCGGGCATGGGCAGCCGAAACCGGAACCGACTTCGACCTCGAGACGGCCGAGCGGCTGACATTCGCCGCGGTCGATCGGATATCTGCCCGCACTCCGTCCAGCCATACGGCCCTGCTTCTCAATCTCGGTGACTATTTCCACGCCGACAACAGCACCAATCGCACGCCGCGCTCAGGCGCAAATCTCGACGTCGACGGCCGCTTTCGGCAGATCGCCGAGACGGGTGTCCGGGCGCTCATTCGCTGCATCGAGCGGTTGCTCGAAAAGCATCAGAACGTGATCGTCCGGAACAACCCGGGCAATCACGACCCGCATCAGGCGGCGATGCTCTCGATCTGCCTCGCGGCGCGCTTCCACGACAACCCGCGGGTGCGGATCGATGACAGCCCCTCGAGCTTCTTCTATTATCGGTTCGGCAAGACCCTCATCGGCTCGACCCACGGCGACGGCGCCAAGCTGGTTGACCTCCCGCTGATCATGGCCCGGGACGTCAAGGACGACTGGGCGGCGGCCGATTACCGCGTCTGGCACTGCGGCCATTTTCATCATGACCAAGTCAAGGATCTGGTCGGTTGCACGGTCGAGACGCACCGCACCCTGGCATCGACGGATGCGTGGCACACGCATCAGGGGTATCGGTCGGGACGGGATCTCAAGGCCATCGTCTACGACGTCGAATATGGTGAGATCGCGCGACTGAGGTGCGGCGTCGAGCAGATCGACAGCTAATTCCCCCCTCAACATAAGCACCAGTCGCAACCGCATCTATGCCGCGAGGATGCACGGTTTCTCAGGCGCCAAAGGTGGCAGCGGCGGTAGCAGCAGTTTCAAGCAGCGGCCCGATACGCTGCGCTCGACCGACACGTTCGAGGGTTTGCTCGGACTGTGCGCCGGCCCCATCAAGGGACTGACGCGGGGCCTCAAATCTCTGAAGATCGACGGCACGCCTCTCGAAGACGAGAGCGGCAAGCTCAACTTCGAGAATTTCCTCGCCATTCTCGCCGACGGCGATCCCACCTCTTTCCCTCAGGAGGTGAATCTCCGACTAGGCGCAGGCGGCTCGCCCGTCGCCGTCAATCTGGCACTATCAAACACCAATTCGAGCGGCCCCGGGCCGTGGGTCACAAAGTCGATCGCCAACACCGGCGCGGACTTCCTCGATTTTCGCTTCCTCGTCAACCAGCTCTATCGGCAGGACAAAACGGGGATTTTTGAGCACACGGCCAACATCGAAATCCAGCTCAAGCCCACCGGCACGACGAACTGGATTTCGCCGATGCTGGGCACGCCGTCGCAGTCGTATAGTCAGTCGGGCATTCCGTCCTCGCTCGCGGGGCAGCGGGTCTATATCCCCCGCGCCAAGTACGACCCCTCGGGCAATTACAAGCCCGAGACGAACCTCGGTTATTTCAAGATCACCGGGAAGACGACGAGCGTCGCCGTCCACGAACTGCGCATCACGGTGCCGAATACGGATGCCTACGATAACGTGGGCTGGGATGTGCGTGCGCGCCTCATCGAGAAAGAAAGCGTCGACGCCGACCCCAACTTCGAAAAGCGCACGATCACTTGGGAGTCCGTATCGGCGGGCTACAACACCAAGCTGGGCGTCACCGAACCGTGGCGGGGCCTTGCCTGGCTTCAGGTCTACGGGAAGGCGTCGGACCAGCTGACGGGCGTTCCCACCGTCGAGGGCGAGTACGATACGCTGATCGTGCCCGTACCCCCCACGGGGGTGTTCGATCCGGAGACGCGCGCTTACACGACGGCGATCTGGGACGGGAGCTGGGCTCGGTCCTTCACGACCGACCCGGCGTGGAACATCAACGGCCTGTTGTCCGACGCTCTCCATGGCATGGCCTCGGTCTCGCCGGGCGCGCATCTCAATAAGTGGGACGCGCTTGAGGCGTCCAAATGGTTCTCCGAGATGGTGCCCGATGGGAACGGCGGCACAGAGCCTCGCTACTCCCTGAACATCGCGATCAACGAGCCCCAGAAGGCGGCCGAGTTCGTCCCCTATTTGGCGGGCGCGGTCGGTGCGCTCGCGTGGGAAGAGAACGCGGGCGAGTGGCGGATCAAGGCGGACAAGCCTGAAAACCCCTCGGACCTCTTCACTCTCGAAGCTATCGAAGGCGAGTTCCGTTATTCGCACACCAACGTCGATACGCGCTTTAACGACATCACGGTCGTCTTCCTCAACAAGGAATTCGGCTATCGCGAAGATCGTGTGCGGGTCGTCGATTCCGCGCACATCGCCCGGTTTGGGCGTAAGCCCACGACAATTGTCGCCATCGGCTGCACCGGGCGTCAGGAAGCGCTGCGGCGCGCGATCATGCGACTGCGGGTATCGACCCGCGAGACCCGGATGGTCAATTTCACGACCAACCGCCGCGGTCGTCTTGTGCGGCCTCTCAGCACGATCCTGATTGCTGACGGCGATCTCGGCACGCTTATCGACTCCGACGAGAATACGCGCTCGACGGGGCGCATCATCAGCGTCGCTCCTGATCGCATGAGCGTCACGGTGCGGGATCCCCTGCGCCTCGAGCTCGGCGTTGACTACGACGTCACCTTCACGCTGCCCAATCCGGACTACGCGCCTGACGCGGACGTTGATCCGCAGGGTGAAGACGTCACGCTTCCGACGATCACCCAGACCGTCGCTCTGACGAACACGGCGGCACAACGGGGCAACGTCACGACGCTTCACTTGGCCTCGGCCTTGCCCGCGAATGTGGCGCCGAACGCCAACCTGGCGCTGCAGGCGACCAATCTCCCGGCACTGCCGAAGCAGTATCGTGTGACGCACGTCGAGCCGGACGGTGAGCGCGTTGCCATTTCCGCCATCGAGATCGACACTGGCAAGTGGGACGCCTCGGACTCGGGCGTGGCCGAGGAAGGCTATGTGCCCCCCAGCAATGTGGTGGTGCCTCCTGTCCTGAACGCAGTCATTTCGACGGGCTCGTTCGAGAGTGACTACGGCACCAATCTCACGCTGAACGTCAACTGGGAGCGCCCCGCGGGCGCGATGCTCGCGGGCTATCGAACCGAGTATCGGGTCAATGGCGCCGACTGGGTTCGCATCAACTCGCGCACCAGCCTGACCTCGATCGAGATCGTCAATCCCCAGTTTGGCAAATGGGACTTCCGTATCACGACCCTCGACAGGGCGGGTCGGACCTCGGAGCCGGTCGTCGTTTCGATCGTCGTCGATGAGAACCTGAAGCCGGGCTACTATGCCGATGGCACGCCGATCGATGACCTGAAGCCGGCCGAGCCGGGGGCGACCGAGGGTGGCACCATCGGCGATAACATCAAAGACGAAGACGGAAACGTCGTTCCGCCTGAGGATCTTTACACGAGCCTCGGGATCTCGCTCGATACCTTCAAGGTCAATGGCGTCGCTTCGGAAGACGTCCTCAACGCGATCTCGACGGCTCAGAGCGATCTTCAGGATCTGTTCGACACCTATGGCGACGTCGCTTCCGCAGCAGAAAGCGCGGACATCGCGATCGCCAACGCCAAGCTGGCCGCTGCCTTTGGTGCCTCACAGGGGATGACCCCGAACGGCGACCTGTCGCAGGGCATCACCGGATGGGATGGTGGCGACGGCGAGAACGACGGGGCAGGGCGACCGTGCCTGTTCGTCCCGGCTCAGAACTGGAATGGCGCCGGCACCGTGCTGGTGAACAGCACCAACGTGCGCCAAAACATGCGCGAGCGCGCGCATCAGGTTCTGCCCAACCGAAAGTATCGGGTCTACTGGCGCTACTATCTGACGGCGGCGTGCGCGAACGCGGTCTATATTCGCAAGTTCGACGCCACCGGCGCTTATGTGAACGTGGTCACCGCGCACACCACGCCTGGCTCTCCTCCGATCAATACTTGGATCGAGGGCAGCTTCGACTTCGACACCGCCGCTCTCGGCGACGCGGCCATGTTCGCGATCAGCTTCAACTCGAACACTGCGGCTGCAGCGGCGACGGTCGGCGTCGACTATCTCTACGTCGAGGACATCACCGAGAGCAAAGCCGCCGAGATCAGTGCGACCGCTGCCTCTGGTTCGGCCGCTGTAGCATCGGCGGAAGCGGCAACTGCTGCCTCCGATCGCTCGCTCACGGCGCAATACGCTGCCAACGCCTTTCGCGCCACGACGGCAAAGATGGCCGACAGCACGCACTTTACGCTCAACCCTGCCCCGACGATTGGTGCCGAGATTGCTGCAACCCCGGTGGCGGGCACAGGTGGAGCCTTGTGCTTCTCGCTGAGTTCCCAGAACTATCTCAGCACCTTCAACCTGGTCCCGGTTGCACCCGACCGGACCTATCGCTTCTACGTCGATTGCGACACAAACGGGGGCAACGTCGCGGTCGCGGTTTACCCCCGGCTGTTCGGTGAGTCGGGCGGCTCTCTGTCGAACCCGAAGATCGGCAACTTCACGGCTACCGATACGCGCCAGATTAAGACCGTGGACCTGACCTATTCCGCTGCGGAAATCGGGATGGCGACCCAGCTCCGTCCTGCACTCAAGAACAATCAGGCCTCGGGCTGGCTCCGCGTTTACGGCTTCTGGGTCGAGGACGTCACCGAGAGCAACGCTTCGGCCTCGTTCGCTGACATCTCGGAGGCGCAGCAGGTTCTCGCCACCGCCGCTGCGGCAGCTGCCAAGCAGAGCGAGGTCATGTCGGCTCAGCTCGCGTCGCAGGGCTATTTTGACAACGGCAACTTTGCCCAGTGGAGCGGCACCACCAACAACGCCCCCGATGGATATGTCTGGTGGGCGGGCTCCCCCACCTACACTCGCTACAGCGGTGGTCGCTACGGGTCGCCCTACTACATGCGAATGGACGGTGGGGCCGGACTGGTCAACGCGGGCATTCGGCGCTTCATTTACACGGGTCAATACGCCCAGCCCTTCGGCCCCGACCAGTGGGTTGTGATTGAAGCGGACGTTCGTCTCCGGGGTGGGGACTTCCGGGGCTCCGGCATCCTGTTTCGTCATTCGGGGGTGTCCAATCAGGACGCGATCCTCGACTTCTACAACGACCCCGACACGGCAAAGGCAACGGGCAACGGCATTGGGGCGGCTGGAATCCGCTCGTGGCGCAAGCTGGTCAAGATGTCGGGAACCTACAACCCCGCCAACACGACGCTCAACCTCTACCTCATGAACAAGTGGTCCGCGTTTCCGTCTTCCTCGGGCGCATCGAATGAGACGTCGATCGACTGGTATTATGTCAACGTCCGACCTGCGAATGATGGTGAGATCAAGGCCCAGCAGGTGGATGACTTGTCTGCCGAGATCACGTCGGTGTCGAGCGTCCTCGCGACCCACGACACGCAGCTCGCCGACCTCGAGACGACCGTCTCGACGCAGGGTGCCACGATCTCGACGCAGCAGACGTCGCTGAACGGGTTGCAGCTGCGCTACAGCGTCACGCTCAACTCCAACGGCCACATCTCGGGCTTCCAGCAGAACAACAACGGCACGACGAGCGACTTCATCGTCCAGGCCGACAAGTTCATGGTCGCGATGCCGGGATATACTCCGAAGGTCATCTTCGGCGTCAACGCTGCGGGCGTGCTCGTGAATGGCGATTTGCTACTCAATAACGGTCGGATCATCACTGACACCGGCACCTTCATGGAGGTTGCCGGCAAGGGGTTCGGTACGAGCAACCAGTTCCTGCGCTGGTATGGTCCCAAGATGGCGCTCAACCTCTGCTCGGAGAGCAACGGCGTCTTCTGGATCAAGACCAATGGCGACGCCTATTTCGGTGGGACGCTGTCGGCCGGGGTTCTGAAAAACTCCCTTGCGACGAGCAGCACCCTTCCCGACGCCTCCGTTACGGTGGGGCCGTATGGCACCAACGGCGGTCCGAAAGTGATCGCGCTCAGCTGGACATACACACAAACCCTGACCCGATATTACCCAGCTACGGTCCAAGGGCGGAGCGATTTCGACTCCGACGCTGCCGCCTATGCTTCAGGCTCATACACGGTCCCGAGCAGCAGCCTGGCGCTCACGCAGAAGGCGGGCTCCAGCACGGTGGGGACGCAAACGAAGACTACGACGGTTCAAACGAGAACCTTTTCCGGTGAGCGCCCCGTGTCGGACGCCACTACCGCCACGATCACGCTCAACACCACGATCGCCTTCACATACACCGAAAATAACGCCTCTTTGGCTGATCGCGAAACAACGGCTCAGCTGACCCGTGCTGGCGGCGTGTTCCAGACCATCCCCAATTACGGGACCACGAGCACCGTGCAGCGGGTTTCCGTTGTCGTAACCGAGGAGTAAACCAGTGCCCGAATATCCCCCGTTGACCCCCGAAGAACAGGCCACGCTCGATCAGCTGACCTACCAGCAGGCGATGGCCGACTGGGAGACCGCAGAGACGGCCCGTTTGGCGGAGCTGGCGCTGTTGGCGCCGCTCGATGACTGTGGTGAGCTGGAAGCGATGATCACGGCGTTGGGTTCGATCGCTGACGCTGCGCTGAGCGACGATCTCAAGGAACGCGCGGGCCGCGTGAAGAAGATCGTGAGCCTTGATCTGAAGGTGCTGTTCGACCGCCGCGCGGCTCTGGAAATCCCGACCCCGCAGCCGGAGGCACCGCCGGAATGAGACGCCTGATCCTCCTGCTCGCGCTTGCGCTGGCAAGTTGCGGGGGCGGTGCCCCCGATGGCTACCGGTTCGAGAAGAAGGAGTTCACCCGGGCGCGCCCCAACATCACCTTCGTGGTGCACCCGTCGATCGGGGACCTGCGCAAGGCGGGGCCGAAGCTCGAAGACGGGCGAGAGCTCATGGCGTGGGGCGAGATCCTCCCAAACGAATGCAGGGTCCACATCGTGGACCCTGCAGTGTCGTATCAGCCGCAGTGGATCGGTCACGAGGTGACGCACTGCGTGTATGGGAGGTGGCACGGCTAGCCGGGCTTACCCGCAACAACTCGGTCGTCCTCGCCGACGTCGCGAAGAAAGAATGTCGTCAGCGCCATCCAGTTCCAGGCCGCCAGCACGGCGTGGGGCAAGCCGGTCCAACGCATGTGGATGTCGGGATTTTCCGGATATGGGCCAAACTCCCCGTTGGGGCCGACATCGAGATCTTCGCCGCGCGCCCAAGCTTGGCCGTGCCGCATTGCGGAGGCGTAGCAGGACATCCAGTCGAAGCCCTTCTCCCAGTTTCGAGCGGCATATTTCTGAGCCCCGATCGTATAGACCTTTGCGAGCTGCTCAAGCGCGTCGGCAGGAATGAGGTCATAACGAGTCTTGCCCTCGTTGTAGCGAAGTGCAGTGTCGGTCACGATCAGACTCCCAGCTTAAAATAGTGCGGGCGCGGCTGCGGGCGCTTGCGCGGAATGGCGTAGAGAATTTCCCACAGACCATCGCGCCCGGTGGCGAGCTCGACGGTCCCTTCCTCGTACTGCCGACGAGCGCGGCGAAGCTCGGGGGCGGCATTGTTCCAGCCGGTGCCGGCGCGGCGCCGCGCTACGGTGAAGCGGACCATCTCAGGGCGGCCGTAGCCGCCGTGGCGCTCCTGCCGGGCGTGCAGCAGATGCTCGCTCTCGTTGATTAGTTCCCACACGTCGCTGAGCTCGAAGCCCAGTGCGGTGGCAGTCTTGAAGGGGCTCCGGCTGCGCCGGTAATGCTCCAGAATTGCGGCTTTATCTTGGGGGGTCAAACTCACTAAAAATCTCCGGGTTGATGCCCGGAGATCTAATTAGTGCCGAAGAATCTGGCTCTTAGTTTCCCAGAAGTCGCTATGCGAGAGGGTGGATTACCACCTGATCCGCGTAGTCGACTTCCTTGTGAGTAACGATGAGCATCTGCTCAAGCTGGTCGGACAGGGACGCGACGGCCTCGGCGGTGGCCGCGGCGCGCTCGGCGTCCATGTCACTGTCGATCTCGTCGCCGATGAACACGGGAAAGATCTGACTGACCAACACGCGGCCGAGCCCGATGCGAACAGCGAGATTGGCGACTGTCGCGCCTGCTCCCGACAGGGTGCCGATGTCCTGACCGTCGACCATGATGTTCATGTCTTCGTCGACTTCGACCGATGACAGCACGCCGTTGGTCATCTGATGGATGAGGCTTGTCGCCACCTTCGACAGCGAGGGGGCGAGATAGGCTTTGACCAGCCCGCGGGCATCGGCCAGCGCTTTGGCGCCGTCGGAAAAATCTTTCGCCTTCTGCTTCGCGTCCGCGATCTTCGCCTGCGCCTCGTCATAGGCGTTGCGCTGCGTCCAGTAGGCGGCGAGGAGCTGGTCATAGACGCGAGATTCGACAAGCGCCTGTGACAATTCCTCTGCATTCCCCTCGGGCACTTTGAGGTTCTGCAACGCGGTGCGCGCCTCCGCCGCTGCCTCGGCTCGTGCTTCCCACCGTTCGCGTTCTGAAGCCTTCGCCCGGTAGTCAGCAAGAAGCTCCCGCGCTTCGGCCAGTTCCTTGCTCACGTCCTCCGGCTCGACGTAGCGAGCGATCTCGTCCTCGAGCTCGCGGCGGCGATCGGCTTGAGCGTGCGCGGCACGCTCAGCAGCGGGGTCCTCGACGAGCACTTCGGGATGAAGAGTGGTCGCAAGGGGGGTCTCCCACATCTGGTTGGCCCTCTCTTCGACCTTGATCTCGGCCAGCGAAAGCTCGGGCTCGACAAGCCCCTCGGGGCGCCCGGGCACGAAGCTGTGGTCGCACTGCGGACAGGTTACCTCGTCGCCGTCGGCGGCCTGCAACTGGTGCCACACATGCCGCATCTGCTCCAGTTCCTCGGACGTGCGTGTCGGTTTCGGGCCGCGGCGGTCCAGCTCTGTCCGAAATATGTGGTATGCTTCGGACGCCTCAATCTGCTCGAGGGTGTAGACGGGCAGGGGGATACGCTCCAGTTCAGCCAGCCGGGCCTGATGCGCCTGCCGCAGCGACCGGGCAGCCTCGGCACGGCCCTCAAGATCAGCAATGTCGACCGAAGGGGCAGCAACCATCGGCGGCTCCTCTCCGACCTGCGCGACGATCGCCTCGAGCCGGGCCTTCTCCTTCTCATAGGTCTGCACGGCGGCGAGAGCTGTCTCCAACTCCTCGACCGGCCGATAGGACACCGGCCGCGCGGGCTCCTCAGGCCGGACCAGCCCGTCGGCGAGCGCCTCAGCGAGCTTGCGGTGTCCGGTCGCCTCGTCCTTGCAATCCTTCTCGGCCTTCTCCTGCGCGGTGAGGCCGAGGATGCGATCGATCAGCCGCTTCCGCTCTGCGGGCTTCATCTGGCTGAGGCGCTCGCTGTCCTTCTGACGAGCAGCGCACACGACGTCAAACACGTCGAGGCCGAAGCCGAGGATGTCGAGCAGCTTCTGGTTCACAGCCTCGGTGTTCACCGCCAGCACTTCGCCGTCTGGTCCCCAGAGCGTCTCCTTCCGCGGCAGACGCTCGACGCGATACTCCTTGCCCGCGATCTCGAAAATGCCCTCGGCGCTCAGCGCCTTGTAGTCCGACGCGGGACCGCGGAGCGCCTTCTTCCCGAACAGCAGATACCGAATGAGCTCGATCGAGCCGAACGTCTTACCCGATCCGTTGGGGCCGACGAATGCGGTTGAGCCCGGTTGAAGGGATAGGTCGCCGGACAGCGAGATTCCGTTGGTAGGGAAGGTGACCGAATAGGTGAGTTTTTTGATCATGAAAGCTCCGTTCGAAATTTGAAGCAGCGGGTCAAACGCTGATCGGAAACCCGCACAGCGAGATGGAAGAATGGCCAACGATCCTGCCAACGCTGCCCAGGTGAAAGTCATTGCCGAACAGATGCTCGACGTCTGGGAGGCGCGTCAGGGCAAGAAGAACGCCAGCTGGCCCGCGTGGGGCGGGCTCGTGCTGTCGGTTCTGGGGATCGCCTACATGGCCGGAGGCCTGTCGGGCGACGTGGCGATAGCAAAGACGGATGCCGCCGCCGCGCGCGCGAAGGTCGAGGCCGTCGATACCCGTCTCAGTCGGCTCGAGGAAAATGTGAAGTTCCTCGTCGACGCCGAGAAGGAAAGGCGCAAGCGGTGAAGATCTCTCTGATCGACGAATGGCGCGACGCTTGGCGCTACGCCTCGGTCTGGGCCGCAGGCGCCGGGCTCAGCATCCTGACTGTCTGGAACATGATGCCGGACGCGGTGCGCGAGCGAGTGCCCGATTGGATCGAAATCCTCGTGGGCGGCGCCCTCTGGGGGCTCGTGTTCCTCGCGCGCGTGACCAAGAAGAAGGAAAAGACCAGTGGCTAGGCCACCTGCAGAACGCGCTGCGCGCAACAAGGCGCTAGGGCTCACTGGGGTGATCGGCACGATCGCCGCCAGTATTCTCTACATCACCATTCCGGCCGACGAAGGCACCGAGTATCGCGCCTACCGCGACATCGCTGGTGTCTGGACCATCTGCAACGGTGACACCAAGAACGTCCGGGCCAACATGGTCGAGACGCCCGAAGGATGCCGCAGGCGCCTCGAGAAGCAGCTCATCGTGCACGCCAAGCCCATGATGGAGTGCGTGCCGCAGCTCAAGGCGTCGGGACGCGACTATCAGCGAGCGGCCATCACCTCGCTGGCCTACAACAACGGCGTCACCAATATCTGTGGCTCGACCGCGGCGAAGCGCTTTCGCGCGGCCGACTGGGTGGGCGGCTGCAATGCCTTCCTTTCGTGGAAGAACATCAAGGTCTCGATCTCGCAGGTGGCCCGCTACCGCAAGAGCGGCGAATCCTGCTTCAAGTCGAAGAACGGGCACTGGTACTGCTCGGTGCGCGGTCTTCGCCTTCGCCGTGAGCGCGAGCGTCAGGTTTGCCTAACCAACCTGATCCCCGGCTACACGCCCGCCAACCTTCATCAGCGCATCGAGAGGTACATGCCGTGATCGCGTATCTGAAATCCGCCGTCGGCATCGCCACGATGCTGGTCATCGCCGCGCTTCTCGCGTGGGGCCTTCGGGTCGATCACCTGCGTGCATACTGGCACGACAAGTACGACGTGATCAGCGACCAGGCCGGCAAGGTGCTCGACAGCGTCCGCATCGCCTCGGACAATCCCGATCTCGAATGGGAGGACACGGCCACGCAGATTGATCAGCTCGATGCGTCGCTGACCCAGTGGAAGGGGACTGCGCAGACGCAGAGCCAAATGATCGACGAGCTCGGCCGTGACACTGAACGGCTGCGCGCCGAGAACGCTGAGCTCGCGGCCAAGGTGGCCGTGCTTAACCGAAAGCGGGCCGAACTGATCCGTCGTCTCGACGAAGACGCCATGGACCCCGGTGATCGTGCCGATTGCTGGGCTCAAATTCGCGAGGCCGAGGACGCCTTGAACCAGCTCTACAAGGAGGGCTTCTGATGCGCGCCGCTCTATTCGCAGTGTTTCTGCTCGCCGGTTGCGGCGGGCCGACCGTCATCAAGGACCGGGTCGAGCACGTCTCGGTGCCGGTGATCCAGAAGTGCGCCTCGGAGAAGCCGACCAAGATCGTGCCGCTCAATGAGCAGGTCGCGGACGCCGACTGGGCCGCGCTGTCGCTGAAGCAAAAGAGCGAACGTGCTGCCGCGCAGGGGCTCCGTCGGATCGGCTATACCGACGCGCTGGAAGCTGCCACTTCGGCGTGCTAAATCCTTTACACCCCGTCGGCTAAGTCTTTGATAAGATTGCAGGGAATTCCCGAGTGTTTTACAGCTAAGTGTCTGAAAACATGAGGTAACCACAGGAATCATAATCCGCGTGTCGGGGGTTCAAGTCCCTCCTCCGCTACCAATTTCCTGTTTGCCAACACCTGTTGGTGATTGAAAAAATCCCTAATTTCCGCTAGTTTATGACCAGTCGCTGATTGTCGGCGATTGCCTTTGTCTGCCTGTAATCGTGGAAGATGGGGGCCTTTTTTGGGGGCATTGCAAAGCCCCTACGGAAGCGAGGCCCCCAATGCCGCTGACCGATACCGCGATCCGAAACGCAAAACCCAAGGAAAAGCCCTACAAAGTGGCGGATTCGCAGGGGCTTTATTTGCTGGTCAATCCGAGAGGCAGCAAGCTTTGGCGTGTGAAATACCGTATCAACGGTGTGGAGCGAAAGCTGGCGATTGGGTCTTATCCGGAAATCACGCTAGCAGAGGCGCGTTCGGCACGCGACGCGGCTCGCCGGCAAGTGGCCCACGACATCGACCCCAATTTTGCCAAGCGGCAGGCTCGCATAGAAGCAAGTATGCGTGCGGAAAACAGCTTTGCGAAAGTGGCGGAGGAGTTGATCGCCAAGCGAGAAAAGGAAGGCGTGTCGCCACGCACGCTGGAAAAATATCATTGGCTGCTAAAGCTGCTGGGAAGCGAGTTTGGACGCAGGCCGGTTGCCGAGATCAGTCCCGCCGAACTGCTGCATGAAATCAAACACCACGAACGACGGGGGCGGTATGAAACTGCTAAGCGGCTTCGTTCTTTTGCCAGTAGGGTGTTCCGGTACGCGGCTGCCACGGCACGGGCAGAGCGAGACCCTGCACAATTGCTTTTGGGCGCGCTCATCCAGCCGAGGGTCAAGCACTTTGCGGCGATCACCGACCCCGTCGGGTTTGGTGGGTTGCTCCGGTCTATTGAGGACTACGAGGGCGATCCGGCAGTCATGCACGCGCTCAAACTGACGCCGCATCTGTTTCAGCGACCCGGCGAGTTGCGGCATATGGAATGGGCCGAGATCAACTTTGAGAAAGCAATCTGGACGCTGCCGCCCGAGAAAATGAAAATGCGGCAGCCCCACGCGGTGCCCTTGTCGCGGCAGGCATTGGAGATTCTGGAGAGTATGCGTGGGCTGACCGGGAAAGGGAAATATGCGTTCCCATCGGTTCGGACGCGAGCGCGTCCAATTTCTGAGAATACCATCACCGGCGCTTTGCGCCGCATGGGCTACACCAAAGAGCAGATGACCACGCACGGCTTCCGTACATCGGCTTCCTCGCTGCTAAACGAATCTGGCAAATGGAATCCCGACGCTATCGAGCGGGCGCTCGCGCATATGGTGTCCGGCGAGATACGCCGCATATACAATCAGTCGGCCTATTGGGCTGAACGTGTTGAAATGGCGCAGTGGTGGAGCGACTATCTGGATGAATTGCGCGACGGAGGAAACAGATGACAGGTCGCCCCCGTGAAGGTTGGAAAATCTTTGGAGACGGGGACGAAGCCGACAACGTGCCGCTCTGGAAGGTGCTGGCTCAATTCAGATCGGACGATCTGGACGAGGGCTTGAGCCTCAACGCGGCGATCATCAATCACGCCAAGCCGTCGCCGCTGCGATTTTATAATCTCGCTTTCATCATCAGCTTCGTGTTTGGGTTCCTGTCTATAGTCTTCCTGATCGGCATCCTTGTCTCGGGGCATTCGACAGCAACCGACATCTTCTACTACCTCACGCTGGCTTCGCTGGCAGCCACGATAGCGCCGCACCTTGGTCGGCAGGCATATCAATATGGCCTGAAAATCCCCGACGCGCCGTTGAAACTGCCCCACGCGTCGGACCGGCTCTTTGACGAGGTGCTGGGCTATTTGCAGAAGGTGGACGGCCCGAAAGCCTATTATCTTTCCCGCTTCCGCAAGCAGCGGGTTCCGCTCAAACGCAGGCAGTTCTTCGGCAAGCTGCGTTATTTTCTGTTCTCCGAACACAGCAAGGATCGGGGGATGGTCATGCGTTACCCGACCGCGATGTCGCTGCCCGCCGACCTTTATCTTCATCGCGATGATGTCGAGACGATGCTCGCGATGAGCAGACCGAAGCGGAGAGGCGGACCTGGCCGGAACACCAAATACCGCTATGACGATGCGATTATCTCGCTGATCGGCGACCCCCGGCTAGGCACTCTGGATATGACCGATCGAACGGCGGCCATCAGCACCGTCAAAGATTGGCTGCACAAATGGCTCGAAAACAATGCCGATGAGTCCGGTGACGTGCCCCGCCGCGATCAGTTGACGCGTTATGCGGAAAAAATCTGCACGCATTTGGAAATGATCGCGTCCGCCCAAAGGCGCTGACCCGCGTTATCGTTTTTCGATCGCTGCGAAAGGATTTCCGGACGGCATCCGTGCATTTCTGTAACCCGCGTCATCGGCAGACTTCCACGGCTTTCCCATTGCTGGACGACACGCTGGCAACCCTGTGCAACTTGGCATGTCTCTCGCCACGAATCGGCAGCAAGGAGACAAGCAAATGGAACCCATAGCCATATCGATTAATGACACGGCCAAGGCGCTCGGCGTTGGACGGTCGTCGGTTTACGCCCTGATAAAATCCGGCGGCCTCGACGCCATCAAGATCGGCAGGCGAACCCTGCTGACGACGGAATCCATCCGGCGCTTGGCCCAATCCCGCACCGCTATCTGACCCGCAGGCGCTCCACGGCCCCAGCCTTTTGAACTGGCGGGCCACTCCGCGCCTGCTCCCCGAAGCACCCGAGAGCTTTGCATCGTGATTTCACGAAAGGATTCCCCATGTCCATTTTTCACCGCGTCATGGATCGGCTGGCCCATCACTTGTGGGGTGGCCGCGAGGTCACGCTCCACTTCACCGCCGACTATCGCATCGCCCGATTCACCCTGCCGCTGATCGAGCGGCTGCTCGCGGACGACGAGGACGGCGAAACCTATCGCAGTTCCATCGCGCATTGGACGCTCAATGAGCGCCCGTCGCTCCATATCCACCGGGGCGAGGTTTCAAGTTTGCGGATCGACGGCCCGTTGCAGAAGGTTGGCGTGAGCTATCTTCCGCTGGGCGGGTTAATCGAGTCTCCCGGCGTAACCACGCATCTCGATCCGGTTGAAGCCCATCGGCTCGACGGGCGCGTGCAGGAAGCGGTCGAGCGAGCAATACGCGACTGGATCGTCGAAAATGGTCTTTACGATCAGCCGCGCCAGCGCCGCGAGATCGACCGCCCCAAGACCGACCGAGAAGCCCGTGCGGTAATCGCCCGATGGGTGGACGAGCATTCCGCCAAACCGCCAGCCGAGGCCATGCCGAACGCGAGCGATCGACCCAGCGATTGCTGCTCCGGCGAACCCGACGGCTCCTTGTGCGATGCTTGCCGGAAAGGTTCGGACCATGCCTGATCCGGCCGCCCTTATGGCGAGGTCGCAGGGCCACGATGCTACGCATCGGACCCGTAAATTGGATACACACCTCACGCACGGGTGCATCCCGCTTTTCCGCCACTTTTCGAGGCGGCGATCCGACAGCGGTTTTTCCGGCGCACTCGGAAAGCACGGATTTCTGCCGTTAGATGAGACAGCGGATCGCTGTCGCAGGGGAGGCGGCCGATGAAACTCGTTCGCCACACCATCCGCGTGCCCGTGTCGCTCGACAAGGCGCTTCGTGCGCTCGCCGAGCGCCGAGGCATCAGCGTCTACGCGATGCTCCAGCGCAGCGTGAAGGCGGGCGTCGCGACGCTCGCCGACCCGGCCGCGCGCGATGCCATATCGGGGGAACTGGTCTCCGAACTGGCGTCGGTCAGCAACCGCATTGCCGATGTCGAACATATACTGGACCGGGCGCTGTTCACCGCCTGCGCCGCCTATTGCTATGCCCGCAGCGCGGGGTTGGGCGAGCGCACCACCGATGAGATCGCTGTCGCCGAGATCAACGAGGCCTATGATCGCCAGCGGCGGCTTTCGCAGGGGAAGCGGCCATGACCCAATTAAACGATCGCCGCATTCATGCCGACGCCGTGCGCCGGCACCATCGGCTTAGCCAGTGGCAGCGGTTCAAGCGACAGGTCGGCGTCATGCTCGCATCGATCGCCCTGGGCGCGATCGGCGCGCCCTACACGATGCTCGACAAGGACGAGCAATGGGCGATTGGCGTTTATGCCTATGCGCGCGGAGCACTTTGGATCGCCTTCAGTCCCGATCCCGCAGTCAACGTCACATATGAGGGCGCACAATATCGCGTCCCGGCCCGCGCGGTGGTTGCCGACCGCTATTATCGCGGATCGGCATCACGCCTCTTGTCGCTATCGAGCAAGGGCGGCCTGCTCGGTTTCGTGGGCTGGCTGTCCGGCCTGTTCCTGTTGCGCGGCGTCAGGGCGCGGCGTCGCGAGCGCGCTTTGCGCGATCGTGTCATCGCCGGAACCCTCGTCACCACCGAGAAGCAGCTTGCGGCGCTGACCGCCGCCGAAGCCGAACCCCATGCGCTCGCCATCGGCTCGGTGCCGATCCCGGCGCGGCTCGAGACGCGGCATATGGCGATGATCGGCACGACCGGCAGCGGCAAGACCACGGCGCTGCGCCAGATGCTCGATGGGATCGAGGCGCGCGGCGAAGCGGCGCTGGTGTATGATACCAGCGGCGAATTCATCGCGCATTATTACGATCCAGCGCGCGGCGACATCATCCTGAATCCGTTCGATGCCCGCTGCGCTTTCTGGTCGCCGTTCGCCGAGATCGCGCACCCCGCCGACGCCGACCGTATCGCGCAGCAGCTTATCACCGAGACCGGCCAGCACGACCGCGATGTCTGGCTGGAAACCAGCCGCATCCTCGTCGCGAATATGATCCGGGCGCTGTGGCGAGAGGGCAAATGCAGCTTGCCCGATTTACTCGACGCGCTGCAGGATCGCACGAAGGACGATCTCAAAGTCTGGCTGGCGGGCAGTTCGTCCGCACGGACCTTCGCCGAGGACGCCGACCGCGCAACGGGCAGCGTCTTGTTTATGCTCGCCAAGGCCGCGAACCTGATCCAGTTTCTTCGCACCCAAGCAAAGGATGAAACGCCCTTCGCGTTCCGGGATTTTATCGCCGGGCTCGACAAGCGCACCGGCGCGCGCCCTTGGATATTCGTCCCGCGCAAGGAGGATTATTTCGAGGCATCGAAGCCCCTGCTCGCCTGCTGGCTAGAATGCGCGGCGAGCGCCGTGCTGGGGCTGCCCCCGTCGCCCGACCGGCGCATCTGGTTCGTGCTCGACGAACTGGCCGACCTGCCGCGCGTCGATAATCTCGCGCGGTTGCTGCCCGAAGGCCGCAAGTTCGGCGCGGCGGTCGTGCTGACCTTTCAGGCGCTCGGCCAAATGCGGCACCGCTATGGGCCGCAGATCGCGGAGTCGATGCTGGGTTGCTGCAACACGAAGCTGTTCCTGCAAACCATCGACAGCGAGACCCGCGTCTGGGCCAGCCAGACGATCGGCGAATGCGAAGTCGAAATCCAGACCATGACCGATGCGCTCGCCGAGGGCGACGACACGCCGCGCACGACCTTGGGCCGGATGCGGAAAATGCGGCCCGCCATTCTCGAAAGCGAGCTCCGCCTGCCTAAGTATGAGGGCTATTTGCTGTTCCCCGATGGCTTGCCGGTCGCGCGGATCAGGCTCACCGCCGATCATATCGCGCGGCGTGGCAAGGCCAGCCAGCCGGGGTTCGTCGCGGGCCATCCGAAAACCACGCTTTGGCAGCAGGCGGTGCAGACCGCGCCGTCGTCTCCGTCTACGCCCCCATCGCAGCGGCCGTCGCCGCCGCCACCCAAGAGCCGGGGGCCGGTCTGATGGTGGCGTCCGTTTCAGCGCTGACCAGTTCGGCGCAAGCCAGCAGTTATTATGAGGCCGACGACTATTATGCCGAGGGCGGTCTGTCGCCGTCCGAGTGGCAGGGCGCAGGCGCGGAGGCGCTGGGCCTGTCGGGCGAGGTCGATCGCGATCAGTTCCGCGATTTGCTCGACGGCAAGATCGGCGATCAGCAGCTTGGCACATTCCGCGATGGCCAGTTGGAACATCGCCCCGGCTGGGACTTGACCTTGAGCGCGCCCAAGTCGGTGTCGATCATGGCTGAGGTCGCGGGCGACCGGCGCTTGATCGCGGCACATGGGCAAGCGGTCAAAACAGCGATGGCGCATGTCGAGAAGCATATGGCCGCCACCCGCATTCGCGACGGCGGCACCGTGACCCGCGAGGCGACGGGCAATCTCGCCATCGCCAGTTTCCAGCATGGCACCAGCCGGGCGCAAGACCCACAGCTACACACCCATAATGTCATTATGAACGCGACGCGGGGCGAGGACGGCACGTGGCGCAGTCTGGAACCACGCGCCATCTACCAGCTACAAAAGCAGATCGGCGCGATATACCGGCAGGAACTGGCGTTGAAGGTCCGCGAACTCGGCTATGAGATCGAGACCGGCAAGGACTCGCTATTCGAGATCAAGGGCGTGTCCAGTGAGGTGATCGGGGCGTTCAGCACTCGCAGCGCCGAGATCGAAGCAGCGCTTGGCGAGCGTGGCACCTCGCGCGATGCCGCCAGCGCTGCTGAAAAGCAGATCGCCGCGCTCGATACTCGGCAGGCGAAGGTCGCGACCGATCATGCCGCGCTTGTTGCCGATTGGCGCGAGACGGCGAGCGCAGCCGGGTTCGGAACGGACGCGCGGCTGACGATGGTCAAGCAGGCCGAAGCCCATGCCGCCAGCCCCGCGCACCGCGCCGACATGGCCGAGCAGGCGACATTGGCGGATCGCGCTGTCGCCCATGCCGCCGACAAGCTCGGAGAGCGGCAATCGGTATTTTCCGCCGCTGCTTTGCAGGAGGAGGCCGGGCGGGTCGGGCTGGGCAAGGTTGGCCATGCCGAGATCGGCGCCGCTATCGCCGTCGCAATGAAACAGGTCGAGTTATTCGAACGGACCTTTATTGACCGGCGCGGTGCGGAGTTCGCCGGATTCACCACGCGCCAGAATATCGAAACCGAAGCCAAGATGCTGCGGATCGAGGCCGAGGGGCGCGGTGCGCTTGGTCCCATCGCACCGCCACTTACGGCCGCGAAGGCGGTCGCCAGCGCGGTGACGCAGGCCGAGCGCGCGGGATTTGGCTGGAACGCAGATCAGCGCGCGGCCACCGAACAGCTTCTGACCAGCCGCAACCGCATCACCGCCGTTCAGGGCTATGCGGGCACCGCCAAGACCACGACCGTCCTCGCGACCTTTGCCCGCGAGGCCGAGGCGCGGGGCGTATCCATCATCGCGCTCGCGCCCACCGCATCGGCGGCGATGGTGCTGGGCGAGGGGCTGGGCACGCGCAGCGATACGGTCGCGCGGCATTTGTTGTCGCCCGAGCGCCCGCATCTCGGCCAACCCGCCGCGTGGATCGTGGACGAGGCGTCGCTTCTGTCGGCCCGCGAAACCGCGCGGCTGTTCGACCTGGCCGACAAGCACGATGCCCGCATCATCCTTGTCGGCGACGTAAAGCAACTCGGGTCGGTCGAGGCGGGCGCGGCGTTCGCGCAGTTGCAGGGTGCGGGCATGAAAACCGCGAAACTCGGCGAGATCGTCCGGCAAACCAACGCGGCGACAAAGGAGGCGGTGCTGGCGTCGATCGAGGGAGACGCCAAGAAGGCGCTCGCCGCGCTGGATCGCGGTGGCGGGCAGATCATCGAGGATACCGAACGCGCGGAACGGTTCGCGGCCATCGCCGAGCGATATGCCGGGATGGACAAGGCCAGTCGCGCTCGCACCCTTGTTATCGAACCATCGCGCGAGGGTCGTGATGCGCTCACCGCTGATATTCGTGCCGCGCTCATGAAATCGGGCGCTCTCACCGGTCCCGGCGTCACCGTGCAGGGGCTCGCCAACAAGGGGCTGACCCGTGCCGAGGCGCGCGATCCGATGAGCTACGATAGGGGCGACGTGGTGCGGTTCACCCGCGACTATGTCGATAAGGGCGTGGCGCGTGGGGAAGCCTATCGCGTCGAATCCATCGACTCGGCGAAGGCCGCCATTGCTCTGAGATCGGAGGATGGGCGCGAGGTGGATTGGCGGCTCAGGCAATGGGGTGCGGGCAAAAGCCAAGCGTTTGCGCCGCAGGCGCTGGACCTGAAAAGCGGCGACAGCATCCGGTTTACACGCAACGACCGCGAGGCGGGCCGCGTCAACGGCGAGCGCCGTGATGTGATCGCGGTGGATGAGCGGACCCGAACCGTCATCGTCCAGATGCCGAGCGGCAAGACCGAGACGCTTAATCTCGACGCCGCCCGTGATCGGCATATCGCCCACGCCTATGTCGAAACCGCCTTTGCCGCCCAAGGCCGCACCGCCGATCATGTCATCATCCACGCTGACAGCAAGGCGACCAACCTCGTCGATCAGAAGAGCTTCTATGTCGGGATTTCCCGCGCCAAGGAATCGGCCACCATCTTCACCAATGATCGCGGCAAGCTGGTATCCGCGATCAGCGAGCGCGCCGGACAGATGCAGCTCGCCATCGCGCAGGCCGTCATGCCGACGCCCATCGCCGACAAGACGGCGGGAGCCGGGATGGGGTGAAGATAGAGTTTGGCCGCGCTCCGACACCTGTATAGTGTTGCCGAACGGCGCACGATGCAGGGGGATGCGGCCATGCCCGCGATTGCAGACATCCGGTTGAAGAACCCAGCCCATCCCGGCGGTTTCATCAGGCATGAAATCATCAAGCCGCTGGGCCTGTTGGTGACGGCGGCCGCGGACGTGCTGGGCGTGACGCGCGCGACTCTTTCGTGCTTGCTCAACGAGCGTGCGAACCTGTCGCCGGAAATGGCGCTGCGCATCGAGAAGGCATTCGGCGTGCCGAGGGACACCCTCGTGCAGATGCAAAGCAGCTATGACATCGCACAAGCCCGTGAGCGAGAATCGGAAATTAGAGTTTTGCCCTTCAAAGGGAAACGGCGAGACGCCTAGCCAGCATTGTTCTAAGCGCCCCTGGGCGCAACATCGGCCGTTGTGCGTAAATTTGAGAATGACAGGATATTAACGGATGCAAAGAGAAGAAGTCCGCAACCTTGGCAGTTTTGTGTGGCCAATCGCCGAGATTTTACGCGGTGACTTCAAACAGTCTGAATACGGCAAGGTCATTTTGCCCTTTGTCGTATTGCGCCGACTAGACTGCATCCTCGAATCCACCAAGGACGCCGTTCTCGAAGCTGCGAATTCGGTTCCCGAGGGCGTGGACGACGCCACCCGCGATATGATTTTGTTCGGCGCGGTGGGCGGGAACGTGAAAGTTTACAACCTATCCCGCTTCACGCTGACCACCCTCAAGGGCCAAGACCCCGGCCAGCTTCACGCCAATTTGGTCGATTACATTACCAAGTTTTCGGCCAACGTCCGCGACATCTTTCTCGATAAATTTCTGTTCACCGACCAGCTTAAGCGCCTCAATGAAGGGGGTATCCTTTGGAACGTCTTTGAGCGCTTCACCGAGATCGACCTACATCCTGATACGGTCAGCAATATCGAGATGGGCTATCTCTTCGAGGAGTTGATCCGCCGCTTCTCGGAAATCTCCAACGAGACGGCGGGCGAACACTTCACCCCTCGTGAAGTGATCCGCCTGATCGTGGACTTGCTGATCGCCAATGACGATACCAAGCTGACCGGACGCGGCATCATCCGGCAGGTCTATGATCCGGCCTGCGGCACGGGCGGTATGCTCGCCCTCACCGAAGCCGCCTTGCAAGAGTTCAATCCCTCAATCCGAGTCGAATTGTTCGGGCAGGAATTGAACGGAGAATCCTTCGGTATCTGCAAATCCGACATGCTCGTGACGGGCCACGATCCCGAGCAGATCGCCTTCGGCAACACGCTCACGCAGGATGCTCACAAGGACAAGAAATTCCACTACATGCTGTCGAACCCACCCTACGGCGTGGACTGGAAAAAGTATCAGGACGCGATCAAGGACGAAGCCGACACCTTGGGCTTCGATGGCCGTTTCGGAGCGGGCACTCCGCGCATTTCCGATGGCCAGCTCCTCTTCCTGCAACACATGATCTCGAAAATGCGCAACGATGAAATCGGCTCGCGCATCGGCATCGTCATGAACGGCTCACCCTTGTTCACGGGTGGGGCCGGGTCCGGCGAAAGCGAAATCCGCCGCTGGATGTTTGAGAATGATTGGGTCGAAGCGATTGTCGCTCTGCCCACTGACCTGTTCTACAATACCGGCATCCAGACCTATGTATGGCTGCTGACCAACCGCAAGCCCGACAATCGCCGAGGCAAGGTGCAGTTGATCGACGCCAGCGGCGAACGGTTCTGGCGTTCCATGCGTAAATCCCTCGGCTCTAAGCGCCGCGAGATTCCCGAAGGGGCCCGCGCCGATATCGTGCGTATCTACGAAGGCTTCCTGAACGGCGTGAGCGGTGAAGGCGACGTTGCCAAAATCTTCGACGTTGCAGACTTCGGCTACCGCGAAATCCGCATCGAACGTCCGTTGCGCCTGAATTTTCAGGCCAGTCAAGAACGCATCGCCCGCCTTGCCGACGAGAAGGTGTTTGCGCGTCTGCCCGAGGACGAGCAGGAAGAGATCGAGGCCGTCTTACTGGCGATGGGCGACACGCTCTTCACGAACCGCGATACCTTCAACAAGGCTTTGACCAAGGCACTCAAGGCCGAGGGCGTGAAGATCGCAGGGCCGATCAAGAAGGCGATCCTTTCGGCGCTCTCCGAGCGTGACGAGGAAGCCGACACCTGCGCTGACAAGGATGGCAATCCCGAACCAGATACCGACCTGCGCGACCACGAGTTAGTGCCGTTGAAAGACGACTGGCGCGAGTATGTCGCGCGCGAGGTGGCGCCCTTTGTTCCCGATGCGTGGGTGGATGAGTCCTATCGTGATGCCCGCGACCGCGAAACCGGCCGCGTCGGCTACGAGATCAACTTCAACCGCTATTTCTACCGCTACACTCCGACCCGCCCGTTGGACGAGATCGACGCGGAGCTAAAGGCGCTTGAGGCGGAGATCGCCGAACTGCTGCAAGAGGTGGCGGCGTGATTACTCTGCAAGAGCGCGTTCACGGAACACCGCCCCCGGCTGATTGGCAAGCGAACAAACTCCGCAATGTCCTTCACGTCCGCAGAGGCATGAAGAACACGGGTATGCAGGAGGATAACCTGCTTTCCCTAAGTTATGGCCGTATTGTTCGGAAGGACATCGAAGCCAACGAAGGCTTGTTGCCCGAGAGCTTTGAAACCTACCAGATTGTTGAGCCGGGCAATGTCGTCATGCGGCTCACGGACCTGCAAAACGATAAGCGCAGTATCCGGCAAGGTTTGGTGACGGAGCGCGGAATCATCACCTCCGCCTACGACGCCTTGGAGATTGCCAAAGGCCATGATCCACGATTTTGGGCCTACACTCTGCTCGCGCTCGATCTTGCAAAATATTACTACTCGCTTGGGGCTGGCGTTCGTCAGTCAATCAAGTTCGCGGACTTTCCGAACGATTGGATACGCACTCCAAGTCTCGAAACTCAAAAATCCATCGGTGATTTCCTCGACCGCGAAATCGCCCACATCGACCAGTTGATCCAGAAGAAGCGCCTCTTCGTGACGGGCGTGGCGCGTCGGATTGAGGCGCTTGTGGACCAAGCAATTTCAGACGCCAATGTTCCACGCATACGATTTGAACATCTGACGCACCGCGTTTCGCGTCGGGTTACGTTATCCGAACATGATGAGTTGGTTCGGCTCGGCCTCTATAATCGGGGGCGCGGCATTTTCAAAAAGCCCGCCGCCGACGAAGAAGGCATGGGCGATTCCGAGTTTTTCTTCGTTGAGACTGGCGATCTTATCCTAAGCGGTCAGTTCGCATGGGAAGGTGCAGTCGCTCTCGCCACCGCCGATGAAGAAGGCTGCGTTGTTTCACACCGTTACCCTGTTTATCGGGGCAGGTCCGGGGTCAACACGTCCTATTTGCTCGGCCTCCTGCGGAGCCGTTACGGCGATTTCCTTCTCAACGAAGCATCGAGAGGTTCGGCTGGTCGTAACCGGCCCCTCAACGTGCGCCGACTTGGAAAAGAGAAAATCCCCGTCCCCGGACCAGAATTGCAGAAGTCCGTTGAGCAGGCGGTCGATTTTGAGCGGCGATTGAAGGGAAAAACAGAACAGTCGATTGTTAGACTGGAGGAGTTTCGCGCTGCCCTCGTAACCGCCGCTGTCACAGGCCAGATCGACGTGGCGGCATGGGGCAAGGAAGGCCAGACCGACCGTCGCCTTGACCAGATCGCGGAGGCCATCCGGGCATGAGATTGACTACCAAAGCCCTCGAACACCTTACCGGGATCATCACGGGCGATTCCCACAAAAGCCAGTATCGTTCCGGCCCCCAGCTTGTCGGCTTCTTCAACGATTTCGGCGAAGGCGACCTCTACGGGCAGGGCTTTCCATCCCGCGCCCAATTCGCACGGGGCAAGTTGGACAAGTTCAACGGCACGGACACGATGAAGAGAATCGTGTCCGCCGCCTTCGATTTTATCGGCGAAGATGGTTTCAACGCCGAGGATGCCGCCTATCAGTTCAATCGAGTCCTGTCCCGCGATGGCTTCCGGCTTGTCATGAAAGATGACTACGGCTGGATGGAGGGGGATAGGGAAGTCAGGATCAATCCGCGTTTTGAAGTCATCCCGCTTGGACCGGCTGTTTTGGCACCGACGAGCCTCGTTGCCATCAGCTACGAAGCCGTCACGGAGCAGGTGCGCAAGGCCAACCAGAAGATCGAATCCGGTGACTATTCCGGCGCGATCACCAACGCTTACACCTTGGTTGAGCACCTGTTGAAGCTCTTGCTCACCGAAACGGCCACGGCTTTCAAGGAAACCGAGGGCGACATCAGGGCGCTCTACAAGGCGCTACAGCCGTCCTTGAACCTTGATCCAGCCAAACTTGAGGAACCGCTAAAGCCGATTGTGGGCGGCTTCCAGTCACTGATCGGCGGGCTTTACGAAATGGCCAACAAGGGCAGCGACCGCCACGCCCGTCGCTTCAATCCCGCGCGGCATCACGCCAAGCTGGCCGTTAATGCGGCCTTCGCCCTCTGTGATTTTCTTGTCGAGAGCCGCGACTATCAGAAGGCGCGTGCCGCCAGCGCCCCCAACAAAGAGGCCGCCGCATGAGCACCGCCGCCCATAACGTCCACAAAGAACAGGTAGTGCAAGATCACCTGATTGCCCGGCTTGTCGCGGGTGGGGGCTTTGAATTGCGCGATGCCAAGGCCGACTACGACCGTGCGCTGGCGATGGACAAGCCATTGGTGCTACGCTTCGTCCAAAGCACTCAGCCCGATGAATGGGCCAAGCTGGAAGGGCATTACACCGCAGCGGCGGGGGACACATTTTTCAAGCAGCTTGAAAAATCCCTCAAGGATCGTGGTCTGCTGGACGTGCTGCGGCAGGGGATCAAGATTGTCCCCGGCATCAAGTTCGCCCTCTGCTATTTCCGACCCGCCAGCGCTTTGGAACCCAAGCGCGTCGCCGAATACGAGGCCAATATCCTCTCGGTGATGAAAGAGGTCGAATACAGCGAACGGCACGGGGGGCGGCTGGACGTAGCCCTGTTCCTCAACGGCCTTCCTATCGCCACGATGGAGGCCAAGAACCTCCTCACCGGCTCCAATTTCCGCCACGCCGAAAAGCAATACCGGCAGGATCGCTCGCCAGCGGGTGAACCGCTGCTGACCTTCAAGCGCGGGGCCTTGGTCCATTTCGCGCTTGATGAGGACAACGTTTCTATGACCACGCGGCTGCAGAATGGCCGCACCCGTTTCCTGCCTTTCAACCGGGGCCGTGATGGCGGGGCGGGGAATCCCGATATCGACGATGAGTTCCGCGTCGCTTATCTCTACAGTTCTGGCGAATGGGGTGCGGCGATATTCTCCCGCGCTGTGTTGCTCGACATCATCGGGCGCTTCATCCACCTCGACACCAGCGGCAAGACTGAGGCCCTGATCTTTCCGCGCTTCCAGCAGCTTGACGCCGTGCGTAAGCTCATGGCGCACGCGGGTCAGTTCGGCGCAGGACGCAATTACCTGATCCAGCACTCCGCCGGTTCAGGCAAGTCCAACACCATCGGCTGGCTCGCACACCATGCGATCAACCTGCATGACGCAGACGACAAGGCGGTGTTCAACACCGCGATCATCGTCACTGACCGTATTGTGCTGGACCGCCAGCTTCAAAGCACCGTCTCGCAGTTCGAGCAGACTCAGGGCGTCGTGCGGAAGATCGACGGCACGTCGAAGCAGCTCAAACAGGCTATCGCCAAAGGCGCGCGCATTATTGTCACCACGATCCAGAAGTTTTCTACCGAGCATCTCAAAGAGATTTCCGGTCAGGGTGATCGCACCTTCGCCGTCATCGTGGACGAGGCGCACAGCAGCCAGTCCGGCAAATCCGCCCAGGCCATGACTGACGCGCTCACGCGCGAGGCGGATTCCAGTGACGACATCGAGGACATGATCGCCGCCTATCAGAAGGCACGCGGTCCACAGGCGAATATAAGTTTCTTCGCGTTCACCGCCACACCGCGCAATGTCACGCTGGAACGCTTTGGCACCAAAGGCCCTGACGGGCTTCCGCACCCCTTCCACCTCTATTCGATGCGTCAGGCCATCGAGGAGGGCTTCATTCTGGACGTTCTTCAGAATTACATGACCTACAAGGCCTACTATGAACTGGAAAAGGCCATCGAAGATGACCCGCAGTTAAGCGGCCGACGCGGCCAGCGCCGGGTTGCGCGCTACGCCAACCTGCATCCCACCGCCATCGGCCAGAAGGTCGAGATTATCGTTGAGCATTTCCGCCGTCATGTCGCCAAAATGATGGATGGGCAGGCCAAGGCCATGATCGTCACCGGCAGCCGCGATCATGCGCTGCGCTACTTCTTCGGCGTGCGCGACTACATCAACGCGCAGGGCTATACCGACCTTCGCACGCTTGTCGCTTTCTCGGGCGAGTTGACCTTCGATGGCCAAACCTACACCGAAGCCGACCTGACGGGCTTTGCCGAAACCGAGTTGCCGGGCCGCTTCGACGGCTTTAAGCCGGACGGCACCCCCTATCCCGAACAGTATCAAATCCTGATCGTCGCCGAGAAATACCAGACCGGCTTCGACCAGCCTAAGCTCTGCGCCATGTATGTGGATCGTAAGCTAGCGGGCTTACAAGCAGTGCAAACCCTGTCGCGCCTGAACCGCACTCGGCCCGGAAAGGATCGGACCTTCATCCTCGACTTCCAGAATACCATCGAAGACATACAGGACGCCTTCCGGCCCTACTTCGAGGTGACGGCGCTCGAAGCCAATTCCGACCCCAATCTCGTTTACGACCTCGAAGGACGGCTGTTTAAATTCGCCTATCTCGACATGGACGAGATCGAGCGGTTCGCGGCGACCTATTATAAGGGGCCGCTCGACGGCGGCGACCGTGCTCGGCTGGAAGGGCTTGTCCGTCAGGCCGTCGCCCGGTTTGAAGCCGATGACGACGAGGGGCGGCAGGAAGAGTTCCGCCAACTTCTGCGCAGCTATATGCGCTTTTACAGCTTCATCGCGCAAGTGATGAAGCTTGAGGATACGAGCTTGGAAAAGCTCTATTCCTATGGCGCATGGCTGGCCCGCCTGCTTCCCAACCGCCAAATCCCCCCCGAAATCGAAATCACCGATGACATGCTCCAGCTACAAAAATTCAAGGTTGAGCGGAAGGAGCAGGACGACGCTTCGCTTGCAGCTGGCGACACGGCGGCGCTCAAAGCGATCAGCGAGTTCGGGGCCAAGCCCTACACCGAGGACGAGAAGAAGGAGCTGTCCGAGATCGTCAAGGCGTTCAACGAGCGTCATGGAACGCAGTTTTCCGAAGCCGACATGACCCGCTTCGAGCAGGTGAACGAGGAGATTTTGGGCGACGATCTTGCGCAAATGTTGCGCAACAATCCGCCGGACGTTGTTTACACCGCCTTCGCCCAAGCCTTCTTCCGAGGCGCGATCCGCATGTTTCAACGCGATAACGAAATGCGCAACATCGTGCTGACGGACGCAGAGGCGCGGGACAAGGCCACGCGCCACTTCTTCAATCGGGCACTCCGGCAGATCCGCGATGTTCATGCGCCGTAAGCCGTCCCGCCTTCAGATATGGCGCAAAGGGCTGGCAACCTCACCCGCCGCCGCGAATTGGCGAACCTTCTGGCACGATACCAACTTCCCAATGGCGATTGGCTTGTTCGTCGTCTGTGCCACGATCACCTACGTGTGGTGGCTTTGGCAGCCGCAAGACCCTAGCAATCTCTGGCCTGAAATGGGCGGGATGACACTGGATGTTTTCTTCATCCTGATCGCGTTCGCGCTGTTCGAGCAGCGCCGCAACAAGCGTCAGGACATCAGCCGCCAGCGCGAAGTGATTGACGATTACAAGCGGTGGGATCACCCCGAGGCGCATTTGCGGATCGCCGGGGCCATCCGCCGTCTGAATCGCATGAGTGAGTTTGCTCTGGACTTGGCAGGCGCACGCCTGACCAATTTTAGCTTTGCCCGCAGTGGTATCCAGAGC
Source organism: Sphingopyxis indica (assembly GCF_032879645.1). NCBI lineage: Bacteria > Pseudomonadati > Pseudomonadota > Alphaproteobacteria > Sphingomonadales > Sphingopyxidaceae > Sphingopyxis > Sphingopyxis indica. Next base: position 1,140,614 of record NZ_CP076394.1, read on the forward strand.
ATCGAAGGTTCGACTTTTTATGACGGACGATGGGGAGAGAAGTTTGGGGACAGCTCGGTCAAACTGGATAGAGTCTCGTTCGATCACCTGAATTGCCACAACGTCACCTTCTCGCCGTATAATCCATTTGCCGGATTTGGAGACTTGGACACCAACTTTTCATGTTTCAAAGACTGTTCGTTTGTCGAATGTGACTTGAGCCAAGCGAAATTTAACGGGGCTGAACTTCACTGGACCGTGCCTCCGCCGGAAACACATTTGGAATATTGGGACGACGAAGACGGCTCGCCGGCTTGCGCGCAAATCAGCTACGGCCCGCTTTACCACGCCGATCTTCGGCAAACCTCATTCAAAGGGTGCCGCTTCAAGAACGCCGATTTCCGTGACACCGAGAACATCCTTGAGGCCGATTTCACCGGGGCGAAAGGGCTGGAGGACGCCATTTTCGACGATGACGACATCCGGGCTGCAGTGCTCGCCCAGGCATCCGGCGAGACAGCGATCATATCTTCCTGATCGAGCAACCACGACCGTCACGGGACTCATTCGTCGATTCACTGGCTTGGCCAGGTCAGGTGTCAATCGCGTGCGCTTTCGCGTTTTCAACTTGTGCAGCTTCCCCTGTCGGTCAGCCTTGTGGCTACCATGGCCCGCCCCTGTCCGGGGCGACCACTTCGTTTGCCCGCCCACCCGATCCCGTGCGCAGACCGCTCCATTCGGTCGCGGCCTGAATACTTTTCCCCGCCTGCCAAACTCTTGTCACCGCGTCCGGTCTGATTCAAATCACGGTGTTGTAGCCGCTGCGTAATTTTTGCCTTCTAGGTGACGTTCTGTCGCAGGAACGGGTCGCGATAACTCTTGCTAATGGACGGCGATTGCTCGAAGATTCGCAGGTCTATGCGCACCGACATTGATCATCTTCCTGCCGCGAAGCAGCGCGAGCTTGAGCGCATCGTCGCGATCATCTTCGACGAATTCGGTGCGGCGACGGAAAATGCGACCGGCCCGCGAAAGAGGGCGCGAATTCTCAAGATTATCCTGTTCGGTAGCTATGCGCGCGGCGATTGGGTCGATGCGCCCGCATCGGCGAACCAGTATAAATCCGACTATGACATCCTCGTCATCGTCAGCCAGAAAGAGCTGACCGATCGTGCCGCATACTGGGCGAAGGCCGAGGAACGGTTGATCCGGGCCTATACGATCGAGAAAACGCTTCCAACGCCCGTCAACTTCATCGTCCATTCGCTGCATGAGGTGAACGATGGGCTCGCGCATGGCCGCGTCTTCTTCATGGAGGTCGCGAAGGATGGCATCGCGATTTACGAAACCGATGGCAGTGAGTTGGCGACGCCCAAGCCTAAAACGCCGGCTCAGGCTTTGGTGGCGGCGCGGGAGTATTTCGCAGAAGAGATTTCCGGCTCCGTTGACTTTTATGAGGGCTTCAAGGACGCACAAGCCCGCGGAAAGCTGAAAAAGGCGGCTTTCGATTTACACCAAGCCACGGAGCGGCTCTACCAAGGCCTCCTCCTTACGCTGACATTTTACACCCCGTATAACCACAACATCGCCTTCCTGCGTTCCCTCGCCGAAGGGCTGGACCGTCGCCTGTACGGCATTTGGCCGGAGGGAACCCATCGCGAACGCGCGATGTTTCAGAAGCTGAAAGAGGCTTACACCAAGGCGCGCTACTCCAAGCATTACAAGATCAGCGAGGAGGAGCTGACCTGGCTCGGCGAACGGGTCGAGGAACTCGGCCGCGTCATCCATCAGGTCTGCACCGACCGGATCGCTGAGCTCGAAAAGTTGGCGGCGTCCGCCTAGCGCCCCGCCCACCGGCTTGCCGGGAGTCCCCGATTCTGACATAATCCCGTCCACGGGATGGAATGACTGGCGGCCATCCCGAGGATTATCCTGCCAGCATCATGCAGGTCCGGCCGAGGGTCGGGCAGTTGCTGTAGACCGCTCTAGCGGCGCGCAGCGGACACCGCTTGCACATCTGCGCACGATTGCGCGGACCGCCGCTGTGCGAGCTGCAAATGACTACCCCGAAACCGAAGGACTTCTACGCGCGCGAGGTCGTGATGGCGCGCGTCGATCATCTCATCCGCCGCAAGCAGGGTGAGATCGAGCGGATCACGCGCATCCTGCGCGCTTTCTTCGATCCCGATCAGGTGCAGGCCCCCGAGCCGGGCCAGATCAGGCGGATCATCCTGATCGGCCCCTATGCGCGGCGGTCGTGGTATGAAGACGACCAGACGATCAACTTTTCCGATTACGAACTGTGGATCGTCGTCAATCATCCGCTCTTCAAAGAGGAATGTTGCTGGACCCGCGCCCGCGAAATCATCGACAGCGAGGTTGGCGATCGCTGCGCGGTCAGCCTCGAACTCTATTCCCGCACCGACATTCGCATCGCCAAGGCCGAGCGTGACACTTTCATCCTCGACCGGATCGAAGCAGGTATCACCCTTTACCGGGCCTCGCGCGATGCGCCGCTGAACGAGCGCGAACGCAAGGGAGCCCGGGCATGATCGCGCCCGCTTCAACCGCCGCCTTCGAGGACCTATATCGCACCGAGTATAGGCGCTTGTTGCGTAAGCTGCGGCGCCGGGTCGGCTCCGACGAGGCGCCCGATCTGGTGCAAGAGGTGTTCGCGCGCTTTCTGCGCAGCGAGGCGCTGGGCCGCGTGGAAAACCCGGCCGCCTATCTTTCCCGGATCACCCGCAACCTGCTGATCGATCGCACGCGCCGGAAACGGCACGGCATGCCGATCTTCTTTCCATTCGACGACGAGCGCGACGCGTCGTCGCGTGCCGACCAGACATGGCGGACCGAAGCGATCGACCTGTTTCGTCTCTACCGGCAGACCGTTCGCGCCATGCCGCCGAAGACGCGGCGCGTATTCGTGATGCGCCGGGTGAAGCGCATGAGCTACAAGGAGATCGCGGCGGAACTCGACATCAGCATCGCCACCGTCGATTATCACATGGTGCAGGCCCTCGCGCGCTGCCGCGCCGCGACTGTTGCGCAATGTTGACCGGTGCATATGTCGGGCGCGAGCGCGCCGCCGATGTTCGAGAACAGGAGCAAACTCTTGCCTCGCCCGGTTCGGGGACTGATTTTGCTGCCTTCTATCGCGCCGAGCGAGGGTGGTTGTTCCATTACTTCCGGAGGAGGATCGGGCGTGATGCCGCGCCCGATCTTGTGCAGGAAGCTTTTACGCGGTTGCTTCGAAGTGGCGCGTTCGATCGGGTCGAATATCCGCGCCCCTATCTAGCGCGAATAGCGCACAATCTGCTGATCGAGCGAGCGCGAAAGATCATGCGCGAGGGAGGCATGGCCTGTCAGTTCGACGAAACCTGCGATGCACCGTTGGCGCCTGAGCAGGAGCGGCATGTCGAAGCAATTGAATTGCGGAGGGCCTTCCGGCGGGCGCTTCGCCCCTTGTCGCGAAAGACCCGGCGTATATTCCTGATGCACCGCCTGCGTGGCATGACATATCGGAAGATCGCCGACGAACTTGGGATCAGCAACAAGGCCGTCGAGAAGCATATCGGACGCGCACTCGCGCGGTGTCGTAGAGTTGTGCTCGCGCATCGGGAGTAGAGTCGAGCATCCACTACTGCGCGATGCTCTTGGGAGTCGGTTCGATTACCTTTGAAGGCTAGAATTATTAGGGCCTTTTTGGGGGCTTTCGCGGAGAGGCGAACTAAAATCTGCAAATAAAATCAATACTTTCAATGCTATAATTTCAGTCCCTCCTCCCTACCAAAATCCCGTATATCCTCGAGCCGTCGCGGCCACGCTGGCACGGGCGTCTGCCCGATTTGCGGGATATTCGGCGGCAGCCGGGCGTCTCTTTGTTTCAGATCGCGCCCGCCTGCAATTGCTTCACCGCATGGTCGGCCGCGCGCGCGGTCAGCGCCATGAAGGTCAGCGACGGGTTCACGCACGAAATCGAGGCCATCTGCGCGCCGTCGGTGACGAACAAATTGCTCGCGTCGTGCGCCTGGCTCCACTTGTTCAGCACCGATTCGCGCGGGTCTGTGCCCATGCGCGCGCCGCCCATTTCGTGGATCGCGTCGCCCGGAACATGCTCCTTGCGCTCGCTCTGCACATTGATGAGGCCCGCGGCGCGCAGCATCTTTTCGCCTTCGGTGCGCGCGTCGCTCATCATCTTGAGCTCATTCTCGCGGAAGGTGACGTCGAAGCGCATCAGCGGGACGCCGAAGCGATCGACCTTGTCGGGGTGCAGGCTGACGCGATTATCCTCATAGGGCAGGCATTCGCCGAACGCACCCATGCCGAATTTCCACGAGTCATATCGGCGCATCCCGTGCTTCATCGCGGCACCGAAGCCCTGCGGCCAGGCGGGGTTGCGATAGGCGGACCCCTGATAGCCATAGCCGCGGCGGAAGCCGACGCCTTCTTCGCCGCCGACGTTGCGGAAACGCGGGATATAGACCGCGCCGGGACGCCGGCCATATTCGATATAGTCGGTCATGCCCGGGATCTCGCCCGAGATGCCGACGCGGAAGATATGGTCCATCACATAGCGGCCGAGGGTGCCGCTTGTATCGAAATGGCTCTTGCCGGTTCCGGGGATGCGCGAGTTCATCAGGATCTGCGTCGAGGCCATCGCCGAGGCGCAGAGGAAGACGAGGCGCGCCGGGATGATCTCGGCAACCCCGGTCTTTGCATCGACGACGCGCACGCCGGTCACGCGCCTGGCCTTCGGATCATATTCGAGGTTCGAGACGACAGCGTCGGCGCGCAGCGTCAGGCGCCCGGTCGCGCGCGCGGCGGGCAATGTGACCGCCTGCGTCGAAAAATAGGCGCCGAACGAGCAGCCGCGCCCGCACTGGTTGCGGAACTGGCAGCGGCTGCGGCCCTGGTCGGGCTTGTCCTCGGTCATGTTCGACAAGCGCGCGTGGATGAGCTTGCGTCCCGGCGAGGTCGCCTCGAGCCGCTCCTTGAGCCATTTCTCCGCGATGTTCATCGGCATCGGCGGCTGGAATTCGCTGTCGGGGAGCTGCGGCAGATTCTCGCGGCTGCCCGACACGCCGGCATATTTTTCGACATAGCTGTACCAGGGCGCGAGGTCGTCGTAGCGGATCGGCCAGTCGATCCCGACATTCTCGCGCTTGTTCGCCTCGAAATCTTCGGGGCTCCAGCGGAAACTCCAGCGCCCCCAGATCAGCGACTTGCCGCCGACCGCGCCGGGGCGGATCCAGTAGAATTTCTCCCCCTCGTCATAGGCATAGGGGTTGAGCCGGTCGTTGTTGTAGAATTTCTGGCTCGCGGGGGAGACATAGCCGTGGGTGGCGATGAAATAGTCGCTCTCGATCAGCGGCTCGGGCATGATGTTGCGCGCCGGAATCTCATAGGCGGGCTTGCCGTCATAGCTATAGTCGGCGCCGTGCTCGACCATCACGCCGCGGTCGAGCATCAGCACGCGCAGCCCCTTTTCGGTCAGCTCCTTCGCCGCCCAGCCGCCGCTGACCCCCGAGCCGACAACGATCGCGTCATATTGATTCGTCGCAGTCATATGCATATCCTCCGGTGGTCGGATCAGGCGCGAAGGCGGCTGAGTGTCGTGAAGCTGGCGGTGATGTCGGGCAGATAGGGCGCCGGCGCCTGGTCGTTCTCGACATAGAAGTGCCGCACGCCCGCGACGTCGTTGAGCGTGAAGATGTCGGCGAAGTCGATCACGCCCTTGCCAACGCTGGTCATATCGCCGCCTGCCGTCATGTCCTTGACGTGATAGGCGTAAATCTGGCCCGGCAGGCGGCGGATCAGCGCCTTGGGATCCTGCCCCGCCTTCACCGCCCAGAACAGGTCGAGCTCGATCTGCACCAGCGCCGGATCGCGTTCGGCGAGCAGCATGTCGAACAGGCTCGTCTCGCCATCCTTCACGAGAAATTCGAAATCATGATTGTGATAGGCGAAGCCGAGTCCGGCATCCTTCAGCCGCGCGGCGAAGCGGTTGAAATCGGCGAGCGCGGTGCGCCACGCCGCAGGTTCGCGATATTTGGAATCCATCCACGGCAGGACAATCGTGTCGGCACCGAGCGTGCGCGCCATCGTCACCGCCGCGTCGAACTGCCCCGCGAGCGCGTCATAGCCGACGTGGATCGACGGCGCGGTCAGCCCGAGCCGGTCCATCGCCCCGCGCAGCGCGGCATGGTCCATCGCATCATAACCGCCGCCGCCGAATTCCACTTCGCGATAGCCGATCTTCGCCACCTTCTCGAGCGTGCCGATCGGGTCCGCCGCAAAGATTTCGCGCACCGTGTAAAGCTGGAGCCCGATCTTTCGCAATGCGTTTGCCGCCGTTGCAGCGAGCGGTCCTGCGGCGAAGGCCGCCGCCAAAAGCGTGCCGCCCGCGAGCAGCTGACGTCGGTTCATGCTCATGACGAATAGACCTTGTTGACGTTGGAATAGGGGAAAGCGCCGTCATATTCGCCCGGCACGGGCAGATATTCGCGCTCCTGCGTGATGCCGATCTCCGACGTGTAATAGCCGGTGATGACGAGCTGGCGGAATTTGTCGAAGAAGTCGGCGCCGCCGGGCAGCGCGCCGTTCATCGCGAGCGTCAGCAGCGCATCCTGCTGTTCGGGCGTCGCCTCGGCCGCGGCGACCTTGTAATCGCGCCGGCTGCGCGCCTCGATCGCATCGAGGCCGGCGAGGATCGGCGCCTTGTCTTCGGGCATGGCCCAGTCGGCGAGCAGCTTTTCGATGAAAGCGGGCACCTCCGCCGCGATCGCGCCGGGCGTGTCGGTGGTGGGGATCACCCGCTCGCTGAGCGCAGTCGCCAGCGCGCGCTGTCCTGCCGTGAACACGGCGCTGCTCGGCGGGCCGGTGTCGATCACCGGTATCTTGCCCGACGCGGCGCGCGCGATCGGCGCGAACAGCGCGGCACCGAACATCGTGACGATGCCGGCAAGGGCGTCTCTGCGGTCGATCACCGGGGGTCTCCTTCGTCGTGACTTTTCGCGGCCGCCGGAAGCGGGCGGACCCAGATGTTGCGGAACGATACCGGCGAACCGTGATCCTGAAGCTGGAGCGGCGCGGCGTCGCCATGCGCTTCATAATGGCCGACCTGTCGCCAGATGGTCGTGCCGAGCCACGGCTGGCGGTTCTGCACCAGCACCCCGTTCAGAAAGGCGGTGATGTAGGCGGGACGTTCGAGCGTGCCGTCGGCGGCGAAATGCGGGCGTTCGAAGATGATGTCATAGCTTTGCCACGCGCCGGGCGGACGCGAGGGGTTCACCAGCGGCGGCTTCCAGCCATAGATGGCGCCGACCGTCCCGTCGGCATAGGTCGCGTTCTGATAGCCGTCGAGTATCTGGATTTCATAGCGCTGCATGAACCAGATGCCGCTGTTGCCGCGGTCCTGCGAACTGTGCTGCGGCGGGCTCGGCGAACGGAATTCGAGGTGGAGCTGAACGTCGCCGAAGCTCTGCTTGCTGACAAGCAGGCTCTCGGCCTCGCCCTCGCCGCGTGCCGGCACGGTCATCACGTCCTTTTCGACGACCCACGGCTTGCCCGTCGCGGTCCAGGCATCGGGCGAAAGCCGGATCGCGTCGGACGGCGCGGCACCGGGCTCGGCGCCCGGCGTCACCACCTCGGGATAGGGGCGGTCGGAATCGTGGACATGCCAATCGCCGCCCGGCAGCATCGGGGTATCCTTGAACCCCGGCCTGTCCTGCGCCATGCCGCCGCTTCCCGCCAGCGCCGCGGCGACCATCGCGGCGGCCCAACCTATCCGTCTCACGCTTTTCCTCCTCATGCCGCGTCGATCGCGCGATAGGCGGCGACCAGCCGCTCCTCGCCCGCGCGGCCCTCGACCGAATTGCCATGTTCCATGCCGATCACGCCGGCGTAGCGCTTCGCGCGAAGCCGGCGGACGATGTTGCGATAGTTGATTTCGCCGGTGCCCGGCTCGTTGCGCCCCGGATTGTCGCCGAACTGGATATAGCCGATCTCGTTCCAGCAAGCGTCGAGCGTGTTGATCAGATTCCCTGCCTGGATCTGCTCGTGATAGAGGTCCGCCAATATCTTCACCGCGGGGCTGTTCACGCCCCGCGCGACCGCGAAGCCCTGCGGGATCGTTTGCAGAAAAACACCGGGATGGTTCACCAGCGTGTTGAGCGGCTCCATCACCAGCGTGAGCCCGTGCGGTTCGACGATCTCGGCGGCGCGGCGCATCGTGTCGACGATCCGGGCGGTCTGGATATCGGCCGGAATCCGGCGGTCGAGGAAGCCCGGAACGACCGTCGCCCATTTCGCGTCGAGCCGCTTCGCGACCTCGATCGAGGCGCGGATGTCGGACAGAAAGGCCTCGCGGTCGGTATCGTCGCCGCCGCCGAGCTGGGGGCGGAAATCGCCCCATCGCGGCATACTCGCGACGAAGACGCCCATCGTCATCCCGCGCTGTTGCAATGCCCGCGCCATCGCCGTCTGCTCGGCGACCGGGCGCCCCGCCGCCTCATTATCCTCCCACGCGGTGAAGCCCTGATCGGCGGCATAGGCGATCTGTTCGAGCCGGTCGCCGCGGCTCGCGAAACTGCCTTCGTGCGGGGCGTAGCCGAGCGAGAAGCGCGGAGCGTTGCTCGCCGGGGCGGCGCGGGCAACCGCCGCCGCTCCCGCCGCGGCGACGCTTCCCGCCAGCACCGAACGCCGTGACAGCCTCATGCCGCCTCACCCGCGAGCGCCGCGCGCGACTTGCCACGCTCGCGCAGCCAGACGAAGCCGAACACCGCGAGCAGGATCAGCGGCAGGATCGCGAGGCGCTGGAAGGACAGCGACGCCGCGGCATCCTCGACCGCCAGCTTCGCTGCGCCGGTCAGGGCGGCGAAGGCTTCGGGTCCGCCGGCGAACTCGACCTTCGCCGCGTCGTACATCGCGCCGAGCTGCGGCAGGACGAAGAAGCTGGCGAGCGCGCCCGCCGATCCGACCAGCCCCATCGCCCACGATCCGCCGCGCGGATAGCGTTCGGCGACCGAAGCGAGCATCGTCGGCCACATCACGCACACGCCGAGACCCCAGACGGTCGAGGCAAGGATCGCCGTAACCGGCGACTGCGCCTGGCTGAGCATGAACAGCCCGATCGCCGCGAGCAGGCTCGACACCCAGAGCAGCCCCGGGTTCGAGATGCGGTTCGCGAGCCGCCCCGCGAAATGGCGGAATATGAACATCAGCGCGTTGACATAGACGAGCAGCAATATGCCGCGCATCCCGACGCGGTTCGACAGCGCGACGTCGATCCACTGGCCGGGCGCGAGTTCGGACGCGGCGGTCAGGAACATCGCGCCGAACCAGATGAAGAAGCTCGGACGGCGGAACACCTCGCTCAGCATTTCGCCGAAGCTGACGCCGCTTTGTTCACGAAGCGGCGGCGGAAAGGCGGTCGTCGCGGCGATCAGCACCGTCGCGGCGGCGGGGATCATCACCAGCGCCATGATCCCCTGCCACGGCAGCGCGTCCGAGAAGAAGAATCCGGTCAGCCCGCCGACGATGATCCCGCCGGGAAACCAGGCGTGGAGCACGTTGAGCCGGTGCGTCGTATCCTCGGGATAAAGCTGTGCGGTCAGCGGATTGATCGTCGCCTCGGTGAGCCCCCAGCCGATGCCGCTCAGCAGCATGCCGAGCCATACCAGCGTATAGATGCCCATTCCGCTCGCGACATGGCCCGCGGTGACGATCATCAGCGGGCCGGCGACGAAGCAGAGGCCGGCGCCGATCAGGCACCGCTTCATGCCGAGCTGGTCGAGCAGCGCGCTCGCGACGAACAGGGTGATCGAAAAGCTGAGGAAGGCGGCGCCGAGCGCGGCGGCGACGAGTTCGCCGGCGTGCAGCGGCGCGATCGGGTCGATCCATTCGCCCTTGAGCCCGCTCGCGATCGCACCGCGGATCGCGAGGCTCGCGGCCGCGGTGAACAGCGCGAGCACGCCGAGCCAGAATAATCGTCCCTTGTGTACTGTCCCCGCCATCCTGCACTCTCCCCTTTATTGTTTTTGATCGCGCGCCGCGCTGGCGTCAGTCGAGCCCCAGCAGCTTGCGATTGAGCGCCGGATCGCTGCCGCCGGCGAAATCGTCGAACGCCTTGTCGGCGCGGCGGATCATGTGCGCCGCGATGAAGGGCGCGCCTTCGCGCGCGCCGTCCTCGGGATGCTTCAGACAGCATTCCCATTCGAGCACCGCCCAGCCCGAATAGCCATATTGGGTGAGGCGCGAGAAGATGCCGCCGAAGTCGACCTGCCCGTCGCCGAGCGAGCGAAAGCGCCCCGGACGGTCCACCCAGTCCTGATAGCCGCCATAGACGCCCGAGCGCCCCGTCGGGTTGAGTTCGGCATCCTTGACGTGGAACATGCGGATGCGCTCGTGATAGATGTCGATGAACTCGAGATAGTCGAGCGCCTGCAGCACAAAATGGCTGGGATCGTAGAGGATATTGGCGCGCGGATGATCGCCGACACCGGCGAGGAAGCGCTCGAACGTCACCCCGTCGTGCAGATCCTCGCCGGGATGGATTTCATAGGCGAGGTCGACGCCCTGTTCGTCGAAGGCGTCGAGGATCGGGCGCCAGCGCTTGGCCAGCTCGGCGAAGGCTTCCTCGACCAGCCCCGCCGGGCGCTGCGGCCATGGGTAGAGATAGGGCCAGGCGAGCGCACCCGAGAAAGTCGCATGGGCGTCGAGGCCGAGCCGCCGGCTCGCGCGCGCGGCGAGGTGCAATTGCTCGACCGCCCACGCCTGGCGCTCGGCGGGCTTGCCGCGCAGCGCCTCGGGCGCGAAACCGTCGAACGCCACGTCATAGGCGGGGTGGACCGCGACGAGCTGGCCCTGCAAATGCGTCGACAGCTCGGTGATCTCGACCCCCGCCTCGCGGCAGGTGCCGGCAAGCTCGTCGCAATAATCCTGGCTTTCGGCGGCCTGGCGAAGGTCGATGCAGCGGCTGTCCCACGTCGGGATCTGGACGCCGGCATAGCCCGCATCGGCCATCCAGCGCGCGGCCGACGGCAGCGTATCGAACGGCGCCGCGTCGCCCATGAACTGCGCGAGGAAAATCGCCGGTCCCTTCATGCCGCTGCCCCTTTCGATTATTTCGACGTTTCGGTCTTGAGATAGGAGATCAGCGCGGCGCGCCGCGCGGGATCGGGGACGCTCACGAACATGCGCGTGCCCGGAACCAGCTTGGTCGGCGCAGTCAGATAGGCATCGAGGGTTTTGTCGGTCCACTGGATTTTCGAGGCCTTGAGCGCGGGGCTGAAATTGAAGCCCGGTGCCGACGCCGCCTTGCGGCCGAAGAGTCCGTGGAGATTGGGCCCGACGCCGTTCTTGCCGCCGGCCTCGAGCGTATGACAGGCCCGGCACGCGGCAAAGGCCTGCGCCCCGGCATTTTGACCCGCACCTGCACGCGCTGTTGGCGGCGCAAAAAATGTTAGCGCAACCAAAAGTGTTGCCACTACCGGCAGCACGACCCTAAATTTCATTATCCTCTCCTGTCTGGCAACAGCCGGTCGAGACATGTAACCATCGCGAATCGAGTTAAGCAATCGTTTTTCGGAAATATGTCTCGGGAGAATACGAATGGGAGCGCGGGCGAAACTTCGCTACGGAATGGCGGGCGGCGGTGAGGGCGCCTTCATCGGAGCGGTCCACCGGATGGCTGCGGCGCTCGATGGCGAATGGGAATTGGTGTGCGGCGCGTTCAGCGGCGATGCCGAACGCAGCCGGCGCAGCGCCGAGGCGCTCGGTCTCGATGCGGCGCGCGCTTATGCGTCCTTCGATGCCCTGCTCGCCGGCGAAGCGTCGCTGCCCGCGGACCAGCGAATGCAGGCGCTCGCCATTGTGACCCCGAACCATCTGCACGCGCCGATGTCGATCGCCGCGCTCGATGCCGGCTTTCATGTCCTGTGCGAAAAGCCGATGGCGATGAGCCTCGCCGAAGCGCGCGCTATCGACGCCGCGGCGCGGCGCAGCGGCAAGCTCTATGGTCTCGCCTTCACCTATAGCGGCTATCCGTTGATCGAGGAGGCGCGTCTGCGCGTCGCGCGCGGCGATTTCGGCGCGATCCGGCTGGTGCAGGTCGAATATTCGCAGGGCTGGCTGAGCGCCCCGATCGACCGCGACGGCAACAAGCAGGCCGAATGGCGCACCGATCCCGCACGCGCGGGCCTCGGCGGCTGCCTCGGCGATATCGGCACCCACGCCTTTCAGCTTGCCGAGCATGTGTCGGGGCTGGCGGTCGACGCGCTGAGCGCCGACCTCACCATCCATGTCCCCGGCCGCCGCCTCGACGACGATGTCGCGGCGCTGCTGCGTTTCGCAGGCGGTGCGCGCGGCGTGCTGAAGGCGAGCCAGATCGCGGCGGGCGACGAAAACGGACTGCGCCTGCGCATCCATGGCGAGCGGGGCGGGCTCGACTGGTCGCAGATGGAACCGAACACGCTGACGCTGCGCTGGCTCGACCGCCCGGCCGAGATCGTCCGCGCCGGCGGCCCCGGCCTCGATCCTGCGACCATGGCGCAGTTGCGCACGCCGGCGGGACATCCCGAAGGCTATATCGAGGCGTTCGCCAACCTCTATCGCAGTTTCGGCCGCGCGGTGCGCGCGGGCGCCGCCGCCCCGCCCGCACGCGGCGACGCGGGCTGGTTCCCCGGCGCGCGCGACGGCCTGCGAACGATGGCGTTCGTCGAGGCGATGGTCGAAAACAGCGCCGGCGACGCGAAATGGACGACGCTCGCGCCGGGTGGGGGCTGACCTAGTCCGGCAGCGCCGGCACCGCGCGCGGCCGGCGGTCGGGGCCGACCGCGACGAAGACGAAGACCGCCTGGGTGACCTTGTGCCCTTCCTCGGAGTGCCGGTCGCGCGCCCAGGTTTCGACCTCGACGTGCATCGAGGTGCGGCCGACCTTGACCAGCCGGCCGAACACCGAAAGTTCGTCGCCGACGAAGACGGGACGGTGGAAGGACATGCCCTCCACCGAGATGGTGACCGCCCGGCCGCGCGCGTGGAGCGACGCGACCGACGAGGCGGCGAGGTCCATCTGAGCCATCAGCCAGCCGCCGAAAATATCGCCATAGACATTGGCGTTCGCGGGCATGGCGGTGACGCGGACCGCGGGCTGGTCATCCGGCATGGCGTCACTTTGCATCATAGGCCTCCCGCACGATCTCGCGGGCGCGCATCGCCTTTGCCGCCGCGACCATCGCGACGAGCGCGGGGCGCACCTCGTCCCATTTGCGCGTCTTGAGCCCGCAATCGGGGTTCACCCAGAGCTGCGCCGCCGGCACATGGCGGCCGGCGAGGTCAAGCAGGCCGGTCATTTCGCTTGTCGCCGGAATGCGCGGGCTGTGAATGTCATAGACGCCCGGACCGACATCGTTCGGATAGGCATAGGACGCAAAGGCGTCGAGCAGTTCCATCTGCGACCGGGCGGTCTCGATCGAGATGACGTCGGCGTCCATGTTCCCGATTGCGCGGATGATGTCGTTGAATTCCGAATAGCACATATGGGTGTGGATCTGCGTGTCGTCGCGCACCCCCGACGAGGCGATGCGAAAGGCTTCGACGGCCCAGTCCAGATAGGTCTGCCATTCGTCGCGGCGCAGCGGCAAGCCTTCGCGAAGCGCCGCCTCGTCGATCTGGATGATCGCCGCGCCCGCGGTTTCGAGATCGCGCACCTCGTCGCGGATCGCGAGCGCAATCTGGCGGCAGCTCGTCGCGCGCGGCTGATCGTCGCGGACGAAGGACCAGTTGAGGATGGTGACCGGTCCCGTCAACATGCCCTTCACCGGGCGATCGGTCTGGTCCTGCGCATAGCGCCACCACTCGACCGTCATCGGGGCGGGGCGCGAAACGTCGCCATAGAGGATCGGCGGGCGAACGCAGCGCGAGCCGTAGCTTTGCACCCAGCCGCCGCGGGTGAAAGCGAAGCCCGAAAGCTGCTCGCCGAAATATTGCACCATGTCGTTGCGCTCGAACTCGCCGTGGACGAGCACATCGAGACCGATTTCCTCCTGCCATTTGACCGCGGCGCGGGTTTCGGTGCGCAGGTATCGGGCGTAGGCGGCATCGTCGATCTCGCCCCGGATATGCGCGGCGCGCGCCTTTCGCACGTCGGCCGTTTGCGGAAAGGAGCCGATCGTCGTGGCCGGGTAGGCGGGCAGGGCGAGGCGTTTTTGCTGCGCTTCGCGGCGCATGGCGAAGGGCGTCTCGCGGCGCGTCGCCGTCTCGTCGAGCGCGGCGAGACGCGCGGCGACATCGGGATCGTGAATCTTGGGCGAGGTCCGGCGCGCGACCGCCGCGATGCGCGAGGCGGAGAAGGCGCTGAAACTCGCGTCCTCACCCTCGTTCAGCGCCTTGGCAAGCGCCGCCAGTTCCTCGATCTTTTGCGCCGCGAAGCTCAGCCATTGGGCGATTTCGGGGTCGAGCGCGGTTTCGGAGGCGAGATCGACGGGCACATGGAGAAGCGAACAGGAGGGCGCGACGATGAGGTCGCGCCCGGCCGCCAGGTCCTTGAGCCGCCAATAGAGGTCGGGAAGATTGGCGCGCCAGACGTTGCGGCCGTCGATGACGCCGAGCGAGAGGAGGATATGCGGCGCCAGCCGCGCGAGTGCCGCTTCGAGCTGGCCGGGCGCGCGCACCAGATCGAGATGGACGCCGTGCACGGGCAGGTCGGCGACGAGATCGAGATTGTCGCCGAGCCCGCCGAAATAGGTGGTGAGCATCAGGCGCGGGCCGCGGGTGGCAAGACGCGCATAGGCGCGCTCGAACGCGGTGCGCTGGCCGGCGGTCAGGTCGAGGACGAGGCAGGGCTCGTCGATCTGGACCCATTCGGCCCCCGCCTTCGCCAGCCGCGCCAATATGTCGGCATAGACGTCGAGCAGGGCGGGGAGCAGGGCAAGCGGTTCGACCGCCTTGCCCTTTGCCAGCATCAGATAGCTCACCGGGCCGAGGAGGACGGGACGGGTGGCATAGCCGAGCGCCTTCGCCTCCTCAAACTCGTCGAAAATCTTGGTCGAGGCGATGCGGAAGCGCTGCCCGGCGGTCAGTTCGGGAACCATGAAATGATAGTTGGTGTCGAACCATTTGGTCATTTCCTGCGCGGTCGCGTCGCGGCCGTGCCGGCAGCCCCCGACGCGCGAGCCCTGTGTTCCGCGCGCCATGGCGAAATAGATGTCGCTGTCGACCGTCTCGCCGTCCCAGTCATAGCGCGCCGGGACCGCGCCGATCAGCGCGCTGGTATCGAGCACATGGTCGTAGAGCGAGAAATCGTTCGACGGTAATATGTCGGCACCCAGCGCCTTTTGCCGCGCCCAGTTGGCGATGCGCAGCCCGGCGGCGGCCTCGCGCAGCTCTGCGAGGCCCGATTTGCCCGCCCAATAGGATTCGAGAGCGAATTTGAGTTCGCGGCGCAGGCCGATGCGAGGAAAACCCAAAGTGGCAACGCTGACAGTCATGGTTCGAACACCTTGCAGGGGGCAAGGGCGACAGCCGGACGAACATGCACATCGCGATGCGCCCGCGAGGCAAGGGTCGGGCGCAGCCATGCATGCGGCCTGACCGGACACCCCGCCGGAGGACGTATCTGACGAGGCAGGTCTCCTGGCTCGCGGATCGCCGCGGCGGTCTGGCCTTCCCGGCCCCTTGCGGACCAGTGACGCTTTTCGACCGCCGCTCACCGCTTACAGTTGCGGGGGCAGCGCCGGCTTTCCACCGGCTTCCCGTCTTAGCTTCGCGGCGCACGGGGCGACGCGAAGAACCTCGACCGCTTCAGGATAGGCCGAGGGCATATCTTGTCAATAGGGATATAAAGAATTCTTTATATCGGCTCCATATTACATTCACACACGAGATAGTGAATATTGACTCGTGCGAGAATCGACCGCATAAGGCGCGTCGAGACAGCGACGAAGATCGCTGTTCGGAGGGAGAGTCTGTATGAAGGTTCAGCTTCTTGCGTCCGCCGCGGCGGGCGCGCTTTTTGCACTACCCGCATCCGCAATGGCCCAGACCGACGACGGGCAGTCCGGTGGCGACGCCACTGCGGCCGCCACCGCCGGCGAGCGCGGAGACCGCGAGGAAATCATCGTCACCGCCACCCGGCGCGACGTCCGCCTGCAGGACGTGCCGCTCAGCGTCACTGCTTTCAATCAGGACGATCTCGATGATCTGGGCATCGTCGGCTATGAAGGGATCGCGCAGAATACGCCGGGCATCGTCGTCAACCGGCCGACGCAGAATTTCAACAATTTCACCAGCCGCGGCATCAACACCAACGGCTATAGCGCGGGCCTTCAGAGCGCGGTCGCCATCTATGTCGACGAACTGCCGATTTCGGCGAACGGCAATTCGACGATCCTCGATCCCAACCTCTACGATGTCGAGCGCGTCGAATTTCTGCGCGGTCCGCAAGGGACGCTGTTCGGATCGAACTCGCTCGCCGGTGCGATGCGGATCATCACCAAAAGTCCCGACCTCGACGATTTCGAGGCGTCGGCCAATGTCGATCTCGGCCTCACCGGATCGAGCTCGCTGCGTCAGCGCTACAATGCGATGCTCAACCTGCCGCTTATGACCGACGCGGTGGCGCTGCGCGTGACCGGCTATTATCGCAACGAAGACGGCTGGATCGACAATATCGGCACCGGCATCGAGGATTCGAACAGCCTCGAAGCCTATGGCGGCCGCGCGGCGCTGCTGATGCAGCCGAGCGACCGGATGCGGGTCAAGCTGCTCGTTTCCTACGAGAACAGCAAGCCCGCCGATTCGTCGCTGACCAACCCCGATCTCGGCAAGTTCGTGCGCAATTCGGACCGGCCCGACCTGTTCCAGGGCAAGCTCACCAACTATAATATCACGGTCAATTACGAGTTCGATTTCGCCGAGCTGATCAGTTCGACGACGCTGTCGGACTATGACGCGTCCTTCTATGTCGACCTGGCGGGAACCTATGGTCAGGCCTTTCCCTTCGCGCTCGACGCCTATGGCTATGACGATCTGTTCGTGCAGGAAACGCGGCTCGTGTCGCGCGGCGACGGGCCGTTCGAATGGGTCGCGGGTTTCTTCCTTTACGACAAGCGGCGCACCGTCGACTTCGCCTATCGCTCGACGCAGGACTATCTCGACGCGCATGGCATCGTCGGGCTGCCCGACGAATATTATCAGCGCTTCAACAGCTATACCGACCAGAGCGAGATCGCCGGCTTCGGCGAATTGACCTGGCATCTCAGCGACAAATTCTGGGTCACCGGCGGCCTGCGTTACGGCAATACCAAGGTGCAGAGCTTCACGCGCGGGGGCGGCTATAACAGCAACTATCTGACCGTCGCCTATTGTACAGAATTCACCGCGCTCTGCGGCGGCTTTGTCCCGCCGTTCAGCGGCATGACGCCGATCCCCTATGCCGAAGGGCTGAAAGTGTCCGACGATCGCCTGTCGTGGAAAGCGAGTGCATCGTGGAAGCCGAGCGAGAGCCTGACCACCTATGCCACGGTCTCGACGGGTTTCCGCACCCCCGTCGTCAACGCGCGCGCCGGACTGGTCAGCCAGATCGACCCCAACGACCTCGTGATTCCCGACGGCGCCAAGTCGGACAGCGTCACCAATTATGAGGTCGGCCTGAAAGGGCGATGGCTCGGCGGCGACCTGACCGCCAATGTCGCGGCCTATTATATCGACTGGCAGGACATTCAGGTCCAGGCGAACCGCGTGTCGGACTCGATCCAGTTCGCGACCAACATCGGCGGCGCGAAAAGCTATGGCGTCGAATTCGAATTTCTCGCGCGGCCCGTCGAGGGGCTCAGCCTGTCGGTCAACGGCTCGCTGAACAATGCGAAGGTCAACAAGCTGACCGATTCCGAGGCGGCGATTTCGGGCGCCGAACTCGGCACGCGGCTCGCCTCGCCGCACTTCCAGGGATCGGCGACGCTGCGCTATGACTTCGGAATCGGAGACGGCAAATCGGCTTTTGGCGCGGTCAATGTCTCGCACGCCGATTCCTTCCCCAACCAGTTCCCCAATGTGCCGGGGAATCCGGCGGCGGTCAGCCCGACCTATGATTTCACCGACGCCTGGACGAATGTGAACCTGACCGCGGGGACGAAGCTCGGCGCGGTGAGCCTCACCGCCTATGTCGAAAATCTCTTTGACGACACCTCGATCACCTATGTCCATCCGGAGGCGTTCCTCGATGGGCGCTATGCCCGGATGCGCCCGCGGACGGTCGGTGTGCGCGCTGATTATCGCTTCTGATCGGGGGACGACCAATGATGAACGTTCGTCTGCGCGCCTTTGCTCTCATCGCTGCGGCCCTGCTCTCCGGGGCCGCTTCGGCGGCGGAGCGGCCGGTGGTCGACGCGCCGGCGGGTTCGGTTGCGGGCGTGGAGGTCGACGGCATCCGCAGCTTCAAGGGCATACCCTATGCCGCGCCGCCGGTCGGCGCGGCGCGCTGGACGCCGCCCCAGCCGGCGGCAAGCTGGCAGGGGACGCGCGACGCGACCGAATTCGGCGCGGCGTGTATGCAGCCCGGGCCGCGCGCGGCGAGCATCTACAGCTGGGACCTGCCCGCGATGAGCGAGGATTGCCTCTCGCTCAATATCTGGGCGCCAGAGGGGGCGAAGGATCTGCCGGTGTTCCTGTGGATTCACGGCGGGGCGCTCGTCAGCGGGTCGGGCGGTGATCCGCTCTATGACGGCAGCGCGCTCGCGAAGCGCGGGATGATCGTCGTGTCGATCAACTATCGGCTCGGCGCGTTCGGCTGGCTCGCGCATCCCGCGCTCAGCGCCGAATCGCCCGATCATGTATCGGGCAATTACGGCCTGCTCGACCAGATCGCGGCGCTTCAATGGGTGAAGCGCAACATCGGCGCTTTCGGCGGCGATGCGGCGAATGTCACGATTGCGGGGGAATCGGCGGGCGCGCTCAGCGTCATGTATCTGATGGCGGCGCCCGCGGCGCGCGGCCTGTTCGCCAAGGCGATTGTCGAAAGCGGCTATATGGTGTCCGCGCCGGCGCTGCGCGACAGGGTCAACGGCATGGTTCCCGCCGAGGCGCAAGGCGCCGCGCTTGCCGCGAAGCTCGGCGCCAGCGATCTTGCCGCGCTTCGCGCGCTCCCCGCCGAAGCCATTGCCGAGGACGCGGCGAAAGCGGGCTATTTCCCTTTCCCGGCGATCGACGGCAAGACCGTCACGCGCCAGCTCGTCGAAAGTTTCGACCGCGGCGAGCAGGCGCCGGTGCCGATCCTCGCCGGCTTCAACAGCGGCGAGATCCGCTCGCTGCGCTTCCTGCTGCCGAAGCCGCCCGCCGATGCGGCCGAATATGAAGCGACGATCCGCGCCAATTATGGCGAATTCGCCGAGGCCTTCCTCGCGCGCTATCCGGCGGAGACAATCGAGGATTCGATGCTCGCCGCGACGCGCGACGCGATGTACGGCTGGACCGCCGAACGGCTCGCCTCGAACCAGGCAGCGCTCGGTCAGGCGGCCTATTTCTATATCTTCGACCATGGTTATCCGGCGATGGAGCAATGGGGGCTGCACGCTTTCCACGCCGCCGAGCTGCCCTATGTCTTCGGCACCACGGGCAAGACGCCCGAGCTGTGGCCGAAAATCCCCGACACGCTCGCGGAGCGCAAACTGATCCGCGTCATCGGCGATTATTGGGCGAGCTTTGCGAAAAGCGGGCGGCCGCAGGCAAGCGACGCGCCCGCCTGGCCCGACTATGCCGACGACCGCGGCTTCATGCACTTTGCCGACGAACCGAAAGCCGCGCACAATCTCTTCCCCGGCACCGCCGCGCTGCACGAGGCGGTGGTCTGCCGCCGCCGCGCCGCCGGGGACATGCCGTGGAACTGGAACGTCGGCCTGGCATCGCCGCCGCTGCCGCCAAAGGCCGAGGGATGCCAATGATCGACGGATCGATGCAATCCTACCGGTTGACGCTCGACAAATTCCTCTCCCACGCCGCCAAATGGCATCCCGACGCCGAGGTCGTGTCGGGCGGGGAGGGCGCGAGCGTCCATCGCATTTCCTATGCCGCGCTCCACGATCGCGCGCATGGCGTGTCGGGGGCCTTGCGCGAACTCGGCATCGGCCGCGGCGACCGCGTCGCGACGCTCGCGTGGAACACGCAGGGCCATGTCGAGGCATGGTACGGGATCATGGGCATGGGCGCGATCTGCCACACGCTCAACCCGCGCCTCACCGCCGCGCAGATCGGCGCGATGCTCGCACAGTCCGAAGCGCGCGTTCTGCTCGCAAGCGCCGACCTGCTGCCGCTGGCGCGCGAGGCGAGCGCGAACCTCCCCGCCTTGCGGCGCATCCTGCTGCTCGACACCGACGCGGGCGAAGCGGGCGCCGACGCCTTTGCGCCGCTCGTCGATGCCGCGCCGCGCGGGTGCGAGTGGGGTGACTTCGACGAGACCACACCCTCGGGCCTGTGCTTCACTTCGGGCAGCACGGGCGCGCCGAAGGGCGTCACCTATACCCACCGCGGCTGCTATCTCCATACGATGCGCCAGCTTCAGGCCGATGTGCTCGGCCCGACGCCCCGCGATGCGATCCTCGCGGTGGTGCCGATGTTCCACGCCAACGCCTGGGGCCTGCCCTTCGCCGCGCCGGCGGTGGGGGCGAAGCTCGTCCTGCCCGGTCGCCACAATGACGGCGCCAGCCTCGCGCGGCTGATCCGGTCGGAGGGCGTGACCGCGGCCGCCGGGGTGCCGACGGTGTGGCTCGGCCTCGTCGAACATCTCGAGGCGGAGGGCGGCGAGGTGCCGACGCTCCAGCGCATCCTCGTCGGCGGCTCGTCGATGCCGCCCGCGCTGATGGAGCGGATCGAAACGCGGCTGGGGGCCGAGGTGCAGACGAGCTGGGGGATGACCGAATTGTCGCCGCTCGGCACTGCGGCGCTGCCCGGCGATCCGCAGCGAAAGGCGTCGCTGTCGGGGCGCCCCGCGCTCGGCATCGACCTGCTCCTGACCGATGCCGAGGGCCGCGCGCTGCCCGAACAGCGCGGCGCCGAGGGTCATTTGCGCGTGCGTGGCGGCACCGTCGTCGAACGCTATTTCGGGCAGAGCGAGCCCGCGACCGACGCCGACGGCTGGTTCGACACCGGCGACCTCGCGCGGATCGACAGCGGCGGCAATCTGACCATCACCGGCCGCGCCAAGGATCTGATCAAATCGGGCGGCGAATGGATCAACCCGGCCGAGATCGAGGCGCTCGTCGGGGCGCTCCCGCAAGTCTCGCTCGCGGCGGTGATCGGGCGGCCCGACCCCAAATGGGGCGAGCGGCCGATCCTGCTCGTCGAAACCCATGGCGGCGCGGTCAGCG
This sequence comes from Sphingopyxis indica, assembly GCF_032879645.1. NCBI lineage: Bacteria > Pseudomonadati > Pseudomonadota > Alphaproteobacteria > Sphingomonadales > Sphingopyxidaceae > Sphingopyxis > Sphingopyxis indica. The sequence goes on from NZ_CP076394.1 coordinate 1,161,952, forward strand.
ACGAAGACCTGCTCGCGCCGCTCGCCGGGCGGATCGCCTCGTGGTGGATGCCCGACGCGGTGGTACGCGTCGATGCGATGCCGCTCGCGGCGACCGGCAAGATCGACAAAATGCAATTGCGGGCCGAATATGGACAGGTGTAGTCCCCGCGAGACTGCAACGGCGACTTCGACGGCTGCGAAAGGGAAGTGAATTGGCGTCCAACGCAAAGACCCGGACGAAGCGGCCGACGAAAGCCGAACAGCGCGCCGAAACGATGGAACAGATACTCGACACCGCCGAGCAGCTGTTTTCGAAACATGGATTTTACGGCGTCACGCTGAAGGATGTCGCCAAGCAGGTCGGCGTCCATCACACGCTGCTCAACTATTATTTCGACGACAAGAAGACCTTGTTCGAGGCGGTGTTCGCGCGCCGCGCCGTCGTCACGATCGAAAAACGGATGAAGGCGCTCGACGATTATGATCGCGCCGCGGGCGACAGCCCTACGGTCGAAGGGGCGCTCCACGCCTTCCTCGACACCGACCTTGACCTCTATATTCAGGGCGGCGAGGGGTGGAAGAATTACGGCGCCTTCGGTGCGCAGGCGTCGAACAGCCCCGAAGGCGCCGAATTCATGGACAAATATTTCGATCCCGTGGTGCTGCGGCTGATCGGGATATTGAAAAAGGCACTGCCGGAGGCGGACGAGGAAGATATTTTCTGGGGCTATCATTTCGTCACCGGCGCGCTGATGCTGACGCTCGCGCGCACCGGGCGCATCGACAAATTGTCGCACGGCCTTTGCCGGTCGGACGATTATGAAGCGGTGAAGGCGCGCATGGCGCGCTTCATGGCCGCGGGCTTCCGCGACATCTGCGAACAGCGACGGAGCGAACGAGCGGACTGACGCAGCCGGAGAGGGGCGATCGGTTGGCGCGCATCGCGCCGGTCATTTAATTCACTCACAAGAGAGTTATTATGAAAGCTGAAGGGGACAAGACGATGGAACTGGCGGGGCGGGTGGCAATCGTGACCGGTGCGGGCGGCGGGCTCGGGCGGGCTCATGCGCTGATGCTCGCGCGTCACGGCGCGCGCGTCGTCGTCAACGACCGCGACGGCGAGGCGGCCGAATGCGTCGCGGCCGAGATCGCCAATGCCGGCGGAGAGGCGATGCCTGCCGCCGCCTCGGTGACCGACGAAGCCGCGGTCGCGGCGATGGTCCACGCCGCGACGATGGCGTGGGGCGGCGTCGACATATTGGTCAACAATGCCGGAATCCTGCGCGACAAGAGCTTCGCCAAGATGGACCTCGCCGATTTCAGATTGGTCGTCGAGGTGCATCTGATGGGCGCCGCGATCTGCTCGAAGGCGGTGTGGGATCAGATGCGCGAGCGCCGCTATGGGCGCATCGTCATGACGACCTCTTCGTCGGGTCTCTACGGCAATTTCGGTCAGGCCAATTACGGCGCCGCGAAAATGGCGCTCGTCGGGCTGATGCAGACGCTCGCGCTCGAGGGCGAGAAATATGGCATCCGCGTCAACTGCCTCGCGCCGACCGCCGCTACGGGAATGACCGAAGGCGTTCTTTCGCCGCAGGCGCTCGCGCATCTCGCGCCCGAGGCGGTGAGCCCCGGGCTGCTCGCGCTCGTCGGCGACGCGGCGCCGACGCGCGCGATCCTCTGCGCCGGCGCCGGCCATTTCGCCGCCGCGCACGTCACGCTCACCGAAGGCGTTTTCGTCGGCCGCGGCGACGATGCGGCCGGGCGCGTCGCCGCCGAGTGGACCCGGATCGACGACCGGCGCGGCGAAATCGTGCCCGCCTATGGTTTCCGGCAAGCCGAACGCGAACTCGCGAGTGCCGGATACACCGCGCCGACGATGGCGTTCGCGCGCTGAAATTCCCCGGGGGCGCGCGCGGACGGGCCGGCAGAGCCCGCCGCCGCTGCCGGGCTGCAAGGGAGAAGGACATGACGACCGACAGCGAAGCCCTGCCCGCCGAAGAGGCGAAGGGGCAGAATGAAAAGCTCGTGATCGCCGCCTCGTCGCTGGGGACGATCTTCGAATGGTATGACTTTTACCTTTACGGACTGCTCGCCAGCTCGATTTCGGTCCATTTCTTCTCGGGCGTCAACGCGACCACGGGCTTCATTCTCGCGCTGATGGCCTTTGCCGCGGGCTTCGCGATCCGGCCGTTCGGCGCGCTCGTTTTCGGCCGCGTCGGCGACATCGTCGGGCGCAAGAATACCTTCCTCGTCACCATGGCGATCATGGGACTGTCGACCTTCGCGGTCGGATTTCTTCCCGGCTACGACAGCATCGGCATCGCGGCGCCGATCATTCTGATGCTGCTGCGGCTCTTGCAGGGCCTTGCGATCGGCGGCGAATATGGCGGCGCGGCGGTCTATATCGCCGAGCACGCCCCGCCGGGAAAACGCGGCTTCTATACCAGCTTCATCCAGACCACCGCGATGCTCGGGCTGATCATCGCGTCGAGCTTCGTCGTGTCGCTGCGCCTGTTCATGGACGCCGACAGCTTCGACGCCTGGGGCTGGCGCCTGCCGTTCCTCTTCTCGATCGTCCTGCTCTCAGTCGCGCTGTGGATCCGGCTCCAGCTCGAGGAAAGCCCGGTGTTCCAGCGGATGAAGGCGGCCGGCGCGACCTCGAAAGCGCCGCTCAAGGAAGCGTTCGGCGAGTGGCGCAACCTGAAGGTCGTGCTGATCGCCTTGTTCGGCGCGGTGGCAGGGCAGGCGGTGATCGGCTTTGCCGCGCATCTCTATCCGCTCTTCTATCTCGAAAAGATCGCGCGCGTCGACGGTGCGACCGCCAACTTTCTCGTCGCGACGGCACTGACCCTTATCATCCCCAGCTTCGTCTTCTTCGGCTGGCTCAGCGATCGCATCGGCCGCAAGCCGATCATGATGAGCGCGTGCGTCGTCGCGGTCTTCGCCTATTTCCCGCTCTATCAGGCGCTCGTCGCCGCGGCGAACCCGGCGATGGCCGCCGCGATCGAGCGCGCGCCGGTCACCGTCGTCGCCGATGCGCGCGAATGTTCGTTCCAGTTCGACCCGATCGGGCAGAACCGGTTCGACGCGACCAGCTGCGACATCGTGAAGGCCTATCTTGCGCGCAGCGGCATCAACTATATCAATATCGACGCGGCGTCCCGAACGATCGCCGAGGTGCGGATCGGCGACGACGTGCATGTCGCGCCCGATCCCGCGATCCTCGACGGGGATGCGAAGACTGCCGCGATCGCGCGCTTTCAAAACGAGGTGCAAGGGGGGCTGACCCGCGCGGGCTATCCGAAGGATGCCGATCCCGCGCAGGTCGACAAGCTGAAGGTGATCGGCATCCTCTGTATCTTCGGCGTGCTCGCGACGATGGTTTACGGCCCCCTCGCCGCCCTGCTCGTCGAACTGTTCCCCGCGCGCATCCGCTACAGCTCGCTGTCGCTGCCCTATCATATCGGCAATGGCTGGATCGGCGGCTTCATGCCGACGATCGGCTTTGCGATGGTCGCGGCGACCGGGAATATCTATCAGGGGCTGTGGTATGCGGTCGTGGTCGCGGCGGTAACAGCGGTCGTCGGAATCCTTTTCCTTCCCGAAACCTATAAGCGCGATATCGAGGCCTGATGGACTGGTATCGCGTGCGGTGCCCTCCGTGCGAATCCTATCCAGCCCAACACGCTGATTGCCTCGGCAGAAGCGCCGATGCTAATGCGGAAGGGCGAATCTCCGAACAGGACAAGATCGTCCCCGTTCGACACGCTGGAAGGTGCGAGGGCCAGGGACGACATGGCGGATGGTCGAAAGACGCTCGGTGCGGTGATGGCCGACCTGCGCGCGCGCAACGGATGGACGCTGAAGGAAATGAGCCAGCGCTGCGGTATTCCGGTATCGACGCTGTCGAAGGTCGAGCATGATCGTCTGTCGCTCACCTATGACAAGCTGCAGCAGCTCGGCGAAAAACTCAATGTCAGCATGGCCGACCTGTTCGCCGAGCAGGAGGAAGCGCCCGCGGCGATCCTGGGGCGGCGCAGCGTCGGGTCGATCGACAAGGCGGTGCGCGTCGATACGCCCAACTACGAATATTATTATGTCTGCACCGAATTGCGCCACAAGCGCATGGTCCCGATCATCACCCGTATCCACGCGAAATCAATCGAGGAGTTCGGCGAACTCGTTCGGCACAGCGGCGAGGAATTCATCTATGTGGTCGAGGGCACGCTGACCGTCCACACCGAATATTACGACCCGATCGAGCTTCGGGCCGGCGAATCGATCTACATCGATTCGGGCATGGGTCACGCCTATGTCTGCGGTCCCGGATCGACCGAGACGCTGACCGTGGGCGTGATGTCGAGCGCCGACGAGGATTTGTCGCATATGGTGTATGAGGCGCACCATCGCCTCTCCGCGCCCGAAGAGCAATCGGCGCCTGCCAGGAAGACCAAGGCGAAATAGCGGCCCCCATCGCAAGCGGAACGCACCGGTCAGCCGCAGGGATGGCGCAGTGCCATCCCGGGCCGCGCGCCCGTCATCTTGCCCGCGCGCAGCACCGGCACGCCGTTGACGATCACATCGTCGATGCCCGCCGGCGCGGCGAGCGGCTGCTCCCAGCTTGCCCCCTCGGCCACCTTTTCGGCATCGAAGATGGTGATGTCGGCGCGCAAGCCTTCGCGCAGCACGCCGCGGTCGGTCAGGCCCATGCGCTGTGCCGGCCACGAGGTCATCTTGCGCACCGCATCCTCGAGCGTCAGCACCTTTCGATCGCGGACATAGTGTCCCAAGATGCGCGGGAAGGTGCCATAGGCGCGGGGGTGGGGCAGGCCGATGGCGTCGATCTCGCCGAATTTCGCCGCCGCGCCGGCGTCGGTGCCGATGCTCACCCACGGCCGCCGGAGCGCGAGGTCGATGTCGCCCTCGTCCATCATGAAGAACAGGCCGTAGGCCCGGTTGGGGAGCGCGCCGAGGACGATGTCCCACGCGGCATCGGCCGGATCCTTGCCGAGTGCCTTGCCGATTTCGACCATCGACTTGCCGCGAAACCGGTCCATCGCGGGATCATAGGCGTTGGCGAGGGTGATATGGTCCCAGCCTCCGGATGCCTCGACGAGGTTCGACCATCCCGGCTGCGAGCCCGCCGCAATTTCCTTTTTCAAGCGCGCGCGCAGCTTCGGGTCGCGCAGCTTTTCGAATCCGGCCTTGGCACCATCGGCAAAGACCCAGTTGGGAACGGTGATCTCCAGCCCGGTGCCGCCTGCGGTATAGGGATAAAGGTCGGCGGCGATGTCGACGCCGCGCGCGCGCGCCTCGGCGATGCGGTCGAGCGCCTTGGGCATCAACCGGCCCGCGAGCGGGCGATAGGCAGCCTTCAGGTGGAAGACTTCGACTTTCGCGCCGCTGCGTTCGCCGATCGAAATCGCCTCGTCGATCGCTTCCACCAGCTTCGCGCTCTCGTCGCGCATGTGGGTGGCATAGAAGCCGCCGCACTTGCCTGCCTCGGACGCGAGCGCGACGATCTCGTCGGTCGACTGGAAACTGTTCGGCGGATAGATGAGCGCCGACGACACGCCGAACGCGCCATTGCGCATCGCCACGGCGGTTTCGGCCTTCATCGCCTCGAGCTGCGCCGCGGTCGGCGTCCCCGCGCCGTCGCCCATGATCTTCACGCGCGGCTGCGCGACATTGTAATAGCTGCCGAAATTGATCGCGATGCCGGTCCTTTCGAGCCCGTCGAAATAGGCACCGATCGCGTCCGCTTCGACCGGCGTGCCGCCTTCGCCGCCGATCGCGGTGGTCACGCCCATGCGGACCTTGTTCTCGGCCGCGCCGCTGGTGCGCAGCACGTCGCCCGACTGGTCCATCATGTCGATGAAGCCGGGCGCGACATAGCGGCCCTTCGCGTCGATCTCTTCGCGCCCCTTGCCGGTGATCTCGCCGATGCGCACGATGCGTCCGTCGTCGATTGCCACATCGCCCGACACCCAGGGATTGCCGGCGCCGTCGAGTAGCCGGCCGTCGCGGATGACGAGGTCGTACGAAGGGGGTGGGGCGGCCGCGCCGAGTAACAGCATTGCGGTGAGGGGAATGAGGGTCTTCATGGCCGGATCTCCCGATCGACTGTTCGATTTTGCGGTCCGGACGCACCGCGCCCGGACCGCGGCCCACTACCAGTTGGCGCCGAGGCTGATCAGCTTGAAGGCCAGCGCCGTCCACAGCATGAAGAAGGCGGCGAGCACCAGCAGCACGCTCCACAGACGTGCGAACCAGCCGCGCTTGCCCTTGAACGCCAGATAGGCATTCCAGATGGTCAGGCCCAGGAAGCCGGGGAAGACCAATATGCCCAGGATCTGCGCGAACCAGATCAGCCCGACCGGCGTCACGAATTTCTCGATCAGCGTCACGCAGGCGACCCAGCATCCAAGGATCACGAAGACCAGCCAGGCAAACAGGCGGACGGCGCGATAGGTCGAACGGTCGCCGCCGGTCAGCGCGAGCTCCTGGCCGTAGCGGCGGCGGTTGATCGCTCCCACTGGCCAGGCAAGCGCGGTCAGCAGGATCACGGCGAGGCTCGCGATCACCACGGGTATCAGCCACGCCGTATCCTTATATGCCGGCACGGGGTCCCAAACCATGATCGGGGCATAGTCGCCATAGAAGATGCGCACGACCTTGCCGTTCTCGACTTTCGCGGCGAAGGTTGCCTTGTCATAGAGCGATTGCCAGATGAACGGCTTGACCTCGACCCATTTGCGGTCGCCGCCACCAATCGTCTTGAACGGGGTCACCAGATTGCCGTTCTCGTCGACCCCGATCTTTACCTGCGAGGCGAACCCCAGCATCGCGCCCCAATTATCGACCGGTGCGCGGCTCGTCGCATAGGTGCCGGCGACCATCGCGGCATGCTGTTTCGCGGTGGGAAGCGCCTTGGGCACCGATCGCGGCGCGGGGAAATAGCGGTCGGCGAACTCCTGGACCAGCGCTTCGCGGATCGGACCGACCGCGCCGTCCTTGCCGGCGCTGTTCATCGAGACATAGATGCCCGTGTTCTTCGACGGGAAGAGCACGAGGTCCGAGTGGAACCACATCGTGTCGCCGCCGTGCGCGATTGCGCCGAGGCCGTTGATCTTCTGCTCGTAGAAGCCGTGCATCATACGCGGCAGGCCGGGTAGCGGCTCGTTCGCCGGCGAATGCATCAGCGCCGCGGTTTCGGGCTTGAGCAGCGGGCCGCCGTCGTCGAGATGCGCGATCATGAATTTCGCCATATCGCCGCCGCTGATCGACGAGCTGCCGGCGGGCGCAATCGCCACATATTCGAACGGCTCTTCCTTGCCGGACCCAGCCTTGTAACCCTTGGCCATATAGGGTTGCAGCCTCTCGGGCAGCGGCTGGCGGAAGGTCGCATATTTCATGCCCAGGCGGTCGAAGATGTTGCGGTCGATATAGTCGTCATAGGACATGCCCGACACGCGCTGGACGACGTAGCCCGCGAGCGCCGTCGCATAGTTGGAATAGGCCGGGGTCGAACCGGGCGCATAGACGCGCGCGGGCACCCAGCGCTTGAGCGCGGTTTCGAGCGTCGGCGCCGGCCCCTTGTCCACGATCAGGTCGCGCCCGGCTTCCTCGAAACCCGGGGTGTGCGTCATGATGTTGGTCATCGTGATCGGCTTGCCCTCGAACGGGGGAATCCTGAAGTCGAGATATTGGTTGATGTCGGCGTCGAGGTCGATCTTGCCCGCCTCGACCTGCTGCATCACCGCGGTCCAGGTGAACAGCTTCGACACCGAGCCGGGGCGGAACAGGGTGGTGGCCGGATCGACCGGCTTGCGCTTGGCGACATCGGCATAGCCAAAGCCGCGCTGGGTCAGCACCTTGCCGTCCTTGACGATGACGACGACCGCGCCGGCGACGTCACCGCGCGCGAGGGCATAGGGCATGAAGCCATCGAGCCAGGTGTCGGCATCGGACCGGGTCAGGGCGCGGGCGCCCTCGGTCGTGGCCGCCGCGGGTGCGGCAACCGGCGCCGCGTCGGCGACGGGCGAAAGCGACGGCCCCGGCGCGGTCGCCTGCTGCGCCGCAGAGGCCCCGCCGACGAGGGTCAGCACCCCCACGGCGAGCGTTTTCCACCATTTCATATCTATCCCCCTTCTCTTGCTCGTTTGTTTCGCAAATGGAGATGCGGCCGGCTCAGTGCGGCAGATCGCTCCTGATGGCCTGACCCGGAAAACGGTGGGCGGTCACCTTGCCCGCGCGCGCCATGACCTGACCGCCGACGAGCACATAGGCGATGCCGGTCGATGCCTGCATAGGCTGGTCGAAGGTCGCGCGGTCGCGGATCGTGGCCGGGTCGAAGACGGTGATGTCGGCGTCGGCGCCCGCTTGGAGCCGCCCCTTGCGCGCCATCTGCGGCGACACCGCTTCGAGCCGCCGCGCCGGCATGATCGTCATCTTGGCGAGCGCGGCAGGAAGGTCGAGCAGTTGGCGCTCGCGCACATATTGGCCAAGGACGCGCGAAAAAGTGCCCGCGCCGCGCGGATGCTCGCCGGCGGTGATCCACGGCATACCATCGGACGCGATCGACACGATCGGATCGGTGATCGCCCGGTCGACGACCTCCTGCGGAATAATGTGGATGACCACGGCAGCGTCCGGCTGTTCCTTGCGGAAGCGGTCGAAGCTTTCCTTGGTCAACCGTTCGCCGGTGGCAGGCCACTGAACGTCGCCATAGGTCGCTCCGTTGCGTTCCTGCCAGCCATCGGCAAAGAAATTGGACCCGATCGCGGTGCTGCCCGCGGTGTAGGGATAGGCTTCGGTCGTGACGTCGACCCCGTGCGCTCGCGCGCCCTTGATCAGTTCGAGGATCGCCGGCGTGTCGCGCAGCCCGGTCGATGCGACGTGAACGATTTGCAGCGAGGCGCCGGTGGCCGCCGCATCGGCGAGCACCTCCTGCGCCACCGCGATCGGCACCCCACTCCCCTGGTCGGGCGGGCGCGAGCGAACGTGGACGAAAACCGGCGCTTTCGTCTTCGCCGCGGCCTCGAACACCCGGAATATTTCGCGGCGTCCGGCCCCCGGCACATATTCGAGCCCGATGCCATAGCCGAGCGCGCCAGATGCCACCTCGCGGTCGAGGATCGCCGTGATCTGCGCTTCCTGTTCGGGCGTCGCGCCCTTGACCAGCATAGCGGGATCGGCGGTCAGCCGGCCTTCGACATCCGGCCCGCAGCGCTTGTCGGACATGACCTCGAGCCGCGCACAGATGTGCGAGGCCGACGCGCCGAAGTTGATCAACGCCTTGCCCTCCATCCGGCGATAGAGCGCCGCAACCGGAGCGGTCCCGATTTCCATGTCGATCGCGGTGGTGACACCGTCGAGAAGCTGGAAACGTTCGGCAACCGGGTCCTGCCCGTGCGCGTGCAGGTCGATGAACCCCGGGGCAACGACGAGCCCCTTGACGTCGATCCGCCGCTTCCCCTCGAGCCGCGACGCCGAAATGGCGGCGATCGAACCGCCGTTGATTCCGATGTCGGCGATCTCGTCGCGGCCGCTCGCCGGATCAATGACCCGGCCGCCGGCGATGACGAGATCATAGCTGTTGCCGGCCGAGGCCGGACCGGGGACGAGCGCGAGTGCGATCGCCCCACAGGCCGTGGCGGCCCCCCATTTCAAGCGCCGCCGCATCGCTTAGAACTTCGCCTTGGCGCCGATCGAGAAATAACGCCCGATCTGGTCATAGTTGGGATTGTTATAGACGATCAGCGGCGGATCGCGGTCGAACAGATTGTTCACATTTGCAAAGAAGGTGAAGTCTTCGGTCGCTTTGAATTGCAGGCCAAGGTCGATGTATGTCCGGCTCGCAATGTCGTTGTTCTCGATCGGCTGGCCGTTCGGGCCGATCTGGGTGCTGTAGATGCCCCCGTCGACATAGCGGGCGCGAAGATCGACGCCGAAGTCCCCGGTCTGATAGCTGACGCTGCCTGTGACACGCCATTTCGGCGTTCCGAAGGCGGTTTCGCCGCCGACGATCCCGGCGCGGTCGGTCGTCTGCACCCCATCGTCGATCAGCAGTTCGAACACATGGGTCGCGAGCGCGCGCAGCGACAGCGTCCCGGGGCCGACCTGCTTGCGGTACGATGCCTCGATGTCGAGGCCGCGCGTCTTATATTCGGCAAGGTTGCGATAGGTGCGCGAGATCGACGCGATCGAACCATCGCCGGCGCGGACGATCAACCCGCCGCACGTCGGATCGCCGGGCGTCGCCGCATAGCAGGTGTTGAGCACATCCTGCGCGAGCAGCGTCACGATGACATTCGTGATCTCGATCTCATAATAGTCGACCGAAAGCTGCAGCCCCGGCGCAAAGCCCGGCGAATAAGAGCCGCCGAGCGTCAGCGTGTGCGAGACTTCGGGGGTCAGGTCGGGATTGCCGCCGACATAGCTGACGACATTGGCCTGCACCGCGTTGCCGCGATAGGGGTCGGCGACGTTGCCGATATTGGTGCCGCGCGACGTGAAATATTCGCTGATGCTGGGCGAACGGATGTCGCGCGAATAGACGGCGCGTAACAGCAGGTCGTCGACGAGGCGCAGCGTGCTGCCCGTCTTCCACGACCAGATGCCGCCGCTGGTGCTGTAATCCGAATAGCGCGCGGCGCCGTTGACCTCCAGCTTCGCCGCCCCTTCGATATCGAGCAGCGGCACGTTGATTTCGCCGAACACTTCCTTGACATCGAATTTGCCGTTGGTGGCCGAATAATTCAGCGTCGCGAGCGCGCCGGCCTCCGACAGCGGATCGACATAGTTGGTGGTATATTTCTCCCACCGGAAGTCGGTGCCGAAGGCGACGTCGACCGGACCCGCCCAGGTCGAGAAGGCTTGGCCCTGGATTGATGCGCCGGCCGCGTCGAGCTTCGAGGTGGTGATCGCCTGCCCCGCGCCGAAGGCATAGTCGATCGCTTCGGGCGAGATATTGCCGTTGCCGAACAGGTTGATCGCAACGCAGGCCGCGTCGTCGTTGGCGGGATCGGCGTCGGCGTTGATGCGGCATGTCGGCACGCCGCTGACGAGGACCGAATCCACCGCGGAGTTGAAGCGCGCCGGGATGCGCTGGTTATAGAGCGACTGGTTGTTCCTTAGCTCGCCATGGTCGTAATAGGCGTTGTAGCTCCAGCCGCCGCCGAGGTCGCCGTCGAGCCCGATCGCGCCTTCGAGATTGCGGCGGACATAGTGATAACCCAGGTAATGCGTCGGACCGACATCGTCGAGGATGCGGCCGAGGATGAAGGGATAGGTCACGCCGGCGTCGGCGAGCTGATCGCGGGCGGTCGGTGTCAGAAACGCATTGTCCTGCGAGATCACCACGATCGGCGTCTCGGGAAAGAAGCCGAAGTCCGACCACATGCGGTTGTAGCTGCCCTGCACCCACAGCGTCGCGGCGTCGCTGAATTCATAGCTTGCCCGTGCGAAAACATTGGCGCGCTTGTAGGGCGAGGTCACCGCGACATAGTCGTAGATGTTCTGACCGCCGCCGCCGACCGTGAACTGGCCCGCGGTTTCGCTGCCCAGCGGGAACGGGCCCACCGAACCGTCGGGATTGAAGACGAGATTATAAGGCGCGGCGGTGAGGGCGAGGATCGAGCCGCCATTGTTGATGATCGTGTAGTTGACGTCGCGGGTCAGGACGAGCTGACCGTCGGCGCGCGGGAAGATGCCGCCTTCCATATTGGGCCGGCTCTTGCGGTCGAACGCGCCCTTGTCCTGCAGAAAATCGGCGCCGATCATGAAATGGCCGCGACTGTCGGCGAAGTCGGTGCCCCACGCAAGATTGGCGCCATAGCGCTGCGCATCGCCGCGCGACGAGATGCCGCCGTCGATGCCGCCCTGCAGCCCGGTCAGATCATCCTTCAGGATGATGTTGACGACGCCAGCGACGGCGCCGGAACCCCATGCCGCCGATGCGCCGCCGGTGACGACGTCGACGCGCTCGATCAGCGCTTGCGGCACCGTATTGAGATCGGCGGCGCCGTTGAAGCGATGGCCGTTGAGCAGCGTCAGGGTGCGCGACGCACCGAGGCTGCGCAGATCCGCTTGCGCCGTCCCGCTGCTGGTGTTGCCGGTCGAAGTCGCGGGCGTCTGCGTGCCGCGAAACGAGGGCATGTCGTTGAGCACTTCGCCGATGCTCGGCCGGTTGCCCTGGCGCAGCTCGGCCTCGCCGATCACCGTCGTCGGCGTGGGCGCGTCGAAGCCCGAGCGTTGAATGCGCGAGCCCGACACGATGATTTCGTCATCGGCGCGTGTCGCGGGCTCGTCGGATGCCTGCGCGCCGGCTGGCGCGGCGGCCACGAACAGCGAGAGCGCGCTTCCCGCAAACAATAGCATATGACTCGGCTTCATGGTCTTCCCCTTTAACGAGAGGCACGGGGGTCGCCTTTTTCCTTCACGCGCCTCCCTGATGGCGCCGGCGATATGGCCCGTCCCGATTCAACCCGAAGGGATAGGATCATGCCTAAAGGGAAAATTCAATCCTAATCAGGATAAAAATGTCATTTTGATGATGAGTGCGTGAAATCTGCGCGACATGTCCGGGGGTTACGGCTGCACCGGTTTTACCAGGTGATAGGCGACATGGGGCTGCGACGCGAAGCCGATGCGCGGATCGCTGGCATCGCCATAGAAGAGCATCTGATCATAAGGCCCGCCCTCGCGCGCGCCGGTGGCCTGTTCGTACAGGTTCGGGCCGATCTGCTCCCATACGGTCTTGGGGCCATGCCCTTCGACGAGAATCCGGTGCTCGTCGATCGCGGACAGCTTGAGATCGCCTTCCGGATCGGCGGGCCGGCTATAGTCGCGGCGGTTCGAGCGATAGGCACCCAGCGGCGGCGTTTGGCTCGCCTGGGTCCAGCGCTGCGCGGGTTGTTGCGGGAACAGGCGGCCGATGATCGCGTCGCTCAATTCGGTCCGCGCACCATAGCTGCCCTCGCCGCCGGTGTAGGAGACGAAAAAGCCCAAATCGGCCTCGGGCGCGAGCAGAAGATAGGAGTGGAAATCCATGGTGTTGCCGCCGTGGCCGACGAGCCGCGGTCCTTTTTCGCGGGCGACCATGAAGCCGTGCGCCATGCCGGGAAGGCCGGGCGCGTTCGCGACCGAATCGCTTTCCAGCAGCGCGACCGATTCGGGTGTCAGGATGCGCTTTCCGTCGAGCGCGCCGCCGCCGAGCATGGCGAGCATGAAGCGCGCCATGTCGGGCGCGGTCGATGCCGCCGATCCGGCGGGCATGATCTTGTCATAGCGTTCATAGGGCTTGGCCTCGAAGCGGCCGTCGACGAATTTATAGCCGAGCGCCATATTAGCCGCATTCTCGCCGGTCAGCGGCTCGACGAAAGTCGTATGCGTCATGCCGAGCGGCTGGAAAATATGCTTCGTCACATAATCGGGGAACGCCTCTCCCGACACGCGCTCGACGATATAGCCCGCAAGCGCGGCGCCATAATTGGAATAGGATATCTCGGTACCGGGCGCCCACAGCCGCTCCGGGATATGTGTCTTCAGGAAGGATTGATAGGTTTCGGGCTTCGCCCAGTCCTTCTCATCGTAGCGCAGATCGCTCATCCCCGGTGTGTGCGACAAGAGATCTCGCACGCGGATCGGCTGGCCTTCGAAGGGCGGGATGGTGAAGTCGATATAGCGGTTGACGTCGGCATCGAGGTCGACCTTCCCGGCCTCGACCTGCTGCATCAGGCCGGTCCAGGTAATCAGCTTCGATACCGATCCCGGACGAAAGAGCGTTTTTTGTCCATTGACCGGGATGCCGCGATCGACATCGGCAAAGCCATAGCCGCGGGTAAAGAGGACCTTGCCGCCCTTCACGACGGTGACGACCGCGCCGGCAACCTCGCGCGTCGCGAGCTGTTGCGCCAGTACGCCGTCGACGAAATCCTCCAATCCGGCGGTGCGTCCGGTCTCGATCTCCGCGCTGGCCGCCGGCGGCTGCGGTGCAGCGTGGACCGGAAGGGCGGGTAGTGTGGCCGCCGCAAAAAGGGCGGTGGCGAGGCGGGGCGACAAGTGCGAATTGGGAAAAATTTTCATAATAGGCACCATTTCTCTTTACAGGACGAATCCATCATTCACAATCGGCTGGTGAAATCAACCGAGATAGGGGTGGCTCATGCAGAAAAATTCGCAATTATCTCGCCGCGCGATGCTGACGCGGACGGCGGCGCTGGCTGCAACGGCGTTTCCGATGGTCAACTTCGGGCTCTATCAGGCGCACGCCGCCTCCCCCCGCCGCTTTGCCAAGCGCGTCGTCGATCTGGTCAAAGAGGCGACGGTCATCGACATGCTGGCACCGCTGACCCTCGATTTTCGGCCCGAAGTCTTCGCCGAGCCGATCAGCGAGACGTGGGCGGCCGATTTCCGTGCGAGCGGTATCACCGGCTTTCACAATTCGGTCGGCATCGGCGGCCCGGACGCCTATGAAAGCACGCTCAGCTTCCTGCTCGCCTGGTCGGGTTTCACTGCGCGCAATCCGCATGTGTTCGAAGGGGTGGGTAGGGCCGAGGACCTTGATCGCGCTAAGGCCGACGGCAAATGCGCGGTGATCCTCGGGTTGCAGAACAGCGACCATTTCCGCACCGCCGACGATGTGAAGACTTTTTACCAGCTCGGCCAGCGCGTGTCGCAGCTCACCTATAACAGCCAGAATTTCATTGGCTCGGGCTGCACCGACCGCATCGACGGGGGGCTGTCCGATTATGGCGTCCAGATCGTCGCCGAGATGAACAAGGTGGGCATGCTCGTCGATACCTCGCACTGCGGCGACCGGACGACGCTCGACGCGATCGCCGCCGCCGAGGGACCGATCGCGATCACCCACAGCAATGTCCGCGCGCTCAACAATCACCCGCGCACCAAGACCGACGAAGCGATCAAGGCGCTCGGCGCGAAGGGCGGGGTGATGGGCATCACCGGCGTCCGAAACTTCCTGACCGCGAAGGAGCCGACCACGGTCGCGAACATCGTCGATCAGATCGACCATGTCGGCAAGCTGATCGGCTTCGACAAGGTCGGCATCGGGTCCGACGCCGACCTGTATGGCTATGACGATATGGAGCCCAAGGCTTATGCCCAGCTCAAGGCGGCCTATAAGGGCAGCTATGCGTTTCGCGACAAGATCGATACCGATGGCTTCGACGATCCGCTCAAATTCTTCAGCCTGACCGAGGAGATGGTGCGGCGCGGCTATTCGGACGACCAGATCCACGGCGTGCTCGGCGGCAATTTCCGTCGCTTGCTCGGCGCGGTCTGGAAATAGAGTGGGGGAACGGGGGATGCAGGCGATGAAATTCTCGCTGGCCATCGCCGGGGCGCTGCTCGCGTCGGTCGCGGTGCCGGCGTGGGCGGTCGCGGCGGGCGAGATCCCGGGCTTGCAGGTCGCGGTCTGCAAGGACGGCAAGCCGCTGGTCGTAAAGGGCTATGGCGCGGGCAATCTCGAGCTCGGCCACACCGCGCTCGACGACGAGCGTGCGATCGTGCCAGGCCGCGTCGCCGGCTATGAAGGCGATCCCGGCGGATATCGCAATGCGGCGCGGATGGTCGCGCGGCGGATCGAGCGGATCACGCTCGAACTGCCGCCTCTTCCCGCCAAAGACCCGAAGAACGAAAAATAAGGAGAAACCCTGCCATGACCCGCCCGCTGCATCGCCTCGCCCGCTCGTTGGTGCTTGTAACCGCGATCGCCACCCTGTCAGCGACCTCGGTGGTGGCTCAGCCTGCGGCATTGGCAGACGTGCTGATCCGCGGCGGGTCGATCTATGACGGCAGCGGCGGCGACCCCTATGTCGGCGATGTGCTGATCAAGGGCGACCGGATCGTCGCGGTCACCCACGGCGCGTCGGGCGCCCGGGCGGAGACGATCGTCGACGCCAAGGGACTCGCGGTCGCGCCGGGCTTCATCAATATGCTCAGCTGGGCGACCGAATCTTTGCTGCTCGACGGGCGCGGCATGTCGGACATCAAGCAGGGCGTGACGCTCGAGGTGATGGGCGAGGGCTGGTCGATGGGACCGATGAACCCCGCGATGAAGGCGCTCGCCATCCAGCGACAGGGCGATTTCAAATATGACATCCCCTGGACGACGCTCGGCAATTATCTCGACTATCTGACCGAAAAGGGGATTTCGCCGAACGTCGCCTCCTTCGTCGGCGCGGGCACGGTGCGCGTCCATGTGCTGGGCGAAGGCGACGTCGATCCCGACGCGGCGCAGCTCGGAAAAATGCGCGCGCTCGTTCATCAGGCGATGCAGGAAGGTGCGATGGGGGTCGGCTCGTCGCTGATCTATGCCCCCAATGCCTATGCCGAGACCCCCGAACTCGTCGCGCTCGCGACCGAAGCCGCGCGATGCGGCGGCATGTATATCAGCCACATGCGGTCCGAGGGCGACCATATCGAGGAGGCGGTCGACGAGCTGATCGAGATCAGCCGCAAGAGCGGCGCGCCCGCCGAAATTTATCACCTCAAATTTGCCGGCAAGGCAAACTGGGGCAAATATGATCCGATCATCGCCAGGGTCGAAGCCGCGCGCAAGGCGGGGCAGCGCATCACCGCCGACATGTACACCTACACCGCCGGTGCGACCGGGCTCGATGCGGCGATGCCGACCTGGGTGCAGGCGGGCGGCTACGAGAAATGGGCCGAGCGGCTGAAAGACCCGAAGATCCGAGCGCGGGTGGTCGCCGAGATGAAGGCGCCGGGCAAGGATTGGGAGAATCTCTACAACGCCGCGGGGACGCCCGACAATCTGCTGCTGCTCGCGTTCAAGAACCCCGAGCTTCGCCAATATACCGGCAAGACGCTCGGCGAGGTCGCGAAGCTGCGCGGCACCTCGCCCGAGGAAACCGCGATCGACCTGGTGATCGAGGACGGCAGCCGCGTCGGCACCGCCTATTTTCTGATGAGCGAGGACAATGTCCGCAAGGCCGTCGACCTGCCGTGGATGTCCTTCGGGTCCGACGAGGAAGCCGCTGCGCCCGAAGGGCTGTTCCTCAATGCCAAGCATCATCCGCGCGCCTATGGCAATGTCGCGCGGCTCCTCGGCAAATATGTCCGCGACGAAAAGGCGACGAGCCTGCAGAGCGCGATCCGCCGCTTGACCAGCCTTCCCGCCGGCAACCTTGGCATCCGCGACCGCGGCACGCTCGCGCCGGGCTATTTCGCCGATGTCGTGCTGTTCGACCCGGCGACGGTTCAGGATCACGCGACTTTCGAAGAGCCCGATCGCTATGCCACCGGCGTGCGCGACCTGTTCGTCAACGGCGTGCAGGTTCTGAAGGGCGGCGAGCACACCGGCGCGACACCCGGAAAAGTCGTGCGCGGTCCGGGCTGGACCGGCTGGCCGGGCGGCGGAGCCTGCGCCGCCGATCCTGCCAAGCCATAGAGTCCGTCCCGTTTAGATCGACGTGCATTAGATCGGCACGAACGGCGAGACGGGTCGGATTTATGGTTCGCCGCTACGGTGAGAAACCTTTCCAGCCGGACCGGTGAATCCGGGCGCCGAGGAAGGTCCGTCCAGCTACGAAGTCGTTCCTTTTACACGATGAATTGATCTGACCTGATCCAGAGCCCCGGCCGGGTTCAGGGTTTCACCCGATTGCTGGCCGACCGCTGCACTCCATTATGGGCGGCGTGTTCCAACGTGCTGAGCGCGCGCCGCAACAGGAGGTCGCATGATGCAGCGCAAGACGATGCGTCGGTCGCTTCTTTCGTGCAGCGCGCTGGCGGAGCCGAACCGGACTCCGGGTGCGGCCGCGCTGCTGGCGGGCCTGCTGCTGTTCGCCGCCGCACCCGTCCATGCCCAGACGGCGCCCGCGCCGCCGCTGCCGAGCGGCGGCGTGTTCGTCAGCGGCAAGGGGACGATCGGCGACGCGGCCGGCAAGACGCTCTCGATCGAGCAGTCCTCTGCGCGCGGCGTTATCGACTGGCGCAGCTTTTCGATCGACCTCGACCATAAGGTGACGATCGACAACGGATCGGGTGCGACGCTCAACCGCGTGATGGGCGGCTTGATGTCGCAGATCAACGGATCGCTGAGCGCGACCGGGTCGGTCTATCTGATCAACCCGCACGGCGTCGTGGTCGGCGCCGAGGGGACGGTCGTCACCGGCGGCGACTTCGTCGCCTCGACGCGCGCCGTCGATCCCGACCGGTTCATGGCGGGCGGCGATCTGACCTTCCGCGGAAGTTCGGCGGGCGACATCGTCAATGCGGGTCGCATCGAGTCGCTCGAAGGCAGCGTCGCGCTGTTCGCGCGGTCGGTGACCAACAGCGGCGCGATCCGCGCGCCGAAAGGGCGCGTCACCGCGGCGGTGGCGAACGAAATCCTGCTGACCACCACCGACGGCAAGGCTGATCGGGTCTATGTCTCACCGGGATCGGGCGGCGGCGACATCACCCAGGCGGGGCAGATCGAGGCAGCGGCGGTCGCGCTGCGCGCGGCGAAGGGCAATATCTTCGCGCTCGCGGGCAATCGCGACGGGCTGGTTCAGGCGACGGGGACCGCCGTGATCGACGGCGAACTGTGGCTGACAGCGCCCGAGGGCAGGGTCGAAGTCGCGGGCAAGCTCGCCGCGACCAACGCCGACGGCAGCGGCGGACGCGTCACCGTCAACGGCCGCGATGTCGCGCTGGCATCGAGCGCCGTCATTTCGGCGACGGGCACACGCGGCGGCGAAGTGCTGATCGGCACGAGCGGCTATGCGACCGGCGCCGATCTGGCGGACCGCACGACGATCGCCAGCGGCGCGGCGATTGCGGCCGGCGGCCCCGGCGGCGGCGGACGGATCGAAACTTCGGGCCGGACGTTCGACCTCGGCGCAGCGACGATCGCGGCGGGCGCGGGCGGCGCGTGGCTGCTCGACCCCGACGACATATTGATCGACAGCGCCGCCGCGGCGACGATCGCCGGCTCGCTCGATGCGGGCACCGACGTCACGCAGCAGACCACCGCCGGCGGCACCGGCGGGGTCGGCGACATCACCGTCGCCGCGCCGATCGTCTGGACGAACGCGGCGGGCGATCTGACGCTCGACGCCTTTCGCAACATCGCGGTCGAGGCGGAGATTTCGGGCGGCGGCAACGTCACGCTCACCGCCCAGGGCGACATTGCGATCGACGCGGCGGTGTCGGGCGCGCAGCTTCTGGCCCAGGCCGTGGGCACGACGGCGATCGGCGCGGCGGGATCGCTCGCGGGCACCGGCGACGTCACGATCGAAACCGGCATCTTCACCAATCAGGGCGGTGCCGGCGCGGTCAGTTCGTCGGGGGGCGTGTGGTTGATCGCCTCCGACGATGCGGCGAACGACAGCGACGGCGGACTGACCCCCGACTGGTATCAATATGATTATGACAATGCCGGCGGAGCGCCCGCCGCGGGCAACGGCCGCGCCTATCGCACCGCGCCCAGCGCCAGCTTCACGCTCGGGCCGGTGGTCAAGGATTATGACGGCACCACCGACGCGCTGCTCGACGACAGCAACGTCAATGTCAGCGGGCTGATCAACGGCGACGATTTCACGCTCGACGGCAGCTATGCGACGAAGGATGCCGGCACCGGGATCGACGTGACCGCGACCAATTTCGAGGCGAACCGCGGCGGCATTCCGGTGTTCGGCTATGACGTCACGACGCCGAGCGTCACCGATGCGGTGGGCACGATCAACCGCGCGACGCTGACCGCGGCGATCGTCGGCACGCCGACCAAGACCTATAATGCGACCACCGCGGTCGCGCTGACCTCGGCGAATTTTCAGCTGACCGGGCTCGCCGCAGGCGAGACGATCACCGTCAATAGCGCCGCGACATCGGCCTATGACAGCGCCGATGCAGGCAGCCGCACGGTCGATGCGACGCTGCAAACCTCCAGCTTCACCGCCGGGTCGGGCACATTGCTCACCAACTATATCCTGCCGACGAGCGCGAGCGGCGGCGGGCTGATCAACCCCGCGACCCTGATCATCAACGGTATCACCGCGAACGACAAGGTTTACGACGGCACCACCGACGCGACGCTGAACACCGGGGGGGCGTCGATCTTCGGCGTGGTCGGGGGCGACACGGTGACGCTCGATGCCAGCGGCGCGACGGGCAGCTTCGCGACCGAAAATGTCGGGACGGCGATCGCGGTGACCGCGAGCGGATTCGTGTTGTCGGGCGCCGACGCCGCCAACTATGTCGCGGGCCAGCCGTCCGATCTCGCCGCGAACATCACCCCCGCCTCGCTGGTCGTCTCGGGCCTCGTCGCGAACGACAAAATCTATGACGGCACCACGACGGCGGCACTCAATTCCGCGGGCGTGCAATTTACCGGTCTGATCGCGGGCGACGATGTGGCCTTGGGCGGCGCCGATCCCGAAGTGAATTTCGCAACGAAGAATGCCGGCACCGACATTTCGGTGACGATCAGCGGTGCAACGCTGACCGGCGCGGACGCGGGCAATTACAATCTGTCCTATTCGGGCGCGCTGGTCGCCGACATATTGCAGCGCCAGTTGACGATCGACGTCTCGGCGATGCCGACCAAAGTCTATGACGGGACGACCAATGCGGTGGTTCCCGGCGGCGGCGTGACGCTCGACAATGTCGTCGCGGGCGAGAGCGTGACCATCTCGCAGGCGGCGGGGATCGACTATGCGTCGAAGAATGTCGGCATCTGGGACATCACCGGCACACTGACGCCCGCCGACTATCAGGCGGGGCCGGGCACCTTGCTCGCCAACTATGTGCTGCCGACCTCGGTGACGGTGCAGGGCGAAATCACCCCGGCGCCGCTGACGATCGTGATCGTCAACGACCCGACCAAGCCCTATGACGGCAATGCCAATGCCTCGCTCGGGCCGAACAATTTCGCCGTCGACGGGTTCGTCGCGGGCGAAGGCGCCACGGTGACGCAGACGAGCGGCCAATATGCCTCGTCCGATGCCGGCACCTGGACGGTGAGCGCTTCGCTCGACGAGGGCGATTTCGATACCGACCCCGGAACGATGATGTCGAACTACATCATCCCCACGCCCGTCTATGGCCCCGGAACGATCACGCGCATCCCGCTGGGACCGGGCGTGGTGACGGTCGACATTACCGGCAACCCCTCGAAAACCTATGACGGCACCACGGTCGCGACGCTGACCCCCGACGACTATACGCTGGGCGGTTTCATTCCGGGCGAAGGCGCGACGATCACCGAGACGGTCGGCGAATATGATTCGAAGGATGCGGGCTCGCGCGCCGTGCTCGTCCTGCTCGATCCGACCGATTTCGACCCCGATCCGGGCACCAACCTCGACAATTATACGCTTCCGACACAGGCGACGGGGATCGGCACCATCTTCCAGAAGGCGCTGACCACGGCGATCATCGGCAATCCGACGAAGGTCTATAATGGCACGACGCGTGCGGTGGCCGGGCCGGCGAACTACAGCATCACGGGCGTGATCGCAGGCGAGAGCATCACCGTCGCGCCGGGTGTGGTCGCCAACTATGGCAGCGCCGACGCGGGCACGCGTATCGTCACCGCCAATTTCACTGCCAATTCGAACTTCGTCGCGGGCACCGGCACCTTGCTGTCGAACTATATGCTGCCGACCAGCGCGACCGGGCCGGGAACGATCACCCCCGCGCCGCTGCTCGTGCTCGGGGTCAGCGCGCAGAACAAGGTCTATGACCAGACCACCCTCGCGACGCTGACGGGGTCGGCTAGCCTGTTCGGGGTCGTCGCGGGCGACACGGTCGTGCTCGAAGGCGGTTCGGCCGCGGGCGCCTTCGCGACGCCCGATGTCGGAAACGGCATTGCCGTCACGGTGACCGGCTATGATATTTCGGGCACCGACGCGGGCAATTACCAGCTGTTCCAGCCCGATGGCCTCAGCGCCAACATCACGCCGCGCGGGCTGACCATCGTCGACCTCCTCGCGCTCGACAAATTCTACGACGGCACGACCGCCGCGGCGCTCGACCTCGGCAGCGCGAGCCTGTCGGGCGTGCTCGCGGGCGACGACGTCGATCTCGACGACAGCGGATCGAGCGCGCAGTTCCTGCAAAAGAATGTCGGCACCGACCTGCGCGTGCTGGCGGACGGTTTTGCGCTGTCGGGTGCGCAGGCGGGCAATTATTCGCTGTCGCAGCCGGGCGGGCTCACCGCCGACATCAATCCGCTGGCGCTGACCGGCGCGATCGTCGGCAATCCGACCAAGACCTATGACGGGACGACCAGCGTCTCGCTGACCGCCGCGAATTATTCGCTCGGCGGCTTCATCGCGGGCGAAGGCGGGTCGATCACCCAGTCGGCGGGCGCCGCCTATGACAGCCCCGACGCCGGCGCGCGGACGGTGACCGCGAATCTGGCGGTGTCGGACTTCGTCGCCGATCCGGGCACGCTTCTGTCGAACTATGTGCTGCCGACGTCGATCTCGGGCGCGGGGACGATCAATCAGGCGCAGCTGATCGCCGCGATCGTCGGCAATCCGACCAAAGTCTATGACAGCACGACGGCGGCGACGCTGACCAGCGCCAATTATCAGCTCCAGGGCTTCGTCGCGGGCGAAAGCGCGACGGTCACCGAGACGGTCGGCGCCTATGACCAGAAGAATGTCGGCAGCCGCACCGTCACTGCGGCGCTGGGCGCGGGCGATTTCGCCGCCGGGGGCGGCACCAACCTTTCCAACTATGTGCTTCCGACGAGCGCGAGCGGCGCGGGCACGATCACCCCCGCCGAAGTGCAGGTCGTCGGCATCCTCGCGAACGACAAGGTCTATGACGGCACCACCGCGGCGACGCTCGACAGCAGTGGCGGCGGCCTGACCGGCGTATTCGGCGGCGACACGGTGACGCTCGTTTCGGGCGGGGCGAGCGGTACTTTCGCGACGAAGAATGTCGGCACCGACATTCCGGTGACCGCGACGGGCTATGCGATTTCGGGTGCCGACGCGGGTAATTACACGGTGCTGCAACCCTTCGGGCTGATGGCCGACATCACCGAGGCGACGTTGCAGATCGCGTCGGTGACCAAGGTCTATAATGCCGATTTCGACGTGCCGACGGTCGGCAGCGCCTACACGCTGTCGGGCGTGGTTGCGGGCGATACGGTGAGTGTCGACGCGTCGGGCATCACCGGCGCCTATGCCGACAAGAATGTCGGCAGCAATATCCTCGTCGACCTCCAGAATGTTGCGATCACCGGGGCGGATGCGGGCAATTACACGATCGCGGCGACGGTGACCGACGGGCCGATCGGCATCATCACCCCGGCGACGCTCAACATCCTCGGCGTGCTCGCGCTCGACAAGACCTACGACCAGAGCTCGGTCGCGGCGCTCGACAACAGCGGCGCCGCGCTCGACGGCGTGCTGACCGGGCCGCTCGGCACCGACGACGTCACCCTGTCGGTGGCGGGAAGCAGCGGCACCTTCGTCGACGGGTCGGGCAACCCGACCGCCAACGCCGGCACCTGGACCGTCGAGACTGCCGGATACACGGTCTCGGGCGCCGATGCGGGCAATTACAATCTCGTCCAGCCGCAGGGGCTGACCGCGACGATCGACCCGCTCGAGATTTTCCTCGCCTCGGTGACCAAGGTTTACGATGGCACCACTGCGCTGCCGACCGCATCGAATGGCTATAGCTTCACCGGGGTGCTGAGCGGAGACACGGTGATCGCCCAGACCGCGGGCGTGACCGGGCAGTATGACGACAGCAAGAATGTCGGCACGTCGAAGCCCGTGACGGTGAACAATCTGACGCTCACCGGCGCGCAGGGCGGCAATTATTTCATCAGCTCGAGCATCACCGACACGATCGGCACGATCACGCAGGCGACGCTCACCGCCTCGATCATCGGCAATCCGACCAAGACCTATGACGGCGACGCCACAGCGACGCTGACATCGGCGAACTACCAGCTTTCGGGCTTCGTGCTCAGCGAGGGCGCGACGGTGACGCAGACTGCCGGCACCTATGATTCGCCGAACGTCGATGCGGCCAGCGTCACCGCCGACATCACCGGCTTCATCGTCGCCGATGGCGGCACCGACCTTGCCAATTACGTCCTGCCGACGAGCGCGAGCGGCGCGGGGACGATCGACCCCCGGTTGCTGACCGTGTCGGGCGTGCTCGCGAACGACAAGGTCTATGACGGCACCACCGCCGCGACGCTGAACAGCGCCGGCGCGTCGCTCAACAATGTCGTGTCCGGCGATACGGTGTCGCTCAACAGCAGCGGCGCGACGGGGATCTTCGCGCAGGCCGACGTCGGCACGAACATCGCGGTCACCGCGTCGGGCTATACGCTCGATAACAATCCGTTCGGCAATTATGTGCTCCAGCAGCCGCAGGGGCTCAGCGCCGACATCACCGCCGCGCTGCTGACGCTGACCGAGGTCAGCCGCGTCTATAACGGCCTCACGACGCTGCCGGCCGACGCGGCCGCCTATACGCTGAGCGGGATCGTTGCGGGCGATGCGGTGACGGTCGATGCCGCGGCGGCGGCAGCAAGCGGCAGCTATGCCGACAAGAATGTGGGCACGGGCATTCTCGTCACGATCGGCAATCTCGGGCTCACCGGCGCGGACGCGGGCAATTATTCGATCGTTTCGTCGATCACCGACGAGGCGATCGGGACGATCACTCCGGCGATGCTGACCGCCACGATCATCGGCGATCCCACCAAGACCTATGACGGCAACACCGCCGCGACACTGACCAGCGCCAATTATCAGCTCAGCGGTTTCGTGCTCAGCGAGGGCGCGACCGTCGGCCAGACCGCGGGCCTGTATAATTCGGCCAATGTCGTCGAGGCGAACAGCGTCACCGCGACGCTCGGCGCGGGCGATTTCACCGCCGATTCCGGCACCGACCTCAACAATTATATCCTGCCGACGAGCGCCACCGGCGCGGGGACGATCGACCCGGCGGCGCTGACCGCGGCGATCGTCGGCGATCCGACCAAGACCTATGACGGGACGACCGCCGCGACGCTGACCGGCGCGAACTACAGCCTGACCGGCTTCGTCGCCGGCGAGGGCGCGAGCGTGACGGAGACCGCGGGCGTCTATGACAGTGCCAACGCCGGCAGCCGCACGGTCACCGCGACGCTGACCGGCGGGGACTTTACCGCCAATGGCGGTACGTTGCTGTCCAACTATGTGCTGCCGACGAGCGCGAGCGGCGCGGGAACGATCGACCAGGCGCTGCTCACCGCGGCGATCATTGGCGATCCGACCAAGACCTATGACGGAAACAGCGCCGCGACGCTGACCAGCGCCAATTATCAGCTGACGGGTTTCGTTGCGGGCGAAGGCGCGACGGTGACCGAGACGGCGGGCCTCTATGACAGCGCCAATGCGGGCAGCCGCACGGTGACCGCGACGCTGACCGGCGGCGACTTCACCGCCGACAGCGGCACCCTGCTCGCCAATTATGTGCTCCCCACCACCGCCAGCGGCGCCGGCACGATCGACCAGGCGGCGCTGACGATCGCGATCATCGGCGACCCGACGAAGACCTATGACGGAAACAGCGCCGCGACGCTGACCAGCGCCAATTACAGCCTGACGGGCTTCGTTGCGGGCGAAGGCGCGACGGTGACCGAGACGATGGGCCTCTACGACAGCGCCAATGCGGGCAGTCGGACGGTGACCGCGACGCTGACGGGCGGCGACTTCACCGCCAATGGCGGAACGCTGCTCAGCAACTATATCCTTCCGACGAGCGCCAGCGGCGCGGGGACGATCGACCAGGCGCTGCTCACCGCGGCGATCATCGGCGATCCGACCAAGACCTATGACGGAACGACGGCGGCGACGCTCACCAGCGGCAATTATCAGCTTTCCGGCTTCGTCGCGGGCGAGGGCGCGACGGTGACCGAGACCGCCGGGCTCTACGACAGCGCCAATGCCGGGTCGCGCACCGTGACCGCGGCGCTCGGGGCCGGCGACTTCACCGCGGACAGCGGCACGCTGCTCGCCAACTATGTGCTGCCGACGAGCGCGAGCGGCGCGGGGACGATCGACCAGGCCGTGCTCACCGCCAGCATTGTCGGCATCCCGACCAAAGTCTATGACGCCAACAGCGCGATCACGCTGGCGCCCGGCGACTATCAGCTGACCGGCTTCGTCAGCGGCGAAGGCGCGACGATCACCCAGACCGCGGGCCTGTTCGACGATCCCAACGCCGGCATCCGTCAGATCACCGCGATGCTCGCGGCGGGCGATTTCGCTGCCGACAGCGGGACTTTGCTCGCCAACTATGTGCTGCCGACCGAGGCGACGGGGGCCGGCCTGATCGAACGCGCGCAGCTCACCGCGGCGATCATCGGCAACCCGACGAAGACCTATGACGGGACGACCGTGGCGACGCTCGGCAGCGCCAATTACAGCCTCGGCGGCTTCGTCGCCGGTCAGGGCGCGACGGTAACCGAGACGATGGGGCTCTACGACAGCGCCAATGCCGGAAGCCGCACGGTGACCGCGAGCCTTGGCAGCGCCGATTTCACCGCCGACAGCGGCACCTTGCTCACCAACTATATCCTTCCGACCAGCGCAACCGGCGCGGGAACGATCACGCAGGCGACCCTGACAGCAGCGATCATCGGCAATCCGACCAAGACCTATGACGGGACGGCCGCCGCGACGCTCACCGGCGCCAACTATCAGCTCAGCGGCTTCGTCGCGGGCGAGGGCGCGACGGTGACCGAGACGATGGGGCTCTACGACAGCGCCAATGCCGGAAGCCGGACAGTGACAGCGACGCTGGGGGCGGGCGACTTCACCGCCGACAGCGGCACCTTGCTCGCCAACTATGTCCTGCCGACGAGTGCCAGCGGCGCGGGGACGATCGCGCAGGCGCTGCTCACTGCGGCGATCATCGGCAACCCGACCAAAACCTATGACGGCACCACGGCCGCGATGCTGACGAGCGCCAACTATCAGCTCTCCGGCTTCGTCGCGGGCGAAGGCGCGACGGTGACCGAGACGGCGGGTCTCTATGGCAGCGCCAACGCCGGCGTCCGCACGGTCACGGCAACGCTGACCGGCAGTGATTTCACGGCGACCGGCGGCACCTTGCTCAGCAACTATGTCCTGCCGACGAGCGCGAGCGGGCTCGGGACGATCGACCAGGCGCAGCTGACCGCCGCGATCATCGGCAACCCGACCAAGACCTATGACGGCACGACCGCCGCGACGCTGACGAGCGCCAACTATCAGCTCAGCGGCTTCGTCGCGGGCGAAGGCGCGAGCGTGACCGAGACGACGGGCCTCTACGGCAGCGCCAACGCCGGCGTCCGCACGGTCACGGCAACGCTGACCGGCAGTGATTTCACGGCGACCGGGGGCACCGTGCTCAGCAACTATGTCCTGCCGACGAGCGCGAGCGGGCTCGGGACGATCGACCGGGCGCAACTGACCGCCGCGATCGTCGGCAATCCGACGAAGACCTATGACGGCACGACCGCCGCGACGCTCGGCAGCGCCAATTACAGCCTCACCGGCTTCGTGGCGGGCGAGAGCGCGACCGTGACCGAGACGGCGGGCACCTATGCCTCGGCCAATGCCGGGCCGCGGCTTGTCACAGCGACGCTCGACAGCGGCGATTTCGCCGCGGGCAGCGGCACGTTGCTCAGCAACTATATCCTGCCGACGAGCGCCACCGGGCTGGGCACGATTGCGCAGGCCTTGCTCACCGCGGCGATCATTGGCAATCCGACCAAGACCTATGACGGCACCACTGCTGCGACGCTGACCTCGACCAATTATCAGCTCAGCGGCTTCGCCGCGGGCGAGGGCGCGACGGTGACCGAGACGATGGGGCTATACGGCAGCGCCAATGCGGGCACCCGCACCGTGACCGCGGCTCTCGGTTCGGGCGATTTCACCGCCGACAGCGGGACGCTGCTTTCAAACTATGTCCTGCCGACGAGCGCGAGCGGACTCGGCACGATCGCGCAGGCGCTGCTCACCGCTTCGATCATCGGCGATCCGACCAAGACCTATGACGGAACGACGGCGGCGACGCTCACCAGCGGCAATTATCAGCTTTCCGGCTTCATCGCCGGCGAGGGCGCGAGCGTCACGCAGACTGCCGGAACCTATGACAGCGCCAACGCCGGTGCGCGCACGGTGACCGCGCTGCTCGGCTCGGGCGATTTCGCCGCCGACAGCGGCACCTTGCTGTCGAACTATGCGCTGCCGACGAGCGCGAGCGGGGCGGGGACGATCGACCAGGCGCTGCTCACCGCGGCGATCATCGGCAACCCCACCAAGGCTTATGACGGCACGACCGCCGCGACGCTGACCAGCGCCAATTTCGGCCTGACGGGTTTCGCCGCAGGCGAGGGCGCGACCGTCACCCGGACGGCGGGCACCTATGCCTCCGCCAACGCCGGACCGCGCCTGGTGACCGCCTCGCTGGCGGCCGGGGACTTCACGGCGGACAGCGGGACCTTGCTGGCGAACTATATCCTGCCGACGAGCGCGAGCGGACTCGGCACGATCGACCGCGCGCTGCTTACCGCGGCGATCATCGGCAACCCGACCAAGACCTATGACGGCAACACCGCTGCTACGCTGACCAGCGCCAACTACAGCCTGTCGGGCTTCGTCGCGGGCGAGGGCGCGACGGTGACCGAGACCATGGGCCTTTATGACAGCGCGAACGCCGGCGGCCGCACGGTGACGGCGGCCCTCGACACGGGCGACTTCACGGCCGACAGCGGAACGCTGCTCGCCAACTATATCCTGCCGGCGACCGCCAGCGGTGCGGGGACGATCGACCAGGCGCTGCTTACCGCGAGCATCGTCGGCAATCCGACCAAGGCCTATGACGGCACAACCGCCGCAATCCTGACCTCGGCCAATTATCAGCTGTCGGGCTTCGTTGCCGGAGAGAGCGCGACTGTCACCGAAACCGCGGGTCTCTATGACGATCCCAATGCGGGAAGCCGCATGGTCAGCGCTGCGCTCGGCGCGGACGACTTCGCGGCGGGCAGCGGCACTTTGCTCAGCAATTATGTGCTGCCGACGAGTGCCAGCGGCACGGGGACGATCGAACGCGCGCTGCTCATCGCGGCGATCATCGGCAATCCGACGAAGACCTATGACGCGACCGCCGGTGCCACGCTGACGAGCGCCAATTATCAACTCGCCGGCTTCGCCGCGGGCGAAGGTGCGACCGTCACCGAAACCGCGGGCCTCTACGACAGCGCCAACGCGGGCAGCCGCACGGTGACCGCGACGCTCGACGCCGGCGATTTCGCCGCCGACAGCGGCACGCTGTTTTCCAACTATATCCTGCCGACCAGCGCGTCGGGGATGGGGACGATCGACCCTGCGTTGCTGACGGCCGCGATCATCGGCGATCCGACGAAAATCTATGACGGCAACGCCGTCGCGACGCTCACCAGCGCCAACTACAGCCTTACCGGTTTCATCGCAGGGGAAGGCGCCAGCGTCACGCAGACGGTGGGCGCCTATGATTCGGCCCATGCCGGGGACCGGACCGTGACCGCCAGCCTTTCGGCGGGCGACTTCGCGGCGGACAGCGGCACGCTGCTTTCGAACTATGTCCTGCCGACCGAGGCCGCGGGACTGGGCACGATCGACCCAGCCCAGCTGGCAGTGAGCATCACCGGCTTCCCGACCAAGCCCTATGACGGTAATGATTTGGCGTTCCTGACGCCGCCCGACTACACGATCACGGGCTTCGCGCCGGGCGAAGGGGCGACGATCACCCAGGCGCAGGGCAACTACGCCAATTCGGATGCGGGCATCTGGCAGGTGCAGGCGACGATCGACGCGTCGCAATATCGGCCGGGCAGCGGCACCGACCTTTCCAACTATATTCTTCCGACCCTTGCGGTCGGGCCCGGCGCAATCCTGCCGAACACCACCCCCAGGGATCTTGGATATATTATGGGCAAGCCGCATTTCTACATTCCCTATCCGTCGCTCAACGGGCTCAATCAGGGCTACACCAACACGCTCGCGGGGCTCCCGACGATCATCGCCCTCGGCGGCGAGGGGCTGGATGCCGACGGATATTGGCTCCGCACGGGTCAGCCGGTGATCAATTCGATCGAGGGCGTGCTGCAACAGGGCTATCGCACCAAGCGCCTGCGATTCGCCTTTCCGGTGCCCGCCGCGTCGCAGCAGGCGCCGGCTCGTCCATGATCCGCTGCATCGCCCTTTCGTCGTCCGGCGTCCTGGCGCTTGCGCTATTCGCCGGCCTCGCCTGTCCGACCGCCGCATCGGCGCAGGATTTCGAGCGCGTCCTGCCCAAAGCGCCGCCGCCGCAGCCCGTCGAGGATGCCGTCGAACCCGCGACGCCGCCGACCGCGAGCGACGACCAGACGGTGCTCGTGCCGAACCTGCAAGGGGTTGTGTTCGAACCCGGCAGCGACCTGACCGACGCAGCCGCAGGCGCTGCGCCGGCGGGCACCGGCGCCGTCTCCGCTCAGGGCCTGCCGCCGCTCGAAACCCCCGAATTCGCAGCGCAGGTCCAGCCCTATGTCGGCAAGCCGCTGACCCGCGCGGGGCTGGAGGCCATCGCCCAGCTCGCGCGCGACGCCTATCGCGATGCCGACCGTCCCTTCGTCGAAGTCTCGGTGCCGCAGCAGAATATCGCCTCGGGCGTGGTGCGCCTGCTCGTCACCGAATATCGTGTCGGCGACATCAGCGTCACCGGCAACCGGCATTTCTCGACCGAGCTGATCCGCGGCATGGCCGACCTCGAACCCGGCGATACGCTGACCCTGCCGACGGTGCGCGAGGCGCTCCACGACTATAACCAGAACCCGTTCCTGACGGTCAACGCGGTGACCAGCCCTGGGTCGGAGACGGGGCTGACCGATGTGCGGCTCGAGGCGCAGGACCGGCTGCCGCTGCGCGTCTATGGCGGCTACGACAATCAGGGCGCGCGCACGCTGGGGCGCAACGAATGGTTCGTCGGCTTCAACTGGGGCAATGTCTTCGGATCGGGGCAGACCTTTTCCTATCAGTTCACCCGCAGCTTCACCGGCGGCTATACCTCGCATTCGGCGAGCGACGTGATCCCGCTCAACCCGACCGACAGCCTGCTCATCTATGGCGCCTATGCGATCCAGAAACCCGACCTCGGCAACATCTTCACCAGCAAGGGGCATTCGGGGTTGGTGAGCGCGCGCTGGGCGCACGACCTCAACGACACGACGGGCGGGCGGCAGACGCTGCGCATGGGGGTCGACTTCATCCGCACCGACAATAATCTCGATTTTCTGGGCATCCGCATCCTCGATTCCTCGGTCGATGTCGTCCAGTTCCCCTTCATCTATTCGGGCAGCTTCCCCGACGAGCATGGCGAGACCGCGGTCGAAGCGTCGCTGACCTTCTCGCCGGGCAATATCACCGCGCATAACGACGATGCGTCGCTGCAGATGCTCGTCCCCTATGCCGACGCAACCTATATGTATGTCCGCGCATCGGCGACGCGGACCAATTTCTTCGAAGGCGAGAACAGCCTGATCGTCCGCGGATTGTTCCAGATGGCCTCGGCGAACCTGCCGTTCAGCGAACAGCTCGCCGGCGGCGGCTTCGGCGCGGTGCGCGGCTATGAACCCAATGCGGCGCTCGGCAGCAACGGTCTGCTCCTGTCGTCGGAAGTCCGCTCGGCGCCGTTCAGCCTGCTCGGACTGAAGGGTGAGTTCGAGGATTATATGCAGATCGGCCTGTTCCTCGAATATGCGCGGCTGTGGCAGGTCAAGGATTTCCCTGACATTCCCGGTGCGACCGACCTAGCCAGCGTCGGCGTCGCGCTCAACTATCAGATCGGTCGCCACGCCAGCGTCCAGCTCAACGTCGGGCAGCAATTATTTGCGCTTCCGGGCGAGCGGCACGGTGACACGCGCGGCGCGATCGTCGCGACGATCAGCTATTAGAGCAAATTGCGCGAAATCTGAATCATCCGCATCCCCGAGCCCTTCGACTGCCCTAGCGGGCGCTCAGGATGAACTTCGGCCTTTGGCCGAAGACGAGGGGCTCGTTCGAGCGGAGCGAGAACCGCAGCGTCGCCGCCTCGACTTCGCTCGGCAGAGCCCCTCGTCTTCGCTCGGGGAAACGGTGCAGATTTCCGGCATGATGCTCTAACGCGCCGCGGCGTCAGTTGCGCCCGGCGACCATCCCGCGCGCGATTACCTGTGCCTGAATCTCGGCCGCGCCCTCGAAGATATTGAGGATGCGCGCATC
Organism: Sphingopyxis indica; assembly: GCF_032879645.1. NCBI lineage: Bacteria > Pseudomonadati > Pseudomonadota > Alphaproteobacteria > Sphingomonadales > Sphingopyxidaceae > Sphingopyxis > Sphingopyxis indica. The sequence goes on from NZ_CP076394.1 coordinate 1,194,194, forward strand.
GCACAGGATGCGGCTGATCTCATATTCGAGCGCATAGCCGTTGCCGCCGTGGATTTGCAGTGCGGCATCGGCGTTCGACCAGGCGGCGCGCGCGCCGAGCAGCTTGGCCATCCCCGCCTCGATGTCGCAGCGCTTGCCGCCGTCCTTGGCGCGCGCGGCGGCGTAGGAGAGCTCGCGCGCGGTGACGAAATCGACGAGGCTCATCGCGAGTTTGTCGGCGACGCGCGGGAAACGGACGATCGCCCGCCCGAACTGCCTGCGGTTCAGGGCGTAATCGAGCCCCAGTTCGAGCGCGCGGCGCGCGACCCCGACCGCGCGCGCGGCGGTCTGGATGCGCGCGCCCTCGAAGGTTCGCATCAACTGCTTGAAGCCCTGCCCCTCCTCACCGCCGAGCAGCGCGTCGGCGGGGGCCGTCATCGCGTCGAACTGCAACGCATATTCGCGCATCCCGCGATAGCCGAGCACCGCAATCTCGCTGCCGCTCATACCGGCGGCGGGGAAGGGAGTGGCGTCGGTCCCGCGCGGTTTGGGGACGAGCAGCATCGAAAGGCCGGCATAGCCTTTGGCATCGGGCAGGGTGCGCGCAAGGAGGGTCATCAGGTCCGACCGGCTCGCATGGGTGATCCACGTCTTCGCGCCGTCGATCTCCCAATGGTCGCCGTTGCGACGAGCGCGCGTCTGGAGCGAGCCAAGGTCGGAGCCGACGTCGGGTTCGGTGAACACTGCGGTCGGCAGAACCTCACCGTTCGCGATCTTCGGCAGCCATTCGGCCTTCTGCGCGTCGGTGCCGCCCATCGCGATCAGCTCGCCTGCGATCTCCGACCGCGTGCCGAGCGACCCCGCGCCGATCCAGCCGCGCGACAGTTCTTCGGTGACGATGCACATCACCAGCTTGCCGAGGCCGAGGCCGCCATATTCCTCCGGGATGCACACGCCGAAAGTCCCCAGCTCGGCCATCGCCGCCACCGTCGCGTCGGGGATCAGCGCGTTGGCGAGGTGCCAACCGTGCGCGTGCGGGAGGATCGCGGCGTCGGTGAAGCGGCGATATTGCGCGCGGATCGCGTCGAGATCGGCGTCATACAGCGTCTCGCTCGGCCACTGGCCATCGGCGAGCGCCGCGGCGACCCCGACGCGAGTCTCTGCATGATCGGCGTCGAGAAGGTCGGCGCAGGTATCAGCCAGCGTGCGCGCGGCGCCACTGATCCCGAGGTCGGCGGGGCGGAAAATCTCATTCTGCCCCATCGGCAGGCCGCCGACGAACTGGCCGATACCTTCGGCAAAGGCAAGCGTCGCGATCTTCGCGTCGAGCGGATTGGCGCCTTGCCCGGCGTCGAGCCAGTCGAGCACCGCCTCGAGCGCCGCGACCGTCGTCGCGACCCATGCAAAGCCGTGCGCCGCGCGCTGCTCGCGGTCGATCGGGTTGGCAGACAGCCGCTCGGCAAGCGCGGCTTGCGCGACACTTCGATAGGCCTGTGCGGCGGTCAAGGCGGCGCGCATCGTCAGATCTTGTCCCCTTTCCCATCGTCGCCCCGGACTTGATCCGGGGTCCATTCCGACGCCGGCGTCATGGACCTCGGATCAAGTCCGGGGTGACGAGTAGGAGAGGCTCGTTTCAATTGGATCGCCTATTGCTGCCCGGTCGCCTGCTCAAACCGCGCGCTCGAAGATCGCGGCGATGCCCTGACCGCCACCGATGCACATGGTTTCAAGGCCATAGCGACCGTCCCTGCGCACCAGCTCGCGTGTCAGATTGGCGAGGATGCGCCCGCCGGTCGCGCCGATCGGATGGCCGAGCGAGATGCCCGAGCCGTTGACGTTGAGGATGTCGCCCCGGCTGTCGTCGTCGGACCAGCCCCACCCCTTGAGCACCGCGAGCACCTGCGGCGCGAAGGCCTCGTTGAGCTCGACGAGGTCGATGTCGTCCCAGGCGAGGCCATTGCGTGCGAACAGCCGTTCGACCGCGGGCACCGGCCCGATGCCCATGCGGCTCGGGTCGCAGCCCGCGGCCGCCGAGCTATGATACCAGGCGATCGGCTCGAGCCCGAGTTCTTCGAGCTTGTCCTCGGCGACGACGAGGCACGCCGCCGCGGCGTCATTCTGCTGGCTCGCATTGCCCGCCGTGACCACGCCGCCCTCGAGCGCGCGCAGCTTGCCGAGCGATTCCATCGTCGCGTCGGCGCGATAGCCCTCGTCATGGGCAAAGAGGATGGGGTCGCCCTTGCGCTGCGGGACGCTGACCGGGACGAGTTCGTCGTCGAACAGCCCCTTTTCCCACGCGGCGGCGGCGCGCTGGTGGCTGCGCACCGCATAGGCGTCGGCCGCCTCGCGGGTGATGCCATAATCCTTCGCGAGATTTTCGGCGGTCTCGATCATCCCCGAAATGACGCCGAAGCGTTCGATCGGCTGCGACATCAGCCGCCCGCGCGTCAGCCGGTCGTGCAGCGTCAGATTGCCCGCACGCACGCCCTTGCGAATGTCGGTCGAATAATGCTCGACATTCGACATGGATTCGACCCCGCCCGCGACGACGACATCGGACATGCCCGTCTGCACCATCATCGCGGCGTTGACCACGGCTTGCAGCCCCGACCCGCAGCGGCGGTCGAGCTGGTAGCCGGGGACCTCGAGCGGCAGGCCGGCGGCGAGCCACGACCAGTGGCCGATCGCGGGCGCCTCGCCATTGCCGTAACCTTGCGAGAAGACGACGTCGTCGACGCGCGCCGGGTCGATCTTCGTGCGCTCGACCAAGGCTTTCAGGATCACCGCGCCCAGCTCACCCGCGGTGAGCGGCGACAGGGTGCCGCCGAACTTGCCGACGGCGGTGCGGATCGGGGCGACGATGGCGGCGCGGCGCAGGGTCATATCGGGTCTCCAACATTTGTCAGGTCATAAGCTTGTGGACCCCCGCCTTCGCGGGGGCACACGGAGAGAAGAAGGGCAATTTATCCGGCACCGACGACCCCCGCGTCGATCAGGCGGGCGATCTCGCGCGAGGAAAGCGCAAGCCTTTCGCTGAGCACTTCCTCGCTATGCTGGCCGTTGCGGGGGGCGGGAAGGGGCGCTTGACGCTCCATCTGCGGCACGGTGGCAAAGGCCCCCGCGGCGGGATAGGCGAAGCCGCTCGGATTGCCGGCGGCGCCGAAGATCGGATTGCTCGCGACGAGCGCCGGATCGCGCGCGGCGTCGAGCATCGTGCGATAGGGCGAATGGACGATCCCGCCCGCGTCGAAGGCGGCGGCGAGATCGGCGTGGTCGCGCGCCGCAATCGCGCGCTCGAACAGCGGATAGAGCGCGTCGCGGTGCTGAAAGCGCAACCCGTCGTCCGTTGCAAAGCTGACGCCGCGTGTCGCCTCGACCGCCGCGACCGCGTCGCCGAGCTTCAGCGCCGCGATCAGGTTGGTCCACTGGCGCGGGGTCACGACGACGATCATCGTGCGCACCCCGTCGCGCGTCGTGAAATCGCGGCCGAACAGCCCATAGACCGCATTGCCGAGGCGCGGCCGGTTTTCACCCGAATAGAGCATTTCGGCGATGCCGCCCATATTGGCGACGGTGCCGATCGCGACGTCCGAAAGCGGCAGGCGCACCTCGCCGCCTTCGCCGGTCGCGGTGCGGCGCTGGATCGCGGCGAGCAGCGCAAAGGCGGCATAGGCGCCGGTGAGCAGGTCCCACGCGGGGAGGACATGGTTGACCGGCTCGGGGCCGGGTCCGGTGAGCATCGGATAGCCGACCGCATTGTTCACCGTATAGTCGAGCGCGGGCGATCCGTCGGGCCAGCCCATCACGCGCACGGTGATCAGGTCGGGGCATTCCTTTGCCAATGTCTCGTGCGACAGGAAGCCATCGACCGGGAAATTGGTCACGAACTGCCCCGTCGCGCGCACGAGCGCCTGCAATAGCTCGCGCCCCTCGGGCCGGCCAAGGTCGAGCGCGACCGACTTTTTCGCGCGGTTGAGATTTTCCCAATAGAGCGAGTCATTCTCCGCCGTCACCGGCCAGCGCCGGAAATCGGGGCCGCCGCCGATCTGGTCGACGCGGATCACCTCGGCGCCGAACTGCGCGAGGTAGAGGCCGGCGGTGGGCGAGGCGACGAAGGACGACGCTTCGATGACGGAGAGGCCGGAGAGGAGCTTATACATGGGCGCCGCCTCGCCGAACGAGGAGGATGAGATCAAGCCCCTCCCCTTCAGGGGAGGGGTTGGGGGTGGGGCTTATCGGCCTTGCGCAACGCTTCGAGGCCCCACCCCAACCCCTCCCCTGAAGGGGAGAGGCTTTGAAACTGTTGCCCTTAGACACCTGCATGAAACTCGCGCAGCATATGCTTCGCGATCTGGAGTTGCAGGATCTGCGTCGTGCCTTCGTAGATGCGATAGATGCGCGCGTCGCGGAAGAAACGCTCGGCGTCATATTCGGCAAGATAGCCCGCGCCGCCATAGACCTGAACGCAGGCGTCGACGACGCGGCCGCACATTTCGCTGGCAAATACCTTGAACGCCGCGGCTTTGCGCAGGACATTCTCGCCCGCGTCGGCGCGGCGCGTGACGTCGGCCATCATGCATTCGGCGGCGTAGATGTCGATCTCGCTCTGCGCGAGCATCTGCTGGATGAGCTGGAAGTTGGCGATCGGTTCGCCGAACGCCTTGCGCTCGGTCGCGTAGCGCACGGCGCTGTCGAGCGCCCGGCGCGCATAGGCGGTCGCGGCGGCGCCGACCGACATGCGGCCATTGTCGAGGCTCATCATCGCATAGGCGAAACCCTTGCCGAGCTCGCCGCCGAGCAGCGCCTCGCCGCCGACGCGGACGTCGTCCATCACGATGTCGGCGATGTGGCTCCCCGCCTGGCCCATCTTCTTGTCCGGCTTGCCGACCGAGACGCCGGGCGCGTCCATCGGCACGACGAAGGCCGAGACATGCGCGTTTTTCGGCAGATTTTCCTTGCTCGTCCGCGCCATGATCAGCCCGACCTTCGCGAACGGCGAATTGGTGATATAGCGCTTGGTGCCGTTGAGCACCCAGCCGTTGTCGGTCTGCGTCGCGCTGGTCTGGAGCCCGGCCGAATCCGATCCCGACCCGGGTTCGGTCAGCCCGAAGCAGGCGATCTCGCCCGCGGCGACACGCGGCAGCCACTCGGCCTTCTGCGCTTCTGTGCCGCCATTTTTGAGCGCCGAGGTGAACATGCCGATGTTGATCGAGATGATCGAGCGGAAGGCCGGCATCGCATAGCTGAGCCTATGGATTGTTTTGATATATTGGCTGACGTTCATCCCGGCGCCGCCATATTCCTCGGGGATCGTCAGCCCGAACAGGCCCATGTCGCGCATTTCGGCCAATATGTCAGCCGGAATTTCGTCGCTTTCGATGATGCCCTTTTCGGCCGGAAGCAGCCGTTCGCGCACATAGCGTTCGAGCTGCTCGATGAACTGGTCGAAGACGTCGGCGTCCATGCCGGGGTTGCTCATGGCCTGTTCCTCAGATGGGGTCGTAGGGGAAGACGTGCGCCGACACCTCGTCGGCGCGTGCGAAGCTGGGGCGGAAGGCGGGGATCAGCTCGTCGGCGATCGCCTCGGCGCTCCAGCCTTCGAGTTTCGTCATCGAGCGGATCGGGCGCGGCTTGGAAAAGAGCAGGATTTCGTTCTTGCGCACGCTGAAGATCTGGTTGGTGACGTCCTTCGAAAGGTCGGACGCCAGATAGGCGACGAGTGGCGCGATCTTGTCCGCCGACATCTGCTGGAGCCGCTTGACGCGCTCTTGCTCGGCAGGGGTCGTCGCCGGGATCGAGCTGGTCATGCGGCTCCATGCGAAGGGCGCGATGCAGTTCGAGCGCACTCCGACGCGCGCCATATCGAGCGCGATCGACTGCGACAGCGCGACGACGCCCAGCTTGGCGGCCGAATAATTGGCCTGGCCGATGTTGCCGATCAGGCCGCTGGTCGAGGTGAAATGGACGAAGCTCCCCGACTGCTGCTCTCGAAAATAGGGCGTTGCAGCCTTCGAGACGTTGAAGACGCCAGTCAGATTGACCTCGATGACGCTCTTCCAGTCCTCATAGCTCATCTTGTGCCAGATGGTGTCGCGCAGGATGCCGGCGTTGTTGACCACTGCGTCGATGCGGCCGAATTTCGCGACCGCATCCTCGACGATCGAGGTCGCTTCCTTCGGATCGGCGACATTGCCGAAATTGGCGGCCGCCCGGCCGCCCGCCGCGGCAATCTCATCGGCGGTCGTCTGCGCCGGCGCCGCATCGCCGCCGTCGCCCGCTTGCGCGACGCCGGGGTCGTTGACAACGACCGCTGCGCCTTGCGCCGCGCAATGCAGCGCCAGCTCGCGCCCGATCCCGCGCCCCGCGCCGGTGATCGCAACGACCTTGCCGTCCAGACATTTGCCCATGGGCACTCTCCCGTCGAATCAACCGATAGCGCGATAGGGCGGCTGCCGCATCATTTCAACATTCAGAATTGATCTTTCATATATATGAAAATAGAGCAGATGAATGACTGGCCCCGTCCGCTCCGTGTCCCAGGCTTTCGCGATCCTCCGCCTGCTCGGCGTTTCGGGCGTGCTGTCGCTGTCCGAAATCGGCCGTATCGTCGGCCTCAGCCCGTCGAGCTGCCTCAATCTTCTCAAGACCTTGGTGAACGAAGGCGCGATTGAGCGTGATCCTGTATCCAGGAAATACCGGCTCGCGACAGGGTGGCAGGCGGCCACATTCCTTCGCGAAGACGCCGCCGCCCGGCTGGCCGAGCGCGCGCAGCCGCTGATGGCGCGCTTTGCACAGGATAATGAGGCGGCGGTCGGGCTGTGGCGGGTCGTGTCGCGCGAACGGATGCAACTCGTGGCGCACGCCGAAAGCGATGCCGGGATGCGGCTCAGCCTTGCCGACGATCAGCGCCAGCCGCTCGGCGGCGGCGCTGCGGGGCGCGCTCTGGCGGCGGTGCAGGGCGTCGATGCGAGCGAGCTACGCCGCCGCTTCGCACCCGTGCGCTGGCAGGCCGAATTGCCGTTCGAAACATATGAAAGCCAGGTGCGCGACGCGCGCGCGCGCGGTTTTGCGATCGACGACGGCTTTGCGCATCGCGGCGTCGTTACCGCGGCGACGGGGATCGCCGAGCGCGCGCCGGGCTTTTGCCTTTCGGCCTCGATCGTCGCGGGGTCGCGGAGCGCGGCGGAGGTCGAAACGCTCGGCGCGGGCCTCGTCGAGCTTCGCGCCGCGCTCGTCGCCGACCGCTAGCGCGTCAGAGTTCGATGGCGATCTTGACGCTAGCGAGCGGGACGCCCGCCGCCTGGGCGATGCGCCGCTTCGACGCGTCGATCTCTTCGCGCAGGCTGCCGAGGTCGCCGGCGTCGGCGCTTCCCGGCGTTGGCGGCACGGCGGCATCGCCGTTCGTGATGTCGTCGGCGGGCACGTCGAGCGCAGCGGCGAGCGCGTCGAGATTCTTGCGACGCGGCACCGATTTCCCGGCTTCCCACGCCCAGATGCTCGGCTTGCTGAGCCCGGCCTTGCGCGCGAGCGCCGACAGGCTGAGTCCCTGCGCCTCGCGCAGCCCCCTGATCCGCAGGCCCAGCGCGATGCCCGACCGCAGCGCGAGGCGCGAGGGATCGAATTCGGACGGCAGCGGATTGCGCAGGCGCGTGGCGCTCAACACCGACTGGCCGAGCGGCGCGTCGAAGCGGCAGCCGAACAACCGCTCGCTATTCCACACCACCGTCGCGACCACCTGTTCGGCTTCGGGAAGCGCGATCCTGAACCGGCGGCCGACGGCCAGCGCAGCGTCGGTTTCGATCAACATGCCCGAAGCGGAGAGGTTGTGGACGAGGACCGAATAGCCGGACCCGCTTTCGTCGCCGCCCTCGGCGACAAGGTTGAGGGTGAAGCGCTCCGACGACCGGCGTGCTTGCCCGTCGGCTGTTTCCTGCATTGTTCCGCGCATAACCATGGCCGGACCATCATCGGTGCAACCCGTTTCCGACCGGTTAACGCCCGCCGGGCGGGCGGCCTCATTTCCGGCCGGGCGTTTCCATGAAATGACGGCCCCGGCATAGACAACCACATATTGCTTGCCGTTCGCTTCATAGGTCATCGGGGTCGTCTGCCCGCCCGCGGGGAGCACGTCGCCCCTCGTCTTCGCTCGGGGAGGCCGTGTGGATTTACCGCTCGATGCCTGATCTCAGCCGAGGATGGCGGGGAGGTCGAGGCCCTTTTCGCGCGCGCAGTCGAGTGCGATCTCATAGCCGGCGTCGGCGTGGCGCATCACCCCCGACGCGGGGTCGTTCCACAGCACGCGCTCGAGCCGCTTCGCCGCCTCGCCGGTGCCGTCGGCGACGATCACCATGCCGGCGTGCTGCGAATAGCCCATGCCGACCCCGCCGCCGTGGTGCAGCGACACCCAGGTCGCGCCGCTCGCGGTGTTGAGGAGCGCGTTGAGCAGCGGCCAGTCGGACACGGCGTCGCTGCCGTCGCGCATCGCCTCGGTCTCGCGATTGGGCGAAGCGACCGATCCCGAGTCGAGATGGTCGCGGCCGATGACGACCGGCGCCTTGAGTTCGCCCTTCGCCACCATCTCGTTGAAGGCGAGGCCGAGCCGGTGGCGGTCGCCGAGCCCGACCCAGCAGATGCGCGCGGGCAGCCCCTGGAACTTGATCTTCTCGCGCGCCATGTCGAGCCAGCGGTGGAGATGCGCATTGTCGGGCAGCAGCTCCTTCACCTTGGCGTCGGTGCGATAGATGTCCTCGGGGTCGCCCGACAGCGCCGCCCAGCGGAAGGGACCGATGCCGCGGCAGAAGAGCGGGCGGATATAGGCGGGAACGAAGCCCGGAAAATCGAACGCATTGTCGACGCCTTCGTCCTTCGCGACCTGCCGGATGTTGTTGCCATAGTCGGTGGTCGGCACGCCCGCGGCCTGGAAGTCGAGCATCGCGCGAACATGCACCGCCATTGAGGATTTCGCCGCCTTCGCCACCGCTGCGGGATCGCTCTCGCGCTTCTCCATCCAGTCGGCGACGCTCCAACCGATCGGCAGATAGCCGTTCACCGGATCGTGCGCGCTCGTCTGGTCGGTGAGGAGGTCGGGGCGGATGCCGCGGGCGTAGAGTTCGGGCAGTATTTCCGCGGCGTTGCCGAGCAGGCCGACCGACACCGGCGCCTTGTCGGCGCAGCTTTGCTCGATGATCGCCAGCGCCTCGTCGATCGACTGCGCGGCCTTGTCGAGATAGCCGGTGCGCAGGCGCATTTCGATGCGGCTCGGCTGGCATTCGATCGCGAGGCACGAGGCGCCCGCCATCACCGCCGCGAGCGGCTGCGCGCCGCCCATGCCGCCGAGGCCGGCGGTGAGCAGCCATTTGCCCGAAAGGTCGCCGCCATAATGCTGGCGCCCCATCTCGACGAAGGTTTCGTAGGTGCCCTGCACGATGCCCTGCGTGCCGATGTAGATCCACGAGCCCGCAGTCATCTGACCGTACATCGCGAGCCCGCGCTTATCGAGCTCGCCGAAATGTTCCCAATTCGCCCAATTGGGCACGAGATTGCTGTTCGCGATGAGCACGCGCGGCGCGTCGGCGTGGGTGCGGAAGACGCCGACGGGCTTGCCCGACTGGACGAGCAGCGTTTCGTCGTCCTCGAGCCGCTTCAGCGTCTCGACGATCTTGTCATAGCTTTCCCAGTCGCGCGCGGCGCGGCCGATGCCGCCATAGACGACCAGTTCCTCGGGCCGCTCGGCGACGTCGGGATGAAGATTGTTCATCAGCATCCTGAGCGGCGCTTCGGTGAGCCAGCTTTTCGCGTTGAGCCCTGCGCCGGTCGGCGCCTTGACGACGCGGCTGTTGTCGAGACGGGTCATGGCTTTCCTTTCGCAAAGTCGAGCGCGGCAGCGATCACCTGGTGCAGCACGGGGGCGATCGCGGGGGTGGGGTCGAGGGGGCTCGGCCAATGATGTTCGTCGAGGGCCGCGGGCTCGGCCATATAGCCGCGCATCGCGAGTTCCATCTGGATCGCGTGGACGCCGGTTTCGGGGCGGCCGTAGTGGCGCGTCGTCCAGCCGCCGCGGAAGCGGCCGTTGACGACATGGCTGTGTCCGCTTGCGGCGCAGATCGCGGCGACCGCGGCTTCAAGCTCGGGCGCGCAGGTCGCGCCGCCATCGGTGCCGATATTGAACTGCGGCAATTCGCCGTCGAACAGGCGCGGCACGCGGCTGCGGATCGAATGGGCGTCGTAGAGGACGACGCGGCCATGCTGCGCCCTCAACCGCGCGATCTCGGCGGCGAGCGCGGCGTGATAGGGGGTGTGAAAGGCGCGGCGACGCTGTTCGATCTCGCCTTCGCTCGGTGTGCCTTCGACATAGAGCGGGTCGCCGTCGAAGGTCGTCGTCGGGCACAGCTCGGTCGTGGCTTGTCCGGGATAGAGCGAGGCGCCCGACGGGTCGCGGTTCATGTCGATGACGCTGCGCGAAATGTCGGTCGCGATCGTCGTCGCGCCGAGGTCGCGGACGAAAGCATAGAGCGGCTCGATCCACCAGTCGGTGTCGAGCCGCGCGCGCCATGGCGAGACAAAGGCGTCCTCGCGGCCGGCGAGCCCGGTGCCGCCGTGCGGGAAGGCGACGATCAGCGGCGCGTCGCCGCGATGGGTGCGCAGCCAGTCCATCAGGCGATTCCCGGCAGCGCCAGCCCCGCCGCCTCCGCCACCGCGCCGCGCCGGACGAGCGCGTTCGCCGCCTCCATGTCGGGGTGGAAATGGCGGTCGTGGTCGAGCATCGGCACCTCGGCACGCAGCAGGGCGCGCACCGCTTCGAGCGCCGCCGAGGAGCTCAATCCCGCGTGGAAGTCGCAGCCCTGCGCCGCGGCGAGCAGTTCGATACCGATCACCGCGCTGGCATTCTCGGCCATTGCGAGCAGGCGCCGCGCGCCGTGCGCCGCCATCGACACATGATCCTCCTGATTCGCCGAAGTCGGGATCGAATCGACGCTGGCCGGATAGGCGCGCTGCTTGTTCTCGCTGACCAGCGCCGCGGCGGTGACCTGCGGGATCATGAAGCCCGAATTGAGCCCCGGCTGCGGGGTCAGGAAGGCGGGGAGGCCCGAAAGCGCCGGGTCGACGAGCATCGCGATGCGGCGCTCGGCGATCGAGCCGATCTCGCAGATCGCGAGTGCGATCATGTCGGCGGCGAAGGCGACCGGTTCGGCGTGGAAATTGCCGCCCGACAGCGCTTCGTCGCTTTCGGCGAAGATGAGCGGGTTGTCCGAAACGCCGTTCGCCTCGATTTCGAGCGTCGCCGCCGCCTGGCGCAGCAGGTCGAGCGCGGCGCCCATCACCTGCGGCTGACAGCGCAGGCAATAAGGGTCCTGCACGCGCGGGTCGTCGTCGCGGTGCGAGGCGCGGATCGCCGAGCCCGCCATCAGGCCGCGCAGCGCCGCCGCGACCTCGATCTGGCCGCGGTGGCGGCGCAATTCGTGGATGCGTGCGTCGAACGGGGTGTCGGAGCCCTTCGCCGCCTCGGTCGACAGCGCACCGGTGACGAGCGCGGCGTTGAAGACGGTCTCGGTCTCGAACAGCGCCGCGAGCGCATTGGCGGCCGAAAATTGCGTGCCGTTAAGCAGCGCGAGCCCTTCCTTCGCCGCGAGTTCGAGCGGCGCGAGCCCGGTGCGGTTCAGCGCGTCGGCGGCGGGCAGGCGCTCGCCCGCGACCTCGATTTCGCCGACCCCGATCATCGCCGCCGCCATGTGCGACAGCGGCGCGAGGTCGCCGCTCGCGCCGACCGATCCCTGCGACGGCACCACGGGGGTCAGCCCCTGCGCCAGCATCGCTTCGAGCAGCGCGACGGTTTCGGGGCGGACGCCCGAGGCGCCTTGCGCGAGGCTTGCGAGCTTCAATGCCATCATCAGCCGGACGACGGGAACGGGCGACGGCTCGCCGGTGCCCGCGGCGTGGCTGAGCACGATGTTGCGCTGGAGCGTCGCGAGGTCGGCGTCGCCGATCCGCACGCTCGCGAGCTTCCCGAAGCCGGTGTTGATGCCATAGACGGGGGCGCCATGCGCGAGGATGCGCTGCACGGCCTCGGCACTTTCGGCGATACGCGGCGCGCAGGCGGGGTCGAGCCGCGGCGCGGCGCCGCGATAGATGGCGCGCCAATGGCCGAGCGAAACGGCGCCGGGGTTCAGGATCATGCCGGTCATCGACCACTCCGGATGCGGGCATGGAGCGGGTTCAGCCCCATGCGATAGACGAGATCTGCGGGCTGCTCGATGTCCCAGATCGCAAGGTCGCACGCCTTGCCGGCTTCGAGCGTGCCGATGCTGCTCGAGAGGCCCAGCGCAGCGGCGGCGTTTCGCGTCACGCCGATCAGGCATTCGGCGACGGTCAGCCGGAACAAGGTCGCGCCCATGTTCATTGCCAGCAGGATCGAAGTCAGCGGCGAAGTGCCGGGATTGCAGTCGGTGGCGAGCGCGATCGGGACGCGCGCTGCGCGCAGCGCGGCGATCGGCGGCAGCTGCGTTTCGCGGGTGAAATAATAGGCGCCGGGGAGCAGCGTCGCGACCGTCCCCGCCCTCGCCATCGCGGCGATCCCCTCGGCGTCGAGATATTCGAGATGGTCGGCCGACAGCGCGCCGTAGCGCGCCGCGAGCGCCGCGCCATGCTGGTTCGACAATTGCTCGGCATGGAGCTTGACCGGCAGGCCGGCGCGCTTTGCGGCCTCAAAGACATGTTCGGTCTGTGCGGCGCTGAAGCCGATGCTCTCGCAAAAGGCATCGACCGCGTCGGCGAGGCCGAGCCGGGCGACCTCGGGCAGCATCGCGTCCGCGACATGCGCGACATAGGCGTCGGCGTCGCCCGCATATTCGGGCGGCAGCGCATGGGCGCCGAGGAAGGTCGCGGCGATGCGCACGTCGCGCGCCTCGCCCAGCCGCCGCGCGGCGCGCAGCATCCGGATTTCGCTGGGCGTATCGAGGCCATAGCCCGACTTGATCTCGACCGTGGTGACGCCCTCGGCGATCAGCGCGTCGAGGCGAGGGAGGGCGGAGGCGACCAGCTCGTCCTCGCTCGCCGCGCGCGTCGCCTTCATCGTGGAGAGGATACCGCCGCCGGCGCGGGCAATATCCTCATAGGAGGCGCCCTCGAGCCGCAGCTCGAACTCGCGCGCGCGATTGCCCGCGTGGATCAGATGCGTGTGGCAGTCGATCAGGCCGGGGGTGATCCAGCGGCCGTCGCAGTCGACGATCTCGGCGGCGTCGAGCGCGGGGGCGCCGGCTTCGGGGCCGGCATAGACGATCCGGCCGTCCTGCGCCGCGACCACGCCCGCCTCGACGATCCCCGGACCGTCGGCAGCCATCGTTGCGAGCCGCGCCTTGCGCCATAATGTGTCGCACCGCATCACGCGCGAATCTCCCTTCGCCGGAATCATTGCATCCTTCGCCAATAATGTATAGACATAATTGCCGCATCACGAAAGGCCGCCGATGACCGATCGCGCTCCCGCCGCCCACAGTCTGCATTTCCGCCGCGCGCTGCTGCCCGGCGGGTGGGAGGAGAATGTCCGCATCGGGATCGCCGACGGGCTGGTGACGACGATCGTGCAGGGTGCCGAGGCGCAACCGGGCGACGAACGCCACGCGATCGGCCTGCCCGGGATGCCGAACCTGCACAGCCACGCCTTTCAGCGCGGCATGGCGGGGCTTGCCGAGGTGCGCGGGCCGGGCGATGACAGCTTCTGGACGTGGCGCGAGCTGATGTATCGCTTCGTCGACTGCGTCGATCCCGAGGGGTTGCGCGCGATCGCGGCGCTCGCCTACGCCGAAATGCTCGAAAGCGGCTTCACCCGCGTCGGCGAGTTCCATTATCTGCACCACGATCCGGCGGGCGCCCCCTATGCCGATCCGGCCGAGATGAGCCGCGCGATCGTCGCCGCGGCTGCCGGGACCGGAATCGCGCTCACCCATTTGCCGGTTTTTTATGCGCATGGCGGCTTCGGCGGCGCCCCGGCGAGCGATGCACAGCGGCGCTTCCTGCACGATGTCGACGGCTTCGCGCGCCTGCTCGAAGCCGCACGAGCGGCGGCGGCGGAACTGCCCGACGCGGTGGTCGGCATCGCGCCGCACAGCCTGCGCGCGGTGACCGGCGCCGAACTCGCCGCGCTGCTCGAACTCGCCGGCGCGGCGCCGGTGCATATCCACATCGCCGAACAGGTGAAGGAGGTCGACGACTGCCTCGCATGGAGCGGCCGGCGCCCGGTCGAATGGCTGCTCGCCCATGCCGAGGTCGATGCGCGCTGGTGCCTCGTTCACGCGACGCACATGACCGCGGAGGAAAGCATGGCGCTCGCGGCGACGGGGGCGGTTGCGGGACTGTGCCCGATCACCGAAGCCAATCTCGGCGACGGGATATTTCCCATGCCGGCCTGGCGCGAGGCGGGTGGGCGCTTTGGCGTCGGCTCCGATTCGAACGTGCTCATCGACATGACCGAGGAACTGCGCTGGCTCGAATATGGCCAGCGGCTCGCGGGCCGCGCGCGCAACAGGCTCGCCGCGGCGCCCGACCGCTCGACCGGGCAGGATCTGTTCGACGCCGCGCTTGCGGGCGGCGCGCAGGCGCTCGGGGTCGAAGGGGGGCTCGCGGTCGGGCATTCCGCCGATATCGTCAGCCTCGACGAAAATCATGTCTCGCTCTTCGGCCGCTCGGGACCGTGGCTCACCGATTCCTTCCTCTTCGCGGCGGGGCGGGGGGCGATCGACCGTGTCTGGCGGCGCGGCACCGAAGTCGTGCGCGGCGGCCGCCATGTCGCGCGCGCGGCGATCGAGGCCGATTATCGCCGCGCGCTCGCAAGGCTTTTTGCATGAGCCTGCCGCTGCACGAGCGCATCCGCAGCGAGATGGAGGCGGCGATCCTGTCGGGCGCACTGCGCCCCGGCGCGCGCCTGCCGACCGAGCAGGAACTGATGCGCGACTATGGCTGCGCGCGAATGACGGTTAGCAAGGCGTTGTCGGCACTCGCCTCGGCAGGGCTGATCGAGCGGCGCAAGCGTGCGGGGTCGTTCGTCGCGCGCCCGCGCGTCCATTCGATGATGCTCGACATCCCCGACCTCGAACAGGAAGTGACGGAGCGCGGCCAGCGCTATCGTTTCGAACTCCTCGGCCGCAGGACGGCGCCGCCCGATCCGGCCGATGCCGAGGAGGTCCAGCTTGCGGGACGCGGCGAATTGCTGGTCATCGACGGCGTCCATTTCGCCGACGACATGCCGCTTGCCAGCGAACGGCGCCTCGTCAGCCTGTGGTCGGTGCCCGAAATCGCGGTCGAGGATTTCGCCGAAATATCACCCGGCGCGTGGCTGCTCGGCCATGTGCCCTGGACCGAGGCCGAGACGCGCATCGCCGCGGTCGCTGCCGACCGGACCGTCGCCGCGCGGCTGGAAATCGAAACCGGAAGCGCCTGCCTGTTCATCGAGCGGCGGACGTGGCGCGGCGACGAGGGGATCACGCTGGTGCGACAGCATTTCGTAGGCTCCGCCTATGACCTGATCGCCCGCTTCGGATCGGCGCGGAGCATGGGCGGCGTGTGAACGGCGCAGCGCCGCCCGTTCGACGTTCATCGGCGGTGCAGCCGACCGGAACCATGATAGCGGGACCGCGTTTCGATCATCGAACAAGCGACGAAATGGAGTTTCGCGATGAAATATCTTCTTGGGGTGGCGCTGATGACTGCCCTTGTGGTCCCGGTTTCCTCGGCGCAGGCCGACCCGCCGCCGTGGGCGCCCGCGCATGGCAAGCGTGCGAAAGACCGCGCCATATATGACAGCTACGGTCGCTATTATGAGCCGCGCCGGATCGGTTATGACGACTATGTGTGGCGCGGTCGCGACGGCCAATATTATTGCCGGCGCGACAATGGCACCACCGGGTTGATCGTCGGCGCGGCGGTCGGCGCGCTCGCGGGGCGCGAACTCGATGGCGGTCGCGACCGCACGCTCGGCACTATCCTCGGCGCAGTGGGTGGTGGCTTGCTGGGGCAGGCGATTGATCGCGGCGATCTGCAATGCCGCTAGGGCCGGGGCCCGATTGCCCGCGCCCTTTCGAAGGCGACGACCCTTCAGACTCCGCAATTCCGCCGAAGATTCGGGTCTGAGACGATCGAGCGATAGACCTGCGCGACGCTTTCCGACGCGGCTTCCCACGAATAAGCGGCGCTGGCGCTGTGCGCTCTTAGCCCCATCGCCCGGCGGACGTGGACATCGAGCAGCCGCGTGATCGCTTCGACATAGGCGGGCACCGCATCGGGCGGACACAAGAGTCCGGTGTCGCCGTCGACGAGCAGCGCGCGGGCGCTCGGCGCGTCGGCGCTGACCACCGGAAGGCCCGACGCCATCGCTTCGAGCACGACATTGCCGAACGTCTCGGTCGTGCTGGGCGTGAGCATGATGTCGGCGCTCGCGACCGCGCGCGCGAGGTCGGGTCCATCGAGATGCCCGGTCATCACCGCCCCGGGAAGCGCGGCGAAGGCGCCGGCCGCGGGTCCGGCGCCGACGATGATCGGCGTGACGGGCACGCGGCACTGCAGCTCGCGCAGAACCGAAATGAAGGTTTTCACGCCTTTTTCGAGCACCAGCCGGCCGAAGAAGAGGATCGCGATCCGGTCGTCGCCGATCCCGCGCGCGCGGCGCCAGTCGAGATCGCGGCGGGTCGGCGCGAACCGGTCGCGATCGACCCCGCGGCTCCACACGCTGGCCCTGTCGTCGCCGCGCAGCGCTTTCATGTCGCGGGCAAGGCCCGGCGTCGGGACAAGAACATGGTCGCTGCGGCGATAGAAGCGCCGGATATGCGCTTCGACCAGCGGGCGCCCCCACCCCAGTCCGTAATAGTCGAGATAGGATTCGAAGCGGGTGTGCAGGCTGGCGACCGTCGGAATGCCGCGCCGCAGAGCGAAGGTCTGCGCGCGCGTCCCGAGGATGTCGGGAGTCGCGACGTGGATGATGTCGGGGGCGAAGCGCAAAAGGTCGCGGCGGATCGACGCCGGCAGGCCAAGCGCGAGCTGAAATTCGCTGCGCAGCGGCAAGGCGATCGACGGCACCGCGATCAGCGTCCCGGCCGGCTTGAATGCCGGGGTGTCGGTCACCGGGGAATAGATGCGGACCTCGCAGTCCGCGTTTCGCTCGAGATAGGCGACGAGTGCGTTCAGCGCCTGGTTCGCGCCTTCGCGCAAATAGTTGTAATTTCCCGAAAACAAGGCGATCCGCATGTCAGACCTGCCGGAAATTGACGACGGCGTTCAGCACGAACATCGCAAGGCCCGCGAACAGGGATACGATCACCCGGGCGACGAGATAGTGGATCGGGGTCCACTGCAGCAGCGCGGCGAAAAGGATGACGGTAATCGCCAGCCCAAGGCCGGCGTTGATGAGGAAGATCAGATAGCCGGTGTGGATCTTGCGATCGGTCCCGCGAAAGATCCAGCTCCGCCCGAGCGCATAGTGCAGGCTGTTCGAAACCAGAAATCCGATCGCGGCGGCGGGGACGGCCTTCATGCCGAAATGTTGGACGAGCACCCAGAGCAGGCCGAGGCCGATCAGGAAGACGAAGCTGCTCACGATGCTGTTGCGCACGAGCATCCGTCCGACGCGGCGGGTGAGCAGCCGTGCGGCGAGCCCGGGCCGGGCTGCGTCCGAAGCGAGGCGTGGAAAGTCGGGCTCCCCGTGCGCCGAACGGCCCGTCATGCGGCGGCGCGCGATCGCGGCGCCATTCTGTCGCCGTCCGGCTCGTGCGCGTCGGGCCAGTCGGTGCGGTGCGCGATCCAGGGGTTCAGGAACAGCGCCGGAAGCTTGATGAACAGAAGTTCGGAATGGATGAAGCCGTCGATGGCGCGTTCCCACCAGCGCGGCGTCCGCTTGCCATGGTCGCGCAGCCAGCCTTCATAGGGCGCCCAATGGCTTGGCTCGTCCTTGCGGATGATCTGGAAAATCCGGGTCAGGATCGGGTCGCCGCCAACGAATCGGTTGGCGAGCAGCGTTTCGACCTGACGGAATCCGCGGCGCTCGGTCAGCGCAATCACGCGGCAAAGGCGTTCGAACAATTCGTCGCGGTCGATGACCTCTTGCGTATCCAGCCGGTCGATCGGCGTTCGAAAAATGATCTCGACGAAGCGGTCGATATGCCCGAAGGTGCGATCGACATCGAGCGGCATCCACCCCTTTTGCTCGAACCAGCGCCGGAACATCATATAATGTTTGCGCTCGTCCCGGCGATGATCCTCGATTGCCGCGATCAACGCCCCGTCGCCGGGCGAACGCACCCGGACCGCCTCTATCACCCGGTCGATCGCGGTATAGCCGCGATGCTCGTTATAGACGTAGATCGATCCGAGAACGAGCAGATAGCGTTCGCGAAACCAGTCAAGCATATCCATCTCCCGCTCGACGGGCAGAATATCACTCCCGGCGGCGGTCGTCGAATGCCATGTCGCGGAGGGGCCCGATGGCGGGGGCCGTCGAGGGTCGCGCGTCAAGACGCGTCAATGATCGCTTCGATATGAGCCTGCCCGCTATTTGTCCGGGGATTGTCGTGATCGGCCGCCCCGTTTGATGGCTTAGGGTCCAGATCCTTTCATAACGGGTTCGAGGCGTCGCTTCGGGATTTGACCGATCTCCGCCTTCGCGGGGACAGGCTTTCTCCATGGCGTCGTCGAAAAGTCTGGAAATATCGACATGCTTCTACGCTTATTCTTCTCGCCAGCTTAACCCGAGGGAGAATGACCATGCCCTATGTGACGACGAACGACGGCATCGAAATCTTCTATAAGGATTGGGGGCCGAAGGACGCGCAGCCGATCCACTTCCACCACGGCTGGCCGCTCAGCTCCGACGACTGGGACAACCAGATGCTGTTCTTTCTGGACAAAGGCTTCCGCGTCGTTGCGCACGACCGCCGCGGCCATGGGCGCTCGGCCCAGGTCAGCGACGGACACGATATGGACCATTATGCCGCCGACGCCTCGGCGGTCGCCGAGCATCTCGACCTCAGGAACGCGATTCATGTCGGTCACTCGACCGGCGGCGGGCAGGTTGCGCGCTATGTTGCGAGATACGGGCAGCCGCAGGGCCGCGTCGCCAAGGCGGTGCTGGTCAGCGCCGTGCCGCCCCTGATGGTCAAGACCCCCGGCAATCCCGACGGCACGCCGATCGAAGTGTTCGACGGCTTCCGTGCCGCGCTTGCCGCCAACCGTGCGCAATTCTTCCTCGATGTGCCGGCCGGCCCCTTTTATGGTTATAATCGCGACGGCGCCGAGCCCTCCGAAGGCGTGATCAGGAACTGGTGGCGTCAGGGCATGATGGGAAGCGCCAAGGCGCACTATGAAGGCATCAAGGCCTTCTCCGAAACCGACCAGACCGAAGATCTGAAGGCGATCACCGTGCCGACGCTGGTGTTGCAGGGCGACGACGATCAGGTCGTGCCGTACAAATGCGCTGCGATCATGCAGGACAAGCTGCTGCAGAACAGCGAACTCATCATCTATCCCGGCTTCTCGCACGGGATGCTGACGGTCAATGCCGGCGTCGTCAACGCCGATATCCTGAAGTTCATCCGGGGGTAGCAGCCGCGCGCGCCGAACGGACGAAGAGAATGATCGGGATCGCCGCGGCCGGCCAATCGGGATGTTCGCGGCGTGCGCGGTCGTTTCTTTCAGGCCGAGGCGGAGAAGGCTGGCCGATAGCCCGGGTAACGACCTCGCCATCGAACAGCGCGATGTCGCCGAATTGCGTAAACAGCGCGTCGTTCTGGTTGGGCGGAAAATGGAAAAGATGTAATCGTCAGGCTTGAAGTCGATCCGGTCAGCATTTCCTGATTGATCGGGGCGCCGGTCGAACAAGGTGGATTTGAGGCCGACTTCATCGGCGGTCAGCGTCTCCTCGTCGAACGGTTGCGCCTGCAGCGCGGCCTCGGCGTGTCTTTTCCGGTAGTTCCGACAAAGCCATCTTGATCAGCCTCGCCACTTGCTTGCTCTCCAAGACGCGGTCGAGCGCAATCTGGTGCAGGAGGTGTTTCGGCGCCTCTCGCGAATAGGCGAGCCCGACACGATCCGCAGCGGCGTGGCGATGCGGCGGCCGAAATAGGCACTGAGCGGCTTGCTGTAGGCAGAGATGAGTGAGCGAAGCGCCTGAAGGCGCCCCTCGCAGACAATTTCTCTTGGGAATCTTGCCCTTCCCACCGCGAATTTCACATCAATGGAGAAATGTATTGATCCGGGACACTATAGAAAAATGCTCCGATATCGGAGCGATGTATCGACTCATATTGATTACTCCTCCAAAAGACATAGACTCAAACAGTAAATATCGGAGCATTCTATAAATTAGATGGAATCTCTGAGACGCTACGCAATACGCAATTGTGGAGTGTATTGCGGCAAGAGGTCGTGCGATTTTTTTCGAACCAGGGAGCTTGATCATGGAAGCGGAGATTTTCGACAAGGCAACTGGTGAGTCGCACAGTGTCGCGCTCGATTCCATCGATCTCGATTCACCCAGCGTCGTGCGGCTGCAGTTGAGCCGAGCCGACGTCCAGAGCCTCGTGCGGCAGGGGAATGACCTTGTTATCGAGCTGCGCTCCGGAGAAACGATCCGCATCGTCGATTTCTACACCACTACGTCCGACGGGGAGGATAGCGACCTCGTCCTCCAGGAGCCCGATGGCAGCAACTGGCTCGCCAGCCCCGGCGACGGGCCGCAATTCTATGAACTGACCGACTGGGGTGAGCTTATTCCGGCATCTTCGGTCGCCGCCGAAGCAGGAGGCGCCGGAGCAGGCGTTCTGCTTCCGGTGCTCGGCCTGCTCGGTATCGGCGGCATTGCCGCCGCGGCTGGCGGCGGAGGCGGGGGAGGCGACGATTCCGATGCTGATGCGGATGCCGACGCCGACGCCGACGCCGACGCCGACGCCGACGCAGATGCCGATGCTGATGCCGATGCTGATGCCGATGCTGATGCCGATGCTGATGCCGATGCTGATGCCGATGCTGATGCCGATGCTGATGCTGATGCTGATGCTGATGCTGACGCAGATGCCGATGCAGATGCAGATGCAGATGCCGACGCTGATGTCGATCCCCCCGCCGCTCCCACGGCCGACGTCGACGATGCGACCGGTACTACGGTGACCGGCACGGGCGAGCCCGATGCGACGGTGACGGTCTACGGTCCCGACGGAACGACCGTTCTCGGCACCGGCACGGTCCAGCCCGACGGCAGTTACAGCGTCACCATACCGGCGCAAGTCGACGGCGAGGAACTGACCGTTACGCTGACGGACGCGGCCGGAAATGTTTCGGAGCCGACGACGGCCCTGGCGCCCGACCTCACCGCACCTGACGCACCGACCGCCGACGTCGATGATGCGACGGGCGCGATGGTGACGGGGGCGGGTGAACCGGGAGCGACGGTGACCGTCTATGGTCCCGACGGCACCACGGTGCTGGGCACCGGCACGGTGCAGCCCGATGGCAGCTACAGCGTCACGATCCCCGCGCAGACCGCCGGCGAAGAGCTAACGGTCACGCAAACCGATGCCGCGGGCAATGAATCGGCGCCGACGACGACGCTGGCGCCGGACTTCGCCGACGTGACGGCACCCGATGCGCCGACCGCGGATGTCGACGACGCAACCGGCGCGACGGTGACCGGCACGGGCGAGCCCGGCGCGACGGTCCACGTCTATGCTCCAGACGGGACGACGGTGCTCGGCTCGGGCGTTGTGCAGCCCGACGGCAGTTACAGCGTGGCGATCCCGGCACAGACGAACAGCGAAGAGCTGACGGTGACGCAGACCGATCCCTCGGGCAATGAGTCGCTGCCGACGACCGCCGTGGCTCCCGACCTGACCGCGCCCGATGCGCCGACCGCGGATGTTGATGACGCCACGGGAACGACAGTCACAGGCACCGGCGAGCCCGATGCGACGGTGACGGTCTATGGTCCGGACGGAACGACCGTTCTCGGCACCGGCACGGTGCAACCCGACGGAAGCTACAGCGTCACCATACCGGCACAGACTAACGGCGAGACGCTCACGGTCACGCTCACCGACGCCGCGGGCAATGAATCGCCGCCGACCGCTGCCGAAGCGCCTGACCTCACGGCGCCCGACGCGCCGACCGCCGACGTTGATGATGCGACGGGCACGACGGTGACGGGGGCGGGTGAGCCGGGAGCGACGGTGACCGTCTATGGTCCCGACGGCACCACGGTGCTGGGCACCGGCACGGTGCAGCCCGACGGCAGCTACAGCGTCACGATCCCCGCGCAGACCGCCGGCGAAGAGCTAACGGTCACGCAAACCGATGCCGCGGGCAATGAATCGGCGCCGACGACGACGCTGGCGCCGGACTTCGCCGACGTGACGGCGCCCGATGCGCCGACCGCGGATGTCGACGACGCAACCGGCGCGACGGTGACCGGCACGGGCGAGCCCGGCGCGACGGTCCACGTCTATGCTCCAGACGGGACGACGGTGCTCGGCTCGGGCGTTGTGCAGCCCGACGGCAGTTACAGCGTGGCGATCCCGGCGCAGACGAACAGCGAAGAGCTGACGGTGACGCAGACCGATCCCTCGGGCAATGAGTCGCTGCCGACGACCGCCGTGGCTCCCGACCTGACCGCGCCCGATGCGCCGACGGCCGACGTCGACGACGCGACGGGCGCGACTGTGACCGGCACGGGCGAGCCCGATGCGACGGTGACGGTCTATGGTCCGGACGGAACGACCGTTCTCGGCACCGGCACGGTGCAACCCGACGGAAGCTACAGCGTCACCATACCGGCACAGACTAACGGCGAGACGCTCACGGTCACGCTCACCGACGCGGCAGGCAATGTATCGGGGCCGACCGCCGCCGATGCTCCCGATCAGTTCGTTGCGTTCGACAATCTCGATAGTGCGGCGCTCGATCTCGTGCCCGCCACCACGGATGTCGACCTGGGCAGCGCGAATTATCTGGCGCTGCTCGCGCTCGCCGACGTCGATCTTTCGCTCGACGTCGCCGGGCTGCAGCTGCTCGGGATCGATGCGGTCACCTTCACCGTCGAGGACGGACACGAGCTCGATGCACTGTTCGAATATGGCGGTCTGCTCGATATCGGGGTTGCCGCCGACTATCAGGTCGTCGTGCAGCAGCTGATCGACGGCAATTGGGTCGGTGTCGATGGCGACGGATCGGCGACGCTGCTCGATCTCGGCCTGCTCGCCGGCGACCTGTCGGTGACCCAGGGGCTGGGAGCGGGCGAATATCGCGCTTTCGTCACCTTCGACGGGCTGGCGGGCGCCGGCGTGCTCGGTACTCTCGACGTCAGCGGGGTCGACAGCGATTATACCGATATCGCCGATGTGGTTGCGGTGACCGCCGAAGGTAATGTCATCACTGACGCCAATGCGGCGAGCGAGACCGATATCGCCGCCGCCGGTACGGTGGTGAGCAGCGTGACCGTCAACGGCGTCACGACCGATGTCACCGCCGACGCGACGGTGGTCGCCGGCGAGCATGGCACACTGGTGATCGATCTCGACGGCAGCTATGTCTATACGCCCGACGCGGACGCCGCGAACATCGGCGCCGCGGAGAGCTTTACCTACACGATCCAACGACCCGACGGCGCGCAGGAAAGCGCGACCTTGGTGATCGAGATCGGCAGCCCCGACGCCGCGCTGACATGGGGTGCGCCGGGTGACGATGCGTCCACTGGCCTGGCCGCCGCGACCGATTCTGCTACAGCGGCGGTCCTTTTTGTGAATACGGTCGATACGGTCGAAACGCCGCTCTTCACCTTGAACAACGGCATTATCGGCACCGAAAGCGACAGTGCGAACTTCACCGTCGCCGCCGACACCGAGTCGGACGCGACCGTGAATATCGCGGTGAGCAGTCTGGTGACGCTATTCCCGAGCTATACGGTGACGCTGACTGACACCGATACGGGAACGGTCATCGACACGCAGAATGTCACCGCGGTCGCCGACCTGCTCGGGCTCGTCAGCGCGTCGGCGACCTTCAGCGATCTGGCCCCGGGCAATTATAGCATCACAGTGGAGGCGGCCGGGCTCGGCACGGGCTTCGACTCCGATGTGGTCCTTTCGGAACAGGTGACGAACCTGACCGAGTTCCAGGTCGATGCCGTTGCAGCCGCCGATGGCAATCTGCTCGACAACGACGTCGCCGGATCGCCGTTCACGGCGGTGCTGGTGGACAGCGGCAGCGGCTTCACCGAGATCGGCGACACGCCGGTGACGCTGACGGGCAGCTATGGCACGCTGACGATCGACGAGGCGGGCAATTATCATTACGAGCCCGATCCGGCGTTGGCCTATTCGGCGACCGACCTGACCGAGAGCTTCGCCTATCAGATCCAGCATCCCAATGGCGAAACGGCGCAGGCCGAGCTGACCGTGACGGTCGACGCGATCGACCCCGGCGGCGTCTTGCCGGTCGCGGCGGCGAGCGCCTTTGGTGACGTCGTGATGCTTGCGGACTTCAGCGCCTCGACCATGATGACGGATGACAGCGGTTCGCCGCCCGAAGCGTTGGTCTATGACCTGTTCGAAGGGCAGGGCGATCTGGTTGAAGTCCTAGATAGCTACTTAGCAAACGAAGAAAGTTCGCTGTCCAGTAACGGGACAGGAAATTTCTCTATCGCGTCCAGTACGTCCGAAATTGTGCCGACAGTCGATGATCCGACATCCTATCTATCCGTCAATCAGGATGACGATCTGAGTTCGAATATGCACACGATTATTTAATCCTTCGCCGGTCAAATCGGTTTCCAACGGTCTTGCTCGACGACAAAAGTCGCGGGCGGACCGCAGGGGGGGACCGAACGGCGGAGGACGAATGCCGACCCGAACGCGGCCTGCTCACGGACGATTTCCCGACCTGGCACGGATTGTGCCATCCATCTTCCTGATGCCCTTGCTGCTTGGCGCTGCCGCTCCCGAGGGTGACAGCATCAGCTGGGAAGCTGCCGTGCGTGAAGCCGTCAACTGGCATCCGTCGGTCACCGAAGCCATCGCGCGTCTCAACGAACAGGCACAGGAGGTCGACGTCGCCAAAGCGGGCTATCGCCCCCAGATCAGCGGTGGCATCGGCACGGAATACGACAATCTGCGCTCCAGCCGGTGGCAACCGCGCGCCAATCTGTCCGCATCGCAGATGCTCTTTGATTTCGGGAAGGTCAAAAGTGCGGTCGCGATCGCCGACGCCGGAACGCGCGTCAGCCGCGCCGACCTGCTGCTCGCGGTCGATGGGCTCGTGCGCGACACCAGCTATGCGATCATCGAGATTCAGCGCGACATCGCGCTGCGGCAGGTGGCGGTCGATCAGCTTGCCAGCATCCGCGACATCAACGAATTGGTGCACCATCGCTACCGGCTGGGCGCGACAACCAAATCCGACGCGCTCCAGGCGCAGGCGCGCGTCCAGGCCGCCGAAGTCGCGCTTCAGGAAATCGAGGCCGAACAGGCGCGGTGGGAAAGCAATCTCGCCTATCTGCTCGGCCGCGCGGCGGCACCCCGCGTGTCGCTCGATCCGCCGGTCGGCCTCCACGGCGCATGCGATCGCGGCGATCCCGACTGGGCGATGGTGCCCGCCGTCATGCAGGCGCGCGCGGAGCGCGACGAGGCGCTGGCGGCGCTCGACCGCAGCCGCGCCGATCGCCTGCCGACCGTATCGGTCGGGGCGAACGGGGGCAGCGATCTGTTCGATCCCTTTTCGCACCGCGCCGAATACAGCTTCGGCCTCAATGTTTCGACGCCGCTCTACAGCGGCGGCGCACGCCGCGCACGCGAACGCGGTGCGGACTATGCGCTGCGCGCGGCCGACGCGGCCGAAGCGCGCGCTCGAAACGAGGTCGGCCGCCAGCTCGCCGAGGCGCATCGTCAGGTCGCGAGCCTGCGTAGCGTCGTAGAGACGCTCGCCGCGCGCCGCGACAGCATGACCGAGACCGGCCGGCTCTACCGGCTGCAATATCTCGACATGGGGACGCGCACCCTCGTCGACCTGCTCAACGCCGAACAGGAGCTTCATCAGGTCCGCTTCGACCTCGCCAACACGCGGTTCGACATCCGCCGGCTCGAGGTCAGCTGCCTGTTCCACGCCGGCGTCCAGCGCGACGTCTATGAACTAAGCGGCATGACGATAAAGGGGGTGACGCTGTGACCATCGAGGTAACCGCGCCGGCGCGTCCTTTTCAGGCCGATGCATGGGTCGAAGCGCTCCGCATCGTCGCCCATCATTATCGCCTTCCCGGCCCCGCCGAAAATTCGAAGCTCGCAAGTCTCTGGCACGAAGGGCGCGACGAGGCCGGGCGGATCGCGCTGATCGCGCGCGGCGCCGGGCTTCGCCTGCGCTTCCTGCCGGTCGCGGCCGCCAGTCTGACGCCCGAACGGATGCCGATGATCGTCGAACTCGGTGGCGGCCGCCTCGCGGTCGTGCGTTCGGTCGATGCCGAAGGCCGGGCGACGCTCGTCGCGGCGGGCGCCGAAGGACTGGAAAACGAGATCCCCGTCGACGAACTCTGCGCCTCGGCGGTCCGGCTGGTCGCCGCCCGCCCGGCGCGTGCGCTGCGCGACGCGCGCGTCGACACCTATATCCGCCCCTATGAAGAGCATTGGTTGCGCCGCATCATCTTTCGCGATGCCCGATCCTATTCGCACGTCCTGATCGCGTCGGTCGTCGCGAACACGCTGGCGCTCGCCGGGGTGCTTTTTTCGATGCAAACCTATGACCGCGTGATTCCGGCGCAATCCTTTCCCACACTTTATATTCTCTTCTTCGGCGTATTACTCGCGATCGGCTTCGATTTTCTTTTTCGTCGCCTCAGGATGCGGATCATCGACATTCTCGGCAAGCGGGCCGACCTTCGCATGTCCGACCAGGTGTTCGGCCACGCGCTCCGGGTACGCAACCGCGACCGGCCGACGTCGACGGGCGCGTTCATCGCGCAGCTTCGCGACCTCGAACAGGTGCGCGAGCTGCTGACCTCGACCACCGTCGCCGCGATCGCCGACATTCCCTTCTTCCTGCTTTTCCTGGCGATCTTCTGGCTCATCGCCGGCCCGCTCGCGGCGGTGCCGCTCGGCGCGCTCGTCCTCCTGCTCCTTCCCGGGCTGCTCGCGCAGCGCCGCCTGCGCGCCTATGCCAATGAGGCGATGCGCGAATCGTCGCTGCGCAACGCGATGCTGGTCGAGGCGGTTCAGGGCCTCGAAGACATCAAGACGCTCCAGGCCGAATCGCGCTTTCAGCAGCAATGGAATCATTTCAACGCGGCGTCGGCCGAGGCGCAGCTCAAATTGCGCGGCCTGACCAACAGCCTCACGACCTGGACGCACAATGTCCAGAACGGCGTCTATGCGACGACGATCTTCGTCGGCGCGCCGCTCGTCATGGAGGGCGAGATCACTACGGGCGTGCTCGTCGCGGCGTCGATCCTCGGCTCGCGAATGATCGCGCCCATCTCGCACGTCGCGCAGGTGCTGAACCGGTTGCAGCAGGCGCGGGTGGGGATCAACAGCCTCGATCAGATCATGGCGCTGCCCGTCGACGATCCCGACGACGAACACCGCATCCAGCTGCCGGCAATCGCGGGGGGATATACCTTTCATTCGGCGGTGTTCCGCTATGCCGATCCCAATTCGCCGCCGGCGCTCTCGATCGCCAACCTACGGATCGATCCGGGCGAAAAGATCGCGATCCTCGGCCGAAACGGCGCCGGCAAATCGACGCTGCTGCAGGGCTGTTCGGGGCTGCTGCACCCGATATCGGGCGAAATATTGCTCGACGGCTTCGCCCTGCATCAGATCGACCCCGCCGACGTGCGGCGCGACGTCGGCCTGCTCGGCCAGGGCAGCCGCCTCTTTCACGGCACGATCCGCGAAAATCTGACGCTCGGCCGGCCGCAGGCGACCTGCGACGAGATCATGGCGGTGCTCGCGATGGTCGGCGCCGACGATTTCATCCGCCGCTCGCGCGCGGGGCTCGAACAGATGATCCTCGAGGGTGGCTTGGGCCTTTCGGGCGGGCAGATTCAGGCGCTGCTGCTCGCACGCCTGCTCGTTCGCGAGCCCAATGTCGTGCTGCTCGACGAACCGACGGCGTCGATGGACGAGGCGACCGAGCGGCTGTTCATCGAGCGCTTCAAGGCCTGGAGCCGGTCCCGGACGGTGCTCATCGCGACGCACCGGATGCGCGTGCTCGACCTCGTCGACCGCATCATCGTCATCCACAATGGCGCGGTCGCACTCGACGACGCCAAGGCGGCGGCGCTGCGAACGATGCAGGGCAGGGGCAAGGCGGCATGAGCGAAGCGGTCGCCACCGAAGACTGGCTCGCCGAGGATGCCGACAAGGGGCTTCGGTCCGCGACCCGGCCGGTCTGGCTACTCGCCGCGCTCTTCGTCGCCGGGCTCGTCTGGGCTTGGTTCGCCGAGCTCGACGAGGTCGCGACGGGCGGCGGGCGCGTCGTCCCGACGTCGCGCGAACAGGTGATCCAGTCGCTTGAGGGCGGCATCCTCTCGAAACTGTTCGTGCGTCAGGACATGATCGTCGAACCCGGGCAGATATTGGCGCAGCTCGACCCGACGCAGGCGGGCTCGACGGTCGAGGAGAGCGCGGCCAAATATCGCGCCGCGCTCGCAGCCTCGGCGCGGCTGCGCGCCGAGGTCAACCAGACCGCGCTCAGCTTTCCCTCCGAACTCGACGAATTTCCCGACCTGAAAGCCGAGGAACAGCGGCTCTACGAAGCGCGGCGGAGCAGCCTTGCCGCGTCGCTCGGGCTGCTCGATGAATCGATCGCGCTCATCCGCAGGGAACTCGCGATCGGCGAATCGCTGATCGAGGTTGGCGCGGCGAGCAATGTCGAGGTGCTGCGACTCAAGCGCCAGCTCGCCGATCTTCAGCTGAAGAAGGCCGACCTGCGCTCGCAATATATCGTCGAGGCGCGGCAGGAACTCGCGCATGCCGACGAAGAGGTAAAGGCGCTGGCCCCGGTCGTGCGCGGGCGCTCCGATACGCTCCAACGGCTGACGCTACGTTCGCCGGTGCGCGGCATCGTCAAGAGTATCGAAGTATCGACGAAAGGCGGGGTGATCCCGCCGAACGGCCGGATCATGGAAATCATCCCGCTCGATGACCAGTTGATGATCGAGGCGCGCATGGCGCCTCGCGACATCGCCTTCATCCATCCGGGCCAGCGCGCCACGGTGAAGATCACCGCCTATGACTATTCGATCTATGGCGGGCTCGACGGCATCGTCACGACCATTTCGCCCGACACCATCCGCGACGAGGTGCAGCCCGAAGTCTTCTATTATCGCGTCTTCGTCCGCACCAAGGCCGACGCGCTCGTCAACAAGCAGGGCAAGCGCTTTCCGATCGTTCCGGGGATGATCGCCACGGTCGATATTCACACCGGCAAGAAAACGGTGCTGCAATATCTGGTCAAGCCGCTCAACCGCGCCGGGGAGGCGCTGCGCGAGAGGTGAGCGCGGCGTTCGCCTCCCGGCTCGCAGCATTGCGCGCAGCGTTGGGTGATATTTCGCCCGTCGTCACGGGGGGAGCGAAACGTGTCATCGTCTTTCTGTCTTGGACCGATGGCACGCAGCGGGCGACCGTCCGCACCGTCGCGGGCGCCGATGCCGACGACGCATGGCGCCGCGTCGAAGCCGAGCTGACGGCGGAAGGCGCGGATGCGCGCTGGCTGCGCGTCGAATGGGTCGATGCTGTCGAGCGCACGACATGGGGCGCGCTGCGCGAGCGGCTGAAAGATATCAAACGCAATTATTTCCGCCTCGGCATTTCGCTCGACGCGGCGTTCGGGCAGGCGTTTCTCGAAACCGAACTCAACGCCAATGCGATGCTCTATGGCGGCCCGCGCGAAGCAGCGGCGGCCATCAACGAGCGCAATTTCCGCCTCTATGCCGAGCGTCGCCTTGGCGCCTGCGACATCTCCTTTGCCGACGACCGCCGCATCTGGCTGTTCACGACGCGCGGCGCCTTCGTCGGCGAGGATGATGTCGTCCACGAAATTCGCGGCAAGGGCCTCGAAGCCGGGCGGCGGACCCTGCCACCGCTCGACGCCGCCGCGACCTTGGGGCTGATCGAGCGCGGGAGCCGTTATCTGGCGTCGCAGGTCGGCGATGACGGCCGTTTCGCCTATGGCTGGCATCCCTGTTTCGACCGCCCGATCGCCGCCTATAACGCCCTGCGCCACGCGAGCACGCTCTATGCGATGCTCGAGGCGTGGGAGGTCACGCGCGACCCTGCACTGAAGGCCGCGATCGACCGCGCGCTTGAGTATCTGACATCGCATCTGATCCGCGCGGGGCCGCTCCCCGGCGGCGAGGCGGCAGCGTTCCTCGTCGACGCCGGCGACGAGATCAAGCTCGGCGGCAACGCGGTCGCGATCCTCGCCCTGGCCAAATATCGCCAACTCACCGGCGACCATCGGCACGCGGGCCTCTGCGACGGTCTCGCCCGCACGATCGTCTATATGCAGAATCCGGTCAGCGGCCGCTTCGTCCATGTGCTCAACTATCCGGCGCTCGACGTGAAACAGTCGATACGGATCATCTATTACGACGGCGAGGCGGCCTTTGCGCTGGTGCGGCTGTTCGGCACTACCGGTGAGCGGCGGTGGCTTGAGGCCGCCGAACTGGCCTTCGACCATTTCGTGCGCGCCGAGCATTGGAAAGCGCATGACCACTGGCTGAGCTACTGCATCAACGAACTGACGGAACATGATTCGTCCGAGGCCTATTTTCGCTTTGGCCTCGACAATGTGCGCGACCATCTCGACTTCGTTCTCGAGCGCATCACCACCTTTCCGACGCTGCTCGAACTGATGATGGCAGCGGCGAAGATGATCGGCCGGCTGCGCGGCGACCCGGCGCGCGCGCATCTGCTCGACGGTTTCGATCTGGCGCACTTCCACAAGGCGCTGCACCACCGCGCGAACTATCTGCTCAACGGACATTTCTGGCCCGAGCTGGCGATGTTCTATGCGCGGCCCGACCGGATCGCGGGTAGCTTCTTCATCCGGCACCATGGCTTTCGCGTCCGCATCGACGATGTCGAACATTATCTCTCGGGACTGGTCGCCTATCGCGCCCATCTACTCGCGGGCGATTGCGGCGAGGAGGCGGCCGACCCGCGCGACCCGACGGTTCACTGGACCGCGGAGCATGTGGCACGCGCGACGGGCGGCCGCTGGCTGCGCCCGCCGCCGCCCGACTGGTCGGCGACCGGGCTGTGCATCGCGCCGGCGACGATGATGGCGGGCGACATGGTGGCGGTGCGGCGCCGCGAGGGCGAGGTCGGGGTGCCGGTGTCATGGCTCGCGCGCTTGCCGGCGGCACCCGCCGCGCTTCTCGTCGCCGGCGGGACCGACGACCTTCCCGGCGGCGCGCCCTTGTTGCATGTCGAGGATAGCGGGACGGCGGTTCTGGCGCTCGGCCGCTACGCGCGCGCGCAGATGAGCGGGCGGGTTCTTGCGGTGACGGGGAGCGCGGGCAAGACCACCGCTGTCGCGATGCTCGCGCATGCGCTGGCAGCCTATGGCGCGGTCGGTCAGACCCGGCACAATGCCAATTTGCCGCACGGTATCGCCTGGAATCTCGCTTCGATCCCTTGGCCGACCCCCCATGTCGTACTGGAGCTCGCGATCGGCCGGATGGCGCGCAACGCCCGGCTGACGCGCCCCGACATCGCGATTTTCACGAACATCCTTCCCGCCCACCTTGAATATCATGGCGACCTCGCCACCGTCGCGGGTCGCAAGAGCGCGATTTTCGAGGGCATGGCGCCGGGCGGCACCGCGGTTCTCAATCGCGAGATGGCCGAGTGGGAACGCGTCCATATGGCGGCGAAGATGCGCGGCCTTGAGATCGTCCACTATGGGCGGTCGGCGGGATGTCCGTTCCGCCTGCTCGGCTATGACGCCTCGCGCCGTCTTGTCCGCGCGGCGATCTTCGGAACCGAGCGGCGCTACCTGCTGGGCGCGGCGGGCGAGCATATGGCGCTCAACAGCCTCGCGGTCCTCGCCGCCGTTGCCGCCGCAGGGCACGACATCGAGCCCGCTATCGCCGCGCTCGATCGCTTCTCACCCCTCGCGGGCCGCGGCGAGCAGAGCGTGCTGCGTCTCGGGACGCGGCGCATTACGCTGATCGACGAGGGGTATAACGCCAATCCCGGTTCGATGGCCGCGGCACTGGCGCTGCTGCGCGACTGGCGTGGATCCGGCCGCAAGATCGTCGTTCTGGGCGAAATGCGCGAGCTCGGCCCCGATGCCCAAGCCTGGCACGCCGGGCTGGCGCCGCTGATCGCCGCGAACCGGATCGACCGCGTCCACGCGGTCGGCGACCTCTATGCCGCGTTCTGGCATGCGCTCCCCGAAGAGCGCCGCGGGCGCCATGTCGAGGCGCCCGAAGCGCTCGAAGCGATACTCGTCGAAGAATTGCGCGATGGCGACGTGCTCCTGCTCAAAGGGTCGCACGGCAGCCTGATTCATGAACTGGTCGATCGGCTGAAGGAGGTGGGCTGCCGCGACGGCGACGAAGACGATGCGAAACGAACGAAACTGGCGGCTTCGACGGTGGGTGCGTCGGGGCCTCTCGAAGCGGGACCTTAACACGACAAGGGGTTAGAGCCATGTACAGCCACGATGACACCCAATCCTCCGCCCGGCCGTCGGAGGGCGCGCAGCGCGCCGTCGAGTCGCTCTCGGAAGCCGCGGCGAGAAAGGTCAGCGTGGCCGAGCGTCAGCTTGTGGAGGGCGCACGGCAGCTGCTCCGGGCGCGGCTGAAAATGGCGCGGCATTTGCCCAAGGGCCTGCTTCGGGATTCGGCGTGGGACATGATCCTCGAACTCTTCATCGCGCACGAGGAGGGCGGCATCGTTTATGTGAAGCAGCTGACATTGAGCTCGGGCGAATCGGCAGCGGCGGCGATCCGGCGCATCGATCGGCTGGAAGAGGCGGGGCTGATCGAGCGTTTTCCCGACCCGCTCGACGGCCGCCGCGTCATCGTGCGGTTGCAGGAGCGTGGACGCGACGCGATGCTCGCGATGCTGATGCAGATATTCCGGACCGAAGAAGACTGATCCATTCGCAATGGAATCTCACACTCGAATTTGTCGGCGATACGTGCGGTATTCTCGGGTTTCCATGCCGATCGCGCGAATAACACCGCCGACTACCGGGCTTGACTCTATCGAGAAATAGTCACTTGCATTCGCTTGAGGCGCACATTTTCAGCTGCTCCAGCTAACCTGCGACAGAAAAATTGTGAAATTGGGCCAGCACGAAGTCGACGGACTTGCGCCGATTGCCGAGCGATTGCCGTCCGCAACCACGCCGCGCGCGATCAGGAGTCTGAGGCAGACCGGGTGGACTTTGTTCACCGACAAATTGGCACGACTATCCATGCCAATTTTTATGTCGCTTACCGCCCGGCCACGGGCTCGCCAAATTGGCGTTGTTTATAAGCAGCGTGGGGGAAGAAGCGGCATTGCAAATGAAATGCCCCGCAATATCAATGCTATATAAGAGAATGGCTCCCCGGGCAGGATTCGAACCTGCGACCAATCGATTAACAGTCGATTGCTCTACCGCTGAGCTACCGAGGAGCAGCCCGCCGTGGCGGGCGAGGCGCCCCTTTGCCGCCGCTCGCGCGATTTTGCAAGGGGGTTTTGGAATAATTCGGCCGATAAAGCGGCACCGGCCCGCTCCCCTCCCGGCCTCCCTCACGATAGTAACCTATGGGAGGCCGAGAGGGGAGCGGGCCGGTGCCGCTTCCCCGAATCAAACGATGAACTGCTCCATCGCGATGCGCTCGTCGAGCCCCTGGTCGGGGTCGAAGAGCAGGGTCAGCGGCCGGCTGCGGTCGGTGGTCACCGCCACCGTCTTGACCTCGCGGATTTCGCGCTGGTCGGCGACCGCGCTGACCGGGCGCTTCGCGGCTTCGCGGACGTTGAAGCGGATGCTCGTCGATTCGGGGACGAGCGCGCCGCGCCAGCGCCGTGGGCGGAAGGGGCTGATCGGCGTGAGCGCGAGCAGGTCGGAACCGAGCGGCAGGATCGGGCCGTTGGCCGAGAGATTATAGGCGGTCGATCCCGCCGGGGTCGCGACGAGCACGCCGTCGCAGGCGAGTTCCTCGAGCATCGTGCGCTCGTTGATCAGCACCTCGAGCTTGGCCGCCTGACGAGTTTCGCGGAGCAGCGAAATCTCGTTGATCGCGGGCAGGATGTGACGCTCGCCGCTGATCGTGGTGATGTCGCCCTGCAAGGGATGGATCAGGAAGGTGCGCGCCGCAGCAAGGCGGTCGAGCAGCCCCTCGACGCGGAACTCGTTCATCAGAAAGCCGACGGTGCCGCGATTCATCCCGAAAACGGGCAGCGTGCGTCGCTGATCGAGCAGCTGGTGCAGCATCGCGAGCAGGAAGCCGTCGCCGCCAAGCGCGATCAGCAGATCGGCCTCGGCTAGATCGACGAAATCGTAGAGCGGCCGCAATTCGGCCTCGGCCTCTTGCGCGGCGGGCGCGTTCGACGCGACGAGCGCGATCTTGCGTTGCATTTTGGTCCGGTCCCCCTTGGGGCGGCCGGTCAGCCGCCCGTGGCACTCATATGGCGCGCGACCGCCGGTTGCGATTCTCTTGTGATGACAAAGTCATGCGCGAGCGGTTTGCCAGCGAGCGCGGCGTCGATCAAGCCATCGACGTCGTCGCCCTCGCGCAGCGCCGCGCGCAGGTCGACATGATCGTCCTGGCCGAGGCACATGTAGATGCGCCCCTCGACCGTGAGGCGGATGCGGTTGCAGCTCGCGCAGAAATTGTCCGATAGCGGGGTGATGAGGCCGAGCGTCACCGGGCTGTCCTCGACCTCGAAATAGCGCGCCGGGCCGCCGGTGCGCTTGACGATCGGGGAGATTGCGCGCTCGGCGCGCAGCGGCGCGACGAACTGGTGAAGCGGGATATAATGGTCGCTGCGATCGTCCGCGACCTCGCCGAGCGGCATCGTTTCGATGAGCGTCAGGTCGCAGCCGTTCGCCGCGCACCAGCCCAGCATCGGCAGCAGCTGGTCCTCGTTGAGTCCCGCGAGCGCGACCATGTTGATCTTGACTGCCAGGCCTGCCATACGCGCCGCCTCGATGCCGCGCAGCGCAACCGACAGGTCGCCGACGCGCGTGATGTGGCGAAAGGCCTGCGGGTCGAGCGTGTCGAGGCTGACGTTGATGCGGCGCACACCCGCCGCGGCGAGCATCGACGCATGGTCGGAGAGCCGCATCGCGTTGGTGGTGAGGGTGAGCTCGTCGAGCCCATCCCCGATCAGCGCCCCGAGCCGCATCGCGAGGGTGTCGATCCCGCGCCGGACGAGCGGCTCGCCGCCGGTCAGGCGGATGCGGCGGACGCCGCGCGCGACGAATCGGGTCGCGAGATCGCCCATTTCCTCGATGCTGAGCACCGCGGATTTGGGCAGGAAGCTCATATCCTCGGCCATGCAATAGCGGCAGCGCAGGTCGCAGCGGTCGGTGACCGACAGGCGCAAATAGCTGATCCGGCGGCCATAGCCGTCGGTGAGCGCGTCGGAACGGGGCGAATTCGCGGCCATCGCGCCGATACTGGTGCAAAAGGGAAGGGATTGGCAAGCAAAGCCTGTTATGGGCGCGGCAATGAATCATAGTGCCGACCCCAATGCGGCGGGAATCCGCCACCTCGACGCGCTGCACGCGCGCCACGACGCCGACATCGGGGTGATCCTGGTGCAGATCGACCAGCTCGCGCGGATCAACCACAGCGCGGGCACCGAAACCGGCGACGCGCTGCTCGAAGAGGTCGGGCGCCGGCTCTCCACCTTTGCGCGCAACGAATTCGGCCCCGGGTCGAGCGTCGACCGGCTCGAAGGGCCGCGATTCCTGATCGCGCCGGCGGCGCCGCAGTCGCTCGCCGCGCTCCAGGCGCAGGAACGCGCGCTGCACGTTGCGCTCGCCGAACCGATGGTCGGCGATCCCAACGGGCGGCTCGCCATCCGGATCGCGACCGCGCTGATCACGCGCGACGAGCCGGTGGGCGATCAGCTGCGCACCGCGACCGACCAGCTCGCGCGCCCCGCCTCGGCGCGCGACGGCGCGATGGTCAAGGCGGCACTGTCGCGCGGCGAGGTCGCGATCTTCTATCAGCCGCAATATGACGTCGCGACCGGCGCGATGGTCGGGGTCGAGGCGCTGCTGCGCTGGCGCCATCCCGAGCTGGGGCTGCTCGGGGCGGGGCCGCTCGTGACTGCGGCGCGCGCGGCGCGGATGGAGCGCGAGCTGACCGAACATGCCCACCGCGTCGCGCTCGCCGAAGTTGCGGCGTGGCCCAGGGCGCTCGCGAAGCTGCGCGTCTCGCTCAACATCACCGCCGCCGATCTCGGCGATCCCGACTTCGCCGACCGGCTCGCGGCGATGGTCAAGGCGGCGAAGGTCGACCCCGACCGGCTGACCCTCGAACTCACCGAACAGGCGATGCTCAGCGATCCGGCGAGCGCAGCGCAGCAACTCGCGCAGATTCGCGCGCTCGGCTGCGCGATCGCGATCGACGATTTCGGCACCGGCTATTCGAGCCTGTCGCTGCTCGCGCGGCTGCCGATCGACTATCTGAAGATCGACAGCGGCTTCACCCGCACGATCGACGGCAGCGACCGCGACCGCATCGTCGTGCGCGCGATCGTCGATCTGGCGCGCGCGCTGGGCTTGCTCGTCGTCGCGGAGGGCATCGAACAGGAAAGCCAGCTTGCGCGATTGAAGGACCTCGGCGTCGCGACGTGGCAGGGGTTTCTGAAATCGGGGCCGGTGCCGGGCGAGGAATTGCCGGGGTTGATGGAATAGATAAGCCAGTCCCCTGAAGGGCCGGGCATCCCCGTTGCATCCATAGCCTCGTCATTGCGAGCAAAGCGAAGCAATCCAGGGCAGCCTTGCACCACTCTGGATTGCTTCGCTTCGCTCGCAATGACGATCTTCGGCTACGCCGCCTGCTTCGCGAGCTTGCCCAGCCCCTTCGACAATTGCAGCGCGCCGTTGAGGCGCGCGGCCGCGCTCGCCCACTCGCCGCTCACCGACAGCCGGTTGTCGGGGCGGATACGCGCGCGGCCCTTCAGCCGTTCGACATAGGCGATCAGGCCGGGGACGTTGGCGAACGCATCGCCATGGAACGACACCAGCGCGCCCTTGGCGCCGACATCGAGCTTGGCGATTCCGGCAGCCTTCGCATTCGCCTTGATCTCCATCAGCTGGATCAGGTTCGCGGTCTCGGGTGGCAGCGGGCCGAAGCGGTCGATCATCTCGGCGGCGAAGGCGTCGAGCGCCGCGCGATCCTCGGCCTCGTTGAGACGGCGATAGAGCGCCATGCGCAGCGGCAGGTCGGGGACATAGTCCTCGGGGATCAGGATCGGCGCATCGACGGTGATGACGGGCGACAGCGCCTCGCGCGGCGGCGCGACCCCGGCACCCTCGGCCTTGGCGACGAGGATCGCCTCCTCGAGCATCGACTGATAGAGTTCGAAGCCGACCTCGCGAATATGCCCCGATTGCTCGTCGCCGACGAGATTGCCCGCGCCGCGAATGTCGAGATCGTGGCTCGCGAGCTGGAAGCCCGCGCCCAATGTGTCGAGATCGCCGAGCAGTTTCAGCCGCTTTTCGGCGGTGTCGGTGATGCCGCCGCTCTCGGGCGTCGTCAGATAGGCATAGGCGCGCGTCTTCGATCGCCCGACGCGGCCGCGAAGCTGATAGAGCTGCGCGAGGCCGAAGCGGTCGGCGCGGTGGACGACCAGCGTATTGGCGCTTGGAATATCGAGCCCCGATTCGACGATCGTCGTCGAAACGAGCACGTCATATTTGCGGTCGTAAAAGGCGCTCATCCGCTCCTCGACCTCGCCCGCGCCCATCTGGCCGTGCGCGACGACATATTTGACCTCGGGCACGCGGGTGCGCAGAAATTCCTCGATGTCGGGCAGATCCTTGATGCGCGGAGTGACAAAGAAGCTCTGGCCGCCGCGGTCGTGCTCGCGCAGCAGCGCCTCGCGGATCACCACCGGGTCCCACGGCGCGACATAGGTGCGCACCGCGAGCCGATCGACGGGGGGCGTCTGGATCACCGAAAGCTCGCGCAGCCCCGACATCGCCATCTGAAGCGTGCGCGGGATCGGCGTCGCGGTCAGCGTCAGCACATGAACGTCGGCCTTCAGCTGCTTGAGCCGTTCCTTGTGGACGACACCGAAGCGCTGCTCCTCGTCGACGATGACCAGGCCGAGGCGCTGAAACTCGACCGCTTTTGCGAACACCGCATGGGTGCCGACGACGATGTCGATCTGCCCGCTCGCAAGGCCGTCGCGCGTCTTTGCCGCTTCGGCGGCGGGGACGAGGCGCGACAGGCGGCCGATGTTGATCGGGAAGCCTTTGAAGCGCTCGGCGAAATTGGTGAAATGCTGGCGCGCGAGCAGGGTGGTCGGGCAGACGACCGCGACCTGCATCCCCGCCATCGCCGCGACGAAGGCGGCGCGCAGCGCCACCTCGGTCTTGCCGAAGCCGACATCACCGCAGACGAGGCGGTCCATCGGGCGGCCCGAGGCCATGTCGGCAAGCACGTCGCCGATCGCGCGGTCCTGGTCGTCGGTTTCCTGATAGGGGAAGCGGTCGGCGAAGGCGGGATAGGCGGCGTCGGCGGCCATCACTTCGCCGGGGCGGAGCGCACGCTGCGCCGCAGTCGCGAGCAGTTCGCCCGCAATTTCGCGGATGCGCTCCTTCATCCGCGCCTTGCGCCGCTGCCACGCCTCGCCGCCCAGCTTGTCGAGCGCGACGCCCTCGCTCTCGCCGCCGTAGCGCGAGAGGACGTCTAGATTTTCGACGGGGACATAGAGCTTGTCGCCGCCCGCATAGGTCAGCGCGACGCAATCGTGCGGGCTGCTGCCCACCGGGATCGAGGTCAGTCCTTCGTAGCGGCCGATGCCATGGTCGAGGTGGACGACGAGATCGCCGACGCTGAGCGTCGCGAGTTCGGCGAGAAAGGCGTCGGCGCTCTTGCGGCGTTTCTGGCGGCGGACGAGGCGTTCGCCGAGGATGTCCTGCTCGGTGAGCAGGCTGATCGCGTCGGACGCGAAGCCATGGTCGAGCGGGAGGACGATGAGCGCGACGTTGCCTGTCCCCCTCCCGCTTGCGGGAGGGGTCAGGGGAGGGCTTGTCTCGTTGGCGCGCTCCGCAACAGGCCCTCCCCCGACCCCTCCCGCAAGCGGGAGGGGGGAAGCCAGGCCGAGAGCTTCCTGCCACGTCTCGGCCTGCACCAGCCCCGTGACCCCATGCTCCTTCAGCAGCCCGGCCAACCGGTCGCGCGCACCGCCCGAATAGCTGGCGATGATCGTGCGGCGCCCCTTGCGGCGCTCATCGGCCAGATGGTCGGCGACCTTGTCGTAGACATTGAGGTCGGCGGTCCGCTCCGGAGTGAAATCGCGCGCCGCGAAACTTTCGAGGTCGAGCACGCTCGCCGCTTCGGGCACGTCGAACGGCGTGACGACATGGACGGGGCGCGCCGCCTCGGCGTCGCTCCATTCGGCTGCGGTCAGATAGAGCGCCTCCGGTGCCAGCGGGCGATAGCTGCCTGCCTGCTCCTGCTCGGCGGCGACGCGGTTGGCATGATAGTCGCGGATCGCCTCGAAGCGCGTCTCGGCAGTCGCGTCGGTGCGGTGACCGCGCAGCACCGGGGTCGCGGCGTCGATATGGTCGAGCAGCGTCGCGAGCCGTTCCTCGAACAGCGGCAGCCAATGGTCCATGCCCGCCTGCCGCCGCCCTTCGCTCACCGCCTGATAGAGCGGATCGCCCGTCGCCTGCGCGCCGAACAATTCGCGATAGCGCGTGCGGAAGCGCTTGATCGTCGCCTCGTCGAGGAGGGTTTCGGCAGCGGGGAGCAATTGCAGCGCCTTGGCGGGGCCAAGGCTGCGCTGGTCGGCGGGGTCGAAGCGACGGATGCTTTCGATCTCGTCGCCGAAGAAATCGACCCGCAGCCCCGCCTCCTCGCCGGCGGGGAAGAGGTCGACGAGGCTGCCGCGCACGGCGAATTCGCCCTGGTCGGCGACGGTATCGACGCGGTTGAAGCCATTTGCGACGAGCAGTTCGGCGAGCGCGTCGCGGTCGATGCGCTGGCCGGCGGCCAGCGTCGTCGCGAGCTGGCGGATGCGAAAGGGGGTGAGCGTGCGCTGGGTGATCGCAGCAACGGTGGTCAGGATCAATTCGCCGCGCTTGGGCGTCGCCTGCAACGCCGACAGCGTCGCCAGCCGGTCGGCGCTGACGCGCATCGAGGGGCCCGCGCGGTCGTAGGGCAGGCAATCCCACGCGGGAAAGCGATGGACGATGAGGTCGGGGGCGAAGAAGGGGGCGGCGTCGGCCACCGCCTGCATCGCGGCGTCGTCGGTCGCGACGTAGAGCATTCTCTTGTCGCTTGCGCGCGCGAGGTCGGCGAGCAGCAGCGGCAGAAAGCCGTCCGCCGCGCGCGCGAGCGTCAGCGGCGCCGATGCCTGCCCGATGGCGGCGAAAATGTCGGCGGCAGGGCGAGTCACGGGAGCGGTATATAATCGAGCCGGCGCATCGCGGCGATCAGGTCGGGACGGTCGAGATGCGACGGCGGCGCGCCGGTGCCGAGCGCCCAGCCCATGATGTCGACGTCATCCTCGTCGCACACCGCCTCGAACCACGCGATTTCCTCGTCGCTCCAGCCGGGCGAATAGCGGTCGAAAAAGCCGCCGATCATATAATCGGCTTCGCGCGTGCCGCGGTGCCAGGCGCGGAATTTCAGGCGTTTCAGGCGGTCTTGCATGGCGGGCCTTTTAGAGCGGTTCTGAGATTTGCCCACGGTCATTTCCCAACCCGTTCGCATCGAGCGAAGTCGAGATGCCCATCGGCCCGGCGCTTGCCTTCGAGGTGTCTCGACTTCGCTCGACACGAACGGAAAGGCGAGGCTAGACATGCCCTAGCCATGCGACCCGAAATCCTCAACCCGCTCTTTGCCGCGCTCACCGACCTCAAGGGCGTCGGGCCGCAGCTCGCCAAGCCGCTCGCGCGGCTGGGGCTCGAGCGGGTGGTCGACGTGCTGTTCCATCTACCGACCGGGCTGATCTCGCGCGTGCCGGTCGACCGGCTCGACGATGCGCAGCCGGGGCAGACGGTCATCGTCGATGTGACCGCGCAGGACTATCGCCCCGGCCGTAGCCCGCGTGCGCCCTTTGGCGTCGAGGCGTTCGACCGCGCGGGCGATCATGTGCGGCTCGTCTATTTCGGGCGGACGTCGGGCCTCGCGCGCAAGCTGTTCCCGCTTGGCGAGATGCGCCGCGTGTCGGGGCGGCTCGACCTTTATGGCGACATGCGCCAGATCGTCCATCCCGACCATGTCGCCGAACCGGACGATGCCGATGCGATCGCGGTTCACGAGCCGGTCTATCCGCTGACCGAAGGGCTGACCAATGCGCGGCTGTCGCAGCTTGCCGCGGTGGCGCTCGAGCGGCGGCCCGAACTCGCCGAATGGATCGACGCGCCCCTGCTCGCGAGTCGCGGCTGGCCCGCCTGGCGCGAGGCGGTCGAGCGCGCCCACGCGAGCCCGCGCGACGAGGCGGCGCGCGACCGGCTCGCCTATGACGAGATTTTCGCCAGCCAGGTCGCGCTGATGCTGATCCGGCAGGGACTGCGCACGCGCAAGGGGCGCGCGGTGCGCGGCGACGGGCGGTTGACCGGCGCGCTCAAGCTGCCGTTCGGGCTGACGGGGGCGCAGGAGCGCGTCGGGCGCGAGATCGCCGGCGACATGGCGCAGGACACGCCGATGCTGCGGATGCTGCAGGGCGATGTCGGGTCGGGCAAGACGCTGGTGGCGCTGCGCGCGATGCTGAGCGCGGTCGAGGCGGGGACGCAGGCGGCGCTGCTGGCTCCCACCGAAATCCTCGCGCGCCAGCATCATGCGACGCTGCAGTCGATGCTCGCGGGGCTGCCGG
This sequence comes from Sphingopyxis indica, assembly GCF_032879645.1. Lineage (NCBI taxonomy): Bacteria > Pseudomonadati > Pseudomonadota > Alphaproteobacteria > Sphingomonadales > Sphingopyxidaceae > Sphingopyxis > Sphingopyxis indica. Next base: position 1,236,196 of record NZ_CP076394.1, read on the forward strand.
TCAATCTCGCGATCCTCACCGGCCGCGATAAGGGACGCGTGCGCGAATCGACGCTGATGGGGCTGGCGGACGGCAGCATCGACATCCTTGTCGGCACCCATGCGATCTTTCAGGAGGCCGTGAACTACCGCGATCTCGCGCTCGTCGTCGTCGACGAACAGCATCGCTTCGGTGTCGCGCAGCGGCTGATGCTGACGAGCAAGGCGGCGCGCCCGCCGCACCTGCTGGTGATGACTGCCACGCCGATCCCGCGCACTTTGCAACTCGCCAACCATGGCGAGATGGACGTGTCGCAAATCGACGAAATGCCGCCGGGGCGCACCCCGGTCGACACGCGTGTGGTGTCGGTCGAGCGGCTGGGCGAGGTCGTCGAGGCGCTCGAACGCCATCTCGCGAGCGGCGCGCAGGCCTATTGGGTGTGCCCGCTGGTCGCCGAAAGCGAGGCGAGCGAACTCGCCGCGGCCGAGGAACGCGCGGCGCTGCTGCGCGCGCGGCTCGGCGATGCGCGCGTCGGGCTCGTCCACGGCCGGATGAAAGGCCCCGACAAGGATGCGGTGATGGCGCGCTTCGAGGCGGGCGAGATCGGGGTGCTCGTTGCGACGACGGTGATCGAGGTCGGAGTCGATGTCCCGGCGGCGAGCCTGATGATCGTCGAACATGCCGACCGTTTCGGCCTCGCGCAGCTCCACCAGCTGCGCGGGCGCGTCGGGCGCGGCACCGCGAAATCGGTATGCCTGCTGCTGCGCTCGCCGAATCTTTCGGAAACCGCGCGCGAGCGGCTCGCGCTGATGCGCGAGACGAACGACGGGTTCGTGATCGCCGAAAAGGATCTGGAGCTGCGCGGCGGCGGCGAGCTTCTCGGGCTCAAACAGTCGGGCGACGCCGATTACCGGCTCGCGAGCCCCGAACAGCTCGTGCGGCTGCTCCCGGTCGCGCACGACGATGCGCGGCTGTTCGTCGAGCGCGACGGCGGTATGGAGGGCGCGCGCGGCGAGGCGGTGCGCCTTTGCCTCTATCTCTTCGAACGCGACGCGGCGGTGCCGCTGCTGCGGAGTGGTTAGGCATTCAAGCCCCTCCCCTTCAGGGAGGGGGATTCTTCAGGCTTAATTCACGTCCCCACGCGCGCCCATCGCGCGGATCGTCGGCAGATAATCCTCGACCGAGATCATCTTTTCGAACTGCACGCCGGTCTTGCCGCCGAGCGACCAGATCACCTTGGCGGCGACACGGCCGACGATCGGCATCCGGAAGACGACAAGGTCGCCGGGTTCGAGCCCGCGCTCGAAGCGCATCAGCAGGCCGTCGGCGCTGATATTGACGCAGGTACACATTTCCTGGCGCCCGTCGGGCATCACGAAGGGCAGGCGGCAATAAACGTCGCTACGCGGCGAAAGCCGCTGATCCAGGCCGACATAGTGGGCCTTGTTGGTGTCGATCTTGCGCATAATCCTAACCTTGCTGGTCTGGCGGGAAGGATCAACCCGATTCCTCAAAAATCGGTAAATATCGCTTCATCTTTCAGCGGGTGACGAGGCCGTGCTTCTTCGCGCCGAGGCTGACCGGAACGGGATCGGCGGCGGGCGCGATCAGGTGGTGCGGGTCGCGGACGACCTCGCCCGCCACCTTCACCGCGCCCTCTTCGAGCTTGCGTCGCGCCTCCTTGTTCGACGCGGCAAAGCCGAGCTCGCGCAGCGCATCGAGGATGCGCAGCCCGTCGGCGGGTGCCGCGACCTGCGGCAAGTCGCCGCCGATATGGCCCTTTTCAAAGGTTTGCGTCGCGGTCTCGGCCGCGGCGCGCGCCGCCTCGGCACCGCGGCACAGGGCGGTCGCCTCGTTCGCGAGGATCTTTTTCGCCTCGTTGATCTCGGCGCCCTCGAGCGCTTCGAGGCGCGCAATCTCGGCGAGCGGCAGGTCGGTGAAGAGCTTCAGGAATCTGCCGACATCGCGGTCGTCGCTGTTCCGCCAATATTGCCAATAGTCGAAATGGGACAGCTGGTCGGCGTTGAGCCAGACCGCTCCGGCCGCCGTTTTTCCCATTTTGGCACCCGCTGCGGTCGTGAGCAGCGGCGTCGTGAGGCCGTAAAGCTCGGTTCCGTCCATGCGGCGGCCGAGTTCGATGCCATTGACGATATTGCCCCACTGGTCGGAGCCGCCCATCTGCAACCGCACCCCCATGTCTTTCGACAGATGGCGGAAATCATAGCCCTGGAGGATCATGTAATTGAACTCGAGGAAGGTCATCGGCTGCTCGCGCTCGAGCCGCAGGCGGACCGAATCGAAGGTCAGCATCCGGTTGATCGTGAAATGGGTGCCCACCTGTTGCAGCAGTTCGATATAGCCGAGCTGGCCGAGCCAGTCGTGGTTGTTGACCATCACCGCGTCGGTCGGGCCGTCGCCGAAGATCAGGAAGGGCTCGAAGATGGTGCGGATCGACGCGATATTCGCTTCGATCGTCGCATCGTCGAGCATCTTGCGGCTCTCGTCGCGCCCGGTCGGGTCACCGATCCGCGTCGTCCCGCCGCCCATCAGCACGATCGGCTTGTGCCCCGTCTGTTGCAGGCGGCGCAGCATCATGATCTGCACCAGGCTGCCGACATGCAGGCTCGGCGCGGTGGCGTCGAAGCCGATATAGGCGGGCACGACCTGCGACGCGGCGAGCGCATCGAGCCCTTCCGCGTCGGTCATCTGGTGGATATAGCCTCGCTCGTCGAGCAGGCGCAGCAGGTCGGATTTATAGCTGGTCATGGCGGCCTCTTTGAAAGCGGGGGGCGCTTAGCATGGGGTTTGCGATTTGGATAGCGTGCGGAAAGAGTTGATCTGCCACCCCGACACCCCCGCTGACGCGGTGCAGGCCGTGTGGGTCGAGGTGTCCTTTTCGCTCGGCGACGGGTTCGCGCTGCGCTTCGGGGTCGAGGGCGATGTCGCGCGCGTCGTGCTGCCGCCGGGCGAGGGCGCGCTCGTCATCGCCGACGCGCCGACCGACGGGCTGTGGCAGACCACCTGTTTCGAGGCCTTTCTGACCGAAGAGGGCGAAGCCGACTATACCGAGTTCAACTATGCTCCCGACGGGCGCTGGGCCTGTTATCAGTTCGACGATTATCGCTCGCTCGCCCGGACCGACGAGCTGGCGCCGTGGGAGATGACGAGCGAACGCGGCGAGGGCCTCTATATCCTGCGCGTCGAGCCCGGCATCCTGCCCGACCGGGGCAGCAAGCTGGCGCTCGCCGCGGTGATCGAGGAAATCGGCGGAACCAGAAGCTATTGGGCGCTCCGCCATCCGCCGGGGAAGCCCGACTTTCATCATCGCGATTGCTTTGCGCTCACGCTTGGGGCACCCCCCGCGGCATGACAGTCCAATTCGGCATCGACCGCCTGCTTTCCGAACCCGGCCTGCGCAAACCGCTCGAAGGCAAGCGCGTCGCGCTGCTCGCGCACCCCGCATCGGTGACCGCCGGTCTGACGCACAGCCTCGACGCGCTCGTTGCGGCGGGGGTCAACGTCACTGCGGTGTTCGGGCCGCAGCACGGCGTGCGCGGCGACCTTCAGGACAATATGATGGAGTCGCCCGATTTCACCGATCCGGTGTATGGTGTTCCTTGTTTTAGCCTCTATGGCGAAGTGCGCCGGCCGACCGGCCAGTCGATGCACATATTCGACGTGCTGCTCGTCGATCTGCAGGATCTCGGCTGCCGCATCTACACTTATGTGACGACCTTGCTCTATATCCTCGAAGCCGCCGCCGAGCATGGCAAGGCGGTGTGGGTGCTCGACCGGCCGAACCCCGCCGGCCGCCCCGTCGAGGGCACACGGCTCCGCGCAGGCTGGGAAAGCTTCGTCGGCGCGGGACCGATGGTGATGCGTCACGGGCTGACGCTCGGCGAAATGGGGCATTGGTTTATCCGCCACTTCGGGCTCGATGTCGATTATCGCGTGATCGAGATGGAGGGGTGGCGGCCCGATGCGGCGCCGGGCTTCGGCTGGCCCGCGGATCGCGTCTGGATCAACCCCAGCCCCAACGCCGCGAACGTCAACATGGCGCGCGCCTATGCCGGGACGGTGATGGTCGAGGGCGCGACCCTGAGCGAGGGCAGGGGGACGACGCGCCCGCTCGAACTGTTCGGCGCGCCCGACATCGACGCGCGGGCGCTGATCGCCGAAATGCGGCAGCTCGCTCCCCAATGGCTCGCGGGCTGTAAATTGCGCGACATCTGGTTCGAGCCGACCTTTCACAAGCATATGAGGCAGCTCAACAGCGGCATCCACATCCACGCCGAGGGGCCGTGGTACGATCATGAAGCCTTCCGCCCGTGGCGCGTGCAGGCGCTCGGCTTCAAGGCGATCCATGCGCTCTATGGCGACTATCCGCTCTGGCGCGGCAAGGATTTCAAATATGAATATACCGACGATGTGCTGGCGATCGACGTGATCAACGGCGGCACGGCTCTGCGCGAGTGGGTCGACGACGCCGGTGCGCAGCCGGGCGATCTCGACGCGCTGGCGCTGCCCGACGAGGCAGGCTGGCGCGAGGAGATCGCGGAATTGTTAATATATTGAATTTCTTCTTCTTCCTCCGTTCGCCCTGAGCTTGTCGAAGGGCTGTCCTTTTCGGACGGAGCAGGAAAAACGGCCCTTCGACAAGCTCAGGGCAAGCGGGAAAAGGGATGGTTGAGACCATGCATCGGCGACAATTCATGGGCGCGGCGGCACTCGGCGGGCTGGCGGTCGGCCTGCCTGCGGCGAGCTGGGCGGCGGACGATTTCACCGGCCTCGCCAATATGGCGAAGGACGCGCAGCCGATCGGCGCCGACGAGCATAAGGTGCGGCTTGCGAAGGCCACGCAGCTCTTGCGCGCGAACGACATGGATGCGCTGCTGATCGAGCCGGGGGCGAGCCTCATCTATTTCACCGGCGTCCACTGGTGGCGCAGCGAGCGGTTGACCGCCGCGGTGCTGACGCGCGAGGGCGAGGTGGCGATCGTCACGCCCTTTTTCGAGGAACCTTCGGTGCGCGAGAGCCTCGGCGTCGAAGCCGAGGTGCTGGTGTGGAACGAGGACGAGAATCCGCTTGCCGTTGTCGCCGCCTGGCTCGGCAAGCGCGGGCTCAGCAAGGGCAGGATCGGCATCGAGGAAACGGTGCGCTATTTCGCGGTCGACGGGCTTAAAAAGGCGATGCCCGATGTCACCGTCGTCAACGGCGCGCCGGTCGTGCGCGGGTGCCGGATGATCAAATCGGCGGCGGAGATCGCGCTGATGAGCCTCGCGACCGACATTACCATGGCCGCCTATCGCTACACCGCGCCGCGGGTGGAGGCGGGGATGACCCCCGCCGACATCGGCGCGATCATGAACGGCGCGACGCGGGCGCTGGGCGGGGAGCCCGAATTCGCGCTGGTGCTGCTCGGCGAGGCGAGCGCCTATCCGCACGGCAGCGGCAAGCCGCAGATGGTGCGGCCGGGCGAGGTGGTGCTGATGGACTGCGGCTGCAACGTCCACGGCTATCAGTCCGACATTTCGCGCAGCTGGGTCCATGGCACGGCGAGCGCGCGCCAGCGTCAGGTGTGGGATCAGATGCGCGAAGGGCAGCGGGTCGCCTTCGCCGCGGCGCAGCTCGGCACCCCCGCGGGCGCGGTCGACGATGCGGTGCGCGCCTATTATGAAGGCCTCGGCTATGGCCCTGGCTACAAGCTGCCCGGCACCTCGCACCGCACCGGCCATGGCATCGGCCTCGATGGGCACGAGCCGGTCAATCTGGTGCGCGGCGAAACCACGGCGCTGGCGCCGGGCATGTGCTTCTCGAACGAACCCGGCATCTATATCCCCGGCGAGTTCGGTATAAGGCTGGAGGATTGCTTCCATATGACCGGGGCAGGGCCGAAATGGTTCAGCGAGCCGCCGACGTCGATCGACGAGCCGATCGGCTGATCGTCAGGCGTCGAGCCCCTTCGGCCGCTGCACCAGGCTGACCAGCACGAAGGAGATGATCATCAGCAGATACCAGCTGCCGAGCTTTTCGACGCCGACCATGTGCCAGCCGTGGTTCTGGCTCGGATAGGTCCATGCGCGCGCGAAGGTGCCGATATTTTCGGCGAACCAGATGAAGAGCGCGACGAGACCCCAGCCGACGAGCAGCGGCATCCGGCGGTGGAGGTGCAGCGGGCGGAACCATATCTGACAGCGCCAGAAGAGCAGCGCCGTCGCGGCGAAGAGCAGCCAGCGGATGTCGGGTAGCCAATGGTGCGCAAAGAAATTGATATAGATGGCGGCGGCCAGCACATAGCTCGTCCACATCGGCGGATAATGGGTGTAGCGGAAATCGAAGATGCGCCAGACGCGCGCGATATAGCTGCCCACCGCGGCATACATAAAGCCCGAGAAGAGCGGCACCGCGCCGATATGGAGCAGGCTCGCCTCGGGATATTGCCACGACCCGGCGGCGGTCTTGAACAGCTCCATCACCGTGCCGACGATGTGAAAGATCAGGATGACGAGCGCTTCCTTCGGCGTTTCGAGCCGGAACATGAGCATACCGAGCTGAATCAGCACCGCGCCGATGGTGATCGCGTCATAGCGGTGAAGCGGCGCGCCTTCGGGCCAGAAGAAATGCGTGCCGAGAAGAAGTGCGAGCATCAGGCCGCCGAACAGGCACGCCCAGCCCTGCTTGAAGCCGAAAACGAGAAACTCGAGGAACCAGCCGCGCGGTCCTGGCGCGACCGCCATCGCTTCCAATTGGACACGCACGGCGTAGAAACGCGAATGGCGCCCAATTTTCTCAGTCATCCCGATCGTCTCGGTGCATGGACATTGGCTGAAAAGCGCCGGTTTCCCAATCGCGCAGATATGCGCTGCCCACGGGCGCGTCGATCAGGGGCAACCAGCTATCATCCGCGTTCAGCACCTTGCCGATGGCGATATAGCTGAAACTGGGATTTTCATATTCCTCTTTGGTCAGGCCGCGTGTGTCGCATCGAAAGCGCCAGCCGCTGTCGGGGTATTTGTCTCCGTCGCGTGGCGGGTCGGGTTCCTCGCGATACAGATATTCCACCTTGAGCCGACCATCGAGAATCTGGTCATCGACAAAGCAGCGATCCCAATATTCGCGGCGGGCAGGGGCGGTCGGCGGAGGGGTGGCGCGATCCTCGCTCCAGTCGATGTCGATGATATGCCCGCGGGCAAATGTCACGCGATCACCGGCTTTGAGCTGGGGCATGTCAAGTGGATGATTGTCGAGCGTACCGGTCAACCACGCTCCCTCTGCCGCCGTCACGATGACCCACATGCGTTCTGCGCCCCATTCGCTGCTATCGGGAATCGACCGGAAAATCAGTTTGACGAGGTCGCCGGGCGATACTGCCAACAGCTCATTCTCTGAGGGAAGATAGAAAGTATAGGGCGCCTCGGCGGCGATCGGCCGCGGGTCTTCTATCTCATACCGTCCGAACCAGCCGCGCAGCCTGTCCCTGAATAGGCCCACGCTACGTCAATGCTTTCGTGTCAGTTCGCGCATCGCGTCGTCGAGGCCGGCGAGGGTCAGCGGATACATCCGCTCGTTCATCAGCTGCTTGATCAGCTTCACCGACTGGGTGTAGCCCCAATGCGCTTGCGGAACCGGGTTGAGCCACACCGCGGCGGGATAGACATTGGTCATCCGCTGCAACCACACCGCCCCGGCTTCCTCGTTGAAATGTTCGACGCTGCCGCCCGGATGGGTGATTTCATAGGCGCTCATCGACGCGTCGCCGACGAACACCAGTTTGTAATCATGGCCATATTTGTGGAGGATGTCCCACATCGGCGTGCGTTCCGACCAGCGGCGCTTATTGTCCTTCCACACGCCCTCATAGGGGCAGTTGTGGAAATAGAAGAACTCCAGGTTCTTGAACTCGCTCGTCGCGGCGCTGAACAGTTCCTCGCACAGCTTGATGAAGGGGTCCATCGACCCGCCGACGTCGAGGAAGAGGAGCAGCTTCACCGCGTTGCGCCGTTCGGGACGCATCCTGATGTCGAGCCAGCCCTGCCGCGCGGTGCCGTCGATCGTCCCCGCGATGTCCAGCTCGTCGGCGGCGCCCTCGCGCGCGAATTTGCGCAGGCGGCGGAGCGCGATCTTGATGTTGCGCGTGCCGAGTTCCTTGGTGTTGTCGAGATTCTGGAACTCGCGCTTTTCCCACACCTTCAGCGCGCGCTTGTGCTTGCTCTCGCCTCCGATCCGCACGCCTTCGGGGTTGTAGCCCGAATTGCCGAAGGGCGAAGTGCCGCCGGTGCCGATCCATTTGTTGCCGCCCTGGTGGCGCTTCTGCTGTTCCTCGAGCCGCTTCTTCAGCGTCTCCATGATCTCGTCCCAGTCGCCGAGCGACTTGATCGCCTCCATCTCCTCGGGCGTCAGATATTTTTCGGCGACGGCCTTCAGCCATTCCTCCGGGATGTCGACGGGGTTCTGGCCATAGTCGGTGAGCAACCCCTTGAAGACCTTGTTGAACACTTGGTCGAAGCGGTCGAGCAGGCCCTCGTCCTTCACATAGATGGCGCGCGAGAGATAATAGAATTGCTCGGGGCTGCGGTCGATCACCTCGCGGTCGAGCGCCTCGAGCAGCATCAGATGCTCTTTCAGGCTGGCGGGAATGCCCGCGGCGCGAAGCTCGTCGAGAAAGCCGAAAAACATGGGCAAAGGCGTAACCTGTCGGCGCGGCGTGCGCAATCACTTTACGTAAACGGAAAGCGATTGACGGCGGGCAGCGGTGTCCGAAGCCCTCTTCCAAATTCGGGCTGCACCCGTAAAGTTTTACCCCTTCACCATTCGGAGATTCTTCCATGCAGATTGCGGTTTTGACGTTCGACGGTTTCAACGAACTCGACAGCTTCGTTGCCGCGGCCATCCTGAACCGGCTGCGCGGGCGGGGATGGGCGGCGCATATCGCGGCGCCGACACCCCAGGTCACCTCGATGAACGGGGTGACGATCGACCGGCAACAGCCGCTCGAATTCGCATCCGAAGCCGACGCGGTGATCGTCGGCAGCGGCGTAAAGACGCGCGAGATCGCGGCCGACGCGGCGATGCTCGGCCGCATCGGGCTCGATCCGGCGCGTCAGCTGGTGGGGGCGCAATGTTCGGGGACGCTTTTGCTCGCCAGGCTCGGGCTGATCGGCGACCTGCCCGCCTGCACCGACCTCACGACCAGGCCGTGGGTGATCGAAGCGGGGGTCGAGGTGCTCGACGCGCCGTTCGTCGCGCATGGCAATGTGGCGACCGCGGGCGGCTGCCTCGCCTCGCAATATCTTGCGGCCTGGATCATCGCCCGGCTCGCCGGGCCGCAGGCGGCCGAAGAGGCGCTGCACTATGTCGCGCCGGTCGGCGAGAAGGCGGCCTATATCGAGCGCGCCATGCGTGTCGTGGAGCCGTTTCTTGCCGTCGAGGGCGCGGCCTAGGACTGTCGGGGATCGAGCGCCGCGGTGGCCGCCGCCGCCGCCGGGCGCCGCTGCCGTCAGATTGCGCTTGCCATCGGCGCCGCAAATCCGGAAGAGTCGAAAGAAAACCGGGTCGCTTGGCATAGGGGGCAGAGCGATGGCACCGTTCAATTTCGGGCAACTCAAATTTCTGAAGGCGCTGACCGAGGCGCTGTTTCATGGCGCGGAGATGGCGATTTCGGCCGATCAGGTCGTCGCCAACGTCACCGATCTGTTCGCGAAGGTCGGCGGGACGAAGCTCGACGAGATCCGCCTGTCGCTGACCTTGACCGAGGTCGCGCTCGGACCGCTGTTCGCCCTCGTCAGCGTCGAAACGCGCGTCGAGCGCATCCGTGACCGGATGCAGAATACGAGCTTCGATCTGTTTCAGGACATGGGGCGGCTGCGCGGGATCATCTATGCCTGCTATTATGGCCATTGGCAGCCGGGCGGCGAGGACGAGAATGCCGCCAACCCGGTCCATGCGCAGATCGGCTTCACCCTGCCCAAATTCCGCCACCGCGGCGCAAGCGACATCGCGACCCCGATCCCGCCGGTGACGGGCCGCGAGATCGACCCCGCTCATGTCATCGACGCCGCCGGGCTCGAGCAGGAATATGACGTGATCGTCGTCGGTTCGGGCGCGGGCGGGGCGATCGCGGCGCATAATGTCGCGGCACAAGGTTACAAGGTGCTGATCGTCGAGGCGGGGCCTTTCTATCCCTCGCCGCGCATCACCCATCACGAGCTCGACATGATCGCGCAGCTTTACAAGCATGGCGCGCTGCAGACGTCGACCAACCGCGATTTCGTGGTGTTTCAGGGGCGCTGCGTCGGGGGCTCGTCGACGATCAACAACGGCATCTGCCTGCGCGTCAACGAGGCGGGGCGCACCCATCCCGACGCGCCCGACGTGCTGGCCAAATGGTCCGCAATGGGCGCGCCGGTCGACGCTGCCGCCTTTCACGCCGCCTATGATGCGGTGCAGGCGCGGCTCGGCATTGCGAAGATCGAGCCGCGGAGCGGGCGGCACAATGGACCGCATCTGCTGAACGGCTGGGCGGCCTATGCCGCGACCTCGTCCGATCCGAAGGACCGGCGCGCGGTCGCCGACTGGTTCGCGAAGAATTTCGGGCCGCCGAACACGTCCACCGCCTGCGGCTATTGCGGCTATTGCAACTCGGGCTGCGCCTATGGCCGGCGGCTGGGGATGGCGCAGACCTATCTGCCCGATGCGTGCCGCGACCATGGCGCGCGGATCATCGCGGGGACAAAGGCCGACAAGATATTGTGGCAGCATGCGATCGACGGGCGCCGCGAGGCCGAGGCGGTGAAGCTGGTGCTGCCCGACGGGTCGAAGACGCTGGTGCGCGCGCGCATTGGGGTGGTCGTCGCGGCGGGGACGATCGCCTCGTCGAAGCTGCTCGATCGCAGCGACATCGACGGCACGGGCAAGCGCGTCTCCTTGAACGTCGCCTCACCGGTCGTCGCGCTGATGCCCGACAACGTCGGCGGCGACGCATGGGACGAGGACCAGATGTCGAGCTATGTCGATTGCGGCGATTTCCTGCTCGAAAGCCACTTCCAGCCGCCGATGTCGATGGCGTCGCTGATGCCCGGCTGGTTCGACGAGCACCAGGCGCGGATGAAGCGATACGGCCGCGTGCATTCGGCGGGCATTCTCTTCCCCGCCGACCGGCGCGGGCATGTCGACGGCGGCAAGCTCAAGTTCCGGCTCGACGAGCATGAGGATCTGCCGGTGCTGCGCCGCGCGATGGCGACGCTGACCAAGGTGCATTTCGCCGCCGGCGCGCTCGAATGCTATCCGGCGCTGGCCAAGGGGCAGGTGGTGACCCCCGGCATGGACGTCGACGCCTTTTTCGACGACGCGATCCGCGAGGCCGACGACGTCACCCTGTCGAGCAGCCACCCGCACGGCGGCAACGCGATCAACGAAAATCCCGCCTATGGCATCGTCGATCCCGACTGCCGCGTCCACGGGACGACCAACGTCCTCGTCACCGACGCCAGCGTCTTTCCGAGCTGCATCCGCGTCAACGCGCAATGGACGACGATGGCGATGGCGCAATATGCGACGGGGCGGGGCGATCCGTTCCGCTAGGGCGCGCGGCCTCTCGACTTCGCGCGGCAGCCCCGGCTAAAGGCGGCCGCCATGAACTTCACCGTCGCCGCCCTCTATCGTTTCGCGCCGTTCGACGACCCGGCCGCGCTGCGCGAACCGCTGCTCGCGCTCTGCAATGCGCAAGGCGTGAAGGGCACGCTGCTGCTCGCGCGCGAGGGGATCAACGGCACGATCGCGGGGAGCGAGGCCGGCATCGCTGCGGTAGTCGGCCATGTGCGTTCGCTACCGGACTGCGCCGACCTCGACATCAAATATTCGACCGCCGCGGCGATGCCGTTCCAGCGGATGAAGGTGCGGCTGAAAAAGGAAATCGTGACGATGAAGGTGCCGGGGATCGACCCGGCGCGCGAGGCCGGCGCCTATGTCGCGCCCGCCGACTGGAACGCCGTGGTCGACGACCCCGGCACCGTCGTCATCGACACGCGCAACGATTTCGAGGTCGGCTATGGCAGCTTCGATGGCGCGGTGAACCCGCATACGAAGAGTTTCGGCGATTTTCCGCGCTGGTGGCGCGACCATGCGGCGGAATTTGCGGGCAAGCGCATTGCGATGTTCTGCACCGGCGGCATCCGCTGCGAAAAATCGACCGCTTTCCTGAAAAGCGAGGGCGTCGCCGACGTCGTCCACCTGAAGGGCGGCATTCTCGCCTATCTCGAACAGGTGCCCGAGACGGAGAGCCGCTGGCACGGCAGCTGCTTCGTCTTCGACGAGCGGGTGAGCGTCGGGCACGGGCTCGTCGAGGTGGGCGAGAAGGAATAGCGGCGGCGTGCCGGCTTTGGGGTGGCCAGTTGCCATCGCCGTCTTTGGTTATCGCGGGCTGGGTCCGCGCCGTCGTTTCAAAGTTCAGTGAAGTTCAGCCTTGTGCGGCCGCCGATGGGCCGCGTTCGGCGACCATGCCGCGCCGGTTCCCCGCATCCGCAAGCCGGGCCGTGACCGCTTTTATCCACCTATCGAAAGAGCCGAGAGGAAGGCTGGCACAGCCGGACAATGTAGGACAGCGGTTTTTTGCGGCGGATGTCCGACTTGGGGTGGGACGCGGCCGTCCCTCTCTCTTTGTCATTCCCGCGAAAGCGGGAATCCAGAGCGTGCGCCGGCTGACCCCGCTCTGGATTCCCGCTTTCGCGGGAATGACAAGGTTATGAAATGCCGATCGTCGCCTATCGGTCGATTCTGGTCATTGCCTTCAAATTGGCGCGAATGTCCGCTCCCGCCCGAAAACGGACCCTCGTGCTCGGCGGCGCTTCAGCCCGCTACCCGCGCCGTGCCATATTCGACCCAGCCGAACGGCCGCGGGGTCTTTGGCATATAATGTGCGCCCTGCCGGTCGACCGCGAAACCGGCTTTTGCATAGGCGTCGGCGATCGGCCGCGTCAGGTGGCAATTGCCGCCGATGCGCTTCCACAGCGGCTCGATGCGCCGCTGCCATTTGGCGACGCCGGGATCGGGCGCACGGCCATGTTCGAGGAAGATCGCGGTGCCCCCCGGCCGCAGCACGCGGCGGATTTCGGCGAGCACCGCCGCCTGGTCGGCGACCGAGCAGAGGGTGAAGGTCGTCACCACCGTGTCGAAGCAGGCGTCCCCGAAGGGCATCGCCTCGCCGACTCCGCCTTCGATCCGCGCCTCGATCCCATGCGCCTGTGCCGCCGCGCGGCTCATCGCGAGCAATTCGGGCGAGGGGTCGAGCCCGGTGAAGCCCGTGACGCGGTTCCGGTCATAAAATTCCATGTTGATCCCGCCGCCGCAGCCGAGTTCGAGCACCTCGCCAGCGGCATGGGGCACGACCTTGCTGCGCGCCTTCATGATCTGGCCCTGCGAGCAGGCGCATTTGATCAGGCGCGGCACCCCATGACGTTCCCACCAACTCGCCATATTCCCATCTCCCCTTGGCGCGGAAGGTGACCCTTGCTAGCGCTCTTGGCAACACCCATCTGTGCCGGCCGCACAGCCAATGAAAGATTGCCATGCCCACCACCCATCACACCAGGATGCTCATTCTCGGCTCGGGTCCCGCCGGCCTGTCGGCGGCCATCTATGCCGCGCGCGCCGGGATGAAGCCGATCGTCGTGCAGGGGCTCCAGCCCGGCGGCCAGCTCACCATCACCACCGATGTCGAAAATTACCCCGGATTCGCCGAGGTGATCCAGGGGCCGTGGCTGATGGAACAGATGACCGCGCAGGCGACGCATGTCGGCACGACGATGATCTGGGACACGATCGTCGATGTCGACGTGTCGCAGCGCCCGTTCAAGCTGACCGGCGACGGCGGCGATGTCTATCTGGCCGAGACGCTGGTCATCGCGACGGGCGCGCAGGCGAAATGGCTCGGCGTCGAGGGCGAGCAGGAACTCGGCGGCAAGGGCGTGTCGGCGTGCGCGACGTGCGACGGCTTTTTCTATCGCGGCAAGAAGGTGGTGGTGATCGGCGGCGGCAACACCGCGGTCGAAGAAGCGCTCTACCTCACCAACCACAGCGACGATGTGACGCTGATCCACCGCCGCGACAGCCTGCGCGCCGAAAAGATCCTGCAGGACCGCCTCTTCGCCAATCCCAAGATCAAGGTCCTGTGGAACAAGAAGGTCGCGCGCTTCGTCGCGGGCGAGGGCAATGCGGGACTCGTCGGGGTCGACCTGATCGACACCGAAACCGGCGAGGCGAGTCATGAGGCGACCGACGGCGGCTTCGTCGCGATCGGCCACAGCCCGGCAACCGAATTGTTCAGGGGCAAGCTGCCGCTCGATGCCGACGGCTATCTCGAGGTCACCCCCGGCACCTCGCTGACCGCGATCCCCGGCATCTTCGCCGCGGGCGATGTTACCGACAAAATCTATCGCCAGGCGGTCACCGCCGCGGGCATGGGGTGCATGGCGGCGCTCGACGCCGAACGCTTTCTGGCGGAAGCGGAATATCATGCGATGGTGGACGCGTAGGGGCGGGCGGCAAGAATCGGGCGGGAGCGGACGTTCTTAAGCCCCTCCTCTTCAGAGGAGGGGTTGGTCTATGTCCGCTGCCCCCGAAGCCGCCCTTCTGCCCCGCCACCACCCGTGTCCGCGCATGAGAAAAGGCCCCGGAGCATCGCGCCGGGGCCTCTCTTGTCTCAGCAAGCAAAGCGAAGCGGCTCAGGCCTCTTCGTCTTCCTCGCTCGCTTCGTCCTCGGCGGGAGCTTCGTCGGCGGCGGCGTCCGACGGAGGCGTGCCCTCTTCGAACTCGTCTTCGCTGTCGGGCTCGAGCGCCGCGGCGGCCATCGCAGCCTGTTCTTCCTCGAACATCGCGGCGATGACGTCGATGCCTTCCTTCTGCATCTCGGCCTCGTCGGGCGAGCGCGCGACGTTGACGCTGACGGTCACCGCAACCTCGGGGTGCAGCTTGACCTTGACGTCGAACAGGCCGAGCGACTTGATCGGGCGTTCGAGCTCGATCATCGCCTTGGTGACGCCGTTGGCGCCATCCTCGGCCAGCGCGTCGACGATGTCGCGCACCGAAACCGAGCCATAGAGCTGGCCGGTGTTCGATGCCTGGCGGATCAGGACGATCTGCTTGCCGTCGAAGTCCTTGGCCCGGCCTTCGGCGGCGGTGCGGCGTTCGGCATTGTCCGATTCGATCTTCGCGCGATTGGCTTCAAAGACCTTGCGGTTGGCTTCGTTCGCGCGCAGCGCCTTGTTGTTGGGCAACAGGAAATTGCGGGCAAAGCCGTTCTTGACGGTGACGACGTCGCCGATACCGCCCAATTTCTCGATACGTTCGAGCAGGATGACTTCCATCGGTCCGCCCTCCTTACTTCACGATATAGGGGAGCAGGCCGATGTGGCGGGCGCGCTTGATCGCACGGGCCAGCTCGCGCTGCTTCTTGGTGGACACCGCGGTGATCCGCGACGGGACGATCTTGCCGCGCTCCGACAGGTAACCCTGGAGCAGGCGGACGTCCTTGTAGTCGATGACGGGTGCGTCCTTCGCGCTGAAGGGGCAGGTCTTGCGACGGCGGAAAAAGGGTCGTGCCATGGTGCTTTCTCCTTAGTCTTCGCTGTCGCGGTCGCGGCCACGGCCGCCACGGCGTTCCTGCTTGCGCATCATCACCGACGGGCCCTTTTCGAGTTCGTCGACGCGGATGGTCAGCCAGCGGATGATGTCTTCGTTGATCGCCGCCTGGCGTTCGATTTCGGTGACGGCTTCGCCCGGCGCCTCGACCGAGACCATTGCATAATGGCCCTTGCGGTTCTTCTGGATCTTGTAGGCGAGCTGCTTGAGGCCCCAGGTTTCGGTCTTGTGAACGGTGCCCTGGTGATCGCTGACGATCGTGGCGACATTTTCCGCCAGCGCATCGACCTGAGCCTGGCTCAGGTCCTGACGCGCGATAAAGACATGCTCGTAAAACGGCATGGTTGCGCTTCCTTCGATTTGGCCGATCGCTGATTCCGCGCCGATCGCGAAACCCCTCCGGCTGTCGTCCGGCTTTGCCTATTGGTGCAAAGCAAACGGGGCGACAGGCACAAGGCCTCGCCCCGAATGGATCGCGCCTATACAGATTTCGGCGAAAGAAGCAAGGGCTGGGAGAATGGGGCTCGCGCAGAGGCGCAGAGTTCGCCGAGAAGAGAAAGAGTCGGTTCACGCGGAGACGCGGAGGCGCGGAGATGATCGGGCCGAAAGGCCCCTTTCTTACTGCACCGTCAGCTTGCAACGAGGGGTCGCAGGAAAAGGCCGCTTCGCGGCGGGCGCTTTCTCTCTGCGTCTCCGCGTCTCCGCGTGAACCTCGTCACTCTGCGAACTCTGCGCCTCTGAGCGAATCCTATTCCTCAAGCTTCTCCAGCAATTCGCGCCCGAATTCGGTCAGCGTATCGTCGCGCGCGCCAAGGATCAGGATGCGGTCGCCGGGCTGCGCCTCCTCCAGCATCGCCGCACCGCACGCGGCGCGCGTCGTCAGGTGAACCGCATCGCCGCCGCTCCCGACAATATCGGCGACCAACGCTTCGCTGCCGATGCTGCGATCGACGGTGCCGCCGAAATAGACGGGATCGCAGACATAGAGCCTGTCGTCCGTGCGCATCCCCCGTGCGAAGCTCGCGGCGAGTTGCTTGCCCATCTGGCGGAGCGGGCCATAGCCGTGCGGCTGAAAGAAGAGCAGCGCGCGGCCGGGCAGTTCGGCAACGGCCGCAAGGGTCGCGGCGACCTTGTCGGGGTTGTGCGCGAAATCGTCGATCACCGTCACCCCGCCCGCCTGGCCGAGCACTTCGTAGCGCCGCGCGAGGCCCGTAAAACCGGCGAGCGCGGCGACCGACTGCGCGACCGGCACATTGACCGCGCGCGCTGCGGCGATCGCGGCGAGGGCATTCATGGCGTTGTGCCGCCCCGGCATCCGCAGCCGGACCGCGTGACGATCGCCCGCGAAATGAACCACGAAGCGGCAGCCGTCGGGCATCGGCTCGAAATCGCTGCCGCGTATCGCCGCCGCGTCCGAAAAGCCGAAGCGCATCACATTATCGCCCGCGAGCAACGGCGCCGATTCGGGGTCGTCGGCGTTGATCACTGCGATCCGCGCCTTGGCCGCGAAGTCGCCGAACAGGGCGTGCAGTTCGTCGAGGCTCTTGTGGTCGAGGCTGATGTTGGTCACGACCGCGACATCGGGCTGGTAGAGCGCGATCGACCCGTCGCTTTCGTCGACCTCGCTGACATAGGTCGCCGGATCGCCGGCGAGCGCGCTCGCGAAGGGCATGTCATCGCTTGCGAAATTGCGCATCACCGCGCCGTTCATCACCGTCGGCTTGCGCCCGGCGCTTTCGAGGATCCAGCCGATCATGCCGGTGACGGTCGACTTGCCGCTGGTGCCCCCGACGCCGATCGCCTGCGCCGCCTCGTTGAACAGCGCGGCGTTGAGGTCGGCGCGGGTCATGCGCGGCAGGCCGAGCGCGTTCGCGGCCGCGACATCGGGGACGCTGTCCTCGACCGCCGCCGAGGCGATGAGCGTCTGGCCCGCGGCGAGGCCGCTGCCGTCCTGCGGAAAGAGCGCGATGCCGCGGCTTGCGATCCAGTCGAATTTGTCGGCCGAACGGCCCTGGTCGCGGCTGCGGTCCGAACCCGCGACGTGCGCGCCGCGCGCTGCGACGATCATCGCGAGCGGCAGCATCCCCGACCCGCCGATGCCGCAGAAGAAATAGGATTTGTTTTCGGCCATGGCGGCGCGTTATGGCCTCGGCGAAGGGTTTGCAATAAGGGCCGCAAACCCGGAAGGGTGAAACGCCGGTTTTCACACATCGTCACCCCGGACTTGATCCGGGGTTCATTCTTTCGACGCTGCGTGAATGGACCCCGGATCAAGTCCGGGGTGACGGTCAAGGAAGTTAATGATGCGCATCGGAATCGTCGCCCCCTCGACCCCCATCTTGCCCGACGATGCCGAGGCGGTGCGCGCGATCGCGGCGCTCGGCTATCCCGATGTCGAACTCATATTCGACGAGCAATGTTTCGCGGTCCACGGCCATTTCGCGGGCGAGGACGGGCATCGCTTTGCGGCGCTGGTCGAGATGGCGAACCGGCCCGACATCGACGCGATCTGGTTCGCACGCGGCGGCTATGGCGCGTGCCGCATCGCGCAGGAAGCGGTCGCGGCGATGACCGGCGCCGCGCGCGGCAAGGCCTTCCTCGGCTATTCCGACCAGGGCAATCTGCTCGCCTGCCTCTATCGCGAAGGCTTCGATCATGTCGCGCACGGGCCGATGGTCGCCGATATCCGGCGCGAGGGCGGCGACGCGGCGATCGCGCGCGCGCTCGACTGGCTCGTCGCGCGCGATCCCGCCGCGTGCGAGAGCGGGCTCGAGCATGGCGCGCGCCACGCGGCCTTCAATCTGATGACGCTGTCGATGCTGCTCGGCACCCCGCTCGAGCCCGACCTCGCGGGTCATGTCCTGCTGGTCGAAGAAGTGAGCGAGCATCTCTATGCCTTCGACCGCGCCTTTTTCCACATGGCGACCTGCCTCGCGCCGCGCGGGCTGTCGGGCATTCGCCTCGGCCGCGTGAGCGCGGTGCCCGAGAATGACCGCCCGTTCGGCATGGATGCCGAAGAGATCGCGCGCGACTGGTGTGCGCGCACCGGCATCGCCTGGCTCGGCCGCGCCGACATCGGGCACGATGCCGACAACAAGGTCGTGCCCTTCGGCTTGCATCGCGCGGGGTGAAGGAATAGGCGCGGCCATCCTAATCCGTCATCCCAGCGAAAGCTGGGATCGCTGGATCAGAACGCCAACGGTCCCAGCTTTCGCTGGGACGACGAAATGAAACGAGGACAGGGTCATGCGCGCATTCATCTTTCCGGGACAGGGCAGCCAGTCGGTTGGCATGGGCAAGGCGCTTGCCGACGCATCGAGCCACGCGCGCGAGGTATTTCAGGAAGTCGACGACGCGCTCGGGCAGAAGCTGTTCCAGCTGATGAGCGAAGGCCCCGAGGATCAGCTCACTCTCACTGAAAATGCCCAGCCTGCGATCATGGCGAACGCGATCGCCACGCTGCGCGTGCTCGAAAAGGAAGGCGGCGTGACGCTCGCCGCCAAGGCCGACTATGTCGCGGGCCACAGCCTCGGCGAATATAGCGCGCTATGCGCCGCGGGGGCCTTCGACCTCGCGACCACGGCGCGGCTTTTGAAAACGCGCGGGCAGGCGATGCAGGCGGCGGTGCCCGTCGGCGTCGGCGCGATGGCGGCGCTGCTCGGCGCCGATGTCGAGACGGCGCAGAAACTCGCCGACGCGGCGGCCGAGGGCGAGGTCTGCGCGGTCGCGAACGACAATGACCCGTCGCAGGTCGTGATCTCGGGTCACAAGGGCGCGGTCGAGCGCGCGGTCGCCATGGTCAAGGATTATGGGATCAAGCGCGGCGTGCTGCTCCCCGTGTCGGCGCCCTTCCACTGCCCGCTGATGCAGCCTGCGGCCGACGCGATGGCCGAGGCGCTCGCCGCGAGCCCCCCCGCCGCGCCGCTCGTCCCCGTCGTCGCCAATGTGACCGCGGCGCCGGTAAGCGACGCCGGCGAAATCCGCGAACTGCTCGTCAGCCAGGTCACCGGCCGCGTCCGCTGGCGCGAGAGCGTCGGCGCGATGGAAGCGATCGGCGTGACGCAGTTCGTCGAATTCGGCGGCAAGGTCCTCTCGCCGATGGTCAAACGCAGCGCGAGTGGCGAGGTCGAAACGGTCAGCCTGATGTCGATGGACGACATCGAGGCGCTGCTGAAAATCCTGTAGAATATTTCGCGCAGAGGCGCAGAGATCGCAGAGATTATGGCGCAACATATCGACCAGATTTCACATGACGTGATCGGCGTCGCGATGCGCTTGCATAGTGAAATCGGGCCAGGGTTGCTGGAGAGCGTCTATGAGACACTTCTCGCCGGACGATTGGCCGCTATGGGATATAGGATTGATCGGCAGTGGCCGATCAACATCATTTTCGACGGCATAGAATTTACTGAAGTTGCCCGTGTCGACCTGCTGATCGACGAGCAACTGGTTGTCGAGATCAAGTCGGCGGACAGCGTACACCCTGTACATTCAAAGCAGGTTCTCACCTATTTGAAGTTGTTGCATCTACCTGTAGGACTTCTCGTCAACTTTGGTCAGGCCACCTTGAAGGAAGGCATCCGACGCCTCGTCAACGACCATAAGGACTCTGCGTTCTCTGCGCCTCTGCGCGAAAATCAATCTGCACCGACATCCGATATCCAGATGCAAAACAAGGAATAAACAAATGTTCGACCTCACCGGCATGACTGCCCTCGTTACCGGCGCTTCGGGCGGGATCGGCTCGGCCATTGCGCAGGCGCTCGCGGCGCAGGGCGCGCGGCTTGCGGTTTCGGGTTCCAATGCCGAGAAGCTGGACGCCTTTCGCGACACACTCGGCGGCGACCATGTCGCGCTGCCGTGCAACCTCGGCGATGCAGCAGCGGTCGATGCGCTCGTGCCCGCGGCGGTCGAGGCGCTCGGCGGCAAACTCGACATCCTCGTCAACAATGCCGGCGTGACACGCGACAATCTGATCCTGCGGATGAAGGACGAGGAATGGGACGAGGTGATCCGCATCAACCTCGAGGCCAATTTCCGCCTCGCGCGCGCCGCGGCCAAACCGATGATGAAGGCGCGCTTCGGCCGCATTGTCTCGATCACCAGCGTCGTTGGCGCGACGGGCAATCCGGGGCAGGCGAACTATGCCGCGTCGAAGGCAGGAGTCACCGGCATGACCAAGGCGCTCGCGCAGGAACTGGCGAGCCGCAATGTCACGGTGAACTGCGTCGCGCCGGGCTTTATCGCCACCGCGATGACCGACGTTCTGCCCGATGCGCAGAAGGAAGCGCTCAACCAGCGCATTCCCGCGGGCCGGATGGGCGAAGGGAGCGACATCGCCGCGGCGGTCGTTTACCTCGCGTCAAGGGAGGCGGGCTATGTCACCGGGCAGACGATCCATGTGAACGGCGGGATGGCGATGCTGTCCTGACGGCAGGGGTTTTCGGGGGGAATTGGATTATGAAAGCATGGATCGCCGGCGCCGCGCTGGCTTTGGCCGCGGCGCCCGGCGCGGCATTCGCGCAGGACGGGGCCAAGCTCGACTGCATTTCGGGGGCCGCGAGCCCCGAGCTGAAAGCTGCGCTCGGCACCGCGATGGCGGGAAGCGCCGACAAGGCGGGCTATGACTCGCTGTTCGGACGATTTTCGGAAGTCGTCGACAGCTGCGCCGCCGAACACGGCATCGGCGACGAACTCAAGGGCGAATATTTCAACTATGGTCTCGCGCGGATCGCCCGCGACTGGCTGACGGGCGAGATCGCGAAGGCCAGCCTGTCGACGGGCCCGGTCGACAAAGCGCTCGATTTCGGCATCGACGGCACCAACCCCGATCTCGCGAACGACATGAACGAGGATCAGATCATGGCGATCGTCGCCGCCTATCAGGAGGCCGGGGTCGATGTCGAAGCGGTCGACCAGGCGGTGTGGGAAAAGGTCGGCGCCTATGCCGCGGCGACCTCGCTCTATTGGTCCAATCGCCGGAAGCTGACGCCCTGACGCAAAGCCCGGCCTCGCGCGCTGCAAGCGAAGCTCTCTTGCAGCGCTTCGGGGCGCGTCCTAGATCGGTCGCATGATCATTGCGGAAAACAGCCTGAAGCTGATCGGCAACACGCCGCTGGTGCTGCTCAAGGGGCCGAGCGAAGCGACGGGATGCGAAATCTGGGGCAAGTGCGAATATGCCAACCCCGGCGGCTCGGTAAAGGATCGCGCGGCGCTCTATATCGTCCGCGACGCCGAAGCGAACGGCAGCCTGCGTCCCGGCGGCACGATCGTCGAGGGGACCGCGGGCAACACCGGCATCGGGCTGGCGCTCGTCGGCAATGCGCTTGGCTACAAGACGATCATCGTCATGCCCGACAACCAGAGCGCCGAGAAAATGGCGACGATCCGCGCGCTCGGCGCCGAGCTGGTGCTCGTGCCGCCCGCGCCCTTCGCCAATCCGGGGCATTTCGTCCACACCTCGCGCCGGATCGCCGAGGAAACCGACAATGCGATCTGGGCCAACCAGTTCGACAATATCGCCAACCGCAAGGCGCATGTGCATGGCACCGCCGAGGAGATCTGGACGCAGATGGAGGGGCGCATCGACGGCTTCACCTGCGCCGCGGGCACCGGCGGCACGATCGCCGGCACCGGGCTGGGGCTGAAGGCGAAGGATGCGAGCATCACCATTGCGCTCACCGATCCGCACGGGGCGGGGCTCTATAATTATTACAAATGCGGCGAATTGAAGCCCGAGGGATCGAGCGTCGCCGAGGGGATCGGGCAGAACCGCATCACCGCCAATCTCGAAGGCGCGCCGATCGACACGCAGTTCCGCATTTCCGACGCCGAGGGGCTGGCGGTCGTGCGCCGCCTGCTGGACGAGGAAGGATTGTGCCTCGGCCTGTCGTCGGGGATCAACGTCGCGGGCGCGATGGCGCTCGCGCGCCAGCTCGGCCCCGGCAAGCGCATTGCAACCATCCTGTGCGACAGCGGGTTTCGCTATCTCTCGACGCTCTTCAACCCTGAGTGGCTGGCGAGCAAGGGGCTGGCGGAGGAGGCCGCATGAATCAGGTCCAGACTTGGCGCGAAACCGCCGCGGCGCCCGTCACCGCACCGGCACCGCCGAGCGACACGATGCGGCGGCTTCAGATCGGTATCGCAGGGCTGCTCGCGGTGTTGCTTCTCGTCGGCCTCGCGGGCTTGATCGGCGACCGGGCGCGCGAAAATGCCGCGAAGGACGCCGCGACCGCGATCGAGGTCAAGATGCCCGGACCGCAGCCGAAGCCGGCGAGCGCGCCGCTCGAAGAACTGGGCGTGCAGCCGGTCTCGAAGGACGAGAATGAGGATATGTCGGTGAAGGTGCCGCAGCCTACGCCGACTGTCCCCGACCTCGAACCGGATCCCGAATTGCAGCGCGCCCGCCAGTCGAAGGGACAGTGACCGCCGCCTGGCGTTCCGCGGTTGCGGCGGCGCTGGGGCTGGCACTGGCCTGGGCGCTGGGCGGGCAGGCGCTGCTCGGCCGGATCGACCCCGCGCTCGCTTTCCCGATGCTCATCCTGCCGATGCTGCTGCTCGCCTGGTGGCAGCGTGCCGATCCGCGCCAGCTGAAGTTGCGGTCGGTGGCTGCGACGCTGGCCCTGCTGCTTGCGGCGCAGGCGATGCTGGCCTGGTGGCTGTCGGACGCTTTCGCGTGGAAGCAGCTTCTTCTGATCCTTATGGGCGGCGCGTTGGCCGCCTGGCTCGCCGACCTCGTCTTGCAGCGACGTGGTGGATGGCGGCGGATATTGTTGGCCGCCGCGCTGGCGATTGGCTGGTTTGGTGCGGGCCATGCGCTGCTTGCCGCGCTTTATGCATCGCGTCTCGCCGCCGATCCGCGCCCCGTCGTCATGCTCACGGGCCTGCCGCTGCGCTGGGCGGGGGAGGGCGATCTCGCGGCGATGGTGGCGCGGGGGGCTGACGAGGACCCGGCGCTCATGCGTATCGAGGCGACCGGCCCGCTCGACCTCGTCGACAGCCTCGCCGATCATCCGCCGCCGGCGGGGTCCGCGCTGCTGCTCGCGCATCCGCGGGCGCTGGCGGCGCAGGATCTCGTCGCGATCGACGCTTTCGTGCGCGGCGGCGGCGACGCGGTGATCCTGGCCGATGCGCTCTCGGGCTGGCCGATCCGTCACCCGCTCGGCGATCCGCGCAACCCGCCGGTGACGAGCCTGCTCACGGCGCTGCTCGCGCATTGGGGCATCACGCTCGCCGCGGCGCCGGTTGGCGAGCGCGCGGCTCGCTCCTTCGATCTCGACGGCGAGCGCGTGCGGCTGTTCAGCGCGGGGCGCTTCGAGGTGCTGCCGCGCGGATGCCGCGCCTTTGCGGGCCGGCGCATCGCGCGCTGTCCGATCGGCAAGGGGACGGTGTGGCTCGTCGGCGACGCCGACCTTCTCTTCGCGCCTTTGTGGCAGCCACTCGTGCCGGGCGCCGCGCATCTGCGCTGCGCCGATACGATGGAGTGGCTCGATGCGCGGCTGCGCGGCGCGGCGATGCGCGGCGCGGTGCTGCGGCCGCTCTGGATTCGCGCAGACTGATCCGCCGCGTTTCGGCGCGCTTCCCCCTTCCAATCCGGCCCCTGAAAGGCGCGGCCCGCCCGGCCGGTCGTCGCCATTTTCCCGTTCGGCGCTGGTGTTTGCCCTGTTTTTGGGGCAAATTTGGGTTGATTTCCCTAATTCACCCTAATTTTCCCCTTTTCACCCCAATTGATTGTTGATACTCACGGAATCGGAGAGGGGCAATCTCCGCCCGAGTCACTTCGCCCGGAATCGCGCGATTCCCGGATCGGGAAAGTTTTGCCCGCAGGCGCGAGGAACGGGGGCAAGAGCGATGGCGGTTGTGACGCCCGGCCGATACTCGGGCACCAACTTCGCCGCGATTGATGGCAAGGGGCGCATCGCCGTCCCTTCGCAGTTCCGCAACAATGTGCCCCTCAATGCGGACGGTCAGCGCGTGCTCTGGGTCGGCTTTCACGAAAAGCTGCCCTGCCTCGTCGCTTATGGTCAGGATCAGTACGACCGCCTCTCGGACGAGATCGAGCGCGACCGCGCGGCCGCGCTCGCGCGCAACCTCGACTTCGACGAGGATGAGGCGTTCAAGCAGCGCTTCAGCTATACCGAGGCCTATACGCTCGACGACAGCGGGCGCTTCCTTCCCAATTTCACCGCGCGCGACCGCGTCGGCGAGACGGGCGCGACGGCGTTCGTCGGATCGGGCCGCCGCTTCGAAATCTGGTGGCTGCCGACGCTCGCCGAATGCGCCGCCGCCGACCCGGTGCTCCAGCGGCTCGCCGCCAATTGGGCCGAGACGAAGGGGAGAGGGCGCAAATGAACGACCTGCCCCGCGACCCGCGCCACGATCCGGTCCTGCGCGACGAAGTCGTCGCCGCGCTCGCCATCATGCCCGGCGAGCGTCACGTCGATGCGACCTTCGGCGCCGGCGGCTACACGCGCGCGATGCTCGCGGCGGGCGCCGAGGTAGTCGCGTGCGACCGCGACCCCGACGCGATCGCCGAAGGACAGGCGCTGGTCGAAGAGTCGGACGGCCGGCTGACGCTGATCGAAGGGCGCTTCGGCGAGATCGACCGGCTGCTCGCCGAGCGCGGGATCGAGGCGGTCGACGGCATCGTCTTCGACATCGGCGTGTCGTCGATGCAGCTCGACCGCGCCGACCGCGGCTTTTCCTTTCAGGCCGACGGGCCGCTCGACATGCGCATGGCGCAGTCGGGCGAGAGCGCGGCCGACTGGCTCAACCGCGCCGACGAAGGCGAAATCGCCGATGTGCTCTTTCATTATGGCGACGAGCGCCAGTCGCGCCGCGTCGCGCGCGCGATCGTCGCCGCGCGGCCGCTGTCGCGCACCGGCGAGCTTGCCGCGGTGATCCGCAAGGCGCTGCGGCATCCGCCCGGCGCGCCCAAGGACCCGGCCACGAAGAGCTTTCAGGCAATCCGCATCCACATCAATGGCGAACTCGAAGAGCTGGTCGCGGGGCTGTGTGCCGC
The DNA here is from genome assembly GCF_032879645.1 of Sphingopyxis indica. Lineage (NCBI taxonomy): Bacteria > Pseudomonadati > Pseudomonadota > Alphaproteobacteria > Sphingomonadales > Sphingopyxidaceae > Sphingopyxis > Sphingopyxis indica. The sequence goes on from NZ_CP076394.1 coordinate 1,261,829, forward strand.
CGAGCGCGTCCTGCGCCCCGGCGGCCGCCTCGCGGTGGTCAGCTTTCACAGCACCGAGGACCGGATCGTGAAGAATTTCCTGCGCGAACGCAGCGGAGGCGATGCCCGCGGTTCGCGCCACCGGCCCGCGCCCGTCCCTCTGGCGCGGGCCGCAACCTTCCACCCCCCGGCGCGCAAGGTGCGCCCCGGAAAGGCCGAGGAAGCGCGCAACCCGCGCGCGCGCTCGGCAACGCTGCGCAGTGCGGTGCGCACCTCGGCGCCCGCCTGGCCAGCCGACGACAGGATGAAGGAGGCGATGTCATGTTGATGGCGGCTCGCAAGCTCCAGGGGATCGGCCTGGTGCTGCTCGTACTGATCTTTGCGATGATGCTCTATCCGGTGTCGCTCAAGGTTGCGGCGACGCGCAGCGAACTGGCGCAGATCAATGCGCAGATCGGCCAGACGCGCGACAATATCCGCTATCTCGAATCCGAACTGGCGGTGCGCGCCTCGATGCGCCAGCTCGAACAGTGGAACGCCGAAAGCTTCGGCTATTCGGCGCCGACCGCCGACCAGTATCTCGCGAACGAGCGCCAGCTCGCCTCGCTCGACCGGCTGCCGCGCGTGCGCGGTGCGAACGATGTCGCGCCGGTGCTGATGGCGATGGTCAGCCCGGTCGGGCAGCCCGAAGCAGCGTCCGCCAAGCCCGCGTCGGTGATCCCCGTCGCTTCGGCTGCCGAACCGGCGCCGAAGCCGAAGGCGGCCGCGCCGGCGCCGAAGCCGATCCTCCTTGCCCAGGCCGATACGCGCGCCGGCGTTCGCTCGGATAGTACGCCGCGGATGGTGCCGACGGGCCGCCGCGAACAGCTCGCGATGATCGAAAACCAGCTCCTGTCCGAATCGACGCTCGCCGAACTGAAGCGCGGCGCGGCGGCCGAAGCTGCGGGAGGGCGATAGGGTTCAATGAACACGCTGGTCGTCCGTCCAGCCAGGATACGCACGGCGGGGGTGCGGCAGCAGATATTGCTGACCGCGCAGCAGCGGCTGATGATCCTGATGCTGCTGTTCACGGCCGCTTTTTTCCTCGTTTCGCTGCGCCTTCTCTATTTCGCGATGTTCGATACCTCGACCGGGCGCGGTTCGGGATCGGCGGTGTTCGTGCCCGCGCGCGCCGACATTGTCGATCGCAATGGCGTGCCGCTCGCGCGGACGATTGACGGCTATTCGATCCGCGTCGTGCCGTCGAAGCTGATCAACAAGCCCGCCTATCTGGCCGACGAGTTGCACCGCATCTTCCCCGACATGCCGCGCGAGGAATTGCTCGCAAAGCTCACCGGGCCGCACGCGACCTATATCCGCCGCCGCGCGCTGCCCGATCAGGTCGCGGCGGTGAACGCGATCGGCGACGTCGGCTTTGATTTCCCGCGCGAAAAGGAACGCCTCTATCCGCAGCTGACGCTCGCGGCGCATGTGCTCGGCTTCACCAATGCCGAAGGCCATGGCGTCACCGGAGTCGAGGGCGCGTTCGACGACCGGTTGACCAACGACGCGACGCGCGGAGAGCCCTTGAAGCTGTCGATCGACGCGCGGGTGCAGGGCGTGCTCGAAAGCGAGCTTGGCTATGCCGTGACCCAGCTTGAGGCGATCGGCGGCGCGGGGATCATCCTCGACGTCCACACCGGCGAAGTGCTGGCGATGACGTCGCTTCCGACCTATAATCCGAACAAGCTGGTCGCGGGCAATACGGAGGCACGGCGCAACGCCGTGACCTATAATCTCTACGAGCTCGGATCGACCTTCAAACCACTGTCGATCGGGGCCGCGATCGACAATGGCGTCGTCACCAGCATGGCGAAGCGCTACGATGCGACCAAGCCGCTCGCGATCGCCGGTTTCCATATCCGCGATTCGCACATGATGAACCGCTGGCTCAACGTCCCCGAAACGCTGATTCACAGCTCGAACATCGTCACCGCGCAGATCGCCGACCAGCTCGGCCGCGAAAAGATGGAGGAATTGTTCCGCAATCTCGAATTCGACGGCCGCCCGCATATCGAGCTCAAGGAGCGCGCCTTTCCGCTGTGGCCGCGCGATTGGGGCCGCGTGACGACGATGACGACGAGCTATGGCCACGGCATCGCGGTGACGCCGCTGCATCTTGCGAGCGCCTATGCCGCGCTCGTCAACGGCGGCCTGTGGCGCCCCGCCACGCTGCTCGAACTCGGCGACAAGGCTCCGCCGAAGGGGCGGCGCGTGTTCAAGGCGTCGACAAGCGCGCGGATGCGCCAGCTCTTGCGCCTGATCGTTGCCGACGGCACCGGCCGCAACGCCGACGCGCCGGGCTTTCGCGTCGGCGGCAAGACGGGCAGTGCCGAAAAGCCGGGCGCCGGCGGCTATCGCCGTCATTCGCTCGTTTCGACCTTCGTTGCCGCCTTTCCGATGGACAATCCGCGCTATGTCGTCCTCGCGATGATCGACGAGCCCAAGGGCAATGCCTTCAGTTCGGGCCAGCGCACCGCGGGCTACACCGCCGCGCCGGTGGTCAAGAAGGTGATCATGCGCGCCGGCCCGATGCTCGGCGTCTTCCCCGACGAAGGCCGCGACGTCGACGTGTCCGAGCTGATCCCGCTCTTGTGGAAGGACGAGAAGGGGGATTGATGCGTCTCTCGGCGCTCCTCGATGCCCCGGCCCAGTCCGACGCCGACCCCGTGGTCACCGGCCTCGCCATCGACCATCGCAAGGTCGCGCCCGGAACGGTCTTCGGCGCCTTCGTCGGCGCGCGCGTCAACGGCGAGGATTTCATTCCCGCCGCGGTCGAAGCAGGGGCGATCGCGATCGTCGCGCGCCCCGAGGCGAAGGTCGAGGGCGCGGTGCATGTCGCCGACGCCAATCCGCGCCGCGCCTTCGCCCGGATCGCCGCGCGCTTCTTTCATCGTTTCCCGGCGACCTGCGTTGCGGTGACCGGGACCAACGGCAAGACCTCGACCGTTGAGATGACGCGCCAGCTGTGGCGCATGGCGGGCTTTCACGCCGCCTCGATCGGGACGCTCGGCATCACGACGTCGATCGACAGCGCGGCAACCGGGCTGACGACGCCCGACATCGTGACCTTTCTCGGCACCATGTCGGGGCTCGCCGCCGAGGGGGTGACGCACGCCGCCTTCGAGGCGTCGAGCCACGGGCTCGACCAGTATCGCACCGAGGGGCTGCCCGTGCGCGCGGCGGCTTTCACCAATCTCAGCCACGACCATCTCGACTATCATGGCACGATGGACGCCTATCTTGCGGCCAAGCTGCGCCTGTTCGCAGAAGTCGTCGAACCTGGCGGCGCTGCGGTGATCTGGGCCGACGATCCCTCGTCCGCACGGGTTCTCGATACGGCGTCCGCGCGCGGATTGCGCACGCTGACGGTGGGGACGGGCGGCGAGGCGCTCCGGCTCGTCTCGCGCACGCCGACCCAGCTCGGCCAGACGCTCGCGGTCGCCGCCGGCGATCTTGAGGTGAGCGTCGACCTGCCGCTGATCGGCGCCTATCAGGCCGCCAATGCGCTCGTCGCCGCGGGGCTCGTCATCGCGACCGGCGGCGATGTGCAGCAGACGCTCGCCAACCTTTCGCGGCTCCAACCGGTGCGCGGCCGGCTCGAACGCGCCGCGATCACGCGCGCGGGCGCCCCCGTTTATGTCGATTATGCGCACACCCCCGACGGACTCGAAGCGGCGCTCGATGCGCTGCGCCCGCACGCGAGCGGCCGCCTGATCCTCGTGTTCGGCGCGGGGGGCGACCGCGACAGGGACAAGCGCGCGGCGATGGGTCGCGTCGCCGCCGCGAAGGCCGACCTTGCGATCATCACCGACGACAATCCGCGCGGCGAAGACCCGGCGGCGATCCGCGCCGCGATCGCCGAGGGCGCGCCCGCCGCGCAGGTGATCGGCGACCGCCGCGCCGCGATCGCCGCCGCGATCGCCGAGGCCGGGGTTGATGACATCGTCTGCATCGCGGGCAAGGGGCACGAGCAGGGCCAGATCGTCGGCGCGGGCGAGGCGATGCGGATCATTCCCTTCGACGACGTCGGCGTCGCGCGCGAGGTGGCGGCATGAGCGCGCTGTGGACCGCACGCGCCATCGCGGGGGCGACCGGCGGGACGGCGAGCGCCGATTTCGTGGTCCAGGGTGTCGCCTTCGATTCGCGCGAGGTGACGAAAGGCGACCTGTTCGTCGCGATGAAGGGCGAGGCGACCGACGGGCATAAATTTATCGACAAGGCGATCGCTGCGGGGGCGGCGGGGATCGTCTGCGAAACCCCGATCGACTTCCCGCACGTCCGCGTCGCCGACAGCGCCGCCGCGCTCACCGCGCTCGGCGCCGCCTCGCGCGCGCGCAGCCGGGCGCGGATCATCGGCGTCACCGGTTCGGCGGGCAAGACGGGAACCAAGGAAGCGCTCTACGCCGCGCTCGACCGCTTCCGTCCCGGCAAGGCGCATCGTTCGGTCAAGAGCTACAACAATCATGTCGGCGTGCCCTTGAGCCTCGCGCGTATGCCCGCGAACGCCGACTATGGCGTGTTCGAAATGGGGATGAACCACGCCGGCGAACTCGCCGAGCTGACCCGCCTCGTCCGCCCGCACGTCGCGATCGTCACGACCATCGCGCCCGCGCATATGGAATTCTTCGGCAGCGAAGAAGCGATTGCCGACGCCAAGGGCGAGATTTTCGAAGGGCTGGAGCCCGGCGGCACCGCGATCATCCCCTTCGACAGCCCGCATTATGCGCGGCTGCGCGCCAAAGCGGAGCGCCATGCCGCGCACGTCGTCAGCTTCGGGCTCGGCGAAGGCGCGGATGTGCGTGCGGTCGACTGGCTGTCCGACGGCAGGGGCGGCTCGCTCGTCACGGCCGAGGTCGAAGAGGCGCTGCTTTGCTTCACCATCGCGCAGGGCGGCGCGCACTGGGTCGCGAATGCGCTCGCGGTGCTCGCCGCGGTGAAAGCGGTCGGCGGCGACCTGCCCGCCGCGGGGCTCGCCTTTGCCGAAATGGGCGGTCTTGCGGGGCGCGGCGCGCGGCACCGGGTTCCGGTCGACGGCGGCGAGATACTGGTGATCGACGAAAGCTATAACGCGAACCCCGCGTCGATGGCGGCGACCCTCGGCCAGCTCGGCGACGAATCCGCGGCGCGCAAGGTGGCGATTCTCGGCAGCATGAAGGAACTCGGCGCCGGCGGCGAGGCCTATCATGCGGGGCTCGCCGCTCCGCTCGTCGCAGCTGGCGTGCAATTTGCCTTGCTTGTCGGCGAAGAAATGGCGCCGCTCGCCAAAGCGCTTGAGGGCCGCATCGATTTCGAGCATGTGGCCGCCCACCCGGCCGCCACCGCGCGGCTGAGGGACCTGATCCGCCCCGGCGACGTGGTGCTGATCAAGGGATCGAATAGCGTCGGCCTGTCGCACTTGGTGACGGCGCTGACTCATGGGGATTATTGATGCTGTACTGGCTGGCGGAATGGCTTGGCTTTCCGGGGGCGCTCAATCTCATCCGCTATCTGAGCTTTCGCTCGGGGGCCGCGGTGGCGACCGCGCTGATCATCGGGCTGTGGATCGGCCCGCGCTTCATCCTGATGCTGCGTATGCGGCAGGGGAAGGGACAGCCGATCCGCGACGACGGCCCGCAAAGCCATCTCGCGAAAAAGGGCACGCCGACGATGGGCGGGCTGATGATCCTGATTTCGTTGATGATTTCGGCGCTGCTCTGGATGGACCTGTCCAACCGTTTTGTCTGGGCCTGCCTGTTCGTCACCGGTGGTTTCGCTGCGGTCGGCTTCCTGGACGACTTCGACAAGGTGACGAAGGCGAGCCACCGCGGCATTCCGGGCCGCGTCCGGCTGCTGATCGAGTTCGTCATCGCCGGGATCGCGGTGCTGCTGATCGTTTCGCGCACCGGCACCGACCTTTATCTTCCCTTCCTCAGCGACGTCTATATCCCGCTCGGCCCGCTCTATTATGTCTTTGCGATGGTGCTGATCGTCGGCTTCGGCAATGCGGTGAACCTGACCGACGGGCTCGACGGGCTCGCGACTTTTCCGGTGATGATCGCCAGCCTGACCTTTCTGGTCATCGTTTATCTGTCGGGCAATGTGAAATTCGCCGGCTATCTGGGCATTCCGCACGTTCCGGGCGCGGGCGAGCTGGCGATCTTCGCTGCCGCGATCATCGGCGCCTGCCTCGCCTTCCTGTGGTTCAATGCCCCGCCCGCGGCGGTGTTCATGGGCGATACGGGCAGCCTTGCGCTCGGCGGCGCGCTCGCGACGATGGCGGTCACCGCGCAGCACGAGCTGGTGCTCGTCCTTGTCGGCGGCCTGTTCGTGGTCGAAGCCTTGTCGGTGATCATCCAGGTCTTCTGGTATAAGAGAACGGGCAAGCGCGTCTTTCGCATGGCGCCGATCCACCATCATTTCGAACAGCTCGGCTGGCCCGAATCGACCGTCGTCATCCGTTTCTGGATCGTGTCGATCGTCCTCGCGCTCGCGGGGCTTGCGACCCTGAAGCTGCGGTGATCACCAGCCGCGCCTTTGCCGGCCGCCGCTATGCGGTGCTGGGACTGGCGCGCTCGGGGCTCGCGACCTCAGAGGCGCTGATCGCCAGCGGCGCCGGCGTGACCGCGTGGGACGACCGCGAGGAAGCGCGCGACGAGGCGATGGCGCTGGGTGCCGACATCGGCGACCCGCTGACGATCGACCTCACCGGCTTTGCCGGGGTGGTCGTTTCGCCCGGCGTGCCATTGAACCGCCACCCGATCGCGGCGCACGCGCGCGAGGCGCATGTGCCGGTGATCGGCGACGTCGAACTTTTCGCCGAAGCGCGCGGTGAGCTGCCGTCGCACAAGCTCGTCGGCATCACCGGCACCAACGGCAAGTCGACGGTCACCGCGCTCGTCACCCATATGCTCGAAAGCGCGGGCATCCCTGCGCTGATGGGCGGCAACATCGGCCTGCCGATCCTCGCGCGCGATCCCCTGCCCGAAGGTGGCGTCTATGTGCTCGAACTGTCGAGCTATCAGATCGACCTTTCGCACAGCCTGGCGTGCGACATTGCGGTGCTCACCAACATCACCCCCGACCATCTCGACCGCTATGACGGATTCGAAGGCTATGCCGCGTCGAAGGCCCGCCTGTTCAGCCTTCAGCACCGCGATCAAGTGGCGATCGTCGCGACCGACGACGGCCCGTCGAAAGCGATCGCGAGCCACATCAACCATCGCCTCTATCGCGTCTCGGCGAAAGACATCGACCCTGCCGATCAGGCGCGCTGGCCCGCGCTGCAGGGGCCGCATAATGCGCAGAACGCCGTCTGCGCGATCGCGGTCTGCCGGGTGCTCGGCCTGAACGACGACGAAATCGAGCGCGGCCTTGCGACCTATAAGTCGCTGCCGCATCGCATGGAATGGATCGGCGAAGCCCGTGGCGCCAGCTGGTATAACGACAGCAAGGCGACCAACGCGGCTTCCGCTGCACCGGCGCTGGCGGCTTTTCCGCCGGCGCCGGACCAGCGTTTGCACTGGATCGCGGGCGGGCAGGCAAAGGGCGACGGGCTCGCCGCCTGCCGTCCATGGTTCGGCCATGTCAAGCGCGCCTATCTGATCGGCGAGGCGATGGAGGGCTTTGCCGAGGAGATCGGCGACGCACTTCCGGTCGATCGCGCGGGGACGCTCGAACAGGCCGTCGCCGATGCCGCCGCGGCGGTGCAGCCGGGCGATGTGGTGCTGCTCTCGCCCGCCTGCGCCTCGTTCGACCAGTATAAGGATTATGAAGAACGCGGCGACCGGTTCCGGGCGCTGGTCAAGGCGCTCGGGGCGTGAGCGGGGGGATGGATATGGAGCGCGCGAGCGAGCGGCCGATTATCGCGGCGACGCGCGGCACGAAACGACGCGGCCCGCGCCTCAGCCGCGCCGACCGCACGCCGCTCGGCCTGTGGTTCTGGGAAATCGACCGCGTGCTCTTGCTTCTCGTGTCGATGCTGATCGCGATCGGCCTCGTCGCGGTCGCCGCCGCGTCGCCGGTCGCCGCGCAGAAGCTGTCAACGACCACCGCGAGCCTCGATCCGCTCTATTATTTCTATCGCCAGCTGATGTGGGTGATTGTCGGCGTGCCGGTGATGCTCGCCATCTCGATGCTGCCCAAGCCGCAGGCGCGGCGGTTCGCCATCTATGGCACGCTCACCTGCCTCGCGCTGCTTTTCCTCGTGCCGCTGATCGGCACGTCGGTGAACGGCGCGCAGCGCTGGATCGGCAGCGGCGCTTTCCGCTTTCAGCCGTCCGAATTTCTGAAGCCCTTCTTTGCGGTATCGCTCGCGTGGGTCCTGTCGCTGCGGCTCCACGATCAGAGCCTGCCGGTCGTGCCGCTGTCCTTCGTGCTGACGGGCGTGATCGCGGTGCTGCTCATGGGACAGCCCGACCTCGGCCAGACGGTCATCTTCGGCGCGACCTGGTTCGTGCTCGTGCTCGTCGCCGGGCTGTCGATGCGGATCATGGCGGGGCTCGGCGTCGCGGGGCTGGTGGGGATCGTCCTCGCCTATTTCTTCTATCCGGTGGCGCAGCAGCGCATCAATATCTGGCTGTTCGAAAGCGGCGACAGCTATCAGGTCGACAAGGCGCATGCGACGCTGACGGCGGGCGGCCTGATCGGCACCGGCCCCGGCGCGGGCCTCGCGAAGTTCCAGCTTCCTGAAGCGCACACCGACTATATCTTCTCGGTGATCGGCGAAGAGTTCGGGATCATCGCCTGCGTCGCGATCGCCATCCTCTACCTCGCGATCATCGTCCGCGTCCTCGTCCGCCTGCTCGACGAGGAGGACAGCTTCCTGATCCTTGCCGTCACCGCATTGATCGCGCAATTCGGCGGACAGGCGATCATCAACATGGCGGTGAACACCCAGCTCTTTCCGTCGAAGGGCATGACCTTGCCCTTCATCAGCTATGGCGGCTCGTCGTTCATCGCTTTGTCGATCGGCATGGGTTTGCTCTTGTCGCTGACCCGGCGGAACCCCTATGCGGCGCGCGTGTCGATGACCCGCAACTGGAACAAGAAATGAGCGCCACCCGCCACTATCTTCTCGCCGCCGGCGGTACCGGCGGCCACATGCTGCCCGCCTATGCGCTCGCTGGCGAGCTGATCGCGCGCGGGCATCGCGTCGCGCTGGTCAGCGACGACCGCGGCTTGAGGATTCCCGGCGCTCCCGCCGAGCTCGAAACGCATGTGCTGCCCGCCGGGCGCGTCCATGGCGGACCGGTCGGCTGGTTCAAGGCCGCGCTCGCGATCCGCAAGGGGCGCGCACAGGCGATCGACCTGATCCGCGACTTCGACCCCGCGGTGGTCGTCGGCTTCGGCGGCTATCCCTCGCTCCCCAGCCTGCTCGCGGCGCGCGCGACGAAGACGCCAAGCGTGATCCACGAGCAGAATGCCGTGCTCGGCCGCACCAACCGGCTGATGGCGGCCCGGGTCGATGCGATCGCCGTCGCCTATCGCAACATCGACCGCTTCCCTGAAAAATGTGCGATGAAACGCCATCTCACCGGCAATCCGGTGCGCGAGGAAGTGATCGCGATCCGCGAGGAAGGCTATCCGCCGCTGCCCGAGGACGGCATATTGCGGCTGCTCGTCGTCGGCGGCAGCCTTGGCGCGACGATCCTCTCCGACGTCGTTCCGGCGGCGGTCGCAATGCTGCCGAAGGCGCTGCTCGAACGCCTGCAGATCGTCCAGCAGGCGCGCGAGGAGGATCTGGAATCGGTGCGCGGCAAATATGCCGAACTCGGCGTCGCGGCCGAATGCGCCCCCTATATCGCCGACCTGCCCGAGCGGCTGCGCTGGGCGCATCTGTTCATCGGCCGCGCGGGCGCCTCGACCGTCGCCGAACTCGCCTGCGCCGGCCGCCCCGCGATCTTCGTTCCCTATCCGCACGCGATGGACGATCACCAGACGTGGAACGTCGTCGATCTGGTCGAGGCGCATGGCGCGCTGTCGATTCCGCAGGCCGACTTCACCCCCGCCGCGCTTGCCAAGCAGATTCAGCGCATGGCGCTCGAACCCGGCGCACTCGAAACCGCGGCGGAAAATGCCGCGCGCTGCGGCTTGCCCGATGCGACGCGCGACCTCGCCGACCTCGTCGAAAGTTTTGCGCCGCCGCCGCTGATGGACGTGATCCGCGTCGGCGCGAGCGCGCCGCGTGCGGCCGCGAGCGGCGTCAGCGCGGCGCGGCGGGAGGCGAAGTGATGCGCGGCGTCGCGACCGACATCGGCATCATCCACTTCATCGGCATCGGCGGCATCGGCATGTCGGGGATCGCCGAGGTGATGCACAATCTGGGCTATCAGGTGCAGGGCAGCGACATTGCCGACTCCTATGTCGTCGAGGGGCTGAGGAAGCGCGGCATCAAGGTCGCGATCGGCCACGCCCCCGAAAATGTCGAGGGCGTCGCCGTCGTCGTCACCTCGACCGCGGTCAAGCGCGGCAATCCCGAGGTCGAAGCGGCGCTCGCCCACCGCATCCCCATCGTCCGCCGCGCCGAAATGCTCGCCGAGCTGATGCGCCTCAAATCGACCGTCGCGATCGCGGGCACGCATGGCAAGACGACGACGACCAGCCTCGTCGCGGCGCTGCTCGATGCGGGCGGGATCGACCCGACGGTCATCAACGGCGGCATCATCAACAATTACGGCTCGAACGCGCGACTCGGCGCGTCGGACTGGATGGTGGTCGAGGCCGACGAAAGCGACGGCAGCTTCCTGCGCCTCGACGGGACGATCGCGGTCGTCACCAACATCGACCCCGAACATCTCGACCATTATGGCAGCTTCGACGCGATCAAGGACGCCTTCGTCGAGTTTATCGAGAATGTGCCCTTCTATGGCGCCGCGATGCTCTGCCTCGACCATCCCGAGGTGCAGGCGATCATCCCGCGCATCCGCGACCGGCGCATCATCACCTATGGCTTTTCGGCGCAGGCCGACGTGCGCGGCACCAATGTGACGCCGGGGCCTGACGGCAACCGCTTCGATGTCGTCGTGCGCGACCGGGACGGAAACAGCCGGACGATCGAGGGCATCCACCTGCCGATGTCGGGGCGCCACAATGTCCAGAATGCCCTCGCGGCGATTGCGGTCGCGCTGCATATGGGGGTTTCGGACGACAGGATCGTGTCGGGCTTCGACGGCTTCGCGGGGGTCAAGCGCCGCTTCACCAAGGTCGGCGAGATCGCGGCGGGGGAGGGCAGTGTCGCGGTGATCGACGATTATGCGCACCACCCGGTCGAAATCCGCGCGGTCCTTTCGGCGGCGCGCGAGGGCGTCGGGGCGGGGCGCGTCGTAGCGGTGGTCCAGCCGCACCGCTTCACGCGGCTGCGCGATCATATGGACGAGTTTCAGCAGGCCTTCAACGACGCCGACATGGTGCTCGCGCTGCCGGTCTATGCCGCCGGCGAAGCGGCGATCGAGGGCGTGTCGTCGGACGCGCTGGTTCAGGGGCTGCGCGACCGCGGCCACCGCCACGCCGCGACGGTGGCCGACGCCGCCGTGCTCGCTGCCGTGCTCGCCGAGGCGATCCGCGCGGGCCAGATCGGCGCGGGCGACAAGATCATCTGCCTCGGCGCGGGCGACGTGACCAAGACGGCGGCGGGGCTGGCGGACGCGGTGGAGGCGGCGGCGTGAGCGGTCTTTCCCAAATCCTCCCCGCTGGCGGGGAGGGGGACCGCGAAGCGGTGGAGGGGGCTCGCGTCCTCACGCAGCGTCGGCGGGCCACGATAGCCCCCTCTGTCAGCCGCTGCGCGGCTGCCACCTCCCCACAAGTGGGGAGGATCGGCTTGTGACCACCGCCACCCTCCCAGCCGTCAGCGGCAAACTCACTCCCAACGCCCCGCTGGCGCCGCTCGTCTGGTTCAAGTCGGGCGGCCCCGCCGACTGGCTGTTCGAACCCAGGGACGCCGATGACCTCGCCAATTTTCTCCGCGATCTCGATCCCGCCATCCCCGTGATGGCGCTCGGGCTCGGCTCGAACCTCATCGTCCGCGACGGCGGCTTCCCCGGCGTCGTCGTGCGGCTCGGCAAGGCGTTCGCGACCGTCGAGGCGGTCGACGCGACGACACTGCGTTGCGGCGGCGGTGCGTCGGGCATTCTCGTCTCGTCGACGGCGCGCGACGCGGGCATCGCGGGACTGGAATTCCTGCGCTCGATCCCCGGCACCGTCGGCGGCTTCGTGCGCATGAACGGCGGCGCTTATGGCAGCGAGGTCAAGGACATATTGGTCGAGGCCGACATCGTTCTGCGCTCGGGCGAGCGCCGGACGCTCGCGCTCGCCGACCTCGGCTACACCTATCGCCACAGCGAATTGCCCGAGGGCGCGGTCGTCGTTTCGGCGACCTTCCGGGGCCGCCCAGGCGATCCGGCGGCGATCCAGGCCGAAATGGACCGCATCTCGGCGAGCCGCGAGGCGTCGCAGCCGCTGCGTTCGAAGACCGGCGGCTCGACCTTCAAGAACCCCGACGGGCGCAAGGCTTGGCAGCTCGTCGACGAGGCCGGGTGCCGCGGGCTGGTGCTCGGCGGCGCGCAGGTGAGCGAGAAGCACACCAATTTCCTCATCAACACCGGCACCGCCACCAGCACCGACATCGAGGCGCTGGGCGAGGAAGTGCGCCGTCGCGTCCGAGAGAAGAGCGGCATAGACCTGCAATGGGAGATTCAGCGCGTGGGAGTGGCGAAGTGAGCGTGGCAAACCAGATCCTCCCCGCTCGCGGGGAGGGGGACCGCGAAGCGGTGGAGGGGGCTCGCGTCCTCAAACAGCGTTGGCGGGCCATTACAGCCCCCTCCGTCAGCCGCTGCGCCGAAGGCGCAGTTTATCCTGAGCGGCTGCTGCAAGCAGCTAGCCGAAGGGCGTCTGCCACCTCCCCACAAGTGGGGAGGATTGGCGGATGACCCGCGGTCCCTGGCATGTCGCCGTCCTGATGGGCGGCTGGTCCGCCGAGCGCGAGGTGTCGCTGTCGAGCGGCAAGGGGATCGCCGACGCGCTCGAAAGCCGCGGGCACCGCGTCACGCGCATCGACATGGGCCGCGACGTCGCACAGCGGCTGGCCGAGGCGAAGCCCGACGTCGTCTTCAACGCGCTCCACGGCGTTCCGGGCGAGGACGGGACGGTGCAGGGCATGCTCGACCTGATGGGCCTCAAATACACCCACAGCGGCCTCGTCACCTCGGTGATCGCGATCGACAAGGAGTTGACGAAGCAGGCGCTCGTGCCGCATGGAATCCCCATGCCGACGGGGGTTATGGTCGACAGCGAAAGCCTCTTTTCCAAGGACCCTTTGCCGCGCCCCTATGTGCTGAAGCCCGTCAACGAAGGCTCGTCGGTCGGGGTCGCGATCGTCAGGGACGACAGCAATTACGGCAACCCCATCGCGCGCGGCTCGGTCGGCCCGTGGCAGGAGTTCGACCGGCTGCTCGCCGAGCCCTTCATCAAGGGGCGCGAGCTGACCGTCGCGGTGCTCGGCGAGCAGGCGCTCGGCGTCACCGAACTGCGCGTGAAGTCGGGCTTCTACGACTATGACGCCAAATATACCGAAGGGCTGACCGAGCATATCTGCCCCGCCGACGTGCCCGCGGAGGTGGCGGAGCGGATGAAAGAGCTCGCGCTCGAGGCGCACCGGCTGCTCGGCTGCAAGGGCGCCTCGCGCTCCGATTTCCGCTGGGACGACGAGCATGGCCTCGCGGGCATCTTCCTGCTCGAGGTCAACACCCAGCCTGGGATGACGCCGCTCAGCCTCGTGCCCGAACAGGCGCGCGCGATCGGCATCGACTATGCCGAACTCGTCGAACGCATCGTGGAGGAGGCGCTGTGAGCGGCACCCGGATCAAGCGCGCCAAGGCGCCGCCGCGCCGCCCCGCGCGGGCGCCGAAAAAGCGCAAGACGGTCAAGACGTCGCGCGTCAACGCGCTGCTCAACGCGCTGCCGGTCAGCCCCGCGACGCTTCAGCGCGCGGCGAACTGGACGATCGGCCTCAGCCTCGCGGCGCTCGTCGCCGTGGGCGCGCACGCGACTGGCGTGACGGCCAAGATCAATGAGGAATGGGCGCAGGCGGTCGGCCGCGCCGGATTTCAGGTCAGGAAGGTCGAGGTGGTCGGGGCCGATCGCATCGACCGGCTCAAGGTCTACGACATCGCGCTCGCGCAAAAGGATCGCTCGATGGCGGCGGTCGACCTCGAAGGGGTGCGCGACGATCTGATGCATTATGGCTGGATCAAGGATGCGCGCGTGTCGCGGCGGCTGCCCGATACGCTCGTCGTCGACATCGTCGAGCGCCAGCCCGCAGCGATCTGGCAGCATGGCGGCAAGCTGTCGCTGATCGACAAGACGGGTATCGTCCTCGAACCCGTTACCGTCGCGACGATGCCCGACCTGCCGCTCCTCATCGGCCCCAACGCCAACCAGCGCGCGCAGGATCTCGACCGGCTGCTCGCGTCGGCGAGCAGCCTCAAGGAATTGCTCGCGGGCGCCACCTGGGTGGGCAACCGCCGCTGGGATCTGCGCTTCCGCAGCGGTGAGACGCTGTCGCTTCCCGAAGGCGAGATGCCGGCGAAAGAGGCGCTCGCCAAATTCGCCCATATGGACGGCGCGAACCGGTTGCTCGGCCGCGGCATCCTGCGCTTCGACATGCGCGACCCCAGCCGTTTCGTGCTGCGCCTGCCGCATGAGGGACAGGTCGCGCCGGCGCAGCTCGAGGACGCGCGCGCCGCCGCCGATGCCGTCGCCGCGGGCACGGCGAGCGAGGGATAGGCCCATGGCGCCGCCGCGCATCGAAAGGATCATCACCGCGCTCGATGTCGGGTCGTGGAAGGTGTGCGCGCTGATCGCGGGGCAGACCGCCGAGGGCCAGTTGCATGTGCTCGGCACCGGCCAGCGCGAGAGCCGCGGCGTCCAGCGTGGCTATGTCGCCGACATGGAGCAGACCGAGCATATCGTGCGCGAGGCGATCGAGCAGGCCGAACGCATCGCCGGGCTCAACATCGACGACGTCTGGGTGAGCTTTTCGGCCGGCGGGCTCTTGAGCGACGTCGCGCCGATCGAAAGCGAGCTCGGCGGCCACCGGATCGAGCAGGAGGATATCGACGACCTGCTGGCGGCGGGACGCGCCGGGATCGACCCCGAAGGCCGGATGATCCTGCACGCCCAGCCCGCGCTCTACACGCTCGACGGGCTCACCGGCGTCAGGAACCCGATCGGCCTCCACGCCGACCGGCTCGGCGTCGACATCCATATCATCATGGCCGACGGCGCGCCGGTGCGGAACCTCGAGGCCGCGGTGCGCCAGGCGCATCTCGACGTCAACGCCGTGGTCGCGTCGCCGATCGCGGCGGGGCTCGCCTGCCTGTCGGACGAAGAACGCGACCTCGGCGTCGCGCTCGTCGAATTGGGCGCGGCGGTGACGACGGTGTCGCTTTATGCCGGCGGGATGCTCGTCGAGATGGCGTCGCTGCCGTTCGGCGCGAGCGACATCACCGACGACATCGCCTCGGCCTTCGGGATCCGCCGCAGCCAGGCGCAGCGCCTGCAGAGCTTTTACGGTTCGGCGTCGGCGAGCCCGCGCGACAATAATGATGTGATCGAACTCGATCCCGGCGCGGCGGCAGCGGGCAGCGAATCGCCGCGTATCACGCGCGCCCAGCTCGTCACGGTGATCCGCCAGCGCCTCGACGCGATGATGGGCGAGATCGGCCGGACGCTGAAGGACCTGCACTTCGTCGGGCCGGTCGGGCGGCAGGTCGTGCTCGTCGGCGGCGGCGCCGACCTCAAGGGAATCGCCGATTACACGCAGGTCGCGCTCGGCCGCGCCGCGCGCATCGGGCGGCCCCGCGGGCTGCACGGCCTGCCCGATGCGCACGCCGGACCGGCTTTCGCGACGCTTGCCGGTCTGGTTCTCTATGCCGCATCGGACCCGGTCGACCTTCGCGACCTGCCGATGATGGCGCAGGATATCTATCGCCCGAAGGGGGCGTCGATCCTCCAGCGGTTGATGACCGCGCTGAAAAGCAGTTTTTGATGGCGGGGCATGGGAAAAGGTTAATTTTTTGGATGATTCCGGCGTCACAATCGTGCAATGCGTTGTCAGAAAGCCGGGCGAAGGGGACCACCGTCCGGAGGGTCGCAAGGTGAGGCAAGCGGCAAGGGTTCGCCGCTGCAGGGAGATTTTTGGATGAGCATCAATATTGGCCCGCCGCAGGTCGATGAGCTGAAGCCGCGCATCGCGGTGATCGGCGTGGGCGGTGCAGGGGGCAATGCCATCGCCAACATGATCGCGGCGCGGGTCGAGGGGGTCGACTTCATCGTCGCGAACACCGACGCGCAGGCGCTCAACGCGTCGCCTGCCGAGCGGCGCATCCAGTTGGGGACACAGATCACTCAGGGGCTCGGTGCAGGCTCGCGGCCCGAGGTCGGACGCGCGGCGGCCGAGGAAAGCATCGCGCAGGTCGAGGAAGCGCTCGACGGCGCGCATATGTGCTTCGTCGCGGCCGGCATGGGCGGCGGCACCGGCACCGGCGCGGCGCCGGTGATCGCAAAGGCGGCGCGCGACCGCGGCATACTGACCGTCGGCGTCGTCACCAAGCCCTTCACCTTCGAGGGTCAGCGCCGTATGCGCTCGGCGGACGCGGGGATCAGCGAGCTGCAGGAACATGTCGACACGCTGATCGTCATCCCGAACCAGAATCTCTTTCTGGTCGCCAATCCGAACACGACCTTCAAGGAAGCCTTCTCCATGGCGGACGAAGTGCTCCAGCAGGGCGTGCGCGGCATCACCGACCTGATGGTCATGCCGGGCCTCATCAACCTCGACTTCGCCGACGTGCGCAGCGTGATGCGCGAAATGGGCAAGGCGATGATGGGCACGGGCGAGGCCGAAGGCGACGGCCGCGCGCTCGAAGCGGCGCAAAAGGCGATCGCCAACCCGCTGCTCGACGGCGTGTCGATGGCGGGCGCCAAGGGCGTCATCGTATCGATCGTCGGCGGCGAGGACATGCGCCTGATGGAAGTCGACGAAGCCGCGAACCACATCCGCGAACTCGTCGATCCCGATGCCAATATCATCTGGGGCAGCGCGTTCAACGAATCGCTCGAGGGCAAGATCCGCGTCTCGGTCGTCGCGACCGGGATCGACGGCAGCGGCGAACAGGGCGCGGCGCCGGCACCCGCGGCGCGCAGCTTTTCCTTCGCGCCGGCGCGCGCGACGCCTGCGCCGGTCGTCGAAGAGACGCTCGAGCCGCCGGCCGAGGAAGCGCCGGTCGCCGAGCCCGCGGCCGAGACGGGCGAGGGCGATGCGGCTCCGGGCTTCTCGCTCGGCGACAATCAGCACGCGGCCGAGCCCGAACCGGCGGCAGCGCCCGAGGAAGAGCCGATGGAGCTTTCGAACGTCGCCGCAAGCTATGACGATACCGCCGACGAGCTGGTGCTCGGCGAGCCGGCGGCGCCCGTCGCCAGCCAACCCGCCCCGGCGCCGGCTCCGGCCGAAGAGGCGCCCGCGCGCCCGATCGGCGGCGGCACCTTGTTCGAACGCATGTCGCGCCTGTCGCGCGGCGGCGCGCCGGCCGAGGCCGACGATGACAGGAAGGAGGACGGGGTCGACATCCCGCGCTTCCTGGGTCGGCAGAACAACCAGTAACGGGGTTTTTGACGGCCGCTGCATCAGGGCAGGGCGGCCCGGAATACGGGATGAGCTTGCCCATGCGGCGACCCAAATCGACGGCCAGGCCGGGACGCGCGCGGCGCTTTGCCGGTGCGCTCGGCCTGCTGTTGCTGACGACGACCCTGAATCCGGCGGCGCACGCGCAGGTGACGCCGCCCGACCCGGCGACCAAGGCGGCGATGGACAAGCGTACCGCTGCGCGCACGCTGCTGTCGTCGGCGCTCGGGCGGATCGCCGCCAACGCCAATGACGCATCGGCGCTGCTCGATGCGGGACGCGCCTCGATCGAACTCGAAGATTATCGCGCCGCGCTGAGCTTCCTGCTGCGCGCCGAGCAGGCGGCGCCGCGGAGCGGCGAGGTGAAGGCCGCGCTCGGGTCGGCGGCGGTGCATATGGAAAATCCGACGCGCGCACTCGATTATTTCGGCGAGGCGCAGCTGCTCGGCGCGCCCGAACGGCTTTTCGTCGCCGACCGCGGGCTCGCGCGCGACCTGCTCGGCCAGCAGGACCAGGCGCAGCGCGACTATCAGCTCGCGCTGTCGGTGGCGCCGAACGACGAGGTGACGCGCCGCTATGCGCTGTCGCTCGGTATCGGCGGCGATCCCGATCGCGCGATCCAGCTGCTCGCGCAGCAACTGCGCCAGTCGAACCGCGCGGCGTGGCGCTCGCGCGCGATGATTCTCGCGATGAATGGCCGCAACGATGAGGCGAAACAGATCGTCGATGCGACGATGCCACCCGAACTCGCGCGGAACATCCTGCCCTATCTGCTCAAGATGGACCGGCTCAATCCCGCGCAGATGGCCGCGGCGGCGCATTTCGGCCGCTTCCCCTCGGGCGAACTGGGGCCGGCACGGAAGCCCATGCAAATGGCGGCGGCGACCCCGGCGCCGACGCCTGCCGCCAGGCCTTCATCGAAGCCGCGGCGCGGGCGTGACACCAGGGCCGCGCCCACAGCGACTCCTGCGCCGCCCCCCGCACCAGCGCAGGCTCCAGCTGCCGTGGCCGTGCGGCGCCAACCTGCACCTACGCCGACGCCAAAACCGAAGCCGACGCCGGCACCTGCCCCGACCCCCACTCCGGTCCCGGCGCGAGCTGCCCCGACGCCCTTGCCCGCACCGCAGGCGCCCGCCGCCGCGCCGCCCGAGCCCGTTGGCGTTGCCGTGCGGCCGAACAGCGGTCCGGTCGGCCCCGGCTTTTCGCTCGCCGATACGCCCGGCAACAGCGCCGCGCCCGGGGCGCCATCGGCGGCCGCGCCGCTCGCCTCGCTCGCCGAGATCGCGAGTTCGATCGACATTCCGCCCGAGGAAATGGCGAAACCCGACGGCGCGGTCGGCGCCGAAACGCTCGCGCGGATGCTCGACGACAAGCGCAAGGCGGAAGCGGCCGAGGCGGCGAAGCGCGCGAAGGAAGAAGCGGCGGCAAAGGCGAAGGCCGAAGCCGAGGCGAAAGCGAAGGAAGAGGCCGAGCGCAAGAAAGCGAACCCCGCGCGCATCTGGGTGCAGATCGCGACGGGCTCGGACCTCAAGGCGCTCGCCTTCGACTATAACCGTTTCTCGAAACGCAACGCCGCGCTGTTCAAGGGCAAGTCGGGGTCGACCGCCGAATGGGGCCAGACGCGCCGGCTGCTCGTCGGCCCGTTCAAGGACAGGAAGAGCGCGCAGGACTGGCTCGTCGATTACAAGAAGGCCGAAGGCGACGGCTTCCTGTTCAACAGCGACGCCGGCGAAGTCGTCGAGCCGATCAAGTGAGCCTGGCGGGGGTCGCCAGCGATCCGGGCAAGACGCGCGGCCGCCGTCACGAAGAGGTCGGGCGCGTCGTGCGCGGACCGCGCGACATGTTCCAGCGCGACCGCGACCGCATCATCCATTCGATCGCTTTCCGCCGCCTCAGGCACAAGACGCAGGTGTTCGTCGCGCCCGACGGCGACCATTATCGCGTGCGCCTGACCCACAGTATCGAAGTCGCGCAGATCGGCCGCGGTATCGCGCGCGCGCTCGGGCTCAACGAGGATCTGACCGAGGCGCTGTGCCTCGCGCACGACATCGGCCATCCGCCCTTTGGCCACGCGGGGGAAGATGCGCTGAAAGCCGCGATGCGGACGCATGGCGGCTTCGATCACAATGGCCACACGCTGCGCACGCTCGCGCGGCTCGAATGTCCCTATCCGCGCTTCGACGGGCTCAATCTGACGTGGGAGACGCTCGAGGGGCTCGCCAAGCATAATGGCCCGGTGCGCCGCCCCGGCTGGGCGCTCGCCGACATCGACGCCGAATTTCCGCTCGATCTGACCAGTCATGCAAGCCTCGAAGCGCAGGTGGCGGCGGTCGCCGACGACATCGCCTATGACAATCACGACATCGACGACGGGCTGCGCGCCGGGCTGCTCTGCCTCGACCAGTTGATGGAACAGCCATTCGTCGCGGCGAACTTCGCAGGAGTCGAACGCCGCTTTCCCGGCGCGGCGCGCGAGCGGCAATTGCGCGAACTGGTGCGCGACCAGATCGGGGTGATGGTCAACGACGTGATCGCCGCGACGCAGGCGAATGTCGCCGGCGCGGGGGTCGCGACCGTCGCCGAGGTGCGCGCGGCGGGGCGGACGCTCGGCACCTTCTCACCCGAACTCGCGCGGCAGGAGCGCGACCTCAAGCGCTTCATGTATGCGAATCTCTATCACCACCCGTCGCAGCTCGCCGCGGCGGAGGGCGCGCGGCAGGTCGTCGCCAGCCTGTTCGCCGCCTATGTCGACGATCCGCGCCGCATGGGCAAGGATTGGGCGGCGCGCCTGCCCGACGGCGAGACCGCGATGGTCCGCCATATCGGCGACTATATCGCGGGCATGACCGACCGCTTCGCGATCGACCGCTTCGCCGAGATCCACGGGCGCGATGCGGTGCCCGAGGCGCTGAAACACGCCTGAGAGCGGACCGCTCGGGGAGGCGGACAAGATGGACGTGGAAACTCTTATCATCGGCGCAACCGGCATGATCGGTCGCAGCGTGATCGCGCAGGCGGACGAGTGTCCGCTGACGATCCTTGGACGCCATGCGCTCGCCGACCTGCCCCCACACCACAGCCAGCATGTCGCGCCGCCCGACGACTGGCCCGCGATCATCGCCGCCGTGCGTCCCGCGACGCTGATCTGCTGCCTCGGCACGACGATCAGGCAGGCAGGGTCGCAGGCCGCCTTTCGCGCGGTCGACCTCGATCTCGTGCTCGCGGCTGCCGGCGCGGCGCGAAGGGCGGATGCTGCGCATATGATCGTCGTCAGTTCGGTGGGCGCGTCGGCGAAAAGCCGCAATTTCTATCTGCGCACCAAGGGCGCGATGGAGGCGGGCCTCGCGGCGCTCGGCTTCGACCGGCTCGATATCCTGCGGCCGGGTCTGCTCACGGGCAAGCGGCATGGGCCGCCGCGGCTGGGCGAAGGAATTGCGATGGCTGCGGCGCCTTTCACCGACATGCTGCTCCACGGCTCGCTGCGGCGCTATCGCTCGATTCCCGCCGATGTCGTCGCAAGGGCGATCGTCGCGCTCGTCGATGCCGGCGCGCCGGGGATTTACGTCCATGAAAATGACGCGATGCGGCGGCTCGCCGATTGACTCTGTCCACCGCCGCCGCCAAGGCTCGGGCGTCTGCCGGAGCCTCGCAAGGGATTCGGCCGGCCGCGCGGGAGAGCGCGGGGAGCGGAGCGATCCGCGCCTCGCCACCGAAGGAGCAACCGCCCCGGAAACTCTCAGGTCAGCAGGACCGCGCGCCGGATCTGGACACTCTGGAAAGCGTCGTGGCTCCATGCTGCGACCACCGAAGGGGTAACTCCATGCTTTCATGGAGGAAAACTCTCAGGTTCCCGTGACAGAGGGGGCATGGCAAAGCGGCGGCATCGGGCCGCCGCGCGCCATGTCAACGACGGGAGGCCGATATGAGCGAAATTGGAGAAATTGACGAAGAGGCGGCGATCGAAGCGCTGCCGCTCGACGCCTGGCACCGCGCGCGCGGCGCGCGCATGGTCGAATTCGCCGGCTATCACATGCCGATCCAATATGAAGGCATCATGGCCGAACATCTGTGGACGCGCGACAGCGCCGGGCTGTTCGACGTCAGTCACATGGGCCAGCTCGTGCTGAGCGGCGAGGGCGCCGCCGAGGCGCTCGAAGCGCTCGTTCCCGGCGATATTTCGGCGCTGAAGCCCGGCCGGATGCGCTATTCGCTGCTGCTCGCCGAGGACGGTGGCATCCTCGACGATCTGATGATCACCAACACCGGGCGCGGCCTCTATCTGGTCGTCAACGGCGCGGTCAAATGGGACGATATCGCGCATCTGCGCGAGCATCTGCCCGACGAAATCGAGATGAACCTGCTCGACGATCATGCGCTGCTCGCGCTGCAAGGGCCAAAGGCGGTCGAAGCGCTCGTCGCGCTCGGCGTCGCGCCCGAGTTCGCCGACATTCTCCCCGTCGACCGCCTCGTTTTCATGCAGGCAGGCGCCTATCTGTGGGGCGACGTCCGATTGGGGATCAGCCGCTCGGGCTATACCGGCGAGGACGGGTTCGAAATTTCGGTGCCCGCCGAACAGGCCGAAGCGCTTGCCGATGCGCTGTGCGCGCTCGAGACGGTGAAGCCGATCGGGCTCGGCGCGCGCGATTCGCTGCGGCTCGAGGCGGGGCTGCCGCTCTATGGCCACGATCTCGACGAAGCCATCGACCCGGTCGAGGGCGACCTCTCCTTCGCGATTTCGAAGCGCCGCCGCGAGGAAGGCGGCTTCCCCGGTGCAGCGCGTATCCTCGGCCATCTCACCGACGGCTCCCCCCGCAAGCGCGTCGGCCTGAGCGTTGAAGGCAAGCTGCCGGTGCGCGAAGGCGCAAAGCTGTTCGACGGCAATCGCGAAGTCGGCATCGTCACCTCGGGCGGCTTCGCCCCCAGCGTCGGCGCGCCGATCGCGATGGGCTATGTGCCGCGCGGGTCGGCCGCGCCCGGCACCGCGCTCGCCGCCGAGGTGCGCGGGAAACGCATCCCGGTGACGGTCGCCGCCTTGCCGTTCGTTCCGCACCGCTATGTTCGTAAAACAGGAGCCTGACGATGCCGCGTTACTATACCGAAGAGCATGAATGGATCGACGTCGACGGCGACGTCGCGACGGTCGGGATCACCGACTATGCGCAGGGGCAGCTCGGCGACATCGTGTTCGTCGAAGTCCCCGACACCGGCGCCGAACTGTCGCAGGGCGGCGACGCCGCGGTGGTCGAATCGGTGAAGGCGGCGAGCGACGTCTATGCCCCGGTCGACGGCACCGTGACCGAAGGCAATGCCCAGCTCGAGGAAGACCCCGCGCTCGTCAACAGCGATCCCGAGGGCGAAGGCTGGTTCTTCCGCATGACGTTGTCCGACAAGAGCCAGCTCGACGGGTTGATGAACGCCGCGGCTTACAAGGCCTATTGCGACGATCTGTGACAAAGACCTCCCCTCCCGCTTGCGGGAGGGGTCGGGGGTGGGCCTGAACCATCAAGCTCACCTCTGCGGCCATGCCCACCCCCCAGCCCCTCCCGCAAGCGGGAGGGGGGAGATAGTGAAATGCGTTACCTCCCGCTCACCCCCGACGACCGCACGGCGATGCTTGCTGCCGTCGGCGCGTCGTCGATCGACGATCTGTTCGCCGATGTTCCGCCCGAAGCACGGCTCGATGGCCCGATCGCCGGCCTGCCGCTGCACGCGAGCGAGCTGGCGGTCGAGCGCCACATGGCGGCGCTGTCGCGGCGGAACCGCGCCGCGGGCGACGGTCCCTTCTTCCTCGGCGCCGGTGCCTATCGCCACCATGTCCCGGCGAGCGTCGATCATCTGATCCAGCGCGGCGAGTTTCTGACCGCCTATACGCCCTATCAGCCCGAAATCGCGCAGGGCACCTTGCAGATGCTGTTCGAGTTCCAGACGCAGGTCGCGCGATTGTTCGGCACCGACGTCGCCAATGCGTCGATGTACGATGGTTCGACCGCCTGCTGGGAAGCGATCGTGATGGCGCGGCGGATCACCAAGCGCGGCAAGGCGCTGCTATCGACCGGCCTGCACCCGCATTATCGCAGCGTCGCGCGGACGATGGCGAAATATACCCGCGACAGCCTGGTCGATGGCGATCCGAGCCTCGAACCCGGCACCGACTGGCGCGCGCTGGCCGACGCGGTCGACAAGGATACGAGCTGCGTCGTCGTCCAATATCCCGACATCCTTGGCCGCATCGACGATATGAGCGCGCTTGCGAGCGCCTGCCAGGCCGCGGGCGCGCTGCTGATCGCGGTGGTCACCGAACCCGTCGCGCTCGGCCTCATTAAATCGCCCGGCGAAATGGGCGCCGACATCGTGGTGGGCGAGGGGCAGGCGCTCGGCGTCGGGCTCCAGTTCGGCGGGCCCTATGTCGGCCTCTTCGCCTGCAAGAGCAAATATGTCCGCCAGATGCCGGGGCGCCTGTGCGGCGAGACCGTCGACGCGCAGGGCAAGCGCGGCTTCGTGCTCACCCTCTCGACGCGCGAGCAACATATCCGGCGCGAGAAGGCGACGAGCAATATCTGCACCAATTCGGGGCTTTGCGCCCTCGCCTTCAGCATCCACATGAGCCTGCTCGGCGAAAAGGGGCTGCGCCAGCTCGCCGCGATCAACCACGCGCGCGCGAAGGCGGCCGCCGCCGAACTGGCGAAGGTGCCCGGCGTGTCGGTGATGAACGACGCCTTTTTCAACGAATTCACGCTGCTCCTGCCGTCCGACGCGCGCGCCGCGGTGCATAGCCTCGCCGAAAAGGGCGTGCTCGGCGGCGTATCGCTGGGCCGGCTCTACCCCGACAATGACGGCCTCGCGAACGGGCTGGTCGTCGCCGTCACCGAAACGGTGACCGAAGAGGATATCGCCGCCTTTGCCGCGGCGCTGAAGGAGGTGCTGGCATGACCGCGCTCAACCCCGCCGGCTGGCGCCCCGAAATGAACGTCGCGGGCGGCGCCGACGACAGCGCCACCTTCACCGGCAACCGCGCGCTGATGCTCGAAGAGCCGCTCATTTTCGAGATCGGCTCGGCCGAGACCACCGGGGTCGATTTCGACGAGGACGCGCCCGCCGCCGGCCTCGGCCCCCTGATGCGCAGCGATCCCATCGGCCTGCCGGGGCTCAGCGAGTCCGAAACGGTGCGTCATTACACGCGCCTGTCGCGCCAGAATTATGCGATCGACCTCGGCCTCTTCCCGCTCGGCAGCTGCACGATGAAGCATAACCCGCGCCTCAACGAAAAGGTCGCGCGGATGCCGGGCTTCGCCGACGTCCACCCGCTCCAGCCGCAGGAAACG
The DNA here is from genome assembly GCF_032879645.1 of Sphingopyxis indica. NCBI lineage: Bacteria > Pseudomonadati > Pseudomonadota > Alphaproteobacteria > Sphingomonadales > Sphingopyxidaceae > Sphingopyxis > Sphingopyxis indica. Next base: position 1,286,828 of record NZ_CP076394.1, read on the forward strand.
GTGCAGGGCGCGCTCGCCGTCATCAACGAACTCGCGGTGTGGCTGATCGAACTCACCGGCATGTATGGCGTCGCCATGTCGCCCAAGGCCGGCGCGCACGGCGAGCTGTGCGGCATCCTCTGCATCAAGGCGGCGCTCGAAGCGCGCGGCGAGGACCGGCGCGTGCTGCTCGTCCCCGAAAGCGCACACGGCACCAACCCCGCGACCGCCGCCTTTGCCGGGTTCACGGTCGAGGATATTCCGGCGACCAAGGAGGGCCGCGTCGACCTCGAAGCGCTGAAGGCGCGGCTCGGCCCCGATGTCGCCGGCGTGATGATCACCAACCCCAACACCTGCGGTCTGTTCGAGCGCGACATGAAGGCGATTTCGGACGCGGTCCACGCCGCGGGCGGCTATGTCTATTGCGACGGCGCGAACTTCAATGCGATCGTCGGCAAGGTGCGCCCCGGCGACCTCGGCGTCGATGCGATGCACATCAACCTCCACAAGACCTTCTCGACCCCGCACGGCGGCGGCGGCCCCGGTTCGGGTCCGGTCGTACTGTCCGAAGCGCTCGCGCCCTATGGCCCGATCCCCTACGCCGCGCGTTACGCCGATGGCTCGTTCAAGCTAGTCGAAGAGGAAAGTGCGGGCGACGAGCATCCCGATACTTTCGGGCGCATGACCGCCTTCCACGGCCAGATGGGCATGTTCACGCGCGCGCTGACCTATATCCTCAGCCACGGCGCCGACGGGCTGAAGCAGGTCGCCGAAGACGCCGTGCTCAACGCCAATTACGTGCTGCGCAGCTTGTCGGATGTGCTCGACGCCCCCTTCGCGGCGTCGGGGCCGTGCATGCATGAGGCGCTGTTCAGCGATCGTGGTTTCGCCGAGGGCTTCTCGACGCTCGACATCGCCAAGGGACTGATCGACGAGGGCTTCCACCCGATGACGGTCTATTTTCCGCTCGTCGTCCACGGCGCGATGCTCGTCGAGCCGACCGAGACCGAGTCGAAAGCGGTGCTCGACCAGTTCATCGGTGCCTTGCGCAGCCTCGCAATGCGCGCGAAAAATGGCGACCCCGCGCTCAAGTCGGCGCCGCATTTCGCCCCGCGCGCGCGGCTCGACGAGACGCTGGCGGCAAGGAAGCCGATCCTGACGTGGAGCGAAGCCAACTGATCGTCATTGCGAGCGTAGCGAAGCAATCCAGAGCGGCGTAAACCTCCCTGGATTGCTTCGCTTCGCTCGCAATGACGGGAACGGGACCATGATTATGAGCTGGGAAAGCCTCTATTCGCTGACCAACGGCTGGGCGCTGATCGGCTGGCTTGCGCTCGCCTTCCTGCCGCGCGGCCCGCGCATCCTGTCGGCGATCCTCTATGCCGGCGTCGCGCTGCTTTGCCTGACCTATGCGATCCTGCTCGGCGGCCTGATCTTCGGCGGCTGGGATGCCGGCGGGCCGAAGGCGGCGCTCGATTTCGCGAGCCTCTCGGGGGTGATGGCGCTGTTCGCGACCAAGGGCGGCACGGTCGTCGGCTGGACGCATTATCTGGCCTTCGACCTGTTCGTCGGCATGTGGATCGCGCGCGACGCCGATCAAAAGGATTTCAGCCGCATCGTTCAGCTGCCCTTCCTCTTCCTGACGCTGATGGTCGGGCCGGTCGGGCTGTTCGCATGGCTCGTGATGCGCGAGCGCCGCGCCAGGGCGCTGGCAAAGGCGAAATGAGCCCGCGTCCCTGGACCCCCGGCGACGGCGGCGCCGGCGACAAGCGCCACGCCCCCGCGACGCTGCGCAACCGCGACGCGATCGCGGCGGTGCTGGCCGAATGGCTCCTCCCTGCGGGCCGGGTTCTCGAAGTGGCGAGCGGGTCGGGCGAGCATGTGGTCCATTTCGCCGCCGCCTTTCCGCAGCTGCAATGGCAGCCGAGCGATCCCGACCCCGGCGCGCTCGTCTCGATCGCCGCGTGGAGCGCCGAGGCGGGGCTCGCCAATGTCGCGCCGCCGCTCATGCTCGATGCCGCCGCGCCCGATTGGCCGGCGGGTGATGCCGATGCGCTGCTCTGCATCAACATGGTGCATATCAGCCCGTGGGCCGCGACGCTCGGCCTGTTCGCGGGCGCGGCGCGCCTCCTGCCCGTTGCCGCGCCGCTGATCCTCTATGGCCCCTATGTCGAGCCCGACGTGCCGACCGCGCCGAGCAACGCCGATTTCGACGCCAGCTTGCGCGCGCGCAATCCCGAATGGGGTCTGCGCGATCTTGCCGCGGTGAAAACCGCCGCCGCCGATGCGGGCTTCGTTTTTACCGAGCGGCGCGCGATGCCCGCCAATAATCTGATGCTTCTTTTCCGCCGCAGCTGATCCGCGCTTTCCCGTTGCGCCCAGCCGCGCTTCGCATAAGTTCGCATACGAAGCGTCGCGCTTGTCAAACCGCCGGGTCTGTTGTTATCAGATCTGAGAATGGCGCGAAGCCGCTTGGGAGAGTCCAGATGAGCGATACCGCCGACCTGATTACCTTCGACCAATTCCTCACCCACTGGGCAAAGGAGCGTCCCGATCGCGTTGCGATGCGCGAGGAAGACCGGGTGATGAGCTATGCCGAACTCGAAGAGCGCACCGCGCGCGTCGCGAGCGCGCTGCTCGCCGCGGGGCTCGAAAAGGGCGATCGCATCGCGTGGATCGGCAAGAACAGCGACCTCTATTTCACCCTCTTCTTCGGCGCCGCGCGCGCCGGCATCGTGATGGCGCCGATCGGCTGGCGCCTCTCGCCCGTCGAATGGGCGTTCATCGTCAACGACACGCGGGCGAAGATCGTCTTCACCGGCCCCGGCTTCGACGCCGCGGAGGACCAGCTCGCCGGCAAGCTCGACCATGATCCGCAGATCGTCGGTGCCGATGCCGCGCGCGCGATGATCGGCGGGGCGAAGCGGGTGACGTTCGATCCGTCGGGGCCGGCGGACGCGGTGCTGCAACTCTATACCTCGGGCACGACCGGCAATCCGAAGGGCGCGGTGCTCACCAACACCAACCTCTTTGCGCTGCGCAAATATTCGGCCGACCTCGACATGCCCTATACCCGGTGGGAGGATGACGAGGCGGTGCTCGTCGCCATGCCGTGCGCGCACATCGGCGGCACCGGCCTCGGCATCATGGCGCTCGCGGCGGGGCTGCCCGGCATCGTCCTCGCCGAATTCAACCCCGATGGCGTCTTCGACGCGGTCGAGCATCATGGCGTGACGCGCTTCTTCATCGTCCCAGCGGCGCTGCAGATGCTGCTCCTCCACCCGCGCTGCGCGAGCGTCGACTACAGCCGGCTCAAATATATCCTCTATGGCGCCGCCCCGATCCCGCTCGACCTCCTGCGCCAGTGTATCAAGATGTTCGGCGCGCAGTTCATCCAGGCCTATGGCATGACCGAGACGACGGGCACGATCTGCATGCTTCCGCCCGAGGATCACGACCCCCAAGGCAATAGACGGATGCGCTCGGCGGGCAAGCCCCTCCCCGGCGTCGAAATCCGCATCCTCGGCCCCGACGGCGAAGAGGTGCCGACCGGCGAGGTGGGCGAGGTCGTCACCCGATCTTCGAACAATATGCAGGGCTATTGGAACCTTCCCGACGCGACCGCACGGACGATGACCGCGGGCGGCTGGATTCATACCGGCGACGCCGGTTACATGGACGAGGATGGCTATCTCTATATCCACGACCGGATGAAGGACATGATCATCTCGGGCGGCGAGAATGTCTATCCCGCCGAGGTCGAAAGCGCGATCTATGGCCACCCCGCGGTGCAGGAGGTCGCGGTGATCGGCATCCCCGATCCGAAATGGGGCGAGACGGTGAAGGCGGTCGTGGTCCCCAAAGCCGGCATGACGGTCGAGCCCGACGACATCATCGCCTGGGCCCGCGAGCGCATCGCCGCCTTCAAGGCGCCGCGCAGCGTCGACGTCATCGAAGCGCTGCCGCGCAACGCGAGCGGCAAGATCCTGCGCAAGGATCTGCGCGCACCCTATTGGGAAGGCTATGAGCGCATGGTGAATTGAGGCGATCGGCACCAGGCCGGTTTTGCCGCTGAAATATTATTGCGTCCGGCGAACCATTCGGCGACAAGCTCCTCAACCGACAGGAGAATATGATGCGCTTTGCCGTTGCCCTGATGCTGCTTCCCGTCCTGCCGCTCGCTCCCGTGAGCGCCCCCGCGTTCGCGCAGGCCGCTCCCGAGACCAGGGCGCAGGATCAGGCGCTGCTCGAATTTCTCGACAAGGCGTTCGACGAGCGCCTCGCGCTCAGCCCCGAATCGCAGACCCAGCTGGGGCTCAAGACCAACTACGACCGGCTCGACGACTATACCGACGCAGCCGCGGTGCGCGACCAGGAGCTGGCCGAGCGGCAGCTGAAAGCGATGCACGCCCGCTTCAAGCCCGACCAGCTCGGCGAGCGCGCGCGGGTCAGCTATCGCCTGTTCGAATATGAAGTCGAACGCGGCCGCGAATCGCTGCGCTTCCGCAAGCTGCGCTTTCCCGTCTCGACCAATGGCAGCCCTGCCGGCGCCATCCCGGTATTGCTCATCAACAACCACAAGGTCGACAGCGTGGCGGATGCCGAGGCCTATATCGCCCGGCTGCGCGACACCGACCGCGTGATGCGCGAAGTCGCGGCGACGATGCGCGAGCAGGCGGCCGCGGGAATCGTTCCGAACAAGGTCAACTTCGCCCCGGCGCGCGCCGACGCGCTGAAAGTGGTGACCGGCGCGCCGTTCGACGATGGCGCCGATTCGACGCTGATGGCCGATTTTCGCAAAAAGGTCGCCGCGCTCGATGCGCCCGAGGCGACCAAGGCCAGGCTTCTGGTGGATGCGCGCACCGCGCTGACCGGCCCTTTCAAGCATGGCTATGACACGCTGGTCGCCGCGATCGACGAGATCGAGCCGCAATCGACGGGCAACTTCGGCGCGTGGCACCTGCCCGACGGCGCGGCCTATTATGCCGACCGGCTCAAAAGCTCGACCACCACCGACCTTACCGCCGACCAGATCCACGAGCTCGGACTGAAGCAGGTCGCGGCGATTCATGAAGAGATGGAGGCGATCAAGCGCGAGGTCGGCTTCAAGGGCACGCTCACGCAATTCTTCGACCATGTCCGCACCGATCCGCGGTTCAAATATCCCGACACCGAAGCCGGCCGCGAGGCCTATCTCGCCGACGCGCGCGGCGTGATCGCTTCGGCGATGGCCGCCGCCCCGCGCCATTTTCGCGTGCTGCCCAAGGCGGCGCTCGAAGTGCGCGCGGTCGAGAAGTGGCGCGAGGCGACGGCGCCGACCGCCTTTTACAACCCGCCGTCGGCCGACGGGACGCGGCCCGGCATCTATTATGTGAATCTCGTCGACATGAACCAGACGCAAAAGGTTCAGGTCGCCGGCATCGCTGCGCATGAAGGCGCGCCCGGGCACCATTTCCAGATCGCGCGCCAGCAGGAACTCGCCGGTATTCCGAAGTTCCGCAAATATGGCGGCTACGGCGCCTATATGGAGGGCTGGGGGCTCTATTCGGAGCGCCTCGCGAACGAGATGGGGGTGTATAAAACTCCCTATGACCGTTTCGGCATGTTGTCGCTGCAGGTCTGGCGCGCGATCCGGCTGGTGCTCGACACCGGCATCCATTCGAAGCGCTGGACGCGCGAACAGGCGATCGCCTATTTCAAGGCGAACAGCTCGGTGTCCGATACCGACATCGCGCGCGAGGTCGATCGCTATTTCAACTGGCCGGGGCAGGCGACGAGCTACATGGTCGGCCAGCTCAAGATCGCCGAACTGCGGGGGCGCGCCGAAAGCGAACTCGGACCCCGCTTCGACATCCGCGACTTCCACGAAGCGGTGCTGAGCGAAGGCGCGCTGCCGCTCGATATCCTCGAAGAGCAGGTCGAGCGTTATATCGCGGCGAAGAAGCGATAAGAGCGACGGCCGGTGCCCGGGGCGGCTTATCCCTTCTGCCGCTCGCGCGCGCGCACGAACCCGTCGCGCGCCGTGCAGCGCGCCAGCCAGTCCTTCGTCGCCTCGCCGAGCACGTCGCCGGCGCCGAGCGTCGTCGCCAGAAACGCCGCATAGCCGATCGCGACGTCGGCAATGGTGAAGCGCCCCGCGACGAGCCATTCGCGTCCGTCGGCCAGCGCGGCCTCGATGCTCTTGGCGCGGCCGCCGAAGAAGGCCTTGTAATCCTCGACCGCCTGCGCGAGCCGGCGGGGCTCGGGCTCGACGCGCGTGTAGCGGATCATGATCGCGAGCGGAAAGGTCAGCGTCGCGTCGCTGCGGTGCAGCCAGTTGCGCCACGTCCAGTAATCGGGCTCGTCGCGTCCGACTTCGAGCGGCGTGCCCTCGGCGATACGCTCGCAGATCGCCGCCGATTCGGTCAGCAGCCGCCCGTTCTCGACCCACCCCGGCACTGTCATCAGCGGATTGATCGCGCGATAATCGGGCGCAAAGACGCGCGGCGGAAAGGGGAGGGTGCGAAGCTCGATCGCCATCCCCGCCTCCTCGGCTGCCCACAGGCAGCGCAGCGACCGCGCATCGGGGCAGTGATAGAGGATGGGCAGCGTCATGCGGTGATGTCCTTTCGCCGCTCGATATGCAGGCGATGCTCGCGCCAGGCAATGAACAGGCCGCTCGCGACGATCAGCGGGGCGCCGACCCACGTCGTATCGGCCGGGAAGGTGCCAAAGAAATACCAGCCGCAGGCGATCGACCAGAGCAGGCTCGAATAATCCATCGGCGTCACCACCGCGACGGGGGCGAGCCGCAGCGCGCCGGTCAGCGACATCTGCACCACCGCGCCGAGCAGGCCGAGGCCGATCAGCACCGCCCAGATCGCCGGGCCGTGCGGCGTCATTACGAAGGGCAGGGCGATCGTCAAAGGGACGAGCGAGATCAGGCTGAACCAGAAGACGATCGCCATCGGGCTTTCGGTGCGCGCAAGGTCGCGGACCTGGATGGTGATCAGCGCGGTCATGATCGCGCCGCCGAGCGCGATCAGGGTGCCGATGCCATGATCGCCGGTGAAGCCGCCGGCGAGCACGGTCGTCGGGTTGAGCACGACGAGCACGCCCAGAAAGCCGACGATCACCGCGCCCCAGCGCTGCCACCCGGTCGGCTCGCCGAGGAAGGCCGCGGCAAAGATCACCGCAAAGATCGGCACCGACAGGTTGATCGTCGTCGCCTCGGCCATCGGCAGATAGATCATGCCGCCGAAGTTGAGCGCCATGCCGGTGAGGCCCATTATCGCGCGGCGCGCGTGGGTGCCGGGGCGCTGGGTGCGGAACGTCGCGATCCCGCCGTGCCGCATCGCCCATAGGAGAAGCAAGGGGAGCACGACCACCTGCCGCCAGAACAGGCTTTCGACCAGGTGGACGCCGTCGGCAGCGGCGATCTTCACCAGCACGAACATCAGCGAGAGGCTCGCCATCGCGAGCAGCCGCAGCGCGATGCCGCCGAGATAATGTTGCGGAACGTCGGAGGATCGGGCGGCGGTCATGCGAGGCAAGCGCATATCAGCCCGGCGATGCTTTGCAAGCTATGCATCGCCCGCGCTATTCCGCTTGCGCACCCCGCCCCGTTGCGGCTAAGGGCGCACTCCGGCCTTAGGGGTATAGCTCAGCTGGTAGAGCATCGGTCTCCAAAACCGAGGGTCGCGGGTTCGAATCCTGCTGCCCCTGCCATTTCCTTGCAGGGAAATGATGTCGCCGGTCGCCGCTGTTGGCCCGGGGGCAGTCTTCAAAATTTGTCGATGATATTCCGCTGCGCCTGGCCCCTGTGGTCCGGCCAGGCTTTGTGCAGCGTGCGTCAGCTTTGAAAGCGGCGGATGCTTTCGAGGTCGCCCGGCGCGAGCGGCGGGGCGAACCAGATGCCGGCGCGCCAAATTCCCTGGGGGTCGCCGCGCGACCAGCGGACGATGCCGCGGCGGCGGATGTCTTCGCCGAGGACGAGCAGCAACTCGGTGCCCGTTTCAAGCCCACCGCCGTGGATAACGCCGGCGCCGTTCTGCGACAGATTTTCGATCTCGACGTCGTGATTGCCATCCTCGGTGACCGCGAGCGCGCGGCCGTGGACGGGCAGGCGCGGGGGGCGGTAATCGCCCGACTGGCGTTCGGCGGCGAGTTGGCGAAGGATGTCGAGCGCGTCGACCGGCGTGTCGAACTCGACGCCGCAGCGCCCGTCGCGCGCCCACACGACCTTGCCGACGAGCGTGATCGCGTCCGAAAGCGCGATCTGCAACGGCTCGCCGGGACTCACTGCGACAGTGGTCGCGAGCATCATGCCATGGTCCGAAATATTGCGGACGCGCCACAGTCCGGCGTCGCTTTCGCGCGCGATCCTGGCGATCCGAAAGACCGTACAATGCCGATTGTCTTCGCGGCGCTCGTCCTCGAGCCCGCTGGTATCGGGCGGTACCGGGCTGGCCGCATTGGGAATGTTCACAGGTTTCTCCTTATCGCTGCGTACCCGGATGAGTGCGTAGAGACCTATGTAATTTACGGATAAATTCTAGGTTATTAAGCCCGATGATGTCGATATTTTATTGTTGGTGAAGCTTTTGATCTAACCATTTCGTAACCAGTAAGAAATCCTGGAGCGATTCCGCCGGGTTAGGGGCCTTTCTCGCTCCTGTTCCGGCCGTTTTCGGGCCGGGGGGGGGTATTTGCGCCCTTTCGAACGCCGTTTTCGCCGGCCGCCCGGCGGCCCGTCCCGCGTGATCGCGCCGCCCCGCATCATGCGCGGCTTGCCAAGCCACCGGCGGGCGGCTAAAGGCCGCTTTCACTCGGACAGATGCGCCGTTTTCTTCCGCCTTTCACCGGCCCCGCCGGGGAGGGTGGGCGGACTATTGCCTGAAACCGCGCTTGACGCGGTGCGGCCGGCATCCCATCTGCCCTTCGAATTGGACACAAGGACAGGACGATCGACATGGCGAGGCCCAAGATTGGCGAATTCGTCAACCAGGTGAAGACCGAAGCCGGCAAGATCGTGTGGCCGACCGGCCGCGAAACGGTGCAGACGACGATCATGGTGCTGATCATGACGACGATCCTCGCCTTCTTCTTCCTTGGCGTCGACACGGTTTTCAACGCGATCGTCAACTGGTTGACGTCGCTCGCGCGCTGACAGGGCGCGGTTACAGGCATTTTTCCAGGGACAGGACGACAATGGCGCGCTGGTACATCATTCACGCCTATTCGGGCTTCGAGAACAAGGTTCGCGATTCGGTGATCGCCGAAGCCGAGCGCATGGGCCTCAGCGACTTCGTCGAAGCGGTCGAAGTGCCGGTCGAGACGGTCACCGAGGTCAAGCGCGGCAAGAAGGTGCAGGCCGAACGGAAATTCTTCCCCGGCTATGTCCTCGCCAAGCTGACGATGAGCGACGACGTCTATCACCTCGTCAAGAACACGCCCAAGGTCACGGGCTTTCTCGGCTCGTCGGGCAAGCCGCAGCCGATCAGCGAGGCCGAGGCGGCGCGCATCCTGAACAGCAAGGAAGAGGCCGCGGCGCGTCCGAAGACCGAGATTCGCGTCGATTACGAAATCGGCGACCAGGTCAAGGTGCTCGAAGGTCCGTTCGCGAGCTTCAACGGCGTCGTCGAGGAACTCGACTTCGACAAGGCGCGCGTCAAGGTATCGGTGTCGATCTTTGGCCGCGCGACCCCCGTCGAGCTCGATTTCGAGCAGGTCGAACGCATGAAATAAGCGTCGCCCCCGCGCAGGCGGGGGCCGTCGGCGGCCTTGCGCTGCGCCGACAGCGGCCCCCGCCTGCGCGGGAGCGACGGGCAAGGGGTAGGCCGTCATCATGAATTCGCTCTCTCCCGCAGAGATTCAGGCACGCATCGACCGCGCGCGCGAAATCAACGCGGGCGTCGATGCCGCAAAGGTCGTCGGCGCCGTGGCGCGGCTGTTCGATCTCGATCCCGTCCCCGGCCTTCCGGACGAGTTCACCTTTCCCGCGCTGCCGACCACGGCGCGCGACCGCATCTTCGGCGGACAGGTGATCGCGCAGGCGATGATGGCCGCGGCGCGCACGATCGAAGAAGGCAAAGAGGTCCACTCGCTCCACGCCTATTTCCTGCGCGGCGGCGACGAGACCAAGCCGCTGCATTTCCGCATCCACCGCGATTTCGACGGGCGCAGCTTCTCGAACCGCCGCGTCGTCGTGCGGCAGGACGGCAAGGTCATCTTCAACCTGACCGCCTCGTTCCAGATCCCGGCGAAAGGGCTGTCGCACCAGGTGCCGATGCCCGACCTCCGCCCGCCGGAGGAATGCTGGGATTTCACCGACTTCATCGCCGCCGATCCGCATATCTCGGATCGCCACCTCGCGCATATGGCGCGGCGCCGGCCGTTCGAGGTGCGCAGCTATCGCCCGGCGCCGTCCGAAAAGGCGACGCAGCATTATCAGTGGTTCCGCGTCGCCGCGCCGATCGGCGACGATCCGCTGATCCATCGCGGTTTCCTGGCCTTTGCCTCGGACATGGGGCTCCTGTCCTCGGCGATGCTGCCGCACGGGGTCAATTTCTGGACCCCCGGCATGGTGTCGACCAGCCTCGACCACGCGATGTGGTTCCACGGCGACATTCGCGTCGACGACTGGTTCGTCTTCGTGATGGACAGTCCGTGGACCGGCGGCGACCGCGGGCTGTGCCGCGGCTCGATCTATCGCCAGGACGGCACGCTGATCGCCACCGTCGTCCAGGAAGGGCTCGTGCGCTATCGCCCGCAGGGGTGAACGACTTTCCTCTCCCCTCGGGAGAGGGCAAATCCCTTGCATCTCCGCCGATTTGGGTCTAACCGCGCCGCTTCGCATCAGACACGGGTGCGATTCCGCGCGGGAGGAGGGGTGATGCCCTCTGCTGGACCGCTTATTTTGAGCCCCGGATTCCGTCCGGGGCGACAGAAAGAAAGGAGGCCATCATGGCCAAGAAGATCAGCGGCTATATCAAGCTGCAGGTGCCCGCCGGCACCGCCAACCCGTCGCCGCCGCTCGGGCCGGCGCTCGGTCAGCGCGGCGTCAACATCATGGAATTCTGCAAGGCGTTCAACGCCGCGACCGACGGCATGGACAAGGGCACCCCGACCCCGACCATCATCACCGTCTATGCGGACAAGAGCTTTTCGTTCGTCACCAAGACGCCCCCGGCGACCTACCTCATCAAGAAGGCCGCGAACCTGAAGTCGGGTTCGAAGGAGCCCGGCAAGATCAGCGGCGGCAAGATCGCGCGCTCGAAGCTCAGCGAGATCGCCGAGATCAAGATGAAGGATCTCAACGCCAACGACATCGAACAGGCGACGAAGATCATCGAAGGCAGCGCCCGCTCGATGGGCCTCGAAGTGACGGAGGGCTGATCCCATGGCAAAGCTGACCAAGAAGCAGAAGGCCCTCGAGGGCAAGGTCGACGCGCTGAAGCTCCACGCGGTCGATGAGGCGATCAAAACGGTGCGCGAACTCGCCAGCTCGAAGTTCGACGAAACGATGGAAATCGCGATGAACCTGGGCGTCGACCCGCGCCACGCCGACCAGATGGTCCGCGGCGTCGTCACGCTGCCCGCGGGCACCGGCAAGGACGTCAAGGTCGCGGTCTTCGCGCGCGGCGACAAGGCCGAGGAAGCGCTGAAGGCTGGCGCCGACAAGGTCGGGGCCGAGGACCTGATGGAAGACATGCAGGCCGGCAACCTCGACTATGGCCGCGTCATCGCGACGCCCGACATGATGGGCATCGTCGGCCGCCTCGGCAAGGTGCTGGGCCCGAAGGGCCTGATGCCGAACCCGAAGCTCGGCACCGTCACCCCGAACGTTGCCGAAGCCGTCAAGGCGGCCAAGGGCGGCCAGATCGAATTCCGCGTCGAAAAGGCCGGGATCATCCACGCCGGCCTCGGCAAGCTGTCGTTCGGCGAGGAAAAGCTCCGCCAGAACTTCGACGCCTTCGTCGATGCGATCGTCAAGGCGAAGCCCTCGGGCGCGAAGGGCAAATATGTCCGCAAGATCGCCCTGTCGTCGTCGATGGGCCCGGGCGTGAAGGTCGACACCGCCGAAATCGGCGCCTGATCGACCTGCAACCGATTCAGGAAAGGGCCGGGGGAAACTCCGGCCCTTTTCTTTTGGGCGGCATTTGGGGTGGCCTGTTGCCGTTGCGGTCTTCGGCTATCGCGGGTCGGGTCCGCGCTCTCGTTTCAAAGTTCAGCAAAGTTCAGCCTCGTGCGGCCGCCGGGTCGCGTCCGGCGAACCTGCCGCGCCGGCTCCCGCCCGCATCGTGACCGCGCTTTATCCACCTATCGAAAGAGCCGAGACAAAGGCTGGCACAGCCGAATGATGTAGGACAGCGGTTTTTTGCGGCGGACGTCCGGGTTGGGGTGGGGAACTGACGTTCGCCTACTCTCTTTCGTCATCCCGGACTTGATCCGGGATCCATAGCAGCGCCGAAGTCATGGACCCCGGATCAAGTCCGGGGTGACGAGGATGGAAAGGTCCGCAATCGGTCGGATGCCGCCTTCCAAACATTTCGCGCAGAGACGCAGAGAACGCAGAGATTTTCACGCTTGCCCTCTACGTTCTCTGCGTCTCTGCGCGAATCTGGTGATGGCCTGACGGTAGCAACCGGCCGAAGGCGGTCATTCGCGCAGCCCCCGCAGCGCCGCGCCCGCCGCGAACGGCCCGATTACGGTCAACAGCAGGCTCACCGCCGCGAGCAGCTTTGCCGCGCCGCGCCCCGACGGGTCGAGCATCCCCGCACCGAAGATGAGCAGCGGCACTGCGAGCGGCAGGATCAGCAGGCCGCCGATCGCGCTGCCGCCTTTGAGGTTCGCGGTCAGCGCGGCGCTCAGCACCGCGAGCGCGGCGAGCGCCGGAATCGCGAGCGCGAGCCCTGCCGCAATCGTGGCCACCCGCGCGCCATCCTGCGCGAGCAGCGCCGCCGCGGGCAGCAGCGCGATCAGCAGCGGCAGGCCAAAGCCGATCGCGTGCGCGGCAATCTTCACTGCGGCGATCAGTTCGTCGGCGAAACCGCGCACCGCGAGCTGGTCGAGCACCCCCGCGTCGCGGTCGGGGCGCACCAGCCGGTCGATCGGCAGCAGCGCCGCAAGCAGCGCCGCCACCCACAGCATCCCGCCGCCGGTCTTTGCCAGCAGCGGCGCGTCGGGGCCGACCGCGAAGGGAAAGGCGGTCGCGACGAGCAGGAAGAAGACGACCGGAATCCACAGCGCGCCGCTGCCCCATGCGCGGCGCAGGTCGCGCCAGAAGAGGGCGATGAGCGCGGTCACGCCAGCGCCCCCATGTCGAGTTGTGCCACATCCGGTAGCCCCAGGCTGAAATGCGACGCGAGCAGCACTGCGCCGCCGTTCGCGCGGTGCGCGGCGATCGCGGCGACGAGCAAGCCTCGCGCGCGCTCGTCCATCCCGTTCGCGGGCTCGTCGAGCAGCCAGATCGGCGCGCCGCTCGCGATCACGCGCGCCATCGCGCCGCGCTTGCGCTGGCCGGTCGACAGCATGGCGACGGGCACGTCGGACAGCGGCGCGAGCGCCATCGCCTCTATCGCGCGGTCGACCGCATGGCCATCGACGGTGTCGATCCGCGCCCAGAAATCGAGCGCCCGGCGCAGCGGCAGCTCGGGATCGAGCGCCGCCGCCTCGTCGATCAGCGCGCAGCGTTCGCGGCGCGTCACCGTCCCCGCAGCGGGGCGCAGCAGTCCGGCGGCGAGCCGGATCAGGCTCGACTTGCCCGCGCCATTGGGGCCGCGCAGCCACAGCGCTTCGCCGCGCGCCAGTACCAGCGACAGCCCTTCGAAGAGCAGCCGGTCGCCGCGGATGCACGCCACCCGGTCGAACCGCAGCAGCTCCGCCATCAGGCCATGTCCTCGAGCGCGTGCATATCCTCGTCGGAAAAGCCGAAATGGTGACCGATTTCGTGGATCAGCACATGGCGTATCAGCCAGTCGAGCCGTTCGCCGCCCTCGATCCATTCGATCAGGATCGGCAGGCGAAAAAGGGTCACGCGGTCGGGCATCGCGCCGCTCATGTCGATGCTGCGCTCGGTCAGCGGGCGGCCTTCGTAAAGGCCGGTCAGATCATAGGGATGCTCGATGTCGAGTGCGGCGAGCGTCGCGTCGTCGGCGACCTCTTCGATCGCGACCACCACGCCTTCGATATGCGGCTTGAACATATCGGGCAGCGCTGCGAGCGCCGCCTCGGCCATCGCATGGAAGGTATCGGCGTCGGGCGCGGTGCCGGCCCAGCCGGCGGGCGGATCGCGAAGGGCGGTCTTGTCGCTCATCGCGCCCTTCCTTATGGCGGGCGCTCGGCCTTTACCAGCGGGAGAAAGCAGATGGTCCGGAAACTCGACGATGCCGCGCGCGCCGCGCTGCTCGCCCGCTTCCCCGAATGGACGCACGAGCCGGCGCGCGACGCGATCACGCGCCGCTTCACCTTCGCCGATTTCGCGCAGGCGTTCGGCTTCATGGCGAGCGTCGCGATCATCGCCGAAAAGATGGACCATCATCCCGAATGGTCGAACGTCTATAATCGCGTCGACATCCTGCTGACGACGCATGACGCGAACGGCCTGTCGGAGCGCGACGCAAGACTTGCCGAGGCGATCGAGGCGCTGCTCTAAAACCGGCCGGTTTTGAGTGAAACCATTGTGAAAGCTTGTGTGTCCCCGCGAAGGCGGGAGCCCATCTCCTGCCGGTGCCATCCTGAACCGTCGGGAGATGGGTCCCCGCCTTCGCGGGGACACACGGCCTTTTTCGGGCAAAGGCGATCGCGCCATTGGGCAAATTGGAAAGCCTTCGGATTCGCGTAATGCTCTAATGCGGAGACCAGCATAATTCATATATGCACCATCCATTATTGGTGATAATGATCATAAATGATATATGAAACATCAATGAGGCGGATATGATCACGTCGCAGCAGATGCGCGCCGCGCGGGCGTTGCTGGGGATCGACCAGCGCGAGCTAGCCGAACGCGCCGGCCTCTCGCTGCCGACGATTCAGCGCATGGAGGCGTCGAACGGGCAGGTGCGCGGGGTCGTCGACACGCTGGTGAAGGTCGTCACCGCGTTCGAAAATGCGGGGATCGAACTGCTCGGCGAAAATGCGCCGAGCATCGGGATTGGACGCGGCGTCCGGCTGCGCGAAGCCGCGGCGACGCCGGATCGACGACGCCTCTCGCCCCGATTTGCGGAGGGAGACCGCGCGAAGTGATCGCGCAGGGCTTTACCCCCAAGCTGCTGACCGTCTGGCGCGAAGGCTATTCCCTTGCCACTTTCCGCGCCGACACGCTCGCCGGCCTGACCGTCGCCATCGTCGCGCTGCCGCTGGCGATGGCGCTCGGCATCGCCAGCGGCGCTTCGCCCGACAAGGGGCTCGTGACCGCGGTCGTCGCGGGCTTCCTGATCTCGATGCTCGGCGGCTCGCGCGTCCAGGTCGGCGGGCCGACCGGCGCGTTCGTCGTGGTGATCTTCAACGTCATTGCGAGCCATGGCTATGACGGCCTGCTGATCGCGACATTGCTCGCCGGCCTGATCCTGATCGCCGCGGGGCTGCTCCGCCTTGGGCAGATGATCAAATATATCCCGCATCCGGTGGTGACGGGGTTCACCGCGGGAATCGCAGTCATCATCGCTTCGAGCCAGGTCAAGGATTTCCTCGGCCTGACGATCGAGAACGTGCCCGCCGACTTTCTTGCCAAATGGCAGGCCTATCTGGGCGCCCTCGGCAGTGTCGACTGGACGACGGTCGGTATCGGCGCCGCGGCGCTCGCGATTATCGTTGGGCTTCGCAAGGCCGCGCCGCGCCTGCCCGGATTTCTGATCGCCGTCGTCGCGACCTCGGCGGCGGTCGCGCTGTTTCACCTGCCCGTGGACACGGTGGGCTCGCGCTTTCCCGATATGCCGGTTGGCCTGCCGATGCCATCCTTTCCCGAGCTTTCGCTGGCGAAGGTCAATGCGGTGTTGCCCTCGGCCTTCACCATCGCCTTCCTCGCCGGGATCGAGGCGTTGCTTTCGGCCGTCGTGGCCGACGGCATGGCGGGGACGCGGCATCGTTCGAACCAGGAATTGATCGGGCAGGGCGTGGCGAACCTCGGCTCGGCCTTTTTCGGCGGCCTTCCGGCGACCGGAGCGATCGCGCGCACCGCGACCAATATCCGGTCGGGGGCGAAGACGCCGGTCGCGGGCATGATGCACGCGATCTTTCTGCTTCTCTTCATCCTCTTCGCGGGGCGCCTGATGGGCTTTGTGCCGATGGCGGCGCTCGCGGCGATCCTGTTCATGGTCGCGTGGGGCATGAGCGAATATCAGCGCTTCCTCGCGCTGCTCAAAATGCCCAACAGCGACCGCGCGGTGCTGCTCCTCACCTTCGGGCTGACGGTGCTCGTCGACCTGACCGTCGCCATCGCCGTCGGGGTGACGCTCGCCTCGCTGCTCTTCATGGCGCGCATGGCCGAGGCGGTCGAGGTCAGGCGCGGCGGCGACCGCGATGCCGAACTCGATAAAGAAGATCTCGACCAGCGCGACGATCTGCCCAAGGGGGTCGAGGTGTTTCGTATCGCGGGGCCGCTCTTCTTCGGCGTCGCGGGCGAACTGCTCGACACGCTGCGCCGGCTCGGCGCGCCGCCGCGCGTCATCATCCTGCGGATGCGGCTCGTCCCGCTGCTCGATGCGAGCGGCGCGCAGGCGATCGAGGAATTCGCCCGTCAGGCACGGATCGCCGGGGCGCATGTCATCCTCTCGGGCGTGCAGCCGCAGCCGAGGGCGATGCTCGAACGCATCGGCCTCGGCGAAGCCGCGGGAAAGATTTCCTATGCCGCCGATTATGCGAGCGCGCAGGCGCTCGGCATCGAGCTCGCGGGCCTCGACGATGCCGCGCGCCACTGACGCGCCGGCCCCAATCCATGGAGAATGAAATGAGCAACGACGAAGATTATGTCTATGACGAGGAAAGCGGCGAGTGGCTGCCGGCCTCCGAACTCGCCGCGCGCCGTGCGGCGGCGGCCGAGGTCGAGGTGCGCGACGCCGTCGGCAACCGGCTCGCCGACGGCGACAGCGTCGTTCTGGTCAAGGATCTCGAGGTCAAGGGCGCGGGCAAGACGCTCAAGGTCGGCACGGTCATCAAGT
The DNA here is from genome assembly GCF_032879645.1 of Sphingopyxis indica. Classification (NCBI taxonomy): domain Bacteria; kingdom Pseudomonadati; phylum Pseudomonadota; class Alphaproteobacteria; order Sphingomonadales; family Sphingopyxidaceae; genus Sphingopyxis; species Sphingopyxis indica. The sequence goes on from NZ_CP076394.1 coordinate 1,303,948, forward strand.
CGATCCGGCTGACCGCCGATCCGCAGGAAATCGACTGCCGCCACGAAAGCATCAAGGGCCTCGTCCTGCGCGCCGAATTCGTGCGGAAACGTTGAGGGGGACGGCCGTTCGGTTTCGGGGTGTCCCCGCCAACCCTGAAAACAGGAATGGCGCGGGCGACAGGTTCCGACCCTGAAGCATGATCATCTTGGTCTGAATAAAGCCCGTGTGCTCCCGCGAAGGCGGGAGCCCATCTCATGCCGGTGCCATCTTGAACCGTCGGAAGATGGGTCCCCGCCTTCGCGGGGACACACGAACCTGTGCTAACGCTTCACACAAGGGCGATCGGCCGCTAGACCGCCTGCCAGTCGAAGGTCAGCGGCGCCTCGCGAAAGGCGAAGCGGTCGAGGTGACGCGCGAGGACGCCCTTCAATCCCTCGAGCTGCGCTTCGCTGCTCGCGTCGAGCCGCACCGCGAGCGTATCGGCGCCCGCGTCGAGCGTCGCGAGCCCGTTGCCGGGCCAGTCGGCGCCGCGCGCATCCCGCGGGAAGGTCACGGTCCCATGCTCGGGGGTGAATTCGACCGTTAGATTATGCTGCCAATGCTTGCAGAGCTGCTGAAGATATTTGCTCGCGTGCGCGGTCGGCACGCTGGCCGTGGCGGAAATCGTCATGCCTTGCTCCTTCACAGCCGCTCGATCTTCTGCGCGGCCTCGTCGATCAGCGCGACGATCCGGTGCAGCACCTCTTCGTCGGCTTCGCGGCGGCCGAGGCGGTTGACCAGGACATTGCGCAGATTGCCCATCGCGCGCCGCACCGAGACGGCATCGGTGCGCTGCTGTTCCTCGCCGATCGCGGCGAGCCGCGCGACGAGCGCTTCGACCTCTTCGGCGTTCGCGGCGAGTTCGGCCTCGCCGTCGGGGGTGATCGCGAACAGTTTCTTCGCGCCCTCGCTCTGCTGCGCTTCGATCTGGCCCATGTCGTCGAGCATGGTCAGCGTGGGATAGATGACGCCGGGGCTCGGCGCATAGGCGCCGCCGGTCAGCTCCTCGATCTGGCGGATCAGGTCGTAACCGTGGCGCGGTTCGTCGGCGATCAGCCTCAACAGGACGAGCCGCAACTCGCCGCTGTCGAACATCCGGCGTCGCCGGCCGCGCCCGTCGCCATCGTGGCCGTGCCGGCCGCCGAAACCGCGTCCGCTGCCGGGCCCGAAGCCGAAACCGCGTCCGCCGCGGTGCATCGCATGGCGCCGGCCGCAGCCGCGACCGCCATGCTCGTGGTGATGATAATGCATAAAAGCTCCTTCGAGTGAATCAAGATAGCTTTAAGATATATCTTAGATGCAATTTGGCAAGAGGCAATTTCGCGGGCGATCATCGGTCGCCTCGCGTGGGTCAGAGCGGGGTCTGCTGGTGCTGGACGAGCTGCCAGCCGCCGCCGGTGTCGCGATAGGTCGACGAGCACCAGCAGCCATAGACCTGGTCCCCCTCTCGGCGCGCCGCGGCCTTATAGGCAAGGACGCACAGCCCGGCCTGCGGCCGCGACAGGCGGCGCTCGCTCAGTTCGACGTCGGCCCAGCGCGGCGCCTGCCGGACCTCTTCGACGATCGCGTCATATTCCATCGCACCGATCCCCGGAAAGACCATCACGCAGTCGCGGTCGACCGATTGCTCGTATCGCTCGGGCCCGCCGAGCCAGAGAGCCTTCTCGATTGCCCATGCGCCATCGTCATTCATCGCGCGTCCTCCTGTCCCGCCAACTCGCCGCGGTGGGGCAAGGTTGCCTCGGGCGCTCGCGGCACGCGCGCTTGACTTTGCGCGCTGCGCCGCTATGAGCGCCCGCGTGTCGTCCGGGTTTCGGCCCGGCGATTCCGTCCGAGACAGTTGGTGAAGGGGATTGCCCTTCTTAATTTCCAGCCGAGACGGGGAACAGTCTTTCTCGGTCGCCCGCCTGGCGTTTCAGGCGTTCGCGGCTTGACCGACCCCATCGGACATCGTTGCGCGTGGATCAGGCGGGATTCGTCCCATGTCTGCCCATGCGTGTGTTAGCCGCCCGGCGGCGCGCGTGCCTCGTGCGCGCTCGCATCCGGGCAAGAGTGGAGAAACAGGCATGGATCGTGCTGAAAAGGCCGAAGCCGTATCCGCGCTGAACGCTACGCTGTCGAATGCAGCCTCGGTTGTGATTGTTCGCAACCTTGGCCTTACCGTCGCCCAGTCGACGGTGCTTCGCCAGCAGATGCGCGACGCCGGCGCGAGCTTCAAGGTCGCGAAGAACCGCCTGGCCAAGATCGCGCTCGATGGCACCGCCTACACCGGTATCGGCGATCTGCTGACCGGCCCGACGGCAATCGCAGCTTCCACCGACGCGGTGGCAGCGGCGAAGGTCGCCGTGGAATTTGCCAAGACCAACGACAAGCTCGAGATCGTTGGCGGCGGCATGGGCGATGTCGTGCTCGACGTCGAAGGGGTGAAGGCGCTTGCCTCGCTGCCGTCGCTCGACGAGCTGCGCGCGAAGATCGTCGGTCTCGTCCAGGCTCCGGCCACGAAGGTCGCGCAGATTGCGGCGGCTCCGGCGGGCCAGCTGGCGCGGGTCTTCGGTGCCTATGGCGCCAAGGACGCGGCATAAGAATACACGTCATCCCAGCGAAAGCTGGGATCGGTGTGATCCCAACTGAACGATGCCAGCTTTCGCTGGCATGACGATTAGAAATCTGATGGAGAATGAAAATGGCTGATCTTGCCAAGATTGTTGAAGACCTGTCGGCGCTGACCGTTCTGGAAGCCGCCGAGCTTTCGAAGATGCTCGAAGAAAAGTGGGGCGTTTCGGCTGCCGCTGCCGTTGCTGCTGCTCCGGCCGCTGCTGGCGCCGCTGCTCCGGCCGCTGAAGAAAAGGACGAGTTCGACGTCATCCTGACGGGCGACGGTGGTCAGAAGATCAACGTCATCAAGGAAGTCCGCGCGATCACCGGCCTGGGTCTCGGCGAAGCCAAGGCGCTGGTCGAAGGCGCGCCGAAGCCGATCAAGGAAGGCGCCAACAAGGCCGAAGCCGAAGAGATCAAGAAGAAGCTCGAAGCTGCCGGCGCGACCGTCGAACTCAAGTAATCGGGTTCGCGGACGAGCCGGGCGGGTTCTACCCGGTCGGCTTTGCGACGCAAAAGAAAGGGGCGGTGCCGCGAGGCGCCGCCCTTTTTCGTTGTGATCGGCGGGATCAGCCCTTGGCGAAGCCGGGGCGCAGGCCGCGATGGCCGCGCGCCGGTTCGGGGCGCAGCACCTTCTGCTCGGCTGGCGCCGGTGCCGGGCGCTGCGCGACGTCCCAGGCGCTCGCGGGCTTGCGCGTCCCGTCCTTCTGACCGGCAAGCAGCGCCTCATATTCCATCCGCTCGCGGCGGTCCTGGAAGCGCGCGCGCTTGAGCCGCTTCTTCAGCGTCAGGAAGGGATTGTCATCGCTGGGGCCGGCCATGGCCATCGCTTCGTGACGCCCCATGCTGCCGTGCGGTGCGGCGGTGAAGGCCGGGGTCGAGCGCGGCAGCGACGCCCTGACCGGCGTTTCGCGATGCACCGCGGGCTGGGGCGTGACAGGGGCTTCATAGGCGGTCGCAGGTTCGGCTTCGGCGACGACCCGGCGGCGGCGCGTCAGCGCAAAGGCCGCGCCGCCCGCGAGCAGCAGCGCCGCGGCGCCGCCGGCAAGTTCCCAGGGGAAGCTGTCGTTCGCCACGTCTGCGCTGGGGGGCGCCGCAAACCCGGTCGCGGGCACCGTCGGAACGGCAGCCGGCGGCGGTGCTGCTTCAGCTATTGCGGCAGCGGCAGGACCATTTACGGGCGCGGGTTCATCGACGGAGCGCGTCGTCGTTGTAGCGGAGGCGGGCTCCGGCCCCTTTTCGCGCTGCGCCGGGGCGCTGCGCCCGGCCTGTGCGGGTTTCGGCGCGGGCGCTTCGGCGGCCTTCGGCGCCGGGGCCGTTTCGGGGGCGGGCTCGATGTCGAGCGGCACGCGGAGCACGGGCGTCGCGGGCGGCGGCGTTTCCGGTGCGGGAGCCGTTACGGTCGGCGCGGGCACCGTCGGCGTGGTTGTCGGTGCGACCGGCGGCACGATCACCGGTGGCGACATCTCGATCGTCGGGCTCGCCGGCGCGGGAGCGGGCTGCGCAGGAGCCGCCTGCGCGAAGGCAGCGGGGGCGGAAAGGGCCAGAAACGCGGCAATCGCGCTCGTGGCGGGACGGGAGAGAGGCAGTTTCTTCGTCATAGTGGGGGGCAAACGGCCATGGTGCGAAAAGCGCTGCCGAACGGCTCGATTTTTCACGGCGAGCCGTTGCCGCCGAACGGTTGACTGAAGAATCCGCTCGATCCGGCGGTCGGATTCAGGCCACTTCGCGCTGCGTCAGCGTCGTCGCAGCCGAGGCCGATATGGCGGCGCCGATCAGCGACAGGTCGCGTTCGAGCCGCGCCTCGAGCGCCGCGTCGGGCATCGCGGCGAGTTCGGACATCAGCGGCATCGACAGCGACAGCCGGAGCGTGCCGGCCGCCCGTCCGCACGGCAGCATATGGGTGCGCACCGGTTGCCCGAGCCGGATTTCCTGCCCCAGCCAATGCTTCGATTGGCGCGCTATGGTCGCGTGGATCGCGCGCGCGGCTTCGAAATCGCACGCGGGCCAGCGCGGCGACAGGTCGATCGTGCGCAGCGTTTCGCTGGCGAGGCAGGCGCTGCCGGCGCCGGGCACTTCGCCGATCTCCAACCGGTCGACGAGCCGGCGCACTTCGCGATCGAAGGCGCCGGCGATGGTCGTCCGCCGCTCGCAGTCGATGGCGGCAAAGCGCTCCATTTCGATCAGCGCGGCCTCGAGCCGCAGCAGCAGCCCGAAATTGCCCGAGGCGGGCAGCGTCCCCGCGCCCGGCCAGCCCGCCGGCCATTCGGCGCGGCTGGCGAGCCGGCGAAAACCCGCGGGCAGCGGGTGAGCGCGTGCGTGGAGCGCATCGGGCACCAGCGCAAATCCGCTGAAGGGCGGCCCGCCCGCAAATTTGGACCCGGTGAGCAGAACGACGCAGCCAAGCGCGAGATAGCGCCGCACCGCTTTTGGCGCGATGCGGAGCTGGCAGGCGTCGACGACGATCGTGGCATGATCGGCATAGGCGCTCGCCAGCCGCTCGACATCGTCGAATGCGGGGAGGGTCAGGCCGGACTTCGATCCATGCACGACATGAACGATGGCGCGGCGATCGCGCGCGGCGGCATGGTCGATGTGCAGCGCGAGCTCGGCGGCGACCGCGGTGGAGGCGCGCGGACGGCCGTTGGCGTCGCGGATCGCCACATCGACGAGTTCGGTATCGGAAAAGGCCGGGTCGATCGCGCTTTCGGCGGTCACCTGTGCGCCCGCTGCCGTCTCATCGGCGAAGAAGCGTCCCGCCGCGCTGTGGACGCAGCCGCTGCCGACCTCGTCGCGCCCGAGGAGGACCGCGGTCAGCGGGCGTCCATCGTACGCGGCGGCGAGGCCGATATATTCGAGGTCGGTTCCCGATGCCGCAAAGACGACCGCCGTGTCGGCGAGGTCGAAATAGTCGGTGATGCGCTCGCGCAGCCCGGCGAGCGCCTCGGCATAGGCGCCGGCGGCCATCGGGCGGTCGAGCCGGTCGCGCCAGCGGCGCGCGAGCAGGTCGAAACTGTGCTGCGAAATGCTGTTGATCGTGGACGAGCCATAGGCGAGCGCCTCGGACGGCAACACGCTCGCGTAATATTTGTTACGCCCCTCTGCGTCGGGGCGGATGCGCGCGTCGCCGCCGCTCGCAAGGATTGCGGCGAGGCGCAGCCTGTCACGTCCGGCGCGTCCCAAGCCATTGTCGGTGAAATCGGATGGGCTCAGCAGCATCGGGATGCATCCTGTGGGGGAGGTGACGCGTTCCCCGTTAGCGCCGCGCGATGACAGTAGATTGGCGTTTTCGTTTCACGCATGTCATCGAAGCGTCATGCTGTCGCAACCTTCGCGTGGTCAGAGGAAGCTCATGCGAACCGACGATCTGAAACCGACGAAGCTGCCCGATGCGCTACGCGAGACGCAGCGGCTGCTGTTCATCGCGAAACATGCGAAATGGACCGGAGGGCTGCACCCCGAAGACGGCAATCATGCGCTGTATCACCGCGAGACGCGCGAGATACTCGAAGCGCTCGGTATGCCGCTCGTCGTCGCCGACAGCTACACCGATCTGTTCGCCGCGCCCGAGGCCGATTTCGTCTTTCCGCTGCTCAACCGCGGCGGCTTCTTCAATTCGGAAATGCTGCTGCCCCTGCTCTGCAACCGGCTCGGCCTGCCCTATGTCGGGGCGTCGCCGATCGTGCGCGGCCTGTCCGACGACAAGCATCTGACCAAGCTCGAAGCGGCGGCGCGCGGCGTTCCGACCGCGCCCTGGGCGCTGTTCCGCCGCGGCGCGCCGGTCGATGTGTCGCGCTGTCCGCCCGCGCGGCGCTGGGTGGTCAAGCCGAACAACAGCTCGGCGTCGTGGGGCATTCGCGACGCGCACGACCGCGCCGAACTCGCGCAGGCGATCGCCGAGGTGCAGGCGCTCGACCATGACGCGCTCGTCGAGCCGTTCATCGACGGCAGCGATGTCGAGGTGCCGGTGATCACGCTGGGCGGCGAGCCCGCGATGCTGCCGATGATGATCTTCGAACAGGCCGACCCGACGCATTTGCGCACCTATCAGGAAAAGCGCGACCTCGTCGATCGCAGCGCCAAATACAGCCTGCGGCTGCTCGAAGCCTCGCCGGTTGCGGCGCGGATCGAGGAGCTGACACGGCGGATGGTCGAGATTTTCCGGCCGTTCGATTATGGGCGTTTCGAGTTTCGCGTCGATTTCGCGAGCGGCGACATCCGGCTGCTCGAGGTCAATCTCAACTGCAACCTCTGGTCCGAAAAAGTGTTCGGCCGCGCGGCTCTGGCGGCGGGGTTCAGCCAGGCCGACCTCATCGAAACGATCGTCGCCGAAAGCATGATCCGGCAGGTCGGCGCAGCCGGCCGGCGAAAGGACGCGGCATGACGGGCTCGATCCTGATCCTCGCGGGGCGGCGTCCGGGCGCGGTCGATGCGCTCGCGGCGGCGCACGGCGTCGCCGACAAATGCCTGGTGCCCGTGGCGGGACGGCCGATGATCGCGCATGTGCTGGAAAGCGCGGCGGCCAGCGGGGCGGGCAAGATCTTCGTCTCGACGCACCACCGCGCGCTCGCGGACGATCTGGACGATCCGATCGTCGCAGCGCTCGGCGAGCGGCTCGTCGTCGTTCCGGCGGCGGACAATCTGACCGACTCGGTGCTCGCGGTCGCCGATCGCGCCGACTTCCCGCTGCTGATCACCACCGCCGACAATTGCCTGCTCACCCCCGAAACGATCGCCGAGATCGGTTCGGAAGCGGCGCGGCTCGGCGCCGAAGCCGGCGTGGCGCTCGCGCGGCGCGAGGATGTGCTTGCGGTGCATCCCGAGGGCCAGCGGCGCTTCTACGAATTTTCCGACGTCGCGGTGTCGAACTGCAACGCCTATTGGATCGGCCATCGCGGTGCGCTGAAGGCCGCCGAGGCGTTTCGCGGCGGCGGCCAGTTCGTCAAGAAGCCGATGCGCGTGATGCAGGCGTTCGGGCTGATCAACCTGCTCCGCTTCCGCTTCGGCCTCGGCCCGATCCACCATATTTTCCGGCGCATTTCCGGGCAATTGAAGGTCGATGTCGCCCCGCTTCTGGTGAGCGATGGAGCAACCGCGATTGATGTCGACAACGAACGCTCATTGCGCGTGACCGAAATGTTGATGCGGCGGATCGGGGGTGTCAGTCCGCCACCCAATTGCCGTGAAATCCCGGTGGAACGCGGTGCGGCAGATGCACGACCGCTTGCGGCGGCCCGCTGAAATCGTCGGCGTTCAGGATCATCAGGTCGGTGGTTTCGTCGTTCATGTCGACAACGAGGCCGATCAGCCAGCCGTCGTCCTCGGCGCCTTCGGCGCTGCGCGGCACGAAGACGAATTCGCCCGGATGGCGTCCGGGGCCGAAGTCGCGCGTTTCGGTGACCCCTTTCTCGAGGTCGTGGCGAAAGAGCCGCGTGTCGGCGATCGCCATCTCGACCCGGTCTTCGCCCGGTAGCGAAACGCTGTAAACATAGCGGTAGGGCTGCGTCGTCCGCCGCTCGTCGTAGCGGGGAAATTCCTGATTATGGTCGTGGATCACCGTGCGGATGGTTTTCCCCGCGACGGGGTCGATCGTCCAGCGCTCCATGCGCGAACGCTCGCTGTCGGGGCCGCGCTTCGAGCGCGCGAACATGGTTTCATGCGCGACGACGTCGACGATCACCTTGCCGTCCGTCGTTTCGAAGGCATTGGCGGGGTGAAAGACATAGCAGGGATCGACCGGCACCCAGACGACCTCGTCGCCGCGGCCTTTCCTGGGGAGGAGGCCGACCCGCGCCGGATGCGCGTCGTTCCACGCATAGGGGAAGCGATAGCCCGCGAGCAGCGATTTCATCGAGAAGGTGACCGGAAGATCGAAGACGAGGACGTAATTTTCGGTGATCGCGCAGTCGTGGATCGAAGGGCCGTCGCTGACCGCGACCGGTTCCTCGCGGATCACATGCGCCTCGGCGTCGAGCACCGTATGCCAGACCGTGCCGAGCTGGTCGCCCTTATAGGTGATCGCGTGTATCTCGTTCGTGAACGGGTCGTGATGCGGGTGCGCGGTGTAAGGACCGGCGAGCGTGCCGTCGAAGGGATTGTGCGCGATCGTCTCCAGCATTTCGGTCATTTCGGCGGGGGTTCCGCCCGCCTCGACGATCGCGAAAGTGCGGCCTGCGATGCCGACGACATTGGTGTTGGGGGCATCGAAGCCCTCTTGGCGCGGGCCCGGCGGGACCGGCTCGCCGAGTTTCGCGCAGGCTTCGGTGCCGCGCACCCAGCGGTTGCGATACCAGTCGGCCCTGCCGCCTGCGATGCGGATGCCGTGAACCATGCCGGCGCCGGTGAACCAGTGATAGCTCGCGGGATCGGGGGGGAGAGCCGGGTTGGGGCCGTTGCGCAAATAGCGGCCCGACAGCGCCGCGGGGATTTCGCCCTCGACACGCAGCTCTTCGAGCGTCAGTTCTTCGGTCATCGGCGTGTGGATGCCGGTCAGATAGGGATGGGCATCGGCGGGGCGGGGCAGGCGCTTGCGGTTGAAATCGGCGACCTTGCCGATGCCTTTGGCGACCGCGCCGCGGATCAGGGTTTCGACATTGCTGGCCATGTTGCTTCTCCACTATGCCGGGGGGAGGGGAGGCCCGGGCTTGCTTCGGCGACTCGGTATGTTTACAGTGGAAACATGATGGCGAGCAAAGATAACAGTGTCAACATGGAAAATTCCGGAGCGAGGGACGCGCGCGCCTATCATCATGGCGACCTGCGCGCTGCGGTAATCGCGGCGGGGCTGGCGCGGCTTGCCGGGGGCGACAGCGGCGAACTCGGGCTGCGTGCGCTGGCGCGCGACGTCGGGGTCAGCGCGACCGCGCTCTATCGGCATTTTCCCGACAAGGAGGCGCTGCTCGACGCGCTCGCCGACGAAGGGTTGCGGCGATTGGGGGCGTTGCAGGCGCAGGCGTGGCTGAAGGCCGGTGGCGGCCGCGCGGGGTTCAAGGCGACCGGCGTCGCCTATGTTCGCTTCGCGCACGACGAACCGGCGCTCTTCCGCCTCAGCTTCACGCGCCAGATGCCCGAGCGCAAGGGCGGGGGCGACGCGAGCGACGGCGGCGAGGTCGCTTATAATCTGCTACGCGCGGGCGTCGGCGAGGTTTTTCCCGCCGGCCCGGTCGATACCGCGGCGCTTCATGCCTGGGCGCTGGTGCATGGCCTGGCGATGCTGATCCTCGACCGCCGCGTCGACTGGGACGAAGCGATGGTCGAGCGCGTCGTCGGCCTGACCTTCGGCGGGGTGGATTGAGGAGCGCCGGGTAGCGTGCGCTCGGTATGCCGGGCAGACCTTTCACCGTTTCAGAAATCTCACACAAAGACACAAAGAGGGTGCGCTAGCAAACAAGCCTAGCCCGCTATCCCGCGCGAAGCGCATTTCCCTCTTTCATCGCTTGCGACGGCCAAGGAGCGCTTGCACAATGGCGCACCCTCTTTGTGTCTTTGCGTGAGATTCTGCACCGCTTCGGCCTGAACCCGCGCATCTGGCGCATCACCTCGGTGGGGGCGATGCGTCTTGTGAGGCCGCCATGCGATTCTAGAGCATCGTGCCGGAAATCTGCACCGTCTCCCCGAGCGGCGACGCTGCGGTTCTCGCTCCGCTCGAACGAGCCCCTCGTCTTCGCTCGGGGATGCGGATGATTCAGATTTCGCGCAATTTGCTCTAAACCACGAGACGCAAAAAGGGCGCGGAAACTCTCGTTTCCGCGCCCGGATTTCGGGTCGAAAATCCAGCCTTAGTTCGCCGGCGCTTCCGCCGCCGACGTATCGCCTGCTGCCGTTTCGGCAGCCGGAGCCGGTGCGCCGGTCGCTTGCGCGACGGCGGCCGCGAACTGTTCGGGCGTATAGGCGGCGACGATGCCGCTCGCGCCCATGTTGAAGGCGCTGCGCGGCAGCGCGACGTCGCCGCTCGCCGTCGCGATCACGACATTGGCGTTGTCGAACGACTTCACGGTGCCGAGCACCGCGGCGCCGTTGATGCTGCGCACCTCGACGCCGGGCTTCAGCGCCGCCGCGACCGCCGCGTCATCGGCGGCCGAAGCCTGGTTCGCCTGCGCGACCGCCGAGGCGAACTGCTCGGCGGTGAAGCTGGTGGCGAGGCCCTGCTGCGAGACGAAAAAAGCGTTCTTCGGCACCTTCACCTCGCCGGTCGGCGTGGTGACGACGACGCCGGTCGCGTCGACGAGCTTCACCTTGCCGAGGATGGCGGTGCCGCCCGCGCTGCGGATGTCCGCGCCCGGCTGGAGCGCCGAGGTCAGCGCCGCGGCATTGTCGGCGGCCGCCTTGTCGATCGCGGCGGTGAGCTGCGCCAGCGTGATCGTGATCGCCGGACCCTTGTCGCCCTGGGTGAAAGCGTTGGCGGGAAGCGTGACGGGCTTGCCGTTCATGGTGACGACGATATTGCTGCCGCTCACGCTCGAAATGGGACCGATTTCGGTGCCTTCGCTGTCATAGACGGTGGTGCCGGCGGTCAGATTGGGACCGGCTGCGTCCTGCGCCGCTGCCATCGTGGGCGCGGCCGCGACGGCGGCGAGGCCGAGGGAAACCGAGGTAAGCAAAACTGCGATCTTTCGCATCGCGAAAAGTCTCCTTGAGGAATGAAACGGGAATTGCGTTCACGGTCTGAACGCACAGACCCCTTGGATGGCTAATCAAATGCTGCCGAGCCGTGCCATATGCGCGACGAACCGTTGGACCCGGAGCCAATTGGTTGGCGATTGGCACGCGCGTTGCTTGCAGGGAGGGCGGCCGGGCGTTTCGTCCGATGAAGGGATTCGCGCGCGGGCGGGGAGGGTGCAATTGACAGGCGGCGACGGCAATCCTATATGGCGGTCACACCCTTCCGTCCGGGACGGACCCGACTTTGCGCAGCGGGTTCCATGAATGGGGCGTCGGGGATTTCGGGATGCGTGATGAAGCTGCGGTAAACCGGCAACGGTTGCTTGCGGCCTTTTTGCGTCTCTAGCGCTCCCGCGATTTTGGATTTTTGCAGGCGAGACAATCACATATGGCGACCAAGGCGACGTCGGTGGGCAAGGCCCTCGAAGCAACCGCGAAGAAGCGTATCCGCAAGCTGTTCGGCGACATTCACGAAGCCGTGGAAATGCCCAACCTCATCGAGGTGCAGCGCGAATCCTACGAACAATTCCTGCGGTCCGACCCCTCGGTCGGCTATGTTTCGGGCCTCGAAAAGACGCTGCGCAGCGTTTTCCCGATCCGCGACTTCGCCGGCACCGCCGAGCTCGACTTCGTTCATTACGAACTCGAAGACCCCAAATATGACGTCGAGGAATGCCGTCAGCGCGGCATTACCTATGCGGCGCCGATGAAGGTCACGCTGCGCCTGATCGTCTTCGAGGTCGACAGCGAAACCGACACCCGCAGCGTCCTCGATATCAAGGAGCAGGACGTCTACATGGGCGACATGCCGCTCATGACCGAGAACGGCACCTTCTTCATCAACGGCACCGAGCGTGTCATCGTCAGCCAGATGCACCGTTCGCCGGGTGTGCTGTTCGACCATGACCGCGGCAAGACGCACTCGTCGGGCAAATATCTCTTTGCCGCGCGCGTGATCCCCTATCGCGGCTCGTGGCTCGATTTCGAATTCGACGCCAAGGACATCGTCAACGTCCGCATCGACCGCAAGCGCAAGCTGCCGGTGACGAGCCTGCTCTATGCGCTTGGCATGTCGAGCGAGGAAATCCTCAACTTCTTCTACGACCGCCTCGTCTTCGAGCGCGCCGAAAACGGCTGGAAGGTTCCCTTCGTCGCTGAAAACTGGCGCGGCGCAAAGCCGACCTTCGACGTCGTCGATGCCAAGACCGGCGAAGTCGTCTTCGCCGCGGGCCACAAGATCAGCCCGCGCCTCGCCAACAAGGCGGCGAAGGACGGGCTCGACACGTTGCTGATCCCGACCGAGGAAATCTTCGGCCGCTATTCGGCCTATGACCTGATCAACGAGGCGACCGGCGAGATTTACATCGAAGCCGGCGACGAGGTGACCGCCGAAAATCTGGAAAAGATGGACGCCGCCGGCATCGACAAGCTGGTGCTGCTCGACATCGACCACAACAACACCGGTCCGTGGATCCGCAACACGTTGAAGGCCGACAAGGCCGAGGACCGCGACCAGGCGCTTTCGGACATCTACCGCGTGATGCGCCCCGGCGAACCGCCGACGCGCGAGACCGCCGAAGCGCTGTTCGACGGCCTGTTCTTCGACGCCGAACGCTACGACCTGTCGGCGGTGGGCCGCGTCAAGCTCAACATGCGCCTCGGCCTCGACGCCGAGGATACGGTGACGACGCTGCGCAGCGAGGACATCCTCGCCGTGGTCAAGGAACTGGTGAACCTGAAGGACGGCAAGGGCGAGATCGACGACATCGACAATCTCGGCAACCGCCGCGTCCGCTCGGTCGGCGAGCTGCTCGAGAATCAGTATCGCGTCGGCCTCTTGCGCATGGAGCGCGCGGTCAAGGAGCGCATGAGCTCGGTCGACGTGTCGACCGTGATGCCGAACGACCTGATCAACGCGAAGCCCGCAGTCGCCGCGGTGCGCGAATTCTTCGGCTCGTCGCAGCTCTCGCAGTTCATGGACCAGACCAACCCCTTGTCCGAAGTGACGCACAAGCGCCGCGTTTCGGCGCTCGGGCCGGGCGGCCTGACGCGCGAGCGCGCGGGCTTCGAAGTCCGCGACGTTCACCCGACCCACTATGGCCGCATCTGTCCGATCGAAACGCCCGAAGGCCCGAACATCGGCCTGATCAACAGCCTCGCGACCTTTGCCCGCGTCAACAAATATGGCTTCATCGAAACGCCGTACCGCCGCGTCGTCGATGGCAAGGTGACGAGCGAAGTCGTCTATCTGTCGGCGATGGAAGAGCAGAAGCACACCGTCGCGCAGGCGAACGCCGATTTGAACCCCGACGGCAGCTTCGCCGAGGAGCTGATCTCGGCGCGCGAAGGCGGCGAGTTCCTGATGGCGCCGCGCGAGCAGATCACGCTGATGGACGTGTCGCCGAAGCAGCTCGTTTCGGTCGCGGCCTCGCTGATTCCCTTCCTCGAGAACGACGACGCCAACCGCGCGCTGATGGGCTCGAACATGCAGCGCCAGGCGGTGCCGCTGCTGCGCGCCGAGGCGCCGGTCGTCGGCACGGGCATGGAAGGCACGGTCGCACGCGACTCGGGCGCGGCCATCGCGGCGCGCCGCGGCGGCATCGTCGATCAGGTCGATGCGACGCGTATCGTCATCCGCGCGACCGATCTGGTCGAACCGGGCAAGTCGGGCGTCGACATCTATCGCCTGCAGAAGTTCCAGCGCTCGAACCAGAACACCTGCGTCAACCAGCGTCCGCTGGTGAAGGTGGGCGACGTGATCCGGGCGGGCGACATCATCGCCGACGGTCCCTCGACCGAACTCGGCGAACTGGCGCTCGGCAAGAATGTGCTCGTCGCGTTCATGCCGTGGAACGGCTACAACTATGAGGACTCGATCCTCATTTCCGAACGCATCGTGAAGGACGACGTCTTCACCTCGATCCACATCGAGGAGTTCGAGGTCACCGCGCGCGACACGCGCCTTGGGCCGGAGGACATCACCCGCGACATTCCGAACGTCGGCGAAGAGGCCCTTCGCAACCTCGACGAAGCGGGCATCGTCTATATCGGCGCCGAGGTCGGCCCCGGCGACATCCTCTGCGGCAAGATCACGCCGAAGGGCGAAAGCCCGATGACGCCCGAAGAAAAGCTGCTCCGCGCGATCTTCGGTGAAAAGGCGAGCGACGTGCGCGACACCTCGCTGCGCCTGCCGCCGGGCGTGTCGGGCACCGTCGTCGAGGTCCGCGTCTTCAACCGTCACGGCATCGACAAGGACGAGCGCGCGATCGCGATCGAACGCGAGGAAATCGAACGTCTGAAGCAGGACGCCGACGACGAACGCTCGATCCTCAACCGCGCGACCTTCTCCAGCCTCAAGGAACTGCTGGTCGGCCAGACCACCAGCGCGGTGCCGAAGGGCATGAAGAAGGGCGAGACGCTGACCGAAGAGCAGCTCGCCGATCTCGACCGCGCCGACTGGTGGAAGCTCGCCGTCGTCGACGACAAGGCGCAGGCCGCGTTGGAAGCGATCAAGGCGCAGTATGACGAGGCGATCAAGCGCATCAACGCGAAATATGAAGATCGCGTCGAAAAGCTGCAGCGCGGCGACGAACTCGCGCCGGGCGTGCTCAAGATGGTCAAGGTCTTCGTCGCCATCAAGCGCAAGCTCCAGTCGGGCGACAAGATGGCGGGCCGTCACGGCAACAAGGGCATCATCAGCCGCATCCTGCCGCAGGAAGACATGCCCTTCCTCGAAGACGGCACTCCCGTCGACGTCGTGCTCAACCCGCTGGGCGTGCCGAGCCGCATGAACGTCGGTCAGATCCTCGAAACGCACCTCGGCTGGGCATCGCGCGGCTTCGGCCAGCGGATCACGGCCGCGCTCGAGGATTGGCGCGCGGCGAACCCCGAGCCCGAAGCGGGCGCGCCGCCCGAGGCGGTGCGCGAGGCGCTGCTCGACGCCTATGGCGACGATTATGCCGACGACATCAAGGCGCGGACGAGCGAGCAGATCGTCGATATGGCCGAGCATCTGAAGCTCGGCGTGCCGTTCGCGACGCCGGTGTTCGACGGTGCGCGCGAAGGCGATGTGTCGGCGATGCTCGAGCGCGCCGGGCTCGACCGCTCGGGTCAGGTCGATCTCTACGACGGCCGCACCGGCGACCGCTTCGACCGCAAGGTGACGGTGGGATATATGTATATCCTGAAGCTCCATCACCTCGTCGACGACAAGATCCACGCGCGCTCGATCGGCCCGTACAGCCTCGTCACCCAGCAGCCGCTGGGCGGTAAGGCGCAGTTCGGCGGCCAGCGCTTCGGTGAGATGGAGGTCTGGGCGCTCCAGGCCTATGGCGCGGCGTACACGCTCCAGGAAATGCTGACGGTGAAGTCGGACGACGTGATCGGCCGCACCAAGGTTTACGAAGCGATCGTCAAGGGCGACGACACCTTCGAGGCCGGCATTCCCGAAAGCTTCAACGTGCTCGTCAAGGAAATGCGCTCGCTGGGCCTCAACGTCGAGCTATCGTCCTATTCGGACGAAGACGACGAAGGTCCGGACGCCCTTCCCGAAGCCGCCGAATGATTTTTCCTCACCCCTCCCGCCCGCGGCGGGAGGGGAAGAGTGGAGCAGATAAATGAACCAGCTTACCAACTTCATGAACCCGGTCGCGAAGCCCGAAACCTTCGACATGATCAAGATCGGCATCGCGAGCCCCGAGCGCATCCGCTCGTGGTCGTTCGGCGAGATCAAGAAGCCCGAAACGATCAACTACCGCACGTTCAAGCCCGAGCGTGACGGCCTGTTCTGCGCGCGCATCTTTGGCCCGATCAAGGATTATGAATGCCTGTGCGGCAAGTATAAGCGCATGAAATACAAGGGCATCGTCTGCGAGAAGTGCGGTGTCGAAGTCACGGTGACCAAAGTGCGCCGCGAGCGCATGGGTCACATCGAGCTCGCCGCGCCCGTCGCGCACATCTGGTTCCTGAAGTCGCTGCCGAGCCGCATCGGCCTGCTGCTCGACATGCAATTGAAGCAGCTCGAGCGCGTCCTTTATTTCGAGGCCTATATCGTCCTCGAACCCGGCCTGACGCCGCTCGAGAAGTTCCAGCTCCTCACCGAGGACGAACTGCTCGACGCGCAGGATGAATATGGCGAGGACGCTTTCTCGGCCGGCATCGGCGCCGAGGCGATCCGCGTGCTGCTCGAAAATCTCGATCTCGAGCAAGAGCGCACCGACCTGATGGAAGAGCTGGCGACGACCAAGTCGGAGCTCAAGCCCAAGAAGATCATCAAGCGCCTCAAGGTCGTGGAATCGTTCATCGAATCGGGCAACCGCCCCGAATGGATGATCCTCGAGGTGATCCCGGTCATCCCGCCCGAGCTGCGCCCGCTGGTGCCGCTCGACGGCGGCCGCTTCGCGACGTCGGACCTCAACGACCTCTATCGCCGCGTCATCAACCGCAACAATCGTCTCAAGAGGTTGATGGAGCTGCGCGCGCCGGACATCATCGTCCGCAACGAGAAGCGCATGTTGCAGGAAGCCGTCGACGCGCTGTTCGACAACGGCCGCCGCGGCCGCACGATCACCGGCGCGAACAAGCGTCCGCTCAAATCGCTGTCCGACATGCTCAAGGGCAAGCAGGGCCGCTTCCGCCAGAACCTGCTCGGCAAGCGCGTCGACTATTCGGGCCGCTCGGTCATCGTGACCGGTCCGGAACTCAAGCTGCACCAGTGCGGTCTGCCGAAGAAGATGGCGCTCGAACTGTTCAAGCCGTTCATCTACGCCCGCCTCGACGCCAAGGGTCTGTCGATGACCCTGAAGCAGGCGAAGAAGTGGGTCGAGAAGGAACGCAAGGAAGTCTGGGACATTCTCGACGAAGTCATTCGCGAGCACCCGGTCCTGCTCAACCGCGCGCCGACGCTCCACCGCCTGGGCATCCAGGCGTTCGAGCCGGTGCTGATCGAGGGCAAGGCGATCCAGCTGCACCCGCTGGTCTGCGCCGCGTTCAACGCCGACTTCGACGGTGACCAGATGGCCGTCCACGTCCCGCTGAGCCTTGAGGCGCAGCTCGAAGCGCGCGTGCTGATGATGTCGACCAACAACATCCTCAGCCCCGCGAACGGCAAGCCGATCATCGTCCCGTCGCAGGACATGGTCCTCGGTCTCTATTATCTGTCGCTCGAGCGCGAAGGCGAGCCGGGCGAAGGCATGCTGCTCGCCGACATGGCCGAAGTGCATCAGGCGCTCTATACGGGCGCGGTCACGCTGCATACCAAGGTCATCAGCCGCGTCCCGCAGACCGACGAAGAGGGCAACGAGTATCTGAAGCGGTTCGAGACCACCCCGGGCCGCATGCTGATCGGCGAATGCCTGCCGAAGTCGCACACCGTGCCCTTCGACGTCGTCAACCGCCTGCTCACCAAGAAGGAAATCGGCGACGTCATCGACCAGGTCTATCGCCACACCGGCCAGAAAGAGACCGTTCTCTTTGCCGACGCGATCATGGGTCTGGGCTTCCGTCACGCGTTCAAGGCGGGCATTTCCTTCGGCAAGGACGACATGATCATCCCCGCGGCGAAGGAGAAGCTCGTCGACGATACGCGCGCGCTCGTGAAGGATTTCGAGCAGCAGTATCAGGACGGCCTGATCACGCAGCAGGAGAAGTATAATAAGGCGATCGACGCCTGGTCGCAGTGCGGCGACAAGGTCGCGAACGCGATGATGGACGAAATCCGTGCGACGCCGAAGCTCGACGACGGCCGTCTCGCCCCGATCAACTCCATCTATATGATGGCGCATTCGGGTGCGCGTGGTTCGCAGGCGCAGATGAAGCAGCTCGCGGGTATGCGCGGCCTGATGGCCAAGCCGTCGGGCGAGATCATCGAAACGCCGATCATCTCGAACTTCAAGGAGGGCCTGACGGTTCTCGAATATTTCAACTCGACCCACGGCGCGCGTAAGGGTCTGGCCGACACGGCGCTCAAGACGGCGAACTCGGGCTATCTGACCCGCCGCCTCGTCGACGTGTCGCAGGACTGCGTCGTGATCGAAGAGGATTGCGGCACGACCCGTGGCATGGAAATGCGCGCGATCGTGCAGGGCGGCAGCGTGATCGCTTCGCTCGGCGAGCGCATCCTCGGCCGCACGACGCTCGAGGACGTCACCGATGCCGAGGGCAATGTCCTCGCGCCGGTCGGCACGCTGCTCGACGAAGCGACGGTCGCGAAGATCGAGGAGGCCGAAGTGCAGGCGGTCAAGATCCGCTCGCCGCTGGTCTGCGAAGCGACGATGGGCGTTTGCGGCAAATGCTATGGCCGCGACCTCGCACGCGGCACGCCGGTGAACATCGGCGAAGCCGTCGGCGTCATCGCGGCGCAGTCGATCGGTGAGCCCGGCACGCAGCTGACGATGCGGACCTTCCACATCGGCGGCGCGGCGCAGGTCAACGAGCAGTCGAACCTCGAAGCGATTTCGGACGGCACGATCGAATATCGCGACATGGAAACGATCGTCGATCAGCGCGGCCGTCGCCTGGCGCTGTCGCGTTCGGGCGAGATTGCGATCATCGACGCCGAGGGCCGCGAGCGCGCGACCCACAAGCTGCCCTATGGTGCGCAGATCATGCACAAGGACGGCGAGAAGGTGAAGAAGGGCGACCGGATTGCCGAATGGGATCCGTTCACCATGCCGCTGATCACCGAAAAGCCGGGTGTCGTGAAATATCAGGATCTGGTCGATGCGAAGACGCTGACCGAGCAGGTCGACGAAGCGACCGGCATCGCGCAGCGCGTCGTGACCGAATATCGCGCCACCGGCCGCGGCAAGAAGGAAGATCTTCAGCCGCGCCTGACCCTGCTCGACGATGCGTCGGGCGAAGCCGCGCGCTATCTGCTCGCGGTCGGCACGATGATCTCGGTCGAGGACGGTCAGGAAGTGCAGGCGGGCGACGTGCTGGCGCGCGTCAGCCGCGAGGCATCGAAGACGCGCGACATCACCGGCGGTCTGCCGCGTGTTGCCGAGCTGTTCGAGGCGCGCGTGCCGAAGGATAATTCGGTCATCGCAAAGATCAGCGGCCGCATTGAGTTCGTCAAGGATTACAAGGCGAAGCGCAAGATCGCGATCGTTCCGGAAGAGGGCGATCCGGTCGAGTATCTGATCCCCAAGTCGAAAGTTCTGGAAGTGCAGGAAGGCGACTATGTGAAGCGCGGCGACGCGCTGATCTCGGGCTCGCCGAACCCGCACGACATTCTCGACGTCATGGGGGTCGAGGCGCTCGCCGAGTTCCTCGTGGCCGAGATCCAGGAAGTCTACCGGTTGCAGGGCGTGAAGATCAACGACAAGCACATCGAGGTGATCGTTCGCCAGATGCTGCAGAAGGTCGAGATCACCGACGGCGGCGACACCACGCTGCTGCCGGGCGAACAGCTCGATTATCTGGAGATGATGGAATATAACGCCAAGCTGCCGAAGAATGGCAAGCCCGCGGAAGGCCGCCCGGTCCTCCTCGGCATCACCAAGGCGTCGCTGCAGACCCGCAGCTTCGTCTCGGCGGCGTCCTTCCAGGAAACGACCCGCGTGCTCACCGAAGCGTCGGTGCAGGGCAAGGTCGACTCGCTGATGGGCCTCAAGGAAAATGTCATCGTCGGCCGCCTGATCCCGGCGGGCACCGGCGCTGCCATGAACCGCGTCCGCGTCACTGCGTCGAGCAAGGATGCCGCGCTGCGCGCCGCCATGCGCGCCGCGACCGAAGCGCATCTGATCGCGCCCGAGACGGCCGCCGAGGAGCATGAAGCCGAGTTGCAGCAGGGTCCCGATGCCGCGATCGGCGACGATCCGCTGGGTGCCGTGCAGGGCGAGGACTTCACGACCGACGATGTGATGGTCGAGGAGCGCCCCGAAGGCGGCGACGAGGAATAATCCTCGCCGGACCTCAGGCCTGACCGAATAAAGCCCCGCCGGAGCGATCCGGCGGGGCTTTTTCTATGGGCGATGGGGGAGGCGGCGGGCCGGTTGGAGACAGAGAACCGCCGTTCCCCATCTTCGTCATTCCCGCGAACGCGGGAATCCAGTGTGGGTTAGCCGACGCACGCTCTGGATTCCCGCTTTCGCGGGAATGACGACGTTGTGTGAGGCAGAATGTCGTCTATCGACCGCAATCGGTCGATGCGCTCCTCGCCTCAGTAGATTCCCGACATCCCCGGAGCCTCTGCGCTCGGCGTCTTCGGCGTCGGCTGGCGCGCCGCGGTCGTCGTCGTCGGCACGACCGGCGGCGGCGTGGGCGAGATGAGCACCGCGGTCGGACGGCCCCTTTCGGCAAAGCTGGCGACGACCGGTGCATCGCGGCCGTATAGGTCGGCGAGTTTCTTCACGCCGCCCTTGTCGTCGGGAACCATGGTCCAATAGGCGACATAGACCGGGAAGGGCTGTTCGAATTCGAAGCGGGTGGTCTTGCCGCTCGCGACGACTTCGCCGAACTCCTCGGGCGTCGCGCCCGCGAACATCACCGCCATCAGGCCGGAGAAATGGAGCGCCTTTTCGGTGCGGATGCAGCCGTGGCTGAAGGCGCGCTTCTCGGCGTTGAACGCGCCCTTCGACGGCGTGTCGTGCAGATAGATGGCGTGCGGGTTGAGCATTTCGAGCTTCATCACGCCGAGCGCGTTGCCGGGACCGGGCTGCTGAACGACCGACAGCGTCTTGCCGCTGCCGCTCCACGTATAGCCCTGACGCCGCGCCGAGGCGGGATTGTGCGCGATCGTCGCGCCGATGCCCTCGGCGATGATGCTGCGCGGCAGGGTCCAGGTCGGGTTGAGGATCACGCCGGTCGCCATAGGGTTGAGCTGCGGCGTCGGGGTCGAGGGCTTGCCGACGACTGCCTTGTGCGTCGCGATGACCGTGCCGTTCCGCACGACGCGGGTCAGATATTCGGGAACGTTGGTGACGACATAGCCGTCGCCGAGGTCACGCGGCATCCAGCGCCAGCGCTCCATGTTGACGCGAATGATATTCTCGTCCGCAGGCGTTTTCGCGGTGGCGAGCGCCGCCTTGAGCAGCGCGAAATTCGGATGGACCGGGTCGAGGCCGGCGAGCGTCATCGCGACGTCGTTCGCGGTCAGCGCATAATCGAGCAACGGGATCAGCGGCGTGCTGTCGGAATCGGTGTCGTCCATGAACCATTGCTTGCGCGCCGCATTGGGCGTGCGTCCGTCGCGCAGATGCGTCGCGAGCAGCAGGAAGGCGTCGGTCGCCGCCTTGTCGAGTTCGACCTGATTGCCGCTCGCGATCGCCGCCTGCAGGCCTTGGGGGTTGTAGTCCTGCGGGAAAAGGCCTTCCTCGCCGACATGCTGAATGAAGGTCAGCAGCGCGCGGGCATTATCCTCGCTCCAGCTCGGCAGATTGGCTTCGGCCAGCGTTTCGACGACCGGCGCATCGTCGGCGACCTTGTCGGGCTGGAGGACGACCGAATCCTCTTTGACGTCCGTAGGCGCGGTCTGCGCAAATGAGGGGGCGCCCGCAAGCGCGAGCGGAAGGAGGAGCGCCGCTGCGGGCGCGAAACGGGGGGAGATTAGGGCCATGATCTTGCCATAGCCGAGTTCCGAGGGGTTTGGAAGGCGGCGGAACGCCGCCGAAGCGTTAGGAAAGCCGCCTATTCCTTTGCTTCGGCATCCTGCTTTGCGAGCCATTCCTCGAGCCATTTGATCGTGTAGTTGCCGTCGATCACGTCGGGATCGGCGAGCAAGGCCTGGTGGAGCGGGATGTTGGTCTTTACGCCCCCGACGACCATTTCCTCGAGCGCACGGCGCATGCGCATCATGCAGCTTTCGCGCGTGCGGCCATAGACGATCAGCTTGCCGATCATGCTGTCGTAATAGGGCGGGATCGAATAGCCCGCGTAAAGCCCGCTATCGACGCGGACGTGCATACCGCCCGCGGGGTGATAGGCGGTGACCTTGCCCGGCGAAGGCATGAAGCTGCGCGGGTCTTCGGCATTGATCCGGCATTCGATGGCATGACCGCGGAATTCGAGGTCTTCCTGCGCGACCGACAACCCGCGCCCATCGGCGATGCGGATCTGTTCGCGCACGAGGTCGAAGCCGGTGATCATCTCGGTCACCGGATGCTCGACCTGGATGCGGGTGTTCATCTCGATGAAGAAGAATTCGCCATTTTCCCACAGGAACTCGATCGTCCCCGCGCCGCGATAGCCCATCTTCGCCATCGCATCGGCGCAGATGCCGCCCATGCGCGCGCGTTCCTCGGCCGAGATGACGGGCGAGGGGGCTTCCTCGAGCACCTTCTGGTGGCGGCGCTGCAGCGAGCAGTCGCGCTCGCCGAGGTGGATGGCATTGCCGTTACCGTCGCCGAACACCTGAAATTCGATATGGCGCGGGTTGCCGAGATATTTCTCCATATAGACGGTCGAATCGCCGAAAGCCGCGGCCGCTTCGCTCGCCGCCTGACCCATCAGGCTTTCGAGGCTCGCCGCGTCGGGCACGACCTTCATGCCGCGGCCGCCGCCGCCCGACGCCGCCTTGATGAGCACCGGATAGCCGATCTCTTCGGCAAGTCTTTTCGTCTCCGCGCCAAAGGTGACCGCGCCCGGCGAGCCCGGAACCACGGGCAGGCCGAGTTCGACCGCGGTGCGCTTTGCCTCGACCTTGTCGCCCATGGTACGGATATGCTCGGGCTTGGGGCCGACGAAAACGATGTCGTGCGCCTCGATAATCTCGGCGAAGCGCGCATTTTCCGAAAGGAAACCGTAGCCGGGATGGATCGCGTCGGCGCCGGTCACTTCGGCAGCCGAAATGATCGCGGGGATGTTGAGATAGCTGTCCTTCGCCGCCGGCGGACCGATGCACACGGCCTCGTCGGCAAGGCGGACGTGCATCGCGTCGGCGTCGGCGGTCGAGTGGACCGCGACCGTCTTGATGCCCATTTCATGCGCCGCGCGATGGATGCGCAGCGCGATCTCGCCGCGGTTGGCGATCAGGAGCTTTTCAATGGTCATCGGACTCGCCCTCAGTCGATGGTGAACAGCGGCTGGTCATATTCGACCGGCTGGCTGTTCTCGACATGCAGGGCCTTGAGCGTGCCCGATTTGGGCGCGGTGATCGGGTTCATCACCTTCATCGCCTCGATGATCAGGATCGTGTCGCCTTCCTTCACCGCGGCGCCGGCGCTCGCGAAATTGGGCGCGCCGGGTTCGGGGGCGAGATAGACGGTGCCGACCATCGGCGACTTGACGGCATCGGGAAAGGCCTCGGCCGCGGGCGCCGCTGCGGCGGGGGCAGCAGGAGCAGCAGCGGCGGGCGGCGCGGCGGCCGGAAGCGCCGGGGCAACGGCGATCGGCGCGGGCGCAGCGGCGGTCAGCGCCCGCGCGACGCGCACCTTGCGCTCGCCGTCTTCGACCTCGATTTCGGAGAGCCCGGTATCGTCGAGCAGTTCCGCAAGCGCGCGGACGAAGGCCGGATCGATGTTGATACCCTGCTCTTTATGGTCACCCATGTGATAATTCCTGCTGTTGCGGCGCCTTGGTGGCGCTCGACCCCTGTTTTCGATCGCGCCCTCTTGTCAGAGTCGCGCGGCGGCGTCCAGCGCCAGCATATAGCTGCCCGCGCCATGCCCCGCAAAATGTGCCGCCGCCGCCATACCGACATAACTGACATGCCGAAAGGGTTCGCGTGTCATCGGGTCCGAAAGATGCACCTCGATCACCGGCACCTTGATCGACTTGATCGCGTCGTGAAGCGCGATCGACGTGTGCGTATAGCCGCCGGCATTGAGCAGCACCGCCTTCGCGCCCGCGAAATGCGCTTCGTGCAGCCAGTCGATCAGCACGCCCTCGTGGTTCGACTGGCGGCAGTCGACGCGGAGGCCGAGGCCGGCCGCCTTTTCCGCGAGGCGCGCATGAATCTCGTCCAGCGTATCGTGGCCGTAAATTTCCGGCTCGCGGGTGCCGAGGAGATTGAGGTTGGGGCCGGAGAGGACGAAGACGACGGGAAGTTCGGGCAATGTCCGGGCTTTCGGTTGCTAGGTGGCGCACTCCCCCTATATGGGCTGCTCGGCAAAAGGCAAAGAAGGGCGCAGGCGGTGATCGCGATCATCCTCAACGGCGAACCGAGACAGGTGCGCGAAGGCAGCATCGCCGACCTCGTCGCGTCGCTCGGGCTCGACGTGAAGAAGGTCGCGGTCGAGTGCAACCGCGCGATCGTGCCGCGCTCGACACTGGCCGACGTCGCGCTCGCCGAGGGCGACGCGCTCGAGATCGTTCATTTCGTAGGAGGCGGTTGTTGACCGACCAATGGAGCGTTGCCGGGCGGAGCTTTTCGTCGCGGCTGATCGTAGGCACCGGCAAATATAAGGATTTCGAGCAGAATGCGGCGGCGGTCGCGGCGTCGGGCGCGGAGAT
The DNA here is from genome assembly GCF_032879645.1 of Sphingopyxis indica. Lineage (NCBI taxonomy): Bacteria > Pseudomonadati > Pseudomonadota > Alphaproteobacteria > Sphingomonadales > Sphingopyxidaceae > Sphingopyxis > Sphingopyxis indica. The sequence goes on from NZ_CP076394.1 coordinate 1,328,614, forward strand.
CGTCACGGTCGCGGTGCGCCGCGTCAATGTGTCGGACCCGGGTGCGCCGATGCTGACCGACTATATCGATCCCAGGAAGGTCACATACCTGCCCAACACCGCCGGCTGCTTCAACGCCGACGATGCGATCCGCACGCTGCGGCTGGCGCGCGAAGCGGGGGGCTGGGACCTGGTGAAGCTCGAAGTGCTCGGCGAGGCGAAGACGCTCTACCCGAATATGCGCGAAACGCTGACCGCGACCGAGACGCTGGCCAAGGAGGGTTTCCTGCCGATGGTCTATTGCGTCGACGACCCGATCGCCGCGAAGCAGCTCGAGGATGCGGGGGCGGTGGCGATCATGCCGCTGGGCGCGCCGATCGGATCGGGGCTCGGTATCCAGAACCGCGTAACGATCCGCCTGATCGTCGAGGGCGCTTCGGTTCCCGTTCTCGTCGATGCGGGGGTCGGCACCGCGAGCGACGCGGCAGTGGCTATGGAACTCGGCTGCGACGGCGTGCTGATGAATACCGCCATCGCCGAGGCGAAAGACCCCGTCCGCATGGCGCGGGCGATGAAGCAGGCGGTTGAGGCCGGACGCGACGCCTATCTCGCGGGGCGTATGGGCCAGCGGCGCTATGCCGATCCGTCGAGCCCGCTGGCAGGACTTATCTGACAGAAGGCCCAGGGAATATGGCGTTACGCCGTTGCAGCGAAGACGGCCTCCGGTGAAGGAGGCCGTCGCCTTATATGTCAGGGCGCTTTCCGGATCGCCGGCGGCGTCCAGCGGCCGTCGAGCGCTTCGCGTCGGGGCAGGTAGAGCCGCAGGTTCATCGTGAACGGCCCGGTGGGGGCGGGCAGCCAGTTCGCTTCCTTGCCGGCCCCCGGCGAATCATGCTGGATATAGAGGTCGAGCGAACCATCGGCGTTGAAGTTCAGCTCGTCGCGGTCGCCGATCGCGAAGCGGCCCAGTGGATTGGCGGCGAAAAATTGGTCGGCGCCATACATGGTAAGCGACCAGAAGGCATCGGCCGGCGGAATCTGCTCCTTGTCGAAATGCAGCACATAGCGCGAGGCGCCGTTGAGCGGTTTGCCGTCGGCGTCGAACGGCGCCATCGGATAGATGGCTTCCTCCGGCGGCAGGGCGCCGAGGCCCGCATAGGCGATGAAGGCGCGCCGCAGATAGTCATTGCCATAGACGCCAAGCGCGTTGCCGAGCGCAACCCAGCCATTGGCGGTCAGCCGCACGCGCGTCCGGTTGTCGACGATCCGGCGATAGGCGTCGGCGGCGGCGCGCGACAGGCCGCGCTGCACCGCGGGATCGACCGCAGCGAGGTCGAAGCTCTTGCCGGGAACCAGCCCGACGCGCTCCATGCGCAGCAGGATCGCATAGTCGGTCGCGTGCGGCGGGTTGCGCTTCAGCGTTTCGGCAAAGAGCGAATAGAAGGCGGCGGGGCTCATTTGCGCGAGCTGCTCGACGGGCGGGGTCGCCATGTCGATCGAGGGATCGGGCTCCAGGGACGCTTTGCCGGCTGGCTGCTGTTGGCCCCACGACGACAGCGGCGCCGCGGCGTAGCCCGCCTGAAGTCCGTGGACATGGTCATAGTCGGGCGCGCCGTTGGTCTGGATGCGGCCGATGATCCAGCCATTGCCGGTCGGACTGCGCACCATCCGCATCCCGGCGGGCAGTTCGCCCTGCCAATGCGGCCCGACGACCGCAAAGCTGCCGCCCTCGTTGCCCGTCGTGCGCGTGCCGAGCGTCGCGAACACCTCGGTCCACATGTCCATGATCGGCACGACATGATAGCGTCCGGCGGTGTTCGGCATGGTGATGACCAGCGGCTCCTTGCCGACATCGAACCAGAGCGTCGAATAGAGCGTATCGGCGTTCGGTCGCACGACCTCCTTGAAGCCGGCATCGGGATAGGTCCGCATATGCGCGAAATGGTTCATCGGCGCGCGCGGGCGCCCCGGCGAACCCGCGTTGGTGAGAACGCGGCGCGACACCTCCATCAGCACCATCGGATAAGCGTAGGTGTAGGCGTCGAGCCCGATCGCATAGGCTTCGTCCTCGCTCACCGGTGCCGCCTGCGCGGGCGCCGACAGCAAGCCGGCGGCGAGCGCCAGCAGGGCCAGAAACTTCGTCATTCTTCCCGTCTCCCTTCGTGTTGGCGTTCGCGGTAGCGCCCACGGCGGCGCCCGTCTGTCGCCGCGCCGACAATCGCTTGGGATTTTTCGGGGCAGCGATTTAGAGCATACTCAACTTTGAGTAAGGCGCTTGCAAAGGTTCGTGTGTCCCCGCGAAGGCGGGGACCCATCTCCGACCGGTTCAAGATTGGGCTGTCGGGAGATGGGCTCCCGCCTTCGCGGGAGCACACGGCTTATTCAGTCAAAGAGGATCTAGGTTGCGGGAGGGGCAGCGATGACCACGGAAGCGAAGATGGTGGGCGGCAAAGGAGGCTGGAACGGCGATGCCCGCCTTGCCGCGCTGCGTCTTTGCCCGCCCTTCGCCGATTGGGATGAGGGCGCGCTGGCAAGGCTCGCCGCGATCGCGCGCGTCGAGCATCATGCCCGCGGTGCCGAAATCTTCGCGCGTGATCCCGAACGGCGCGAGGCGTTCGTGATCGCCGCCGGCGAAATCGAGATCAGCCGCGTTTCGGCTTCGGGGCGCAAATATGTGCTGAGTGTCAGCGGCGCGCACAGTGTGCTGGCGCTGGTCCGGCTGCTCGACCGGCAGCCGATCCACTTCACCTACCGCGCCTATAGCGACACGACGCTGCTGCACCTGCCCGCAGCACGCCTGATCGCGATCCTCGACGCCCAGCCGATGCTGTGGCGCAGTATCGCGCTGTTCATGTGCGCGCGGCAGGGGGACAGTCTGCGCCTGCTCAACGATCAGCAATTGGGGTCGCTCGAACAGCGGATGGCCGCGACGATCGTCGACCTTGCGCGCATTCACGGCATCGAGGGGAAGGAAGGAACCGAGGTCGGCCTGCGGCTGCCGCAGGAGCAACTCGGCGCGATGCTCGGCATTACGCGTCAGAGCGTCAACAAGCTGCTGCGCGGCTTCGAGGAGGCGGGGCTGATCGCGACCGACTATAATCGCCTGACGATCCGCGATCACGCAGCATTGGACCGGATCGCCGCCTCGCGCGATTGACTTTGCCGGCGTCGATCAGCGCCCGCCCGAAGCGACCAGATCGACGTCGGTCATGCCGCCGTCGCGGCGCGCGAAGACGACATAGGCGAAATCGCCATTGGTCCCGCCGAGGATATGGTCCTCGCCGTCGACGCGGTGGTCGGTGTCATAGCCCGCGCGGATCGCGAGCGTGTTATAATAATCGAGCACGCCCTGCAGCGAAGCTGCGGTCTGGAAGTTGACGACGCGCAGATTGCACTTGCTGTCCTTGACGCCGGCAGCCTCGCGCACCGTCGCGCGCGGATAGACGCTGAACGCGGCGGGCAGCCGGTCGGCCCAGCCGCGATCGTAGCTGAGCGGACTTTCGCATTTGATCTTCGATTGCTGTGCGGCGAGCGCGCCGATGGTCTTGGGCTCGTTCGCGCCGCCTGCGAAGGGAAGGGCGTTCGGCGCCTTGACCAGCTTGCCTGCCTTCATCGCCGCGGCCGCTTCGGCCGCCGCGGCGGCGCGGCCCGCCGGGATCGCCGGAACCCCGCCGTCGATCAGGCGGTTCCCTGGAGTGATCGCATTGCGGTTCGACTGGCCCGCGAGCTTGGGGTCGACCATGATCCTGTCCTGAAGCGCGTCCCTGATGGCCGGGTCGGCGTCGACGAGTCCCTCGTCGAGCGGCGACAGCTCGGCCTGCTCGGGTTTGTCGCGGCAGCCGGCGAGCCCCGCCGTCGCCATCAGCACGCCCGCAACGAGCCATTTTCCGCGCACCATCATCGCTAACACTCCCTTAATCCATCCCCGACCTGTGCCGGATGCTGGTAAAGAAGATGTGAGCAAAAGTCCTTAACCGGTAAGGCTTTGTTAGCCGAATATTGTCTCGGTGCGAGACAGGTCGGGATCGCAGCGGATGAGGCGCGAGGTTTCGACCGCAGCCTGACGGTGGACGACCGCCTGCCGGTAAACGGGATCGGTGACCATCTCCATGAAGGCGCCGCTGTTCGGATATTCGGCGATGAAAACCGCATCCCAATGCTCATCGCCGGGGCCGATCACCATCGCCTCCATCGTTCCGCGCCAGACGATGCGGCCGCCGACGCGCTGAAATACCGGGCCGCTGTCCTTGCCATAATGGGCATAGGCGTCGGCCCCGGTGAGCGGCTGTCCCGCGAGCGGATGATCGGCGGGGTAGTCGGCCTTCGCCTTGAAGCGGACGAGGTTGAGCATGTGGATCTTCGTATCGCGCGGCAGCGCCTTGAACGCATCGAACTGGGCGCGTTCGGGGTCGACAAAGCGGTCGGTCATGGTTGGAACTCCCTGCGTTTGATCCGCCACTGGTCGGCGCTCTGGATCCAGGCGTCGACCGGGGCATCCTGAAACGGGGCGGGAAGGCGCGTCGGGCCGCTGTTCGTCGCGCCGAGCCGCCGCGCGAGCGCCTGCGATCGGCTGTTGCCGGGGTCGATGCAGTGCATCAGCTGCGGCCATTTCAGAAACTCGACCGCGAAATCGCACGCGGCGATCGCGCCCTCGAAGGCGTAGCCGCGCCCGGCGAATTTGGCGCGAACGCCATAGCCGACCTCGGGACCGGGCCAATCGGCGGGCTCCCACGGGCCGAGCCGCCCGACCCACTCGCCGCTATCGCGTTCGATCACCGAAAACATCGAGAAGCCCCGGATATGCCATGCGCCGGCGAGCGCGCACCATAGGCGCCACGCCTGCGAGCGAGCGCACGGACCGCCGAGATATTTCATCGTTTCCGCCTCGGCGCACATTTCGGCAAAGGCGTCGAAATCCTCGGTTGCGGGCGGTCGCAGGATCAGCCGCTCGGTGACGAGAAGGGGGCCGTTGAGCATCGCTGTTCCTTTCGGCGGCGGACGGGCGATGCTTCTGGAGCATGGGGGCGGCGAGGGCAAGGGGCCGCATAAGACGAGGGCGCCGACCGATGGCCGGCGCCCTCTCCATCACGTAGTGCGGGCGGAGGGGTCTCGGACCCGCACCCGTAACGGTGCTCTCTAACGGCACCTATATTTGTCGCGGTCGATCTCGCGGCCGAGCAGCGCGCCCGCGCCGGCGCCGATGATCGTGCCGAGCAGCTTGTCGCCGTCTCCGGCGATTTCGTGCCCCGCGAGGCCGCCGACGGCGCCGCCGATCAACAGGCCGGTCGTGCCATTGTCCTTCTTGCAGTAATAACGGCCGTTCTTGCCGCGCCAGATGCGCGTGTTGGGGCCGACGCGCTCGTCGCGCGACGCATAATAGCGGCGGTCGTGCTTCTTGTGATAAAATTGGTTCGCCTGCTCCGGCTGGTGGAGACCATAGGCCTGTGCCGGGGTTTCGACCGACACGCCCGCGAAAGCGGGAGCGGTCGCTGCGATGCCGATGGCGGCAACCGCACCCGTCAGGCTCTTGGTAATCAAACGCATCATTCGTCCTTTCCTGGTTCGGCGCCTCCCCGCCGGTCGGCTTTGGGCGCTTCGCATGGAGAACGGGCAGGGGTCGGATTGCGTTGCATGAACGTCAGGCAACACGACGACTTGAGGGCTGACGCCGACGAAATGAATGCCGCTTGCGGGGCGGCGGGAGGCGTGCGACACTGCCTTCATGCTGAACATCGTATCGATCTTCATCGGACTGATCGCGCTGATCCTGGCGATACCCGCCTTCATTCCGCTGCTCGGCTGGGCGAACTGGATCATCATCCCGATCGCGATCGTCGGCCTCGCGCTCGGCGCGATGTCGAGCAGCAACGCCGGGCGCAACCTCAACATCGCAGTGATCGTCGTCGGGGTGGTTCGTCTGATGCTCGGGGGCGGGTTGATCTGACCGCTCACTAGCCGCCGGCCCGCTGGTGATAGAGACGCGCTTTTGCCACCTCGGCAGCGTGCTCTATCCGGGCGTCGTCGCGAGCGCGATGACTTTCTCGCTTAATTTTGGCGTTATTCGTATGGTCAGGCCGCGGCAGACGGCGTTGTTGAGCCTGCTGGTGACTGTCGTCGCAATGGGCCTTTCAACAGTACGCGCCCCGCAGCGAGTTCGCTGTCTGAAATGAAGGCGCGCAGCCCGCGGTTTTGCTGCGATGGATCCGGATTTGGGTCCAGTTCACGTTGCGTCTCTTCGGGGTTGGCGAAATAGGTTGTGTGCGCTGATCTGTGCCAGCGTGTGACCGGGTTCCGGCACGTATGTCCAAGCGTTTCGCTAAAGGTTCCGGTCTTAGTATCCGACGCTAAGGTCCTCGCTCGGTCACTCTTTTTTGAGATCAGGGCAATTGTTTATATTTAAAAAAATTGCCGTTTTTATCTTAAAAATCTCACATCTTAAATTCGAAATTATAAAGTGTTTATAATTCAATTATAAAATTGATTGTATATTTTGCAGAATATATTTCTGGCTTTGCGACTTATATTCGTCGCGATAGTTGGAAAGGAAGAATCATGAAAGACCATGCAGATTGCATCATCGACCTCGGTGACGCACGCGTCGAGACCCGCGGCGCGTCAGACGACGGCCCACTGGATGTGCAGACGTTCCAGCGCTATCCGAACGGCGGCATCCAGGCCGACGACTGATGCGAAAGGCGTGCGGTGCCGATTGCACCGCACGCCAGAACGCGTTCACTTATGTCCAAGCTCCGCCTTCGACACGATCTGTTACATTGCGCCATTGGCGCGGACGCGGTTTGTCTCGACCTCAGCCAAAACCGCTATTTTCTCTTTGCGCGGGAAGGAGCTGCAGCCCTGCGCGCCGCAGCTGACGGCAGTGCCAACGAAACTCAGCTCGAATGGCTTGCGCAAAAAGGCTTCATCGAGGTCGGAGAAATTGAAAATTCCAAGGCTGCCGCGGCGATTCCAGTCGAAAGTGTGTATGATGATCGCTTTCCGCGCGTCAGCGCTGCGCTCGTCCTTGAATCATTATTCTGGCATTCGCGCGCCCGGCGATGGCTTGCGACGCAATCGCTTGGGGCCCTCCTTTCGCCAAATGGCCTCCCATATGGTGACGTCGAGCGCTATCGTGAAATTGCAGCCAGCTTTGCGCGCGCATCGCGCTATCGTGATACCACCGATCAATGTCTCGCACGAGGTCTTGCGATGCGGGCGATGTTGGCTCGTCGCAACCTCGGCTGCAATCTCGTCGTGGGTGTCACGCTTCCCTTTGCAGCGCACTGCTGGATTCAGGTGGACGGCCTCGTCATCAGCGATCCTCTCGACCTCGTGCTCAATTACCGTCCCCTTCATTCAGTGCGATGAGGCTCTCGTTCCATCTTGAGATCCTGATTGGCGATCGAAAGCGGCGTGAAACTGCTGCCGGCACGGTCGGGTTCGCCGAGGGACGAGCACGGCTGTCGAGCGCCGCTCCGCGGGTCGATCTAAGTCAGAGCGGATGCATTGTCGGTCCACTGTTCAAACGAGAGCCGTTATCGCCTCGCGTGACCGAATTGGACCGATACGAGCAGCGGGATATCGTTCGATCTGGGGGAGCCGCGCTGTTATCCCGCTATTGGGGGGGGTATGTCGCGCTGCTCGAAAAAGACGACGCTTCGATCACTGTACTGCGCGACCCGTCGGGAATGATGCCTTGTTATTTCCGTCGCGGGTCAGAGGGGGTGACGCTCGCCAGCGACATGACTGCGCTAGCCGAGCCGGGCAGCGAAGAGGTCGACTATGGTTCCCTTGCGTGCATGTTCGCAGGAATCGACATGCTTGGGCGCCGGACCGGAATTTCCAATGTCGAAGAATTACTGCCGGGGGAGCAACTGACCGTCTCTGACGCCGGCATTCGGGTCGAGCAGATGTGGACGCCCTGGAACCATGTCGAGCCGCGCAAGGGGCTCGACTTTGAATCGGCCACACATGCCCTGAGAGACGCGCTACGGCAGTGCATCGGTGCTTGGTCGACTTGTTTCGACAATATTCTTGTCGGCGTGTCTGGGGGACTCGACAGTTCGATCGTGGTCGCCGCCTTGGGATCGCGCTCGCCAGATGTTCGCTGCCTGACCATGGTCGAGCCAGGAACCGATGGCGACGAGCGGCGCTACGCCTGCGCTCTGGTTGAGCAACTGGGTCAGCGGCTCGACGCGTCCAACTACGATCTCGGCTCGGTGGATATTAATCGAGCCGTTTTGCCGCATCTTCCCCTGCCCATTGCAGGGCACTACTTTCCCGCCATCGCCTCCGAGCACAAGCGTATCAGTTCAAATTGGCCTATCGGAGCCTATTTCGCGGGGAATGGCGGTGACAATGTGTTTTGCGCGATGCGCAGCGCCGCTCCGCTCGCGGATCGCTTTCTCGCCGGCGGAATGCCTCCTGGTCTTTTCGCCACCGCGCGAGATATTGCCGATCTTACCGGCACAGGGCTGGCGGAAGTCGTTCGTCACGGTGTCGCCCGTGTCCGTCGCTGGCGTGAGGGGCACCGACCGCGTCGCGACCTGAGGGGCCTCGGTCCATCAGGTCGGGCCGCAGTCCTGTCGAGCACCGATCAACATCCCTGGCTATCGGCGCCAGCGGGAAGCCTTCCGGGCAAGGCATCGCATGTCGCGATGCTCGCACGGGCTTACCGGAGCATCGAGCTCTATCCCCGGGACGTTGCCCCGCCGCAAATCTCCCCTCTGCTTTCACAGCCGATCGTCGAGCTCTGCCTGTCTATTCCCACTTGGTATTGGGTTCGCGGGGGACGCGATCGCGCCGTGGCACGTGAAGCAGTAAGAGATAGCCTCCCAACTCTGATCGTGGAGCGGCGCACTAAGGGGGGACCGACTGGTTTCGTTCGCCGCATATTCGAGGCCCAGCGCGACGACGCGATTGCTATGCTCAGCCGAGGGAAGCTCGTGGCAGCGGGTCTGCTCGATCCCGATTGGCTTGGAAGCGCCGCTACGAATAGCTGGCACAGCGATGGCGGCGATCTGCGGCTTCTCAGCTTTGCTGCCGCCGAATCCTGGGTGCGGTGGTGGGAGGATGGTAGCGATACACGCCGCTAATCTTTTAAACGCCATGCTGAATTTCCGCAGCGTTGTGGCGCCGCTTCACGCATCTTGTCCCAATTGAGGTAGCGGCTCGCAACAGGGGATTTGGGATTGCGCTTGCCGAGCAGCCAATAATCGAACCAGGCGACATTCTCTTGCATCGCCATGATCCGGTTCGACGGGATATGGAAAATATGCGTCTCGTCGCTGGCTGCGGTTGCGCCCGGATAGAGCGTGATTTGCGCCGGGACATGCGCTCGGCGCAGTGCTGCGTAGAGATCCACCGCGCCGGTGTAAGGCGTCGCCATCTGGAGCAACATCGCCCCGCACACCTGATCCGCGCGCAGCGAAGGCGCCAACCGTTGGTAATTGGGAAGCGCTCCCGCATCGGTTGGCGGGCCCCCAAAAACGGTGTCATAGGATCCCGGAAGATCGGGGTAGAATGCGGGCTCAAGATAGCCACCGTCGCCGCTCGATGCCGCCCGGAACATCTTGGATTGAGTCATGGTCACATTCACGCTTTGCGACCCGCGGCTGTAGCCGGCGATGCCGACACGCGCGGGGTCGACGGCGCCGGTCTCGATGAGGTCTTCGACCGCCGCCTCAAAGCTTGCGACCTCGTTGAGCCAGATGAGATCCTGGATGGTCCGGGGCGGTATGTCACGGGTTTCGTTGACCCACGCCTCATACGCAGCGTCAATAGCAGTCGTCTGATGCGACCTCGGTGTATTGACGAGCAGAACGACGTAGCCGTGCTCGGCAAAAAGCTGTGCCGGATATTCCCATTGGTTTTCACGGTTCGCGAAGCGATCGTCGGCGTCGCCGGCATGGGTAATGACGATGGCCGGATATCGGTGCCCATTCTTGTAGCCACGTGGCCATATGATGTAGCCGTCCGCCTTGTACCCGTGCCGATTGACCCAAGTTCGGGGCTCCACCGCCAGCGGCGCGATCTGCTCATGCGCGGACGAAACAGATGCCACCCGATTAACTTGGCCGTTGTCGACGTTGATCCGCACGACCTCCGGCGGGCTCGTCTGGCTCTGCGCGATGCATGCCCCCTTGTCGAGCGCGGCAGTGAAGTCGCAATTCGTGAGGCTGAACTTCCCTCCGATCGTCCAGATACGTCTGCCCTCTACAACCGCTAAGCCGAAGCGCGGCTCAGCTATTGTTCGATAACCCGCTATTGCCCGAGCCCCGTTGGCTGAAAGAAAGCCGCCAGTCGCGCGCGCATCTCCGACGGCAAAGGGAAAGCGTCCGTAGCTGTGAAGCTTCCCATTTGATTGGGTTTCGACGAGATCGCGGGTTTCGCCGAATCCCTTTGACGACAGCACTCCACCGCGAGGGCCTGGCAACCGCCAATAGGCAGGTCGCACCGCGTCGTTTACGACGCGCATCCTTTCGTGAGTCTTCGACCAGCCGAGTGTCACCCGCTTCGGCTGTCCATCCCCATCAGTCTCCATCACGTTGAAGCGGACTTCGTCGGCTTTCCACTGCACGAAGCTGTGCCCGAAAAATGTCAATCGATCGCTTCGTGGCCGCTTCGCTATCAGAATGTCCTGGCCATCAGGACGGCGTAGAAAGATTGATGCCGTTGCCTGTCCCCACGCGCGCCGACGCCCGCGCTCGATCGTGACGGCATCGTCATAGCGTATCGCGCTACGGAATGGGGCACCGTCGAGAACTACATACCAGAGCCATCGGCCATCGGGAGACCAGCTGTATGCTCGTACGCCGGTGGCAAGCGGCCCGTGGCCGTAGCCCGGATACACAGCACCTTCCGCATCGCCGAACACAGCCGTCGGCGGGTGTACGACTAGCGGTGTCGCCATCCCGCTTCCGGAAATCCGATAGAGCTGTACGCCCTCTCCCATGTCGACCCGCGCGCTCCAGTCGTCCGTACCGGGGATGCGCGCGAGCTGATCGATCCAGCCGGCATTTAAGATATCGCGGGTATCGCCGGTACGAAGATTGATGTGGCGCAGCTGCGCGGTTGTACGATCACTATTCGGGTCGGCGATCCGCGCGACATAGAGCACGCTTCGTCCGTCTGCCGATAGCGCGAGCGCACGAACCTCTGGCACTGTCAGCTGATCGATGAGCGTCCAGCGGTGGCCATCCTCGTCGGCCGCAACTGATGTAATAGACGGCGCCAGCGCAAGGAAGAGCGCGCCGCTACGAAGGCATGGACCTAGCATGCTTACCATTCCTGCCGAACGGTGAGACCGAGAAAACGGCCTGCCGGTGAATAGTTGGTCGTGTCGAAGGGGGTGTCGGTCGATCTTGCTGTGGCGATAGCTGTCGGCTTGGCATCAAACACATTTAGGGCGGCGATCGATAGCTCGGTCTTGGAACTGACCTTGATGCGCGCGGTGACATCGAGCGTCGTGTATGGCGGAATGCGGGCAGTCGGGTCCCGGCGGTCGTCTTCAAGCGCGCTCATATGATTGAGGAACCCAGAGAGCGTGAAGTGATGGGCTTCATAAGACAGTCCACCGCGGGCGCGAAACTTCGCTGGGTGGAAAATGGTACCGGCGAGATCCGTCCAGGGGAGACCGGAAATCAACTGCTGGCGGCTCTCGAGGAAACTTCCCGCAGCAGAGAGGGTCAAGCGTTCCGAAGGCCCGAGTGCAACCCGATAACGGGCCGACAGATCAATCCCCGAATAACGCTGGCGGGCGATATTGCGCTCACGTCCGTCGATCAGGGCAATGACATTGGCGGGATCATAGGTCTCCCCCGTCCTGTTCTCGAGGCCAAACAGCGAGCCTTCGATGAGCGTCGCCAGTTCGGCCGCAGCTGGATTTTGTGCGACCAGGCCGGCGTAGAGGGGGTTGTCGAGAATGCCGACGAACGAGGAGATGGGGGGCGCGACGCGGTCTCTGTAGTCAATGCGATACCACGCCGCCGTGAGTTTGAACCCGTCTACGGGAGTGAGCTGTGCGCTCAGGGTCCAGTTCTCGGAGCGTTCTGGACCGATCCGACTATCCGGACCTGTCGCGACGATGACATTTGCCATCGGCGGGTAGCCCGCCCCGTAGCTCGACGCCCGAGCCAGGACTGTCGAATAGCCTCCATATTGCTGATAGAGCGTGGGCATCTTGAAGGACCGGCCCCAAGAGACCGCAAGCCTCAAAGAGCTTACGGGTTCCCACGTCATGCCGAGTTTCGGCGTTACGATACTTCGAACGTCGGAATAATCTTCGAAACGCAGCGCTCCCGAAACCGACAATCGATGGAAGCCGGCAATATCCTGCTCTGGCGAGGTGAGGGGGGCAAATACTTCGGCATAAGCAAAGATATTGTCGCGCCGTCGATCGACCACATTCACGGGCAGGATCGCTCGGAAATCATTGCGCCGGGCGCCGGCACCGAAAGCGACCGCCACCTCGCCCGCTGCGAGCCTGAAAAGCGGGCCCTGAAAGCCACCTTCAATCGCGAGGTTTCGGTTGAAGAAATGCTTGTCGATATGCGAGAGCAGATCACCGCCTGAGAAGAGTTCAGCATAGCCACCTGTCTGGTCGGTGCCGAAGAAGCCGCTGGCTTTGAACTGCCAATTGCGGCCGAGATCGGCCGACAGACTTGGTGCAATCCCAACGCTCTCTGAGGTGCTCACATTGTCCAGCCCGAAGACGTCCGGAGCGAGCATCTGGTCGTAACCGAGGGTCTGATGAACGCGGCCCTTCTTGTATAAAAGGTCTGCTGCGAGTGTAATGTCGGGGCCGATTGCTTGGTGTCCGCTCACCAGCAACGAATGCCGGGAGGTCTTTGGAAAGAGCGTAGACCCCGGATTCATGGAGCCGGCGTAGCTTCTCTCCCCGGCGTCGATCGCCGACGAGTGACTATAATCATAGGCAGCGAGCACGCCACCTGATGTCCAGGAGCGGCCGCCAAGCAGACCATATTGCTGCTGGACGTTTCCGCCATCGGTAGAGGCACCAACGCGGGCCTTGGCTTCCAGTCCGTGATAATCGCGCTTCAGCCGAATGTTGACGACGCCGGCGACGGCATCAGCGCCATAGATGGCCGAGGCACCGTCGGCGACGATCTCGATCCGGTCGACGGCCGCCACCGGAATGGAGCTGACGTCGATCACCGACGAGATGCCGGTGTAGGCGAAGCGGTTGCCGTTGAGCAGGGTCAGCGTGGCGTTGGGACCAATGCCGCGCAGGTTGAATGTCGACGCGCCGTTGACATTGGCATTCTCGGCTGCCGCGCCCTGACCATTGCCAATGCCGGGATTCTGGCCGCCCCCAAAATTCTGGGGCACGCTGCGCGCGACTTCCCCCAGGTCGGATTGTCCGCCGTTGCGAATATCCTCATTCGTGACGACCGTGACCGGCGCTGCGGGAGGGGCGCCGGCGATACGCGTGCCTGTAACCACGATGGCGCCTTCGGATTCACTGGCGTCTGTCACCGCCGTTCGCCGCTTGATGATCACGGCGCTGTCTCGGAACTCGGCCCGAAGCCCGCTTCCTGCCAAAAGTGCTTCAATCGCATTGCGCGCGGTGAAACGGCCTTCCAGCGACGGGGCTGGCCTCCCGTTAACATCATCGGCCGCTGCGTAAAGCTCCCAACCGGCACGGGCGGCGACTGAGCGGAGCGCATCGCCGAGATCTTGCTCGCGAATGTCTATGTCGTATGCAGATTCCGGTTGTTGCGCAGCGGCAGCCGGCACAGCGTAGATTGCAGTGCCAGTAATCAGCGCCGACAGGATGTGGATGGTTGAACTGGTCATGGAGCCTCCCCTTTGCCCGCGCCTTTCGCGGGTCGTTCAGGAAGGTTCGACGTCGGCTAGAGGACGCCCTTAGTCGGACCGCGATTTTTTCACAGCATCGGAAAGGGCGTCATTGGAGCGCAAGGCGCGCCCTTCGGGACGCAAGGCAAGTTGTGTGGGCACGCGGCTACAGTCCAGGGTATCGAAAAGGCTCAAGCCGCTTTCGCGGCCAGACCTCGACAAGTGGCGTAGAGTTTACGTCGATCTTTGGCCGGGCAATGAAGACAGTTTTGCCGCTGCAACGCGGCGGCCCGTGTGGGCATCATCGAGGCAATGGGAATTCATCGTTTATGCAAATGCAGGCCCTCGGCATCTTTTGTGATTGCGAGGTCGAGAAGCGCAGCGATCTGCCGAGCGAACACTTCGGTCTTGCTGATCTTGAAGCGGCCTGTAACCTCGACGCGGGCAAGAGCCGGAGTGTCGAGAACAATCGGACGCTCGGCGTATCGGTTGGCCTCTCGGATGAGATATCCGAGCGAAATCTCCCTATGATTCGCCCATCCGCTTGGCCATTCGCGAACATTTTGATCGGGCGCCCTTTCAAGATGGACGGCATTTTCGCCGAGGTCGTAAGTGAGAGCATGCGAGGGTTGTAAATGTATTGGCTCTTTTCCGGGCCCCGCATCGGGGGTGATCCCAACAACTTTGGCATTTCCACGCCAGAGCGCGATCGTGCCGGTTCCCGGCGCCGCGACGGCCATATCGAATTCAGCGGTTCGAGACCGCAGGGTGACTCCATTCGCTTCGGCGACAAAAGGACGGGTGTCGGCCGATATTGAAAGGCGGGCTCGGCCCCGCGTGAGCCGGACACGCCGTTCCGCGACGCCGAGCGTGACTTCAAGGCGACTTTCGGTATCCAGGATTGCGATCGAACCGTCTGCGAGTTGAAATCGCCGTATCTCGCCGCGCCGTGTCATGAGTGCTTCTGCCGCGATGGCTCTTGACGATCCTGAAGCAAGCGGAACGGGCAACGTCGCTCCGAGCGCCCCAAAGGCAATCAGCAGCAACCCGGCGATCGCGGCCAACGCACCCCAGGATAGCCACCGTCCCGCCCTCGCTTGAGATCGCCGCTCGGCATGAGCGGACCCAAATCGCGAAGAGCGTTTCAGGATCGCTGACTGAGCGAGACGGCGCTCTATGCGATTAAAGGCATCGCGGTGCTCGGGGGCACTTTCCAGCCATTCCTGAAAATCCGCGCGCAATCCAGCCGCGTTCTCGCCGCGCATCTTAACAAGCCACGCCCGCGCGATTTCGTCGACAGAATAGTCACCGTCGCTATCGTTCATCGATCCTGGTCCACAGCTGCCGCGATTTTGGCGAGGGCTTTCATCATATGGTATTCGACCGTCGCAATGCTGATGCCTAAGGTCTGATGAATCTCCCGATAGCTCATTTCATCCACCCGGTGCATGAGGAATACCCGGCGGGTCTTCTCTGGCATTGCTTTGACGGCATCCTCATACTGCTGGAGCAGGTCGGCAGCTTCCATGTTCCATTCCTGCTGAGGTGGCGACGGGATATCCTGTTCTTCGTCAAGCGGAACCAAAGACATGTTTCGCCGGGCCAAGTGCCGAGCGCGGTCAATGAGCAGGTTGGTGGCAATGCGTTGCAGGAATCCTGCGGGATTGTTCAGGCGGTGTCGCTGCTGGCTGCCGGCAGCGCGGACAAATATATCCTGCACAATGTCGTACGCCTCCTCGATGCCGGCCTTGCGGCGAACAAAGCGAAGCAGGGCAGGGCGGTGCGATCGAAATAGGGAATCGAGATCGCCGCTTGCCTTCGGAGACGCTACGCCTTCCTCTCGCGCGTCGGCGCTCTCACTGTCGCAGCCCGACAGGTGGTCGGCCTGCATGTCGGCACTTTGCCCAAACTCTGCTGAAGACACGTCGATTCCATGAGCACTGCAAATGGCCCGGCGTCGCCGAGATCATTCGTCTTCCAGTGCTGTGCCGCTGCTCGACTATGCGAGCGGTCGTCTTGCGCGGCCGACGGACCTATGGACCGTCGTTCATGATGCCTGGCAGTCTGATTGCGCGTGTTGCCATCGCGCTGGCTCGATCATGCCAGCTTGGATCAAGGTCCACAAGTTTGGGAAATTCCATCGGCCGCCAGCAGTTGACTTTGCCGCTAAACTTCCAGGCGAAATACCTGGCCTGACCCATCGAGAGTGAGCTCGTGGATCATATCAACGCGTGCGCCATCCCAATGGTAGCGGAAGTGACGGCCTTGCAAGGGCTTTTCGACAACGTCAGGCCAGAAGGCAGCAAGGCACTCGCCGCCGGGATTGCGGACAGAAGGATAGACCACACCATCCTCACCCGCATCACGTCGCTGGCGTGCAAAGGCTTGCGACGGCGCATAGTCATCAGGCGCCAGAAGGGCATCGAAACCACCCGTCCGGATATCCACCAGCTCGGCGTTCACGATCCCGACCAACTCGCGCATATCCGAAATCCAGCCAGGCTCGTCCCGCGTATCGAGCAGGCGCCGCGCTTGATGGTGCGTGACTTCGGCAATCGCGGTTTTGAAATTATTCGCGGCATAATAGGCGCCGAAATATCCATCATGGAAGCGGCCCGGTCGATCAGGGGAGCAATGGGTGAAGGGCGCCATTACGTAGCTCGCTCCAGGGCCAGCGACGCGTCGTTCGACCGGCACCAGGTCGAGGTTGCCAATTGTCTCCGCGAGCCGCGGATTGGTTTTCGCCTCGGCCGCGGCGAGCAGTTCCCAATCTTCGGGGTCGGCAAGATCTTCGAACAGATCAATGGGGGGATATTTGCTTTCGATCAGGCGGACAGCCGACGGCCATTCGACAGGAGACAGCTTCGCATGGGGCATTCGCGGATCACCAAGCCCCGCGATAGCTGTCGAGATAGCGCCGCACGCGCATCAGATCGGTGAGTTGCCCGCCCAGCATGACCTCGAGCGCCGAGCGATCGCCGAAGGCATGATTGGGAGCCTTGATCCAGCGATATCCGCGTTGGACCTCCGTGTAGAGAAGTCGTAAAGCCTTGTGTATGCCGACAAGATTGGACAGGCGAGCGGCTAGATCGACATTCCAACGGCCATATTCACCCTGCTTCCAGCGCTGATAGGTGCGCACAGCGATATCGCCGAGAAGAACTGCAGCCTGTGCGTCCGTAATTTCCCAATGATCAAACAGCCGGATCACTGCCCGCTGCATGGCCTGCACTTCTGCATCCGAAAAGTTCGGCGCGGGCGGCGGCGCGGCCGCCTTGATCGCTATCATCTCCACACAAGCCTCCTACGACTATTGGCGGATATATGATCAATTTACGCCAATTGTCAATCAGGCCGGGTTTAGTATGTTTGCCGCGCGACGTTGGCGCTGCGCGAATTTCAGGGTGGGCGCGGGGCCCGCGGCAGGTGCGGACTATTTAGACGCCGAAAGAAGCCGTGCATATAAACTGGCCTTTTCGATACGCCGCGCATGATGTCGGACAAGGAGGCTTGGAACGTCCTCGGCGCCTTCCATTGCCGCTTCAATTTCGTCCAGCTCGGCTTCTGTGCCGCTCAATATTGATGCGTCGAGACGACGGGCGAGGCAAAGCCGATCATTGAGCCTTGCGATGGCCGTGAGCAGTTCGTCATTTTGCGATGCGCGCGCGGTCGCTAGCCACAAGTTCGCGAGACGATGGGGATACTCTTGCACCCCGCTCTTGATAACCGGTTGGTCTCGCCGTCCGGTAGTGAGACTGCCAAGCAACAGGATGAGGTTTAGCCCGAGCATATCGCGCAGCTCTGCTTCGGTCACAAGGTGCGCCCGGAAACCCTCTCCATGCGCAAAATCGACCATCTGTTCCCCGGCCAGCCGGTGAAGACTGTCCCGGACGGGAGTTATGCTTACGTTGTGATCATACGCCAGCTTCGTCGCCTCAAGGCGCACTCCAGGCGGGAGGTCGCCGGACTGGAGTCGCTGCTTGATGGCCTGATACGTGGGCTCGATTACATGGGAAGGACTCATCTAACTTGGCCTTCCTTGCGGCGCGATATCAATCCGCTGCGCAGCGAAGGGAGGCGGTGCCGTGTCATAGCCTCATGCCACGAGCAGCCCGGATCTGGGGTGGGCCGCTCAAAATGTGCCAGCGCCATAGGGAGAATCTGGCGTTACAGAGGCAATGACATCCGCTCATCGAATATCTCTCGCGGCGGCGTTCAGGACCACTGGCTTCATTCGGTCCGTCATGGCTTTTCGTCTCGGGGAAGGCCTGCGCAGATAGTACATCAGAGCGGTTTCTCGCTTGGCCACCAATCGCAGATGTCGGAAAAGCCGATCAGACCGTCGAACAACGCGCACAGGATCAGCATTTGCCTGCAGGGTACATTGTAGCGTTCGCGTGCCATCTTGAGGTGCTGAGCGGCCGTAAACTTGGCAATTCCGAGGATCACGGCAATCTCGCTAGCGGTCTTGCCCCTCGCCCACCAAAGAACACATTCGCGTTGACGGTCACTTAGGACGGGATCTGGGGGAGCGCCTGATCCACCGGCGATACGGCGCGCTGACGCGATGGCTAACGTACCGGCCAAATCCGCGAAAAGGAGTAGGTTGCGTGTCAGCGGCACGCCGACCGGCGCGACGAACGAACAGCAGCCGCTTGCCTCGCCAGGAAGATGCCGAGAAATGGAGTAGCCGTCATCGACACCGATCTCCCGCCCTGTCGCCAGCAGCTGGCGTTCACTGCGAGTCAAGGGAATGAGATTCTCGAGATCCCGCCAGTGAAATCCCGTGACGGATCGCTCGCCCGCTCGCCCGATCAGGTCACGAAGGACAAGGCTTTCGCAAACGTCAGTCCACGCCGCTGGGAGATTGTGAATAAACAACGTTGTCTGCCGGTGGCGGCAGCGCTTGTCATACGAAAGCACGAAATGGCGAAAGCCCAAGCGCTTTGATGTGTAAGTCATCATTGAATGCAGGGCGCCGCGATCCGCGACTTCAGAAAAGCCACGTGCAAGGTCGTCGGCCAGATGCAGGTGTTTCACAATCGTGGATGGATGCGGCGCAGTACCGACAGGCGCCAATTGCAACACTGCTCCAAGGTCGTCGCTCTCGAATCCTCTGTCGGAACGAACGATAGTTGGACTGGTGCACGATGAGCTTATGGAGCGCATTGGCGACCTCGTCGCTTCTGGAACAGCGCTACGTCATCGGCCGTTATGTATTATCCATCTTTCATTGTGAGATAAACCCGAACGTAGAAGAGAAAGACCCAGATTGTGATCAATCGGCGTGAACTCTTATCTCCTGCAATCTCCTGAGTTCCTGTCCCAACGATCGAAAAATTCGGCGCGGGCAAGAAAATGTCGGGTCAAGTTGTTCATAACAGGCAGCGGCAGTGTGACATGTTTACGTCGCCCGTCAGCAGGATCGGCCGTGCGAACGGCATAGCCCGCTTCGCAGAGGCGATCGACAAGACGTAAAGCGCTTGTCATCGGAAGACCGGATCCGAAGCAAAGCGAGCTGATCGGTAGCGAGCGTCGTTCGCACTGATGTATGAACAGATCGATCAGCATGTCCCACGCAGGCTCGCGAAACAGCGGATTCGACCCGAGCATCTCGCGACGCAACGAGCGCCAAGCGTAAGTTGCCCGGGCGTATCTAAGCGCTATCTGCTCAGCGTCCCTGTCGAGCGTGCGGGCCGCGGCGGGCAAACTTTTGGCTATTGCGACATTCACAGCGGATTGCCGCCTGCGACAAGGTGTGGACAGGGCCTCTGTTGATCGTGGTGCGTCGCGCAAGGGCGCGCGATGTCGTTCAATCGCTGTTGCGAGACGCCTGCTCCTGCGAACCGTTGATCGCTCGCTGCAATGGCCGCAGCGCGGTATTCGGCTACGCCGATTGCGACAGCGGCTTTCGCCACGATATGAACCATGAGCGGTCGCGACCGCTGTGCTCCAGACGCCTTCGGTGCCGCCAGGTTCCGATCACGAGAATAGGAGGAACCAGCCATGATGGCGTCACCTGCATGGTCAGGTAGGCGGCGGGATCGAGCTGCAAATCGAGTATGCGGCTCGTGTGGGCTAACAGCGGGAGAATATGAACCGCGGCGGCCAAAAGTGGCCAGAACCGATAGGCGACCAGCGCGAGTACGGTTGTAGCGATCGCCCCCCACACGTCGATTGCCAAATGCCCGGCGTCGAGGGTGGCAAACTGCGGTGGAAACCAGTGGTGGAGCGCAAGATCCGCGCCGACCATCGTCGCCGAAATGCCCGCCATATATCGTTCCGGTCCGCCGCCGCGCCAGGCGGCGTAAGCAAACGCTGCCACTAGGCTGATAAGAAACAATTCTTTCCGCACTGTGTAGACCTCTCACAAGGACGACCCCCGACGCAGCGCTTTAGCTACCTGCCGACGCGGGGGGCGTCGTCAGACGACCCGTTTTCTTCGGGCAATCATGAAGGTCATAGCCCGCCACTTCGGCGCCCATTTCGGCGACGTCTCCGTGGATGCGCATTATATCGGCGCTCACGCCGACAAGAGCGAGCTGGGCTTTCGCCAGTCGATGTATCGTCGCCTGCCCCTTGATTGGAGGAACGTCGCTCATCTCGCGCCGCGCCACGACGAGACTTGCGAACAGGGAGGAAAGAGCGACGAGTGCATCGTCAACTCGGATTTCTGCCCCGGGCACGTCCCGTTCGAGGCGAGCGGCAATCATGTTGGTAGAATCGACCATGTGAACTCCTCAATGCCGGTGACGCCAGGCGTAGCTCCGGTTCAGAAGGTTACCCCATTTCAGGTCGGGATCAGCCTGAGTTCAGCTGCGAAAGCGCCTGTCCGATACCTAGGCCTGCAAGAACCAGAATGACGATCGCCAACAGGATTGATACGATGAGCGTCACCCGGGTTTCTGCCTGAAGATCGGGTCTCCAGAAATCCCGAGACGGCGATTCCCCTAGGTGCGCGTCGGTCGGCAGGGTGCCATCTTTCTTCGCATCCTTGGCAGGATCGCCATCCGAGAACTGAGATGGCACAGAGACCGGCGATGGGGCCAGCACCGCTGGGTCGTATACCACTCGGTCGTATGTTTGCTTGAGCCGTGTGTAGGTGATGGCTGCCTCATTCCTGTCGGCGGTCCCAAGAACTCGGCGCGCTGCCGTTATCCGTTGATCGACGGTGTCCTTCGAGATCCCGAGGATGCGGCTGATCTGTTTTGACGTTTTGCGCTCGAGCAAGAGCTCGAGACAATCGCGCTGCTTTTGCGTCAGCCGAGACCATAGAATCTCGTCTTGAGGAGATGACGACCCCGAATCATCCATGTTTACAATAATGTCAAAGCAGGCGCGACGAGGCAATCAGTCACGATTCACGGCGCCGTGAGAGCTCTCTGCGGATGAGCGCGCGCAAGATAAGGACTACTGAATATCAGAAGGTCAAAAGTAGATTCCGAGTGTGATGTCGTGAGGGCTCTCATCGGTGGGCATCCCTCGTCGATGGTATGGAATTTCAGTGCGATCGCGTTTCCAATTGTATTGCGTCAATTATAATCAGGGGACGAAGCCAATGCATGAAGGCCGAGCGCGCGATCAGCGGCGCAAACCCGTTTTACATGGATCGAAGCCGTTGTGGCGGCTTCGCGAATCTCCGCGCCCTGGCAGGGTGGACCTAACCTTTCATCGCGAGCCCTTCATGAGACACGTGCGGAGAGGCCTGAGTCGCTTCGGCTGGGAGGTCATCAAATGACCGAGAGTGAGGAAATTGCGCGCGCGCGCTGTCTGCGGAGAGGCAGCCCTTTTCTCAGCAACGACGAAGCCGCGGCGTTTCTCGGGCTTGGGCCCCGCACGCTTCAGGAACTGCGCGCGCGGGGCAAGGGACCAGCGTCTCGCAGGCATGCCCGGTTCGTGCGCTATCATATAGACGATCTGGTTCGTTGGTCGCGAACCACGATATTCGTAGAATCGCTTCGCGAAAAGCAGCCCGAAATGCTGTGGCTCCGGCGGCTGAAATGGTGAAGTTGAAGCGCATTGAACGGGCGGTTCAAAGGGTCCGCATGAGCGATCCTGCCGTTCGTTTGAAAGCCGCGGGCACAATGTTGCTCATTGGTGCATTATTGCTCCAGCTGGTGTGGTGCCCGGCGCCGCGGCTGGTGTGGAATGTGAGTAACAGCGCGCCAAAGGGGCTCTATTTTGTGCGTCCGGGGGCTTCGCATAGTGTCGGCGACATGGTCGTCGCAAAATTGCCCGACCCATGGCGCGGATTGGCGGCCCACCGTCACTACCTCCCCCGCAATGTGCCGTTGGTAAAGCGCGTTGCGGCCATTGAGGGCGACGAGGTCTGCGCGCGGGGGCGGCGTGTTTTAATTAACGATGTGCCCACGGTGCTGCGCTTCGCGCGCGATGGTGCGGGACGTGCGCTGCCGTGGTGGCGGGGCTGCAGGGTTCTGCACAGAGGCGAGGTCTTCCTTTTGATGAGCGCCCCTGCTTCGTCATTCGATGGTCGCTATTTCGGGGTGATGAAGGGGGGAGCCGTAGTGGGGAGGGCGACGCTTATCTGGCCCGCGTGAACGCATCGCCGCCGACTGGCGGAACGGCGAGCTTTTTACCGAAGTCGGCGACCATCATGCTGTGAAGATCAAGCAGCAGAACGTTGAGAGTCCAATCATGGGAAGCAGCGGCGGAGTCTTCGATCCAATTCTTGGCCGAATAGGCGACACGCGGCACCGAAAGAGCGGCAAATATCTCGGGCGGATTCTCGCAGCGTCTTCCCGCGCGGGGCCGAAGGCAAAATGGAACGCCCAATCCTTTACAGGTAGCCGCATAGGGCGGGGAGCGCCGATCGGCCGCCTCTTGGCGAGCCGGGGGGCGGGGGCGGCGCGCCTCGTGCGCCGGACAACCGTCATCGTCGTTGCTCCGAGAATGGCCGGGCGGGGGGAGGCGGCCGCAAGGCATCATCTGCGATATATCCAGCGGGACGGAGTTGCCCTGGATGGCGGTCCAGGTGAATTATATTCCGCATCCGAAGAACACGTAAACGGCCGCGAGTTTCTCGATCGCTCGGTCGACGACCGGCATCAGTTTCGCGTCATCCTGAGCGCTGACGAAGGAGATCTCTATGATGATCTAAAGCCGCTTGTGCGACGTTTCCTGAGCCAGATGGAGATGGATCTGGATACCGAGCTCGACTGGGTGGCAGCGGACCATCACAACACGGGTAAGCCGCATAGCCACATCGTCATCCGGGGCAGAGATGATCGTGGTGGCGACCTGATCATTGCCCGCGAATATCTGAAAGAGGGAATGCCGGAGCGCGCGAGCGAGATCGTAGCGCTTGACCTTGGGCCCAAGTCGGAGCTTGAAATCGCGGCGCGCCGTCGTCTCGATGTCAGTCAGCAGCGAGTAACCGAAATCGATCGAGTTCTGCTGCGTGATAGGGAGCAAGGCAATGCGGTGGCGTCCACCGCCAGCAATTCCTTCGAGCAAGCGCGGCGAGCTGGGCGCTTGCAGATGCTGAAGCGATTTGGTCTTGCCGAAGAAGTGCAACCGGGACGATGGCACATCGAACCCGATATCCACAAAATCCTTACGGTCATGGAGCAGCGCCATGACATCGCCGAGCAGCTGCAGCAGGATCTGTTGAGGCGGGGAAAGGATGGTCTTGCCCGCGATCATGTGGCCCACGATCAGGCGGCGCCGCTGGCTGAAGTCTTGGTCGGCCGTCTCGCTCTTTGCAATCAGGTTGCCGAGCATCGTTGTCAGCACTACCTGCTGCTCGAAGCTGTCGACGGTCGCCAACATTATGTCACATTCGACGGCGGCAACCGCGTGGCAGACCTGCCGGAAAACTCGATACTGTGCGTTTCGCCGGCGGTAGGCGAAGGGCTGGAACCCGAAGTCGAAATTCTCTCCCCGGTTCCGCTCAATCGGTTGGTTGAGGTTGAGGCGGTGACGTGGCTCGATCGGATGCATGCAGCTGAAACGACAATAACGTGCCGCGAGAGGGCGTTTGGCAGCGAGGTACTGGACGCGATGGAACGGCGGCGTTTGTGGCTCATCGAGCATCGATGGGCGGACAATATCCGCGAAAACCTCATATATCGCGAAGATGCATTTGCCGAGCTGAGGCGCAGGGAAGTAGCGCGGCTGGGGAGCGCGATCGCCGCCGAGAGGGGCACTGACTATCCTCCTCTTTCGCCACACGACCGTTTTACAGGCGTGGTAGCCCGCAAGCTCAGCAGTGAAGGCGGCCAATATATGCTCGTCGAACGCGCGCGCCAATTTTCGCTTGTGCCCTGGAGCGCCCAACTGGAAGCCAGCATCGGGCGCACCATCAGCGGTGTCGTGGGCGAAGATGGCATCGGCTTTGCCCCCTTGCGGAGCCCAGGCCTCGAAGCTCCGGGGTTGGACCGAGCGACGAGCTGATAAGCCAACGATTGTTCACCGGCTTTTACTTTCGCGCTCCCTCATGTTCGTCGCAACCATGTTGCCGAGAAGGAGGCAAGGCGCCATGGCGCGGTGATGCAAGAGATCATCGAAATATATCGCCACTATAATGGGCTTCTCGGCGGCCAAAGCATTCCATCCGATACGCTCATGCACGTGCATGGCGGTATGATCGTCCTGTTCGCCGCCCGCGTTGTAACCCGGCGGTCCCTTGCGAGCTGGACACCTTTTCTCGTTGTGCTTGCCGCCGCATTGGCGAAGGAAGCCGCTGACCGGGTCGCCTACGGTGCCTGGCGCATGCCCGACAGTCCGCTCGATATCGCCAATACGATATTCTGGCCCCTCGTCCTCATGATAGGGCTGCGCTGGCGCAGCGCCCACCCCACGCACGCGTCCAGGCGGCGGGCGGCAGCTCGTTGATCTGGGCTGGATCGCGAGTGTCTGGCGGACCGCTAAGGTGCACCCGAAGGAAATGATCCTCGGCCTTGCGACTCGACTGGAGATTCCCGGCATTTATCGCTCTTGACTCCGAGAGGGTAATCGGACTCGGGAATTTCTGCGTCGAGACTCCAGCTTCCTGCGTCGAAACGACACTATGAAAGAAGAAGACAGGCGGCGATTCTCATGAGGTGAACCCGGTGATGCGGCCGGGAGGAGAGCCTCATGACTTCAACCCGGATACGTCTTGGACGAATAGTTCTCGCGTTCATCATCATCCTTCTCGGACCATGGGGTGCGACGCAATGGGCGGCTGCGGCACTCGGGCACCAGCCTGAACTTGGTTCGGCCTGGTCACATCTTGGAAGCGAGCCAATTTACCCCCCCTGGGCCATCTTTGCATGGTGGTATCGCTTCGCAGCATATGCGCCGGACGTCTTCAACACGGCTGGAATTATGGTGGGCGCGAGCGGGCTGGCCGGTTGCAGTGTCGCGATGCTTGGGTCGCTGTGGCAAGAGAGCGCAGGCAGCAAACTGACCACTTATGGCTCCGCGCGCTGGGCGGACGAACGCGATATTCGACGCGCTGGACTTCGCGCTGAAGATGGCATCTTCATCGGCTGCGCAGAGGGCAAATATCTGCGCGACGATGGACCTAAGCACGTCATGGCCTTCGCTCCAACCCGGAGCGGCAAAGGCGTGGGGCTCGTGGTGCCGACTCTCCTTGCCTGGACCGGAAGCGTCGTCGTCCATGACATAAAGGGTGAAAACTGGGACCTGACGGCAGGATGGCGGTCGCATTTTACCCACACATTGCTGTTCAACCCTACCGACCGCCGTTCGGCAAAATATAATCCGCTTCTCGAAGTCCGCCGCGGGGATCATGAGGTCCGTGATGTTCAAAACATCGCTGATATCCTCGTTGATCCCGAGGGCTCGCTTGAGCGGCGGAATCACTGGGAAAAAACATCGCACTCCCTGCTTGTCGGCGCGATTTTGCATGTGCTTTACGCTGAAGCGGACAAGACGCTCGCCGGGGTTGCTACCCTGCTTTCGAACCCCGACAGATCGTTTGCCGCGACGCTTGAGGAGATGATGAGGTCCAATCATCTCGGAACCCCCGGCCACCCGCGGGTGCATCCTGTGGTTGCCTCGGCGGCTCGCGAGCTTCTCAACAAAAGCGACAATGAACGCAGCGGGGTGCTCTCGACTGCCATGTCGTTCCTCAGTCTCTACCGGGACCCAACCATCGCCGAAGTCACCTCGCGAAGTGATTGGCGGATCGCGGATCTCGTGGAATCTGAGAACCCTCTTTCACTCTATCTGGTCGTACCTCCGTCGGACATCTCGCGCACCAAGCCTCTTGTTCGTCTCGTTCTCAATCAGATCGGACGCAGACTGACCGAGAAGCTCGATGATCACCGTTCGATCGCGCGCCGCCACAAGCTTCTGCTCATGCTCGACGAGTTTCCGACATTGGGTCGTCTCGACTTTTTCGAGACCGCGCTCGCCTTCATGGCAGGCTATGGCATTCGCGCCTTCTTGATTACGCAGTCGCTCAATCAGGTCAGCAAGGCCTATGGCGAGAATAATTCAATTCTGGACAACTGCCATGTCCGCGTCGCCTTTGCCACTAACGATGAGCGCACGGCCATGCGGATTTCCGACGCGCTCGGGACCGCGACCGAGCAGCGAAAGATGCGCAACTACGCCGGACAGCGATTTGCGCTTTGGTTGACCCATGTCTCGGTCAGTCGCCAGGAGACGGCGCGCCCGCTGCTTACTGCCGGGGAGGTCATGCAACTCCCGCCCGACGAGGAGCTTGTCCTCGTGTCTGGGATGCCGCCGATCCGGGCGAGGAAGCTGCGATACTTCGAGGATTCCAACTTTACATCTCGGGTTGTGGATCCTCCGGCGCTTTCCCCGGCGAACTATACCGATTGCCCGCCGCCGCGGCCGGATGACTGGCGTAGCGACGTGCGCGACGACAGACGCTGTGTGGAAGCAGGGGCAGGGATAACGGCATTGCGGCCTCGCGATCGCGAGGAAGCACCGGCGCCCGCAGTCGATCTTAGCGTTCCGCCACTCCGGTCGTTCACCTCCACCCAAGGCCCGCTAGGCTTCGATGACGACACCCATATCGCGGTTCGCACGGCGCTTGACGCAGAAAGACCTGCGAGCGCGAGCGACAGGAAGGGAAAGGTCTCGTGAGCGGGGCTTCGGCAGCACGGCTGCGCCATCAATTTGTCCTCGATGCCGAAATTGTCGAACGTCTCGAGGCGCTGACCGCCAAACCCGGGGTGAGCAAGTCCTCGATTGTCCGCGAGGCGCTGAAGGAGTGGATGAACCGCGAAGCCGTGCCGGTGCTCGATTCCCGTTTTGCGCCGAGACTCAACCAGATATCGCGGCAGCTGGAGCGGATCGAGCGAAACGGGAAGATCGCTCTTGAGGTGCAGGCCTTGTTCGTGCGCTATATGCTGGCTTCGATTCCTCCGGTTCCCGAGAATGACGCAGTGGCCCGCGCACAAGGCCGCGAGCGTTTCGAAGCCTTTACGCTGAAGGTTGCCGAGGCGTTCTCGCGCGGCGGCGGAAGCTTCGATTCGGATACCGGGCTATGAACAGCGCCGCCGTCAGCGGGCGCCGTCGCCAGATGCTGCAGTCGGCATTCGGGCCGGATATTTCCGCCTCACTTGCCGATGAACGCGTCGTCGAAGTGATGGTCAACCCCGACGGGGCGCTTCGCCTCGATGTGCTGGGCGAGGGGTGCATCGACACCGGCGTGCGCTTCGAGGCAGAGCAGGTCGAACGGATCATCCGGCTCGTCGCGACGCAGGCGCGCGGCGAAATCCGTATCGACATTCCCATCGTCAGCGCGGAACTCCCGCCGCACGAAGCGGGGTCAGGCGAGCGCTTTGAGGGGGTGATGCCGCCGGTTTCGAAGGCACCCTGCTTTTCGATACGCAAGGCCGCCGCCCGGATCTTCACGCTCTGCGATTACGTCAGGACGGGCATTTGCAGCGCGGATTGCGCGCGCATCCTCTCGCAGGCGGTCGCCGAGAAGCAGAACATTGTCGTAGCGGGCGGGACCAGCTCGGGGAAGACGACCCTCGCCAACGCACTTCTTGATGAGATGGCGGGGCGCGATGAGCGGATCATCGTCATCGAAGACACGCGCGAACTTCAATGCCCTGCGCCGAACCGCGTCGAACTGAGAACCTGCGCCGGAAGTGTCTCGATCGCTGACCTGGTCCGTTCGACGCTTCGTCTGCGGCCCGACCGCATCATCGTCGGAGAAGTGCGCGGAGGCGAGGCTCTCGACATGCTCAAAGCATGGAACACCGGTCATCCGGGGGGCATTGCAACGCTCCACGCGAACAGCGCCCTGTCCGCCCTCGTGCGTCTCGAACAGCTTGTGCAGGAGCGGGTGACCGTCGTGCCGCGCCACCTGATCGCCGATGCGATCGACATCGTCGTGTTCATCTCGGGGCGCGGCCTGGCGCGGCGCATTTCCTCCGTGGCCAAGGTCGAAGGCCTCACCGCCGACGGCCGATATCGCCTGGATGAACTCGCCCTCGAAGCAAGTGATCAGCCGTGAAGGAGAGACGATCATGTCATCAGCTGATTTTGTGAAGGATCTCAAAGTCCGTGCCGTTCTGCTCGTCGGCGCGGCCGGCGCTGCCGCCGTTTCTGCACATGCCGCGGGATCGGGCATGCCCTGGGAGGAACCGCTTCAACAGGTTCTCGAGTCTGTTCAAGGTCCGGTCGCCAAGATCGTGGCGGTCATTATTATCATCGTCACCGGTCTCACGCTCGCGGTCGGCGAAACGGCCGGCGCATTCCGGCGGCTCATCCAGATAATCTTCGGCCTCAGCATCGCCTTTGCCGCTTCGAGCTTCTTTCTGGATTTCTTCAGCTTCGGCGGCGGAGCGCTGGTGGCATGACGGGCACCAGTGATCACGCCGAGGGATTCGAAGTGCCGCTTCACCGAGCGCTTGCCGAACCCATTCTGCTCGGCGGTGCGCCGCGGGCTGTTGCCATAGCGAATGGTACGCTCGCAGCCGCGCTGGGTCTCGGTCTTCAGCAATGGATCGCTGGTCTCATTGTTTGGGGTGCAGGACACACGATCGCGATGCTCGCGGCGAAGCGCGATCCTGATTTCGCGCGCGTTTTGGTTCGCCACCTCCGCCAGCGCGGGCAGCTGACATGCTGAAGCTCGGCGAATACAGAAACCGTGCCGACCGGCTGGCCGATCACCTGCCCTGGGCGGCGCTTGTCGCGCCCGGCGTCGTCCTCAATAAGGATGGCAGCTTCCAGCGCACAATGACTTTCCGAGGCCCCGATCTGGAAAGCGCGACCGAAGCCGAACTCATCGCGACCTGCGCTCGCGCCAACAATGTTCTCAAGCGCTTCGGATCGGGCTGGGCGTTGCATATCGAGGCGGACCGTCGCCCCGCGCCAGGTTATCCCAAGAGCCGCTTCCGCGATGCGGCGTCCTGGCTCGTCGACGAAGAGCGGCGCGCGGCCTTCGAACAAGCGGAAGCGCATTACGAAAGCCGTTCCTATCTGACCCTTACATTCCTGCCGCAGCCCGACCAATCTGATGCCGCGGAGCGGGTTCTGATCGATCGGCTCGACGCACCAAAGGGTCGCGACTGGCGCCAGGCGCTCGAGACATTTCTCGCCGAGACGGGCCGAGCCTTCGATCTCTTCACCGACTTCATGCCCTCTGTTCGCGCGCTTGATGACGGCGAAACACTTACCTTCCTTCACGACTGTATATCGCTCTGCCGGCACAAGGTCATGGTTCCACACACGCCCATGTACCTCGATGGACTGCTCGTGGATACGCCGCTGGTCGGCGGCCTGGAGCCGATGCTCGGCGATCAGCATCTGCGCACTCTGACGATTTTGGGTTTTCCTAATCTCACCCGACCGGGCATTCTTGAGGCGCTCAATCATCAGGACTTCGGATATCGTTGGGTCACCCGGTTCATCGCGCTCGACAGGGCTGCAGCGACGAAGGCCCTCACCAGCTTGCGCCGCCAGTGGTTCAACAAGCGCAAGTCAGTGACCGCGCTCCTGCGCGAAGTTCTTTATAATCAACCCGCCCAGCTTATCGACAACGACGCGGGCAACAAGGTCGCGGACGCCGATATGGCGCTGCAGGCATTGGGCGGCGATCATGTGGCTTTCGGCTATCTCACCACCACGATCACGCTGTCCCACACCGACCGGGCCCGCCTCGATGAAAGGGTCCGCGCCGTCGAACGGATCGTAAACGGTCTTGGTTTCGCCAGCATCCGCGAGAGCGCCAATGCCGTCGAAGCCTGGCTCTCAAGTTTGCCTGGGCAAGTTTACGCCAATGTTCGTCAGCCTGTCGTTCACACACTGAACCTCGCGCATCTGATGCCCCTCTCGAGCGTCTGGGCGGGGCCGGAGAAAAATGAACACCTCGACTCCCCGCCGCTTCTCTACGCCAAGACGAGCGGCTCGACACCGTTCCGACTGAGCACGCATGTCGGCGACGTGGGGCATATGCTGGTGACCGGTCCCACGGGGGCCGGGAAATCGGTGCTGCTGGCAATGCTCGCATTGCAGTTCCGGCGCTATGATGGATCGCAGATCTACATTTTTGACAAGGGCAATTCGGCGCGCGCTTCGGTGCTCGCGATGGGGGGCTCGCACCACGTTCTCGAACTCGGCGGGGGAGGGCAGGACGGATCTCTTTCGTTTCAGCCATTGCGGCACATCGATCAGCCGGGCGAGCGCGCCTGGGCAGCCGACTGGATTGCTGCCCTTTTCCTCCACGAGGGCGTCCACCTCACGCCTGAGGCAAAGGATTTGCTTTGGTCCGCCCTCGGCAATCTCGCGACCGCGCCCGCCAACGAACGAACCCTGACGGGCCTGTCCTTGCTTCTGCAATCTTCCGCCCTGCGCATGGCGCTTGCGCCCTACGTGCTGGAAGGCAGCTTCGGCGGAATGCTCGACGCCGCGAGCGACGAGCTTGCAATCGCGGACGTTCAATGTTTCGAAACCGAGGGCATTATCGGACACGCGGGCCTGGCGGCGCCCGTGCTGAGCTATCTCTTTCACCGGCTCGACGCCCGCTTTGCCGGCAGGCCAACCTTGCTCATTCTCGACGAGGCCTGGGTTTTTCTCGACAATCCCCTATTCGCCGCCCGCATTCGTGAGTGGCTGAAGGTACTGAGAAAGCGCAACGTCTCGGTCATTTTCGCGACGCAGAGTCTCGCCGACATCGAGACTTCTTCCATCGCCCCGGCGATCGTCGAAAGCTGCCCACAGCGGATATTCCTGCCCAACGACCGGGCTATCGAACCGCAAACCCGCGCCGCCTATCAGCGCTTCGGCCTCAACGAACGCCAAATCGAGCTCATCGCGCACGCCATACCCAAACGGCACTATTATCTGCAGTCCGCGCGCGGAAATCGTCTGTTCGAACTTGGGCTCGGCCCGATTGCCCTTGCCCTTGCTGGAGCATCAGACCCGCAGAGCCAGGCGCTTATCGATGGCCTGACCGGATGCGGAGAGGATCCGACCGCCTTCCTTCGCGCATTCCTGAACGCCTCAGGCCTCGACTGGGCGGGCGACCTCGTCGGCACATTTCCCAGTTCCCAGTGCAGCAGCAGCGAAGGAGAATGAAGATGTCTAAGCGTCTCTCTATGGCCCTGATAACCGCACTTTCTTGTGCGGCGTTTTCACCGCTTGCTCACGCGATACCTGTTTTCGATGGCGCGAATTACGCGCAGAACCTGTTGTCAGCCGCACGTGCACTGCGACAGATCAACAATCAGATCACGCAGCTTCAAAACGAAGCACGCATGCTGGCAAACGATGCCAAAAATCTCGCGACAATCGATTTTCCGCAGCTCGAAGCGCTGCAGGCTCGACTCGAGCTGATTGACGAGCTCATGGGAAGAGCACAGGCGATCGATTTTCGGCTCGATGATCTCGACGAGCAGTTTCGCAGCGAATTTCCCGCTCGCTTTGATCACCTCCTTACTCACGACGAGCGGCTGGCTGCGGCAAGAAAACAGCTCGAGGACACGATTGCGAGCTTTCGGCAGACTATGGCGGTGCAAAGCGGCGTCATCGAGAATGTTCGCAGCGATGCGCAGGATCTCGCAGCGATCGTTGCCAAAAGCCAGGACGCCCAGGGCAGCCTGCAAGCTGCCCAAGCAACAAATCAGCTTCTAGCGCTTACCGCACGCCAACAGTTTCAAATTCAGCAGCTCCTGGCCGCGCAGTTCCGCGACCAATCGCTCGACGCAGCGCGGCGAGGGCAGAGCGAACGCAAGGCGCACGAGCGCCTCCAGCGATTTCTGGGTGACGGCAAGGCATACACCCCGCGCCCCTAATCGCGGTTTCGCAGCGCGCCGATTCATGTGGCCAATGACGAGAGGCGTTGATGGAAGATCTCAATGTCATCGACGAGTTTCTGCAAGCGTTCATCCGCTATATCGACAGCGGCTTCGGCCTCTTGGGCGGCGACGTGGGGTTCCTCACGACGACGCTCATAGGGATCGATATCACGCTGGCCGGACTGTTCTGGGCGCTTGGCGGCGAAGACGATGTCATTGCGAAATTCATCAGGAAGATTCTCTATGTCGGCGCGTTCGCGCTGATCTTGAACAATTTTCAGCTGCTGACCGAGATTGTCTTCAACAGCTTTGCCGGGCTCGGCCTCGTCGCCGGTGGCGGCACGATCACTGCCGAGGATCTACTCCTACCCGGACGGCTCGCCGGTACCGGATTCGAGGCGGCCGCGCCGCTGTTGGAGCAGGCTTCCGAGCTCGTCGGCCCGGTCGATTTCTTCAATAATTTTGTCGAGATCGCGGTGCTGCTGATCGCGTGGGTAATCGTGCTCGCCGCCTTCTTCATCCTCGCGATTCAGCTCTTCATTACCATCCTCGAATTCAAGCTGACGAGCCTCGCCGGCTTCATTCTCGTCCCCTTCGCCCTCTGGAACCGGACAAGCTTCCTCGCCGAACGCGTGCTCGGCAATGTCGTGAGCTCGGGGGTCAAGGTGATGGTGCTGGCGGTTATCGTGGGTATCGGATCCAACTATTTCGCTGCATTCACCGGCGCGATCACCGGGAATGAGGTGTCGGTCGAGCAAGCGGTTTCACTGATGCTCGCGAGCCTCTCCCTTCTCGGCCTCGCCATCTTCGGACCCGGTATTGCTTCGGGGCTCGTCGCGGGGGCACCGCAGCTTGGTGCGGGGTCGGCGGTGACGACTACCGCGCTTGCCGCCGGCGGCATGGCGTTCGTCGGAGCGGGAGCGGCGGGCGCATCGCGCGCGCTCGCAGGGGGCGGCCTCGGCGCGATCAGGGCTGCAACTGCCGTGGGAAGCGGGGCGTCCGCTGCCTATCAAATGGGCCAGAAGAATTCGGGCTCGACGAGCATTGGGGCCGGCCTGGGCGGCGTGGCGCGCGCTGCGGGAGGGCTGGCGGGCAGCAAGGCGGGCCGCGCGCTCGGGTTGAGCGAGGCGGCTGCGAGCGGACGACAGGCGGTATCGGCCTCTCAAGGTCGCGGTGAGGTCGTCACGACCAACCACGCAGCGGAGGGCAAGGCGGCCCCGCCCTGGGCGCAGAGGCTTCAGGCCACCCAGGCTGCACGCCACCGACGGCAAATGGCTGTCCACGCCATCCGCGACGGCGACAAAGGCGGGCAGGGAATGACCCCAGATATCAAGGAAAGGGACTGAGCTTATGCGATTCAGACGCGCCCCTCAGCGCTACGGCCGAACGCCCGAGCCGGAGACACCCTATCAGCGCGCCGGCCAATTGTGGGACGAGCGCATCGGATCGGCAAGGGTGCAGGCAAGGAACTGGCGCCTCATGGCGTTCGGCGGGCTCTTTCTCGCTGGCGGCCTCTCGAGTGCTCTCGTCTGGCAGTCAGCTCAGAGCCGCATCATGCCCTATGTCGTGGAGGTCGACAAGCTTGGCGCGGCGCGCGCGGTTGTCCCCGCCGACACAGAATATGAGCCGACCGACCCTCAGATTGCGTGGCATCTCGGACAATTTATAACGCATGTTCGCTCGCGATCCCTCGATCCCGTGCTCATGCGCGAAGACTGGCTGTCCGCTTATGATTTCGTGACCAGGCGAGCAGCGCTGTTTCTGGGGGAATATGCACGCGCATCGTCGCCGTTCGCCGAAATCGGCACTCGAACTGTTTCGGTGCAGGTGACGAGCATCGTCAGAGCCTCTGACAAGAGCTTTCGGGTCAACTGGACTGAAACGACGTACGAGCGAGGCGCGCGAGTAGATAGGTCGCGCTGGACTGCCGTTTTGACCGTAAAGGTCGAGACTCCGAAATCCGCGGACGCTCTGCGACGCAATCCGCTGGGCCTTCACATCGACGGGATAGACTGGAGCCGCGAATTCGGTCTCGAGCGCGATGCGAAGCCGCCAGAAATTCCGGGGAAGGCTCGCTCGGAAAGGCGACAAAGTCTGCTCGACCGCCGCAATATTCCCCTTGGATCGCCGCTCGACCCCACATTGGGCCAGGGCAGCCGCGCGGAGCAACGGGAAAGGACGAGGCCGTGAACCGTTTATCCATTCTCTCGATCGCGACGGTCGCGATCACATCAGTTGCCGCGAACACCGCGAGCGCGAAGGCGTCGAAGACGGCTCCGGGGCTTCGCGAGCCTGCGGCCGAACGATATGTCGAGGCGGTCCAGCTCTATCCTTATGCCGAAGGTGCGCTCTATCGCCTCTTCACGGTTCCGGGGCAGGTGAGCGACATCATGCTCGAGCCGGGGGAGACCATCGTATCCCTCGCGGCCGGCGATACGGCGCGCTGGGTCGTCGGCGACACGACCAGCGGCAGCGGCACGTCGAAGCGCGCCCATATTTTGATCAAGCCACTCACTCCTGGTCTATCGACCAATCTAATCGCGGCAACCGACAGGCGCGTCTATCGGGTGCAGCTGGTGAGCAGGTCCAAAAACCCGATGATAGCGGTTCGCTGGAGTTATCCGCACAGCGA
The DNA here is from genome assembly GCF_032879645.1 of Sphingopyxis indica. Taxonomy (NCBI): domain Bacteria; kingdom Pseudomonadati; phylum Pseudomonadota; class Alphaproteobacteria; order Sphingomonadales; family Sphingopyxidaceae; genus Sphingopyxis; species Sphingopyxis indica. The sequence continues at coordinate 1,363,291 of NZ_CP076394.1, forward strand.
CTTCATAACGACTGTCAGCCCTCGTGATGCACGCGCAGCGGATGCGCCCGTTTCCCGCGGCGTTGACGTCGCGTCCCTTCACTTTGGCTATCGAATATCTGGTGACAAGCCCGATTGGCGTCCGCTGCGCGCCTTCGACGACGGACGGCAAAGTTGGATCGAATTCCCGCCGTCGATCGCAACCAGCGAGGCACCCCCATTATTTCTCATTGACGATGAGGGCGAGGCTGCACTCGTCAACTACCGGATGACGGGGCACTTTTATGTCGTTGACCGGATTTTCAGCGTCGCGGAACTGCGGCTGGGCGGCAAGAAACAAGCCATCGTTCGGATCACGCGTCTTGCTCCAGGCAAGAGGAAAGGGCGGTGACCGATGCAGCGGATGAAGATGGGGCGACGCCGGCCAAGGTCGATCCCGGAACGCTGGCTCTGAGAGGGCGGCCGAGACGGGTTGTCCGCTTCCGGCGCGATGTGATCATGGGATTGGCAGCCTGCGCTATTGCAGGCACCGTCGCCGCGGCGTGGCTGTCGCTTCGACCAAGCGACGTCCATTCCGTGCCCAGCTCCACCGCCAAAAATCTAGCTTCAGCGAGTGCACCTCCCGAAGCGCTTGATGGGATGCCGTCGAGCTATGCCGATATGCCGCAGCTTGGACCGGCGCCGGGTCGCGCGGGTCGGCTCGCGTCTTTTGGCACCGACGGCGGGTTCGCGGTGAGCTCCGATGAGACGAGAGCCAGCGCCAGGAACGAGGAACGGGAACGCAATGGCGACGCAGAGCGGGCTGCGCGCGCGTCGGCAATAATGATCGGCGCGGCGCCTCGAACAGTTGAATATCCTGGCTTGGCCAAGGATAGCGCGCCGATCGATGGCGACATTGTGCGAGATCCCGTGACAGGTCGCCCGAAGGACGCAGATCAGCGCGCATTTGCCGTACGCGGGACGGAATCTGGCGATAGGTCATATCTCAACCCGCACCGACTTGCTGCGCCACCGTCGCCCTACCTGGTGCAGGCGGGCAGTGTGATCGCCGCTAGCCTGATCACCGGATTGAATTCCGAACTTCCGGGCCTCGTTACGGCGCAGGTCACGCAAAATGTCCATGACAGCATCACGGGCCGCACGCTACTTATCCCGCAAGGAACAAGGCTGATCGGTCGATACGACGATGACATAGCCCTTGGTCAGAAACGAGCTCTTGTTGTCTGGGAGCGACTAATATTGCCCAATGGCGCGTCGCTGGAAATCGACGACATGCCGGCGTCGGATACGCAGGGCTTTTCGGGCCTTTCCGATCGCATCGATCAGCATGAGGGCAAGGTGATGGAGGGCGTTGTGCTGGCGACCCTTCTCGGCGTGGGAACCGAAATCGGGCGGGGCGACGACGAAAGCTCCGTCGCGCGTGCGATCCGCGAGTCCGCGCAGGACAACGGATCGCGGGCAGGCGATCAACTTGTAGGCCGCAGTCTCGACATTCAGCCAACCCTAATAGTGCGGCCGGGCTGGGCTTTTCGGATCGTCGTTCACAAGGATCTGATCTTGCCTCCCTGGGACGCGGCCGAGGCGCCGCCTCGGTAGCGCGTACGGCCGGAAGGGGAAGGCGATATTGGGTCGACCGCTCAGGCGAGCGCAGGCGTTGCGGCACGGACGGGCCGACGTAATTGCCGATGATACCAACTATTCATCCGGCGATGCATGTTCGGTGCCCGTAAGCGCAACCGCTGCGAGCAGAGCCGGGATGTCCAAATCGCTGCGCGAACCATCGGGAAACCAGGTTGCGATGTCGATTGTCGTCGGGCTGGGATCAGGTCGTTTTATGACCGTGACCGACCGGCGGGTGTTCGGTCGAATCCCGAAATCATCGTGGGTCTCCTGTTCATCGAGCTCACCGACGGCTCGGATCAGCTCTTCGGGATCGTCGGGCAAGCGAGACGCTGGCACGCCGAGCCGACCCGCAATCAGTGACCGCCTGAACAGCATAATTTCCCGGGGTCGACCATCCTCCAACCGCTCGTCGAAGACGGTGGCGGCCAGCGAACTGTCGAAGGTCAACCCGCGGCGTGACAAATGGGTGGTTCCGGTCATGGCAAATACGTCGTCGACGATAACGGTTGTGGTAGCCATCCGCAGGTCGCGGCCAGCGCCGGCTCCCGGAGAGAAGAGCGCGACGCGATCTTGCGCTCCCTCGCGGAGCTGATCCATCGCCTCGAGCAACAGGTGATCCCGAATGGCCTGCAGCTTTTTGGGTGTCCCGGGCGCAAGTCGCGACGGGACGCAGATGAGCACCCGCAAGCCTTTGCGCGCCGCTAGCCGGTCGATCAGTCTGTTCAACAGATTGAGCCGGTCGTCATCCGGTCCATGCTCCAGCGCGTCGAGTGAAGGCGTTTCGATGTAAATGAAGTCCTGTGCGCGATCGAAGGCGCTCGCGAGGGCGAAAGCGCTCTCGCGAGCGCCGTGCTGACCGACAAGCAGGCGGCGGTCGAGAGCGCGCGTAACCGAATCGGTCTGGGCCCCGATGATCGATCGCAGGAACTGACCAAGCGGTCCCGCGCCGCCGGGAAGGTTGATGTCGTCGAGAAACGCCTCGAACGCGGCCTCGTTCTGACTTAGCGGAAAGGCGCTGATCGCTGCGGCGCCCAAGGCCAGCCCGGGGATGCCCTCCTGACCGCGCGCGGTCGTGCGCAGGATCGCCGCCACCGGTCCGGCATCTACGCCGGAAGGGTCGCTCGGCAACAGCGTAGCGGCCTCGGCGGCAACCGCGAGCTCGCTCTGCGCCGCAACGCTGAGCTCTGGGTCGCTGGCGCCGCTAATGATCGCGAACGACAGCCCTGAGGTGCGCTCTTGAACATATTCGGCGATCGCCTTAGCCGGCGGGCCGTCGAGCAGCACGCCAGTAGCATGCGTCTCGATCGCGGCCCTCCCGCCCGGGTGTCCTAGGTGGTGGGGCAGCAGTTCGTGGAACGAAGGCAGTCGCGGACCACCCGTTAGCGCGGCAACCGCGCTTGCTAGCGGTGCACTGGTAGTTACGGCAGCAGCGACCTCCAGCCGATCCTGCAGGGCGAAAGGCGCAGAAGAAGCGGTTGCGGCGGCACCGCCACGCTCGACGCGGTGAACGATGACACCGCCGATCGACTGCAGCCCCCCGCGCGGATCGCCACCATTCGCGGCCTCCGCAAACGGCCGGCCAAGCGGATCGGCATGGTCCGGGGTGGCAGAAAAAGCCGGCGCGGTAAGCGAGATTATATCGCCGCTGGAAAGGCGATTGACCAATGTCTCGGCTGTCCGCGCCGCAGCGGGAACTGCTTTCCGGTCGACGACTATTGGCGGGCTGTCGAGCAAGACGATCGTGGCTCCGGGGGGCACCGAAGCGGCGGGTAGCGCTGCGTTCCCGATTTCCCCCGTTTCGCATATCGCCCAGCTTCCTGCGACCACCGATGCCGGGTTGCCGGGCAGCGGAGCTGGTCGTTCGAAACGAAGGTCGGCGTAGTTGCGCGTCTGGACATCGCCGTTCGCATCGAGCCGGGCCAACTGCGCGTCGAAGGAGAGGAGGCCGCGGGCGTCGAGGCGGCCAGCGGGGAGGGTCATTACGAGCGTCGCGCGTCCGCCGCCGACGCGCCCGCCGCCGCCGGTGAGACGCGGCCGGACGCCGTTTTCGAGCGAGAAGCCGAGCGGCCACGCGCGCACCCACATGCCGTCGAATTCGGGCCCGATCTCGATCTCCACCAGCACCGCTTGGTCGCCGTCTGCATCGCCGCCACCGACGAGGGCGCGGACGCGGTAAGTGCCGGGCCGGTCGAGCGCAGCCGCTTCGCTGAGCGTCGTCGGAAACGCCGTGCTGGCGGTGGGCAGGAGCGCCGGGGTCGTGACAACTCCCGCCTCGGCATCGGCGATGCCGAAGACCGCGCGGCGCTGGCCGGGAGCGGAAAAGACGGTGTCGATGGCAGCATTCGCTTCTTCGGCGGTCGCGAGCAGCACGGGGCCGCTCGATGCGGTGCGGCTGACGTTGATACGGGTGCTCGGCCGGTTCTGATCGGAGCTGCGCCGCTCGTTGTCATCTGCCGGCGCGTCGCGGCTGGCGCGGCGCGAAATGCCGACGAGATGGCGTTCCTCGTCGACCACCGCGACGCGCACGAAATCGCGTTCGATGCCGGGGGTCGAGGGATTGCCGTCGGGCCAGAGCGTCAGCGTGGTCGCGTAGGGACCCGCAGGCAATGGCGCGATGCGCGCGCGGGGCGCATTGTCGAGCACCGGATCGTCGGGCGGGGGTGCAACCGGCGGAGTATCGAGGGGTTTGAAATCGAACGCGATCGAACCGCCGTCGGCCGCTATCAGCGTCCGATCGACCGTGGTGCCGCCGTTGCGAAGCCGGTCGTCGATGAAGGGATCGCCGAGCGGTCCTTCGTGCGCATCGACCAGGTGGGCGTGCCGGCCAGCGTCAACGGCGCAGACCAGCGGCTGGCCGCCGGAGTTGGGCAGGTCGATGACGTTGATACCGGGAGCGAGCAACTGAGGCGGGTCGCCCGGATTCACGGCGCCGACGCCGGTGCTCATCAGCCATGACCACCAGGCGGCGACCGCGCCGGGGTCGATCGCGCGGCCACGATGATCGAACGCCCAGAATTGGGCCGAGCCCGCCAGCGCACCGAGTAACTCATCCTGCGGCGCGGGCAAAGCGGGGTCGATCTTGAAGCGGCCCGGTCGCCGCAGTCGGGTCATCGGGAAGTCGCCGTCGACCAGCCCGGTCGCATTGTCGATATCGAGACCGAGCGCCTGCATCCGGCCGCGGTTGGTGGTGCCGCTGAAATTGGTGATGCCGCCGAACAGCGTAACGAGCGTGTCGTGATCGAGCGCGGGAAGGGTCGGAACCAACGCAAAGCTGCGCACGCGCGCGCGCTGGTTGGTATCAAAAGGAACAGTTGGCGGTGCGGGAGCCGCCGCACTGGTCGCGGGCGGTATCAGCCGCGCGAGATCGTGGAGCCGCTCCTCGACCTCCGGAAAGAGGCGGAACCAGGCGACAAGTTTTCCATCCTCGAACGGCCAGTCGCCATTGCCGTCCTGAAGATTGGCGATCATCGGCGAGGGTCTGGCCGGTCGTGCGATGAACAGGCTGAGCGTCCCCGTCGCAGGCGGCAGCCACGCAGTGCCGTTATTGCCCAGATCGATGGTCACCGACAGCTTTCCGCTATCATCGGGGACGGGCAGCGTGATGACGGTGCCGACGTTGGCGGGCTTGAACCACGGCCCCAAAATGGGTGCCGAGACTCCGAGTTCGAGCGGCAGGGGATCGAGCAGGATCGCCATCACATGGGTCCCATCACGGTCAGCGACGGACCCGGTCGGCCGACCGGATCGATGGCCCGCACGGACCAGGCGGATCCTGCCGGCGGCGCCGGATCGGTAGCCTCGAAGAAGCCCGAGGGCATGCGCTTCATCTCTATCGCGAGCCGCGTCGGGCGCGCGCCCGGCGACAGGCGATACAGCTCGATGCGATAGGCGCCGAGCGGCGTACCGATGAGTGCCTCAGCGTCGGGATGCGCCGCACGCAGCAGCACGTCGCCGGTGCCGAGCGCCATCGCGTCGAGGCTGGCGAACGCCGCCGGTGGCTGCGCCGGCACCGTCGAGAGGGTGACGGGGGCCGAAGGCGAGCTCCATTCGCCGATCGGGATGCTGCCTGCGGTGGGCGCGCCCGGCGGCGGGCCCGACTGGACTTCGACGACAAAGGCATAGGTTCGCCAGGGCCGCAGCGGTTCGGGAAGCGATATGGTAAAGCGCGTACCGTCGATGCCCTGCGACCCGGGGGGGATCGCGCCCGTCGCGATGACATCCATGCGCAGCGCATCGGTCACCGGGACGCTGGCGCGGCGGACGCGCCAGTGATCGGGAGTCGCGCGCCCCGGCGGGACGGCGACCGCGATCTCGACACCATTGGTGATCGCGTCGTGGTCGTAGGGCATTGGCACGAGGCTGGCGAGCGGCCCGGGCGGCGGGCCGTAATTGGGCACCGCGACCGGGATGATGTCGATATCGGACAGTTCAGGAAGCGCGCCCGACGGCCCTTCGGCGACGACGCGATAGGTGGCGAGGACGTCGAGCGAACCCGAAACGCGGTGCGTGAAGCGCGTGGTCGCCCCTTGCGAAGGGATAGGATCGGCGGTGACGCATTCGAAGGCGTTCCACGAAAAGCGATGCTTTTGATCGCGGATCGCGCCAGCGCGCGGGGCGCCCGTCGGGGTCGCGGCGATGGCGTCGGCGATGCCGCCCTGACCCCCGGCGCGCAGCGCTCCGAGCATCGTGGTTTCGTTGCTGGCGAAGACGCGGTAGCTGACGCCCGGTGCCGAGGGCCATTCGAGTTCGACGCGGGCGTAGCCGGTCGCATCGGGCCGCGCGCTATACTGCAGTTCGGTCGGCACGATCGGCGGCGCGGGCGGGCGCGGGTCGAGCAGTGTGCGCGTCGCAGGGATGCTGTCGGGCGACACGAGATTGCCACTGTCGATCCAGCGCGCGGTAACGGTGAGCGTCGTCGATGCGGCGCGGTCGAGCGGCGGCCCCGCGCGGGTGACGACCAGCACATTGTGCTGGCCCGGGTGCGATTCGATCATCATACCCGATGCGGCGAGGACGAACGACGTGGTGGTGGCCGGGGTACCGCCAACGCTGATGTCGATGTCCAGACGGTCGAGCGGGAAGCCGCCGGGGGGCAGGTCGACTTGGTTCGGGATCGGCATGCGGATAATCGCCATGCCCGCCAGCGGACCGTCAGGGATCGGGCCGCCGGGGGGCAGGGCGGGCGGTTGGTAGGCGAGTTCGACCACCGGTTGCAGCGGCGGCGTGCGCGGTTTGGCGGCGTTGGTCGCCGAGGACCATTCGCTCCAGCGGCCGAACCAGTCGCCCTGCGCAACCAGATAGGTGGCCGGCCCCTCAAGCGCGTCCCGATCGTCGATGCGCGACTGGTGCGGCACGGGATTATCTTCAGCCTCGGTCGCGACGATCGCGAAGAGATCCTCGGGCGGCGGCGTGATATTGGGGGCCGGACGCCCTTCGCCGATGACCGGGTTCAGGATGCGCCGCCGTCCGTCATCGGCGACCGCGGCGATCAGCGCGCGCGGCACCATATTGTCGAGCCGGACGCGGACGTGGCGGCGCACGTCGGGCGGCGGCGGTTCGGGCAGCCAGCCGCGATCTTCAAAGCCGAGCGGTGCCGGAGCATTGGGCCGTAGCGGCGCGACGCCGACCGCTGTGACGGCCAGCGCCGTGAGGTCGAGATATGGTCCCTCCAGTTCAGGAACGAGATCCTGATTGCGCAGGTCGTCGAATGCTGCCGCCGCGTCGTCGCGGCTTGCCCGCCGGTGCGATGCAAGCACCACGCGGTGGAGAAAGGACCATTGATCGGCTGCGTAGCGCCACAGCCCGCGGATGAAATAGCAGCGCAGCGTACCCGCGGTGCCATCGGCGTCGTCGACATCGCCGAATCCGAGCCAGTGGCCCACATCGGGATCGACCGAGGCGCCGAGGATATGTGGTTCGATCGGCAGGCTGAGCGAACCTTCGCTGCCGTCATCATAGGGCTGGGCATCGACGAGATCGAATGTCGGTAGCGACAGGTCGTGCAGCACGGTTTCGAGCCAGCGATCGAGGTCGGCTTCGATCCGCCCGATGCGGTCGAGCGAGAAACTGCCGCTCGCGGGCGGCGAGGCGCCCGGCGCGGTCTGGCCCGCCACGCCATATTGCGGCACGCGCTGTGGATTGCCCCGCTGGACGCGGTCCTTGGCCTCGGAGCGGGCATCTGGGGTGGGTTTGTAGCGGGGTGCGGGGTCGACGGGTAGACTCCACACCATTCGCAGCTTGGGATCGAGCTCGCGCAGCGCCTCGTCGCGCGAAATCCAGCGTAGGCCGTTGACCCGTCCGCGGCCCGATACGCGCACCGCGTCGATCCTCTGGCCGGCGACAACATAAGGCTCTTCGAAGCGCACGCCGAAGGGTCGAAGGCCGTTTGGGCTGTTGACCAGCGCGGCGAAGGTTACAGGTTCGATCCGTTCTCCGACCGCACTCAGCTGTGCCCAGATTGCCTGGCCGCCGACGAGATGGCCTGTGACCGGATTGTCGGGTTTGACGCTGAACGGTGCGGTGAGGACGTTGCCGAAGCTGTCGATCCAGACGACATCGCTGTGGCGCGCAAGCCTGCCGACCCGGTCGCGGCCGAGGTCCGCGCGATAGACGAACAGCGGCGTCGCGGGCAGGCCCGCGGCGGGTGCCGAGAGCGCGCGGATGTGCATGCCCTTCGCCAGGTGGGGGTCGCCGATGGCGTCGATCGCTTCGGCAGTGAAGGCCCAGGGCGGTGCGGGGATCATGTCATTCGCCCTCCTGGAAGACCGACAGCGGGCGGTCGTAGACGGGAAGCGTCCCGCTCGCGCCGGGCGCACCGCGCTCGTTGAGCTGGAGCAGCAGGTCGTAGGTGAGGCCGCCGGTGACCGGGATCGGCGCGGTAGCGAGGAATAGCAGCCGCGTGCCGGCGGCATTGCGGACGCGTTCTACGAGGCTGCCGAGAACTTCGGTTGCCTGGATTATACGCGTCGGGCGCGGTCGGCGGCCGGGGAGCGGAAAGCTGGGGAGGATGCGCTCGATGTTGCGGCGCAGCTGCAGCACCCCGACCTCCATGCGCGGCGGCGGGGTGGGTTCGCCGGCGGCGCCGGTCGCGAAGCCCGGTCGGAACACCGCCTCGTTGGCCTCGACCAGCGCGCCGATGATAGCCCATGGCTGGCCCGGGGCGCCGGGGCGCGACCAGATGAGGCTGGTGCGCGGCGCCGCGGGCAGCGGCCACGGATCGAGGCCGAGCGTCCCGAGCATCTCGTCGAGCCGCGCGTCGTTGATTTCGAGCGGGCCGGCGGCGGGCAGCGGCCCAGTGGCGATCGCATCATAAGGATGCGCGATGCCGATCGGCGTGTGGAAGCCCAGCGCGCCGAGGAACTCGGTCGGATTGCGATAGCGCGAGGTGCGGAAATGCAGTCGTGCCACAGGCACTTCGGGATGCTGGCCCACAGTCTTTGGCGCCGACGAGAGCGTCAGGTCGTAATCGGCATGCGGTTTCAGGTCGGCCTCGACCGAGATCGACGACGAGCCGAGCGGCGGCGTACCGCCGATGCACGGCGCTTCCTCGGCCGCGACGACGAAGCGGTGGTCGGCCTCGAACCAGGTCAGTGTTTCGAGCGCGAAATGGGTGGCGATCACGGTGTCGAGCGGGTGCTGCCCGCCCGCCGGGGGCGAGGGGACATTGTGCAGCGCCGCAGGGCCCGGGTCGGTGCGCAGGACGCGCACCAGCGGCAGCCGGTCGTAGTGATCGAGCAGCGATTCGATATGATCAACCGAGAACCAGAAGCCGACACGGTCGTCGAGGAAGTGCGGCGCGCCGGTGTGATCGGGGGTCGCGGCCATGATGTAGCGCGCGAGGCCGCGGGCATCGAAGACGCGCTCGTCATATCCGGGGCCGGCCTGCGCCGGATCGGTCTCGATGCTTGCGGTGGCGGCGGGCTGCGGCTGCGAGACACCGACGGCGGCGGTGCGGAAGGCGAAGCGGTCGGTATCGCCGGGCTCCCATGGGCGCGAAGCGGGCGACGGGGGCGCATCGCCTGGATTGTCCGGGCGCCAGCCCTGATAGGACCAGGTTGCGCGCAGCTGATAGGCGGTGTCGGCGTCGAGCTCAATCTTGCGGGTTGGCTCGTTCGCCGCGAACTGGCCGACGAGCCCGGTGAGCAGGCCGGTGAGCGAGCCGCGGAAATCGGCATCGGTCGCCTGCGCCTCGCCCGCCTCCAGCGTGATGCCGCACAGCTCGACGAGCGCGATCTCGCCGCGGCGGTGGGCGGCGACCTCGACCGCGGCCCAGCCGTCGCCCGAACCGACACCGAGGTCGGGGAGCGGATAGGCGAATTTGAAGCAGGTGTTGGCGCCGATATCGACCGGCGGGATGACCCGCGGGGTCAGCGGTACGCGCTTGCCGCCGACGGTGACGCCGACCACGGCGGGGAGATCGGGGGTCGGCAGCTCGGCCACCTCGCCGAGCAGCACCTGATCGTCGGCGCCCCAGCGCACGAGCGACAGCTGCGCGCCGTCCGCGCCATCGATGACGAAGCCCGAGATGGCCGAAGCCTGCAGCATGATGGTGGTGAAGCCGCTCGATCCGCGGACTGACTTGACGGTCTCGCGCGCGACCTCACGCCCGTCGGCGTCGAGCGCGACGATCTTGGTCTGGCGCTTGACGCGCAGGTCGAGGCGGACGAGCGGGACGGGGCTGTTATGTTTCGCCTCGAAGCGGCCCGCGAGCTTGAGGATCGCCCGCTCATCGGCGGTCGCGGGGCGCATTTCGGCGTCGGAGCGATAGATCGCGCCGCTTTCGCCTGTGAAGCGTTTGATCTCGGCGGGCGCTGTGGGCATGCGGTCCCAGCCGGCGGGCGGCTCGATCCGCGCAGCCTGGCGGCCGGTGCAGATCTCGAGAATGATCTCACCGCTGAGCAACGGCTTCGAGTTGCGGAAGCGGACCGGCGGGGTGAGGATGAGCTGGTTGCCCTGCGAGAGCGCGGGGAAGCGCCAGCCGCGCGAGACGATCGTCGCGCCGAGCTTGACCGCGCCGTGGAGGCCGCCGACCTGGCCGGGGCGATAGGTCCAGCCGGCATCGCCCGCGAGCGCCGCGATCGTGTCGGGATCGAAGCCGTCGCCGGCGAGTGCGGTCGCGGAAAAGCGGCTGGGAAAAAGCACTTGCGCGTCGCACTTCGCATCGAATGCTGCGAGGCCGACAAGGACGGGGCGGGCATCTTCGCCCATCGCGCAGCAGGGCTCGGCGGGCTTGGGCTCGTCGCAGACATGATCGACGGTGCCGGCGGGATCGCCGGGCAGATCCTGCGATCCCTCGCCGAGCCAGCGCGACCAGGCGCGCGGATCCCAGTGGAAGAGGCCGAGCTCGCGGCCCTCCTCGCTCGATCCCGGGGCGTTGTTGCCGCCCACCGCCGCGGCGTTGCGGTGGCTCGGCAGCCACCAGGCGCTGTCGAACGGCCCCGCGACCTTGGTCCAGTCGGCGTCGTTCGCGGGATTGCCGCCGGTCAGCTTGAACAGCTCGAGCTTGTCGAGCCGATAGGCATATTTCAGCTCGCTCGACCCGCTCCAGACGTTACCGGGTGCGAGCGAGGCCGATGACACGCGGCGGTCAAAATCGGTCGCCGGCACCGCGCCGAGCGCGTCCTCGACATAGTGGCTGAACTTGAGCACCGCGACGGTGTCGGGCCACACCGTCGAGGCCGAGGCGAGGTCGGCAGCCGCCTTTCCTTTGGTCGCGGCGAGATGATCGCATAAGTCGACACCGACGAGCGGCGATGCAGGTTTCGGCACGTCGAGCGGCACATCGTCGCCGAAGTGCACATTCACGCAGCCTTTGACCGAGAAGAAGAAGAAGCTGATTTTCCCGCAGAAATGGCCGTCGAGATAGCGAACGTCGGGGCTGACGTGGAAATGCACGAGGCCGTCCACCCCGATCGAACCGACCTTGAGGTCGAGTTCGCCGCGCACGCCTGCGGCGCCGGCGAACAGCAGCGGCTTGGTGCCCATGCCGACGAGCAGGAAAGCACCGAGTTCGACCTTGAACGGCCCCGCCTTCTTCTTGAGCTGAAACCCGGCGCCGACGCCGATCGCATAGCCGTCGAAGTCCAGCGGAGGCACCATGTCCGCCGGCACCAGCGTCCCGCCGAGCCCCTGCAGACCGCGCTCCTCGATCATGACGAACGCCCAGGCCTTTACGTCGATGATGTCGGGGAAGAGGGTGACGGTGATCGGGCTGCCGGGCCGGTCGGGGTGATTGTCGGTACCGAGGCGGATGTACCAGGCCAGCCCGCTCGACGAGAGAGGATAGAAGGCCGAGAAGGGAACGTTGATCCTGACGATCTTCGGAATTTCGTAAGTAGCGCGCACCGCGACGAGCACCGAATTGGCATCGATCAGCGTCATGCCCAATATGCGGAACGTGCTGCTGTTGGGGGTGCCGCGTTCGGTTGCGCTCTGCTTGCGCGGAGTCAGCAGCTTGGCGTCGATCCCGAAGAGCACCGAAATGTCCGGGAAACCGAGGGCGATCGACCCCTCGGCGTTGAAGGTGAAGGCGCTGTCGGGCAGCGTGCCGATGAGCGCGCCGAGGCCGAGCGCGAACTGCCCCGACTGACGCCGGTATTTCTGCTCGGGCTGGCGCGCATACCAGTCGAGTTCGCGCTGGACGGGATCGGGATTGGGCAGCCCGTCGAGGTTGCGCGTGCCGTTGGCGACGAAGCGCCCCATCAGGCCGAACAGGCCGAGGCCGGTGTTGGCGAGCGGGATGCCGACGGGGAACTGCACCCCGACCTCGACCGCGACGAAATCATGGTCGATCGCGAGCGCGCCATAGGCGCCGAGCCGTGCCGGCACGACTGTGACGCCGAGCAGCGCGCGGATCGCGCCGGCTTCGCCGATCGTCACCGACCCCTTTCCTTCGACGACGCCGGGTACGTTGATCACCGCCGTGAGTCCGCGCAGCTCGACCGAGAAGGGTTCGACCGTCAGCCGGATCGTCGCGCCCTCGAGTCGCACGACGCCGAGGTCGATGGCGAATTCGAGATCGAATTCCATCCACGTCGAGCCATTGCCGATGCGCGAGGTCGCGATGCGGATGAGGTCGCCGAGCGGGCCGCCGAGCGACCATTGGCCCGGGCCGACAATTTCGACGCTGACGTCGGAATAGCTGACCCCGACCGAGGCGAGTCCGCTTTTGGCGGAGTCGAAGTAGAGGCCGACGCCCTTGTACTTCAGCTTGACCTCGCCCTTGAGGAAGCTGCCGCCGGGAAGGTCGACGTCGATGTTGAGGTCGACGCTATAGTCGACGGTGGCGCTGACCCGGGTGTTGCCGTTCCAGCGATAGCTGATGGCGAATTTATCGATATCGACGGTGCTTTCGGGATCGCCGTCGTTGAGCAGGGTCCCGGCGATCGCGCCGGCGGCGAGCACCGCGGCGAGGGCCGCGAGCTTTTCGTTCGTATCCTCGTCGTCGTGGATGTCCGCGGGGTTGATCAGCGCGACGAAGGCGGGCGCGAAGGCGAGCGCCCCGGCGAGCGCGTCGCTGCGGATAAGTAGCGCGCCGTCGGGCAGGCCGAGCGAGCCGTCGAGCTGGGTCTGGCCGGTGCGGGCATCGTAGGCGAGCCGCAGGATCATTTCCCAGAAATCGGGACCGGTCGGTTTGGGGATCGTCAGCGAACCGGGCGGGCCGGTAACGGTCGCCGGCAGTTCGGTCTCGGCCGATTTCCAGGCGATCAGCAGCTCGGCTTCGGTCGGGATCAGGTCGGCCGAATTGACGACAGTGGGGCTGTCCCACTTGGCGCGGGCGCGCACCCGGTAATCGATCGGCGGCCCCTGGGTTTCGGTCGAGGGTATCTTGGGCGGCGGCGGGCCGTCGGGCCCTGGCAGCAGGATGCGTACCGGGGTGACGTCATTGGCCTGCGTCGGCGGCTGCGGCGGCGGTTGCGGCGGCGACGCTTCAACATAGGCGAAGATGTCGGCGCAGCGATAACCCTTGCGGCGATCGTCGTCGCGCGCCTTCGCATGCTGCGATGAGGTCGCGCCGTCGTCGGTCCAGGCGCCGTTCCAGCGCGGTTTGGTGGTGCCCGCGGGGGTTCCTGGCAGCGCGAGCCGCTGCACCGCGGCGAAACGTGTCGGCAGTTCGGCAAAGGTCGGCCATCCGGCGGGCGATGGATCGGTTTCGATGCGCGACAATATTTTGTCGGGAGCGATCCCGGCGGCGGTCAGCGCCTCGACCGCCGCCTTGCGCCGGCGATCGGCGAGGTCGGCGTTTTTCGAATTGTTGGTGGCAAGGTCGACGTTGAAACGCAGGTCGTCGGTGCGCCCGACCACGATATATTGCGTCCCAGCCGCCTGCGCCTCGACCCAGTGGCGGATTTTTGCCGAAACAGCGCCGCCATCGGGAGCGCCGCGGCTCGCCACCGGAGCGGCAATCGGCTGCGCATTTTCGAGATGGGTGCCGCGATCGAGGTCTGCCGTAACCTCGGTGGGGGTCGCGGGATAGACGGCGCTCAGGATCTTGACGTCGCCCTGCGCGCTGGGTTCGTCGAACGCGAAGAGCAGTTGCAGCTCGGAATGAAGAATCGTCCCTGGTTGGGCAGGGGTCGACGGGATCGGCGTGGCTGCGTCGACGGGGACAGGCAGCTCGACTTCGGCAATGGCGCCGGCGGGGATGGTGACATTCGGCGGCGCGAGGTCGGCACTTTGCGCTGCGTTGTGCCGTTCCGCATTCTGGTGGAATGACGCCGATTCGAACGTGTCGACGACCTTCGCCGGGGTAACTTCGGAAAAGCCGGCGACCGATACGACCGCTGGGGTGGCGTTGTCCGAGCCCGTTTGGTGGCCGACCAGCAGTCTGCCCGAGCGGATGATGTCGATGCGCAGCCGCCGCGTATCGGATTGTGCAGTGACCATCAGATCGAGCGTCGCAGGCCCTTCGGCGAGTTCGGGAAGCGTGAATTTCTGCTTCTTGGTCGCGGTCGGTGCGGCCGAGCCGCTGCCGAGTTGCCAATTGGCATCGACCGCACCGTTGCCGCGGCGCGTCTTCAACTCGATGCCCTTCAGGAGTTCGCGGGGGCCGCGCAGGTGCAGCACGTTGGAAAAGGTCGCGCCGCCGATCGTCGCATCGATGAAAGGCGCCGCCGGCTTTGGCGCGCCGATCCGTGGGAAGCGCACCGCGACCTCGATCAGCTCGATCTGCTCCTCAGGTGTGCTCGGGACGGCACTCGGCAGATCGGGCTGGGTGTAAGCGATCGCCGGGTTGCCGAGGCGCAGCTTGTAACGCAGCGGCGTGTCGCTCGGCACGGTGAAATAGGGCGTCGTCGCAGAATTGCCCTCGGTCCCGTCGGGCAGCCGCCACCACACGCCGACGACGCCGAAATCGGTATGGCCGGGGATCAGGTCGCCGACGCCGAACTGGACGCGGACCTGGTCGGTCAGCGCCGCCTGCGAAATGTCGATGCCATATTCGAGCGCGCCGGCCGTCCCCGCGGGCGTCGTCTGCGCGACCTCGACATCGTCGTCATCCTTAGCGACGGGTTTGCGCAGCACCTTGATATGGGTGCGCCGTTCGTCCTCGAAATCGAAACCCCATTCGACGCGCAATTCGCCCTGTCGCCCGCCGGGGTCGCCGACGATGACGTCGCGCGCGCTAATCGACAGGTTGGGCAGCAGCGGAAAATTCGGCGGCGTATAGAAGGTCGTCTCTTTGAAGGCGACGCCGGTCCATCCCTCATCATGGCCTCGCGCCACAATGTCGGCGGGCGTGTAGGCTGAGCTCAGGTCGAGGGTGAAGCGGTCGAGGGTCATCCCATATTCGGAACCGCCGAAGAAGAAATGTGGCGGACGGACGGTCAGCCGCGCGACCGCGCCGGTAGGAAAGGTCGGGTCGAAGGGATCCGGCGTGTCGACGAGCTGGAAGTTGGCGGCGCGGCCGACCGCACCCTGTACTCGGATGACGCCCGCAGCGACGAGAAACACCTTTCTGAGCGGATCGAGCCGCTCAAGATGAAGCACTTCCAGTCCCGCGCCGCCGGTCTGGCGCGCGCCCTGGAGAAAGGGGAGTTCGAGTTCGATGTTCGACGCCGAGATGTCGAGCGTCCAGTCGCTCGGCGGTGCTTCCTGACCGCCCGGGCGGTTTGCCGACCGACGCACCGCGAGGCGGAAGGGCAGGCCGGTCGTCAACCCCGGGATTTTGAGCGCGGCTCTGGCGACGTCGATGTCGAGTACGTCGCCGATCGACTGCAGCACTCCGGTGTGCAGGACGAAATCGGTGCTGGTGGTCGAGCGGTGTTCGAGGACGGTCAACGTGCCGATCCGCTCGACCGCCTCGTCAGGAACGAAATTGGCAAGCTCACTGGTCTGCGGAAGGAGATCCAGGATCGAAATGCC
This sequence comes from Sphingopyxis indica, assembly GCF_032879645.1. NCBI lineage: Bacteria > Pseudomonadati > Pseudomonadota > Alphaproteobacteria > Sphingomonadales > Sphingopyxidaceae > Sphingopyxis > Sphingopyxis indica. The sequence goes on from NZ_CP076394.1 coordinate 1,379,254, forward strand.
GAGACGAGCGACCAACGGGAGCCTCCGTCAAAAGGAACGCGAAATTCCGCGTCCGATTGCCGCAAACCCATGGTTGTCGTTGAACGAGAAGGCGTCGAGTCGACGCGCTCTAGATGGCGGGCTTTTACATTAAAGGGCCATCGTCGACAAGCTCTCGGGCAGCCGGCGCCGTTTGTAACGGCAAATTGCGGCGCATCAGCCTCACCGAGGTCGAGTGCCATCTCTGGCTGGCGCTCGCGGTGCTCGCGCAATCCTGCGAAGCAGGAGCCTTCTCTCACGCCGCAAGGCATTGCTGACCCCTAGAGATAGGTCTGGGAAGGCGATCGTCGGACCGACGGATCAACCTGCGACGATAGCTCCAGCATAGATGTCGCCGCGTCCGCGGCGGCGCCAATTTCGCACGCGCAAACTGACGCCGCGCCCGCGGCGGCGTTTCCCTCTTTCGCTTCAAATTGACGTCGCATGCGCGGCGCCGCTGATTCTCCTGTCACAGATTGTCGCCGCATGGGCGGCGGCGTGGTGATCCCGGCACGGGAGGGTCGCGAGGCGGGCGTCACTCGCCTTTAGCCCCGCCTGTCCGGGCCGCAACCCGCTTCGCGGGTTCGCCACTTCGTTTCGATCCTTCGGATGCCCTCCGGCCAATATGGCGGGTCTGCCGGCTCCCTCCTGCCGCCCCCCTCGCGCCCCTTCCGGGCCGGGGTGCGGTTGGAAGGAGAGAAGGGAAATGGAACGGACGACCGGACGCGAGAGCCTTTACAGCGAGGTCACGAGCCGCATCATCGCCGAGATCGAGGAAGAGCGGCTGCCCTGGGTGCAGCCATGGGAGCGCGCGGCGTGCGCCTGCACGATGCCGTGCAATGCCGCAAGCCTACGCCGCTACTCGGGGGTCAATGTCCTCATCCTCTGGACCGAAGCGATGGCGAGGGGGTATTCCTCACAGCGCTGGCTCACCTACCGGCAGGCGATCGCGCTCGGCGGGCATGTCCGGCGCGGCGAGAGCGGGACGCGGGTCTGCTACGCCGATCGCTTCACGCCGCGGGAAGAGCAGGAGCGGGCAAGGGACGAGGGCCGCGAGGCGAGGGCGGTCGCGTTCCTCAGGCGGTTCACCCTGTTCAACATCGACCAGTGCGAGGATCTGCCCGCCCATGTCACGGCAGAAGAGCCGATGCCCGACCCGGTGCTGCAGGTGGCGGCGGCCGACGCGCTGATCGCGGCGAGCGGCGCGCGCTTCATCATCGGCGGCGACGAGGCCTTCTACAGTCCGGAGCATGATGCGGTGCAGGTGCCGCCGATCGCGGCGTTCCCCGATCCGGTCAACTGGTATCGCACCGCGCTCCACGAGCTTGGCCACTGGACCGGCCACACCAGCCGGCTGGACCGCGATCAGGCGTGCAGCTTCGGCTCGGAGGCCTATGCAAGGGAAGAGCTCGTCGCCGAGATGGCGGCGGCGTTCACCTGCGCCTCGCTCGGTATCGTGCCGACGGTTCGTCATTCGGACTATATCGCCTCCTGGCTCGAAGTGCTGCGCGGCGACGCGGGCGCGATCTTCCGGGCCGCGAGTGCGGCGAGCAGGGCTGCCGACTATCTCCTCGCCTTCGCGGGAGAGGAACGGTGAGGGGCCGCATCATTACCGAAGCGGAACGGAGGGTGCTGCGCCGCTACGAGCGCGCGGTCCTCCGCATGTCCCCGAGGCAGCGGGCGGTATTCCTCGCGCATGTCGTCGGCGGGCTGAGCTACCGGCAGATCGCGCACCAGCAGCGCATCAGCCTCACCGAGGTCGAGTGCCATCTCTGGCTCGCGCTCGCGGTGCTCGATGATGAGCGAAAGCCCCGATATTGGTGGCAGTTCTGGAAGAGGTAAGGGGAGGGGGCCTTGCCAAGCAGGGCCGACCCCGACAGGGTGAGGGAAGCCATGCGAACCGATCTCGATCATCTCCCGGCTCCGAAGCAGCGCGAGCTCGAGCGTGTGAAGGCAATCATCTTCGAGGAGTTCGAAGATGCGCTCGCGCTCGCGACGCAAGGGTGGAAGAAGAAGGGGCGGATCGAGAAGATCATCCTCTACGGGAGCTACGCGCGCGGCGGCTGGGTCGACGAGCCGCACACGGCGAAGGGCTATCGCTCGGACTTCGACCTTCTGATCATCGTCAACGACAAGCGCCTCACCGAGCGGGTCGACTACTGGCTGAAGCTCGACGACCGGCTCACCCGCGAGCTCGCCATCGACAGGACGCTCAAAACCCCGGTTAACTTCATCGTCCACACGCTGCAGGAGGTGAACGACGGGCTCGCGCACGGACGCTATTTCTTCATGGACGTCGCGAAGGACGGCGTCGCGCTCTACAGCTTCGACGACAAAGAGCTCCACACCCCGAAGCCGAAGACGCCCGATGAGGCGCTCGCCATGGCGACCGAGTATTTTGAGGAGTGGTATCCAAGTGCGATGCGCGCCCACATCAATTTTGGCGACGATCTAAATCGCGGATGGAACAAAGACGCTGCCTTCATACTTCATCAGGCAACCGAGCGTCTTTACCACTGCGTCCTTCTCGTCTGCACCTTCTACACGCCGCACGTCCACAATTTGGGGTTTCTGCGCACGCAGGCCGAGCGCCTCGACATGCGGCTCGTCGACGCCTGGCCGCGCGAGAGCCGGCGCGATCGCGCGCGGTTCGAGAAACTCAAGGAAGCCTATGTAAAGGCGCGATACTCCAAGCACTACAGGATCAGCGAGGAGGAGCTTCGCTGGCTCGGCGAGCGCGTCGAGGAACTTGGCCGCGCGGTGGAGGAGGTCTGTATGGAGCGGATCGCGATGTTGGGGAGAGCCAGCTAGGATAGGGAATACCTCCGTTGGACTAATCGGGGAACCAGGTCCAAAGGGCGAGAATGACCCAAATCACAGCAAATGATGTGCAAAAGACTCCGAACAATTTCAGATACGCGAGCGCGAGGTCCTCGCTTGCAGCCTTCGGTATCACAGCGTGATGACGAATGAGCCGATAAGCGACAAGGATCAATATGCTTGCAAAGATGCTGCCGATTACTGTCGTCAATGATCACACCTTCAAGGTTGATCCAAGGCTGAGCGGAATTTTCGACCTGAATGCCACCAAGCCGACCCTAACCAGCAGGGCCTTTCGCTCGCTCTTGGGCTAGCAGTTTGACCTCTTGCGCCCGGTCGCGGGGCAGAAGCAAGATATCGTCGCCCTCCACGACGACGATAAGGTCCGAGATGCCGACCATCGAAATGCGTTTGCCCGCAGGAGCTCGAACATAATTGCGCTGAGCATCGACGGCGATAACGTCGCCGATCAGCACATTGTCATTTCGATCCTTGGCTCCAAGCTCGTAGAGTGCTGCCCACCCTCCCACATCGGACCAGCCAGGGTCCACAGGTACAACGACCACGTCACGGGCACCCTCCATGACGGCATAATCGATCGAATTCGACGGACTGCCTAGAAATGCCGCCTCGTTGGGGTGGACGACCAAACCGTCGACGACGGCATGCGCGATGGAAGCGACACAAGCGGCGTTGATCTCCGGCTGCTGGCGCGCAAGTTCGCCCAGATATCGATCCGCGCGCATCAGGAAAATTCCAGCATTCCAATAATGGCCGCCCTCCTGAAGCATGGCCTCGGCTGCCGCGCGTTTAGGTTTCTCGACAAAGCGGTTGACGGCATGGACGCCGGTACGGCCATTGAGGGCCTCACCGGCCGCGATGTATCCGTACCCGGTCTCCGGGTGCGAGGGGTCGATGCCGAAGGTTGCGAGCGCGCCTTCAAGTACTGCCGGTAGCGCGAGCTCGATCGCCGACAGAAACGCCTCCACATTTGTCATCACATGATCAGCGGGCATTACCAGCATTACCGTTTCCGAGCCGCAAAGTGCCGCCGCAAGCGCAATCGCGGGCGCTGTGTTGCGAGCGGCCGGCTCGACGATAATCCGTGCGTCCAGGATGCCGGCTGCCGAAAGATCTGCCGTCACAAGCTCGACATGCGAGGAACCGCATACGACGACAGGAGCGGCAAAGCGGCTGCGATCCGCCACACGGTCTACCGTCTGCCGGAACATGCTCTCGTTGCCTGCAAGCGCGTGAAATTGTTTCGGGCTGACGGCTGACGATGTCGGCCAGAGGCGCGTTCCCGAGCCGCCGGACAGGACGACAGGAATAATCATCTGCTTCTCGATCATCGAGTTAGCCCCTGACTCATTCAGGCCAGCAGAGCAAGGCGCGGGCGTCGCTATCAAGAGAAAGTGCATCGAGCTGGTCGATCAGGACGCATTCTCCCAACGTGATCTCGTCCTCGCCAACCATGCAACCGGGCGACAGCGGAACGAGGGTATATCGGCCCGGTGCTTGCGGAAGAAGTGCGCGCGCGCCGGCACCGGCAAGATGCCGCAAATGGAAATGCGGCCCTTCAACCAGAATTCGATTGTCCGTGTCGGCAACATGGGTATCGCGTTTGTCGTGGTGAGGCCTCGCCTTCGCCACTGCCAGCCCCGCATCCAGATGCAATTGGCGGTCCCGGCCATAGTCATATAGCCGGTAGGTCAGATCGACATTCTGCTGCACTTCCACGACGATCAGACCCGGCCCGATCGCGTGGATCGTACCGGCAGGGTTATAGATGAAATCGCCAGCGCGCGGGGTGCGCCAGTCGATCATCGCTTCGATGGAGCCGTCGAGCGCCGCATCGCGGAGCGCAGCGACGCTGCTCTCGCCTGTGAGGCCGACACCCAGCGCGGCTTCCGCCGTCGCGTCCAGCACCAGCCAGCACTCATCCTTCCCTCGCCGGAAACCGGTTGATTGCGCCGCATCATCGTCGGGATGAACCTGGATGGAAAGTCGCTCCGACGTGAAGAGAAATTTCACCATGAGGGGCGCTGCGTCACCCGCGGGATCCTCGAACCAGATCTCGCCGACGCGCCTATCGCCAAGGTTTCCGAATGCCGGCGGGATATCGCAGCGGCCCCAGGGCTTCTCAACGATACGTGTTTCCAGCCGGGTCAACATGGGGCCGGTCGTGCGGAGTTTTCCCAACCGTGTCAACACGTCAGGGCGACTGCATCGGCCCCTTGACACTGGCCTCCGACGAGCCAGTCAAATGTGACATTTTGCGAATGAGGTCGCAACGCTGACGCGTCAGGCGATGAGCCGCTTTCCCTGCGTTGCATGAAGCTGCTGCTGATCGGGCCAAAGGCCTCGCGTGTCGTACACGATCATGTCCCGACGTTCCTCGAGGGGGATCGATTTAAAAAGTTCGTGATCGACGAGCACGATCAACAGGTCGCACGACGCCAGCGCGCTGTCGAGATCGACCAGTTCGGCACGCGTACCGTCGAATTCGCGCGGAAGCGTGCGAGCAAAGGGCTCGACGATACGGATCTGCGGGCCGAAGCGGCGAGCGAGCGCAGCAGCAACCTCGAGGGCAGGGCTTTCACGAAAGTCGTCGATGTTGGGCTTGAAGGCAAGGCCGAGACACGCGACGCGAGCGTTCGGATGCTGCGACACCAGCATTTCAGCGGCGCCGATGACGTGCGCGGTCTTCGCGAGGTTGACCTCGCGTGCGGTGCGGATCAAGCGGCTCTGCTCGGGCGCTCCGTGCACGAGAAACCAGGGGTCGACTGCGATGCAGTGGCCGCCGACGCCGGGACCGGGCTGGAGGATGTTGACGCGCGGATGGCGGTTGGCGAGGCGGATGACCTCCCAAACGTCGACCTCCATTTTTTCGGCCATCATCGAAAGTTCGTTGGCAAAGGCGATATTGACATCGCGATAGCTGTTCTCGACCAGCTTCACCATCTCGGCGGCGCGCGCGGACGTGGTGACACAGGCCCCGCGCACGAACTGGCGGTAGAAGGTCATGGCGCGGCGGGCGCAGCGCGGTGTGACGCCGCCGATACAGCGGTCGTTGTCGACGAGCTCGACGAGGATCCGACCCGGGAGCACGCGCTCGGGACAATAGGCAATGAAGATGTCCGCAGCACCATCGCATGTGCCCGGAATCTTGAGGTCGGGGCGGAGCCCGGCGATTAGGTCCGCCACTTTTTCGGTCGTCCCGACCGGCGACGTGGATTCGAGGATCACCAGATTGCCGGCTACGAGCACCGGCGCGATCGCGCGCGCTGCAGAGAGAACGTGACTGATGTCGGGGCGGTGCTCTTCATCGTGCGGGGTCGGCACTGCGATAACGAAGTTATCTGCGGGCGCAACCTCCAGCGAGGCGGTGAGCGCGCCCCGTGCGACGACGCCCTGGACGAGCCCGTCGAGATCCACTTCTTCGATGTGCACATTGCCATTGTTGATCGTATCGACGACCTTCTGGCTGACATCGATGCCGGTTACCCGGCAGCCAGAGCGTGCGATCAAAGCGGCCGTCGGCAGGCCGATATAGCCCAAGCCGAGAACGGCGACCTTTTGTTCGGCATCAATGGGCACGCGCAATTATCTCCGCAATCCGTTTTGCCGCGGTGCCGTCGCCAAAGGGATTGTGGGCACGGGCCATGGCGGCATATGCGCTCTCATCGTCAAAAAGGCTGAAGATTTCAGTAACGATTCGAGCCTTGTCGGTTCCTACGAGTCGTGCAGTGCCTGCGGCAATCCCCTCCGGACGCTCGGTGGTCTCGCGCATCACGAGCACCGGCTTTCCCAGTGCCGGCGCTTCCTCCTGGACGCCTCCGCTGTCGGTGAGAACCACATCGCAAAGTTCGAGCAACCGGACGAAATGCGGATAATCGAGCGGATCGATCAGCGCGACGTTGGGGAGGTGGCCGAGGATCGGCTCCATCGCGCTGCGCACCAGCGGGTTGGGGTGGATGGGAAAGATGACGGTGATGTCGTCGCGCGCCGTGATCGCCGCGATGGCTTCTGCTATGGCCTGCATGCCTTCGCCGAAATTCTCGCGTCGATGCGATGTTACCGCAACGATACGCCTTCCCGCGAAACGCCTCGCCAGCGGTTCGAGACCGGCTGCCAGGGCTGGCTCTTCCCCGATGCGCGCCTGCGTTGCCAGGAGCGCGTCGATCACCGTGTTTCCAGTCACATGGATGCTGTCTGCCGGCACATTCTCGCCGCGCAGGGATGCGGCTGCAGTTTCGGTGGGAGCGAAGTGCAGATCAGCGACGGCCCCCGCGACCTTGCGGTTCACCTCCTCCGGCCAGGGATGATATATGTCGCCGCTTCGCAGGCCTGCCTCGACGTGGCCCACCGGAATCTTACGAAAATAGGCGGCCAGCGTCGCCGCCACGGTCGTCAACGTGTCGCCGTGGACAAGCACCCGGTCGGGACGCGCGGTATCGAATGTCTCACCGAGGCGCGTCACCAGCCGGGCCAGAAGCGCATCCAATGTTTGGTTCGCTTGCATGACATCGAGGTCGATGTCGGGCACGATACGCGCAATCTTGAGGACCTGATCGAGCATTTCGCGGTGCTGGGCGGTGACGCAGACGGTGACGTCGATATCAGGCCGCGCCTGTAACGCATGGACGACGGGAAACATCTTGATCGCTTCCGGACGCGTTCCGAAAACCGTCATGACCTTCATTGCGAACTCTCCAGCGAACGTCCGACAGCATGATGAATTGCGCGGCCATGGATGGTTAATGCAGAATGCTTGAGACACCCTTAAGGGCGGTTTCGTTCATTCGAGGTAAAACTGCCCGGTGACAGACCGCACTGCAACATCGGCGTGGTTCCGGCGTATTGCTACCATCGAAATCGAAGGGTAGGGAGGCGATACGGTTGCGCTTACCCGGCCCTGGGTGCCGGCCCTCGACAACCGAGTGATTGAATGCACATGAAATCCATCTCAAAATTTTTTGGAAAGCGTAAAGCCGGGCCGACTGCGACGGCGCATGAGCAGTTCGCTGTGCCCTCGGGACAACGTGTTTATGCGATCGGAGATATCCACGGTCGTGACGATCTGTTCGAACAGATCATCGACCGCATTCGCGACGATAGTGCTAAACGTGGACCGACGCATGTGACGCTAATTCTGCTCGGCGACCTTGTCGACCGCGGCGCCCAGTCGGCGGCGGTCGTCGAACGCGCCATGAATCTGAGGACCGAGTTCCCCGATACCCGTCTGCTGATCGGCAATCACGAGGAATGTTTTCTCGCGGCGCTTACCGGCGACGTTCGACGCGTGCGCTATTTCATGCGGATCGGCGGTGATGCCACGGTGCGCAGCTATTGGCAGGACGATACAAGCTTTGCCGCTGCCACCTTCGAACAGGTCGCCGAACGGCTTCCCCAGATTGTCCCGCCCGACCATGTCAATTTCCTCGGCATGGGCGAAGATGTCGTCGAAATCGGCGATTATGCCTTCGTCCATGCCGGCATTCGACCCGGCGTGCCGCTCGACAAACAGGCTCTGTCGGACCTGAGGTGGATTCGCGAAGAGTTTCTCAATGATCCATGCGACCACGGCAAGATGGTGATCCATGGTCACAGCATCACAGACGAGCCCGACGAACAGCCGAACCGCATCGGCATCGATGTTGGCGCCTTTCGGAGCGGGACACTCGCTGCCTTGGGGCTGGAAGGGACACGGCGCTGGTTTCTGTTTGCATCTGATCAGGCGGCAGCCGTCAACGCCGCCTGATCCGCGCTTTTCCAGCATTTAGCCGTTAATAGAATAGCAGCCGTCGATCGCTAACGCCCCCATTTCCTTCCAAGTTCGATGGAGCGCAGCGGCGTGAACGGAAAAATTTTTATCACGGGGACGGCAGGCTTCATCGGCTTCCACCTCGCGACGTTGCTCCTCGACGAGGGACTCGAGGTCGTCGGCTATGACGGGATGACCGACTATTACGACCCCCAGCTCAAACGTCGCCGTCACCAGAATTTATTGCAGAACGCGCGGTTCAGCGCGGTCGAAGCAATGCTCGAAGACCGGCAGGCTTTCGATGCCGCAGTAGACAGCTTCGTCCCCGACGTCATCGTTCATCTGGCGGGGCAGGCGGGCGTGCGCTATTCGCTTGAGGCGCCCGAATCCTATGTGCAGAGCAATGTGATTGGCAGCTTTCACGTTCTTGAGGCCGCGCGGCGGCACGCGGTGCGGCATTTGCTCATCGCCTCGACATCATCGGTTTATGGCGCCAACGGCGCCATGCCCTTTCGCGAGACAGATAAGGCTGATCTGCAGGTCTCCTTCTATGGCGCGACCAAGAAGGCCGTCGAAGCGATGGCGCACAGCTACGCACACTTGTGGGACATCCCGACAACGATGTTCCGCTTCTTCACCGTTTATGGTCCGTGGGGACGCCCCGACATGGCACTGTTCAAATTCGTCGATGCCATCCTCGCTGGGCGACCGATCGACGTATATAACGAAGGTATGCTGTCGCGCGATTTCACGTATGTCGGTGATCTCGCGCGAGCGGTTCGCTTGCTGATCGATGTTCCACCGGTGCGACCGTTGTCGGCAAACGATATCAAGGACGGCGATAGCCTGTCGCCCGTTGCGCCCTACCGGGTTGTCAACATTGGAGCCGGTCAGCCCGTGCCATTACTCGACTTCGTGAAAGCGGTCGAAAACGCGGTGCGGAAGCGGGCGCAGCACAACCTATTACCAATGCAATCGGGAGATGTGGTCAATACTTGGGCAGAGTGCAGCTTGCTGGCAAAACTGACGGGGTATCAGCCACAAACCTCCCTCGACCAAGGGGTCGCAAAATTCGTGACCTGGTATAGAGGATACTATGCGCGTTGACGCTATCGAAAATTGGCGAGGAAATTGACCCATACAGATTTTCATTTAGCTCTTTGCGTTCCCAAGGAGCTAGCTGAGTAGCGTCAGGTTGTGCCTCCGCCGAGCATCGGCCCCGATAAAGGAATCCCAAGCTCTGTCGAAAAGACTGCGCGGCCGTCGAGTCAGCTTGAGATCGCACGTAGCTACCATCGGATTGTTGCAATGCCCTTGCCGAATGTTAATAGCGGTCGCTTGTGAGTGGAGAATCGATTTTGTTAGGGAAAACAGCCATTGTGGCGATGTGCAGCCTATTGGCTGGGTGTGCATCAACGGGTCTACCGACCGGCGATCAAGCTTATGCGGTTATTCCGGCACCTTCCAGCCAAGCGGCGCCGTCGGAATATCGTATCGGCCCACTTGATATTCTCAAGATTACGGTGTTTCAGGAGCCAGACTTGTCGCTGGAGGAGGTTCCCGTAGACGCCAGCGGAAACATTCTGTTTCCCCTGATCGGGCAGGTCGCTGTCTCCGGCAAGACCAGTACGGAATTATCCAATGCGATTGCCGACCGGCTTGGTGAAAAATATCTCGTCGATCCCCAAGTTTCGACGATTGTCTCAACATCCGCATCTCAAAATGTGACTGTTGAGGGCGCGGTCAACAAGCCGGGCGTGTTTCCTCTACAGGGCCCCACAACCCTCCTGCAAGCGATGGCGCTTTCAGAGGGACCGACACAAACCGCCAAGCTCCGCGAAGTTATTGTGTTTCGTAGAAAAGAAGATGGTGTTTACGCCGCTCAGTTTGACCTCGGCGCAATTAGGATTGGCCAAGCGCCAAATCCTGAAATTCTTGGAGGTGACATCGTCGTCGTCGGAAACTCGTTCGCAAAGCAGCTATTTCGGGACTTCCTCCAATTGTCGCCCATTTTGTCCACGGTGTTTGTGCGCCTTAGCAACAATTGAAATTTATGAACGGCAAGATCACCCATATGGATCACGGTATAAGTATCAATCCGACTTCGCGCGGCTCGCACGGTTCTTCCGGGTTCGACGAACCTACAGCAGAATATGAGCAAGATTCGCTATTCTCGTTTGACTTTGCGTCAGCTTGGGCGGCAATATATCGATCGCGATTTTGGCTTGCTGGGATAGTTGCGGGCGCCCTTCTGATCGGAGTTGTTATTACCGTCCTCTCCACTCCGATATATCGGGCGACTTCAACTGTTCAAATTGATCAAGAAGCGGCAAAAGTGCTTGGCACGGAGGACGCCAACGCGTCAGCCGCAATTCAGGACTCTGATCGATTCTTGAAAACCCAAGTGGATGTTATTCGCAGCCGGTCGCTGGCCGAAGCTGTAGCCGAAGATCTTAAGTTGTTTAATACTGACGAATTTCTGGATGCGATGGATGTTGATCCTGACTCAATGAATTCGGATGCACTTACGCCTGAGCAGGCACAGCGCGAGCTGGTTCTCAATACGCTGTCGGATAATCTGTTAGTATCGCTACCCGTAGACTCAAGGATTGCATCTATATCATTTGATAGTGCTGATCCAGCCCTTGCGGCTCGGATTGCTAATAGCTTTGCTCAAAATTATATTAGGAACAATCTCCAGCGTAAGTTTGATACTTCGTCCTATGCTAGGGAGTTTTTAAAGCAGCAGCTTGACGAAGCGGCGATACGATTGGCCAATTCAGAACGAGAAGCACTCGATTATGCCCGACGTACTCGGGTGATTGACGCGACCAACGCAGCGGGTTCCGACGTTAACGATTCGACCGCACCGAAATCGCTTGTAACTGCGACCTTGGTTAAGCTTAACCAAGATTACGCCGAAGCGGTCGCTCGGCGGATTGAGTTTCAGCAGAAGTGGGAAACGTCAAAAGGGACCGACGTGATGGCGTTGCCCGAAGTGCTCGCCAATTTCGCTATCCAGAGTCTGCTGCAGCAAAAAGCGCTCGTTCAATCCGAGTATGAGCAGCAACTTCAACGCCGGAAGGAGAGCTTTCCGACTGTCAAGCAGGCCAAGGCGCGGCTGGATGAACTTGACAGTCAGATCGCAGCGATAGCTGCGGGAATCCGGCAGACGTTGCGCGGCAATTATGAAGCCGCGCTCGCTCAAGAGCAGGCACTCAGTGCGCAAATCGCAGAGTTGAAGGATCAGACGCTCAATGAGCAGGATCAAGCTGTGCAGCTGGGCATTTTGAAGCGCAACACCAGCAATGCTCGTAAGCTTTATGATCTCCTCAACACTCGATATAACGAGATAAACGCTGAAGCGGGTGTTCAAGCGAACAACTTATCGATCGTCGATCGCGCCGATCGTCCAGTTGAGCCCATTCGACCGAGCGTTATCTTCAATATGGCGTTGGCTTTGGTCTCGGGCTTGGTGATTGCTGCCTTGTTCGTGATAGGCCGCGAGCAACTATTCAACGTCGTGCGGACGCCTGAGGATATTGGTCGGAAACTGGGGCAGCCATCACTCGGTGCGATACCCAAAATGGCTGAAGGCTTTGCCATTGAACAAGAAATCTTGGATCCAAAGAGCGTTTTGTCTGAGACCTTCTCATCCTTGCGCTCGTCCCTCATGTTGGTGTCGTCACATGGCTTGCCCCGCAGCCTCATGTTCACCAGTGCCAAGCAGGGGGAGGGCAAATCCTCTTGTTGCTTTGCTACCGCGATCGCGTTGAGCCGCATAGGCAAGAGGGTGCTGGTGATCGATCTTGATCTCCGACGCCCTAACCAACATAATAAATTCGGGGTGAAGAATAGCGCGGGGATGTCCGACCTTCTCACACAGAACAAGACGGCGGCGGAGGTTACTCAAGGGTCCGCTTTCGAAGGCGTTTTCTTCATTCCCAGCGGCGGGACTCCGCCCAACCCAGCCGAGCTGCTCGCCGGCGCCTCGGCTCGTAGGGTTATTGCTGAGCTTGAGAAGGACTACGATGTTGTATTGATAGACAGCCCCCCAACTTTGGGTCTCGCGGACGCCGTCGAAATTGGAGCGTTGGCCGAGAGCTGCATTTTCGTGATGGAGTCGTCTAACAATCAAGCCGCGCATGCCCGCAACGCGTTGCAGCGCCTGTCTCAGCGCGGCGCTAATATTATTGGGGTTCTCTTGACCAAGTTTGACATGAAGGAGGCGGGTTACGGTTACGAATACGCCTACCAATACTCATACACCTAAGGGCTTGTACGGCCTTAAACGAATAGCGGATGGATCCCACATCCGTTTTTTGGGTAGCGAGGGGACATCGCGTCGGCGAGGACGGTAGCAGTAGCCTGGGGGAGGCTTTGATGAAACATGAACGAGCGAAATTGCGGCGCGCGTTTCTCAGTCTTCAATTCGATTGTGTAGCCAGCGATACCCTTCTTGGTCAAATGGCGGCCAGATCGGCAGAAAAGGAATTTGCCTATCTGGTCACGCCCAACGTCGATCACGTAGTTCGTTTGCATTCCATAGAGCATAAAGATGATCGTGTTCGCGCGGCCTATGACAATGCTCAGTGGTGTACGTGCGATAGTCGTATTTTGGCGCTGCTTGCAGCGATGCAGGGAATTCGGCTTCCCGTGGTGACCGGTAGCGACCTGACAGCAGATGTGCTGCAAAGCGCCCTCGGGTCAGGTGACAGGATCGCTCTTGTCGGCGGGAAAAGGTCATCTGCCAGATTGCTCCGCAAGATGTTTCCGGAAATCGAGATCGTTGAGCATCAACCTCCAATGGGGCTCATGAGCAATCCGGTCGCTATTGAGGCTGCTGCAGCCTTTATAGCAGAAAGTAAGGCCCGTTTCACGTTCATTTCCGTCGGATCGCCTCAGCAGGAGTTAATCGCCCATGCGACATTTCGGCGCCCTGATGCGACGGGGATTGGTCTTTGTGTTGGGGCAGCCATCGAATTTGTGGTTGGCGGCAAACGCCGCGCTCCGCCGCTAGTACAAAAGCTCAAATTGGAATGGGCATTTCGACTATTCTGTGAACCCGCTAGGCTTTGGCGTCGATATCTCGTTGAGGGACCGCGTATTCTGCTAATAGCTTTGGCGGAATTTCGACATCGTCCGAGATATTAATATGCTATGCAGCTGTCCTCCAGCCGGACTCGCTCGTGAAATCATAAACCAGTAACATGCCCCCCGGGTTCTACGTAAGCGCCTGTTTTCCTCCCACCTTGCTCATCTGCGTGATTCCGGCAGACACGGTGTGACGTGACAAAACGGTCAGACCGGGGGGGGCGGCAAATCCCAGGGGGGCACAGCGCTTCGAGCGCGATGACGTGATTAGGGAGCCAGCCTGCGGACTTCATCAGGGCCAGCAGCCATGCGGCGCGTAACCGTGTCCTGAAGGCCGCCTTGCGGGAAGCTGCTTTGCGGTGCTGATAGCCGCCGCTCTTTGCGAGGGTAACCGTGTCCTGAAGGCCGCCTTGCGGGGAGCTGCTGCGGGGTGCTGATAGCCGCTCTTTGTGAGGAGCGGTGATGAGCGAGGATATCGGAGCGGCGGGAGCGAGTGCTCTTGTGACCGGTCATATGAGTGATCGTATGAGCAGTCGGATCGCGGTCGTAGGCGGGCGTCGTCGCTGGTCGGTGGATCAGAAGCTGGCTATCCTGCGCGAAGCGCTCGGCCCCGATGGCTCGGTCTCGGCGACGTGCCAGCGGCACGCGGTCGGCAGCGGGATGCTCTATACGTGGCGCCGGCAGGCCCTGTCCGGCGATCTGACGGGAACGAAGCGGACGCCGGCACCATCGTTCGCTGAGGTCGAGGTGTCGGTGCCGGCTACGGCGCCGGCAGGCAGCGGCCAGATCGGGATCGAGCTGCCTTCGGGCGTGCGGATCACCGTCGACGCGGCGGTCGATGCCGACGCGCTGGCCCGGGTGATGTCCGTCCTTGCCCGATGATCCCGTTACCACCGACGACACGCATTTATCTGGCCTGCGGCGCCACCGACATGCGCAAAGGGTTCGACGGTCTCGCGGTGCTGGTGCAGCAGGTGCTGGAGAAGAGTCCGCACTCGGGCGCGCTGTTCGCGTTCCGCGGCAAGCGCGGCGATCTGGTCAAGCTGCTCTGGTATGATGGCCAGGGTCTGTGCCTGTTCTCGAAGCGCATGGACCGGGGGCGGTTCATCTGGCCGATCACGAAGGCAGGCAAGGTCAGCCTCACCGCGGCGCAGCTTTCGATGCTGCTCGAAGGCATCGACTGGCGGCGTCCCGAACGCACTGCGGCACCCTTGCTCGCAGGGTAAAAAGTGACGGATTAGTGAGGGTTTTACTGGCATCGTGGAGCCCGTTTTGCTAGGTGCTCCGGGTGTCGGAACCAGCCTCTTCCAGCATCGACAAGGACGCCCGGATCGCCGAGCTCGAAGCCGCTCTCGCGGCCCGCGATACGCTGATCGACACTCTCCGCCACCAGCTCGCCCAGCTCCGCCGCATGACCTTCGGCCAGTCCTCGGAGAAGCTCGCGCTCCAGATCGAGCAGCTCGAGCTTGCCCTGGGAGAGCTCGAAGGCGAAGCCGAGGTCGCCGACAGCGGAACGACCGAACGGGCACCCGCCGAACGCCCCTCACCGGTGCGCGCATTGCCCGATCATCTGCCGCGCGCCGAACGGCGGATCGAGCCCGACGCCGGCAGCTGCACCTGTCCCGATTGCGGCGGCGCGCTGCGCCCGCTGGGCGACGACAGCGACGAGCAGCTCGACATTGCCCCGGTCCAGTGGCGCGTCATCCGCACCGTGCGGCCCAAGTATAGCTGTCGCGCCTGCGACAGGATCGTCCAGGCCCCGGCGCCGGTGAAGGCGATAGCACGCGGCAAGGCGAGCTTTGCGACACTCGCCCATGTCGTCGTGAACAAGTTCGATCACCATCTCCCGCTTTATCGCCAGGCAGAGATGATGGCGGCGCAGGGCATCGACATCGATCGCTCGACCCTTGCCGGATGGGCGGGCCAGGCCGCGCATCTGCTCGATCCCATCGTCAGCCGCATCCGCGAAGAAGGGCTGAAGGCCAGCAAGCTCCACACGGACGACACGCCGGTGCCGATGCTCGTGCCCGGCAAGGGCCGGGCCGCGCAGGCACGGCTCTGGGCCTATGTCGTCGATGATCGCGCGTCGGGCGCCGCAACCCCGGCGCTCGCCTGGTATCGGTTCACTCCCGATCGCAGCGGCATCCATCCGCAGAGCGAGCTCAGGTCGTTCACCGGCCTTCTCCAGGCTGATGGCTATGCCGGATATGAGAAGCTCTACGAGGGCAGCCAGATCCAGGAGGTCGCCTGCTGGGCGCACTTCCGCCGCAAGATCTTCGAGTGCCACCAGACGAGCCCGACGCCGCTCACCGCCGATCTGCTCGACCGTATCGCCGGGCTTTACCGGATCGAAGAGGACGTCCGCGGTCAGCCGCCCGATATCCGGCGCCGACACCGACAGGAGCAAGCCATTCCGCAGATCGTCGCGCTTCGCGGCGCGATCGACGATGCCCTGCACCGCCTGTCGCCCAAGTCGGCGATGGCGAAGGCGCTCGCCTATGGCCGCAAGCGCTGGGACGCGCTCACCCGTTACGTCGATGAGGGTATGGCGGAGATCGACAACAATATCGCCGAGCGCGCGATCCGGTCCATCGCCATCGGCCGCAAGAACTGGCTGTTCGCCGGATCGAAGGCCGGCGGCGAACGCGCCGCCGCAATCTACTCGGTCATCGAGACCGCCAAGCTCAATGGGGTTGAGCCCCAAGCCTATATTGCCGACGTCATCGAGAAGATCGCTTCCGGCTGGCCCGCGTCCCGCTGGGATGAACTCATGCCCTGGAACTGGCAGCCCCATCAGCAGCAGATCGCACAGGCCGCGTAGCTGCGGCCTTCAGGCCACGCTTACTTGCGAGGAGCGGTGATGAATTGACGTGATGGCGTGAACGGCCCCTGCACCAGCGGGACATATCGCTTTGGGCCGCGATGCCATTTTAGCTATTCATAACCGCGATCAACTATGGCCGACGCATCCTACGCGACTAGCTCCCGGTACAACTTGATCATGCGAGTTGCGGTTGCCTCGATCGAGAATCGCTGCTGCCAGCGGCTGTATCCCGCTGCTCCCATTCGCAGTCGCAAGAAAGGATCCCGGCATAGGCGCTCGAGTGCATCCGCAAGAGACAAAGCGTCTCCTGGATGAACGATTAATCCCGTTTCGCCCTCGATTACCTGCGAAGGCACAGCGCCGACATTCGACGCCACGACCGGCAGCCCGTGAGCCATGGCTTCCAAAATTGCCATCGGCTGGTTTTCTACCAGCGAAGGAAGAACGAAGATATCAGAACGGCGATAGGCAAGTTGCACGTCATCAACGTTAAGCCATCCAAGAAACTCAACTTGATCCTCGACGGACAGTCTTTTCGCGACCGCACGATATCCTTCAATATCGCCATCCCCGCCTAAAAGTGCTTTAAATTCTATGCCCCGCTTTTTCAATGTCCCAAGAGCATCCAATAAAACTGGAACACCTTTTAGTTGAGTTAACCGCCCCATAAAGCATATTGAAGGAACGGGATTATCGGGATGCGCAAGCTCTTTAGCAGCAGGGACGCCGTTCCCAACTGCTATCACTCTATTTCTCGGAACCCCAATTTGATCAGTGATAAAATTCTTTCTACCTTCATCGAGAATAACAAAAGCATCTGCGTTTAAAAACAGCCACTTTATCAACCTTTTTACAATGCCTGATCTTTTCTCATAAAATTCTTCATAGCCGCCGCCATGGTCGTGCAAAATTATTTTTGCCCTTTTTAATTTTGACACCAAGACGTAGGGAATCTTCCTAAAAGTCGATCCTCTCGGAGCAAAATTTATATGAACGACATCAATCCGATGATACAAAAAAAAGAAAAAATAAGAAATTAAACAGGGAATAGTGCTTATATGCTTCAATACTCCAGGTAGGTCGTAACGGGATATTTTTTCGAAAACGGAAATATCATCATGGGACGATTCGATCTGCCTGATTAGGTAATAGGCATACTTCTCAATCCCGCCTTTTGCATGGGATCCGTTGGCTAGCAGTATAATAACGGACATGGGGCGGTCTGGCAAAGGGGACTCCTGACGCGACATCTAAGTTTGGAATGCGCATAGCTTTCGAGCCTGAGTGCCGCAAGGTAATCCGCTGGGAATGCTCGGGTGAGTTGGTCGCAGCGTGCCCAGAAGCCATTATCCTGATGAGCGTGTGTGTGTCGCCGATTTGCTATACGTGCTATGGCATCAGTGTCCCATGGGATGCAGAAATCAGTAGAGCTGGAGTTGGGGGAAACTAGCTCGCCGCTCTCTCTAGCTCCTGCTGTTGTTCGCAACTGCTTGCTTCGTCAAACTGGTTATCGCTTATCGCGCAAGCGACGGCCCGAGGCGGTGTCGAGCTCCGAATTGCAGGTGAGGGGCGACATGCGCTTCAGCGCTGTCCGATCTGAAATGAACCAGCGACTTCGTAGCCCGATTTAGCCCGAAATGCCTGAATGCGCGCTGTCCCCAATGTGGAGCACGGCACTTGTGGGAAGCTAGCCCACTTGCTACTGCCTCGCACCTCATCCAGGATGGAGATACGAGTTGCCCACTAACGATGCCGCCAAAGGTGGCGGATATATTGCCGGACTGGACGGAATTCGGGCGATTAGTGTCTCCTTAGTGATGATAGCGCACTTCGGCTTTGCGGACGTCGTGCCGGGTGGGCTGGGCGTGACAATATTTTTTTTCGTCAGCGGCTTTTTGATCACGACGTTGCTACTTCAGGAGCGTGCTCAATTTGGGCGTATTTCGCTCCCAAATTTTTATGCACGCCGGTTTCTTAGGTTGAGCCCTGAGCTTCTCCTGCTAATTATATTTGGATCCACTTTGGGATTGTCATACTCGTCGTTACGCATGTCAGATGTGGTTTCGGCCATCACGTATACTACGAACTATTATGCATTGTATTCCGAGCATAGCCTAAATGAATTTATGCGGTGGCCGCACCTTTGGTCACTCGCAGTTGAAGAGCACTTTTATCTAAGCTTTCCATTGGTGGTGCTTCTATTTGGAAAGCGCGCTCGTACGGTGATATGGATACTTGCGAGCGTTTGTGCCTCAATTTTAATTTGGCGCCTATGTATTGCGCAGTGGGGTGCTCCATTCGGCTGGGGGAATGCTGAACATCCTTACACTTATCTGGCTACCGACACGAGAATTGATAGTATTGCTTACGGATGTCTTTCGGGAGCGCTTCTCCAAGACAGGAACTTTCGCGCTCACTCGATTGTGGGTAGCTACACCGCGATCGCCGCAGCCGGAATTTTAATGCTATTCTCTTTGCTATATCGCGATATAGATTTTCGCGAAACAGTCCGTTATTCCCTCCAAGGGGCTTCGCTTATGTTGCTATTCTACGGACTGTTTGGACGCGGAGGCGCGCCAGTGATTTGGCTGCTTGAAATTGCTCCATTGCGGCATCTTGGTGTGCTTTCTTATGGCGCTTATTTATGGCATTTAGAAATTATCCGGGTATTTGAGTACGTAACCGATATCACACCAGATTCTCTGGGCCTTTCCGCGAGGATTGCTTTTGCTCTAGTTGGGTCGATAGCGACGTTCATTGTGGCCGACGCGTCGTTTCGATTGACTGCGCCCGTCCGCCGCTGGAGGAAGAACTTCCATATGAAAACCTCACAGGTTTCTGCCGGAGCCCCATAGTCTCCTAACCTCCAGATTTAGAGTGCGGTCGAAAATCGGCACGTGATTTCCTGGTTTTCAACAGCCAGGATTAGAGCCCATGGATTTGTTGCGCATTGCTGATCCAGTTCTGTGGCGAGCGCCGCCCGTGTGTCATATCCAAGCCCTGAGCGCGGCCGCGACAGTTGTAATCTTGGACCCGGGCCGCGATCACCTTGCGGACATATTCGAGGTCGAGGAACAGCGTCTCGTTCAGAAGCTCGTCACGCATCCGGCCATTGAAGCTTTCGACATAGCCGTTTTGGATCGGCTTTCCGCGTGCGATATAATTCTACTCGACGCCGACCTCACCGTGCCAAGCGAGCACCGCGTTCGATGTCAAATCGGTTTCACCGTCGCTGTCGATCATCCCTGGCCTGCGTCCTTCCTCGATCGGATCGCTAAGCTCGCGCACGAGCCGGCGCCCGTAGATTGAAGTGTCGGGCACCGCGCGCAGACACTCCCGGGTCACATCGTCGACGACATGAGGCCGCCGCTCGGCGCAGCGGAATATGCAGGCGCCGATAACCGAGCCGGCTACGTTGCTGCGCCAGCTCGCGCAGCTTCTCCCAAACCTCGGTATGGTCACCCCGCTGCGACCGGTAGCGAATGCTCTTCCGAGCGGCACCTGTGATACGGCACGCCCGCCCCCCTCCCTGCGATCCTCACGTGGATTTGCCGTTCGACGGTCGCCAACGTTGGCTAACCGCAGCAAGCGATCTTCGACCTTGTTGCTCCGCTTCGTGCCTGCTAGGCGCAATGCATCCTGCGGCCTTTTCGGCTTGAGTTCAGAGACGAGAGACCCTTGCTCGCCCAAAAAACATATCATTCGCGAGCGGCGGTTGCCGCGCCTCGGATTGCAACGCCGAAAGCGCGACCTCGCTTTGACGCGTTAGCGATCGCCTCTGTGGTATTCATCTTGGCTCGCCTTGTGTACCAGTTTACGCAATCAAAGTTTGCGCCGTCCTTTTTAGATGAGGCTCTCGTTGTTGTAGTAGGCCTTATGGCTCCTGCTGGATCATACTATTTATTTAAAGATGAGCTAGGCAGAAAAATACTTCTGAGTATTATTGCATATATATCAATAATATTATTGTCAAGCTTAATATTTAAATACTCTTTTGAAAGAGGAAGTTGGGCATTTTATAAGAGCTTTTTGCTGGATCTAAAATTTTTCATCTTCTTTCTTGGCGCTGCGGCACTCGCGCTTCGAAGTGAGAGGAGGGGGGGGCTGAGACGCGTCGTCCGATTGATCATGTTGTCGTTGGTGTTGGTCGCATTGGTTGATTCAGTTCAAGTGTTGCGTGACATCATGGGCAATGGAATAGGCTTTGATGGAGAGCCGCTGGCCACACGTGGAGCTTTTTTCCGACCGAACGGCTTCTTTCATCACCCAGTTCAAAGTGCGCAGGTTGCCCTGTTTGGATTTCTTTCCGCCCTAGGTTTTTTGGCTCGGCGGCTTACGACCGGGCGACTAGCTTTGGCAGTCTACCTCTTTCTGATCCTGATTTTTCATGTGTCGGTAAAGGAGATCATTGTAGGCTGCCTCTTTCTGCTCATGTTCGTCATGATTTTTGTTCGTACAAACGCATTTACAAAGGCGCTCGCTGTATTGCTTGGGGTCTCAGCGATTGGATCTGTGTTCGCATCTTCTGCTGGCGGAGAGGTGACCTCAAGAATCTCCTATTATACCAGCGAACAAGGATCGGATACGGTGCGGCGCGCGCTCTATCGCGGCGGATATGAGATCGCATTGGACCTGTTCCCGCTCGGCGCGGGTGCAGGCACCTTCGGAAGTGAGGGGTCCAGAACTGACGGCTACAGCAGTCTCTACTTTAAGTATGGAATCTACGGCCGGTGGGGAGCTAATAGGCAAAATGATACGTATCTTTTGGACACATTCTGGCCAAAAGTTATGGGTGAGTCTGGAATTGCCGGATTGGGGGCAATGCTTTCAATTATTTACCTAATGATATCATGTTCTTGGAGAGTGATGCGTCGAACAAGAGCGCCTGAGGATTTTGTGGCGTTGTCGGCGGTGATGGGCGTGATCATAATTTCGGTAGCGACCGCAGCCCTCAACGAAGAGCTAAATGGGGCAATATTCTTTCTCTTTGCAGCCATTGCGTTTGCTCGCTCTCGCGCCGTCGATCCGAAGCGATCCGGGAAGTCTGTGCGCTCGACATCGCGACCCACCTCGCGCTCGCATGGTCAGTGACGGAACGAACGTTATGCAGCAGCGCTTTGGTTTAGGTGCGTTGGATTTTGAGGTAGTCGGCGATGGGCCTTTGGCTCACGCAGTGCGCGAGGAGATTCATCCCCAATTTTTGCGGTGTGGCAACGGTCTCCCGGATGCGAGCTTTAAGTTCGGCGACTTCGGCTGCCCCCAAGGGGATCAAATTCGACTGAAGAATTGCAGCATTGGATCCAACTGGGCCTGGGTGGATGATGCGTATATTCCTCATTTGGTCAAAATTGATAAAGGCCGACTTGAGGTGCAAGTTTCGTCGAACGCTCGCCTTCTGGGGAGTCGGGTCGTTAGAAACATTTTAAAGCCGTTCGATAACAATTTTGACGATGTTTGGCGAAGAATTTCTAAACGGTTTTATTACCGCATTTTCATTCCTTACATTCAGCTTTATCAATTGAGTCGCGGGCAGACATTTTGCCACGCTAGTGCTTGCACGGACGGCGAGCGTACTGTTCTACTAATGGCGTGGAGTGGTATTGGGAAAACGACGAGCCTTCTTCAGTTGCTCCACTCATCTTCCAAATGGAAATTTATTTCCGACGATGTCGCGTTGCTGACTCGTGATGGTCAGGTTCATCGAACACCATTTCGGATGCAGCTCTATCCCTTCAATCTGGTCAGCGCGAAGCAGCAATCCGACTTATTTCGTGGCCGTTCAATGGGGGATCGGCTGCATTGGGTTCTACGGCAACGGTTCTTAGGCAAAGGTGCAGTCCTGAGGCGCGTCCAGCCCGACGAAATATGGGGCGCTGACCGCTCAGCCATGTCAGCACCTTTGACGCACGTGTTGTATCTGAGGCGAAGGGATGGGATTTCCGATTTTGCCCATCAAGTCGTCTCGGCTGAGGAAATTGCGCTCGCGATGGCACATATTATGCAGCATGAACTGGGACCGTTGACCCTCCTGCTTGAACAATCTGCAAGCGCTCAATTTCACGAGAACAGATTTGGGTTCGAATTGAATGCCGAGGGCGCGATGCACGGGGTAAGGGATATCGTGACATCTGGTCTGGGCAACGTTCAAGCTCCCCCGATGGTGCTTGACGTGCCAACTGGTGCTTCCGCTTCGGAGCTACTTTCGGCAGTGCTGGCGCGCGCTGGCTGATCGGAGCTGTCGCGAACCAATCGTGGCTTGAGTTTGACCACGTGCCGGGGCATGGGACACTTCATCAACCGCTGATTTTGATCGGCTCGGCCTTTCCCCGATTTCCATGCAGGAAGGCCGTATATTCCGTCCTCCTTGAGTCTATTGGAAGGTGAAAATTTTCTATGATCAAACAAATTAAGTCTTACTTGTCTCAGTTCACGATGTTGAGACGATTTTACCGTAAGCATATTAAGCGGGATCCTGAAGAATTCTATGTTTTTGAAAGGCAGGTTTGCGCCGGGTCGGACTTGGATTCAGTGACCCAAATTTTGAACCTCCTGAACTATTCGAAAACCGCTACGCCACCGTACGCCGCGAAGACTTATCCCGCCGGCTATCATACGATTTCTCTAGGTGGACACGAATTGCGCGGCCGCCGGAATCCCGCAGAACGCTTTTCCTATATCCCCGTTGATTTTAACGGGAAAACTGTCCTTGATGTTGGCTGTAACCAAGGCGGCATGCTCTTCGCTATTCGCGACCAGGTTGCCGGAGGCACCGGCGTGGATATCGACTATCGCCTGATTAATGCCGCAAATGCAATGAGGCGCCACGAAAATGCGAGCAATCTGAGCTTTTTCGTTTTTGACTTACAACGCGACCCACTCGCGCTACTGTCCGATCTTGTCCCGAACGGTCGGGTGGACGTCGCTTTCCTTCTCTCGATCTGTGCTTGGATAGAGAATTGGAAGGATGTCATCTACTCACTGTGGCAGCTTTCAGAGGAGCTCGTCTTCGAATCGAACGGTACGGAAAAGCAGCAGACCGCGCAGATGGCCTATCTCGCTACGCTTTATAGCGAGATCGACCTTTTGTCGGCCACATCGACTGATGATGAGAGCGCCCAGCGCAGCCTGTATTTGTGCCGCGGAAAAGTTATTTAGAGCTTGTCAATGATTCTACAGGTTTCTATTTCACCTTGAGAAAATTATTTGCGCTTTGCATGCGCTCTGTGAAGAGCGTGGGGTTGATTAGCGTTGATCAAGCCCTTTCGAGTCTGTCTAACCTTGTCGCCTCAATAATTGCAGCCCACGCGCTGGAGCCAGCGGATTTTGGGGTGTTTGGGATCATCTTTGCTATTTACTTGTTAGCGATCGATTCCGTACGCGCAATTACAGGGGAAACCTTGCTGCTTGCCGGCGCACAACGTGCGAAGGAGGCTGCTGCTATAAATTTAGTTGTTTCGGCAGCGTTCGGTCTTCTGATTGGCATGGTGGTCTTGGCGGGTAGTTACTTTGTGGATGGAGCGCTTGCAACGGGGCTGGCAATTTTGGGGTTTGGTCTCGCCGGTCTTACAGTTCAAGACACCATCCGGTACATAGGTTTCGCTGCTAAGCAGATTCATCTCTCCTTGATCGCAGACAGTCTATGGCTAGCGTTTATGGCGGTTGCTTCGCTCTTAACCGCGACCGGCGAGACTGCCTCACTTGCCCGCGTCGCTGGGACGTGGATATTTACCGGCTGCGCCGCAGCTCTGTGCACTCTGCCTTTTGTAAGGGTGCATGGCCCAATCTTCACACGCTTGACTCTGTGGTTGCGTGAAAAGCGCGTGATGATGGCTAGCCTGTTGATAGACAGAGGTATTGTCTCGGCAACACAGCAAAGCGTCATTTTCATCATCGCGATTCTAATCGGCCTTGAAGGCAATGCTGCTTACCGGGGCGCTCAGATCGTAATGGGGCCTATCAACGTTTTTGCCATGGGAATATCAACTGCCATGATCCCTCATTTCGTCGGGATCTGGCAGGAAAGACCTGAAGCCCTTCACCGGGAAGCAATTAAATTCTCGGTGCTGGGCGGCTTTTCGATACTAGCAATTTCGCAGGCAGCCGCTTGGATGCCGGATCAGATAGGTCGCGCGCTTGTGGGCCAATCGTGGCAACTTAGTCAGCCGATTCTTCACGCGATGGCGCTCATCATTCCATTGCAAATCTCGAATTTTGCTGCCTTGGGCGCGTTGCGCGCGATGGGGCGAGTTCGTGGGGCGCTAGTGGTGCGTGTGATTGTTGCTCCATCTACGGTGCTCGCCATAGCCGTAGCTGCATATTTCGGTAGTATCTCTGCCGTGGTTTGGACGCAGGCAGTTTGTACAGCGCTAGCTGCCGTTGTGTGGTGGAGCGTAACGAAAAAAAATCACCAACTTGGCTTAAAGGAGCTAATTGTGTCGAAATCGGCTTCCGTCGACAGTGGGAAATGAGGTGGTGCCGGTTTTCTGGACAGGGTGTTAAGCTAGGTGTTTAGTCCCAGCGTGTGATGGTGTGGCTCCATATTGAAGATATTTGGTTTTGATTTCCAGAGTTCTTCGATCGCCTCATAGGGTGTCCTGAACCGCAGCGCCTTCAACTGCTTGGCGAAGTTGTAAGCGACCAGCCAGTCGCCCACATGGCGGCGCAGTTCGTTGATCGAGGTATAGTGGAAGGATTTGACGGTGACCTCCTTGATGGTGCGCACCATCCGCTCGGCCTGGCCGTTGGTCCAGGGATGATAGGGCTTGGTGAGGCGACGCTCGATGCCGTTTGCCTCGCAGACGCGGCCGAAGATATGGCCGATCCACCCCAGTGCACCGCCCTGATCACGCTGAACGAACTGCACGCCGTTGTCGGTCAGGATGGTGTGGATCTTGTACGGAACCGTCTTGATCAGCACGCGCAGGAACGCTGCCGCAGCGAGCTTCGTCGCCCGGCGATAAATCCGGGCGAACACCAGCTTCGAGGTGCGATCCACCGCGACATAGAGGAAGCCTTTGCCGCCTTCGTGCGCAGTTCGGCGATATCGATATGGAAGTAGCCGATCTCATATTTCTTGAACTGCTTCGGCTTCTCGCGATCCGCTTTGGGCAACCGGCTGATCCCGTGCCGCTGCAAGCAGCGGTGAAGCGACGAGCGCGTCAGGTGCGGGATCACGTCCTTCAACGCAATGAAGACGTCATCGAGTGGTAATCGGGCCTGAACCCTGAGCGCCACGATCGCTGCCTCTTCCATCGGCGACAGCACGGTGCTGCGCCGTTCCCTCGGGCCCATCGGCATATCCTCGACCGACTGCCGGCTGCGCCACTTGATCACCGTCTTCTCGTTGATCCCGTACCGCTTCGCGAGCTGCGCGACCGGAGCTTGCGATCGCTGTAGCTCGCCTCGAATGGCGTGCGTGGTCTTGGCGTTCCCATGTAGAACCTGTCCCATACGTCCTTCCGCTGTGACGATGACAAATTACACCATCACACGCTGGGACTAAACATCTAGAAGGCGTTTTTGTGGAAAAGGACTGAAAAAGTCTGCAAAATGATTCTTACGTCAGTCAGCAGCGACCACTCGGCGATATATTCGAGGTCCGACTGCAGGCGGTTTGTCAGATCCAATTTCATCTCAGTCGCTCCGCGATACCCACGGATCTGAGCTAAGCCAGTCAAGCCCGGCTTGACCGAGTGCCTGTGCCAGTATCGATCATCAATATCCCAGAAGAGAGCATCTTCGGCTCGAGATCCCATTGCGTGCGGACGCGGACCGACTATGCTCATGCAGCCAGTTAGCACGTTGAGAAACTGTGGAAGCTCGTCGATGCTTGTCTGTCGAAGAATGCGCCCGAGCCGCGTTATGCGGTCGTCGTCCCGCGCGGCGGACCGGTCCCCATTGGCATCGGTTGCCTCGACGCGCATCGTGCGAAATTTCAGGATGTGGAATTTCCGATTGCCGAGCCCGATACGTTCCTGCCGGAAGAACGCCGGACCGGGGCTATCAAGCTTAACCATCAGCGCGACTATGCCCAAGAATGGAAGCAATATCGGCATAACTGGAAGGGTGACGGCGAGATCGAACGCGCGTTTCAGGGCACGATGCGTCCACGGCATCGGTCCCCCACTCAGCAGCAAACTAGCTTGCCCGGAACGGTGACTAATCCCGAGGGGATGGAGGTCAGTGAGTTCCGGCGTCACTATCTCGCTTGGCACATCGAGCGAGCGCAACATGGACGCCCACTGCATCCGATGGGCTGGCTGGCAATGGACGATGACCCTGTCCATTCCTTGGGCGACATGCGCTAAATTGGACACAGCGACAGGGTCGCTAGGATACGGCGACGAAAGCCCGAACGCACTCGCGTCAATTGAACCTTCCCCGCTTAGAGTGTTGCGCGGAACCTGATCGTAGATACAGAGATTGGCGAACGGGGATTCGCCGAGGTAGCGCCGTCCGATGCGCACTAGCAGGTTACGCCAGACCGTCAGCAATATTAGCGCAAAAACCGTGCCGAAGCCGAAGAGCAAACGTGAAAAATCTTCGCCAATTTTCATAAAGAAGGCGATCAGCAGCATGGCAGCGGCGGAAAATGCGAATGCGGTGCCGGCTCGCCATGCGCTCTTGAAGCCGTTGAGCAGAATTTTAACATGATGGCTCTGATTGTTCAGCGCGATGCCCAAATATATGGGTAGCGTGCAGAGCAAAATGCGGCCCACTTGATCTAAATCGATTTCGCCGGCACGGAACAAACTGGCAATCACGAACGCCAGCGAAATGCAGACGAGATCTACAGACATTGCCCAGGCAGAAAGATTAGCACGGCGCCTCCGCTTGTTAGCGAGCGGGGTCAAGCCAGCCATGGCCTTCCCCAAGTCTAACTTGCGAGACGTGCGGTGACTTAGGTCAGTGCTAGCCTGCGCGACCTTTGAACGGGCATCGGGCAGTGAATCGACTTTCATTTAAGTTACTCGAATTTCAGTGCGCGATGCCCCGTCAGTCCCCTGGCACCGCCTCAATTGCGACTTAAAATCTATCACTAACCCTTTCGTTCCGAGGTGCCGCTTTGCACAAACTCGCTTAGTGGGCAAGGCTGCTGAAATATCATACTGCATGGCGCCACCCAATCGGGATACGTGCCCACCTTGCTATCGTTTAGCGACGGACAGCCGCAGGTGGGCGACAGGTCGCGCCCCTCTCGGGCGTGCGACTTGACGGAGCAGTGCAATTCTTCCATCGACGGGCGCCTCGGCGAGGCGGATCGAGAGCGAGAGAGAGAAGCCATTTTTAAGCAGAACAGATTCGATTCGGGAGCTCAGACGTCGACGCTAACCCGCGCAAACGAGATCCTTCTATACGTGCTGCTGGTCTGCGCATTCACGCTCGGCGGCAGCGCAGGCGACGCAAGCTTGCGCATATTCGTGATCTGCGTTGTGGCATCCATCACGCTGCCCGTCGCGCTTCTCGCCGGGGCATGGGGTGCCGTCGGGCGGTTGCCCCTCTTGCTTAGGGTGGCGCTCGTACTGATCCCGCTTGTTCCGGCCCTCCAACTTGTTCCATTGCCGCCTGCTATTTGGGAGACGCTTCCCGGCCGGGATGTTCCCAAAGCCGTTTTCGATCTCGTCGGCGCGCGAGACCTTGCCCATCCGCTCACGCTCGCACCATCTGCGACTTTACTGGCACTGCTGATGCTATTGCCCCCCTACGCAGCGCTTTTCTCAGCTTCGCTTCTCGACGAGGCTGCGAGAGAACGCTGCGTCGCTCTATTTATCGTGCTGGTCGTGGCCTCGATACTGGTCGGCGTCATTCAGATGGGCAGCGCTGGAGCAACGTTCAATTTTTACAATAGCGCACATCGACGTAACCTCATCGGCTTTTTCGCCAATCGGAATCATGAAGGCTTGATGCTTGCGATAGGGGCGATTTTTTGCGTTGCATTCGTTAACATCCGCGCCCTGTCCAAACAGTCGGCTATCGCCTGGACGACCGTCCTTTCGATCACCTTCCTTGCGACCACGATCGGCACGACATCGCGTGCGGCCCTCGGCCTAATGTTTCTCGGACTCGTTGCGTCGGTCAATCTCTATTTCATTAAGGCTCAGGGAAAACGGAGAGGTTTGCTACTACTAGGTGCGATCGCCGTGGTGATAGCGCTGGTATATTTGCTCAGCTTCAGCACGGTTGTGACGAATGCACTTGAACGGTTCAATGATGTAGCAGACAATGGGCGCGGTGAAATCTGGCGAAACAGCTGGCCTTTGGTCAGTCAATATTTCCCTTGGGGGAGCGGCATTGGGTCGTTCGTACCTGCCTATGCTGCCCGCGAGCCACTCGATCACGTCACTGCGTATTATATCAACAGTCCACATAATGAATATCTCGGCGTTCTCATTGAAATGGGATTGCCTGGCATGTTTGTGCTCTGCCTCTTCGCTGCCGCGATCGCCGTGCGCGCAGTGCGATTGGTGCGTGCCCCGAATAAGGGAGGTGTCTTCGCACCACCAGCCGGTCTCGCCATCGGGCTCATAGCACTGCATTCAATCGTTGATTATCCGCTGCGCACGCCTGCATGGATCGTCGTGTTCGCAATCCTGATCACTTTCTTTTTCTCGGGCGCGGAGGAACGGAAGAGACGCGTTCGAGTCCGAATGGGCCGCGACCGAGAAGGAATGCAGGGATAGAGCCATGATACGCTACATCGCCTCCTTTGTTTTGTTCGCTGCCTTGCTTGGCCTGACTATCTTCACATTCGCCGATCGGCGCGGAGAACGAATTGCCGCCAAACCTGGTTGGGATCTGGCCGGTGTTACCAATGTGGAGATTCCACCTGAGACCGCAGAGAAAGCGAAAGCCGTCCTCGCTCGTCAGCCACTCAACCAGCCCGTCTTGAATCTGTTGTTTGCCATTGAGGCTCGAGGAAATCTGGCTCCCGATCGCCGCAAACGCTTCATCCAGACCCTCGAGGAACTTGGATGGCGCGATACCGCAGCCCAGCAGAATCTGATTATTGAAACGCTGCGCGACGCCGCGCCGCGTGAGGCGGTGCGGCGTGCGGATGCTCTATTACGCCGAGAAAAGCTTATACCTAATGTAATTACCATTCTCTCTCGAATTGAGATCTATCCCGAAGCTGCTGATCTGCTTATCGAGCGCCTCTCATTGCGGCCCCCATGGCGCGATAGCTATTTCGGTTTCAGTGGCACGCTGCGCAGCCAGGACGCGCTCGATGCCCGCATCCGACTTTTCGACAAGATGCTTGCCAAGGGCATGACTCTCACGCGATCGGACCTCAAGGCTTCGCTCGACGCCATGGTGCGGGCAGGCATGCAGGGGGAGGCCGTACGGATTGCCATGGCCGCCAACCCGGCCGGCGCAGGCCAGTCGGCCATCTACGACCCCGATTTCGCGAAATTCGTCGCTCTCGCGCCTCGCGACCGCGACAAGCCCCTGCCGTTCGAATGGACCGTGATCAGCCGCCCCGGCATATCCACGATGATCGTGCCTCGCGGTAAAACAGGGCAACTGCAGATCCGCTGGAACGGCGTCGGCGCGCCCGTCGTTGCAAACACGATGACGATGCTGAAGGAGGGCGATATGGCGCGCCTCGATGTCGGCGTCGACGGCGTCGATGCGCTGACCGGGCTTGAAAGCTTCACTTTCGGTCTGGCCTGCCGCGGCAAGGGCGCGGTTTCGTTCGAGGAAGGGCAGCCTCTGAAGGACAATGTCGCGCACTTCGTCGCAAGGGAAGCGGCGATGTGCGATTATCCCGAACTGGTGATGTACGGCCGGCCGCAAGCCGCGGACAGGCAAGCCGAGACGGCGATCGACGCAATTCGGCTGTCAACCTCCTAGGGAGGTGCGGCTGCTGGAGGGAGGGGGAGCCGTCCCCCGTCTCGTTCCGCGGTGTCTCGCGTCTGCTATTGTGGCCTGGCCGTCTCGCTTCCATATCGCGAGATCAACAGGGATCCGATGCCGATGAACATCGCCTTCGACAACAGCTTCCACCGCACGATGGAAGGCTTCTACGCCCCCGCCGAGGCGGCGCCGCCGCCTGCGCCCAGGCTGCTCGCCTTCAACCGCCCCCTCGCCGAACAGCTGGGCCTGACCCTTGACGCGAGCGACGAAGAGCTCGCCCGCCTCTTTTCGGGCGGCGAGCTTCCCGAAGGCGCCGCCCCACTCGCACTCGCCTATGCCGGGCACCAGTTCGGGCATTTCTCGCCGCAGCTCGGCGACGGCCGGGCGCTGCTGCTCGGCGAAGTGGTCGCGCCGGGCGGCGCGCGTTTCGACATCCAGCTCAAAGGGTCCGGCCCCACGCCCTTCTCGCGGAACGGCGACGGCAAGGCGGCGATCGGTCCGGTCTTGCGCGAATATCTCGTTTCCGAAGCGATGGCGGCGATGAACGTGCCGACGACGCGTTCGCTCGCCGCGGTTGCGACCGGCGAGCGCGTGCAGCGCGAGCGCGCACACCCCGGCGCGGTGCTCACGCGTATCGCCGCGAGCCACATCCGCGTCGGCACCTTCCAGTTCTTCGCCGCGCATTTCGGGGCCGAGCATCTGAAGCAGCTCGCCGATTATTCGATCGAGCGTCATTTCCCGGAGCTCGCCGATGCGCCCAATCCGCCGCTGGCGCTGCTCGAAAGAGTCGTCCTGCTCCAGTGCGACCTCGTCGCGCGCTGGCTCGGCATCGGCTTCATCCACGGGGTGATGAACACCGACAATGTCGCGATCAGCGGCGAGACGATCGACTATGGCCCCTGCGCCTTCATGGACCGCTTCGCTGCCGAAACCGTGTTCAGCTCGATCGACGCGAACGGCCGCTACAGCTACGCGCGCCAGCCGCAGATAATGCACTGGAACATGGCGCGCTTCGCCGAAGCCTTGCTCCCCGCGATCCACGCCGCCGACGAAGGCGGGGTCGAGGAGGCCAAGGCGGTCGTCGCGCGGATTCCCGACCTCTTCCGCACTGCGTGGCTGGCACGGATGCGCGCGAAGCTGGGGTTCGAGGAGGCGTTCGAAGGCGAGGGCGCGCTCGTCGATGCGCTGTTCGCCGAACTCGAGCGCCACGCGGTCGATTTCACCGGCTTCTTCCGCGCGCTCGCGTCCCTGCTGCGCGGCGACGGCGGCCCGCTCGCCGCGCTGCTGCCCGAACCGGACGCGATGGCGCCGTGGATCGCCGACTGGTGGGCGGCGATCGAGCGCGAGGGCGCCGACCCGGTCGCGCGCGCCAGCGCGATGGATGCGATCAATCCGCTCTACATTCCGCGCAACCATCTGGTCGAGGCGGCGCTCGAAGCGGCCGAGGGCGGCGACATGGCGCCCTGGTTCGCGCTGCTCGAGGTCGTCCAGAATCCCTTCGTCGAACGCGAGGCGTGTGGCGACTATGCAAAGCCGGCGCCGGCCGATTTTGGTCCCTATATAACCTATTGCGGTACCTGAAAGGCGTAGCCGCCGACCCCTTTGCCGAGTTGAGCGGGACCTTGCGGCTTGCTAGGGCGCTGCGGCTCAACCGAAAGCAGGAGCATGATAGTGTCCGACTCCCCTTCGCCTTCCGCATCGAGCGGCCGCAAGATCGCCGTCGTCGGGACCGGCTATGTCGGCATTTCCAACGCGGTCCTGCTCGCGCAGCGGAACCGGGTGGTGGCGCTCGATATTGATGCGAACAAGGTCGACTTGCTCAACGCGAGGCGATCGCCGATTTCGGATGCCGAGATCGAGGACTATCTTGCAAACCGGCCGCTCGACCTCGTCGCAACGACCGATAAGCGCGTGGCCTATGACGGGGCGGAGTTCGTGATCGTTGCGACGCCGACCAACTATGATCCCGACACCAATTATTTCGATACCGGATCGGTCGAGGCGGTGATCGCCGATGCGCTCGAACGAGCGCCGGGCGCGTTGATCGTCGTCAAATCGACCGTGCCCGTGGGCTTCACCGAGCGGATGCGCGCCGAAACCGGCAGCAATGACATCATCTTTTCGCCCGAGTTCCTGCGCGAAGGAAAGGCGCTCTACGACAATCTGCATCCGTCGCGGATCGTCGTCGGCGACACGCATCCGCGCGCCGGCGAATTCGCCCAGCTGCTGCTCGCCGCCTCGCTCGACCCCGACACGCAGGTGCTCCAGACCGGCAATACCGAGGCCGAGGCGATCAAGCTGTTTGCCAACACCTATCTCGCGATGCGCGTCGCCTATTTCAACGAGCTCGACACCTACGCCGCACTGCACGGCATCGACCCGCGCCAGGTGATCGAGGGCGTGTGCCTCGATCCGCGCATCGGGTCCTTCTACAACAATCCCTCCTTCGGCTACGGCGGCTATTGCCTGCCCAAGGACACCAAGCAGATGCTCGCCAATTACAAGGAAGTGCCGCAGAATCTGATCCAGGCGATCGTGTCGTCGAACACGACGCGCAAGGATTTCATCGCGGGCGAAATCATCAAGCGCGCCCCGCGCATCGTCGGCATCCACCGGCTCGCCATGAAGGCAGGATCGGACAATTTCCGCGCCAGCAGCATCCTCGGCGTGATGAAGCGCATCAAGGCGAAAGGGATCGAGGTTATCGTTTATGAACCGCTGCTCGAAGAGGAACTTTTCTTCAATTCGCGCGTGATCCGGAACCTGGAGGAATTCAAACGGGGCGCCGATGTCATTATCGCAAACCGCGTCACCGACGACCTCGCGGACGTCGCGGAAAAGGTCTACAGCCGCGACCTGTTCGGCGCCGACAGCTGACCCGGCGCCCGGCGATTGCGCAAGGCTGATTCGCGCGATTGGTCGCAAAGCCCAGAGAATGCGATTGCGCTGCCGATCCGGGCAGGTCACAAGTGCGGATCGGCAGAGACTTGATGCGAAATATTGAAAAGCGTCGCATATTTTTCGCGCCCCTGACTTTCGCGCGCACGCCGCGCGTCGTGCCTGCATTGCTGATCCTTTCGATATCGTGGCTCGCGTGCGGCCATATCGCTTCGGCGCAGGAGCGGACGGTTTCGCCCCCGCCGACACCCCCGGCCGCCGAAGCGCAGGACGCCGCCGGTGCAGCCGAGCCCGACGCGATCGCGGCGCCGACCCCGCCGCCGCCCGAGGTCCAGCTGCCCGAGGTCGCGCCGATCATCGACGAGGATGAGTTCGAGGACGCGATTCCGCCGATCGGCGCCGAGGACGATCCCGAACTCGACCGCCCGCTCGAATCGATCGCCGAGTTCGAGCGCCAGCAGGCCGAAAGGGCCAGGCAGGATAGGGCGAGACAGGACGCCGACAGCGAAGGCGTGGCGCCGCCGGCGGTGGACGGCACGCCGATCCCGGCGCTCGCCGACGGCGATACCGCCGAGCCGATCGGCGATGCGCCGATCAGCGACGGCGAACTCGCGGCGCCGCTGCCCGCGCTTGAGGATTTCAACGTCGAACCCGTCGAATTCGCCGAGCCCGAGGAAGAGGGGCGCGATCGCAGCGTCGAATATAGCGTCCAGATCACCGGGCTCGACGGTCCCGACGTCCGCTCCGACATCGACCTCGGCGATCTGTTCCACGACCTGTCGGCGCTCGAGGAGGGCGACGGCAAGGCCGACAATGTCGCGATGCTGCGCGCGCGGCTCGGCGCCGATGCCGAGCTGATGCAGCGCATCCTGTCGTCCGAAGGCTATTATGATGCGCAGATCGAAACGCGCATCGACCGGGCGCCGGTTGCCGAAGGCAATGGCAATGGCCAAGGGCAGGGACGCCGCCGCGGGCCGCTGACCGCGGTGATCGCGGTGACGCCCGGCGAGCGCTACACATTTTCCGACATCACGATCAAAGCCGAACCGACGGTGCCGCCGCGGCTGATCGAGGACAATTTCGCGCTGAAGGTTGGCGAGCCGATCATCGCCGAGCGCGTGCAGGGTGCCGAGGCCGCGATCGCGCTCAAGCTGCCCGAGGAGGGCTATCCCTTTGCGAAGGTCGGGCAGCGCGACATATTGCTCGACGGCGCGACCGCCGAGGGTGCCTACACGCTGCCCGTGACGATCGGCCCGCGCAGCCGCTTCGGCGGGATCGAGACCAAGGGCGACCTGGCCTTCGATGCCGAGCATGTCGAGGTGCTGTCGCGTTTCGGGCGCGGCGATCTTTACGACAGCCGCAAGGTCGACGATCTGCGGCAGGCACTCGTCGCGACGGGGCTGTTCTCGAACGTCGCGGTCGAACCGAAGCAGACCGGCGAAAGCGCCGGCGACGGCACCGAATATGTGACGGTCGACGTCACCCAGGACGCCGGGCCACCGCGCACGATCGCGGGAACCGCGGGCTATGGGACCGGCGAAGGGATTCGCCTCGTCGCCAGCTGGACGCACCGCAACCTCTTTCCGCCCGAAGGCGCGCTGATCGTCCGTGGCGTCGCGGGCACGCAGGAGCAGAGCCTCGGCGTGACGATGCGGCGTTCCAATGCCGGGCGGCGCGACAAGAGTTTCGAGCTGGTCGCCGAAGCGACGCGCAGCCGCTACGATGCCTATAATGCTTTGACCGGCCGCGTCGGGGTGCGCTGGGCCTATGAATCGACGCCGCTGTGGCAGAAGAAGTTCACCTATGCCTATGGTGCCGACCTGATCGCGACGCGCGAGGATGATTATGACTTCGCGCTCGGCGAGCGGACGAACGACTTTTACACCATCCTCGGCCTGACCGGACAGGTGGGGATGGACCGCACCGACAGCCTGCTCGATCCGACGAAGGGGTTCCGGCTGACCAGCCTGATCCAGCCCGAAGGGTCGATGCGCGGCGATTTCTCGCCCTATGTGCGCACCCAGATCGACGCGAGCGGCTATTATCCGGTGACGGACAGCATCGTGCTGGCCGGCCGGTTGCGCATCGGCTCGATCCTCGGCGCCGCGCGCGAGAAGCTCGCGCCGTCGCGGCGCTTCTATGCCGGCGGCGGTGGTTCGGTGCGCGGCTTCGGCTATCAGGAACTGGGACCGAAGGACCCGAACAACGATCCGATCGGCGGGCGCAGCCTCAACGAAGCCGCGGTCGAGGCGCGCTATCGCTTCGGCAATTTCGGCATCGTCGGTTTCGTCGACGCGGGGCAGGTCTATACGAGCTCGCGGCCTGATTTTTCCGATTTGCGCTACGGCGTCGGGGTCGGCGCGCGCTACTACACCAATTTCGGGCCGATGCGGTTCGACATCGCGACGCCGATCGACCGCCAGCCGGGCGAATCGAAGATCGCCGTCTATATCTCGATCGGTCAGGCCTTCTGATGGCCGATGACGCCCGCCTCGACGCCGAGGGCGCAGCCGCGGCGCCGGCGGCGAAGGGCTGGTCGCGCCGCATCGCGCGCGGCGCGGGAATAGCCCTGCTCGGCCTGATCGCGCTCGTCGCGCTGTTCCTGATCGGGCTCAACAGCGATGCCGGACGGCGCTTCGTCGTCACCCAGATCGAAAAATATGAGTTCGAGAACGGGATGAAGATCGGCATCGGCCGCCTCGACGGCTCGCTCTATGGCGAGATGATCGTGCGCGACTTTTCGCTGTCCGATCCGCAGGGGCGCTTCCTGACCTCGCCCGAAATCCGGATCGACTGGCGGCCCTTTGCTTATCTCGCGAACCATATCGACATCCGCTCGGCGACGGCGAAGCGGATCACGCTCGAGCGGCTTCCCGAATTCAAGCCGGTGCCCGATACGGGCGAGCCCTTGCTGCCCGACCTCGACATCGACGTCGGCAGGCTTGCGGTCGATCGCCTCGTCTTCGAACCCGCGGTCGCCGGCGAGCGGCAGGAGGCGCGGCTTTCGGGCAAGGTCGCGATCGCCGACCGCCGTGCACAGATCAGCGCCAAAGCCGAGACGATCGGAGGAGGAGCCAAGGGCGACGCGATCAAACTGCTGCTCGACGCAGTGCCCGAGAAGAACCGGCTTGCGATGACCCTCGACCTCCGCGCGCCGCAGGGCGGGGTGCTCGCGGCGATGGGCGGCTTTACCGAGCCGCTGACCGCGAAGCTCGATGGGCGCGGCGACTGGACGAAATGGGACGGCACGCTCGTCGCCGACCTCGGCGCCAATCCGCTGGCGCGGATCGGGCTGGCGGCGCGCGACGGCACCTTTGCGGTCAAGGGCAGGGCGCAGCCCTCGCGCCTGCTCGAAGGCACGGCGGCCGCGCTGCTCGGCCCCGAGACCGAAATCGCGCTCACCGCGGCGCTCGACGAACGCAAGGCGGCGCTCGACGGGCGCGTCGGCTCGGGCGCCATCCGGCTCGGGATCAGCGGCGGTGTCGATCTCGGCAAGAATCGCTACGACGCGTTGCAGCTTGCCTTCGTCCTGCTCCGTCCAAGCGCGGTCGCGCCCGGCGTGCGCGGCGACGGGGTTCGCGCGAGCGCACGCTTCGACGGCGCCTTCGCGACGCCGACGGTCGAATATCAGGCGAAGGCGAACGCGCTCGGCGTCAACGACATCATCGTCGAGGCGCTGAGCCTCGGCGGCAAGGCGCGCGTCGACGCCGATCAGATATTGATCCCGGTCGCGGGGCGCGCGGCGCGCATCCGCGGGCTCGATAGCGTCGCGGGCGGTCAGCTCACGCAGGTTCGGCTCGACGGCGACCTCGCCTGGTCGGACGGCCGCCTGCTCAGCGACAATCTGCGGCTGCGTTCGCCGCGCATCGACGCGAAGGCGATCATCGTCGCCGACACGAACAAGGGTTTCTATACCGGGGCGATCGACGGGCGCGTCAACAATTACCGGATCGAAAGCGTCGGCATCTTTAATATCGACACCAACATGGATCTGAAGACCGCACCGCGCGGCGGGTTCGAGATTGCGGGCAATGTCCGGGCGCGTTCGACCAAGCTCTTCAACGACGGGGTGCGCGACCTGCTCGGCGGCAATGCGGTGACGACCGCCAATGTCCGCTATGGCACCGACGGGATCGTCCGTTTCAGCAACCTGCGCCTGACCGCGCCGTTGCTGCGCGTGACGGGCGGGCAGGGGAGCTATTCGCCCGATGGTCGCATCCAGCTCAGTGCGCGCGCGAATTCGACGCAATATGGCCCGCTCGGGGTCGAGGTCGCGGGGACGATCAGCGACCCGCGCGCGGTGCTGCGTGCAGAGCGGCCCGGGCTCGGGATCGGCCTCGCCAATCTCGAGGCGCGGCTCACCGGCGCGCCCAAGGGCTATCGCCTCGCCGCGACGGGCGACACCGATTATGGCCCGCTCGCGGCCGACATCGTGCTGCTCACCGCAGCGGGGCCGCTGACGATCGACGTCGAGCGCGCCGACCTGTCGGGAATCGAGATGAAGGGACGCATCGTGCAGAGCGAGGCCGGCCCCTTCACGGGGCGGCTCGATGCGTCGGGGCAGGGACTCGGCGGCCTGGTCCGCCTCGGCGCCGACGGCCGGTATCAGACGGCGGCGATCAACGTGCGCGCCAACAATATGACGCTGCCCGGACCCGCAGGGCTCGTCGTCGGCTCGGCGGTGGTCGATGCCGATGTGACGCTATACGAGCAGCCGCGGGTCGTCGCCGACATCCAGCTCGCCGATACGCAGCTGCGCGAGGTCGACATCGCGGTCGGCCGGGTCAAGATCGACTATGCCGGCGGCCGCGGCCGCGCGCAGGCGCTTGTCGAAGGCGTGAGCGGCGTGCCGTTCCGCGTCGCGGTGAACGCCGATCTGCAGCCCGAGCTGTGGCGCGCATCGGTGAAGGGCCGCGCGACCGGCATCGCGTTCGAGACCGTTTCGCCGGCGCGGATCGTCCCCGGCGACGACGGCTATGAATTGCTGCCGACGACGCTCGACCTCGGGCGCCGGAGCAGCGCGCGAATCGCGGGCAAATATGGCGATGGCATTTTGCTGCAAAGCCGGCTCGACCGGGTCAATATGGCTTTGCTGAACGCGGTCTATCCCGACCTCGGCCTTGGCGGGCGCGCGAGCGGCAGCCTCGATTTCGCTCAGGCGAGCGCCGACGCTTTTCCCCGCGCCGACGCGCGGCTGACGATCGACAATTTCACCCGGACCACCGCGGCGCAGGTCAGCGAGCCGGTCGACGTCAATTTCGCGGGCAAGCTGCTCGCCGATGGCGGCGAGGCGCGCGCTGTGATCCGCAAGCGCGGCAGCGTCATCGGGCGGATGCAGGCGTCGCTCCGCCCGCTCGGCTCCGGCGCCGGCCCGTGGATCGAGCGGCTGCGCGCCGCGCCGCTCGGCGGCGGCATCCGCTACAACGGGCCCGCCGAAACGCTGTCCTCCTTTGCCGGGATGCCCGACCAGCGGATCGCCGGGCCGGTCGCGGTCGCCGCCGATTTCAGCTGCACCCTCGCGGCGCCGTGCCTGAACGGCGTCGTCCGCGGCAATGGCATGACCTATGAAAATGTGACCTATGGCACGCGCTTCACCGATATGGCCGTCGATGGCCGCTTCAGCGGCAACCGGCTCGAGATCCGGAATCTGACCGCGACCGCCGGCGACGGCGCCGTCACCGCGAGCGGCTTCATCAGCCTGGCCCAGGCCGAGGGCTATCCGATGAACCTCACCGCGACGCTCGACAATGCGCGACTTGCGCGCAGCGACAATATCGCTGCGCGCGCGACGGGAACGCTCAAGCTCACCAAGTCGAAGGGCGAGACGGCGCTGCTGTCGGGCGAACTGCGGCTTCCCGAAACGCGCTATCGCTATGTGCGCGAGGGTGCGGCGCAGGTGCCGACGCTGAGCGGGGTGCGCCGCAAGGCGCCGGCCGGGCGGCGCCGGATCACCGGCGAGGGGATGGCGGCGGCGAGCGGCAGCCTGTTCGACGCGCTGCGCCTCGACGTCCACCTGCGCGCGCCCGACGAACTCTATGTCAGCGGCATGGGTCTCGAATCCGAATGGGAAGCCGACGTGACGTTGGCGGGCACGACGGAGGCGCCGCGCGTAACCGGCGAAATCGAACTCGTCCGCGGCACGCTGGTCTTTGCGAGCCGGTCGTTCGAATTGCAGGAAGGCCGGGTGACCTTCCCGACGGGCGATCCCTATGACCCGTCGATCCAACTCGTCGCGACTGAAGCGATCGAGGATGTCGAGGTTTCGATCAACGTGTCCGGGCGCGCGTTGGCTCCCCAGATCACCTTCTCGAGCGTGCCGGGATTGCCACAGGACGAAATCGTGTCGCGCATCCTGTTCGGCGACTCGATCACCTCGCTGTCGCCGTTGCAGGCGGTGCAACTCGCAGCGTCGCTCAATCGGCTGAACAGCAGCGGCAGCGGCCTCAGCCCTCTGGGCTCGCTACAGTCGGCCACCGGCATCGACCGCCTGCGCGTCCTCGGGGCCGACGAAGCCGAAGGCCGCGGCACCGCGCTCGCCGCAGGGCAGCATATTTCGAACGACATCTATGTCGAGATCATCACCGACGGGCGCGGCTATACCGCGACCCAGCTCGAGATCAGCCTGTCGCGCGCGCTGTCGATTCTCAGCACCGCGGGCGGATCGGGCGAGACGTCGCTGTCGATCCGCTATCGCAAGAATTATTGATGCGCCGCGCCGCGATAATGCTGCCGCTGCTCCTGCTCGGCGCCTGCAAGGACGAGCCCGATTTCGACACGCGCTACGACAAGGCGGCAGCGGAGATCGAGGCGCGGGCAAAGGCGATGGACGCCGATGTCGCCGAAGCCGACAAGGCGGCCAAGGACGATGACGGGACCGGCGCCGCGCCGCAGACCCGTTAGCGATTCAAGCTTGTCAGCGCGCCGAAGCGCCGCTAATCCGCCCGCGTCATCTGGGGAGTAGCCAGCCGTCGCGCCTTGCGACGGGCCACCGCGTCAACATACTCGGTCGAGAGGCCGTGGTGCGGTGGGAGCGGGATCACCGTTCGGGCGAGACCAATGGCATCGTGCCTCCGTCCGGGCCGGGCGGCGGGCGGGATGTCCGTTGGAATCGTTAGCCGCCCGGCCCCGGAGTTCGTTCATGGAAGCCCTGTTCACCTCGACCGCGGTGGTGGCCCTCGCCGAAATCGGCGACAAGACGCAGCTGCTCGCGATCCTGCTCGCGACGCGCTTCAAAAAGCCCGTGCCGATCATCTTCGGCATTCTCGCGGCGACGCTCGCCAATCATGCCCTCGCGGCGCTGCTCGGCGCGCAGGCGGCGGCCTTCCTCGACAGTCCGATCTTTCGCTATGCGATCGGCGCGTCGTTCATAGCAATGGCCGCTTGGACGCTGATTCCCGACAAGCTCGACGATGCGGATGCTCCGGCGCCCCGGTTCGGCGCCTTTCTGACCACCCTCATCGCCTTCTTCCTCGTCGAGATGGGCGACAAGACGCAGGTTGCGACGATCGCCCTCGGCGCGCGCTTCCACGACGTCGTCGCGGTCACCGCAGGAACGACGCTCGGCATGATGATCGCCAATGTGCCGGCGATCTTCCTCGGCCACGAACTGCTGAAGCGCGTCGATCTCGCCAAGGTCCGCCTCGTCGCCGCGACGCTGTTCCTCGCGATCGGGCTGTGGGTGCTGGCGCAGACCGCGGGATGGATCGGCTGAGCTATTCGGCCGGCTTGCCCTTCGCGTTGCGCATCGCGAGCGTGCGTTCGAAGGTCCAGCTCGATCCGCACATCGCGTCGAGCCCGCGCTGGGCGGTCCAGCCGAGCTCGTCGCGCGCGCGGTCGGGGCTGGCGTAGCAGCTCGCGACGTCGCCGGCGCGGCGGGGGGCGATGCGATAGGGGATTTTGACGCCGTTCACCCGCTCGAAGCTCGCGACCATGTCGAGCACCGAATAGCCTTCGCCGGTGCCCAGATTCCAGATCCCGAGCGGCGCGTCGCCCGCGGCGATCGCGCCCAGCGCCGCGACGTGGCCCTCGGCCAGATCGACGACATGGACATAGTCACGCACCCCGGTGCCGTCGGGGGTGCCATAGTCGTTTCCGAACACCGACAGCTCGGGCAGGCGGCCCGCCGCGACGCGGCTGATGAAGGGCATCAGATTGTTCGGAATGCCGCTGGGATCTTCGCCGATCAGCCCGCTGTCGTGGGCGCCGACGGGGTTGAAATAGCGCAGCACCGCGATCCGCCAGTCGGGATCGGCGGCGGCGATGTCGCCGAGCATCTCCTCGATCATCAGCTTGGTGCGGCCATAGGGGTTGGTCGCCGACGTCGGATGCGCCTCGTCGAGCGGCAGATATTGCGGCTGGCCGTAAACGGTCGCGCTCGACGAAAAGACGAGCGTCTTCACGCCGCTGTCGATCATC
The DNA here is from genome assembly GCF_032879645.1 of Sphingopyxis indica. Classification (NCBI taxonomy): domain Bacteria; kingdom Pseudomonadati; phylum Pseudomonadota; class Alphaproteobacteria; order Sphingomonadales; family Sphingopyxidaceae; genus Sphingopyxis; species Sphingopyxis indica. The sequence continues at coordinate 1,420,944 of NZ_CP076394.1, forward strand.
GCCTCGATCATCGACAGCGTGCCGCGGACATTATTGTCGTAATATTTGATCGGCTCGGCGACCGATTCGCCGACCGCCTTCAGCCCCGCAAAATGCACCACCGCCTCGGCGCCATGCTCGCCGATCGCACCGCGCACCGCAGCGCGGTCGCGAATGTCGCCGACGATGAGCGGGATCGGCTTGCCGGTGATCGTTTCGAGCCGGTCGATGACGTCGGCCTGGCTGTTCGACAGATTGTCGAAACAGATGATGTCGTGTCCGGCGGCGGCGAGCGCGACCGCGACATGGCTGCCGATATAGCCGGCGCCGCCGGTCAGGAGAACTTTCAACTCAGCACCTCATTCTCGTTCGGGTCGGCGCGAGCTAGCGCGTTTGCGGGGGCGCTGCCAAGCCTTGCGGGGTGCGGCGGCGCATTTGGGCGATGGTCGCCCGGCCGCGTTCAGCGGATCTGCCTTTTCTCGAGCTTTCGCGCGAGCGTGCGGCGGTGCATTCCGAGCCGGCGTGCCGTCTCCGAAATATTGAATCCGGTTTCGACGAGCGTCTGGTGGATATGTTCCCATTCGACGGTCTTGATCGAGGTCGCGCGCGCGTCGAGCGAGGCGTCGACATTGCCTTCGGTGCGCTCGAACGCCGCCTCGATATCGTCGGTGTTCGACGGCTTGGCGAGATAATAGGAGGCGCCGAGCTTGATCGCCTCGACCGCGGTGGCGATGCTCGCGAAACCGGTCAGCACGACGATCCGCATCGCCGCATCGGCGGCGCGCAGCGTCTGGACGCAGGCGAGGCCCGAGGCATTGCCGAGCTTCAAATCGACCACCGCATAGCCCGGCCGATAGTCGGCGAGCAGCGCATCGAGCTCGTCGGGTCCGTGCGCCACGCGCACCTCGTAATCGCGGCGCTCGAACGACCGCTTGAGCGTGCGCGCGAAACTCTCGTCATCCTCGACGATCAACAGGCGCCGCGCTTCGCTCATGATGCGTCTCCCTCCTCGCGCGCGATCGCAGAGATCGGCAGGACGATGCGGACCAGCGCGCCGCCGGCATCGCGGTTCGCGACGCTCGCGCCGCCGCCGAGCTTGCGCGCGACATTGACGAGCAGGAACAGCCCGAGCCCGCCGCCGGGCCGGCCCTTGCTCGAACGATAGGGCTGGCCGAAATGTTCCAGCATCTCGTCGCTGAACCCGGGGCCGCGATCGGCGATCTCGATCACCGCCATGTCGCCGTCGCGCGACGCGGTGATGCCGATCCAGTCGGGGGAGACCTCGGCGGCATTGTCCATGACATTGCCGATCACCTGCCGCAGCGCCGGGTCCGAAACGATCGCGACGTCGGGACCGAACAAATCGTTGAACTCGACCGTTCCGGGCATCCGCCCGGCGCGCGAGGCTTCGACGATGTCGGTCAGGAAAGCGCGCATCGTCGTCAGCTGCGGCGCTTCGCCGCGCGCTTCGCCGGCCGACATCAGGATACCGCTGACGATCGCCTTGCAGCGCTGCACCGCGGCGTCCATGTCGGCGAGATCGTCCTGCAGCTCGGCGTTGCGCGCGACCGCGGGCGCCGCCTTCCAGTCGCCGATCAGCACCGACAGCGTCGACAGCGGCGTGCCGAGCTCGTGTGCAGCGCCCGATGCGAGCAGGCCCATGCGCACGATATGATCCTCCTCGGCCGCGCGCTGGCGCGCCGTAGCGAGCGCCGCGTCGCGCTCGCGCAGATTACGGCTGATCCGGGTGACGAAGGCGACGAGCAGCACCGCGATCAGCACGAAACAGACGAGGCTGCCCTTCAGATACAGGCCGAGCGGATCGACGGCATAGCGTTCGGGCAGGAGGAGCGGGGTCGGATTCATCCGCAGCGCGGCGAGGCCCGCGAGCGTCGCGACGACAATCGCCCACGACGAGCGCGGGCTGAGCAGGATCGCGCCGATCACGACCTGAAGCAGGAAGAGCGACGCGAAAGGATTGGCGAGGCCGCCGCTGTGATGGAGCTGCCACGCGAGCGCCGCGACGTCGAAGAGCAACGCGGCGGTCAGCTCGATATTGGTGACCGCGCGCCCGCGCCCGAGCAGAGCCAGACTAATGAGGTTGATGAGGACGAGAACGACGAGCGCGGCGAGCAGCGGCGGCAGCGGCAGCACGATGTCCATCAGGCCGCTCACCACCGCGATGGTCGCGAGCTGCCCGCCCACGGCGAGCCAGCGCAGCTGGATCAGCAGCGCCATATTGCGGCGCCCGGCGTCGGCTTCGGGCGGTGCGATGGTCAGCGATGCGTCGGTCATTGCGCGCCTATATTGGACCGAAGCGGCGCCGGACGCCACAGGCGCCAGGCGAAAAACAGGCAGAGCAGGGCGAGCGCGAACCAGGTGAGGGCATAGACGAGATGATTGTCGGGAAAGCGAACCACGGTGAGTCCCCCGACCGGATAACCGCCGCTGTTCGGCGCCGCGTCGGCGTCGACGAAATAGGGCGCAACACGGCCGAGGCCCTTGGCCTTCGCGATCGCGGCGACGTCGCGCGAATACCAGCGGCCCGCGGCAGGGTCGTTCGCGCGCAGGAAGGCCCCGCCGGGCTCGTTGATCCGGAGCAGGCCGGTGACGATTACGCGGCCCGCAGGCCGCGATGCGGCGTCGCGCTTGTCTTGGGGCACGAAGCCGCGGTTGACAAGCACCGTGAAGGCGGGGGTTTCTAGCGGTGTGACCACCCAATAGCCGCCGCCGCGATCGGTAACCGCCTTCACCAGCACGCTCCTGTCGTGGCGCAGCCGCCCGCTCGCGCGGACGCGGCGATAGGCGTCCTTGTCGGCGGAGATATCCGGCCAGGCCGCCGGACCCGGCGCCGCGACCGGCGCGGTATGGATGCGCGCGTCGACCGCCGCGATCAGATCGTGCTTCCACGCCCGCCGCTCGACCTGCCACACCCCCAGCGCGACGAAGCCCGCCGCGAAGAGCAGCGCGAGCGCCGTCAATAGCGTGCGCTTCACGGCAGCTGGTTCATGTCGTGCGGCGTCGGCATCATGTTGGTGTTGAGGTGGTGCATCACCCACAAGGAGCCCGCGAGCATGATCCCGACGACGATGATCGTGAAGACGAGCGACGTCAGCGACCAGCCGCCTTCGGCCTTGGGCGTCATATGGAGGAAGAAGATCATGTGCACGACGATCTGCACCACCGCAAACGCCATGATGATGGCAGCGGTCGCTGGCGCCGACAGCGGCATCGTCATTACCATCCAGAAGGGGATGGCGGTCAGGATCACCGACAGGACAAAACCGATCATATAGTCGCGCATGGACGCGTGCGGCATCTCGATCTCGTGATGGTCGCCCGCGGCGTGGTCGTGGTTCGCGCTCATCGCAACATTCCCATCAGATAGACGATCGTGAAGACGCCGATCCACACGACGTCGAGGAAGTGCCAGAACATCGACAGGCACATGACGCGGCGCTTGTTCGCCGCGATCAGCCCGTGCCGGCCGAGCTGGACCATCAGTGTGACGAGCCAGACGGTGCCGAAGGTCACGTGAAGCCCGTGCGTTCCGACGAGGGTGAAAAAGGCCGAGAGGAAGGCGCTGCGCTGCGGCGTCGCGCCGATCTCGATGAAATGGTGGAACTCGTAGAGTTCGATGCCGAGGAAGGCGAGGCCGAAGAGGCCGGTGATCGCGAGCCACAGCTGCGTGCCGGCGACCTTGCCCTGCTGCATCTGGAGCACCGCAAAGCCATAGGTGATCGAGGAGAAGAGCAGCATCGCGGTGTTGAGCGCGACAAGCGGCAGCTCGAACAGGTCCTTGGGCGCGGGCCCCGCGGCATAATTGCCGCCGAGCACCGCATAGCAGGCGAACAGGATCGCGAAGATGAGGCAGTCGCTCATCAGATAGATCCAGAAGCCCAGCATCGTGCTGTGCCCTTCGGGATGCGCCTGTTCGTCGAGGTCGTAGAAGCTCGGCGCGTCGGTCGTGGCGGCGGGGGCGAGGGTGGTCGTGCTCATGTCAGGCTCCGGCCGCCGCAAGCTGGCGGGTGCGCGCATCCTCGACCTCGGCGATCGTCGCCGCCGGAATGTCATAGTCGCGCTTGTAGTTGAAGGTATGGCCGATCGCCGCCGCGATGAGCGCGACGAAGCCGAGGCCCGCGAGCCACCAGATATGCCAGACGAGCGCAAAGCCCATCACCAGGCTGATCCCCGCGAGGATCACCCCCGCACCGGTGTTCGCCGGCATGTGGATGTCGCGAAAGCCGCCGATCGGGCGCTCGTGCCCGCGCGCCTTCATGTCGTGCCACGCATCGAGATCGTGGATCACGGGGGTGAAGGCGAAATTATAGGCGGGCGGCGGCGAGCTGGTCGCCCATTCGAGCGTGCGCCCGCCCCACGGATCGCCGCTTTCGTCGCGCAGCTGGTCGCGCCGCCAGATGCTCACCGCGAACTGGACGAGCATCGCGGCGATGCCGACGGCGATCACCGCGGCGCCGATCGCGGCGACGACGAACCAGATCTGCAGGCTCGGATCGTCGAACACGCGCATCCGGCGCGTCACGCCCATCAGGCCAAGGATATAGAGCGGCATGAAGGCGAGCCAGAAGCCGACAACCCAGCACCAGAAGCTGATCTTGCCCCAGAAGACGTCGAGCTTGAAACCGAACGCCTTGGGCCACCAATAGTTGATCGCCGCGAACAGGCCGAACAGCACGCCGCCGATGATCACATTATGGAAATGCGCGATCAGGAAGAGCGAATTGTGGAGCACGAAGTCGGCCGGCGGCACCGCGAGCAGCACCCCGGTCATCCCGCCGACGACAAAGGTCAGCATGAAGGCGACGGTCCACATCATCGGCAGCTCGAAACGGATGCGGCCGCGATACATGGTGAAAAGCCAGTTGAAGAGCTTCGCCCCGGTCGGGATCGAGATCACCATCGTCGTGATACCGAAAAAGCTGTTGACGCTCGCGCCCGACCCCATGGTGAAGAAGTGGTGCAGCCAGACGATGTAGCTCAGAATGGTAATGCAGACCGTCGCATAAACCATTGAGGTATAACCAAAGAGCTTCTTGCCCGAAAAGGTCGAGGTGACCTCGGAAAAGACGCCGAACAGCGGCAGGATCAGGATGTAAACCTCAGGGTGGCCCCAGATCCAGATCAGGTTGACGTACATCATCGCCGACCCGCCGAAATCATTGGTGAAGAAATTGGTCCCGACATAACGGTCGAGGCTGAGCAGCGCGAGGCAGGCGGTCAGCACCGGGAAGCTCGCCACGATCAGGATATTGGCGCACAGGCTCGTCCAGGTGAAGACGGGCATCTTCATCAGCCCCATGCCCGGCGCGCGCAGTTTCAATATGGTGACGATCAGGTTGATCCCCGACAGCGTCGTCCCGACGCCGGCGATCTGGAGCGACCAGATATAATAATCGACCCCGACATTGGGGCTGTAGGCGATCCCCGACAGCGGCGGATAGGCGAGCCAGCCGGTTTGCGCGAATTCGCCGACGAACAGCGAGATCATGCACAGCACGGCGCCCGCCGTCGTCATCCAGAAGCTGAAATTGTTGAGGAAGGGAAAGCTGACATCGCGCGCGCCGATCTGTAACGGCACGACATAGTTCATCAGCCCGGTGATGAACGGCATCGCGACGAAGAAGATCATGATCACGCCGTGCGCGGTGAAGATCTGGTCGTAGTGATGCGCGGGCAGATAGCCCTCGGACCCGCCGAACGCCATCGCCTGCTGGAGCCGCATCATGATCGCGTCCGAAAAGCCGCGCAGGAACATGACGAGCCCCAGGATCATATACATGATCCCGATTCTCTTGTGGTCGATGGTGGTGAACCATTCCTTCCACAAATAGCCCCACAGGCGATATTTGGTGATCGCCGCAAAGATCGCGAGGCCGCCGATCGCGACCGCAACGAAGGTGACGACGAGGATCGGCTCGTGCAGCGGCAGCGCATCGAGCGACAGGCGGCCGAGGAAGGGGCCGGTTTCGGGAGCGGGGTGGGGCGTCATGTCGATTGTCTCGGTCGATCAGGATCGGGGCGCGGGGCGGCTGGCGAGGGCGACGGCGGCGCTATCGGGTTCGCCGGGGCTGGGCAGGCCGGCGCCGGTCAGCGGCGCGAGGTCGACCGGGGTTGCGTCGGGGCGGTCGTCCTGCGCGAGCAGCGGCGAGCTGCACAGCGCGCCGACATAGCGCTTGCCCCAATAGCCGGGCTCGGTGCCGCGCGCGGCGAATTTGTCATAGGTCAGGCTGCGCACATTGCGGATACCCGCGATCCCCGCACCGCCGGCGGCGTCGATCGACATCATATCGTGCATACACATCTTGCCCGGTTCGACGCAGAGGTTGACCACCGCGTCGAACAGTTGCGGCTCGACCGAGGCGAAGCGCTGCACGGGCACCTTCTCGCTCGGCTTTTCGAGCTTGAGGTATGCGGCGCGGTCGAGCGTTCCGCCGCCCGCTTTCGTTTCGGCGACCCATTGGGCGAAGCCGGCATCGGACAGGCTCTTCACCGCAAAGCGCATGTCCGAAAAGCCTGCGCCAGAATAATTGGCCGAGAAACCCGTATATTGTCCGGTCTTGTTGAAGACGCCGTGAAGTTTGGTCTCCATCCCCGGCATCGCGTAGATCTGCCCGGCGAGCGCGGGAATGTAGAAGCTGTTCATCACCGACGAGGCCGAGATGCGGAAGCGCACCGGATGATTCACCGGCAGCGCGAGTTCGTTCACCGTCGCAATGCCCTGTTCGGGGTAGATGAACAGCCATTTCCAGTCGAGCGCTACGACCTGGACGTCGATCGGCTGTGTTTCGGCCGCAATCGCCTGTCCGGGCGCGGTGCGCGCGAGCGGGCGATAGGGGTCGAGCAGGTGCGTCGCAACCCAGGTCACCGCGCCGAGGCAGATGATGATCAGCAGCGGCGCCGCCCAGATCACCAGTTCGAGCTGGGTCGAATGATCCCAGTCGGGCCGATAGGTCGCTTGCCTGTTCGCGGCGCGATACCGCCACGCGAACAATATCGTCAGCGCCATGACGGGGACGATGATCAACAGCATCAGGCCGGTCGACACGAGGATCAGATTGCCCTGCTGGCGCGCGACATCGCCCGCGGGATCGAGCACGACCATATTGCAACCGGCAAGGAAGGGAATCGCGGCCGCGGCCAGAATCAGCCGGAACCGGCGCGCAAGGCGGGGGGCAATGCTAGGCATGCGGCGCCACTAGGCCGACTTTGTTGCACTGCACATAGGACATTTTGTCCAATCCCTTGATCGCGATCAATGACGCAGAGGGCGTTTCATGCACGGGGCCAATGCCCTAATATACCGACTCGCGCGGCGGCAAGCCCGGCTGGCGCCGCGTCAGAAGCAGGAACAGGCTTTCATGGTTGCCGATACCGCGCCCACCGAGCAGGCCGAACGCGACGCGCGCGCGCTTCACGACGATGGTCACCCGATTTCGCCCGCCGAGATCGCGATCGGGGTGATCATCGGGCGCACGTCCGAATTTTTCGACTTTTTCGTCTATGCGATCGCCTCGGTGCTGGTGTTTCCGAAGCATGTCTTTCCGCAGTTCGACCCGCTGACCGGCACGCTCTGGTCGTTCGCGATCTTCGCGCTCGCCTTTTTCGCGCGTCCTGTCGGGACGGTGATCTTCACCGCGATCGACCGCGCCTATGGCCGTGGCGCCAAGCTGACGATCGCGCTGTTCCTGCTCGGCGGTTCGACCGCGGCGATCGCCTTCCTTCCCGGCTATGACTCGATCGGGCTCGGCGCCGCGGCGCTGCTCGCGCTGTTCCGCATGGGGCAGGGGGTGGCGCTCGGCGGTTCGTGGGACGGGCTCGCCTCGCTGCTCGCGATCAATGCGCCAGAGGGCAGGCGCGGCTGGTATGCGATGATACCGCAGCTCGGCGCCCCGCTCGGCCTGATCGTCGCGAGCCTGCTCTTCATGTTCCTGATTTCGGCGCTGCCCGCGCAGGATTTCCTCGACTGGGGCTGGCGTTATCCCTTCTTCGTCGCGTTCGCGATCAACGTCGTCGCGCTGTTCGCGCGGCTGCGCATCGTCGTGACCCCCGAATATGAGCGCTCGTTCCAGCACCGCGACCTCGAGCCCGCCCCGATGCTCGAGACGCTGCGCTCGAACTGGAAGGTGATCGCCGCGGGCGCCTTTGCGCCGCTCGCGAGCTTCGCGATGTTCCATATGGTGACGGTATTCCCGCTGTCGTGGGTGTTCCTGTTCACCGACGAGACGCCCGCGCGTTTCCTGCTGATCGAGGCGGTCGCCGCCTTCGTCGGCGTGCTCGCGATCATCGTCTCGGGCCTGCTCGCCGACCGCGTCGGACGCCGCACGATGCTGGGCGTCACCGCGGCGGCGATCGCGGCGTTCAGCGGCTTCGCGCCGCAGCTACTGGGCGCCGGCGAGGCGGGCGAGGCGGCGTTCATGCTGCTCGGCTTCGCGCTGCTCGGCCTGTCCTTCGGCCAGTCGTCGGGGGCGCTGTCGTCGGAATTCCAGCCGCGCCACCGCTACACGGGGTCGGCCTTCACCTCGGACCTCGCCTGGCTGTTCGGCGCAGGCTTCGCGCCACTGGTCGCGCTGTGGCTGTCGAGCGAATTCGGCCTGCTCGCCGCGGGCGCCTATCTGCTCTCGGGTGCGATCGGCACGCTGGTCGCGCTGTGGCTCAACCGCGAGCTTGCCCGCAACATCGGCTAAATTTTCGTGAATTGAGAAACTGCATGCGCCCGCGAAGGCGGGTGCCCATCATCCGGCGGCGCTATTTCGAACCGGCAGGAGATGGGTCCCCGCCTCCGCGGGGACACACTTGATTTGCCTGGCGCAGTTCACCTGCCACCGGTCACTTCCCGAATGTCACCCCGATCCACAACGTTCGCGGGGTGCCGAGGTCGATCGAGCCGCCCTGGTTGCGCGTCATCACTCGCGTATCGGTGACATTTTCGGCGCGCAGGACGAGCCGGGCGCGCTGCGCGAGCGGGACTTCGGCATAGAGGTCGAGCGTCGTCGCGGCGTCGAGGATGTCGCTTTCGAGATCATCTTCATATTGCGCACCGACATAGCGCAGCGTGCCCGCAAGGCTCCAGCCGGGCGCGGGCGCCAGGCTCAGCGTCGCGCTCGCGGCCCAGCGCGGCGTCTGCGCGGGCCGGTTGCCGTCGAGCGCGGCGGCGGGGCCGCTGCCTTGCGCCTCGGCATCGGTGTAGGCCGCCGATCCGCGAAAGCCGACGATCCCGCGCGTGATCCCCGCCGACAGCTCGACCCCGCGCGCATGGATCGCGTCGATATTGCGCCGCTGGCGCAGGTCGGGGCCGATGGTGACATTGGCGACGGCGTGCTTGACCTTGTTGTCGAACAAGGTTGCCGACAGGTCGATGCCCTTTGCGGGCGTAAGGTCGAGCCCGGCTTCATAGCCGACCAGCCGCTCGTTGCGCAGTTCGGCGTTGGCGAGGGTGGTGACGGGAAAGACGACGAAGGGGCGATAAAGCTCGTTGAGCGTCGGCAGGCGCAGCCCGCTATAGGCGGCGGCGCGCAGCCGCAGCGCGTCGCTCGCCTGCCACGTCGCGCCGCCGCGGACCGAGCCTTGCCAGCCCGAGCGGCCGGCGAAGCGGTCGTCGGCGACGACCACGCCCGCGCCATCGCGCTCGATAAAGAAGCCATCGGCGATGACATAGCGGTCGGCGCGTGCGCCCGCGGTCAGCGTCAGCGCGCCGAGGCTCCAGTCGTCCTCGACGAAGAGGCCGAGATCGCTGTTGGTGCCCCCGGCGTTACGGCGCGCGGTGACCTGGCCGGTCATCGCGCTCAGCGCATCTTCAAATAGTTCGCCATCAGAGCGGCGATAGTCGAGGCCGAGACGCAGCACATGATTGCCGCCGACCGGCGGGCGCAGTTCGAGCTTGCCGCCGAGGCCGGTCGAGGGCGTATTGCGCTGGTCGAGCACCGGCGTGAAGCGGCTCGACGAGATGACGATATTCGTAAAATTGCGCGCCTGAACATAGGCGAGCGCGTCGAACTGCCAAGCGCCGCGCCCGACGAGGCGCAGGCTCGCTTCCTGTCCCTCGCTCGACGAATCGGCGCCCTCGAAGCGCAGGGTGCGGCGATCGTCGAACGCCATCGCGCGCGCCTGCAATTCGACCGTATCGGTGAGCGGGGCGACGAGGCGGATCTGCGCCGACCAGCTGTCATAGGCGGCGCGCGCGGTCGCGGGGACGCGCTGGTCGGCGGGGGTGGTATAATAGCCCTGTCCGCGGTCCCAGCGCCCCGAGACGACGGCGAAACCGGCGCCGAGCGGGGCGGCGAGCGTCGCGCTCGCTTCGCTCTCGCCGCGATCGTCGACGAGCAGCGCGCCGCTCAACGGGCCGAGCGCCTCGGCATTGGCGCTCGCAAGTTCGATCGTCCCGGCAAGCGCGCCGGCGCCGAACGGCCCCGACCCCCCGCCGCGCGTGACCCGCACGCTCGCCAGCCGCTCGGGGGCGAGGGCGGAAAAGGGGATATAGCCGAAAAAGGGATCGGCGACCGGCACGCCGTCGAGCAGCATCGCCGCGCGGCTTGTCGCATTGCCGCCGAGCGCGCGCAAGGTGATGCCCTGTGCCGACGGGTTCGACGCGCGGCTGTCGGAACGGCGGAACTGCTGGAAGCCCGCGACCGACGCGAGCGCATCTTCGAGCCGCCCCGAGGCGGTTGCGGTGAGCGCGTCGCGGTCGATGAGGGTGATGTCATAGGCGGGCGTCGCCGGCGTATCGGCAAGCCCGGTGCCGGTGACGATGATCGCCTGCTCCTGGGCCAGCACCGGCAGGGGCAGCAGCATCAACGCGGTCAGGGGGAGGCGGGCGAGGCGGGCTGCGGCGGTTACGGTCATCGTCTGGAAAAGCCCCTCCGCTTTGATGTTTCGCCGACAGCGGAGTGGATATTGCGAGCGCAAAATGCTCTAATGCCACTCCCACAACGCCGGGACCGACGCCATGGCCGACCGCAAGCTGCACTACAAGACTTATACCGCGCCTGCCGGCGGATGGGGCGCCGCCGCGGCGACCGCCAAGGTGCTGCTCGAACAGAGCGTGGTGACCAAGGGGTCGCGCGCGCTGCTCGCGATGAACCAGCCGGGCGGCTTCAAATGTTCAAGCTGCGCCTTTCCCGACGCGAGCTGCACCAAGACCTTCGAATTTTGCGAAAACGGCGCAAAGGCGCTCGCGCACGAGGCAACCAAATTCCGCGTTACGCGCGACTTCTTTGCCCGGCACAGCGTCGCCGAGCTGATGGCGCAGTCCGACTATTGGCTCGAAATGCAGGGGCGGCTCACCGAACCGATGCGCTACGACGCCGCGAGCGACCATTATGTGCCGGTGAGCTGGGACGAGGCGTTCGCGACGATCGGGCGGCATCTGCGCGGACTCGACAGTCCGCACCGCGCCGAATTCTATACCTCGGGCCGCACCCCGAACGAGGCGGCCTTCCTCTATTCGATCTTCGTCCGCGAATATGGCACCAACAATTTTCCCGATTGTTCGAACATGTGCCACGAGCCGACGAGCCGCGGGTTGCCGCCCGCGATCGGCGTCGGCAAGGGCACGGTGATCCTCGACGATTTCGACCATGCGCAAGCGATCTTCGTCATCGGCCAGAACCCCGGAACCAATTCGCCGCGGATGATGACCTGCCTCGTCGAGGCGCGCAAACGCGGCGTGCCGATCGTCGCAGTGAACCCGATGCCCGAGCGCGCGCTCATCCGCTTCACCGAACCGCAGGACGTCGTACAGATGGCAACCCTGGGTTCGACGCCGATCGCGAGCGAGTTCGTGCATGTGAAGATCGGCGGCGACCTCGCGCTGTTGAAGGGCATGATGCGCGTGCTGTTCGAGCGCGAGGCGGCGGGGGAGGCGGTGCTCGATCATGCCTTCATCGCCGAACATAGCGAGGGGTTCGAGGCGCTGCGCGACGACGTCATGGCGCAGGACTGGGACGAAATCGTCGCGGTGTCGGGCATATCGGAGGAACAGATCCGCCGCTGCGCCGAAATCTATATCGCCTCGAACGCGACGATCATCTGTTACGGCATGGGTCTTACCCAGCACCAGAAGGGCTCGCAGCTGTTGCAGCAGGTCGCGAACCTGCTGCTGCTCAAGGGAAATTACGGCAAGCCCGGCGCCGGCATCTCGCCGATCCGCGGCCATTCGAACGTCCAGGGCGACCGCACCGTCGGCATCGACGAGCGGCCGAGCGAGGCTTATCTCGACCGCGTCCGCGAGGTTTTCGGCTTCGATCCGCCGCGCGCGCACGGCCATCACACCGTCGAATCGGTCGAAGCGATGCTGGCGGGCGAGGCGAAGGTCTTCATCGGCCTCGGCGGCAATTTCGTGCGCGCGGTGCCCGATACCGAGCGCGCCTATGCGGCGATGGCGAAGCTCGACCTGACCGTCGGCATCGCGACCAAGCTCAACCGCGGTCATCTCGTTCACGGCAAGGAGGCGCTGATCCTGCCCGTGATCGCGCGATCCGAACGCATCGAGACCGCGGACGGCGAACAATTTGTGACGATCGAGGATTCGATGTCGAACGTCACCGCCTCGCGCGGGGTGCTCGACCCGGCGAGCCCGGATCTGCTGCCCGAGGTCGAGATCGTCTGCCGCATGGCGATGGCGACGCTGCCCGAAAGCCGCGTCGACTGGGTGCGCTATATCGACGATTATGGCGCGATCCGTGACAAGATCGCCGAGGTCTATCCCGCAATCTACGAAGGTTTTTCGGAGCGGATCAAGGCGCCGCAGGGGTTCCATCTCGACATAGCGCCGCGGCGCCGCGCATGGCTGACCCCGAACGGCAAGGCGAATTTCCTCATCCTGCCCGGCCTGCACGTCGATGCGCCGGTCGACGAAGCCGATATGCTGCGGCTCGCGACCGTGCGCTCGCACGACCAGTTCAATACGACCATCTACAGCTACAACGACCGCTATCGCGGCGTCAGGGGCGGCCGGATGGTGCTGTTCGTCAACGCCGAGGACCGCGCGGCGCGCGGGCTGGAGGCCGGCGCGACGGTCGCGCTCGAAACGATCGCGAGCGACGGCATTGCGCGGCGGGTCGAGGGGTTGACCCTGATCGACTATCCGATGCCGCGCGGCGCGATCGCGGGTTACTATCCCGAACTCAACCCGCTGCTGCCGCTCGACTATTATGACCGGACGAGCGGCTGTCCGGCGGCGAAGTCGATCCCGGTGCGGATTGCGGTCTAGAGTGATTTCGAGTGAAATGGAACATTTCACGGCTCGGAAATCACTGCAAAACAAGAATCTAGAGTGCCGGTTTTGATTCCATCAAAACCGAACGCACTCTGGAGTTTGTTCCGTTCGATTTCACCTGAAGAGGACGGACTTCAGAGTTGGTGTGTCCCCGCGTAGGCGGGGACCCATCTCCGGCCGGTTCAAGATAGAGCCGGCAGGAGATGGGCTCCCGCCTTCGCGGGAGCACACGCGCTTCAATGAAATATGATCGGGCGCTAAAGATCCGGCTCGCCACTGATCAGCAGCGCCGAGTCGGCGCGGGCGAGCGCGAGTAAGGTCAGGCCTGCCGCCGCGGCGCGCTCGGCGGCAAGGCTGGTCGGCGCCGAAATGGTGACGAGCATTGGACAGCCGGCGCGCACCGTCTTTTCGACGAGTTCGTAGCTGCACCGCGCCGAAAGCAGGATGAAGCCGCTCGCCGCGTCGATCCCGCCGCGCGCGAGCGCGCCGAGCAGCTTGTCGAGCGCATTGTGGCGCCCGACATCCTCGCGCACGCAGCGAATGTCGCCCGCGGCCGAACAGAAGGCGGCGGCGTGTGCCGCGCCGGTCGCGCGCCCGAGCGGCTGGTGTTCGGCCAGCGCGGCGAGCGCCTTCGCGACCGCGTGGCGGTCGGTTTCGAGGCGCGCCGTGATGCGCGGCAGCGGGCGCAGCACCTCCTCGATATTTTCGAGACCGCAAAGGCCGCAGCTGCTCTCGCCGACCCGGCGGCGCGCGCGGTCGAGCGCGCGGCGGCTTTGTTCGGGCGCCAGCCACAGGCGGAGCGCGATCCCGCCTTCGAGCGGCTGAACATCGACTCGTTCGATCTCGGCGGCGCGCTCGACCAGCCCTTCGGAGAGGGCGAAGCCGACCGCATAATCTTCGAGGTCGGCGGGGGTCGCCATCATCACCGCATAGCCGATACCGCCGACCTCGACCGAAATCGGCATTTCGACCGGCACCTCTCGGACGAGAACGGCATCCGAGAGGTCGCCGAAGCCGATTTGCCGCACCGGTAGCGGCACCGAGGCGTGCATATCGGTCACAGCGTGGCGGTCGCTTGCATCACCTGCCGCCCGTCGTCCGCAAAGGCGCCGAGCTCGATCGCATCGCCGCCGCCACGCAGCACGAGATGCAGCGGCTCGCTGGCGATCGCGGGCGAAAGCCCACGAAAGGCGAAGCGGGCGAGCGCATTGTCGCCGAAGCGCCGCTGCGCAAGGTCGAGCAGCAGGGTCGCGGTGAGCGGTCCGTGGACGACGAGGCCGCGATAGCGCTCTTCGGCGATCGCATAGGGAAAATCATAATGGATGCGGTGGCTGTTGAAGGTCAGCGCCGAATAGCGAAAGAGCAGCGCTTCGGAAGGCTCGACCGTGCGGTGCGCGTCCCATTCGCTCGGGTCGAACCGTCCGCCGCCGGCGGGGGGCGGCGACAGCGGCGCGTCGGGGCCGGCGGCATCGCGAAAGACGATCGACTGGCTTTCGCGCACCGCGAGGCCGCGGTCGCCATGCGTTTCGTGCGCGATCTCGACGAAGACGAGCGCGCCGCTGCCGCCCTGTTTGGCGGTGATCGCGGCGATGCGCGAGCGGCGCGCGATCGCTTCCCCGGGGTGCAGCGGGTGCAGGAATTCGACCTGGCTCGACGCCCACATGCGGCGGGGCAGGGGCACAGGGGGCATGAAGCTTTCGACGCCATCGGTGCGGCGCGGATGACCGTCGGCGCCAAGCGCGGCGGTCGGCGCGTCGGGCAGCGCGAGGCACCAGTGAAAGCCCTGCGGCACGGCGCCATCGGTGCCTGCCGCCCGGTCGAGCGTCGCGAGCCAGCGTGTCAATGCGCCCGCCTCGACCCGGTCGCTCCGCCGGTCTTCGCGGCCGACCCATTGCTGCCAATCGCTCATGCTCTCTCCTCGTCCCCGCTTTTCGGTCCAGACCGGCGGCGATGCAAGCCGCGTCAGGGGACGACGCGCCCCTCGTCGCGGCGCGGCATCGGCGCGACGGCGCGCAGCAGCAGCGCCGACAGCGTCAGCCAGCCCGCCGCCGCAAGGATCGCCGCGGGCAGCGTCCAGATGTCGGCGAGCGTGCCGAGCAGCCATGCACCGAGCGCCATGCCGCCGAAGGTCACCGCCTGATAGATCGACAGGCAGCGGCCGAGGATCGCTTCGGGCGAGCGCAATTGCATCGCGACGTTGAGCGTCGTCATCGTGCAGACCCAGCATATGCCCGCGACGAAAGCGGCCGCGACCACCGGCGGCAGGCTGCGCGAAAAGGCGATCGTGACGAGCATCGCGGCGAAAACCAGCGACGAGGCGCCGATCAGCGTGTCGCTGCCCCAGCGGTGGCGCGCCTTGCCGACCCACAGCGCGGCAAAGATCGACCCGGCGCCGAAGCCGGCGAGCGCCAAGCCGAACGTCAGTTCGGTGCCGTGCAGCCGGTCGCGCACGACCGACGGCAGCAGCGCCTGGAATCCGGCCGCGCCGAAACCGAAGGCGAAGCCGCGCACGAGCACGCGGCGCACCGGGTTCGACTGGGCGCAGAAGCGGATGCCGGTCGCGATCGCCGAGAGGATCGGCGAACGTTTCGGCGGGTTGACCTCCGGATGCCAGCGCAGCAGCACGACGATCAGCGCGACATAGCTCAGCGCATTGAGCCCGAAGCCGAATGCCGGCCCCGCAAAGGAAATGAGCAGCCCGCCGAGCGCCGGGCCGACGCTGCGCGCGAGATTGAAGGCGATGGTGTTGAGCGCGATCGCCTGCGGCAGATGTTCGTGCCCGACCTGCAACCGCACCGAGGCCTGCCACGCCGGGGCATTGAGCGCGGTGCCGCAGCCGACCGCGAGGGTGAAACAGAGGAGAAGGAAGGGCGTGATCGCGCCCGACCAGGTGATGAGCGTGAGCAATGCCGAGACGATCAGCATTCCCGTCTGCGCCGCGAGCATCACGCGGCGGCGGTCGAAATTGTCGGCGATCGCGCCCGCGAAGACGCCGATCAGCATGATCGGGATCGTCGCGCTCGCCTGAACGAGCGCGATATAAAGGTGCGAGGGCGTCAGCTCCGTCATCAACCAGGCAGCCCCGACCGCCTGGATCGTCGATCCCATGTTCGACGCGAGGTTCGCGATCCAGATCGCGCGAAATGCAGGGAAACGGAACGGAGCGAGCGAGGAAGGAGCGGAGGGCTTGACGGGACTCACAGCCATGCGCCTAAACCGGCAATCCCGGTCGGGCAAGCCTGCGTCCTCGGGCGCTCTTTCAACAGCTCAGCGCTGCTTGGAACAGGCAGCGAAACCGGCCCTCGCATTCGGCGCGCTGATCGGGCGAACCGTCGAGCGCATCGACTCGCATGATCGTGCGCAGCACCCCGATTCCCATCAGGATCGCGAGCAGCATGTTCGCGCGCAGTTCGGCATGTTCGTCGCCGATAATCTCGGCGAGGGGGCCGAGGACGTCGAGATGGACGAGATCGCGGATGATCTGCCCCGCCTTGGGCGAGGAGGCCGAGCGCAGCATGATGACGAACATTTCCATGCGATGCTGCCGGTGGTCGTCGCCATCCTCGACGACGAGCTGCGCCAGATAGGCGGGAAGCTCGGCCGCGGTCAGCGGCTCGCGGATGAGCTTTTCTTCCTTGTCGACCGCCACGACCTCGCGGAACAGCCCTTCCTTGCCGCCGAAATAGCGGCTGATCAGCGCCACATCGACGCCTGCATCGCCCGCAATTTCGCGCAGGCCGACGCTGTCATAGCTTTCGCGCAGGAAACGCTCGCGCGCCGCCGCCAATATCGCGGCGCGCGTCGCGGCGGCGTCGCGCTTCCTGACCGTGGTTTTCGTCATGGTCAGGGTCTATCATGGCTGAGAAATAAATCAACAACTGTTGACTTGCCCGCCAATGCGGATTAGTCGGCGCAAAGGTATCGCGCGGCACCTCCCCCCTCCCTCATGCCGCGCGATGCCGAACCGCCCGTAAAGAAAAGAAAAAGCCCATGCCCATGCGCCCTCTCCTCGCGCCTTTGCTCGCCCTTTCGATGCTGCTCGCCGCCTGCTCGGGCGGCGGCGAGGGACAGGGCGGCCCGCCGCAATTGCCCGTCACCGTGGCGAATCCGCTCGTCAAGCAGGTCACCGAATGGGACGATTATGTCGGGCGATTCGAAGCGATCCAGAGCGTCGAGGTGCGCCCGCGCGCGTCGGGCTATCTGACGCGCACCCATTTCACCGACGGCCAATATGTGAAGGCGGGGCAATTGCTGTTCAGCATCGACGCGCGCCCCGCGCAGGCGGCGCTCGATCAGGCGCGCGCGCAATTGGCGAGCGCGCAGGCGACGCTCGCCAATGCGAAGACCGAACTCGCGCGCTCGACGACGCTCGCCGCGTCGCAGGCGGCGAGCCAGGAAGAGGTCGAACAGCGCCGCGCCGCGCTGCGCACCGCCGAGGCCAATGTCGCGGCGAGCCGTGCCGCAGTGCGCGCCGCCGAACTCAATGTCGGCTTCACGCGCGTCACCGCGCCGATTTCGGGCCGCGTCTCGCAGCGGCTCGTCGATCCCGGCAATGCCGTGACCGCCGATCAGACGGTGCTGACGACGATCGTGTCGACCAACCCGCTGCACTTCAGCTTCCAGGGGTCCGAATCGAACCTGCTTGCCTATGAGAATCGCGGCGACAAGCTGCTCGGATCGCCGGTGCGCATCCGCCTGCAGGGCGAGGATGATTATCGCTATCAGGGCCGGATCGACTTTGTCGACAATGCGCTCTCCACCGGATCGGGAACGATCACGGTGCGGGCGCGCGTTCCCAACAGCGACGGCAAGCTGCGTCCCGGCCTGTTCGGCCAGCTCCAGCTCGCCGCCTCGGCGCCGCACGATGCGATCATGGTTCCCGACACCGCGATCGTCACCGACGCCGCGCGCCGGCTCGTCTATGTGATTGGCCCCGAAAGCAAGGTGCAGGCGCGCCCGGTGATGCTCGGCCCGGTGATCGACGGGCTGCGCGTGATCCGTTCGGGGCTGACCGCGAAGGAGCGTGTCGTCGTCGGCGGCATCCAGCGCGCGATGCCGGGCCAGCCGGCAAAGACGCAGCCGGGGCGCATCACCGCCAGCGGCAAGGTCGTGACCGAAAAGGGCGCGGCGCCCGCCGCCAAGGGCGCCGCCGCGAAGAAGGCGAGCGCCCAGTGAAATTCAGCCGCTTCTTCGTCGACCGCCCGATCTTCGCGGCGGTCATCGCGATCTTCATCACGCTGATCGGGGCCTTCGCCTATCCGCAGCTGCCGCTGTCGCAATATCCGGAAATTGCGCCGCCGACGATCAGCATCACCGCCTCCTATCCCGGCGCGTCGCCCGACACGATCGCCGAAACGGTCGCCTCGACGCTCGAGCAGGAGATCAACGGCGTCGAGAATATGCTCTATCTGCAATCCTCCTCGACGCAGGGGGTGGCGCAGATCACCGTGACCTTCGAACCGGGCACCGACCTCGATGCCGCGCAGGTGCTGGTGCAGAACCGCGTCGCGCTCGCCGAGCCGCGGCTGCCCGAACAGGTGCGCCAGATCGGCGTGCAGGTGAACAAGCAGGAATCGGGCTTCCTGATGATCGTCGCGCTGACCTCGACCGATCCCGCGATCGACATCGACTATGTTGGCAATTACGCCAATTCGACGCTGCGCGACCGGCTGCTCCGCCTCGACGGTGTCGGCGGGGTGCAGATTTTCGGCGGCGGCTTTTATTCGATGCGCGTCTGGATCGACCCCGACAAGGCGGCGGCGCGCAATCTGACCGCGGGCGAGATCATCGCCGCGCTCGAAACGCAGAATGTCCAGGTCGCGGGCGGCTCGGTCGGCGCGCCGCCCTATGGCAAGGGCAACCCCGCCTTCGAACTGCCGCTCGAAGTGCAGGGGCGCCTCGTCTCGCCCGAGCAATTTTCCAATGTCGTGATCAAGACCGACGTTCAGAATGGCGCGATCACCCGGCTGAAGGACGTCGCGCGCGTCGAGCTCGGCAGCCAGGACTATAGCGTCCGCGGGGTGTTCGACGGCAAGCCCGGCGTCGGCATGGCGGTGATCCAGCAGCCCGGCGCGAACGCGCTCGACGCCTCGAATCTCGTGCTCAAGGAGGTTGAGGCGGCGTCGAAGGATTTCCCGCCGGGGCTCGAATATCAGATACCCTATAATCCGACCGAATATGTCGCGGCCTCGGTCGAAGCGGTGCAGCACACGCTGGTCGAGGCGCTTGTGCTCGTCGTCCTCGTGGTGATGGTCTTCCTCCAGACGTGGCGCGCGGCGATCATCCCGATTATCGCCATCCCCGTGTCGCTCGTCGGCACCTTCGCGGTGCAGCTTGCGCTCGGCTTTTCGATCAACTCGCTGTCGCTCTTCGCGCTCGTGCTCGCGGTCGGCATCGTCGTCGACGACGCGATCGTCGTGGTCGAGGCGGTCGAAAAGCATATCCGCGAAGGGCTCAGCCCGCGCGAGGCGGCACATCGGACGATGGACGAGGTGTCAGGCGCGCTGCTCGCGATCGGGCTCGTGCTGATCGCGGTGTTCGTGCCGACCGCCTTCGTCCCGGGCATCCCCGGCATCTTCTATCAGCAGTTCGCGGTGACCATTGCCGCGGCGACGGTGTTCTCGACACTCACGTCGCTGACGCTGTCGCCCGCGCTCGCCGCGCTGCTCCTGAAACCGCACGAGGAGGGGCATCACGCCGAGCCGAAGAATCCGGTGCTGCGCTTCGGCCGCCGCGCCGCGGACAAGTTCAACCAGGGGTTCGATAGACTTTCGGATCGCTATGGACACACGACGGCGAAGCTGGTTCGCAAGACCGGGTTGATGCTGATCATCTATGCGGTGCTGCTCGCCGCGACCGGCTGGCGGCTCACCGCGACGCCGACGGGCTTCATTCCCGAGCAGGATCAGGGTTTCCTGATCGGCGTCGTGCAGCTGCCGCCGGGCGCCTCGCTCGATCGCACCAGCGAAGTGCTGGCGCGCACGCAAGAGGTCGTTTCGCAGATGGAGGGCATCGACGGCACCGCATCCTTCGCGGGCCTCGACGGGTCGAGCTTCTCGACCGCCTCGAACGCCGGCACGATGTTCATTCGCCTCAAGGATTGGGAAGAGCGCGGCAGCAAGCTCAGCGCCACCGCCCTGTCGCAGAAATTGTCGGGTGCGCTCGCCATGGCGCTGCCCGAGGCCAATGCCTTCGTCATCGCGCCGCCGGCGGTGCAGGGGCTCGGCAACGGCAACGGTTTCATGATGATGATCGAGGGGCGCAGCGGGCAAAGCTATCACGACCTTGAAAAGGCGACGCAGGCGATGATGGGCGCCGCGGCGCAGAACGACCAGGTGACGCAGGTCTTTTCGCTGTTCAACACCGGCAGCCCGCGCATCTTCGCCGATGTCGACCGCGACAAGGCGCTGATTTTGGGTGTCGAGCCCAGCCAGGTTTATGCCGCGCTCGGCACCTATCTCGCCTCGACCTATGTCAATGATTTCAACTTCCTCGGCCGCACCTTTCGCGTGACCGCGCAGGCCGAACCGACCGCGCGCAGCCGGCTCGAGGATGTCGGGCGGCTGCAGGTGCGCTCGTCGACGGGGGAGATGGTGCCGCTGTCGTCGGTCGCGACCTTCCGCAACGATAGCGGCCCGACGCGCGTGGTGCGCTACAACCTCTTCCCCGCGGTCGAATTGCAGGGGCAGGCGGCGCCCGGCGTGTCGTCGGGCGACGCGCTCACCGCGATGGAAAATATTGCGGCCAAGACGCTGCCCGACGGCTTCGCCTATGAATGGACCGCGCTCGCCTATCAGCAGAAGGCGGCGGGGAGCAGCGCGGTGCTGATCTTTCTGCTCGCGGTGGTGTTCGTCTTCCTCGTGCTCGCGGCGCAATATGAATCGGTGCCGCTCCCGCTTGCGGTGATCCTGATCGTGCCGATGTGCATCCTCGCGGCGATGCTCGGGGTCAATCTGCGCGGGATGGACAATAATATCCTCACGCAGGTCGGCCTCGTCGTTCTCATCGCGCTCGCGGCGAAGAATGCGATCCTGATCGTCGAATTCGCGAAACAGGGCGAGGAAGAGGAGAAGATGTCGACCATCGAAGCCGCCGTCCATGCTGCGCGCTCGCGCCTGCGCCCGATCCTGATGACCAGCTTCGCCTTCATCTTCGGCGTCATCCCGCTCGCCATCGCAACGGGGCCGGGGCAGGAGATGCGCCGGGCGCTCGGAACCGCGGTGTCCTTCGGGATGCTCGGTGTGACGATTTTCGGGCTGATCTTCACCCCGGTCTTCTACGTCGTGTGCCGCGGACTCGCCGAGCGGGGGAAGAATTGGGTCAAGGATCGCCGCCGCCGGGCGGGCGACGCGCCGGTGGAGGCGCAGTGATGACCCGCTCGATCCTTCTCGCCGCCAGCGCGCTCACCCTGTCGGCGTGCGCCGTCGGCCCCGCCTATCATTCGCCCGAACCGGCGGCGCCGTCGCAGGCGCCCTTCCTCGAAGCGGGCAAGTCGCCCGCCTTCACCGGCGACCAGCCGCCGGGCGAATGGTGGAGCCTGTTCGGCGATCCGACACTCGATGCGCTGGTTCAGCAGGCGCTCGCGGCCAACACCGACCTGCGCGTCGCCGCCGCCAATCTGGCGCAGGCGCGCGCGGTGCTCAAGGAATCGCAGGCCGGCCGCCTGCCGACGACGAGCGTCGGCGCGAGCGGCGCCTATGCCCGCCAGTCGGGCGCGACCACCGGTATCGGCCCGGTCGAGGGTGAAAGCTATGATGTCGGGCTCGACGTCGGCTATCAGGTCGACCTGTTCGGCCGCGTCGAAAGCGCGATCCGCGCGAGCCGCGCCGACGCCGACGCGGTGCAGGCGGCGTTCGACCTGACCCGCATCACCGTCGCCGCCGAAACGACGCGCGCCTATGCCGATGTCTGCTCGTACAACCGCCAGCTCGCGGTCGCGCAGGAAACGCTGCGCATTCAGGAACAGACCTTCGACCTGACGCGCCGCCTGTTCGAGGGCGGCCGCGCGACGCGGCTCGACACGGGGCAGGCGGGGGCGCTGCTCGAACAGACGCGGGCGACCTTGCCGACGCTGAAGGCCCAGCGTTCGGCGGCGCTCTACCGGCTCGCGGTGCTCACCGGCAAGCCGCCCGCCGAGGCGCCCGAAGTCGCGCTGCAATGCCAGGTGCCGCCCGAGCTCGACCGGCCGATCCCGGTCGGTGATGGCGCGACCCTGCTTGCACGCCGTCCCGACATCCGCCGCGCCGAACGCGAGCTTGCGGCGGCAGCAGCGCGGGTCAATGTCGCGACCGCCGACCTTTATCCGAGCATCAGCATCGGCGGTTCGATCGGATCGACAGCGACTTCGCTTTCGGGAATCGGCGATTCGGACAATTTCCGTTTCTCGATCGGTCCGCTGATCTCCTGGAGCTTTCCCAATATCGCGGTCGCTCGCGCGCGGCTGCGACAGGCCGAGGCGGGCGCCGACGCGGCGCTCGCGACGTTCGACGGCACCTGGCTTTCGGCGCTGCAGGAAACCGAAAGCGCGCTCGCCAACTATGCCGGCGAGCTCGACCGGCTCGCGGCGCTGCGCCGCGCGGCGGATGAGGCAGGGGAGGCGGCGCGGATCGCGCGGCTGCGCTATCGGGCGGGGCGCGAGAATTTCCAGGTCGTGCTCGACGCCGAACGCTCGCTCGCCGAGGTGCAGGCGGCGATCGCCCAGTCCGAGCAGCAGCGCTCGACCTATCTCGTCGCGCTCTTCCTCGCGCTCGGCGGCGGCTGGCAGGATGGGGCAGCTGTCCTCTCCGAATGAGAATCCATGCGTTCCCGCGAAGGCGGGAGCCCATCTCCTGCCAGCGCCATCTTGAACCAGCCGGAGATGGGTCCCCGCCTTCGCGGGGACGCACTGCACAGAATAAAAGGGGTGGGACGCACCCCCGTCGTCCCACCCCCGTGCGCCCCCGCAAGAGGGCGGCTTGTAGCCGTCAGGCGATCTCGATGCGGTTCCGTCCGGCCTGCTTGGCACGGAACAGCGCCTCGTCGGCGGCTTTCAGCGCGGCGCGCGGTTCGGGATAGCCGAAGACATCGGCTACCCCGCCCGAAAAGGTGATGACCCCGAAGGGCTGATCGGTCTTGCGGTTGATCAGGCGGCGGTCGGCGAGGCGCTCGCGCGCATCGTCGAGCTTCTTCGCGACCTCGCGCGGCGTCAACCCGCGGAACAGCATCACGAATTCTTCGCCGCCGTGGCGCGCGACGTGGCAATTATCGTTCGAAATCTGCGCCAGCGTATCGGCGATGACCTTGAGCACGCGGTCGCCGGCATCGTGGCCGTGGATATCGTTGATCGCCTTGAAATTGTCGATGTCGCAAAAGGCGACGCTCAGCGCGAACGGGGTTTCCTTGCCTTCGCGATAATGGCGTTCGAATAGCGCTTCGAACGCGCGGCGGTTCGGCAGACCGGTCAGATAGTCGACCTCGGCGTCGCGCTTGGCGCGCGCGAGGTTGCGGCGCAGCGATTTGGCCTCGTCCTCGCTCTTGCGCATCTCGTCCTCGGCCTTGCGCGTGCGTTCGAGCATCGCCTTGGCGAGATCGGCGAGATTCGAGACGATCTGGCCGGTCTTTTGCAGCTGTTCGAGGTCGGTCAGATGTTCTTCGAGTTCGCTGCCATAGTCGCGCGTCATCTGGTGCGCCGCCTTGCTGCGTGTCTGAAAGGCTTCGAGATTGGTTTCGAGCTTCGCCATCAGGCGGTCGAGGTCGGCCTGCCCCTTGGGGTCCGCCTCTTCGCCGCAGATCTCGTCGATCCACTGCTGGGTTACCCCGCCGTGGGTGACTGCGCGCGCCGCGACCTGACGCGCGAGCCGCGGATTGCTGCCCGAAAAGGCGCCGTGTGCGATCACCAGATTGGCGGGCGACACGTCGAGATCATTGTCGAGCAGAAAGCGGCCGATCGCCTCGATCAGATCGGCGCGAACCTGCCGGACGCGACTGGGGTTTCCGTCGGGCGGCGCGCCCGGATCGGCGGCGATGCCGCTGCGGCCGGGGCGTAGCCCCAGCCAGCCAAGGAGCCGCCCTACCGGCTCACCCGAAGATGTCGCGTGTGTGGTCATGCGGAGATTAACGGGCGGCGGGGGCGGCGTTTAAGCCGACTTTGCTCCATTTTCGCGGCAAAATTTCGCGATGCGGTGAGAACGTCTTGCTTCCGTTGGCTTTACCTTGTGCGGCGCAGCGCTTAACGACATTGGCGCATGATTTCGATCCTGTCTCTCGGCCGCAAGCGCTTCGCGGGCCTGCTCGCTTGGCTTGCGCTGGCGTCGCTCGGCGTCGTCGGCGCACCCCGCGACAGCGCGGCGTTCGACGGTCATGCGCAGAAGCCGGTCGTGGGCGCACTGCAGACCGGATCGGGGCCGGTCCTTCGCTCCGCTGCGGTCAAGATCGGCGCCGCCTGCCGCAATGGCGACGACGATCGGCGTGCATCGGGTGGTCCCGGTCCTGCCGGGTTGCCGCCGGCGATCATCCTCGCGGCGCCGGTTGCCGCGGCTCCGGTCTACGAACCCGTCGCCGCTCGCGGCGTCGCGCTCGCCCGCCGTCGCCCCTATGCCGCGCGCGCGCCGCCGGCCCGCCCTGTCTGAACCTTCGCCGGGCGCCGCGCGCGCCCCGATGACGGTGCGTCTCTTTGCGGGGGCGCAATGACGGATATGATCATGACAGACGACAAGGACGGGTCTGCTGCGCAGGCTCAGGCGGCGCGTGCGGAGGATATTTTCCGCCGCTATCCCGCCATCACGAAGGAAGAGGCGCAGGAAGCGCTGATGTTTCTCAAGCGGGGGCGTCACCTCGATGTGGGGCGGGTGACGGGCATGGCCGAACTCCAGACCAGCATCGAGGCCTTTCGGCACGACCATCGCCGAGCGCTTCGCGTGAGCATTGGCGAATATGCGATGTTCGCCGCCGGAG
Source organism: Sphingopyxis indica (assembly GCF_032879645.1). Taxonomy (NCBI): domain Bacteria; kingdom Pseudomonadati; phylum Pseudomonadota; class Alphaproteobacteria; order Sphingomonadales; family Sphingopyxidaceae; genus Sphingopyxis; species Sphingopyxis indica. The sequence continues at coordinate 1,446,088 of NZ_CP076394.1, forward strand.
TTTTCTTGTTCATCGGCGGGCTGTTCTGGGTGCTTGCCGGATAATTTAGTCCCGGTCGCCGCGGGCGCCTTGCAGCGCCCGCGGCCTCGCCCTATCGTCCTTGCCATGACGATATTCCGCTTTTTGAACGGCTTGCTGCTGGCAACGGCACTCGCCGCCACCCCCGCCGCGCGCGCCGACGAGCCCCGGTCGATCCTCTTCATCGGCAACAGCTTCACCCAGGGCGCCAATTCGGCGGTGCTGCGCTATCGCGTCGATACGGTGACCGATCTCAACGGCGGCGGGGTCGGCGGCGTGCCGGCGCTGTTCCGCCGCTTTGCCGAGCAGGCAGGGCAGGATTGGACAGTCTCGCACGAATTGCGCGGCGGGACGACGCTCGCGCAGCATCTCGCCGACCGGCTGGACGTGATCGCGAAGCCGTGGGACGTCGTCGTGATGCAGGACTATAGCGTGCTCGATCCCGAGCATCCGGGCAATCCGGCGGTGACCGCGAAGAGCGCCCCCGCACTCGCCGCCGTCGTGACCCGCGCCAATTCCGACGTGCGCGTTTACCTCACCGCGACCTGGTCGCGCGCCGACCAGGTCTACAAGCCTTCGGGTCATTGGCATGGCCAACCGGTCGATCGCATGGCGCTCGATCTGCGCAAGGCGCTCGACGGCGTCGATGCGGCGTCCACCGACATCGACGGCGTCCTGCCGGTGGGTGAGGCATGGAACCGCGCGATGGCCGAAGGCGTCGCCGACCCCGATCCCTATGACGGCATCGCCTTCGGGCAGGTCGATCTGTGGAGCTACGACCAATATCATGCGAGCGCCGCGGGCTATTATCTCGAGGCGCTCGTGGTGTTCGGCCGCGTCACCGGCGTCGATCCGCGCAGCCTGGGCAGAAAGGAACTCGCCGCGCACGAAATCGGCCTCGACCCGCGCGTCGCCGAAGCGCTTCAGCGCGTCGCGGCCGAGGAGCTGGGGCTCCCCGCCGCGCCCTAATTCAGCGGCGCATCGACCGGCGGACCGTCGCTGTCGCCATATTGGCGGCGCAGCGCGACGAGGCGCGTCTTCATCGCCGCGATCCGGCCCTGCATCGCGGGGTCGTCGATGCGGTTGTGCATCTCGTGCGGGTCGCGCTTCAGGTCATAGAATTCCCACGCATTGATGTCGTCGCTGTAGAAGCGGATGAGCTTGTAGCGATCGTCGCGCATCCCGTAATGCGCGCGCACCGAGTGAAAGCCCGGAAATTCGTAATAATGATAATAGATGTCCTTGCGCCAGTTCGCGGGCGTCCGGCCGCCGAACAGCGGGACGAGCGAGCGGCCCTGGATCGTGTCGGGGCCCTTCACCCCGGCAAGGTCGAGGAAGGTCGGCGCATAGTCGATATTCTGGATCGGCGCCGCGATCTTCGTTCCGGGGCGGATATGACCGGGATATTGGATCAGGAAGGGCGTGCGCAGCGACTCCTCGTACATGAAGCGCTTGTCGAACCAGCCATGCTCGCCAAGGTAAAAGCCCTGGTCGGAGGTGTAGATCACCACCGTATTCTTCGCGAGCCCGCTCTCCTCCAGATAGTCGAGCACCTTGCCGACGCCCTCGTCGACCGCCGCGATCGTGCCCAGATACTGCTGCATGTAGCGTTGATATTTCCACAGCGCGAGGTCGCGGCCCGAAAGGTTCGCCGCGTTCATCTTGTCGTTGTCGGCCTGCATTGCGGCGTCCCACTGCGCCTGCTGGTCGTGGGTCATCCGGTCGAAGGCGCCCGGCCAGCGATTGTAGCGCAGCCGCGCCGATCCCTTCGCGACCGTCATCTTGAGGTCGTGCCCCTCATACATGTCGCGATAGATGTTCATTTCCTGCGCGGCGGCCGCCTTGCGTCCCTTGTAGTCGTCGAAATAATTGGCGGGGACAGGGAAGGTGACCCCCTGATATTTGGTGATATGGCGCAGCGCCGGCATGAAATTGCGGTGCGCCGCCTTGTGGTGGATCAGGATCGCAAAGGGCTTCGACTTGTCGCGCCCGTTCTTCAGCCAGTCGAGGCTGTAATCGGTGATCAGGTCGGTCGTATAGCCCGCCACGATGCTGCGCCCCTTCGGCGTGATGATGTCGGGGTTGTAATATTCGCCCTGGTCGTCGAGCACTTTCCAGTCGTCGAAGCCGATCCCCTTGGGCGTGCCGTTGATGTGCCATTTGCCGAACATCGCGGTCGTATAGCCCGCCTGCGCCAGCGCGCGCGGCCATACCCACGAGCTGTTGTCGAAATGCTGGCCGTTCTGGGTGAAGCCGTGCGCATTGCTCTGCCGCCCGGTCAGCATCGTCGCGCGGCTCGGCCCGCACAGCGAATTGCCGACGAAGCTGCGCGTGAAGACCGCGCCATTTTTTGCGATGCGGTCGATATTCGGCGTCGGCGCGAGCTTCGACAGCGCCGAGCCATAGGCCGAGATCGCCTGATAGGCGTGATCGTCGGACATGATATAGACGATGTTCGGCCGCGGGGCCGGCTGCTCCTTCGCGGAAGCGACGCCGGCGAGCATCAGCGGGACGGCGAGCGCGGCGAGCGAGAGATGATGGCGCATCCTTCGCCTCCTATTTCGTCAGCTCGAAATCGGCCTCGGACCCTTCGGCCGACGACGGCCCGACCCGCAGCTTGAACTGGCCGGGCTCGCTGCCCCAGCTCATGTCGGCGCGGGTGAAGGCGAGGTCGGCGTCGGTCAGGGTGAAGCTCACCCGTCGCGATTCGCCCTTCTTGAGCATCAGCTTCTGAAACCCCTTCAGCTCCTTCACCGGCCGCGTCACCGATCCGACGAGGTCGCGGACATAGAGCTGGACGACCTCCTCGCCGTCGCGCGCGCCGCTGTTGGTGACGGTGACGGTCGCGGTCAGCGGCTCGCCGGGCCGGATGCTTGTCTTGCTCAGCGTCACCGGCGAATAGGTGAAGCTCGTGTAGCTGAGGCCATAGCCGAAAGGATAGAGCGGCGTGTTCGGCGTGTTGAGGTAGCGCGAGACATATTTGGCATTCGGCTGCGCGGGGTCGATCGGCCGCCCGGTGTTCTTCATGTCGTGGAAGATCGGCACCTGCCCGACGTTGCGCGGAAAGGTGATCGGCAATTTGCCCGACGGATTATAGTCGCCGTAAAGCACATCGGCGATCGCATGGCCGCCCATCGTGCCGGGGTACCAGGCCTCGAGGATCGCATCGACATGGTCGTTCGCCCATTCGATGCTGTTCGGCCGCCCGCTCATCAGCACGAGGATGATCGGTTTGCCGGTCTTCTTGAGTTCTTCGAGCAGTGCCTGCTGGTTGCCGGGCAGGTCGAGCGAGGTGCGGCTCGCCGCCTCGCCGGTCATGTCCCAGCGCTCGCCCATCGCGGCGACGATCACGTCGGACTTCTGCGCGAGCGCGATCGCCTCGGCGAAGCCGTCGGTCTTGCCCGAATCCTCGAAGGCGTAGCTCGCGCCCTTGGCATAGGCGACGATCTGCCCCTTCGGCGCGCGCGCCTGCATCCCTTCGAGCAGGGTTACGGGACGCGTCTTGCGGTCGCCCGCGGCCGCCCAGCTGCCGATCATGTCGGCCTTGCTGTCGCCGAGCGGGCCGATCACCGCGATCGACTTCGCCGACGCGGCGAGGGGGAGGGCGCCGTCGTTCTTGAGCAGCACCATCGACTTGCGCGCGACGTCGCGCGCGGCGTCGAGGAAGTCGGCGCGATAGACGGTCGCCTTTTCGCGCGCCTCGTCCGAATAGCGATAGGGATCGTCGAACAGGCCGAGGCGGTATTTCATCTCGAGGATCGCCTTCACCGCGGCGTCGATGCGCGCGACGTCGACCTTGCCCTCGGCGACCGATTTCGCAAGGTTTTCCATATAGACCGCGCCCTGCATGTCCATATCGACCCCGGCGTTGATCGCCTGCTCGCCCGCCTGTTTCAGATCCTTCGAATAGCCGTGCGCGACCATTTCGTTGATCGACGTGTAATCGGTTACGACGAAGCCCTTGAAGCCCCATTTGTCGCGCAGCACGTCGGTCAGCAGATAATGATTCCCCGAGGCGGGAATGCCGTCATATTCGTTGAACGAGGTCATGAAGGTCGCGGCGCCGGCATCGGCGGCGGCCTTGAACGGCGGCAGATAGATGTCGCGCAGCGTCCGTTCGGAAATGTCGACCGTATTATAGTCGCGCCCCGCCTGCGCCGCGCCATAGGCGGCGAAATGCTTCACGGTCGCCAGAATGGTGTCGGTGGCCTTGAGGTCGCTGCCCTGAAAGCCGCGCACCCGCGCCTCGGCGATACGGCTGCCCAGATAGACGTCCTCGCCGGCGCCTTCGGACACGCGGCCCCAGCGCGGGTCGCGCGCGATGTCGACCATCGGCGCGAAGGTCCAGTGAAGGCCCTCGGCCGCGGCTTCTGCCGCGGAAATTCTTGCTGATTTTTCAATGGCATTCAAATCCCAACTCGCGGCTTCGCCGAGCGAGATGGGGAAGATGGTGCGGTGGCCGTGGACGACGTCATAGCCGAACAGCAGGGGGATTTTCAGCCGCGTTTCCTCGACCGCCAGCCGTTGCAGGTCGCGCGTATATCTGGCGGTAAAGGCGTTGAAGATGGACCCGATGCGCCCCTTGCGAATATCCTCCTGATAGCCCTTGCGCATCGTCGGCCCGGTCGAATCCCAGTCGCTGGTGAGCAGCGACAACTGGCCGATCTTTTCCTCGAGCGTCATCTTCGCCATCAGATCGGCGATGAAGCGGTCCATCTTCGGGTCGGGCTTTTCCCATCCGGTCGAATCGACCGGCGCCGATTCGGCCGCCGGTTTCGCCAGCAGCGGGGCGGGCGAAAGCGCGCCGGAGAGCAATAATGTCGCGAGCGTCAGGTGCGTGAGGTTGCGCGGCATCGACGGCATGATTCGTCCTTCCCAAAATATTGTCTTGGGCCTTCAGCACGGAGAAACGGCTGAAATCCACCCTTTTCGAAGCGAGCGCCATAGGTTCGCCCGTGTTGCTTGCCCCCTATACAGCGATTGTGAAACCGGTTACAAACCCAAAATACCAAGACGGGCTATCCCGCGATTCGTCGTCATGCCGGTGGCAAGGCCGGCCGACGGAAGAAGCGAGCGCGGGCGCCGGGGCTACAAAAAGGGAGGATGCCGTGACGTCAGTACAGTCTCATCACATTCATGGTGCGCGCCGTTCGCGTGCCCGCGCACTCGCCGCCGCGCTCGCATGGAGCAGCGCCGCCGGCGCGCTCGCGCTCGGCGTTGCGGCACCCGCGCACGCGCAAGTGTCGAACGCTTCGCTGCGCGGCACGGTGAAAGCCGAGGGCGGGGTCAGCCAGGTCACCGCGATCAACGTCAACACCGGCTTCCAGCGCAGCGTCGCGGTCGATGCGAACGGCGGCTATAATTTCGCATCGCTCCCCGTAGGCACCTATCGGCTCGAGCTGACGACGCCGGACGGGGTGCGCAGCACCGACGAATTCACGCTGAGCGTCGCACAAAACGCCGTGCTCGACTTCGATTTCTCGGCGCCCGACATCGCGACCGGCGGCGAAGACGCGATCATCGTCACCGGCACCCGCATCCGCACGATGGAAGGCGGCGAGGTCGGCACGAACATCAGCCAGCGGCTGATCGAACAGCTGCCGCAGAACAACCGCAACTTCCTCGCCTTCGCCGACCTCGCACCGGGCGTGCAGTTCATCACCAACAGCAGCGACCAGTCGCGCCTGCAGGGCGGCGCGCAGGGCAGCCAGGCGGTCAACATCTTCATCGATGGCATCGGCCAGAAGGATTATGTCCTCAAAAACGGCATCACCGGCCAGGATTCGACGCAGGGCAACCCGTTCCCGCAGCTCGCGATCGGCGAATATCGCGTCATCTCGTCGAACTACAAGGCCGAGTTCGATCAGGTGAGCTCGGTCGCGGTCACCGCGGTGACCAAATCGGGCACCAACGAATTCCATGGCGAAGGCTTTTTCGACTTCACCAACCAGGACCTGCGCGACCGGCTCCCGAACGAAATCTATCCGACGACGATCGACAAGGTGCGGACCAAGGACATGCAGTTCGGCGGATCGCTCGGCGGTCCGATCATCGAGGATATGCTGCACTTCTTCGTGACCTATGAGGGCAAGCGCCGCACCAACCCGCGCGACGTCGCCCCTGGGCTCGACCTTCCGGTCAGCTATTTTCCATCCGAATATCAGGGCTATTTCGGCCCCGCGACCGAGACGTTCAACGAAAATCTCTATTTCGGGAAATTGAATTTCACCCCGACTTCGCGCGATCTGTTCGAATTTTCGGTCAAATATCGCGACGAATCGGGCGAGCAGTTCAACAGCGGGATCAGCGCCTTCGACACGCGCACGATCGCGAAGGTCGAGGAATGGCGCGGGCTCGCGCGCTGGGAGCATACCGCCGACACGTGGATCAACGATTTCAAGGTCGCCTATGAAGATGTGACCTGGGGGCCGCGCCCGCTCCAGTTCGGCAACGTCACCGTATTCAACGCGATCGTCCCCGACGCGAGCGGCACCGGTACGCGGCGCGGCGACATCTTGCGCTTCGGCGGCGGCACGAACTTCCAGGACAAGGGACAATCGGGCTGGCAGGTGTCGAACGACTTCACCTACACCGGTTTCGACAATCACACGATCAAGGCCGGCGTGAAGGCGAAATGGGTCGAATTGCACACGACGCAGCTCAACGGCGTGAACCCGGTTTTCACCTATAATGTCAATTACGACCCCGACGGCGACGGCAGCTTCAACGACAGCATCCCCTATCGGATGGCGTTCGGCGCACCGGTCGGCGACGCCGATCCCAACATTACCTCCGACAATTTCCAGCTCGGCCTCTATATTCAGGACGATTGGGAGGTTTCGGACCGGCTGACGCTCAACCTCGGCGTGCGCTGGGATTATGAGGAGACCCCGGCCTTCCTCGACTATGCCCACGATCCCGCGATCGCGGCCTTCGTCAGCGGCCAGGCCTCCTATACCGCGCCCGACGGCACGGTCACGCCGCCCTATACCAATCTGCTCAACGCCAATTACGACATCAACGACTATATCTCGACCGGCAGCGAGCGGAAGGCGTTCACCGGCGCATGGCAGCCGCGCGTCGGCTTCACCTATGAGATCGACGAGGAGGGGCGTTTCGCGGTCTTCGGCGGCTACGGCCGCTCCTATGACCGGACGCAGTTCGACTTCATCCAGCAGGAACTGATCCAGGGCCTCTATGCGACCCGCACGTTCAACTTCAACAACCCCGGCGACGGCGACAATGTCTGCACGCCGAGCGCGACCTGCATTCCCTGGGACCCGGTCTATCTGACGCAGGCCGGGCGCGATGCGCTGCTCGCCGGGCTGCCGCCGGGCACGGGCGGCGAGCTGCGTTTCATCAAGAACGACCTGAAGATGCCCTATTCGGACCAGTTCAGCCTGGGCGTGCGCGGGCGTTTCGGCCTGCTCGATACCGAGGTTGGCTACAGCTATGTCGAAAGCCACGACGGCTTCGCCTATCTGCTCGGCAATCGCAATGCCGATGGCAGCTTCTTCGTCATCAATCCCGACACCGGCATCCCCGGATCGCCCTTCGGCTCGCCGCCGGCGCCGTTCGGCAGCATCATCATCGGCACCAACGGCATCGAGACGCGCGCGAACACGGCCTATCTGAAGCTGTCGAAGCGCTATACGATCGCCTCGCCGTGGAGCCTCGATGCGACCTATACCTTCACCGATGCCGAGGAGAACCGGCAGTTCGGCGAGGTGTTCAGCCTCGATTTCCCGAGCATGGAGGACTATCCCTTCATCACCTCGACCGGCGTGCGCAAGCATCGCTTCGTCGTCGCCGGCACGGTCGATATTCCGGGCGGCTTCACCCTGTCGGGCAAGTTCCAGATCGCCTCGCCCAAATATCTGGCGCGAGTCGTTTCGAGCGCCGGCCCGCCGCCGAGCCGTGACGTGGTTACGACCAAGACCGACGGCAACGGCGATCTGTGGGGCTATCGCCAGATGGACCTGTCGATCACCAAATATGTGCCGATCAAGTTCGTCAGCGACGAGGCGCGGCTGCGTTTCCGCATCGACATCATCAACCTGTTCAACGATCGAAACTACAACAGTTTCAGTGCGGAAACGGGTGCCCGCAATGTCGAGAATGTCGCCATCGACGGCCCACCGCGGACGATCAAGCTTTCGGCCGGTTTCCAGTTCTGAACCGGTCGAACCAGCGGGCGTCCGGTCACACCCCCTCCCGCGACCGGGCGCCCGCTTTTAGGGGCCAGCCCCTAATCTTTGGAGTATGATATGACCTTCCGGCTCGGGTCGCTCGCCTTGCCTTTCCTGGCGCTCGCCGCCTGCACGCCCGCCGCGACGACGGCGCCTGCGCCCTCGTCCGCCCCGCCGGCGCTCGCGCCGCTGACCGAGGCGCAATTTGCCGAGGATCTGAGCGAGCGGACCTTCCGCTATTTCTGGGACACGACGAGCCGCGAGCGCTGCCTTGCGCCCGATCGCTGGCCGAGCAATCCCTTCTCGTCGATCGCCTCGACGGGCTTTGCGCTCACCGCTTTCGGGATCGGCGCCGAGCGCGGCTATGTAACCCGCGACGAAGCGGCGGAGCGGACGCGCGATTGCCTGCGCTTCTACTGGACCGCGCCGCAGGGACCGGCGGCGAGCGGCGTCAGCGGCTACAAGGGCTTTTTCTATCATTTCCTGAACAATGCGGACGGCACGCGCCGCGGCAAGACCGAGCTGTCGACCGTCGACACGACGCTGCTGCTCGGCGGCGTGCTCTTCGCGCAAAGCTATTACGACCGCGATACGGCGGTAGAGGCCGAGATCCGCGACCTTGCGGAAAAAATCTACGCCCGCGTCGACTGGACTTTCGTCCAGCGCAGGAACAGCAGCATCCCCTCGGGCAACGGCGGCGGAGCCGACGCGATCGCGATGGGCTGGTATCCCGAACGCGGCGCGGGCGGCGATTTCGGGACGCACGACTGGGTCGGCTATAATGAAGGGATGCTCGTTTACATCCTCGCGCTCGGCTCGCCGACGCATGCCGTGAGCAAGGACGCCTGGGACAAGGGCTGGGCCGCGCGTCTCGACGAGGATTGGGGCCGCTTCTATGGCCGCGACTTCCTGCAGTTCGAGCCGCTCTTCGGCCATCAATACAGTCATGTCTGGGTCGATTTCCGCGGCATTCGGGACGCGTTCATGCGCGGCAAGGGCATCGACTATTTCGAGAACAGCCGCCGCGCTACGCTGTCACAGCGCGATTATGGCGCCGACAATCCGAATAATTGGACCGACTACAGCGCCGACATCTGGGGCTGGACCGCGTCGGACGGCCCCGGCTATTCAAAGGACAAATATAGCGTCAACGGCACGCCGCGCAGCTTCAACGGCTATATGGCGCGCGGGGTAAGTGCGAAGCGGATCGTCGACGACGGCACGATCGTCCCGACCGCGCCCGGCGGCTCGGTCGCCTTCGCGCCCGAAGCGGCGATCCCCGCGCTGATGGCGATGCGCGTCAAATATGGGGCGCGGCTCTATAGCCGCTATGGCTTCAAGGACGCGATCAACCCCAGCTTCACCTTCACCGATGCCGGATCGAAATCGGGCGCGGTCGATCCGCAGCACGGATGGGTCGCGGGCGACTATCTCGGCATCGACCAGGGCCCGATCCTCGCGATGATGGAAAATCACCGCAGCGGGCTGGTGTGGAAGGTGATGCGCAAGAATCCGCACATCATTCGCGGGCTCAAGCGCATCGGTTTCACCGGCGGCTGGCTCGACGAGGCGAAGGCCGAGTAAGCGTAAACATGTGCGCTCCCGCGAAGGCGGGGCCCCATCTTCCGGCCGGTGCCATGTTGAACCGGCCGAAGATGGGGCCCCGCGTTGGCGCTACGCGCCGCCTTCGGCTCCGCGGGGACACACGAACGCTCCTACGCGTTCATTACAGTCGATCGCCCTCGGGCCGTCACGGCGCTGCGAGCGTCCAGCGCACCTCGTCGCGCACCGGCCCCGACGGAAAGTCCGCGCGCGCCGTCACGACATTCTCGCCCGGCGCCAGCGTTGCATCGGGAAATGTGCAAATCCGGTCCGCGCAGGCAATGTCGCCGAGCGAAGCGCCGTTGAGCGTCAAGGCCACGCGCGGCGCATTGCTGTAAACCTTGATCGCGGTTTTCGCATCGGTGCGATCGCGCCAGCGGCGGCTGGTGATGTGGACGACCGGCGCATTGGACCATTGCGCCTTGTAATAATAAAAGGCGTCCTTCTTGACCTTACGATCATAGGTGACCAGCCCCTTGTCGTTGATGTCGGTCGCGTCGCCCTCCTGCCGCACCTTCGAAGCGAAATCGAACATGTTCCAGATCCACGTCGCCCACAGATAGGGACGGTCGCGCAGCTGCGGCCAGCTCTGTTCGTGGAGCCAGCTCTGATATTCCTCGGGGTGCGGGCGCCCGCCGGCATTGATCTTGTGGCTTGCCGGATCGGCGACATGCTGGGTGAGCGCGCCGCCCGCGCCATATTCGCTGACCGACAAAGGCACCGCGGGATAGCGCGCGTGCATCCGGTCGAGATGCGGGCCGAGGTCGGCGGGCTTGCCGTAATACCAGCCATAATAGCGGTTATAGCCGACGAGATCGGTGATCCCGGTCAGCGGCGGCTGGACGGGCCTGGCGTCCGGCGTCAGCGTCTCGTGCGTCGCTTCGCAGCAATCGGCCATCACCGTCGGGCGCGTCGCATCTTCGCTGTGCGCGAGCGCGTTCAACTCGCGCAGCAGCGGCCGCGCATCGGCCTTGGGATCGAGCCGCCCGAGCGCGACGTCGAGATCGACCTCATTGCCGACCCCCCAGGTCACGACCGAGGGATGATTGTAATTCTGCCGGATCAGCTCCTGCAATTGCGTGCGCGCATTGGCGACGAGATCGGGCGATGCAGTTGCCGCGCCGAACGAGATCTTGTTCACGAACGGAATCTCCGACCAGACGATCATGCCGTAGCGGTCGGCGAGTTCGTACCAGTCGGGCGCATGCTGATAATGGGCAAAGCGGACGGTGTTCGCGCCCATTTCGGCGATCAGCGCCATGTCGCGCTCATGGTCGGCGCGGGTCAGCGCCCAGCCCTTGCCGAGATAGTCCTGGTGCCGCGACACCCCATGGAGCGGCAGATGCCTGCCGTTGAGGAAAAAGCCCTGCTCGGGGTCGAAGCGGATGGTGCGAAAGCCGACCGGCACGCTCACTGCGTCGAGCGTGCCGCCTGCATCGGCGAGGCGCGTGTCGAGGCGATAGAGATAGGGATCGGCGCGCCCGTCCCAGCGGTGCGGCGCGGGGACGTCGATCGAAAATTCGAGGCCGCGCTGACCCGCCGCGACTGGCCGCGTCGCTTCGCCGATGCTGCGGCCTTCGGCATCGCGCAAGGTCGCAACGAGGCTCTGTCCGGCGGCAATGCCTTCGAGTTCGACGCGGACGTCGAGGCGGCCCGATCCGTCGCTCTCGACCACCGGCGTTGCGAACACGCCCGCGCTGCCATGATCGCCGAGCGCGATATGGCTCGGCGCGACATGGAGCAGGCGCACGCCGCGATAGGGGCCGCCGTGGATGAAGAAATCGCCGTCGAGCGGGATCACGCCGGCGGTGCTGCTTCCCGGCGCCGGCGCGCTGTTGTCGGCGCGCAGCAGCAGGATATTGGCACGCGCCGGATCGAGATAGCCGGTCAGGTCGAAGCGGAAGCGCGACCAGGCGCCCGCATGGCGTCCGACATGGCGGCCGTTCACCCACAGGTCGGCGATGTTGCCGACCGCGTCGAATTCGATGACATGACGCTTGCCGGCGGGCAGGGTGCGGCCGTCGAGGCGCAGCCGGTACCAGCCCTTGCCCTGCCGGTTGTCGGTCGCGCCAGTGCGGCCGATCCGATATTCGCCGAGCCGGTTCCACGTATGCGGCAGCGTCACCGCCTGCCATTCGGCGTCGGGCAGGGCGAGCGCCGTTTCGGGCGTCAGCGCGTCGTCGAAACGGAATTGCCAGCCTTTGGCTAGTTCGGTGGCGCTGCGGGCGGGCGGTGGCGGCGCGGCTTGCGGCGGCGGTGTCGCCGCACAGGCGGCGACGAGCAGCGCAGCGAGGAGCGTCGGCCACCGCCACATGGATCAGCAGCCCTTGCCGACGCACAGGTCGGCCAGCACCGGATAATGGTCGGAGGGCAGTCGGCCCCCCGTCTGCTGCGTGATCGTTGCGTGACGCAGCACCGCGACGCCGTCGTTCACGAAGATATGGTCGATCGGGCTGCCGGCAAGCTGTTCGATCTTGAAGCCGGTGAAGGTGCCGTCGGGGCCGAAATGCGGCGTGCGGCTGATATCCTGCGTGTCGTGCAGCGCGATCAGCCCGGCGCCCGGCGCGAGGATCGCCTTGTAGGGCGCGCTGCCCGTCTCGCTGTTGAAATCGCCCATCAGCACGACCGCGTCGCCCTCTTGCCGATGGTCTCCGATCCAGCGGCGGATCAGCTTCGCGCTTTCGACCCGCGCGACCTCGCCGATATGGTCGAAATGCGTGTTGACGACGAGAAAGTTCTGCGCGGCGCTCCTGTCCTTCAGCCGCGCCCAGGTCGCGATGCGCGGCAGCGCGGCATCCCAGCCCTTGCTGGGCGTGTCGGGCGTCGGCGACAGCCAGAAAGTGCCCGAGCCGAGCAGGGCGAAGCGATCGGGACGATAGCCGAGCATCGAAAATTCGCCGGCCTCCTTGCCGTCGTCGCGGCCGACGCCGACGAAGGTGTAGGCGGGCAGGTCGGCCTCGACCTGCCGCTTCTGGTGCAGCAGCACTTCCTGCATTCCGACGAAATCGGGCGCATAATAAGCGACGAGGCTGGTCAGCGCCTTCCTGCGATGCGGCCAGGCGTCGGCGCCGTCGGAGGCGAGGTCGAGGCGGATGTTATAGGTCATCGCGCTGACGCGATCGGCTTTGTCCTTCGCGGCGGCGGGCAGGGCGAGCAGCGCTGCGAACAGGGTGATCAGCCAGCGTTTCATGCGAGATTTCCTCCATTGGTCTTGATGATATTGGCGTAAAAGCGCGCGCTGCGCTTGGGGCTCCGGACCTGCGTCGCATAGTCGACATGGACGATGCCGAAGCGCTTCGAATAGCCAAGCGACCATTCGAGATTGTCGAGCAGCGACCAGACCATATAGCCGCGCACATCGACGCCCTTTTTGATCGCATCGCCGATCGCGGCGATATGCGTGCGCAGATAGTCGCAACGCAGCGGGTCGTCGATGCCGTCGGGGCCGGCCTGCGGCGGATCGTAGAAGGCGGCGCCATTTTCGGTGATATAGACAGGGATATCGCCATAGCTGTCCCTGAACCACAGCAACATGTCGGTCAGCGCGGGCGGGCAGACCTCCCAGCCGGTGGTCGTGTGCGTCGCATTCTGCGGCACCGGCGCGGCGCCGACCGGCCACGCGCCCGGATCGTCCTTCACGACGCTGCGCGTATAATAGTTGATGCCGACGAAATCGAGCGGCTGGTGGATCTGGGCCATGTCCTCCGCGGGCCATTCGGTCCACGCCTCGCCGAAAATCCCTGCCAGTTCGGCGGGATAGCGTCCTTTCAGCGCGGCATCCAGATATTGCCGGTTCATATAGGCGTGCGCGCGCTCGGTCGCAGCGATGTCGGCGGCGCTGTCGCTCGCCGGATATTTGGGCTCGATATTGACGACGAGGCCGATCTCGTGCGCCCCCTCGGAACGATAGACCTCGACCGCGCGCCCGTGCGCGCGCATCAGATTGTGGCTCGCGATCGGCGTCTCGAACAGGTTGCGATGGCCGGGCGCGAGCGCGCCGTGGAGATAGCCGCCATCGGTAATCACCCACGGCTCGTTGAGCGTCACCCATTTCCGCACGCGGCCGTCGAGCGCGCGAAACATTGTCGCGGCATAGTCGGCGAACCAGTCGGCGCTGTCGCGATTGAGCCAGCCGCCGCGATCGTCGAGCGCGACGGGCAGATCCCAGTGATACAAGGTCAGCAGGGGTTCGATGTCGTGCTTCAGCAGCTCGTCGACCAGCTTTTTGTAGAAATCGAGCCCCGGCTCGTTGACCCGGCCCACCCCCTCGGGCAGCACCCGGCCCCAATTGACGCTGAAGCGATAGGCCTTGAGCCCGATTGCCTTCATCAGCGCAACGTCGGCGTCCATGCGGTTATAATGGTCGCACGCAACATCGCCCGTCTCGCCCTTTGCCGCCATCAGCCGCGGATCGTGGCTGAAGCGCTGCCAGATGCTCGCCCCCGCGCCGTCGGCGAGCGGCGAGCCCTCGATCTGATAGGCGGCGGTTGCGGCGCCCCACAGGAAATCGTCGGGGAAAGCGCTGTTCGTCATCCATTGTCCTTGTCACGGGGGCGACGATGCTGCTGCAAACGGCACGCTTGCCTTGTCGCCGTGAGGTGAAGGCGGCTCATCCTTTGACGCTCCCGGCGAGCAGGCCGCTCAGATAGAAGCGCTGAAGCGCGAGGAAGAGGATGAGGACGGGGAGGGTGGTGACGACTGCGCCCGCCATCATCAGCTCATTGTCCTGCACATGCTCGCGGCTCAGGGCCGCGAGTGCGACGGGGAGCGTATAGAGTTGCTGGTCGGCAAGGACGATCAGCGGCCACATGAAATCGTTCCAGCTCGACAGGAAGACAAAGAGCGCGAGCGTCACGACCACCGGCGTCAGCAGCGGCAGCACGATATGGCGCAATATTTCGCCTTCGCTCGCGCCGTCGATGCGCGCCGCTTCGAGCATTTCGTCGGGGATCGACAGGCAATATTGGCGGACGAGGAAGATGCCGAAGATGCCCGCGAGCCACGGGACGAGCGCCCCGGCATAGCTGTTGACGAGCCCCATCGCCTTCAGCTCGAGGAACAAGGGCAGCATTCCGATCTGCCCCGGCACGACGAGCGCGGCGACGAGCAGGCGGAAGACCGCATCGCGGCCGCGAAAGCGCAGCTTGGCAAAGGCATAGCCCGCGGGGACGGTGAAGAGCAAAGCGAGCAGTGTCGCGAGCGTCGAGACGAACAGGCTGTTGGCGAGGAAGCGCCCCACGCCATAGGTGCCGAAAAGCTGCCGGTAATTTTCGAGGCCGGGATTTTCGGGAAGCAGCGGCGGCGGAAATTGCGCCGCCTCGCCCGGCGCCATGAAGCTGACCGACAGCATCCACAGCAGCGGTGCTATGGTCAAGAGCGCGACGAGCGCGGCGAAGCCGGTGACGAGTGCGCGGCGCATCAAATCGCCCCCGCGCGCCTGGCGAAGCGCAATTGCACGAGCGTGACCGCGAGAATGCAGAGGAAGAGCAGCACCGCGACTGCCGCGCCCGAGCCGAGGTTCCACCATTTGAACCCTTCCTCGTACATGAAATAGAGGATGGTGACGGTCGATTGCGCGGGGCCGCCCTCGGTCATCACATAGGGCTCGGCGAAAAGCTGGAACATCGCCGCGACGGTCAGCACGGAGACGAGCAGCAAGGTCGGGGCGATCGCGGGCAGGGTGACGTGGTGCAGCCGCATCAACCATCCCGCGCCGTCGATCCGGGCGGCTTCGTCGAGTTCGCGCGGCACCGTTTGCAGGGCGGCGAGGAAGATGATCATATTATAGCCGAAGGTCTTCCACGCGACGAAGATCAGGATCGCGGGCAGCGAGGCGGTCGGGCTGCCGAGCCAGTCGATCGGCCCCGCGCCGGCCAGCGACAGCAGATAGTTGACGAGGCCGTAGCGCGTGTGGAGCAGATAGCGCCAGACGACCGCGGTCGCGACGAGCGTCGTCACATAGGGCGCGAACAGCGCGACGCGCCAGACCGGGCGCCAGCTCAGCCAGCGCGAATGGACGAGTATCGCGGCGCAGAGCGACAGAAGGGCCACGAGCGGCGTCCCGATCGCCACGAACAGCAGGCTGTTGCCCATCGCGTTCCAGAACAGCGGATTTTCGACCAGGCGCGCGTAATTCTCCAGCCCCACGAAGCGCAGATTGGCGATGTCGCCGAGCGCATAAATGTCGAAATCGGTAAAGCTGAGCAGCAGCGATGCCAGCGCCGGGATCAGGAAGAAGATCAGGATCGCCGCAAGCGCCGGGCCGGTCATCGCCCACCCCGCGCGCGCCTCCTCCGCTCGCCGCTCGGCATTCACAGCGCGCGCCCCTTCTCCAGCATCCAGCGCCGCTTTTCGAGCAGCCGGTCGGCGCGTGCGTCGATCTGTGCCGCCGCCTCGTCGACGCTGTATTCGCCGCGCACCATGCGCTCGGCGACCAGCTGCATCGCGGTCACGATCCGCTCCCATTCGGGCACTTTCGGCAGCGCGCGGGCGCGTTCGAGCTGGGTAGCGAATGGCGCGACGACAGGGTCGCTCGCAAGCCCGGCCTGCTGCCACGCCGCGCGCCGCGCGGGCAGGTCGCCGGTCAGCGCATGGAACTCGATCTGCGCTGCGGGCGCGAGCAGCTGCGCGAGGCAATCCCACGCATGGTCGTTCGCGCGATGGTCGGCGAAGACCACGAGGCTCGATCCGCCGGGCGCCGCCGATCCGATGCCGTCCGGGCCGGGATTGGGGGCCGTCGCCCATTTGCCCCGAAAGCCGGGCGGCAGCCGCTCGCCAAGGTCGCCGATCGTCCATGGCCCCGAAATGAAGACGCTGAACCAGCCGCGCGCGAACTCGTTCCACAGGTTCGCGATCTGCGTCGCCGACACGCGCGGCGCGAGCCCTTCGTCGAACAGCGACTTGTAAAAGGCGAGCGCCGCCTTGAACTCGGGGTCCGAAAAGGCGCCGCGCCCGTCGGCATCGCGCAGCAGCCGCGCGCCCGCCGACTGGGCGATGGTCAGCAATTGCTCGAATTCGTTGAGCGGCAGCCACAGCGCATAATTGCCGTCGCCGGCGAGGCGCTTCACATCGTGCAACATGCGCTTCCACGCCGCCCATTCGAGCGGCGGCGTATCGTGTCCGGCGCGCGCAAGCCTGTCGGTGCGATAAAATTGCAGGCGCGTATCGACATACCAGGGAACCGCCCAGACCTCGCCGCCGATGCGGTTGGTATCGACCACCGCCGCGAATTGGTCGGCGAGCAGCCCCTGCATCGAAGCGGGAACGGGGGCGATCGCGCCGATCGTCGCCATTTCGGCGATCCAGCTGTTCCCGACCTGTCCGATCGCGGGCAGCGACCCGCCGGCGAAACCGGTGAGCAGCTTCTGGTGCGCCGCCGACCAGGGCAGCGGCTGCACCCTTACGCGCGGCGCCCCGGGCGCGCGCCGCATCGTCTCGACGAGGCGCGGCAGTGCCGCCGCTTCATTGCCCATCGCCCAGATGGTCAGCGCGTCGCCGCGCCGCACGCCGCAGCCGCCGAGCGCGGCAAACAGGGGCAGCGCGGCAAGCGCGCCCGTCATCCGGCGCCGCGTCAGCTCCATGCCGTTGGTTGCGCCGCCAGCCTCATCGTGCGAGCGCCTGCGCCTCCGCCGGATGCGATTCCAGCGTCGTCCCGCGCGCCATCAGCGTCGGGGTCAGGATCGTCGCGCTCGCCGCACCCAGCGCATCGCCGCGCAGCAGGCGGAGCAGCATCATCATCCCCGTCGAACCGAGCTGGTCGATCTTGACCCGCATCGTCGTCAATCCCGGGCTGACGTGCCGCGCGAGCGGAATGTCGTCGAACCCCGCGACCATCAGGTCGCCCGGCACCGACTTGCCCGCCTCGGCGAGCTGCATGATGCAGCCGACCGCCATCAGGTCGTTCGCTGCGAATACCGCGTCGGCGGGCAATTGGCCCTGGAGCAGCAGACGCGCCGCCTCGGCCCCCGCTTCCTCCGAAAAGTCGCCGGGCAGGATCACCGGGCTGCGTTCGCCCGCGATCTTCGCCATCGCATCGGCGAAACCGCGCTGGCGGTCGCGCGCATCGCGGTTGTGCTTGGGTCCGGCGATATGGACGATGCGCCGTGCGCCGCGTGCAAGCAGTGCCTCGGTCATCGTCCACGCGCCGCGATAATTATCGACCGCGACATAGGGCAGATCGAGCGTCGCCGCATCATAGTTGAGCAGCACCGTCGGCAGGACCGGGTCGAGGTGCGCGGCGAGCGTTTCGGGCTTCAGTTCGGGCGGCATGACGAGCAGCCCGTCGACGCGCCCGCGCATCGCGGCGATCGCCGCTGCGGTTTCGTGCGCGCTGCCGTGCATATTGCCGAGCAGCAGATGCAGCCCGGCCTCATGCGCGACAAGGTCGATGCCGCGGATGATCTCGGAGAAAAACTCGCCGAACAGATCGGGCAGGATCACCCCGACCGTGTCGCTCTTGCGCCGCGTCAGGCTGCGCGCGCCGCTGTGCGGGACGAAATTGAGCTTTTTCACCGCGGCCATCACCGCCGCGCGCGTCGGGCCGGTGACATTGCTGTGGCCGTTGATCGCGCGCGAGGCGGTGGCGACCGAAACGCCCGCTTCGCGGGCCACGTCCCTCAATGTTGCCATAGGCTCACCCCCCTCTTCCCCATGGGCCGGGTCGCCTTCGCGACTCCGGCCGGTCGCGCGCCGGGCACGGAAGATTGCCAAAGTAACCGGTTACACGACGCCATGGCAAGCATCTTCCTCGGCTTCCGCCGCAAGGCGGCGGCCATCGGCATCGAACA
The DNA here is from genome assembly GCF_032879645.1 of Sphingopyxis indica. Classification (NCBI taxonomy): domain Bacteria; kingdom Pseudomonadati; phylum Pseudomonadota; class Alphaproteobacteria; order Sphingomonadales; family Sphingopyxidaceae; genus Sphingopyxis; species Sphingopyxis indica. The sequence continues at coordinate 1,464,683 of NZ_CP076394.1, forward strand.
GGTGAAGCCGGTCGGCCGGAAAGCCGACCGGAACGCGCTCGCCTTCGCGCAGCCGCCCGTCGTCGCGGATCTGGCACGCGATCGTCTCGCGTCCCGCGCCGCGCAGGTGCAGCGTCGCAAGCCCGCCGAGCCGTTCGACGAAGGCGATCGCAAAGGGCAGGCCGTCCGCCGCTCCGATCGTCACATCTTCGGGCCGCACTCCGACCGAAACCGGCGTGCCGGGGGGCAGGCCTATGCCCGGCGGCAGCGCGATCGCGCTGCCCTCGGCCAGCATCGCCGCGCCGCCCTCGATGACCGTCGCGGGCAGAATGTTCATGCGCGGCGCGCCGATGAATTGCGCGACGAACAGATTCGCCGGCCGCTCGTAAAGCGCGCGCGGCGTGCCGGCCTGCTCGATACGGCCATCGCGCAGCACGATGATCCGGTCGGCGAGCGTCATCGCCTCGACCTGATCGTGGGTGACATAGAGAGTGGTCGTGCCGAGCGCGCGGTGCAGTTCGGCGAATTCATAGCGCATTCGGACGCGCAGGTCGGCGTCGAGGTTCGACAGCGGCTCGTCGAACAGAAAAAGCTGCGGCTTGCGCACGATCGCCCGGCCGATCGCGACGCGCTGCCGCTGGCCGCCCGACAGCGCGGCGGGCTTGCGGTCGAGAAGCGCTTCGATGTTCAGGATTTCGGCGGCGCGCTGCACCGCGGCGTCGATCTCGGCCTTGCTTGCCTTCGCGATCCGCAGGCCGAACGCCATATTGTCATAGGCGCTGAGGTGCGGATAGAGCGCATAGCTCTGGAACACCATCGCGATGCCGCGCTCGGACGGCCCGAGGCCGGTGACGTCGCGCGCGCCGATGCGGATTGTCCCGCCCGTCAGATCCTCGAGCCCGGCGACCGCACGAAGCAGCGTCGACTTGCCGCAGCCCGACGGCCCGACGATCACCGCGAACTCGCCGTCCGCGACGTCGATCGAAACGCCTTTCAGCACCTCGACGTCGCCGAAACGCTTGCGGGCGCGCTCGATCGACAGCCCCGCCAAGCTCAGCGCCCCCGGCCGGGGCCTGCCGCCGGGCCGCCGTGCCCGATCAATGGACCGTGGCCGCGGCCGCCGCCTGCACCGGCGGCGTGCGCGCCGCGGCGAGCGCGAAGGCACACAGCAGCGCATAGCAGAGCGCAGGCAGGATCAGCGCGGTGCCATAGCCCCAGGCGTCGGACAGGCTGCCGACAAGCACGGGGATCGCTGCGCCGCCGACGATTGCGGTGCAGAGCAGCCCCGACGTCGCCTCGGCCCGCGCCCCGGCGCGCTCGAGCGTCAGCGTGAAGATCACCGGGAACATGATCGAGTTGAACAGCCCGATCGCGAGCGCGACGAAGCCAGCGGTGACGCCGCCGACGGTGACGACATAGAGGCAGAGACCGCAGGCGATCGCGGTAAAGGTCGCGAGCAGCTTCGTCGCCGAAACGCGCGCGAGCAGCAGCGACCCGATCGCGCGCCCGACCATCGCGCCGCCCCAGTAAAAGGCGACCGCCTTGCCCGCTTCCTGGAGCGAGACGCCCGCGACACCGTCGCTGCCCATGGTAAAGCCGAGCAGCGGCACGCCGAAAGGCGCGTCGGACTGGCCCCATACCGCGTCGCTGTTGAGAAACAGCGCCATCTGCGTGCCGATCGCGACTTCGGCGCCGACATAGAGGAAGATGGCGAGCGCGCCGAGCCTGGCCCAGCGCGAGGCGAAGGCTTCGCCCATCAGTTCGAAGATATTGGCGCGCGCGGTCCCGAGCGGCGGCGGCGGCACGGCGGCGTCGACGATGCGGCGGCTGATCCAGAAAAAGAGGAACAGCGCCGCGATCAGGCCGCAGATCCAGAAATAGGCCGAATCGATCCCGGCGAGCGCCTGTTTGCGCACCGCCTCGGTCACGACCGCGCCCTCCTTGACCTCGACCCCCTGCAGGAACAGGTGCGCGCCGATCAGGGGGCCGATGAAGGTGCCGAAGCTGTTGAAGGTCTGGCTCAGGGTCAGGCGGAAATGGCTGCGCTTCGGGTCGCCGAGCGCGGCGGCGAGCGGGTTCGCCGCGACCTGCAGCACGGTGATCCCGCTCGCGAGCATGAACAGCCCGAGCAGCACGAGCGGATAGACGGCAAGGTTCGCCGCGGCGAGCATGACCAGGCAGCCGCCGACCATCGTCGCGAGCGCGATCAGGATCGAGGGCACCGAATGGACGCGCGCGATCAAGGCCGCGGCGGGGAAGGACATGACGCCATAGGCGATGAAGAAGGCGGAGGCCGACAATTGCGCCTCGGCATCGCTCAGCGTGAAGATACCCTTCACCGCGGCGACCAGCGGGTCGATCAGCGACGTGATGAACCCCCAGGCGAAGAACAGGACGGTCACCGCGGCGAAGGCGGCGAGGGCGGTCGATCGGCCGCCCGGGGCAGCTCGCGTCTGGTTCGTCAATTCCATGCGGTTGGACCTCTTCCCCTTGGATGTTATGGAGGCGGTGGTCTAACGAGCGCCATCACACGAGGCAACCGGTTCCACCCGTCCGGGGCTTCGCATAGCTTTGCAGTGCGAAATAATCGTGCGTCGCCCACTGGCGCGGCACGGCGCGACTGGTTACATGGGCCGCCACCAAACGAATCGCGCGCATCGCCCCTTTGCTGCCGGGGCGGAAGCCGCCCGCAGCAGAAAGTGGCATCCATGCAGATCAAGACCGGCCTCACCTTCGACGATGTGCTGCTGGTGCCGGGGCCTTCGGACATATTGCCGTCCGACGCCAATCTCGCGACCAGATTGACGAGCGAGATCAGCCTCAACATCCCGATCCTCTCGTCGGCGATGGACACGGTGACCGAGGCCGACATGGCCATCCTGATGGCGCAGATCGGCGGCATCGGCGTGCTCCACCGCAACCTGACCGTCGAGGAACAGGCGGCGGCCGTGCGGCAGGTCAAGCGCTTCGAAAGCGGCATGATCGTCAACCCGATCACCATCGGTCCCGACGCGTCGCTTTCCGACGCGATCGCGCTGATGGCGCAGCATAATATCTCGGGCATCCCGGTGGTCGAGGCCGCGGGCAAGCTCGTCGGCATCCTGACCCACCGCGACGTGCGCTTCGCCGAAAACCCCAGGCAGCCGGTGCGCGAGCTGATGACCGCCGACAATCTCGCCACCGTGCGTCCCGGCGTCGGCCAGGACGAAGCGCGCCGCCTGCTGCACCAGCGCCGCATCGAAAAGCTGCTCGTCGTCGACGACGCCTATCACTGCGTCGGGCTGATCACCGTCAAGGATATGGAGAAAGCGGTCACCTATCCCGAGGCGACCAAGGATGCGAGCGGGCGGCTGCGCGTTGCCGCGGCGACGAGCACCGGCGATGGCGGTGTCGAACGCGCCGAGGCGCTGCTCGATGCCGAATGCGACCTGATCGTCGTCGATACCGCGCACGGGCACAGCAAGATGGTCGGCGCGACGGTCGAGAAGATCAAGAAATTGTCGAACCGGGTGCAGGTGCTCGCGGGCAATGTCGCGACCGGCGATGCCACGCGCGCGCTCGTCGATGCGGGCGCCGACGGGGTGAAGGTCGGCATCGGCCCCGGCTCGATCTGCACGACGCGCGTCGTCGCAGGCGTCGGCGTGCCGCAGCTCACCGCGATCCTCGACAGCGTCGAGACCGCCGAAAAGCTGGGCGTCCCGATCGTCGCCGACGGGGGGCTGCGCACTTCGGGCGACATTGCGAAAGCGCTCGCGGCGGGTGCGTCGAGCGTGATGGTCGGATCGCTGCTCGCCGGCACGGCGGAAGCACCGGGCGAAACCTTCCTCTATCAGGGCCGCACCTACAAAAGCTATCGCGGCATGGGCAGCGTCGGCGCGATGGCGCGCGGCTCGGCCGACCGTTATTTCCAGCAGGACATCAAGGACCAGATGAAGCTGGTCCCCGAAGGCATCGAGGGGCAGGTGCCGTTCAAGGGCCCGGCAAAGGACGTGATCCATCAGCTCGTCGGCGGCGTGAAGGCGGCGATGGGCTATACCGGCAGCCGCACGCTCAAGGATTTGCGCGAGCGCGCGACCTTCGTTCAGATCACCAACGCGGGCCTGCGCGAAAGTCATGTCCACGATGTCGCGATCACCCGCGAGGCGCCGAACTATCCGGTGGGTTAGGCACTTGCTCCGTCATTGCGAGCGCAGCGAAGCAATCCAGCGAGGTTTACGCCGCTCTGGATTGCTTCGCTGCGCTCGCAATGACGAACTTGGGCACCATCCATGACCCCCGCCGCGCGCATTCAGACCGCGATCGAGATCCTCGACGCCATCGCCGCCGCGGCGCGCGAGGGTGGCGCGCCCGCCGACGCGATCTTCGCCGAAGCGATGCGTGCGCGCCGCTATGCGGGGTCGAAGGACCGCCGCGCGATCCGCGCCCATGTCTATGACGCGATCCGTGCGGTGCGGTCGGCGCCGCCGTCGGGGCGCGCGGCGATGCTCGTGCTCGCCGACGCCGATCCGGGGCTCGCGGCGCTGTTCGACGGCTCATCCTATGGCCCCGCGCCGATTTCGCCCGACGAACCGCGCGCCGAGCCGGGGCTGGCCCCACCGGCGCTCACCGACCTCTTCGACCCGCTCGTCGGTGAAGGGGAGGGAGAGGCGATGCTAGCGCGCGCGCCGCTCGACCTGCGCGCGAACCGTATCGCGGCGAAGCGCGACGACCTCGCCGCGCTCTTCCCCGACGGCGAAGCGATCGCCGGCGCGTCCGATGGCTGGCGCCTGCCGCCCGAAACCGCCGCCGCGCAGCATCCCGCCTATGCCGAGGGGGCGTTCGAGGTGCAGGATGCCGCGAGCCAATATGCGGCGGCGGCGCTCGATGCCGCGCCCGGCATGGCGATCGTCGATCTCTGCGCGGGCGGCGGCGGCAAGACGCTCGGACTCGCTTCGCTCACCGGCGATGCCGCCGCCATCCTTGCCTGCGATACCAATCGCGCGCGCCTCCAGCAGCTTCCGCCGCGCGCCGCGCGCGCCGGGGCGACGCGCATCGAAACGAGGCTGCTCAACCCGGGGCAGGAAAGCGCGATGCTCGCCGACTGGCAGGGACGCGCGGACCGCGTCTTCGTCGATGCTCCCTGCTCAGGCAGCGGGACGTGGCGGCGCAGCCCCGAACTGCGCTGGCGGCTGACCCCCGCGCGGCTGGGTCGCCACATCGCCGATCAGGCGCGCCTCGCCGATATAGGTGCCGATCTGGTGGCGCCGGGGGGCAAACTTCTCTATGCCGTCTGTTCGATCATCGCACGCGAGGGGCGAGACCAGGTGGACGATTTTCTGAAGCGCCATCCCGGCTGGAGCGCCGACACGGGCTATCTTCCCAAAGGCGTCGGGCGCGCCGCGGGGCACGGTTTTCTGCTGTCGCCGGGGCACGACGGATGCGACGGCTTTTTCCTCGCAAGGCTGACAGCGCCATGTTAGCATCGCCGCGAACCAGATATTGGGAGAATGCAATGCGCGTCAGCTTTCTGGCTCTTTCGGCCGGTCTGATCCTCGCCAGCCTGCCCGTCGCCTCCGATGCGCAGCGCGCCGACAACGACATCCTGCCCGCCTCGGTGGCGCTTCAGAAGCAAGGCGAAGCCGCGCAGCATCAGGGCAATCTCGACGCCGCGGTCGATTATTATGAATCGGCGCTCGCCGCCGACCCGCGCAACCGCTCGGCGATCATCGCGCTCGCGCAGGTTGCGCGCGCGCAGGGCCTGCCCGGCAAGGCGATCGGCCTCTATCGCGAGGCGCTGCTGCTCGAACCCAACGACCTCACCGCGCTGACCGGACAGGGCGAAGCGCTCGCCGACAAGGGCGCGGTCGAGATCGCGCGCGAAAAGCTCGCCGATGCGCAGCGCGTGTGCCGCGGCGAATGCCCGCAGGTCGCCGCCCTCGAGCGCGCCATTTCGGCCGCCGGCGAAACGAAGCGTGTCGTCGCCGCCGATGCGGTGGCGCCGAAGCCGGCGGTCACGACGACGGCGAGCAGCCAGAACTGACGCGAAGGGCGCAGCGGTTTTCGGGACTGCTGGCGGGCGACGGCTCACGGTTGGGAGGCTTGTCCGCTCCCCACACCGACCGCGCTACCGATAAACGCACGCATCCAGCCCATCGCGCCGCACGACGCCGATGCGCGCGCGGATCGTGTTACCATAGCGGCGCGTAAAGCCCGATGGGCTGATCGCTTCGCGCTTCTTGGGCAGCGGCAGGATCGCGGCGATGCGTGCTGCCTCGGCGGGCGTCAGCTTGCCCGCGCCATGCTTGAAATAGCGCTGCGCCCCCGCCTCGACGCCATAGGTGCCGATCCCCGTCTCGGCGACGTTCAGATAGACCTCCATGATCCGCCTTTTGCCCCAGATCGTCTCGATCAGAAAAGTGAACCACACCTCGGGCACCTTGCGCACATAGCGCGCCCAGCCGCTCCCCTGCCACAGGAAGACATTTTTCGCGGTCTGCTGGCTGATCGTCGATCCGCCGCGCAATTTCTTGCCCTTCGCATTGCGTTCGATCGCCTGTTCGATCGCCTCGCGGTCGAAACCATTGTGGCTGCAAAATTTGCCGTCCTCGGCCGCGATCACCGCGCGCACCATGTTGCGGTCGATATGCGAAAGGCCGGTCCAGTCCTTGGTGATGCCACCCGAATCGGCGAGCATGGTAAAGGTCACCGGCGGCGGCACGACGGCATAGAGCAGCACCCACGCCGCGCTGATCGCGATGAACCAGAGCAGCCATTTGAACGGCCGCAGATACCAGGGGAGTTTGCGGCGGCGGGCTTTAGTCGCGGGGCTCATCGCCGCGTCTCTATCGCAGCGCGGGGCGGTCGGACAAGCGGCTCATTCGGGAAAGCGGACGACGCTGTTCGCCGGCGGCAGCGCCGGGCCGGGGGCGAGCGGTGGTGCCGGCCGCCACGGCGTCCCGAGGTCGCCGATCGACCGATAACCGCCGATCCGCGTCGCACCCTCGATCAGAAAGGGCAGGCCTTCGGCGGCGAGCGGCGAGGGCGCCGATGCGACGTGAAAGTGGAGGTGCGGCGCACTGCCCTGACCCGTCAGGCCGAGGCGCCCGATCACCTGCCCGCGCGTCACCCGGTCGCCGGGCTTCACGCGGAGGCCGGGCTGCAGATGCTCGTAAAAGGCATAGCGGCCGTCGCCGAGGTCAAGCGCGACGAAATTGCCGCTCGCGTCGCCGATCGCGACTTTTGGGAGGTCGGCGCGCAATTCGGGCTCGGCGAAATCGTCGCGCGTCGCGGCCACCACCGCATCGGCGACGGCGAGCACCTCGGCGCCATAGCTCAGCGAGTCGGCGAGCGTCCTGCCGTCCGAACGGTCGAAACGCCCTTTGGCGTCGACTTTCATCCAGTCGATCGCGAAGCGGCCCGGGATCGTCGCTTGCCCGGCGACGGCATAGGGCACCCGGCGATGGCCGCGCTCCATTTCGGGCGCATAGACGGCGACCCACGGACCTCCGCGCAGCGGCGGGCCGAGACGGGGGAGGGGGCGCGCGTCGATCGCGACGCGCCCGGCGTCGACGATGTGCGCCCCCGTCGGGCGGGCCAGCGTCAAGCGGTGCGCAAGGGCGTCGGGTGCGCGACCGCCCGTCAGCGGAACGTCGAGATAGGCGATGACGCGCTCGCCCGGCGCGATCGTGGGACCCTTGCGATCGCCTCCCGACGGGATGTGGCCAAGCGCCGTCGCCAGCGCTTCGCCCGACAGCGCGAGGAGGGCCGTCCCGTTCGCGGCATCCTCCACCGCGATGCGGTCGAGTGTCAGCGGCTCCGACGCGAAATTGGTGAGGTGCAGCTCATAGACGAGATGTCGGGTGTCGCCGATCCGCACCGGGCCGGGCCGATAGGGGATTTCGGCATCGAAAGCGTCGATGACGGCGTGCTCCGGCGAAACCGGAGCCGCCGCTGCAACGGGCGCGGCGAGAGCCGCGAGCAGGGGAAGAAGCCACATGGCGCCACCTTAGGTCAGGCGGCGCCATCGGCAAATGCTTCGGTTCAAGCGCCGATCAGGCGGCGCTCGCCGGCGAGCTTGAGCATCGCCTTTTGCAGCTTCTCGAATGCCCGCACCTCGATCTGGCGGACGCGCTCGCGGCTGACGTCATAGACCTGGCTCAGATCCTCGAGCGTTTTCGGATCGTCGGTCAGGCGGCGTTCGGTCAGGATATGGCGCTCGCGTTCATTGAGCGTTTCGAGCGCTTCGCCCAGCAGGTCGTGCCGCACGTCGCGCTCTTCGGCTTCGGCGACGCGTTCGTCCTGCAACGGCTCTTCGTCGCCGAGCAGATCCTGCCACTGGCTGTCGCCATCCTCGCCCATCGGCACGTTGAGCGACGTGTCGCCGCCCATCGCCATGCGGCGATTCATGCTGACCACCTCATCCTCGGTGACGCCAAGGTCCTTGGCGATCTTTGCGACATTCTCGGGGCTAAGGTCGCCATCCTCGAACGCTTCGAGGTTGTTTTTCATCCGGCGGAGGTTGAAGAACAGCTTCTTCTGCGCCGCGGTGGTGCCCATCTTCACGAGGCTCCACGAGCGCAGGATGAACTCCTGAATCGACGCGCGAATCCACCACATCGCATAGGTGGCGAGGCGGAAGCCGCGTTCGGGGTCGAATTTCTTCACCCCCTGCATCAGCCCGATATTGCCTTCCGAAATCAGCTCGCTGACCGGCAGGCCATAGCCGCGATAGCCCATCGCGATCTTCGCGACGAGGCGCAGGTGCGAGGTGACGAGCTGCGCCGCCGCCTCATTGTCGCCATGCTCCTGAAAGCGCTTGGCGAGCATATATTCCTGCTCGGGGGTAAGGAGCGGAAATTTACGGATTTCGGCCAGATAGCGGTTCAGACTGGCTTCGCCGCCCAGTGCAGGCACTACGGCCGGGACATTGCTTTTGTTAGCCATTGAAAGAGTGTCTTCCCTAAAACCTGAAATCATCCTGCCGCGGGTTTGTCCCGCGGTCAAAATAGATTTTCATTCGAAACCTAAACGCGCAATTCATTGATCAGTTCCCGCATATCCGCTGGGATTTCGCTATCGAGCGCGACTTTGTTACCGGTCACCGGATGAATAAAACCCAAATGAGCCGCGTGCAATGCCTGGCGGGTGAAATTCCGCGCCTTCAGCACATCCGACAGCGGCTTTCGGGCGCGTCCATAGACCGGGTCGCCGACGAGCGGATGGCCGATATGCGCCATATGCACGCGCACCTGATGCGTGCGGCCGGTTTCGAGCCGGCATTCGACCAGGGTGGCGCCGTTCAGCGTCTCGACCGTCCGGTAATGCGTCACCGCGCGCTTGCCGCGTCCCGCGGCGACCACCGCCATCTTCTTGCGATTGGTCGGCGACCGCCCGAGCGCGGCGTCGACCGTCCCGTTCGCGGGCATCGGCCGTCCGGTCGCGAGCGCCAGATAGCGGCGGTCGATGCTGTGCGCCGCGAATTGCTTGGCCAGCCCCTCATGCGCCTTGTCATGCTTCGCGGCGACGATCAGCCCGCTCGTATCCTTGTCGATGCGGTGGACGATCCCCGGCCGCGCGACCCCGCCGATTCCCGAAAGCTGCCCCGCGCAATGGTGGAGCAGCGCATTGACCAACGTGCCGTCGGCATTGCCCGCGGCGGGATGGACGACCATCCCCGCGGGCTTGTCGACGACGATCAGATGCACGTCCTCATAGGCGATGACGAGATCGAGATCCTGCGCGATATTATGCGCGGGCGCAGCGACAGGAAGGCGGATTTCGAGCGCCGCGGCCGCCGCGGCTTTCGTCGCCGGGTCCCACAGGATCGCGCCGCTCGCATCGGCGACGCGGCCGCCCTTGATCAGCGTCTTCAGCCGTTCGCGCGACAGATTGGGCAGCGCCTCGGCGAGCGCCCGGTCGAGCCGCAGCCCGGCGGCACCCTCGGTCAGCGTCACATGCAAAATCTGATCGTCCCCCGGCATCATCGGCGATGTGGCCCCGAAACGCCAAAAATCAAGGGGGTTGCGCTTGCCCTCGCGGGGGCTGCTGCCCTAGGAGCGAGGGAGCCGGAAACATCCGGACGCTGCGCTGGGGAGCCTTGCATTCATTATGACCGATGACCGCGTCGATTTCGCCTCCATGCTGGCCTCGCGCCTTTGCCACGATCTGCTCAGTCCCGTGGGCGCCTTCGCCAACGGGCTCGAACTGCTCGCCGACGAAAAAGACCCCGAAATGCGCGCGCGCTGCCTCGATCTTCTCGAACAGAGCGCGCGGACCTCGGCGGCGAAGCTCAAATTCTTCCGGCTCGCCTTCGGTTCGGCGGGCGGTTTCGGCGAGGCAGTGCCGCCCGCCGAGGCGAAGGCGGCGATCGAGGGGATCATGGCCGACCGCCCGATCGAGCTCAACTGGATGATCGGCGACGAGCCGCTGCCCAAGCCCGCGGTGAAGATCATCCTCAACCTCGCGCTGATCCTCGTCGATGCGCTGGTGCGCGGCGGGCGGCTCGACATCGGCTGCGAACGGCAGGGCGAGGGGATCGAGATCGCGCTCCATGCCGAGGCCGAACGCATCCTCGTCGATGCCGATGTCGAACGCATCCTGCAGGAAGGCGAGGCGAGCGCCGCCATGACGTCACGCACCGCCCCCGCCGTGCTCGTTCAGGCGGTTGCGGCGCAGAATGACGGACAGGTGATGCTCGCGCGCGAAACCCCGACTTCGCTGCTCGTGGGCGCAGTGCTCAAGGGTCGATAGATATGTCGCGTGTCAATTAACACTTGACATATTGCCAAGCCATGCTTTACACATTGGCATGGAGATCGGGAGTATCAGGCACAAGGGTCTGCGTCGCTTTGCGGAAAGCGGTTCGGCCAAAGGGGTCATGCAGCCGGACCGGCTCCGCGACATGCTGGCCTTCATCGTTGCCGCCGCCTCGTTCGACGAACTTGGCACGCCGCCCAATTTCGGGCTTCATCCGTTACGCGGCGACCGCGCGGGACGTTGGGCCATGACGGTAACCCGCAATTATCGGCTGACGTTCACGCGGATCGATGATCGAACCATCGGCGATCTCGATTTGGAGGATTATCACTGATGACTATCCAGCTTCATGCGTCCTTAGCCGTCCACCCTGGGCCGTGGCTGCGGCGCAATATGGTGGAACCCTATCGCCTGAACGTGTCGCAGGCCGCCAATCATCTGCAGGTGAGCCGCGCGGCGATGAGCAATTTGCTGAACGGGCACGCCGATCTTTCGCCGGAGATGGCGGTTCGCTTCGAAAAGGCTTTCGGCGTGTCGGCGGCGACGCTGCTGAGGATGCAGGCGGCTTTCGATCTGGCGCAAGTTGAGGATGCGGCAAAGGCGCTCAGGATCGAACGGTTGCCGGAGCCGGCCTGAGCCGCGACGGGCCGCTCGTCGCTCCCCCGGTAAAGCCCTCTTTAACCAATGTTCGCCATGGTGGCCGCTCGATTGGGGGCACCGGTTACCGCGATGGACGATCTGCTGAACGATTTTCTGGCCGAAACGTCGGAAATTCTTGCCGAAGCCGGCGGGGCGCTGGTGGCGTGGGAGGCCGATCCCGCCGACCGCGAGCGGCTCGACGCGATCTTCCGCTTCGTCCACACGATCAAGGGCAGTTCGGGCTTTCTGTCGCTGCCGCGCGTCACCGCGCTCGCGCACGCGGCCGAGGATGCGCTCGACCAGGTGCGGCGCGGCCAGCGCCAGGCCGATGCGGCGCTCGTCACCGCGGTCCTCGGCATCGTCGATCGCCTGTCCGATCTTTGCGCCGCGCTCGGCACGCAGGGCAGCGAGCCCGCGGGCGACGACAGCGCGGTCATCGCCGCGCTCGCCGCGACCGGATCGGCGCCCGCAGCCCCCGCCGAAAGCGCCGCCGAGCCCGCGCGCTCCGACGCCGAAGCCGACGATCTTTCGCTCGACCTTCAGGCGTGGCGGTCGATCCGCGTGCCCTTGCCTCTGCTCGACAGCGTGATGACCGGCGTCACCGACATCGTCCTCGCCCGCAACGAATTTTCGCGGATGCTGCGCGAAAGCGGCGCCGACGCCTCGCTCGTCGCCTCGTTCGACCGCCTCTCCGATTCGATCGCCGCGATGCGCCAGTCGGTCAGCCACATGCGGATGCAGCGGATCGACAAGCTGTTCGCTCCGTTGCCGCGCATCGTCCGCGATCTCGCGCAGGATCTGGGCAAGAAGGTCGAATTCAGCGCCACCGGCGGCGAGGTCGAACTCGACCGCGAGATGATGGAGAATATCCGCGATCCGCTGATCCACATCGTCCGCAACGCGCTCGACCATGGCATCGAACCGCTCGATCAGCGTGTCGCCGCGGGCAAGAGCGTCACCGCGACCTTGTCGGTGTCGGCGCGCCAGTCGGGCAACCAGATCGAGATCGAGGTGCGCGACGACGGGCGCGGCCTGTCGCCCGACGCGCTGGCCGCAAAGGCGATCGCCTCGCGCATCCTGACCGCCGCCGAAGCGCGCGCGCTCAGCCCGAAGGACAAGCTCGAGCTGATCTTCCGCCCCGGCTTCTCGACCGCCGCCAAGGTGACCTCGGTGTCGGGGCGCGGCGTCGGCATGGACATCGTCAAGGCGAATCTCGAACGGATCGGCGGCATCGTCGAGCTGCGTAACGAGGAAGGGCGCGGGCTCGCGATCGTGCTGCGCGTGCCGATGACGCTGACGATCATTTCGGGGCTGATGGTGCGCGCCGCGGCGCAATATTTCGCGATTCCGCGCGGTGCGGTTCGCGAGATTCTGCTCGAAAACAGCGACAGCGTGCGCATCGACCGCGTCGGCGGCGGCGAACTCGTCACCGTGCGCGGCGAACAATTCCCGTTGCTCCGCCTCGAAACGATCCTCGACTGCGACGTCGATGAAAGCGACGATGCCGACGAGCGCGCAATCGTGATCGTCCGGCCGGGGCAGGGGCTCAGCTATGCGATCAGCGTCGCGGCGATCCACGACCATGAGGAACTGGTGATCAAGCCCGCCGCGCCGCCGATCATGGCGACCGGCCTCTACGCCGGAACGACGCTGCCCGATAACGGGCGGCCGGTGCTGCTCCTCGACGTGCAGGGCGTGATGGCCGCCGCGGCGATCGACGCGTCCGAAAGCGGGCGCGCCGCTGCCGGCGTCGGCGAGGCGGAGGATGCCGCCGCGAGCGTGCGCGATGCGGCGCAACTGCTGCTCTTCCGCGACATCGACCAGCGCCTGCGCGGCGTGCGCCTTTCGGTCATCGAGCGGGTCGAAGAAGTTCCCGTCCTCGCGCTCTTCGAAAGCGCCGGACAGGTGCGCGCGCAGATCGGCGAACAGATTTTCCCCGTCCACGCCGATCGCCTGCCCGACACGCAAGGCACGGTGAAGCTGCTGCGGCTCCACGACGGCCGTGCGGTGCTCTGCTATCCGATCGACGCGGTGATCGACATCGTCCGCCTGCCCGATGCCGTTCAGCCCGCCGCCACGCCGGGACTCATCGCAGGCGTCGTCCTCGTCGGCGGCGAGCCGGTCGAGGTGATTGATCCTTTCTGGCTGATGGAACGCTATGCACCGGTCGCGGCACCGCTCGTCGAGACACGGCAGCCGCTCTGCACTCTTGCGGGCGATCAGGATGGCTGGGGCGACAATTTCCTCGCGCCGCTGCTCCGCCAGGCGGGCTATCGGGTCGCCGGCAGCGACGAAGCCGGCGGCGAACGCCCCGACGTGATGCTCTGTCTCGCCGACGATCCGGCGCAGTGCGGCGCTGCCGGCGACGATGTGCCGATGATCCGGCTGCGCGCTTCGTTGGAGGCGGCCGCGTCCGACGAGGAAAGCGTTTATCGCTACGACCGCCAGGCGCTGCTCGAAGCGTTGCGCCGGCGCGTCGGGGGAGGCCGCGCCGCATGATGGACAAGCTCTACCTCGTCGCGCGCATCGCCGACACGCGCGTCGCGCTGCGCAGCCGCGCGATCAATTCGGTCGTCGTCGTCGGCACGCCGGTCGCGGTTCCCGCCGCGCCGCCGCATGTCGCGGGGCTCTTCGCGCTGCGCAGCCGCGTGCTGACGCTCATCGATCCGCACGTCGTCGTCGGGCTCGCCCCGGTGCCGGTTGCCGCGGGGCAGCGCGTGATTGTCGTCGACGTTGCGGGCCACGGCTATGCGCTGCTCGCCGACGCGATCGAGGACGTATGCTTCATCGACGCACCCGAAACGCGCGTCGCGGGCAAATTGCTGCCCGGCTGGGCGCGCATCGCCGAGGCGATGATCGAACATCAGGGTGCTTCGCTGCTCGTCGTCGATCCGGCGCGGCTCATCGCCGAACCGGTGGCGAGCGCTTATTAACGGGCTGGACACTCCTTCGCGTTACTACGGCGCGAACCTCGGGGGGGTCGGAGGGAATATAGAATGTCGAAATCTTGTCTGGTCGTCGATGACAGCAAAGTGATTCGCAAGGTCGCGCGTCATATCCTTGAAAGTATGGAATTTGCGGTCGAGGAAGCCGCCGACGGGCAGGAGGCGCTCAGCTTTTGCCGCGCGAATCGCCCCGACGTCATCCTGCTCGACTGGAATATGCCGGTGATGAGCGGTATGGAATTCCTCGGTGCTTTCAATGATCTGGACTTCGGTCTTGAGGAACGGCCGCGCGTTGTCTTCTGCACGACCGAAAACAGCATCGACCATATTCGCGCCGCGATCGAAGCGGGTGCCGACGAATATGTGATGAAGCCGTTCGATCGCGAAACGCTCGAAGGAAAGCTGCAGCTCGTCGGCGTTGCCTGAGAGCTGAAGGTGACCCAGCCCCGACCCGAGATTCCCGAGCCCGTCGGCGCTACCGAAGTCGCGACGGCGCGCAGCGTCCGCGTGATGCTCGTCGACGACAGCCTCGTCGTGCGCAGCATCCTCGAACGGATCGTCGAGCAGCGTGCCGAACTCAAGATTTGCGCGTCGGTCGCCTCGGCGCACGAAGCGCTCGCCTATCTGGCCTGCGAGCCGGTCGATGTCGTCGTCCTCGACATTGAAATGCCCGGCATGAACGGCATCGCCGCGCTGCCGCACATATTGGAGCGAGCGCAGGGCGCGCGCGTGCTGATCCTGTCGTCGAACTGCATCGAGGGCGGTCCCGCGGCGATCGAAGCACTCGCACTCGGTGCCAGCGACACGCTCGCGAAGCCGGGCCGCGGCAGCTTTTCGGGGCGCTTCGCCGACATCCTGACCGAACGCATCCTGACCCTCGGGCAGCAGCCGCTTGCGGTTCCGGTGCTCTGCGCCCTCCCGCCGGCCGCGGTGAAGCCGGCGCCCGCGCTCGAGGGGATTCATCCCGCCGAATGTATCGCGGTCGCCGCCTCGACCGGCGGCATCCCCGCCTTCGCCAATTTCCTGGCCCACCTCGATCCGCGCGTGACCGCACCGATCCTCCTTACCCAGCATCTGCCCGACGCCTTCATGGAATTTTACGCGCGCCAGATCGCGACGATGACCACGCGCAAGGTTTGCGTCGCGACGGCCGGAATGGCGGTCGAGCGCGGCCACGTCTATCTCGCGCCGGGCGACGCGCATCTGCGCGTCGTCGAGGGCGCGCGCGGCCCCGAAATCGCGCTCGACCGCCATCCGGTCGAGAACGGCTGCTGCCCGTCGGCCGACCCGATGCTCGATTCGGTTGCCGCCGTCTATGGCAAGGCCGGTGTCGCGGTGGTGCTCAGCGGCATGGGGCGCGACGGCGCGCTGGGCGCGGCGCGGCTCAAGGCGGCGGGCGGCACGGTCTTCGCGCAGGCGCCCGAAAGCTGCGTGATCTGGGGTATGCCCGGCGCGGTGAGCAAGACCGGCATCGCCGCGGCGACGCTCAATCCCGACGCCATCGCGCTGATGCTCGGCAGCCTCGCGGGGGGATGCAAGCCATGATGGGCGGTGGGGGCGGCAGCGATTCGGCCTATCGCGTGCTGATGGCCGTGCTCGAATCGCGCACCGGCCAGACCTTGTCGCCGAGCCGCATCTGGCGCATCGAAATGTCGCTGAAGCCGGTGATGCAGCGCCACGGCATCGCCGACCTCGACGCGCTCGTCGCGGCGCTCGTCACCTCGACCAGCCGCCAACTGCTCGACGACACGGTCGACGCGATGCTCAACAACGAGACCTTCTTTTATCGCGAACACAGCGTCTTCGACGATATTGCCGCCACCGCGCTCGACCATCTGCGCACGATCAACGCCGCGTCGCGCCGGATCACCATCTGGCATTGCGGCGTGTCGACGGGGCAGGAAGCCTATTCGATGGCGATGCTGTTCGCCGAACAGGAGGCGCGCTGGGCCGGCTGGACGATCCAGATCGTCGGCACCGACGTCAGCTATCATGCGATTTCGCGCGCGCGCGCCGGCATCTATTCGCAGTTCGAAATTCAGCGCGGGCTGCCGGTGCAGCGCATGGTGCGCTGGTTCGACCAGACCGAGGCGGGGTGGCTGGCCAAGGCCGATCTGCGCCGGCGCGTCGATTTTTCGGTGCAGAATATGCTCGTCGACCGGCCGCCGCTTGGCGGTGCCGCCGATCTGATCTTCTGCCGCAACCTCTTGCTCTATTTCGCCAAGCCGATGCGCGAAAAGGCGTTCGCGCGGTTGCGCGCCGCCGCCGCGCCGCAGAGTTTCCTCGTCCTCGGCGCGGGCGAAACGGTGCTCGGCCAGACCGATCAGTTCGTCGCCAGCCCGCGGCTGCGCGGCCTCTACGAGCCCGCCGACCAGAAGGTGCGGCGCGCGGCCTGACTTGCAATTTGCCCCCCGCTGGCGCAAGCGGAGGCGGGGCGGCAGCAGGGATGGACAGCGACACGCATGAGCGATTTTATCGAACGCTGGTCTCCCAATTTCGACGAGCGCGCGCTGCCTGTCTCGATGATCGTGCTGCATTATACCGGCATGAAGACCGGCGCCGAAGCGATCGACCGGCTCGCCGACCCCGCCGCGAAAGTCTCGGCGCATTATGTCGTCAGCGAGGATGGGCAGATCACGCATATGGTGCCCGAGGACAAGCGCGCGTGGCACGCGGGCGCGTCGCACTGGCGCGGCATCAACGACGTCAATTCGGCGAGCGTCGGCATCGAGATCGTCAATCCGGGGCACGAATGGGGTTATGTCCCCTTTCCCGACGAGCAGATCGCCTCGGTCGTCCGGCTCGTCCATCTGATCAAGGACCGCCATGCCGTCACGCGCGGCAATGTCGTCGGCCATTCGGACGTCGCCCCCGCGCGCAAGCAGGACCCCGGCGAGCTTTTTCCCTGGGGCGAACTCGCGCGCCGCCGCCTCGCGCTGCCGCGCCCGACGAAAAAGCTCACCGATCCGCTATGGACCGACGCGGGTTTCCTGCTCGCGCTCGAACGCTTCGGCTATGACGTGACCGACGGTTTCGCGGCGACGGTGGCGTTCCAGCGCCGCTTTCGCCCCGAACTGATCGACGGCACGATCGACGGCGAATGCCGCGCGATATTGCTGGCCTTGCTGCTGCCGCAGCCCGAAGGGGACTGAGGCGCCGCCCGCCGGTCAATCGCGCTTGGTGACCGTCACCACCGCGTCGATGGGCAAATCCCCGTAAAGGTGGGGAAAGAGCGCACCGCCGCGCGCTTCCTCCCAGCGGATCGCGTCGCCGAGCAGGGTCAGATCGACCTCGGCGATGTGCAGCCCCGATTGCCCGGCGAAATGCTTCTCGAGCGTCCCTTCGACCTGTTCGGCGCTCGACAGGTGGATATAACCGTCGGCGATGTCGATCGGCGCGCCGCGGAACACCCGGTCGCGCTCGAACTCGGCCCATTGCTGCGCGGTCAATATCTTGAAGGCGGTGGCGGCGCTCATGCGTCGCCGTCCTTGGCCGCTTCCGCCGGCTCGACCGCTTCGCCGGCCTCTTCCTCGCTCTCCTCAATCAGTGCCGCCGACACGACATGCTCGCCCTCGGCGACGTCGAACAGCCGCACGCCCGCCGAGCCGCGGCCGATGACGCGCAGGCTGTCGAGCCCCATGCGGATCAGCTTCGCCTGGTCGGTGACGAGCATCAGCTGATGCGCCTGCGTCGCGGGGAAACTCGCGACCACCGGCCCGTTGCGGCCGATATTGTCGATGTTGGTGATCCCCTGGCCGCCGCGGCCGGTGCGGCGATATTCGACCGCCGACGACAGCTTGCCATAGCCGTTGGCGCAGACGGTCAGGATGAACTGCTCGCGCGCCGCCAGCTCGGCATAGCGCGCGTCGTCCATGCGGCGCGGCGTGCGGTCGGGGTCTTCGCCCTTCCACGGCGCGTGGCGCAGATAATCCTCGCGCTCCTCCTGATCGGCGATGCCGGTGCGGTGCAGGATCGACAGCGAGATCACCTCGTCGCCCGCCGCGAGGCGCATCCCGCGCACGCCGGTCGAGTTGCGGCTCTGGAATTCGCGGACATCGTCGCCGGCAAAGCGGATCGCCTTGCCCTGCCGCGTCGCGAGCAGCACATCGTCGCTTTCGTCGAGCAGCGCGACGCCGATCAGCCGGTCGTCGGCATCCTCGCCCTCGAACTTCATCGCGATCTTGCCGTTCGACGGCACGTTGGTGAAGGCGTCCATGCTGTTGCGGCGCACGCTGCCCTTCGCGGTCGCGAACATGACGTGCAGCTTGCCCCACTCCTCTTCATCCTCGGGCAGCGGCAGCACGGTCGAGATCGTCTCGCCGGTTTCGAGCGGGAGCAGGTTGACCATCGGCCGCCCGCGCGTCGCGGGGCCGCCTTCGGGCAGGCGCCACACCTTCATGCGATAGACGCGGCCGAGGGTCGAGAAGAAGAGCACCGGCGTGTGCGTCGAGGTGACGAACAGCTCGGTGACGACATCCTCGTCCTTCGTCGCCATGCCGGCGCGCCCCTTGCCGCCGCGGCGCTGCGCGCGGAAGGTGTCGAGCGGGGTGCGCTTGATATAGCCGTCCATCGTCACCGTGACGACCATCTCCTCGCGTTCGATCAGATCCTCGTCGTCGATCCCGTCGGCGGCGGGCGCCATCAGCGTCTTGCGCGGCGTCGCGAATTCGTCGCGCACCGCGACGAGTTCCTCGCGCATCACGCCATAGAGTTTGACGCGATCGGCGAGGATCGACAGCAGCTCCTCGATGACCGCCGCCAGCTCCTTCAATTCGTCGCCGATCTCGTCGCGGCCGAGCGCGGTCAGGCGGTGGAGGCGCAGGTCGAGGATCGCCTTCACCTGTATTTCGGAGAGGCGATAGACGGCGCTCTCTTCCATTTCGCCCTCGATCGCTTCGACGAGGCGGATATAGGGCGCGATTTCGCCGATCGGCCATTCGCGCGCGAGCAGCGCCTCGCGCGCCGCGGCGGGGTTCGGCGCGCCGCGGATGATCCGCACCACCTCGTCGAGGTTCGACACCGCGACGACGAGCCCCAGCAAGATGTGCGCGCGGTCGCGCGCCTTCGCGAGCTCATATTTGCAGCGGCGGGTGATCACCTCTTCGCGAAAGGCGATGAAGGCCGTCAAAATATCCTGCAGCCCCAGCATCTCGGGGCGGCCGCCGCGGATCGCGAGCATGTTCGCGGGAAAGCTCGACTGCGCCGGCGTGTGCCGCCACAGCTGGTTGAGCACGACGTCGGCGGTCGCATCGCGCTTCAGGTCGATGACGATGCGCACCCCTTCGCGGTTCGATTCGTCGCGAATGTCGGCGACGCCCTCGATGCGCTTGTCGCGCGCCGCTTCGGCGATTTTTTCGACGAGCCCCGACTTGCCGACCTGAAAGGGGATCGAGGTCAGGACGATCGACCGGCGCCCTTCTCCCCTGCCGCGGCCTTCCTCGATCTCGTGCGTCGCGCGCATCATGATCGAGCCGCGCCCGGTGGTATAGGCGTTGCGGATGCCGCCCTGGCCCAGGATCATCGCGCCGGTCGGGAAATCGGGACCCGGGATGATCTGCATCAGCTCTTCGGTCGACAGCGGCGCGCCGCCCTCGAGCTGGCGGTCGATCGTCGCGAGGCAGGCGTCGATCACTTCGCCCAGATTGTGCGGCGGGATGTTCGTCGCCATGCCGACCGCGATGC
Source organism: Sphingopyxis indica (assembly GCF_032879645.1). NCBI lineage: Bacteria > Pseudomonadati > Pseudomonadota > Alphaproteobacteria > Sphingomonadales > Sphingopyxidaceae > Sphingopyxis > Sphingopyxis indica. The sequence goes on from NZ_CP076394.1 coordinate 1,484,662, forward strand.
CGCCCGCGCCGTTGACGAGCAGGTTCGGAAAGCGCGCCGGGAGGACCGTCGGCTCTTCGCGGCTCGCGTCATAGTTGGGCTGAAAGTCGACCGTATCCTTGTCGAGATCGTTCAGCAGCACCATCGCGGTCTTGGCAAGCCGCGCCTCGGTGTAACGCATCGACGCCGGCGGATCGGGGTCCATCGAGCCGAAATTGCCCTGACCGTCGATCAAGGGCACGCGCAGCGACCAGTCCTGCGTCATGCGCGCGAGCGCGTCATAGATGGCGCTGTCGCCATGCGGGTGATAATTGCCCATCACGTCGCCGACGATCTTCGCCGATTTCTTGTACGGCCGGCCGGGGACGAAGCCGCCTTCCTGCGCGGCATAGAGAATGCGCCGGTGGACGGGCTTCAGGCCGTCGCGCACGTCGGGAAGCGCGCGGGCAACGATCACGCTCATCGCGTAATCGAGGTAGGACGTCTTCATTTCATCGACGATGTTGATCGGCGACACGCCATCCTCGGACGGCGGCATAGGCGTATTTTCTTCGGTCAAGACCCGGCCTTTTTTCTGCTTATCGGGAGATGCTTCGGGCCTAGCCGATGGGGCGCCGATATGCCAGTGATTCGCGCGGTTTCGGCGGGATTTTTTCACTTTTGCGGCACGGGCCGAAAGCGGCGTCCGGCGGAGGCGAATTCGCGCCGGATTGCGGCGGCATGGCGGCACAGAAGCGGCTTGCCAATCGACGGTCTGCGCCTAAAGGTTCGGCGCCATGCGCTTTTCCAAGATCCCTGACGGCCCATGGCCCTGATCGCGCTGGTGGGGGCCAGCGAGCCGCTGCCCGATGGCGGGCTGCGCGCGCTCGTGTCGGTGGCGGGCGAGACTCTGCTCGAACGGCAGGCGGCGCGGCTCGCCGATGTCGGCGTCACGCATATCGCGGTGTCGGTGGGCGCCGTGCCGGGCGAACTGCTCGCGACCTGCGACCGCATCCGGCGCCGCGGCATGAAGGTGACGCCGGTGCGCGGCGCCGGCGACCTGCTGCCGCTCGTCGAGCCCGACGACCGCATCATCCTCGTCGCCGACGGGCTGCGCGCCGGGGGCACGCACTATGCCGCGATCGCCAAGCCCGGGTCGCCCGCGATCCTCGTCACCGGCGACACGGTGCTGACGCAGGGGTTCGAGCGGATCGACGCGACGCGGCGCTGGGGCGGGCTCGCGTGCATCTCGCAGCCGATGGTCGCCGAACTCGCCGCGATGCCCGGCGAATGGGACATGATGCTCACCTTGCTCCGCCTCGCGGTGCAGGCGGGATCGCGGCGGCTCTATTGCGAACCCGCGCTGTTCGAGCAGGGCGAGATCGCGATCGTCGCCGATCGCCCGACCGCGGCGCTGATCGAGCAATCGAGCCTGCAACGCGTCGAATATGGCGGCATGGGGCTCGGCCGCTCGGCGATCATGATGCCGCTCGTCCGGCTCGCGGGGCCGCTGCTCGTCCGCTCGCCCGCGACCGCGCGCTATCTGCCCTTTCTGACCGGCCTGTCGTGGGTGATCGTCGCGCTGCTCGCGGCGAGCGGGCTCGCGGCGGCGGGGGCGCTGGTGGCGGTGTTCGGCGGGCTCGGCCTCGCGGCGATGCGCTTCCTGTCCGCCTTCCGCGCCGAAAGCGCCGCGCAGGACCGTTGGCGCGAGGTCATCCGTACCTTCGCCTGGGTGCTGCTCGCGGTCTTTCCCTGGCTGCTTTCGCTCGCCGCGCCGGGCCATGTCATGCCGCCCTTTTCACAGGCCGCACTGGCGCCCTGCCTCGCCGCAACGATCCTGCTCGCGCGCTGGCTCTATGTCGATTCGGGCGAAAAACGGCGCTTCCACTGGCTGCTGCCCGACGCCGATCAGGCGTGGATCATGCTCGCGCCGGCGCTGTTGTTCGGCTTCGCGGCGCCGATGTTCGCGATCCTGCCGCTCCTCGCGCTGTTCCAGATCCTGCTGTGGTTGCGTCTCGCGCGGCGCCCGGAGGCGCGGTAAGACGGTGCGCTTCAAGGTTTAGAGCGCATTAACGCCATTCTGATATGGCCCGACACGCATGAGTGACTCTTTCGTCCCCCCCGGCATTGATTTGCCGCCGTCGACGCTGCCGGCGCGCCTCGCCGAGCTGGCGGCCTATCTGGCGGCGCCTGCGGCCGGGCGGCTGACCGAGGAGCAGCGCGCGCTGGCGCTCGGCATCGCGCGGCGCCTGGTGTGCGAGATCGCGCGCGAGCTCGACCGGGGGATCGACGCGGACATATTGTGGCAGAGCTGGCTTGCCGACGGCGTGCCGGCGGCGGCGCGGCTCGCCGCGCCCTGTTTTGCGCGCGCCGAGGAACATCGCTGGCGCGAACAGTCAATGCAGCAGGCGGCGATGCCGTTCGCCGGCGCGGCGGGCGATGCGCGGCCGGAGAGCGAGCAGGAGACGCTGTCGGCGGTCGATCGCGCCTATCTGCAACTGCAGATCGCCGACGGGCGCCGCCGCGATGCGCTCGGCAGCCCCTGCATTGCGCCGGCCGACCTCGACCCGGCGCTGTTCCGCACGCTGCTGCTCGACATCGCCGCCTGGCAGCTCGGCCGGATCGAGGGCGATCAGGGGGAGGGGGCAAGGCTCGGCAACGCCGTCAACGGCCTGATGGCGAAGCAGGCGAGCGCCCCCGGAATCGACGCCGCTGCACGCGACTATCATGCGGCGCTGGCGGCCGAACAGGCGCTCGCCGAAGCGGCCGAAACGGCGATTGCGCGGCACGACTGGCCGGCGCTGATCGCGCTTGCGGCTTCGGCGCATGGCGCGCGTTTCGAAGCGATGGCAGTGGCGCTCCTCAGCGCCGAACCGGCGGCATTGCCGTTGCTGCTCGCACCGCTGCGCCTGGACCGCGCCGCGCTCGCGCCGCTCGAAGCCTCGCTCGCCCAGCTCACCGATCGCGCCGTTCCCGGCGTTCTGGCCGACCATTCGGCGCCGTGGGCAGAGGTGCGGGGATGAGCGAGCGCATCGTCCGGGGCCGGATCGACCGTGCGGGCATATTGGTCAGCGCCGATGCCCCGCTGTTGAAGCTGCAACGGCGCGCCGGGGCGGGGCTCGACCGGCCGCTGGCGCTGCCGCAACTCGCGCGGCTCGTCGCGCTCGCCCAGCGGCTTCAGCGCGACATCAGCCGGCCGCTCTATGCCGCCGACGATCACAGCGACATCCACGCTCTGGTGCGGGTCATGCCCGATGCCGACGGCGCCGATCTGGAGATCAGCGACTGGCGCACCGGGCCGGTCGGCCAGCCGCAGGTGCCCTCGATTCCCGACATGGCCGCGGCGCCGCACGCCTGGGCGTGGGAATGCGACGGCCAATTGCGCCTGGTCGTGCTGCGCGCCGGCGTCGATGCGCCGCCGGTGCCGGCCGGCTGGGAAGGCTTGTCGCTGTCCGAACAGTTCGAGCTGCAGCCCAATGAGGCGGGGCGGTTCGCCGTCCTGCGCGCGCTCGCGCAGCAATCACGCTTCGAGGGGCAGCGCGTGCGCGTTGCCGGCGCCAATGCCCATGCGGCCTGGATGCTCTCGGGCGACCCCCAGTTCGATGCAACCGGGCGTTTTACCGGCTTTCGCGGCATCGCGGTCCCGGTCGACGGGCCGGGTTCGGCGGCGGGCGCACCCGAACCGCGCACCGATCCCGCCTTCGGCTCGCTGCCGCTGTCCGATCCGCAGTTCGGGCGCCGGATCGACGGTGCGCTGCGCGGCCCGCTCAGCCGGATCATCGCCACCGCCGAAACGATCTCGGGCCAGTTCGACGGACCCATCCGCGCCGATTATGCGCGCTACGCCGGCGACATCGCCCATGCGGGACGGCATTTGCTCGGGCTCGTCGACGATCTCGCCGATTTGCAGAATATCGAACGCCCCGGCTTCAAGGCGGCGCGCGATGAGATCGACCTTGGCGACCTCGCCCGGCGCGCGGTCGGGCTGCTCGGCATGAAGGCCGAGGAAAAGGGGATTCGCATCGACACCCCGCGCCCCGACGATCCGATGCCCGCGTGGGGCGAATTCCGCCGCGTCTTGCAGGTGCTGTTGAACCTGCTCGGCAATGCGATCCGCTATTCGCCGCTCGATTCGCAGATCTGGATCCGCGTCGATCGCGACGGCGACCGCGCCTCGGTGACGATCGCCGATCAGGGGCAGGGGCTGTCGGCCGACCAGCAGGACGTGGTGTTCGAGAAATTCGAACGCCTCGGCCGCACCGACAGCGGCGGCTCGGGGCTCGGCCTCTATATCGCGCGGCGCCTCGCGCGCGCGATGGAGGGCGACCTGACGGTCGAAAGCGCGCCGGGGCAGGGCGCGCGCTTCACCCTGACCCTCCCCGCGCGCGATCCCGGCTAGCCCGGAAAGGCTCCAAGCGCGCGCTTCAGCCCTCGAGCAAGGCTTTCGTTGCCGCCGTGACGTCGGCCTGACGCATCAGGCTTTCGCCGACGAGGAAAGCGCGCACGCCGCTCGCCGCGAGCCGCCGGCAATCGGCGTGGGTCGCAATGCCGCTTTCGCCGACGAGCAAGGTTCCCGGCGGCACCAGCTTCGCGAGGCGTTCGGTGACCGCGAGGTCGGTCTCGAAAGTCCTGAGGTCGCGGTTGTTGACGCCGATCAGGCGCGATTTGAGCTCCCTCAGCGCGCGCTCCAGCTCGGCTTCGTCATGCACTTCGACCAGCACGTCCATGCCGCGTTCGATCGCCGCGGCCTCGATCTCGCGCATCGCGCCGTCTTCGAGCGCCGCGACGATAATCAGGATCGCATCGGCGCCGATCGAACGCGCTTCGGCGACCTGCCACGGGTCGATCATGAAATCCTTGCGCAGCACCGGCAAGGGGCACGCCGTGCGCGCGGCGATCAGATATTCCTCATGCCCCTGAAAATAAGGCGCGTCGGTGAGCACCGACAGGCAGGCCGCGCCCCCCGCGGCATAGGCGCGCGCATGATCGGCAGGATTGAAATCCGCCCGGATCAACCCCTTGGACGGCGAGGCTTTCTTGATTTCGGCGATCAGGCCGAAACCGCCCGCGGCGATCTTCGCCTCCAGCGCGGCGGCGAAGCCGCGCACCGGGCCGGCATCGACCGCGTCGAGCGCGGCGACCGAGCGCGACTTGCGGCGCTCGGCGACTTCCTCCGCCTTGGTCGCCAATATTTCGGTGAGCTTGTTCACTGGGTGCGTCCCGCTTGTCCGTCATTGCGAGGGCCGCAGGCCCGCGGCAATCCAGAGCTGCGCAAGACCGCTCTGGATTGCTTCGCTTCGCTCGCAATGACGAGGAAAAAAGTGCTCATTTATACGCGATCCAGCAATTGAGCAGCGCGTTGGCGAGGCCCTTGTCGATCGCCTCGGCGGCTTCCTCGACGCCCTCGACGAGCGTATCCGCGGCGCCCGCGACGATGAGCGCCTCGGCGGCATTATAGAGCACCGCGTCGCGATAGGCGCCGGGCTCGCCCATCAGCAGGCCTCGCAGCGCCTTCGCATTATACGCCGCATCGCCGCCGCGGATATCCGAAATCGGCCGCGTCGGCAGGCCCGCGTCGGCGGCGTGGCTGCGCTGCATCCGAACGCCCTCGGGGGTGACGACCGCGACCTCGTTGCCGCCCGCGAGCGACAGTTCGTCGATCCCCTCGTCGCCCGAGATCACGCGCGAATGGTCGGTGCCGAGCCGGTGGAGCGCCTCGGCATAAACGGGGACATAGGCGGGGCGCGCGATGCCGATCAGCTGGCGCCGCACGCGCGCCGGATTGGCGAGCGGCCCCATCAGGTTGAAGATGGTGCGGCGGCCGAGCGCCTTGCGGATCGGCATGATGCGCGCCATCGCCGGATGGTGGTGCGCGGCGAAGAGGAAGCAGATGCCGAGATCGGCAAGCTGTGCTTCGGCCATTTCGCTCGCGCGCGCCATGTCGAGGCCGAGCGCTTCCAAGGTATCGGCGGCCCCCGACTTGGAGGAAGCGGCGCGATTACCATGCTTTGCGACCGGAACCTCGCACGCCGCGACGACGATCGACACCGCGGTCGAGACGTTCAACGTATGATGCCCGTCGCCGCCGGTGCCGCAAACGTCGATCGCGCCTTGGGGGGCCTCGATCGGGATCAGCCGGTCGCGCATCGCCTGCGCTGCCGCGGCGATCTCGGTCGCGGTCTCGCCGCGGTCGGACAGCGCCGACAGGAAGGCCGCGACCTCATCGTCGCTGCCGCCGCCGTCGAGCATCGTCGCGAACGCCGCCTCGGCTTCGTCCCGATCCAGAAGCGCCGCCGGGTCGGGAAAGGGGCCGAAGCGACTCATGCCGCCTGCCGCTTGGCGACCGGCAGCCCCGCCAGCGCCATGAAATTGGCGAGCATCGCATGACCATGTTCGGTCGCGATGCTTTCGGGGTGGAACTGCACGCCATGGATCGGCAGCTCGGCGTGGCGGAAACCCATCACCGCGCCATCGTCGCTCGTCGCGTTGATCGGCAGGCAGTCGGGAATATCGACGACCTCGAGGCTGTGATAGCGCGTCGCGGTGAGGGGGGAGGGCAGGCCTGCGAACAGTCCGCTGCCGTCGTGACACACCGGCGAGGTCTTGCCGTGCATCAGGTGGCCGCGCTGCACCGTGCCGCCGAAATGCTGCCCGATCGCCTGATGTCCCAGGCACACGCCGAGCAGCGGGCGCGCCGCATCGGCGCAGGCGGCGACGAGATCGAGGCTGATCCCCGCCTCGTTCGGCGTGCAGGGCCCCGGCGAGATCAGCAACGCGTCGGCCCCCGTCGCGAGCGCTTGCGATGCGGTCAGCGCATCGTTCCGCTCGACGCGCACCTCGGCCCCCAGCTCGATCAGATAATGAACGAGGTTGAAGGTGAAGCTGTCGTAATTGTCGATGACGAGGATCATGGACGTCGCCCTAATCGCTTTGGCGCGGTGGGGGAAGGGCGATGTCGTCGGCTCCGAGCCGGAATAAATGCGCGCAGAGGCGCAGAGATCGCAGAGGAAATAGTTCACGCGGAGACGCGGAGGCGCGGAGAGGAAGCGCCGGGCCGTCAGGCCCCATTCCATCTCGACGTCGCATCAAATCGCGGCGTGAGATGACAAGGGCCGCTTTGCGGCAAGTGCCATCTCTCCGCGTCTCCGCGTGAACCATCTGACCCATTTCTCTGCGATCTCTGCGCCTCTGCGCGCAAAATCACTGCCCGTATCCCGGCGTCCCCGCAAGCCGCACCGCCTCGCGCGCCGCAGCGAACAGCGCGCCCGCCTTGGCTTCGCATTCGCGCTGTTCATAGGCCGGATCGCTGTCGGCGACGATGCCCGCGCCCGCCTGCGCATACATGGTGCCGTCCTTGACGATCGCGGTGCGCAGCACGATGCAGCTGTCCATATTGCCGTCGGGCGCGAAATAGCCGACCCCGCCCGCATAGGGCCCGCGGACGTCGGCTTCGAGCTCGGCGATGATCTGGCACGCGCGCACCTTGGGTGCGCCGCTGACGGTGCCGGCGGGAAAGCCTGCGAACAGCGCGTCGATCGCATCCTTGCCCGGCGACAGGCGGCCGATGACGTTCGATACGATGTGCATGACGTGGCTGTAATATTCGACGGTATAGCTGTCGGTAACGGTGACGCTGCCGCCGCTCGCCGCGCGGCCGACGTCGTTGCGGCCGAGGTCGAGCAGCATCAGATGCTCGGCGCGCTCCTTGGGATCGGCGAGCAGGCTCTCGCGATTCTCGGCATCCTCGGCGCTCGTGCGGCCGCGCGGCCGGGTGCCGGCGATCGGGCGGATCGTGATCTCGCCGTCGCGCACGCGCACCAATATCTCGGGCGACGATCCGATCAGCGCAAAGCCGGGGAGGTCGAGGAAATAGAGGAAGGGCGAGGGGTTGATCCGCCGCAGCGCGCGATAAAGGTCGAAGGGCGGCAGGTCGAAGGGGGTCGAAAAACGCTGCGAGAGCACGACCTGAAAAATGTCGCCCGCCGCGATATAATCCTTTGCCGCGCGCACCATTTCGGCATAGCGTTCGGGGCTCGTTGCGGCGTTGCGGACGATGTCGCCCGGCTGCGCGCCGGTGGCTGCGCGCGCGGCGTGCGCGTTCGCGCTCGACAGCCGCGCGGCGATGCCTTCGAGCCGGTCGTTCGCCGCCTCGATCATCCGGTCGATCGCGCCGTCGGCGTCGGGCCAGATCGGCGCGATCAGGAACAGTTCGTCGGCGAGCCGGTCGAAGACGAGGATCGTCGTCGGGCGCACGAAGATCATGTCGGGCAGGCCGAGCCCCGCGCCCGGCGCACGCGGAATGCGCTCGACGAGGCCGATCGTTTCATAGGCGAAAAAACCGACGAGCGTTGCCAGCGCCTTGGGCAGGCCTTCGGGCACGTCGAAGCGGCATTCGGCAACCAGGTCGCGCAGCGCCTGCAGCGCGCCGCCCGCCAGCGGCACGAAGGCGCCCTTGTCGTGGCGCCAGTCGCGGTTGATCCGCGCCGCATCGCCGGTCGCTTCGAACATCAGGTCGGGATCGAGCCCGATCAGGCTGTAGCGCCCGCGCGTCTCGCCGCTTTCGACCGATTCGAGCACCCAGTCGCCGCGCCCCGGCTCGATCAGCTTGAGCGCGGCCGAAACCGGCGTTTCGACGTCGGCGATCAGCCGCTGCCAGACGACCGCGCTGCGCCCCTGCGCCAGCGCCTCGAGCGCTGCGGCTCTGCCCTCGAGCGCCACTTCTACTGAACCGCGGCCGCTCCGGTCAGCTCCTTGCGAAGCTGCTCGAGCAGGTCCTTGTTGATCTGCACCTCGGCGCGGCGCTTCGCCTCGGTCGCGAGTTGCGCGACCAGTTCGTTGCCGAATGCCGGGCCGAGCGGCCGTGCGAGGCCCTTGACCTGTTCGGGGTCGATGTCCTTGGCGTCGGGGCGGTCGACCTTGCCCAGCGAAATCACCATCCAGCCGCGATTGCCGGGGATTTCGAGCGTCTTGACGCTGCCCTCGGCCATCGAAAAGAGCAGTGCGAGTTCGGGCGGCACCTGCGCGCCGTCGCGGGCGATTTCGGCGCGGCTGCCGCCGATCGCCTGGACATTGCCGATATTGGGCCCGGCGGCGCGGACCGCAGCGGGCAGATCCTTGCCGCCCTCGACCGCCTTGACGATCGCGCGCGCCTTGTCGCGGGCGACCTTCTGGCCCTGCGCGAGGCGCCAGTCGGCGAGCAGTTCGCTGCGGATTTGGCCAAGCGGCGGCGGCGCGGCGGCGACGATCGATTTGACCGCGAAGACCGCGAATTGCTCATTCTGCTTGAGCGTCGCGAGCTGGCCTTCGCCTTCCGATGCGCCCTGGAACGCCTGCGTGACCATCGGCGCGAGGTCGGGCGACAGGGCGAAGTCGGGCTTCGCGGGCGCGCTGCCGCTCGGCAGGATCGCGGGGGTCTCGTGCAGTTCCAGCTTGCGGTCGGACGCGACCTCCTCGATCGAGGCGCCGCCGTTCACCGCATCCTGCACCGCGTTATAATAATCGACGACCGCCTCTTCGGCCTTGTTCTTTTCGAGCTGGGCGCGAATCTCCGGCGTCGCGTCGGCCAGGCTGCGCGCCGGCGTCGTGGTGACATTTTCGACGCGCGCGATCGACCAGCCGAGTTCGGTCTGCGTCGGGCCCAAAAGCTCGCCCTCCCTGGCGGCAAAGGCGGTCTTGGCGGCGTCGGCGCTCGTCGTCGCGGCATAGGCCGATTGGGTGAGGTCGCCGGTGTTCGAGCTCGAAAGCCCCGCGGCCCTGGCGGCATCGGACAGCGACGCGCCGCCGCGAACCTTGGCCGCGATGGCGTCGGCAGTCTTCTTGTCGGGGGCGATCACCTGCGCCAGCCGGCGCGTTTCCTTGGCGGCATATTGCGCGGCGTTGCGCTTGTAGAATTCGGCGATTTCGGCGTCGGTCACCGGTGGCGCCTTGACCGAGCCACGATCGAACAGCGCATATTGGATCACGCGGCGCTCGGGGATCGAATAGCGCGCGACATTCTGCGTCAGATATTTGCGCAGCACATCGTCGCCCGGATCGCTTTTGGGCGCAAAGGGGCTCGCGGGCACGAAGGTCGCCAGACCCTGCCGCTTTTCGAGGAGCAGCGCCGCATAGGGCTCGGCCATCGCGGGCGGCACCGCCGGCACGCGGCCGATCGGCGCGGCGACCTGTTCGGCGAGCAGCTGCTGCGCGATGTCGCGGCGAAGCTGCGTCTCGGTCATGCCGTTCTGCGTCAGAAAGGCCTCGAAACGCGCCTGGTCGAAACTGCCCGACACGCCGGCAAAGACCGGAAGGTCGGCGATGCGGCCGTCGACGAGCCGCTTGCTCACGCCAAAGCCCATATCTTCGGCCAGTTGCTCGAAGGCCGCGCCCTCGACGAGCTGGTCGAGCACCTGATCGAGCCCGCCCGATTCGACAAAGGCCGCCATCGTCAATCCGGGCTGCTGTTCGCGCGTCTGGTTATACGCCATCCGCACCCGGTCGCGCAGTTCGCCAAGGCCGATGTCGGTGTTGCCGACGCGCGCGACATTCGCGCCGCCGATGCCGCCGAAGCTCGAGTTGCCGGTCACATCGCCCAGCGCGAAGGCGAGGCCGACGATCACGACAAAGGCAAGCGCGAGGAACTTGCCGACGGCAGATCCGAAAAGGCGGCGAAGGGCGGTAATCATCGAAGGGGCAATCTTTCGCGGCTGGGCGCACGAAGGCGCGGTCGGGCGCTGCTTTAGGCGGGAGGCCGGGCTGCATCAAGGCGGGAAACGGATTCGGCCCGCTTGCGCGCCGCCCCGATGTATGATCATCTTTGAGTGAGTAAGCCCGTGTGCTCCCGCGGAGGCGGGAGCCCATCTCCCGACGGCTCTATCTTGCATGGGCAGGATCTGGGTCTCCGCGTTGGCGCTACGCGCCGCCTTCGGCTCCGCGGGGACACATGATCTTTCACAGGCGCTTCATTCAAGGACGATGATGTTCTAGGGCCAGCTCCGCGGGCGACGAGACCCGCGACGAGGAGGGATGAATGGTGCGGCGCAAATATGTGGTCGGCAACTGGAAGATGAACGGGCTCAGCGGCGCGCTGGCCGAGGCCGAGGCGATTTTCGCCGGCGCCCGCGCGCACGAAGCCGTCGATGTCGCGCTGTGCCCGCCCTTCACGCTGATCGGCCCGATGGCGGCGCTTGGCGGCGCGACCGGCGGGCAGGATTGCCACCCGCAGCCGTCGGGCGCCTTCACCGGCTCGGTATCGGCTCCGATGCTCGCCGATGCCGGCGCGGCGCTCGTCATCGTCGGCCACAGCGAACGCCGCGAGGGGTTCGCCGAGCGCGACGCCGACGTCAAAGCGAAGGCGGGGGCGGCGCTGGCCGCCGGGCTGTCGGTGATCCTCTGCGTCGGCGAACCGCTCGCCGTGCGCGAATCGGGCGGCGCGATCGACTATGTGCTGGCGCAGGTGCAGGGTTCGCTGCCCGGCGACTTCGACCCCGCGCGGCTCGCCGTCGCCTATGAACCGATCTGGGCGATCGGCACCGGCCGCGTGCCGACGATCGAGGATGTCGCCGCGATGCACGGCGCGATCCGCGCCGCCCTGTCCGACCGGATCGGTGAGGGTGCGGCGGCGGTGCGCCTGCTCTATGGCGGATCGGTCAATGGCGACAATGCGGCCGATCTGCTCGGTGCGCGCGACGTCGACGGCGCGCTGGTCGGCGGCGCCAGCCTGACCGCCGCGAAATTCCTGCCGATCATCGAGGCGGCGGCGCGGGTGGGGTAGGCAAGAGGTTTGTCGTCTGGATGAATGCCCGCGATAGTTCGTGTGTCCCCGCGGAGGCGGGGACCCATCTCCTGTCAGTGCAAGATGGCACCGTCGGGAGATGGGCTCCCGCCTTCGCGGGAGCACACGAACTTTGCCAGGCGATTCATCGACGCGGCAAGCCTATCGCCCGAGCCAGCGTTTCAGCACCTCTTCGGTATCCTGCCCGACTTCGAGCGGGGCCGGGCGACGGACCGAGCCGGGGGTCGCCGACAGCTTGGGGAAGACTCCCTGCATCGTCACTTCGCCGAATTCGGCGTCGGGCAGGGTGACGAGCGCCTCGCGCGCCGCGAAATGCGGGTCGGCGAACATATCTTCGGCGTCATAGACGCGTCCGGCGGGCACTCCCGCCTCGATCATCTTCGCCTCGAGTTCGGCGATCGTCATCGTCCGCGTCCAGTCGCCGATCAGCGCGTCGAGTTCTTCCTGCCGCGCGCCGCGCGCGCGGTGCGTCGCGTAGCGCTCGTCGCTCGCGAGTTCGGGGCGTCCCATCGCGGCGGCGAGCCGCGCGAACACCCCATCCTGATTGGCGCCGATCAGATATTCGCCGTCGCGGCACGGATAGACGTTCGAGGGTGCGATGCCCGGCAGCGTCGATCCGGTGCGCCGGCGCTTGGTCCCGCTCGCCGAATAGTCGGCGACGGTCGATTCCATCACCTGCAGCACCGCTTCATAGAGCGCCGAATCGACGATCTGGCCTTCGCCGGTGCGGCTGCGGTGATGCAGCGCGGCGAGCGCGCCCATGCAGCCATAGGTCGCGGCGAGCGTGTCGCCGATCGACACGCCCATGCGCGCCGGCGGCCGGTCGGGATAGCCCACGATGCCGCGCCAGCCGCCCATCGCTTCGCCGATGCCGCCGAAGCCCGCGCGCTGCGAATAGGGGCCGGTCTGGCCGTAACCCGACACGCGCACGACGATCAGCCCCGGATTGGCCTTGCGCAGTTCGGCGGGGTCGAGATTCCATTTCTCGAGCGTGCCGGGGCGGAAATTCTCGATCAATATGTCGGCCTTCGCGATCAGCTCGCGCGCGAGCGCCTGTCCCGCCTCGCTGCGCAGGTCGGCGGCGACCGAATATTTGTTGCGCGCGATCACCCGCCACCAGCTCGGCCTGTCGCCCTGGCCCCAGTGGCGCATCTGGTCGCCGGTTTCGGGCGGCTCCAGCTTGACGATCTCGGCGCCCATGTCGCCGAGCAGCTGACCGCAGAAGGGCCCGGCGATCAACTGCCCCATCTCGACGACCCTGATGCCGTGCAGCGCCCCCGCCTTGCCGTCCCCGTTCGTCATATCGCTCCCTTCGGGCGTCCATCTCGCCTATCATGACCCTTATGCGGCGAAACGCGCCGCAAGCCATGGCCATGATATACTTAGAATGCTATGCAATTGGCAACCTGCCAAATGTGCGCGACGATCGAGAAGTTGAACGACGATGGAAAAGCGAGTGGAAATGGTCGAAGTCGGCCCCCGCGACGGGCTCCAGAACGAAAAGGACATCGTCGCGACCGCCGACAAGCTCGGCCTGATCGAGCGCGCGATCGCCTGGCGCGCGCGGCGGATCGAGGTGACGAGCTTCGTCAATCCCAAGCGCGTGCCGCAGCTCGCCGACGCCGAGGAACTGGTCGCGCTGCTGCCCGAGCGGAGCGACGTCACCTACATCGGCCTCGTCCTCAACCGCCGCGGCGCGGAGCGCGCGCTCGCCACCGGGCGGATCGACGAACTCGGCGCGGTGTGCGTAACCAGCGACACGTTCGGGATTCGCAATCAGGGACAGACTGCGGCCGAATCGCTCGATGCGGCGCGGGAGATCGTCGCGCTGGCGAAAGCGGCGGGGCGAAGCGCGCAGATCACCATCGCGACCGCTTTCGGCTGTCCGTTCGAGGGCGAGGTGGCGATCGACCATGTGGTCGAAATGGCGAAGCGCGCCGCCGATGCGAATCCGCGCGAGGTCGCGCTCGCCGATACGATCGGCGTCGGCGTTCCCGCACAGGTCGCCGAACTGGTCGGCCGCGTCGCCGAAGCGATCGCGCCGCTGCCGGTGCGGGTGCATTTCCACAACACGCGCGGCACCGGCCTCGCCAATGTCTGGGCGGCAGTGGGCGAGGGCGCCGCGGTGGTCGACGCCTCGCTCGGCGGTATCGGCGGCTGTCCCTTCGCGCCGGGCGCCGCGGGCAATGTCGCGACCGAGGATGTCGCCTATATGCTGGAGCGCAGCGGTATCGCGACGGGCTTGTCCTTGCCCGGCCTCGTCGAGGCGGCGGGCTGGTTCGCCGGCGTCATGGACCGGCCGCTCCCGGCACTCGTCAGCCGGGCTCCTGCTTTTCCCTCCTGAGTGCAGCCAACGGCGATTTTGCTGCGCAAAAAGGTGCAGCATTTTTGCATCACATTGCCCGCAATCGTATGCGAGCCAGATTGACAAAGAGAACGTTCCCATTTAGGTGAACGTTCACATTCAACGAATGCCGCCTGACATAATGAGCGGCTGTGACAGGGGAGGACCAAGGGGTGCAGGCATCTCATAAGCTTTGGCTCGGCAGGCTGCTGGTCGGCACGTCGGCGTTCGCGATGATGGGCGTGGCGCAGACCGCCATCGCGCAGGACGTCGTCGACGATCCGGCCGCCGGAGACGCGATCGTCGTCACCGGCATCCGCGCGAGCCTCGCGGCCTCCGCCGACATCAAGCGCAACGCGCAGGGCGTCGTCGACGCGATTTCGGCCGAAGACATCGGCAAATTCCCCGACACCAACCTGGCCGAGTCGTTGCAGCGCATCACCGGCGTCTCGATCGACCGGTCGAACGGCGAAGGGTCGGTCGTGACCGTTCGCGGCTTCGGTCCGGAGTTCAATCTCGTGACCCTGAACGGCCGCCAGATGCCGACCGCGCTGATCGGCGACGGCGGCAGCGCGCCCTCGTCGCGTTCGTTCGATTTCGCCAATCTTGCGGCCGAAGGCATTTCGGCGGTCGAGGTGTACAAGACCGGCCGGGCGACGATGGAATCGGGCGGCATCGGCTCGATCATCAACATCCGCACCCCGCGGCCGCTCGACGAGCCGGGCCTGCGCGGCAGCCTTTCGGTGAAGGGCGTGCTCGATTCGTCGCGTAACTACAGCGATCCGATCACTCCCGAAGTGTCGGGGATCATCAGCGATACCTTTGCCAACGACACGATCGGCATCCTCGTCACCGCCTCCTATCAGCGGCGCAAGGCGAGCGTGAATCAGGCGAATGTCGGCTGGCGCGACGGCTATCTGGGCAGCGAAAACAACTGGGGGTCGCTGGCGCAGCCGACTCGTATCGTCAATGGCGTGGAGGAGCCGGACCCGCGCTATGCCAACATCACCAACCGCCCCGGCCCCGACGACGTCTATCAGGTGCCGCAGAACGCATCCTATGACCTCAACGACATCGACCGCGAGCGGATCAACGGGCAGGCGGTATTGCAATTCCGCCCGACCGACGCGCTGACCGCGACGCTCGATTACACCTATTCGCGCAACACCGTCGAAACGCGCAACAGCAACGTCGGCATCTGGTTCAACCATGACGATACGTCGAGCGCCTGGACCGACGGACCGGTCGCCGGCCCCATCTTCTATTCCGAACATTTCGGTGCGCCCGCCGGCACGCCGAGCCCCGACGCGCTCTATGGCGGCAAGGACCTGTCCTACAGCGGCGCGCTGACCAAGAACCGCGCGGAAAATAATTCGCTGGGCTTCAACCTGAAATGGGAGGCGCCGGGCGGCGTCACCGTCGAGCTTGACGCGCATCATTCGACCGCGCAGGTCAATCCGGTCAACCGCTTCGGGTCCAGCATGTCGCTGGGCAATGCGGTGTTCGGCGTCGAAAGCCAGGCGATCAATTTCGAGAACGACCTGCCGATCCTCTCTTACGAGATGTATCCGGGGATCGACGCGCTCGATCCCTCGTTCATCACGCCGACCGGCAACGCCTTCCGCAACGCCTATTTCCGCAACGAGATCAATCAGGTGCAACTGCGTGGCCATTACGACCACGATGAGGGTTTCCTCGATAGCATCGACTTCGGCGTATCCTTCGTCGACAGCAAGGTGCGCTCGGCCTTCGGCACGATCCAGAACGACGATACCTGGGGCGGTGCCGGTCCGGCTTCGGACATTCCCGACGACATCTTCTCGCTCGTGACGCTCCCCGACAAATTCCCGGGTCTTGCCCAGCCGGGAATGATCGACAGCTTCTATACCTTCGACTTCGAACGGCTCGCCGATCTGGTCGAGGAAAATTACCAGGCGTGCAGCGATCCCGCGACCGGCATGGCCGAGCCGGGAACCTGCCTCGCCGTCTTCAACACCGACCGGCGCATTCGCGAAAAGACGATCGCGCCCTATCTGCAGGTCGCAACCGAGTTCGACGCGTTCGACAATCCGGCGCATCTCGTCGCGGGCGTCCGCTATGAGCGGACCGATATCGCATCCTCGGCACTCGTGCCGGTCCCGACGACGACGACCTGGGTTGGCGACAATGAATTCAACGTCGTCTTTTCGGGCGAAAGCGATTTCACGCGATTCAAGGGCACCTATGATAATTGGTTGCCGGCAATCGACTTCGACATCTCGCCGATGGAGAATGTGAAGCTGCGCGCGTCGTACAGCCACACGATCACGCGCCCCGACTATGCCAGCATGCAGGGCGGGCGCACGATCGACACGCTGTTCCGCGTCGGCGGCGGCACCGGCGCGCAAGGCAACCCCGGGCTGGTCCCCTACAAGTCGAAGAATATCGACCTGTCGGCCGAATGGTATTATGCGCGCGACAGCTATATTTCGGCGGGCTTCTTCCACAAGGATGTCAGCAATTTCATATCCTCGACCCGCGTCGATAGCTTTGCTTTCGGGCTGACGACGCCGGTCGATGGTCCGCGCTGGCAGGCGGCGCAGGCCGATCTTGGGTCCGACGCCACCGTCGGGGAAATCCGTCAGTATATCTTCGAACATTTCCCCGAAACGACGACGATCACCGGTGGAGGAAACGGCAGCCCCTATACGGGCATCATTCACTCCGCGCCGGGCGATCCGCTGCTCAATTTCGAGATCACGCAGCCGATCAACAGCGATCAGACCGCGGCGATCGACGGGTGGGAGTTCGCGCTCCAGCACAGTTTCTGGGACACCGGTTTCGGCGTGATCCTGAACTATACGATCGTCAACGGCGACGCGACCTACGACAATACGCAGCCGTCGACTGTCGCCCAGTTCGCGCTCACCGGGCTCAGCGACAGCGCCAATGCGGTCGCCTTTTACGACAAGGGGCCGATCCAGGCGCGCGTCGCGTGGAACTGGCGCGACAAATTCCTGGCGGGGACGGGCCCCAACCCCTTCTATGTCGAGGAATATTGGCAGATCGACGCCAATGCGAGCTATGAGTTCATTCCGGGCCTGACAGGCTTCGTCGAGGTGATCAACCTGACCGGCGAAGGCCGGCGCGGGCACCTGCGGCACAAGAATAACGTCACCTTCGCATCGCCGGGCTTTGCTCGCTATTCGGCCGGGGTGCGGTTCAACTTCTGACGGGCCGGCGGCATCCTCCGCCGCCTCCCTGGCGCGAGAGCCGCACCGCTTGCCCGGTGCGGCTCTTTTGCGTGACGGCGTGCGGCGGCTCGCCTAGGATATTGGTATGGACCAGATGATCGGGAGCGTGGTGATCCTCGGCGGCGGCACCGCCGGCTGGCTGTCCGCGTGCCGGGTTGCCGCCGCGCGGCCCGACCTCGACGTGACACTGATCGAGGCGCCCGATATTCCGACCATTGGCGTCGGCGAGGGGACCTGGCCGACGATGCGCGCGACGCTCGCGGCGATCGGCATCGACGAGGCCGAATTCCTGACCGCGTGCGACGGGTCTTTCAAGCAGGGATCGCGCTTTGACGGCTGGGTCGATGGCGGCGCGGACGACAGCTATCTGCATCCCTTCACTGCGCCCCCCGCCATGCCCGCCGCCGATCTGATCGCCGCGTGGCGCGATTCGGACGGCACGCCGGATTTTGCCGCCGCGATGACGCCGCAGGCAGCGGTGTGCGCGCGCAACCTCGCACCGCGGCAGCGGACGATGCCGGCCTATCAGGGCGCGCTCAACTATGCCTATCATCTCGACGCGGGGAAATTCGCGGCGCTCCTGCGGCGTCACGCGGTGCAGCGCCTCGGCGTGCGGCATATCGCCGATCAGGTGGTCGAGGTCCGCGCGGACGACGCGGGCGACGTTGCGGCGCTGGTGACGCGCGATCTGGGCGCTGTCGCAGGCGATTTCTTCATCGACTGCAGCGGTCATGCCGCGATGCTGATCGGCGGGCATTGCGGCGTCGGATGGATCGACCGCAGCGACGTGCTGATCAACGATCGCGCCCTTGCGGCACAGGTGCCGACCGCGCCCGGCGCGCCGATCGCGTCGCAGACGGTCGCAACCGCGCACCGCGCGGGCTGGGTCTGGGACATCGCGCTGCCGAGCCGCCGCGGTATCGGCTGCGTCTATGCCAGCCGCTTCATGGGCGATGATGCCGCCGAGGCCGAACTGCGCGCCTATATCGCCCGCAATGTGCCCGGTGCGCCCCAGGTGCCGGTGCGGCGCCTGGCCTTTCCGACCGGCCACCGCGCGCGTTTCTGGCAGGGCAATTGCGTCGCGATCGGCCTGTCGGCGGGTTTCATCGAACCGCTCGAAGCCTCGGCGATCGTGATGATCGAACTCTCGCTCGACGCCCTGATCGACAATTTCCCCGCGCGGCGCGCGGTACTGCCGGTGCTCGCCGGGCGCTTCGATGCGCTGTTCCGCTATCGCTGGGACCGCATCGTCGAATTTCTGAAGCTCCATTATCTGCTCAGCCGCCGCGACGAACCCTATTGGCGCGCACAGCGCGACCCCGCCCATGTGCCCGAGCGGCTGGCGGGCCTGTTGGCGCTGTGGCGCGATCAGGCGCCGTCGCGCTGGGACTTCCCGCAGATCGACGAGATTTTCTCGGCCGAGAGCCACCAATATATTCTCTATGGCATGGGTTATCCGGTCCCTGGTCGGTTGGTGGCCAGCGATCGGGCCCGCGCGGCGATCGCCGAAAATATGCGCCGCGCCCGCGCGCTGGCTGCGGCACTCCCCGCCAATCGCGATTATCTCGATGCGCTGCTCGCCGATCGGGGCGCGGCAAATGTGC
Organism: Sphingopyxis indica; assembly: GCF_032879645.1. Lineage (NCBI taxonomy): Bacteria > Pseudomonadati > Pseudomonadota > Alphaproteobacteria > Sphingomonadales > Sphingopyxidaceae > Sphingopyxis > Sphingopyxis indica. The sequence continues at coordinate 1,503,574 of NZ_CP076394.1, forward strand.
AAATGGAAGGATTTTGATGACCCGGCACGCGCCCCTCGACAAGAATAGTCACCGCGACCTGCGCGTGCGCACCGATGTCGGTGCCGACCTCGGCGATGCGGTGATGGCGACGCTGACCGTCCCGAGCGAATTTCGCAACATTCAGGGGCATTTCCCGATCCTGTTCCGCCGCGAGGCCGGACAGTCCGATTTCATTGCCGTCGCGCTGTTCGGTTTCGAGAATGGAGAGAATCTGTTTCTCGAGGGTGATCGCTGGGACGCGCGCTATCGCCCGCTGTCGCTCGCGATTCAGCCCTTCCTCGTCGGCCGCCCCGCGAGTGGCGACGGTCCGGGGCAGGTCCATATCGACCTTGGCCATGCGCGGATCGGCGGCGATGGCGACGGCGTGCGGCTGTTCGACGAAAACGGGATGGCGACCCCCTATCTCGAGGCCGCGGCCGAAAGGCTCGGCGCGCTCGACGAAGGCTATCGCGCGAGCGCCGCCTTTTTCGCGGCCTTGCGCGACTACGACCTGCTCGAACCCTTCACGCTCGACATCGAACTCGACGACGGATCAAAGAATTCGCTCGTCGGTTTTCATATCATCGACGAGGCGAAGCTGCGCGCGCTCGACGCGGCGGCGCTCGGCCGCCTGCATGGCGAGGGGCATTTGATGCCGATCTTCATGGCACTCGCGTCGCTGTCGCAGATTTCGGAGCTGGCGGCGCGCAAGAACCGCCGGATGCGCGATGGCTGAGCGCGACGCCGCCATCTATGATGGGCTCGCGCGCGTGCCGGAGGTCGCATGCGAAAAGGGGGCAGGGCTCGACGCGCTCCTGAAAGGCGCGCGCGAGCCCCTTGTTCTTCGCGGCCTGGTCGCCGACTGGCCGCTGGTCGCCGCCGGCAAGGAGTCCGCACGGGCGGCGCGGCGCTATCTGATGGACCGTGCCCGCGACCGGCCCTTTTCGGTCTCGATCGGGCCGCCCGGCCACGATGGCCGGCTGTTCTACGACGCCGACATGGCGATGAATTTTCGCAGCGGCACCGGCAAGCTCGCCGATATTTTCGCAGGGATCGATACGGCCGAGGAGCAGGGCGAGGCGCGCACCGTCTATCTCGGTTCGATCGACATCCCGTCGCATTTCGACGGACTCGACGAAGCCAACAGCGTCGACCTCGGCGCGCGCGAGCCGTTCAAGAGCATCTGGATCGGCACGCGCACGCGGATCGCTGCGCACAACGACTTTCCGGACAATCTCGCCTGCTGTGCGGTCGGCCGCCGCCGCTTCACGCTCTTTCCGCCCAATCAGTATCGCAATCTCTATCTGGGGCCGATCGACAACACCCCGGCGGGGCGCACGGTGAGCATGGTCGATTTCGACGCGCCCGACCTCGCCGCCCATCCGCGCTTCGTCGAAGCGATGGCGCATGGGCAGGTCGCCGAACTCGAACCCGGCGACGCGATCTTCATCCCGTCGATGTGGTGGCACCATGTCGAGGGGCTCGAGCCGTTCAATATCCTCGTCAACTATTGGTGGCGCGACACGCCCGCCTGGCTCGGCCAGCCGCAGGCCGCGCTCAATCACGCGATCCTCGCGATCCGCGACCTGCCGGCGGCCGACAAGGCGATCTGGCGCGACCTGTTCGACCATTATGTTTTCGATGCCGGTGAGGATGTCACCGCGCATATTCCCGAAAAGGCACGCGGTATCCTCGCGCCGCTGACGGCCGAGACCGCGGGGCGCCTGCGCGCCTTCCTGCTGAGGATGTTGAGCAAATGAACGAAGAGAAGCATGTGCGGCGCATCGTGATCGCGGGCGGCGGCACCGCGGGCTGGATGGCGGCGGCGGCGATCGCGCGGACGCTGGGGCCAGCCGTCGAGCTGACGCTGGTGGAATCCGAGGCGATCGGGACGATCGGCGTCGGCGAGAGCACGATCCCGCCGCTCGTCAATTTCAACCGGCTGCTCGGCATCAACGAGGCCGACTTCATGCGCGCGACACAGGCGACCTTCAAGCTCGGCATATTGTTCGACGACTGGAAGGATGTGGGGTCGCGCTATTTCCACAGCTTCGGCCTGACCGGCAAGGATCACTGGTCGGCCGGCTTCCAGCATTTCTGGATGCACGGGCGCGCCAAGGGGCACGACCAGCCCTATGACGATTATTGCCTCGAGCTGGTCGCGGCGCTCGACGGCAAGTTCGCGCATCTCCCCGACGACCGGATGAACTACGCCTATCAGCTCGATTCGGGGCTCTATGCCCGTTTCCTGCGCCGGATGGCGGAAAAGGACGGCACGAAGCGGATCGAGGGCAGGATCGGGCGCGTCGAACTCGACGCCGAAAGCGGCGACATCGCTGCGCTGGTCCTCGATGGCGACCGCCGGATCGAGGGCGACATCTTCCTCGACTGCACCGGCTTTCGCGCGCTGCTGATCGAAGGCGCGCTGCACGCCGGCTTCGACGACTGGACCCACTGGCTGCCGTGCGACAGCGCGATCGCGCTCCAGACGCCGAATGTGCGCCCGCCGGTGCCCTATACGCGCGCGATGGCGCACGATGCCGGCTGGCAGTGGCGCATCCCGCTCCAGCATCGCAGCGGCAACGGCCTCGTCTATTGCAGTCGCTACCTCGACCGCGATGCCGCGCTCGAACGCCTGCTCGGCAATATCGAGGGCGAGCCACTTACCGAGCCCAATTTTCTGCGCTTCACCAGCGGCGTGCGGCGTCGCCAATGGTATCGCAACTGCGTCGCGATCGGCCTGTCGGGCGGCTTCATGGAGCCGCTCGAATCGACGAGCATCCACCTGATCCAGCGCGCCGTGCTGCGTTTCGTGCGGATGCTGCCCGCCGGCCGCGTCAGCGCGCGCGACGTCGCCGAGTTCAACGATCAGCAGGGACAGGACATGGAGCAGATCCGCGACTTCCTGGTCCTTCACTATAAGGTCACGAACCGCCGCGACAGCGCCTTCTGGCGCCAATGCGCGGACATGCCGATCCCCGACAGCCTGACGCAGAAGATCGAGCTGTTCCGCGAAACCGGCCGCGTCTTCCGCCGCAATGAGGAATTGTTCGCCGAAAACAGCTGGGTGCAGGTGATGATGGGACAGGGGATCGAGCCGCAAAGCTATCATCCGATCGCGACCAAGCTGCGCGACGACGAGCTTGAAAAGCTGCTCGCGACGATCCGCGGGCAGGTTTCCGACACGGTCGCAAAACTGCCCGAGCACCACGCCTATGTCGCGCGTTATTGCGGCGCGGAGGCGGCCGAAGCGGCATGATCGCGGCGCTTGGCCTGATGCTCGCCGCGACGGCGGCCACCCCGGCGCCTGCGGGCGATTGGCGGCTCGTCTGGTCGGACGAGTTCGACGGCCCGGCGATCGACCGCGCGAAATGGGATTTCGACGTCGATTGCTGGGGCGGCGGCAATAAAGAGCGGCAATGCTATACCGGCGATCCGCGCAACGCCGCGGTCGAGGACGGCCGGCTGGTCATCACCGCGCGCAAGGAGCGGATGACCGGTCCCGCCTGGCCGGTCGCGCAGCGCAGCGACCCCGAAAAGGCGAAAGCGACCGCGACGAAGGACTTTACCTCGGCGCGGCTCGTGACGCGCGGCAAGGCCGCCTGGACCTATGGCAAGATCGAGGTGCGCGCCAAGCTGCCGCAGGGGCAGGGGACGTGGCCCGCGATCTGGATGCTGCCCGACGAGGCGCATTTTGGCGCCTGGGCCGCGTCGGGCGAGATCGACATATTGGAGGCGGTGAATCTGGGCGTCGCGTGCAAGGCCTGCGCGGGCGGCATCGAAAACCGCATCCTCGGCACGCTGCATTTCGGCGGCACCGCGCCGGATAATCAGCACAAGGGCGCCGAAACCACCTTGCCCGCGCCGCTCGACGGCTGGCACGTCTTCGGCATCGTCTGGCGCAAGGGTCGGTTCGACTGGACCATCGACGGCCGTGTCTATGCGACCCAGGTCGCGGGCGACTGGAACACGGTCGCAACCGACGATCCGGCCGCGCCCTTCGATCGTCCGTTCCACCTGATCCTGAACCTCGCCATCGGCGGCGGGCTGGCCGAGAGCCGGACCGCGGGCGGAGTCGATGAAACGGGCTATCCGAAGCGGATGGAGGTCGATTGGGTTCGCGTCTGGCAAAGCCGGACAAAGGACGCTAGCAGCACAGCCGAAGCGGGGGGCGAAAAAGACTGATGGGGCGTCGACGGCAGTCGGTAACGATCAAGCATGTGGCGGCGGATGCAGGGGTTTCACTGCAGACGGTGAGCCGCGTCATCAACAACGAACCCAATGTCCGGCCCGAAATGCAGAAGCGGGTGCAGGCGTCGATCGACAAGCTCGGCTATGTGCCGTCGATCGCCGCGCAGCGGATGAGCGGGTCGCGATCCTATCTGATCCTGGCGATCAACGACCGCGAGCGCACGATTGCCGACTGGCGCGGGCGGCAGGGGATCGACTGGGTCGACCAGATGCTGCTCGGCGGGATGCTCAAATGCGCCGAACTCGGCTATCGGATGATCTTCGAACTGGTCGACACGCATAACGACCATGTCGAGCGCGAATTGCGCGCGACGATCGCCGCGCTTCAGCCCGACGGCGTCGTGCTGACCCCGCCGCACTCGGACAATCCGCTGATCGTCGGACTGCTCGACAAGGCGAAGATCCCGTTCGCGCGCATCGGCTCGCTCGGCAACGGCGCGGGCATTCCGCTGACGATGGACGACGAAGGCTCGGCGCAGCTCGCGACCCGGCACCTGATCGACCTCGGCCACCGCCGCATCGGCTTCATCGCGGGCTCGCCCGAATATAATCTGAGCGGCTGGCGCGTCGATGGCTGGCGCGAGGAGATGGAGGCCGCGGGCCTCGCCGACGAAGCGCTGCTCGCGTGGGGCGATTTCAGCTATGCCTCGGGCGAGGCGGCGGCGCGGACCTTGCTCGACAGCGCCGACCCGCCGACCGCGATCATCGTCAGCAACGACCAGATGACGCTCGCGACGCTCGAGGTCGCGCGCGCGCGCGGACTCGAAATTCCCCGCGACCTTTCGATCATCAGCTTCGACAATACCCCGATCGTGCGTTTCACCCAGCCGCCGCTGACTGCGGTCGATCAGCCGATCGCCGAGACGGTGTCGCGCGCGGTCGAACTGATCATTGCGGCGCAGCGTGGCGAGGCACCGAGCAAAACGCCCACCGTCGTGCGCGGCAGTCTCGTCGAGCGCGGCTCGACCGCGCCGCCGCCCAAGGCGCGCCGATGACCGATCAGGAAACGCCGCGGCGCCAGTCGCTCGGCTTCCTGCTGCTCTATGCGCTCGCGGCCGCGGGCGGCGCGATGGCCTATGTGCCCTTCCTCACCATCTTGCTCCCCGCGCGGATGACCGCGCTCGCGGGCGAGGCCGATGTTCAATATCTCGGCTATGTCACCTTTTGCGGCGCTGTCGCCGCAAGCGCGGCGGGCATCCTCTTCGGCTGGCTCAGCGATATCACGCAGAACCGCCGCACCTGGATCGCCGTCGGGCTGACGCTGACGATCGCGCTTCTGCTCGCGGTCCCGCTTGCCGAGGATGTCGGGACGCTGATCGGCATCATCATCGCTTGGCAGTTCGCGCTCAACATGATGCTCGGGCCGCTGTCGGCGTGGGCGGGCGACTGCGTGCCCGACGCGCAAAAGGGATTGCTCGGCGGCCTTCTTGCCTTTTCGCCAACGCTCGGTGCCTGGTCGGGCGCGGTCGCGACGCACCCTGGGCTGGTGTCGGTCGACGGGCGGCTGGGGGTCGTCGCGCTGATGGTCGCAGGCGCCGTGCTGCCGGTGCTGCTGTTCGGCCGGCCGCGCCCCTTTCCCGAACTGACCGCGAAACCCGTGGTCCTTGCGGGGGAGGTGCGTGCGGCGCCCAAGGGGCCGGCGATCCGCATGTGGCTTGCGCGCCTGCTCGTCCAGATCGCCGAGGCGGCGCTGTTCGCTTATCTCTATTTCTGGTTCCGCTCGATCGACCCGACGATGGAGGATAATGAGAAAGCGCGGCTTTTCAGCATCGCGCTGACGCTCGCGGTGCCGATCGCGCTCGTCGCGGGGCGCTGGGCCGACCGCAACGACCGGCCGTTCCTGCCGCTGATCGTGGGAGCCAGCGTTTCGGCGCTGGGGCTGGTCGGCATGGCGCTCGCGGCCGACGCCGATGGCGCGAAGCTCGCCTATCTGTTGTTCGGGATCGCGACGACGGTCTTCCTCTCGCTCCATTCGGGCCAGACGCTGCGCATCCTGCCACGACCGGATCGCCGCGGGCGCGACCTCGGAATCTTCAACCTCACCAACACTATGCCATCGCTCATCATGCCGTGGCTGACGATCTCGCTTGTGCCCGGCTTCGGGTTCGAGATGCTGTTCCTGCTGCTCGCGGCGCTCGCGGTCGCGGCGGTCCTGCTGCTCGCCACCATGCCCCGCGCATTCCGGAACTAGGTCGTAAACTCATAAATGGCGCCATCGAGGTTTGAGGCAAAATGGCCCGGTGCGAGAAGAGAAGGCACAGGAATATGTCGATATTTCAAGACTTCTCGACGAAGCAATGGGCCATTTTGGTCAAATCCCTTCGGGACGCCCAAATGGCTTCCATCTCGGGGCGAAAGCCGCTTGGAAAGGCAACCAGCCTTCCCGGCGCGTCTTTCGCCCCGAGCTGTTCGCCATTTGGGCGCCTCGATGGCGCCATTTATGAGTTTACGACCTAGGCGCTTGATTTCGCATCGCCGCTATGCGAGATCAAAGATTGATAACGTTCACAATATAGAATGGGAGAGACATGAAGCGATCGGCATTTGCGATGGCGACGGCCCTTTTGCTCGCAGGCGCCGCCTTTGCCGCGGCGCCCGAGGGCGGCGACGCCGGATCGGCAACGGTCCATCCCGAACTCTGGCCGGCGGCGAAGAGCCCCGCGGCGATCACCGACGCGGCGACCGAAAAGCGCATCGACGATCTGCTCGCGCGTATGACCGTCGAGCAGAAGGTCGGGCAGCTGATCCAGGCAGACATCAGCACGATTACGCCGGGGGACCTCGAAACCTATCCGCTCGGCTCGATCCTCGCCGGCGGCAACAGCGGCCCCAATGGCAATGAACGCGCGAGCGCGGCCGACTGGGCGGCGCTCGTCGGCGAATTTCGCGCCGCGTCGCTGCAACCGCAGGCGAACGGCGTCGCGATCCCGATCATCTTTGGCGTCGATGCGGTACATGGTCACAATAATATCCCCGGCGCGACGTTGTTTCCGCACAATATCGGCCTCGGCGCGATGCACGATCCCGAACTGCTCCAGCGTATCGGCGCCGTGACTGCGGCCGAGATCGCGGGCAGCGGCATCGAATGGACCTTCGCACCGACGCTCGCGGTGCCGCAGGACCTGCGTTGGGGGCGCAGCTACGAAGGCTATTCGTCCGATCCGAAGCTCGTCGCCGCCTATGCGCGCGCGATGGTTCTCGGCCTGCAAGGGACGCTCGCGACCGGGCGTCCGGTCGGCGCGCACCATGTCGCGGCGACCGCCAAGCATTATCTTGCCGACGGTGGCACCTTCGAGGGCAAGGATCAGGGCGACGCGAAGATCGGCGAGGAAGAGCTGATCGCCAAGCATGCGCAGGGCTATCCCGCGGCGATCGACGCCGGCGCGCTCACCGTGATGGCGAGTTTCTCGAGCTGGAACGGGGTCAAGAACCACGGCAACAAGGGGCTGCTCACCGACGCGCTGAAAGGCAGGATGGGCTTCGAAGGCTTCGTGGTCGGCGACTGGAACGGTCACGGGCAGGTCGCGGGGTGCAGTGTCACCGACTGTCCGCAGGCGGTCAATGCGGGGCTCGACATGTATATGGCGCCCGACAGCTGGAAGGGGCTCTACGAAACGACGGTGCGGCAGGCCAAGGACGGCACGATCCCGGCCGACCGGCTCGACGACGCGGTGCGGCGCATCCTGCGTGTCAAATATAAGCTCGGGCTGTTCGATGTCGACCATGTCGACCGCGGCAACCCCACCGCCATCGGGGCGCCGGATCATCTCGCGGTCGCGCGCGAAGCGGTCGCAAAGTCGCTCGTGCTGCTCAAGAATAATGGCGGCGTGCTGCCGATCAAAGCCGGCGCGAACGTCCTCGTCGCGGGACCGGGCGCCGACAATATGGCGATGCAGTCGGGCGGCTGGACGATCAGCTGGCAGGGCACCGACGTGACCCACGCCGATTTCCCCAACGGCCAGACGATCTGGGAAGGGCTGAAGGCGGCGGTCGACGAAGCGGGCGGCAGCGCGACGCTGTCGGCCGACGGCAGCTTCACCGCCAGGCCCGACGTCGCGATCGTCATATTCGGCGAAGAACCCTATGCCGAATTTCAGGGCGACGTCCCGACGCTCGACTACCAGCCCGCCGAGGCGAAGGATCTCGCGACGCTGAAGAAGCTGAAGGCGGCGGATATTCCCGTGGTCGCGGTCTTCCTGTCGGGCCGCCCGATGTTCGTGAATCCCGAAATCAACGCCGCCGACGCCTTCGTCGCCGCCTGGCTGCCCGGATCGCAGGGGGCCGGGGTCGCCGACGTGCTCGTCGCGGGGGCGGACGGAAAGACGCGCAGGGACTTCACCGGCACGCTGCCCTTCGCCTGGCCGGTCGACGCGCGCTCGCCGGTCGAAAAGCCGCTGTTCGAGGTCGGCTATGGCCTGACCTACGGCTCGGCGCGCCGCGTTCCGGCGCTTCCCGAAGATCCCGGCGTCGATGTCGCGGCGATGATGAATGTCGAGACCTATTTCGCGGGCGGCCGCGCGCGCGCGCCGTGGAGTCTGTCGATCGCCGATGCCGGCGGCTCGCGCCAGGTCGAATCGGGACCGCTGGAGAGCAGCTATGGCCTGCTCGCGACGCGCTCGGTCGATGTGCAGGCGCAGGAGGACGGCAAATCCTTCGTCTGGACCGGGCCGGCGACCTTCAACCTGTCGGGGCCGGTCTCCGACCTGACGCGCCAGCTCAACAACAGCTTCGCGCTGCGGCTCGACTGGCGGATCGACGCCAAGGGCAGCGGCCCGGTGACGCTGGCGTTCGGCGGCGTCCCGCTGGCGATCGGCACGATGGTCGCGGCGGCCGCGGAAGGCGAGATTTCGACGCTGAAAGTCCCGCTGCGCTGCTTCGCCGACGCCGGCGCCAATGTGCAGCGCGTCGACTATCCGGTGTCAGTGAGCGCTGACAAGGGATTTGCCGCGACCCTGCTTTTAGCGAAGGTCGAAGCGGTCGGTGAGGATCTGCCCTGCCCGGCGAAGGTGGAGTAAAGTAGCATCGGTCGCGAAGAGGAGGATGCGGCAGGCAGTCTTTTTTCAACGCGAGGATTAAAGCGCCGCGCGAACAATGCTACCGCCGCCGCCGGACACACGGGCAAGGCGGAGCGGCAGATGCATTTCGACGTGGTGATTGTGGGCGGGGGACATGGCGGCGCGCAGGTCGCGGTGATGCTGCGGACGCAGAAGTTCGAGGGCAGTATCGCCATCGTCGGCGAGGAGACGGAGCTGCCTTACGAACGCCCGCCCTTGTCGAAGGAATATTTCGCGGGCGAGAAGGAATTCGAGCGCATCCAGCTGCGCCCTGCCAAATATTGGGATGAGCGCGCGGTGACGATGCTGCTCGGCAAGCGCGTCGTCAGCGTCGATCCGGCGGCGCATAGGGTCACGACCGAGGACGGCGAAACGATCTCCTATGGCAAGCTCGTCTGGGCGACTGGCGGCCGGCCGCGGATGCTGCCGATCCCGGGGGGCGACCTTCCCGGCGTGCAAGGCGTGCGTACCCGCGCCGATGCCGATGCGATGAAGGCGGCCGCCGAAACCGCAAAGCAGATCGTGGTGATCGGCGGCGGCTATATCGGGCTCGAGGCAGCGGCGGTGCTCAGCAAGGCGGGAAAGAAGGTCGTGCTCCTCGAAGCGCTCGACCGCGTCCTCGCGCGCGTCGCGGGCGAGGATCTGTCGCGCTTCTATGAGAAGGAACATCGCGAGCATGGGGTCGACGTCCGTCTCGGCGTGTCGGTCGAGGCGATCAAGGGCAGCGATCATGTCACCGGCGTCCAGCTCGCGGACGGCGAAGTCATTCCCGCCGACCTGGTGATCGTCGGTATCGGCATCGTCCCCGCGGTCGAGCCTTTGATCGCGGCGGGGGCCGAGGGCGGCAACGGCGTGCTGGTCGATGCCTATTGCAAGACGAGCCTGCCCGACATCTATGCGATCGGCGACTGCGCCGCGCATGCGAACGCCTTCGCCGAGGGCGCGTGCATCCGCCTCGAGTCGGTCCAGAACGCCAATGACCAGGCCAATGTGGTGGCAAAGGGCATCTGCGGCGCCGAGGCGCCCTATCATGCGATCCCGTGGTTCTGGTCGAACCAGTACGACCTGAAACTCCAGACCGCGGGCCTGTCGACCGGGCACGATCAGGCGGTGCTGCGCGGCGACCCCGCGACGCGCAGCTTCTCGGTCGTCTATCTGAAGAAGGGCAAGGTGATCGCGCTCGACTGCGTCAATGCCACCAGGGATTATGTGCAGGGCCGCATGATCGTCACCGCGGGGGTGACCGCGACCCCCGACCAGCTCGCCGACGCCGAAACACCGCTCAAGGCGCTATTGCCCGCATAGGGCTCCTCAGAAGGCTTCGCCGATCCCGAAATAGAAGGCCGCGCCGTCCTTTCCCCACGCGATGTCGGCGCGCAGGTTCACATTGGCGTCTTTCGAGGCGAGGTAGCGGATGCCGACGCCGCCCGATGTGAGCACGGTGCTGTGCTTCCAGATCGCGCCCGCATCCTCGGCGATCCCGCCGACCCCGAAAAAGGCGACGCCGCCGAGCTTGCCGAACAGATGCTGGCGCAGCTCGGCCTGGATCGCCCAGCTCGCGCCGTCGCGATAGCGTCCGGTTTCATAGCCGCGAAGGTCGCCATGCTGGCCGAACAGGCAGAGGTCGTAATAGGGCGCATCGTCCGACACGCTGCACGCCTGCTTGCGGATGCCCAGCACCGTGGTCCTGCCGAGCGGGAAATAGGCGTTGGCGTCGAGTTCGAACTTGTGATGCCCGAAATCGCTGCCGAGCCATGATGCGCCGTAGAGCAGGCTCCCGGTGACATAGACGCCCTTGCGCGGATTGGTCGCATTGTCGCGCTTGTCGAAGGTGAAAGAGGGGCCGATCATCCCGATCGCGCTGTTGCGTTCCAATGCCGGCGGTTCCAGATCGGGCCGTCCGGGAAGCGGGACCTTGATCGTCGAATCGAGGTCCATATAGAGCAACCGCGCGCCGACATAGAGGTGGCTGAGGAAACCCTTGTCGAAAATCCGGACCTGCGCGTCGGCCAGGCCTGCGAAGGCTTCGTCGTGCAGCTTGATCGAGACGCCGGCCGACCCGGCGTTGGGGCCGATACCGTAAAAGTTGAGATTGGCCTGCCCATAGCCGGCAAAGCCGACGAAGCGGACCCTGTCGTGCGTGTCGGACATGCGGTGAAAGACGCCGGCGCCCCAGCTGTCGGTGCTCGTATAGCCGCCGCCGAGGCCCGTGACCCACGGCTGGTCGGCCTTGTTGGGATTGTAATAGAGCACTGCGGCGCCAGCGATGCCGGTTCCGAACGCCGGGTTGGAGATCGGGATGGGCGCGACGACCAGATCGGCCTTGGCGTCGGGCGCCGGTTCGGCCGCTTGCGCCGGGGGAAGCGGAACCTCGACGCCCAGATCGTCGGAGGCGAGCGTCTGCGCCTGATCGGTCATTTCCTTGACGGGCAGATTCTGCGCGTCGGCGGGGGCGGCGCCCAACAGGAGTCCTGCAAGGATCAGCAAGACATGGCTCGCGTTCACGGCTCGGGACACAAGGGTTCGACCTCCGCTCGTCGGACTGGATGAACGGGGGTGATTGTTCCGGCTGGCCGCGCCGAAGGCGATAGGGGGAACTCTGGTCGTTCGCAGAGGCAAACCCTGACCGGCCCGGTCGCGGCGATGGAGGCGGCAAGCGCCGAAACTCGTTCCCGCACGGCAAGGATGGCGCGCGGGCCATTCCAGAAGGCCGCGCGGGACCATGGGCGCGGATCTTGCGCCTCGGTATTCGTCCGCCGGGCGTTTCGGGAAAACTCCCCGGGTCCAGGCCGCGGGCGATGCGCTATGCAGGGCGCGCACCCCCTGTGGCGATTGGGATGGAGTGAGGATGCGACGACCGGCGCTTGCCCCCCTGTTGATGATGGCGGCGGCGGGTTGGACGAGCCCTGCACCGGCCCGGCAACCGGCCGCCGAAGCCGAGCCATCGCTCCAGTCGGACACGGCGCCTCCCGAAAATGAGGAAGGGCCCATCGTCACCCCTGCGGATCAGGTCGAAAGCGAGCGCGCCTTCGGCCTGTTCCCGATCGGTGCACGGCAGGCGATCGAGCGCGGCTATGATCTTCCGCCGCCGCTCGGTGCCAGCGGCATGTACATCCACAATGTGCAGAATATGGACAGCCGCAACCTCGCGGTGACGGTCGCCCGCGGCGTCGATCCGCCGGAGGATGCCGATCTGATCGACGTCCCCTTCGTTACGACGCGGAAGCTCGAAAGCCACACCTCGAACTCCGAATTCAAGGCCGACCTGTGGGTTCTGCCCTTCCTCAACGTCTTTGCGGGCGTCGGCAAGGTGCGCGGACATATCGACATCGACGTCGACATCGACCTCGACGCCTTCGTGCCGCCGCCGATCTGCCGCCCGGCCAAGCCGTGCGGCCACGTCGACCTGCCGTTCCGCGGCACGGTCGACAATACCACGGTCACGGTCGGCGCGATCGCCGCCTATGGCGGGCGCGACTGGTTCGCTGCGCTTGCCGTTGCCAAGACGCTCAGCGTTTCGGAAAAGGACCGGTCGAACATCGAAACCACGAACATCGGCCTGCGCGCCGGTCCGAGGCTTCGTTTCAGCCCCGACGTGATCCTGTTTCCCTATGCCGGGGTGAACTATTTCGATCTCGACGCCACGGTGTCGGGCGTCGTGCGCAGCGGTCCGGTGCTGCCGGGCGACGACACGGTGAACCTGCGTTACCGGATCGACCTGTCGAGCAGCCGGCCGTGGAGTGTCATCAACGGCTTCAATCTGGCGCTCGGTCGCCGCCTGTCGCTGCAGGCCGAATATGACTGGGGCGAGGGGTCGGACCGGCTCGTGCTGACCGCGACCTATCGTCCTTGAGGGCGCGGTGGCCGCTTGCTTTCAAATTGGCCGGCAGGTCGGCCGCGGGGGGCCAGGGAGCATCGACCTGCCGGCCTTGGGACGAGGCGCCGTCGGCGCCTCGCGGAGAAACGGCGGCAAGCCGCTGCCGCCGTTTCGCGTCAGTCCGCCGGAACCGGGGCGGATACCGGGCAGGATGCGTCGTGCCGGTTCGCGATCGCGGCGATTTCGGTGCGCGCCGCGGCCAGGTCGGCGGTGAAAGCCGGGTCGGCGTGAAGCCGCGCCACCGTCGCCGCGGCGATCTGCCGTCCCGCGTCGACATCGCTCGCCCAGTGCGCGTTGCACACCATGCGGCTGACCCCGAAATCGCGCCCGCGTTGCAGGATCGCGTCGTCGCGCTGCGGATCGATCTCGGTCAGGACCAGCGCCCATCCCCATCCGAGTGCGCTGTGCCCCGACGGATAGGACCCGTCCTTGCGCAGCATCGCCTCATCGGGCGGGAAGCAGGTGCGGCCCTCATGCGCGACGAAGGGCCGGGTCCGCTGATAATGATTCTTGGCCTTGTAGGTCGACAGGCCGACGTCGATCGCCATCCTGCCGAGCAGCCGGTACAGCGCAGGCGTGGCCTTGGCATCGGGCGTGAAGCCCAGCGCACAGGAAAAGGCCTGGAAGATATGCGGCGGGTGCAGGTCGGCGTCCGACGCCGCTTGCTTCCAGCGCTCGCTCTCGGGCGGCACGGTGGTTTCGCGGCTCACCTCCTCATCGCGCGCGAACGCCGCCGACCCGGGCTCGGGGGGCGGCGGCAGCAACGCGAGGCTGTCGGGCAACTGGTCGCGCGCCAGATAGCCGGGCGGCAGCGCCGACATATCGGGCTGGGCGAACGCAGAGCCTTGCAGCAGCAGGAGCAGGGCTCCCGCCAGAGCAACGCTCGCCTTTTGCTTCACCATGTCTGACGTCCCTTTCCACTGGCGACACCAGCAGACCATTTTTTCGCGCGCGCGCCTATCGGGGTTTTCCATGACCACGGACCGGGTGCCCGGATCGAGCGCGTCCGGGCCGGTCCGCCGCGTCCGCACCGGCTTTGCGCCGTCCGTCCTCCGGGCCGAGACGGGCGCGCGATGGGGTTAATCCCGATAGCTTCGCGCGGCCGGAAAGGGGAATTTGGCACGGTGCTGTCAGGGAGACCCGAGATGAAGAGCAGACATTTGGCTATCCTTCCCGTGATGCTGGCTCTCGCCGCTTGCGCGAATACGCCGACGGTGAACTATGATGCAGATCCCAGCGCCAATTTCGCGGCCTATAAAACCTATAGCTGGGCCTATCAGAAGGTCCCCGACGGCGTGAACCCGCTGATTGCCGACCGCGTCCGCACGTCGATCGACAACAGCCTCGCCGCGCGCGGCTATACCAAGGCCGACCCGGGCGATTTCGCGGTCGGCTTCACCATCGGCTCGCGCGATCGCGTCGAGGTCAACGACATGGGCGTCTATGGGCCATTCTATCGCCCCTGGGGCGGCTGGGGCGGCTGGGCGGGGCCGCAGGTCGACGTCCGCAACGTCACCGACGGGACGCTGGTCATCGACGTCTATGACACCGGCACCAAGTCGCCCGTCTGGCACGGCACGGCGACGCAGGAAGTCACGAAGAATTCGGGTTCGCAGGAGAATATCGACAGCGCGGTGAACGCGGTGCTCGCGAAATTTCCGCCGCCCCCGAAGAAATAGGCTCAAAAGGCTTCGGCGATCCCGAGGTAGATTCCCTTCGAATCCTTCCCCACCGCGAAGTCGAGGCGCAGGTTGATGTTGGTCTGGCGCGAGGGGCGGTAGCGCAGGCCGATACCTCCGGCGGGCAGGAGGTTGCTTTGGTCGAGATCGCCGAGCGCCGGTGCTATTCCGCCCAGCCCGGCAAAGGCGACCATTCCGAAACGGCCGAACAGCTGGCGGCGCAGCTCGGCCTGCACCGCCCAGCTCGCGCGGTCGCGATAGCGTCCGGTCTTGTAGCCCCTGAGGTCGTTCTTCTGTCCGAAGAGGCACAGATTATAGAAGGGTGTCCCGTCCGACGCGGCGCAGAGCCCCGCGTGGAGCGCCAGCACGGTTTTCGCATCCTGCGGAAGATAGGCGCTGACACCCGCGGTCAGTCTGTGCGACCCGAAGTCGCCGCCAAGCAGCTTCGCCCCCCACATCCATTCGGCATGGGCATAGAGCCCGCGCCGGGGATTGAGCGTGTCGTCGCGCGTGTCATAGGATAGCGCCGGCCCGACCTGCATCAGCTGGCCGTCGGCTTCGTCGGGTGGAATTGCAAGATCGGGATATTCGGGCGGCAAATCCTGTTCGTGCGTCTCGCTCGAAAGATAGAGCATCCGCACGCCGGCATAGAAGCCGGGCGCAACGCGCATCTGGCCCTGCACCCGCAGCGCGGTGAATTTTTCGTCGAGGTTGACCGACACATTGCGGTCGCCCGCGGCCGGGCCGATGCCATAATAATCGGCAACGAGCTTTCCTGTGCCCGCAACCCCCGTGACCCTGAACCGGTCGCTGTCGAGCGACATGCTGTGCAGGCCGCCGATGAGCCAGTTGCCATTGCTCGTCTTCATCGCGGCGGCGCCGCTGATCCACGGCGAGGGGGCCTGGTTGGGGTTGTAGAAAATGACCCCGGCAACGACCAGGCCCGTGCCGAGCGAAGGACTCGTGATCGGCAGCGGCACCGCGAGCAGGTCCTTCTTGTCCGCCACCTGCGCCGCTGCCTGCACCTGTTCGTCGATCTCTTCCATCTGCTCGGCCTGCTCGGCCGCGAGCGCCGGCGCGCTGGCGCCGAGCAGCAGCGGCAGCAACAGCCGCGCAAGGCATCGGGGTCGCCGTGCCGCTTTAAAGGGGAAGGGCGGGCTCATCGTGCATAAGGCTTATCGCCGTTCGGGCGGCGATAAATCCCCACTAACCCCGAGGTCGAGAGGGACGGCTCGCAGCGTCGCTTGCGGCGATAATCCTTCCATGTCGGGGAATTCACCGATTGGGGGAGCGCCGCGCTTTCCGGATGCTTGGCGAACCGGCCGTTCCCGGCCGGCAACCGAACGGATGTCCGATGAAGCCTCCAGTCCGCACGATGATCGCGGTTGCGGCCCCCTGCTTAGCCGCGCTCGCCGGCGCGCTGCCCGCGTCGGGACAGGAAAATCCGCCGGCTGCCTCTGCCCCGGATTCCTATCACGCGCCGGAGGGCCCGCCGACGGAAGACAGCACGGAGACGGCCAAGCCCGAATCGAAGTTCCACCGGATGTTCTTCGACGAGACCGACGGCAAGCTCGACTTTTCGCGCCTGCTGGAAAAGGGCGGCTTTTTCCCGATGCCGGTCATCATCACCGAACCCGCGGTCGACGGCGGCTTCGGAATCGTCGCGCAGTTCATCACGCTGCCAAAGGAAAAGGGCGGCAGCATGACCCGGCGCATGGCCGGCGCGGTCAAGACCGGCAATGGTTCCTATGGCTATGGCTATTATCAGTCGGGTTCGATCGCCGACGGGCGGATCAGCTATAAATTCGGGGCGGGGCGGGGAAAGGTGACGCTGACTGCCTATCCGCGGCTGCTGCCGGCCGGCCTCGAATATACGAACAAATATGATTATGGCGTCCTCGGATCGGTGCAGTTCCACCTCGCCGATCGCCGCTTTTCGATCGGTCCGCTGCTCGATTTCCGGCAAATCCATTCGAAGATCGACATCGCCGGCCTGCCGGAGCAGCTCGACGACGTTTTCGACCGCAAGCTGAACACTGGCGCCGTCGGCCTCGGTGTGCATTTCGACGACCGCGACAATGCGTTGAGCCCGACCAAGGGATCGAACCTCTATGCCGAAGGCAAGTTCAACCTCGACGCGCTCGGCAGCGACCGGGAGTTTCAGAGCTATGCCCTGCACGGTTACGGGTTTCAGCCGCTCTCGTCCGACTGGCGGGTCGGCGCGAAGGTAGAGGTCGACGCGGTGCGCGGCAGCTATCCCGCCTATTTCGCAAGCTCGATCAACCTGCGCGGGGTCGAGGCGCGGCGCTATCAGGGCGGCGCGGCGGTAAGCACCGAGCTGGAGGCGACGCGGCGGCTCGACGATCGCTGGTCGATCGTCGGCTTTGCCGGCATGGGATACACCGACGCGGGCGGCAAGCGCATCTACGCGGATTCGGGAACGATCGTCGCGGGCGGCGCCGGATTTCGCTATCGCATCGCGCGCAAGCTGGGCCTCGACGCCGGGGTCGATGTCGCGGTCGGTCCCGGCGGCGCGATCTTCTATCTCCAGTTCGGCCACGCCTGGGGCTTCGGAATGGATTGAAGCCTCTGGCCGGGGCGTTTGCAGGGCTCATGGGCCGGCAGAGGGCGCCGCGTTCGCGCTGCCGAAGCTGCCAGGCGGCTGCGCCTTCATCGTCTCGAGCAGCTCGAGCATCGGCCGGTTGTCCTCGACGACGCCGCCCCCCGTCGCGCGATCGAGGTCGATGATGAGGAGCAGCGCGCTGCCGAACAGCACGAGCAGCAGCGCGGCGGTCAGCCGGCCGCGCTCGCCCGACAGGACATAGCCGAACACGCCCGCGGCGACGAATTGATAGACCAGCAGCACGACGAAGACCTCCAGCGGCACATGCGATCGTCGCGACTGCTGCCGCGCGGCATCGTCGTCGATCATCTCGTTGATCGATTCGATATAAATGCTCGCAAATTCATGGTCGGGGATCGCCGGATAGGCATCGACGAGGCGGGACCATAGCTGCGTGATCATCGCATTGCTCCGCGCCAGCAATTCCTGCTGCTTCGGCCCGCGCGGCTCGCGCGCCAGCGCAATCCGGTTCTCGGTATAATCCCTGAGAAGATTGCCGATCGCGCTGCGGTGCGGTTCCTCGATCAGCTGCGTGCGCAGATAGGCGGTGCCGATCGCGTTGGATTCGGCCAGAACCATCGAGCGCCGGTTGTCGAAGCGATCGACCGCCATCGAAAAGGTGAAGCCGACGAGCAGCGCGAGCAGGCCCATGACCGCCGAGACGATATAGCCGATCTCCGAGCCTTCTTCCTTGGCGTCCTTGTCGTCGGGCTTCGGCGGGGCTTTCCGCTTTCTGCCGCCGCGCAGCAGCCAGCCCGCGAGCGCGGCGACCAGCATTCCGCCATAAAGCGTGATCCCGATTAGCCAGATCGGGGTGGTGAGAAGCCAAAGCCCAAATGCCGCCATGCCGCGCTCCTTCCTGAAGGCCGCAATCTGGCAGCGCCGCCGTGCGGACAATATCGGTAGAAATCCCCAAAACGGATTTCGCCGATCGGGAGTTCCTGTCGGCGGGCTGCGTTTGGCGGGCCGAAAACTCCGCTGCGCTTGCCGGCGCCGGGCGGCTTTCGATCCCCTCGCGGGTGAATAGAGGGTCGGGTCGCCCCATATCCATAGTTATTCCTGATGGACGCCTTCGCCGGAATGGGCAATCATCGCTCGTTCTTGAGGCTGCGGCGCATCGCGCCCGACGACGAGAGGGAGGCCATGAGTAGCCCGGTCAGGCGAATCGTCATCGCGGACGATCATGAAGCGATCCGCGTCGGAGTTCGAACCACCCTGTCGGCCAACCCCGACTGGCGGATCGTCGGTGAGGCAGACAACGGGCGCGACGCGCTGGAATTGATCCGCTCGACTCAACCCGACATCGCCATTCTCGACTATTCGTTGCCGATGATGAACGGTCTCGAGCTGACCCGCGCGATCAAGCGCGAGCTGCCACGGGTCGAGATACTGATCTTCACCATGCATGATCGCGAGGATGTCCTCGCCGAATTGCTGGCGGCGGGGGTGCGCGGCTATCTCGTCAAATCCGATGCGACCAAGCATCTGATCTCGGCGGTCGAGGCGCTGGCGATCCGGCGACCCTATTTCTCGGGGCAGGTGTCGCAGACTCTGCTCGACCGGTTTGTCGAATCGACGACGCGCACGACCACCAATTCGCCGCTGACCTCGCGCGAGCGGGAAATCGTGCAGCTGATCGCCGAAGGGCTGCTCAACAAGGAGATCGCGGCGATCCTGGGGCTCAGCATCAAGACGATCGAGACGCATCGCGCCGCCGCGATGCACAAGCTCGATATAAAGACCGCGGCGGGGCTGGTGCGCTACGCCGTGCGCAACAATATCATAGAGCCCTGAACCCCCCATTGGCGCCGAACTGCGCCACGTTCAGCGGGCATCGGTTGTTCAACAGCCGCGGCGCGATCGCTGTAACCACGGTGCCATGGTCGCCCGCGCGAACAGAAAAGCGGCCGCACAGGCCCGCCATCCGGGCCTGCATGCCGCTGAGGCCCACCCCGCGCCCGCTTCTTTCGGTGCCGCCGCTGCTCTTCTTCCAGCGGCCATTGTCGCGGATACGAAGCACCTGCCAGTTCTGTCGCGAGGTCAAGCGAACGCGCGCATGACGCGCGCCGCTATGCTTGTAAACGTTCATCAGCGCGGCCTGCGCGACGCGGAACATCGCCAGTTCCGCCTCGCGACTCGCCGCCGGGCGATAGCCGCTTCCGTCGAACACTATGTCGATGCCGGTACGCGCCGCGAGCCCCGCCACGAGCGAACTCAACGATTCGCCGAGTCCGAAACGGTCGAGTTCGGGCGGGTTGAGCAGATAGCTGAACGAACGGATCTGTCGCTGCAGTTCGCCGATCCTGTTCTGCGCCGCATTATGCGCCCGGATGCGCGATTCGTCCCTGCCGCCGCGGAGCGACTGGATTTCGAATTCGAGCGCGAGCAATTGTTGCGCCAGGACGTCGTGCAGGTCGCGTGCGATCCGCCGCCGCTCGTCGTCGCGCGCCTCGAGCATCTTGATGTGAAGATCTTCCGGCGTGCAGATCATCGCGCTGCCTGCCGCCGACATTTCGTCGGCCAGCCGTTCGATCAAAGCAGAATATTCAAAGGAAACCATGTCGAGCGCCCCTCAATTCACCTGAATGAATGATTGCACGATCCCGACCCTCCGATGCGGTTATCCTAACCGCAAAGGAGCGACGTTCCCCCCAAGCAACATGCTACATAAAATCCCTGAATAATCAACAGGGAATACGCGCAACTATAAATAACTCCTGTCGTTTTTCTGTATCCGCTTCGATTGTCATCAATTGGTAAAGTTGCGCCTTACACATCGAAAGCCGACATGGCTCGTGGAGGTGTCGATCGGCTGTGCATGACGCGCCGCCGGACGATAACGCTGACAGTAATTCGGGGCGCACAGGTGCGAGCCGCCCTTGAGCACCTTGCGCGGAATGCGAATCTCGGGCTGCGCCGGGTCATAGCTCCGTTCGCGCGCCGCCCCGCGGGGATTGCGGGGGGCGCAGCAGGGGCGGCTCGTCGCCGCTTCGTGGCCATCGGCGAAATAATCGCTCGTCCATTCCCAGACATTGCCGATCATGTCGAACAACCCGTATCCATTTGCGGGAAACTCCCGAACCGGCGAGGTGCGGGCATAACCGTCGGTCAGCAGATTTTCGTTCGGAAACGCGCCTTGCCAGGTGTTCGCCATCGGTTTGCCGTCCGGCATATAATCGTCGCCCCAGCCATAATCGGCGCGGTCGAGACCGCCGCGTGCGGCATATTCCCACTCGGCCTCGGTCGGCAGCGACTTTCCGGCCCACTCGGCATAGGCCTGCGCATCGTCATAGGAGACGTGGATCACCGGATGGTCCTCAAGGCCGTCGAGCGACGAATCGGGGCCGAGCGGATGCCGCCAGTCGGCGTCGAAGCGATAGTCCCACCAGGCCATGCTGTTCAGCGGAACGGGATGGCCCGGCGGAGAAAAGACGAGCGAAGCGGGCCGCAGAAGTTCGGGAAGCGCGCCTGGATAATCGGCGGGATCGGGCGCAATCTCGGCGGTCGTCACATGACCGGTCGCTTCTACGAATGCGGCAAAATCGCGGTTCGTCACCGGGGTCACGTCGATCCAGAAACCATCGACGGCGACGGGATGCGCGGGTGCTTCCTCGGGATAATGCTTGTCGGACCCCATCCAATAGGTGCCGCCCTCGATATAGATCATGCCCTGCGTCGATGGCGCGGCGTGGCCGAGGTCGTCGATATTGGGACGCTTCTCCACAGAAGCCCTCCTTTTCCTTAGGGGTGATAGAGAATTCTAGGGGGTTCTACCATCGGTAAAAACCCCGGCGGCGGCCGATTTGAATCCGGCCGTGCCGGGCGGCGAAAATAGCGTTTGCCGCGGGCGGGGCGGCTGCGATCCCGCGCCCGGACTCTTGTTTTACCGTGATTTTCGAGCCGTGAAATGTTCCATTTCACTCGAAATCATTCTAGCCGAACAGCGAAATATTGAAGATGATGCTGAGCAGGGCGAGCAGGCCGACGATCAGCAACAGGATCGCCACGACGAGCGCGACCGAGACCGGATAGGCGCTCTGGCCATGGATCAGCTGGCTGTCGATCATCTCCTTGCGCAGGTGGCGCAATTGCAGCGCGAACTGCACATGACGCCAGATTCCGCCGATCAAAATGATCATGCCGAGCACGATCAATATTCCGCCGAAATTCCCCGGCGCCCGCCCGCTGGTGATCGCGCCCGAATCGGCCAGCTTTCTGAACACTTGATAGATGGTAAAGCCGAAACTGATCATCGACAGCGAGGTCCGGATTTCCGACATCAGCGTCCGGTCGGCCGACATGCGCGTGCGCTGGATCGACATGCCCGTACGCCGCATCGACATTTCAGTGCGGTTTTCCGACAGGTCCGTGCGGTGCATCGACAGGTCGGTGCGATATTCGGACAGATCGGTCCGGTGCTCCGAAAGGCCCGTGCGATGGCGCGAGAGGCCGGTGCGGAAGTGCGAATAGATGGTGGGAATCTCCTCTCCCTTCGCCGAACTGGTGTCCGGGATCGGCGGCACCGGCGTCGGGGCGAGGCGCTCCGGGCGAACGGGGGACTTGGCGGGCGTTTGTTCGGCCATGCTGGGGCTTCCCTGCAAAAGAGGACTGAAGGTCCGCCGAAACTCTCCCGCCGGCCCTGCCTCGACAATCGGGGTTACCCCGCACCCTCGTGCAAACTGGGCCTGAGCGCTTCGCAGACCGCCCCGTCGGCGGGAGTTGCGGGAGGCACGCTCAGGGCCCGAAACTTTCCGCTCGCGGGATAGTCCCGATGGCCAGCGAGGCGCAGCAGGGCAAATCTGGCCCTGATGATCTGACAATCGTGCAAGGGAGACCGGCTTTATGCGTTTCCGTCCTCGGGCGCTCCCGCGCGTCGCGATCGCGCTCGCGCTATGCGCAGGCGTTCCCGCATCGCTGCGCGCGCAGGACAGCGCGGCTCCGGCCGATCCGGATGCCGCCGATGCCGCTTCGGCGGACAGCGCTCCCGCCGACCGGCCCCCCGACGCCGCGCCGCCGCCCGCGGCGGCTGGCGAAGGCTCGTTGGCGCAGCAACTCGCCAATCCGGTCGCGAACCTGATATCGGTGCCCTTTCAGGCGAATTACGATTGCTGCTACGGCGAACGCGACGGCGACCGCTTCACGCTCAACATCCAGCCGGTGATTCCCGTCAGCGTCGGGGACGACTGGAACCTCATTACGCGAACCATCGTGCCGATCATCAGCCAGGAGCCCACCGTCGTCGGCGGCGAGGGCGCGACCGGCTTCGGCGACGTGCTGCAGAGCTTCTTCCTTTCGCCCAAAGAAGCGAAGAACGGCCTGGTCTGGGGCGTCGGGCCGGTCTTCCTGTGGCCGACGGGGGCCGATGCATTCAGCGCGCAGAAGTTCGGCGCCGGTCCGACCGCGGTGGTGCTGAAGCAGGGCAAGGGCACCACGCTCGGCCTGCTCGCGAACCATGTCTGGTCGGTGGCGGGGAAATCGGCCTATCCCGACGTCAGCCAGACCTTCCTCCAGCCCTTCTTTACCCGCACCTTGCCCGATTCGACCAGCTTCACGCTCAACACCGAGACGAGCTATGACTGGAAGTCGAAGAATTGGGTGGTGCCGATCAACTTTTCGGTCGGCCATGTGGTCAGGGTCGGCGATCAACCGATCAATCTGACCGTCGGCGCGCGCTACTATGCCGAACGGCCCGACGGCGGCCCCGAATGGGGCACGCGCTTCGTGCTCACGCTGCTCTTCCCGAAATAGAGTGATTTCGAGTGAAATGGAACATTTCACGGCTCGGAAATCACGGCAAAACAAGACTCTGGAGTGCCGGTTTTGATTCCATCAAAACCGAACGCACTCTAGCTGGAGGACCCCGCCCGCGGGCGTCAGAACGAGGCTTGCAGGACGAGCGCGGGGCCATAGAGCTTGTACCGGACCCGGCCGTTCCAGCGATCCTTGTCGACGCCCAGGCGATAGTCGACGTAGCGATAGACGACTCCCACCGCTATATTCTTCGTCGCCAGATAGTTGAGGCCCGCCTGAACATTGACGAGGCGCCCGTCATAATCGTCGATGTTGAGCGACAGATAATCGACGCGGCCGTTGAACTCGACCTTGGGCGCGATCTTCCAGGTCGCGAAGACACCGAGCGTCGGCAGCGGCGCGAGTACTTTGCGGCGACGCAATTCGCTCGACGCGCTTTCGCCGCCGACGCTGCCTTCGCCCATGATCGAAAGGTCAAAACGGGTTACGTGCGCGCCGAGTGCGGCCCCCAGCTCCAGATTGTCGTTCTGAACAAAGGCATAGCCGACCGTCAGCCGATAGATGTCGCTGTCGAAGCCGCTTTCGACCTCGGCGTTCACCGGATAGGTCACATTGTCGAACACGATGTCGCGCTCGAGCGCTGTCGCGCCGGTGCGTTTGAGCTTGTAGAAGTCCGCACCGACGATCACCTTGCCGAAGCGTGCGCCGGCCGTGATCGAGGGCAGAATCTCGTCATTGTCGAGCTTCAGATCGTTTTCGAAGTCGATGTCGGTGCTCGGAATCTGCTGGTTCTCCGCCGCGACGCGCACATCGGTGTCGACCTTCGGGAAAAAGGCCATCGCGCTGATCCAGTAATCATTGTCGAGGGTCTGTGCCCGGACGGGTGCCTGCCATGCCAGGGCGCAGGCGAGGGTGAGCAGCGTCCGGCCGGCGCGAAAGGGGCGGGGGCGGCCGGACCCGCGCGGGCCGCCGTCTGCTGCGGAAATCACCTTGTCCATGCTTCGCTCCTGACAATGGCTTGTGACCTGTCCCACCGGGCGTTCAGCGAGAGCCATCGCGCCCAGGCGGCGGAGGGGCAGAGTCGGTCGCGCGGAGGAAGAAATCGCCGCCCCCTGTCGACCCGTGACATCGCCCGCCGTCTTCAAAGGCGTGGAACTCCACGGATGACCGTCAGAATAGGGGCGATCCAGAGTGTCGGGTATCAGGGTGTTTCCCGAGAAAGCAGGGCAGGAATCCCGAACGCTTGGGGAAATGCCCGAGACGATGTCTTCCGCGGCTTGCGCCGGTTGCGGGTCCCGACCCGAGGCGGCCCTTGGGGCGCGTCTGCGGCCCGCCAAGGGTTAATCCCGATAAGCGGACGCGGCAGAGAATGCCACAATCGCGGCGAGACAAATCGACGGAGATTGACGTATGCGACTGTTCAAAACGATGATCCTGACCGGCGGCGTGCTGGCGCTCGGCTTCGTGCCAGCCATGGCGAACGCCACCGAATCGGGCGCTTCGCTCTATCTGCTCGGTTCGGGCGGTCCCGGCGCAGCCGTCATGCCGCCGGTCGAGGGCGTCTTCTTCGACAAAACCATCTATGTCTATGACGGCGACGCCAGCGCGCGCCGGCAATTCCCCCTGAACGGCAATATCGTCGCGGGTCTCGACGCGACCATCATCGCGAGCTTCGACACGATCCTCGCCGTTCCTTCGACGGACTTTCTCGGCGGAACGCTCGCCGTCGGCATGACGCTGCCGCTCGGCGCGCCGATCGTCGACGTCGATGCCGTGCTGACCGGTCCCGGCGGAGGCAGCGTGGGGACGGACCGGCACGACAGCGCGCTCACCGTCGGTGACCCGGTCGGCGTCGTGATGATGGGCTGGCACGGGGAGAAATGGCATGTTCAGCTGTCGAGCATGATCAATATCCCGCTCGGCCATTATCGCGAGGACCAGCTCGCGAATCTGTCGCTGCACCGCTTTGCGGTCGACGGCTCGGTCGCGGTCAGCTGGCACGATCCCGCATCGGGGTGGGACATATCCGCAAAGGGCGGCTACACGCTGAACGGCGACAACGACTATACCGGCTATGACAGCGGCGACGAGGTGCATGTCGAGGCCGCGGTCGAAAAGGCGCTTTCGCCCAAATTCTCGCTCGGCGCCCAGGCCTATTATCTGAAGCAGGTCACCGACGACCGTGGCGGAGCGCTCGGCCCGTTCAAGGGCGAAGCGGTCGCGGTCGGTGCCACCGCGGCCTATAATGTCGTGATGGCGGGAACGCCGGCGACCTTCCGCGGGCGCGTCATGCAGGAACTCGACGCGACTAATCGTCCCAAGGGCACGTCCTTCTGGCTCGATTTCTCGATCCCGCTGACGATGAACATCCCCGGGCAATAAGCCGGCCGGGGCGGCTCTGGTGGAAGAAGCCCTGCGCCTGATCGCCAGCTATTCGGCGCTCGTGCTCGAAGCGATCGTCGCGCTGATCGTGATGTATGGCGCGTTCGAGGCGCTGGCGCGGATGGTGGAGCGCGGGTTGCGCCGCGAAGGGCGATGGAGCCGGCGGCAAATATGGCTGCAGTTCGCGCAGTGGATCGTGCTCGCGCTCGAATTCGCGCTCGGCGCCGACATCATCCGCACCGCGGTAGCGCCGACATGGGACGATGTCGGGAAACTCGCCGCGATCGCCGCGATTCGCACCGGGCTGAACTTCTTCATCGAGCGCGACATCTATGAATTCGAACCGCGGCCGGAGCGTGCCTCTGGCGAATAGGCCCTGCGATGCAGGGTCGAAATCCCGCGGCTTCAGCACAATCCCCGATGGGGCTCGAAGGGCCGGACGGGCAGACTGACGAAGAAGAGGCGTGAGAATCCTGCGCGATTCCGCAACTCGTCCGGCAAAGGAAAGGATGAACTCATGGTCAGTCCAGGAATATTGCGGCTCGCGCTGCTGCTCGGCGCTGCGCCGCTCGTCGGCGGCGCCGCGCTGGCACAGGACGATGCGGCGAAGCCCGCGGCGAGCGCGGCAGCCGACGACGACGGCAGCAATCCGATCGACCCGGAGGCCATGGCCGCGGTCGACAAGATGAGCGCGGCGCTGCAGGCGCTTTCGTCCTTCCACACCAAATCGGACATCACGACCGAGGTGGTGCTCGCGACCGGGCAGAAGATTCAGTTCGGCGGGACGATGGACACCTATGCCAGGCGTCCCAATGCCTTCAAGATCGTCACCAGGCTCGATGGCAAGTCGCGCGAGCTCTATTATGACGGCAAGACCTTTACGATCTTTGCGCCCACCCTCGGCTATTATGCCGACTTCCCGGCACCCGGCACGATCGCGGCGACGATCGACAAGGCGAGCGACGAATTCGGCATCGAGGTGCCGCTCGCCGACCTGTTCACCTGGGGCAGCGATCCCGCGATCCGCGCGCGCGTGCAGGAAGCGATGGTGATCCGGCCCGAAACCGTCGGCACGCGGACCTGCATGCATTATGCCTTCCGGCAGGAACATGCCGACTGGCAGGTCTGGATCGACCAGGGCGGCAAGGCGCTGCCGTGCAAGATCGTGATCACCAACAAGACCGACCCCGCGATGCCGCAATATTCGGCGGTGATCGACTGGGCCTCGACCGCGGTTCCGGCGAGCGAAAATCTTGCCTTTTCGCCACCGGCCGACGCGCACCGGATTGCGATCGCCGATGTTTCCGAAATAACCTCTGACGGAGAAGGGCAATGATCCTCATCGTGAACGGCGGCCTTTTGGCCGCATCGCTGGCGCTCGCCGCTCCGGCAGTGCCGACCGATCTGCCCCGCGTCGCGGGCGATCCGGCTACGTCGGTCCTGGCGCTCGAAGCGGACTATCTGCAACGAACGCGAACGACATCCAGCCGGTCGGGCACGGCATCGCGGGCAAAGGGTTCGCGTCCGCCTGCGCGCAGCGGCGCAAGCGCGAACGTCAATCATTCGAATGTGAGCCGCAACCGCAGCGTCAACAACGCCAACGTCAATCGGAACGTCAACCGGAACGCCAACGTCAACGTGAACCGCAACGTCGATGTCAACGTCCACAACGACTATCACGGCGGCTATTATCACGACGATTGGGATGATTGGGACGATGACTGGCACCCGGTCGCGACGATCGCCACCGCGGCGGTGACCGCGGCCGTCGTCGGCAGCATCGTGAACAGCGTGCCGCCGAGCTGCAGCACTGTCGTCGTCAACGGCATCAGCTACTCGCAATGCGGCAACACCTGGTACCAGCCCCAATATGTGGGCTCGTCGGTCCAATATGTGGTGGTCAATCCGCCGCGCTGACTCCGTCCCCCTGGCCAGAAAGTCCCGTCCATGACGCCTCTCATGATCGTCAAACTGGCCACGGTGCTCAGCATCGTGCTGCTGCTCTTCGGGCTCGCCTTGCGGGCGAAGATCGCCGATCTCGGCTATCTCGTCCGCGAGTGGCGGCTCGGGCTGGGCGCCTTCGTCGCGATGTTCGTGTGCGTGCCCGTGGCGGCCTTTCTGCTCGCGCGCTTCCTCGATCTCCAGCAACCGGTGGCGATCGCGCTGATCGCGATGGCGCTGTCGCCGCTGCCGCCGATCCTGCCGGGCAAGCAGCTGAAGGCGGGCGGTGAGGCAGGCTATGTCACCGGGCTGATGGTCGGCGCGTCGCTGCTGTCGCTGGTGGTGGCGCCGCTCGGCGTGTGGGTCGCGGCGCATCTGTTCGATGTCGATGTTTCGGTCGCGCCGTCGGCGCTCGTCAAGCCGCTGCTCATCTCGGTGTTCGCGCCGATCGCGCTCGGGTTGCTCGCCGCGCCGCTGCTCGGCAAGTCGGTGCCGCGGGTCAGCGAGATCTGCACCAGGGCGGGGACGATCCTTCTCCTCCTCGTCGTGCTCGCCTTTCTCGTGCTCCTCGGGCCGCCGATGTGGAAGCTGGTCGGCGACGGCACGCTGCTCGTCTTCGCCGCGGTCGCGATCGTAGGGCTCGTCGCGGGAACGCTCCTCGGCGGCCCCAATCCGGGCGACCGGTCGGCGCTGGCGCTCGCGGCATCGGCCCGGCACCCGGGCGTGGCGCTCGCGATCGCCGTTCATACGATGCCGAACGTTCCTCTGATGCCGGCTGCCGTCGTGCTGTCACTGATCGTCTCGATCGTCCTCAGCTTCCCCTATTTGCGGATGGTGGGTCGCAAACAGGGCGACGGGGGGAGCGCCGCGGCGACTCCGCCATCCTGACCCGGGCGGCGAAGGGCGCGGGATCTATCGGCGTCCGATCGCGTAGTCGATCCGGATCCGCACCCAGCTGCCGACCATCAGGCGTCCTCCGCGCCTTGGCGGACGCACCCGGAATTGCCAGGCGGCGGCGAGGATCGCGCGATTGATCTGCGAACCTTGCGGATATTCGTCGAGCGCGATGCAGCCCTCGACGCGATACTCGGACGCCGTGCGGCAGGCGATCAAGCCCCAGCCGGGACCGCTGGCGGTCGACAGATAGCCGCGCAACTCGTCATCGCTCGGCTCGCGGTACCAGGCGGCCGCATAGAGCGGCTCGCCATTCGGTGCCGTCCCCACTTGCGGCGTGTCCTGCGAGGCTGCCCCGCCGCGGTTGGCCGGACCGTAAACCTGTCCGTCGGATGGGCGAATTACGGCGCGAGGCGTCCGCGGCGCGGGCGGCTGCGTGCCTGGCGCGGGCAAGGCAGGCGCGGGCATGGGTTCGACGACCGGCGGCGGAGGCAGCGGCTGGGGCGCTTGCGGCGGCGTTTCGGTTGGTGGGGACGGCGGGCTCTCCTTGGCCTGCTCGCGTTTCGGATTGTCCGTCTCGGGCGATTGTTCCGCATTCCCCGCGGCTTCGAGCGTGACGAGCGTAACCTGTTCGTCACGGACGTCGACCGGCTTCCCCACGCCGAAGGCAAGAAGCATGATCAGCAGGACGCCCGTGATGAGCAACGCCAGCCCGATGGACAGCGCCCGTCGTCCCGCGCCGATCCCCGCCATGTCGGCGGAAGGCGCGGCCCGGGCAGGAAGGATGGAGAGCAATTTCCGGTAGCGGCGACCGCTGGTCGAGATGTCCGGCGCCGCCATTTGCGCGGGAATAATGGGCCGCCGGGGCAATGACAAGGCTCGGCTAAGCTGGCGACGCGGAATTCGGCACTACGGGTGGCGACGCCATTGCGGGCCCGCGAAAGCTCGGTTCGAAAGCGGAGAAAATGGTGGACGCACTAGGGCTCGAACCTAGGACCCGCTGATTAAGAGCTTGATATTAGGTCTTTTTACTCTTAATCATATCGTGTCATATTGTCCATAGACAATTGACCGGTCGTGTCTTTGACCGTTCACTCTTCCGCAGATCACTTTATGCTCTTTCGTGCAATCTCAGGCGCCCAGGACCCCCTCGATACCCACACGGAAGATCCTCGATTTTCTGGGTACCAGATTGTGGGAGAGGGCAAGGCTTTTGATCTTTCCACCAGCCTTGCCACAACGTCATATCGAACGTGACTGTCTGCGTCAGGAATATTCCCGCACGCAGCATAGCCGTGATTTTTGGATCGTCGCTAGTAACGAGTAGTTGACTTTCGTGCGCTATAAGTCACGATATCGTTACTAGCGGTTCGGAAAAGGCACGCTGCCGTTCCTTGCCGCTCATGAAGGGCCATCATGACGAAACGAACAACGGGTGAATATGAGAAGGTGATCGCGGGTGGCGAGGAGGTTGCGGCCTTCCTGCCTTTTGCCTTGCCGCCACGTGACCCAGCGTTCGTTATATCCGAGGCACTCGGCAAGCGTTTGCGAGCCGCTGAGCAAGCTCTGGTGCGGCTTGATCTGGCAACCGAGATGGTGCCGTCGCTCGACTGGTTTCTCTATGGCTTTGTTCGCAAGGAAGCGGTGATCTCATCACAGATCGAAGGCACGCAGGCAACGCTGCTCGACCTTCTCAGCTTCGAGGCGGAAGACGTAAAGGCGCCCGATGCGGACGTGGAAGAGGTCTGCAATTATCTCGACGCCCTGAACCACGTCCAACAGGAGCTGGCGAACCCGTCGGGCATTCCGATTTCCATGCGTCTCCTACATGATGCGCACCGCCGATTGATGGACGGTGCCAGGGGCGCAACCAAGCAGCCCGGCGAAATCCGGCGCAGCCAAAACTGGATTGGGGGCAGCAGGCCGGGCAACGCCGCGTTCGTGCCGCCACCGCCCACGCGCGTGCCCGAGCTACTGAGCGCGCTCGAAAAATACATTCACGCGGATGACGACTTGCCCGCGCTCATCCGGGCAGGGCTGGTCCATGTTCAGTTTGAAACGATCCACCCCTATCTCGACGGCAATGGGCGCATAGGCCGCTTGCTGATTTCGTTGTTGCTCCAGCATTGGAATCTGCTCCGCGCGCCTTCGCTTTACCTGAGCCTGTTCTTCAAGCGTCATCGTGCCGAATATTACCGGCGGTTGGATGCCGTTCGCACGGAAGGCGATTGGGAAGGCTGGATCGATTTCTTTCTCGATGGCGTGGCCACCATCGCCGACGAGGCGGTGGCATCGGCGCAAGATATTTTCGCGCTCATCGGCCAAGACCGTGCAAAACTGCTAGCAAGCGATGCGGCCTCCGTTTCGGCTGTTAAGCTGTTTGAGGAATTGCCCAATCATCCGATTGTCACGGTTGCT
Source organism: Sphingopyxis indica (assembly GCF_032879645.1). NCBI lineage: Bacteria > Pseudomonadati > Pseudomonadota > Alphaproteobacteria > Sphingomonadales > Sphingopyxidaceae > Sphingopyxis > Sphingopyxis indica. The sequence goes on from NZ_CP076394.1 coordinate 1,534,444, forward strand.
TCAACCATGTCCTTGCTTGGGATCAGTAAGCCAACCGCTATCCGCGCGATTGAGATGCTGATGTCGATAGAGGTTCTGACGGAAACAACCGGTCGGCGTCGGGATCGCAGCTTTGCCTATGGTGGTTATGTTGATTTGCTTCGGATTGGTACGGAGCTTGGGAACGATGGATAAGGCAGAAACCGATTTATCATCTTTGATTGCTGCCGACGAAAAAACCGCATGGCAAGAGCTGAAGCGGCTGCTGGGACAGAGGATTACTGAGAGTCTGGCGGGCGCGCTGTCTACCAATGACATCACCTCTATCATTGATGAGGAGTTGGAGCCCCGCCACTCCGACACGTAATCGCGTGAGACCGAAAATCCAGAATCAGTGTCGCAGCACTTGGTCCGAATATCGATGCTGGCTCTCTATCCAAACGACCCCCGGGTGCGGGCGGCATGGTCAAATCGTGTCACGCTGCACTTTCCCGATGCAGGTCCTCCGCGAGCCGGGATTTTCTTTGAGATTGGCGGATTTCCGTGATTATTGAAGTGTCATTCGAAAGGATGACACATGCGAAAGGCCCTGACTGCAAAGACCCTCGAAGCCCTGAAGCCGAAGGCAAAGCGCTACGAGGTTCATGATCTTCATTGCCCCGGAATGAGCGTCCGAGTCTCGGCGCAGGGCCAGAAGGTCTTCACGGTCAAGTTCCGCTACGGCCTTGAACAGAAACGCATGAAGCTAGGCGTCTATCCGCGTATCTCGCTCGCCACGGCCCGCGAAAAGGCGATCGACATCTTGCGGCAGGTCGATGAAGGCATCGATCCGACTAAGCGCAGGCGCACGGCCAATATGAAGGTCGAGAATATCTGCCGCGAATTTATTCGGCTTCACGCCATGCCGCGCAACAAGAGCTGGCGCGAGGCCGAACGCATCTTGGAACGCGAATTCGTCGGCACCTTCGGGCAGCGGGACATTCGCGAGATCAAGCGGTTCGATGTGCTGGAAATCATGGACGCTGCCGTCGCGCGCGGCTCGACCTATCAGGCCAATCGTATCCATTCGAACATGCGCAAGCTGTTCAACTGGTGTGTCGAGCGCGGCATCCTTGATGCCAGTCCCATCAATGGCCTGAAGCCGTTGACCAAGGAGGAGTCGCGCGATCGGGTGTTGGAGGATAACGAGATCGTCCGGCTACTGCGTGCTTGCCGCAACGATGTCTATCCTTTCCGCCAATTCGTGCCGATGTTGCTCGCTACGGCGCAGCGCCGGGGAGAGTTGGCCGAGATGCGCTGGAGCGAAGTCGATCTCGACGCCAGGCAATGGGTCATTCCCGCCGAACGCTCGAAGAACGGCAAACCGCATGTCGTGCCGCTCAGCGCCTATGCGCTTGCCGTCCTTGATGAGGTGCCGCGTTTCCTCGAGTGCGACTATGTGTTCACGACCACCCGCCGGTCACCCGTCAGTGGCTTTTCGAAGATGCTGCGCCGTTTGTCCGAAGGTTCCCAGACGTCCGGTTGGCGCTTGCACGATCTGAGGCGAACCGCCGCCTCGGGTATGGCTCGGCTAGGCCTAGCGCCGCATGTGGTCGAAAAGGTGCTGAACCATATTTCGGGCACGATTTCCGGTGTCGCTGCTGTCTACAACCGTTATGGCTACGACCAAGAGAAACGCGACGCCTTGGAGCAATGGGGGCAACTGCTTGAAGGATATAACCAGCGAACTGAATGAACTTTTCGGCGATGCCGTCATGCAAGAGATTGCGAAAATCGCCGGTGTTGCGGACGAGGCGGCGATTGCCGACCTACAAACCCGGCTGAAAGCGGTTGGCGCCGAATATCGTCGCATCATTTCCATCACACCTTGCGACCTGCCGGGCGCGCCCTCGGACGATACGCTGTCGCAGCGGCTGGCCTGGGTGGATGCGCAGTTGCTCAATCCCGTAGCGCGGCTGCTCGAAGCCCTAGAGCCTGAAAATCGTCACCTGCTGTCGCTGTGGCCCGAGGAGCCCGACCCCGAACTGATCCCAGACTATGACGAGATCGCCGAGCAATTGAGAAGCTTGCGGATGCTTGGGCAGAACCTCGCCATCATCGTTGCCAAGTACCGGTTTCATGATCTGCCGCCCGGCCCGCTGATCCGATACCGGATCGTCGCCGCTATCGCAGAAGTGCTCGACGAAGCGCTACCCGACCTTCGCCCCAGCCGGGGCACCTATGACGCCAGCACCAAACAATTCCACGGCGTCTATCCCGCTTTGGTCCGTCGCATCTTTCTGGAGATCACCGGCCTGCATGAGCAGTTGGATCGGCTGATTAAGGAACAGGTCGACGAACGCCGCCGACAATGAACATGCCATCGGTTTGCCCGATGACGTGTTCATTCGCCTCTGTAGAATCTCTTCGTCGCGTGGTCCTAATAATTCGCCGTCATTGAACGCGAAGAAAGGACCAAATCATGACGGCATTGAATCCAAACAAGCTTTTATTGGTGCGAGAGGACTTACCGCGCCTTGGCATTAACTTGTCGCCATCGACACTGCTGCGGCTGGAGGCGGCCGGGAAATTCCCCAAGCGCGTCCGTATTGGCGCGCATTCGGTTGCGTGGCTCGCTTCTGAAATCCATGCCCATATCGAAGCGCTTGCCGCCGAACGGGAGGCGGCGTGATGCATGTTCCACAAAGTCTGGCGTCGCTCACCATGACGCCTGAGAATCTGGCGCAGGGAAAGGCCAAGGTCAGTTTTCTCAGGCGCATTTGGGCAGACCACGATGATCGGGCCTACACCTTTCTGGCCGCTCGCAGCGGCAAAAGGTGGATCGAGCACTCGATCCGGGGCCGTCGCAAAAATGCGATCGAGGAATTTCTGAAGGAACACGATCCGCATGTCTGGGACGTCTACTTTTGCCCCAACGCATTCAGCCAGCCCAATCGGAAGACATCCAGTGCACTGCCGACCCCGTTCGCGTGGTGCGATATCGACGATTCCAGTCCGGCGGCCTTCAAAACTTCTCCGAACATACTCTGGGAGACCTCGATCGGTCGATATCAGGGCATTTGGTGCTGGAACGAGATGCTCCCACCTCACACGGCTGAACAGATATCAAAAGGGCTGCTCCGCTTCGGCGGCGATAAGGGCGGATGGTCGATTACCAAATATCTACGAGTGCCCGGGACGATAAATCACAAGCCGGAGCGCAATCGCGATCAGGTTCGCCTCTTGAGATTCGATCCGAGCCCGCAACCCGTGCCCGATTTTCCGATCAGACAAGGCAACGGTTTGGCTGTTTTTACTGGCGACATTGATCCGAGCCGCTTCGAGATCGCCGATGTAGTAACGCGCTATCGGCGCAAGGTATCGCTGTTTGCTCGGTCACTCATGTGGTGACACGCCTCGAAGAGGAGACCCGGATCGGCAAGGGCGGGACCTTGGCGGCGCAGCTGTCGCGGCTCGACCTGATCGTGCTCGACGAGCTCGGTTATCTGCCGTTCGCCCGCTCGGGAGGGCAGTTGCTGTTCCACCTCATCAGCAAGCTTTATGAGCGGACCAGCGTCATCATCACCACGAACCTCGCCTTCGGCGAATGGCCGACCGTGTTCGGCGATCCCAAGATGACCACGGCGCTGCTCGACCGCGTCACCCACCACTGCGATATCGTCGAGACGGGCAACGACAGCTGGCGCTTCAAAAACCGCAGCTGACAGCCACCTTCGGCGCCTTCAAAAATCTATCTTGCGCTGCGCGCGCCTCCGGTCGGGCTACGCCCGCCCTCCGCCGCACGCAGCGCAAGGCCATCTTCAACAAACCAGCATCATATTATCCGAAAAGGGGGTCCCTCTTCGACGCCGATCGGGGGTCCCTTTTGAACGCCGTTTGACAGTTCACCGAACTAGACCTCAACGCGACGATGCTCACCGAAGAGCTTCGTGATCTGATGATCAACAGGGCGAAAGCGCTGGATGCCAAGAAGGTGCCCCCAGATGATTTTTGGAAACATCCGAGCATCAACCACTGGTCCGGCCTCGTTCACACTTCGCCCCGAAAAGCGGACGATCGCCGCAAGGCTGCATTTCTCGCCGAGTGGCATTCCACGCTGCAAATTCTGCGAGATATCGGCACAACGGTAAGCCTTGCCCCCAATCGCCCGGCATGGGTCGGCGCGACTGCATCGCCCGGTGCACAGGCTGATCAGTTTCTCCATGCCCATTACTATCATCGCACGTTTGACGGGCGACGCGCCGACTATGAGCGGCATTTTGAGCAAAATAGGAATAACCCTGTCAAAGCGCGTGCAGAGGCGATCGAGTGGTGGAGAGGTTTGGCAAGAGCGCCCACAAACGAAGATGTAGCCATTAATATTACGGCACTCCGTCTCCAGGAGATGCTGAAAGAGGATGCTCTTCGGCAACTGTCGCAGTCTGACTTCCGTCAGGTGGCGGGTGACGTGCACGCCATGATCGAGTTTTCCCGACGGGTTCGCAACAGCATGGTGGGACTGCAAACCAGCGGGATCAAATATTCGATACCCGAAAAGCTAGACGCTCTGAGCGAGCACATCTGGAAAGCCAAATCTGAGAATGGGTCCCGCGTGACGGATGTGATCTGGCACATCTTGTATGGTGGGCCCGATGACCTCCTACCCGAACGCCTTTGGGAAGCCGTGGCCGATCCTAAATGGAAGCTCGAATGCATGGGCATCAGCGCTTACGGCGAACTCGTTGGGTGGGCCATGCCCGACAAGTTTCCTCCAAGAAATGGCCGGACATCGAAGGCGCTGAGATCGCTCGGCTATGACGTTCAAGTCCACGTCTCATAGGCGACCAAACAATCTGGTACCCCAGTGGGACCCCGCACCCGGTCACCGCTGCGATCTTGCATTTAAGTCATTGAAAAGGTGGTGGACGCACTAGGGCTCGAACCTAGGACCCGCTGATTAAGAGTCAGCTGCTCTACCAACTGAGCTATGCGTCCACTTGCCGGATTGCGGCGGTGCCGGCAGCGGGTTTTACCCCTCTTTGCTGCGAAGCGAGCGGCCCGCTATCATGGCCTTGCCCGCATGGCAATGGCTTTCGTCGATATTTTTTCGCACCTCAGTGAAAGCGGCGCGTGCCGGTCTTGCTGTCGTTGTCGATCGCCAGGATGATGCCGACGCAGGTCATGATCGTCAGCATCGACGATCCGCCATAGGAAAAGAGCGGCAGCGGGATGCCGACGACGGGCGCTAGGCCCATCACCATCATCAGGTTGATCGCGATGTAGAAGAAGATCGTCATCGTCAGCCCGGTCGCGGCGAGCTGGCCGAAGCGCGTGCGCGCGCCCAGCGCGATGCGCGTCGACCAGCGAAGCAGCAGGAAAAAGGCGATCAGCAGCGCGACCCCGCCGATCAGACCCCATTCCTCGGCCATCGTCGCGAAGATGAAATCGGTGTGGCCTTCGGGCAGATAGTCGAGGTGGCTCTGCGACCCGTTGAGGAAGCCCTTGCCGCCGATCCCGCCCGACCCGATCGCGATCTTCGACTGGCTGATATGATAGCCGGCGCCGAGCGGGTCGCTCTCGGGGTCGAGGAAGATCAGCACGCGCTTTTGCTGATAGTCGTGGAGCATCGAGAAGAGCACCGGAAGCGCCGCCGCACCCGCGATCGCCGCGCTGCCGAACCACCACAGCGGCAGGCCCGAAACGAACATGACGATCGCGCCGCTCGCGCAGATGGCGAGCGCGGTGCCAAGGTCGGGCTGAAGCATCACGAGCCCCGCGGGAAGCCCGATCATCACCAGCGCGGGCCACAGCGCGGTGATCGTGCGCGTGCTTCCGGGCGGCAATTGGGCGTAGAAGCGCGCGAGCGCGAGCACGATCGTGACCTTCATCAGTTCGGACGGCTGAAGATTGATGAAGCCGAGGTTGATCCAGCGCTGGCTGCCGCCGCCGACGAAGCCGAGCAGCTCGACCGCGAACAGCAGCGCGACCACCGCCAGATAGGCGAGATAGGCGAAATCCTCGAAAAACTTGAGCTTTATCCGTCCGAGGATCAGCATGCCGATCAGGAAGACGAGGAAGCGCACGCCCTGGTTGAGCGCCCAGGGGGTCATGCTGCCCCCCGCCGCCGAATAGAGGACGAGCAGGCCGAAACCGGTGATCGCCGAAAGCAGCGCAATGAGTTTCCACGGAATGCGCTGGATCGCGGGCGGGACCGGGATCATGCGCCGGGCTCCGGATCGGGCTGCGCCGCGCCGGCCTTCCACGCGGCGAAATTGCGCGCCATCCGTTCCTCGATCGTGCCCCCCCAGCCGGCTTCATATTCGGTGAGCGCCGCCATCGCCTTGTCGCGGTCGAACAGAAAGGTCATCACGTCGCGCGCGACCGGATAGGCCGAACTCGAGCCGGCGCCATGCTCGATCACCACCGCTGCGGCATAGCGCGGCGCGTCGAAGGGGGCAAAGGCGATGAACAGGCCATGGTCGCGATATTTCCACGGCACGCCCATGCCGCCGCGCCCCTTGCTCAGGCTAACGACCTGCGCGGTGCCGGTCTTGCCCGCCATCTTGACGTCCTCGATCGGCAGGCGCGCGCGTCCCGCGGTGCCCGCGCCGTTGACGACCTGATTCATCGCTTCGCGCACGAGGCCGATATGGTCGGGCGCGAAGCCGAGGCTCTGGATCGGTGCGCGATTGGCGTCGCGCGTCAGGTGGGGCATCAGCGCGTTGCCCGTCGCGAGCCGCGACGCCATCACCGCGAGCTGGGTCGGGTTGACCAGCACATAGCCTTGACCGATCGTCGCGTTCACCGTGTCGGCGATCGTCCAGGGGCGGCCGTATTTTTCCATCTTCCAGTCGGGGCTGGGCATGGTGCCATAGCTTTGGCTGGGGACGGGGAGGGGAAATTTCTGCCCCAGTCCCAGCCGCTTGCCCATCGCCGCGATGACGTCCATCCCCATCTGCTGCGCGAAGTGATAGAAATAGACGTCGCAGCTCTGATAGATGCCCTTCGCCATGTTGACCTGGCCGTGGCCGCGCCGGTTCCAGCAGTGGAAGACGCGGTTGCCGACGCGCAGGCCGCCGCCGCAAAAGGTCGTGGCTTCGGCGGGAAGCCCCGCCTCGAGAAAGCTCATCGCGACCATCGGTTTCACCGTCGAGCCGGCGGGATAGAGGCCGCTCAGCGTCTTGTTGCGCAGCGGCACATGGTCGTTCTGGCTCAGCCACTTATATTCGGCGACGCCTATGCCGCTCGAAAAGCTGTTCGGGTCGAAACTCGGCATCGACGCCATCGCGAGCACATCGCCGGTCAGGCAGTCGATCACGACGACCGAGCCCGATTCGGGACCGAGCCGCCGCGCCGCATATTCCTGCAGGTCGGCATCGACCGTCAGTTGCACCGTCTGGCCCTGCACGTCGGGCTGCGTCGACAGTTCGCGCACGACCTTGCCGCGCGCGGTCACCTCGACCCGGCGCGCGCCGGGCTTGCCGCGCAGCACGGGTTCAAAATATTTCTCAAGCGCTTGCTTGCCGATCTTGAAACCCGGCGTGATATAAAGCGGGTCCTTCGCCTCTTCATATTCCTCGGCATTGGGGGCGCCGACATAACCGATCAGATGGCCGACCGCGGCGCCCGTCGGATAATAGCGCGCAAAGCCGCGCGCCGGCGCGATGCCGGGCAGGTCGGGCAGGCGGACGAGGACCGAGGCATATTCGGCTTCGCTGACGTCCTCCTTGACCGCAACCGGCTGAAACCCCGACGAGCTTTTCAGGTCGCGCCGGATCCGCTGCATCGTATCGCCATCGAGGTTCAGCAGCGTCTCGAGCTGGCCGAGGACGAAGTCCTTGTCGTGGAGGCGGTCGGGGATGATGTCGATGCGCAGCGACACGCGGTTGTTCGCCATCGCCTTGCCGTTCCGGTCGACGATCCAGCCGCGCCGCGGCGGCACGAGCGTCAGATTGACGCGATTGCTTTCGGATTCAAGGACGTAGCGATCATTGTCGATAATCGAGATATAGGCCATGCGCGCGGCAAGCGCGACGCCCACGGCGGCTTGCGCGCCGCCGACGACGAGCGCGCGGCGCGTGAAGGTGATCCCCCTCCAGGCTTCGGTGATCGGCGGGCGCTTTTGTCGGGGCATCGAGGAACTATCGGCGTTTCAGGCGGAAATTGTCAAACCGGCCGGTAAGGCGGAGGAAGAAGGGAACGAGCAACGCCGAGATGACGACCTGCGGCGCGACGAGCCCCAGCACGCGGCCGGTCGGCGCGTCCGGATGCGCGATCAGCGCCGCCGCCGCCTGAACCACAGCGAGAAGCAGTGCGGCGATGCCCCAGTCGTGGAAGAAGCCGCGCCAATAGATGCGCTGCGCGAAATAGTGGATCGCGATGCTCGCGAGGGTCCACAGGCAGACCGCGGTGCCGATCGGCGCGCCGCTGAACAGATCGTCGACCAGCCCCAGCGGCAGCCCGATCCACACCGGCCACATCTCGGTGCGCAGCAGCTGCCAGCACAGGAAGAAAAGCAGGCCGAGCGGCGGCAGAACCGGCGAATTGGCGATCAGCGGCAGCATCAGCGGCAGCGCCGACGCGGCGATCACCGTCGCGACCGGAACCGCGCGCATCCGCCAGAGCGACGCCGGTTCGCCGAGGCGCGGGCCGGCACGGTTCATGGAGCCTCGGACGGCGGTGTCGCGGGCACCGCTTGCGCCTCGATATTGTCGGGCGTGTAGGGACGCAGCACCGCCACCGCATCGACCTTTGCCGGATCGGCGAGCGGCCGCGCGAGCGCGCCATCGTCCTGCCGGCTGACGACGATCGCGACCGGAATGTTCGGCGGATAGAGGCCGCCGGTGCCCGAGGTGACGAGGATATCGCCGGGCTTGAACGGATTGTTCGCGATGTTGAGCGTGCGCACGTCGAGATTGCCGTTGCCGCGGCCCGACGAAATCGCGGGCAGGCCATCGCGTGCGCGGCGCACGGGGACGACATTATCGACGTCGGTGAGCAGCAGCACCTGCGAGACCGAAGGCCCGGCGGTGAGCACCCGGCCGATCAGCCCGTCGGCGCCGCGCACCGGCTGGCTCGGCGCGACCCCCAGATTGCGCCCGATGCTGAGCAGCGCGATGCGCCGGCTGCTCGTCGAGGTCGAGGTGAGCAGATAGCCGTGCGCGAGCGCCGCGCGGTCGGTTTCCTGAAGCTTCAGGAGTGCCTTGAGCTGGCGGTTCTCTTCCTGCAGCGCGCTCGTCGCGACCAGCTTGCGCCGCGCTTCGGTCAGTTCCTTGCGCAGCCGGCGGTTCTGCGTCCCCGCCTTCACATAGGCCGAAACATTGTCGTCGATGCCGGAGATCGACCCGGTCACCGAACGCGTGACGCGCGCGACCGGCGCCGCAAGCTCCTGGCTTGCGATCCTCAACTGCGCGAAACCGACGGGGTCGGCCACCGAGAGCACGGCCAGCAACAGCCCCGCGAGCGCTCCCGTCACCGCGATGACGTAAGCCGCGAACAGGCTGTACTGCGCCTTTCGGGATTGCCCCGGACGCCGATGTGCCGGGCGAGCCACGGACTATTTACGCTTGCTGGAGCACGCCGCGAAAGGCGGGGTCCTCCATCGCGCGGCCGGTGCCGATCGCGACGCAGGTCAGCGGATCGTCGGCGACCGTCACGGGAAGCCCCGTCGCATCGCGCAGCAGTTCGTCGAGTTCGCGGATCAGCGCGCCGCCGCCGGTCAGGACAATGCCCTGATCGACGATGTCGGCGGCGAGTTCGGGCGCGGTATTTTCGAGCGCGATGCGCACGCCCTCGACGATCGTGCCGATCGGCTCCGACAGCGCTTCGGCGATCTGCGCCTGGTTGATCGAGATTTCCTTGGGCACGCCGTTGACGAGGTCGCGGCCCTTGATATGAATCGTCAGGCCGGTGCCGTCGGCGGGAATGCGCGCGACGCCGAAATCCTTCTTGATCCGCTCGGCGGTCGCTTCGCCGATCAACAGATTGTGATGGCGCCGGACATAGGAGACGATCGCCTCGTCCATCTTGTCGCCGCCTGCGCGCACCGAGGTGGTATAGGCGAGGCCGCGCAGGCTGAGCACGGCAACCTCGGTCGTGCCGCCGCCGATATCGACGACCATCGACCCGATCGGTTCGGTCACCGGCATGTCGGCGCCGATCGCCGCGGCCATCGGTTCCTCGATCAGCCACACCTGGCTCGCGCCCGCGTTCGACGCGGCGTCGCGAATCGCGCGGCGTTCGACGCTCGTCGAGCCCGACGGCACGCAGATCACGATCTCGGGGCTGCGAAAGGCGTTGGGCTTGCCGCCGTGGACCTTCTTGATGAAGTGCGCGATCATCTGTTCGGCGACGTCGATGTCGGCGATCACGCCGTCACGCAGCGGGCGGATCGCCTCGATGCTGTCGGGGGTCTTGCCCATCATCAGCTTCGCATCGTCGCCGACCGCCTTGACCCGCTTGATCCCGTTCAGCGTCTCGACCGCGACGACCGACGGTTCGTTGAGCACGATGCCCTTGCCGCGCACATAGACCACCGTGTTAGCGGTGCCGAGGTCGATAGCCATGTCTTGGGAATTGAACTTGAGCCAGCGAGAAAAGAAGGACATCGATACTGCTTCCTGTCATCGAAGCCGCCAGCCCCGAACGGACCGCGCCCCCATTGTCGTCGAATCCGCGTGTCCCGGGCCGGCGACAGGACCAAATCAAGGGAGAGATTCCGGCTCGACCTGGGGGGCCATGCTGGACAAAGCGATCGGGCTGTGCGGATGGGTCGCGATTTGCGTCCGACTGCGCTAGGAGACGCGTCATGTCAATACGCCGCCTGCCGGAAAAGCTCGTAAATCGGATCGCAGCGGGCGAAGTGGTCGAAAGACCGGCCGCGGCGCTCAAGGAACTGGTTGAAAACGCCATAGATGCCGGCGCGACTCGCATTTCGGTGCGAATCGCCGAGGGCGGCATATCGCGGCTCGAGGTCGAGGACGATGGCTGCGGCATGACCGCCGCCGACATGGCGCTCGCGCTCGAACGCCATGCGACGTCCAAGCTGCCCGACGACGCGATCGAGGATGTCACGACGCTCGGCTTTCGCGGCGAGGCGTTGCCCTCGATCGCCAGCGTCGCGCGGCTGACGCTCGAAAGCCGCGTCGCGGGCGGCGACGGCTGGCGGCGCATCGTCGACAATGGCGCGCTGGCGGGGGAGGGGCCGGCGGCGCTTGCGAAGGGCACGCGCGTTCTGGTTGAGGATCTGTTCGCGCGCGTCCCGGCGCGGCGCAAATTCCTGCGCAGCGCGCGCAGCGAATATGCCGCCTGCCTCGACGTCGTGAAGCGGCTCGCGATGGCGCGCCCCGACATCGGTTTCACATTCGACCATGACGGGCGGCGCGCGCTCGACGTTCAGGGCGGGCAGGACCGGCTCAGCCGCGTCGCGGCGCTGACCAGCCGCGACCTCGCCGCGAACAGCATCGGCGTCGATCTCGATCGCGGCGAGGTGCATCTCGGCGGCGTCATCAGCCTGCCGACCTTCAATCGCGGCATCGCCGATCATCAATATCTGTTCGTCAACGGCCGCCCGGTGAAGGACCGGCTGCTCGTCGGTGCGCTGCGCGGCGCCTATGCCGACCTGCTCGCGCGCGATCGCCATCCCGTCGTCGCTTTGTTCCTCGACCTGCCGGCGCACGAAGTCGATGTGAACGTCCATCCGGCAAAGACCGAGGTGCGCTTCCGCGACCCGCAGCTCGTGCGCGGGATGATCGTCGGGGGGCTGCGCCGCGCGCTCGACGAGCATGGCTTTCGCAGCGTCCAGCGCCCCGCCGAAGCCGCGCTCGCGGCGTGGCAGCAGGAACCGGTGGCGCCCGCGCAGCCGGCGACGGGCCTCCTCTTCGGCCATCACGCGCCGCGCGAAGCGCCGGCCGTCCATCTGTTCGGGGCCGAGCAGGCGCCCGCTCCCGGTGAGATCACCGCGCGAGTTTATGACCGGATGACCGCCTTCGCTCCCGCACCGCTCGCTGGCCGCGCCGAAGTCGCCACCGCGCCGCCGCCCGAGGCCGCCGAGCATCCGCTCGGCATCGCGCGCGGACAGATAGCGAAAACCTATATCGTTGCCGAGGCCGAGGACGGGCTCGTCATCGTCGACCAGCATGCCGCGCACGAACGGCTCGTGCTCGAAACGCTGAAGCGCGGCATGGCGGGGCAGGCCGTGCCGTCGCAGGGGCTGCTGATGCCCGAGGTTGTCGAGCTCGACGAACCCGCGTGCGACCGGCTCGAGGCCGCAGCGCCGCAGCTCGCGGCGCTCGGCGTGGAACTCGAACGCTTCGGCCCGGCCGCGGTGATGGTGCGATCGACCCCGGCGATGCTCGGGGCGATCGACTGCACCCGGCTCGTCACCGACATTGCCGACGATCTCGCGGGCTACGACGCCGCGCTCGGCCTTTCGGAAAGGCTCGAACTCGTCGCCGCGACGATGGCGTGCCACGGCTCGGTGCGCGCCGGGCGCACGCTGAACGTCGCCGAAATGAACGCGCTGCTCCGCCAGATGGAGGTGACCCCGCACTCGGGCCAGTGCAACCACGGGCGGCCGACCTGGGTGAAGCTGGCGATGGACGACGTCGAAAAACTCTTTGGCCGGAAATGATTGGCCGCCGCGGGCCGATTCTCTCGCTGGCAACGGTATCATGACGGTCTTGCGCGAGCGAAACTGTCTCGTTACGGGTCTCCGCGTCATCGGGAGCGCGCGCTTTCATGCGCGTTTCTCCCGGACCAAAGGAGAATATTCGATGCGATCCCCTCTCGCGGCGCCGCTCGGCGCCCTGTTCCTGCTCGCGGCCTGCTCGGGCCAGTCCCAGACCACCGATCAGCCGGCGAAGACCGAAGCCGCCAATGACGAGAACAAGCTGCCCGACACCGGCAGCGGCGACCCGATCGAACTCGCGGCGATCGAAAAGGGCGAAATGCTGCGCCTCGATGGCGAACTCGGCTGCGCCTTCACGGTGAAGGGCCAGTCGGCCCCGGCTTTTGTGGCCAAGGCGAATGTCGGCGACGACCAGCTCGCCGCGGGCGCGGTCAAGGTCGGCAGCACGGTTCAGCGCGTTGCCGGCTCGGGCGGCTTCGGCGCGCTCGAAAAAGGTCTCGAAATGTCGGGACCGGGCCTGAAGCTGACGCTCGAGCGTGCGTCGGACAAGCCGGTTCGCACCGAAGGCGAGCAGAAAATCTACGAAGCGAAGCTGAACGTCAACCGCACCTATGGCGGCCAGCAGGCCTTCGAAGGCGAATGGAGCTGCGGCGCCTGAACCTTCAATCCGCGTCCGGATTCCGGACGCGGATCAACCCAGTCGAGCGCATCGTCATCACCGGCTCGTCATGCTGGTTGATGACGGTGAGCTTCGATTCGAACAATCCCATCTCGCGCCGGCTGGCCGAGCGCCGCTTGCTCAGCACCTCGGTCTCGCAGCGTAGCGTGTCGCCGGGATAGACGGGCTTCAGCCAGCGCAGTTCGTCGATTCCCGGCGACCCGAGCCCTGCCTGCTGCCTTTCCTTCATATTGTCGACCATCATCCGCATCGCCATCGACCCGGTGTGCCAGCCGCTCGCCGACAGGCGCCCGAAATAGGTCTGTGCCGCCGCCTCGTCGTCGAGATGAAAGGGCTGCGGATCATATTTGCCGGCGAAGTCGATCACTTCCTCGCGCGTGACCAGCTTGTTTCCGAAGCGCTGGACCGCGCCGACCTCGATATCTTCATAATGGAGCATGGCGCTGCTATGGCGCGAGGCGCGTCCCGAAGGCAAGCCGCCTAATTCCCGAGCCGCCTCGCCAGAACCCCGGTCGCGTCGCTCGGCAGCGGCGCGACGCCGAGCAGCTTCATCAGCAGCGGATAGACTTCGATATTATCGACGACGCCGATATCGCCCCTCAGTCCGGTATTCGCGGCGACGAACAGCGCCAGCATCTGGGGGTCCTGATTGTCATAGCCGTGCGCACCGCCGCCGACCGGCCATTCGGGTTCGCCGGCGATGATCGTCCAGCCCGCCTCGGCGATGCAGATGATCGCGGCAACGCGCGGATTATGGCCATAGTGGAGCCGCTCGGGCAGGTCCTCGCGGCGATAGCAGCGCATATGATCGTGCGGTTTCAGCAGCGCCCCTGCGACGCGGTCGTCGGTTGCGGCGGCGGGCTCGATCGCGGCATAGGGGCCGGTTTCGACCGCGATGATGCTCGGCAGGTCTATGAGGTCGGAAATCTGGATGACGCGCGACGCATCGACCGCGCGCATCCCGTGGTCGGCGACGATCAGCAGGCGTGCGGGCTGGTCGATCGCGGCGAGCCCGGCGACGAGATCGCCGATCCGCGCATCGACGCTGCGGATCGCCTCGTTGACCTCGGCGCTGTCGGGGCCGAATCGGTGCCCGGCGGTGTCGACGATGTCGAAATAGAGGGTGACGAAGGCCGGGCGGATGCTCGCGGGCCGGCGCATCCAGTCGAGCACCGCATTGACGCGCTGCGCGCCCGAAACATGCTGGTCGAAACGCTGCCAGTCGTCGGGCCGCGCGTCGTGGATCGCGACTTCGCTGCCCGGCCAGAACATCGTCGCGCTGCGCACCCCCGCCTTGTCGGCGGTCACCCATGCGGGCTCGGCCTCGTCCCACCAGAAGGGATCGAGCGATTGCCTGGCGTCGCCCAGGCTGAAGATCTGGTCGGGGCGGCGCGGGTCGATCATCCGGTTGCCGACGATGCCGTTGGTGTCGGGACGCTTTCCGGTGACGATCGCATAGTGATTGGGAAAGGTCTTGGTCGGAAAGGACGGGCGCAGCGCCCCATGCGCGCCCTCGGCCGCGAGCCGCGACAGCGTCGGCGTGATGCCGCGGTCCAGATAATCGGCGCGAAAGCCGTCGATCGAGATCAGGATCGTGACCGGCGCGCGGTCGCCCGCCTCCTCGGCAAGCGCGGGCGCCGTGACGAGCAGAAAAAAGGCAAGGAGCAATGAGGCGATGCGGGTCATGGGCGCTTCCGCTAAGGGGCTTTCGTGACGGTCGGAAGACAATGGCTCAGGCCATCCGGATGCCGGGGGTGCCATTCTCGACCACGCCCGTGGCGCGCTTCGACAGCGTGTTCACGGGCGTCGTCACCTTGTCGACGACCATGAAATGCGTCTGCCACGCGTCGCGATTGACGTCGCAGACCAGATAGCCGCGCTGGTCGTTCGCGAATTTGAGCTCGGGATTATTGGCCAGGAAGCGGTCGGTGCCCGGCCGCCGGTCGCTGCCGTCGCCGCCGCTCGAGATCGAGGTGCCGACGAATTCGGCGCCGACGACCTTGTCTTGCCGGACCAAATCGCCGCAGAAATTCTGATGCTCGTCGCCGGTCAGCACGACGGCATTCTTCACCCCGCCAAGGCGCGCCAGCATCCGCTCGCGCGGCGCTTCATAGCCCGCCCAGCTGTCGAGATTGACGATCTTCTCCTTCTCGTCGTCGTAGCGTCGCCGGTCGAGCGACATCATCGTCACCTGCTGCGCGATCGCGTTCCACGTCGCGCCGCCTTCACCCAGAATTTTGGCGAGCCATTCTTCCTGCGCCTTGCCGAGCACCTGCGCCTGCTTGTCGAATACCCCCGCGCAGGGGGGCTTGAAGCCGTCGCCGCACGGCTGGTCGCTGCGATACTGCCGCGTGTCGAGCAATTGCATCGACATGAGATCGCCGTAGCGCAGCTCGCGGTTGAGCGCGACCATGCCGTTCACGGGCAGCATCGAGCGGCGCACCGGCATATGCTCGTACCACGCCTGCATGGCAGCCTGCTTCCTGAGCATGAACACCTCGGGCGGCGGGGCGTCGGGGTCGTTGCCGTCGAGCCCCATCTTCCAATTGTCGATGTCCGACACCCAGTCGTTGCGGATTTCATGATCGTCGAAGCTCGACAGGAAGGGATGCACCGACCGCGCCGCCTGCAGGTCGATGTCGCCGAGCTGCTGCGCATAAGCGGCGCGGAAATCGGAAAGGTCGATCAGACCCCGCCGCGCGTTGGTGCGCACCGGCCGCGTCGGCAGGCCGGTGTCGAACAGATAATCCTGGCTATATTCATAGATGAAGTCGCCATAATGATAGACGAAGGCGAGTTCCTCGCGCGCGAGGTGGCGATAGGCGCCGAAAAAGCCCGATTCGAAATGCTGGCAGCCGCAGACCCCGAATTTCAGCGCATCGACGCGCGCGCCGACGCGCGGCAAGGTGCGCGCCCGGCCGCGCAGACTGCGCTCGCCGGCGGCGGTGAAGCGATAATAATAGGGGCGGTCGGGCTGCAATCCTGCGACCTCGACATGGACGCTGTGCGCAAGTTCGGGCCGCGCGAGCGCTGTCCCCCTGGCGACCACATCGCGAAAGCCGCCGTCGCTCGCAACCTCCCACTCGACCGGCAGCGAGGCGAGCGGCATCCCGCCGTGCGGTGCCATCGGCTCGGGCGCGAGCCGCGTCCAGATCACGAAACCGTCGCTCGTCGGATCGCCCGATGCGACGCCGAGGCTGAACGGAAAATCGCGGAACAGCCCGCCCTCGGCGCGCAGCACCGCCGGCGCCGCGAGTCCGGCGAGGGCGGCGCCAGCGATAAAGCGGCGGCGGTCGAACATGGCGGGGCTCCTGCAGGGCGAATCGGTGGCCCTGCGATAGCCGAGTTGCCGCCCATATCAATGACGGCGCTTCCCTAGAACCAGACGCGCAATCCGGCGACGAAGGCGGGCCGCGACGGATCGTCGCCGCCAGCACGGGCGATGCGCGCGGTGTCGCCGAGCTTTCGTTCCCATGCGACGCCGACATAGGGCGCGAACTGGCGCGCAATCTCGTAGCGCAGGCGCAGGCCCGCCTCGATCGCGGTGAAGCCGCTGCCCATGGCAAGCTCGGGCACCGCCTGAAAGGCGAAACTCGCCTCGACACGCGGTTGCAGGATCAGCCGCTGGGTGATTCGCTGGTCATAGCTCGCCTCGGCGCGGCCCGAGACGTCGCCTGCGTCGGACAGGAACAGCGCGCCTTCGACCTCGAACCAATAGGGCGCGAGGCCCTCGACACCGAGCACCGCATAGGTCGGTGACGGGCCGGGGCCGAAATCCTGCCGGATGCCGGCTTGCGCGTTGAAATAGGGGCCGATGGCGTGGCTCCACAGCGCCTGCACCTCGCCGCCTTCGAACGGCCCGCCACGGTCGCCTTCACCCTCGCTCTTGATCGTCAGCCGGTCGATGTCGCCGCCGAACCAGCCCTCGGCGTCCCAGGCATAGCCGTCCCTTCCGTCGCGCACGCGCCACTCGGCGCGGTCGACCATGATCTGCGAAAAGGTGCCGCCGCCATGCTCGGCATAGAGGCGCCTGCGCGACGCCGCCATCGCCTCCGCGCCGAAGACCGCGTCGGCGGCATCGACGGGCGGCGCGGGCGGGGCGGGTGTCTCGGGCGCAGGCGGTTCGGTGGCGGGCTTGCAATGTCCCATCGCCGCATGTTCCGGCGGGCAGGGGGATGAAGGCGGCGGATCGGGCGGCATCGGCGCTGCGGTGCAATGCCCCATCGCCGCATGTTCGGGCGGGCAGGGCGGCGGGGCCGGTTCGGCCGGGGCGGGCATCGAGCAATGCCCCATGGCGGCATGTTCGGGAGAGCAGCTTTGCGCCGGCATCGCCGGTTCCTGCGGCTGCGCGGCGAGCAGCGCGATCGCGAGCAGGCTCATGCCGCTTCCTCCGGCCGCACGGTCACGACCTGCATCATCCCCGCGTGCATGTGATAGAGCAGGTGGCAATGGAACGCCCAGTCGCCATAGGCGTCGGCGGTCAGGTCGAACGTCACTGTGCCGCCCGGCTGGACGTTCACCGTATGCTTGCGCGGCGCATGATCGCCCTTGCCGGTGACCAGTTCAAAGAAATGGCCGTGGAGGTGGATGGGATGCGCCATCATCGTGTCGTTGACGAGCGTGACGCGCACGCGCTCGCCCTGGGTGAAGGGAATCGGCTCCTTGACTTCGTTGAGCTTCACCCCGTCGAACGCCCACATATAGCGCTCCATATTGCCGGTCAGGTGGATCTGCATCCGCCGCGTCGGCGCGCGCGTATCGGGGTTGCGGTGCAGCGCGGCGAGATCGCGATAGGTCAGCGCGCCGGGCACATCCTCCAGCCCCTGGCCGGGCTCGCCGGTGCGGTCCATCGGCATCGGCGAAATGCTCTGCACCGTCGGCGTGTCGGCGACCGTGGGCGCCAGGCTCAGGTCGCGCATCTTATGATTCATCTTTGCGCTATCGCCGCCCGACCCGTGTCCCATCGCGCCATGGTCCATGCCGCCCATGCCCATGTCCTTCATCGTCGCGAGCGGCCGCGGGCGCAGCGGCGGAACAGGCGCGGTCATGCCGGCGCGCGGCGCGAGCGTCGCGCGCGCCATGCCCGACCGGTCGACGCTCTCGCCGACGAGCGTATAGGCGCGGTCCTCGGGCGAGACGATCACGTCATAGGTTTCCGCGACCGCGATCTGCAATTCGTCGACCGGGACCGGGCGAACATCCTGTCCATCGGCCTGCACCACCGTCATCTTCAGCCCCGGAATCCGCAGGTTGAAGGTCGTCATGGCCGAGGCGTTGACGAAGCGCAGCCGCACCCGCTCGCCGGGGGCGAAGAGCGCGGTCCAATTGTCCGCGGGGCCATGGCCGTTGACGAGATAGCTATAGGTCGATCCGGTGACGTCGCTGATGTCGGTCGGGTCCATCCGCATCGCGCCCCATGCGGCGCGTTCGCCGAGCGGCTGGCCTTCGCCCGAAAGCAGGTCCGCCAGCGTCTGCTTCTGCCGGTTGAAATAGCCGCCCATCTGTTTGAGCTTTTTGAAGATCACATGCGGATGAAGCGCGCTGAAATCGGACAGGACGACCACATGCTCGCGATCATGGGGCGCCGGATCGTCGCCCGCGGGGTCGATCACCAGCGGGCCGTAATGGCCAAGCTGCTCCTGCAAGCCCGAATGGCTGTGATACCAATAGGTGCCCGCCTGCCGCACCGGAAATTCATAGGTGAAGGTCTTGCCGGGCGCGATGCCGGGAAAGCTCAGTCCCGGCACCCCGTCCATCTGAAAGGGCAGGATCAGGCCGTGCCAGTGGATCGAGCTGTCTTCGTCGAGTTCATTGGTGACGTGGATGCGCGCGGTCTGGCCTTCCTTCAGCCGGACGAGCGGGCCCGGCACGGTGCCGTTGATCCCGATCGCGTGGCGCATCTTGCCATCGACGTGCAGCATCTGGCGCGCGATCGTCAGGCGGATGTCGTCGCCGCCGACGGCAGGCAGGCCCGCCGACACCGGCTGCGCCCATGCCGGAAGCCAGGGGAAGAGCGCGGCGGCGCCGCCGGCAAAGAGCAGCGAACGGCGGTCGAGACGGGCGCTCACATCGGCCTCGCGAGCATCCAGATCGCCATGCCGACCATCGCCAGATTTTCGGTCAGCGAAACGAAGCCGAGCGGCACCTTGCTGCTGCCGCCGACGCAGGCGCATTTGATCGCGCGCTTGTCGATATAGACCGCCTTGAACACCGACACGGCGCCGATCGTGCCGATGAACAGCGCGACGGGGATCGACAGCCAGTCGAGCGCCTGCGCCGTCATCAGCACGCCCGCGAGCCCCTCGGCGAACGGATAGACATAGCTGTAGGGCACCCAGCGCCGCGCCAGCAGGTCGTAGTTCAGGAACATCGTCGAGAAACTCTCGACGTCCTGGAGCTTGAGCAGCGCGAGCGCGCACATGCTGAACGAGACGAACCATTCGGCCGCGCGCACCGTGAAAGGCGATCCGAAAGCGGCGAAGGAGGCGGCGAGCGCCATCAGCGCGGTCATCGCGAAGAGCGCGGCGACGGGGCGGTAGCTGGTCGCATCGGGATCGCGCACCGACAGCCCGAAATGGCGCCGCAGATCGTCGTATCCGCCGATCCGCCTGCCGTCGATGAAGGTCTGCGGCGTGGTCGCGACGCCATGTTCGGCCTTGAATGCGTCGGTTTCCTCGCGCGTTTCGAGCCAATGGTCGTCGACGTCGAAGCCGTGGCTTTCGAGCAGATGCCGGGCCTTCAGCCCATAGGGGCAGATGTGGCCCGGCATGACCATGCGATAGAGGGTGGCGGTGCTTGTCTGTTTCGTCATTCGCGTCCTATAGCGTCCGTACCATAGTACGGAGTCAAGCGATGCGGTTCACGATCGGAAAATTGGCCGCGGCGGGCGGTGTCGGGGTCGAAACGATCCGCTATTATCAGCGACGCGGCCTGATTGCGACGCCGGCGCGGAGCGGCGGCGACGGCTGGCGCGGCGGGGTGCGGCGCTATGACGAAAACGACCTGCGCCGCCTCAGATTCATCCGCTCGGCGCAGGCAGCGGGCTTCACGCTCGACGAGATCGGCGAATTGCTCGACCTAGAAGCAAGCGACGACCGCCCTCGCGTCCGCGCGCTCGCGCACCAGCGGATTGCAGTGCTCGACGAAAAAATCGCGCAAATGACCCAAACCCGCGCCGCGCTGGCGCGCCTCGCCGACGAATGCGCGGTGAGCAAGGCGGGGCCGTGCCCGATATTGGCGTCGTTCGAGGGATAGTGATCCGGATAGATAGGGTCGCATATCTTACTTCGTCATCCCCGCGAAAGCGGGGATCCAGAGCGTGCATGCGCTTACTTCGCCCCTGGGTTCCCGCTTTCGCGGGAATGACGAATGTCGGTTGGGTCTGCACTCACCCCCAACCCGATCTCGCGCCGGCGACGCCCCTCAACTATGCAGAAAATGCATCACGTCGCCGTCGTTGACGACATAGGCCTTGCCCTCGGCGCGCAGCTTGCCCGCTTCGCGCGCCTTGGCCTCGCCGCCCAGTGCGACATAATCGTCATAGGCGATCGTTTCAGCGCGGATGAAGCCCTTCTGGAAGTCGCTGTGGATTTCGCCCGCCGCCTCGGGGGCGGTCGCGCCCTTGTGGACGGTCCAGGCGCGCGCTTCCTTCGGCCCGACGGTGAAGAAGGTCAAAAGGTGCAGCAGCTCGTATCCTGCGCGGATGACGCGCGCGAGCCCGGTTTCGTGCAGACCCATTTCCTCGAGGAACAGCATCCGTTCGCCCGCTTCCATCCCGACGAGTTCGCTTTCGATCGCCGCGGAGACGATCACCGCCTGTGCGCCCTCGGCCTTGGCGCGTGCAAAGACGGCTTCGCTGTGGGCGTTGCCGTTCGCCGCATTGGCTTCCTCGACATTGCAGACATAGAGGACGGGCTTGACGGTCAAGAGCTGCGCTTGGCGAAGGATGCGCGCTTCCTCGACGTCCCTGGGCTCGGTCAGCCGCGCGGGCTTGCCGGCACGCAAGAGTTCGAGCGCCTGCCCGAGCACCGAGGCCGCGGCCTTGGCCTCCTTGTCGCCGCTCGTCGCCTTCTTCTGAAAGGCAGGGACGCGCTTTTCGAGGCTTTCGAGGTCGGCGAGCAGCAACTCGGTCTCGACCGTCTCGGCATCGGCGACGGGGTCGACCTTATTCTCGACATGCTGGATGTCGTCGTCCTCGAAACAGCGCAGCACATGGACGATCGCATCGACCTCGCGGATATTGCCGAGGAACTGGTTGCCCAGCCCTTCGCCCTTCGACGCGCCGCGCACCAGGCCCGCGATATCGACGAAGGCGAGCTGGGTCGGGATGATCTTCGCGCTGCCGGCGACCGCGGCCAGCTTGTCGAGTCGCGCGTCGGGCACCGCGACATTGCCGATGTTCGGCTCGATCGTGCAAAAGGGATAATTCGCCGCCTGCGCCGCCTGCGTCTCGGTCAGCGCGTTGAACAGGGTGGACTTGCCGACATTGGGCAGCCCGACGATGCCGCATTTGAAACCCATGAGTCCGGTATCTTTCGTCAATTTGGGGGAGGCGCAGCGTGGTGCGCCCCTTTGGCTGCGCGCGCTAGCCGGTCCCGGCCGATTTTGCCAGCCCTGGCGATGCGGGCGGTTGCCGGGCGTTCAGCATGACCCGATTAGGGCCGGCCATATGGTCGCACGATATTTTCCGATAGTCCGCTCCGCCGCGCCCTTTGCGGCCGTCCTGCTGTTCCTGCCCATCGCCGCGGCGGCATCGCCGCGCGGGTTCGAAGCCGATGTGCTCGACGAACTCAACGCGATGCGCGCCGATCCCGAGGGCTATACCGGCGAACTGCACGATTACCGCGACCGCATCGACGGGCTGATCGCTTATGGCACGGACGGCGAGGGGGATTTCCAGACGCGCGAGGGGGTGCGGCCGGTGGACGAAGCGATCGCGCAGCTCGGCCGCACTGCGCCGCTGGGCGAGCTGCGGTTCAGCGCCGTGCTGGCGCGCGCCGCCGCCGATCATGTCGCGGCGCAATCGCGCAGCGGCGGCGTCGGGCATATCTCGAACGGTCGCAACCCCGGCGCGCGCGTCGTGGCGCGCGGCGGCGGCCGTTATGTCGGTGAAGTGATCACCTATGGCCACAGCGACCCCGCCTCGGTCGTCCGGCAGCTGATCGTCGACGACGGCGTGCCGGGGCGGGGCCATCGCTGGCAGCTGCTGTCGGCGCGCTATCGTTATGCGGGCGTGGCGTGCGGTCCGCATCGCCTGTGGCGGACGATGTGCGTGATCGACCTCTCCGAAACCCCCGACGGATCGCCTCCGCCTCCGCCGAAGCGGTCGCCCTAGAGGCCTGGATCATCGTTGAAGGAAGGGCTTGGGAAAGTTCGTGTGTCCCCGCGAAGCCTGTCCTGAGCGCCTGCAAGGCAGTCGAAGGGGCGGGGACCCATCTCCGGCCGGTTCCGTATCGCGCCATCAGGAGATGGGCTCCCGCCTTCGCGGGAGCGCACGGGCTTGTTCAGTCAAAGGTGATCAGGCTCCAGGCGAAGCCGCCCGCCGCGCCGGGATGCGCGGCGGGCGTCGGTCGCGTCAGTTGCCGATCGGCGCGCTGTCTTCGCGCTGAATCACTACCGTCGACGAGCGCGGTTCCTCGCCGTCGACCGGCCAGTTGCCGTTCGGATGCTGGATGTTCACGAAGAAGGTCTTGAGATCGGGCGTATAGGCAAGGCCGGTGATCTCGCAGCCGTTGGGACCGACGAGGAAGCGCTTCGATTCCTTCGTCGTCTGGTCGATGTAGAACATCGCATTGTGGCCGAAGGTGCCGTCGATGGTCGTGCCCGGAACGCCCGAATTGCCGGGGACGCTGTGATCGGTCTGCACCCACAGGCGGCCCTGCGGGTCGATGCGGATGCCGTCGGGGCTCGAAAAAGTGTCGCCGTCGATGTCGCCGATGAGGTTGCTGCCACCCGCCGCGAGCGACGGATCGCCCGCGAGCAGGAAGATTTCCCAGCTGAAGCCCGTCGCCAGCGGATCGTTGCCCGTCTCGCTGAACCTGATGATATGGCCGTGCAGGTTGGTGACGCGCGGGTTGGCGGCGTCGGTGACCGCCCGGCGGCTGTTGTTCGTCAGCGTGACGAAGACCGCGCTGTTGTCGGGCGCGACCGTGATCCATTCGGGGCGATCCATCACCGTGCCGCCCGCGACGCGCGCCGCGGACGGGCAGTTGATCAGCACGTCGGCCTGATTGTTGAAATCGACCGTCGTGGGCGCCGGCGGCGTCGTGCTCTGGCTGACATTGCCGGGGTCCTGCGCGCCCGCGGTCAGGCCGTTGACGCCCACGCTCAGCTCGCGCCACTCGCCCGAACCGTCGGCGTTGAAGCGTGCGACATAGAGGGTGCCATAATCGAGCAGGTCGGTATTCGCGGCGCGGTTGTCGGGATTGAACGCCCGGTCGGGGACGAATTTATAGATGCAGCCCGGCGTCGAATCGTCGCCCATATAGAAGGCGACGCGATTGTCGCCGTTCGCCATGAAGGCGACATTCTCGTGGCTGAAGCGGCCCATCGCGGTGCGCTTCGTCGGGGTCGCGAGTTCGCGCAGCGGGTCGATCTCGACCACCCAGCCGTAATTATGCTCGGGCTGCGTCGGGTCGAGATAATTGTCGGTCGTCTCTTCGCAGGTGAGGTAGGTGTTCCACGGCGTCCGGCCGCTCGAGCAATTGTTGAGCATCCCCTTGATCGTGCCCGACAGCACGCCCGCGGCAGGGCCGCCGGCGCGATAGCTGCCGTTGCCGGTATAGCGCTTGTTATAGGTCGATCCGTCCTTGACCGCCCAGCTGCCGTCGCTGCCCTTCGCGACCTCGACCACGCCGATCCCGACCGCCGACAGCGCGAGCGCCTTTTGGTCGGCCGAGGCGGTGGCGGGGTCATAGTCGCCCGCCATCAATATGTTGAAATCGGGATATTCGAAGTTGATCGCCAGCAGCCCGCCTGTGTTCGGATCAACGTCGGGCAGCTCGAAATATTCCATGCCGTCATGGTTGCCGCCGGCCCATTTCTCGGCGTCGGCGGGAGTGGGGTAGCTGCCCGAATAGGGTGCGCCCGATTCGATCGAATCGCCGGCTTTCAGCAGCACCGCGACCGAATAGCCCGCGGGCACGGTGACCGTGTCGTCCTCGTTCGCCTCGACCGGCTCGAACGTCACCTCATAGCTGACCGGCGTCGGGGTCGGCGTGGGGGTCGGCGTCGGGGTCGGGGTGGGGGTCGGCGTCGGGCTCGAATCGTCGTCATCGCAGCCGGCGAGCGCCACGGCGGGGATCACCGACAGGCCGAGCAGGCCCTTGCGCAGGATCGAGCGGCGCGACGGGTTGCCGGCGACGATCGCTTCCAGGCTGTCGGGTCCGTTCAAATCGTCGGTATCGCGGCGGTACGGCGCGCGCGCCTCGTCGGTCAGATATGACATGCAGTGCCCCTTTTCGCTGTGGCTGTGGATGCGAAAGGCGGCATGCCCTCGCATTGGCGGGGCGGTGGTCGCAGAGCGGCGTTGCGCCGTCGTTGCAATATTGCGTCAAAACAAAGTTTGCAGGTTACGCTCTTGTTACAAGAGCTTGCGATTCACCTGGCGAGCCAGCGCCCAAAGACCTGGACGCCCTGCGGTTCCCAGCCCAGATGGCGATAGAGCGTCGCCGCGTCGTTGCCGTCGCGGACCATCAACTCGACCTTCGGGCAGCCTTGCCCGCGCAGCCAGTCGCACGCCGCGTCGAGCAGCCGGCGCGCAAGGCCTTCGCCGCGCCGCGCGGGGGCGACGCCCAGATAATAGATCCAGCCGCGATGCCCGTCGAAGCCAGCCATCACCGTCCCGGCGATTGCGCTCCCTTGCTCGGCGACGAGCACCGTCGCGGCGGCATGGCCGAGCGCGCGGTCGAAATCGGCTTGCGGGTCGTTCCATGGCCGCGTGAGGTCGCACGCGCGCCACAGCGCGACCACCGCCGCGCCATCGCTCGCCCGCGCCGGCCGGATCGCGGTCACGGCTGCAACCGCAGCGCGAGATCGCTCTGGAAGCGCGCCTCGTCGCCGTCGGCGAGCCACGGCGCCTCCGCCGCGATCGCGCCGAGCAGGTCGGTCAGCGGCTCGATCTCGCTCTTGGCATAATTGCCGAGGACATGGCCGGTCACCCGGTCCTTGTGCCCCGGATGGCCGATCCCGATGCGCACGCGCCGGAAATCGTCGCCGATATGCGCGATCATGCTGCGGATGCCATTATGCCCCGCCGCGCCGCCGCCCTGCTTGACCTTGACCTTCATCGGCGCGAGGTCGAGTTCGTCGCAAAAGGCGGTGACGTCCTGCGGCGCCAGCTTGTAGAAATCCATCGCGGCGCGCACGCTGCGGCCGCTTTCGTTCATGAAGGTCGCGGGTTTGAGCAGCAGCACGCGCTCGCGGCCGATGCGGCCGTCCTGCAGCCAGCCCTGGAATTTCTTCGCGGGCGCCGAAAAGCCGTGCATGTCGGCGATGACGTCGAGCGCCATGAAGCCGACATTGTGGCGGTGCATCGCATATTGGGGCCCGGGATTGCCGAGGCCGACCCACAGCTGCATATCAAAAACCCCTCCACGTTCGGGGAGGGGCAGCGAGCCCCGGATCCAGTCCGGGGCGCAGCGGGGTGGGCACTGGGCTCCGCGCGACCCCCAAAACCCCACCCCAACCCCTCCCCCGAAGGGGAGGGGCCAGAGCTTGGTGATCAGGCTTCTTCGCCGCCTTCGGCAGCGGCTTCGCCTTCGCCCTCGTCCTTGGTCGTATCGCCTTCGCTCGACTTCATCGCCGAGGGGGCAACGATCGTCGCGATGGTGAAGTCGCGATCGGTGATCGCGCTCTCGCTGCCGGCGGGCAGCGTCACATTGCTGATGTGGATCGAATCGCCGACGTCATAGCCGGTGACGTCGATCGCGATCTCGTCGGGGATGTGCGCGGCGTCGCAGACGAGCTCGAGCTCGTGGCGAACGATGTTCAGCACGCCGCCGCGCTTCAGGCCCGGCGCCAGCTCTTCGTTCTGGAACACGACCGGCACCGACACATGGACCTTGGCGTCCTTGGCGATGCGCAGGAAGTCGGCGTGGATCGGGCGATCCTTGACCGGGTGGAAAGCGACGTCCTTGGGCAGCGTGCGGATGGTCTTGCCGCCGACTTCGATCATCACGACCGAGTTCATGAAATGACCCGTCATCAGCTGCTTGACCAGCAGCTTTTCCTCGACGTGGATCATCAGGGGTTCTTCCTTGCCGCCATAGACGACGGCGGGGACGCGGCCGTTGCGACGCAGGTCACGCGAGGCTCCCTTGCCTCCGCGTTCGCGCGTCTCGGCCGTCAGCGTCAGCTGATCGCTCATAATATTTCTCCGAGAAACAGTTCAACAAGCCCGCCACGCCTCCAGGGATGACCATGACGGAAGCGCGGGCGCATAGCGGGGAAGCGACGGAAATGCAAGCGGCAACGGCCGTCGCCAACCGCCCTATCGCCATGTCGCGCACTTCGCGCTATAAGGGATCGCGCCAGAGGGTCGGGCGATCGCCGCCGCGCGTCTGCGCGGGGGAGGAAAGTCCGGGCTCCACGGAAACCACGGTGCCGGATAACGTCCGGCGGCTTCGGGCAACCGGAGTCAGGGAAAGTGCCACAGAGAGAAGACCGCCAAAGGCTTCGGCCCGGCGAAAGGTGAAAGGGTGCGGTAAGAGCGCACCGCGCGGACGGTAACGGACGCGGCACGGCAAACCCCACCGGGAGCAAGGTCGAATAGGGATGGCATGGGGTGACCCAGGGCTGGTTCCGGCCCCGCCGTCCGGGTTGACTGCTTGAGCGTCCGGGCAACCGTTCGCCTAGAGGAATGATCGCCCATCCCCGGAAACGGGGTGGACAGAACCCGGCTTACAGACCCTCTGGCCATTCTCTCCCCTGCAGGCGCGGAACTGGCCGCGCAGGCGGCGCGTTGCTTTTGACGCAAGAGAACGGGAGACCGAGCATGAAAGTCGTCGAAGACCATATCGAAGTCACCGACGAAGAAGCCTCGAGCGGGATCAAGGGGCAGGGCGTCCGCTATGTCCTCGGCATTTCGATTTTTCTCGCGGTGATCGTCCTCTCGGCGGTGTGGATCATCCCGGCGTTGCTGCGTCAGGGATAGTCGACCGCAACGACTTCCCATTCCTTGGGACCGGCGGGCAGCAGGACCGTCCTGAGGTCGCCGATCGCTGCGCCGCGCAAGGCGCGCGCGAGCGGGCTGTTCCAGCCGATGCGTCCCGCGCCGGCATCGGCTTCGTCGTCGCCGACCAGAGTGACGGTGCGCCGCATATCCTCTTCGTCGGCGAGCTCGACCGTCGCGCCGAACCAGATGCGGCTCCTGTCGGGCTGCTGCGCGGGATCGACGACGCGCGCGGCCTTCATCCGCCGCGCGAGGAAGGCGAGCCGCCGGTCGATCTCGCGCAGCCGCTTGCGGCCATAGATATAATCGCCATTCTCGCTGCGGTCGCCATTGCCCGCGGCCCAGCTGATCGTCTCGACGAGCTTGGGTCGTTCGTCGCCGAGCAGCGCGTCATATTCGGCGCGCAGCGCGGCAAAGCCCGCGGGGCTGATGATGTTGCTGCGCTCCCCTGTCATCCGCTCATCTCTTGGCGCGTGCCCCCTGTGAATAAATCCCTCGGGAAAGGCGTGTGTCCCCGCGAAGGCGGGGACCCATCTCCGGCAGGCGCAAGATGGAGCCGTCGGACGATGGGCTCCCGCCTTCGCGGGAGCACACAGCTCGTTTGGGCGAAAGCGATGCCGACGCGGATCGTCACCCCGGCGTCGGTTTGCCGAGATAGAAGCTCAGCGGCGCGTCGGGCAGCTTGCGCCCGTCGTCGCGCAGCGTGTCGTAAACCACGGCATTTTCGAGCACGCGCTGGACGTAATTCTTCGTTTCAAAGATCGGAATCGCCTCGATCCAGTCGACCATGCTGATCGCGCCGGTGCGCGGATCGCCGTTGGCGCGCAGCCATTTGTTCACATTGCCGGGCCCGGCGTTGTAGGCGGCGACCGCGAGCGGATAGCTGCCGCCGAAATAACGCAGCATCTGCTGAAAATAGGTGGACCCGAGCGTCATATTATAGCTGCTGTCGGTGGTCAGCGCCGAAGCATCGTAGCTGAGCCCCAGCTTGCCCGCGACTTCGCGTGCGGTGCCGGGCATCAGCTGCATCATCCCGCGCGCGCCGGCGTGGCTGATCGCCTGACGGTCGAACTGGCTCTCCTGCCGGCTGATCGCGTGGATGAAGGTCCAGTTGCCCTCGTGCCCCGCTGGCACGCGCACCGTCGGAAAGCCCGATACCTCGACCGCGTCGAGGCTGTTCGCCTGCGCGCTGCGCCCGATCATCACACCCAGGTCGGGGCGGCCGATCTGTTTCGCGAGCTGGCCCGCGAGGACATGGTCGGCGGGGGTCGTCGCCTCCTGCGCGAGCGCGCGCAGGAACAACGACTGCTCGCGCCACGCGCCGATCTCGCCGAGCGCACGCGCGGCGCGGACGAGGCGATCGTCCTCGAACGCGGCCCGTTCGGCTTGCGAGACCTGCACTTTCGGCTCGGGCAGCGGCTTCGGCTGCGGCCGGTGCAGCCGCTCGAGCGACAATTGGCCATAGAATTGGTCATAATGCTGCGCGGCGTCGGCGAATTCGGCGTTGGCGGCGTCGCGCTTGCCCGCCGCGAGTTCGGCGCGGCCCGCCCAATAATAGCCCTTGGTCCGCGTCTGCGCCGAGCGCGCGGCGTCGCCATAGGCCCTGAACATCCGCGCGGCATCGGCGGGACGGCCGATGTCCTTGAGCGCGATCTGACCGGCGAGCCACGCGAGCGACGTATAATCGTCGCGCACCCCCAGCGGGGTTTCGCGCACCACTGTGCCCGGCGGCAGCGCGTCGTCGAGCCGGCTCGCGATATTATAGGCGGTCAGCTTGTCGCCCCCCGCGTCGGCGAGGCGCGCGTTGGTGAGCAAGGTTTCGAGCCATTCCTCGGCGTCGAGCGGCGGCGCCGACAATTGGCGCGGACCGGCGAGCAGCGCGCGCGCTTCGCCGACGCGGCCCGACCGGCGCAGCCACGTCGCCTTGGCGGTGATATAGCCCGCATCGGTGCGCAGGATCGACGGATTGGCCGCCTCGACCGCCGCCGCCTGCATCGCGGCATCGACCGCGCCGCTGCGCATCGCGAGCCTTGCCGCGAACACCGCGCGTTTCTGCGGCGAGGTGAAGCCGAGCTGACGTGCGGCGGCCGCGGTGTCGTTCGACCACAGCAGGCGGTCCATGCGTGCATCATGGTCGGCCGCCGTCAGCGCGCCGGGGAAGAAAGACAGCACCCGGCTGATCTCGTCGTCGCTGAGCGAACCGCCGACCCACGCGCGGCGCACCGCGGCATTGGCCTCGTCGCGGCGGCCCGAGGCGCTCAGCGCGAGGGCGAGACGCAGCTGTCCGCTCGGCGTCTTCGGCGGATAGGCGGTGAAATAGGCGAGCGTGCGCGCCGGATCATAGCTGTCGACCGCGATCGCCTTTTCGGCGCGAACGCGCATCTTCTCGGCATCGGGCCAGCCCTTGTTCGCCATCAGGAAGCGCGACAGCCGGTCGAAGGACGCATTCTGGTCCTGCGTCAGCCGGCGCCATTCGATCAGCGCGTCGCCGACCGAATTGGTCGCGCTCGGCGGGGCGGTCGAGACCGACGCGAGCCCCATCTGGGCGCGATACCAGGCCATTTGTTCGGGAGTAAGCTCGCTGGCCGAGGCCATGCCGGGGATCAACAGGGCGGCCGCGAGGGCGAGGCGGGAAATGGGGGACAGTCGGATCATGCGCGGCATGATAGCGGCAAACTCCTTGCAGCGCGCTGAATAGGCGTCCATTAGGCGGCGCGCCGGCCAATTCTATCGGTTACCGCCGAAATTTTGTAAAGGAGCCTCGCATGTTTTCGGGTTCGATTCCCGCCTTGGTGACGCCGTTTCGCGACGGGGCGTTCGACGCCCCCGCCTTCGCGCGTCTGGTCGACTGGCAGGTCGGCGAGGGATCGAAAGCGCTCGTGCCGTGCGGGACGACGGGCGAGAGCCCGACCTTGAGTTTCGACGAACATTATCGGGTCATCGACTGCTGTATCGAGGCGGCGGCGGGGCGGGTGCCGGTGATCGCCGGCTGCGGGTCGAACGACACCGCGACCGCGATCCGCCATATGCGCCACGCGCAGGCGGCGGGGGCCGACGCGGCGCTGATCGTCGCGCCCTATTACAACCGGCCGACGCAGGACGGCCTGCTCGCGCATTTCAAGGCGCTCGCCGACGCGAGCGACCTGCCGATCGTCGTCTATAATGTTCCCGGCCGTACCGTCACGGACATCAGTGCCGAGACGATGTGCAAGCTCGCCGAAATCCCCAGCGTCGTCGCGGTCAAGGACGCGAGCGGCGACCTCGCCCGCGTGACGATCCATCGCGCCGGCGCGGGGGCGGGCTTCTGCCAGCTGTCGGGCAACGACGATCTGTGGCTGCCGCACGCCGCGATGGGCGGCGTCGGCTGCATCTCGGTCACCGCGAACGTCGCGCCGCGCCTCTGCGCCGATTTCGCCGCCGCCTGCGCCGCGGGCGAGTGGAGCCGCGCGCTCGGCTTGCACGACCGCCTGTTCGGCTTGCACAAGGCGATGTTCTCCGACGCGTCGCCCGGCCCCGCAAAATATGCGCTGTCGCGCGTCCACGACTGGTTTTCGCCCGAAGTGCGCCTACCTATCATTCCGGCGTCCGCCGCTTCGCGCGCCGCCGTCGATGCCGCGCTCGCCGCGGCTGGAGTTCTCTAGGTTTCTTCCAATGGCCCGTCCGCAGTCCGCCGCCGAATTCGACAAGAAGAAGGTCGTCGCCGAAAACCGGCGCGCGCGCTTCGACTATAGCATCGAACAGGTGTTCGAGGCGGGGATCGCCTTGCAGGGGACCGAGGTGAAGTCGCTGCGCTTCGGCGAAGGGACGATCGCCGAAAGCTATGCCGAGGTCGCGGGCGGCGAGGTGTGGCTGATCAACGCCAATATCCCCGAATTCAGCCACGGCAACCGCTTCAACCACGAGCCGCGCCGGCCGCGGAAACTGCTCCTCAACGGGCGCGAGATCAACAAGCTGCATGCCGGCGTCGCGCGGCAGGGGATGACGCTCGTGCCGCTGTCGGTCTATTTCAACAGCCGCGGCCGCGCCAAGGTCGAGCTCGCGCTCGCCAAGGGCAAGAAGGCGCACGACAAGCGCGAGACGATCAAGGAACGCGACTGGAAGCGCGACAAGCAGCGGCTGATGAAAGAACGCGGATGAGCCGCATCCGGCAATGGGTCGCGCGCAACCTGCCGCGCCGCGAGGATATGGCGAAGAGCCGCTGGATCCGGCCCTTTGCCCACCGCGTCCTGCGCCCCGAACTGTGGCGCTTCACGCGCCGATCGGTGCCGCGCGGGGTCGCGCTCGGCGCGCTCGTCGGGATCATCGTGCCTTTCGCGCAAATTCTCTTCGCCGCGATCCTCGCGCTGCCGGTGCGCGCCAATGTGCCCGTCGCGGCGCTGACCACCTTCATCACCAATCCGCTGACGACGCCGCTCGTCTGGGTCGCGGCCTATGAAACCGGCAGCTTCATCCTGCGCGTCGATGCGATGACCTATGGCCGCCCGATCGGCACCGCGGTGCGCACCACCGATGTTGGCGACATGATGCAGTGGCTGACCGGCGCCGCGACGATCACCGCCTTCGGGCTGATCGTGCTCGGCGTGGTGACGGCGGCGGTGCTCTATGTCGTGACCGCCTTTGGCTGGCGCTGGTTCATCGGCGACAAGTGGCGCCGCCGGCGGCGCGGGCGCGCCGACCAACGACTTGAGCCATCGACGAGCGACAACGGCGCCGGTTGAACGCGCGCGCGGCCCGATTATAGCTGGATCATCGCGATCGCTCCGTCCGGGGCGATGCCATCTGTTGATACTGGGGACTTTTCATGACTCGTTCGATCCGATTTCCGCGCCTGATGGCGACGGCGGCGCTCGGCGCCATCCTTTTCGGCAGCGCTGCCAGCCCGCTCGCGGCGAAGGAAGACGCCGCGACGACCGCCGCCACCGCCGCGCATACGCCCGAGATCGGCAGCTATGGCTTCGACGCCAAGGGCATGGACACGACGGTCCTGCCGGGTAACGACTTCTATGCCTATGCCAACGGCACCTGGGCGAAGGACACCGCGATCCCTGCCGACAAGTCGAATTACGGTATGTTCACCGCGCTCGCCGACCTGTCGCAGAAGCGCACGCAGGAGATATTGGAAGCGGCGAAGAGCGACCCGGCCAGCATGATCGGCCGCGCCTATGCCTCCTTCCTCGACGCGCAGGCGGTTGAGGCAAAGGGCCTCGCGCCGATCGAGCCGTGGCTGAACAGGATTCGCGCCGTCGACAAGGCGGGGCTCGCGAAGCTGCTCGCCGAGGCGGACCGCAGCGGCGTGTCGCATTTCTTCGGCGGTTACGTCGGACAGGACGACAAGAATCCCGACGTCTATATCTATTCGCTCTATCAGGGCGGTATCGGCATGCCCGACCGCGATTTCTATCTGAAGCCCGGCGAGCGCAACGAAAAGCTGCAGGCCGCCTATCTCCAGCATCTTGAAAACATGCTGACCCTCGCGGGCGAAACCAACGCAGCAGCGCGCGCGAAGGCGATCTACGACCTCGAAAAGTCGATCGCGACGGTCCACTGGGACAAGAACGACAGCAGCGACGCGACCAAGGTCTACAACAAGATGACCATCGCCGAGCTGCAAAAGGCGGCGCCGGGCTTTGACTGGGCCGGCTTCATCCACGGCGTCGGGGTTCATGAGAATCAACTGCTCGTCGCCCAGCCGAGCGCCTTTACCGGTGAGGCAAAGATCATCGCCGATGCGCCGATCGAGGTGATCCGCGACGCGCTGATCGTACGCAGCCTCGACGGCTTCTCCGACGTGCTCCCCGATGCGGTGGCGAAGGAAAGTTTCGCTTTCTATGGCACCGCGCTGTCGGGCACGCCCGAAATGCAGGAACGCTGGAAGCGCGCGGTCGATTTCACCACGAACAATATGGGCGAAGCGGTCGGTAAGGATTATGTCGCGAAATATTTCCCGCCCGAAACCAAGGCGGCGATGGAAAAGCTGGTGCAGAATGTCCTCGTCGCGCTCGGCCACCGTATCGACAATCTGGCGTGGATGCAGCCCGAAACCAAGGTGAAGGCGAAGAAGAAGCTCGCCAATTTCACCGTCAAGATCGGCTATCCCGACCGCTGGAAGGATTATAGCTCGCTCGTCATCAAGTCCGACGACCTGTTCGGCAATGCGCTGCGTTCGAACCAGTTCGCGCACGACGATAATATCAGCCGCCTCGGCGGGCCGATCCGCCGCTGGGAGTGGGGAATGACGCCGATGACGGTCAATGCCTATGCCAATTTCAGCATGAACGAGATCGTCTTCCCGGCCGCGATCCTGCAGCCGCCCTTCTTCGATCCCAACGCCGATCCCGCGATCAACTATGGCGGCATCGGTGCGGTGATCGGGCATGAGATCAGCCATCATTTCGACGACCAGGGCTCGAAATATGACGAGACCGGCAAGCTCGCCGACTGGTGGACGCCGGCCGACGTCAAGGCGTTCGAAGCCGCGGGCAAGGCGCTCGCCGCGCAATATGACGCCTATGAAGTGCTCCCCGGCGAACATCTCGACGGCACCTTCACGCTGGGCGAGAATATCGGCGACCTCGCCGGGCTCAACATCGCCTATGACGCCTATAAGGCGTCGCTGAACGGCCAGGAGGCGCCGGTGATCGACGGCACGACCGGCGACCAGCGCTTCTTCCTCGGCTGGGCGCAGGTGTGGCGGCGCAACTACCGCGAGCAGAATTTGTCGCAGCGGATCACGACCGACCCGCATTCGCCCTCGATTCAGCGGACTTGGGTCTCGCGCAACCTCGATCCCTGGTATAAGGCCTTCGCGGTAAAGGACGGCCAGAAGCTCTATCTGGCGCCAAAGGATCGTGTCCGCATCTGGTGATGCGCCAACAAGGGGAAAAGCGTCATTGACCGCGACAAGCCTGCCTTCCGCTGACGGCGATTTCAGCAGGGGGGCGGGGCCCGCGCGCCCGGCGATGCCCGGCGGCCTGTCGCGAGTCGACCTCGCGCTCGTCGCGGGGCTCGCGCTCGTCTCGGTGGCGCTCCTCTTCTGGGCGACGCGTGACGCCGTCCTTGCCGGGGGCTTTCTGGCGGGGCTGGCGGTCGCGGCCGGCGGTCTTCTCTTCGTGCGGCGCCTGTTTCCTGCCGCCGCGGCGGCCGAGGCGGCGGCGACCGACTGGACGATGCTGCGGCAGGCGGTCGCGCACGACGATGTCGCGATCGCGGTGACCGACCGCGGCGGGCGGCTCGTCTGCGCGAACGATCTTTTCGCGACGTGGATGGGCGGCTTCGTCACCCCGCCGGGGCTGCCGCTCGACGGCGCGGGCGCGGAGCGGCTCAAGGATGCGGGGCGCGGCGCGTGGCGCGACGGCGAAGGCGTCGTCGAGGATCTGGCGATCGGCGCGCTGCGGCTGCGCGCACAGGTGACGCGCACCGGGCAGGCCGAGGATTATCTCGTCTGGCGCTTCGCGGCGCAGGAACGGCTCGACCTTGCCGGCGAAATCGTCCGCCACCTCGAAGGGCCGGCGGGCCGCACGCTCGGCGAGGCGGGGGTCATGGCGGCACTGGTCAGCGCCGAGGGTCGGTTGCGCGTCGCCAATCAGGCTTTTTTGCTGCGCGCGCTGGGGGAGGCCGACCAGGCGCATTATGCCGGGCGCGACGCCGCGCAGATGTTGCGCCTCGACGACGCCGGCGCGCTTTATTTCACCAACGAGGGCGACCGTGCGACGCCGGTGCGCCTGATCCAGGTGCCGCTCGCGCCCGCGGATAGCGTCGGGCCGATGCTGCTCGCGCTGATCGACGAGGATATCGGCCCCGCCGACCGCGGCACCGCGCAAAGCTATGTCGAAACCTTGCTGTCGCTGCTGCCCTTCGGCCTCGCGATGGTCGATCGCGATGGCCGCTTTCTCTATATGAACCGCGCCTTCAAGCGCGCCGCCGGGGTCGCCGAAGGGCGGCTGCCGCGCTATCCGGGCGATCTTGTCGTCGGCGAGGACAAAGGGCCGCTCGCCGACATGATCCGCCGCCACAGCAGCGGGCAACAGGTCGGCGGCGACCTGTCGATCCGTCTGGCCGGGCAAAGCGACGATCCGGTGTCGATGCGCGTCGTCGGGGTGCGCGGGCTCGGCGAAGCCGCGGTTCTGCTCAGCCTCAAGGATTCGAGCGAGGAATCGCGGCTCAAGCGGCAGGTCGCGCAGCAATCGAAGATGCAGGCGGTCGGCCAGCTCGCGGGCGGCGTCGCGCACGACTTCAACAACATCCTGACCGCGGTGCTCGGCAGCTGCGACCTGATGCTGATGCGCCACACGCCCGGCGACAGCGACTATGACGACATCCAGCAGATCCGCAGCAACGCGAATCGCGCCGCCAGCCTGACGCGGCAATTGCTCGCCTTTTCGCGCCAGCAGACGCTGCGGCCGCAGATTTTGCAGCTTCCCGACGTGATTTCAGAGGTTTCGCACCTGTTGAAGCGGCTGATGGGCGACACGGTCGAACTTGTTGTGCATCACGGCCGCGGGCTCGGCGCGGTGCGCGCCGACCCGGTGCAGCTCGAACAGGTGATCATCAACCTTGCCGTCAATGCGCGCGACGCGATGCCCGGCGGCGGCACGATGACGATCGAGACCTTTCCTGTCTCGACCGCCGAGGTGCGCGTGATGGGCAGCGAGATCATGCCGCCCGCCGACTACAGCGCGCTGCGCATCTCCGACACCGGCAGCGGCATTCCCGCCGATGTGCTGCCCAAGATTTTCGAGCCCTTCTTCACCACCAAGGACGTCGGCAAGGGGACGGGGCTGGGGCTTTCGACGGTTTACGGCATCGTCAAGCAATCGGCGGGATTCATCTTCGCCGACAGCAAGCCGGGCAAGGGCGCGAGCTTCACCGTCTATCTGCCCGTCCACCGCGCCGCCGGCGACGCGCCCGCGCTTCCGGTGCCCGCGGCGCGGCCGAAGAAGAGCCAGTGGGGCACCGGCACCATCCTGCTCGTCGAAGATGAGGATATGGTGCGCGCGGTCGCGGAACGCGCGCTGGTCCGTGCGGGTTATAATGTCGTGGCGGCGCAGCAGGGCGAAGAAGGACTCGAACGGTTCGACGCGATGGACAAGATTGATCTGGTGGTCAGCGACGTGGTGATGCCGGTGATGGACGGCCCGGCGATGGTGCGCGCGATGCGTGCGAAAAAGCCCGATCTGCCCATATTGTTCATGTCGGGCTATGCCGAGGAACAGTTGCGCCAGTCGATCGACATCGACCATGTCGCCTTCCTGCCCAAGCCCTTTTCGGTCGCGCAGCTCGCCGAGGCGGTGTCGGCGGCGCTCGATGACGCCGCGCATCGGAACTCCGATGGCGGATGATCGCCGCCTCCTGCTCGTCGAGGACGATGTGCTGATCGGCATGATGCTCGTCGACATGCTCGACGCGCTCGATTTTCCCGAGCCCGCGCAGGCGACGACCAACGAAGAGGCGCTCGCGATCCTCGACCGCGAACCGATTGCGGGTGCGCTCGTCGACATCAATCTGGGTGAGGAAAAGGGCTGGCCGATCGCCGATGCGCTCGCCGCGCGCGGCATCCCCTTCGCCTTCACATCGGGCGGCGGCGACGTGATCCCGCCCGCGCACGCCGATCGCCGGCTGGTGACCAAGCCCTTCCGGATCAGCGACATCGAAGCGACCCTCGCGGACCTTCTCTCCTAGGGCGTGGTTGCTCTTGAATGAGGCGCATGGGAAAGTGCGTGTGTCCCCGCGAAGGCGGGGACCCATCTCCGACCGGTGCGAGATTAGAGCAAATTGCGCGAAATCTGAATCATCCGCATCCCCGAGCGAAGACGAGGGGCTCGTTCGAGCGGAGCGAGAACCGCAGCGTCGCCGCCTCGACTTCGCTCGGGGAGACGGTGCAGATTTCCGGCACGATGCTCTAGGCCGTCGGGAGATGGGCTCCCGCCTTCGCGGGAGCGCACGGCTTATTCAGTCAAAGATGATCTTGCTCATAGCCCCGACGAACGCCGGGACCGCCGTTGGTCACGATCTTCGCTGCCGCGCAAACCCTCCGATGCTTTTGTCGATCCCGATAGAGATGACCGCCGAACATTAATTCCGTTCCCCTCTTGTTCCACGAGAACAAATGCCGTACACGATGGTCCGGGCGTTGCGATGCGTCTGCCGTCGCTCTAAGCAGGAAAGGGACGGTCATGGCCGGACAATTGTCACTCGTCGAATCGGGGAAATCAGTGAACGGAACGGACAGGCAGAAGGCGCTCGACGCCGCCTTGGCGCAGATCGACCGCGCCTTCGGCAAGGGCTCGGTGATGAAATTGGGCTCGAAGGAGGCAATGCAGGTCGAGGCGGTTTCGACCGGCTCGCTCGGGCTCGACATCGCGCTGGGGGTCGGCGGACTGCCGCGCGGCCGCGTCATCGAAATCTATGGCCCCGAAAGCTCGGGCAAGACCACCCTCGCGCTGCACTGCATCGCCGAGGCGCAAAAGACCGGCGGCACCGCCGCCTTCGTCGACGCCGAACATGCGCTCGATCCCGTCTATGCGAAGAAGCTGGGGGTCGACATCGACGAGCTGATCGTGTCGCAGCCCGACACGGGTGAACAAGCGCTCGAAATCGTCGATACGCTCGTGCGTTCGAACGCGATCGACGTGCTCGTCGTCGACTCGGTCGCCGCGCTCGTCCCGCGCGCCGAAATCGAGGGCGAGATGGGCGACAGCCACGTCGGCCTGCAGGCGCGGCTGATGTCGCAGTCGCTGCGCAAGCTCACCGGCTCGATCAGCCGTTCGCGCTGCATGGTGATCTTCATCAACCAGCTGCGCATGAAGATCGGCGTGATGTACGGCAATCCCGAGACGACGACCGGCGGCAACGCGCTCAAATTCTACGCCTCGGTCCGCCTCGACATCCGCCGCACCGGGCAGATCAAGGACCGCGACGAGATCGTCGGCAACACGACGCGCGTCAAGGTCGTCAAGAACAAGGTCGCGCCGCCGTTCAAGCAGGTCGAATTCGACATCATGTACGGCCAGGGCATTTCGAAGATCGGCGAAATCCTCGACCTCGGCGTCAAGGCCGGGCTCGTCGAGAAATCGGGCGCCTGGTTCAGCTATGATTCGGTGCGCATCGGCCAGGGCCGCGAGAATGCGAAGAATTTTCTGTTGGAAAATCCTGAACTTATGCAGCGACTCGAGACGGCGATCCGCGGCCGTACCGAGGCGGTGGCCGAAGAGATGATGACCGGCCCCGATGCGGACGACGATAGCGATCTTTGATCGCGACTGAACGCCTTCCGGCCGGTCATGCCCCTCCCGACCGGCCGGCCGACGGCGGCGGGCCATGGAATCGCCCCGGCTTTGGCCGGACCGGTTCCGCTCCTTGGGTCTGCACCCCTCTCGCAGACCGGCCCGCCCGCCGTTGATCGCTTGCTCCTGCCGAGCGCCCTTCCGTCCTGAAGCGGCGCTCGAACTTCATCGGCAAACTTCATTGGCAAGCGGGCGCCGGGTCGGATACGCCGATTGCCGGCCCGCGCGGGGTCGTCGTCATCGAGGAGTGCGCCATGACCCTGATCGTCCATCATCTCAATAACAGCCGCTCGCAGCGCATCCTCTGGCTGCTCGAGGAGATCGGCGCGCCCTACGAGATCAAATATTACGAGCGCGACGCGACAACCAATCTCGCGCCGCCCGAGCTGCTCGCGGTGCATCCGCTCGGCAAGTCGCCGGTGCTCGAAGACGACGGCCGCGCGATCATCGAATCGGGCGCGATCGTCGAATATCTGTGCGAGCGCCACGGCGGCGGTCATCTCGTGCCCGCGCGCGGCACCGACGATCATGTCAGCCATCTCGAATGGCTGCATTTCGCCGAAGGTTCGGCGATGACGCCAATCCTGCTGCGCCTCTACACCGCGCGTCTCGGCGCCGCGGCGGAGCCGCTCGAAGCGCGCATCGCGCAGCAGCTCGATTCGCATTTCTCCTACATGGAGAGCAAACTCGGCCCGAGCGGCCATTTCATCGGCGATGATCTGTCCGCCGCCGACGTCATGCTGAGCTTCCCTGCCGAAATCGCGGTGATGCAGGGCATGGCGCCGCGCTATCCGAAGCTCGCCGAGTTCGTGAACATGTGCCACGCGCGCCCCGCGTGGCAGCGCGCCCGCACT
Organism: Sphingopyxis indica; assembly: GCF_032879645.1. Classification (NCBI taxonomy): domain Bacteria; kingdom Pseudomonadati; phylum Pseudomonadota; class Alphaproteobacteria; order Sphingomonadales; family Sphingopyxidaceae; genus Sphingopyxis; species Sphingopyxis indica. The sequence goes on from NZ_CP076394.1 coordinate 1,574,015, forward strand.
AAGGGCGGGGCCTATTATGGCTATTGATGGCCGCGGCCGAATATTGCTCGTCGCCGCCCTGCTGGCGACCAGCGTTCCTGCCGCCGCCGCGCCGCCGGTGGCCGGGCCCGAAGTCGAACGCGAGGTGGTTGCGCCCGAGGGCGTCGATTTCAAACCGGCCGCGACCGACGAGGAAGGGGCGGTCGATCGCTTCGCCGAATACACGCTCGCGCTGGCACGGCGCGATTATGCCGCGGCCTATGCAATGCTGCGCCCGTCGCTCCAGGCGTCGAGTCCGCGGTTCGACTGGGAGGCCGATCTGCGCAAGCGCGGCGGCCTGTGGGCCGACGGGACGATCCGTATCCTGCGCTTGACCTGGTATCTCGATCCCGCCGGGCAGCCGTCCGGTGTCTACGCCGCTTTCGATTTCCGCGGTGACCGCAAGGACGGAACGATGGATTGCGGCTATGTAGTCGTCCACCGCGCCACATCGGCCGCACCCTTCACCGTCGTGCGCACCGACACGTCCGAAGTGCCGTCCGACATGATGGAGGACGGCGTGCCAAAGGTCGACGTGCTGCGCCAATTGCCCTGCTATCTGGGCAAGGGGATCGCCACCGCCTTCTGATCGCATGCGCCGATCTGCTTGAGGGGCGTTTCCCGGCTTGTCGGGAGGGGGCAAAGCCCTTAATTCGCGCGCATGACATCGACCAACGACATTCGCCGCTCCTTCCTCGATTATTTTGCGAAGGAGGGGCACCATATCGAGCCGTCGGCGCCGCTGGTGCCGCACAACGACCCGACACTGATGTTCGTCAACGCCGGGATGGTGCCGTTCAAGAATGTCTTCACCGGGCTCGAGAAGCGCCCTTACAGCACCGCGGCCTCGTCGCAGAAATGCGTGCGCGCCGGCGGGAAGCACAATGATCTCGACAATGTCGGCTTCACCGCGCGGCATCATACCTTCTTCGAAATGCTGGGGAATTTCTCCTTCGGCGACTATTTCAAGGAGCAGGCGATCCACCATGCGTGGACGCTCGTCCACAAGACGTGGGGCCTTCCCGCCGACAAACTGACCGCGACCGTCTATCATACCGACGACGAGGCGTTCGACCTGTGGCGCAAGATTTCGGGACTGCCCGAAGAACGGATCATCCGCATCGCGACGAGCGACAATTTCTGGTCGATGGGCGACACCGGGCCGTGCGGACCGTGCAGCGAGATTTTCTACGATCATGGCGATCATATCTGGGGCGGACCGCCGGGATCGGCCGAAGAGGACGGCGACCGCTTCGTCGAAATCTGGAACCTCGTCTTCATGCAGTACGACCAGCAGCCCGGCGGCGCGCGCGTCGACCTGCCGCGGCCGAGCATCGACACCGGCATGGGGCTGGAGCGCGTCGCGGCGGTGCTGCAGGGCGTCCATGACAATTACGACACCGACACCTTCAAGGCGCTGATCGCCGCCTCGGTCGAACTGACCGGCGTTCCCGCCGACGAGGCGCGCAAGGCGAGCCACCGCGTGATCGCCGACCATCTGCGCGCGTCGAGCTTCCTGATCGCCGACGGCGTGCTGCCGTCGAACGAGGGGCGCGGCTATGTGCTGCGGCGGATCATGCGGCGTGCGATGCGCCACGCGCACCTGCTCGGCGCCAAGGATCCGCTGATGTACCGGCTGCTGCCGTCGCTGACCGCCGAGATGGGCGCCGCCTATCCCGAGCTGATCCGCGCCCAGCCGCTGATCGCCGAGACGCTCGAACGCGAGGAGACGAAGTTCCGCCAGACGCTCGACAAGGGGCTGCGGCTGCTCGACGAGGCAACCACCGGTATGGACAAGGGCGCAACGCTGCCCGGCGACGTCGCGTTCAAGCTCTACGACACCTATGGCTTCCCCTATGATCTGACCGAGGATGCGCTGCGCACACAGGGCATCGCCGTCGATCGCGAAGGCTTCGACGCGGCGATGGCGCAGCAGAAGGCGGCGGCGCGCGCGGCGTGGAAGGGCAGCGGCGAAAAGGCGTCGGACGAAATCTGGTTCGACCTCGCCGAAGCCAATGGCAGCACCGAATTCACGGGCTACACCGCGACCGAGGGCGAGGGCGAGGTGATCGCGCTCGTCAAGGACGGCGTGCCGGTCGACACCGCGCAGGCGGGCGACGCGGTCGTCGTGCTGACCAACCAGACGCCCTTTTACGGCGAGAGCGGCGGCCAGATGGGCGACAGCGGCACGATCAGCGCGCCGGGCGGGTTCAAGGCGTCGGTGCGCGACACCGGCAAGCCGCTCGGGCGGCTGCACACGCATCAGGCGGTGATCGAGAGCGGCAGCCTGAAGGTCGGCGACACGGTGCATCTGAGCGTCGATGCCGCGCGCCGCGACCGCATTCGGGCGAACCACAGCGCGACGCACCTGCTGCACGCGGCGCTGCGTAACCGGCTCGGCGATCATGTGACGCAGAAGGGCAGCCTTGTCGCTGAGGATCGCTTCCGTTTCGACTTTTCGCACCCGAAGGCGCTCACTGCCGAAGAGATCGCCGACATCGAATCGCAAGTGAACGCGCAGATCCGTGCCAACGAGCCGGTGACGACGCGGCTGATGACCCCCGACGACGCGATCGCCGCGGGCGCGATGGCGCTGTTCGGCGAGAAATATGGCGACGAAGTGCGCGTGCTCAGCATGGGCAAGGCCGACGAGGCGAGCTATTCGGTCGAGCTGTGCGGCGGCACCCACGTTCGCGCGCTCGGCGATATCGCCTTGTTCAAGATCGTCGGCGAAAGCGCGGTGTCGTCGGGCGTGCGGCGTATCGAGGCGCTGACCGGCGAAGCGGCGCGCCAGTGGCTGCTCGGCCGCGACGAGGCGCTGAAGGCGGCGGCGGCGGCGCTCAAGACCTCACCCGACGAGGTGCCGGCGCGCGTTGCCGCCATGGCGGAGGCGCTGAAGAAGGCCGAGCGCGAACTCGCCGACGCGAAGAAGGCGCTCGCGATGGGCGGCGGCGCTGCGAGCGGCGGCCCGGCGGTCGAGGAGGTCGGCGGCACGAAGCTGCTCGCGCAAATCGTCGAGGGGCTCGACCCCAAGGGTCTGCGCGGCGCGGTCGACGATATGAAGAAGCAGGTCGGCAGCGGCGTCGCGATGCTCGTCGCGGTCAACGATGGCCGCGCGTCGGTCGCGGTCGGGGTGACCGACGATGCGACCGCCTCGCGCAACGCCGTCGAGCTGGTCAAGGTCGCGGTCGCCGCGCTCGGCGGGCAGGGCGGCGGCGGCCGTCCCGACATGGCGCAGGGCGGCGGTCCCGACGGTGCGGCCGCCGACGCGGCGGTGGCGGCGGTCAAGGCGGCGCTGGCCGCCTGACCCGATAGTTGAAAGAGCGTGTGTCCCCGCGAAGGCGGGGACCCATCTCGCGCCGGTTCAAGATGGAACCGACCGGAGATGGGCTCCCGCCTTCGCGGGAGCACACGGCTTTTCCCTAGTTCAAGATGGGAATGATCTTCACCGCATGGCCGCCCATTCGACGGCGAGGCGCGCGGCCGACGCGAGGACGGCTTCGTCCTCGGCGCGCATATCCTTGCTCGCGACGGGGCCTTCATAATAGGCGGTGATCAGCAGCGGCGCGCCTTGGGGCGGGAAGGCGATCGCGATGTCATTATATTTGTTCATCATGCCGGTCGGCGTCGCAGTGCCGGTCTTGTGACCGAAACGCCAGTCCGCCGGGATGCCGGCGCGCAGGCGGCGGGTGCCGGTGGTCGTCGCGACGCCCCAGTCGACGAGGCGGGTTCGCGATGCGGGCGATAGCGCATTGCCGAGCAGGATGGTGTCGAGCAGCGCGGCCATGGCGCCGGGGGTCGTCGTGTCGCGCACATCGCCAGGGGCGACGCTGTTCAGCGCCGGCTCGGTCCGGTCGAGGCGCGTCACCGGATCGCCCCATGCGCGAAACTGGCGCGTCACGGCTTCGGGGCCGCCGACGAGGGGGAGCAGCAGGTTGGCGGCGGCATTGTCACTGGTGGTGATCGTCGCCTCCATGAGTTCGGCGACGGTCAGCGCGCCTTCGCCGACCCGCTTGCTGGTGACGGGGGAATTGGGGATCAGATCGGCCTTTCCGTAAGGCACGCGGCGGTCGAGCGCCAGCTTGCCGTCGTCCACCGCTTTCAGCACCACCGCCGACAGCGGCCATTTGAAGGTCGAGCACATCGCAAAGCGTTCGTCGACGCGGTGGCCGGTGATGCGCCCGCTGGCCGCGTCCCGAAAGCAAACGCCCAGGCGGCCGCCCGCCTGCCGCTCGAGTGCCGCCAGTTTCCGGGCGATCGGGTCCGCTTTTCCCTCCGGCTTTTGAGCCGGTGCGCCGTCGGCTTCGCGCGTGCAGCCCGCCAGCAGCGTCCAGCCCGCGAAGGCGGCAGCCGGGGTGAGGGAGAGGATGCGGCGACGCGAAAGGGCGGGAAGGGGCATGGTGACAATCCTCATATAACCGGAAGGAGGCCGCAATAGTTTCCGCATTTGGCGCGCTGGCCAAGCGATGATAGGTCAGCTTCACCATTAGATTTTCTAAGGGGTCTGCATGGCGGTCACCGAAATCTCCCTGAATCTGCTGCGCGCGTTCGACGCGGCGGCGCGGCAGGCGAGCTTTACCGAGGCGGCGAAGGAGTTGTTCGTGACGCAAGCCGCGGTGAGCCACCAGATCAAGGCGCTCGAGACCTGGCTCGGCAAGAGCCTGTTCCATCGCACCTCGCGCGGGCTGGTGCTCACCGACGAGGGCTTGCTGCTCGCGCCGACCGTCGCCGATGCGCTGTCGCGGATCGAGGAGGGGATCGACCGGGTGCGGCTCGGCGTCGCGCGCGACGTGCTGACCGTCGGCGTGGTCGGCACTTTCGCGGTCGGCTTCCTGATGCGCCACCTGCCCGATTTCCGGCGGCGATATCCGCATATCGAGCTGCGCCTGCTCACCAACAACAACAAACCCGACGCCTCGACCGACAGCCTGGACCTGTCGATCCGCTTCGGCGACGGCGCGTGGCGCAGCGTCGAGGCGGTGCGCGTGATGGAGGCGCCGATGACGCCGCTCTGCGCGCCCGCGATCGCCGACACGCTGCACCACCCCGCCGACCTGGCGCGCTGGCCGCTGCTGCGGTCGTATCGCGCGCAGGACTGGCCGGCGTGGTTCGCGGCGGCCGGCACGGCCCCGATCGTCGCGCGCGGGGCGCAGTTCGACACTTCGATCATCATGGTGCAGGCGGCGCTGCTCGGCGAGGGGGTCGCGCTCGCGCCGCCGGCGATGTTCGAAGCGGAGCTTGCCGACGGGCGGCTGGTCCAGCCGTTCGGCGCCGAGGTCGATGTCGGCGCCTATTGGCTGACGCGGCCCTTGGCGCGGGCCGAGCGTGAGGCGGAGCGGGCGTTTGCCGAGTGGCTGGTGGGGCGGGCGAACGAGTTTACTCGCGCCCTATGAGCGAGTGGTGTGTCCCCGCGCAGGCGGGGACCCATCTCCGGCCGGTTCAATCTCGCGACAACCGGAGATGGGCTCCCGCCTTCGCGGGAGCACACATCATTTTGGGGTAGCGACTCACCCCTCGACACCCTTCGCCTTCCCCCACGCCCGCGCGGCGGTGTAGCCGAGATAGCCGGTGCCGAAGAGTGCGTAGAGCGGCTCGGGGATGCCCGACAGATAGGCGTTCATTCCCTCGGCGATGCCCCTGGCCATCTCCGGCCGCGCGGCGGCGATCAGACCCATCGGGATCGCCCAGAGCAGCAGCACATACATGACATAAAGGAAGCTCGGCCGCGCGCGGCTCGTCCACGGGTCGGCGCTGTTCGCTTCGGCGACGATCGCGGTCATCCGCGTGCGGATCGCCTCCATCTCCTGACTGCCTTCGAGCTTGAGTAGCTCAAGCTTGGCGCGGTCGCGCGCTTCGGGGTCGGGGATGATCTTGTCGATCAGCTTGGCAATGGGGCCGATCAGGCCTTCGATGATGCTCATTCCGGTGCTCCTGCATGTTCAAAGTTCAGAGAAGTTCAGCCCAATGGCGGGATGCATCAGCCGTCGCCGATGCGGTTCGCGAGCCAGCCGTAGAGAAAAGCCTCCTGGCTCGGGCGGCGTTCGGCGAGCGCGATGTAGCGTTCGCCCTGCAGCGCTTCCATCGCGCGCAGCAGCACCGTCTCGCCCGCTGCGCCGCGCGTGCGGAGGAAGCCGTCGAGCGCCGAGAGGGTGCGCGGGCCGATGGCGCGATCGACCGCGATGTCGGGATAATCGCGCGCGGCGCGGTTGGGCGCGTTGAGCGCGCGCTGGAGAAAGCCGGTCGCGACGGCGGTGCCCATGTTGACGCCGGTGTCGAACAATTCGGCGGCGATCTGCGGCGCGCGCAGGGCGACCTGGTCGAAAAGCGGGTGGTGCCAATAGAGGCGGCGATAGATCGACGCCGCGGTCTCGCGGGAGAGAGCGGACATCGCGCCGGCATAGCCCTCGGCGCGCGCCACGGCTTCGGTGATGCCCCAGCAGGTCGCGCCGCCACGGTCGGCACCGTGGTTTACATATCGGCCTTCGCGGTCGATGACGGCTTCGATCAGCGCGTCGGCGAAGCAGGTGAGGGGATCGGGTTTCGGCATGATTCGCTCCTTTGGTGCATATGAGGCAATTGAAAGAACCATATAGGAACAATGTAGGAAAGGATTTTTCGATGCGGGCTTTAGAGGTGGCCGAATTGGCACCCCACCATGGCGGCTGCGCGCTTGTCGATCGGCCCGTTCCGGCACCGGGGCCGGGCGAGGTGCGCGTGCGGGTGCGCGCCGCCGCGGTGAATTTTCCTGACCTGTTGATGACGAACGGTGGCTATCAGCTGAAACCCGAACTGCCCTTCACGCCCGGGCTCGAATTCGCGGGCGAGGTCGAGGCGTTAGGCGAGGGCGTCGCAGGCTGGGCGGTCGGCGACGCGGTGGTCGGCGGCAATCGCTTCGGCGCGATGGCCGAGGCGATCACCGTCCCCGCGCGGGCACTGCGCCGCAAGCCCGAGCGGCTGAGCTGGGAGGAGGCCGCGGCCTATGGCGTCGCCTATCTGACCGCCTATGTGTCGCTGGTGCGATGCGGCCGCGTCGCGGCGGGCGAGTGGGTGCTCGTCCACGGCGCGGCGGGCGGGGTCGGGCTGGCGACGGTCGATCTCGCCAAGGCGCTCGGCGCGCGCGTGATCGCGGCGGCGAGCAGCGCGGCGAAGCGCGAGGCAATCGCCGGGCTTTACGCGCCCGACGCGGTGATCGCGGCCGAGCCCGGCTTTCGCGACACGGTGAAGGCGCTGACGGGCGGCAATGGCGCCGACGTGATTTTCGATCCCGTCGGCGGCGACATCTTCGACGAATCGACGCGCTGCATCGCGTTCGACGGGCGGCTGCTCGTCGTCGGCTTCGCATCGGGCCGTATCCCGGAGGTGCCGGCGAACATCCCGCTTATCAAGGGCTTTTCGGTCGTCGGGGTACGCGCGGGCGAATATGGCCGGCGTTTTCCCCAACGCGGGGCGGAGAATCTGGCGGCGATCGACGCCCTCGCGGCTGATGGACGCATCCGCCCCCACGTCCACGCCGTGCTCGATCTTGCCGACTGGCGCGCGGGATTCGCGATGCTCGAACGGCGCGAGGCGGTAGGGAAGGTGGTGCTGCGGCCGTAGGGGGGATGGCAGTCCGCCTCAGCCGGTTGCGCCACCCGCCGATGCAAAGGGATTGCCGCGCAGCGATTGGCCCGCGGTTTCAGGCATGAAGCGCAGCGCGACGAGTCCGACGAGACAGGAGAAGATCATGTAATAGGCGGGCATCAGCTGGTCGCCGGTCCGGCTGATGAGGCCGCTGCCGATCGCGGGCGCGGTGCCGCCGAAGATCGAGGTCGAGACATTATAGGCGATCGCGAACCCCGCGAAGCGCACCGAGGTCGGGAAAAGCGCAGGAAATGTTGCCGAAATCGTCGCAAGCTGCGGCACATAGAGCAGGCCCAAAAGGATGAAGCCGGCGATCGCGCCGGCGAGGCCGGTGCCCATCAACAGGTAGAGCGGCACGACGCCGACGAGCAGCCCGAGCAGCGAGAAGCGCCACATCGCGCGGCGGCCGATACGGTCCGAAAGCGCGCCGGCGAAGGGCAGGAAGAGCATCATGAACAACATGCCGATGATCGGCACGATCAGCGCCTCGTCGGTGGTGAGGCCGATACGGCGCTGAAGATAGGTCGGCATGTAGCTGAGCAGCGTATAATTGACGACGTTGAGCGCGACGACCAGACCGCCGACGACGAGCAGCGGGCGCCAGTGATCGCGCGCGAGCGTGGCGAGGCCGGGCGCCTGGCGGGCTTCCTCGACCACACATTCTTCGAGGAAGATCGGCGTATCCTCCATCTTCGAGCGCAGATAGGTGCCGATGAGGCCCATCGGTGCGGCGATCAGGAAGGGGATGCGCCAGCCCCAGTCGTGCATCGCCGCGTCACCGAGCGTCAGCGAAAAGAACAGCATCAGCGAGGCGCCGAGCGAGAAGCCGGCGAGGGTGCCGAATTCGAGGAAGCTGCCGAAGAAGCCGCGCCGGTCGTCGGGGGCATATTCGGCCATGAAGGTCGCCGCGCCGCCATATTCGCCGCCGGTCGAAAAACCCTGCACCATGCGCAGGACGATGAGCAGGGTCGGCGCCCAGACGCCGATATGCGCATAATCGGGGATCAGCCCGACGCCGAAGGTCGCCCCCGCCATCATCAGGATGGTGAGCGCGAGCACCGACTTGCGCCCGATGCGGTCGCCGAGCGGTCCCCAGAAGAGGCCGCCCAAGGGCCGGACGAGGAAGGAGATGGCGAAGGTCGCGAGCGCGAACAGCACCGCCTCGTCGGTATCCCCCGGAAAGAGCGCCGCCGAGATATAGGTGACGCCATAGGCATAGATGCCATAGTCGAACCATTCGGTCGCATTGCCGAGTGCCGAGGCGGTGATCGCGCGGCGCAGCGTCGCGGGATCGGTCTTGTCACCCGCCGGAGCGCATAGGTCCGGGGTCATCGTCTGCGTGGTCATGGCGTCACCTGTTGCTGGGGAGCGGCCCCCGCGGCCGCGTCGTCATCGTCGGGAAAAGCGGGATCGAGCAGCGCCGCGGTGGGCGTCGTGCGCGGCAGGATCTGGAAGTCCTGCTGCGCTTCGGCCGGCACCGCATCGGTCGCGGCGAGGCGCCAGAGGCCGAACGCGAGCATCGCCGCGGCTGCGAGCGCGATGAAGAGGAAGAGGCCGCCCGCGCCGGCGATCGTCATCGCGGTCGCGCCGGCGATGGGGCCGGCCGCGGCGCCCGCCGAATAGAGCAGCACGAGCTGGCCGCTCGCGGTGACGCGCTCGGAGGGGAGGAGGCGATCGTTCGCGTGCGCGACGCTCAAAGGATAGAGGGCGAAGCTGAGGCCGCCGAAGAGGAAACCGAGCGCGAGCAGGACGATGCCGAGTGGCTGGAGCGCGAGGCCGGCGCTGACCGCGAGCGTCATCGCGAAGCCGCCGACGATCACGCGGCGGCGGTCGTAGCGGTCGGAAAGGCGTCCGAGCGGCCATTGCAGCGCGACGCCGCCGAGGATCACGATCATCATGAAGGTCGCGGTATCGGCGAGGCTGAGCCCGAGGCGGCGCGCGTAGATGGCGGCGAGGCCATAGAAGGCGCCGAGCAAGAGGCCGGTGATGCCGGCGCCGACGACGCCGAGCGGCGAGGCTTCGAAGAGGCGGCGGAGCGGCAGCGAGGCGGCTTCCTCGAGCGCGGGCGCGTGGCTGCGCGTCAGGCAGACAGGGATGATCGCCAGCGAAATCAGGATCGAGGCGAGCTCGAAGGGGATTTGCGGCGCGGTGTTGCCCGAACGGAGGAGGAGCTGGCCGAGCGCCTGCCCCGAATAGAGCGACACCATGTAGAAGGCGAGGATCGTCCCGCGCGTTTCGGGTTCGGCGCGGTCATTGAGCCAGCTTTCGACGCAGATGAAGACGCCGGCGACGCACAGCCCGTCGATGAAGCGCAGTGCGCCCCACAGCAGCGGCTGCTGGAACAGCGCATAGGTGAGGGTGCTCGCCGAGAGCAGCGCGACGAACGCGGCATAGGCGCGGATATGTCCGACGCGGCGCACGATGCCGCCGGCACGCAGCGCGCCGAGAACCAGCCCGCCGAAATAGGCGGTGGCGACGAGTCCGATCACCATCGTCCCGCTGCCCGCGCGCTCGAGCCGGAGCCCGATCAGCGTCGACAGGAAGCCGCTGCCCGCCATCATCACGAAGATCGCGATCAGCAGGCTTCGGACCGGATGGATCGAAGCGAACATGGGCGTCGCGCCGGCGGCCGCGTCAGGCGGCGCGCCGGTCCTCCACCGCGGCTTCGTCCTTTTCGACCAGCACCTGATGCAGCACGCGCACCGCCCGATCGAAATCGCGCGGCTCCACGAGGAACTGGACGTCGACGTTGCGGATCTGGTGCTGCATCGCGATCACCGAAACGCCCGCATCGTCGAGCGCGCGCATCGCGTCGGGCACGAGCCCGGACCGCGAGATGTCGCTGCCGATCACCGAAACCATCGCGATCGGGCGCTTGGTGATCTCGGCCTCGGGATATTTTTCCTGCAGATCGACGAGCGCCTTGTTCACCGCCGCGGCGCTGGCCGACAGATAGTGGGTGATGGTGTTGGCGTTCGACGATTTGCTGACGATCCACAGCTTGTGGCGCGTCAGCGCGTCGAGGATCGCGGCGTCATAGCCCTTCACCCCGACCATATCCTGTTCGAAGAATTGCAGCGCCTGCATCTGTCGGATGCCGGTGACGATCTCGACCTTCGGAACGTCGGAGACATAGTCGCCGGTGACGAGCGTGCCTTCGTCCTCGCGGTCGAAGGTGTTGCGCACGCGCAGCGGAATGCCCGACTGGCGCAGCCCGCGGCCGGCGCCGGGGTGGATTGCTTCCATCCCAAGGTTCGCGAGCTGGTCGGCGACGTCGTAGTTGGTGCGGCCGATCTTGCGCGCCTTGTCTTCGCCGACCAGCTTCGGATCGGCGCTCGACAGGTGAAACTCCTTGTGGATGATCGCCTCGCGCGCGCCGGTGAGCACCGCGAGCCGCGAAAAGGTCATCTCGGTATAGCCGCGCGCATAGCGGCGCACCATGCCGCCCTCGCAGCCGGCGTAGCCGGTGACGATCGGAAGCGTCGTCTTGAGGTCGATCGACGCGAATGCCTCCCTGATCCGCTCGTCGAGGCTCCTGAGATCATCCTCGTCCCAGAGGGTCAGGTCGACGAACTGTGCGTTGACGTCGCGGTCGCGGAGCAGCAGCGCGGTGCTGTGCGCGCTGTGCGCCTCGCCGATCCCGGCGAGCAACTCGCGCACCGTCACCAGCTGTTCCTTCAGGCTGAAGCGGCCGTGGCTGCGCAGCCGCGCGAGATCGTCGAGGCAGGCGGCGACCGCGTCGATGCGGGCATCGACGAAACGGTCGGCCTCTTCGCGGCTTTCGGGGCGCGCGAACATTTCGGCGTTGCGCGACCGCATCGCGTCGCGCACCGTGCCCATCGCGTCGCGCCACGCGTCGGCATCGTCATGGTCGACGAAATGGCCATAGACTCCGGGTTCGCCGGTCTTCTTGTTCTCGAGCAGCAGGTTCGTCATCCCGGCGTAGGCCGACACGACGAAGATGCGGTTGTAGAGCTGCTTGCCCGACCGTCCCGCGATCAGGACATTGTCGAACAGGGTGGCGGTGGCGGCCATCGACGTGCCGCCGATCTTTTCGACGCTGTGCGTTCCGGTCATGCCGCCAGCTCCTGCTGGGTGAGCGGCCCGTGCCGGGCGGTCAGCGCCTCCGGCTCGCCGCGATAGGCGAGGAAATAGGGACGCGGCTTGCGGGCGCCGAAGGGCGCCTGAAGCCGGTTGCTCACCGCATTATAGACGAAGAAGGCGTTCGAGCGCGGGAAGGGCGTGATATTGCCGTTCGATCCGTGCATCAGATTGCAGTCGAAGATGATGACCGTGCCGGGCTTGCCGGTCGGTGCGACGATGCCCTTTTCGAACGCCATTTCGGCGAGGCTGTCTTCGTCGGGGACGCCATATTCCTGCTTCTTGAGCGAGCTGAGATAATGATTCTCGGGCGTTTCGCCGACGCAGGCGAGGAAGTTGCGGTGCGAACCCGGAATCACCATCAGCGGCCCGTTGTTCGCATTATTTTCGGCGAGCAGAACCGACATCGACAGCGCGCGCATCCGCGGCATGCCGTCCTCGACGTGCCACGTCTCGAAATCGCTGTGCCAGTAGAATTCCTTGCCCTTGAAGCCGGGCTTGTAGTTCAGGCGCGACTGGTGGAGATACACCTCGTCGCCGAGCAGGAAGCGCGCGACCTCGGCCAGCCGCGCGTCGGCGGCGAGCCGCGCCATCACGTCGCTCTGGCGATGCAGTTCGAAGATCGAGCGGACTTCCTTGCTCTGCGGTTCGGCGATGATCGTTTCGGGCGCAAGCGCCGCCGGATCGGCGAGCAGCTTGCCCGCCGCCGCCTGAAGATGCGCGACTTCGGCGTCCGAGAAGATGTCATCGAGGACGAGATAGCCGTCGCGGTCGAATCCGGCCGCCCGCTCGCGGGCGATCGGCGCGTCGGCGGTCCATTCGCTATGGACCACGGGGTCGAGGCGCGGCAGCAACTGGGGCGTTGCCGCCTGCCTGGATGGGTAGATGTCTGTCATGGGACGTCCCCCTGCTCTTGTGTTTGTGGGTCAGTCGGCGGCGACCATGTCGGCTTCGGCCGGATAGGCGCCGTTTTCGTCGTGCACTTCCTTGCCCGTGACTGGCGGATTGAACACGCAGGCGGTCAATATGTCGGTTTCGGGGCGCACGATGTGGCGGTCATGGTCGTTGAGCGCATACATCACGCCGGGCTGAAGCTTGTGGATTTCGCCGGTGGCGAGATCCTCGATCGTGCCGGTGCCCTTGAGTATGAGAACCGCCTCGAGATGATTCTGATAGTGCATCTTCAGTTCCTGGCCCGCGAACATCGTCGTGACGTGGAACGAAAAGCCCATATTATCGTCCTTGAGGAGCAGGCGGGCGCTGGCCCAGCCGTCCGAACGGACGTTGCGGTCGCTCTTACGGATCTCGCCGAGATTGCGGATGAACATGAAATAATCTCCTGATTTTCTAATTGGTTATTCGGCGGCGACGGCGAGGTCGTCGGCCATGGCCTCCCGCAGCCGCGCCTCGAGGATGTCGAGGCCCTGCGCGAGCAGCGCGGCGTCGATGACGAGCGGAGCGAGCACCTTGATGACCTCGCCATGCGCGCCGCTGGTTTCGATAATCAGCCCGTCCTCGAAGCACGCCGCGGTCACCGCGTCGGCAAGCTCGCCCGAGCCGACGTTGATGCCGCGCATCATGCCGCGGCCGCGGGTTTCGAAGCCATGTTCCCTGGCCATCGTCTCGAGCCGCTGCTCGAGCAGCGTGCCGCGGCGCGCGATGTCGTCCTCGAACGCCGTATCGCTCCAGAAGTGGCGGAGTGCGGCGGTCGCGGTGACGAACGCATGGTTGTTGCCGCGGAAGGTGCCGTTATGTTCGCCCGGCGACCATTGGTCGAGTTCGGGGCGGAACAAAGTCAGCGCGAAGGGCAGGCCCATGCCCGAGAGCGATTTCGCCTGGGTGACGATGTCGGGGGTGAAGCCCATGTCTTCAAAGCTGAAGAAGTTGCCGGTGCGGCCGCAGCCCGCCTGAATATCGTCGACGATGAACAGCGCGCCATGTTCCTTGGCGAGCGCGGCAATCTTGCGCAGCCATTCGGGCGACGCGGCGTTGAGCCCGCCTTCGCCCTGAACGGTTTCGACGAGGATCGCGGCGGGCGCGTCGAGACCGCTCGACGGGTCGGCGAGCCGTTGTTCGAGCAGTTCGGCGGTGTCGACGTCGGGGCCGTAATAGCCGTCATAGGGTTCGTGGCTGACGTGGCTCAAAGGCACGCCCGCGCCGCCGCGCTTCGCGGCATTGCCGGTGCAGGCGAGCGCGCCGAGCGTCATGCCGTGAAAGCCGTTGGTAAAGGCGATCACCATTTCGCGCCCGGTGACCTTGCGCGCGAGCTTGATCGCCGCCTCGACCGCGTTGGTTCCGGTCGGGCCGGTGAACATCGCTCGATAGTCGAGCCCGCGCGGCTTCAGGATCAGATCTTCATAGGTGCTGAGGAATTTTTCCTTGGCATCGGTATGCAGGTCGAGCCCGTGCGCGATGCCGTCGGCCGAGATATAGTCGATCAGCGCCTGCTTCAGGATCGGATGATTATGTCCATAGTTGAGCGTCGAGCAGCCCGAGAGGAAGTCGAGATAGCGGCCGCCCTGATTGTCGTGCATCCACACGCCTTCCGCCTTGTCGAACTGGCGCGGCATGGCGCGCGCATAGCTGCGCACTTCCGATTCGCGGCGCTCATAGATGCTGCGGTCGGGAATCCGGCCCGACGGTTTGGGGGTCGTAATGGTCATGATTATTGTCCCTGTTTTTCCTGCGGTTGGCTTTTGTTCTGGTTATGGGTGAGCGGCCCGATGCGGGCCTGATATTCGGTGTCGTGTGCGCCCGCGAAATGCGCGTCGCGTTCGAACAGGGCGCTGCGTTCGAGCGGCGCGTTCCAATCGCGCGCGAGGCCGCGGAACAGCGCCCAGGATGCGGCATTGCCGTCGGTCACCGTCGTGATCAAATGAGTGACGCCGGCCTGTTCGGGGCGACCCAGCAGATGGTCGATCATCCGGCTCGCGAGCCTTTGCCCGCGCGCCGCCGACGACACCGCGACCTGCCACACGAAGAAATCGTCGGGGTTCGACGGGGGGCGGTGGCCCGAGACCCAGCCGACCACCTGCCCGTCCCGTTCGGCGACGACGCAATGGTCGGCGAAATGCGTGCATTGGACGAGGTTGCAATAGGCCGAGTTGCGATCGAGCGGCGGACAGGCCGCGATCAAGGCGGTCACCGCGGGACCGTCGGTCACCCGCGGCTTGCGCAGCGTCAGCGCGCCGTCGGTGGCATCGGAATCATTCGTGTCGGGCAAGGACGCATCGTCTTTTTGCCGGTCAAAGATTATTCATCTCCTGAAATATCTGTTTCGCTATACCCGTTCACCGGGTCCTTTGAAAGCGCGCGATACATAGCGATTCCTCCCTCAAGATCAACCCCGGCGGGACAAACTGTTTCACTACATGAAATAAAAATTGCCCGGGAGCGACGCGATATTGCCGTTGGCGGCGCTGCGCGGCGCGGGTAAGCAGGCGCGATGGAGAGCGATATCCCCAATGCCACCCTGCGCGCGCTGCGCCGCATCCTGCGCGCGACCGAGTCGGGCAGCCGCAAATTGGCGGCGATGACGGGGTTGACCCCGTCGCAGCTGCTCGTGCTCAACGAAATCGGCGGCGGCGAAGCGGTGACGCCGGGGCGCGTCGCGCAGCGCTTGCAGTTCAGCCATGCGACGATCACCGCGATCGTCGACCGGCTGGTCGCGCAGGGACTCGCAACGCGCGAGCGCAGCGACCGGGACAAGCGCCAGTTCCTCTTGTCGGCGACGCCCGCCGGCCGCGCGGCGCTCGCCGAGGCGCCCGATCTCTTGCAGATGACCTTTGCCGAACGTTTCGCGGTGCTCCCCGCCTGGGAGCAGGCGATGATTCTCGCGGCGGTCGAGAAGCTCGCCTTCGTCCTCGATGCGCAGGACATCGACGCCGCGCCGCTGCTCGATACCGGCGCGATCGACCGGGCGGAGCGCAAGGGTTAGGAAATGAACCGTTTGTCCTGAGGAGGGGCTGAGCTTGTCGAAGGCCCGTCTCGAAGGACGCTGATGCTACGGTCCTTCGAGACGCCATTTCGACGGGGCTCAATGGCTCCTCAGGACGAACGGTGTCTTGTGGGTTCGATCCTGTTTCAGGTCGCGATCGGCGCGACGGTAGCACCGAGCAGTTCCACCGCGCCGCGCGGATCGAGCCGGACCTGCAGCCCGCGCTGGCCACCATTGATGTACACGCGCGCGTGCGCGAGGGCGGCTTCGTCGATGACGACGGGCAGGCGGCGTGTCTGGCCGAAGGGGCTGACCCCGCCGACCTTGTAGCCCGCGACGCGCTCGGCCTGCGGCACGGGCATCATCGCCGCCGATTTGCCGCCGAGCGCGGCAGCGACGCGCTTCATCGACAGTTCGCGGTCGGAAGCGAGGATCGCGCAAGCCGGCCGGCCGTCGACGAGCAGCATCAGCGTCTTGAGGACGCGCGCGGGGTCTTCGCCGAGCGCTTCGGCGGCCTGGAGCCCGACGCGCGCGGCGTCCGGATCATAGTCATAGCGGTGGATGGTAAAGGCGATACCCGCCTGTTCGAGCGCCTTTGTGGCGCGCGTCGCTCGCGACATGGCAATCTTCCGCGGAAAAATGTCGATGGTGCGAAGATGTAAATGGTCGGGACGAGAGGATTCGAACCTCCGACCCCCACACCCCCAGTGTGATGCGCTACCAGGCTGCGCTACGTCCCGACCGGCCCCGTGGGGCAGGCGAGGCCCCTAGCGCGCCTTCGCGGCCGATGCAAGCGCGGCGAACGCCGATCCGTCGCAATCGCGCACCGGTGGCTTGAACCCGCCGCGAAAAGCCCCATTTGCGCCCGGCCTGCCGAGGGGAACGGACCGCAGCCATCGGTTGCGCACCGCGCCCCTGCGTGATAGGCGCCGCGCCATCATTTCGCGCGCCGTTTTTCGGGAAGGGGAGCGGCGCTTTCGAACGGAAAGTCTTTCATTCATGTCGACCTCATTGCTTCTGACCCAGGCGGCCGGATCGGGGGGCGGGGCAGCCGGCTTCCTGATGCTGGTGCCCTATCTTCTGATCTTCGTCGTTTTCTGGTTCTTCCTGATCCGCCCGCAGCAGGTGCGGATGAAGGAGCATCGCGCCAAGGTTGCGGCGGTGAAGCCGCGTGACCAGGTCGTTACCGGCGGCGGCATCGTCGGCAAGGTCACGCGCGTCGACGACGATTTCGTCGATGTCGAAATCGCGCAAGGCGTCAAGATCAAGGTCGTCAAGTCGACCCTTTCGGACGTCCTGCAGCCCGGCGCCAAGCCCGCCAACGACTGACGCGGCGCGGCCCGCCATCCTGCGGGCCGGCCTTCCTGACGGATTCACACCCCATGCTCGATTTCCCGCGCTGGAAGACCACCGGCATCAGCATCATCCTGCTGTTCGGCATTCTTTTCGCCATCCCCAGCTTTCTGCCCGACAAGGCGTTCGAGAGTCTGCCCTCCTTTGCGCAGACCAAGGTCAATCTGGGCCTCGATCTTGCCGGCGGCAGCCATTTGCTGCTCGAGGCCGATCTTGCCGACCTCAGGAAGACCCAGCTTTCCAATATGGAAAAGACCGTGCGCACCGCGATGCGCGGCGAGCGCGGCGCGGGCGACGACATCGCGATCGGCGAGCTGCGCAACGCGAACGGTCAGATCAGCTTCCTCGTGCGCGATCAGACGCAGCTCGACGAAGCGCGCGAGCGGCTGTTCCGCGAAACGCAGGGCGCGGGGCTGACCGGCCAGCGCGACTGGAATATCGAGGTGGTCGATACGACGCGCATCGTGCTGACTCCCACGCAGGTCGGGCTCGACCAGGCGGTCGATCGCGCGATGGACACTGCGCGCGACATCATCGACCGCCGCGTCAATTCGCTCGGCACGCGAGAGCCGACGATCATCCGCCAGGGCGACGATCGCATCGTCGTGCAGGTGCCGGGCCTCGACGACCCGCAGCAATTGAAGGATCTGATCGGCAAGACCGCGAAGCTGGAATTCCGCATGGTCGACGCCAATGCCGACCCCAATGAAGCCGCGCAGGGGCGCGCGCCAGTCGGCAGCGAAATCGTGCCCTATGCGCCCGGCGAAGGCAGCGGCGCGGCGTTCGAGGTGCTGAGCCGTCAGGTGATGATCAGCGGCGAACAGCTGATCGACGCGCAGCAGAGCTTCGACCCGCAGACCAGCTTGCCGGTGGTCTCGATCCGCTTCGATTCGGGCGGCTCGTCGACCTTTGCGCGCGTGACCTCGCAGAATGTCGGCAAGCGCTTTGCGATGGTGCTCGACGGGCAGGTGCTTTCGGCGCCGTCGATCAACGAGCCGATCCTCGGTGGCAGCGCGCAGATTTCGGGCAATTTCACCGTCGCCAGCGCGAACGCGCTCGCGATCTCGCTGCGCTCGGGCGCCTTGCCGGTGAAGATGGCGGTGGTCGAGGAACGCACTGTGACCCCCGAGCTCGGCGCCGATTCGATCCGCAAGGGCGCGATCGCGGGCATCGTCGCGACGGTCGCGGTGCTCGTCTTCATGATCGTCGTCTATGGCCGTTTCGGCATCTATGCCAATGCCGCGCTGGCGTTCAACATCGCGCTGATCGTCGCGATCATGGGCATGTTCAACGCCACGCTGACCTTGCCGGGCATCGCGGGATTCGTGCTCACCATCGGCGCCGCGGTCGACGCCAATGTGCTGATCAACGAGCGTATCCGCGAGGAATTAAAGAGCGGACGGCGCGTTTTCCAGGCGGTCGAGATCGGTTATAAGGAAGCGAGCCGCGCGATTTTCGACGCCAATATCACCAACGTCATCGCCGCTGCGTTGATGTTCTGGTTCGGCTCCGGCCCGATCAAGGGCTTTGCCGTGGTGCTGACGATCGGCATCGTCACCAGCGTCTTCACCGCGGTCACCGTCACGCGCCTGTTCGCCGCCCGCTGGCTCCACGCCAAGCGCCCCACGGCGCTCAACATCTAAGAAAGGGACCGAAGCCATGCGTCTGCTGAAACTCGTCCCCGACGACACGAACATCCACTTCCTCAAATGGCGCAACGTCGCGATGGCGATCAGCGTGCTGATGATCATCGCCTCGATCGCGCTGGTCGCGGTGCGCGGCCTGAACCTCGGCGTCGATTTCGTCGGCGGCCAGTCGGTGCGCGTCGAATTCACCGGCGCGATGCCGCCGATCGACGAAATTCGCGAAAAGGTCGGCGATATCGGCCTGGGCGAAGCGACGATCCAGCAATTCGGATCGGACAAGGCGGTGTCGATCCGCACCGCGCTGCCCGAAGGCGACAAGGCTGCGGCCGACCGCGCGGGCAAGCGGCTCGTCGACGGCATCCACAAGGCGTTTCCGGGATCGAAAACCGGATCGGTGGAGACGGTGTCGGGCAAGGTGTCGGACGAATTGCTTCGCACCGGCGCGCTCAGCCTCGCGCTCGCGATGGTCGCCATCTCCATCTATATCTGGATACGCTTCGAATGGCAGTTCGGTGTCGGCGCGCTGTTCGCGCTGTTCCACGACGTCGCGCTGACCTTCGGCTTTTTTGCGCTGACCCAGTTGCAATTCGACCTCAACATCGTCGCCGCATTGCTGACGATCATCGGTTATTCCTTGAACGATACGATTGTGGTGTACGACCGCATTCGCGAAAATCTTAAGAAATATCGCAAGATGCAGATCATCCCTCTGCTCGACCTCAGCATCAACGAGACGCTGGCGCGCACGGTGATGACCAGCTTTACCATGCTGATCGCGCTCGCGGTGCTGCTGTGGGTGGGGCCGGACGTGATCTTCGGCTTCACTGCGGCGATGCTGCTCGGCATTTTCGTCGGCACCTATTCGTCGATCTATATGTCGGCGCCGATCCTCGTCTGGCTGAAAGTCGGCCCCGACAGCTTCGTCCCGCGCACCAGCGCCGCGACCGAAGGCGCCGAGCGGATCGCGAGCAAGAATGACGACGGCGCGGTGGTCTGACCCGCGCAGAGGCCGGATGGCGGCTTTTGGGGTGGGGAGCGGACGTTCCTCACTCTTTGTCATTCCCGCGAACCCGGGCACACCTTTGTTATAACTCGGTCTGCGTCGGGATGCGGATTTTCATTCACGAAGTCGAGAATGCCCATCAGTGAGCCATGCAGCGTGGCATGAACCTCGCCGCGCTTGTCGCCCGGATGCAGCACGATTTTGCCGACAAGTGATCGAATGTCGGCGGACGCATCGAGCCGAGCTTGCGGGTCTTTGAGCGTTTGGGTGAGCTTGGCGACCTTGCGCTTATAGATTTCCGCGATGCCGGGATGCACATCGGGAATGCCGACCGGCGCTTCGGCGAGCCGCGCGGTGATTTCGGCCTTCTCGCGTTCGAGTTCGGCCATCCGCGCCTTCATGGAGGGCTGATACAGGCCATCCTCGATCGCGGCCATGATGCCCGCCACGGCCTTTTCGACCTTCGCCAGCGCGCGGGTATCGGCATCGGCCTGAATGCGCCGCTCGCGGTTCTCGCGGTTGATATGCGCGGCATAGGCGGCAACGGCGGCGTCGATCTTGTCGGCCGACACCAGCCGCTCGGCGATACCGGCGAGCGCGCGGCGCTCCAGTTCTTCGCGCCGGATCGTCCGGCTGTTGGCGCAGTTCCGACTACGATGATGGCCAATGCAGCCATAACGATCGGTAGTGACGATCGCATAGTTGCCGCCGCATTCCCCGCATTCGAGCAGACCCGACAGAAGATAGACCGGACGCCGCAGGCCATTGACGCTCCTCGCTTGAGCCGCTTCCTTACGGCCTTCGTTGCGCGCGGCGAGCGCCTTCTGCTGACGCTTGGCCGCGTCCCATAGCTCATCGCTGACGATACGCAGTTCGGGCGCCGCCTTGCGCACCCACTCGGATTCGGGATTGAGCCGGGTGACGTCCTTGCCGGTGCTCGGGTCTTTCACCTTGTGCTTGTGGTTCCAGACCCGGACGCCGACGTAGAGTTCATTGTTGAGGATGCCGAGACCCCGGCGCGGCGTGCCGCGGATGCTCGTGTCGCGCCACGGCTTTCCCGAAGGCCCCGCTATGCCGTCCGCGTTGAGGTCACGCGCGATGGCGATCGGGCTTTTTCCCGCCGCAAACTCGCGGAAGATGCGTTCGACGATCAACGCCTGCGCGGGATCAATCTCGCGCTCGCCGCGCACGAGCTCGCCCTCGCTCGAAAGCCGCCGGACCATGCGATAGCCATAGCCAACCGCCCCAGCCGAGAAGCCCTTTTCGACGCGTCCGCGCAGTCCGCGATGCGTCTTCTTCGCTAGGTCTTTGAGGAAAAGCGCGTTCATCGTGCCCTTGAGCCCGACGTGCAGTTCGGAGATTTCACCTTCGGCCAGGGTAACGAGCGGCACGCGCGCGAACTGGAGATGCTTGTAGAGCGTCGCGACGTCAGCCTGGTCGCGCGATACCCGGTCGAGCGCTTCGGCGACGACCATATCGAACTTGCCCGCCTGTGCATCGGCGAGCATCCGCTGGACATCCGGTCGCAGGATCATGCTCGACCCCGAAATGGCCGCATCTTCATAGCTGGCGACCACCTGCCAGCCCTCGCGTTGTGCTAACTCGCGGCAGAGGCGCTGCTGATCGGCGATCGACGCCGCATTCTGCTGGTCGGAGGAATAGCGGGCATAGAGCGCGGCGCGGATCATGGCATTATTCTTTCCAAGGACGGGATGAAGGACCCGCACAGACGGATAAGACAGTCTCGCGCGCCACGACCTTAGCGTCAACGCTTTGGCCACGGTGGATTTTTCGGGATGGGCTCGTTGTCGTTCGCCGCCTTGCGGGTGCGGATATGTTCGCGGGCGATATGCCGCCCGATCGCTTCGGCGATGCGCGTCAGCGCCGCGTCGATCGCGGCGGGATCGAGCGCGGTGCCATTGTCGTTCCCGGCGGCGAAGCGGTCAGGGCGCGGGGCATCATCCTCTTGCATGGCCGGCCCGCTGTGCATCGCGGTTGTCATTGTCGGCGCGATAGCCGGGCGGATCGGCGATCCAGCGGTTGACGGCAGACTCGTGCCAGCCCGCGCCGTGGACGCTGATCCGCACCTGCGCCGGGAAGGTGCCTTCGGCGATCTTGCGATAGAGGGTCGAACGCGACAGCCCGGTGCGGGCGAGGACGGTCTGGAGACGAATGATCCGGTCGGGGGCGTGCAAGGAGGCTACTCCATCGGCTAACGGTTACTGGGCTCCCCTGAGCTTCAGAATTGGCGATTCGGCCATGCCTTGCAAGAGCATGAGCACTGTCGTTCCGTTCGCGATGGCGGGTGCTGGCGTCTCCTGGCGTCCATCGGCGTTTCGTGGCGGCCAATGGCGGGCGGAAATATTTTTCCCATGCTGTCCCGAGGATGAGCTTCGAAGCTATTTTTGCACCTGCAACCCCGAGCCCTTTAGGGAAAATTATCGCCAGGGCGCCAAACATGCCCACGATCCACTCGGCGCCAGTTTGAAGAAGGCAACTGTCGTAGCAAGAGCGCCTACCGTCAGAATTATACCGACGCCAATCAGCGCACGGCGGTGCCAGTCGATGCGGGTTGTGAGATCAACAAATACGTCCGTGAACTGGTCGGCGACCATCGCAAAGTCATCGTCCAATCGCTTCTGCTGCCGCTCGACTTCCTGGCCGATAGCAGCGAGCGTCTTCCATTGATTGAGGCCCGCAATCGTGAGCATCCCGACGAATATCCAAGCCCCGAGAAACACGCCAAGATTGGTCCAGAATGCGACGTCGCAGCCCTTCACTTCCTTCAACTGCGACACAACGACGATGGTGGCTATCGGGATTCCGAGAAGCTGACCCTGAATGTCGACAATCGTCTTGTGGATCTTAGCCACAAACTCGAGACGGGCTGCCTCCACTTCATTGCGAATTTTTGAATAAGAAAAGCTCGAGGTAAAGAGCCGGTAACCCTTCTCGACTTCGTCGGCGAGACGACCGAGGTTGCGGATGATGAAACCGAAGCGTTTGTCCGATCGCATCGATCCGACCATCTCGATCAGCGTGGTCTGAAGAATCGTTCTTTTCTCGTCGACGTGCAATTCAACTGCGAACAATTTGTTCAGACGCTCAGCCTCGGTGACGACGTCCCCGAGTAAATCCCGTTGGCCGAATTGGATCGGTACGATCAATTTTTCTTTTCCAATAAAAATCAGCTGTCGCAACGTCTCATCGACGAGTGAAGCGGTTTCTCTCAGAATCGAGACGACCGTAAGAACGGCGCGGTAGCGAAGCAGAACCTCTGGAGCTGGCTCATCCCCTGACGCGAATCCGGGTTCTTTCACAAAATAGCGTACCGGCTCTTCGAGAACGGCGCCTGGCGATCCAAAAAGCTCGTCAAAGGAGGATACAAGTAGTCCCATCTTGGCAACGTTAGGACGGCCGACGTTGACGCGTATTTGTGCGCCAGCTTTGAGTTCGGCGTCTCCTTCTACCGAAATCTGGGCGTCGGCATAAAGATCGTCATTTTCCATGATCGCCGACAGTGTCGCGGCCATCTCCTCGGTAGCGATCGTGAGGATGCCGCCGTCTTCCGTATCGAACCGCGTGGCACGATAGATCGCAACGAGATCGGCGAAGGTGACGCTAGACACCTGCCATCCCTTCGGCGCGCATCTGTTCGACCAGTTCCGCAGGTACGTCGAATAGCGTCAGCGAGTTGTTTTCCTTGTTGAAGCGTACAATGCTTTTGTCGATCGCCTCGCGTGCGAATTCCACCGTCCACATCTTTGTTTTCCCTGTGAGTCGGACCAGCGCTTTCAGTGCGCTAGCGTTAGGAACGAAACCTTCATTTAGCTTGCGATCCGTGTCGCCAAGATAGGCCGCGAGCCTGGCAGGATCCTTTGGCATCAAGCGGTTCGCCAAGGTTTCAAATTCGACAGGCTCTTTGGCTTTGTTTGCCTCGCCGAGCACATCCATCGCCTCTTTCAGGAAGGTGGTGGCGACCGCGTCTTCCATCTTTTCCGCGACCGTGAAGCCTTTGAGCGCCTCGACAAGGCTCTGGGTATCCTTGCGTTCGAGAATGGCGGAATCGCAGCCGAGGAAGTCTCTGAAATAGTCGGAGACGTTTCCCTTGCCTTTCAGGAAGCTCAGATACCGATCGTCGCCGTTCGCCCAAGCGGACAGATTGATCCGACCTGCGAAACGAAAACCGTCAAGATCGAGGTGTTCCACGTCCTGCATGTCCAAGCTTTTGGTCAGGGCCGCGCTCAGCTTGTCCGTGATGATGGTAACTAGCAGATAATCGCTTCCTTCGCGCCTGAAATGCGCGAAAAACACGTGCCCGCCTTCCGAAGCGGCCTTTTTGCCCGCCTCGCGCGCAAGATGGTCCATCATTCGCGCGGTCAGATTCAGAAAGTCTTTTTCTTCCGCTGTAACGTAGCCGCGAACCTGTTCCTCAGTGGGCGACCCTTCTGCCGTGGTGAAGCGGCCGTGCGACTTCGATGTGCGGCGATTATAAAGGTCATAGATGGTCGTAATGACGCGTTCAGCCGTTCCGCTTACAGGAAGCAGCTTATCCGACAATTTGACTGAATATGTGGCATCTTTGCGATTCAGGTCGTGAATCGCCAACGCAATAATCTCGTTCAACCCGCTTCCCCCAAAAGACCGAATGACTTTCGTAGTTTGCCCCAGAAACGCCCGACTGCAAAGTCAAGCTGAACATATCTTAGCCTTTTCAGATTAAGCAAAGTATTTTGACGTCCCACCTGCGGCGGCCGCGCTCTACTCCGCTTCGCTCCACCGAGCCAGCACTACGCGCCGTCTCGTCGACTGACGCCGTGACGATCGACTGACGCGGGGCCGGCTTTCGCCGGCCTGAATGTCATCGCACTCACGCGCGATGGCGTGGGCCTCCGGCCGTGCGGGGTGGTCGTCGCTCTCCTCTGAGGCCCGCCCGTCAGGGCGCAACCCCTTCGGGGTCCTCCATTACATTCCGGCCTGCGGTGCGCCCTGCCTTGGTGGCGGGCCTCTCCGGTCGCTCTCGCCGCCCACCCCGCTTAGCCGGGGCTGCGGTGGTTTGGAAGAGCAAAGGAGATAGGATCATGGAACTCAAGCATATCGAACTTTCGCAGCTTTCGGTGTCACCCGCCAACATGCGCGGGATCACGAAGAAGCCGGACCTCACCAACATCCTGCCATCGGTAAGGGCGCGCGGCATCCTCGTTCCGCTGATCGTCCGTCCGAGTGCCGAAGGCGACCGGTATGAAATCGTCGCGGGCAAGCGGCGCTATCATGCGGCGCTCGGCGTTGCCGAAGAACGGGACGGCATCGACCCGCTGCCCTGCGCGGTGATGGAGGCCGGGGACGACGCGGCGGCCTTGGAGGCATCGCTGATCGAGAATATTGCCCGCCTCGATCCCGACGAGGTGTCGCGCTGCGAATCCTTCACCCGCCTCGTCCGCGAAGGACGGAGCATCGAGGATATCGGCATCACCTTCGGGCTCACCAGCTTGCAGGTGAAGCGGACGCTGGCGATCGGCAATCTGCTTCCCCGCATCCGCACCCTATATCGCACCGACAAGATCGATGCCGTGACCATGCGGCATCTGACCCTCGCCACCAAGGCACAGCAGCGCGAATGGCTGGCGCTCGTCGATTGTGCCGAGAAGCACGCGCCGACCGGAAGCCAACTCAAGGCATGGCTGTTCGGCGGCAGCGCGATCGCCGCCAAGGTCGCGATGTTCAATCTTACCGATTACCCGGGCGAGATTGTCTCCGACCTGTTCGGCGAGGACCGCTATTTTGCCGACGCCGATGCTTTCTGGACCGCACAGATGGCCGAGGTCGAGAAGCAGGCCACCTTCTACCGCGATGCCGGCTGGACCGATGTCGTCGTCATGGAGCGCGGAGCCTATTTCAATAGCTGGGAGCATGAACGCTGCCCGAAGAAGAAGGGCGGCAAGATATTCGTGACCGTCAGCCATCGCGGTGAGGTCGCCTTTCACGAAGGCTATATCACCACCAAGGAAGCGCGGCGGCGCGCCAAGGGCGAGGCCAACGCACCCAAGCCGGTGCGTCCCGAGGTCAGTGCGGCGCTCGGCAACTATATCGACCTGCATCGTCATGCCGCCGTGCGCGCATCCTTGCTGTCTGAACCGGGGATCACGCTGCGCATGATGGTCGCCCATGCCATCGTCGGATCGCCGCTGTGGCGGGTCGATGTCGAGAGGCAGCGAGCGGCGAGCGATGCAATTTCCGAGAGCGTCGAGGTGTCGGCGAGCGAAGCGGCGTTCGATAAGGCGCGGCGCGCGGTGCTGGACTTGCTCGGGTTCGATCCCGAAACCCCCACCGTGGTTGGCGGCTATGACGGCGCGCACGGCGTTGCGGGGCTGTTCACCCGTTTGGCGGCGCTGTCCGACGAAGCGGTGATGGGCATCCTTCCCGTCGTGATGGGCGAGACGCTGGCGGTCGGCAGCGCCGAGGTCGACTTGCTGGGGCGGTTGACCGGCACCGATATGCGTGAGTGCTGGAACGACACGGCGGTGCTGCCCGACCTCATTCGCGACAAGCAACTGTTGAATGCCGTCGTCGCCGAGGTCGCGGGGGCCGATGTGGCCGAAGCCAATGCCGGTGCGACCGCCAAGGTGCAGCGCGGGATTCTCGTCGATTGCCTCATCGGCAGCAATGGCCGGGCCAAGGTGGACAATTGGCTTCCCCGCTGGTTCGCCTTTCCTCCATTGGGCTATACCGAGCGGGGCGGCATCGGCTGTGTCGAACGGAGCGAAGGCATCGCGGAGTTGCTCGCCTCGGCACAGATCGAAGACGAACCGGAGCTTCGCGAGGCGGCTTGATGATTGGCGGCGCGCAATTGGAGGAACGGCCACGCCCGTTCCTCCAAAATTTCGCACCGGCGCGAAAGCGCCGGGCATTCTGTTCTTGCTACCAACCGAGAAAGCACCGGCGCGTTGGTCGCTAGCCCAGCGCCGCGCTTTGCTCGTCTTCCAGCCGTTTGACCTCGCGTTCCAGCACCTCGCGGATGAAGGCCGCCCTGCGCTGCCGCCCGACCAGCTTGTCGATACGCTCGCCAAGCCCTTCCGGCAGACGGACATTGGTCGATTTCACATTGAGCGGCGGCCTTCCCATGCTCGCGTCGTAACCAAGCAGGGCGGGCGTTCAATCGGAAGCCGAATAAGCGGCACCGGTTATTGAATATTTCCTGCCTTTCGCGCTATAAGCGGTGCCGCTTACTGGCCCCGAGCGCCGATGGAGGCGTCCGAGGCGATGAGCATGGAAGGAAGGTCCATCATGCCACGCAACATTCCTGCCGATGATTCGGCGATGGGTTCAGCGACATCTCGCCGCGCTCTTTTGAGCGCATTTGCCGCTGCACTCGCCGCGGCGCTTGCCGCTCCTGTCATATCTCCCTGGGATCATGCGCTGACGCTGCTTCACGATCGGTATGACGATGAACCGACCGCGCTCGTTCGGACCAAGGAGCGACGGAGTTTAAGCCGCTTCCGCTATGACAATGCCGAAACCTTTTTCGAATCTTTGGACCGGGGTTTCTACGATCGGCGCGACGAGATGCTCTATCAGTCGGGTATCGTCGCCCAGCTCGCGCTGACGTCGCACCTGCTCGACGTCGGCTTTTCCGACCAGTGGAACGCCCGGCATGTCCGGCTCGATATTGCCAAAGGGCTGGCTTACGCCAACGCAACCGGCTTCGCGCATCACTGCCCCGATATGGCGCGCCTTGCGGCGGTTCTCTCGCCCTATTGGAAGTGGGGTCATGCGCACCAGTTCGACCAGCCGCGACCTGACGATGGCGGGTTCACCCTTGACGCCGTTCGTCCGATCCTGCGCGCCTTGCTCGATCGCGTGCACGACGTGACCGGACATCCGCGCCCCGGAAGCTCGCGTCATCGCCAGCGGGAGGCGCGGTTATGACTGCGCCGGTTTCGACCGCCGCCTTCGACACATTCTATCGGGGTGAGCGCGGACGGATATTTGGATATTTCAGGCGGAAGGCTGGGCGCGACGCGGCGCCCGATCTGACGCAGGAAGCCTTCGCGCGGCTACTCCGCAGCGGAGCGCTCGAACGGGTCGAAAACCCGCAAGCCTATCTGACCCGGATCGCGCGCAATTTGCTGATCGACCGCGCGCGCTGGAAGACATGCGGCGCCTTCTATCCGCTCGACGAGGAACGCGATGCGGTTTCGCAGGCCGAACAGGCATGGCGGATCGAGGCGATCGACCTGTTTCGGCTCTACCGGCAAACCGTGCGCACCATGCCGCCCAAGACGCGGCGCGTCTTTGTGATGCGCCGGGCGAAGCGCATGAGCTACAAGGAAATTGCCGCCCGGCTCGATATCAGCATCGCCACGGTCGATTATCACATGGTGCAGGCGCTCGCGCGATGCCGCGCGGCGATCGCGGCGCAAGGGTGACGGAATGGACCATGTCCTCACTCGATGAACAACGCAGCACCGCGATACAGCGTCTGCCTCCGCTGCCCCGTGCCCTGTTCCTGCTTCACAATTTCTATGGTGGCGAGATCGACGCAATGGCCAACGAGCTTGGAGCAGGTCGCGAAAGGGTCGCGGCGGCGGGCGCAAGAAGACCATCACGCGCCGCGCAAAATAGCTCATAGGTCAAAAGGGCCATTGTTTCTAATCGAACTGCTGGTGCAGTGTGATGCATAATTTCCGGTCGATCATGGGCGCGTAATCGGGCAGAATAGCCCGATGAGCAGCAACCCGTTTGGTTTTCCCGACAACGCTACCTATCGCTTGATGCGCGAGGAGCTTCAACGCGCAGAACAGCTGCGCCGGGCGCTAGGTCCGGACTATGTTCGTCGGGCGATCGAAGACGTGGAGCGACAACGCGCATTGCTCACCGCTCTCGATTGGGATCAAACTTTTCGCGCCGCGCGTGAAGCGCTCCGTTTGGCGCAGGAGCAGCGGCAGTCTCTCTGGCAGTTGGCGAGTGCCGATTGGGCCTTAGCTGCCCGCGAAACCGCGCGCGATATCGCGCTTCAGCAGCAAAGCTTGATCGAGCAGCAACGCGAACTTACCGGTTCGATGGCTGGCGCGATGAAGGTTCTTCAAGCTCAGTCGTCTATGTTGGATACTGCGTTCGGTGTAGCAGACTTCGCAGCGCGCCAACGCAGTCTCATCGACCAGATCGCGCCGGCGATGCAACTGTACGGCGCGATCGCCCAACGGATGCGAATGATCGATTTTGCGACATTGCGCGCGAGTGCCGATGCCGTAGATTCTAGTTTGGCCGCGGTAGCGGAGAGTGTGATTGAGGCACAGCAGCTCGCAGAGGCCATGGCTGCGACCGAGGACACCCACGAACGCGCGAAATTGCTGCATCGCTTCCTCGAAGTTCTGTTCGCCCCCTTCGGACGCTTCGGAGTCAATACGGTAGGCGAGTATGAGAATATGGGGCTGTTCGGATTGCTCAGTATTCTGTCCGCTATCCTATCGTTCATCACTGCTTCGTTGCCGCCTGCCCAAAGCCCGGAAGACAAAGCGGCCTTTGCTGAGTTGAACGGCAAGCTCGACAGAATGCAAGCGGAAGAACGACGCTACCACGATGTGAAGGCGGAACGAGATCAAGCATTTCTGGCCGGAATGCCCCGCGGCCAGTTATCACGGGCCGCGACGCTGCGACGCCGCCCGCATCGCGATGGCGAGATAGTTTTTCGAGCTGACGTCGGCATGGAGTTGGCCATCGAAAAATCCGAAGGTCGTTGGCGGCTTGTCGTTTTTCGCGACCCGCTGTCGGATCAACTCATGCGCGCCTGGGTCTATTCCACAGCCATCATGTCCTTGGGCGAGCCCGTAGAGTGAGGCTGACGCATTATGGCAGCCAGAGATGGCTGCCACGTGGGTGAGCCCTATGCCAGCCGATCATTCGGCATCCAGCGTCTCAGTGCCAAACGCTCGCTTGCCTCTTCGTTTCCAGATCGCAGCGGCGTTTGTGCCTGCCTCGCTTCTCAGCTTGTCGGCCACCCACAGGAAGGCGCCATAGAGCATCGCGCGATCGTCGTCGGTGAGATCGACGAGTTCGGCCTTCACTACGAGTCCGCCCAACTCAATGAGTTGCCGCGTGCGTTCGCGCCGCCTGATCTGCCACTCGCGTAGGCCGGTTCGTGCCTTCACCGCTTCAAGCCGATGTCGCATTGCGATCGTGCGCCGTGTCATTCGCTGCACCGCGATCAGGTCGCGCCGCAGCTTTGCGCGCGCCGCGCTGAAAGAAGCTCGCGCCCGCCTTGCGCCAGCCCTCGCTGGCACCCGTGTCTTTCGTCGCCGCCGCGCTGAGCAATGCGCCGGCGAGCATGTCGGCATCGAGGGCATCGGCGCCGGTTGCAATGACGAGTTCGCCAAGCTGGCGAACGCGGCGTTCCTTGAGGGTCTTCGCCTTGGCTTCGAGCGCCTTCAGTTCCGAATCGATATCGCGCGGTTTACGCATGACCAAGTCTCCATTGAGTGACGATGCGGCCATGATAGAAGAAGCGCGGCGCCAGCGCAGTAGTGTCGCCGGGACAGTCTGACACCGCCTAGTCCCGTCCGAGAATTTATTCGAGAAGGGCGCGCTTATACGTCGTGCCGACGTGCGCTTCGCAGTGTAACTGAACGATCGCTATGGCGATCTTCCATTTCAGCGTGCAGGTCATCGGGCGCACTTCGGGCCGCAGCGCGGTCGGCGCAGCCGCCTATCGCGCGGGCGAGCGCCTGCACGACGAGCGCCTCGACCGCGACCATGATTTTCGCGCCCGCTCGGGTGTCGAGCATAGCGAAATCCTCCTGCCCGAAGGTGTGCCGGACCGCTTCTCCGATCGCGAAACCCTCTGGAATGAAGTCGAGGCGGTAGAGCTACGCAAGGACGCGCAGCTCGCGCGCGAAGTCGAGTTCGCGATCCCGCGCGAGATGACGAAGGAACAGGGCATCGAGCTTGCCCGCGATTTCGTCCAGACCGAGTTTGTCGACCGCGGCATGATCGCCGACCTCAATGTCCATTGGGACATCGGCGCGGACGGGCTCGTCAAACCCCATGCCCATGTCATGCTCACTATGCGCGAGGTCGGCGAAGACGGGTTCGGGGCGAAGGTTCGCGAATGGAACGAGCACGCGCATGTCGGCCAGTGGCGCGAACGCTGGGAGGCCCATGTCAATGCGCGGCTCGCCGAACTCGACATCGATGCCCGCATTGACCATCGGTCGCTGGAAGCACAGGGCATCGCGCTCGAGCCGCAGGACAAGATCGGCGGCCCCGCGCAGCGCATGGAGCGCGAGGGCCAGCTTGCCGACCGCGCGGAACTCCACCGCGAGATCGCGCGCGAGAACGGCG
Organism: Sphingopyxis indica; assembly: GCF_032879645.1. Taxonomy (NCBI): domain Bacteria; kingdom Pseudomonadati; phylum Pseudomonadota; class Alphaproteobacteria; order Sphingomonadales; family Sphingopyxidaceae; genus Sphingopyxis; species Sphingopyxis indica. The sequence continues at coordinate 1,605,030 of NZ_CP076394.1, forward strand.
AGCGGATCATTGCCGATCCCGGGATCGCGCTCGACGCGATCACCCACAGCCAGGCGACGTTCACAAACCGCGATCTTGCCATGTTCGCGCATCGGCACAGCGATGGGCGCGAACCGTTCGATGCTGTGCTCAGCGCGGTGCGATCGTCGCCCGACCTGATCGCGCTCGGCAAGGACGGGCGTGGCGAAGACCGGTTCACCAGTCGCGAGATGATCGAGACCGAGCAGCGGTTACAACGCGCTTCGGAATTGATGGCGCAGCGCGAGCGGCATCGCGTCAGCGCGGGCGACCGGGAAGCGGCGCTTCGCGCAGCAGCGGAGCGCGGCCTGGAGCTGTCGGGCGAGCAGCGCGCGGCGTTCGATCATGTGACCGACAAACAAGGTCTCAGCGTCGTTATCGGCTATGCGGGAACCGGCAAGAGCGCGATGCTCGGGGTTGCGCGCGAGGCGTGGGAGGATGCCGGGTTCCGTGTGCGCGGTGCCGCGCTGTCGGGCATTGCCGCCGAAGGCCTGGAGAATGGCTCGGGCATCGCGTCGCGCACCATCGCGAGCTTGGAACATGGCTGGGCGCAAGGCCGCGATTTGCTCACCGCTCGCGACGTGCTCGTCATCGACGAGGCGGGCATGGTCGGCACGCGGCAGATGGAACGCGTTTTGTCCCATGCCGCCGACGCCGGCGCGAAGGTCGTGCTGGTCGGCGATCCGCAGCAATTGCAGGCGATCGAGGCGGGCGCGGCGTTCCGCTCGATCCACGAATGGCACGGCGGCATCGAGATTACCGAGGTGCGCCGCCAGCACGAAGGCTGGCAGCAGGATGCGACCCGGCACCTTGCCACCGGCCGCACAGGTGAGGCGATCGACGCCTATGCCGGGCGCAGCATGGTTCATGCTGCTGACACACGCGAGACGGCGCGAGCCGAGCTGATCAATCGCTGGGATCGCGACCGGCGGGCGAGCCCCGATGCCAGCCGGATCATTCTGACCCACACCAATGCCGAGGTGCGCGAGCTTAACGACGCCGCACGCGAGGCGATGCGCGCATCGGGCGATCTTGGCGACGATGTGCGCGTGAAGGTCGAACGCGGCGATCGGGATTTTGCTTCCGGTGACCGCATCATGTTCCTGCGCAACGAGCGCAGCCTGGAGGTGAAGAACGGCACGCTCGGGACGATCGAGCGCGTCGGCGAAAGCAGTATGGCGGTGCGCACCGATGAGGGGCGCAGCATCGCGTTCGACGTCAAAGATTATTGCGACCTCGATCATGGCTACGCCGCCACGATCCACAAGGCGCAGGGCATGACGGTGGATCGGACGCATGTGCTGGCGACGCCGGGCATGGATCGCCACGGTGCCTATGTCGCGATGTCGCGTCACCGTGACGGGGTGGCGCTCCACTACGGCCGCGACGACTTCAAGGATCAGAGCAGGTTCGTCCGCACGCTATCGCGCGAGCGGCCCAAGGATATGGCCAGCGATTACCAGAAGGCCGACCCGGCGCGAGACTTCGCCGAGCGGCGCGGCATCGGCTTCCGCGAGCGGGTCGCGGAAATCGCGCGCGCGGGCGCGGAGAAGGCGCGTGGGATTTTCGACGGCCTGCGTCTCTCGCTTCCCGATCAGGATCGCGGGCCAGCGTCCCCGCCAGAACAGAAGCGGGGCATGTTCGATGGCCTCGACCTTAGCGGCGCTATGCTCAGGGCCGAGCACGATCCTGCCCGCCAGCAGCAGCGCGACCATGACCCGCAGCCGATGCGTGCCGGAGGCTTGCGCGGCGCGGTCGAGCGTTACGCCAGGGCGCTCGACGCGATTCACCAGACGCGCGCGCAGGGCATCGACCCCATGCCGCACCAGCGCGCGGCGTTGGACCGGGCCGGGCAAGCGCTGGACGCGATCCGGCCTGAAGGCACCACCGATTTGAACAGCGCGTTCCGGGGCGGCCCGGAGTTGATCCGCGAGGCGGCCGAAGGGCGCGGCCAGGCCGCCGTGCGGGCGATGCAGGCGGAAGCCGAAATCCGCATAGACCCCTTCCAGCGCGCCGACCGCTTCATAGAGGGCTGGCAGCAGTTGCGGCAGCAGCATCAGGAGTTGGTGCGCGACGGCAATTTCAGGGGCGCGAAGCGCGTATCGCAGGAAATGGCCGGCATGGCCAAAAGCCTCGAACGCGACGCCCAGCTTGAATCGGTGCTCGGTGGGCGCAGCCGCGAACTTGGGCTCGAGATCAGCCGCGACATGGGGCGCAGCCTGTCGCGCGACCTCGCAAACTCCATCCCGTTCGATCACGGCCGCGACCTCGGGCGCGGCATGGGCATCGGTCATTAGTCAGGAGAAAACAGATGGACGAACAACGATTGCCATCGAATGCGCCGGAGCCGGAACCCCGAGAGGAAACCGCAGCGGAAGCGTTCGCCCGGCTCGACGACCGGGTGGCGGGCCTGGATGGGCGCATCGCGCTCATGGCGCGTGCGGTCGAGCATATGGCGACCGAGCGGTTGAACATCGAAATCCCCGATTATAATCCGACGCTGGAAAAGACGAACGCATACCTCGCTGCGATCCACAAGAGGATGAAGGCGATCGAAGATTCACCCGCGCTCGACATGACCCCGGAGGACATGGGCGCGCGCATCGCCGCAGCAGCGTACAAAGCCCGCGAGGCCGACCGGGCCAGCGTCGAGCGAGTCCAGCAGAGTCAGGCAGACGCGGCGCAGGCATTGCGTCAGATCATCGGCAATGCCCGCACGCGGGAGCAGCAGCGCGAGCATCTGTGGTGGGGCATCGGTGGCGGAGTCCTCGTCGGATGCCTGTTGTGGGCGATTCTGCCTGGCGTGGTCGCGCGCATCATGCCGGTTGGCTGGTATTTGCCTGAACGTATTGCCGCACGCATCGTGCGCGAGCCGACGCTATGGGAAGCCGGTATCCGCATGATGCAGGCCGATAACCTCGAGGCTTGGCAGGCTATCGTCGATGCCGCCGAGATGAGGCGTCGGAATAGGAAGGCTATCAATGCCTGTGAACAAAGGGCCGCCAAGGCAAAGAAACCGGTGCAATGCACGATAAAGGTGGGGCGCTAAAAGGGTCAGCCGGGTGCTAAGTGCTGCACTTCACTGGCGCACGCCTCGAAGAGGAGACCCGATCGGCAAGGGTGCGGTGCTGCGCGAAAAGAGTGGCCACGCCATCGAGCAGGACCGTCCCGACGTCCTGAAGCAGCGGCATGACAGGGCCTGTCAGAAGTTTTGTGCGTGAGGCCATAAGGTGGAATGGAAAGGACCCATCATATGGCAATCGACAAGGAAGTTATGGATCAGTTGCTGGCAGGACGCCGCAGGACACTCTCAGGCACTACACCGTGCACTCCGGGGCAAGCGCCTATTGTCTGTGGGATTAAAAGATCACTCATAAAATTCGCATTCCCGCCATGCACTGACAGTCGGCCCATGCACTGACAGTCGGCCCATGCGCGAGGAGCGCCTGCAAAATGAGGGGATGTCAATGATCACACCGATCGATCGAGAGCGTCTCGGCAGCGCGACGTCGGCGCATGAAGTTACCGGGCGTGTATTCGAGCATCACCTTGGCGCGTTCGCCGAAGGTCTCGCTGCCGTGATGTCCGACTATGACGGCGCTTCAATCCTTGTCACACCGGAAAGAATCTATCGCGGCCTGGACGAGATACGCGATTTCTTCCAGATGTTTATGGGGGGAGCTACGCCGGAATTTTGGGAAGCCTTCACCATCCGCGCGAAGGTAGTGGAAGGCGAAGTCGCCTATCTGGTCTGGGATTCACAACCTCAGGTGGCGCTCGCCACGGACACTCTCGTCGTGCGTAACGGAAAGATCGCGGTGCATACCTTTACGTCCAACTAGCGAGGGGACGGGCTATGTCTCGCAAGGTCTGCGCCACGCATATGGAACAAACAGGCGGCAAGGGAGGGAGCGCATGATCGTCGGAATCAAAGGTCTTCGCTACGAGGTGGATAATCTGGATGTTGCTGTGAACTTCAGTTCCGACCTAGGCTTGAGGTTGCAAAACCACAACCCCGAGTGCGCCTTGTTCACACTTCCAGACGGGGGGTTCGTCGAGTATCGGCCCTTGGGCGACCCCGCGCTTCCCCGCGGTGCGATCGAAGGCCCGGGGGTGCATGAGGTTATCTGGGGGGTCGATTGCGAGGAAGCGCTAGACATCCTCCTTAATGATCTCGCGCGCGATCATTCGATCAACAGCGACGAACAGGGCGTCCATCACTTCGTGCCCTCCTTCGGAATCCCGATGGCACTGACCCGCTGGCAGCGGAACGTTCCGACGGCCTGTCCCGATCCGGAAAACGCGCCCGGCAAAGTCAACCGGCTCAACAGGAACCGAAAATGGTTCAAGCGCGCCTATCCGCGAACCATCACTCACGCCGTTTTCCGTTCCCCCGAATACCAAGCGCCGCCGGTCTTCATGATCGAACGGTTAGGTTTCAGGCTCAGCGATGTCCAGTGCGGCATCGCGGCCTATGTCCGAGCGGACGGTAGAGGAGATCATCACAATTTCGCGGTGCTTAACGCGAACGGACCGCTGCCCAATTGCGATGGCAAGACCAGGTTTGATCATTCGAACTTCTGCGTGGAGGACATTGATGAATTGATGGTCGGAGCCAATTACCTGGCGCGGCGCGGATGGGGTGTTTCGCCGATCGGGGTGGGGCGGCATCGCGCTGACTCCGCATTGTTCTATTACTTACCGAGTCCCTTGGGAGGAGATATAGAATATGGAGCAGACGGCGATCTCTTCGACGACAGATGGATACCCAGACGATTTCATATTCCACTCTTCGCATACGCAAGTTGGGTCCACAATATTCCTGAGTTCTTTCGCGAAGAACCCGCGTGGGAATTCACGTTCCTAGACGATGCTGATCTAAACAATCCAGAAATCTTAATGCTGGGATGACACCCGTCCTGGTAAATATTTCCTGTCAGATATCCACTCTTCACTGGAGCCAAGTAATATGACCAAACGGTTAGAAAAGATCGAAACGCACGCTCACTACATACCCGCCGCCGTTTACGGAGCGGCCGGGGAATACGGTCCGGAGAAGATAATAGATGACGAACTCGGTCTGAGGATGTGGCGAGCAGGAAAGTGGCAGTCGGAAAAGAGCATATTCCGGCGGGGTTCCTTTTCAAACAAGATTTCAAATACGAAATCCGACGAGATGGAAGTTCCCATTTTCGAAAACCCAGATGCCTCGGCGCGACTGCAAATGATGGATGATCTTGACATTGACGTCATGGCGATTTCGGCCAGTCCCATGATATATTGTTACGGTGCACCCAAGGGCGACGGGATAAGATACGCCCAGACTTACAACGACGAAATGGCGAAATATTGCAGCGCGGATCCTAACCGACTTTTTTTCATTCCAACGCTGCCCATGCAGGATATTCCGGCGGCAATTGCCGAAGCCCGGCGCGCGCATAGCTTGGGCGGACGAGGAGTAAATATCGGCACCGATATGATTGCCGGCATGGATTTGGACGACGAAAGACTCCATCCGTTTTACGAATATTGCGCAGCCGAGAACGTGACGATCTGGCTTCATCCGGCACCCATCGGAACCGACGACCCAGGTCACGATCCCGACAAGAATGCTGAGGACAAATATTCGTTCGGTTGGCTCCTCGGTTATACCGCGCGCGAAACCGTGGCCTTTGGCGCCCTTGTGTACAGCGGAATACTTGACCGTTTCCCCAGCCTCAAGATTTGTCTACCCCATGGCGGGGGTTTCGTTCCGTATCAGATCGGTCGGCTGGAATACGCAGCCCAAAAAAAGCTTTCCAGCAACATGGTAAACGAAAAACCTGTGCGGGATTACCTGAAAAACTTCTACTTTGACAACGTGGTCCACGATGTTCAGGCAAGACGGTTCCTCATCGAGATCATGGGGCCTGACAATGTCTTCGTTGGGTCCAATTTTGGCGGATGGGACTACGTCAACGGATTCCAGTTCGCCGCCGACATGGTCGATGACCCGCTTGATCTTCGTAAGCTTTGCGCGACCAACGCGATCAAATTGTTCGACCTTGCGGGGATGGGACGAGAGATCGCCTGACAACGGGCGACCGACGAACGCCATGTTCGCCGGTCTGCCAAGCAATGTGGATCCGATGATTTCCGGAGGACATAAGCATGGAATTTAGTGTAACGGAGGCCAGCCGACAACTTGGGATAAAACCTCGCTACGACAATTATATCGGCGGCGCGTGGCGCTCGCCCGTCGAGCGAGGGTACTTCGAAAACGTCTCGCCAGTCGACGGCAGCGTACTGTGCGAGGTGGCCAGGTCCACCAAGGGCGACGTCGAGCTTGCCTTGGATGCCGCCCACGGCGCAAAAGTCAATTGGGCGCGGACCTCGCCGGCCGCGCGGGCCGCCGTGCTATTGCAGGTCGCGGACAGGATCGAGGCCAACGTTGCAAGGCTTGCGACGGCTGAGACGCTCGACAACGGAAAGCCGATCCGCGAGACGACGACTGCGGATCTGCCCCTGATGGTTGACCAGTTCAGGTATTTCGCAAGCTGCATCCGCACGCAGGAAGGTACGCTTTCGGAGATCGATCATGAGACGGTCGCCTATCACTTCCATGAACCGCTGGGCGTCGTGGGATTGATCATTCCCTGGAACTTCCCGCTTCTCCTCGCGGCGTGGAAGATCGCACCGGCGATAGCCGCGGGAAACTGCGTCGTGCTTAAACCGGCCGAACAGACGCCGCTGTCGATAATGCTTCTGATGGAATTGATTGGGGATCTCATCCCGCCAGGCGTAGTGAACGTGGTCAACGGCTTCGGCGAGGAGACAGGACAGGCGCTCGCCCGAAGCGAACGCATCGCGAAGATCTCATTCACCGGCGAAACAACGACCGGCCAACTCATCATGGGATATTCCGCTCAGAACATCACGCCCGTGACGCTCGAATTGGGGGGGAAAAGCCCCAATATCATCTTCTCCGACGTTATGAACGCGGAGGATGACTTGCTGGACAAGGCGCTTGAGGGCTTTGCGATGTTCGCCCTCAACCAGGGCGAGGTTTGCACTTGTCCCAGCCGTGCGCTTGTTCAGGAGTCGATCTATGAAGCTTTCATGGAAAGGGCGCTCAAGCGGGTGGGCTCAATCCGGCAAGGCAACCCGCTCGACCCGGATTCGATGATCGGGGCCCAGGCGTCTCAGGACCAGATGGCGAAAATCCTGTCCTATATCGACATCGGTCGCGACGAAGGCGCGCAGGTTCTGACGGGCGGCGGCCCCGCGGAAATCGCTACCGAGCTGGCGGGCGGCTTTTATGTAAAGCCGACGGTTCTTAGCGGTCGCAACGAGATGCGGATTTTTCAGGAAGAGATCTTCGGCCCGGTGTTGGCGGTTGCCACGTTCAGCGACGAAGAAGAAGCCGTCGCGCTGGCCAACGCAACGCCGTATGGGCTCGGTGCGGGCGTCTGGACACGCGATCTCAGTCGGGCATTTCGCGTCGGTCGCGGCATTCAGGCTGGGCGGGTGTGGACGAATTGCTATCACCTCTATCCTGCCCATGCCGCGTTCGGGGGGTACAAGAAATCAGGCTTCGGACGTGAAACACACAAGAAGACTCTTGAGCATTATCAGCAAATCAAAAACCTTCTTGTAAGCTATACTCCAAAATCAATGGGATTATTCTGATCTAACGATGAAATAAACGATTTCGGATCCTATAGAGGGTTATCATCATATATGCTGGGGGAGGATATTTTATGGCAGAATGGCTCAAAAAATCCGCGTTGCTCGGTTACTGTTCCTTGGCGATGGCGACTGGCGCTGAGGCGCATGCGCAAAACACTGCTCCCGAAGGCATCGAGACTTCGACGACGGAGCCATACACCGAAGATGCAGCAGGCATGGGCAACGAGATCGTCGTCACTGCAAGGGGCAGAGAACAGCGCCTGCAGGACGTGCCGGTTTCGGCAACGGTCGCGAGCGGAGAGAACCTTGTCGAACGCAACATCACCGATCTCCAAGGACTGTCCCGTGCGCTGCCCAACATCAATGTGTCGCCTGCTCCGTTGTCGGATTTCGTGATCATCCGCGGCGTCGGTTCCTCAGTGAACCTCGGCTTCGAGCAGTCGGTCGCTACATTCGTCGACGGGATCTACCGGGGCCGGGCGCGCTCCACCCGCGCTGCCCTGTTTGACATCGACCGGGTCGAGGTGCTGCGTGGACCGCAAACGACATTCTTCGGCAACAACGCCATTGCCGGTGCCATCAATGTGACCACACGCAAGCCTGGACAAAGGCTTGAGGCGAACGGCACCGGGTTTTATGCGCCGAACCTGGGCGAATACAATCTTGAGGCAGGCATTTCGGTTCCGTTGTCGGAAAATTTCGCGGTGCGGCTGGCCGGGCAGCAATCAGGCATAACCGACGGCTACATCTACAACAGCTATTTGGATAAGAGGGGTCCGCATCTCAACGACAGAATTGGCCGCCTGTCATTGTTCTGGACGCCCACCCAGAACCTGACCGTGAATGCGCGTCTCGATATCGGACGAAGGCGGGACAAACACAATTTCTTCGCCGAACTCGTCGATTGCCCGCCGAGCGTGGCTGGAGTGCCGGCGCTCGGAACCTGCGCGCGCTATCTCAACGCCAACGGCGGTGTGGTCGAAGACGAGCTGAACCGCAGATCCGCATCGGAGGATTCGTTTCTCAACTACGATCATCTCGAAGCCGAGCAGACCGCCACGCTACGCGCGGGCGACAATGAATTGATGTTGAGGACGGGCTACTTCGAGCACGACTACCGTCTGGTCAACGAATTGACCGGTGTGCCCGGAACGCAGGGTGGCAGCGTGATCGGTACGCGCTATGGCGTGGCTGCCAATATTAATGAAGACCTCGATCAGTTCAGCCAGGAGATTCGTTTTTCCAGTCCGGCGGATAACAAGTTTTCCTACATGGTGGGCGGCTACTATTCGCGAACCGAGCTTGAATTAGAAGTCTACCATGGCATCTGGTTCCTGCCGATGTGGGCCTTCGCGCCTCCGGGCACCTACCCGCCCAATACGCCGATCGCGCACCGGTTCTTCACCAAGGAGAAGAGCGAACAGTTGTCCGCCTTCGCATCTCTTTCACTGCAACTGAGCGACCGCCTCACGATTGACGGCGGCATCCGGTACAGCCGAGTGAAAAAGCGCGCGAGCCGCAGAGTGGAACTTGGCGCGTCGGGCGATCTGCCGACCCGCGAGAATTTTGTCCCTGGCCCGTCCGAGGCGCAGGCCGCCATCGCTGCGGTGGTGGGAGACAGGTTCACCGACTTCGCGCCGAACCGCCGCACCGACGACAAGCTGATGCCTTCGGTCACCGTCAAGTATGAGTTTTCGCGGGACACGATGGCCTACGCCTCCTTCACAAATGGCTTCAAAGCTGGCGGCTTCGCGATGTGGTTCAGCGAGAATGGGCAGTTCGATCCCGAAACCGTTGATGCGTTCGAGATCGGATTGAAGGCCCAGGCCTTCGATGACGCGGTTGCGATGAATTTGGCGGCTTTCTACAGTAAATACAAAAACCTTCAGGAGACAGTGACCTTTCTGAATCCGGCTGGCGGCATTGTGCAGAGGGCAGATAATGCCGCCAAGTCAGTATCGAAGGGCATCGAAGCCGGTCTCACTGTCCGGCCGGTGCCCGGCCTCACCTTCAAGGCCGACGTCGCTTACCTGATAGCCAAATATACGCAGTACCCGAACGCGCCTTGCACACCGGTTCAGGCGTTCCAGGCAGGTGGCGGCGCCTGCACACAGGATCTGTCTGGCGTTAGGCGCTCGTTCTCTCCACGCTACAGCGGCACCGTGTCCCTAGCCTACAACTACCCAATTACTGAAAAGCTGGAAATCAACGTCGACGGGAATGTCTACTTCACGTCCTGGTACTTCAACCAACCAAATGGAGACCCGACCACTCGATCGGACGGTTACGCAAAGCTGGATGCGCGAATCGCGCTGGGGGCACGGGGAGGCCACTGGCAACTGGCCATCGTCGGTCGCAACCTCACCAACAAGCTTACCGCCTCGTTCCGCAATTTGGCCGCGACGGCTCCTGGCTCAACCCACGTTCTGGCCGATGCGCCCCGCTCGGTGGGGCTGCAGGCCCGGTTCTCCTTTTAGCCGCGGTAGTGGAGAAGGAGGTGAGTGGGAGGAAGCCGGTCAGCGCTTTGCAGGCAGCCGTCCGCACGCACGGTAGGGGATCCTGAAAGTGCGCATTGGGACGACGCGGCGGTTAGAACCGTGTTGGGCACTCGCAACTACGGAGAGAGAAAGGTTTTGACCCGTGAATGACAGCATGACTCGTCGGACCGCTCTCAAGGGAGCGGTCGCTTCGCTTGCCGGCATTCCGCAAGCGCGGGCAGCGGACAGGGGACGCCAGCCTAATGTCCTGTTCATCCTGGCGGACGATCTCGGTTATGCCGATGTCAGTTGCTATGGGGCTCGCGACTACGAAACGCCGGCGATCGACGCTCTCGCCGCGACCGGGACAAAGCTCACGCAAGGCTATGCGAATTCTCCAGTCTGCTCGCCTTCGCGAATAGCGCTTGCGACAGGCTGTTACCCCCATCGTTTCAAGCTGGGCTTGGAGGAGCCGCTTAGTCCCAGACTGAAGACCCTTTCGCTTCCCAGCGGGCAGCCGACTATCGCGACGTATTTTCGCAACGCAGGCTATCGCACCGGTCTGATCGGGAAGTGGCACGTTGGCGCGCTGCCTGCAAACTCCCCGCTCGACTTCGGCTACGATTTTTTCCTTGGGCCCATGCATGGCGGTGCCGACTATTTCTCCCATCGGATCGATGTGAAAGGAAACGATCCAGCCGATGGCTTGTATCTAGGTAGGCAGCGGGTCAAACGGAGCGGCTATCTCACCGACGTTTTTGCCGATGAGGCAATACGCTTCGTACGGGAACCGACCGTCCGGCCTTTTTTCCTCAGCCTGCATTTCACCGCGCCGCATTGGCCCTGGGAGGGCCCCGGCGACGCGGACAGATCGCGTGAAATCACCAACATCATCGATCTCGACGGCGGCAGTCTGAAAACTTACATGGCCATGATGACGGCATTGGATGCCGCGATCGGTCGAGTTCTCGGCGCCTTGGACGACCTAGATATTACGCGGGACACCATCGTTGTCTTTACTAGCGACAACGGTGGAGAACGGTTTTCCGATATGTGGCCGCTGACGGGAGTGAAAGGTGAATTACTTGAAGGGGGAATCCGCGTTCCATTGGTCGTTCGGTGGCCCGGCAGGATTCCAGCCGGCGCAACCAGCGAGCAGGTCATGGCATCGTTCGACTTTCTTCCGACGCTGTCGGCGGCGACCCGCCGCCCTGCAACGGAACAGGGCTACCTCGGCGACGGGATCGATCTTCTCCCGATACTGACGGGCGAGCGCGGGCCAGTCGATCGAACACTGTTTTGGCGTTACAAGACGGCAAATCAGATAGCCGCTCGTGTGGGAAAATGGAAATACCTCCATATCGAAGAACGTGAGTATCTGTTTGATCTTGAAAATGATCCGAGGGAAAGAGTGCAACTTCGACATAAGCACAGCGCCACTTTCAACAGTATTAGGGGGATGTGTGCCGAGTGGGATAAATCAATGCTGCCTTACTCAGACAGTAATTACAGCGAGAATGTGAAAGATATTTATCCTGATAGATATTGAGCCAGCATTCCCAATGAGATTTGTTGGATAGCCGCGTCCGCAGGATATGGACGGACCCAAATTGATCAGACGCCGTGCTTCGGATTTTTCAGGCATTGACGAGAAATGGAGAACTAAATGAGGTTGGCGCGATACCGAATTGAAGGACGTCAGGCCCTCGGCGTTATCGAGGATGACAGCGTCATTGATCTTTCCGGAGCCTTTCCCGATCTCGCTTCCGTCGAACAGGTGATCGAGAAGGGCGAGCGAGGCCTGGATGCGGTGCGTGACTTTTGCTGCCGTCGGCCTGCCGACTTCGCGCTTGCCGAGGTGGAACTGCTCCAGCCAATCCTGAGCGCCGGAAAGTATCTGGCCATCGGCCTCAACTACAGGTCCCATGCGGAAGAGGCGCGATTCATGGTCAGCCAGCCGGCCGCTCGGCAATACTGGTTCAACAAGCAGATCACTTGCCTGAGCGGCCCATTCGCCGAAATCGACCCCGGGGTATCGAAGCAGGTTGATTACGAGGTGGAACTCGGCGTGGTGATTGGGAAGCCGGCGAAGGGCGTGTCAGCGGCCTCTGCGCTCGATTTCGTATTTGGATATTTCGTGGCGAACGATGTGTCGGCCCGGGACTGGCAAGCGCATGCGCCGTCATTCACAGTCGGCAAGTCCTTCGATACGCACGGGCCGATCGGCCCTTGGATTGTAACAGCCGACGAGATTGGGGATCCCCAGGCGCTCGACCTGAAATGCTGGGTGAACGGCGAACTCCGTCAATCTTCCAACACCTCGGAGATGCTCTATACGGTCGCCGAACAGATCGAATATCTTTCAACGGCCTTTACTCTGATGCCGGGAGATCTTCTGGCCACTGGCACGCCGGAGGGAGTGGGGATGGCGCGTCAGCCGCCCGAGTATCTCAAGCCAGGCGATGTCGTGCGCTGCGAGGTACAGGGCATCGGAGCCATCGAAAATCGGATCGGTCCGGGAACTGACAAAAGGATCCGTTGAACGCGAGAGAGGTAATCGGAAGATGCTTCGACGTCTCGATCATTATTCCATCCGCACCACAGATCTGCATAGCTCACAGGCGTTCTATACCAACGTTCTTGGGCTTGTCGCCGGCAAGCGACCGCCCTTCGCCTTTCCGGGAGTCTGGCTCTATTTTGCCGAAGACAGCCCGGAGTTCGGGGTAGTCCATCTTATCGGCGCCGGCGAAGGCGAGGACTGGGATCTGACCGAGTATCTGGGCCAACGGAGTGGGCAAAGCGGTGAAGGGAACGGTAGCCTCGATCACATCGCATTCGTCGCCGATAACATTGAAGGCTTCTGCGGACGCCTGGACTCGATGGGAATCGATTACAACTCGCGCAGCGTTCCGGAACTCGGTTTGGTCCAAGTATTCCTTATCGACCCCGACGGCATAACCATAGAACTGAACTTTCCGGACTCGCGGGTCGAACTGCTCAGTGAAACGGATGTTCCACGGAAGAGAGCGAAGCAGTGACCGCATCAACCCGCAGGGTCGTCATCATAGGCGGCTCGATCGCGGGGCTTTGCGCCGCGAACCTTTTCGAGCGGGCGGGCTGGAGCGTAGTGGTCGCCGAACGAACGAAAGGGCAGCTTTCCGGGCGTGGAGCCGGAGTGGTGACGCACCCTGGGTTCCACCTTGCCATGGCCAAGGCCGGTGTCGGGACTCAGACCATGCGCTTTCTCGAAGTGACCGGAAGGGCGGTCTATGGCCGGGACGGAAGTTGCATGCAGACGCTCGATCTGCCCCAAAGGCTCGTCGCCTGGGGACAGATTCATGCCTTTCTTGCGGGACATCTCCGCAGCACCCGCATACTGTCTGGCAGGGCCCTGACCCATTTCCGACAGGACGAGGCCGGAGTCACCGCGTTTCTTGAAGGCGGAGGCGAACTCGAGGGCGACCTGCTTGTTGGGGCTGACGGGCTTCGTTCCAAGGTCCGGGAACTGCTCGGCATCGCGCAGAAGCCGCTATACGCCGGTTACGTCGCCTGGCGGGGGCTGGTGGACGAGCGCGCGCTGCCCGCTGGAAGCCGGGAAGACCTAATGTCCCGGTTCACTTTCGGTTTCCCTCCCGGTGAGCAGATCCTCGGGTATCCGGTCATTGGCCGTGGCGTCAGTTCGCCTGGCGTGAGAAGATTCCTCAACTATGTCTGGTACAGGCCCGTGTCGCGTCATCGCACGCTTGCCGATATGCTGACCGGCTCCGACGGCAACCAATATCATGACGGCATTCCGCCGAAGCTGTTACGGCCCGACATTCTCGCTGAGATCCGCGCCGACGCCGCGAAAGTCCTTCCACCGCAATTCGCCGACGCAGTTGCGGGGACTGCGCACCCCCTGCTGCAACCTATTTTCGACTTCGCGGCTCCGGCGATGACGTTCGGCCGGGTTGCACTGATCGGGGACGCCGCATTTGTGGCCCGACCCCATTGCGGGATGGGAGTGACCAAGGCGCTTGAGGATGCGGTTGCGCTGTCCGAGGCCTTCAGCAATGGTTCGCTGCCGGTCGCACAGGCTCTCGCCCGTTATGGGGCAGTCCGTCTCGAGACGGGGCGTGCGCTTGTTCGCCACGCCCAGGAGCTGGGAAACTGCATCGCGCAAACTCCGGTCGAGGTTGAGACAGTTCAGGCAGAGGTCGATCACCTCATTCGCAACGTTGCGGTTGCCCCGGCTGCGCCTCCGGCACGGGCGTCATGAAGTTGAGCCGGGCATGCTTCACCAGCCCCTCGACCTTGCCCTTGTCGTTCCCCTTGCAGGACGGCCGAAGCGATCCTGGAACAGATAATGGCTGACCAGCTCGGTGAAGGCTCGGGTGCGCTCGCGCTTCCCATCGCCGCAGATCTTCGCCAGGGCGATCGCCGTGTTGTCATAGAGGATCGACAGCGGCACGCCGCCGAAGAAAGCAAAGACCGACACGTGCTCGTCGAGGAACGCTTCGGTCGTCTCGCGCGGATAGGCCTTGACGAAGCAGGCATCCGACTGCGGCAGATCCATGCACAGGAAGTGGATCTTCTGCCGCACGCCGGCGATCACGCCGAGCGCTTCGCCAAAGTCCACTTGCACGTGGCTCGGCGGATGCGCCAGCGGCACGAGTGTCTCGCGCCCACGCGCTCGGCTGATCCGAACGTAGTCTTCACCACGGTATAGCCGCCGGCATAGCCGTGCTCGTCACGCAACTGTTCGAAGACCCTGTCGCGCGACAATCAGGGTAGTAAGCGATAATTTTCCCCCACGCGGGGCGGAAGGGCGCGGGCTTCGGCAGGAAGCCGGCGCCTAATTTCGTTGTATCTAATTTCGAACGTGCTTTGCTCAGGCGGCGGTAGCGATGACGCTCGTTTCGAACGTCATTTCGGCGGCCTTTGTATCGACCCAGTTTCCGGGCAGCAGGTCGTCGATGGGCTCGCCGTCGCCGCGGGTGTAGGAGCCCTCGTAGCCCAGCGCGACGAGATCGGCGTGCATCTGCTTGGCCGTGCGCCGCTGCTTGCGCGACTTGCCCGCCTCGATCCGCAACCATGCCGTCAGCTTATCGGCAAACGGGTCCAGCTTGCTCGGCCGGTCGGGCACCTTGAACTTCGGCTCCACCGTGCCGGCACGCAGGTACTTGCGGATCGTGTTCCGCGACAATCCCGTGCGCCGCTCTATCTCCCGGATCGGCATCCCCTCGCGGAAATGCCAACGCCGAATTACGCTCAGTAACGCCATGTCGATCACTCCATAATCCTCCGACACAACTGCCAGAGGAACGGTCAGAACATGGGTCACTTCTCAGTGGAAATTATCGATCCTCCCGGGTCAACTCTCAGTGGCAATCAACACTCCGGCAGCGTTTCGCGTGTCGACTACTGCCACAACCGACATGCCCGGGACGAGCAGACGACGCACTTTGGGCGAGGCTATTATCGCGATACGAACCGTTATCCGCTGAACGATCTTGGTGAAATTCCCTGTGGCGTTTTCGGGCGGCAGGATCGAAAATTCCGCTCCGGTTCCGGGCGAGATGCTCTCCACGCGTCCAGCAATCTCAAAGTCGGGAAGAGCATCGACCTCGAGCCTGACCGGTTGCCCTGCCCGCAAAAGGCCGACCTGCGTCTCCTTGAAATTAGCGATGACGTAGATTTCGTTCACCGGAACCACCCTCGTCAATCGTTGACCGGGCTGAACGAATTGGCCGACCCTTACTGTTAGATCGCCAACGCGACCTCCCTTGCTGGCTCGCAGCAAAGTCGATGTAACATCTAGGTCGACCGCTTCCAGCTGCGCGCGGGCCGCGTCAGCCTGGGCTCCGGTCTGGTCGATCTGTTTGAACAAAGTGGCTCTCCGACCGCTGGCGGCAGAGACTGCTGCCTGGGCAGCGACAAAGTCGGCGCGCGCTTGCTGAGCCTGTGTCTCATATTGTTGAAGCTTTTCTCTCGGCTCCGCACCGGTGGCGGCGAGGGGGCGATACCTCGCTACCTGCTCATTGGCGAGGTCGAGTGCCGCGCGCTTGGCGGCGAGTTGGGCCCGCGCCTGTCGAATTGCTGAGTCCTGTTCGGTTACTTGCGAGCGGATTGTGTCGGCGCCGGCCAGCGTCGCCGCGATCTGCGCACGCGCCTGTTGCGCCTGGGCTCTATAATCTCGCATATCTAGTTGCAAGAGCGCCTCGCCGGGACTGACCCACCCGTTCTCAGAGACGAGCACCGCGTCCACGTATCCGGCCACTTTTGATGAAACCACAACGCTGTCGGCCGCGATATAGGCGTTGTCGGTCGACTGCATGTACTGCCCATAGGTGACATGCCTGTAATACCACCAACCACCTGCAATGAGCGCAGCAGTGATGGCTATGATGAGGATGAGGCGAAATTTGGGTTGCGATTTCACACTGGCTGCGAGCGCGCGATCCTGCTCCCGCTCATTTGGTTCGTCGGTCATCTGCCTCTTTCGAAGGATTTTGGACATGTGCTAAGTCGCTTCATGGCGTGGCGTAGACCGTTCCATCCAGTTAGTAAAATCGTTTAGTAATTTTGGTTTTGGCATTCCGACGAAACGGACTAGGCAGCGGTATGAACGCAAATCTCGACACATTGCCGCAGCCACGGCTTCGCGAAGGCGCCCTCACCGACGACGACCGTATGCTATATTTAATGGACGAGATTAGTCGTGGGGCGAGGCGCGCATACGACGCACGGATTTCCAAGATTGGCCTCAATCAGACACAGTGGCGCATCATCGGACAACTTCTCCGCGAACCATTACTGACTCAGGCCGGAATTGCCAAGCGACTGGAGCTGGAATCCGCCACGATCGGTCAAGCCGTCGCTGGACTTTGTGGGAGAGGATTGATCGAAAGGCGACGAGCCAAAACGGACGGACGGGCATGGCAGCTCATCCTGACCGAGGAGCTCGACAGGTTGTTGCCCCAACTGAGAGAAGCCGCGGACGGGCTGCATAGGATCCTATGGCGGAAAGCCACGCGCGACGAAAAACGGACGTTGCTGGACATTCTTGTGCGGATTGCGTCGAATCTCGATCAGAGCCGGACCGATGCGGAATAGGACATATGCCTGGGTTCCGAGATAAACCGATAGGAGACATCGCACGCGCCGCCGAGATAGGGCAGATTCTTGTCCGGCACGGCGCCAAAAGCCTGGCGGGCGCGCTCGGAGTCATTCCGCATCCGGCCAAGTCAATCGATCCAGGTGAATTGCGGCCGGCGGCGGTCGTCGCACTCCTGCGCGACATTGGTCCGATCGGAATAAAGCTCGGACAGCTGCTGGCGACGCGCAGCGATCTGTTTTCCAGGTCCTGGATTGCTGCCTTCGCGACGCTCCACGATCAGGTTTCTCCGGTGCCATTCGAAGAAATCGAGCCCATCCTTGCCGCAAGCTGGGGAGCTGACTGGCGAGGGGAATTCACCCAATTCGATGAACAACCACTGGCTTCGGCTTCGGTAGCGCAGACCTACTCTGCTTCGCTGCTCGACGGCGCCGACGTTATCATAAAGGTGCGGCGTCTGGGTACTGCTGCGCGAATGGAGGCCGATGTGCGGCTGCTGACGCGCCTCGCCTTCGTTGCCGAGGATCGATCCCCTGAAATCGCCCGCTATCGCCCCGTAGAGTTCCTGCGAACCTTTGGCAGAAATCTTGCCTGGGAAATGGATATGGCAGCCGAAGCTCGTGCATGCGAGCGTATCGGTGGCTATCTTGACACGCTGGGGATCAAGACTCCAACAATTCATTGGGAACTGACGGGGATACGGGTCAACGTCCAGGAGCGGCTGTATGGAACGCCCGCGTCTGCGCTCGAGGCCGGTTCGACCGACCCACACGTGGCGGCGTTCGCGAGACAATATGCGAATGCAGTTCTGCGCATGATCATTATGAATGGCGAATTCCATGGTGATCCACATCCAGGCAATGTTTTCCTTATCGGGGAACAGTGATCTGCCCCCTTCTGAGTGGTCCAAAATTGATGATATCTTGGATTACGAAGGAGATTATGAATGCCGGCCAAGAAGCATCGCCCGGAAGAGATTATCGGCAAGCTGCGTGAAGCAGAGGTTGTGCTGGCGCAGGGCGCCACGACCGCCGAGACGTGTCGGCGGATCGCGATCAGCGAGCAGACTTATTACCGTTGGCGTAAGGAATATGGCGGCCTGAAGACCGATCAGGCGCGGCGAATGAAGGATCTTGAGAAGGAGAATGCGAGGCTTCGCCGTGCGATATCGGACCTGACGCCGGACAAGCTGATCCTGCAGGAGGCCGCCCGGGGAAACTTCTGAGCCCCGCGCGCCGAAGGCGTTGTATCGACCACATCATGAAGATGATGCCGGTGTCCGAGCGGCGGCTGTGCCGCGTGCTCGGACAGCACCCATCGACGCAGCGCAAGGCGCCACGCGGGGCGGATGACGAAGCGGCCCTCACTGAGGATATCATCGCATTGGCGCGGCAATATGGTCGTTATGGCTATCGCCGGGTGATGGCGTTACTGCGTGATGCGGGCTGGCGTGTGAATCGCAAGCGGGTCGAGCGCATCTGGCGCCGCTGAGCTGCACCCCGTTTCTGGACCGCCCTGCTGGCGGCTTTCCAGCGTGCTGACATCAGGGCGGGCCATGTGCCGCAGCCGCATCCAAAAGTCGTCGGCGCGCGCTCGACCGCGCCAAGGCTGAAGCGCTGACAGCAAGCATCGGATGTATAAACTGATATCTTCGGATCTGAGATGGCACACCTCCCACCGCCCCGAGCAAAATAATAAAGTGCCATAATAAAGTTCTTTACCAAATGCCGAAAAACTGCTCATCTTCCAGCCGAGCGGCGAGAATCTTTTCCTCTCCGGAAATCTCCTTCTGGCCACTCCTCAAACTCGGGGCAGCTCGGCGAGCTGCCCCATTTTTGAACATCGACAATCGGGGACAAGGACGGGTTCGCGCAAGAAACGAAAAAATCGAGACAGGGAGAGATAGGGTGATGAATAAGAAAGCCTATTGGTTGGCAAGCGCCGTCGTGATGGCGTTGCCACAGGTCTCAAATGCTCAGGAAGTCATAGCCGAAGACCCAGATGGCGGTGACAATGTCATCGTCGTGACAGCGCAACGTCAGGCGCAAAGCTTGCAAGACGTACCGATCGCTGTCAGCGCATTCAGCGCTGAGGCGCTTGAAAGCCAGCAGATCGAAAATGCCTCGGATCTACAGCTGACGCTGCCCAATGTATCTTTCTCGAAAGGCAATTTCACCTCAGCTTCATTCACTATTCGCGGCGTTGGCGACCTGTGCGTCGGCGTCACCTGCGATGCTGCGACCGCAATCCATGTCAATGGATCCCCCTTGTTCGGAACACGCCTGTTCGAGACCGAATATTTCGATCTGGAAAGGATTGAAGTCCTTCGCGGACCTCAAGGCACCCTGTTCGGCCGGAATGCGACCTCCGGGGTCGTGAATGTTGTGACCGCGAAACCCAAACTCTCCCGTTTCGAGGCTGAAGCGCAATTCGAGTATGGCAATTTCAACAGCATCGAAGCGCGTGGCATGGTCAACGTCCCGATCGGGGATATGATCGGCGTGAGGCTGGCGGGCATATATGTGAACCGCGACGGTTATACGACGAATCTCTATGATGGATCGGACATCGACGCTCGGGACCTCTATGCGTTGCGAGGCTCCCTTCGTTTCGAACCCGGTCCTGATACGACGATCGATCTCATGGGCTATTATTTCCGGGAAAAGGACACGCGCCTCAGAAACCAGAAACAAACGTGCCAACGCGATCCATTGGGCGTGCTCGGATGCCTGAACAATCGACGTGATTTCGATACCACGAACGCAAATTCAACGGTCGGTGCGACGCTCAGTTCATCCGAGTTCTTCGCCATTCAGGGCATTCCCGCCGTGCTCGGCCTCGGCAGCCTTTATGGCCCTGATGGGTTTTCCGGGTTTCAGGAGCCTGGCGATGTGCGTGTCGTCAACACGGCCTATACCCCCTTCTATTTTGCCGAAGAGCTACAGGTGCAGGCGCGCCTTGAGCAAAAATTCGGCGCGATGACCCTGACGGCCACCGGCATTTATCAGGATACTGAAGTCGATTCCAGGCAGGACTATTTTCTTGGAATTCAAAGCCGTGCCGGTTTCGCCCCGGCGCTCAATACGTTGGACTTTTTTGCGGCTAACGGATTACCGACAGGTCTTGCTCCGCCGGCGCCAGCCTTCATTCCCGGCTCTTCGGCCTATTTTTCGCCGATTGCCGGCGCTCTAATCCCGGACGGTCCGCAGGGCGTGCTGTGCACGTCGGATAATGATGATGGAAGCAGAGGCGCTTTCGAAGGGAACTCGCTGTGTTCCGAAACGCCGCTTTCTTTCGATCGATCTTCGGAACAACGCGAATCGTGGAGCGGAGAGCTCATTCTCACGAGTGACTTCGACGGGCCGTTCAATTTCCTGTTGGGGGGAATTTACGCGAAATCGAAAACCACCGACAATAGCTATTATGTGAACTCGTTTGCGCTCGATTACGCCAGTGCCGTATTGGGTTCATTCGGCTCCTTGTCGGGCGGCCTTCCGCCATCCTATTTCGCGACGTCAATGTATCGGAACAACTCGCTGGAATCGAATCTAGAGAGCTATGGCATTTTCGGCGAGGTCTATTTCGATCTAAGCGACCGGCTGACGTTGACCGGGGGGCTGCGTTACAACAATGACAAGAAGGATGTGACGGCGCGTACGACGCTGATCAGTTTCCTGAACCCTTATGCCAATGATGGAGATCCGTTCGATACCCCGATAACGCCCCTCACCGGGCCGTCTGGGCTTTTCGATGCCGACCCGGGGACGCCGGGCCAACAGCTCGCCCAGTTTCGCGAAGTAAGCTTCGACGAAATTACCGGACGAGCAGTTCTGGCCTTCGAGGTTACGCCAGACAATTCACTCTATGCATCTTATTCTAGGGGTTACAAATCCGGCGGGATCAATCCTCCGCTTTCTCCGATTTTCGCCGTCAGCGAGAGTTTCGGCTCTGAATCGATCGATGCCTTCGAGATCGGCTCCAAGAACGTCTTCGCAAACGGCGCGTTGCAACTCAATGCCACCGCGTTTTACTACAAATATAGTGGACTGCAGCTCAGCCGCATCGTGGCAAGAACGTCCGTGAATGACACGGTTGACGCCAATATCTGGGGTGTCGAACTGGAGTCTGTCATCAGGCCGGACCCGAACTGGCTTATCAATCTGTCCTTCAGCTATCTCAATGCCAAGGTCGCCGGCGATCAATTCTTCTCCAATCCGCGTGATCCGGGCGGCGGGGATCCTGATGCCGTGATTATCAAGGACATCAGCAATGGTGCGCACTGCGCTGTCACGGGACCTGCGCTTGGCGTTGCTGATGCGTTCGTTGCGGGCGTAAATGCGGCTCTCGGCCTTCGCGCACCGCAGGAATTTCCTTCGGACGGCAATATCGCCTCCAGCGGCGCGTTCGGCATTTGCGGTGTCCTCGCGAGCGCTATCCCTGCGAACAGCGGGATCCAGGTATTGAGTCCTGGCGTCGAGGTTAACATCAAGGGCAACACATTGCCGCAAGCGCCGAATGTCAAGGTCTCGATGGGCGTGCAGTACACGGCAGAGGTCGGGAATGGTATGACACTCGTCCCCCGCGTCGACATTTCCATGACCGGAAAGCAATATGGCAATATCTTCAACGGCAGGATTAATCGCATCCAACCTTTCGTACAGGCTAATGCAGTTTTGCAGTTGAATGGTGCCGACGAGCGCTGGTTTGTCCGGGGGTTCGTTCAGAATATCTTCGATAGCAACTCAGTTACCGGACTTTATGTCACCGATGCATCTTCCGGTAATTTTACGAATATCTACACGCTTGATCCGCGGCGTTATGGTGTCGCGATCGGCGCAAAATTCTAATGATTTAGCTGTCCCAATCGATCGGGAAAAATTATACCGCATGAAAATCGCGGCGTCGGAGTGCCAGTAGCAGGCCCTCCGACGCCGATTTCATGCGCAATTGCAGTCTTGGGCGAGGAATGGGTGTGAGATACGTCCGGCGTGCGCACTGCGGAAACTTGCGTCTCGCGCGAGCGATATGGGAGGCACATTGGCTCCTGCCCCTCGAATCTGACCGGCCCCCACCGAGTGGTCCGCGTGGACTGTTAGGTGTTTAGTCCCAGCATGTGATGGAGTGGTTTCATATTGAAGATATCTGGCTTGGATTTCCAGAGCTCTTCGATGGCCTCGTAGGTTGTCTTGAAGTGCAGAGCCTTCAACTGCTTGGCGAAGTTGTAAGCGACGAGCCAGTCGCGGACATGGCGGCGCAGTTCATTGATCGACGTGTAATGGAAGGATTTGACGGTGGCCTCCTTGATGGTGCGCACCATCCGTTCGGCCTGGCCGTTGGTCCATGAGTGATAGGGCTTGGTGAGGCGATGCTCGATGCCGTTCTGCTCGCAGACACGGCCGAAGATATGGCCGATCCATCCCAGTGGGCCGCCTTGGTCCCGCTGCACGAACTGTACGCCGTTATCTGTCAGGATGGTGTGGATCCTGTATGGCACCGTCTTGATAAGCACGCGCAGGAAGGCTGCCGCGGCAAGCTTGGTCGCCCGGCGATAGATGCGGGCGAACACCAGCTTCGAGGTGCGGTCCACTTCGACATAGAGGAAGCCTTTTCCGCCTTCATAGCGCAGTTCCGCGATATCGACGTGGAAGTAGCCGATCTCATAGGCCTTGGCTTGCCTACCTGATGATCCCCCGGATCATCAGGTGACAGCTGCGCTCTTCGGCCTCTCGCGATCCGCCTTCGGCAACCGGCTGATCCCGTGCCGTTGCAAGCAGCGGTGAAGCAACGAGCGCGTCAGCTGCGGGATCACGTCCTTCAGGGCGACATAGACGTCATCCAGCGGAAGGCGTGCCTGCACCCGCAACGCCACAATGGCGGCTTCTTCCATCGGCGAGAGAACCGTGCTGCGGCGCTCCTTCGGCCCCATTGGCATGTCTTCGACCGACTGTCGGTGACGCCACTTCAGGACCGTCTTCTCGTTGATCCCGTACCGCTTCGCGAGACTCGCGACCGAAGCTTGCGATCGCTGTAGCTCGCCTCGAATGGCGTGCGTGGTCTTGGCGCTCCCGTGTAAAATCTGTCCCATAAATCCCTCCGCTGCGACGATGATAAGCTTACACCATCACATGCTGGGACTAAACACCTAGAGTATCCGTGATGGTCAAGCGAGAGATTTGACCCAGAGGCGGTCTGCTTTGAGCAGGGCGTTGGCGGTGACGATGAGTTTTCGCATGACGGCTGTGATAGCGATCTTTGCGGGTTTTCCGGCAAGGATGAGCTGGCGGTATTTGGCTTTGAGGTCTGGGTTGAAGCGAGCGGCGGCGAGGGCAGGCATGTAGAGGGCTTGGCGGACATTGGCCCTGCCGCCGCGGATGAAGCTCTTGCCCTTCCATTGGCCGGATTGTCGGGCGACCGGAGCGAGGCCGGCGAGGGAGGCGGCCTGCTTGTTCTCGATGCTGCCCAACTCTGGCATGGTAGCGATCAGTTGGTTGGCGGTGAGTGTTCCCACCCCGTCGATGCTGGTGAGGATTTCATGGCGCCGGGCGAGCGTGGCATCGGCAGCGATGATGCCTGCGATTTCGGCATCGAGCGCTTCGATGTGGCGCTCGATCTGGTCGAGGCGCTGTTTGCACTGGCGTTTGAGGATCGCGATGGTGACGTTCTTTTCCCGGTTCTTGAGTGCGGTGCGATCGCGCACCAGCCCATCGCGAGCATTGATCAGTTCTGCCAGCAGGATCTGATTGGCGTTTCTCGCGGGCCGGACGGGCGGTTGCAGGGTGGCGGCCATGCGGGCAAGCAGCATGGCGTCGATCCGGTCGGTCTTGGCCAGCGTTCCGGTGGCCTGGGCGAAGCGGCGAGCGCGTTCGGGGTTGAGCTTGACACAGGGCCAATCGGCCAGCGCTGCCTCCAGCGCGCGATGATAGGTGGCGGTCGCCTCATAGGCGATACGTTCAATCGGCCATTGTCCGAGCCAGGCCATCAGGGCCTTGTGCCCCTTGGCGGTGTTGGCGAACTGCTTCTCGATCCCGGCAGGATAAGCGTGACAATCAAGGCTCGCTTTGGAGATGTCGATGCCGATGGTTTGTGGTAGGGAGTTGCTCATCTTTTCCGCTGTCCTTTGCTTGTCATCCGGGCCGCAAAGCCCCGGTATCCGTTCAGGCCTGATGGAAAAGAAAGGGGCGATCCTACTCTAACCCGGTCCCCAATCGACCGGCGATTTCGCGATCCATCCCCTTCCGCCCGATCCGGGGTGGCCACCCCGGATCGGGCATCGCAATCTGACCCAAACGGACGGCAAAGTCATAAGACAAGCGTGCTGCATTTAGACGGAAGCGTATCCGGCGTTTCGGAGATAGTTGGCGCATTCGGGGGGTGAGACGATGTCGAGGATGTCGCCGACGCGGCGCCATGTGGCGTCATGATCGCGCTGCTGAGCATCGCGCATTCAGTGTTTGACCTTCGAGAAGAGCTGCTCGATGGGATTAAGATCGGGGCTGTAGGGCGGCAGAAAGATCAGGTGCGCCCCGCGTGCCCGGACGGCGGCCCGAGCGGCCTTGCCTTTGTGTGAGCCGAGATTGTCGAGGACGACGATATCGCCTGCCGCCAGTGTCGGAGCGAGGAACTGCTCGACATAAGCGGCCCTGCGCACAAAATTACTGACAGGCCCGCTTTACAGGGAAATGGGCCTGCAACTGCGCAAGAAAGCGCCGAAGCGACGGGTAAAGGCAAAGCTGAGGGAAGGCCGCTGTGCGGCCTCCCGCGTCAATGATGTATGGGCCATGGACTTCGTCCATGACCAGCTGGCGACGGGACCGAAGCTGCGGATCTTGACTGTGGTCGACACGTTCAGCCGATACTCGCCGGCGGTGGTTCCTCGGTTCCGCTTCCGCGCTCCGGATGTGGTCGACGTATTGGAACGGGTCTGTGCCGAGGTCGGCTATCCCAGCTCGATCCGGGTCGATCAGGGCAGCGAGTTTATCTCCCGCGAGCTGGATCTGTGGGCCTACATGAAAGGAGTGACGCTTGACTTCTCCCGGCCAGGCAAGCCGACGGACAATGCGTTCATCGAAAGCTTCAACGGCAAGTTCCGGGCGGAATGCCTGAACCAGCACTGGTTCATGAGCCTGGATGACGCGGTGCGAAAATGCGAGGCTTGGCGTAGAGACTACAACGAGGTACGACCGCACAGCGCGATCGGCAACAAACCGCCGATATCGCTCATGCTTGCGTCAGCGGCACATGGCCCGCCCTGACGTTAGCACGCTGGGAAATCGCCAGCAGGGCGGTCCAGAAACGGGGAGCAGCTCACACATCGTTGATTTCCTTCGGTTCGTTGCAAAACCGCTGAATCAACGACTTGGGCAATCGTCAAGATAACCCGCTGATACCACTCAACTTAGTTTCGGATCAGGCTCTAAAATCCGACCGCCGTTGACAGAACGGCGATAGTCTCTGGGTGAAACTCCAAATTTATCTTTGAAACATCGGCTGAAATGTGAAGAACTCTTAAATCCCCACGCAAAAGCAATTTCGGTGATGCTACGCTGCGCCATTTTCGGGTTGCCGAGATCTCTCAGGCAGCGCAACAACCGCTGCTCAATGATATACTTCTCCGCTGTCAAACTTCTCGACTCAAATGCCTTGTGAACGTATCGAACGGAGCAGTTCTGTTGTGCCGCTAAATTCTTAGGTGAAAGATCGGGATTACTGAGATTCTTTTCCAAGAACGTAATTATAGCCTGAGCTTTCCGGCTTTCATCACTGGCTCTGGCGATTGATTTGCGCCTGTATTCAGTAGTCAGAAGCATGGCTATCATAGCTTCAATCAGGCACTCGCCAGGAGTGATATTCCCACTCAGGAATTCTCTCGATACACTCTCAAAAAATAGCCTAAAGTACTGCATGGACAACAAATGACTGGGAAGACTTCCCTGTGAGGCGTACCAAGAATCGGGAAGCCAGCTCCGCAATCTTTGGAGTGGCATGGTCGCGGAAATCTTTTGAAGACGCTCCGTAATTTCGTACCTGACTGGAAACATGCTGTTCCAGACAACGATATCCCCTGCGCTCAGCAGGTATTGATTGTTATCGATTGTGAAAACCTCTTTTCCGGCAAGGACTAGCTGGATCGTGAAGGTATCTTCTTTATCCATCGCCATCTCGGCCCGAGATCGGCTGCCTTCGCATGGATCGACCAAACATTCGACGACCTGAAGTCCGCCAGAAGAACGATGACTCATCTGCGCATTGAAGATTGGAGCCTTCATGCTTCCGAGACTCCAATGCCCGTAAACGGATCTCATCGCGGTTTCCCATGCGGGATATCGCTCTGATGGGAGAAGCCGATTAGTGTCCAGGAACGTCCCGTTCACAACTGACAGCGACGAAACGGTCTCGCGGACCTGTCCCATGGTGCGCATCGTCCATCTCCCCTTCCGCCGCTGACGTGAGATATAGGTCTATAATCGTGATAATTCCACATGAGTCAAACCCCAGTGCAGCGCGCGCGAACTCACGTTCGGGAACCCGCAGGTCGTCCGTCATCCGCAGCGCCGCCTTCACCCGCCGGTTCTCGCGCAGCGTCAGTTCCTCGGCGAGGAGATCGTCGAGCGCCTCGATGTCGTCGATCTGCCCCTGCTCGATCCGCCTAAAGGTCGCATCGAGCATCTCGAGCGCGCGCGGCATCTTCAGCCCGACCAGGCTCTTGCGGATGTCCGCATCCGGGGCAACAGCTGCTGTCCTGCGATGGTTTGGCTATCAGCACCGTGCGTTCGGCTTCGCAGATGACCTCGGTGATAGTGAGTGAAGGCGGAACAACGGTAGCCATACGGCGAAGGCCGCGGGGAAGTTATCTCTTGGCGATTTCCTGGTCGGCGATCAGCCTCTCGAGGTTCTCGATACGTAAGACCGTATGTCCGCTTGGCAGAGTGCTCGTATTGCCTCATTCATTCATGCTCCCGAAGTTACCTTCAGTTGCCTCAGGTAAATGCTCCCGTAGCATATTTGGGCTGGAGGGGCGATGGGCGGCGGAGCGCAGGCCTGCGATATTGCCGAAGCGTAGCCGCCCATCGCCCCTCCAGCGTCAACTCGCCATGGAGACGCTCGGCGTCTGCGCCATTGGGCCGAACACCAGTTGATGCGCTTGCTCTGCGCGCCAGATCTTCAGGCGTCTTTGCACCGTCCGAAGCAGGGCGTCGGGATGTTCTCCGGGATGGACGGCCTGCAACTTGTCCAGCAGTTCACGCCCGGTCCGCCATGGCTCGGCCAGGAACCAGTCGTGCAGTTCGCCCGTCACGGATAGAAGGGGATCAGGCCGCCGCCGCTCTCTCTTCTGTTTCGACGCCGCCCGGGCGGTCGGCCGGATTTCACCATCTCGCCAAGCGAGGCGTAATCCTGTCAGGAACTGATCCAGGGCGTCGTTGATCGGGGGAGCGGTTTGCGGCGTAACATCCGCGATAGTGGCAAGACGTTCCTGGCCACGCCGGATTTCGTGGAGAAGGCGCACAGGATCGAGTTCGGCGAACACGGTGGTCAGTCGATCGCGTACCGCCCCCGTTGTCCGCGGATCCGCCAGGAGGCGCTGGCACGGCGTCGCCGGCGCGTGATGCCGCTTGATGACCTTGGCGCCATCACGCCGCTTTTCCGCCAACTTGAACGAGGGCTGGAAGAAGTTCACATACAGGCGCAAAGCCGCATAAAGTTCCGCTAGGATCGTGGTCGCAGCAACGCCCTCATAGCGATGATATCCCACCATGCGGCGCACGATGGCACCATTCTTCTGTTCAACCCAGGCTTGATCGTTCTTCCGGTAGGGACGACAGCGCGTGAAGGTAATTTCGCCTGCGGCGCACCAGTCCCACACGGTCTCATTCATAAATACGCTGTCATTGTCCGTGTCGAAGCCCAGCATGGTCATCGGAAGATGTCGGCGCAGTTCCTCCAGCACGCTCGTAAGCAGGCTTTGCTCGCGGAACAGCAAGGGAGCGCACTCCGTCCATCCCGTCGCAATGTCGGTCAGAACCAACGTCTGGGCGAAGCTGCCCCTCGCCACTGGACCGCTGTGCGATACCAGATCTGCTTCGAAGTGACCGGGCGCAGGATCGTCCCAGTCATCGAACGTCCGGATCGGAATGCTCCGCCGCAACGTCGTCGATCCCATCCCGCGCCGCCGACGATTTCCCTTCGTAGCGCTGCGCGCCTCGACCAGCGCGCGGTCGATCGTCGCTGCGCTCATTCGCAGCAATTGCTCACGCAAAGCCGGGGCGGGCTGGATATGTCCGTGTCGCTCCATCGCGTCCAGCAGCAACGGAATCAGCGGCCGCAAACGCTTGGCGCAAATTCGATCCGCCGCCTCCCACAAGACGATTAACGCCTGGCGGGTGGCATCGCCATATAGGCGGCGCTCCGGTCGCGGCCCGCGCGATGGCTTCTTCACCTCGCGCAACAATCGCATCGCGTGCTTGCGATGAAAGCCGGTTACCGCAACGAACTCATCCAAAATCCGCACTTTCTCCGAACGCGGCGCGCCCGAATAACGATCGCGGATTGCTCCCACCAATTCCTCGCGCGTCGCCATGCTCACATTCCTCATCTCTGTCCCCCGATCCACCATCCCTCGGGAGCATTTCTGATGAGGCAACGCACTTCAAGAAAGGAGCAGTTCTGACGAGGCAATGCGACTTCTCATCCAGATCGTCGCGCTACAGCAGAGGGTGACCCGCCCTGCACTGTGATGGCGAGGGTTGCTCGGAGTGGCCGAGCCTATCCTCATCGCAGGAGGACGAGCCGTGGAGCATTCTACAGAAGTTGGCCGCCTCGAAGAACCCCTGGATTATGGGTGATGGACGCGAGATGGCTCAAGTTGGCGTGATTGGGCGCGCCTGCGGGCTGTTTTCTGCTGATTTTACGGCTTGGCAGGCCCTTTTGGGATCATTTCCGCGTCACGCGGGCGCAGTACGCCCCTCGAGCCAGGCGAGGCGCTGGAAGTTGTAGGCCAGGTTTGCCATGCCGATCTTGATGCGGGCGCGGGCGATGCCGATGGTTCGCACGACGAGCCCCATGCGGTGCTTTTGCCCGGCGAACACGTGCTCGACTGCCGAGCGCACGGCGGAGCGCTTCGCATTGGCCCTGGCGATGCGCTCGGGCATCGGCCGGCGCGGCGGCTTCTTCTGGTGGATGTGGCTGGTGAACATGCCCCTGGCGAGGAAGGCTTCGTTCTTTTTCGACCGGTAAGCGGTATCAGCCCAGACGCCCGAACCGGTGTTGTCCTTGCTGACCACTTCGGGCAGCCGTGCGCCATCGTGAGCATTGGCTGCGCTCGCGTCCCAGGTGCGGATCAATCCGTGCGCCCGATCGATGCCGATGTGGTTCTTGTAGCCGAACATCGGGATGGCAAGGTCGACCGGCTTGGATACCTTGGGATCGACGCCCTCCTTTACCTTCGCCTTGGTGTACTTGATGCTCCAGCGCGCATCGCGATCCTTCTGGCGGAGCTTTGCGGGTTTTGCCTGCCAGGCTGCGGGAACACGGCCCTCCTTGATCGCCGTCTTCTCTGCTTCGGTGTTGCGCTGTTTGGGCGCCGACACAACGGTGGCGTCGATGATCTGACCGCCCATGGCGAGATAACCCCGGTCGGTGAGCGCCGCATCGAACCGAGCGAACAGCCGGTCGATCGCCTTCGCCTTGACCAGGCGTTCGCGGAACAGCCACACTGTCGTCGCGTCGGGCACCGTGCCATCGAGGCCGAGGCCCAGGAACCGTTGGAACGACAGACGATCCTTGATCTGGAACTCGGTTGCCTCGTCCGACAACGAGTACAGCGCCTGCAGAACCAGAATCTTGAACATCAGCACCGGATCGAATGGCGGCCGCCCGCCCTTGCCACGCGCGCTCCGCCGGAGCGCCGCGACCAGCGGCCCGCGGAAAACCTCGAAGTCGACAACCGCCGACAGCCGTTCCAGCGGATCGCCCGCCGCGCTCAGCGCCTCATAACGGTCCGAAAGATCAAAGAAACCCGGCTGTCCTGCCATCACCGCCTCCGCTGTCACGCCAAGGCAGTGAATCAGCTCAAGCCGCTAGACGCCAGAGGTTTTTCGAGGCGTCTAGCTTGCCGCGGCAGCGTTCCTTCGCGTGCTTATCAAGACGGTTCCTTACAAGATACACACCATCCTGACCGACAACGGCGTGCAGTTCGTTCAGCGCGACCAGGGCGGCACACTGGGATGGATCGGCCATATCTTCGGCCGCGTCTGCGAGCAGAACGGCATCGAGCACCGGCTCACCAAGCCCTATCACCCGTGGACCAATGGCCAGGCCGAAAGGATGGTGCGCACCATCAAGGAGGCCACCGTCAAATCCTTCCATTACACGTCGATCAACGAACTGCGCCGCCATGTCCGCGACTGGCTGGTCGCTTACAACTTCGCCAAGCAGCTGAAAGCCTTACGCTTCAAAACACCCTATGAAGCCATCGAAGAGCTCTGGAAATCCAAGCCGGATATCTTCAATATGGAGCCACACCATCACATGCTGGGACTAAACACCTAGTGTCGCTCGCACCTTCGATTGGGTTCCAGTCGTCTGTTGCGCGAACTACATGAGCCTGCTCTGCGCTCATGAGCGGCGTCATAGCCTTTTCTCACGGCCTGATAGCAATGTCTCACTGCGGCCAGAGTGGCCTTGCGGCTGTGCCCTTCAGCCTCTTACCACCGTCCCATAGCAAAATAGCAAATGTGATTGGGGAGGCAGTTATGAGGACCAGGATCGGTAACGCGGCTTTGGTGGGGGTGTCTCTGGCGACATTAGTGTCAAACGGCGTTCAAAAGGGACCCCCGATCGGCGTCGAAGAGGGACCCCCTTTTCGGATAATATGATGCTGGTTTGTTGAAGATGGCCTTGCGCTGCGTGCGGCGGAGGGCGGGCGTAGCCCGACCGGAGGCGCGCGCAGCGCAAGATAGATTTTTGAAGGCGCCGAAGGTGGCTGTCAGCTGCGGTTTTTGAAGCGCCAGCTGTCGTTGCCCGTCTCGACGATATCGCAGTGGTGGGTGACGCGGTCGAGCAGCGCCGTGGTCATCTTGGGATCGCCGAACACGGTCGGCCATTCGCCGAAGGCGAGGTTCGTGGTGATGATGACGCTGGTCCGCTCATAAAGCTTGCTGATGAGGTGGAACAGCAACTGCCCTCCCGAGCGGGCGAACGGCAGATAACCGAGCTCGTCGAGCACGATCAGGTCGAGCCGCGACAGCTGCGCCGCCAAGGTCCCGCCCTTGCCGATCCGGGTCTCCTCTTCGAGGCGTGTCACCAGATCGACGGTGTTGAAGTAGCGGGCGCGAGCGCCACTTCGCACGACATTGGCGGTGATCGCGATGGCGAGGTGGGTCTTGCCTGTCCCCGTGCCGCCGACCAGCACGATATTGCGGCGAGGCGGGAGGAAGGAGCCGTCATGAAGGGACCGGATCATCTCCTCATTGATCGGCGTGCCCTCGAAGCTGAACCGCTCCAGGTCCTTCACCACGGGCAGCCTCGCAGCCGTCATCCGATAGCGGATGGAGGCTGCATCCCGGTGGGTCGCCTCGGCGCGGAGCAGATCGGTCAGTATCTCCATGGTGGTGCGCTTGCGCTGGAGGCCGGTGGTGACCGCCTCGTCGAACGCCGCCGCCATGCCCTTGAGTCCGAGGCCGCGCATCGTGTCGATCATATCATGCCGCTGCATCATAGCCTCGCAGCAGATCATAGCGGGCACAGTCGGCGAGCGGAGGATGCCGCAGCATCCGGTCTTCCGAAGTGACGATGCTGTGGGGTGTCGCCGGCTCGCGGCGCCGGGAGAGGATGTTGAGGATCAGCTCGTCGCTGGCCGTTCCACTCGCCAGCGCTTCGCGCACGGCAGCCTCTACCGGCTCCAGGCCATCGGTGAGCACCGCCGAGAGGACCCGCACGAACCTGCGATCGGCCTCGTCCCCGGTGCCCAGCCTTCGCCGTAATCGGTGCAGGGCGGGCGGCAGATCCCAGTCCTGGAACGGTGCGCCGTTACGCAGCGCGCCGGGCTTGTGCGCGAGGACCGGCAGATAATGCCAGGGATCGTATATCGTGCGGTTCCGACCGAAGTGGCGCTCATGCTCCCCGACGAGCGCATCGCCGCAGCGTATGACGATGCGATCGGCATAGGAGCGCACCTGAACGGTCCGGCGTGCGGCCGTCGACATGACCGAGTAGCGGTTGCGATCGAAGCTGATGAGGCAGGTGCCGGTGACCGCATGCTCGCTCTCATGGAAGCCGTCGAACGGTGCCAGGATCGGCTGCAAGGCCGGTCGCTCCATATCCAGCGCCTCGGCGACGGTGATATCCCCGCGTTCGGGATGGGCATGATGCTCGGCCCAGCGCCGGCACTCGGCCTCGAGCCACCCGTTGAGCTCAGCCAAGCTGGCGAACCGGAGCCGCGGCTGGAAGAAGCGGCCTCGGATCGTCTGGACCTGCTGCTCGACCTGGCCCTTCTCCCATCCCGCCGCCGGCGAGCAGGCGGTCGGCTCGACCATGTAATGATCGGTCATGATCAGGAAGCGGCGGTTGAACACACGTTCCTTGCCGGTGAACACGGCCGTCACCGCCGTCTTCATATTATCGTAGATACCGCGTCGCGGCACACCCCCGAAGAAAGCGAACGCCCGGGCATGGGCATCGAACAGCATCTCCTGGCCCTCGCGCGGATAAGCCCGGACATAAGGTGCGCGCGAGTCGCAGAGACGCATATGCGCCACCTTCACCCGCATCGGCTTGCCGGCGATCTCCACATCCTCGTGGCTCCAGTCGAACTGGTAGGCCTCACCCGGCTGGAAGGTCATCGGGATGAACGCCGGTGCGCCTTCGCCAGCATCCTTCCGCCGCGCAGCACGCCAGCGCGCCGCATAGCGGCGCACCGCATCATAGGATCCATCGAACCCCTCGCGCACCAGCAGGTCATGGATACGCGTCATCCGTAGCCGATCGCGGCGGCCGCGACCTTCGTTCTCCTCAAGCAGCGCATCGAGACGATCCTGATAAGGACCGATCCGCGGCAGCGGCTGGACTTTGCGCTGATAGTTGAACGCCGCCTCCGGCGACCGGATCGCCTTGCGGACTACCTTCCGCGACAAACGAAGGTCGCGCGCGATCGCCTTGATCGCCTTCCCCGCTGCATGCTCACGCCGAATCCGAACCACTGTCTCCACGATCAACATCCCGTTCTCGCCAACTGATCAAAACCAGTCGGCCGACTAAATCCCCGGGATGAAGGGGTCCTTTTTGCACGCCGATCACCCCACGAAGGGGGTGCCTATTGCACGCTGATCCTCATTCTCGATCGCGGTGATCATTTCGCTTGTCGGCGGGCGACCCGGGATGATCTCGGCCGCGACCGCTGCGATCGCGGTGCTGATCGTCCCGCTCGTCAAGGAGCATGGCATCGAATATCTCTTCGCCGCGACGATCCTGATGGGGGTGTTCCAGTTTATCGGCGGTCTGTTGCGGCTCGATCTCCTGATGCAGTTCGTTTCCAAATCGGTCGTGACCGGCTTCGTCAATGCGCTCGCGATCCTGATCTTCATGGCGCAGCTGCCACAGCTCATCAGCGTCGGCTGGATGACCTACCCGCTTGTCGCCACGGCGCTCGTAATCATCTACCTGCTGCCGCGCTTGACGAAGGCTATACCTTCGCCGCTGGTTGCGATCATCATTCTGACCGCAGCCGCGATCCATTGGAATCTCGATGTCAACCGCGTCGGCGATATGGGCGATCTTCCTTCGGCGCTTCCTTTCTTTGCGCTACCTAAGGTGCCGCTGTCCTTCGAGACGCTCGCGATTATCTTCCCTTATTCGCTGGCGATGGCGGCGGTAGGCTTGCTCGAAAGCCTGCTCACCGCGCAGATCGTCGACGACCTCACCGACACGCCCAGCGACAAACAGCGCGAGGTCAAGGGACAGGGTATCGCCAATTTGGTCACCGGCTTCTTCGGCGGCATGGGCGGCTGCGCGATGATCGGCCAGTCGGTGATCAATGTGAAATCGGGAGGCGACGGGCGGCTTTCAGCCTTCGTCGCGGGCAGTTTCCTGCTCTTCCTGATCGTCGTGCTCGGCCCGCTCGTCGCGCAGATTCCGATGCCCGCGCTCGTCGCGGTGATGATCATGGTGTCGATCGGCACTTTCAGCTGGCGGTCGATCAGGGAACTGCGCACCAATCCTTGGCACAGCTCGGTCGTAATGGTCGCGACCGTTGTCGCGGTCGTCGCGACGCACGATCTTGCCAAGGGCGTCCTCGTCGGCGTGTTGCTGTCGGGCATCTTCTTCGCGAGCAAGGTGCGCGCGCTCTTTGCGGTGGATTCCAGCCTGTCCGCCGACGGGTCGACGCGCTCCTATCATTTCACGGGCCAGATCTTTTTCGCCTCGGTCGAGCGTTTCCTTGCCGCCTTCGACTTTCGCGAAGTGATCGAGAAGGTCGTGATCGACGTCCGCGACGCCCATTTCTGGGATATTTCGGCGGTTGCCGCGCTCGACAAGGCGGTGATCAAATTGCGGCGGGAAGGCACCGCAGTCGAAGTACTCGGGCTCAACGAAGCAAGCGCGACGATGATCGACCGGTTCGGCATATCGAACAAGCCTGACGCCGAAGCACGCCTCGCCGCACATTGAGGGAGAGAAGGGCATGACCCGCATATTAGCCTGCATCGACGCATCGCTCTATGCGACGAGCGTTATCGACCATGCTGCCTGGGCCGCTGGACACTTGTCAGCAGAGGTCGAGGTGCTGCACGTCATCCAGCGCCGCGACGCGGTTGCCGCGCGCCGCGACCTGTCGGGCGCGGTCGGGCTCGGCGCCAAGTCGGCACTACTCGAGGAGCTGGTTCAAATCGACGAAAGCGAGGGCAAGCTGGCGCAAGAACAAGGGCGCGCGCTACTCGCGGCGGCGAAGACGCATCTAACCCAACTTGGCTATGACCGCATCGCAACGACGCACCGGCACGGGGGAATCGTTGAAACGATCATCGAGCGCGAGATCGATGCCGATATCGTCGTCATCGGCAAGCGCGGCGCCTCGGCCGATTTTGCCAAGGGGCATCTTGGCAGCAAGGTCGAGCGCGTCGTGCGCCAGAGCGAAAAGCCGGTGCTCGTCGCCGCGCGTGCCTTCACGCCTCCCGGTGCAGTCACGATCGCATTCGATGGCGGGCCGAGTGCGCGCAAGGCGCTCGTCTACGCGACGACGTCACCGCTGTTTGCGGATGCGGTGCTGCATGTTGTCATGGCGGGACGCGATGACGCGGGCAATCAGTCGCACCTCAAATGGGCGAGGGAAATCCTGGTCATGCACAAGGATGCACGCGTGAGCCTGATCGACGGCAAACCCGAAGAAGTGATCGCGCTCGACATCGAAGCGCGCGGCGCGAAGATGCTCGTCATGGGTGCCTATGGCCACAGCCCGTTCCGCGCGATGCTCGTTGGCAGCACGACGACCGAGATGATCCGATCCTGCACCATCCCGGTGCTGCTCTTCCGCTGACCCCACGATGCCGCTCTCGCCCGACACCGCCCGCGTCCTCCTGAAAGCACAGCTTCAAGCGCTCGACGAGGAGGATGCGCTCGGCCGCGAAGGTACGGCGCCGGTGACGCTCGAACAGGACAGCGTCGGACGCCTGTCCCGCATCGACGCGATGCAGATGCAGGCAATGGCGCTCGCTCAGCAGCGGCGCCGCGCCAGTCAGCGGCGTCAGGTTGAGGCCGCGCTCCAAAGGATCGAAACGGGCGAATTTGGGTATTGCATCAACTGTGGCGAGGAGATTGCCGAGGCGAGGCTCCGCAACAATCCCGCGATCGCGACTTGCGTAACGTGCGCAGGCGGCGGCTGAAGAAGCAGCTCTTCTCTCAAGAGCTCAAATAGCTACTTCCAACGAGTTATAACAATGGTGTGCCCGCGAAAGCGGGAATCCAGTGTGGAGTCAGCCGACGCACGATCTGGATTCCCGCTTTCGCGGGAATGACAAGGTTATGAAATGCCGATCGTCGCCTATCGGTCGTTTTCCGACCATTCGTCATCCCGGATAAGGCGGCCCATCAACTCCGTCCACCGCGCACCCCCTCCCGCCATGGGGCTGGACCGCCGCCTTTCGCTCGCCTAAAGCCGGCGCGCGATGCATGCCTATGCGAATCCGACCCGTTTCCTGGCCATTGCCCGTCCGTTGACGCCCTGGCTGCTCGGCCTGGGGCTCGCGCTCGTGCTTGCGGGGGCGTGGGCGGGGCTGATGCTGGTGCCGGGCGATTATAAGCAGGGCGATACGGCGCGGATTCTTTATGTGCATGTGCCGGCGGCGTGGCTCGGCATGGGCGGGTGGAGCGCGCTTGCCATCACCGGGCTCGTCCAGCTCGTCTGGCGCCACCCGCTCGCCGGGATCGCGGCGCGGGCGATCGCTGTGCCGGGGATGCTCTTCACCGCGCTGTGCCTTGCCACCGGCTCGATCTGGGGCAAGCCGACGTGGGGGACCTGGTGGGAATGGGACGGGCGGATGACTTCGATGCTCGTCCTGCTGTTCCTCTATGCGGGCTTCCTCGCGCTGACGATGGAGGGCGACGGGCAGGGGCGCGGCGGGTCGCTGTCGCGCGGCGCCGCCATCTATGCGCTGGTCGGCGCGATCAACATTCCGATCATCAACCGCAGCGTCGTGTGGTGGAACAGCCTGCATCAGGGGCCGAGCATCACCTTGCGCGGGTCGAGCATCGACGGGTCCTTGCTCTGGCCGCTCGGGCTGACCGTGCTGGGCTTTACGTTGCTGTTCGGCGCGATCGTCTTGATGCGGATGCGGCGGATCATCGCCGACAACCGCGTCGCGGCGCGGCTGCGGCGGCTCGCGGACGACGAGGGAGCGTGAAGCGGTGACGGGGGTGATCAGCGGGGGCGGCCAATGGGCCTATGTCGCGGCGGCCTATGCGCTGACCGCGCTTTCGACCGGGGCGGTGCTGTGGCATAGCTGGCGGGCGATGCGCAAAGCCGAAAAGCGGAGCGATGCGCTGCGCAGGAATCGGACATGAAAGCGAAGCATCAAAGGCTGATCCTCGCGCTCGTCGCGCTCGCCGGGGTGGCGGGGGCGGGGGTGCTTGGCGCGAGCGCGCTGCGCGACGAGGCGGCCTATTTCCGCACTCCCGAAGAGGTGGCGGGCGGCCATGCGAAGGTCGGCGAACCGATGCGGCTGGGCGGCATGGTCGCCGCGGGCAGCCTCGAGCGGCTCGATGACGGGGTGACGATCCGCTTCGTCGCGACCGACGGCAAGGCGTCGGTGCCGGTCGAGTTCACCGGCATCGTCCCCGACCTGTTCGCCGAAAAGGCCGGGATGGTCGCCGACGGCCGGATGCGCGCCGATGGCGTGTTCGTCGCCGACCGCATCCTCGCCAAGCATGACGAGCGCTATATGCCGCCGCAGATGGGCGATATGCCCAAGGATATGAAGGTGACGGCGGGGGAATGAGGGTTTTGCCTTTCCGGTTCGTGGCGGACGAGGTAGCGCAATGATCGCCGAACTCGGCCTGGCGCTCCTGTGGATGGCGGCGGCGCTCGCGTGCCTGTCGCTGGTCGCGGGCATCGCGTTCGTGCGCGGTGGCAAGGCCGAGCTGGCGGCGCTGGTGCGGCCGGCGAGCGTCGCGCAGGGGGTGCTGACCGCGGCGTCGTTCGCGTTGCTGATCGCGCTGTTCGCGCGCTCGGACATGTCGGTCGAACTCGTCGCGCGCAACAGCCACAGCCTGAAGCCGATGCTGTTCAAGATCGCGGGGGCGTGGGGCAATCACGAAGGGTCGATGCTGTTGTGGCTGACGATCCTCGGCCTGTCGGGAGCGCTCGTCGCGCTGTTCGAGAGGCGGCTGCGCGAAGATACGCTGATCGCGACATTGGCGGCGCAGGCGGCGCTGAGCCTGGGATTTTTCGCCTTCCTGCTCTTTTCGTCGAACCCGTTCAACCGGCTGCCCATCGCACCGCCCGACGGACAGGGGCTCAATCCCTTGCTGCAGGACCCCGGTTTGGCGTTCCACCCGCCGACGCTCTATGTCGGCTATGTCGGGCTTTCGGTCGCGTTCAGCTTCGCGGTCGGGGCGCTGGTGACGCGCGAGGTCGGGCCGGCCTTCGCGCGCGCGATGCGGCCTTGGGTGCTCGGGAGCTGGATCTTCCTGACCCTCGGCATCACCGCGGGCAGCTATTGGGCCTATTATGAGCTCGGCTGGGGCGGCTGGTGGTTCTGGGACCCGGTCGAGAATGTGTCGCTGGTGCCGTGGCTCGCCGGCGCCGCGCTGCTCCATTCGGTCGCGGTGACGGCGACGCGCAACGCGCTGCGCGCGTGGACGGTGATGCTCGCTGTGATCGGCTTCTCGATGTCGATGGTCGGCACCTTCATCGTCCGCTCGGGGCTGCTCACCAGCGTCCACAGCTTTGCCGTCGATCCCGAGCGCGGCACCTTTCTGCTCGTGCTGATGGCGATCTATATCGGCGGGGCGCTGACGCTGTTCGCGCTGCGCGCCGGGACGGTCGCCGAGGGCAAGACCTTCGCGCTCCTGAGCCGCGAGGGCGCGCTCGTCATCAACAATCTGCTGCTGACGACGATCCTCGCGCTTGTGCTCCTGGGCACGCTCTATCCGATCGTTGCGGAGGCGATGGGCGAGAAGATTTCGGTCGGGCCGCCTTATTACAACAAGGTCGCGGGGCCGCTCGCGCTGATCCTGTGCCTCGTGATGGTTGCCGGGCCGCTCCTGCGCTGGCGCCGCGACGACGGGCGCACGCTCTGGTCGCGCCTGCCGCTGGCGCTGTTCGCGGGGGCGGCGGTGCTGTTCGGGCTCGTGCTGTTCGGCGGGCAGGTCGGCATCCTGCCGCTGCTCGGCATGACGGTCGCCGCAGTCGTCGCGGTCGCGAGCCTTGCGCCGCTGTGGAAGCGCAACCTCCGCCGCACGCCGCTGCCGGTCTGGGGCATGGTGCTCGCGCATTTCGGGGTCGCGGTCGCGCTCGCCGGGATGGCGGCCGAGAGTGCGTTCATCAAGGAACGGCTCGTCGCCGCCGCGCCGGGCGAGACGGTGCGCGTCGCCGATTTTTCGGTGACCTTCCAAGGCGTCGAGCCGGTCGCGGGGCCGAACTATACCGCGGTCAAGGCGACCTTGATCGCGGCGACGCCCGATGGCGACCGCTTCGTGCTGCATCCCGCGGCGCGCACCTTCCCCGGCCTGATGGGCGGGCCGCCGACCGAGACGAACGAGGCGGCGCTGCTGACGCGGCCGGGCGGGCAGCTTTATGCGGTGATCGGGCAGCCGGTGACCGGCGCCGACGGGGCGCAGCGCTATCAGCTGCGCCTGTGGTGGAAGCCGCTCGTGTGGTGGATATGGCTCGGCGGCGCGCTGATCGCGACCGGCGCGGCGATGGCCTTGCTCGGGCGTGCGCAATTGCTCGCGATCTGGCGCGCGCGGCGGGCGCGCAAGCTGGAGGAGCGTTTCGCATGAGGTCGCGCTGGGTTCTCTTCGTGCCGCTCGCGATCATGGCGCTGCTGTTCGGGGCGTTCGTCTATCGGCTGACGGTGCCCGCCGAGACGCTGATCGAATCGCAATGGATCGACAAGCCGATGCCGCTGTTCGACCTGCCGCCCGCGACCGGAGGCGTCGCTGGGCTCAAGAGCAGCGACCTCGCCGACGGCCGGCCGCGGCTGGTCAATATTTTCGCGAGCTGGTGCATCCCGTGCCGCGCCGAAGCGCCGCAGCTCGAGGCGCTCAAGGCCGCGGGGGTGCCGATCGACGGCATCGCGATCCGCGACCGGCCCGAGGATGTCGCGGCCTTTCTGCGCGAGAACGGCAATCCGTTCGACCGCATCGGTGCCGACGTGCAGAGCAGCGTGCAGATCGCATTGGGGTCGTCGGGGGTGCCCGAAACCTTTCTGGTCGACGGCAAGGGGATCATCCGCGAGCAGATCCAGGGCGTGATTCTTGCCGAGCAAGTACCCGAGATCATGGCGAAGCTGGAGGCGATGAAGTGAGGGGGGTGTTTATCACGGCGGCTTTTTGGCTCGCGGTGGTCTTTTCAAGCCTTTGGTCACCCGTCGCCGCGCAGGATCGCCTCCCGCCCGCGCCCTATGCCTATCAGCAGCTCGCCGACCCGGCGAAGGAGGCCGAGGCGAAGGCGCTGATGGAGACGCTGCGCTGCCTCGTCTGTCAGGGCCAGTCGATCGCCGACAGCGACGCGCCGCTCGCCGGCGACATGCGGCACGAGGTTCGCAGCAAGATCGCGGCGGGCGAGAGTCCCGATGCGATCCGCAAATGGCTCGTTGCGCGCTATGGCAATTGGGTGAGTTACGACCCGCCCTTCGATGGCGCGACCGCGCTTTTGTGGCTCGCGCCGCTGCTGTTCCTCGCGGTGGGGCTGTGGCTCGCCTTCGGGCGGCTGCGCGGCGGGGGAGGCGGGGAGCCATGATCTGGGCGTGGATATTGGTCGCCGCGGGGCTGACTGTCGGCGGCCTCTTCTGGCTCGGCAGGCTGCCCGCGGCGTCGCGGCCGCTCGCGGCGGCGGCGATCATGCTCG
This sequence comes from Sphingopyxis indica, assembly GCF_032879645.1. Lineage (NCBI taxonomy): Bacteria > Pseudomonadati > Pseudomonadota > Alphaproteobacteria > Sphingomonadales > Sphingopyxidaceae > Sphingopyxis > Sphingopyxis indica. Next base: position 1,645,843 of record NZ_CP076394.1, read on the forward strand.
GGCTCGCGGGCTATGCCCTGCAGGGGGATCCCGCGCTGCCCGGCAAGCCGGTGGTGCGGTCCGAGCCCGAAAGCTTCGGCGAGGCGCTGACCGATACGCGGCAGGGGATGGCCGACCGTTTCGGCCCCGCGGCAAAGTGGCTGGCGATGTCGGACGGCTTTGCGCGGACGGGGAAGACCGAGCTTGCGGCGCAGACGCTCGAAAAGGGGCTCGAAAGCAATCCCGACAATGTCGATTTGTGGGTCGCGCTCGGCAATGCGCTCGTCGCGCATGGCGGCGGGGTGATGTCGCCTGCCGCCGCGCTCGCCTTTGACGAGGCGGCGAAGCGCGATCCCGCGCACCCGGCGCCGCCCTTTTTCGCGGGGCTCGCGATGGCGCAGAGCGGCGATTTGCAGGGCGCCGACCGCGTGTGGAGCGACCTGCTCGCGCGCAGTCCCGCCGACGCGCCGTGGCGCCCCGACCTCGAGATGCGGCTTGCGCAGCTGCGCCGGGCGATGGGGCCGGGGCTGCCGCCCGAAGATGCGGCGGGGTCATGATCGCCCCTGTTGTTCTTCCGCTCGCTCGTCTAAAGGCGCGCCATGACTGCTGAGTCGCAACAGGCGGCGGGCGGTGCGGGTAGCGCCGCGCTCGCCGCCGATACGGGCCATCACGGCCACGGCCACCATGGCGACAGCAAGCTGAAGCTTGCGGTCGGCGCGGTCGGCGTGGTCTTCGGCGATATCGGGACGAGCCCGCTCTACGCCTTTCGCGAAACCTTTGCCGGGCATCATTCGATCGACCCCGACCGGCTGCACATCTATGGCGTGCTCAGCCTGGTCTTCTGGTCGATGATGCTGGTCGTCACCTTCAAATATGTGCTGACGATCATGAAGGCCGACAACAAGGGCGAGGGGGGCAGCCTGGCGCTGCTCGCGCTGATCAGCCGCTCGTCGGGCGAGGCGCGCTGGACGTGGCCGATCATCCTGCTCGGCGTGTTCGCGACCGCGCTCTTCTATGGCGACAGCATGATTACCCCGGCGATGTCGGTGCTGTCGGCGACCGAGGGTCTGAATTACGTCAATCCGGGGTTCCAGCCCTATATCGTGCCGATCGCGCTCGCGATCCTGATCGGGCTGTTCGCACTGCAATCGCGCGGGACGGCCAAGGTCGGCGCGCTGTTCGGGCCGATCATGCTCGGCTATTTCCTGATGCTCGCGGTGCTCGGGGTGATGCACATCGTCGATCATCCGTCGATCATCGTCCACACGCTCAACCCGATCAACGCGCTGCGCTTTTTCTATCTCGACGGCTTCACCGCCTTCATCGCGCTCGGCGCGGTGGTGCTCGCGGTGACGGGGGCCGAGGCGCTCTATGCCGACATGGGGCATTTCGGGCGCGCGCCGATCGGCCTGTCGTGGCTGTGCTTCGTGCTGCCCGCGCTGATGCTCAATTACATGGGACAGGGCGCGATGGTGCTCGAGGCCGACATGGGCACGCGGCTCGGGCTGATTCAGGACCCCTTCTTTCTGATGATGCCCGATGCGTGGCGCATCCCCGTGGTCATGCTCGCGCTGCTGGCGACGATCATCGCGAGCCAGGCGGTGATCTCGGGCGCTTTTTCGCTGACCCAGCAGGCGATCCAGCTCGGCTTCATCCCCCGCCTGCGCGTCGAGCATACGAGCGCCTCGGCGGCGGGACAGATCTATATCCCGGTGGTCAACTGGTTCCTGATGACGATGGTGATCATCCTCGTCCTCTTCTTCGGATCGTCGAGCAACCTCGCCGCGGCCTATGGCATCGCGGTGACGGGGGCGATGTTCATCGACACATGTTTGATGTGCGTCGTGCTGTTCGTGCTGTGGAAATGGCCGGCGTGGAAGGCGCTGCCGCTGCTCGCGCTCTTTTTCATCGTCGACATCGCCTATTTCGGCGCGAATCTGATCAAGGTGCCTGACGGCGGCTGGGTGCCGCTGGCGATCGGCCTGACCATCTTCACGCTGCTGACCACCTGGTCGCGCGGGCGCAAGCTGATGCAGCAGGAAATGGCCGCCGGCGCGATGCCGATCCCGGTCTTCGTCAAATCGGCGGCGAACAGCGCGACGCGCGTGCCGGGGACGGCGGTGTTCATGACCTCCTCGTCCGACGGGGTGCCGCACGCGCTGCTTCACAATTTGAAGCACAACAAGGTGCTGCACGAGCGGATCATCCTGTTGACGATCAAGATCGCCGACGTGCCCTTCGTGCGCGAAGACAGTTTGTGCAAGCTCGACGACCTGGGGCAGGGCTTTCACCGCCTGATCCTGAACTATGGCTTCATGCAGCCGGTCGACGTTCCCGAGGCGCTGAAGCGCGTCACCGGATGCGGCGGCGAGTTCAAGATGCTGGAGACGAGCTTCTTCCTGTCGCGCCAGACACTGATCGCCGCCAAATCACCGGGAATGCCGATCTGGCGCGAGAAGCTGTTCGCGTGGATGCTGCGCAATTCGGAAAGCGCGATGGAATATTTCCGCCTGCCGACCAATCGCGTGGTCGAACTGGGAAGTCAGGTCGCGATCTAGAGTGCGTTCGGTTTTGATAGAATCAAAACCGGCACTCTAGATTCCTGTTTTGCCGTGATTTCCGAGCCGTGAAATGTTCCATTTCACTCGAAATCACTCTAGGAACGGCCCGGAACGGACGTAATAAGGGTTTGCGCAAGCCGCGCCTTCTTGCGATGCAGGGGCGATCCTGTGACCGGGGATGCTGTCGGTGTCGTCAAAGCCCTTTGCCCTGATCCTCGGCCCAAGCCTGTCCGCGGCGTTCGAAGCGGGATTTCGGCGCATGGGGCTGAAGCCCGAACGCGCGGTGGGCGACGGCGACGCCACGCCGCGCTATCGCCTGCATTTCGGGGGCGTCGCGGCGACGATCGCGCGCGCCGGCGAGGCGGAGCTGGCGGAAGCCGATCCGCACGACCCCGCGACGAGTTCGCTCGCGACCAGCCTGCCCGCCGATTGGCGCGCGGGCGGCGGATGCTGGGCGCTTTGGTGCGATGAGGAAGCGACGTCGGTGCAGGCGCCCGCAATGCGCGCGAGCTTTCAAATGATCGTGCTGTTGCTCGACCTGTTCGACGCGAGCCATGTCTTCTGGCCGCCGGCGCGGCTGTGGTCCGACGCGCCGCAGTTTCGCGCCGCGATGGCCGAAATGCTGGTGAGCGGTATGCCGCCGGTGCTCCACCTCGTCGCCTTTCGGCGCGTCGAAGCGGCGGGCGAGGCGGTGGTGCGCACGCGCGGTCTGAGCCTGTTTTCGGGACAGGAGATCGAAGCCCCGATTCCCGTCGGGTGGACGATCGCTGACATGGTGAAGCGCGTCGCGCGGCTCGCGCTGGACCTGATGCTCAATGGTCCGCTGCTCGAAGCGCAGGAAACGCGCGGGCTGCAACCGGGCGAGACGGTTCGCCTGCGCCCACCCGATCGCGGGGTCGCGACGCCGACCGTGCGCGCCGAATTCGGGCGGGGCGGCTGATTGCGGCTTGCGGCTGCGGCATCGGTCCATCGGCGGCGCTGGCAGGGCGCGGTGCCCGTGTGCGGCGGTTTTCAGCGCCACCATCTGATCCTCGTCGCGCTGCTGCGGCGCACGCAAATGGCGGCGATGTTCGACGCGCTGCGCAGCGAGGGGTTCGCGCTCCAGCGCTTCGACCTCAACGGATTGGTGCTGCCGGCGAGCGAGCGGACGGCGCTTGAGTCGGGGCACGCGCTGCATCGCGGCCCGCACCATGGTTACAGCGACGCGGTGGCGGCGCGCGTCGAACGCGTGCGCGCGCATTTCGCGGCGCAGGCGCCGGGCGATCCGCGCACCGCGCGGCGGGTGGCGATCATGCGGCTGCGGCTGCTCCAGGATGCGACGCGGCGCGCGCTCACCGACCGGCACCGGCTGGGCTTCTGGCTCAACCGGCGCGACCCGATGCGGCTGTTCGCCGACCGGCCGTACCTCGACGAAGCAATCGACAAGCTGTTCGGGGCGTAGGCCGTCCGTCCGAACAGCGCTGTTTCTTCCTGTCACGGCCCGTTATTTGGTTCGCACGAAGACACAAAGCCACAAAGATAAATAGCTTTCGCCCTGAGCTTGTCGAAGGGCCGGTCTTGTTTTCGGCCGCCAAAAGAAAGGACGGTGCTTCGACAAGCTCAGCGCGAACGGTTGAGCGATATTCTTTGTAGCTTTGTGTCATCAGGCTCTAGCCGATATATTTATCCTGCAACTCGCGCCATGCGTCGCGATATTGCGCCGCCAGCTGGTCGACGAAATCGGCGACGGGGCGCACCGCTTCGACCGAGCCGATGCCCTGGCCCGATCCCCAGATGTCCTTCCACGCCTTTGCCTTGGTATTGCCGCCCGAGCCGAAATTCATCGTCTTGAGGTCGCCCTGCGGCAGATTGTCGGGGTCGAGCCCGGCGTTGACGATCGACCCGCGCAGATAATTGCCGTGAACGCCGGTGAAGAGATCCGAATAGACGATGTCGGCGGCGCGGCCTTCGACGATGCCGTTCTTGTAGCCATCGTCGGCATTGGCCTCGGCGCAGGCGATGAAGGCGCTGCCGATATAGGCGAGGTCGGCGCCGCACGCCTGCGCGGCGAGGATCGAGCGGCCGTGCGCGATCGCGCCCGACAGCGCGACGGGGCCGTCGAACCAGCTGCGGATTTCCTGCACCAGCGCGAAAGGCGATTGCACCCCGGCGTGGCCGCCCGCACCCGCGGCGACGGGAATCAGGCCGTCGGCGCCCTTTTCGATCGCCTTGCGCGCGAAGCGGTCGTTGATGACGTCGTGGAGCGTGATGCCGCCCCAGCCATGCACCGCCTGATTGAGCTCTTCGCGCGCGCCCAGCGAGGTGATGGTGATCGGCACCTTCCACTTCTCGCAGGTCGCGATGTCGGCCTCGAGCCGGTCGTTCGATTTGTGGACGATCTGGTTGACCGCGAAGGGCGCCGAAAGGCGGTCGGGATTGTCGCGGTCCCACGCCGCGAGCTCCTCGGTGATCCGGTGCAGCCATTCGTCGAGCAGCGACTGCGGCCGCGCGTTGAGCGCCGGAAAGCTGCCGACGATCCCCGCCTTGCACTGCGCGATGACGAGGTCGGGGCCGGAAACGATGAAGAGCGGCGAACCGATGACGGGCAGGCGCAGGCGATCGAAGACGGGGGGAAGGGCCATGACTCACTCTCCGGTTGCGGATTTGAGGCTGACCTTAACGTAAACGGAAAGCGGCGCAAGGGGGATGGTGTGTGGGCGTGGTGCCGGCTTTTGGGTTGGCCCGTTGCCCTTGCCGCCTTCGGATGTCGCGAGCCGGGTTCGCGTCGCCGTTTCAAAGTTCAGCAAAGTTCAGCCTTGTGCGGCCGCGTTCGTCGAACTTGCCGCGCCGGCTTCCGTTCGCATGTGTAAACCGTGACCGCTTTTATCCACTTGTCGAAAGAGCCGTGACGAAGGCTGGCATAGTTGAACAATGTAGGACAGCGGTTTTTTGCGGCGGATGTCCGATTTGGGGTGGGGAGCGGACGGTCCTCCCCCTTGGGGGAGGGGGACCACCCGCAGGGTGGTGGAGGGGCACAGGCGGTTTGCCTTTCCCTCTTTGAACGCAGCGTAAACCGAGGGCGCCCCTCCACCATGCTTTCGCATGGTCCCCCTCCCCGTGCCGGGGAGGACCCTTATGACCGCAACCGGTCGCAAGCCGCCATCATCCTCGCATATGCCAGCCCCGCCGACGTCGCAGCTTAGCCGCCGCTCGCCGGGCCCTTTAGCTCGACGATATTGCCTTCGGGATCGCTGATATAGATCGACGGGCCTTCGCCCTCGGCGCCGTAGCGTTGGCCGGCCTGTTCGACCGCGACGTCGTGGCGGGCGAGGTGGGCGCGGATTGCGGGCTCGTCGAACGGTTCGATGGCGAGCGCGAAATGGTCGACGTTGCGGCCTTCGCGTCCCGGCGGCGCGCCGCCCATCGCGCCGAGCTTTCCATCCACGGGCACGAGGTCGATCAGCGCGCGGCCGGCGCGCAGCTGGTGCAGGCCGATTTCGGGTTGCGCGCGTTCGTCGGTGCAGCCGAGCACCTGTTTGTAGAAGCCGAGCATCCGGTCGAGGTCGACGACGCGCAGGACGATATGGTCGAGGCCGCGCAGCGCAAAGGGCGTGGTCATTTTTTTCTCCTGCCTGCTGCGACCCGATCCCCGGTCCAGGTCGATTCCATCGCTTCGATATAGGGCGGGCCGCTTCGCTGTCCAATCGCACCACTGGCGCGGCGGGCGGACAGCCCCCATCTGGCAAACGAAGGAGACGTCATATGACCGAGCGCGTGAAACGGATACCGGGCGCTGACCACCCGATCGACATCGTCCCCTGTTCGGGCCGCGTCGTGGTGCGGGTCGGCGACCGGGTGATTGCCGACAGCCACGATGCCTTGACCTTGTGCGAAGCCGACTATCCTCCGGTGCAATATATACCGCGCAAGGATGTCGACATGGCGGTGCTCGCCCCGTCCGCACACCGCAGCTATTGCCCCTATAAGGGCGAGGCGGGCTATTTCGACCTCGTGCTGCCGGGGGCGCAGGAACGCAATGCGGTATGGACCTATGAAGCGCCCTATGACACGGTCGCTGCGATCGCGGGCCATGTCGCTTTCTATCCCGACCCGGTGACGATCATGGTCGAACAGCCCGGCGACTGACGGGTCGCGCCGGGCGCGCGACATGGCGCCGAATTTTTTTTGAGCGGCGTGTCGATTTTGCGCCGGCCGGTTCGTCGTGTTGGTACGAGGCCGCTGGTGGCCCGCCAATGAGGAGATGACCGATGCGTGTGATGGTGTTCGTGAAAGCGACCGAGGACAGCGAGCAGGGCATGACGCCCTCGCCCGAACTCGATCAGATGTTCGTCGATATGGGCAAGTTCAACGAGGAGCTGGTCAATGCCGGCGTGATGGTCGCCGGCGACGGCCTCAAACCCTCTTCGTTCGGCAAGCGCGTCGCGTTCGACGGCCCCAGCCGGACCGTGATCGACGGCCCCTTCGCCGAGACGCGCGAGCTGGTTGCCGGCTATTGGCTGTGGGAAGTCAAGGATATGGACGAGGCCGTCGAATGGGTGAAGCGCTGTCCCAACCCGATGTTCGGGCCGAGCGAGATCGAGATTCGCCCGCTCTACGAGATGGAGGATTTCGCCGATATCATCCCGCCCGAAGCGGCCGCGATCCATGACGGCGTCGGCGAGAAGCTCGCGAAGAGCTGACCCCTTGCCCGCCCCGCCATGCGCTTCTAACCCTTGCGCATGGCGGCGGACGCAACCCATCGTGCGATCGAGGCAGTCTTTCGGATCGAACGGGCGCGGCTGATTGCGACGCTTGCGCGGATGACGCGCGACGTCGACCGCGCCGAGGAACTGGCGCAGGACGCGCTGATGCTCGCGCTCGCCGAATGGCCGAGGGCGGGGGTGCCCGCCAATCCGGGCGCCTGGCTGACCGCGGCGGCGAAACGCCGCGCGATCGACGGCTTTCGGCGCAGCGCGATGCAGGAGCGCAAACATGCCGAGATCGCCCGCGAGGCGGATGGCGCGCGCGACATGAGCATCGAACACCTCGAAGCGCGGCTCGACGACGATCTGGGCGACGAGCTGCTCGGGCTGATCTTCGCCGCCTGCCATCCGGTGCTTTCGCCCGAGGCGCGCGCGGCGCTGACCTTGCGGCTCGTCGGCGGGCTGACGACCCTGGAGATTGCGCGTGCCTTTCTGTCGAACGAGGCGGCGATCGCGGCGCGGATCACGCGGGCCAAGAAGGCGATTGCCAAGGCGGGGGTCGCGTTCGAGGTGCCGCGCGGCCGGGCGCTCGCGCCGCGGCTCGCGTCGGTGCTCGAGGTGGTCTATCTGATCTTCAACGAAGGCTATGCCGCGACGAGCGGACCCGATCTGGTGCGCCCGCCGCTCTGCGCCGAGGCGCAGCGGCTCGGGCGCATTCTCGCGGGGCTGATGCCCGAAGAGCCCGAGGTGCTGGCGCTGCTCGCGCTGATGGAAATTCAGGCGTCGCGGCTCGCGGCGCGGGCCGGCGCCGACGGCGCCTTCGTGCCGCTGCCCGAGCAGAACCGCGCGCGCTGGGATCAGCTGCTCATCCGGCGCGGATTGAAGGCGCTGGAGCGGGTCGATGCGCTCGGCGGCGCCGATGGGCCCTATGCGTTGCAGGCGGCGCTCGCGGCGTGTCATGCCCGGGCGCGGCGGGCGGAGGACACCGACTGGAAGCGGATCGCGGCGCTTTACGACCGGTTGGGGCAGGTGATGCCGTCGCCGGTGGTCGAGCTCAACCGCGCGGTCGCGCACAGCATGGCGTTCGGGCCAGAGGCGGGGCTGGCGCTCGTCGATGCGATCGCCGGGGAGGCGGCCTTGCGAAACTATGCCCCGCTCCCCGCGGCGCGCGGCGACTTCCTGCTGCGCGCGGGACGCAAGGCCGAGGCGAAGGCGGCGTTCGAGGCGGCGGCGGCGCTGACCGCGAACGAGCGCGAGCGCGATTTCCTCTTGGGGCGGGCGGCGGCGTGCCGCTGACGGTCGAAACCATCGGTGCCGAGGCGCAGCCGCTGTGCATGCTCGACGATTTCGCGCCGCGCCCCGACGCGCTGCGCGCGGTCGCCGCCGCGGCGGAGTTCGAGGCTGCGAAGCATCATTATCCCGGTATCCGCGCGCCGATCCCCGGTTCCTATCTGGAGAGCCAGCTGCCGATCATCGCCGCGGCCGTGCGCGCGGTTTTCGGCGGCAGCGGCGCGGTCGACCTGATCGACGCGAGCTTTTCGATCGTCACCACGCCGCCCGCGGCGCTGAGCATTGCGCAGCGGCTGCCGCATTGCGACGCCTTCACCCCCGACCGCATCGCGCTCGTCCATTATCTGTCGCCCGACGGCGGCGACGGGACGGCCTTTTACCGGCACCGCGCGACGGGTTTCGAATGCGTGACCGAGGCGCGCCGCGCCGCCTATTTCGCCGCGGTCGCCGCCGAGCCCGAACCGCCGCCGGCCTATGTCGCCGGCGACACCGGCGCATTCGAAGTCGTGCATCGCGCCGAAGCGCGCTACAACCGCGCGCTGCTCTATCGCAGCTGGAATCTGCACAGCGGGGCGATCGCGCCCGATGCCGCGCTGTCCGCCGATCCGCTCGACGGGCGGCTGACGGTCACCGCCTTTCTGTCGATGCGTTGAGGCGGTCTTTCCCCTGTCACGATTTCGTGCCATTTTGGCGCAGGGTCGGCGATGGTGAGGGAGTCGGCGATGCGGATGGCGGGGATTTTCGGCGCAGCCTGTGGGTTGGCGCTGGTGCCGGCGATGGCACTGGCGGTTTCGATGACGAGCCTGAAGGGCGCCGGGATGGAGGCCGATTACGGCAGCTATGCCCCGGGAGGCGATTGCAGCCGCGAGCCGCGGATCGCGATCGGCGACGATGGTTTCGCCTTCACATCGGGCGGGCGCACGGTCGCAGGGCGGCCGTTCGAATGGGCGGCGAGCTTTTTCGGCAACAGCTATGAAGGCATCAGCAACGCCTTCTTTCCCTTTCCCAGGACCGCCGACGATTACGGGATGGTCCTGCTGACCACGAGCCCCGACGAGAAACGCGGGACGCTGCTCGTCGAGTCCAATGTGGCGCCGGGGCAGCGCATCGACGCGTTCGAGGGCGCGTTCGTGCGGCCCGAGCCCTATGTCCGCTGCAAGGGCACCGAGGTCGCGGTTCCCGAGGCGCCGCCGCCGGCGCCCGCGGTGCCGCTCGACTGGACCAATCTCGCCTCGCTCGAGGGCCAGTATCAGGGCGGTTTCGACGCCTTCGACGCCGGGCCGGTCGCGGCGGTGATCCGAAGCCTGATGGGGCCGAAGCTCGGCACGCTGAAGGCCAATCTGCAGGTCGGCGGGCCGCTGAACCGCGAAGGCGGCCTCTATTATTTCTCCGGCAACGCGCCGCATCGGGGCGGCGAGGATCAGGCCTATGTGCTGATCGACCCGCGGCGCCGCGCGGTGCAGGTCGGGCTGTGGGAGCGCGGCAGTCTGAAGGTCTATCTGACGGGCAGCACGACGCGCCTGCCGCTGCCGCGCGACATTGCGGCGATGGTCGCGAAGAGCCCGCCCGAGGGGGCGGTCGCGGCGCCGGGAACGCCGTGGGAGGTCGTGCCGGCCGAGGGCCGCGCGCCGCTCGCCTATGTCGACGCCGCCGCCTCGCCGCGCATCCGTTCGATCACCATCTTCTGCGACGCTGGGCGCCCCGCGCTCGCCATGCTGACGGTGAAGCCGATCACCGAGCGGCCGGTGACGCTGACATGGAATTTCAACGGCCGCACGACCAATCTCGCGATGATCCAGAGCAACAGGGAGGCGACTTTCTGGCAGGCGGGTTTGTCGGGATCGCCGCTGATCGCGCAGATCGAGCAGGGACGCGATCCCGCCTATCTGCGCATCAACGGCACGCTGGAGGGGCAGGCGGCGCTGACCGGGGCGAGCGCTGCGCTCAATGTCGCGCTGAAAGGGTGCGGGCGTTAGGGTAAATTGTGCGAAATCTGAATCACCCGTCTCCCCGAGCGAAGACGAGGGGCTCTGCCGAGCGAAGTCGAGGCTGGCGACCTTGCGGGTTCTCGCTCCGCTCGAACGCCCCCCTCGTCTTCGCTCGGGGAGACGGCGCAGGTTTATAGCGCGCGCCCCTCGCAACCCTCGGCCCGTCGCGCTCCCTGCACGGTCCGGCACCCTGCCGTTGGCGCCGGCGCGACGACTGTGAAAGCGGGACGTTTTTCGCCCGTTTTTCGCAGGAGATATCCATGCCAAAGCCGCTCGGCTTGCTCGCTTCGCTGTGCCTCGCCGCGGCCGCCGTTCCCGTTGCCGCCGCCCAGAACCCGGCCCCCGCCACCGCGCTGATCCCCGGCGCCAAAGTCTATGACAATGCCGGCGAAGAGGTTGGGACGATCGCCAAGGTGGCCGGCGACAAGGTTGCGGTGGTGATCGACGGCAACGGCCTTGTCGTGCCGAAGAACGCATTCGTCGACGGCAAGAAGGGGCCGTCGCTGAAGGCACCGAAGGCGAAGATATTGGCGGTGCTGCATCAGGCCGAAAAGGACGCCGCGGCGGTCGAGGCCGCGCTGAAGCCCGGCGCCGAAGTGCGCACCGCCGATGGCGCCGATGTGCTCGGCAAGGTCGCGAGCGTGAACCCGCAGGGCGCGGTGCTCGCGACGAGCGAGGGCAATATCACCATGCCGCGCGCCGCTTTCTTCCTGTCCGGCAAGGGGCTGGCGGTGAAGGTCACCAAGGAAGGCTTTGCCGAGGGCGTCAAGGCCGCGAAGAAGCGGCAGGCCGAGGGACGCTGAGCCGCGCGGGCCGTGGCGCGGAAGGATCGTCAGCCCTTTTCCTTTTCGGCGCGGGCGGTTTCGGCGCGGATGACCCGGTCGGCCATCGCGCGCCACGCGGCGGCGGCGCGCAAATTGCGCTCGCGCACCCGGTCGAGCACGGAGCCCGCCGCGTCGGCGGTGCATTTTTCAGCCTGCGTCAGATAGAAGTCGCTGCTCGCCGACACGCGCTTGCTCCTTTGTCGATCAGTCGATCATGTCGGCGATGAGCCGGGCGAGCTCGCGGCGCGACAGCGTCGGCGAGCGGCGGCGCGGCGCCGCGGGCGCAATCGCCTTGCCCGCGAGGGACAGTGCGACGAGGCGCGGAAAAATCGGGGTGGTTGCGGTTGTCGTAATCATCATCTTTATCATTCGTCTTTGCTTGGTTTTCAAAATCAGCGGGCGGTCATCGCCGCCTGCGCTGCCCGTTGACGGGCGCGTTGCCGCGTTCGCGATAGATCACGCGGCCCTTGGTCAGGTCATAGGGCGTCATTTCGACGCGAACCGCGTCGCCGACGACCGACCGGATGCGAAAGCGTCGCATCCGGCCGGCGGTATAGGCGATGATGCGGTGACCATTTTCGAGCACGACGCCGAAACGGGCGTCGGGCAGGATTTCATCGATCACACCATCGAGGGTGAGAATATCTTCCTTGGCCAAATATCAGGCCGACTGGAGATTGACCGCGGACGTCTTGCCGCGCTGGTCGGTCTCCAGATCATAGGTGATCCGCTGGTCCTTGTTGAGCGTCGCCATGCCGGCGCGCTCGACCGCGGTGATGTGAACGAAGCTGTCGCCCGAGCCGTCCTCATTCGAGATGAAGCCATAGCCCTTGTCGGTGTTGAAGAATTTTACGGTGCCGGTCGGCATGGGGTGTTTCCTTTCACGAAAACGAATATTCCACCGGCAAAAGCACCGATGGAGCTGGTAGCGAGTGAAGGGAAGTATCCGCCACGGAGGCATCTATTTTCCGTCGCAGGCGACGTTAGCGCGGACCATATGGAATATTTTCGGGCAAAAGTCAATCGGGGCCAGATTTATAGGGCAGGTTCCCTGGATACAGGACGCAATATTTCCAGTTATTTTATAGCGTCCTGTGCGAATTGGAGCCCTTTTCGACCAATGCGGGTCGCCGTGATTGCGCCAGACAGCCCGCTGGCGAGGCGCGGCGCGCAGCAGGGGCTGGGTCCAGGGGCCGGTTGCCCCTGCAAGCGATGCAACGCTGTCCAGCGGACTGTCCGGCACAACCGCACGGAGGCGGGCCGCACTGGAATTGCAAATTGACGCTCGAAGCGCGATATGTCATTTCCATTTTTTTCGAAATGAGGATTCGCCGATGAAAGCCGATGCAGCCGTCGATGCCTTGAGTGCTCTTGCGCAGGAGCATCGCCTCGCGCTGTTCCGTCTGCTCGTGCAGGCGGGAGAGGCTGGCCTGACGGCTGGTGTCATCGCGGAAAAACTGGGCGTTCCCAACAGCTCGCTGTCGTTTCATCTTGCGCAGCTGCGCAAAGCCGGGCTGGTCTTGCAGCAGCGACAGCATCGTTCGATCATCTATCGGGCGAACTATTCGGCGATGAATGCGCTGGTCGCCTACCTTATGGAAAATTGCTGTGCCGGCACCGCCGATTGCGGCGCTGCCACGACTTGTGGCACCCCTGCACAGGAAAGGGAAAGTGCGTGAAACATCTGCACGTCCGTCCGAAGTCGATCGGTGCGGCATGACCCAAATGTTCAACGTCCTGTTCCTTTGCACCGGCAATTCGGCGCGTTCGATCCTGGCCGAAGCCGCGAAGGCGCGGGCCGGTTCAAAGCTTTTTCGGCCGGCAGCTTTCCAAAGGGAGAGGTGCATCCAGCCGCTTTGGCGCTGCTCGGCGAGCTCGACTATCCGGTCAAAGGCTATCGCTCCAAGAGCTGGGAGGAATTTGCGGCGCCCGATGCGCCTCCGCTCGATTTCATCTTCACCGTTTGCGACAATGCCGCCGGGGAAGTTTGCCCTATCTGGCCGGGCAAGCCGGTGGCGGCGCATTGGGGGGTTGAAGATCCCGCAGCCGTCGAGGGCGAGGGGCAGCGCGAAGCATTTTGGCAAGCCTATCTGGCGCTCAAGCGGCGCATCGACCTGCTCATTGCGCTTCCGCTGGAGAGCCTTGATGAATTGAGCGTTGCGGAAAGCTTGCGCGCTATCGGCAAGACGGCTGACGAGGAGGCCGCGCTTGGCTGACGCCGCTTCGCTGGGACGGCGCGTGGCGGCAGAGGGAGTGGGCGCTTTCTTCCTGTTCGCGTGCGTCATCGGGTCGGGTATCATGGCCCAGGCCTTGGCCGGCGGGAACAATGGCGTCGCGTTGCTCGCCAACGCGATAGCGACGGGAGCGATTCTGTTCGTGCTGATTACCATGCTCGGCCCGATTTCAGGGGCACATTTCAATCCGGCGGTGACGCTGGTTGCCGCAATGCGACGCGATTTGCCGTGGCTGGACGCCGCCGCCTATCTCGCCGCCCAATTCGCGCTGGGGATTGCCGGCGCGTGGGCCGCGCACCTGATGTTCGACCTGCCGACCATACAATTTTCCGCCAAGGTCAGAACCGGCCTGGGCCAGTGGGCCGGCGAATTCATTGCGACCTTCGGACTCGTGATGACGATTCTCGGGACGGTCCGGCACAAGCCGCAGGCCGTTGCGGCATCGGTCGCGCTCTACATAATGGCGGCTTACTGGTTCACTTCGTCAACGAGCTTTGCCAATCCGGCCATCACGGTAGCGCGCAGCCTGTCCGACACGTTCGCGGGCATCGCGCCGCATGACGTGCCGGCCTTTCTGGCGGCGCAGATCGCCGGAGCGATTGTCGCCAGCCGCGTTGCGGCCTTGCTATTCCGGCCTTCCAGCTAGGCCCCGTTCGCCGCGGACAAAATCGCCCGCACGCTTGCCGTCGCGACGTCGGTGTCGAGGCCGCAGCCGAAGAGGCTCTTTCCGTCCCCCGTCCGGCATTCGACATACGCGGCCGCCTGCACGTTGCTGCCCTGGCCGATCGCGTGTTCGCTGTAATCGACGATGTCCATCAGCGGGCCGCCGCTCTCCGCCAGCGCGGCGATGACGCTGCTCATCAGGCCGTTGCCGCGGCCGCTGACGCTGCGTTCGCTGCCGTCGATGGTCAGCTTGCCGGCGAAGATGCGGTCGGGGCCGCTGTGCGTTTCGGCCCAGTCGACGAGCTGGAAGCGTTTGCCGTCGGTGGCGAGGTATGTCGCCTCGAACGCCTGCCAGATGTCGTCGGCGGCGAGTTCGCGGCTCGTTTCGTCGGCGACCGCCTGGACGATGTGGCTGAAGCTTGCCTGCATCTTTTTGGGGAGCTTGAGGCCCTTGTCCTGTTCGAGCACCCACGCGACGCCGCCCTTGCCCGACTGGCTGTTGACGCGGATCACCGCTTCGTAGCTGCGCCCCAGGTCGGCGGGGTCGATCGGGAGGTAGGGGACTTCCCATTTTTCGTCATTCTGGCGCAGCCTCGCGGCGAAGCCTTTCTTGATCGCGTCCTGATGGCTGCCCGAAAAGGCGGTGTAGACCAGTTCGCCACCATAAGGGTGGCGCGGGTGGACGGGGAGCTGGTTGCAATATTCGACCGTCCGGATCACCTCGTCGATGTCCGAGAAGTCGAGTTCGGGATCGACGCCCTGCGTGTACATGTTGAGCGCGATGGTGACGAGGCAGGTGTTGCCGGTGCGCTCGCCATTGCCGAACAGGCAGCCCTCGACGCGGTCGGCGCCCGCGAGCAGGCCCAGCTCGGCCGCGGCGACGCCGGTGCCGCGGTCGTTGTGGGTGTGCAAGCTGATGATCGCCGCCTCGCGGTTGGGGAGGTGCTTGGCGAAATATTCGATCTGGTCGGCGTAGATGTTCGGCGTCGCCGCCTCGACCGTCGCGGGAAGGTTGAGGATGATCGGATCGTCGGCGGTGGGCCTGAGGACGTCCATCACCGCGGCGCAGCATTCGATGCTGAAATCGAGCTCGGCGGTCGAAAAGGTTTCGGGGCTGTATTCGAAACGCCAGTCGGTGCCGGGCAGGCGCGCGGCATTGTCGCGCAGCTGCTTGGCGCCCTCGACCGCGATCTGCTTGATGTCGGCCATCTCCATGTTGAAAACGATGCGGCGCCATGCGGGACTGACCGCGTTGTAGAGGTGGACGATCGCGGTCTTCGCGCCCTCGAGGCTGTCGAAGCTGGTGCGGATCAGGTCGGCGCGCGCCTGCGTCAGCACCTGCGGAGTGACGTCGTCGGGGATGCGGCCCGAGCGCACGAGATTCTGGATATAGTCGAAGTCGGTCGCGCCGCTTGCCGGAAAGCCGACCTCGATCTCCTTCAATCCGCATTTCACGAGCAGGTCGAAGAAGCGGGTCTTTTTCTCCGCATCCATCGGGTCGATCAGCGCCTGATTGCCGTCGCGCAGGTCGGTCGAGAGCCAGATCGGCGCCCTGGTGATCGTGCGGCCGGGCCACTCGCGCGTTGCGAGCGGGACTTGCGGAAAAGGCCGGTATTTGGCCGAGGGGTCGCGGAGCATGGGCATGGTTCGGGTTTCTTCTGCGGTCTGAATGTCGGTGCGGTGGTCGGTGGAGCCCTTGGGCGCGTGGCCCGCCGCTAGTCGCGCAGGCCGAACGTCACGCCCAAGGGCGTGTAAGTCGCAGAAGCAGAAGGCCGCGCATGTGCATGGCAGCGTCCATGATGCAAAATGTCGCGCTTGGCAAGGGGCGAAACAGAAAATGTCGCCGGGCCGCGGGTGGACGCACGGCCCGGCGCAGGCTCCAGGGGATCGTCAGGCGTCCTCGTTGTCGCGTAGCGCGGTTTCGTCCTCGCCGTCGTCATCTTCGTCGTCGAGGTCGTCGTCCTCGTCCCACGGTTCGAAGACTTCGTCCTCGACCATATTGTCGATGGCGTGGATGCGGACACCGAGCAGCCAGTCCTCGATTTCGCCCTCCCACGCCGCCTCGACGGGGGTGAGGGCGTCGGTGGCGCCGCCCGCGGGGCGATCGCCGACGAGGTCGAAATCCTGCACGCCGTCCTCGGGCGGGGTGATATAGACATGGGGTTCGAGCCGGACGTTGCTCCAGCCGCCGGTGGGGGCGAGACCCTCGGCCTCGACGGTCAGCAGGGGGTTTTCGTCGTCGCCGGAGAGGAAGGCGGCGACCTCGACGATTTCGCGTACCAATTCGCTCATAAGACGGGGCTCCTCGCGAAAATGGGCGGGACCCTTCTTCCGGCCCCGCCCGCGAGTCTAACCGGCGCGTGTGACAGATTGATGCGTTACTTCTTTTCGAAGGCGGCGGTGATTTCGAGCTCGACCTCGTCGCCGACCAGCGGGACGCCGAAGCCGAGGCCGAAGTCGCTGCGTTTGATCGTCGCCTCGGCTTCGAACCCGACGGTCTCGACATTGCTCATCGGCGCGGGGCCGGCGCCGGTGAAATCGACGTCGAGCGTCACGGGTTTCGTCACGCCGTTGAGGGTGAGGTTGCCGGTGACCTTGGCCTCGTCGCCTTCTTCATCGACGACCACCGCGGTCGAGACGAAGCGCGCCGGCGCGGGGGCGGCGCCGAAGAAGTCGGGCTTGCCGCCGTCCTTGCCGGCGCGGAGCAGATGGTCCTTGAGCCCGGCGCTCGCGACGGTGACGCTGGCGATCGGGATCGTCACGTCGACCTTGGCTGCGGCGGGATTCTTCGGGTCGAGCGTCAGCGTTCCGGTGACGTCGCCGAAGATGCCGAAATAATCGTTGAAGCCCAGATGGTTGAGCCGCCAGCCGACGAGACTGTGGTGCGGGTCGGCCTGATAGGTGCCGCCGGTGACGCGCGCGGCGTCCTTCGCGCCGGGGGCTTCGGTCGGCATTTGCGCGAGCAAGGGCACGGCGAGGACGAGGGGAAGGGCGAGGAGGGAGGCGGCTTTACGCATGGACGAACACTCCTTGGCTGGGGAGCGCGAGGCTATGCGAGCCGGGGGCGCCGCGTCAATCGTCGGCGCTTTCCTGCTCGATCAGCCGGCGTTCCTCGAACCATTCGCGCATCGCCTTGGCCATGCAGCCGGTATAGCCATAGGAGCCGACCGGCGAGCAGCCGCCGGGACGGCCGACGCTCGCGACCGCCTGGTCATATTCCTCGACCGCGGCGCCCCACGCGCTGCCGCGATTGGCCTTTTCGTCCTCGGCTGCCTCGCGCAGCGGCTTGGGGACACGGTAGCGTTCGGATTCGGGCTCCTGCGCGCAGACGACGATCTCGTCGCTCGTCGTCTCGGGACATTCCTCGTCGCCATAGGTGATGAGGATCGAGATGCGCTCGGCGCCGTCGGCGCTGGGGGCGGGGGTCGTCTGGTCCTGCGCCGATACGGGTGAGCCGAACGCCAGCGCGACGAGCGCGAGCAGGGGGACGGGTTTCATGGTCATCATATAAGTCCTCGCACCGTCCCGGCAACGGGTGGTAGCGGGCGCGGATGAACCTGAGCCGAACGGCGATTGTCATCACCAACGCGTCATTGCGAGCGAAGCGAAGCAATCCAGAGTGCGCGTAAACCGCTCTGGATTGCTTCCCCCGGCGTTCGCCGGGCTCGCAATGACGAGGGAAAGCTAGGCGACCATATCGAGCGAGGCGGCGATCGCGTCCCAGACGTGCGCAAGCTCGCCGGCGCTCGTGCAATAGGGGGGCATGACATAGACGGTGTTGCCGAGCGGCCGGATCAGTGCGCCGCGTTCGCGGTAGAAGGCGGCAAGGCGCGGGGCGAGCGAGGAGAGATAGCCGCTTTCGGGCTGGACGATGTCGAACGCGGCGATCGTGCCGAGCTGGCGGGGGTTCCGGGTGCGCGGGTCGGCAGCGAGCATCGCGAGATGCGCGCCCTGCGCTTCGGTCAGCGCGTCGATGCGCGCCTGCACCGGCTCGTCGCGCCAGATTGCGAGATTGGCGTTCGCGGCGGCGCAGGCGATCGGGTTCGCGGTGTAGCTACTCGAATGATAGAATAGGCGCGACCGGTCGGTCGACAGGTGCGCCGCAAAGATCGGCTCGATGCACAAGGTCACCGCGAGCGGCATCGCGCCGCCGGTGAGGCCTTTCGACAGGCAGACGATGTCGGGGATGACGCCTGCGCGGTCGCAGGCAAAGCGGGTGCCGGTGCGGCCCCAGCCGGTCATCACCTCGTCGGCGATGAAGAGGACGCCGTGGCGTGCGCAGATCGCGCGCATCTCGGCGAGCACCCATGCGGGATAGATCAGCATCCCGCCCGCGCCGAGGATCAAAGGTTCGACGATGAAGGCGGCGGGTTTTTCAGCGCAGGCGGCGTCGAGCGCGTCGAGCGTGTCCTGCTCGCGCCCCGCGGCAGGGAAAGGGATGGTGCCGACGTCGAACAGCAACGGCTGATAGGGCCGGTTGAACACCCCGCGCGCGCCGACCGACATCGCGCCGATCGTGTCGCCGTGATAGCTGTGTTCGAGGACGAGGATGCGGTGGCGATCCTCGCCGATGTTCGAAAAATAGCCGAGCGCCATCTTGAGCGCGACCTCGACGCTGGTGGAACCCGAGTCCGAGAAAAAGACGCGGGTGAGCGGGTCGGGGGTGATGCGGATCAACTCGGCTGCGAGGCTTTCGGCGGGCTCGTGCGTCCAGCCGGCGAAGATCAGCTGGTCGAGCCGTTCGGTCTGCTCGCGGATCGCCGCCATGATGCGCGGGTTGGCATGGCCGTGGGTGGTGACCCACCAGCTCGAGATGGCGTCGATCCAGCTGTTTCCTTCGGCGTCGTAGAGGCGCGCGCCCTCGGCCCGGTCGATCAGCGGGATCGGCTCGCCGAGGCCGTGCTGAGTGAAGGGGTGCCAGACGGGGGAGGGGGTCTTCGGCTTCATCATCTCTCTCGTCATTCCCGCGAAAGCGGGAATCCAGCTTTCTTCATACCTTTTCTTCGCGCCTTTGCGCCTTTGCGTGAGATTTTTCGAGTCTCACGCAAAGGCGCAAAGGCGCAAAGAAGGAAAAAGCTGGATTCCCGCTTTCGCGGGAATGCTGAAGATTAAAGGAAGTCGGCGGGGTCGAAGTTCGCTTTGAATGCGTCTGCCAGCGTTTCGCTTGTCAGCGGATCGATGATCGGCAACCGGCCCAACCTGCGAACGCCGCTGATTTCCGAAATGATCGCTTCGCTGTCCTCGGCCGCGTCGCCGATGAAGGCGATGCCGTGGATGGGGACGGCGCGGGCTTTCAGGGCCTCGATCGTCAGCAGGCTGTGGTTGATCGTGCCGAGCGCGGTGCGTGCGCAGACGATCACCGGCACCTGCCAGCGTGCGAAGAGGTCGGCGTAGAGGAGGGTGCGCGTCACCGGGACGAGCGCGCCGCCCGCGCCTTCGATCAACAGGTCGCCGGGGGGCGGGACGAGGGCGTGCGCGTCGATGGTCACGCCGTCGATCTCGGCGGCGAGGTGCGGCGAGGCGGGGGTGACGAGGCGCCAGGCTTCGGGGTGGATCGGGACGCCGGCGAGGCGCGCGACGGCTTCGCTGTCGCTTTCGTTTGCGAGGCCCGACTGGATCGGCTTCCAATAGGGAAGGCCGAGCGCGCCGGCGAGCGCGGCGGAAAAAACGGTCTTGCCGATGCCGGTGCCGGTGCCGGTGACGATGAAGCGGGTGGTCATGCCGCGGCCATGGCGGCGGCGAGCGCGTCGGTCATCGCGTCGATGTCGGCTTCCCGGACATTCAGGGTGATCGCGAGGCGCAGCCGCGCGGTGCCGTGCGGGACGGTCGGCGGGCGGATGCCGCGAATGTCGAAGCCCGCGGCCTGCATCGCGCCCGCGATGCGCATCGTGCGCGCGTTATCGCCGATCGCGACGGGCAGGATCTGGCTGCCGCTTGCAGGCAGGCCGAGTGCGGCGAGGCGCGCTTCGGCGCGGCGGATGCGCGCGTGGAGCAGCGCCTGCCGCTCGGGCTCGTTCGCGACGATCTCGAGCGCCTGGCGGACGAGGAAGGCGATCAGCGGCGACGGCGCGGTCGAGAAGATGAAGGGGCGGCCGCGGTTGATCAGAAACTCGCGAACGATTTGCGGGCCGCAGAGCAAGGCGCCTTCGCAGCCCAGCGCCTTGCCGCAGGTGTGCAGGGTGATGAGGTTGTCGCGCGGGCCGAGGCCGTGCGCGAGTCCCTGGCCGTCGGGACCATAGACGCCGGTCGCGTGCGCCTCGTCGACGACCAGCACCGCGTCGTGGCGGCCCGCGACCGCGGCGAGGTCGGCAAGCGGGGCGCGGTCGCCGTCCATCGAATAGAGGCTTTCGACCGCGATCCACGGCGTCCCGGTGCCGCCGCCGCGGCGCCAGCGCGCGATCATGTCGTCGACGCTCTGCGCGTCGTTGTGGCGCGCGTCGACCCGGCCGGCGCGGCCGAGCTTCATCCCGTCGTGCGCGCTCGCATGGATCAACTCGTCGTGGACGATCAGGTCGCCGCGCTGCGGCAAGGTCGCGAAGAGCGCGGCGTTGGCGGCGAAACCGGTCGGGAAGAAGAGTGAAGCCTCGCTGCCGTAATGGCGCGCGGCGTGCGCTTCGAGCGCTTCATGCTCGGCGTGATTGCCGCGCAGCAGGCGCGAGCCGCCCGAGCCGGCGGGGAGGCCGCGCGCGATCCCCTCGGCGAGTGCGCCGCGGAGTGCGTCGGAATTTGCGAGCGCGAGATAGTCGTTCGAGGCGAAATCCCGGCCCGCGCGCGCGATGAGCCCGCGGCGGCGATCGTCCGCGGCGAGCGCGGCGAGGTCGGCGCGGTGGGCGGTGAAGGGGGCGTTCGCCATCATCACTCCTGTTCGTCATCCCCGCGAAAGCGGGGATCCAGCTTTTTCCTTTCTTCTTCGTGCCTTCGTGCCTTCGTGCCTTTGTGTGAGGCCAAAAAATCTCACACAAAGGCACAAAGGCACGAAGAAAGGAGCAAAGAAGGAAGCTGGATCCCCGCTTTCGCGGGGATGACGAAAATTGGAATCGCAGCCTAGTTGACCGCCTTATCCACCAGCTTGTTCTTGGCGATCCACGGCATCATCGCGCGCAGTTTCTCGCCGGTCTGTTCGATCGGGTGCGCGGCGGCGGCCTTGCGGCTCGCCTTGAGTTCGGGCTGGCCGGCCTGGTTGTCGAGGACGAAATCCTTGACGAAGCGGCCCGAGGTGATGTCGGCGAGGACGCGCTTCATTTCGGCCTTGGTCGCGTCGGTGATGATGCGCGGGCCGGTCTTGATGTCGCCATATTCGGCGGTGTTCGAGATCGAATAGCGCATGTTCGCGATGCCGCCTTCATAGAGAAGGTCGACGATCAGCTTGGTTTCGTGGAGGCATTCGAAATAGGCCATTTCAGGGGCGTAGCCCGCCTCGACCAGCGTTTCGAAACCCGCCTGAATGAGGTGGGTGATGCCGCCGCAGAGCACGGCCTGTTCGCCGAACAGGTCGGTCTCGCACTCTTCCTTGAAGCTGGTTTCGATGATGCCGCTGCGGCCGCCGCCCACTGCGGACGCATAGGAAAGGGCGATCGCCTTGGCATTACCGCTCTTGTCCTGGTCGACCGCGATCAGGCAGGGGACGCCGCCGCCGCGCTGATATTCGCTGCGCACCGTATGGCCGGGGCCTTTCGGGGCGACCATGAAGACGTCGATGTCGGCGCGCGGTTCGATGAGGCCGAAATGGACGTTGAGGCCGTGGGCGAAAGCAAGCGCGGCGCCGGGCTTCATATTGTCGGCGAGGTCGTCGGCATAGATTTTCGCCTGATGCTCGTCGGGGGCGGCGATCATGATGACGTCGGCCCACGCCGCCGCCTCTTTGTTCGACAGGACGCGAAAGCCCGCGCCTTCGGCCTTTTTCGCGGTCGCCGAACCGGGGCGCAGCGCGATCGCGACCTCCTTGACCCCGCTGTCGCGCAGGTTCTGCGCATGGGCGTGGCCCTGGCTGCCATAGCCGAGGATGGCGACCTTCTTGCCCTTGATCAGATCCTGGTCGGTGTCGCGATCGTAGTAAACCTGCATGTCATTCTTCCCTACAGCGTGTCCCCGCGAAGGCGGGGACCCATTTGACGTGGACTGGACCCCCGCCTTCGCGGGGGAACACGAAAAGGACTAAAGCGCCTCCGGCCCGCGGGCGATGGCGACGACGCCGGTGCGGCCGACCTCGACCAGTCCGCATTCGCGCATCAGGGCGACGAAGCGGTCGACCTTGTCGCTCGATCCGGTGATTTCGAAGATGAAGCTGGTCAGCGTCGTGTCGACGACCTTGGCGCGGAAGACGTCGGCCATGCGCAGCGCCTCGATCCGCTTGTCGCCGGTGCCCGCGACCTTCACCAGCGCGATCTCGCGCTCGACATGCGCCATGCCCGCATCGGTGAGGTCGGTGACCTTGTGGACGGGGACGAGCCGGTCGAGCTGCGCGATGATCTGGTCGATCACCGGCGGCGGGCCGTTGGTGACGATGGTGATGCGGCTGAGCGCATGGTCGGGCGTGATGTCCGCCACCGTCAGGCTTTCGATATTATAGCCGCGCGCGGTGAACAGGCCGGTGATCTTGGCGAGCACGCCGGCTTCATTGTCCACGGTGACGGCGAGAACATGGCGCTCGCCTGCTTCGGTTGTGATTTTCATGGGCTTAAACCAGCGCTTTCGCTTCGTCGTCCATCGTGCCGGTGACATCGCTCGGCTGAAGGATCATTTCGGTGTGCGCCGCCCCCGACGGGATCATCGGGAAGCAGTTGGCGAGTTTGGCGACGCGGCAGTCGACGATCACCGGGCCGGGCGTGTCGATCATTTTCGCGATGCCCTCCTCGAGCTGACCCAGCGTGTCGATCCTGAGGCCGGTCCAGCCATAGGCCGCGGCGAGCTGGACGAAATCGGGCAGGCTGTCCGAATAGCTGTTCGAATAGCGGCTTTCGTAGGTCAACTCCTGCCACTGGCGGACCATCCCCATCCATTCATTGTTGAGGATGAAGATCTTCACCGGCAGGCGATATTGGCTGACCGTCGCCATTTCCTGGATGTTCATCTGGAGCGAGGCTTCGCCCGCGATGCACACGACAAGGCGGCCCGGGTGCGCGATCTGGGCGCCGACCGCGGCGGGGAAGCCATAGCCCATCGTGCCGAGCCCGCCCGAGGTGAGCCAGCGGTTCGGCGCCGAAAAGCCGAAATGCTGCGCCGCCCACATCTGATGCTGGCCGACCTCGGTGGTGATGATCGGGTCGCGGCCACGCGTCGCATCGAACAAGGCCTTGATCGCGCGCTGCGGCATGATCTCGGCGCCCGGCTCCTTCTTTTCGGGGAAGTCGAGGCAGCGCGTCGCGCGCCAGCCGTCGATGCGGCGCCACCATTCGCCGAGGTCGCGCGCCCTGTGGCCCTTCGCGCCCCAGGCGTCGATCAGCGCGTCGAGCGCGCGGCCCGCGTCGGCGAGCACGGCGACGTCGACGGGGACGATCTTGTTGATCGACGATCGGTCGATGTCGATGTGGATCTTCTTCGCCTCGGGCGCGAAGGCGTCGAGGCGGCCGGTGACGCGGTCGTCGAAGCGCGCGCCGACCGCGACGATCAGGTCGGCGCGGTTCATCGCCATATTCGCCTCGAACGTCCCGTGCATCCCGAGCATCCCGAGCCACTTCGGATCGTCCGAAGGAAAGGCGCCGAGCCCCATCAGCGTCGAGGTGATCGGCGCGCCGGTCAGGCCGACGAGCTTGCGCAGCGCCGCGCTCGCGTCGGGGCCGGCGTTGATGACGCCGCCGCCGGTGTAGAAGACCGGGCGTTCGGCCGCGGCGATCAGCGCGATCGCGGCGTCGATCGCCTGCGGATCGGGTTCGACCTGCGGGCGATAGCTTTGGTGGTCGATCGTCTCGGGCATCGAATAGCTGCCGGTTGCGACCTGCACATTCTTTGGAATGTCGATCACCACCGGGCCGGGACGGCCGTGGGTCGCGATATAGAAGGCTTCGTGCAGGATCGGGCCGAGCCGGTCGGGGTCCATCACCAGATAATTATGCTTGGTACAGTGGCGCGTGATGCCGACCGTATCGCATTCCTGAAAGGCATCGGTGCCGATCAGGTTCGTCGGCACCTGGCCGGTGAGCACGATCATCGGGATCGAATCGAGCAGCGCATCGGTGATGCCGGTGACCGCATTGGTCGCGCCGGGCCCGGAGGTGACGAGCACGACGCCGGGCTTGCCGGTCGAACGCGCATAGCCCTCCGCCGCATGGGTCGCCGCCTGTTCGTGGCGGACGAGGACATGCTTGATCGTCGGATGATTGAAGAGCGCGTCGTAGATCGGAAGGACCGCACCGCCCGGATAGCCGAACACCGTATCGACTCCGAGGTCGACCAGCGCCTGAACCACCATGTCGGCACCGCTCATTTCCGTCACGACTTGTCTCCTTCCTTCTCCCGCGCACGCGCGCGGCGGGCGCAGCTTGTGCGCTGCAACAGGGTTGCGGGCAATAGGTGTATGATTCTATCCTGTCAACAGCTTATCGTGTAATAATATTGCTAATTGGTCAATAGAATCGACCGATAATGACTCCGGGTGGCGCGGCCATTCGCAGGGAGGCTGGTGGCGGAACCACGTATATTGGCGCTTTGCATATTGGCGCGTCGCCGCCTGGGCGCGTTCGAGCGCCTCGTCCTCGGAAATGTCGCCGCTCAGAAAGGCGGCGATCTGCGGCACGCCGATCGCGCGCATCACCGGAAGGTCGGGGTCGAGCGCGCGTGCGAGGAGGGCTTCGACCTCCTCGCACGCGCCGCGCCGGAACATCTGGATCAGCCGCGTGTCGCAGCGCTCGCGCAGCCAGTCGCGCGGCGGCAGCAGGATCAGCGGGGCAAGGTCGACGTCGCCAGCGATCCCGCCCTCGCGCGCCTCTTGCCACTCGGCGAGCGTGCGGCCGGTCGACCACACGACCTCGAGCGCGCGCGCGACGCGGGCGGTGTCGGCGGGGGCGAGCCGCGCCGCCGCCGCGGGGTCGAGCGCCGCGAGCGCCGCATGGGCGTCGGCGACGTCCATCGCACGCACCTCGGCGCGCACGGCCGGGTCGATGCCGGGAACCGGGGCGATGCCGAAGAGCAGGGTTCGGAGGTAGAGGCCGGTGCCGCCGACGAGGATCGGCACCTCCTCATCCTCCCACGCGCGGGCGAGCGCGCGGCGCGCGTCGGCGGCCCAGCGCGCGGCATTATAGGCCTCGGCGCCGTCGACATAGCCAAAGAGGCGGTGCGGCACGCCCTCCATTTCGGCGGCGTCGGGACGCGCCGACAGGATGGCGAGATCGCGATAAACCTGACTCGCGTCGGCATTGATGACTTGCGCCCGCCCCAGCCGATGGGCCAAAGCGACGGCGAGGGCCGACTTGCCGCTCGCGGTGGGGCCGGCGATCAGCGCGAGCCGCGGCCGCGCGCCCGAAGAGACAGAAGGAGACGCCATGTTCGTAGCGACGCTGATAGCAGCCGGAAAGCTGACGGGCGAGGTGGTACGCGAGGCGATCGACCGACTCGCGGCGACCGGGCATGAGGTGGGGGCGCCGCACTGGCTCGACGAGGGCGACGCGGCGGACATCGTCTTTCACGGCAGCCTGGTCAGCGCGCGGCGCGAGCTTGCGAAGATGGACCATGGCGAACTCGACATCGTGGTGCAGCCGCTCGGCGACCGGACCAAGAAGCTGATCGTCGCCGACATGGATTCGACGATGATCACCGTCGAATGCATCGACGAACTCGCCGACTATGCCGGCATCAAGGCCGAGGTCGCGGCGATCACGCAGAAGGCGATGCGCGGCGAGGTCGATTTCCGCGGCGCACTGTTCGAGCGCGTCGCGCTGCTCGGCGGGATGGCCGAAGGCGTGCTCGCCGAATGCCGGATGGAGCGCGTGCGGCTGACCCGCGGCGCGCGCACGCTCGTTCAGACGATGAAGGCGCATGGCGCCCGGTCGGTGCTCGTCACGGGCGGCTTTACGGCGTTCGCGAACCCGGTGGGCGAAGCGATCGGTTTCGACCGCGTGGTCGCGAACGAGCTGGTCGTCGAGCATGGCAAGCTGACGGGCATGGTCGCCGAGCCGGTCGTCGACAAGGATGCGAAGCTCGAGGCGCTGAAAAGCGAGGCGGCGAAGCACGGCCTGCCGCTCGCCGAGACGCTGGCGGTCGGCGACGGTGCGAACGATATTCCGATGATTACCGCGGCGGGGCTCGGCATCGCCTATCACCCGCATCAGGCGGCGGCGGATGCGGCCGATGCGGCGATCCGCCACCATGATCTGACCGCGCTGCTGTGGGCGCAGGGCTATTCGCGGCGCCAGTGGGTGCTGGGGTAGAGTTTAGCGCCATAAAGACAGTGTGCTCCCGCGAAGGCGGGAGTCCATCTCCGGACAGTTCTATGCCGAGCTGGCGGGAAATGGGTCCCCGCCTTCGCGGGGACACACGGCTTTCCCCTCGTGTCGGATGGATGGTCACCCCCAACGCATAGCTATGCCCTGTTGCATCGCGGCGGGGGGCGTTACAATCGCTCGCTCGCGGCAAATTGCGCGCAAGGGAGAGTCATGAGCACGTCGATCGTCACCGTCGATATCGGGGGAACCCACGCGCGCTTCGCGATCGCCGAAATCGAGAGCGGGCGCTGCGTCACGCTGGGCGAGGCGACGACGTTGCATACCGAGGATCATGCGAGCTTCCAGACCGCGTGGCAGGATTTCGAACAGCGGCAGGGCGGCACGCTGCCGCGCAAGGTCGCGATGGCGGTCGCGGGGCCGGCGACCGGCGACATCATCCGCTTCACGAACAATCCGTGGATCATCCGCCCGGCGCTGATCCGCGAGAAGCTGAACGTCGACGATTATGTACTCGTCAACGATTTCGAGGCGGTCGGCCATGCGGTGGCGCAGGCCGACGCGCGCTATTTCGAGCCGCTGTGCGGCCCCGAGGCGCCGCTGCCCGAGACCGGCACGATCAGCGTCATCGGGCCGGGCACCGGTCTGGGCGTCGCGCATGTCTGGCGCGATAGCGACGAATATCGCGTCCAGGCGACCGAAGGCGGGCATATCGACTTCGCGCCGCTCGACAGCATCGAGGACGCGATCCTCGCGCGGCTGCGCAAGCGCCACCGGCGCGTGTCGGTCGAGCGCGTCGTGTCGGGGCCGGGGATTGTCGACATCTTCGAAACGCTCGCCGCGATGGAAGGGCGCGCGGTCGTTCAGGAAGAGGACAAGGCGATCTGGACGCGCGGCATGGAGCAGAAAGACAGCCTCGCCGCGGCGGCGGTCGACCGCTTCTGCCTGTCATTGGGCAGCGTCGCGGGCGACCTGGCGCTGGCGCAGGGGGCGAGCGGGGTGGTGATCGCGGGCGGGCTGGGGCTGCGCATCCGCGAGCATCTGGTCCGCTCGGGCTTTCCCGAACGCTTCGTGTCGAAGGGACGGTTCGAGAATTTCATGGCGGCGATCCCGGTCAAGCTGATCACCCACCCGCAGCCGGGGCTGTTCGGCGCGGCGGCGGCGTTCGCGCGCGCGCATCGGTAGGGTTTGTGCGGGCGGTTCGGGGGAACCCGAGATGGCGGATTTTTTTGTCTCACACGAAGGCACGAAGGCACGAAGAAGAAGAAATGGGCCGTAAGGCCCTATTTTACCGGCACCGTCGACGTCTGTTCCGGCACCGGAATTGGAGAGCCGCTTCGCGGCTGGGACAATTTCTTTGTGCCTTCGTGCCTTCGTGTGAGATAATCTTCCCCGCACCTTCCCCGGCGGAAGAAGCGCCGCGTGGACCTCGGATCAGGTCGGCGCCTGTTCCTTTTGCATCCGTATGCCCGATTCGTCATTGCGAGCGAAGCGAAGCAATCCAGAGTTGGTCGCGCGACTCTGGATTGCTTCGCTTCGCTCGCAATGACGGAGTAACGGCTGGAAGAGGGATAAACGTCGATCAAGTCCGGGCGGTCGGTGCGAGTGATGGTGCCGCGTCGGAAGGCATCGACAGCGCGGGCGAAGTGGGCCAACTATTCGGCAACCCGATTCTGGTCCTTTGCGGAAAGCCCAAGTCCCTATGCCCTCCGGTCTTTTTGCCCTGCTCGACGATGTCGCGACGATCGCCAAGGTCGCGGCGGCGAGCATCGACGATGTGAGCGCGGCGGCGTCGAAGGCGGGGGTGAAGGCGGCGGGCGTGGTCGTCGACGACACCGCGGTGACACCGCGCTATGTCACCGGCTTTACCCCCGACCGCGAGCTGCCGATCATCTGGCGGATCACCAAGGGATCGTTGTTCAACAAGCTGGTGCTGATCCTGCCCGCGCTGCTGCTGCTTTCGACGCTCGCGCCGTGGGCGATCACGCCGCTGTTGATGCTCGGCGGGGCCTATCTGTGCTTCGAGGGCGCCGAAAAGGTGATCCAGTCGCTGCAAAAGGACGAGGCCACGCTGGCCGAACATGCGGTCGAGGTCGCGGACAAGGGCCATGAGGAGGCGATGGTAAAGGGGGCGGTGCGCACCGACTTCATCCTGTCGGCCGAGATCATGGTGATCGCATTGAACGAAGTGCTGGACGAGCATCTGGTGATGCGCGGCGCGACGCTCGCGGTCGTCGCGGTGCTGATCACCGTCGCGGTCTATGGCGTCGTCGGGCTGATCGTGAAGATGGACGACATCGGGCTGCACATGGCGAAGGAGGGATCGAGCGGGCGCCGGGCGGTGGGTCGCTGGCTCGTCGCGGTGATGCCGAAGCTGCTCGCGGCGCTCGCGGCGGTCGGCACCGCGGCGATGCTGTGGGTCGGCGGGCAGATTTTCCTCCACGGCCTCGACGAATATCACATCGGCGGACTCGGCCATGCGTTGCACGATCTTGCGCACCGTATCGGCGGCGGCCTGCCGCTCGGCGGGGCGTGGGAGTGGGCGATCGGCGCGGCGGGCGCGGGGCTGTTCGGGCTGTTGCTGGGCGGCGTGATCGCGGGCATTTTGCATGTCTTGCCGGGAAAGAAGGGCGGGCATTAGAATGCCTGAACCCCTCCCCTTCAGAGGAGGGGCAGCGAGACTTGCCAGCTTGCTGGCCAGTCGCAGCGGGGTGGGGCCTGTCGGTCTGGCGAAGCGCCGGTTCGACAGGCCCCACCCCAACCCCTCCCCTGAAGGGGAGGGGCTTAAGGAGCTGATATGCAAGGCGAAAACGACCCGCTCGCGGCCTTCTGGATGCCCTTCACTGCGAACCGCGCCTATAAGGCCGCACCGCGCCAGCTCGTGTCGGCGCGCGGCATGTACTACCGCAGCGCCGACGGGCGCGAGATCCTCGACGCGACCGCGGGGCTGTGGTGCTGCAACGCCGGGCATTGCCGCGCCGAGATCGTCGAAGCGATCGCGACGACGGCGGCGACGCTCGATTTCGCGCCGACCTTTCAGCTCGGTCACCCGCTGCCGTTCGAGCTGGCGCAGCGGCTCGCGGCGCTGATGCCCGCGGGGCTCGACCGGATTTTCTTCACGAACAGCGGATCGGAGTCGGTCGATACCGCGCTCAAGATCGCGCTCGCGGTGCAGCGCGCCAGGGGTGAGGGGACGCGCACGCGGCTGATCGGGCGCGAGCGCGGCTATCATGGCGTCGGCTTCGGCGGGATCAGCGTCGGCGGGATCGGCAATAATCGGCGCGCTTTCGGGAGCGGGCTGCCCGGCACCGGCCATCTGCGGCATACGCACGATCCCGTGCGCAATGCCTTTTCGCGCAGTTTTCCGGCGCACGGAGCGGAGCTGGCCGACGATCTGCAGCGGCTGGTCGACCTGCACGGCGCGGAGACGATCGCGGCGGTGATCGTCGAGCCGATGGCGGGCTCGACGGGGGTGCTGGTGCCGCCCGCCGGCTATCTGGGGCGGCTGCGCGAGATTTGCGATCGCCATGGCATCTTGCTGATCTTCGACGAGGTGATCACCGGCTTCGGCCGTGTCGGCGCGGCGACCGCGGCGGAAGCGTGGGGGGTGACGCCCGACATCATCACCATGGCGAAGGGGCTGACCAATGCCGCGGTGCCGATGGGCGCGGTCGCGGTGCGGCGCGCGCTGCACGATGCGGTGATCGACGCGGCGCCGGGCGGGATCGAGCTGTTCCACGGCTATACCTATTCGGGGCATCCGCTCGCCGCGGCGGCGGGGCTCGCGGCGCTCGATCTCTATGCGCGCGAGGGACTGTTCGCACGCGCGGCCGAACTGGCGCCCCATTGGGAAGAGGCGGTGCACGGGCTGAAGGGCGCGCGGCACGTCACCGACATTCGCAACATCGGCCTCGTCGCCGGGATCGAACTCGAACCGCGCGAGGGGGCGCCCGGCGCGCGGGCGATGGAGCTGTTCCACGCCGCTTTCGATGCCGGGCTGCTGATCCGCGTGACGGGCGACATCGTCGCGCTGTCGCCGCCGCTGATCGTCGAGCGCGAGCAGATCGACGCGATGGCGGGGATGTTGGGGGCGTTGCTTGACGGGGTTGCGTGACGGGGCGTGCGTGGCGGTGTTGGGGTGGGGGAGGCCTATACTTCCTCGTCGCCCGGGACTTGATCCGGGGTCCATTGAACCGGCGCTGGAGGACTGGATCCCGGATCAAGTCCGGGATGACGAAGGTAGGTCAACTGCGGCTTCACACCGCAGTGGCCGCCGCATTTTTCCCGGATGCCGGCCATGCCAAAGGCGATCATTGACAGCGCGGTTTGGCGACCGCAATTTGCCCCGGCGGCGGTGCGCCGCGCCCGCGAAACGCGGCAGAAAGGGGGGAAGAATGAAGCGCATAATTTTGGCCATACTGGCCGTGACCACGGCACCCGCGGCCACCGCGCAGGACCTGTCGTCGCAAGAGGTTGTCGTGACGGCCGTGCGCGTCGAACAGGATGATTATCAAAGCGATATGCCTGCCGTGGGCCTGCGCAGAACAGCGGATTTTCTGGTTCAGGAGGCCGTCATTCGCGGTGACACGCGCGATCCCAAGCAGCGCGCCGCGGAAATTCGGCAAATGCTGACGAAGGCCGTACAGATAGCTGACAAATACGGGGTGCGGCTGGCCGTTGGCGACTATATACTGACGCCCTTAACGCTCCAGAACCTCGACGATGTGACGCTGAGCAACGATAGCCGGCCCGACAGCCAAAAGCTGGTTTTTCTGATCAAAGCTCCGCTCGGCGACGCGCAATCGGGCACGGTCGCCCAAAAGCGCATAGAGGATTATGTCGAGGCGGTTCCCGAGGTTGGCCGGGCGCAGATGGACCTGTTGGACGACCCGTCCCTGTCGATCGTCGGTCCGGATCAATATCGCGGGCAGATCGCCGACAAGGTGATGGAGGACGCGCGTGCGATCGCGGCAAAAATGGGCGTGGGCTATGCCGTGACGCTTGAGGGGTTGAATATGCCCGTGCTCTGGACGCGCGCGAGCCCGTCGGAGGTGATGCTTTACATCCCCTATAAGATGGTCGTGGTGCCGAAGCCCTGATCGCGCTCCTGACCCTAGCTTCGCTCGATCAACGGGAAGGTCAGCGAGACGCGGGTGCCCTTGCCGAGTTCGCTTTCGATGTCGAGCTGGCCCTGATGGCGTTCGCCGATATGCTTGACGATCGCGAGGCCGAGGCCGGTGCCGCCGACCGAGCGGCTGCGCGCTTCGTCGACGCGGTAGAAGCGTTCGGTGAGGCGCGGGATATGGTCGGGGGCGATGCCGTCGCCCTGATCGGTCACGGCCAAGCGCGCGCGCTTGCCTTCGCGCGCGAGTTCGACCGTCACCGGGGTGCCGGCGTGGCCGTATTTCATCGCGTTCGAGATGATGTTGTGCGCGAGCTGGCCGAGCTGCGCGGCGTCGCCGAGCATCGGCAGCGGCGCATCGCCGAGCTTTGCGACGATGTCCTTCGCGCGCGCGGCCTCGCTGTCGCGGAGCTGCGCGATCGTCGTTTGCACGATCTCGCGCAGATCGACCTCGGCGGTCGGGCGGCGGAAACGGTCGGCCTCGACACGCGAGATCGAGAGCAGGTCGATGACGAGCTGTTGCATCCGCCGTGCCTCGCGGTCGATGATCGACAGGAAGCGGTGACGGATTTCGCCGTTCGCCTCGCCGTTCATGTCCTGCAAGGTTTCGACATAGCCGAGGATCGCGGCGAGCGGGGTGCGCAGTTCGTGGCTGGCATTGGCGACGAAGTCCGACCGCATCCGGTCGGCGGCGTCGAGCGCCGAACGGTCGGAGAGGAAGATGATCCGGTCGCCGCCCGACAGCGCGGCGATGCGCATCGTCCAGCGCTGCCCGGGGCGCGGGAAGTCGACGAGGTTGATCGTGTGGAGCTCGGCGCTGTCCTTCGCCTCGGCGAGCCATTCGGTCGCCGCGGGATGGCGGATCGCGGTGCGGATGTCGGCGCCGACGATATGGCGGCCGAGCAGGCGGATCGCCGCATCGTTGGCGACGGTGACGATATTGTCGACGGTGCCGAGCAGCGGGTCGGTTTCCTGATCGGCCCAGCGCGCGAAATCGGGGTGGCGGAGCAGCGACGGCGGCTGGGCGGCAAGCGGCGACTCGGGCGGCTCGAGGGTCGATTCGGCCGCGACGGCGGGCGTTGCCGCATGGACGATCGCCGCCGCGGCGAGACCCGCGAGCGTCAGGATCGCGATCGTCGCGGCGTCACCGCCCGCCAGCGCCGCAAAGATCGCCGCGACGCCAAGCAGCGTCAGCGCGATGACCAGGCTGGACAGGCGGTCGAACATCGTGCCTGCGCGTCGCACGCGCCGCGCGCCCGCGCAAGCCCGTTCGCGCGGGTTAACCGTTCGCGTGCGAATGTGCCAAAGCGGGATCGGCCGAAGCGGGCCCTCGTCTTTTGCTTGGCCCCCTCGCGCCGATTGGCTATGCGCAGGGCATGGAAAATCGCGATCTTGCGAACGAAGAGGGACGCCCCGCAAGCGAGCCCGTGCCGTCGCGGCGGCGGATGCTCGCGCTCGGCGCGGCTGGTGTGTCGGCGGCGCTGACGATCCGTCCGGCCTTTGCCCAGACCGCGGTGTCGGTGATGAACTGCGAGATTCCGGTTCCCGACCTCGGCGCGGCGGGCCAATATATCGACAAGCGCGGGCGGCTCGTTCCGCCGGGGACCAAGGGCGCTTATCCGGGCGCGCCGCGGCCCTTTACCGGCGAAGAGGTGAAACGCGCGTTCCACGGCCAGTCGCTGCCGGGGACGAGCTACAACCAGTCGCAGGCCTATCTGCAATATATCCGGCGCTTGCAGGCGGGGCAGAGCGGCTTTACCTGCTTCGCATCGATCCAGATGCCGCGCTGACCATCGCTCCTTTGGGCGGTGGGGCATCGGCCGCATCGCAGACAAAGGAATTTCCCCCGTGAAACTCGCCTCGCTCAAAGCCGGCCGCGACGGCCGCCTTGTCGTCGTCTCGGACGATCTTGCCTGGTACGCCGACGCGGGACAGATCGCGCCGACCTTGCAGGCGGCGCTCGACGAGTGGGACATTATCGCGCCGCGGCTGAAGGCGCTGGCCGAAGACCTCAACCACGACGCAATCCCCAAGGAGCGCTTTCACGAGCATGACGCGGCCTCGCCGCTGCCGCGCGCCTATCAATGGGCCGACGGCAGCGCCTATGTGAACCATGTCGCGCTGGTGCGGCAGGCGCGCGGCGCCGAAATGCCCGAAAGCTTCTGGCACGACCCGCTGATGTATCAGGGCGGCAGCGACAGCTTCCTCGCGCCCCGCGACCCGATCCCGCTCGGCGATCCGGCGTGGGGCTGCGACATGGAGGCCGAGGTGGTCGTGGTGACGGGCGACGTGCCCGCGGGGATCGACCCGGTCGCGGCGCGCGACAAGATATTGCTCGTCGGGCTGACCAATGATGTGTCGCTGCGCGGGCTGATCCCCGGCGAGCTGGCGAAGGGGTTCGGCTTTTTCCAGTCGAAACCCGCGAGCGCGATGTCGCCGGTGTTCGTCACCCCCGACGCGCTTGGTGAGCGGTGGCAGGACAGCAAGCTGCACGGGACGCTGTGCGTCGACCTCAATGGCCAGCCGCTCGGCCGCGCCGACGCGGGGGTCGACATGACCTTCGACTTCGGCCAGCTGATCGCGCACGCCGCGAAGACGCGCAATCTGATCGCGGGGACGATCATAGGGTCGGGCACGGTGTCGAACCGCGATGCGGGCGGCGGGCCCGGCAAGCCGATCGCCGAGGGCGGGCTGGGCTACAGCTGCCTTGCCGAAGTGCGCACGGTCGAAACGATCGAGGGGGGCGAGGCGAAGACGCCCTTCATGCAGGCCGGCGACACGGTGCGCATCTGGATGGACGACGATCGCCACCACAGCATCTTCGGTGCGATCGAGCAGCGGGTGGCGTGAAGGGGTAGGTTAAGCCCCTCCTCTTCAGAGGAGGGGTTTGGGGTGGTGTAGC
This sequence comes from Sphingopyxis indica, assembly GCF_032879645.1. NCBI lineage: Bacteria > Pseudomonadati > Pseudomonadota > Alphaproteobacteria > Sphingomonadales > Sphingopyxidaceae > Sphingopyxis > Sphingopyxis indica. The sequence goes on from NZ_CP076394.1 coordinate 1,680,462, forward strand.
GGCCTGGCGTTCGGCCGAAGCCACCACCCCGCTGCGACTAACGCGCAAGCGCGTAAGTCTCGCTGCCCCTCCTCTGAAGAGGAGGGGTGGATCAACGTCTCGAATTCCCGTTTATGAAATATTAGCCGCCGCCGCCACCCATGGCTCCCTTCAGCGCGTCGCTCAGCGAGCAGGCCGCCGGGCCGAGAATGACGATGAACAGGCACGGCAGGATGAAGAGGATCAGCGGCACTGTCATGATCGCGGGCAAGCGCGCGGCCTTTTCCTCGGCGCGCATCATGCGCTCGTTGCGGAATTCGGCCGACAGGACGCGCAGCGCGCTGGCGAGCGGGGTGCCGTATTTTTCGGTCTGGATCATGGTCGTGACCACGCCCTTCACCGATTCGAGATTGACGCGATAGGCGAGATTCTCGAACGCTTGGCGGCGTTCGGTGAGGAAGCCGAGCTCGATCGACGTCAGCGCAAATTCCTCGCCCAGTTCGGGATAGGCGCGGCCGAGTTCCTTCGCGACGCGCGCAAAGGCGGCATCGACGGTCAGCCCCGCTTCGGCGCAGATGACGAGCAGGTCGAGCGCATCGGGAAGGCCCTTGCGGATCGCGTCGGTGCGTTTCTGGCGCTTGTTCTGAACGAACAGATCGGGCGCCTTGTAGCCGAGGATCAGCGCCGCCATCGTGAACCCCGAACGCTTGAACGGGGTCAGCGTCGGCCACATGTCGATGCCATAGATGAGCAGCGCGGCGAGCCCGCCGAAGACGATCGGCAGGACGAGGCGGCCGAAAATCACCGCGACCGCGAGGTCCTTCGAACGGATGCCGGCCTGTGCGAGCTTTTGCTGCACATCCTTGATCTGGCCTTCCTGGAGCACCTGCAGCTTGCCGAGGAAGGTGCGCATCTTGTCGGCGGTCTCGTTCTTGCGGACGAGCTTCGCGCGGCGCTTCGCGGTCGAGGCGGTGATGCCGGCCTTCAATTGTTCGCGCCGGTCGTTGAGCGCCTTGACGCGCTTCGCCATCGGGTCGCGCACCGTCATCGCGCCATAGACGGCGAGCATGACGGCGAAGACGCCCACCGCGGCGAGCATGGTCGCGGCCCAGACGATGTCGACGCCCATCAGCGTCGGTCCCTGCTGGGCGCCGGAGAAAGCCGCGAAGACGAGATTGCTGTTCATTGGTCGCCCCGCCCTAAATCTCGAACGAAATCATGCGCGACATGATGAAGGCGCCGAGGCTCATCCAGATGAGCCCGCCGCCGCCGGCGATCATCAGCCGCTCTTCGTGGAAGAAGCCCGCGAGATATTCGGGGTTCATCATCCAGACGATCGTGAAGACGAAAAAGGGCAGCGACCCGACGATATAGGCCGACGCCTTGGCTTCGGACGACATCGCCTTGATCTTGAGCTTCATCTGCGCGCGCTTGCGCAGCACGTCGGAGAGGTTGGCGAGCGTTTCCGCGAGGTTGCCGCCCGTTTCGCGCTGGATCGCGATGGTGATGCAGAAGAATTTGATCTCGGGCGTCCCGATCGTCTCGGCGGTCTCGAGCAGCGCCGCCTCCATCGTGTTACCGATGCGGATACGCTCGACGATGCCCTTGAATTCCTCGCCGACCGGCCCCGGCAGCTCCTGGCTGACCACCTGGAAGGTTTCGGTGACGGGCAGGCCCGATTTCAAACCGCGGACGAGCAGGTCGATCGCGTCGGGAAAGCGCGCGTTGAACTTGGTGACGCGCTTCTTGATCAGGCGCCCGACGACGAACCACGGCAGCCCGACCATCGCGGCGAGACCCAGGAGCGACGACAACAGAAAGGGGGTGCGGAGGACGAGAAGCGCGCCGGTGACGACGACGAACACCGCCATAGAGGCGAACATATATTGGGTGATCGTCCAGTCCTTGCCCGTCTGCCGCAGGCGCTTTTCCAGTTCCTCGCGGCGCGGCATCAGGCTGGTCAGTCCGGATTCGGCACGGCCGCCGCCGGACTGGATCGTCTTGCGCATCTGCGCCGCGACCACCGCCTCGGTAGAGGCGGCGTGGCGATCCTTCACCGTCGCGAGCCGGCGCAGCTTCGCCTTGCCGACCGACGGCCCGCCGAGAAGCAGCACGAACGCGACGAAAACCAGGAAGCAGGCTGCGATGATGAGCGTGGGCAGGGTCATGGTCGGATCGTCCGGTTATGCGTCGAACGGCCGCAGCAGGGCGCCGCGGCGCGGTCCTAAGCCTGTTTCGCGGTCTTTTTGGTCACCAGCGTGCCGAGGCCGCCGAGCTTGCCGAGCAGCGACGCGCCCGATTTGGCCTTGCTCGCCTCGGCCGCCTCTTCGGCGTCGTCGGCCCCGTCCAGCACGAGGCGCATCAATTGCGTCCAGACATGGCCGGCCTTGGTGCCCTTGCACACCTCTGCATAGGATTTGCCGAGCTTTGCCGCCTGGCTCACCAGCTTCGGGTCGAAGGGAATGACGATGTCGACCGGGCGTTCGATCGACGATTCGAACTCCTTGCGCGACAATTCGCCGATCGCGTTCTGCACCTTGTTCGCGACCAGCAGGACGCGGGCGCCCGGGACATTTTGCTTGAACCAGGACAGGAGGCGGATCGTGTCGCGCGCCGCGGCGAGCGTGACGTCGGTGACGAGCAGGATCGTTCCGGCTTCCGACACGAGGTGCGGGAAGGGGATGAGCACCTGTCGCGGAATGTCGACGATCGTCATCTCGAACGCGCCGCGCAGCTCTTCCTCGAGCTGGAAGAAGGCCGAGCCGTCGGTCATCACCGGCTGGTGGATCGGTGCTTCGGCCGAGAGCAGGCTGAGCCTGTCCGAGGCGCGCACCATCGCGCGCTCGATGAACAGCCCGTCGATGCGGCTCGGATTGTCGATCGCGTCGATCAGCCCGCGGCCGGGCTCGAGGTCGAGCGTCAGCGCGCCGGTGCCGAAGTGGACGTCAAGGTCGAGCAATGCGGTCTGGCGGCCGGCCTGGTCGCTGATCGCCCAGGCGAGCGAGGTCGCGACCATCGAGGCGCCGACGCCGCCGCGCACCCCGACGACCGCCATCATATGGTGCGGCTTGTCGTCGTGGCCGTCGGCGTGTTTCGGCGCCGACAGCATGGCTTGCGCCATGGTCAGCGATTCGCGCACCTGATCGAGCGACAGCGGTTTCAGGAGATAGTCCTGAATGCCGCTCGACAAGAGATCGCGATAGAGGCGGACGTCGTTGACCTGGCCCGCCGCGATGACGACCGTGCCCGGTTCGCATACTTCGGCGAGGGCGTTGATGTCGTTGATCGGATCGCCCGATTCGGACATGTCGACGAACAGGATGTTCGGGCTCGCCGAGACCGAGAGCGACTGGACCGCATTGCGCAGCCCGCCCTTGTGGCATTTTTCGACCGGCCAGCCCATGTCGCCGGCGGCGACGCGGATCAGCTCCAGCGTATCCTCGTCGCAGACGAAGGCGTTGAAGGGTTCACGCAGCCCGGCTGCTTTGAAAGGAGCGTTCACTTGCCGCCTCCACTGCTGGTTTCTTGACTCTTCAGCTCGCCGGCACCCGTCGGCGGCTTTTCGCGATAGGTCTTGATCGCGCGGATCGCGGTGCTCGGGTCCTGGCGATCGGCGCTCGCCCCCTTGATCAGGTCATTGGGGTCGGCGATCATCGCGGCGAGATTGCTGTTCGACGCGCAGCCATAGTTCGACGAGGTCGCATTGTTGAAATTGATCGAATATTTGCTCGACCAGTCGGGGCAGCCGGGGACATAGGCCGAGCTTCGCGTGACCACGACGCGCAGGCTGCCCGCGGGGACGTCGCCGGTAGTGACCGGAACGCCTTCGCTGACGAGCAGGCCGCGGCGCTCGACCATCGAGCGGATCGTCGCCTGTGCCGCGCTGTTGCCATAGGTCGAAGGATCGTCGATCGCGATGCGGTCGCCATAGGCGACGTTCATCGCGTCGAGCCAGCCCTGGAGGCGGCCCTGCTCGCTCGGCGGCAGCTCGCCGTTCGCGGTGGCGACATCGAACTGGTAGATGGCGTTGCGCACGACCGGCTGGTGGACCGATTCGAGGCTGCGGTTGCTGCTCGCGGTGCCGGTGCTGCACCCCGCGAGGGCGGTTGTCAGAGCCACGGCTGTCCAAGTTGCGATATATTTCATCACTTTGCTCCCGAAAAGCCGTGCATCACTGGAGGTTGAAGCCGGGCGAGACCTCGTCGCCGCCGCGCAGGCGGTCGGCGTCGCCGGGCGTCGTTTCGAGCCGCGGCTTCGGTCGTTCGCCGCCGGTGACGCCATCGGCCGACTGGCCGAGGAACAGGCGCGCGGCGTCGTTCGGCGCCAGGAAGGCGTCGGTCGGCAGCTTGATCTGGTCGGCCGAGACCGGCTTGACGAGATAGGGCGTCACGACGATCACCAGTTCGGTTTCGCCGCGGCGGAAGCTGTCCGACTTGAACAGCGTGCCGAGGATCGGAATGTCGCCCGCGCCCGGCATCTTGTCGATCGCGCCGACCGATCGGTTGTTCATCAGCCCGGCGATCATGAAGCTTTCGCCCGAGCCGAGCTCGACGGTGGTTTCGGCGCGCCGCACGGTCAGCGCGGGCACCTGGAAACCGTCGATCTGGATCGCGCCGTCGGTGGTCAGCTCCGATACCTCGGGTCGCACGCGCAGGCTGATGCGGCCGTTCGACAGCACCGTCGGCGTGTAGGCTAGGCTGACGCCATATTTGCGATATTCGATCGTCGTCCCGGCGAAATTGCCGGGGATCGGAACCGGATATTCGCCGCCCGCGAGGAAGTCGGCGGTTTCGCCCGAGAGCGCGGTCAGATTCGGCTGCGCGAGGGTGAGCACCATGCCCGAGCGTTCGCCGAGGTCGAGCGAGGCCATGATGTCCATGCCGAACAGATGGCCGGCCGCGCCGATGCTGTTCGTTCCGTCGGGCTGTGCGAATTCATAGGTCGTCGATCCGTCGGGGCCATAGGTGATCTTGCCCGCGGGACGGCCGCGGAAGACGCTGCCGAGGAAGCCGTTGCCCATCGGACCGTCGCGGTCGCTGGTGAGGATGTTGCCGCTGATCTCCTTGAGCAGCGAACGGTTCACCTCGGCGATGCGGACCTGCAGATTGACCTGCAGCGGCGTTGCCGTGCGCAGGCGCGACATGACCTTGGTCGTGTCGCCGACGAAGGCCTGCACCAGCCGTTCGGCCTCGGCGGCGTCGTCGGGCGACTGGACCGTGCCGGTGAGCAGCACGAAGCCGTTCATCGTGTTCGCCGCGATCTTCGCCTCGGGCATCGCGAGCGAAAGCATCTGGTCGATGGTCTCGATGTTGTTGCCGACGTGCGCGACGGTCGAATAGACGACGCGGCCGCTGGCGTCGGTCGCATAGATGCTGGTTTCGCCCGGCGCCTTGCCGAAGATATAGAGCTGGCGGCTCGAGCGCACCTGGACGTCGGCGACCTTGTCGTCGGCGACGAACAGGTCGGTCATCGCGGCGGGCAGGCTGACGAGGCGGCCGCGGCCGACCGACAGGTCGATGCTGCTGCTCGCATTCTGGGTCGCCTGCGCCGATACCGGTTGCGACGGCGCGGCGGAGAGCGTGGCTGCAACGAGGCCGATGGCCAGGGTGCGCGCGATCGCCGCGGCCTTGAGTGTGGCTTTGCTGTTCATCTTATTTACCCCCAACCGGAACCACGGTGGTCGCGCCGCCGCGGTTCACGCGCACGACCGGCCCCTGCGGAACCCCCACATAGCTGGCCCCCGATGCGCCGGACGCCGCCGCATAATTGGTCGGCTGGCGCGGCGCGGAGACGCGGCCGCTCACCGGAACCCAGAAGCGCGAGACGTCGCCGCCCGTCGTTGCCGACGCGCGGCTCGCGGTCGGGCGCGCAGCGGCGGCGGCGAGCATCTTCTTTTCGTCGGCGCCGTTCGCGGGCACGTCGACGTCGCCCGATGCGATCGCTTCCTCGAGCTCGCCCGCGCTTTCGGCGAGCGGACGCAGTGCGAGCGACAGCGTGCCCATGCTCTGCGCGACCGCGATCTTTTCCGCGATGTCGGGGGTTGCCTCGAGCGTCACCGAACCGAAGGTGCGCACCGGCGTCTTGCCGGTTTCGTCCTCGGCATCGTAGCGCTGGTCGGTCGCGAGCACGCGCACGTTGCGGACGATCGTTTCGGCGGTGAACAGTTCGGAATCGGGATAGGAGCTGCCTTCCTCGACCTTCAGCTTCTGCGACAGCAGCACGTCGACGCGGTCGCCCGGAAAGACGAAGCCGGCGACGCCTTCTTCCTTCGACACCTTGACGGTCACGGCGCGCATACCCGGGCCGAGCGCCGCGGCGAGGAAGCCCCGGTCGTCGGGATGGACGAGCGCACCCTGCGTCAGCGGCTGGCCCGCGGTGATCGGATAGCGCACCACCGTGCCGACGAGGCTGTTCGCATCGGTCTTTTCCTTCAGGAAATAGGCCTGCTCGACCAGCTCCTTCGGCCAGGGCTGAAAGCGGAAGCTGTCCGGGCCGATGATCGTGCCGACCGGCAGCTGCCGGGTCGCGACGAGGATCATGGGACCGGTGATCTCCGGTGCTGCGGCAGCGCGCGCCTGCGGAGCCGAGGCGCCGCGCATCATCTGGTTGACCCCGAACGCCGCACCGATCGCAATGACCAGCGCGCCGACGATCAGCATAATCTTTCGCGTATCCATGACGATTCTTCGCCCTCCTGCACCCACCAGAGACGGCAGTGCTTACCCTCAGGTCGATCCGATAAACTGAAACTGGTTAAGATAGTGTTGGTGAAGCGCCCAAAGTCCGGCGGCCGCAATCGCGACTCCGTAAGGAACCTCGACCGGCGTTTCGCGCGGGCGGATTTTCATGTGAATCAACATGATCGCCGACAATATGCCGCCGGCGACCGCCATCACGGTCAAGGTCGGCATCAACAGCGGCAGCGGGATCCACAGCATCACCGCGCCGATCATCTTGACATCGCCGCCGCCCATCGCGCCGAGCGCGAACAGGGCGACGAAGACCAGAAACACTGCGAGCGCCGCCCCGAGCTGAAGCGGGATATCGGGCCACGCCGCGAGGCCGGTCGCAATCCAGAAGGGGATTGCGAGCAGCGCGATCGCAGCATTCAGCCGGTTCGAAATCGTCCGCGTCCGCACGTCGCTGATCGCGGCGGCGATCATCAGGGCGGCAAGCAGGGCCATCAGGCCGAGGGCGAACGGGCTGGTCTCCATAGGATTTGCTGTAGGGTGGATGGCTTACCAAAGCGTAACCATGTTGGGCGGCGGCGCGTCGGCTTTGGGGTGGGGAGCGGACATAGACCAACCCCTCCTCTTCAGAGAAGGGGCAGCGAGACTTGGGCGCTCTGCGCCCTAGTCGCAGCGGGGTGGTGCATGGCGTCTTGCGCGCTATCGCGCGCCACCACCCCAACCCCTCCTCTGAAGAGGAGGGGCTTAAGAATGTCCGCTACCGCCCGAACTCGGCGGTCGTTCGCGCGAGCACCATCGCCACCCCGCTTGCATTCGCGCCGTCAGGCGATATGCGCCGCGGCATGACCGGCAACCTTCCCTCGACCACCGATGTGCTGATCGTCGGCGCGGGGATCGCGGGGGCGAGCCTTGCGGCGGCGCTCGCGTCCTATCGTTCGGTGCTGATGATCGAGGCCGAGGAGCAGCCGGGCTATCACGCGACCGGGCGCTCGGCGGCTTTCTGGCACGAAAGCTATGGCGGCGCGGGGGTGCAGCCGCTGTCGAGCGCATCCTTTGCGGCGCTCGCCGACCCTGCGGCGGAATTTTCCGAGCGCCCCTTTCTGTCGCCGCGCACCGCGCTGACGATCGGGCGCGCGGCGGATGCCGGGGCGGTCGATGCGTTCGTGGCCGAATTCGCCGCGAAGGGCGTCGAGGTCGCGCGGCTGTCGGGTGCGGCGGTCGCGGACAAGGTGCCCGGACTGCGCCCCGAATGGAGCGAGGCGGCCTATGAACCCGCGTGCAGCGACATCGACGTCGCCGCGCTGCACGCCGCCTATCTGCGCGCGGCGAAGCGCGCTGGGGCGGCGCTCGCGGTGCAGGCGCCGCTGCGCGCCGCGCGCCGCGAGGGGGAGCGCTGGCGGGTCGAGACGGGGCAGGGGACGGTCGAAGCCACGACGATCGTCAACGCCGCCGGGGCGTGGGCCGATCGGGTCGCCGCCGCCTGCGGCATCGCGCCGGTCGGCATTCAGCCTTATCGGCGCACGATGCTGCAGGTGCGGCTGGACGCGCCGGTTCCTGCGGCGCTGCCGCTGGTGCTCGACGTCGGCGGCGGCTTTTATTTCAAGGGCGAGAGCGCGGGCCGCATCTGGCTGACCCCGCATGACGAAACGCCGATGGCGCCGGGCGATGTCGCACCCGACGAGATCGACGTCGCGGTGGCGATCGACCGGCTGCAATCGGCCGTCGACTGGCCGGTTGCGGCGATCGAGCGCAAATGGGCGGGGCTGCGCAGCTTCGCGCCCGACCGGCGCCCGGTGTTCGGCGCCGACCGCCACGAGCCGGCGTTCGTCTGGTGCGCGGGGCAGGGGGGCTTCGGCATCCAGACCTCGCCAGCGATTTCGGCGCTGCTCGCCGCAGAGCTCGGCGCGCCCGCGCCCGGCGGCGCGATCGGCGCGGTCGATCCCATGCCCTATTCGCCGCAGCGCTTCGCCTGATCGGCGAACGGGTTGCGCTATGCGCGCGCCGGCTTAACATGGACCAAGCGCCTGCTTCCCGGGCGCCCGATCTTAGCGGAGGATTGCAATGGCGCATTATTTCGAGATCAAGAAGAACAAGGCGGGCGAGTTCGTCGCCTATTTCAAATATAACAGCGAAACCATCTTCTGGACCGAAGGCTATACGAGCAAGGCCTCGGCGAAAAATGCGATCGAATCGATCAAAACCAACGGGCCGGGTGCCGATACGCGCGAAGCCGAATGATCTAGCGCGACCGGAAACGGGCGATAGGCGACGATCAGCATTTCATAACCTTGTCATTCCCGCGAAAGCGGGAATCCAGAGCGTGCGTCGGCTGACCCCGCACTGGATTCCCGCTTTCGCGGGAATGACAAACAGAGAGTGACGGCCGCTCCCCACCCCATATCGGCCCTTCCGCGTGCCTTTGCGTCCTATCGCCCCCGCGCCGCCGCCAGCGCGGCGTCGCTCGCGAGCTGGTCGGCGAGTTCGTTGTCGCCGTGGCCTGCGTGGCCCTTGACCCACAGCCATTCGATCTGGTGGCGCCCCGCCTCGGCGATCAGGCGCTGCCAGAGGTCGGCGTTGGCGACGGGCTTTTTCGCGGCGGTCTTCCAGCCGTTGCGCTGCCAGCCGTGGACCCATTTGGTGATGCCGTCGCGGACATAGACGCTGTCGGTCGACAGCTCGACGCGGCACGGGCGTTTGAGCGCCGCGAGCGCCTCGATCGCGCCCGTCAGCTCCATGCGGTTGTTCGTCGTCTCGGCCTCGCCGCCCGACAGCGTCTTCACCGCGTCGCCCCAGCGCAGCACCGCGCCCCAGCCGCCGGGGCCGGGGTTACCCTTGCACGCGCCGTCGGTCGCGACGATCACCGTCCGCCCTTCGCTCATACGGCGAACAGAGCCGCGGCATCGTCCGCGCGGTAGCGGCGCAGCCGTTCGAGGAAGGGCGAGGGGTCCTTGCGCGTGACGAGCGCGCCCGCCGGCGTGTGGATCCAGTCGTGCGCGCGGGTGAGGAGAAAGCGCAGCGAGGCGCCGCGCGCGAGCAGCGGCAGCGCGGCGATTTCGGCGTCCGAGAGCGCGACTTCGCCGAGATAGCCGCGCATCAGCGCCGACGCGCGACCCTGATCGCAGCGCTTGCCGTCGTCCGAAAAGCACCAGGAGGCGTGGGTGATCGCGACGTCATAGGCGCGAAAGTCGGTTGCGGCGAAATAGAAGTCGATGAGGCCGGTCACCGTCTCGCCGAGCATCAGCACATTGTCGGGGAACAGGTCGGCGTGGATGACATGGCGCGGCAGGCCGGCGGGCCAATGCGCGTCGAGCCAGTCGAGTTCGGTATCGACCTCGGCCTGGAGACCGGGAAGCACGCTGTCGAGGTCGCCGGCGCCGGCGGCGATCGCGCGCCAGTGATGCTGCCCCATGCTGTTGTCGCGCGCGCCCGAATAGCCGGCGAGCGCGCGGTGCATCGCGCCCAGCGCACCTCCCGCCGCGGCGCACTGGCCGGGGGTCGGATGGGTCAGCGAAATGCCGGGGAGAAACTGGATGACGCACGCCGAGCGGCCGGCGATGCGCTGGATCGCGGCGCCTTCGCGGTCGTGGATCATCGCCGGCACCGCGCAGCCCGCGCGCGCGAGATGGTCGAGCAGATCGACGAAGAAGGGCAGGTCGTCCGCCTTCACCCGCTTTTCATAGAGGGTGAGGATGAAACGCCCGCCCGTGGTTTCGAGCAGGAAATTGCTGTTCTCCACCCCTTCCGCGATGCCCTTGCACGACACAACCGTGCCGATGTCGTAGCGCGCGACGAGCGCGGCGAGTTCGTCGGGATCGACGTGGGTGTAAACGGCCATTTCGCGCGGGTCCTATGCGGCCGGTTCGAGGCCGCGCGGCAGCTTGAACACCATATTTTCCTGAGCGGTCACGACGACCTCCTCGGCGATCGGGCGGTGGGCGGCGATCGCGTCGATCACTTCGCGCACCAGCGTCTCGGGCGCGCTCGCCCCGGCGGTGACGCCGAGCGCCGCGATGCCGGACAGCCATTCGGCGCGGATGTCGGCGCCGCGCTGCACCAGATGCGCGGGGGTGCCGAGCCGTTCGGCGACCTCGACAAGGCGCAGGCTGTTCGAACTGTTCGGCGCGCCGATCACGACGACGAGGTCGCACTGGCCGGCGATCGCCTTCACCGCCTGTTGCCGGTTCGATGTCGCGTAGCAGATATCCTCGCCGCGCGGTCCCTGGATTGCGGGGAAGCGATGCTGCAGCGCCGTCACGATGTCGCGCGTGTCGTCGACCGACAATGTCGTTTGGGTGAGGAACGACAGATTGTCGGGGTCGGCGGGCGCGAGCGCGGCGACATCGTCGACCGATTCGACGAGCGTCATCGCGCCATCGGGTAGCTGGCCGAGCGTGCCGACGACCTCGGGATGACCGGCATGGCCGATGAAGACGATATGGCGCCCGGCATTGTTCGCGCGTTCGGCCTGGCGATGCACCTTCGAGACGAGCGGACAGGTCGCGTCGATATAGTCGAGCCCGCGCGCCTCGGCCTTTGCCGGGACCGCCTTGGGGACGCCGTGGGCGCTGAACACCACGGGGACGCCGTCGGGCACTTGGTCGAGCGATTCGACGAAAATCGCGCCCTTCGCCTTCAGATCGTCGACGACATAGCGGTTGTGGACGATTTCGTGGCGGACATAAACCGGCGCGCCGAAGCGATCGAGCGCCAGCTCGACGATGCGGATCGCGCGATCGACGCCGGCGCAGAAACCGCGCGGCGCGGCGATCAGGACGCGCAGCTCGGTCGAAGCCGTGCCGGGAGCCGGTGCCATCTTTTGCGGAGCGTTCATGATGCGGTGCCCTAGCGCAAGCGGCCGTATTCGGTAAAGCTCCCCGTTGCGCCCCGTTCATCGCACCGATAAGAAGCGGCGCGCATGAGGTGGGACATCCCGCCAAAGCAAAAGGAAAGTCCGATCATCATGAAGCCTGTTTCGCCATCGCCCCGTAAGACAATGACCCTGCTCTGCGGAGCGGCGGTGCTGGCGACGGCTTCGGCGTGCAGCCGCGACAATGAACTCGATATTTCGGCGGGCGTCGGGGTCACCCAGACGCGCAACAAATGTCCGGCGGTCGCGGTGCCGCTGCACACCGGCGACATCACCCTGTTCGACCCGGCGACCAGCCGCGATGCGAGCGCGATCGACGTCGTCGCGACGATCACCAACCTGACCCCGCAGTGCAACGATACCGGAGAGAAAATATACCAGCTCGCCAGTTTCGACGTGGTCGCGATGCGGCGCGAGGCCGGACCGGCGCGCACGGTGACGCTGCCCTATTTCGCGACCGTCGTGCAGGGCGGCACCGCGGTGGTGGCGAAGCGGCTGGGGCAGGTGAGCGTGACTTTCCCCGAAGGCCAGATTCGTGGCACCGGCCACGGCGAGGCGTCGGCCTATGTCGATGCCGCGGCGGCGACGCTGCCCGCCGACATCCAGGAACAGATCATGCGCAAGCGCAAGCCGGGGGACGCCGACGCCGCGGTCGACCCGCTGAGCCTGCCCGAAGTCAAGGCCGCGGTGCAGCGCGCGAGTTTCGAACTGCTCGTGGGCTTTCAGCTGACGCAGGACCAGCTCGAATATAACGTGCGACGATAGACGCGGGGGCGACGCCGCCCTCGCATCCCGTTCGACCCTGCGGCGTCGTGGACGCACGGTTTGCGTCGCCAGCCAGAGCGATTTGCCGGGAATCCGAACTAGCCCGCTTCCCCGAGCGAAGACGAGGGGCCATGCCGAGCGAAGTCGAGGCAGCGACGGTGCGGGTTCTCGCTTCGCTCGAACGAGCCCCTCGTCTTCGCTCGGGGAAGCGGTTTATGTTTCCGGCTCGATGTCTTAAGGCGCGCCCCGACCCGTTGATCCAAGATAGGACCGATCCCGTGACCCTGTTCAGCCGCTTTTCCGATCATATCGACGCCGCGCTCGACGCGCTGGTCGCGCGAGGCGCCCTGCCCGCGGGGCTCGATCGCGGCGCGATCAGCGTCGAACCGCCGCGCGACCCGGCGCACGGCGACATCGCGACCAACGCCGCGATGGTGCTCGCCAAGCCCGCGGGGACGAATCCGCGCGCGCTCGCCGAACTGCTCGTCGCCGAACTGGGCGCGCTTGCCGAGGTGACCGAAGCGTCGGTGGCGGGGCCGGGCTTCATCAACATGCGGCTCGCCGACCAGAGCTGGCGCGACGAGCTGGGACTGATCCACGCCGCCGGGTCCGACTACGGACGCTCGACCATGGGGCAGGGTCGCCGTGTAAACGTCGAATATGTCTCGGCAAATCCGACCGGCCCGATGCACGTCGGCCATTGCCGCGGTGCGGTGGTCGGCGACGCGCTCGCCGCGCTGCTCGAATATGCGGGGCACCGCGTCACGCGCGAATATTATGTCAACGATGCCGGCGCGCAGGTCGATGTGCTCGCGCGCTCGGCGCATCTGCGCTATCGCGAGGCGCTTGGCGAGGATATCGGCGCGATCCCCGAGGGGCTGTATCCCGGCGACTATCTGAAGCCCGTCGGCGAGGCGCTCGCCGCCGAATATGGCGACAAATATGTCGGCGCGCCCGAAAGCGAATGGCTCGTCCCCTTCCGCACGGTCGCGGTCGCGGCGATGATGGACATGATCCGCGCCGACCTCGGCAAGCTCGGCATCCAGCATGCGGTGTTCGCTTCCGAGGCCGAATTGCAGGCGGAGGGCAAGCCCGAGGCGGCGGAAAAATGGCTGCGCGCGCACGACCTCGTCTATGACGGGATGCTCGAGGCGCCGAAGGGCGAGACGCCCGAGGATTGGGAGCCGGTCGAGCTGCCGCTCTTCCGCTCGACGCGGTTCGGCGACGACCAGGACCGACCGATCAGGAAATCGGACGGCAGCTGGACCTATTTCGGCGCCGACCTCGCCTATCATTTCCAGAAGAGCCAGGATGCCGACGAGCTGATCGACATCTGGGGCGCCGACCATGCGGGCACCGTCAAGCGGATCAAGGCCGCCGTCGCGGCGCTGACCGGCGGAAAGACCCGTTTCGACGTCAAGCTGGTGCAGATGGTGCGGCTGCTCAAAAATGGCGAGCCGTTCAAGATGTCGAAGCGCGCGGGCAATTTCGTCACGCTCGCCGACATCGTCGACGAGGTCGGCAAGGATGCTGTGCGCTTCACCATGCTGACGCGCAAGGCCGACGCGCAGATGGATTTCGACTTTGCGAAAGTGGTCGAGGCGTCGCGCGACAATCCGGTTTTCTATGTCCAATATGCCCATGCGCGGATCGCGTCGCTGAAGCGCAAGCTCGCCGAAGCGGGAATGTTCGAGGCGACGCCGGCGCTCGCGCGGCTCGACGCCTATGAGCTGGGACTCGTCAAGCTGCTCGCGCAATTCCCGCGCGTCGTCGAGGCGGCCGCGTCGGCACGCGAGCCGCACCGCATCGCTTTCTATCTCGGCGAGGTCGCCGCGGCCTTCCACGCCTGGTGGAATCTCGGCAACGATCGCCCCGAGGCGCGGGTCATCGTCGCGAATGACGCCGAACTGACTGCAACGCGGCTTTATCTGGCCGACGGAATCGGGCAGATTATCCGCAACGGGCTGCACCTGATGGGGGTCGAGGCGCTCGAGGAGATGCTGTGATGAGCGAGGGGACGCGCGCCGATGAAAACGGCGGTCTGGGGTTCGGGGATGAGGATCGCCTGCCCTGGCTCGAGGCCGCCGACGATTATGACGACGATGGCGAAGTGTCGCCGACGCGGCTGCTCGTGCTCGTGCTCGGCGGCTTGCTGCTGATCGGCGCGGTGCTCGGCGGGCTCTGGTGGCTCCAGAACGGCGGCGCGCGCGGCCGCGGCGAGCTGATCGCCGCCGATGCCGGCGATTACAAGTTCCGGCCCAAGGACGACGCCGCCAAGGTCTTCGAAGGCGAGGGCGATGCGAGCTTCGCGGCGAGCGAAGGCGTCGTCGCGGGCGGCGAGGTCGATCCCGGCCGGATGCCCGAGGAACCGGCGGTGACGCCCGCCGAACGCGCGGCGGCCAAGGCCGAGGCGCCCAAGGCTGTGACCCCAAAGCCGGCGCCGGCGGATAAGCCCGAGGTCGCGCCCGCGGCGAACGACGGCGGCAGCAACGTGATCCAGCTCGGCGCGTTCAGCAGCGAAAGCGCGGCGAACAGCGCATGGGCGAGCCTGTCGAAGCGCTTTGCCTATCTGTCCGAACTCAACCGTTCGGTGGCGCCGACCGAGGTCGGCGGCAACAAGCTCTACCGGTTGCGCGTGTTCGCGGGATCGCCGGCCAACGCTCAGGCCTTGTGCGGAAAATTGCGCGTCGCCGGCGAAAATTGCGTCATCGTCCGCTGATTCGCGTCTGTTCGCCGCAGTTGCATTTGGTGGAGCGGCCACGATATGGCATGTTATGGCCTTTGGTTGCCGCGTGGGGGAGCGCCGACCGATGGAGGTTGACGCACGATGATACCCGCGATTTTCGGCCTGTCGGGTCCGACCCTCACCGACGATGAGCGCGATTTCTTTCGCGACAGCGACCCCGCGGGCTATATTTTGTTCGGCCGCAACATCGAAAATCGCGAGCAGCTTCGCCGCCTGACCGACGAGCTGCGCAGCCTCGACGGGCGGGCGCAGCTGCCGATCCTGATCGACCAGGAGGGCGGGCGCGTCGCGCGGATGAAGGCGCCCGAATGGCCCGCTTTTCCGAGCGGCGCGGCGTTCGACGCGCTCTATGAACGTGCGCCGGCGAGCGCGATCGAGGCGGCGCGGCTCAATGCGATGGCGCTCGCGCTGATGCTCGCCGAGGTCGGGATCACGGTCGACTGCCTGCCTTTGCTCGACGTGCGCCAGCCCGGCGCGAGCGACGTGATCGGCGACCGCGCGCTCGGCAGCGAGCCGATGCGCGTCGCGGCGCTGGGCCGCGCGATCCTCTCGGGATTGCAGGACGGCGGGGTCGTCGGCATCGTCAAGCATATCCCGGGGCACGGGCGCGCGATGCTCGATTCGCACGAGCAATTGCCCGTCGTGTCGGCGACCGATCGCGATTTGCAGACCGATCTCGCGCCCTTTGCGGCGCTGCGCGACGCGGCGATGGCGATGACCTGTCATGTCGTGTTCGAGGCGTGGGATGCCGACCGGCCCGCGACGCTGTCGCCGGTGATCATCGACAGCGTGATCCGCCAGCGTATCGGTTTTCACGGGCTGCTTTTGAGCGACGACCTCGACATGAAGGCGCTGTCGGGCGACGTGCCCGCGCGCGCCGCGGGCGCGGTGGCCGCGGGGTGCGACATCGCGCTCAACTGCTGGGGCAAGATGGACGATATGATCGGCATCGCCTACGCGCTGGACCCGATCCGCGAAATTTCGCTCGCGCGGCTCGAAGGCGCGATGGACCGCATCGCGGGCGCGCACGAGGCGCGCGAATTCGCGACGCTCGTCGACCAGCGCGACGCGCTGCTGGCGATCGCCTGAGCCGCCGATGGACGAGGATCTGCCGCTCGACTTCGAAATTGCCCCGGCGGCGGCAGAGCGCGACGAAGCGCTGCAAATCAGCCTCGAAAGCTGGGAAGGGCCGCTCGACCTGCTGCTGACGCTCGCGCGCGGGCAGAAGGTCGATCTTCGGCAGATTTCGATCCTCGCACTCGTCGAGCAATATCTGGCCTTCATTGCCGAGATGCGCGCGCTGAAGCTCGAGGTAGCGGCCGATTATCTGGTGATGGCGGCGTGGCTCGCTTACCTCAAATCGGCGCTGTTGCTGCCCAAGGACCCCGAGGCCGAGCCGTCGCCCGACGAGCTCGCGCTGCGGCTGCAACTCAGGCTCCAGCGGCTCGCGGCGATGCGCGAGGCGGCGGCGCGGCTCCTCGCGCGCGACCGCCTCGGCCGCGACGTGTTCGCGCGCCCGAAGCCCGAAGGTCTGCACGAGGTTCGCGTGCGGCGCTGGGACGCGAGCCTTTACGACCTTCTCTCGGCCTATGGGCGGGTCAAGCTGCGCACCGAGCCGGTGATCCATATGGTGTCGCGGCGTCCGGTTGTGACGCTCGATGCCGCGCTGCATCATCTCGAGCGGCTGATCGGGGTGAAGCTCGACTGGACCGAACTTTCCGCTTTCCTGCCGTCCGATTACGACGGCCCGCTGCGCCGCTCGGCGATCGCGTCGAGCTTCCTCGCCGCGCTCGAACTCGCGCGGCAGGGGCGGGTCGAGCTGAAACAGGACGGTGCATTCGAACCGCTCTATCTGAAGGCGCCTTCCGCATGACCCCGATCGACGACACCGAACGCGCCATCGAGGCAATGCTGTTCGCGAGCGACGAACCGCTTGACGCACGCCAGGTCGCGGCGCGGCTCGGCGATACGATGACGCCGGGGGACGTCCGCGCGATCATTCAGGCGATCGCCGCGCGCCACGCGGGGAGCGGGATCGAACTCGTCGAGCGCGGCGGGCACTGGCATTTCCAGACCCCTGCCGATCTGGCGCATCTGCTGCGCAGGGAGCGCGACGATCCGCGCAAGCTGTCGCGCGCGGCGTCGGAGGTGCTCGCGATTATCGCCTATCACGAGCCGGTGAGCCGCGCCGAGATCGAGGCGATCCGCGGGGTGCAGACCTCGAAGGGAACGCTCGACGTGCTGATGGAGGCCGAATGGATCGCGCCCGCGGGGCGGCGCGAGGTGCCGGGGCGGCCGCTGATCTATAAGACCACCGACGCTTTTTTGCAGCATTTCGGCCTTACCAGCCGCAAGGATTTGCCGGGAATCGAGGATCTGCGGGCCGCCGGCCTGCTCGACCCGGTCGATCTCGCCTTCGAAGAGGCGATGGGCGAGCTGGAGTTGGTCAAGGACGGCGAAGAAGAATAGTTATTTCGCCAGCTCGCGCGTGCAATCGCGATCGTCTGCCCCTATATGGGCGGCGCAAGGAGATAATTGATGGGTGGTTTGAGCATCTGGCACTGGCTGATCGTCGGGATCCTCGTCCTGCTGCTGTTCGGCAAGGGACGCTTTTCCGACATGATGGGCGACGTCGCCAAGGGTATCAAAAGCTTCAAGAAGGGCATGTCGGAAGACGAGGAGACGCCCCCGTCGCCCGCACCGCGGCAGATCGAGGGGCAGCGTGCGCCGGACGTCCCGCCGGCCGCGACTCCGGCCCCGACCGCCGAGACGGATCGCCGCTGAGCCCCGTTCCGTCCGCAAGCACAGGTTGAAGCATGTTCGATGTCGCGCCGACCGAGTTGCTGCTCGTCGTGGTAGTGGCGCTGGTCGTCATCGGTCCCAAGGATCTGCCCAAGGCGATGCGCTTCGTCGGCAAATGGGTCGGCAAGGCGCGCGGCATGGCGCGCCACTTCCGCGCCGGGCTCGACACGATGATGCGCGAGGCCGAGCTCGAGGAGCTCGAAAAGCAGTGGCGCGAACAGAATGAGGCGATCATGCGCGAATTTCCGCGCATCGACGAGGCCGACAATCCGGCGATGATTCCCGCGACGACCCCGCCGCAGGACAGCAAGCCCGCCGAGGGCGAGGTGCCGGCGGAGGCAAGCGGGGACGAGGCGCCTGCCGAACCCGCGCCCGAAACGCACGCCGTGCCGCCGAAGGACGGGCCGCTGCCGTGACCGACGACACGATAGCAACCACCGAGGACGAGGACGGTGCCGGCGGCAAGATGCCGCTGCTCGACCATCTGATCGAGCTGCGCTCGCGCCTGCTGAAGTCACTGGTCGCGATCGCGCTCTGCTTTGGCGTGTGTCTCTATTTCGCGCGGCCGATTTTCGGCATTCTCGTCCACCCGCTGCTCGCGGCGGGGCAGGGCAAGCTCATCTATACGCAATTGTTCGAGGCCTTTTTCGTCGAGATCAAGGTCGCGCTGTTCGCGGCGATGATGCTCGCCTTTCCGGTGATTGCGAACCAGCTGTGGAAATTCGTCGCGCCCGGCCTCTATCGCAAGGAACGGCGCGCGCTGCTGCCCTTTCTCTTCGCGACGCCGGTGCTGTTCGCGATCGGCGCCTGTTTCGCTTATTTCATCACCGTGCCGCTCGCGCTCAAATTCCTGCTCGGCTATCAGGGCGAGGTCGGCGGAGTGACGCAGGAGGCGCTGCCTTCGGTCGGCAATTATCTGAGCTTCATCATGCAGTTCATCATGGCGTTCGGCATCGCTTTCCTGCTGCCGATCCTGCTGATGCTGATCGAGCGCGCGGGACTGGTATCGCGCGAACAGCTGATTTCGGCGCGCCGCTATATGATCGTCGCCGCCTTCGCGATCGCCGCGGTCGCGACGCCGCCCGACATTTTGAGCCAGTTCCTGCTCGCGGTGCCGCTGATCCTGCTCTACGAAATGTCGATATTCGCCATCTGGTTCACGCGGCGGCGCGAAAAGCGGGTGGCCGAAGCCGCCGAATAGGCGGCCAGGCAGAGGCGATCCTATCCGTTGCGATACGGGTGCATTTCGGACGGGGGAGGACGCCTCCTCTCCTTGCCGTCATGCTGAACTCCTTTGGCGATTATTCCCTTCGCATCCGTATTCCGGATTTCGTCATTGCGAGCGAAGCGAAGCAATCCAGAGTATGCGTAAACCGCTCTGGATTGCTTCGCTTCGCTCGCAATGACGGGGCATATGGATGCAATAGAGATAATCGCCAAACAAGTTCAGCGTGACGAAGACTGTGAGCACTGCCTCCGGTCGAAAGCGCTCGCGTTTTGAAAGACCATGCCCCCCCCAAACAAAACAGGCGCCCGGAGAGGAGCGCCTGTCGAACCTCGCGAAGAGGTATAGGGTAAGAACGTATCGCGATCAGTGAATCGCGTCGCTTCCCGCCTGACCGACCGACTCGATGTCGCGACCGGCACCTTTGACGGTGTTGCAAGCCGTAACCAGAAAGCTTGCCATCAGGGCGAGCAGAATTACGCGGAAACTCGTCATCTTTCACCTCTCACAGGAATTTTTAGCAAAATGGCCCGGCTCGCTTCGAGGGGGGGAGGGAATGCGGGCCGGGCCAATGTTGCTGAGCAGCGCTGCGGGGGGGCGATGACCGCTGCTCGAAGGGGAAACACCTCTGCACGCCGATAAGTTCCCGAAAAAAATTCGAGTGATGCATTTTTTTTGAGAATCTTTTGAATCGCTTGGAATCAGGAGCTTTATTTTCAGAGGCTGGTGAGGCCGCTGGCCACTGCGAGCCCCAGAAAGGCGAGGAAACCCATCGAATCGGTGGTCATCGTCACGAAGATCGAACTGGCGACCGCGGGGTCCTGGTCGAGCCGGTCGAGGAGGAGCGGGATCGCGACTCCGGCGACCCCCGCGACGAAGATATTGACGATCATCGCCGCGGCAATCACCCCGCCGAGTCCGGGATTGGCGAACCAGAGCGCGGTGCCGCTGCCGGCGATCAGCGCGATCGTGCCGCCGTTCAGCAGCGCGATCTTCATTTCGCGCCACACCGCGCGCCAGCTGTTCGAATCGGTGAGCTGGTTCATCGCGAGCGCGCGCACGGTGACCGCCAGCGTCTGCGTTCCCGCATTGCCGCCGACCCCCGCGACGATCGGCATCAGCGCGGCGAGCGCGACCATATGCTCGATCGCGCCGCCGAACAGCCCGACGATCGTCGAGGCGACGAGCGCGGTGCCGAGATTGGCGACGAGCCAGCGCACGCGCGCGCTGTATGTTTCGCGGATCGGCTCGTTTATGTCGCCGTCGCCGGCACCCGACAGGCGGAGGATGTCCTCGCCCGCCTCTTCCTGAATGATGTGGACGATGTCGTCGACCGTGATCATGCCGACGAGCCGCCCCGCCTTGTCGACCACCGCGGCCGAGATCAGCGCATATTTCTGAAAGCGCAGCGCAACCTCTTCCTGATCCATGTCGACCGGGATCAGCGTCTGTTCGCGCTGCATCACGTCGCTGATCGCGATGTCGCGCGGGGTGCGCAATATCCAGCTGAGCTGGCAGGTGCCGATCGGGCGGTGCATCGGATCGACGACGAAGATTTCCCAGAAATCGGGGGTCAGATCCTGATCTTCGCGCAGCCGGTCGATGACGTCGCCGACGGTGACATGTTCGGGCACCGCGACATATTCGCGCTGCATCAGGCGCCCGGCGGTCTCCTCGGGAAAGGAGAGGGCGTCCTGAATCGCCGCGCGGTCCTCGGGGTCGAGCGCGTCGAGGACCGCCTGCTGCTCGTCCTCCTCCATATCCTCGATGATCGCGACGGCGTCGTCGGTATCGAGTTCGGAGGCGATTTCGGCGACCTGTTCGGGCGCGAGCAGGTCGATCAGCCGCTCGCGCACATAATCGTTCATCTCGGCGAGCACGTCGGGCGAGAGGAGGTCGCCGAGCACCGAGGCGAGGAGCGGACGGTCCTCGTCCGAGACGAGTTCGAAGAGGTCGGCGATGTCGGCGGGGTGGAGGCGGCCGACGCGTTCGCGCGCCGCCTCATGCTCGCCGGCTTCGGCAAGGTCGATCACGTCGCGGACGAATTCGGGCTTCAGCCGGTCGTCCTCGTCGAGTTCGGTGTCGGGGGGCGCGGCGTCGCGCTCATGATCGAAATCCTCGTCGACCATAAGCTCTTCGGGGGGCAGGGAATCTTCGCGTTTGTCCATCGCGGACCTCCCTGTCGTGGCCGGCGAACCGGCCTGCTGAACCCACCTCTCCCCTAGTCGTGCCGCCCGGGCTTGGCAACGCTCCGCCGCTCGGCGCGGGCAATTAATGCGTGGCTTTGGCGCCCGGCGCGGCTATGGCACCGGCAAATCCAACCAGAGGAGCTTTCCCATGTCCGACCAGACCCTGACCCTGTCGCTGTCGACGGGCGACGTCGTCATCCGCCTGCGCCCCGACCTCGCGCCCCAGCATGTCGAGCGCATCACCACGCTCGCGAGGGACGGCTTTTACGACGGCGTCATCTTTCACCGCGTGATCGACGGCTTCATGGCGCAGGGCGGCGACCCGACGGGCACCGGCATGGGCGGCAGCCAGCTTCCCGACCTTGCCGCCGAATTCAACAGCGAGCCGCACGTGCGCGGCGTCTGTTCGATGGCGCGCGCGATGAACCCGAACAGCGCGAACAGCCAGTTCTTCATCTGCTTCGACGACGCGCGCTTCCTCGACAATCAATATACCGTCTGGGGCGAGGTGATCGAAGGCATGGAAAATGTCGACGCGCTGCCCAAGGGCGAGCCGCCGGCGAACCCGGGGAAGATCGTGAAAGCGACGGTTTCGTAAAGGGCCGATTACCCCCTCCTCTGAAGAGGAGGGGCTTTATTGTCCGCTCACTCCCCCACAAACCCGTTCAACCGCTCGCAGGCGGCGATCCAGTCTTCCTTGAAGGCCTGAACGACCTGTCCGGCGCCCATTGCCTCGTTCATCAGGCCGACGCCCTGGCCGACCCAATAGGTTGCGAGCGCCTTGGCGCCTTCGTGGCCGCCTTCGGAGAGCTTGTCGACCTTGCGCAGCGCGGGTTCGCTGACCAGCGATTGCAGCGGCATCGGCAGCGGTTTGGGCGCACCCTCGGCTTCCCACGCGTCGGTCCAGGGCGAGCGGAGCTGGCGCGAGGGCTTGCCGGTGCGGCTCTTCGAGCGCACCGTGTCGCGCGCGCTCGCGGCGAGCATCTTGTCTTTCACGACCGGGTTGGTCTCGGCCTCGGCGGTGGTCAGCCAGACCGATCCGCACCAGGCGCCGTGCGCGCCCATCGCCATGGCGGCAGCCATCTGGCGTCCGGTGACGATGCCGCCCGCGGCAAGGATCGGGGTGGCGTCGCCGATCGCGTCGAGCGCCGCGGCGACTTCGGGGACGAGCACCATCGTCGCGACCTCGCCGCAATGGCCCCCCGCTTCGCCGCCCGCGACGACGAGGATGTCGACTCCGGCGCGGACCTGCGCGAGCGCGTGGTCGCGCGTGCCGACGAGCGCCGCGACGGGGACATTATGCCGCTTGCCGAGGTCGAGCATCAGCGGCGGCGGGACGCCGAGCGCGTTGGCGATCAGCTTGATCGGGTGGCGGAAGGCGACTTCGAGCAGCTTGGCCGCGCCTTCCTCGTGCATATTGTCGCCAAAGCTCTGCCGCGCCGCCATCGCGTCGTCGAGCCCTTCGGCATCGACGCCGAATTTTTCGAGCACGCCGGCAGCGAAGCCACGGTGCGTTTCGGGAATCTGCGGCGTGCCCGCAGCGGGCGCCTCGCCCTTGCCCGCGAAGCTGTTGGGGACGATCAGGTCGACGCCATAGGGGCGCCCGCCGATATGGCCGTCGATCCACGCCAGCTCTTCCTCGAGCCGCTCGGGCGGCAGTGCGGCGGCGCCGAACACACCCATGCCGCCCGCCTTCGACACCGCGACAACGACGTCGCGGCAGTGCGAAAAGGCGAGCAGCGGAAATTCGATGCCGAGCATGGCACAGATGGGCGATTGCATAGTTCGTCTCCCGTTTCCCCAGCTCGTCATTGCGAACCCGGCAAAGCCGGGTGAAGCAATCCAGAGCGGTTTACGCGCACTCTGGATTGCCGCGTCGTCTTCGGCTCCTCGCAACGACGAAGGCTGGGCTTGTTTCGGCAGCCATGTCAGCGACAGTTGACGTAAACGTCAAGTTGATTTGCGCCGGCCAGCCTTTATCGCGGGGGCCATGACCGACTTCACGCTTCCGGGCTTCGATCTCGACGCCTTCGTCCGCGCCACGCTTGCCGAGGATCTCGGCAGCGGCGGCGATATCACGTCGCTGGCGGTGATCCCCGCCGATGCGCGGTTCGAGGGGGTGATGGACAGCCGCGACGCGATCACCGTCGCGGGGCTGCCGATCGCCGAGCGTTTCTTTCGCGCGCTCGACCCGGCGATGGCGATCGAGATTTTGGTCGAGGAAGGCGAGGGGGTGGCCGCAGGCACCGACCTGATGCGCCTGTCGGGCAATGCGCGCGCGATGCTGACCGCCGAACGCTCGGCGCTCAACACGGTGCAGCATCTGTCGGGAATCGCGACGCTGACGCGCCGCTATGTCGACGCGCTGGGCGGCGCGGCGACCCTGCTCGACACGCGCAAGACGATTCCGGGTCTGCGCGTTCTGGAAAAATATGCGACGCGGATGGGCGGCGCGACCAATCACCGCATGGGGCTTTGGGACGCGGCGATGATCAAGGACAATCATGTCGCGGTCGCAGGATCGGTCGAGGAAGCCGCGCGGCGCGCGGTCGCGGCGGGGATCGAGACTATCATCGTAGAGGTCGACCGCGTCGATCAGGTCGAACCCGCGCTCGGTGCCGGGGCGACGCATCTGCTGCTCGACAATATGGGGCTCGACGATCTGCGCGCCTCGGTCGCCATCGTCGCGGGCCGCGTGCCGGTCGAAGCGTCGGGCGGCGTGACGCTCGAGACGATCGGCGCGATCGGGGCTACGGGCGTGACCTATGTTTCGGTCGGACGATTGACGCAATCGGCGCCGGCCGCCGACATCGGGCTCGATTTTGCGCTGGCCTAGCCTCGCCGCATTGGCGCTGCTGCTTGCGCCCACCGCCGCCCACGCGCAGGCGCTGGCGTGCAAGGCGCCCGAGCGGATGCCGGTGCCGCGCACCGAAAAGCCGCCGCGCGGCGAATCGGCGCGCAAGACGAAGATCGGCGGCTATCTGCTCGCCATGAGCTGGTCGCCGCAGCATTGCGCGAGCGTGCGCGATCCGAAGGGTGCGCGCGATCGCTTCCAATGTTCGGGCGAGGATGGTCGCTTCGGCTGGGTGCTGCACGGGCTATGGCCCGAGGCCGACGGCCCCGCCTATCCGCAGTGGTGCCGTCCGGCGAAGATCGTTCCCGCGCCGGTGCTGCGGCAGCATATGTGCATGACGCCGTCGGCGCAGCTGTTGCAGCACGAATGGGCGAAGCACGGCACCTGCATGAGTCCGCATCCCGCCGCTTATTTCCGCGCCGCCGAAATATTGTTCGGCGCGGTGCGCTTTCCCGACATGAAGGCGCTCGCGGCGTCGCCGCAGACCGCCGGGTCGATCCGCCGCGCCTTTGCCGAGGTCAATCCGGGCGTCGCGGCGCCGATGATCGCGGTCGCGGTCGACCGCAAGGGCTGGCTCGACGAAGTGCGCCTGTGTCTCGGCGCGCGGATGCGGCCGCAGCGCTGCAAGCCCTTTCAGGCCGGCGCCGGCGATCGCCGCCCCGTCCGGGTGCGCCCGATGCCGCGTTAGAGCAGTTTTCGACCAATCACGGTGACCCAGATTGGTCGAAAACTGCTCTAAGCCGCCCCGCGCCAGGCGTCCCGCACCGGGACAGCCGCCGCATTAACGATTTTCTAACCTTACCACTTCGTAAAGACGCGCCTAGCTTTGGGGCATGGATGGACTCGACCCCGAAGACCGCGTCGACATTCGTGGACTGATACGCGCGCACGGCGCCCGCCAGCTCGCGATCGCCCGGCTGAGCGCCCCCGCCGACTGGGCCGGCGAACTCCGCCGCAAACTCGCCGAAGAGCGAAAGCCGCAGCCGATGTTCGCGAGTAGCAGCGACATCCGCCTGTTCGCCGAGAGTTTCGCGATCTTCTTTACCGCGACGATGATGTTTTTGCTCTGACCGCGGGCGTCAATCGCAGGCGCGGTGGAGCTGGACCGCGAGCCAGGCCGAGATCACGCACATCACGGCGCTCATCAACAGCTGGTCGACGACGCCGATGCCGGCGATGCTGAGCCCGAGCGCGAGCAGCGAGCCCGCGACCATCGCGCCCGAATTGACGATATTGTTCGCCGCGACCGTGCGCGCGGTCTGGTCCTTCGGCACCGTCGTGGTGAGGAAGGCATAGAGCGGCACCACGAACATGCCGCCGCTGACCGCGATGCCGAGCAGCGCCGCGAGCAACGGGACGACGTCGGCGTGGCCCAGAAAGCCGCCGATGCCGTACATCGCGCCCGTCGGGTCATGCTCCCAGCCGCGGCATACCCAATAGAAGGCAAGCACGAACAGCCCCATCACGATCACGCTCGCGGGGCTGTAGCGCGCCGACACTTCGCCCTTGAGCAGCCGGTTGACCGCGACCGAGCCGATCGCGATCCCGATCGAAAAGACCGCGAGGAACAGGCTCGCGACGCTCTTGTCGGCGTGGAGGATATTCTTGACGAGCGGGGGGAACTGGATGAACAGCACCGCGCCGATCGTCCAGAAGAAGCTGATCGACAGGATTGCGAGATAGAGGCGCGGAATGTGCATCGTCGCGCGGACGAGCGTGATCGACGAACGGATGATGTGCCAGTCGATTCCCGTTTCTTCATGCTCGGGCGGCGCGGGGGGAACCTGCCGGCCGGTCCAATAGCCCGCAGCGGCGACGAGGACGACGCCGAGCGCCGCCCATTCGACGTCGATCACGCCCGCGAGAATGGTCCCGGCGAGGATGGCGATATAGGTTCCCGCCTCGACCAGCCCGGTGCCCGCGAGCACCTCATCCTTGTGCAGATGCTGCGGCAGAATCGCATATTTGATCGGGCCGAAGAAGGTCGAATGGACGCCCATCGCGAACAGCGCGAGCATCATCAGCGGGATCGCGGCCAGATGCACCGCCCAGCCCATCCACGCGAGAATCAGTCCCCCGCCGCCGACGAGCATGATCAATATCTCGCAGAATTTGATGATGCGGATGATCCGCGCCTTGTCGCGCGTGTCGGCGAGCTGTCCCGAAAGCGCCGACAGCAGGAAGAAGGGCAGGATGAAGAGCGCGGTCGCGACGGCGCTGAACAGCGTTTCCGAAGCCTCGTCGTTGAAGACGCCATAGACCACGAACAGCACCATCGCATTCTTGAACAGATTGTCGTTGAACGCGCCGAGAAGCTGGGTGACGAACAGCGGCAGGAAGCGGCGGCGGCCCAGCAGCGAAAAGGAGCCGGTCATCCGCGGTCCACTCGGTTCAGATACATTCGGTCACCATGCTAGGCTGAAGGTCCATGGACCCTAAGGCAATTCGGTTGTCGCCCGGGGGGCTTATCGGCTAGGGCAGATGGGGTCAAAGCCCATTTGGGGCCAAAAATGCCGCATCGCGGGAATCAGGGGTCATGCTGAGCCTTCCGAATATTTTGACGCTGTCGCGAATCCTGGCGGTGCCGATCCTGCTCTTCCTCCTTTGGCCCGGCGCGGTGGAGAGCCCGGGGCACCAGCCGCTGCCGATCGACTATGCCGTCGCCTTTGCGCTTTACTGCCTGATGGGGATTACCGATTATTTCGACGGCTATGTCGCGCGCGCGCGCGGCACCGTGTCGCGGCTCGGCATCTTTCTCGACCCGATCGCCGACAAGATCATGATCGCGGCGGTGATCCTGCTGCTCGTCTTCACGCGCGACATTGACGGCTGGCATGTGATTGCCGCACTGGTCATTCTGCTGCGCGAGATCATCGTGTCGGGCCTGCGCGAATTCCTCGCGACCTTGCAGGTCTCGATGCCGGTGACGCAGCTTGCCAAATGGAAGACGACCTTTCAGCTCGTCGCGTTCGGTGCGCTGATCCTCGCAGGCGCGCTGCCCGCGATGGCGTGGATCAAGACCGTCGGCCTCGCCTCGCTGTGGGGCGCGGCGGTGCTGACGCTGGTCACCGGCTGGGACTATCTGCGCGTCGGCCTGAAACATATGGATTGATCCGATGGCGCTCGAAATCGTCTATTTCGCCTGGGTCCGCGAGCGCATGGGGATGGCGGCGGAAACGGTCGAGCTGCCGGCGGGGGTCGCGACGGTCGGCGATCTGGTGCGCTGGCTCGCGGCGCGCGACGAACGCGGCGCGCGCGCCTTTGCCGAGCCGCAGCGGATACGCGCGGCGATGGGCGGCGCGATGGTCGGGCCCGATGCGGCGATCGGCGATGCCGGCGAGGTCGCGCTGTTCCCGCCGGTGACGGGCGGATGATCCGCGTTTCGGTCGGGGCGGCGGCGATCGACGTCGCGGCCGAATATGCCGCGCACGACTCCGGCGGGCATGGTGCGAGCGCGAGCTTCGTCGGGCGCGTGCGCGGCGACGGCGGGCTGGTCGAACTGTTCCTCGAACATCATCCGCGGCTCACCGAGCGCGGGCTGGTCGCGCTCGCCGGCGAGGCGGCGGCGCGCTGGAACCTTGCCGCGCTGACGCTGATCCACCGCGTCGGTGCGATGGTGCCGGGCGACACGATCGTTCTTGTCCTCGCGAGCAGCCGCCACCGCGCCGAGGCGCTGGCGGCGTGCGAATTTCTGATCGACCGGCTGAAGACCGACGTGATGCTGTGGAAGCGCGAGACCTTCGCGGACGGGCGCGTGGTCTGGGTCGAGGAACGCGGCAGCGACCGCGCGCGGGCCGAGCGGTGGGACTGAACCTCCCGTCATTGCGAGCGAAGCGAAGCAATCCAGAGTGGTTTGCGCTACGCTGGATTGCTTCGCTTCGCTCGCAATGACGAGCTTTGCTAATTCGCC
Organism: Sphingopyxis indica; assembly: GCF_032879645.1. Taxonomy (NCBI): domain Bacteria; kingdom Pseudomonadati; phylum Pseudomonadota; class Alphaproteobacteria; order Sphingomonadales; family Sphingopyxidaceae; genus Sphingopyxis; species Sphingopyxis indica. The sequence continues at coordinate 1,708,488 of NZ_CP076394.1, forward strand.
CGATGCTTCCTGAAAATATCGGCGAGCATTTTGAATTCGTCGGCGCGCGGGCTGCCCTTGCGCCAGACGAGCGCGATCGTGCGCCAGTCATGGTCCGAATCGAGCGGGCGCGTGTCGATGTCGGTATGATCGAGGATGCCCGCCTCGATCGCCATTTGCGGCAGCATGGTGATGCCGAGGCCGTTGTCGACCATCTGGACGAGCGTGTGGAGCGAGGTGCCCATCATCCGCGCCCCGGCGCGCAGCTCGGGACGGTTGCACGCCGCGAGCGCATGATCCTTCAGGCAATGCCCATCCTCGAGCATCAGCATCTGCGCGGGATCGAGCTGGTCGGCGCTGACCATCGCGGGCAGGTCTTCGGATTGCTCGCCGGGAAAGGCGACAAAGAGCGCGTCGTCGAACAGATTTTCGGCCTCGACGTCGCCGCACGCATAGGGAAGCGCGAGGAGCACGCAGTCGACCTGGCCGTGGTGGAGCGATTCGCACGCCTGCGCACTCGGCTCTTCGCGCAGGAAGAGCTTGAGCGACGGGCGCTCCTTGCGCAGCCGCGGCAAGAGGTCGGGGAGGAGGAAGGGGGCGATCGTCGGGATCACGCTCATACGCAGTTCGCCGACGAGCGGCGCGGCGGCGGCCGCCGCCATGTCGGCAAGCTCCTCGGCCTCGCGCAGCACGCGATGCGCCTTTTCGACGATCGCATTGCCGAGCGTCGTGAAGCGCACGACCCGCCGCGTGCGCTCGACGAGCGTCTGGCCGAGTAATGTCTCAAGCTCGCGGATGCCCGCCGACAAGGTCGACTGGGTGACGTTGCACGCATCGGCGGCGCGGCCGAAATGACCATGTTCGTGCAGCGCGACGAGATATTGCATCTGCTTCAGGGACGGGAGGTAGTTGTGCATTGATCGGATATAGCAATCATACGGGTGTATTTGAATAACCCCGTCGATAAGAATCTTGGCGGAAGCCCACCACGCATGTAACGTCACACGAAGGGGGGCGATATGGCGGTTTCGCGATTTCTGATCGGCGGCGTGGCAAGCGCGCTGCTGCTGACCGGCGGCGTGTTCCTGTGGCAGGGTCTGAGCCGCGATGCCGAGGTGCGCGCGATGCCCGAACCGCCGCCCGCCTTGCCCGAAATCCCGGTCGCGGGGGCGAATGCGCCGAAGCGCGGGGCGCCGCCGCCCGAGCTTCCCGAGGCCAGGGCCGAGACGCGCGAGGAGCGGCGCTTCAACCGCTATGACCGCGACCGCAACGAGCGGATCAGCCGCGTCGAGATGCTGTCGACGCGCACCGCGGCCTTTCGCAAGCTCGACAAGAATGGCGACAATCTGCTGAGCTTCGAGGAATGGGCGGTGACGACGAGCGACCGCTTTGCGGGCGCCGACACCGACAAGTCGGGCGACCTGACCCGCGCCGAGTTTGCAACGACTGCGCCGAAGCGGACGGTTAAGCCGAAGTGTAGCTGTTGAGGAAGTGGGGCTCGGGCGGAGTGGCTGGAAACGACCGATAGCGACGATCGGCATTTCATAACCTTGTCATTCCCGCGAAAGCGGGAATCCAGAGCGTGCGTCGGCTGGCTCCACACTGGATTCTCGCTTTCGCGGGAATGACAAAGAGAGAGGGAGGGCCGCTCTCCGCCCCAAAACGGCCGTCCGAGGCGTGCCGGCCCCGGCAGCCCACCCCTAGGCCGCCACCCCGTCCGCGACCCTCGCCCATTCCGCGAGCGCCCGACCCGCGCGCTGCGTGTAGCCCAGCTTGCGATCCTTTTTGCGGACATCGTCGGCGAGCGGGGGAAAGAGGCCGAAATTGACGTTCATCGGCTGATAGCTCGCGGCGTCGGCGCCGCCGGTGATGTGGCCGAGCAGCGCGCCGAGGGCGGTTTCGGGCGGCGGCGGGGGCAGGGGGCGGCCCGCGAGTTCGGCGGCGGCGAAGCGCGCGGCGACGAGGCCGATCGCGGCGCTTTCGACATAGCCTTCGCAGCCGGTGATCTGACCCGCAAAGCGGATATGCGGCGCCGATTTGAGGCGGAGCTGCTCGTCGAGCAATTCGGGCGAGCGGATGAAGCTGTTGCGGTGGAGCCCGCCGAGCCGCGCGAACTCGGCCTTTTCGAGGCCGGGGATGGTGCGGAACAGCTCGACCTGCGCGCCGTGCTTCAGCTTGGTCTGGAAACCGACCATGTTCCACAATGTCCCGAGCGCATTATCCTGCCGCAGCTGGACGACCGCATAGGGCCAGCGCCCGGTGCGCGGATTGTCGAGGCCGACGCCCTTCATCGGCCCGAAGCGCAGCGTTTCGACCCCGCGCTCGGCCATCACCTCGATCGGCATGCAGCCCTCGAAATAGGGGGTGTCCTTTTCCCAGTCCTTGAAGTCGGTCTTTTCGCCGTCGATCAGGCCTTGGACAAAAGCGTGATATTGGTCCTTGTCCATCGGGCAGTTGATATAATCCTTGCCGTCGCCGATCGGCCCGACCTTGTCCCAGCGGCTCGCCATCCACGCGACGTCCATGTCGATGCTGTCGCGATAGACGATCGGCGCGATGGCGTCGAAAAAGGCGAGCGAATCCTTGCCCGTCGCGGCGCCGATGCTCTCTGCAAGGCTTGCGGCGGTGAGGGGGCCGGTGGCGACGATCGTCAGGCCCTCGGCGGGCAGCGTGTCGATGCGTTCGCGCACGATGGTGACGTTGGGGTGCTCGGCGAGCGCGCGGGTGACGCCGCCCGAGAAGAGGTCGCGGTCGACCGCGAGCGCCGAGCCCGCGGGCACCTTGGTCGCGTCGGCCTCGCGCATGATCAGCGAGCCGAGCGTCCGCATCTCGCGGTGGAGAAGGCCGACGGCATTGCTGTCGCCGTCGTCGCTGCGAAAGCTGTTCGAGCAGACCATCTCGGCGAGCGTGTCGCCCTGATGCGCCGGGGTGCTGTCGCCGCCGCCGCGCATTTCGGACAGGCGCACGCGAAAGCCCGCTTCGGCAAGCTGCCACGCGGCCTCGGACCCCGCGAGCCCGCCGCCGATGATATGGATGTCGTGCGTCATTTACCCTAACCGTTGACTTGCGCTTGATCCGCCGCGCACTAGGCCGGTTGCAGGCAAGATGCAAAGGGGCGGTGGATGAGCGGGGATCGCAATTGGGATAGGGCGCGCTGGTTGTGGCCGCTCGCGCTGGTCGGCGGGATCAGTTTTTTCGCGGCGGTGCTGGGGCGATGGGACGGCCCGGCGATCTGGGCGTGGAAGGCGAGCGGCGTCGGCCTGCTCGCGCTGTGGGCGGCGGCCAATGCACGGGGGCGCTTCGGCTGGATGATCGCCGTGGTGATGGCGCTCGGCGCGCTCGGCGACTGGCTGCTCGACGCAGCCGGGATGATGGCGGGGGCGACGGCCTTTGCCGCGGGGCATCTGGTCGCGATCGCGCTCTACCTCGGCAACCGGCGGCCGCGGCTCGGTGGGTCGCAGATGTTGCTCGCCCTCGTCACCGTGCCGCTCGCGCTGCTGATCGCTTGGGGGCTGACGCGCGGGGTCGAGGGCAGCGGCGCGGCGATCGGCTATACCGCAGTGGTCGCGGCGATGGCGGCGAGTGCGTGGGTCAGCCGCTTTCCGCGCTATCGCACCGGCATCGGCGCGATGCTGTTCCTTGCGAGCGACCTGTTCATCTTTGCCGGCGAAGGCGGCGCGCTGTCGCACGACATCACGCGCTGGCTCGTCTGGCCGCTCTACTTCACCGGACAGGCGCTGATCGCATGGGGCGTCGTCGCGACGTTGAGCCGCGAAGCTGTTGCGCCGGTCAGCTAGCCGCCGCCCGAGGGCGGCGCGGCGTCGCCCGCCAGCAGCGCCTCGATATCGGCAACCGGGCGGTCGGTCATCTCCTTGACATGCTCGCCGGCGATACGGCTGGAGGCTTCCTTGTGCCACAGCGGGCGCAATTCGCCCATCGTGCGCGCGGGCGCGACAATGACGAGCTGCTCGAAATCTCCGCGCAGCGCCATTGCGTTGACCTTTTCGGCGAGGTCGCGGGCGAAGCGGTCTTCCTCCTGCTGGTGGAAGTCGGGTTCCTCCATCGTATCCTGAAAGCTGCCCGTTCCGCTGGGGCGCCCCGAACGGCCCGCGGGTCCGGTCTTGATCTCGCGATCCATGCGGTCCTCGCGCTCGCGGTGACTCGCGGTGCGCAAGTCGATCTGGCCAGTATCGCCGTGGTTGCGCAGGAACAGCGCCTTGCGGCCGTCGGCGACGACAACGAGCGCGTCGTGTTTGAGGGACATGGTAGAACTCCTTCCTGGGGAAGAGAACGCACGGGTGCCGCGCGAAGTTTCGCACGTCATGGGCCGCGGGAACTCGCGTTACCGGTCGCAATTTCCGATTCGGCGGCTGTCGTGATAAGTTGGAAAAACCGGGACCGAACCGAGGAGAAGTCCATGAAAGCCAGAGCCTTGATCCTGCTGGGTGCCATGATGACGACCGGCACGACGGCTACCGCCTTGCCGGTGCCGCCGCCCTATATGGCGCCCAAGAAGGCCAACGCCGAGCAGATCAACCAGACCTACCGGAACAAGCTGCAAGCGCTGCGCGGCGAGGTGATCGAAACGCAGGCCCGCGACGGCGGCATGCTTACCGAAGCGCACCGCGCCGAGCTGCAGGACAAGCTCGACCGCATCCATGCCGGTTTTCGTCGCGAAGTCCGGGATGTCGATGTCTTTTCGGTTTCCGCCGACGGCAGGCGCCGCCGGTAAAGATCAAGCCGTGCCCGGTGCTTCCTGCCCCCACGCGGCGATCGTCGTGCGGTGGAGCAGGCGGTCGTGGCCGTCATAGCCGCCGGTCGCGCGGTGCAGCACCGAGCGATTGTCCCACATCACGAGCATGTTCGGCTCCCACGCATGGCTGTAGCGGAATTCGGCGCGGCCCTGCCATTGCAGCAATTCGTAGAGCAGGGGCAGCGCTTCGGTGTCGTCCATTCCCTCGATACCGATGATATAGCCCGCGCAGCCGAACAGCCCTTCGCGGCCGGTTTCGGGATGCGCGCGGATCAGCGGATGGCGCTGCGTCGCCATCGCTTCGTCGCCCGAGCGGATATCCATGCTGCGCCCCTTGTCCTTGGCGCCGTACATGCCCGAGGGCGCATAGCCGCCGCGTGCGCTGTGGATCGCCTGCCTGCCTTCAATGCGCGCGCGCAGGGCATCCGGCATCGCGTCGAGCGCGGCGTGCTGGTTCGCGAATTCGGTGTTGCCGCCGACGGGCGGGATGGTGATGCCGAAGAGGCAGGTGCCCGCGGGCGGCCGCGCCTGAAAGCTCCAGTCGCTGTGCCAGTTTTCGGCGAAGAGCGGCGCGATCTCGTCGGCGCGGCGCCGGACCGCGATGACGTGGCGGCGGCCGGGGATCGGCGCGATGAAAGGATCGTCGCCGAAGTCCCCGAAATAGCGCGTAAAACGCTCAAGATCGTCGTCGCTCATCGCTTGATCGGGGAAGGCGAGGACATGGTGATCGAGCCATGCGGCGCGCAGTTCGGCAACGGTTTCGGGCGCGAGCGGTCGCGTGAGGTCGAGCCCGGTCACACGCGCGCCGCACGCCTGTCCGCTCGGGATGATCGTCAGCGTCATCGCGCGATGCTGCGCCGAAGGGGAGGGGGCGTCAATGGGTGGCGGGAATTGCGCGGCGCAGGTTCCCGCGTTTATTGAACGCGCGTCACGGTCAGCCCTTCGGATTCCAGTAGCGCGGGAACGCCGTCCTTGCCGACCAGATGGCCCGCGCCAACCGCGACCAGCACGGTGCCGGGGGAGGCCATGCGCCGCAAAATCCAATGGCTCCATGCCCGGTTCCGGTCGGTAATGACCGCCTTGCGCGCCGCGGGGACCGCATCGACATCCTCGTTGATCAGCGCCTCGAGCGTGGCGGTGTCGCCGCGCCGCCAGGCGCCGGTCAGCGCGCGGATGTCGGCGACCGCGCTGCCCGCGTCCTCGGCGGCGCGGGTGAGCAGCGCGCGCTGCGTCGCCGGATCGAGCGTCTCGAACAGCATGAGCTGGCTGTGCGCGGTTTCGAGTCCGGCGACCGGTTTTCCCGCGGCCCGAAAGCGCGCGGTCAGTCCCGCTTCGACGCCCGCGGCGGGCGACAGCGCGGCTTGCTCTGCGGCGCGCTGTCCCATCAGCACCATCACCGCCCAATCGTCGAGCGCATCGGCGTCGAAAGCGCCGCCGCCCGCCTCGAACGCCCGATAGGCGGCAAGCGCGGCGGGCGGCAAGCGCTCGGCGATTGCGAGCGGCGCCTGACGCGGGGCGAGCTGCTGAAATTCCTTGCCCGCTTCGGCCAGCTGGTCGGGGGCGAGTTCGAGTACCAGTTCGTCGGCCCGATCGACCGCGCGGGCGACCTTGCCGCGATCCCAGTCGGTGCCGGGGGGCAGCGCGTGCATCGTGCCCAGAATGTAGATTTGCGTGTCGTCGTCCGCCGCGAGCCACATCGCGGGCTGGGCCTCGACCGTTGCTTGCGGGTTGCCGCACGCGGCGAGCAGGCACGCCGAAAGGGCCGCCGCGATGCGGCGACCCCGGCGCCCGGTTCGGACCTTTGCTTCGATCAATAGTCGACCCGCGTGACGGTGAGCCCGCGTTCCTTCAGATAGTCCTGAACGCTATGTTCGCCCGCCAGATGTCCCGCGCCGACCGCGACGAACACCGTGCCGGGTTCGGCCATTCGCGCCTGCAGCTGCTCCGCCCAGGCGGCATTGCGGTCGAAGAGCAGCCTTTTGGCCAGATCGGGGGTCGCTTCCATATTCTCGTTCATCGTCTGCGCGAGGCCGTCGGGATCGCCCTTGCTCCACTGATCGACCAGCGTGTCGAGCGTCGGGCCGATCTTGTCGATGTCCTTGACCACCGCATTGAGGAAGGCGACCTGCGAAAATTCGGGGAGCGTGTCGAAAAAGCCGAGCTGCTGCTCGATCGTCTCGAGCCCCTCGATCGGCTTGCCTTCCGCCTTCGCGCGTCCGGTCAGCTGCTTCTCGGCGCCCTGTTCGGGATCGAAGCCGAGCTTCATCAGCGGCAGCGTCGAGAGCGTCACCGCCGCGAACCAGGGTTCGAACTGGTCGAACTGTGCCGGCGGAACCCCGACCTTGGTCATCGCGGCCTGATAGGCGGCGCGGTCGTCGGGCGCGAGGCGCGACGACAGCGTCTTGCCGTCCTGCGCCATTGCCAGCGGGATCATCGTCTGCGCCATCGCCGCCTGATCCTCGGGCAGGACGATTTCGAGCATCAGCTCATCGGACTTGTCGAACGCATCCTTCACCGCCTCGTCGAACCAGCTGAGGCCGGGTTTGAGGACATGGACGGTGCCGAACAGATAAATGGTCGTGTCGTCATCCTTCACCACCCACAGCGCCGGATCGGCGTCGACGCCCTCCGCAACTGCGGGAGCCGCGACCTCCTGCGCCGGCTCGACCGCCATCGCGGCATTGCCGCCTGGGAACAGCGCGCATTGGGCGAGCGGAATGACCGCACAGGTCGCGGCGAGGGTGCGGAGGATCTTTTTCATCACGGGGAGCCTTTCCTTGGTTGGTTCGATCATTGGGAGCGAAGCGCGGCGCGATCAACGAAATTTGAGCCAGAGATAGACGAGGCTGTTCACGACGAGCGAGACGAGGAACAACAGCATCACATCGGGTTCGGGAGCGATCCCCGCGCGGTGGAGCGCCCACCAGGCGGGCGCGGGAAAGACGAAGGCGTACCAGCCCGCGAGCCCAGCCCACAGCCATGCGCGTTGTTCATGGTCGTCGATCGCGCGGTGATAGAAAAACATGCCTGCCGCGAGTCCGACGACCCAGAGGATCGACGCGCCGATCGCGAAGGCGGGGCTGAACGCGTCCGCGCGCATCGCTTCGAAAGGCCCCTGATCGTGTGGCAATTGAACCGAAAACCAGGCGCCGACGATGCCGCCGATCAGCGCGAGCAGGGCAATAGCCAGCCCATAGCGCCGTTTGCGCGCCGACCATTGCCGCCAGTTGGCGCGGTGGTGGCGGGCATAGAGCGTGAAGGCTGCCCCGCAAAAGGCCAGCGCGACGAGCGGACCCAGCCACACGGGCAGCGGCGTGCCGCCCCGAATGGCGATGGCGTCGCTATAGCCAGCGAAGGCGCCGATGATGAACCCGGTCGCGATGACGATCGCGGTCGCCCAGCCGATGATCGAAACCATTCCGCGGTCGCGCGCGTCATCCGGCATCGTCGTTTCCCTTGTAGCCATCGTCGAAAATCTCCTCGATCGGCATGTCGAACAGCCGCGCGAGCCTGAAGGCGAGCGGCAGCGACGGGTCGTATTTCCCCGTCTCGATCGCGTTGACCGCCTGCCGCGACACGTCGAGCCGGTCGGCCAGCTCGGCCTGGCTCCAGCCATGCATCGCCCGCAGCACTTTCAGCTTGTTGTTCACGCATAGGTCCGTCATGCAACCCTGACGATATGTCAGCTGTTATTGACTAAATGTCAGGATTCGCTGACTGTGTCAACAAGACCTTACATCGCGGCCCTTCAATCGCGCGCTCCGGGCCTGCCCGGCGCCGCACAAGCCTTGACCCTGCGCCGCCGCTGCGCCACAGGCGGCGGCACTTGTTGCACCTGCGAAGTGAGGGCGAAAAGGCGTGGCCGAAGCGGCGGAAAAGAAACCCCTGAGCTTTCAGGACATGATCCTGACGCTGCACGCCTATTGGAGCGCGCGCGGCTGCGCGATCCTTCAGCCCTATGACATGCGGGTCGGGGCCGGCACCTTTCACCCTGCGACGACCTTGCGCAGCCTTGGCCCCGAGCCGTGGAACGTCGCCTATGTCCAGCCGAGCCGCCGCCCGACAGACGGCCGCTATGGCGAGAATCCGAACCGGCTCCAGCATTATTACCAATATCAGGTGATATTGAAGCCGTCGCCCGCCGACCTGCAGGACCAGTATCTCGGCAGCCTCGCCGCGATCGGTATCGACCCGCTGCTCCACGACATCCGCTTCGTCGAGGATGATTGGGAATCGCCGACGCTCGGTGCGTGGGGCCTCGGATGGGAAGTCTGGTGCGACGGGATGGAGGTCACCCAGTTCACCTATTTCCAGCAGATGGGCGGCTTCGACTGCAAACCCGTCGCGGGCGAGCTGACCTATGGGCTCGAACGGCTTGCCATGTATATTCAGGGCGTCGACAATGTGTATGACCTGCGCTTCTCCGACCCCGTCGGCGACGTGCCGGGTGTGAGCTATGGCGACGTGTTCCTTGAAAACGAACGGCAATTTTCGAAATGGAATTTCGAGGTCGCAGATACCGACAGCCTCTTCGCGGGCTTCAAGGCGGCCGAGGCCGAGTGCCAGCGCGCGATCGGTGCGGGCGTGCCGCTCGCCGCCTATGACCAGGCGATCGAGGCGAGCCACCTCTTCAACCTCTTGCAAGCGCGCGGCGTGATCAGCGTGCAGGAACGCGCCAATTACATGGCGCGCGTCCGCGATCTCGCGAAGGGCAGCTGCAAGGCGTGGATCGACAGCCAGTCGGAGCGGTGGGCCACGAATTATCCGGGGTGGACGCTGTGATGGCCGTCCAAAATCCTCCCCGGAACGGGGAGGGGGACCACGCGAAGCGTGGTGGAGGGGGCTCGCGAGGCCTGCGACGCCCGCCGGTCCATGCAGCGCGGAGGCTTCGCCGCGAAATGACTCTCCCCGAGGTGTTGCTGTGGCAAGAACTTCGCGGGCAAAAACTCGGCATGAAATTCCGCCGCCAGCACCCCGTTGGACCCTATGTTGCCGACTTTTGCTGCATGGCCGCCAAGCTGATCGTTGAAATCGATGGCGAGGCCCATAATCGCGGGGCGAATCCCGTTCGTGACGCAGCGCGCGATGCGTTCCTGTCGGCGCAAGGATTTGAAATTGTCCGCTTCGCAGCGAAGGATGTACTGGAAAATATGGATGGCGTAGTCGCGCTGCTGCGGTCGAAGGCCGAGAACCCCCTCCACCACGCCTTCGGCGCGGTCCCCCTCCCCGCAAGCGGGGAGGAACTCTGATGACCGACTTCCTGCTCGAACTTCGCAGCGAAGAAATCCCCGCGCGGATGCAGGCCGGCGCGCGTGCCGAGCTTGAAAAGCTGTTCCGCGCGCAGCTGGGCGCGGCGGGCATCGACGTGGGCGAACTCACCATCTGGTCGACGCCGCGCCGCCTTGCGTTGATCGCTAAAGGGCTGCCCGACGCCACCGCGGCGGTCAGCGAGGAACTGAAAGGCCCGCGTACCAGCGCGCCGCCGCAGGCGCTCGAAGGTTTCCTGCGCAAGACCGGGCTCACGCAGGACCAGCTTGAGGACCGCGACGGCGTGTGGTTTGCGGTGATCGACAAACCCGGTCGCGCGACCGCCGATGTGCTCGCCGAGGCGATTCCCGCGATCGTTCGCGGCTTTGCCTGGCCCAAGTCGATGCGCTGGGGCCGCGAAAGCCAAAGCAGCGAAAGCCTGCGCTGGGTGCGCCCGCTGTCGGGCATTGTCGCGCTGTTCGGCGAGGAGCTGATCGCGTGCGAGGTCGGCGGGATTGCGGCGGGCTTCGCGACGCGCGGCCATCGCTTTCACTGTCCGGGCGAGATCACGATCGGATCGGCGGCCGACTATGCCGACAAGCTGCGCGCGTGCCACGTCATCGTCGACCATGAAGAGCGCGCGGCGATCATCCGTGACGGCGCCGCGAAGGCCGCGGCCGATGCAGGGTTGAGCCTCGTCGCCGACGAGGGGCTGGTGATCGAGAATGCGGGCCTGACCGAATGGCCGGTGCCGCTGCTCGGCCGCTTCGACAAGGCGTTTCTGGAGGTGCCGCCCGAGGTAATCCAGCTCACCGCGCGGGTGAACCAGAAATATTTCGTCGTCACCGGCGCCGATGGCAAGCTCGCCAACGGCTTCGTCTGCACCGCGAACATCGCCGCGAGCGACGGCGGGGCGGAGATTGTCGCGGGCAACCGCAAGGTGCTGGCGGCGCGGCTGTCCGATGCGCGCTTCTTCTGGGAGCAGGACCAGAAAAAGACGCTCGCGGAGCACGCCGAGAAGCTGAAGAATATCACCTTCCACGAGAAGCTGGGCACGGTCGCCGACAAGGTCGAGCGCGTTGCGAAGCTCGCGCGCTGGCTGGTCGAAGAGGGGATCGTCGCCGATTCACCCCGCCCCTTCAGGGGAGGGGCCGGGGGTGGGGCCTCTCGTCCTGACGCGGCGCAGGCCGACAGGCCCCACCCCAACCCCTCCCCTGAAGGGGAGGGGCTTTCGCTCGCCGACCAGGCCGAGCTCGCGGCACGGCTGTGCAAGGCCGATCTCGTCACCGAAATGGTCGGCGAATTCCCCGAATTGCAGGGCCTGATGGGCGGCTATTACGCCCGCGCCGAAGGGTTGCCCGATGCCGTCGCCGACGCGATCCGCGATCATTACAAGCCGGTCGGGCAGGGCGATGAGGTGCCGACGGCGCCGGTGACGGTGGCTGTGGCGTTGGCGGATAAGTTGGATAGCCTCGCTGGCTTTTTTATGAAGTCGCTTCGTCCGAGCGGCTCGAAGGATCCGTTTGCGCTTCGTCGAAGTACACTCGGGCAATTGGCCATGGTTTTCGAAAATGGCCTGCGCGGCGATCTAACGGTGTGGCTTCTGAAAGCTCGCGAGCTTTATCTTACGCAGGGCATCGAAGACGAATACCCCGACGCACCCATTGGCGAAACTCCGCGAGATACCATCGCGGACACGTTGAAGCGGAGTTACTTGGGGCATTTGAAAGACTTTGTTTTGGACCGTCTCAAGGTCCAGCAGCGCGAAGCCGGCGTCCGCCACGACCTGATCGACGCGGTGTTCGCGCTCGGGGGCGAAGATGATCTCGTCCGCCTCCTCGCCCGCGTGAAGGCGTTGCAGGCGTTTATGGCGAGCGATGACGGCGCCAACTTGCTCGCGGGATACAAGCGTGCGGCGAATATCTTGAAGCAGGCGGGTGAGGAGTCCCCCTCCCGCTTGCGGGAGGGGCTAGGGGAGGGCATGTCGAATGCCGCTTCCCATGAAACAGGCTCTCCCCCGCCCCCTCCCGCAAGCGGGAGGGGAGAATTGGATCCCGCGGAAGCCACTCTCCTCGCCGCGCTCGACGCCGCCGAGCCGGCCGCCGCCGCGGCGGTCGCCGAGGAGCGCTTCACCGACGCCATGGCTGCGCTCGCCAGCTTGCGCTCGGCTGTAGACGCCTTTTTCGACGGCGTGATGGTCAATGATCCCGATCCGGCGGTGCGCGCCTTTCGCCTCGGCCTGCTTGCGCGATTCCGTGATGCGGTGCACAGCGTCGCCGATTTCTCGAAGATAGAGGGTTAGGGTCCGTCCATCATCCAAAGGGGGAATGGCGCCATGAACAATACTCATCTCATCTGGATTTTCGCGCTGGGCTTTCCGCTGTTTTTCGTCGCGATGTGGCTTTTCATCGCCCGCATCCTGTCGTGGGCCGGCTGGTCGAAGTTCCTGCCCGCATTCGCCTGGGACCGGCCGGTCCCCGACCATGTGCGCCGTCATTCGCTGGCAACGATGGTCATCGGCCGCTTTCCGGGCGGCGTCAGCTATCGCAACGCGGTGAGCGTCTGGATCGACGAGCGCGGTTTCTATCTGCGGCCGATGATCCTTTTCCGCCTGTTCCACCCGTTGCTGCACATCGGCTGGGACCAGGTCGCCTCGATCGAGCCGCGCAAGACGCTGTGGATCAAGGCGCATCAGCTGAGCTTCCGTCGCGACGTGCCGATGTTGACCTTCGGCGGGTCGGCGGGGCAGTCGCTCTTCGACGCGTGGCAGGCGCGAAATGGAGGCAGGCCAGGCTGACCCCGCTAAAGCAAAACTGAATCGACCAAATGCGATTGCATACCTATTCCCCCGCCAACCCTCCTCCCCGGGGCAGCAGGAGCAAGACATGACGACGGCCACGCAGACGAATATGGTGCATCTGTTCGGCGGCGACGCGACCACCAGGGAGCGCGCCAAGGAATTGCTGGGCGGCAAGGGCGCGAATCTGGCCGAAATGGCCTCGATCGGCCTGCCGGTGCCGCCGGGCTTTACGATCACCACCGACGTCTGCACCGCTTATTATGCGAATGGCGAAGCCTTTCCCGCCGGACTGGCCGAGGAAGTCGCGAGCGGGATCGCGCATATCGAGGGGATCACCGGGCGCAAGTTCGGTGACGCGGCCGATCCGCTGCTCGTTTCGGTGCGTTCGGGCGCGCGCGTGTCGATGCCGGGGATGATGGACACGGTGCTCAACCTCGGGCTCAACGACGCGACCGTCGCCGGGCTCGCGGAGACCTCGGGCGATCCGCGCTTCGCGTGGGACAGCTATCGCCGTTTCATCCAGATGTATGCCGATGTGGTGATGGGCCTCGACCATGCCGCGTTCGAGGAAGCGCTCGAAATCGCGAAGGAAGACAAGGGCTTCTTCCTCGATACCGAGATGGCGGCCGAAGACTGGCAGGCGCTGGTGATCGAATATCAGGCGATTGTCGCGCGCGAGACCGGCGCGCCCTTTCCGCAGGAGCCCAAGGATCAGCTGTGGGGCGCGATCGGCGCGGTTTTTGCGAGCTGGGAAAGCGACCGCGCGAAAGTCTATCGCCGGCTGAACAGCATCCCCGGCGAATGGGGCACCGCGGTCAATGTCCAGGCGATGGTGTTCGGCAATATGGGCGACACCTCGGCGACGGGGGTGGCGTTCACGCGCGACCCCGCGACCGGCGAGCGCGCGTGGTACGGCGAATGGCTGGTCAACGCGCAGGGCGAGGACGTCGTCGCGGGCATCCGCACCCCGCAATATCTGACAAAGATCGCGCGCGAAAAGGCGGGGGCGAAGCCGCTGTCGATGGAAGAGGCGATGCCCGAAACCTTCGCCGAGCTCGGCGCGGTCTTCGACACGCTCGAGAGCCACTATCGCGACATGCAGGACATCGAGTTCACCGTCGAGCGCGGCAAGCTGTGGATGCTCCAGACGCGATCGGGCAAGCGGACCGCGAAGGCGGCGCTGCGGATCGCGGTCGAGATGGCGGCCGAGGGGCTGATTACGGAGGAAGAGGCCGTCGGCCGCGTCGACCCCGGCGCGCTCGACCAGCTGCTCCATCCGACGCTCGATCCGGCGGCGCCGCGCGACGTGCTGACCAAGGGGCTCCCCGCGAGTCCCGGCGCGGCGTCGGGCAAGATCATGTTCGACGCTGACAGCGCGGAAAAGGCCGCGGGCATGGGCGAGGCGGTGATCCTCGTCCGCGTCGAAACCAGCCCCGAGGATATTCACGGCATGCACGCAGCGAAGGGCATTTTGACCGCGCGCGGCGGGATGACCAGCCACGCGGCGGTGGTTGCGCGCGGCATGGGGCGCCCGTGCGTTTCGGGCGCGGGCGGGCTGGCGATCGACGGCGCGGCGCGCGTGCTGCGCGTCGGCGGACGCGAGCTCAAGGAAGGCGAGATCATCACGCTCGACGGCTCGACGGGCGAGGTGATGGCGGGCGAGGTGCCGACCTTGCAGCCCGAACTCGTCGGCGATTTCGGCACGCTTATGGAGTGGGCCGACAAGGTGCGCCGGATGAAGGTGCGCACCAATGCCGAAACCCCCGCCGACGCGCAGGTCGCGCGCGATTTCGGCGCCGAGGGGATCGGGCTGTGCCGCACCGAGCATATGTTCTTCGACGCCGCGCGCATCACCGCGGTGCGCGAGATGATCCTTGCCGAAAGCGAGGCCGGCCGCCGCGCCGCGCTCGCCAGGCTGCTCCCCGAACAGCGCGGCGATTTTGCCGCGATTTTCCGCGTGATGGCGGGCCTGCCGGTCACCATCCGCCTGCTCGACCCGCCGCTGCACGAATTCCTGCCGACGCGCGAAGAGGATTTCGCCGATGTCGCGGCGGCGGCGGGGGTCGGGATCGAGACGCTGAAGGCGCGCGCGAACGAGCTCCATGAATTCAACCCGATGCTCGGCCATCGCGGCTGCCGCCTCGGCGTCACCTATCCCGAAATCTATGAGATGCAGGCGCGCGCGATCTTTGAGGCGGCGTGCGACGTCGCTGCCGAAACCGGCGCGGCGCCGATCCCCGAGGTGATGATCCCGCTGGTCGCGACGCGCCGCGAATTCGACCTGATGAAAGCCATCGTCGACAAGGCGGCGACGGCGGTGTTCGCCGAAAAGGGGCGCGAGATCGCCTATCTTGTCGGCACGATGATCGAGCTGCCGCGCGCCGCTCTGATGGCGGGCGAGATAGCGCAGGGCGCCGAATTCTTCAGCTTCGGCACCAACGACCTCACGCAGACGACGATCGGCATCAGCCGCGACGACGCCGGGCGCTTTCTGACCCAATATGTCGACAAGGGGATCTTCGTCACCGATCCCTTCGTCAGCCTGGATGTCGAGGGGGTCGGCCAGCTGATCGAACTGGCGGCGGAGCGCGGGCGCGCGACGCGTCCGGGCATCAAGCTGGGCATCTGCGGCGAGCATGGCGGCGACGCGCCGAGCATCCATTTCTGCGAGAAAACCGGGCTCGATTATGTCAGCGCCTCGCCCTATCGCGTGCCGATCGCGCGGCTGGCGGCGGCGCAGGCGGCGCTGGCGAAAAAATAGGTGAAAAGGGGGTTGCGCGCCTTCGCCTCGCGGCCTAAAGGCGCCTCTCCACGCACCCGTAGCTCAGCTGGATAGAGCACCAGACTACGAATCTGGGGGTCGGACGTTCGAATCGTTCCGGGTGCGCCATTCCCCTTCGACCGCGATTTTCAGCCCGTTTTGGACGGGAGCCTCGCCCTTGCGCAGCGCTTCGCCGACCAGGATGAGCGTCGGCGCATCGTCGGCGAGCGCGCGCGTCGCGAGCGCCAGGAGGTCGAGCCGCGTGCTCAGATGCTTTTCGTCCGGCAAGCTGACGTTGCACGCGATGAGCACCGGGGTTGTTGCGGGCATTCCGGCGCCGATCAGCCCCTTCGCGATCGCGCCCGCCGCGTCGCGGCCCATATAGAAGGCGAGCGTCGTTCCGGCACTCGCAAGCGAGCCCCAGTCGAGGTCGAGCGCGGCGCCGCGGCGGCTGTGCGCGGTAACGAAGCGCACGTCGCGCGCGACCCCGCGCAGCGACAGCGACACGCCCGCCGAGGCCGCGGCGGCGCTCGCGGCGGTGATGCCGGGACAGATGTATACGGGGTGGCCGGCCAATCGCAGCGCCGTTATTTCCTCGGCGGCGCGGCCGAAGAGCGAGGGGTCGCCGCCCTTGAGGCGCACGACGCGCTTGCCCGACGCGGCGGCTTCGACGAGCAGCGCGTCGATCGTGCGCTGATCCTTCGAATGGCGGCCGGACCGCTTGCCGACGCTCACCCGCTCGGCGTGCGGCGGGACGAGCGCGAGGACGCCCGGACCGACGAGCGCGTCGTAGAAGACGATCTCGGCCCGTTCGATCAGCCGCACGGCCTTCATCGTCAGCAGGTCGGGATCGCCGGGCCCGGCGCCGACGAGCCAGACGGTGCCGGGCGCGAAATCGTCAGGCGGCATGGCTTTTCTCCTCGCTCAATATGCGCGCGAGCGCGGGGCGGCACGAGCCGCAGTTCGTCCCAGCGCCGATCGCCGCGCCGATCGCGGCTACGTCGGTCAGGCTCTGATCGCGGATCGCGGCGGCGATCGTCTTCAATCCGATATCGAAGCAGACGCAGACGATCGGCCCGCGGTCGGCCGCCGCCCCCGGCGCGCGGCCGGCGAGCAGGGTGGGCGCGACGTCGGGCGCGGCGAGCTGGGCAATCAGCCAGTCGCGCGGGGGCAGTTCGCCGGTTTCGGTGACGAAGAGCGCGGCGGCGAGCCGGCCGCTGGCGACGATCGCGATCCGGCGGGTGCCGCGCGCGCGATCCTCGGCCTCGATCCGCTCGCCCTTGGGCAGCGTCGCTTCGAGGCTTTTGAGGTCGCCGTCGCCCGCAAGCTCCCATAGCGTGCCCGACGGCACCGCAACGCGCGTCGCCCACAGGCAGCCGGGACGCTCGGCGGGGTCGTGGTTCAGCAGCAGGAAGCCGCGCCAGCGCGGGCTCACCGCCTCGATGCGCGCGGGAGTGCGCTTGAAGCCCGGCTGGCCCGAATGCGGATCGACGAGCGGGCGGGGGAGGAGGCCGGTGCGCCCGCCGCTCGCGGTGCGGTCGGTCCAGTGGATCGGCACGAACAATTCGCCGCGCCGCTGCCCTTCGGCAAAGGCGACGCGGTAGAGGCTCTCGCCCTGCGGCGTCGCGACGCGCGCGAGCCCGCCGTCGGCGAGGTCCCATTGCTCGCCGTCGCGCGGATGCACCTCGACCAGCGGTTCGGCGCGATGCCGCGCGAGCTTCGGCGCAAGGCCGGTGCGCGTCATCGTGTGCCACTGGTCGCGGTAACGCCCGCTGTTGAGCGTCAGCGGCCATTTTTCGAGCGGGGCGGGGAGGGGCTTTTGCGCGACCGGCACGAGCCGCGCGCGCCCGTCGTCGGTCGGAAAGCGCCCGTCAGCGAACATCGCGTCGCCGCCCCAGCGAAAGGGCTGCATATCGTCATAGGCGGCATTGCCGCCCTGCGCCGCGCCGGGGAGCGCGAAAAGGCGCGCGCCGTCATTGTCATAGGTCGACAGGCGGCAATGCTCGCGCCAGATGTCGGCGGCGCGGTCATAGGCAAAGGCATTCTTCCACCCCATCCGCCGCGCGACCTCCTTGACGATCCACCAGTCGGGCATCGCCTCGCCGGGCAGCGGAAACAGCGCGCGCTGGCGGCTGATCGTGCGGTCGCTGTTGGTGACCGTCCCGTCCTTCTCGCCCCACGCCGCGGCGGGCAGGCGGACGTGCGCGAAGGCGCCGGTGTCGGTCTTTTCGATGACGTCGCTGACGACGACGAAAGGGCAGGCCGCCAGCGCCTCGCGCACCCGGTTCGCGTCGGGCATCGACACGGCGGGGTTGGTCGCCATCACCCACAGCGCCTTGATCCGGCCTTCGCCGACCGCGCGGAACAGGTCGACGGCCTTGAGGCCGGGCTTTTCGGCGATCGCCGGCGCGGCCCAGAAGCGCTGAACGCGTGCGCGGGCTTCGGGGCCGAAGTCCATATGCGCCGCGAGGGTCGAGGCAAGGCCGCCGACCTCGCGCCCGCCCATCGCATTGGGCTGGCCGGTGATCGAAAAGGGGGCGGCGCCCGGCTTGCCGATCCGGCCCGTCGCGAGGTGGAGGTTGAGGATCGCGTTCACCTGATCGGTGCCGCTCGTCGATTGGTTGATCCCCTGACTGAACAGGGTGACGGTGCGCGGCGTAGCGGCGAACAGCTCATAGAAGCGCCTGAGGTCGGCGGCGTCGACGTCGCACGTCTTCGCCACCGACCACAGATCGCTCCCCTCTCCAAGCTGGTCCCAGAAATCCTCCGGCGCCGCGACATGTGCCGCGAGCCACGCCTCGTCGAGCGCGCCCGCGTCGCGGCAGTGCTGCAAGAGGCCGTTCATCAGGGCGACGTCGCTCCCTGGGCGGATCGCGAGGTGAAGGTCGGCCTCTTCGGCGGTCTCGGTGCGGCGCGGGTCGATGACGACGAGCTTCGCGCCCGCTTCGCAGCGCGCCCGGATGCGCTGATAGACGATCGGGTGGCACCAGGCGGTGTTGCTGCCGACGAGGACGAACAGGTCGGCGACGTCGAGGTCGTCATAGGTCGCGGGCACAACATCCTCGCCAAAGCCGCGGATATGCCCCGCGACCGCGCTCGACATGCAGAGCCGCGAATTGGTGTCGATATTGGCGCTGCCGATGAAGCCTTTCATCAGCTTGTTGGCGACATAATAATCCTCGGTGAGCAATTGTCCCGAGACATAGAAGGCGACGCTGTTCGGTCCGTGGCGCGCGATGGTTTCCTTGAACTTGCGCGCGACAAGGTCGAGCGCCTTGTCCCAGCTTGCGCGCTTGGCGCCGATCATCGGATGGAGCAGGCGGCCTTCGAGGCCGACGGTCTCGCCGAGATGTGTTCCCTTCGAGCAGAGGCGGCCGCGATTGGCGGGATGATCGGGGTCGCCCGCGATCTCGACTGTCCGCTCGCCCGTCACCGTCGCGCGGATGCCGCAGCCGACGCCGCAATAGGCGCAGGTGGTGCGAATGGCGGTCATCATTCCCCTCCCTGAAAGGGAGGGGTTAGGGGTGGGTTGCGTTGATCGGGGCTCGATGCCCCGATCAACGCGTTCTTGCAGAAGAAAAGAGCCTCGCTATCGCTGCTACCCACCCCCAGCCCCTCCCTTTCAGGGAGGGGAGAAGCATGGAAGCGCCGCGGCCTCACGCCGCCGCCTTCAGCACGCTCGCGCGGCAGATCAGCACGCGGCCGCCGTCGATCTTGACCGGCACCGTGGGGGTGCAGCCCTTGTCCTCGCCCAGCGCCTCGCCGGTGGTCAGGCTGATCCGCCAATTGTGCAGCGGGCAGGCGACCGCGCCGCCGTGGACGATCCCCTGGCTCAGCCGCCCCTGCTTGTGCGGGCAGCGGTCGAGCAGCGCGAAGACCTTGCCCTCGGCAGTGCGGAAGACCGCGATGTCGTCGCCGTCCGCGACCTGCACGGTGCGGCTGCCGCGCACGGGGATCTGGTCGACCCAGCCGATGTCGAGCCATTCTGCCACGGTCGTCATGCGAGTTCCTCCTGCGGGGTGAAGCGCGCCATCGGCGCATGATGTTCGGCCTCGGCGCCCTCGGCGCGCTGCGCCCAGGGGTCGTCCTGTGAAAAGCTCTGCGAATAGAGGAAGCGCGCGCGCAGCGCCTCGCGGCCCGCCGGGTCGTCGAGCAGCCTTGCCTTCACATAGTCGAGCCCGACGCGCTCGATCCACGGCGCGGTGCGTTCGAGATAGCGCGCCTCCTCGCGATAGAGCTGGATGAAGGCGGCGCAATAATCGAGCGCCTCCTGCTCGGTCGCGACCTTGCAGAGCAGGTCGGTCGCGCGGACATGGATGCCGCCGTTGCCGCCGACGTGCAGCTCGTAGCCGCTGTCGACGCAGACGACGCCGAAATCCTTGATCGTCGCCTCGGCGCAATTGCGCGGGCAGCCCGACACGGCGATCTTGAACTTGTGCGGCATCCAGCTGCCCCAGCTCATCCGCTCGATCTTGACGCCGAGCCCGGTCGAATCCTGCGTGCCGAAGCGGCACCATTCGGACCCGACGCAGGTTTTCACGGTGCGCAGCGCCTTGCCATAGGCGTGGCCCGACACCATGCCGGCGGCATTGAGGTCGGCCCACACCGCGGGCAGATCCTCTTTCTTGATCCCGAAGATGTCGAGCCGCTGGCCGCCGGTGACCTTGACCATCGGCGCGTTGTATTTCTCGACCACATCGGCGATTGCGCGCAGCTCGGTCGGGTTGGTCAGCCCGCCCCACATGCGCGGGACGACCGAATAGGTGCCGTCCTTCTGGATATTGGCGTGGAGCCGCTCGTTGACGAAACGGCTCTGCTGGTCGTCCTCATATTCGCCGGGCAGCGCGCAGAGCAGATAGTAGTTGAGCGCCGGGCGGCACGAGGAGCAGCCGTCGGGGGTCGTCCAGTGCAGCTTCTGCATCACCTCCGGGATCGAGCGCATGGCCTGCGCGACGATCTCGCGCCGCACGTCGTCGTGGCCGAAGCTGGTGCAGCCGCACAGCGTCTTCGGCCCCGACTGCACCTCGTCGCCGAGCGTCAGCGCGAGCAGATTTTCGACGAGACCGGTGCAGCTGCCGCAGCTCGCCGACGCCTTGCAGCTGCCGCGCACCGCGTCGAGGCTGTGCGCGCCCTTGGCGATGCACGAAACGACCTGGCCCTTGGTGACGCCGTTGCAGCCGCAGATCTCGGCATCGTCCGAGAGCGCCGCAACGGCGGCCTTAGGGTCCGCTTGCCCACCCCCGGAGGCAAAGGCCTGACCGAAGATCAGCACGTCGCGAAGCGGCGCGACATCCTCCTGCTTCTTGAGCAGGTCGAAATACCAGCTGCCGTCGGCGGTATCGCCATAAAGCACCGCGCCGACGATGCGGTCGTTCTTGAGCACCACGCGCTTGTAGATTCCGCGCGCCGCGTCGCGCAGCACGATGTCCTCGCAATCGTCGCCGCCCGAAAAATCGCCCGCCGAAAAGACGTCGATCCCCGACACCTTGAGCTTGGTCGAGGTCACCGAGCCGCGATAGCCCGACGGCTGTTCGACGAGCCCGTCGGCAAGGCTGCGGCACATATCCCACAGCGGCGCGACGAGGCCGTAGACCTGCCCGTCATGCTCGACGCATTCGCCGACCGCGAGGATGTTCGGGTCGCTCGTTACCATGTTATCATCGACCTGGATGCCGCGCCCGACCGCGAGCCCCGCGTCGCGGGCGAGCGCCACCGAAGGCCGGATGCCGACCGCCATGACGACGAGGTCGGCGGGGATCAGCGTCCCGTCCTTGAGCCGCACCCCCTCGACCTTGCCGTCGCCGACGATCGCTTCGGTGTCGGCGCCGGTCAGGATCGTCTGGCCGCGCGCCTCGAGCGCCTGCTTGAGCAGCCAGCCCGCGGCTTCGTCGAGCTGGCGTTCCATCAGCGTCGGCATCAGGTGCAGCACCGTGATCTTCATGCCGCGCAAGGACAGCCCGTGCGCAGCTTCGAGCCCGAGCAGCCCGCCGCCGATCACCACGGCGCTGCCCCCCTTTTCGGCCGCCGTGAGCATCGTATCGACATCGTCCATGTCGCGAAAGCTGATCACGCCGGGCAGGTCGTTGCCGGGCACGGGGATGATGAACGGATCGGATCCCGTCGCGATCAGCAGCCGGTCATAGGCTTCGGTCACGCCGCCGCGCGTCGTCACCGTTTTCGCGGCGCGGTCGATCGCGATCACCGGATCGCCCGCGACGAGTGCGATGCCGTTCGCGGCATACCAGTCGGCATCGTTGATCACGATGTCGTCGAAGCTCTTGTCGCCCGCGAGCACCGGGGAGAGCATGATGCGGTTGTAATTGACCCGCGGTTCGGCGCCGAAGATCGTCACGCGATAGCGGGCCGCATCGCGCGCGAGCAGCTCCTCGACCGCGCGGCAGCCGGCCATGCCGTTGCCGATGACGACCAGATGCTCGCGCGTGTCGGCGTCGGGGGAAAGGGGGCGATGTTCCATCAAAGCGTCCAATCGAGTTGCAGCCAGATTTTGTCGGTATCGGTGGCGAAGCCGTCGGCGCGGTAGCGCGCGTAGCGTGCCGAGGCGGCGAGCTTGCCGCGCTTCGCGCTGGCGACGAGGTCGATCTCGTCGCCATAGGGGCGGCTCGCACGATCGCTGCGGAAGTCGTGATACACCGCCTGCAGCGTCACCGCGTCGAACGGGCCGAGCGCCTTCCAGCGCCAGCCCGCGCTCGCATAAAGGTCGCGCACGCCGTCGGGCGGCGTGGTCAGGAACTTGTCGGCCCAGCCCTGGAATTTGAAACCCGTCGCGAGCGGGGTCTGAAAGCTGGTGAAGGCAGCGCCGTCGCTCGCGCCGAGGATTTCATAGCCCGCGCCGAGCTGCGGGCCGCCGAAATCGACGCCGGCATCGGCGAGCCAATAGTCGGCGGCATAATCATTGGGGTTGCGGTGCCAGTCCGACTGGCGCGCGTAGGAAAATTGCCAGCTCAGCTTCGTCTTGCCGAGCGGCCGTGCGCCCGCAAGGCGGACGCCGTAGCTCTGGCTCGACAGCCGGAAACCCTGCACCGCGGCTTCGTCCTGATCGACCAGATAGGCGAAAGTGCTGAGCGTGCCCGCCGGGGTGGCGACGCCGATATTGGCGAAGAGATTGTCGCCCGACACCGCCTGCTGCCGCGCCCCGGCGCCGTCGATGCCCCAGATGGTGCGGACGCTCCAGACATAGGCGAGGTCGGCCTTCACCCCCGCGACCGGCGTGATTTCGGCGCGCAGCGCGTCGAAGCTCTGGCCGTTCTGGCGAAAACCGACGCCGCCGACGAAGCGCTCGTCGTCGAAGCCGAGCCGCTGCCGTCCGGCGGTGATTGCGAACCCAGGCGCGGCGTAGCGAAGCTGCGCGCGGGTGAGGGCGATATTGTCGGGATCGGCGATCAGCGGCTGCGTCGCGGGGCCGTGCAGTCCGTCGTCATAATCGTCGACGATCGCCAGATTGCCCTGGCTCTCGACCAGCGCCGACCAGCGGCCGGCCTTCGCCTCGACCCCGGCGCGGATGCGGAGCGTGAGCGCGTCGGATGCGGCATCGAGGCCGTCTTGCTCGACGCTTTCATAGCGGAGCCGCGCTTCGCCGAGCGGGGCGAGGGTGATCGCCTGCGCGTGGGCGGCGGCCGGCGCCAGCGCCGCGAGGAGGAGCAGCGTGCGCGCCATGTCAGATCCGCACGCCTTCGGCCGCGCCCCAGGTCGCGCGCCATTGCCCCTTGACGAACATCAACGCCGCGAGCGCGACGACCGCGAGCCCGGCGAAGATGTAGAAGCCCGGTGCGAAGCTGCCCGTCCACTGTTTCGCGAAGCCGAGCGACGAAGCGAGATAGAAGCCGCCGACGCCGCCCGCCATGCCGACGAGGCCGGTCATGATCCCGATCTCGGCCGAAAAGCGCTGCGGGACGAGCTGGAAGACCGACCCATTGCCGACCCCGAGCGCGAGCATCGCGATCAGGAACAGGCCCATGGCGGCCGGCAGCGCGGCGGCCTGCGGCACCCCGGCAAGCGCGAGCGCGGCGACGACGAAGACGATCATCAGCGCGCGGACGCCGCCGACCCGGTCGGCGAGCGCGCCGCCGAGCGGACGCACGAGCGATCCGGTGAAGACGCAGGCGGCGGTGCAATAGCCCGCGACCACCGGGGTCAGGCCGAACTGGTCGGTGAAATAGATGGGGAGCGAGGCGGCGAGTCCGACGAAGCCGCCGAAGGTCACCGAATAAAAGCCCATCAGCCACCAGGCATCAGCGCTCTTGAGCGGCTGAAAATAATCGACCAGCCGCTTCGGCGCCGGCGCGTTCGGCGCATCTTTGGCCATGAAGAGATAGAGGACGAACACGATCGTCAGCGGGATGCAGGCGAGGCCGAGCACCGCGGTCCAGCCGAAGAGCTTGGCGAGCGTCGGCGCGAAGAGCGCTGCGAGCACCGTGCCCGAATTGCCCATGCCGGCAAGCCCCATCGCCTTGCCCTGATGCTCGGGCGGATACCAGCGGCTTGCGAGCGGCAGCGCGATCGCGAAGCTCGCCCCGGCAAAGCCCAGGACCACGCCGAGCGCGAGCGTCCCCGCGAAGCTGTCGATACCCGAAAGCCAGGCGGTGAACAGGCCCGCGATGACGATCGCCTGGCTGATCGCCCCGGCGCGCTTCGGGCCGATCCGGTCGACGAGCAGCCCGTTGACGACGCGCAGCAGCGCGCCTGCAAGCGTCGGCACCGCGACCATCAGCCCCTTTTGCGCGGGCGACAGCCCCAGTTCCTGCGCGATCGTCGGCGCGAGCGGGCCGAGGACGACCCACACCATGAAAGCGAGATCGAAATAGAGAAAGGCGGCCACCAGCGTCGGCCAGTGGCCGCTCGCCCAGAAACCCGATTTCGGCGCCGTATCCGCGCCCGTCCTGATCGTCGACATCGTCCGTCCCTTCGTGTGACGGGCAATAAAAAAGCCGCCAGGACGGCGGCCTCGTGCGGGCGCGTCCTGACGGCTTCATTGCCTGTTGGAGTGCGGGAAAAGGCTTCCCGCCTGCCTGCGCGCCGGCCCCTCCGTTGGAGCCGCTGCCGCATTATCCTGCCCCGGCATCGTCGCCGAGTGACATTAAGGTGCCCGATTCGCGCGCGTCGCGCAACTATTTATTTCGCAGGTGCAGCATAAAAGGGCGCGGCTGGAAACTCAGGGCAATTCCGAGAGATAGCCTGGAATGTCGTCGGGATCGAAGGCGCGATGGTCGAAAAAGCGGTCGCTGCCGAGCATCAGCCGGCCCTGCGTCGATCCCGCGCCGATCGGTTCGGCGAGCCCGCCCTCGAGTTTCGAGCTCGCCCCGGGCAGCGGCGCCCCCGATCCTGCGAGCGCGGCGCGATAGATGTCGGGACGGAACACCGCCGATGCCGTCGCGGCGTCGGCCGGCGAAAAGGCGAGGTGATCCCAGCGCACGAGCTGCGAATAGAGCCACGCGGCCTGGCTGCGCCACGGGAAATTCGCCGCCTCGCGATACTGGAACATGAAGTCGGGATAATGGACAGGCGCGCCGCCGGGGACGAGGCGGATGCGGTCGGTGATCGCGCGCAATATCGCCTCGCGCGGGGCATCGAGATATTCGCGCCGCGCCAATATGTCGGCGCTCTCCTCGGCGGTTCCGGGCTCGACGAAGCGGGCGGCCGCGGCGTGCAGCGCGCGCACCAGCGCCTCGACCGCGCTGCGGCGCGTTTCGACGACGTCGCTGCGCACGGCGAGGACCTTCTCGACTCCGCGCCGCCAGATCTGAGCGGTGGCGAGCGCGATATGGCCGGCGCCGCGATCGACCGCGATCGAATTCCACGGCTCGCCGACGCAAATGCCGTCGACCTCGCCCGCGGCGAGCGCGTCGGCCGCGAAGGGCGGGCTGGTAACGACGATCTCGACATCGGCATCGGGTTGGATGCCGACCCCCGCGAGCCAGTAGCGGAGCATGTAATTGTGGCTCGAATAGCGGTGGACGACCCCGAAGCGCAACGGATTGCCTGCCGCCTTGCGCGCGGCCGCGACGCGCTTCAGCGCCGCGCCGACCGCGGCGGGATCGCCGAGTGTCTCGCCGAGCCCGACCTCGATCGCGAGCGCGCTCGAAAAAGTCACCGCATTGCCGTTGAGGCCGAGCACGAAGGGCACCGCGAGCGACACCGCGGGCCGGTCGCGGCCGAGCGCGGTCGCGATCGCGAGCGGCGCGATCAGGTGCGCGGCGTCGGTGTGACCATAGAGCAGCCGGTCGCGCACCGTCGCCCAGGTCATGTCGCGCACCAACTCGATCGCGACGCCCTCGCGCGCCGCGAAGCCCAGTTCGTGCGCCAGGATCGGCAGCGCCGCATCGACGAGCGGCAGAAAGCCGATGCGGAAAGTCTCGCCGGTCATGCCCCATCTCCCATCAGCGCTTCGCTGGTCAGGATCGCCTCGGCGATTTCGGCGATCCGGCGGTTACTGCGCATCGCCTGCCCGCGCAGCAGCGCATAGGCGGCGGGTTCGTCGATGCCGCGCCGCTTCATCAATATCGTCTTGGCGCGGTCGATCGTCGCGCGTTCGGCGAGCGCGCTCTTCGCCTCGTCGAGTTCGCGCTGGAGCCGCGAAAAAGCCTGAAAGCGGCGCACGGCGAGGTCGATCACCGGCTTGATTCGCTGCTTCGACAAGCCATCGACGACATAGGCCGACACGCCCGCGTCGATCGCCGCGCCGGTCGCCTCGGCATCGCTCTGATCGACGAACATCGCGATCGGCCGTGCGAGCGCGCGCGACATGGCGAAGAAATCCTCGAGCAGGTCGCGGCCCGGATTTTCGAGGTTGACCAGCACCACCTCGGGCTGCGCCGCCTCGATCTGCGCGACCAGCGGGCCGGCAGGGTCGATGACGACAAGATCGTCGAGGCCAGCCTCGCGCAAGCCATCCGAAATGATGGCGGCGCGCGTCGTGCTGGTGTCGATGATCGCGATCCTCATGGCTCGCGCCATAAGGTGCTCGAACGATTTCGCCTAGAGCCCTGACGGCCGCCTGCCTATTTATCGACGACGAGGCAGGGCTGGCCGCCCTTTTGCATCGTGGCGCAGAAATCCACGGCTTGCGCCTTGCCGGCAAAGCCACCCGCCTGAAGCCGGGTCAGCTTCGCGCTCTTGACCAGAAGCGGCTCGCGGCTCGCGACCGAGGGATATTTGGCGGCGAGGCGTTTCCACAGGTTGCGCGCGTTCGCTTCGACGCCGAAAGCGCCGAGCTGGGCGCGCCACGGGCTGGCGGGCGCGTTCGTTGCGACTTTTGCCGGGGCCGCTGCCGTCGGAACTGGAGTCTGGACGGGAGCGCTCTTGGCGGGCAGCGGACCGCTGGCGGGCGGCGCGGGATAGCTCGTTCCCGGTGTGGCCGGTTTTGCGGCATCCGCGCTCGCCACCTTGGCGGCGGCGGTCGCCTCGGAAGCGGCATCGGCCGCCGCCTGTGCTGCGGGAGAGAGCGGGGCCGACGGCGCTACTGGCACCGGCTTGATGGCCGACGACGCGGGTTTGGGCGCTGCAGGCGTCGCGGCGGTCGTCGCGGCGAGGCGCGCGCGCTGCTCGCTTTTCTCCATTTCGGGGAGCATCGCGAGGCCGCGCTGGCGCTGTTCGAGCGGGATGAGCCCGTCGAGCTGCGCGAGCCGCGCCGATGCGATCTGCAATCCCGCATCGCTCGCGCGCTTGGTCAACGCATAGGCGAGCGGCCAGTTTTCGGCGGCGAGGTCGCCATTGAAATGCGCCGTGCCGAGGACATATTGCGCGCGCGGTTCGCCGCGCGCCGCCGACGCCTCGATATAGGGCATCGCCTCCTGCCGGCGGCCAGCGGTGAACAGGACGAGGCCCAGATTGTCCTCGGCCTGCAAATGACCCTGTTTCGCGGCGCGGCGATACCAGCTTTCGGCCTGCGCCAGATCGGCGGGAACGCCGCGGCCGAGCTTGTAGGCCTGGCCGAGATTGAACTGCGCATCGGGGTCCCCGGCGAGCGCCAGCGGCCGCCACTCGGCGACGGCGCTCTGATAGTCGCCCTTTTGCCAGGCATCGACGCCGGCCTTCACATCCGCCAGCGCGGGTGCGGCAAGCGCGGCCGCTGCCGCGGCGGAGAGGATGAAAGAGGCGGTGCGGAACGAACGCATGGCTATCTCCAATGACGGGCGTCGCCCCGGCCGGACCCGGGAGCGATCGGCAGTCCCCGCGGCTCCCTAAACGCATAATGGCTAACAGGCTGTTATCGAAAGCCGAGGGTGACGTCGATTTCGGTCCATTATGGGACAAGTCCGTCCTAACGGCGCGTTTACCATGGACGTGGGGAATCCGTTCACGCTCTTTTTATCATCGTTAACTCAATTTTAGCGGCCTGCGTGCCACTTCTCCCGGCGAATTTGGATTTTCAGGGGGACAGTCGTGCGCGTTCTGGCATTGGCTTCACAAAAGGGCGGGTCGGGTAAAACGACCCTTTCGGGCCACCTCGCGGTACAGGCCCAACTCGCCGGCGCTGGCCCGGTCGTGCTTATCGACATCGACCCGCAGGGATCGCTCGCCGACTGGTGGAACGAGCGCGAGACCGATCTTCCCGCTTTCGCGCAGACCACGGTCGCGCGGCTTGCCTCCGACCTCGAAATCCTGCGCCAGCAAGGCTTCAAGCTCGCGGTCATCGACACGCCCCCCGCGATCACCATGGCGATCCAGAGCGTGATCAGCGTCGCCGAACTGATCGTCGTGCCGACGCGGCCGAGCCCGCACGACCTGCGCGCCGTCGGCGCCACCGTCGACCTCTGCGAGCGCGCCGGAAAGCCGCTCGTCTTTGTCGTCAATGCGGCGACGCCCAAGGCCAAGATCACCAGCGAGGCCGCGGTCGCGCTGTCGCAGCACGGCACCGTCGCGCCGGTCACCCTGCACCATCGCACCGACTATGCCGCGTCGATGATCGACGGGCGCACGGTGATGGAGGTCGATCCGAACGGACGATCGGCCGACGAAATCCGGCAATTGTGGACCTATATGAACGACCGGCTCGAAAAGAATTTCCGCCGCACCGTCTTCGCATCGCCGCTGCCGACCCAGGGCAATTACGGCGCCGTTCGTCCGATGGGCGGGGGCTTCGGCCGCCGCATCGCCGGCCAGTAAGGGGAGGGAAGATGATGGGCGAACCCAAACCTCTCGCATCGCTGAGCGCCGGTCTTCTGGCTCGCAAGGGCGGCGCGCGGCCCGCCATGCGCCGCCAGCCGCTCGGCAGCGGCCCCGGACCGCTCGCGGGAGCCGGCTATGACGACCTCGGCTGGAACGACATGGGCTATGACGTCGATCCTGATCAGTCGGAACCGGCGCACCTCGTCGACCTGAAGCCGCTGATGCCGGGGTCGGTGCTGGCGCACAATCTTTCCGCCGAACAGGCGGTCGACGACAGCTTCGAACCCGAACTCGCGCGCGACGTGACCGAGGCCGAACCGGTCGCGGCCCGGGAAGAGCCGTTCGTTTCCGAAGCGCCGCCGGTGCCCGAAGTCGTTCGCCAGCAGGAATCGCTGATCGACCGCGTCGCCGCGGTGGCGCGCGAAGTCGAGCGGCGCCCTGTGCAGAAAGCCAAGGCACCGCGGTCCGTCCGCGCCCGCGAAAAGGCCGCCTTCACGCTGCGCCTCGACGCCGAGCGCCATTTGCGCCTGCGCCTCGCAAGCGCGGTGACCGGCCGGTCGGCCCAGCATATCCTGACCGATCTGCTCGACGACTATCTCGCCGCTTTGCCCGAAATCGACGCGATGGCGAGCCGCTTGCCGGCGACGCGTCCGGTGCGCCACGCGGCAAAGGGCTGATCGGGCGCCGCACGAAGCGCCGATGTCACAAGGGGGGACCTTGACGATGAATCGCAACCTGCTGACCAAAATCGCCGTTTCGGGCTTCGTGATCGGCATCGCCGCCACGGGCTGCAGCATGAACAAGATCGCCATGGCGCCGTCGGACACGCTCGGCAAGCCGCAGACCGCGTCCAGATCGGCCGACAGGGCGCGCGAGGCGCTCGAGGAGGGCAAGGTCAGCAAGGCGGTCGCGCACGCCGAAGCTGCCGTTTCGGCCAGCCCGCGCGATGGCCATTATCGCGCGCTGCTGGGTCAGGCCTATCTGGGCGACGGCCGTTTCGCATCGGCCGCAACCGCGCTCGGCGAGGCGATGAAACTCGGCGCCGGCGACAGCAACACGGTGATCGCGCTCGCGCTCGCCAATATCGCGCAGGGCAAGCCCGCCGCGGCGGTCGAGCTGCTCAAAAGCCACAGCGACATTGTGCCGGCATCGGACGCCGGTCTCGCGCTGGCGCTCGCGGGCGACACGCAGTCGGCGATCTACGTTCTCACCGGCGCCGCGCGCCAGCCGGGGGCCGACGCCCGCACGCGCCAGAATCTCGCGCTTGCCTTCGCCCTGTCGGGGCGCTGGGCGCAGGCGCGCGTCCTCGCGTCGCAGGACCTGCCGCTCGACAAGCTCGAAGGCCGCATGGCCGAATGGTCGAAACTCGCCGGGCAACCCAGACCCGAAATGCGCGTCGCCAGCCTGATCGGCACCGAGGTTCGGGCCGATTCCGGTATGCCGGTGCGCCTCGCGCTCAGCAATTTTCCGGCCGACACGCAAATGGCCGCCGCCGAAGCGCCCGTTCAGGTCGCGAGCGCCGACCCCGCGCCGGTCGAAAGCTTCGCGCCGCCGCCGCCGGTCCAGCTTGCAAGCGCCGGCGACAGCGCGATCCGCACGGTCGAACTGCCGATGCCGCGGCGCGACGCGAGCGGGGTCGTGCCGGTGACCGAATTGCCGGCGCCCGCGCCGGTGATCCGCGCCGAATCGGAAAACTACCGCCACGCTCCGCGCGTCGCGGGCGCAAATGAAAGCGCCCTGGTCGCGCGCAAGGCCTCCGAACTCGCCGCGCGGATCACGCCGCAGCTGTTCAATGCGAAGGCGCCGTCGGGCTGGGCGGTCCAGCTCGGCGCCTATGACAGCCTGGCGGTCGCCAAGGAAAAATGGGGCGCGATCCAGAAGCGCAACCGCACGCTCGCAGCCTTCCCGGGCGCGAGCTATGCCGCGGACGTCAAGGGCCGCACCTTCTATCGCCTGACGGTCAACGGCCTGAAGAGCCGCGCCGATGCGCTGAGCCTGTGCGACGAGCTGAAGGCCGTGGGGCAGGCGTGTTTCGTGCGCGAAATGGGCGGCGACGAGGCGATCCAGTGGGCGGCCAAAGCCGGCCCGGTGCGCCTCGCCTCGCGCTGAGCGGGTCGTTCGAGGAACAAGGGAGGGCGCGGCTCGCGGGCCGCGCCTTTTCTTTGGGATTGAGCGGCGTGGCGGCTTCCGGGCGGGAGGGGTCGTTCATAAGCCCCTCCTCTTCAGAGGAGGGGTTGGGGGTGGTGGCGCGCGGCAGCGCGCAAAACGTCTAGCACCACCCCGCTGCGACTAGCGAGCAAGCTCGCAAGTCTCGCTGCCCCTCCTCTGAAGAGGAGGGGTTTTGTCCGACGTCCGCTAACCACCCCGATCCAGACATTCGTGAAGCGGCGGCATCGCCCCGAATCACAACGCCCGGGCCTCGTTGCCGAGACCCGGGCGCCTGTGACGAACGTCGCCATCCCCCTATATGCAGGCCAGGCGAATGGCCTGCACTCCCTGGAGCCGGGCCTTTGGGCCGCGTTGAACCAGAACCCTAGGGCTAGGGCGAAGGATGCACTTTGTCACCCTTTGGGACGCGCGTCGTGATCCTTTTGCCGCGCCCTGTGGCGGATCGGCAACATAATCTGCGAATCATTCGCAACAGGCACTTCTTCGCCGCCGCCATTGCCAGCGCCGTATCACGCCCCTAAAGCGGGCGCATGTGTCACCATGCACGCGTTCTGAAGGACCGGCCGACCCGATGATTCTGCGTCCTTACGAACGGGCCATCTTCAAACGCTATATGCTGCCGCAGCGCGGCGAAGGGTTCATCTTCGTCGCCGCCGCCTTCAGCTTCATCGCGGTAACGCTGGGCGTCGCCGCGCTCGTCATCGTGATGAGCGTGATGAACGGCGTGCGGTCGGACCTGTTCGACAAGATCGTCGGATTGAACGGCCATGCCGTCGTGCAGGGCTTCGGCGGCCGTCTCGACGATTGGCGCGACGTGCTGAAGGAAGCGAAGGCGACCCCTGGCGTCACTTCGGCGACCCCGATCATCGAACAGCCGCTGCTCGCGACGTCGAACGGCCGCGTCGAGGGCATATTGGTGCGTGGGATGCTCGTTCCCGACATTCGTAGCAACAATACGCTCAACGCCAAGGTGTTGCAGGGCAGCCTCGATACGCTTTCGCCCGGCTCAGGCAATGTCGCGATCGGCAGCGAACTGGCGCGCAACCTGGGCGCGCAGGTCGGGTCGACGATCAGCATCATCAATCCCTCGGGCCGCTCGACCCCCTTCGGCACCACCTATCGCGAGATCGCCTATCGCGTGTCGGCGGTGTTCGAGATCGGCGTCTATGACTTCGACAAGGCCTATGTGGTCATGCCGATGGAGGATGCGCAGCTGCTTTTGCTGTCGGGCGACCAGGTCGGGATGATCGAGGTGCAGACGACCGACCCCGACAAGGTCGGCGCGATATTGGAGCCGCTGCGCGAAAAGGTCGCGGCGCAGGCGGTGATTTCGGACTGGCGGTCGATGAACAGCAGCCTGTTCGAAGCGCTGTCGGTCGAGCGCGTCGCGATGTTCGTGATTCTGTCGCTGATCGTGCTCGTCGCGGCGTTCAACATCGTGTCGTCGCTCATCATGCTGGTGCGCGCCAAGACGCGCGACATGGCGATCCTGCGCACGATGGGGGCGCCGCGCGATTCGGTGCTGCGCATTTTCATGGCGATCGGCCTGTCGATCGGGATCGCGGGCACCGCGGTCGGCATGGTCATCGGCTTTTCGCTGCTCTATTTCCGGCAGGGCGTGCTGCGCGGGGCCGAATTCGTCACCGGCCAGCCGTTGTGGGACCCGTCGATCCGCTTCCTCGCCGAGCTGCCGTCGAAGCCCGACCCGTTCGAGATCGTCGGCATCGCGGTGATGGCGGTCGTGTTCAGCTTCCTCGCGACGCTCTATCCCGCGTTCAAGGCGGCGAACACCGATCCGGTGCAGGTGCTGCGCTATGACTGACGCGACGCTCGAACTCACCGGCCTCAAGCGCAGCTTTACCCAGGCCGGAGTGCGGATCGACGTGCTGCGCGGGATCGACGCGGTGCTGAAGCGCGGCGAGATCGTCGCGCTGCTCGGTCCGTCGGGATCGGGCAAATCGACGATGCTGCAAGCCGTCGGCCTGCTCGAAGGCGGCTTCGAAGGCACGATCCGCATCGACGGCGAGGACGTCACGCGGCTGGGGCAGGGCGAGCGGACGAAGACGCGGCGCGAAAAAATCGGTTTCGTCTATCAATTCCATCACTTGCTGCCCGACTTTAATGCGATCGAGAATGTGGTCTTGCCGCAGCTGATCCGTGGCGCCGGGCAGGCCGAGGCCGAGGAGCGCGCCGCCGACCTGCTCGGCCGGCTAGGTCTCGCCGAGCGGCTGCATCACAAGCCGAGCAAGCTGTCGGGCGGCGAGCAGCAGCGCGTCGCGGTGGCGCGCGCGCTCGCGAACCGGCCGCTGCTGGTGCTCGCCGACGAGCCGACCGGCAACCTCGACGAACATACCGCCGACCGCGTGTTCGAGCAGTTCATCAAGCTGGTGCGCGATCATGGCTCGGCGGCGCTCGTCGCGACGCACAATGAGCGGCTCGCGGCGAAGATGGACCGCGTGTGGCGCTTGCACGAAGGGCGCATCGAGGCGTAGGCTGCCTCCTAAGGTCTGTCATCCCGGCCTTCGCCGGGATGACGATTGGATGTAGCCGGCCTTGCGTTGGGGAGAAAATGTCATGGCCCTCTACGATCTTTCGGCCAAGCTGCCCGGCGGCGGCGCGCAATCGCTGGCGGATTATCGCGGCAAGGTGCTGCTGATCGTCAACACCGCGTCGAAATGCGGCTTTACCCCGCAATATGAAGGGCTGGAGGCGCTTTATCGCGACTATAAGGATCGCGGTTTCGAAATCCTCGCTTTCCCGTGCAACCAGTTCGGCGCGCAGGAGCCGGGCGATGCCGAGGAAATCAAGAATTTCTGCTCGCTGACCTATGACGTCAGCTTTCCCCTGATGGCCAAGATCGACGTCAACGGCGACGATGCTGATCCGATCTTCAAGCATCTGAAGAAGGAAAAGAGCGGATTGCTCGGTAGCGCGATCAAATGGAATTTCACCAAATTCCTGGTCGACCGCGACGGCAAGGTCGTCTCGCGCCACGCGCCAACGACCAAGCCTGAGCAGCTCAGGAAAGAGATTGAGGAATTGCTGGGCTAGCCGCCAATGACGATTTTGTGAAACGAGCCATGGTCGAATCGCAGGCATCGCGTTAGCGTCCCTCCATGGCCTACTGCCCCTTCGTTCCGCTTCGCGTCTTTTCCAGCTACACGATGCTCGAAGGGGCGATCGACCCCAAAGCCATTGCAAAGGCTGCGCGCGAGCGGGGGTTTCCGGCGGTCGCGGTCGCCGACCGTAACGGGCTCTATGGCGTCATGGCCTTTGGCGAGGCGTGCAGGGCTGCCGGGGTGCAGCCGATCGTCGGCGCCTTCCTCAGCATCGCGCGGCCGGGGCAGCGGCTGGCCAACGGCGCGCCGCTGATCGACTGGCTCGCACTCTATGCGCAGGACGAGGCGGGCTATAATAATCTCTGCGCGCTCGTCTCGGCAGCGCACCTCGACCGGCCGATCGAGCAGGAGCCGCATGTCGCGCTGTCGGCGCTTGCGGGCAGGACCGACGGGCTGATCTGCCTGACCGGCGGCGGCGAGGGCGCGCTCGCGCGGCTGCTCGCCGACGAGCAGAAGACCGCGGCCGATGATTATGTCGAGCAACTCGAAGCCTTGTTCGGCGGACGGCTCTATATTGAACTCTCGCGGCGCGGCGACGCCACCGAAAAGGCGGCCGAGGCGGCGCTGATCGACCTGGCCTATGCGCGCGCGCTGCCGCTGGTCGCGACCAATCCCGCCAATTTCGTCGAACCGCAATTCCACCCCGCGCACGATGCGATGCTGTGCATCGCGCAGTCGGCCTATGTCGAAAGCGAAGACCGGCGCGCCTCGAATCCCGAGGCGTGGCTGAAACCCGCCGAGGCGATGGAAGATGCCTTTTCCGACCTGCCCGAAGCGATCCGCAACACGCTCGTCATCGCGCAGCGCTGCGCCTTCATGGCGCCGAAGCGCAAGCCGATCCTGCCGAGCCTCGCGGGCGACCGCGAGGGCGAAGCAGCACAGCTCAAGGCTGACGCCCACGCCGGGCTCGAGGCGCGGCTCGCGCTCTATGAGGGGCTGACCGCCGAGGAGCGGCAGGCCTATGTCGAGCGGCTCGATTTCGAGATCGACGTCATCACCCAGATGGGTTTTCCGGGCTATTTCCTGATCGTCGCCGATTTCATCAAATGGGCGAAGGCGCACGATATTCCGGTGGGGCCGGGGCGCGGGTCGGGCGCGGGCAGCGTCGTCGCCTGGGCGCTGACGATCACCGACCTCGATCCGCTCAAGCTCGGCCTGCTGTTCGAGCGCTTCCTCAATCCCGAGCGCGTGTCGATGCCCGACTTCGACATCGACTTCTGCGAAACGCGGCGCGGCGAGGTAATCCGTTATGTGCAGGAAAAATACGGCCGCGATACGGTCGCGCAGATCATCACCTTCGGAAAGCTGAAGGCGCGCGCGGTCCTGAAGGATACCGGCCGCGTGCTCCAGATGAGCTATGGCCAGGTCGACCGGCTCGCGAAGCTGGTGCCCAATCATCCCACCGATCCCTGGACGCTCGAGCGCGCGTTGAACGGCGTTTCGGAGCTGATGACCGAATATAAGCAGGACGACGGGGTGCGCCGGCTGTTCGACATGGCGCGCCAGTTGGAAGGTCTGCCGCGGCACAGTTCGACCCACGCGGCCGGCGTGGTGATCGGCGACCGCCCGCTCGACCAGCTCGTCCCGCTCTATCGCGACCCGCGCTCGGACATGCCGGTGACGCAGTTCGATATGAAGTTCGTCGAGACCGCGGGGCTGGTCAAATTCGACTTCCTCGGCCTCAAGACGCTTTCGGTGCTCAAGGAAGCGCGGCGATTGCTCGCGCTGCGCGGCATCGACGTCGATCTTGACACGCTCGCGTGGGACGACCCGGGCGTATACGAACTGCTCCAGCGCGGCGACACGGTCGGCGTGTTCCAGCTCGAATCCGAAGGGATGCGGCGCACGCTGTCGGCGGTGAAGCCGACCAATTTCGGCGACATCATCGCGCTCGTCGCGCTCTATCGCCCGGGGCCGATGGACAATATTCCGCTGTTCGGCGCGCGCAAGAACGGGCGCGAGCCGATCGCCTATCCGCACCCGCTGCTCGAAGGCATCCTCGCCGAAACCTATGGCATTTTCGTCTATCAGGAACAGGTGATGCAGGCGGCGCAGATCCTGGCGGGCTACAGCCTCGGCGGCGCCGACCTGCTCCGTCGCGCGATGGGCAAGAAGATCCAGGCGGAGATGGACGCGCAGCGCGAAACCTTTGTGAAGGGTTGCGGCGAACATAATGGAATCGAGGCGAAAAAAGCGAATGAGCTGTTCGACTTGATCGACAAGTTCGCGGGCTATGGCTTCAACAAGAGCCATGCTGCGGCCTATGCGCTGCTCGCTTATCAGACCGCGTGGCTGAAGGCGCATCATCCGCATGAATTTTTCGCAGCCTCGATGTCGTTCGACAGCCACCAGACCGACAAGCTGTCGATCTTCATCGACGATATGCGGCGGCTCGACATCGCGGTCGCGCCGCCGTCGGTGAACGAGAGCGAGGCCGATTTCGCAGTGAGCCAGACCGATGAAGGACTCGCGGTGCGCTACGCGCTCGGCGCGCTCAAGGGCGTCGGCGAGAAAGCGATGGAAGCACTCGTCGCCGAACGGCGCGCGCGCGGCGATTTCGCGAGCCTCGACGATTTCGCGAGCCGCATCGACCCGAAACTGCTCAACCGCCGCCAGATCGAGGCACTTGCCGCCGCGGGGGCCTTCGACGCGATCGAGCCCGACCGGCCGCGCGCCTTTGCCGGCGCCGAGGCGCTGCTCGCCTGCGCGAACAGTTCGGCGCACGAGCGATCGACCGGGCAGGGCGGATTGTTCGGCGGCGACGTCGACCTCGCACCCGTGCTCCAGCTTCCCGCGGCCGAACCGTGGACGCTCGCCGATCGGATGACCCGTGAGAAGGAGGCATTCGGCTTTTATTTCTCCGCGCACCCGGTCGAGCAATATGAGGCCATCCTCGCGGCGCGCGGCGCGCGCACCTATGGCGACATCTGCGAAAATGTCGAAATGACGCCGGGCACGCGCGTCCCGATGACGATGGCGGCGATGGTCGAAAGCGCGCGCGCGCGCGTCTCGCAGCGCGGCAATCGCTTCCTCAACCTGACGCTGTCGGACCGCAGCGGCCAATTCCAGTCGAGCTGCTTCGACGAGGGTGCGGGCAAGATTTTGGAAGCGCTCGCGGCCGAGGGCGGCTGCGCGCTGCTGTCGGTCGAACTCGACTTGCTCGAAGGTGAGGAAACGCCGCGCGTCACGGTGCGCGGTGCGCAGTCGCTCGCCGACATCGCGGCGAGTGCCGCGCTGCAATTGACGTGCCGCGTCGAACAGGCAAGCGCGGTCGCCGAAATGGCGGCGCTGCTCGAACGGCGCGACGATGCGCGCGGGCGTGTGATCCTGACCACCGACGATCCCGACACGGGCGAAGCGATCCGCATCCACCTCGGCCGCACTTTCGCGCTTGGCCCCGACGTCGTCGACCGGCTGCGGCTGGTCGCCGGGCTGATCGATCCGTCGCTGTCGCTCCATACCCCGCGCGATTTCCGGGTTCGAAGCTGAACAGCACCGCCTGCAAAAGCCGAGGCATGGTGGCGGGCTTCGGGCGGGAGGGGGCATAACAAATCCTCCCCGCTTGCGGGGAGGGGGACCGCCGAAGGCGGTGGAGGGGGTTGTCGTCCTGAGGCAGCGCCTGCGCGAGGACGCCACCCCCCTCCGTTAGCCCTGCGGGCTGCCACCTCCCCGCGAGCGGGGAGGATCGTAACGCTCTCCCAAGCGGGCATCGCCTTCAAAAAAGCCTTTCCTACATTATCCGGCTGTGCCAGCCTTCACCCGGCTCTTTCATCTGGTGGATAAAAGCGGTCGCTGCCTAGTTCGCGCGTGCGGCCGCGGCGAGGCGCGCGCGATGCGTTCGGCAATCCTCCCGGTCCAGATCGGGGGACGCAATGGGCTGACCTTTCCTGAACTTTGGAACCCGGGCCGCGACGACGAAAGACGGCATGACGGATATCCACCCCGAAGCTGCCATTGCCAGCCGGGTTTCAATCGGCATGCTTCGCCAAAGGGGGAAATTCGTTCCCGACGGAGAAAGCTTTGCCCCTTGCGTCCGCGGCACCGACCACCCTATCCACAAGCCAAACAACAAAGAGGATGCCGATATGGGAATGCAGGGCCAGCCGCTGCTCGTCACCAGCCTGATCGACCACGCCGCGCGCGAACATGCCGGGCGCGAGATCGTGACGCGCTGGGCCGATGGCAGCATGACGCGATCGACCTGGGGTGAGGTAGGCACCGATGCGCGGCGTTTCGCCGCCGCGCTCACGAAACTCGGGATGAAGAAGGGGGACCGGATCGCGACGCTCGCGATGAACCACGGCCACCATCTCGTCAGCTGGTACGGCACCGCCGGGATGGGCGGGGTGCTGCACACGGTGAACCCGCGCCTGTTCGACGAACAGCTCGTCTATATCATCAACCATGCCGGGGACCGGATGCTCTTCTTCGACGCGGCCTTTCTGCCGATCGTCGAGCGACTGCGCGACCAGCTCCCCACCGTCGAACATTTCGTGCTGTTCGACGCGCCGGCGCGCGAGGGCTACCTCTCCTACCGCGATCTGGTCGAGGCCGAGGACGGGCGCTTCGAATGGGTCGAACTCGACGAGAACGATCCGGTCGGTCTCTGCTACACCAGCGGGACGACCGGCAATCCGAAGGGCGTGCTCTATGAGCATCGCTCGAACGTCATTCACGCGATCACCGAAATTCAGCCCGACGTTTTCGACCTGTCGAACCGCGCCGTGGTGCTGCCGATCGTGCCGATGTTCCATGCGAACAGCTGGGGCGTGCCCTATGCCGCGGCGACCGTGGGGGCAAAGCTCGTCTTTTCGGCAACCAACGACGCGCAGGTGCTCTGCGACCTGATGCACGATGAAGGGGTGACGCACAGTGCGGGCGTCCCGACGGTGTGGATCGCGATGTTCGCGCATATGGACGCGACGGGGATCGGTTACGGCAAGCTCAGGCGCGTGATCATCGGCGGCTCGGCGGCGCCGCGCGCGATGATCGAGCGCTTCATGCGGGCCGGCATCGACGTCGGCCATGCGTGGGGCATGACCGAAACCAGCCCGATCGGGACGATGGGCAAGCGCCCGTGGAACTGGGACGATATGAGCTTCGACGAACAGGTCGACATGGTCTGCCGCCAGGGCTGCCCGCCCTTCGGCGTCGAGCTGCGCATCGTCGATGACGAGGGCAGCGAACTGCCGCGCGACGGCCGGACGAGCGGGCGATTGCAGATCCGCGGGCCGTGGATCATCCGCCGCTATTTCCGCGCCGATGAAGATGCGGTCGATGAGGGCGACTGGTTCGACACCGGCGACGTGTCGGTGATCCACCCCGACGGCGTGATGCAGATCACCGACCGCGCCAAGGACGTCATCAAGTCCGGCGGCGAATGGATCAGCTCGATCGAACTCGAAAATGCCGCGGTCGGCGCGCCGGGGGTTCAGGAAGCCGCAGCGGTCGGCGTCTATCACCCCAAATGGGACGAGCGGCCGATTCTGCTGATCGTCAAGAAACCCGGCGCCGATGTCGGCGAGGCGGACATCCTCGATTATCTGAAGGACAAGGTCGCGAAATGGTGGCTGCCCGACGAAATCGTCTTCGTCGACGAGCTGCCGCACACCGCGACGGGCAAGATTCTGAAGCGCCAGATCAGGGATGATTACAAGGATTACAGGCTGAAGTCGTTGGCGGAGGCTTGAACCACCCGTCGCCCCAGCGAAAGCTGGGGCCGCTAGAGCATGATCCTCTTTCATTGAAACGCGTATGCTCCCGCGAAGGCGGGAGCCCATCTGCTGCTGGTGCCAGCTTGAACCGGCCGGAGATGGGTCCCCGCCTTTGCGGGGACACACGCCCATTGCAAGCGCTCCACTCAAAGTTGATCGCGCTCTATCGTTTCAGCACGATACCAGCGGCCCCCGCCTTCTCGGGGGCGACGGGGTTTTCAGAACAACGCCATCTGCCCATCGCGTTCGGGCGGCCGGAACAGGTCGCAGCGCAGCGGCGGGAAGCTGCGGTCCATGCCATGTTCGCGCGCGGCGCGCTTGACGCGTTGGCGGATCAGCTGCGGCCAGATGCCGTGGCCTTTCATGCGGCTGAAGAAGTTCGGATCATTGTCGCGGCCGCCGCGAATGTCCTGCACCATATGCATCACCTTCGCGGCGCGGTCGGGGTAATGCGCGTCGAGCCAGGCGCGGAAGAGCGGCGCGACCTCGAACGGCAGGCGCATCAGGATATAGGACGCGCGGATTGCGCCGGCCCCGGCGGCGGCGGCCATGATCGCCTCTATCTCGTGATCGGTGATCGCGGGGATGATCGGGGAGATGTTCACCTGCGTCGGCACCCCCGCGTCGATCAGCTTCCGTATCGCGGCGAGGCGGCGCTGCGGATGCGGCGCGCGCGGCTCGAGCGTGCGCGCGACCTTCGGGTCGAGCGTCGTGACCGAGATCGCGACGCCGACCAGATTGTCGCGCGCCATGTCGGCGAGCAGGTCGATGTCGCGCAGCAGCCGGTCGGACTTGGTCGTGATGAGCAGCGGGTGTCGCGTCTCGGCGAGCACCTCGACGATCCCGCGCGTGACGCGCCATTCGCGCTCGATCGGCTGATAGCCGTCGGTGTTGGTCCCGATCGCCAGCGGCGCTGGTTTGTAGCCCCGCTTCGCCAGTTCCTGCCGCAAGAGTTTCGCGGCATCGGGCTTGGCGAACAGCCGGCTTTCGAAATCGAGCCCCGGTGACAGGTCGTGAAAGGCGTGCGTCGGCCGGGCGAAGCAATAGATGCAGCCATGTTCGCAGCCGCGATAGGGGTTGATCGAACGATCGAAGCCGATGTCTGGCGACTGGTTGCGCGCGATGATCGTTTTGGGATGCTCGACCGTCACCGTCGTGCGCAGCGGCGGCGCGGCGCCGTCTATCTCTTCGGCCGCGTCGAGCCAGTCGCCGTCGGCGGCGCGGTCGAGCGAGCCGGTGCGCGTCGGACGCGGATTCGCCGGCGCGCCGCGGCCGGCGATCGGGGGCAGGGGCTTGGCGGGGTCCACCGGCGCAGGATAGCGCGACGATGGGAACAAATAAAGAACAAATCCGGAATTCGGCTCTTGTTCCCTCGTCATGCCGGACTTGATCCGGCATCCATTCTACTGGCGTCGATGGACCCCGGATCCAGTCCGGGGCGACGAGCAGAGTATGCGCGGCCTATTCCATCAGTCGCGGCATCAGTTCGACGAAATTGCACGGCCGGTGCCGGCTGTCGAGCTGGGTCGCGAGAATGCCTTCCCATGCATCCTTCACCGCGCCGGTCGAGCCGGGCAGTGCGAAGATATAGGTGCCGCGCGCGACGACGGCACAGGCGCGCGACTGGATCGTCGAGGTGCCGATCGTTCGATAGCTGAGCCAGCGGAACAACTCGCCGAAGCCCGGAATATCCTTGCCGTCGAGGCGGCGCAGCGCCTCGGGCGTCACGTCGCGGCCGGTGAGGCCGGTGCCGCCGGTGGTGATGACCGCATCGACTTGCGCGTCGTCGATCCAGTTGTGGAGGCGCGAGACGATCAGGTCGATCTCGTCGCGGATGATCGCGCGCGCGGCGAGGATATGACCGGCGCCGGTCAGCAGCGCTTCGAGCGCGTCGCCGGACGTGTCCTCGGCCGCGCTGCGGCTGTCGGAAATGGTCAGAAGCGCTATGCGGACCGGCTTGAACGTCCGGCTTTCGTCAATCGGCATGGCCGAGGCCGCCCACCGCGGTCAGCCGGATGCGGTCCTTGCCGTCGGGAAAGCGCGGCCATTTCCCCTGCGCGAGCGCGGCGCGGCTGTCCGACGGCTTGCCCTGCTGCGCCTCGTACATCCAATAGTTGCGCAGCACGGTGCCGACATAGCCGCGCGTTTCCCAATAGGGGATCGATTCCATATAGAGCAGCGGGTCGTTATTGTCGTGAACCTCGGTCTCCCAGCGCGCGACGGGCGCGGGGCCGGCGTTATAGGCGGCGATGACCTTGGGCAGCAGGCCGCCGGTGGCCGACTCGCGGCTCAGATATTGCAGATAGCGCTGGCCGAGGTCCATGTTGACCTCGGGCGTCTTGAGGTCGCTGAGCGCGGCCTTGATCTTGTCGCCGTCCCAGCGCGCGATGTCGCCCGCGGTGCCGGGCCGCACCTGCATCAACCCATAGGCGCCGGCGGGGCTGACCGCCGCACGCTGGAAGCGCGATTCCTGCAAGGTATGCGCGAAGACGAGCGCCGGGTCGACCTTCCAGCCGCCGGCGGGCTGCCAGTTCGGCTGCGGATAGCGCGTCGAGGCGGCGAGGCGGCGGCCCTGCGGCGTGTTGTGCGCGAGCCAGAGCTGCGTTTCGGGCAGGCTCAGCGCTTCGGAAATGCCGATCAACTGCTCGTGCTGCCGCGGATCGCCGATTTTCGCCTGATGGCGTAGCGCTTCGCCGGCATAGCCGTCCTCGCCGATCTCGGCGAGCGCCATCGCGGCGCGGACGTTTGGTTGTTTCTCGAGCGCGCGCCATGCGCTGCGGTCGGGGCGCAGGTCCTCGCGCTGGCTCTTCGGCTCTTCGCCGAGCGTTTCGAGCGCGAGCAGGCCATAGAGGGTTTCCTGATTCGCCGCGGCGGCGCGCAGGCGCGGCTGGACGAGTTCGGGTTGTCCGACCGCGATCGCGGCGCGCGCCGACCAATAATAGCCCGCGGCGCGGAGTTCGCTGTCGGGGGCTTCGCGCGCGACGCGGTCGAAGGCGAGGAGGGCGCCGCGATAGTCGCCGGTGCGCCACGAGGCGAGCCCTTCGACCCACGCGCCCTGCGTCGCCCAGGCGCCGCGCCCGCCGGTGCAGTCGCGCGCGAGGCGCAGCGCATTGGCGTCGTCATTCTCGATATAATAGGACCAGGCGACCTTTTGCGTCCATTCGGCGCGCGCCGCGGGGCTGAGCTTGTCGATCACCCTGTTGAGCAGCGCCTCGGCGCCCGCGGGATCGTCGTTCTTGATCCGGTCGGGAATGCTGCTGGCGAGCCCCGCAGCGAAGGGATCGCTGACCGTGTCGGCGCCGAGCCGGCGCGGCGCGCTGCCCGACCAGCTGAGCGAGACTT
Source organism: Sphingopyxis indica (assembly GCF_032879645.1). Taxonomy (NCBI): domain Bacteria; kingdom Pseudomonadati; phylum Pseudomonadota; class Alphaproteobacteria; order Sphingomonadales; family Sphingopyxidaceae; genus Sphingopyxis; species Sphingopyxis indica. The sequence goes on from NZ_CP076394.1 coordinate 1,751,497, forward strand.
CGGGCGGCAGCGACGGCAAGTCGGTCGCGCCGCGGCGGGTCGCAAGGCGGCCGAGCTGCGCCGCCTGCGGTAGCCACGGCGAGCGTGACAGGATCGGCATCAGGTCCGAAACTTCGGCGCGCGGGCTGTTCGCGGCGAGCCAATATTCGGCGCGCAGGAAATCGTCGAGCGGTCCGTCGTCATCGGCGCCCGCGAGGAGCGCCTGTGCCTCGGCCCAGCGCTCGCCGCGGATCGCCGCGAGCACCTGCGAATAATATTGCTTCTGTTTCGATGAGAGGATGTCGGGAACGGTCTGTGCCGCGGATGCCATGCCGGGCGCGCCGGCGTCGGCGGCCATCGCCGGCGCTGCGACGGCCGCAGCGGCAAGGAAAAGCGAGGCGGTCAAGGCCATGGTCGGTTTCAACATCGGTCAACGTCCCCGGTTGAACAGTTTCAGGCTATCCCAGGCGGCTGCCTTGTGCGCCGGCCGGGCGAGCAGCATCGCGGGGCTCGCGACCGCCACCGCCGCCATCTTGCCGCCCTGATGGTTAATTTCGAGTAACCTTCCGCGCGCATCGGGGAGGGCAAGGCCCGCCGCCATCCGCACGATGTCCCCGCCGATCAGCAGCAGGCGGCCGGGCCGCGCGAGCGTCAGATGATGCCAGAGCAGGCGGTCGAGCGCCTCGACATCGGCCGCGTCGCAGCGTCCTCCCGGCGGCCGCGTGACGGCAAGGCTCGCGAGATAGCATTCGCCGCGCGTCGTGCCGATCGCGTGCAGCATCGCGTCGAGAAGCTGCCCCGCCGGCCCGGCGAACAGAGCGCCGTCGCGCTGGTCGTCGATTTCGGGCCATGCGGTGAGCAGCATCAGCGGCGCGCCCGGATCGCCAACGGGGAGCACGCGGCGCGCGTCCCATTGGCTGCCCGGAACGTCGGGATGTTCGGCGAGCCAGCTTTGGAACGCTGACCAGTCGGCCGGCATCTCGACCGGGCCTTTGGTTTCGGGAACGTCGGCGGGAGCCTGGCGTTGCAGGGCTGCGGGAAGGGGCGGCGGTTCGGCTTCGGCGGGTGCCACGGGCCGTGCTTTCGTCGCTGCATCGTTCGCCGCGGGCGGCGTCAGCCACCCCGCCGGCGCCTCGCCGACGAGCGCATCGACGCCCGCAAGCGACCACCAGTCGCAATAGCTTTGCGCCAGCAAGGCTGTATTTTGCCCACCCATCAATTTGTTTGAGACAGGAGTTGACGGATACGTCAATTGGCGGGCATCGCTTTTCGTGACAAAATGAGCGCCGGTTGCGGTGAATGATCGGCGCGGGGACGGCAGAAAGGTATTTTCGGTGAGCGAACGGGAATCGATGCCCTATGACGTGGTCATCGTCGGCGCGGGTCCGGCGGGGCTGTCGGCGGCGATCCGCATCAAGCAGCTTGCGAACGAAGCGGGCACCGACGTGTCGGTGTGCATCCTCGAAAAGGGGTCCGAAGTCGGCGCGCACATCCTGTCGGGCGCGGTGATCGACCCCAAGGCGCTCGACGAGCTGCTGCCCGAGTGGCGCGAGTCCGGCTGTCCGCTCGCCGAAGTGCCGGTGAACGATAATCAGCACTGGATTCTGACGAAAAAGAAGAAATTCGGCCTGCCCGAATTCATTTCGCCGGGCTTCATGCACAACAAGGGGACCTATACCGGCAGCCTCGGCAATCTCTGCCGCTGGCTCGCCGAGCAGGCCGAGGGGCTGGGGGTCGAAATCTTCCCCGGATTCCCGGCCGCCGAAATCCTCTATAATGACGACGGCTCGGTGAAGGGCGTCGCGACCGGCGATATGGGCGTCGCGCGCGACGGCAGCCACAAGCCGGACTATGCCCCGGGCCTCGAACTCCATGCGAAATATACCCTCTTTGGCGAAGGCGCGCGCGGCCACCTGACCAAGCAATTGAAGCCGCAGTTCGCGCTCGACGCTGATTGCGAGCCGCAGGTTTACGGCCTCGGCGTCAAGGAATTGTGGGACATCGACCCCGCCAACCATGCGCCGGGCCGCGTGATCCACACGCAGGGCTGGCCGCTCGACGAAAATGCCAATGGCGGCGGCTTCCTCTATCATCAGGCGAACGGACAGGTGGCGCTCGGCTTCGTGACCTGGCTCAACTATCGCAACCCGCATATCTCCCCCTTTCAGGAGATGCAGAAGTGGAAGACGCACCCCGAAATCGCGAAGATATTGAAGGGCGGCAAGCGCGTTTCCTATGGCGCGCGCGCGATCAGCGACGGCGGCTGGCAGTCGGTGCCGAAGCTCGCCTTTCCGGGCGGCGCGTTGATCGGCGACAGCGCCGGTTTCCTGAACGTGCCGCGCATCAAGGGCACGCACACGTCGATGAAATCGGGGATGATGGCGGCCGAGGCGGCCTATGCCGCGGTGACGGCGGGGCGCGCGGGCGACACGCTCGACGCCTATCAGGCGGCCTATGACGCGAGCTGGGTCAAAAAAGAGCTGAGCGTCGTGCGCAACGTGCTGCCGCTCGTCGAGAAATATGGCGACCTGGCGGGCACGATCCTGTCGGGCATGACGATGTGGGCCGAGACGCTGGGCATCCGTATGCCGTTCACGATGAAGCATCATCCCGACAACACCACGCTCTATCGCGCCGAGATGATGCCGAAGCCCGACTATCCGAAGCCCGACGGCGTGCTGACCTTCGATCGTCTCTCGTCGGTGTTCCTCTCGAACACCAATCACGAGGAAGACCAGCCCTGCCACCTTCAGCTCAAGGACCCGTCGATCCCGGTCGAATATAATCTGCCGCTCTATGACGAGCCCGCGCAGCGCTATTGCCCGGCGGGGGTGTATGAGATCGTCGGTGAGGAGGAGGGCGAGCCCAAGTTCGTCATCAACGCGCAGAATTGCGTCCATTGCAAGACCTGCGACATCAAGGACCCGACCCAGAATATCAACTGGGTCACTCCCGAAGGCGGCGGAGGCCCCAATTATCCGAACATGTAGGACCGTCCGCGCCGCCGCGATCCTGACGCTCGCCGTCGCGCTGTTGCCCGCGGTGCCGGCACGGGCCGCCGACGACGTCGAGGCGGCGCTCGACGCGTTCGTGCGCGCGCGGCTTGCCGAGGAGGCGGGCGAGCCCGCCGCCGCGCTGTCGGCGCTGACCGCCGTGTCGAGCCACGCGCCCGGCCTGCCGGGGCTGCACGGCCGCATGCTCGAACAGGCGATCGAGGCGGGCGATTTCGCCGCGGCGCGCAGCGCGGCCGCCACGCTTTGGGACGACGGCAACCGCCGCTTCGACGCGCAGCTCGTGCTGATCGTCGACGCGCTGCGCCGCTCGGACTGGAAGGCGGTGCGCAGCTATCTCGCCGCGCGGCAGGACAAGGCCGGGGTCGATGTCATTTCGAAGCTGATCGACCCGGCGATCGCGGCTTGGATTGACGTGGGGTCGCGTGAAAAACGGCCCGAACGCTGGCTGCTCGCGGCCTTTCCCGCCGCACGGCCCCAACCGGCATTGCAGCTCGAAGCCGTGCTGGTCGAACTCGCGGCGCGCCGGACCGACGAAGCGGTGCGGCATCTCGATACCATCGGGCTCACCGACCGGTCGAGCCAGCTCGTCGCGCTGCGCGTCGCCGCTTCGCTCGACAAGATCGGTGAAGGCGAGGCCGCACGGCGGCTGCGCGCGCGCATCGCGCTCGCGGCGGGCGAACGCGAGGACCCGCTGCTGCTGCTCCCCGACCAGCCGATATCGACCCCGCGCGCCGGTGTCGCGCACTGGCTCGGCCTGCTCGCCGACGGCATTGCGCGCACCCCGAACGGCAGCCCTTCGGTGCCGCTGCTCTTTGCGCGCGCCGCCTGGTGGCTGAACGACAGCGACTGGCAGGTGCGTGCGACGCTGGTCGAGGCGCTCGAACGCAACGAGCAGCCGGGCGATGCGCTCGCGCTGCTGCCCGGCGATGCGTCGTTGCCGCCGGCCCTTCTCATGCGCCGCGCCGAACTCCTCCTCGATGCGGGCGACGAGGCTGAGGCGCTGCGGCTCGCCGAAAGCGCGGTCGCGGATGCCGACGCGCCGCGCAGCCTGCTGATCCGCTTCGCCGATCTCGCGCGCCAGTCGGACGATCGCGCCGCTGCGGCGCGGGCCTATGCGCGGCTCGAAGCGGCGCTCGGCGACGACGACAGGGACCGCGACCTGCGCGCGACGGTCCTGATCGCCGAGGCCGACCTTGCGCTACAGGCCGACGATTGGGACAAGGCCGAACCGCTGATCGAAAAGGCGGTGGCGTTGCGGCCGAACGATCCGGCGATCCTCAACTTCGCGGGCTATTCGGCGCTCGAGCGGCGCCGCAACGTCGACGCCTCGCTCGCGCGGATCGAGGCGGCGTGGAAACAGGCGCCGCAGAACCCCAGCATCACCGACTCGCTCGGCTGGGCCTATTTCCTGACCGGACGCGTCGACGAAGCGGTGCCGCTGCTCGAACGGGCGCAGCGCGGTGATCCCGAAAATGCCGTGATCGTCGAGCATCTGGGCGATGCCTATTGGAAAAGCGGGCGGAAATTTTCGGCGCGCTATGTCTGGCGCGCCGCGGCGCTCGTCGCCGACGCCGATATGGCGACGCGGATCGAGACCAAGCTGCGCGACGGGCTGAGCCCCGCGACCGTCGCCCCCTGAGCGGGTGACGGCAGTGGAAGAGACCGGCTGGGCCAAGATCAACCTCGCGCTGCACGTCCGCGGGCGGCGCAGCGACGGCTATCACGACATCGAGACGCTCTTCGCCTTTGTCGATGCGGGCGACGCGATCGTGGCCGAGGTAGCCGATGCCGACAGGCTGGCGATCGACGGCGAATTTGCCGAAGGATTGAACGCGGGGGCCGATAATCTGGTGTTGCGAACGCTGGCATTGCTGCGCGAGCGCTATGGCACTGCCCGCGTGCCGCCGCTCGCCGTCCGGCTGACCAAGGCGCTCCCTGTCGCGGCGGGCATCGGCGGCGGGTCGGCCGACGCCGCGGCGACGGCGCGGCTCGTCCGCCGCCATTTTCTGCCCGAGATTGGCGATGCGACGCTGGCGCGGGTGGTGAGCCCGCTCGGCGCCGACATCGCCGCTTGTGTCGCGAGCGAGACGTGCCTCGGCGTCGGGACGGGAGACGACCTTAGCCCGGTGCCCGAACTGGCGCTCGAAGATACGCCGGTGCTGCTCGTCAATCCCCGCGCGCCGGTCGCGACCGGGCCGGTATTCGCGGCGTGGGATGGGGTCGATCGCGGGCCGCTGTTCACCGGTGCCGACCTGCGCGCGCAGCTTTTCGCGGCGCGCAACGACCTGCAGCGCCCCGCGATCGCCGGCTGTCCGGTGATCGCCGATGTGCTGACCGAACTCGGCGGCCTGCGTCCGTGGCTCGCGCGCATGTCGGGGTCGGGCGCGACCTGCTTTGCCTTGTTCGACGCCGCTGCCGAACGCGACGCCGCGGCGCTCCACTTGCGCGAGCGTCGCCCCGAATGGTGGCAGATGAGCGGGCGGCTGCGGTGAGCGAAGCGTGGCGCGACCTCGGGACGCCGCGCGCCGGCGGCGTTCTTCTGATCGGCGACCATGCCTCGGCGCATGTGCCCGCGGACATCGACCTCGGCATCGACGCGGCCTTGCTGCGCGAGCATATCGCGATCGACATCGGCGTCGCCGAGGTCGCGGCGCTGCTCGTCGAGGGCGGCGCAGTCGATGCCGCGCTCCTCGGCGGCGTCTCGCGTCTCGTCGTCGATTGCAACCGCGAAGAGCACGCGCCGGGGGTGATCCCGATCGCCAGCGACGGCCATGCGATCCCGGGCAATGCGCTCGATCATGCGGGCCGCGAGGCGCGGATCGCGCGTTTTTTCCGCCCCTATCACGATCATATCGCGGCGGTGATCGCGGCGGCGCGGCCCGCGATGATCCTTTCGCTCCACAGCTTCACTCCGCACCTTGCGAGCGATCCGGCGCAGGAGAGGCCGTGGCAGGTCGGCGTGCTCTACAACGCCGACGCGCGGCTCGCGGCGCCGGCGATCGCCGCGCTCGAAGCCGAAGGGCTGACCGTCGGCGACCAGCTTCCCTATTCGGGCAAGCTGCTCAACGCGACGATGAACCGCCACGCCGAGGCGAACGATATTCCCTATGTCGGGATCGAGATGCGCCAGGATCTGGTCGCCGACGCGGCCGGCCAAACACGCTTTGCTGAGTGGCTGGCGCGCATGTGCGAAAAACTGGTTCGGGCAGAAATCACATAAATAGATTCGCGCAGAGGCGCAGAGATCGCAGAGAAGGAAGACGGATAACAGGTTCACGCGGAGACGCGGAGGCGCGGAGAGGAAGCGCCGGGCCGATAGCCCCATTCCATATCGACGTTGCGCCACGGCGCGGCATAGGATGAGAAAGGCCGCTTCGCGGCAAGCGCCCTCTCTCCGCGTCTCCGCGTGAAATCATTTTATCCTTCTTCTCTGCGATCTCTGCGCCTCTGCGCGAAACAATTATTGCGCGCGCGCCGTTGAATCTGCCCGCCTTGCCGTGTAGAGCGACCCTCAATATCCGTAATATTATTATCAGGAACTCTCCAAATGCCTTCTTATCGTTCACGCACCACGACCCATGGCCGCAATATGGCGGGCGCGCGCGGGTTGTGGCGCGCGACGGGAATGAAGGACGAGGATTTCGGCAAGCCGATCGTCGCGGTGGTCAACAGCTTCACCCAGTTCGTCCCCGGCCACGTCCATTTGAAAGACCTTGGCCAGATGGTCGCGCGCGAGATTGAGGCGGCGGGCGGGGTCGCCAAGGAATTCAACACGATCGCGGTCGACGACGGCATCGCGATGGGCCACGACGGGATGCTCTATTCGCTGCCGAGCCGCGACCTGATCGCGGACAGCGTCGAATATATGGTCAATGCGCATTGCGCCGACGCGATGATCTGTATCTCCAACTGCGACAAGATCACCCCCGGCATGTTGATGGCAGCGCTGCGCATCAACATTCCGGCCGTGTTCGTCTCGGGCGGGCCGATGGAGGCGGGCAAGGTCGTGCTCAAGGGCAAGGAGGTCGCGCTCGATCTGGTCGATGCGATGGTCGCCGCCGCCGACGAACATTATAGCGACGAGGAGGTCGCCGCGGTCGAGCGTTCGGCCTGCCCGACCTGCGGCTCTTGCTCGGGCATGTTCACCGCCAATTCGATGAACTGCCTGACCGAAGCGCTGGGCCTGTCGCTGCCGGGCAACGGCTCGACGCTCGCGACGCACGCCGACCGCAAGGCACTGTTTCTGCGCGCGGGCAATATGATCGTCGAGATGTGCCGCCGCCATTATGAGGAAGGCGACGACCGCGTGCTGCCGCGCACGATCGCGAGCTTCGAGGCGTTCGAAAATGCGATGAGCCTCGACATCGCGATGGGCGGATCGACCAACACTGTGCTCCACCTGCTCGCTGCTGCCCATGAAGCGGGTGTCGATTTCACCATGGCGGACATCGACCGGCTGTCGCGCCGCGTCCCCTGTCTCTCGAAAGTCGCGCCGGCAAAGAGCGACGTGCATATGGAGGACGTCCACCGCGCCGGCGGGATCATGGCGATCCTCGGCGAACTCGAACGCGCGGGGTTGCTCCACGCGCATTTGCCGACGGTGCACAGCGCAACGCTCGGCGATGCGCTCAACAAATGGGATATCGCTCGCACCAACGATCCCGCGGTGCAGAAATTCTTCATGGCGGCGCCTGGCGGCGTGCCGACGCAGACCGCGTTCAGCCAGGAGCGGCGCTGGGATACGCTCGACCTCGACCGGGAGGGCGGGGTGATCCGCTCGGCCGACCATGCCTTCAGCAAGGACGGCGGGCTCGCGGTGCTGTCGGGCAATATCGCCCTCGACGGCTGCATCGTGAAGACCGCGGGGGTCGACGATTCGATCCTGCAATTCACCGGCCCGGCGAAGGTGTTCGAAAGCCAGGACGCGGCGGTCGCGGGAATCCTGACCGGGCAGGTCGCGGCGGGCGACGTCGTCGTGATCCGTTACGAAGGGCCGAAGGGCGGACCGGGGATGCAGGAAATGCTCTATCCGACGAGCTATCTGAAGTCGAAGGGGCTCGGGGCGGCCTGCGCGCTGATCACCGACGGGCGCTTTTCGGGCGGGACGTCGGGGCTGTCGATCGGCCATGTCTCACCCGAAGCCGCCGAGGGCGGGGCGATCGGGCTGGTCGAGGACGGCGACCTCATCAAGATCGACATTCCGGCCCGCACGATCGACCTGATCGTCTCCGATGCCGAGCTTGCGGCGCGGCGCGCGGCGATGGAAGCGAAGGGCGAGGCCGCATGGCACCCCGACAAGCCGCGCGCGCGCAAGGTTTCGGTAGCACTTCAGGCCTATGCCGCGATGACGACGAGCGCCGCGCGCGGCGCGGTGCGCGACCTGTCGCAACTGAAAGGCACGCGGGGATGAAGGTCAAGGGGGGCGGGGCGCTGATGCCGCTGTTGCTGCTTTCGGGCTGCAACGCGTCCTCCGACGCCGAATCGGGCCAGTCCGGTGAAACCGCATTGAGCGGCCGTATCGACTGCGCGCTCGAAGGCGCGCCCGATTTCGGCCGCAACTGCACCCTCGACGAAATGAAAAGCGCCGACGGGACCGTGCTCGTCGTCGGGCGTGCCGACAGCGGTTATCGCCGCCTTGCAATCGCGACCGGCGGGCGCGGCGTGGTCGCGGCGGACGGGTCCGAACCCGCGAAGGTGACCGTCATCGGCGACGGAATGATCGAGGTAGCGGTCGGCAAGGACCGCTATCGCCTGCCAGCGAACACCGGCGGCGCGAACTGACGCGACTTTTGGCGTTGCCGTGCTAGGGTAGGCGCCATGTCCGTCCCCGCCGACGCCCCGATCCTGACCAGCGAGGCGATGCGCGCCGCCGAGGCGGCGTGCGCGGCAGGCGGCACCTCGCTCGCCGAGCTGATGGAGCGGGCGGGCGCGGCGGTCGCCGATCTGGCGTGGCGGATGGCGGCGGGGGCGCCGGTGCTGGTCCTCTGCGGTCCCGGCAATAATGGCGGCGACGGCTATGTCGCGGCGCGCCGGCTTGCCGAGCGCGGCGCGAGCGTGCGGGTCGCGGCGCTCGCCGAGCCGAAGACCGATCTGGCGCGCGCTGCACGCGCGCGATGGACGGGCGGCGTGGAGGCGCTGACCGACGAAATGGCGCCCGCGCCGCTGATCGTCGATGCGCTGTTCGGCGTCGGGCTGACACGCCCGCTCGGCGACGAGCTGGCGGAGCGGCTGCGGCGCTTTGCGGGGCGGCGCGTGCTCGCGGTCGATGTGCCGAGCGGGGTCGATGCCGATGGCGGCCGGGACTGGACGCCGCCGCTGCCCGCCGACATCACGCTGGCGCTCGGCGCGCTCAAGCCCGCGCATGTGCTGCTCCCGGCCGCACCCTATTGCGGGCGCACCTTGCTCGCCGGGATCGGGATCGCGGCCGATCGGGGAATGACGACATTGCCGCGCTTCGTCGGCGAAGCCCCGGACGCATCGACGCACAAGTTCAGCCGCGGCATGGTGCTCGTCCGCGCGGGACCGATGCCGGGGGCGGCGGGACTTGCGGCCGCGGCGGCGCTGCGTGCCGGAGCGGGCTATGTCGTGCTGAGCGGCGCGGCGCGTGCGCCGTTCTCGGCGGTCATTGCCGAGGACGGCGAGGGCTATGCCGGGCGGCTCGACGATGCGCGGCTCGGCGCGGTCGTCGTCGGTCCCGGCTATCCCGCGGGTGCGGCGCTCGATCGTGACGTCAAGGCGGCGCTCGCAAGCGGCAAGCCGCTCGTGCTCGACGCGGCGGCGATCGCATCGGCGCTGCCGAAGCTGGGCGGCATGACGGCGATACTGACCCCGCACGAGGGCGAGTTCGCGCGCGCCTTTCCCGATTTCGGCGGCAGCAAGATCGAACGCGCGCGGGCGGCGGCGGAGCGCAGCGGAGCGGTGGTGATCTACAAGGGCGCCGACACGATCGTTGCGGCGCCCGACGGGCGCGTCGCTGCGGCGTGGCCGGGCTGTGCGTGGCTCGCGACGGCGGGGACGGGCGATGTGCTGGCGGGCGCATGCGGTGCGATGCTGGCACGCGGTCGCGATCCCTTCGACGCCGCGGTTGCGGCGGTGGGCTGGCATATTGTGCGCGCGCAGGCTATCGGCCCCGGCCTGGTGGCCGACGATCTGATAAGGGACTGACATGAACGACGCCGCGCTGATCGAGCGTATCGCCGCGCGCGGTGACGGCGTGACCGCCGACGGGCGCCATGTCGCGGGCGGGGTGCCCGGCGACCGGCTCGCGGCCGACGGCACGCTGGTGCCCGGCCCCAATCGCGCCGAGCCGGTGTGCCGCCATTTCGGCAAATGCGGCGGCTGTCAGCTCCAGCATGTCGCCGAAGCCGCGCTTGCCGATTTCGTGCGCGACCGCGTCGTTGGCGCGCTTGCGGCGCAGCAGGTGGTCGCGAGCGAAGTGCTGCCCGCGCTGCTTTCACCGCCCCGAAGCCGGCGCCGCGCGGCGCTGACCGCGATTCGGGCGGGCAAGCAGGTCGCGCTCGGCTTCAACGCCGCGCAGAGCAATCAGATCGTCGACATGCGCGAATGCGCGCTGCTGCTTCCCGACCTGTTTTCGCTCGTCGCGCCGATCCGCACCTTGCTCGCCGCCATCGCGCCGCAGCGGCGGCCGGTGAAGATCAAGCTCCAGATGCTCGACCAGGGCGCCGAGGTCCTGCTCGAGGGCGTGCGCGCCGACGGGCTCGACGCGGCGATGGCGCTGCAGGACTTCGCAGGGGCGCACGCGCTTGCCCGCCTCGCGATCGACCAGGGCGACGGGCTCGAAACCGTGTGGCAGCCCGAGCCGCCGACGGTGCGCTTCGATGGAATCGCCGTCGAAGTCCCGCCTTTCGCTTTTCTGCAACCGACCGCCGCGGGGCAGGCGGCGCTGGTCGAGGCGGTCGCGTGCGCAATCGGCGATACCGGCGCGGTCGCGGACCTGTTCGCGGGGGTCGGCACCTTTGCCTTGTCGGTGCAGGCAGGGCGCAAAGTCTATGCGGCGGAGGGCGCACGCGATGCGGTTCTCGCGCTCACCAGCGCCGCCAATCGCGCGCGTGCGCTCGTCGCGACCGAGCATCGCGACCTGTTCCGCCGGCCGCTGATCCCCGCCGAACTCGACCGCTTCGGCGCGGTGATCCTCGACCCGCCGCGCGCGGGTGCCGAGGAGCAGGTGAAGCAGCTCGCCGCGTCCGCCGTGCCGGTGGTCGCCTATGTCAGCTGCAACCCGGCAAGTTTCGCGCGCGATGCCAAGGCGCTCGTCGCGGGCGGCTATGCGCTCGACTGGGTACAGCCGGTAGGCCAGTTCCGCTGGTCGACCCATGTGGAACTAGCCGCACGTTTCAGCCGCTGATCAGTGGAGCACGAAACCCATGAAGGCGTGCAGGCAGAGCGCGATCAGCGCGAGGCTGGCGAGCGCGAACACCAGAAAGCGCCACATGACGCGGTTCACCGTTGCCTGGATCAGGCTGTGGACGATGCGCAGACCGACATAGGCCCAGGCGATCTGCGCGTTGAGCCCGCCGCCCATGCCGCCGACCGCGAGCGCGATCGCGACGGCGTAGAAAACCGTCGGCTGCTCCATCAGATGATTATAGTTGTGCGCCTTCCACTGCACTTCCGCCGGCAATATATCGTCGAGGCTCTTGCCGGTCCCGCCGACCATCTTTGCCGCGTCGAGCTTGGCGCGTTGCATTGCGGGAATGCGGGTCGCATACATCCACAGCCACATCACCATCGACCAGAGCGCGAGCGTCGCGACCGGCCCCAGAATCGCATTCGTATCGGTCATTTTCCCCTCCCTCAACCGAGTGTCGCGATGACCGCGAGCACCGAAAGCGCGAACAGGCACAAGCTGTAGAGCGCGAAGATCGCGAAGCGCACCGGGATGCGGTTCACCGTCGCCTGCCAAAGACTGTGGACGATGCGCAGCGCGACATAGGCCCAGGCGATCCAGCGCGTGTAGCCGACGTCGCCGCCCGACAGGTGCAGGAAGACGATCACCGCATAGAAAAGCGTCGGCTGTTCGAGCAGGTGGGTATAATTGTGCGACTTCCAGTTGACCTCGGGCGGCAGCAAGGTTTCGAGGTCGATGCCGCGGCCGCCGGGCCGTGCCTTGATGTCGATCCCGGCTTTGGCCATCGCCGGAAACCGCGTCGCCGCCATCCAGCCGAGCATGATCAGCGTCCAGAGCGCGAGCACTGCACCGGGCGCGAGAATATTATCGGACATAGCTTCCCCCTTTTCGTCGCGGCATTGTCGTAGCGAGGCCGCCTGGAGCCGATGCTAGCCGCGCGCCGCGACTTTGCAATGGCTAAGCCCGCTTCCTTCTCCCCGCTTCGAGTTCGGCACGAATCGCCTCGCCGTCGCCGTCGATCCGCGGCGCAAAGCCGAGGTCGCGGGGCGGCGCGGCGCCATATCTGACCGGCGGCTGCATCTCGTCGAAGGCGCCGACGTCGGGATGGTCGCGGCGGCGGAAATAGCCCGTCGCGACCAGATGCGGGTCGTCCTTGATCGCGTCGAGATCGCGCGCCGCCATTGCGGGTATGTCGTTGGCGGCGAACAGCGCCAGCCATTCGGCCGTGGTTTTCGCCGGCGTCTTGCGCGCAATCTCCGAATAGATGAGCGGCATATGCTCGCCCTTGGCCTTCGCCGCTTCATAGTCCGGCGTTTCGAGCAGCTCCGCGCTGCCGAGCAGGGTCATCAGGCGCAAGGTCGATTCGGGCGTATAGGGCACGATCGCCACATAGCCGTCGGCGGTGGGGAAGGGCTGGCGCGCCGGGTCGAGCTGGCGCGGATAGCCCGCCGGGCCGAGCGGCGGGGCGAGCGTCGCGTCGCGCAGATGCTCGGTGAGCATGAACGAGGCGAAACATTCGAACATCGGCACTTCGACCTGTTGCCCCTCGCCGGTGCGCAGCTTGTGGACGAGCGCCGCGAGGATCGCCTGCGCGCCGAACTGGCCCGCGATCTTGTCGGCGATCAGCGACGGAAAATAGCGCGGCCGAGGGTCGCCGTCGACGCGCGGCAGCAGGCTGGTCGTCGCGGTCGCCGCCTGGATCACATCGTCATAGGCCTGAAGGTCGGCGTAGGGGCCGTCCTGCCCGAAACCGGTGCCGTGGACATAGATGATGTCGTTTTTCAGCGCCTTGCAGCTTTCATAGTCGAAGCCGAGCCGCGCGATCGCCTTGCCGCGCACATTGTGGAAAAAGACGTCGGCCGAGGCGATCAGGTCGCGCAGCACCGCGGCGTCGGCTTCATCCTTGAGGTCGAGCGCGATCGACCGCTTGCCGCGGTTCACGGTGAGATGGATCGATCCCATCGTCGGGTCGGGCACGCCGCTTCCCAGATAGCGCGAAACGTCACCGAGCCCCGGCGTTTCGACCTTGATTACCTCGGCGCCGAGGTCGGCGAGCATCTGGGTCGCATAGGGGCCGAAAATGACGGTGGTGAGGTCGACGATGCGGATACCGGAAAGCATGGCCATGCGCCGGTTTCACCGAATGGGTCGCATCATGCAACCTAAAATCACATGTGGTGAAACGGCGGGGCGGCGAGCAGGGCGATGAAATCCTCGGCCCAGCCGATGACGTCGTGGTCGCGCACGACGGCGTTAAGCTTTTCCCAGCGCGCGCGCCGCTCTTCGACCGGCATGTGAAGCGCGGTCCACAGCGCGCGTGCGACATCCTCGGCGCTGTGCGAATTGACGAGCAGCGCGTCGCTCATCTGCTCGGCGGCGCCGGCAAAGCGCGACAGGATCAGGACGCCCGGGTCCTCGGGGTCCTGCGCCGCGACATATTCCTTGGCGACGAGGTTCATCCCGTCGCGCATCGGCGTCACCAGCCCGATCCGCGCCGCGCGGTAGAAGCCGAAAAGCTCCGCCCGGCCGAAGCCGCGGTTGACGTAGCGGATCGGGACCAGGTCGACGTCCGAATGGGCGCCGTTGAACTGCCCGGTCTTCTGCTCCAGCGTCGCGCGGATTTCCTGATAGGACCGCACATCCTCGCGCGAAGGGGGTGCGATCTGCACATAGAGCAGCCGGTTGACCATATCCTCGTGCGTGGTGAACAGCCGTTCCATCGCGTCGATGCGCTCGGGCAGACCCTTGCTGTAGTCGAGCCGGTCGACGCCGATCACGACCGACCGGTTGCGCGCGCTTCCGGCGAGGCGTTCATAGGCGCGCTGCGCAGTCTGCGTGCCGCGGAACGCCATGAATTCCTTGTAGTCGATGCCGATCGGAAAGGCGCGAGCAACGGCGACATGCCCGTCGAGCTGCACGGTGCCGCTGTCTTCGTCGACGTCGGCTTGCAGTTCCTTGCGGCAATAATGGAGGAAGCTTTCGAGCCACTCGGTCGACTGGAACCCGATCACGTCATAGTGGAGCATCGCGCGGACTAGGCGCTCGTGATAGGGCAGCGAGACGAGCAGGCGCGTCGGCGGCCAGGGAATGTGCAGGAACAGGCCGAGGCGGTTCTTCAGCCCATGCGCGCGCAGCCGTTCGCCGAGCGGCAGGAAATGATAGTCCTGCACCCAGACGAGATCCTCTTCCTCGACGAGCGGGACGAGGCTGTTCGCGAATTGCTCGTTGACCCGCTCATAGCCGCGTCCGAACTCGGTTTCATATTCGGCGAGGTCGATGCGGTAGTGAAAGAGCGGCCAGAGCGTGCGGTTCGCATAGCCATTGTAATATTCGTCGACGTCGTGCGGCTCGAGGTCGATCGTCGCTGTGGTGAAGCCGTCGGCGCGCTGCATGGTGAGCTGGCCGGTGAAGCGCGCGACCTCATTCCCCGACCAGCCGAACCAGATGCCGCCATGCTTGCGCAGCGCGCCGTTCATCGCGACCGCAAGCCCGCCCTGCGCGCCCGCCGCGCCGCGCCCTTTGGTGACCGAAACCCGGTTCGAGACGACGATCAGGCGGCTCATCGAACCGTGTCCCAGCTGCGCGACAGGAGCCCCGCGCAATTGATGATGCCGACCAGCGAATAGGTCTGCGGGAAATTCCCCCACAGCTCGCCATTGTCGAAGTCGAGATCCTCGGACAGCAGGCCCGATGGCGTGCGGTGCGCGAGCATCGTTTCGAACAATTCGCGCGCCTCGCCGGAGCGCCCGCACAGATGCAGCGCTTCGATCAGCCAGAAGGTGCAGATGTTGAAGGCGGTTTCGGGCTGGCCGAAATCATCCTCGCTATCGTAGCGCAGCATATGCTCGCCGCGCCGCAGCGCCCTTTCGATCGCGGCAAAGGTCGATTGGAAGCGTGGGTCGTCGGCGCGGATGAAGCGCAGCTCGACCATCTGGAGCAGGCTCGCGTCGAGATGCGCATGGCCGAAGGCGGCGCCATAATGGCCTTGCTCTTCGTTCCACGCCTCGCGCTCGATCCTGGCGCGGATCTTGGCGGCACGGTCGTTCCAGACCTTGACGCGGTCGCGGCGTCCGATGCGCGCCGCGACATTGCCCAGCCGGTCGCACGCCGCCCAGCTCATCACCGCCGAATAGGTGTGGACGAGCTGGCGGGTGCGAAACTCCCACAGCCCCGCGTCGGGCTGATCGTGCATTTTCCACGCGACCTCGCCGACGCTCTCAAGGCTTTCGAAATCGCGCTCGTCGGCCATGCGGAACAGGCGCTGGTCGAAAAACCCCTGCACCGTCGGCAGGACGATCTGGCCATAGGCGTCGTGCTGAACCTGCGTCCAGGCGGCGTTGCCCTTGCGCACCGGGCCCATGCCCCGATAGCCGGCGAGGCTTTCGGCGACGCTCTCGTCGAGTTCGGTGACGCCCATCACCGAATAGAGCGGCTGGATCTGTCCGCCCGCCGCGCGATCGACGATGTTGCGCAGATAGGCGAGATATTTTTCGAGCACGTCGAGCGCGCCGAGCCGGTTGAGCGCCTGGACGGTATAATAGGCGTCGCGGATCCAGCAGAAGCGATAGTCCCAGTTGCGGCCGCTGTCGGGCGCTTCGGGGATCGAGGTGGTGAGCGCGGCGACGATCGCTCCGGTTTCCTCGTGCTGGCAGAGTTTCAGCGTGATCGCGGCGCGGATCACCGCGTCCTGCCAGTCCATCGGCGTAGCGAGGCCGCGCGACCAGCTGCGCCAGTAAAGGTCGGTGGCCTCCTCCATCCCGCGCAGCACCTGTTCGACATTGCCGGTGAAGGGCTCGTCGGGGCCGAGGAAAAAGTGCAGATCCTGTTCGACGCGAAAGGCGTGGCCTTCCATCACATAGCCGACCGGCGCATCGGTGGTCAGCCGCAGCGGCTGATTGCCGATCAGATAGCGGATATGGTTGGTCCCGCGCGTCGTCGGCGCGACCTCGGCGCCATAGTCGCGCATCGGCACCAGCTTCATCTCGAGCCGCGGACTGCCGGCGACGGGCCGGACGATGCGTGCAAAGGCGACGGGGCGGAACATGCGGCCCGACCGTTCGAAGCGCGGGCAGAAATCGACGATGTCGACCGCGCTGCCATCCTCGGCCTCGAGCCGCGTGACGAGGATCGGCGTATTGCGGCGATAGGCGGCGGTCGCCCTGACCTGTCCGGCGAGGCGAAAGCGCCACATCCCCTCCTGCTGCCGGTCGCCGCCCAGCAGCGCGCAAAAGACCGGATCGCCGTCGACGCGCGGAACGCAGCCCCAGACGAAGCCCGCCTCGCCATCGATCAGCGCGCTGACCTGGCAATTGCCGATCGGCCAGAGCGCGAGCGAGCTCACAGGGTCAGCCATTGATGCACCGCTTCCGGGTCCGCGAGGAGATAATGGGCTGCGGTCGGTCGCGGCGCGCCGACGAGGATTCCGAAACCGCCCGTCGCGGCGACGGCGGCGAAGCCGTCCTCGTCGGTCGCATCGTCGCCGACGAACAGGGGAAGCGCGCCGGCGAAGGGCGGCGCAGCCATCAGCCGGGTCACTGCGGCTCCCTTGTTCGCGCTCTTCGGGCCAAGTTCGACCACCATCTTGCCGCGGCGTGCGGCAAGCCCTTCGCGTGCTGCCATGTCGTCCATGACCTGTAATACCGCCGGGGCGGCTTCGGGTTCCTGCCGGTAATGGACCGCGATGCCGTGCGGCTTGGTTTCGATGAGCAATCGCGGCCATTCGGAAGCGAGTGCCGCGATGTCGGCGTGGCTTGCACTCGACAGGATCGCCTCGGGCTCGGCAGCCTCGCCGATCTCGGCGCCGTGCGAGCCGACCATCAGCACGTCGAGCGCGCCGAGGTGCGACTGGATATCGGCGATCGCGCGGCCGCTGACGATCGCGATGCGGCCATCGAGCATGCGATGCAGCGCATCGAGCTGGGCAGGGACGCCGTCGGGGACGTGGATGCCTTCGGGCGTGTCGGCGATCTCGACGAGCGTTCCGTCGAAATCGAGAAACAGCGCGACCGCACGCCCCGCCGCGAGCTCGGCGAGCGGCGGCGGTGTCGGGAGGTCGATAATTTTGTGCATTGCGGCAAAGGCTAGGGGCGGCGACCCGATGGGTCAAGCGTTCGCCTGTGCGGTGGCGATTGTGCGCAGGCGACGGTTTTGGGTTGGTTAGCTGTCATTCGACCAAACCCCTCCTCTTCAGAGGAGGGGCAGCGAGACTTGGGCGCTTGCGCCCTAGTCGCAGCGGGGTGGTGCTCGAAGTCTTGCGCGCTGTCGCGCGCCACCACCGGCGTCGGGTGAACAGTCCCCCGGACTGTTCAGGTCGGTCCGGGGGACCGACCGACCCGACACCCCCCTCCTCTAAAGAGGAGGGGCTTGGAAGGTTTGCAGCCGCCCGCTCAGAACAGCTTGGTCACCGTTGCCGTGCGGCGTTCGGGTTCGTCGACTTCGCCGGTGTAGAGGCTCGCCATCGGCTCGTCCTCGACGATGTGGATTTCCTCGGCGCCGAAGCCGTTGAACTTGGTCCGCATCGCGCAGCCATAGGCGCCCAGCATGCCGACCTCGATGAAGTCGCCCGGCTTGACGTCGGCGGGCAGGTAGAAGGGGCCTGCCATATGGTCGAGGTCGTCGCAGGTCGGGCCATAGAAGCTGTAGGCGACGAGTTCGGCCTCGCTCTCGGGCTCGCGCAGCAGCGCGACCGGGAAGCGCCAGCCGACGTGCGCGGCGTCGAACAGCGCGCCATAGGCGCCGTCGTTGATATAGAGTTCCTGATCGCGGCGCTTTTCGACGCGCACGACGAGCGAGCTATACTCGGCCGAAAGCGCGCGGCCGGGTTCGCACCAAAGCTCGGCCGAATAGCTGATCGGCAGGCTTTCGAAGCTGCGGTGGATCGTCTCGAAATAGGCGTCGAGCGGCGGGGGCTCCATGCCGGGATAGGACGACGGAAAGCCGCCGCCGACGTCGACGATGTCGACCGTGACCGACGCCGCGACGATCGCGGCGCGGACACGCTCCATCGCCTGCGCATAGGCGTGCGGGGTCATCGCCTGGCTGCCGACGTGGAAGCAGATGCCGAGCGCGTCGGATGCCTGACGCGTCGCCATGAGCAGCTCGGTCACATCCTCGGGCTCGGCGCCGAACTTGGCGGCGAGGCTGAGCTTCGAATGATCGGACGAAACGCGAAGGCGCACGAGCAGGTTGAGATCCTCGGCGCCCTCGGTCGCGCGGACGATCTTCTGAAGCTCGTCCATCGTGTCGAGCGAGAAGGTGCGCACGCCATGCTTCCAAT
Source organism: Sphingopyxis indica (assembly GCF_032879645.1). Classification (NCBI taxonomy): domain Bacteria; kingdom Pseudomonadati; phylum Pseudomonadota; class Alphaproteobacteria; order Sphingomonadales; family Sphingopyxidaceae; genus Sphingopyxis; species Sphingopyxis indica. The sequence continues at coordinate 1,770,134 of NZ_CP076394.1, forward strand.
AGGCTTCGGAAATGGCCTCCTCGGCCTTGACCGGATGCATGAAGCAAAGGGTGGCTTCGGGAAGCGCGCGCGCGACCAGCCGCACCTCGGCGATCGAGGCGACGTCATAATGAGTCACACCGCTGTCCCAAAGCACGCGCAGAAGGTCGGGCGAGGGATTCGCCTTCACCGCATACATGGTCGTGCCGGGAAATCGCTCGATGAAGAAACGCGCTGCGCGCCGCGCGGCATGCGGGCGGACAAGCGTAACAGGTTCGATCGGCGAAAGTGCCTGAATCAGCCCGTGGGCGCTATGTTTCTGGTGCAATTCAAGGGACCCCCAAAGGTAAAGTTAAACGACAAGGGCTGCCTTGCGGTTATTGGAAGTCCCCCTGGGGCAGCGAGGGGCGCATATATGGGCGGGAGGCCGACGTGTAAAGACCCTGTCCCACGGTTTTTTGCGGGCGCGCGTCGGCTTGCGCCGATCCCGGCAAAGGCTAGAAAAGGCGGATAGCGGCGCCGACCACGGCGCGGCGGAGCGACAAGGAAATTGTCCACATGACCTCTCCCGCCGATGTGAATCATACCTTTACCGACGCCGAACTCGACGAATTGGCTGCCTGGGGCACCGTCGAGTCGCACCGCGCGGGCGAACTGCTGATCGTCGACGGCACGATGGCGCCCGATTGCATCGTCACGCTGTCGGGCGAGGTGCATATCTTCGCAAACTCCGACGCCGGGCCGAAACGGGTCGGCTGGATGGAGCGCGGGCAGTTTGCGGGCGACCTGTCGGTGCTCACCGGCCAGCGCCACCTGTCGCGCGTCGAAATGGGGGTCGAGGGCGCGATATTGCGGATCCCGCACGCACGCTTCCAGCAGCTGATCGCCGCCAATTCGCATTATTCGGATATTTTCGTGCGCATCTTCGCGGCGCGGCGCGAATTCAGCAACCGCCGCGGTTTTGCCGCCGTGATCGTGATCGGCAGCGCGCGCGATCGCAGCGTCTATGCGCTGCGCGACCTGCTCGCCAAGCATGGCGTCGCGCACCGCTGGTTCGACCCCGCCGACGGGCCGGTCGCCGCGCACCTGCTCGCCGAGCGCGGGATCGACGATGCGCAATTGCCGGTGGCGATCCTCGGCGCGGCGGATGTGCTCGTGCAGCCGACGCCCGAGCAGCTCGCCGCCGGGCTGGGGCTCGACCTGCTGCCCGATGGCGCGACCGCCGACGTGATCGTTGTCGGCAGCGGCCCCGGCGGGCTCGCGGCGGCGGTCTATGCCGCGTCCGAGGGGCTGACGGTGATCGCGATCGACTCGCTGGCGCCGGGCGGGCAGGCGGGCACCTCGTCGAAAATCGAGAATTACCTCGGCTTTCCGACCGGAATCTCGGGGAATGAACTCGCGCGGCGCGCGACGGTGCAGGCGCAGAAATTCGGTGCGCGGCTCGTCGCGCCGGTGCGGGCGAGCGCGATCGAACGCGACGCCGACGCCTATTGCCTGAGCCTCGCCGACGGCCGGCGGCTGCGCAGCCGCGCGGTGGTGATCGCGAGCGGCGCGCAATATCAGCGGCTGCCGATCGACGGGATCGAAGCCTATGAAGGGCGCGGTATCTTCTATGGCGCGACGCCGATGGAGGCGCAGCTATGCAGCGACGCCGAGGTCACCGTGGTCGGCGCGGGCAATTCGGCGGGGCAGGGCGCGATCTATCTCGCGAGCTTTGCGAAGAAGGTCCATGTCATCTTCCGCCGCGCGAGCCTGCGCGAGACGATGTCCGAATATCTGGTCAAGCGGCTGGAGGAGCATCCGAATATCGCGATCATTCCGTCGACCGACGTCACCGCGCTGCACGGTGCGGAGGGGCTCGAGGGGCTGACCTACCGCTGCCGCGAAACCGGATCGGAGGGGCATTGCGATTGCCGCTTCCTGTTCCTGTTCATCGGTGCGCGCCCGAACACCGGCTGGCTGCCGAAGGAAATGGTGTGCGACGAACGTGGCTTCGTGAAGACCGGCACCGACATCGCCCCGCTCGAACTCGTGCGCGCGGGCTGGTCGCTCGATCGGATGCCGAGCCGCTACGAAACGAGCTGGCCGCGCATCTATGCCGTCGGCGACGTGCGCAAGGGATCGGTCAAGCGCGTCGCCTCATCGGTCGGCGAGGGCTCGGTGGTCGTGAGCGACATTCACGCGGCGCTGGCGGAAATCAGCTCAGCCGCGTCTTGAAATCCTCATAGCCGAAACGCCGGATCTCGCGCAGATCGTCGGTCTCGCTGTCCCACAGCCAGATCGACGGCAGCGGCACGCCGTTGAATGTATTGGTTTTGACCATCGAATAATGCGCCTGGTCGAGAAAGGCGAAGCGCTGGCCGATGCGCGCGCCACCGGGCAGGCGATAATCGCCGATCACGTCGCCGGCAAGGCATGAGGGGCCGCCGAGGCGGGTCGGCGGGCCCTCGCCCGCCTCGCCGAGCATCGCGGGGCGATAGGGGGCCTCGATCACGTCGGGCATGTGGCATGTCGCGCTGATGTCGGCGATGCCGATGGGCATGCCATTGTCGAACAGGTCGAGTATTTCGCCGACGAGGATGCCGGCGTCGAGCGCGACCGCCTCGCCCGGCTCGATCATCACCTCGCAGCCGGTTTCGGCGCGCACGCGCTTCAGAAAGGCGATCAGGTCGCCCGTCTGATAATCGGCGCGCGTGACATGGTGGCCGCCGCCGAAATTGATCCACTTGAGCTGGCGGAAGAAGGGGCGGAGCGTCGGCTGCACCGCCTTCCAGGTGCGTTCGAGCGGCGGGAAATCCTGCTCGCACAGGCTGTGCATGTGGATGCCGTCGACGCCCTCCAGATGCTCGGGGAGCAGCTGCGTGACCGGGAAGCCGAGCCGGCTGCACGGCGCCGCCGGGTCATATTTCGCGACCTCGCCCTCGCTGTGCATCGGGTTGATGCGCAGCCCGATGTCGAACGCCTCGCCCTGCGCGCGCAGGCGACCCAGCAGCGGGCGGAAGCGCGCAAGCTGTCCGGGCGAATTGAAGATCAGATGGTCCGACAGCCGCGCGATGTCGGGCAGGTCCGCTTCCTTGTAGCCCGCGCAATAGGTCGCGACCTCCTTGTCGCCATTGGGGCCGCCATATTCCTCGCGCCCCAGCCGCGCTTCATAGAGGCCCGAGGCGCAGACGCCGTCGAGATATTCGGCGACCGTATCGCCCAGCGACCACATCGAGAAGGCCTTGAGCGCTGCAAGCACGCGCGCGCCCGATGCATCGCCGATGCGGCGCAGCACGGCGAGGTTCGCGCGTATCTTCGCCGCGTCGACGACGAAGGCGGGCGAGGGGACGCGGGTAAGGTCGAAATGGGCAAAGGCCCCGGGATCGCCGGCTCTGGTTTCCATCGGTCGAATATCCTGTCGTCAGGCCGCGATCGGCCCCTTGAAGATGAAGAATGCGCCCGCTGCGATCAGCGAGAAGCCGATGAGGTGGTTCACCGTCAGCTTTTCGCCGAGCCAGAAGACCGCGAAGCCCGCAAAGATGATGAGCGTGATGACTTCCTGCAAGGTCTTGAGTTCGGCGGCGCTATAGACGCCGTAGCCGATGCGGTTTGCCGGCACCGCGAGGCAATATTCGAAGAAGGCCAGGCCCCATGCCAGCAGTACCGCGAGCCAGATCGGGCGCGAAAGGTCGCCGAGATGTCCGTACCAGGCAAAGGTCATGAAGATGTTGGAGACGAAGAGGAGGCCGATGGGCAGGAAATAGGCGGTCATTGTCCACGGGTCCCTTAATTTTTACGTCATCCCGGCCTTTGCGGGAATGACGAAGATGGGATGCAGAATATTGCTTGTTGATCGTATCTTGCCCGTCGTAACCTCGGACAGCGGCGGCGACTGGCGCAAATTCAGTTCAACCCGCGGCGCCCGAAGCCGGTGTGGCGCTGGCTGAGGAAAATCCGTGCCGGGCCGCTCGGCGTTGCCTCGCGGGCGGCTTCGAGCGCGCGGAACAGCGGGCCGTGCGTCAATTCATAGGGGAAGCGCACCCCCATGCGGTCATATTCCGACCACATCACCACGGCATAGACGATCTGCCCGCCATAGTGGATTTCACAGCGCGACCGTTCGGGCAGGCTGGCGCCGTCGATGCGCGCGCCGCCTTCGGACAGGTCGGTGATGCGGCCGCCGATATGGTTGAGGACGCCGTTGACGATCACGTCGAGGTCGACGGCGGTGCGCTTATGCTCGCGCGGGCGGCGGGGCGGTGAGCTGGTCATGGCCGAAGTTTGCCGCAACATGGTAAATATTCCGGTAACGGTCGCCCCGCACGGGCCGGCACTTTTGCCTTTCGATTCGGTCGCGCTTGCCGCTATGGGCGCATTCATGACCGACTTGCATCTTCATCCTTCGCTGCGCGAACCGGCGCAAACGTCCAAGGCCTGGCCGTTCGAGGAAGCGCGCAAGCTGGTCAAACGCTATCCGCAAGGCAAGCCCGGCGGCGAGGCGGTGCTGTTCGAGACCGGCTATGGTCCGTCGGGGCTGCCGCACATCGGCACCTTCAACGAAGTGCTGCGCACGACGATGGTCCGCCGTGCCTATGAAACGCTCACCGGCGGCGCGCCGACGCGGCTTGTCGCGTTCAGCGACGATATGGACGGTCTGCGCAAGGTTCCCGACAATGTGCCGCAGCAGGACATGCTGCGCGAGCACCTGGGCAAGCCGCTGACCGCGATCCCCGATCCGTTCGGCAAGTTCGAGAGTTTCGCGCATCATAACAATGCGATGCTGCGCGAGTTTCTCGACCGCTTCGGCTTCGATTATGAATTCGTCAGCTCGACCGAACGCTATCGCTCGGGCGCGTTCGACGAGGCGCTGAAGAATGTCCTGCGCCATAATCAGGACATTCTCGACATCATGCTGCCGACGCTGCGCGCCGAACGCGCCGCGACCTATTCGCCGATCCTGCCGGTCAGCCCGAAGTCGGGTATCGTGCTGCAGGTGCCGGTGATCGTCGTCGATGCCGATGCGGGGCTCGTGTCCTTCGAGGACGAGGGCGAGACGATCACGCATTGTATCTTCTCGGGTGGCGCCAAGCTGCAATGGAAGGTCGACTGGGCAATGCGCTGGGTCGCGCTCGGCGTCGATTACGAGATGTACGGCAAGGATCTGACCGACAGCGGCATCCAGTCGGGCAAGATCGCCAAGGCGCTCGGCGGCCGCAAGCCCGAGGGGCTGATCTACGAAATGTTCCTCGACGAAAAGGGCGAGAAGATTTCGAAGTCGAAGGGCAACGGCCTGTCGATCGAGCAATGGCTGAGCTATGGCAGCGAGGAAAGCCTCGCTTTTTACGCCTATCGCGAGCCCAAGGCCGCGAAGCAGCTCCATATCGGCGTCATCCCGAAGGCGGTCGACGAATATCTGCAGATGCGCGGGAGCTATCCGGCGCAGGAGCCCGACAAGAAGCTCGGCAACCCCGTGCATCACGTCCATGTCGCGCGCGGCGAGCAGGTTCCCGATGCGGTGCTGCCGGTGACTTACGGCCTGCTCCTCAATCTTGTCGCGGTGATGGGCGCCGACGCGTCGAAGGAGCAGATCTGGCGCTATCTCGGCCAATATGTCGCGGGTGCCGATGCGGCGACCTGGCCCGAACTCGACCGGCTGATCGACAATGCGATGGCCTATAACCGCGACTATGTGGCGCCGACGCTGAAGCGGCGCAAGCCGGTGGGCGGCGAGGTCGCGGCGCTCAAGGAACTCGACGACAAGCTCGCGGCGCTGCCCGCCGATGCCTCGGCCGACGACATCCAGAATATCGTCTATGAAATCGGCAAGAACGACGCCTATGGCTTTGAAAATCTGCGCGACTGGTTCCGGGCGCTTTATGAGACGCTGCTCGGGTCGAGCGCCGGGCCGCGCATGGGCAGCTTCATCGCGCTGTTCGGGATCGACAACACGCGGCGGCTGATCGCCGAGGCACTGGCATGAAGGAGGATGGCATGGCAGGCTTTGAACTCGCACAGATCAATATCGCGCGCTTTCGGCTGCCTCCGGAGCATGTCGCCAACCGCGATTTCATGGATGCGCTCGATCATGTGAACGCGGTGGCCGAGGCGAGCGACGGCTTTATCTGGCGTCTGACGGGCGATGGCAATGACGCGACCGACGTGCCCGTCACCGACGATCCGCACCTTATCGCGAATATGTCGGTGTGGCGTGATCTCGATGCGCTCGCCGCCTTTGTCTATCGTCGGCCCGATCACCTTGCGGTCATGAAGCGACGCAAGGAGTGGTTCGACAATATCGGCGTTTACCAGGTGCTTTGGTGGGTGCCCGCGGGACATCGTCCGTCCGTCGCCGAGGGGATGGCGCGGATTGCGATGCTGGAGGCAAAGGGGCCGACGGCCGAAGCCTTTACCTTCAAGCGGCCGTTCCCGGCGCCCGACGGCACGGCGGCGGTGCCGGTGCAGGACGAATGCGCGTGATCGAAATCTTCACCACGGGCGGCACGATCGACAAAGTCTATTTCGACGCGCTTTCGGAGTTTCAGATCGGCCCGGCGGCGATTCCCGACATGTTGCGCGAGAATAATGTCCTCGTCCCGCACCGCGTGACGCAGCTGATGCGCAAGGACAGCCTCGAACTGGACGACGCCGACCGCGAGGCGATCCGCGCCGCCGTCGCGGCGAGCGATGCCGCGCACATCCTTGTCACCCACGGCACCGACACGATGGTGACGACGGGCCGCGTGCTTCAGTCGATCCCCGGCAAGACGATCGTGATGACCGGCGCGATGCAGCCGGCATCGGTGCGCGCGAGCGACGCCGAATTCAACGTCGGCTTCGCGCTCGCGGCGGTCCAGACGCTGCCGGCGGGCGTCTATGTCGCGATGAACGGGATGATCTTCGACCCCGCGACGACGGTGAAGGACCGCGCGGGCGCGCGCTTCGTCGCTGAAAGCTGAGGCTAAGCTTTCGCCGTCACCTGCCGCAGCACCGCGGCATAACCCGGCGCGATCGTCATCGCGTCATGCTTGCCCGCACGGCCGAGCGCGGCGTGGACTTGCGGCAGGCGATAGCAAGGCACCCCCATGAACAGATGGTGCTCGGCGTGATAATTCACCCAATATGGAGCGACCGTCGCGCGCTCCAGCCAGTTCGCGCGGGTCGTGCGCGCATGGGTGAAGGGATCGTCGCTGCCCGTCGTCGTGCAGGCATGTTCGGCGATGTTGCGGACGCGCAGGTAGAGCTGGAATGTGGTGGCCATCGCCGCGATCCAGAGCAGCCACGGCGTCCAGCCGTAAAGCGCGAGCGAGGCTGCGAGCAGCACCGCCTGCACGAGCAGGAAGCGCCCGACCGCGCGCGTCACCGCCATCGCGCCCGCAAGATCGGCGGTGGGTGACGTCATGCCGTCGTCGGACTGCTTGTTGAACGGCGTGCCCGCGCGCGTGCCGCCGCGCCTGTCCGCCGCCTCGCCGCGCAGCATCGCCTTGAGGCCGATCCAGGCATAGCCGAATTGCGCGCGGCGCTGCTTGACGAAGGTCTGGCCGGTCAGGTCGCGCACGACCTTGCGCCACAGGCTCGCGCGGGTGGTGGGGAAGGGCTTCGACAGCGACAGGTCGGGGTCTTCGGCCTGCTGCGTATATTTGTGGTGCTGCAGATGATAGGTGCGATAGGCGATCAGGTCCGACCCGGTCGCCGCGCCGGTGAGCCACTGGCCGAGGAAATTGTTGATTTTCCGGTTCGGATGCAGCGCGCCGTGCGCCGCGTCGTGCATCAGGATGGCAAGGCCCAGCTGCCGTCCGCCGACGAAAATGACTGCAAGCAGCCAGACGAGCGGGTTCTGCGACCAGGCCGCGACGCCCAGCAGCACGGCCGTGACGATCCACGCATGCGCGACGAGCCAGATGCCGCGCCAGGGCGAAGCGCGAGTGATCGCCGCCCATTCGGAACGGTCGAAAAAGCGGTCGGGCGGCAAGAGGCGAACGGCGGGCATAACACAGCATAACAAGTTGCGATGCGAAACCAAAGTCCTTCCGTTTTGGCACAGCTTCGGCGCAAATGAACGCGCCCGCATAAGGATTTGGAAACCCCTTTCTGAGAGGGCTCCAACCCAGTCCAAAGCAGCAGGAACGGCGGATTTTGGGGAGTAAGGAGGCGATATTGCGCTCGTTGGCGCGCTCGACGAGCGGGGAGGAATCGCTGTTCGGTTCACCCGGTCTGGTCGCCCGGCTGATCCGCGTCGCCCAGCTCTGGCATTATGTGCTCGTCGGCCGTACGCTCGCCTTTTTCGCCTTCGCCTTCTTCCCCGGCCTTGCGGGCTTTCTGCAAACCGGCTGGTATGCGCCGGTGCTCGGCGCCGGCATAGCGTGCGACGTGGCCCTGACGGTGATCGGACAGGCGATGCGAATGCCGCGCGGACGATTGCTCAGGCATCCGCGCCGGATCGCGGCGACCGCGATGATCCTCGTTGCGCTCGGCAGCCTGCTCGGCTCCACGGCGCTGTTCGCGGCGGTCGCGGTGCCCGACGAACGGCTGGTCTTCGGCGCCTTTACCGCGATCCATCTTGGCGCGATCCTCGTCGCCGCTTCGGCCTCGTCGATCGCGCGCCCGGCCTTTTTCGCCTTTGCCGGCGCGACCGCTCTTGGCGGCGCGATCGGGGTCGCATCGTGGCCCTTTGCGATCGCGGCGCTCATATTCCTCGCCTTGCTGATGGTGATGATGCGCGAAGACATAAGGCATCAGCGCCGCGCGACGCGCAATGCTCGCATCGTCGTCAGCGAGCAGCAGCGCGCGCTCAATCTGGTGCGCGATTTCGAACGCGCTGGGCGCGGCTGGTTCTGGGAAACCGATCGCTATGGCCAACTCGTCTATATTTCGCCGACGATCGCGGCGAAGCTCGATCGGCCGCTTGCCGACCTGCTCGGCCGGCCGTTCACCGACCTGATCCGCAAGCGCGTCGGCAGGGATGAAAGCGAGGAGCGGACGCTCGGCTTCAGCCTGTCGTCGCGGACGCCGTTCAAGGAGTTGACTGTGCAGGCGGCGGTGCCCGGGGAGGAGCGCTGGTGGTCGATTTCGGGTCAGCCGATCAGCAACGAATATGGCAATTTTCAGGGGTTTCGCGGCAGCGGCACCGACCTGACCGAAAAGAAGAAGTCGGAGCGCGCGATCAACCAGCTCGCGCGCTACGATACGCTCACCGGCCTCGCCAACCGGTTGCAGATCACCGACCTGCTCGAGCGCGCACTAAAGAACCACATCGGCCAGCCGCAACCCTGCGCGCTGCTGCTGCTCGACCTCGACCGCTTCAAGGCGGTGAACGACACGCTCGGCCATCCGGTCGGCGACCAGCTTCTCCAGCAGGCGGCGGCGCGGCTCACCCAGATCATCGGCGACAAGGGGCAGGTCGGGCGGCTCGGCGGCGACGAGTTCCAGATCGTGCTGCCGCAAATCACCCAGCCCGAAAAGCTGGCGAGCATCGCCAATGCGATCATTCTGAGCCTCGCAAAACCCTTCGCCATCGAGGGCGAACAGGTGCGTATCGGCTCGTCGGTCGGCATTGCGGTGTCGAGCGGCGCGGGCGTCGGCGCTTCGGCGCTGGTGCGCAACGCCGACCTTGCCCTCTATGCGGCAAAGGATGCGGGACGCGGCGTCTATCGCTTCTATGCCGACGCGATGCACAATCAGGCGAGCGAGCGCAAGGCGATCGAAGATGCGCTGCGCGACGCGCTCGCGAAAGACGAGCTGACTTTGCTCTATCAGCCGATCGTCGATGTCGCGCGCGAGAAGATCACGGGCTTCGAGGCGCTGATCCGCTGGCGACGCGGCGACGGCAAGGTCGTCAGCCCTTCGAAGTTCATCCCCATCGCCGAGGAATCGAACCTGATCGTCCCGATCGGCGAATGGATCATCCGCACGGCATGCGACGCGGTGGCGCGCATCGGCCCCGGCTACCGCGTCGCGGTCAACGTCTCGCCGCGCCAGTTCGCCAACGAAAAGCTGCCCGCGACGATCATGAGCGCGGTATCGGCATCGCGGATCGAGCCCGCACAGCTGGAGCTCGAGATCACCGAGGGCGTGTTCCTCGACGAGAGCCCGGAAAATCTGGCGATGTTCCAGCGGCTGAAGCGCACCGGCGTGCGCCTCGCGCTCGACGATTTCGGCACCGGCTATTCGGCGCTCGGCTATCTGAAGAAGGCGCCGTTCGACAAGATCAAGATCGACCAGAGCTTCGTCCTCGGCGCCGCCGACAAGAGCAGCATGAACGCCGCAATCATCTCGTCGATCGTCGGCCTCGCGACCGCGCTCGACATGGAGACGACCGCCGAGGGGGTCGAGACCCACGACGACCTCGCGCTGGTCCGGGGGCTGGGGTGCAGCCATGTCCAGGGCTATATCTATGGCAAGCCGATGGACCTGGACGAGATTCTCGCGCTGATCGGCGAGAAGGACGGGCATGTCGTCGCGCGCGGCTACAAGAGCGCGCGGGCGCCGCGGCGGCATATCTTGCGGACGATCGAGGTGGCGAGCGGCGGTCACAATTATGAGGCGCTCGTCCGCAACGTGTCGACCGGCGGCGCGCTGATCGAAGGATTGTGGAACGTGCCCGAAGATACGCCGCTGACCCTCGCGTTCGGCGACGGGCTGCGGATCGAAGCGCGCGTGCGCTGGTCGAACGGCAACCGCGTCGGGGTGCAGTTCGCCAGGGCGATCGAGCTCGAAACACTGATCGGCAAAGGCGGGGCAGGGCGGGCGGCGGCCCGGCCCGCAGTCGGCCGCGCCGCCTGACCCTAGAGCAGTTTTCGACCAATCTGGGTCGTCGTGATTGCGCCAGACAGCCCGCTGGCGAGGCGTCGGCGTGCGGCAGGGGCTGGTTGCCCCTGCAAGCGACGCAACGCTGTCCAGCGGGCTGTCTGGCGCAACCGCCCGGCGGCGGGCCGGTTTTGGCCCATCGCAGCGTCGCTCGTCGCGCACGATGTCCCGCATCGCACGGCTCCTCGCTTCTCGCGCTGGGCCAAAATCGGCTCCGTCCCGGCGACCCAGATTGGTCGAAAACTGCTCTAGTCGGCGATCCGGCCGCGCGCCATCACCCAGTCGACCTTTTCGAGCGCCGTCACGTCGGACAGCGGATCGCCCGATACCGCGATGATGTCCGCCGACAGGCCGGGGGCGAGGCGGCCGACCTCATCCTCCATCGACAGCAGGCGCGCGGCGACGGTGGTCGCGCTCGCCAGCGCTTCGCGCGGGGTCAGCCCCGCCTTCACCAGCAGCGCGAATTCGCCGGCATTGCGGCCGTGCTCGAACACGCCCGCATCGGTGCCGAAAGCGATCGGAACGCCGAGCGCCTTGGCCTTGCCGACCGCTTGCCCGACCGTGCCCAGCGTCATGCGCACCTTTTCCTCGACCGTCGGCGTATAGATCCCCTTGCCGAGCCGCTCGCGCACCCCCTCGAACGCCATCAGCGTCGGGACGAGGTAGGTGCCCTTCGCCTTCATAACCTTGAGCGCCGCGTCGTCGGCGAAGGTGCCGTGCTCGATGCTGTCGATCCCCGCGGCCGACGCCGCTTCGATGCCGCGCGCGCCATGCGCGTGGGCCATCACCTTGAGCCCCAGCGAATGCGCGGTCTGGGCGATGCTTTCCATCTCGGCATCGGTGAAGTGGGCGCCGAGGCCGCGGCCCTGCTGCGACAGGACGCCGCCGGTCGCGGTGATCTTGATGACGTCGGCGCCCGCGCGCGAGGCCTTGCGGACCTTTTCGGCGCACTCGACCGCGCCGGTGCAGCTATAGCCCTGGTCGAGCACCGCGTGGATGTCTTCGCGAAAGCCGGTGACGTCGCCGTGTCCGCCGACGATCGAAAGCGACGGGCCGGCCGCAATGATCCGCGGTCCTTCGACGAATCCTTCGGCGGTGCCGCGCCGCAGCGCGAAGGCGGTATATTGCGCCGACCCGGCTTCGCGGACCGTGGTAAAGCCGGCCCTGAGCGTCAGGCGCGCATTCTTGGTGCCGACCACCACACCCCATTCGTCGGGCTCCACCGCTTCGCTGCGAAAATCGCCGCCGGGGTCGCCGGTCAGATGGACGTGGAGGTCGATCAGGCCGGGCAGCACGGTCTTGTCGCCAAGGTCGACGATTTCGGCGCCTGCCGGCGCTTCGGCGCGGCCGGCGGTGATCGAGGTGATGCGGTCGTCGGTAACGACGATCGTCGAGGGGCCCTGCACCCCCTTGTCGGCGTCGGCGATCAGTTTTCCGGCATAGATGACGGTGGTCTTGGCGCTCGCGGCGCCGCCCGTCGCCAGGGCGAGGGCCGCCGCGACGAGCATGGTGATCTTGCGCATATCGCTCCCCTTTTTCTGCGCATGATCGTGGCGCGGCGGGGCGGGGAGGGCAAGTCCATAAAAGAAGGGCCGGCATGACGCCGGCCCTTCAGTGTGCTTCCGGTAACCGAAAGGAATATTACCAGAAGAAATCGTAGATCACGTCGACCACCCGGCCCGAATAGATGTCGACGAGCAACGCGTCGTCATAATAGCGGACCCAGCGATAATTGCCGTAGGCGGGCGGCAGGCGATAATACCAGGGATCGTTGATCCAGTAGCGCTGGCCATAGAAGAGCGAACCCAGGGTGAAGCCGATGCTGAAACGCCGATAGCCATAGTGCGGATAGGGCGAATAATAGCGCGGCAGGCGGTAATAGCTGCGATGCACGTTGCGGTAGCTGCGCCAGTCATAGCGCCGGTCGTGGCGCCAGTCGCGGTTCCAGCCGCGCGAACGGTCGCCGCGATAGCGATAGTCGTTGCGGTTCCGGTCCCACCGATAATCGTTGCGCCGGTCGTTGCGGTTCCAGTTGCGGCTATCGTTGTGGTTCCGGTCATTACGGTTCCAATTGCGGCGGTCGTAGCGGTCACGGTCATTGTTGTGGCCGCGATCGTCGCGATTCCAGTTGCGACTGTCGCCACGGCCGCGGTCGTTGCGGTTCCACTGCTCGCGCTGGCTGCGATTGCGGTCGTAGCCACCATGGCGCCTGTCGTTGCCGGCTCGCTCGCCGCGGCCGCGATACGCGCTGGTCGATTGCGGCCGCGAAACCGCTCGGCGCTCCACATTCCGCTGCGCCTGCGGCCGTTCGACGCGGCGCTGCTGATAGTGCGGGCGCGACGCGGGGCGGCTGCGTGCTTCGTTACGCTGCGGGCTGCGCTGCTGGTGGCTCGCGCCCGAGCCGCGGTGGCCGCGGTCGCCGCGCTGCGCCGAATGCGCCGGGCTGTCGGGACGCGCAAAGGCGGGGCCGAGCGGCGTCAGGATCGTCGCTGCCATCAGCAGCCCGCCGAACATCTTCTTCATCAGATCGTCTCCAATTCGGGTCCCGTTCGCTGGCACGCCAGCCGGGAAGATAAAGCGAGTCTTACCGATGACGAAATGAGTCGGTGCTGAACCGCGATGTTGCCTTTCGTTCAGCTTTGGTGCGCGATCAGGAGTCCGGGGACGGGTGCAGCGCGGGGACGGCGCGCGCGGCGTCCTCGGGCCGGATGCCGGGGGGCGGCGCGGCGGCAATCCGTTCCTCGCCGCGCAACACGCGCCCGGCGCGGCGGATCGCGGCGCGGATGCGCGGATAGGTGCCGCAGCGGCAGATGTTGGTCATCGCGGCGTCGATCTCGGCATCGCTCGGGCTGCTGTTGCCGCGCAGCAGCACCGCCGCGGCCATGATCATCCCCGACTGGCAGAAACCGCATTGCGGCACCTGTTCGGCGACCCACGCCTGTTGCACCGGATGGCTGCGGTCGCGCGACAGGCCCTCGATCGTCGTCACCAGCCGCCCCTCGCACTCGGCGATGGTGACCAGGCAGCTGCGAATCGCCTCGCCGTCGATATCGACGGTGCAGGCGCCGCAGTCGCCCGTTCCGCAGCCATATTTTGTGCCGGTCAGGTTCGATGCGTCGCGAAGCGCCCACAGCAGCGGCGTGTCGGGGTCCATGCGATATTCGACCGGACGGTCGTTGACCGAGAATTTCGTCATAGCGGCCTTCGTAGCGCCGCCGCCGGATTAGTCACGCCAGCTCGTGTCGAGCTTGTCGACCTTGCGCACCATCGCGTCGAATTCGGCGCGGCCGGCACCACCGGGGATCTGTGCCTGATACAGGTCGCGCTGGTGCACCTTGACGACATCGTCGCCGATCAGGATCGGCTTGCCCATGCTCATCGTCGCGAGCTGGATTTCGCATGCACGCTGGAGCGCCCAATATTTGATGAAGGCTTCGGGGAGCGTCCTGCCCATCACGACCGGTCCATGATTCCGCAGCATCAGGATGCGCTTGTCGCCCAGATTTTCGAGCAATCGCTCGCCTTCCTCTTCACGGACGGTCACGCCCTCGAAGTCGTGATAGCCGATCTGGCCCATATAGTTGCACGCATAGAAGTTGGTCGGCTGAAGCCCGCCCTCGAGCGAGCAGACCGCCATCGTCGCGGTCGTGTGCGTGTGGATGATCGCGTGCGCATCGGGCAACTCGCGGTGGAACAGGCTGTGCTGGACGAAGCCCGCCTTGTTGACGTGCCAAGGATTGTCTTCGTCGACCTTGTTGCCGTCGATGTCGATCTTGATCAGCGTCGATGCCGTGACCTCGCTGAAATGCATGCCATAGGGGTTGATCAGATAGCTGCCGTCCTCGTCCGGCACCTTCACCGTGATGTGGTTGAAGATCATCTCGTCCCAGCCCATCATCGCGAAGATTCGATAGCAGGCGGCCAGTTCCTGCCGCGCCGTCCATTCGGCTTCGCTATATTTGCTGTTGCGCTTGAGCTGGGTTGCCATGGCCTTGATCCTCTTCACCTGTCGGTTTCGTCCTGCTACCTATGCCACAGAGCGAGGGGGCGGCACAATCCCGCGAGGGTCGCCGCCGGTCGTCGATGCGGCACGGACGCGGTTCGTCGCGCGGGGGCTTGCATTTCGGCGCGAATCCCGCTAGTGGCGCTGCAACGGAACGTCGCGCTTTCGCGGCGCTCTTTTTATTGCCCGAATATTGATGGTCTTGGGCGATCGGGGATTTTCCCGAAACCAAGGCTGCCGGAACGAACAGGAGACGACACGGCATATGCAGATCATCGTTCGCGACAACAACGTCGACCAGGCCCTTCGCGCGCTCAAGAAGAAGCTGCAGCGCGAGGGCGTGTATCGCGAAATGAAGCTGCGCCGTCACTACGAGAAGCCGAGCGAAAAGCGTGCGCGCGAACGCGCCGCCGCCGTCCGCCGCGCCCGCAAGATGGAGCGCAAGCGGATGGAACGCGACGGGATCAAGTAAGACCGTCTTCCCGTTCGGGATCCTGATTCGAAAAGAGGGCGCTGCGGCAACGCGGCGCCCTTTTTCGTTGGGAACGACGGGTTTCGGGCGGGAGGGGTCGTTCATAAGCCCCTCCTCTTCAGAGGAGGGGTTGGGGGTGGTGGCGCGCGATAGCGCGCAAGACGTCTAGCACCACCCCGCTGCGACTAGCGAGCAAGCTCGCAAGTCTCGCTGCCCCTCCTCTGAAGAGGAGGGGTTTTGTCCGACGTCCGCTCCCCACCCCAAAGCCGTCGCCTCTCCCACTCCCCGCGCACATTTGCCTCTGGACCCTTCCACGTCGCTCCGCCTATAGGCGGCGCCGACATTCGCGCCCGGTGGCGCCAGGGAAGGATCAGCGACGATGAGTGTGACGACGGTTCCATTGCGCCCGGTGAGCAAGGGCGGGCTGTGGCTGCTTTGGATCGGCCTCGCGGCGCTGGTCGCGCTGGCGGTGGGCGTCGCCTGGTGCCAGACGATCGAGCGCGGCACGACCGTCGAGGTCGTCAAGCCCGGCGAAGGCCCGAGCCCGACCGACGAGGACATGGTCCTGATCAAATATACCGGCAAGCTGGCCGACGGCACGGTGTTCGACCAGCAGGAACAGGCGCCGCTGCCGGTCGCCGGCTCGGTCCCCGGCTTTTCGAAGGCGCTCAAGCAGATGCAGCGCGGCGGCAAATACAAGATCGTGATCCCGCCCGAAGAGGGCTATGGCGATCAGGCCGCGGGTCCGATCCCGCCGAACAGCACGCTCTATTTCGATGTCGAACTGATCGACTTCCGCAACGCCGCTGAAGTGCGCGCGATGATGCAGCAGATGCAGCAGATGCAGATGCAGGGCGGCCCCGGTGGTCCGGGCGGCCCGCCGCCGGGCGCACCGCAGCCATAGCCATGCCGTCGCCCCGCCTCCGCTGGGGCGACGCTTCGATCAGAGGCTCGCCGCCGTTTTTCGTTTGGGCTTGCCCGCGGCGTTGCGCTCGGCCTCGCGTTCGAGCGCGACCTTGGTCATCGCGACGAGCGGGTCGGCGAGGAACAGGCCGAGGATGCCGAGCAGCGTGCCGAGCAATATCTGCGCGCCGAGAACGAGCGCGGGGGCGAGATCGACCGTCTGCTTCGCGACCATCGGCACGATGACATAGCCGTCGATCGTCTGGACGGCGAAATAAATGACGATCGCCCAAAGGCCGGTGTCGGTCCCCGCCGAAAAACCGACAAGGACAAGCAGCACGCCCGACACGATCGCGCCGATGTTGGGAATGAAGGCGAGCAGGCCGGTGAGGAGCCCCATCAGGGCTGCCATCGGAATGCCGACGGCGAGGCAGGCGAGCCAGGTCCCGACCCCTTCGACCGCCATGCCGAGCAGCCGCCCCGCCATCAGCCGGCGCAGGGTAAAGCCCATGCGCGCGGTGGTGAGATAGAAGTCCTTGCGCGCGCTCACCGGCAGCATCCACGCGACACCGCGTTCGTAGAGCCGCGGTTCGATTGCGAGGAAAAGGCCGAGCACCATAATCATCACGAGGCTGGTCAGCGCGCCGACCACCGTGCCGAGCGCCGCGGTCACGCGACCGACGGTGCCCGCAAGATTGTCGGTGATCGTCTTGGTATCGAGCTGGAGATTGCCCATCCCGTGATCGCTCGCCCACGCCGCCACGCGGTCGATCTGCGCCATCACGACCCGTTGCAGCGTCGCGGCCTGATCGGCGATCTGCGAGCCCGCGAACAGGATCGTCCACAACAGAAAGGCGGTCAGGCACAGGCAGACGATCAACAGCCGCCAGCCGCGCCCGATCGGCAGCGCGCGGCCGAGCAGGCGCGTGCCCCCGTCGAGCATCGCCGCCACGACGATTCCCGCAAAGATCAGCAGGATCGGCTGGATCAGCACGATGCACGCGCCGATCAACAGCGCGAGGCCGAGCCAGACGCTCGCCTTGACGAGTTCGGTGCGGACGAGCTGATTGCGGATTTCGGCCGGGCCGGGCGCCTGGCTGTCCGGCCTTCGGCGCGATCCTGCCGTTTCCCCCGTTTCCGCCATACCCGTCACTCCCTGTTGACGACCGCCTCTTCACGCGGCGGATGAAGATCGGTTCCGGCGCGGCCCGACCGCAGCCCGCGAATCCAGCTCAATGGGTTGTACCATTGGGTCGTGCCGTCGGTCGAAAAGCTGATGATTTCGGCGCGGCCGGCGATCGCCTCGAAGGGGACCGGGCCGCCGAGTCCTTTCATCGCGACGGGGACGCGGCTGTCGGCGCTGCCGTCGCGGTTGTCGCCCATCAGGAACAGATGATCGGCGGGGACGGTGATCGGCCCATAATCGTCGGTCGCATAGCCGGGGCCCATGTCGATCGTGTCGAAGGTCGCGCCGCCGGGCAGCGTTTCGCGCACCACGGGCAGTTCGAGCATCATGCGCCCGTCGTCGCCGCGCCGCACGAAGCGATAGAGGCTCGAATCGGGGCCGGGCAGATTGGCATCGACGGGGATCGACAGCATCGGCTGCACCTCGCGCTTGATCGGCTTGCCGTTGATGATCAGCGCGCCGCCGCGCAGTTCGATCGTATCGCCTGGCAGTCCGATGACGCGCTTGATATAGTCGATGCGCGTGTCGGGATGTTCGAGCACGACGATATCGCCGCGCTGCGGCAGCCTGCCGAACAGCCGGCCTTGCATCCTGGGTGCGAGATGAAAGCTCACCGAGGCATAGGACCAGCCATAGGGATATTTGCTGACGATCAGCCGGTCGCCGTTGCGCAAGGTCGGCATCATTGAATCCGACGGGATATAGAAGGGCTTGGCGACGCAGCTGTGAATCCCGAGCACGAGCAGCAGGATCACGATGATGTCACGGATGAACTTGCCCCAGCTGCCGTCGTCGGCAGCGCGCTTTCGTTTCTTCGCCATCATTCGTCCCGTATCGCTTCGATGATGACGAAGGCCTGCGCCCACGGATGATCGTCGGTCAGCGTCAAATGGATTTGCGCGCGGTGCCCCGCCGGGAGCATCGCCGCGAGCCGCTCGGCCGCGCCGCCGGTGAGCGCGAGCGTCGGGGCGCCCGAGGGGGCGTTGACGACGCCGATGTCCTTCATGAACACGCCGCGCTTGAAGCCCGTGCCGACGGCTTTCGAGAAAGCCTCCTTGGCCGCGAAGCGCTTGGCATAGGTGCCGGCGCGGGTGAAGGGGCGCCGCGCCGCCTTCGCACGCTCGATCTCGGTGAAGACGCGCATCTCGAAGCGTTCGCCGAAGCGCGCGAGCGACGCCTCGATGCGCTCGATGCTGCACAGGTCGGAGCCGAGGCCGATGATCATGACGGCCCCCACAGGCCGTCATTGCGAGGAGCCGAAGGCGACGCGGCAATCCAGAGCGGCGCAAGGCCGCCTCTGGATTGCTTCGCTCGCGCCACGCGCGAGTTTATCCTGAGCGCCTGCAAGGCAGTCGAAGGGCTCGCAATGACGAAATTCTTGCCCACTAGCCCCGCGCCTCGTCCATCAACACCCGCATCCGGCGCACAGCGTCTTCCAGCCCCGTGAAGATCGCCTCGCCGATCAGATAATGGCCGATGTTGAGTTCGGCGAGTTGCGGGATCGCGGCGACGGGGATGACATTGTCATAGGTCAGGCCATGCCCCGCGTGCGGTTCGATGCCGTTCTTCCACGCGAGCGCCGCCGCATCGGCGAGGCGGCGCAGTTCGGCGGCGCGGGCTTCGCCCTCCGCATGGGCGTAGCGGCCGGTGTGAAATTCGACCACCGGCGCCTTCAGCCGCATCGCCGCCTCGATCTGGCGCGCATCGGGCTCGATGAACAGGCTGACGCGGATGCCCGCCTCGGAGAGGCGCGCGACGATCGGGGCGAGATGATTATGCTGCCCCGCGGCGTCGAGCCCGCCCTCGGTCGTGCGTTCCTCGCGCTTTTCGGGGACGATACAGGCGGCGTGCGGGGCATGGCGCAGCGCGATTGCGAGCATTTCCTCTGTCGCCGCCATTTCGAGATTGAGCGGCAGGTCCGTCGCGGCCTGGATGCGCGCGAGGTCGTCGTCGCGGATATGGCGCCGGTCCTCGCGCAGATGCGCGGTGATTCCGTCGCCGCCGACCGCGGCGACGATCTCGGCGGCGCGCACCGGATCGGGATGCTCGCCGCCGCGCGCGTTGCGGATCGTCGCGACATGGTCGATGTTGACGCCGAGCCGCAGGCGGTGTGGGGAAGGGGAGGCGGTCAAGCCGTCTGGCTCCGGCTTCCGGGCTTGACCGCGGGCGTGTCCGCAAGATGGCCGGGCAGTTCGTCCGGCGCATAGGTCGGGAAGTTGATCGCGACGAGCGGATAGAAGGGCACACCGAGGTCGACGCTGCCCGCCGAGCGATCGACGAGCGCGACTTCGGCCAGCACCTCGCCGCCCGCGGCGCGCACCGCATCCATCGCCTCGCGCGACGAAAGGCCGGTCGTGACGACATCCTCGACCATCAGCACTTTCGCGCCATTTTCGATCTCGAAGCCGCGGCGCAGCTCGAAAGTGCCGGTCGGGCGCTCGACGAAGATCGCCGGCTTGCCGAGCGCGCGGCCCATTTCGTGCCCGATGATCACCCCGCCCATCGCGGGCGAGACGACGAGGTCGATCGCATGGCGAAGATCGCGCGGCAGCTTGCCTGCGAGCGCGACGGCGAGGCGCCCGGCGCGCTCGGTGTCCATCAGCACGCGCGCGCACTGCAGATAATATTCGCTGTGGCGGCCCGAGGAGAGCAGGAAATGTCCGTGCAGCAGCGCGTCGGCGGCGCGGAACTCGGCCAGGATTTCGTCGTCGGTCATGGGAGAAGCGTTCTTTTTCCATTGCATCGCCGCGGTCAGCGACAGGGGTCGGGCAGGGCAAATTTGCCCGCTGCAAAATAGTGTTAGAGATGCTTGAGGCAAGCGGCAAGCGGGTCTATAGCCCCCGCGAGATTCAGCCCGTCCGCGCGGCGCCGAGACGATTGTCCGGCATCCTGAGGGGTGGGTTGGGGGATCGATAAAGACAACAGGCAACGGGCGGCACAATCCTTATGAAGAGCTTGAAAACCCTTGTAATTGCGGCAGCTTTATCGCTGGGCGCGGTGGGCGCGGGCCATGCGCAGGCCCCGGCCGAAGCGCCGGCGGCGACGGCCTCGGCGACTCCGGCTCCGGCAACCGACGCCGCGACGCAGGCTGCGGCCGATGCAGCGGCTCCGGCGGGCGACGCGACCTATGTGCCGATGAAGCCGGCCCCCGGCGTCGGGCAGCCGGTCGATGCGGGGATCAACTTCCAGGCGCAGGAAAGCCCGATCGGCGAACAGGCCTATTGGTTCAGCCATGTGGTGCTGCTGCCGATCATCACCGTGATTTCGCTCTTCGTCCTCGGCCTGCTGCTCTGGGTGATCGTCCGCTACCGTGCCAAGGCCAATCCGGTTCCGTCGAAAACGACGCACAACACCTTCATCGAAATCATCTGGACCGCGATCCCGGTCTTGATCCTCGCGGTGATCGCGGTGCCGTCGATCCGCCTGCTCGCGGCGCAATATGAACCGCCCAAGAAGGACGCGCTGACGATCAAGGTCACCGGTTATCAATGGTATTGGGGCTATGCCTATCCCGACCAGGGCATCGGCGAATATGTCTCGAAGATGCTGACCGAGGAACAGGCGAAGGCGTCGGGCGAGCCCTATCACCTCGCCGTTGACAATCGCATGGTCGTCCCCGTCGGCCAGCAGGTGAAGCTGATCATCACCGGCGCCGACGTGATCCACAGCTTTGCGGTCCCTGCGCTGTGGACCAAGATGGACGCGGTTCCGGGGCGCGCCAACGAAACGACCTTCACCGTCAATAAGCCCGGCGTCTATTACGGCCAGTGCTCGGAGCTTTGCGGCGTCGATCACGGCTATATGCCGATCGCGGTCGAGGCGCTGCCGATGGACAAGTGGAAGGCATGGGTCCGCTCGAAGGGCGGCAACCCCGATGGCGCCGAGGCTGCGGCTCCCGCTGCGGCGCAACCCGCTCCCGAAGGCCCGATTGCGGCCGTCCGCACCACCGCGCCCGCCGAAACGCCCGATACGGCGGCTGGCGACGCGCCCGCCGCTTCGCCGGCGACGACGAACTGATAAGCCGAGGGCCAGAATAATGACCGATATCGCAGCGACTGCACCGATCCATGCCGACCATGCGCATGACGATCACGATCACAAGCCGGGCTTTTTCGTCCGCTGGTTCATGTCGACGAACCACAAGGACATCGGCACCCTCTATCTGATCTTCGCGATCATCGCCGGCATCGTCGGCGGCGTGCTTTCGGGCATGATGCGCCTCGAACTCGCCGAACCCGGCATCCAGTATCTCCAGGGCTGGGCGCAGTTCATGGGCGGCGCGGGCGACGAGGTCGCGGGCAAGCATTTCTGGAACGTGATGATCACGGCGCACGGCCTGATCATGGTCTTCTTCATGGTCATGCCGGCGATGATCGGCGGTTTCGGCAACTGGTTCGTGCCGCTGATGATCGGCGCGCCCGACATGGCGTTCCCGCGCATGAACAACGTCAGCTTCTGGCTGACCGCGGTCGCCTTCGTCATGCTCGTCGGCTCGATGTTCGTGCCCGGCGGCAGCGGCAACGGCGCCGGCACCGGCTGGACCGTCTATGCCCCGCTGTCGACCAGCGGCTCGGCAGGTCCGGCGGTCGACATGGCGATCTTCTCGCTCCACCTAGCGGGTGCGGCGTCGATCCTTGGCGCGATCAACTTCATCACCACCATCTTCAACATGCGCGCGCCGGGCATGACCCTGCACAAGATGCCGCTGTTCGTCTGGTCGGTGCTCGTCACCGCCTTCCTGCTGCTGCTCGCGCTGCCGGTGCTCGCCGCGGCGATCACGATGCTGATCACCGACCGCAACTTCGGCACCACCTTCTATGATGCGACGGGCGGCGGCGATCCGGTGCTCTACCAGCACCTCTTCTGGTTCTTCGGCCATCCCGAAGTCTATATCATGATCCTGCCGGGTTTCGGCATCGTCAGCCAGATCATCTCGACCTTCAGCCGCAAGCCGGTGTTCGGCTATCTCGGCATGGCCTATGCGATGGTCGCGATCGGCGTCGTCGGCTTCATCGTGTGGGCGCACCACATGTTCACCGTCGGCATGAGCGTGAACCTCAAAATGTATTTCACCGCCGCGACGATGGTCATCGCGGTCCCGACAGGGATCAAGATCTTCAGCTGGATCGCGACGATGTGGGGCGGCTCGATCAGCTTCAAGACGCCGATGGTCTGGGCGATCGGCTTCATCTTCATGTTCACCGTCGGCGGCGTCACCGGCGTCGTGCTCGCCAACGGCGGCGTCGATACCGCGCTTCACGACACCTATTATGTCGTGGCGCATTTCCACTATGTGCTCTCGCTCGGCGCGGTCTTCTCGCTGTTCGCGGGCTTCTATTACTGGTTCCCGAAGATGTCGGGCCGGATGTACAGCGAGGTCCTGGGCCAGCTGCACTTCTGGATCTTCTTCATCGGCGTGAACGTCCTGTTCTTCCCCCAGCACTTCCTGGGCCAGCAGGGCATGCCGCGCCGCTATCCCGACTATGCGGAAGCCTATGCCTATTGGCACCTGATCTCGTCCTATGGTTATGCGATCATGGCGGTCGGGATGGTCTTCTTCTTCGTGAACGTGATCTATTCGCTGGTCGCGGGCAAGAAGGCGGTCGACAATCCGTGGGGCGAAGGCGCGACGACGCTCGAATGGACGCTGTCGAGCCCGCCGCCGTTCCACCAGTTCAACGAACTGCCGCGGATCGCGTGATGATTTTCGCCTGTCAGGCGGTGCCCTCTGCCGACAAGCGGCAGGGGGCACCGCCTCTCAAGCGGGTCGAAGCATGGCAAACTCACCAAATTCGTCATTGCGAGCGAAGCGAAGCAATCCAGTGTGGCGTAGACGGCTCTGGATTGCTTCGCTTCGCTCGCAATGACGCTCCAAAGGCTATAAGAACACCATCATGGCGCAGAGCCTGACCCATGGCGCAATGACGCTTCCGGCCGACTGGCGCGACCTGTTCGCGCTCACCAAGCCGCGCGTAATGTCGCTCGTCGTCTTCACAGCGCTGTGCGGGCTGCTCGCGGCGCCGGGGCCTATGCATCCGGTGCTTGCCTTTTCCTCGATCCTCGCGATTGCCTTGGGTGCTGGGGCATCGGGCGCGCTCAACCAATGGTATGAGGCGGGTCTCGACGCAAAGATGAAGCGGACCGCGAACCGGCCGCTTCCCGCGGGCCGTCTCGACCCGCAGACCGCGCTCCATTTCGGGGTCGGGCTCGCTGCCTTTTCGGTCTTTCTGATGCTGTTCGCTGCCAATTGGCAGGCGGCGGCGCTGCTCGCCGTCTCGATCCTCTTCTACGTCCTCGTCTATACGATGTGGCTCAAACCGCGCACCCCGCAGAACATCGTGATCGGCGGCGCGGCGGGGGCGTTTCCGCCGCTGATCGGCTGGGTCGCCGCGACGGGCACGATCGCGCCGCTGCCGGTGCTGCTCTTCCTGTTGATCTTCTTGTGGACGCCGCCGCATTTCTGGGCGCTCGCGCTCTTCGTGCGCTCGGACTATGCCGCTGCGGGGATTCCGATGATGCCGGTCGTCGCGGGCGAGCGCGCGACGCGGCGCCAGATCCTCTTTTACGCAATCATCATGGCGGCCGCCGCGATCGCGCCCTGGGTGCTTGGGCTTGCCGGCGCGCTCTATGGCTGGACGGCGGTGCTGCTGTCGGCGGCCTTCGTGCTGCTGTCGGTGCCGGTGGGGCTGCGCACGGCGGGCGAGGGCGACCGGATGCAGCCCGAAAAGCGGCTCTTTGCCTTTTCGATCGCCTATCTCTTCATCCTGTTCGGCGCCGTGGTGGCCGACCATCTGTGGCCGCTATGACCGACGAACCGACGCCCGAGCCCTTCGACGAAGCCGAATATCGCCGGCGCCAGCGCAGCCGCGCCAATCTGATGGGCTGGATTCTGGCCGGTCTGGCTTTCCTCTTCTTCTTCATTACGGTGGCGCGCATGGTGGTGCCAAAATGACGAGCGACGCGATCCGCAGGAAGAACAAGCGCCTTGCGCTCGTCGCCGCTACGATCGCGGTGGCGATGGTCGGCCTGGGTTTCGCGGCGGTTCCGCTCTACAATCTCTTTTGCCGCGTCACCGGCTATGGCGGGACGACGCAGCGCTATGATCCGGTCGCCGCCGCCGAAGAGCCGAAGGTCCTCAGCGATACGGTGTCGGTGCGCTTCGACGCCAATGTGTCGCCGAAGCTGCCGTGGAAATTCTATCCCGAACATCCGCGCGACACGGTGACGATCGGCGCGCGCGACATGACGATCTTCATCGCCAGGAATGAATCGTCGCGGCCGATCACGGGCACCGCGGCCTTCAACGTCACTCCCGACCAGGCTGGGAAATATTTCACGAAGATCCAGTGCTTCTGCTTCACCCAGCAGACGCTGCAACCGGGCGAGCAGGTGCGGATGCCGGTGCTTTTCTTCGTCGACCCCAAGATCAAGGAGGATGTCGACGCGCGCGACATTCAGGAAATCACGCTTAGCTATACCTTCTACCCTGTGGACGACGGGAAAAAGGCGAGCTAAGGCCGCGAGCAACAGAGTCTAACAGGCCGGCTGGCGATGGGGAATCGCCGAGCTGGGGCAAATACGGGAACTGCGAAATGGCCGGTGCCAAACATCATGACTATCACCTGGTAAACCCCAGCGTCTGGCCGCTCATCGGCTCGGTCGCGGCGCTCGTCATGTTCTTCGGGCTGGTGATGGCGATGCACGCCGACCATTTCGGCGGCGTCGGCAAATGGGTGCTCGGCCTCGGCTTCGCGGGCGTGATCCTGACCTTCTTCCAATGGTGGGGCGATGTGATCAAGGAAGCGCATGCCGGCGATCATACGCCGGTGGTGCAGCTCCATATGCGCTATGGCATGATCCTGTTCATCGCATCCGAAGTGATGTTCTTCGTCGGCTGGTTCTGGGCGTGGTTCGATTTCTCGCTCTTTCCGGTGCCGGTCGAGATCGTCGACGGCGCGGTGACCTCGCTCTTCGGACAGGACGGCGCGGCCGCGATCACCCAGTGGCCGCCGGCCGGCATCCACGTCATCGACGCTTTCTCGCTGCCGCTGCTCAACACGCTGATCCTGCTCTGTTCGGGCACGACGATCACCTGGGCGCACCACGCGCTGATCCACGGCGATCGCGAGGGGCTGAAGAAGGGCCTGTGGGCGACGATCATCCTCGGCGCGGTCTTCTCGGCGATCCAGGCCTATGAATATGCGCACGCGCCCTTCCCGTTCGGCACGATCAACTATACCTCGGCCTTCTTCATGGCGACGGGCTTTCACGGCTTCCACGTCCTCGTCGGCACGATCTTCCTGATCGTCTGCCTCGTCCGCGCCTATAAGGGCCACTTCACGCCGCAGCAGCATTTCGGGTTCGAAGCCGCGGCCTGGTATTGGCATTTCGTCGACGTCGTGTGGCTGTTCCTCTTCATCATCGTCTATGTCTGGGGCGGCTGGGGCGCGCCGGTCGCCGCGCACTGATTTGACGCACGATAACGACATTGAGAAGGGGCAGCCGCCGGTCGGGCGCGCTGCCCTTTTCGGTCTGTGCCCGCAGTGCGGCGCGCAGACGCTGTTTGCAGGGCTGGCGAAGTTTGCGCCGCGCTGCCGGGTGTGCGGACTCGATTTCGAAAGCTACAATGTCGGCGACGGACCCGCGGCTTTCCTGACGATGATTATCGGCGCGCTGATCGTCGTCGCCGCGATTCTCGTCGATTTCGCCTTCGAGCCGCCCTTCTGGGTCCATGTCATCCTGTGGGTGCCGATTACCGCCGCCGCGGTTGTCTATGGCCTGCGCATCGCCAAGGCCGCGCTGCTCGCGAGCGAGCATCAGCGGCAGGCGGCCGAAGGACGGCGCGCCGACGACGAGCCCCATGACTGAGCCTGCCTTTCTGCCGCGCCGCTGGCCGCTGGTGCCGACGCTGCTCGTCGCGCTGGCGGTGCTGATCATGGTCGCGCTCGGCGTCTGGCAGCTTCAGCGCAAGGGCGAGAAGGAAGCGCTGATCGCGCTCTACGAACGCAATCGCGCGATGTCGGCGACGGTCGCCTATCCCGCTCTTGCCCCGGTCCCCGACGCGATGCTGTTTCGCAAGAGCAGCGTGACCTGCCTCGAGCCGGTGCGCTGGCTCCCGCGCAGCGGTGCCGCGCGGGAAGGGGGGAGCGGCATCCGCATGATCGCCGACTGCCGGACCGGCGCCGAAGGGCCGGGCGCGCTCGTCGACATGGGCATCGCCGACGACTTCACGCCGCCCGCGTGGAAGGGCGGCACGGTGCAGGGAACGATCGTCCCCGGTCCCGAGCAGCCGAGCCTGATCGAGCGGCTGACGGGGCGCGCGGTGCCGGCGCGGCCGATGCTCGTCGCCGACACGCCCGCGCCGGGCCTGCGCGCGAGCGCGGTGCCGAGCGGTGCCGACGTGCCGAACAATCATCTCGCCTATGCCGTGCAATGGTTCCTGTTCGCGGCGATCGCGGTGGTGATCTACATATTGGCGCTACGCCGCCGCTTGCAGCGCTGACGCCGCGCCGCTAGGCGCATTGCGTCATGGACTATATCAGCACGCGCGGCTCTGCGCCGACCCTCGATTTTCGTGCCGCCACCCTCGCCGGACTGGCGAGCGACGGCGGGCTCTATGTCCCGGCCGCTTGGCCGCGGCTCGGCACCGACGACATCCGGGCGCTCGCCGGGCTCGATTATGTCGAAACCGCGGTGCGGATCATGGCGCCTTTCGTCGCCGGCGTATTGTCCGAGGACGAACTGCGTGCGCTGTGCAGGGCCGCCTATGGCCGCTTCAGCCACGATGCGGTGACGCCGCTTGTCCAGCTCGATCATCGTCACTGGCTGCTCGAGCTGTTCCACGGTCCGACGCTGGCGTTCAAGGATGTCGCGCTGCAACTGCTCGGCCAGCTGTTCGAAACCTTCCTCGCCGGCGGCGACCGCGACATCACGATCGTCGGCGCGACCTCCGGCGACACCGGGTCGGCGGCGATCGAGGCGGTCGCGGGGCGCGAGCATATCCGCATCTTCATGCTGCATCCCGAAGGCCGCGTCAGCGACGTCCAGCGGCGCCAGATGACGACGGTGCTCGCGCCGAACGTCCATAATATCGCGATCGACGGCAGCTTCGACGATGCACAGGCGATGGTGAAGCGCCTGTTCGGCGACGAGGAGGCGCGGAACCGGGTCACGCTGTCGGCGGTGAACAGCATCAACTGGGCGCGGCTGATGGCGCAGATCGTCTATTATTTCTACGCCGGCGTCCGTCTCGGCGCGCCCGATCGCGCGATCGCCTTCAGCGTGCCGACGGGCAATTTCGGCGACGTCTTTGCGGGCTATGTCGCGGCGCAGATGGGGCTGCCCGTGGCAAAGCTCGTCGTCGCGACCAACGTCAACGACATCCTCCACCGCGCGCTGACCCGCGGCGATTACAGCGCGGGCAGCGTCACGCCGACCGCGACGCCGAGCATGGACATTCAGGTCAGCAGCAATTTCGAGCGGTTGCTCTTTGACCTGTCGGGGCGCGACGGCGGCGCGATCACGCGGATGATGGCCGAGTTCGATGCCAGCCGCGCCATGTCGATCCCCGAGGACATGCTCGCGGGCGCCCGGCGCCTGTTTTCGAGCGCGCGGATCGACGGCGACGAAATGGCGCTCGCGCTGCGCTGGGCGCAGGAGCGCGGGGGCCAGCTCATCGACCCGCACAGCGCGGTCGGGCTCGCCGCGGCGCGCGCGCTCGAGATCGACGCCGACGTGCCGGTCGTCACGCTCGCGACCGCGCATCCGGCGAAATTCCCCGATGCGGTCGAGCGCGCGAGCGGCGTGCGCCCGCCGCTGCCCGCGCGGCTCGGCAATCTTTTCGACCGCGAAGAGCGCTATGAAAAGCTGCCCGGCGACTATGATGCGGTGAAGGCCTATATCCTCGCCGAAGCGGCCCGTGGCTGATCTGCCGCCCCTAAGGACGCTCGTCGGTGAGGGGTGGGACGATTACGGGCTGATCGACAGCGGCGGCGGGCGCAAGCTCGAACGCTATGGCGCCTATCGCTTCATCCGGCCCGAACCGCAGGCGATGTGGGAGCCCGCGCTCTCCGCGAGCGAATGGGAGGCAGCCGACGGCGAGTTCGTTCCCGCGTCGGACGAGGATGGCGGCGGGCGCTGGTATTTCCATAAGCCCGTGCCCGCCGAAGGCTGGCCGCTCGGCTGGCGCGAGACGCGCTTTACGGCAAGTTGCACGCCGTTCCGGCATTTGGGCTTTTTTCCCGATATGGCGCCGGTATGGGACTGGTTGCGCGAAAGGGTTGCGGACACGCCCGATCCCGCCTTTCTGAACCTGTTCGGCTATACCGGCGTTGGAAGCCAGGCGCTCGCGGCGGCGGGCGCTGCGGTCACGCATGTCGATGCGTCGAAGAAATCGGTGGCGCAGGCGCGCGAGAATGCCGAGCTTGCAGGGCTCGCCGACAGGCCGATCCGCTGGATCGTCGACGACGCCGGCAAGTTCACCGCACGCGAGGTGCGGCGCGGACGGCGTTACGACGCGATCCTGCTCGACCCGCCGAAATTCGGACGCGGGCCGAATAATGAACGCTGGCAGATCGAGGAGGGGCTCGCGCCGCTACTCGCCGATTGCGGGCAATTGCTCGACGCCGACAGCCGCGCGCTGTTTCTGACCGTCTATGCGGTGCGCATGTCGGCGCTGGCGATCGGCGAATTGCTGTCGCAGACGCTGGCGCACCTGCCGGGCACGGTCGAGTGCGGCGAGCTTGCGGTGCGTGAAGAGGCGCGGGGATTGCTGCTCCCCACCGCCATCTTCGCGCGCTGGAGCTGTTAGGCCGGCTGGTTATACATCTCGGTCGGCCCCGGATATTCGCGGCCGTCGTCGACCCCGATCTCGCGCGCGATCAGCGCGTTCGTCTGCTTGTTGAGCTTCATCACCGTCGCCTTGTGCTTCGGATCGAGCGCGAGATTGACGATTTCGCCGGGGTCGGCGTGGGTGTCGTAGAGTTCGAGGTCGTTCATCGCCGTCAGCGTCTGCCAGTCGGTCGGCATATGATGATGCGCCGGGGCGAAGTAGCGGGCAAACTTGTAACGCCCATCGTGGACACCACGGTGAAGGCGCCGCTTGCTGAGGTCGAAACGCTTCGAATAATCGGGTTCGCCCGAAGCGAGGGTCGCTGAACGATCCTTCGTCGGTTCCCAATAATGGACGACGGCATAGTCGAAGAGATGCCCCTGACGATCGCGCTCGGTCTTTGTGGTCGGCGAGGACAGCAGGCTCGACACGTCGATGCCGGGAAGGCCGGGGAAGCGGCTCGCCTGTTCGTCCGCCGACAGGCCCGCGAGGCTCATCAGCGTCGGAGCGATGTCGATCGCGCCCATCAGCCCCTTGGTCGTGCGCCCGCCCGCGAAATCGGGGTGAGCGATGATCATCGGAATGTTGGTTTCCTCGCGATACATCGTCGCGCCCTTCTGACGCATCCCGTGCGCGCCGGCGCGCTCGCCATGGTCGCTGGTATAGATGATGATCGTATTGTCGATCTGGCCGCTCTCCTTGAGCGCCCAGAGCAATTGCCCGAGCCGCCGGTCGACGTCGCGCAGGCAATTGTAATAATAGTTGATGAAGCGGTGCCAGCTTTCCTCGTCGTCGTGGCGCATGATGCCGTAGAAGAGATCGTTGAGTCGCACGATCGCGCGATGCGCCTCGGGCTTGGTCGAAAGGTCGTCCTTGTAGAAGCTCGCCGGCAGGTCGAACTTGTTGTCGACCTCGTAGAGCGGATCGCCGGGCTCGCGGCGGAGCGGTCCCAATATGTTCGGATCGGGACGGCTTTCGGCCTGCTTGCCCGTCGCGTCATAGAACATGATGTCGTGCGGATTGACGAGGCCGACGACCTGGAACCACGGCTTGCCGCCCGCCTTGTCGCGCCGCGCATAGTCGAAGATCGCGCGCGCCGCGTCGCCCGCGACGAACATGTCGGCCTTATAGCCGTCCCATGTCAGCCCGACTTCCTCGCCGTCGAAGCCGTAATCGTGGAAGCCGTATTTCTCCATCGCATTTTCGGTGGTCGGATAGATGCCGCCGGGAATGCGCGTCCAGTTGCGTTCGAAATTGATGCGGCTCAAATGCCACTTGCCCTTGTAGCTCGTATAATAACCCGCGGCCTGCATCATGTGGCCGAGCGTCGGCATATCCTCGGCCGCGACGGGATAGGGGGCGTTGTCGCTGTTGAGGAACAGCCCCGTCTGCTGGGTGTGATGCCCCTGAAAGATCGTCGAGCGCGACGGCGTGCAGGGGGTGGTATGGACGTGGTAATTTTCGACGAGCAGCCCGCGTTCGAGCAGTTCGCGGTGTGCCGGCAGCTTTTCGAGCAGGCCGGCGGGATAGCTCGCCATGCTCTGTTCCTGATCGGTGACGATCATCAGCACATTATAGGGCTTGCCGTTCTTCGCGAGCGCCGGCCCCCCGATCCCCGCGACGGCGAGCGCCCCCATGCCCCCGACGAATGTCCGGCGATCGACGTCCCAACCCATTTCACTCTCCCGGTTGACGGCTGTTTCAATGGAAAGCCCGCGGCGCAGCGTAGCGCGCCGCGGGCGGATCGCGTCAGAATTTGAACGCGACGTCCACCCCGAATTCGCGCGGCGGCTGATAATATTGCTGGATCGGCGTCGCGCCGGCGGAGATCGCACCCGAGATCACGTCCTGATCGGTCAGGTTCGATCCATAGAGGGTGACCTTCCACCGGTCGTCGACCCCCGCGACCGCGATGCTCGCGTTCACCAGCATCACCTCGTTGCGATAATAGCCGGGATCGTTGCTGCGGCCCCAGGTGTTGAAGCGCGCCGAATAGCGGCCGTCGGCGTGGAGCCTCACCTCGCCGAAGCCGGTCGGGATCGCATAGTCGGCCGACAGGCTGCCGCTCCATTTCGGCGCATTGGCGAGCTCGAGATAGGTCGAATCGGTCGGCACCGCGAAGGTGCCGTTGGGCGTGCCGTTGATCAGGATCGGCATCGCCGGGGCGCACTGGCCGGGCTCGGGCGAGCCGTCGGTGAACACCCCGTCGGTGTCGGCGCAGAAATCGGTGTAGCGGGCGTGGAGATAGGCGAGGTTGGCGCCGAAGGTCAGGCCCGGCGCAGGGCGCAGCAGCGTCTCGACCTCGAACCCGTAAATCTTTGCGGCGGCGACGTTGGTGGTGATATTTTCCGGCCGCACCGCACCCATCCTGGTCACGGCGCTTTGCAGGTCGCGGTAATTGTTGACGAAACCCGCGACGTTAAGGCGAAGCAGGCGGTCGAACAGATCGGTCTTCGCGCCGACCTCGAACGCATTCACATGTTCGGGGTTATAGGGGCCGATATTCTCCGGGATCGTGCCGCGCGAATTATAGCCGCCCGCCTTATAGCCCTGCGAATAATTGGCGTAGAGCATCGCGTCGCGCGACAGCTTATATTCCACCGTCAGGCGCGGGGTGAATTCGGACCAGCTGTTCTCGAGGCTGCTCTCGAATGACGAGCGCTGGATACCGCCGATCAGCACCTGCGTTGCGATGTCGTATTTCTTGCGGTCGTGGCTGTAGCGGCCGCCGACCGACAGCGTCAGCCGCTCGGTCGGGTGCGCGTTGACGAGCGCGAAGAGCGCGTAACTTTCGGTGTCCTGATGAAGCTGCGCGAGCGTCGTCGTGGTCGGGTTCGCCAGCACCGTGTTGAACTGGCGCCATTTATCGGCCTGATAATAGGCGCCGACCACGAAATCGACCGGCTCGTCCTCGGGTGAGACATAGCGCAGCTCGGCGCTCTTCGATTCACCCGAAAAGTCGCGGGTGACGTCGAGGCCCGGGACTGGCGTAATCAACCCGTCGAAATCGCCGCGCGTGATATAGGTCAGGTGACGATAGCCGAGCACTGCCGCGATGCTGCCATAGCCGAC
Source organism: Sphingopyxis indica (assembly GCF_032879645.1). Classification (NCBI taxonomy): domain Bacteria; kingdom Pseudomonadati; phylum Pseudomonadota; class Alphaproteobacteria; order Sphingomonadales; family Sphingopyxidaceae; genus Sphingopyxis; species Sphingopyxis indica. Next base: position 1,802,364 of record NZ_CP076394.1, read on the forward strand.
GTCGAGGTTCGAATTCCACGACCCGCCATAGGTTTCGGTGTTGGCATAGGGATCGAAGGGCACGGCCGACTTGCGAATGTCGGTCTTCACCTCGTCGGGCAGGAGGTCCCAATTGGGGTCGCCATTGTCGAGGACGTGCGGAGCGGGCCCCGTGGTCTTCTGCTTCAGCCAGTCGACGACGACGGTCGAGGTGAACGGCCCGCCCTTGTCATAATCGAGCGCGCCGCGCACCGATTTGACGTTCGCGGTGTTGAGCCTGTTTCCGGTGACGACGTTGCGGCTGTAGCCGTTATAATCGCGGAAATTGACCGCGATCTTGGCGGCGAGCGCGTCGTCGGCGAAGCGGCCGCTATTGATCTTGCCGCGGAACTGCTTGAGCCCGTTCGAGCCGGCGGTCAGCCGCACCTCGCCGCCGAAATCGTCGGCCGGGCGCGACGTGACGACGTTGATCGTGCCGGCGAGGTTGTTCTTGCCGAACAGCACGCCCTGCGGACCTTTGAGCACCTCGATGCGCTCGACGTCGAACAGGTCGAGCATCGTGCTCGACACGAAGGGAATATAGACGCCGTCGATGATCGTGCTGACCTTGGGGTCGGCGTTGGGATCGGGGTCGGACGTGCTCATGCCGCGGATCGCGATCATCGGCACATTGGCGACGAGGCCCTGCGTCTGGAGCACGACATTGGGCGCAATGCCGTTGAGGCTGGTGATGTTGGTGCTGCCGCTCGCCTCGACCATCTCGCTGTTGAACGCGGCGATCGCGATCGGGACGTCCTGCACGCTTTCGCTGCGGCGCTGCGCGGTGACCACGATGTCGCCGCCATGGGGCGAGGCTTCGGCCGCCGCCGGGACGTCCCCGGCGGGGGCCGCGTCGGTCGTCTGGGCCTGTGCGGGGCTCGCGGTCAGGGCGATCGCGCCCGCCGAAGCCAAGAGAAATCCGGTCTTCATCCTGTCCTCCCAAACCGGCCGCACGCCATCGGCTTCCCGCGCGCGCGTCGTCGCGGCGGAAATGCGCTTAGCCATCCGGCCCTATTTTCTTTCGGGAGTGAGCCGCCTGGCGGCCTGTGCCTTTCGCGTCCGGCGCGTGCGGGATTGTCCCTTGTCGTGCGCATCCGGCGGACTGAGTCGTCTCGCTCCCGGGGCATTTCGTAGCACAGCGAAAAAATACTTCAACTACTAAGTATATTTCGCCGGCGGTGCTCATTCGCGCTTGCGCGCCGAACCTCTCTCTCGATATAAGTTAGAACTCTAAGTATTTTGAAAAAGTCCGAATCGGCTCGTTGGGGGCGCTTCGGAACGCGACGGGGGAGCGCCCGATGACGGCGGCGGCACGCACTTTATACGACAAGATCTGGGACGCGCATGTGGTGGCGGAGGACGAGGGCGAGACCCTGCTCTATGTCGACCTGCACCTGCTGCACGAGGTGACGTCGCCGCAGGCCTTCGCCGCGCTTGCTGCGGCGGGGCGCGCGGTGCGCCGGCCCGAGCGCGCGCTGGCATTGTCCGATCATAATGTCCCGACCGAAGGGCAGGCGGCTGGCCCCGAAGCGGTGGCCGACGATCAGGCGCGTGCGCAGCTCGAGGCGCTGGCGATGAATGCCGACCGCTTCGGCATCGAGCGTTTCGCCATGGGCGATCGGCGCAACGGCATCGTCCATGTCGTCGGCCCCGAACAGGGGCGCTCGCAGCCCGGGATGACGATCGTGTGCGGTGATAGCCACACTTCGACGCATGGCGCTTTCGGTGCGCTCGCCTTCGGGATCGGCACCAGCGAGGTCGAGCATGTGCTCGCGACCCAGACGATCCGCCAGCGCCGGTCGCGCAATATGCGCATCGTCGTTGACGGCGCGCTGCCGGCGGATGTTTCGGCAAAGGATCTGGCACTTCACATCCTCGCCACGCTGGGCGTCGACGGGGCGACGGGGCATGTCGTCGAATATGCGGGCGAGGCGATCCGCGCGCTGTCGATGGAAGGGCGCATGACGCTCTGCAACCTCAGCATCGAAATGGGGGCGCGGGCCGGGCTGATCGCGCCCGACGAAACGACCCTTGCCTATCTCGAAGGGCGGCCCGCGTCGCCCGCCGGCGCGGACTGGGACGCGGCGGTGCGGCGCTGGGGGCAGCTTGCGAGCGACGAGGGGGCGTCTTTCGACCATGAACTCTGGCTCGACGCGGCGGCGGTGCGGCCGATGGTGAGCTGGGGCACCGATCCGTCGCAGGTCGTCGCGATCGACGGGACGGTTCCCGACCCGGCCGCGCTCGCGGGCGCCGACGCGCGCACCGCGGCCGAGCGGGCGCTCGCCTATATGGACCTGACTCCGGGCGCGCCGATTGCCGGGACGCGGCTCGACCGGGTGTTCATCGGCAGCTGCACCAACAGCCGGATCGAGGATCTGCGGACCGCGGCTGCGGTGGCGAGCGGACGAAAGGTTGCGGGTCACGTCCGCGCGATGGTCGTTCCGGGGTCGGGGCTCGTCAGGCGGCAGGCCGAGGAGGAGGGGCTCGACCGGATTTTCCGCGACGCCGGCTTCGACTGGCGCGAGCCGGGATGTTCGCTGTGCGTCGGGATGAATCCCGACCGGCTGAACCCGGGCGAGCGCTGCGCCTCGACCTCGAACCGCAATTTCGAGAATCGCCAGGGGCGCGGCGGGCGCACCCATTTGATGAGCCCGGCGCTGGCGGCGGCGAGCGCGATTGCGGGGTGTATCGCCGATCCGTCGGGGCTCGATGCGAATGGGACATAGAAGGCGTCTGGAATCGAGCCGTTTCCAGCCGTCGCCGCGGCGAAAGCTGGGGGCGCCATCCTCTCGTCACAGCAGCAAAAGGCCAGGCCGACAGCGGCCCCAGCTTTCGCTGCGGCGACGGTTCATGGTTGGGAAGTCAGTCTGCTCCCCACCCCAAATCACGCCGAATCCGAACCCTCTAACACCCCTCTTCGAACCGCGCGATCGCGTCGTTGTGGCGCAGCGTGCGGCCGATGTCGTCGAGGCCTTCGAGCAGGACGCGCCGGTCGTCGGGGTCGATCGCGAATGCCAGCGTCTCGCCCGAAACGAGGCGAATCGTTTGCATCTCGAGGTCGACCTCGATCGGCGCATATTGCGACCGCTCGACGTCGCGACGAAGCCCCTCGCATATGGCGTCGGGCAGGCGGATCAGCAGCAGCCCGTTCTTGCGCGCATTGCCCGCGAAAATATCGCCGAAGCTCGGCGCGATGATGCAGCGGATGCCGAAATCGGTCAGCGCCCAGGCGGCGTGCTCGCGCGACGATCCGCAGGCGAAATTGCGGTCGGCGATCAGGATTTGCGCTGCCCGGCATATGGGGTGGTTGAGGATGAAGTCGGGCCGTTCGCGGCCGTCTTCGGCATAGCGCAGCTCCTGGAACAGATGCCTGCCGAGCCCGTCTTTCGTCAGCGCCTTCATGTAGCGCGCGGGAATGATCATGTCGGTATCGACATTGGCGAGCGGCAAGGGGGCGGCCGGCGCGCGGACGCGGGTGAATTTCTGCACTGGCGGGGCATTCCTGCAATTAACTTAGTATCCTAAGTATGTGGTCGACGCGCATTTGTCCAATGCAAACGCCGCGTTACGCGGCGTTTGCATACGAAAGGAGGTTGCCGCCTGATTCTTCGGGCTCTAAGATTTACAGGGCGGAGGTCAAAGAGGCTGCCGCCGAGCGTGTGGCAGGGGAACGAGTTTGGCCAAGGCAAAACAAAGCTATCGGCATCCGGCCGAATATTACACCAATCCGGACAACAGCATCGGCTATCTGGCGCGCATCGTCTTTCGGTCCTTTTCGCGGCTGCTCGAGCGCAAGACGCTCGAATATGACGTGTCGGCCGGACAATGGCGCTTTCTGCGCCAGCTCTGGCGCGAAGACGGCATCACCCAGCGCGAGCTTTCGGAGCGTGTCGGGATGCGCGAGCCGACCACCGTCGTCGCGCTGAAAGGGCTGGAGAAGGCCGGGCTGATCACGCGCAAGAAGACGGCGGAGGATCGCCGCAAGACCTTCATCTATCTGACCCCGCATGCAAAAAAGCTCGAACTGGTGCTCGCGCCGATGAACGCGGAGATCCACGAGGTCGCGACGCGCGGCATGACCGACGCCGAGGTCGAGACGCTGCAGGCGCTGATGCGCCGGGTCATCGACAATCTGGCCGAAGAGACGCGCGAACTCGCAGTGCTGTCCGAAATCAAGGCTTGATCGCGGCGACGCGGCGTTGCAGGAGCGTCCCGAACAGGTTAGCATTCTAATCATTGGTTCGGAGAGACTCTATGACCAGCATTGCCGTGATCGCCGGCAGCACGCGCGAGGGAAGCTATAACCGGGCGCTCGCCCGCCTCGCGGCGGCGCGGCTCGAAGCGCATGGCGCGGCGGTGACCATGGTCGATCTCGACGCATTCGATCTGCCGATCTATTCGGATCATCTCGAAAAGACCGCCTTTCCCGCCGATGCGCTGGCGCTCAAGGAACTGCTCGCGGCGCAGGACGGGCTGCTGATCGTCTCGCCCGAATATAATGGATCGGTGCCGGCGCTGCTCAAAAATGCGATCGACTGGGCCTCGCGTCCCACGGGCGATGAAGGACTCGTCGCGCTGACCGCCTTTCGCGGCAAGGCGGCGGCGATCATGTCGGCGTCGATCAGCCCTTTCGGCGGGCTGCGCGGGCTGATGCATCTGCGGCAGATATTGACGACGATCCAGATGCTCGTGATCCCCGAGCAGGTGCTCGTGCCGCTCGCACATGCGGGGTTCGAAGAGGACGGCAGCCTGAAGGAAGCGCTGCCCGCCTCGCTCGTCGATATGACGGCGGCGCGGCTGGTCAAGGTCGCGGGGGTGCTCGCCGCCTAACCGCCGCGCGCTTTGGCGGGTTCCGCCTTTCGCGCGATATTCTCGCCCCAATCGGCCTCGAGCGTTTCGAGCAGCGCGGCGAAGCGGTCGTGGCCGAGCTTGTCGGCAAGCTGCTCGGCAAGCTCGTCCATCGCCTGCTGCGCATCGCGGCGCATCCGGGCGCCGAGGTCGGTCAGCGAGGCTATCATGTGGCGCCGGTCGGTCGGATCGACCTCGAGCTGAAGGATGCCGAGCTCGACGAGCTGGCCGATCGTGCTGTGGATCGCCTGGCGCGACACGCCGAGGTTGCGCGCAATGTCCGACGGGCGCACGATGCCGCTGACGATATTGGTCATCACCATCGATTGCGGCCGGCTGACGTCGGGCCACCCGCGGTCGTGAAGCCGCGCCTGCAGCCCTTCGTCGAGCCAGCAGAAGCGTTGGAAAAGCGCGATAATGAGTTGATTGGTCCGCATGACGCTGTCGCGATAAGCCCCTGACGTCGGGCCGGGTGCCGACCTGCGCAACGCTAGAAGAAGGGGGGAAGCGAGGCAAGGCGCGGCGCTCTTGCAAAGTCAAAATGCTTAGCATACTATCTTTCTGACGGGAGAGCCGCTATCGGCCGCAGGCAAGCAAGGGAGAGGCGCGTCGTCATGGACGGATTGATGCAGAATGTGCCGCTGACGGTCGACCGCATCCTCGACCATGCCGCGGCGTGGCACGGAGCCCGCGAAATCGTGTCGCGCGATGCCGAAGGACGGGTGGCCCGCTCGACCTATGCCGAGGTTCATGCCGATGCGAAACGCGTGTCGAATGCGCTCGCGGCCGAGGGCATCAAGCCCGGCGACCGGGTCGCGACGATGGCGTGGAACGGCGCCCGGCACCTCGCCGCCTGGTACGGCGCCGCCGGAATGGGCGCGGTGCTGCACACGCTCAACCCGCGGCTGTTCCTCGAACAGATCGCCTATATCGCGAACCATGCCGAGGACCGATTGCTGATCGCCGATCCGGCGGTCGCCGACCTGGTCGAGGAGCTGTTGCCGCAGGTGCCGTCGATCGAGAAGGTGATCTTTTTCTGCGACCGCGCTTCGCTGCCGAAGACCAGCTTCGATGCGGTTGCGTTCGACGACTGGATCGCCGGGCATTCGGCCGAATATGCTTGGGGCGGCTTCGACGAAAATGCTGCATGCGGGCTGTGCTACACCAGCGGCACGACGGGCAATCCGAAGGGCGTGCTCTATTCGCACCGCTCGAACTATATCCATGCGCTGATGACGTTGCAGCGCGACGCGCTCGCGCTGTCGGCGCGCGACACGGTGCTGCTCGTCGTGCCGATGTATCACGCCAATGCGTGGGGCGTCGTCTATTCGGCGCCGGCGGTCGGCGCGAAGCTCGTGCTGCCGGGGCAGCGAATGGACGGCGAATCCATCTATAATCTGATCGAGGCGGAGGGCGTCACTTACTCGGCGGCGGTTCCGACGGTGTGGCAGATGCTGCTGCAATATATGCAGGACAATGGCAAGCGCTTCACCACGCTCGAACGCGTGACGATCGGCGGTTCGGCCTGCCCCGAATCGCTGATCCGCACCTTCCGTGACGATTATGGCGTCGACGTCATCCAGGGCTGGGGGATGACCGAAACCTCGCCGCTCGGTACCGTATCGGTGCCGCACGCCTCGGTCGCCGCGAAGTCGGATGCCGAACAGATGGCCTATAAGCTCAAGCAGGGGCGGCTGCTCTGCGGGCTGGAAATGAAGCTGGTCGATGATGCCGGCAACCGTCTGCCGCACGACGGCAGGACGCCGGGTCGGCTGATGATCAAGGGGCCGACGATCGCGCGCGGCTATTTCGGCGGCGAGGGCGGCGACGTGCTCGACGCCGAGGGCTTTTTCGACACCGGCGACGTCAGCACGATCGACGGCGAAGGCTATATGCAGATCACCGACCGCGCGAAGGATGTCGTCAAATCGGGCGGCGAATGGATCAGCTCGATCGAGATCGAAAATATCGCGACGGGTCACGAGGCGGTCGCGATTGCAGCGGTGGTGGGCGTGTCGCATCCGAAATGGGACGAGCGGCCGATCCTGCTGTGCCAGCTCAAGGACGGCGCGAGCGCCTGCGCCGACGATCTCAGGGCCTATCTCGACGGCAAGATCGCCAAATGGTGGATGCCCGACGACATCATCTTCGTCGAAGAAATCCCGCTCGGCCCGACCGGCAAGATCGACAAGAAGGCGATCCGCGTCGGGCTGGAGGGCTATGAGCTGCCGTTCGAGGCGAGCCGCTGACATGGTCCCCGATGATGAAATACTGCAAGCAGGAGAGAGACTGATGGACCCGAACGGGATCGAAGGGCTGGACGCGCAATTCATCGGCCGCGTGTCGCCGACCGCACCGCGGATTCAGGCGGGCGGACACCCGTGCCAAGGCATCTATTGGACCGAAAGCGGCAAGCGCCCGAAGGTCGCGATCATCGCGACGCACTATAATGTCGATTTCTCCGAACATTATATCGCGCCCTGGTTCGCGCGGCAGGGGTTTGGCTTTCTCGGCTGGAACACGCGCTATCGCGGCATGGAGGACCAGTTCCTGCTCGAACATGCGATTCTCGACATCGGCGTCGGCATGAAGTGGCTGAAGGAAGAAGCCGGCGTCGAGGCGATCGTCATCCTCGGCAATTCGGGCGGCGGCTCGCTGATGGGCGCCTATCAGGCCGAAGCGATCGCGCCGACCCTGACCGACCGCCTTCCGCCCGCGGGGCAGGACGCGCTGGCTGAGCTCGTCAAGGGCGACCTCTATATCAGCTTCAACGCGCACCAGGGACGGCCCGAGGTGCTGACCGACTGGATGGACGCGTCGGTGATCGACGAGAATGATCCGACGCTGACCGACCCCCAACTCGACCCCTTCAACCCCGACAATGGCCCGCCCTATTCGGACGCGTTCATCGCGAAATATCGCGCCGCACAGCGCGCGCGCAACCAGCGGATCACCGACTGGGCGAAGGCAGAACTCGTGCGCCTTAACGCGGCGGGCATTCCCGACCGCATCTTTCCGATGTTCCGCTGCTGGGGCGACATCCGCTGCGTCGATCCGGCGATCGACCCGTCGGACCGCAAGCCCAACTGGTGCTATCGCGGCGACCCCGCGGTCGCCAACCGCACCCCGAGCATCGGGCGCGCGAACACGATTAAGACGTGGCTCAACATGTGGAGCCTCGAAACCTCGCCGTGCCAGGGGCAGCCGCACCTTGCGAAGCACGACACGCCGGCGCTCGTCGTCCAGGGAACGGCCGACACCGGCGTCTTCCCGAGCGATGCCCGCAAGATCTTCGATTTCCTCGGTTCGGCCGACAAGCAACTCGAACTGATCAAGGGCGCGCATTATTTCGAGGATTCGATCGAAGAGCGCCGGAACGCCGCCGATCTGGTCGGCGCGTGGATCAGGGAGAAGCTGTAAGTGGAAACGGCGGGTGCCGCCATCATCGACGATCTGCGCGGCGCCGGGCTGTCCGTCGCGAAGGGCGCGGTGCCCGAGCCGCTGACCGGTGGCGTGTCGTGCGACGTGTGGAAGGTCGCGACGGTGGACGGCCCGGTCGTGGTCAAGCGCCCGCTCGAGCAGCTTCGCGTCGCCGCCGACTGGCACGCGCCGGTCGAGCGCGGCGCGAGCGAGGTGCGCTGGCTGCGCCGCGCGCGCGCGGTCGATCCGCGCATGGTGCCCGAAGTGCTCGCCGAACTGCCCGGCTATGGCTTTGCGATGCGCTTCCTCCCCGGCGCGCCGGTATGGAAGGACGAACTGATCGCTGGGCGCGTCGATGCCGGTTTTGCCGCGGCGGTCGGCGCGCGGATCGCCGCGGTGCATGCTGCGACGGCGAATAGCACCCCCGACCGCGAAGCCTTTCCGACCGACGCGATGTTTCGCGCGCTGCGCGTCGATCCCTTCCTGCTCCATGTCGCCGAGCATGATGCCGAACTTGCGCCGGCGCTCCGCGCGCTCGCCGAGGATCTGTCGGACCGCAAGATCGCGCTCGTCCACGGCGACGTCAGTCCGAAAAATATCCTCGTCGCCGCCGACGGCCCGGTGTTCCTCGACGCCGAATGCGCCGTCTATGGCGACCCGGCCTTCGATCTGGCTTTCTGTACGACGCACCTGTTGTTGAAGGCGGTGTGGCTCGGCGATGCGCGGCTGCGCGAAGCGGCAACGGCGATGGTTGCCGCCTATCGCGAAGGCATCGGCTGGGAAGAGGCCGCAGGCTTGCTGCTTCGCGCCGGAAAGCTCACCGCCGCGCTGCTGCTCGCGCGCGTCGAGGGCAAGTCGCCCGCACCCTATCTGACCGATCCCGAGCATCGGCGCATCGTCCGCGACCAGGCGCGCGCGCTGCTTTTGACGCCCGCAGCGCTCGATGCGCTCGTCGCCAACTGGAAAAGGACTTTGAAATGACTTCGCGTATCGTCTCCGTCACCGGCCGCCAGCTCTGGGATTCGCGCGGGCGGCCCACGGTCGAGGCCGAGGTCGCGCTCGAATCGGGCGCAGTCGGTCGCGCGATCGCGCCGGCGGGTGCGTCGCGCGGCGCGCATGAAGCGATCGACCTGCGTGACGGTGGCACGGCGTTCGGCGGCTTCGGCGTCAATGGCGCGGTCGCGGGGATCGGCGCCGAGATTGCCGGCGCTATCGCGGGCATGGACGCGCGCGACCAGGCGGTGGTCGACAAGGCACTGTGCGACCTCGACGGGACGCTGAACAAGGCGCGGCTCGGCGCCAATGCCGTCGTCGCGGTGTCGATGGCGGTGCTCCATGCCGCTGCATCGGACGCACGCGAGCCCTTGTGGCGCTATCTGGCGGGCGGAAAGGCGGTGCGCATCCCGCTTCCCGAAATCCAGATTTTCGGCGGTGGCGCGCACGCCGGTCGGCGCACCGACGTGCAGGATTTCATGGTGATGTGCCCCAATGCCGGCAGTTTCCGCCGCGCGCTCGAGATCACGGGTGACGTTTATCGCGCGGCGGGCCGGTTGATGGAGGTGAAGGGGCCGCTGTCGGGGGTCGCCGACGAGGGGGGCTGGTGGCCCAATTTCGCGTCGAACGAGGACGCGCTCGATACGCTGACGCAGGCGATCGAGGCGAGCGGACATCGCGCCGGTGAGGATGTCTTCATCTCGCTCGACATCGCGGCGAACGAGTTCGGCGACGCGTCGGGTTACCGCCTCGCGCTCGACGACCGGCGCCTGTCGGGCGAGGACATGGCGGCGCGGATCGTCGAATGGGCGGGGCGCTATCCGATCCTGTCGATCGAGGACCCGGCGGGACAGGACGACTGGGCGACGATGGCGGCGGTGACCGCAGCGATCGGCGAGCGGGTGCAGATCATCGGCGACGATGTGCTCGTCACCGACGCGGCGCGGGTCGCGCGCGCGGGCGAGGCGGCGGTGTGCAATGCGGCGCTGATCAAGGTCAACCAGGTCGGCACGGTGACCGAGGCGAAGGCGGCGCTCGACGCCGCCGCGCAGCGCGGCTGGGGTACGATCGTGTCGGCGCGTTCGGGCGAGAGCGAGGACGTCACCATCGCACATCTCGCGACCGGCTGGGACGCGGGGCAATTGAAGGTCGGCAGCTTCACCCGTTCCGAGCGGATGGCGAAGTGGAACGAGATGCTGCGGATCGAGGAAGCGATGGGCGCCGACGCGGAGTTCGCGGGCTTCTCGGCCTTTGCCGGATCGATCGGGCGGGTGGCGGCATGATCGTCCTCCACGCCCGCCCAAGCCCCGGCTTTCGCGAGGCCGTCGATGCGATCTTCGGCGCCGGCACGGTCGTCCATGTCGACGAGGCAGCCCCGCTCGACGCGGTGGCTTCCGAAATTACCGCACTATTGCATGTGCTGACGCCGGTGACGGCGGAGTTCATCGCGTCGGCGCCCGAGCTCAGGTTGATCCAGAAGCTCGGTGTCGGAGTGAATACGATCGCGCTCGACGCGGCGCGCGAGGCGGGGGTCGCGGTATGCAACATGCCCGGCACCAACAGCCAGGCGGTCGCCGAAATGGCGCTGTCGCTGATGATGGCGGTGTTGCGCCGCACCTGCTTCTTCGACGCGCGCACCCGCGCGGGCGAGGGATGGGCCGCCGATCCGTCCGAACTCGATGCGGTCGGCGAGATTGCGGGGCGCACCGTCGGGCTGGTCGGCTTCGGCAATTCGGCGCAGCGGCTGGCACCGGTGCTCGCGGCGCTGGGGGCGAAAATCGTCTATACGGCGCGCAGCGAAAAGGCGTTGCCCTATCAGTATTTGCCGCTCGATCGCTTGCTTGCGCAGAGCGACATCGTGTCGCTCCACATGCCGCTCACCGACGAGACGCGCGGGGCGATCGACCCGTTCGCGATGAAGAAGGGGGCGGTGCTGGTGAACAGCGCGCGCGGCGAGCTGGTCGACGAGGCCGCACTCGTGCGTGCTCTCTCCACGGGGCATTTGCGCGGCGCGGGGCTCGACGTGTTCGGCGAGGAGCCGCTGCCGCGCGGCAATCCGCTGCTCGGCCTGCCGAACGTCGTGCTCGCACCGCATATCGCGTGGCTGACGCCCGAAACGCTCGTCCGCAGCCTGACGGTCGCGCACGAAAATATCCGCCGGCTCGAGGCGGGCGAACCCTTGTTGCATCGGGTGGTATAAAATGATGTTCCGTCATTGCGAGCGAAGCGAAGCAATCCAGCCTGCGCGTAAACCGCTCTGGATTGCTTCGCTTCGCTCGCAATGACGAGCAAGCTAGGAATTTCTGATCATGACTCTCCCCATCGTCCTCGTCACCGGCCAGCTTTTGACCGAAGCCGTATGGCAACCGCTGCTCGACGCGTGGGGCGACCGCGAGGTGATCGTCGCCGATAATCGCAGCGACGACAGGATCGAGGGTTTCGCGCAGCGCCTGCTCGACGATGCGCCGCCGAAATTCGCGCTCGTCGCGCACGCGATGGGCGGCTTCGTCGCCTTCGAGGTGATGCGCCGCGCGCCCGAGCGCGTCGCGAAGCTCGCGCTGATTTCGACGCTCGCCTCGGCCGACGGCCCGGCCCAGACCGCGCGGCGGCAGGGCTATATCGACCTCGTGGAAAATGGTCGTTTCGATCAGGTGGTCGAGGAGCGCATCCCGATCCTGTTCCCCGAGGAAAAGCGCGGCGACGCGGCGCTGCTCGGCCTGGCTCGGCGAATGGCGGCAGAGACCGGCGCCGAAACCTTCCTCGCGCAGCAGCGCGCAATCATGGCCCGCATCGACAGCCGCCCGCGGCTCGGCGAAATTGCCGTGCCGACCTTGCTGATCTGGGGCGAGAAGGACGGCATCACGAGCCGTGCGCACCATGAGGAGATTTTGGAAGCGATCACGGGAGCGCGGTTGGAGGTGATCGCGGGGGCAGGGCATCTGCCGACCGTCGAGGCGCCCGAGGCCGTGGTGCCGCTGCTGACGGAATTCGTCGATCAATAATTTCCTGTCATTCCCGCGAAAGCGGGAATCCAGAGCGTGCGCCGGTTGACCCGGCCCTGGATCCCCGCTTTCGCGGAGATGACAAATTTATTGAAGCTTCGATTATTTCAGCTCCGCGCGCACCAGCGCCGCTCCGTCGACCATCGCCTTCAGCTTCGCCAGGCTATGCGCGCGGCTGTGATATTTCATGCCGCAGTCGGGGGCGATCCACAGCCGCTCGGCATCGACATGGCGTAGCGCCTCGCGGATGCGGCCCGCGACGACCTCGGGGGTTTCGACTTCGGGGATCGACAGGTCGAGAACACCGTACATGATCGTTTTGGTCGGCAATTCGGCGAGGATCGCGGGGTCGAGCCCGGGTTGCGCCGCCTCGATCGAGATCACGTCGATGTCCGACGCTTCGAGTTCGGCGAGGAAATCATAAGCCTTGGGCTTGGGCCCCGTCGCGCCCGCGCCATGATGGACCATCGCATAGCCGAAGCAGATGTGGAGCGCGGTCGTGCCCTCGACGCCGTCGAGTGCGCGGTTGATCGCCTCGATCGCATAGGCCTGCGCTGCATCGGCACGCGCCTGGAGATAGGGTTCGTCGAGCTGGACGACATCGACTCCCGCCGCGAACAGGTCCTTGACCTCGGCATTGACCGCGTCGGCATAGTCCATCGCGAGCGCCCGTGCGTCGGGATAATAGCCGTTTTCGGCTTGCTGCGTCATCGTGAAGGGGCCGGGCAGGGTGAGCTTGACCGGCTTCGTCGAATGGCGGCGGAGGAAGGTCGCATCCTGCGCCTCGATCGGAGCGACGCGGCGGATTGGGCCGGAGACGAGCGGCACCGGATTCGCATTGCCGGTGCGGTCGATCGCGGTGCCGTGCCTTTCGGTGTCGATGCCCGACAGCGCGGTCGCGAGGCGGTTCGAATAGCTTTCGCGGCGCATCTCGCCGTCGCCGACGATGTCGATGCCGACCTCTTCCTGATCGCGTATCGCCATCAGGGTCGCGGCTTCCTGCGCCTCGGCGAGCCACGGCGCAGGGATGCGCCACAGCGTTTCGGCGCGCACGCGCGGCGGCAGGCTGGCCTTCAGCCGCTCGCGGTCGATCAGCCAGTCGGGTTGGGGATAGCTTCCGACGATCGTCGTGGGCAATATGGGATGGTCGAACACGGCTGATCCTCTTGCATTTTGGGGCTGGTCAAACATTTGCTTAGTATTCTATCTAATTCAAGATCAAACTGAGGTTGGGAGAGCGAAATGATCGATCTGGACGCCATAAGGACGCTGGCCGACATCCCGGCGGCGCAGGCGAAAAAGCGGGGAAATGCCGTCGCGGTGAAATTCGGCGTGCGCGAAACGAGCTTTGCCGAGCTCGACGCGCGCTCGAACCGTGTCGCCCATGCACTGATCGCGTCGGGGGTGGGACCGGGCGACCGGGTATCGGTGCTAACCAGGAACCATGACGCCTGGTATCCGCTCTTCTTCGGCACCGCGCGGGCGCGCGGCTGCCTCGCGCCGATCAACTGCCGTCTCGCGCCGGGTGAGGTCGCCTTCATCCTCGGCGATGCGGCGCCGAAGCTGCTTTTCGTTGGCGAGGACTTCTTCGACTGCGCGCTCGCGGCGGTGGCCGATCTCGACAGCAAGCCGCGCCTGATCGCGCTCTATGGCACGCATCCCGCGTTCGAACCGTTCGACGCATGGCTGGCGGATGCCCCGGCGACGACGCCCGCCGACACGCCGCAACTTTCCGACGACGTGCTCCAGCTCTACACGAGCGGCACGACCGGGCGGCCGAAGGGCGTCGTCCTCGCCAACAAAAATTACCGCCGCTTCCTCGAAATGGCGACCGAGGTCGATGGCTTCGCCTATGGCGAGGACGAGACGGTGATGATCGTGATGCCGCTGTTCCACGTCGCGGGAACGAACGTCAGCTTCTCGGGGCTGGCGCAGGGCGGGCGGCTGGTGCTCGTCAAGGATTTCGCTGCCGGCGATGCGATCCGTATGATGACCGACGAGCGCGTCGCGCACGCCTTCCTCGCGCCCGCTATGATCCAGATGATGTTGCAGCAGCCCGAGGCGGAGGCGGGTGATTATTCTGAGCTCCGCTCGATCGCCTATGGCGCCTCGCCGATCGCCGAGGATGTGCTGCGGCGCGCGCGCGCGACCTTTGGCTGCGACTTCGTGCAATTTTACGGCATGACCGAAAGTTCGGGCGGCGGCTCCTATCTGTCGCCCGCGGCGCATGATTTGCCGGGCAAGCTGACCTCGTGCGGCCAGCCATGGCCGCAGACCGAGATGGCGATCCTTGGTGGCGACGGGCAGGTGCTCGCCGACGGCGAGATTGGCGAGATCGCGATTCGCGGCGACATCGTGATGAAGGAATATTGGAACCGCGCCGAGGCGACCGCGGGCACGGTGGTCGAGGGCTGGTTGCGCACCGGCGACGTTGGCTATCGCGACGCCGACGGCTTCTATTTCGTCCACGACCGGATCAAGGACATGATCGTGTCGGGCGGCGAGAATGTCTATCCGGCCGAGGTCGAAAGCGCGATCATGGGCTGTCCGGGCGTTGCCGACGTCGCGGTGATCGGAGTCCCCGACGACAAATGGGGCGAGGCGGTGAAGGCGCTGGTCGTTCCCGCCGCGGGGGCTAGCGTCGAACCCGCCGCCGTGATCGCCTGGGCGCGCGAGCGCATCGCGGCCTACAAGGCGCCGAAGAGCGTCGAGATTATCGACGCCCTGCCGCGAAATCCGTCGGGCAAGGTTCTGCGCCGCGAACTGCGCGCCCCCTATTGGGAAGGGCGTGAGCGGGCGGTGGGGTAGGGGGCTTGGAAAAAGTCTGCTTTGGGGTGAGATGCGGACGTTCGGGCGGCGGCATCATAATCACCCCAAATATGCACATATTCCGTTCGTCATATGCACATATTCCGTTCGTCATCCCGGACTTGATCCGGGATCCATTCTTCCAACGTTGCGCCTAGTGGACCCCGGATCAAGTCCGGGGCGACGATAATCAATAGGGCAGCTTTCGGTCGCAAGCAGCCATTATATTCCATTGGCTCGAATGACCGCCTTCGCCCGAATCCCGTCACCAAAAAAAAGCCCGGCGCGGACGCCGGGCTCTCAGGTCTTTCTCGAGAGGAGAAATTATTCCGCCGGAACCGGGGTGCGGCCGGTGATCATGCCCTCGGCCTTGGTGCCGTCGGCGCGGACGGGGTCGTGCGCGACGTCGCTTTCGTCGAACACCTTGGTCCACGCGGCGAACTCGAGGCACACGCCGTCGGGGTCGAAGAAATAGACCGAGCGCACGAAGACGTCGTCGTTCACTTCGTCCGACGACTGCGTCGGCGAATTGTCGTGGTTCAGGATCTTGGTGACCTTGACGCCCTTTTCGACGAGCCGGTTGTAATATTCATCGAAGCGTTCGGCGGGAACGTTGATCGCGATATGATTCATCGACCCGTGCGCCGACATGAAATTGCCCTGCGTCGGCAGCGCTTCGGGCGCCGAAATGCCGGGGACGGCCTCGGGCGCGCCCTTGAACCAGAAGAAGGCGAGGCTGTCGCCGTTGCCGATGTCGAAGAAGAAATGCTGGCCGCGGCCGCCGGGAAGGTCGATCGTCTTGGTCAGCGGCATGCCGAGCAGGTCGCGGTAGAATTCGACCGTTCTCGCCATGTCCTTGCACACCAGCGCGAGGTGGTTGACCCCGCAAAATTCGAATTCCTTGTTCGCTTCTGCCATCGTCCGTCTCCTTTGCGTCTTAGCCGGGATTGGCGCTCGGCCGGGCCTTCATGCCTTCGAACCAGCGCAGTATATTCCTGTTCGCGGGGTCGAGCGGCTGACCGACGCCCGCGCCGAAATCGAGGAAGGCGAAGAGCATGATGTCGGCAAGCGTCAGCCGGTCGCCTGCGATATAGTCGCGGCCGGCGATCAGCGGGTCGAGCCATTTGAGCCCGTCCTGCGCGACCGCCTTCAACCCCGCCGCGGCTTCGGGAAGGCAGCGCATCCGCGGTTCGAACAGCGGCAGGCCTTCGGCGAAGCGGAAGCCGTTGGTCAGCGGCTCGCAGATCTTGAGGTCGACGCGGCGCGTCCACATGCGGGTTTTCGCGCGCTCCTCCGCCGTCGTGCCGATGAGCGCCGGGTCGGGGAAGCGTTCCTCGAGATATTCGCAGATCGCCGTAATCTCGGTGAGCACCGAGCCGTCGTCGAGTTCGAGCGCCGGCGTCTGCCCCGCGGGATTGACCTCGCTGTTATAGGGTGCGCGCCGGTTCTCGCCGCCGCGCAGATCGACCTCGACCTGCGGCAGTTCGATTCCCTTTTCCGCCATGAATATCGTCACGACGCGGGGATTGGGGCCGACCGAATTATAGAATTTCATGGCCATCCTCTCGGTGATCCTTCTATCGGATCGAACGCGAACTGTCAATTAGATTGACGGTTTGAGTCTATCCTCATTCGGACTTCGATCGCGGCGCGCTCAGGAAGTCGGCGGCATCGAAGCCTTCGGGCGCCGCGACCTCGACGATCGGGTCTTCGCGTGCGTCATATTCCATGCGCAAGGCGCGGGTGATCACCGCATGCATGTCGTAGAGGCAGGTGATGTAAGTGAATTCGAAAATCTGCTCGTCGGTCCAGAAGCTCTTGAGCTTGTCGAACACTTCGGTCGGAACGCGCCCGCCCGCCAGGCTCAGGCAGTCGGCATAGGCGAGTACCGCGCGCTCCTGATCGTTATAGCATTCGGCGACCGTCCAATAAGGAACCGCCGCAATTTTCTCCTCGCTGACGCCGAGGCCGCGCAGCGACTTGCAATGCTGCGAAAAGACGAACTGGCTGCCCTTCACCCAGCCGGCGCGCGTCTGGCCGAGCTCGCGCAGCACCGGGTCGATCGAGCGCGCGGGGTTGCGATAGACGGCGAAGCCGTCGACCGCATGTTTGAAGATGTCGGGCGACAGCGCGTAGACGGTCCACCAGTCGCCGGGCGTGCCGGTCGCGGTGCCGGGCTCGGCCACCGGATCGCGGTCGCCGAACAGGCGCTGGTAATAGGCGAGGACGGTTTCGTCGGTGACGTCGGCGCGGGGCACCTGGCGCAACACGGGCATATCTTTACTCCTCAGGCGTCGGCATATTTGCGAAAGGCGGCGACGTGGGCGCTATCGAAATATTCGTCGAGGCGGGTGATCCTGCCGTCCTTGACCGCACAGACGATCGCGCAGGGCAGGCGCACCTCGACCTCGTCCTGCACGCGCTTTCCCTTCAGCACATGCTGCTGGACGAAGCCGCCGGGAAAGGTGATCAGCCGGCGGTCGGCATATTCGCGATCCTTGATCCGCGCGACCATGCCGGTCAGCGTCTGTGCGGTCTGCGCGGGCGTGACGATCTTTTCGTCGGTGTTGTGCCAGATCGCGGCGTCGGGGGCGAAGCTGCTTTGCATGGTTTCGATGTCGCCCGCCTCGATCGCGTCGAAAAAGCGCGTCGCCATCGCGCGGATGTCGTCCTGTTCGGTCATATGCCTTTCTCCCTTGGCCTGCTGCCGTTCATTCGGCGAAATCCTTTTCGAGATGGCGCGTCATCGCATATTGCGCGAGGCCAGCGGCGAGCGCGAAGGGCAGGATCGTCATCAGCGCCCAGCGCAGGCTGTCGTCGCCATGCACAGGCTTGAGCGCGTCGCTGACCATGCCGATGAAGAGCGGGCCGAGGCCGAGGCCGACGATGTTGAACATCAGCATCAGCACCGCGGCCGCGGTCGCGCGGCTGCGCGGCGGGGTCAGGTTCTGGACCAGCGCGAGCGCCGGCGCGACATAGGCGGTGCAGGCGGCCATCGGGACGAGCATCAGCGCCAGCGAAACCTGCCAGCTGCCCGCGAGCAGCGCAGCGGCGAAGGTCGGGATCAGGATCGCGGTCGCCAGCGCCGGAATCGTCCCATAGGCGCGCGGCGATCGCTTCGCGGCACGGCTGACGAGCCAGCCGCCGCCCAAAATACCAATGCCGAACGTGATGCCCGCGGCGGGTGCGAACCAGGTCGCCATCGCGTCGAGGGGCATCCCCTGCGTCCGCATCAGGAAAGCGGGAATCCAGTTGAGCATGCCATAGCTGACGAAGGCGGCGAGCCCGCTGCCGATCATCACCATGCGCAGCGAGCGGCGGCGGACGAACATCGCGAGGCTCTGGCCGAAGGGTAGCGCTTCGTCGGCGGGCCTGCCCGTGTCCATCGCGCCGCGCGCGGGCTCGCGCACCAGCCAGATGAGTAGCGGCGCGACGACGATGCCGACGATGCCGATGACCAGAAAGGCATGGCGCCAGCCGATGTGCGCCGCCGCCCACGCGCCGAAGGCGGCGCCGACGAAGACGCCGAACGGGCCGTTCAGCGTGAACAGGCCGATCGCGAGCGGGCGCCGGTCGGGGGGATAGAGATCGGCGATCACCGAAAGCGAGGGCGCGGTGCCGCCCGCCTCGCCCGCGCCGACGCCGAAGCGCATCAGTGCGAGCTGCCAGAAATTCGACACCAGCCCGCAAGCGGCGGTGAAGCCGCTCCACACGATGCAGGCGATGCCGATCAGTTTCACACGGTTCCAGCGGTCGGCGATCATCGCGACCGGCACCCCCATCGCGGCATAGAAGAGTGCGAAGGCAAGGCCGGTGAGCAGGCCGAATTGCGTGTCGCTGAACCGCATGTCGGCGCGGATCGGTTCGACGAGCACCGACAGGAGCTGGCGGTCGACGAAGTTGATCGTGCCGACGAGGAACAGCATCGCCAGCGCGACGCCGCGCCGCGCGGTCATGGCGCGGCCGGACGGCGCGGCGCCCGCTTCGATCGCGGTGGCTTGCGTCATGGCTCTCCCCAAATTGGTGCGATTCTCGTTCCTCGGAAATGCTTAGGTATTTAAGTTTATCTGTCAATGTGCTTTACGATGGGACGCAAACCAAGATGGGAGAGTGCGATGAAGATCAAGGGAAAGCGCGCGATCGTGACCGGGGCAGCAGGCGGCATCGGCCGCGCGACCGCGGTGCTGCTCGCGGCGCGCGGCGTGGCCGAGATCGCGCTGGTCGATGTCAAGGAAGAGGCGCTTGCCGAAACCGCGCACCTCGTCGAAGCGGAGGGTGCCCGCGCGACGGCGCACGCGCTCGACCTCTCCGACATCCCGGCGACCGAAGCCTGGTTCAAGGCGCATGGCGATGTCGACATATTGCACAATAATGCGGGCGTCGTATCGAGCCTGCCGCAATTCCCCGATGTCGATGCGGCGCGGGTCCGGTGGATCGTCGATGTCAATCTGACCTCGCTGGTCGCGGCGACGCAGATCGCGGTGCAGGCGATGAAGGCGCGCGGGGGCGGGGTGATCGTCAACACCGTATCGACGGTCGCGCTCGGCACCGGATTCTACGACGCGATGTATGCGACGACCAAGGCGGCGGTGATGATGTTCACGCGCTGCTGCGCGCCCCTGAAGGACGAATGCAATGTCCGTGTCGCGGGGATGCTGCCGGGGCTCGTCGCAACGCCGATCCTCGACACCACGGGCGCGGGCGGCAAGTCCGAGTGGATGAAGCAGGTGCTCGCGAACAACGAGGCGTGCGAACCCGAGGATATTGCCGCCGGCGTGATCCGGCTGATCGAGGACGACGGGCTGGCGGGCGGCGACTGGGTTGCCGTCCGGCGGCTCGAGGGCAGGATCGACTATCAGTGGGGCCACGCCGACACCGTTTGAGGCGCCGCCCCCGCCAGGCGGTCAGCGCGTCGGCGCGGCGAGCATATTCTGGCCGAACAGGTTCGACCATTGCTCTTCGGTCAGCACCGGGCGCGCGCTCGACAGGTTGGCGGCATTTTTGACGCCGGTTCCGGCGATGACCGCGGGACGCTCGGCGATCCGTTCGAACCACGCCGCGACGGCGGGGAAATCTTCGAGCGAAAGGCCGATCGCGCCAGTCGCGCGCGCCCATGGCCACGTCGCAATGTCGGCGACGCTATACTCCTCGGCCAGATAGTCGGCTTCGCGCAGGCGGCCATCGAGAACGTGGAGCAGCCGGATCGTCTCGTTGCGATAGCGTTCGACGGGATAGCCCTGTCCCTCGGGCGCGTAGCGGATGAAATGATGCGCCTGTCCCTGCATCGGGCCGAAACTGGCCATCTGCCACATCAGCCATTGCTGCGCCTGACTGCGGCGGCGTGGATTTTCGGGAAGCAATTGTCGCGATTTCTCCGCCAGATAGAGCAGGATCGCGCCGCTCTCGAACACCGGCAGCGGCGCGCCGCCGCCGATGGGATCGTGATCGACGATCGCGGGCAGCCGCCCGTTCGGGTTGATGCGGCGATATTCGGGCGTCAGATGGTCGCCCGCGAGCACGTCCATCTTGAGCAACCGGTGGGGCAGTCCGGTCTCCTCGAGCATGATCGAGACTTTGTGGCCGTTGGGGGTCGGGGTGAAATAGACGTCGATCATCGCGGCCGCACCAGTGGGCATCGTCAGAATTTGAACCCGGCCTCGACCGAGATGTTGCGCGCCGGTTCCAGGTAGAGGATCGCGCGCGACACCGAGGTAATCGGGAAGGGCAGGCGGAAGGCGCTTCCCGTCGTGAGTTCGTTGGTCAGATTCTTGCCGACGAGCGCGAGATGCCAGCGTTCGTCCCGATCCGAGAGCTGAACGCGCAGGTCGAGCTTCACATAGCCCTTCTGCAAGCCGTAGATCGGGCTCTGGTCGTCGGAGTCGAAATATTTCGACCGGCCCGCGGCGACGCCGGTGATGTCGAGTTTCAGGTCGTTCGCAAATTCGATGCGGCCGTGCGCGGTGACGCTGCCGGTCCATTTCGACGTATAGGCAGGGCTGTAACCGGCGAGGTTGTTGGTCGCCGGGGTGCAGGTCGCGGGCTGCGACGCAAGGCAGGCCGCGCCAGGATAATCGTCATATTTGATATCCTGATAGGCACCCGAGGCGGTGATGTCGAAATTGCGGAAGGGGAAAAGGCTGAGCGATCCCTCAATGCCCTTCGACGTCGCGCTTGCTGCATTGCCGGTCAGATAGCTCGACGACGCGGGCTGATAGACCGACACCTGCAGATCCTTGAACTGCGTCTTGTAGACCGACAGGTTCGCGACGACCGCGCCGCCCGCCAGCGTCGACTTGATACCCGCTTCATAGTTGGTCGAGCGTTCGGGCTCGAAGGTGAAGGTGGCGTCGGTGGTGCCGAGCGTGTTCGATACGAAGCCGCCCGACTTCGACCCGCGGCCATAGGTCGCATAGAGCATCACCTGCCGCGCGATGTCATATTGCAGTGTGATCGAAGGATCGACATTGCCTTCGCTGATCGAACCCTCGGCGCTCGAAATCGGACGGATCGCGAACGGACCATAGACGAGGTGCGAGGCGAAGCTGCCGTCCTTGCTCGTGTGCGTATAACGCAGGCTGCCGATCGCCCGGAAGGCGTCGGTGATGTTCAGCGTGCCCTGGCCGAACACCGACCAGCTTTCGGCCTTTTGCTTGAACCGGCTGTCGATGCGGCCGAAATAGGGGCTGCCGAACAGATCCTCGATGTCGAAGCCCTGGAGCTGATCGAGCCTGTAGTTCGAATGGTCGTAATAGACGCCGGCGATGAACTCGAAGGTGCGGCCCGTCGGCGACAGGATGCGCAGTTCCTGCGAGAATTGGTCGAAGCGTTCGGGGAAGCTGTTGTAAACCGAATTGTTGGTTACCGCGCCGCCGCTGTTCGGGATCGTCTGGTCGAAACCGTTGACGATATTGGCGTTGAACCAGCTGTAGCCGGTCACCGAGGTCAGCGTATAATCGCCGAGCGCGATATTGCCGGTGCCCGACAGCATGACCGACTCGGTCTGCGTTCCCTCGTCGCCGAGCGCCGAGCGTTCGAGGTAGCGGTTGGTGTGCGGGTCCTGCGGGCTGTCGAGCGGACTCGACACGGTGATGCCGCCGATCACGTCCTTGTTCGCATATTCGGCCTTCACCGTATAATCGAAGTCGGTCGAAGGTTCCCATCTGAGCGTCAGGCGCGCGAGCTGCTGGCGGATTTCGGGATCGTCGTGATCGGTCGCGCGATTATAGATATAGCCGTCCTGTTGGACGATCTTGTACGCGAGACGCGCGCTCAGCGTCTCGCTGATCGGTCCCGAAACATAGCCCGAGACGTCGACGCCTTTCTGGTCGAAATTATAGAGCGCGGTAAACTCGCCTTCGGGCGTGCTCGTCGGGCCGGCCGACACGACGCTGACGGCGCCCGCAGCGGTGTTCTTGCCGAACAAGGCGCCCTGCGGGCCGCGCAGTACCTCGACGCGCTGAAGGTCGAAGAAGGGCGCCTGCGCCTGGCGCGAGCGGCCGGCATAGACGCCGTCGACATAGAGCGAGACCGACTGGTCGAAGGCGAAATTGGCCGGTGGCGAGCCGAAGCCGCGAATATAGATGACGTCATTGCCCGCGGTCGACTGAACGAAGACGTTCGGGGTGTAGTTCATCACCGATTTGATGTCGTTCGAGTTGAAGTCGGCGAGCTTTTGCCCGCTGACCACTTCCATCGAGATCGGCACGTCCTGCAGGCTCTGCTCGCGCTTTTGCGCGGTGACGATGATCTCGTTGGCATTGTCTTGCTGCGCGAGCGGTGCGTCCGCCGCGGCGTCCTGCGCCATCGCCGGGGCGGCCGCCATCAGCATCGCGCCCGTCGCGGCGCCCGACAGCAGAATCCTGTTCAGAGCCTTCATCTGGAACCCTCCCTATCCTTATGGTGTCGGCGTTACCGGGATGCGGGTCCCGATCCGTCAATCTGATTGACCCTTAGTATACTAATGGTTTTATGCTGTCCATAGCATTGGAAGGGGATTCGCAAGATGGACGATGAAAAATTTGGTGGCCCGGCCGCTGCTCTCGCGAGCCGCTATCTTTGCACGGTCGAGTTCGAAGTCGGCGGCGGAATCGTGGCGCTCGGCGCATCGCCCTTCGGCGATCACCGGCTCGGCTATATCAGCGGCGGGCGGTTTTTCGGGCCGCGAATCAATGGTGTGGTCCTGCCGGGCGGCGGCAATTGGTCGCGCGGCGGACGGCTCGGCGACGCGGCTTCGGTCGGCACCTTCGATGCGCGCGCGGTGTGGCAGACCGACGATGGCGAGCTCATCTATCTCTCCTACACGGGGCGCAGCGTGATCCCCGACGACGTCCGGGCGACTTTCGCCGATCCAGGCCGGCCCGACGCGGACCCGTCGCGCTATTATCTGCGAATCGCCCCCGTTTTCGAAACCGCGAGCGCCGAATATGGCTGGCTCAACGGTCTCCTGGCGGTCGGCGTCGGCGAACGCACCGATTTCGGGGTGCGCCACGTCCTCCACGAAATTCTTTGATGTCCGCGTCGGCGACGTCCGAAGCGCTTCGCGCTTGAAGCCGCGCGCCTTCGTCTCTATGTGCCCCGCGAGCGCGGTCCGTTTTAGGGGCCGCACAGCTTTTCGGGAAATATGATGTCCAGTCTCTTCACCTTCCTGCTCGTCGTCCAGGCCGTGATCGCGGCGGCGATGATCGGCGTCATCCTGATGCAGAAGTCGGAAGGCGGCGGCCTGGGCGTCGGCGGCAGCCCGGCGGGCCTGCTTTCGGCGCGCGGTGCGGCGGACTTCATGACCCGCGCGACGACTGTCCTCGCGACGCTGTTCGTCGGCCTCTCGATCGTGCTCGCGGCGATGGCCTCGGTCGGGCGCAGCGGTTCGACGATCGACACGTCGCTGTCGAAGACCGCGCAGCAGCAGTCGGGCAGCGCGAGCGGCTCGCTCACCGGCGCGGCACCGGCGCAGGCACCGGCAAGCGACGATCCGCTCGCCGCCGCAGCAGCGGCGGCGAACCAGCCCGCTGAGGCGCCGGCAGAGAGCGCTCCCGCAAAGCAATAGGCCGGCGGCTCGCACCTTCGGCTCCACCCCGCGCGGCAGAAAATATTTCGCCGCATGTGATTCGACGGCTTGCGCCGTCACCCTCCTATTGAGTAAGTCTTTCCTCCCATGGCGCGGTTCATTTTCATCACCGGCGGCGTGGTCTCCTCCCTTGGCAAAGGTCTGATGGCGGCAAGCCTCGCGGCCCTGTTGCAGGCGCGGGGATTTCGCGTGCGCATTCGCAAGTTCGATCCCTATCTGAACGTCGATCCGGGGACGATGTCGCCCTATCAGCACGGCGAGGTCTATGTGACCGACGATGGCGCCGAAACTGACCTCGACCTGGGCCATTACGAGCGCTTCACCGGTGTCGCGGCGCGGCAGAGCGACAATGTCACGTCGGGCCGCATCTATCAGCAGATCATCACCAAGGAACGCCGCGGCGACTATCTGGGCGCGACGGTGCAGGTGATCCCGCACGTCACCGACGCGATCAAGGAATTCGCGCAGGCCGACACCGACGACCTCGATTTCGTGCTGTGCGAGATCGGCGGGACGGTCGGCGACATCGAATCCTTGCCCTTCATCGAGGCGATCCGCCAGCTGAGGAACGAGATCGGGCGCGAAAATTCGGTCTCGGTCCACGTCACTTTGGTCCCCTATATCGCCGCCGCGGGCGAGCTGAAGACCAAGCCGACGCAGCACAGCGTGCGCGAGCTCGCCTCGCTGGGCGTCCAGCCCGACATCCTGCTCTGCCGCTGCGAAAAGCCGCTGCCCGACAGCGAGCGCGCGAAAATCGCGCAATTCTGCAATGTGCGCAAGGAAGCGGTGATCCCGGCGCTCGACGCCGATTCGATCTATTCGGTGCCGGTGCAATATCATGGCGAGGGGCTGGACAGCGAGGTGCTGCGCGCCTTCGGCATTCACGATGCGCCCGATCCCGACCTGACGCGCTGGTACGACATCATGGACCGCAAGCGGCATCCCGAGGGCGAGGTGACGATCGGCGTCGTCGGCAAATATGTCTCGCTGCCCGACGCCTACAAGAGCCTCAACGAAGCGCTCGTTCACGGCGGCATGGCGAACCGGGTCAAGGTCAACATCCGCTGGCTCGACGCCGAGATGTTCGAAAAGGGCGAGGAGGATCTTGTCGCCAAGCTCGAACCGATGCACGGCATCCTGGTCCCCGGCGGCTTCGGCGAGCGCGGGTCCGAAGGCAAGATCGCGAGCGTCAAATTCGCGCGCGAACGCGGCGTGCCCTTCCTCGGTATCTGCCTCGGCATGCAGATGGCGTGCATCGAGGCGGCGCGCAACACGAGCGGCATCGCCGACGCATCGAGCACCGAATTCGGCCCGACCGACGAGCCGGTCGTCGGCCTGATCACCGAATGGATGAGCGACGAGGGACTGCAAAAGCGCGGCGCCGATACCGATCTCGGCGGTACGATGCGCCTCGGCGCCTATGAAGCGAAGCTGTCGCCGAACAGCCATGTCGCGAGCATCTATGGGGCGAACGACATCAGCGAGCGTCACCGGCACCGCTACGAGGTCAACGGCGCCTATCGCGACCGGCTGGAAAAAGGCGGCCTGGCCTTTTCAGGCCTGTCGCCCGATGGCATGTTGCCCGAAATCGTCGAGCGGCCCGACCACCCCTGGTTCATCGGGGTGCAGTTCCATCCCGAACTGAAGTCGAAGCCGTTCGATCCGCATCCGCTGTTCAAGGGGTTCGTCGAGGCGGCGGTGAAGCAGAGCCGGCTGGTCTAGCCGGAAAAAAGGGGCTGTGGGGACATGGATTTCGCGAAACTCGCCGCGCTTCAGGACCCCGACAGCATCTTTTCCGGGCTCGGCCCCGCCGATTGGGACGACATCGCGGCGCGCGCGGTGCAGATCAGCTTCAAGCGCGGCAAGGAATTGCTCGTCCAGGGCGAACCCGGCGACAGCCTGCTCATCCTGACCGAAGGCAGCGCGCGCGTGTCGATGCTGACCGCGAACGGACGCGAGATCGTCCTCGCCTATGCCGAGCCGGGCGCGGTGCTCGGCGAAATCGCGCTGCTCGACGGCGGCGAACGCACCGCATCGGTGATCGCGACGAGCGCGGGGAGCGCGCTCCAGCTCGGGCGCAACGCGATGCGCGATTTTGCTGCGAGCCATCCCGAATTCGCCTGGTCGCTGATGGGGCAGCTCGCGCGGCGGCTGCGCACCGCCGACCAGACGATCGAAAGCGACCGCGCCTATGCCTCGGGCCCGCGGCTCGCGCGCTATCTGAAGCGCCTGCTGCGCAAGGACGTCGAAACCGCGCAGCGCGTCGAGCTCAGCCAGACCGAGCTCGGCAATTTCGCGGGCATGAGCCGCGAACATATCAATCGCCAGCTGCGCGCGTGGGAGGAATCGGGGGTGATCGCGCTCGAACAGGGCCGCGTGCGTGTGCTGGACCCCGACATGCTCGAGGATATCAGCGAAAGCGAGGGGTGAGGGGGGGGCAGACCCTTCCCACGCCGTCTGCCACCTGCTAGGCGCCCGCGCCATGTCCAGCACGCACCCAGACCGCCGCACCTTCGCCATCATCTCTCACCCCGACGCGGGCAAGACGACCTTGACCGAGAAACTGCTCGTCGCGGGCGGCGCGATCCATATGGCCGGCGAAGTGAAGGCGCGCGGGGCCGCGCGGCGCGCGCGCTCCGACTGGATGAAGATCGAGCAGCAGCGCGGCATCTCGGTCACATCCTCCGTGATGACCTTCGAGCACGCCGGGCTGATCTTCAACCTGCTCGACACGCCGGGGCACGAGGATTTCAGCGAGGATACCTATCGCACGCTCACCGCGGTCGACAGCGCGGTGATGGTGATCGACGCCGCGAAGGGTATCGAGCCGCAGACGCTGAAGCTGTTCGAGGTGTGCCGCCTACGCTCGGTGCCGATCCTCACCTTCGTCAACAAGGTCGACCGCGAAGGCCTGCCGCCGTTCGAACTGCTCGACGAGGTTGCCGACCGGCTTGCGCTCGACGTCTGTCCGATGAACTGGCCCGCGGGCATGGGCGGGACGTTCGAGGGGATTTACGACCTCGTCGATCCGGCGCTGATGCTGCCCGACAAGGCCGATGCGTCGCGCATGTATGCCGGCGAGCGGCTGCCGGTCGCGGGGCTTGACGATCCGGCGCTCGCCGCGAAGCTGTCGCCCGGCGCGCTCGCGCATCTCAAGGAGGAAACTGAACTCGCGTCGGCCTGTTATGCGCCCTTCGACGTCGCGGCCTATCGGAACGGCGACCTGACGCCCGTTTATTTCGGCTCGGCGCTCAAGGAATTCGGGGTCGAGGATCTGCTGAACGCGCTCGCGGCGCACGCGCCGGGTCCGCAGCCGCAGCCGGCCGAGCCGGCGCCGGTCGACCCGGACGACGCCGCCGTGACCGGCTTCGTTTTCAAGGTGCAAGCGAACATGAACCCCGCGCACCGCGACCGCATCGCCTTCATGCGGCTGTGCTCGGGCAAGTTCGAGCGCGGGATGCGGCTGACGCAGGGCGGGACGGGGAAGGCGATCGCGATCAGCCGCCCGATGCTCTTCCTCGCGCAGGACCGTGAGATGGCCGAGGAAGCATGGCCCGGCGACATCATCGGCATTCCGAACCACGGCACCTTGCGCGTCGGCGACACGCTGTCCGAGCGCAGCGACGTCACGATCACCGGCCTGCCGAACTTCGCGCCCGAAATCCTGCGCCGCGTCGCGCTCGTCGATCCGACCAAGACCAAGCAACTGAGGAAGGCGCTCGACGACATGGCCGAGGAGGGGATCATCCAGGTCTTCTATCCCGAAATAGGCGCCAATATGATCGTGGGTGTCGTCGGCCAGCTCCAGCTGGACGTGCTCATCAGTCGGCTCGAGGCCGAATATAAGGTCGAGGCCAAGCTCGAGGCGAGCCCGTGGGATACCGCGCGCTGGATCGCGAGCGACGATCCGGCGGCGCTGAAGGCGTTTCAGGCCGACCACCGCGGTGCGGCCGCGACCGACCGCGATGGCGCGCCGGTGTTCATGGCGAAGGATGCGTGGGAAGTCGGCTATGTGACCCAGCGCCACCCCGCCATTCGCTTCACCGCGACCAAGGAGCGGCGGTTCGCGGCGGTTGATTGATCGCCATCCCGGCTTTCGCCAAGATGGCCGGTTGATCGGAACTCGCACAAAGCCACGAAGCCACAAAGATTCCCTCTTTGTCGTTCGTGCTGAGCTTGTCGAAGCACCGTCCTTCTTGTGGCGTCAAAGAAAGAGCGGCCCCCTTCGACTGCCTGCCAAGGCAGGCGCTCAGGACAGGCTTCGACAAGCTCAGGGCGAACGGATTTTTGCGAGTCTTTGTGGCTTCGTGGCTTTGTGCGAATCAAATCAAACTCAACAGATCGGCCCGCTCCGCCGCTTCTCCCTCATCCTCTTCGCCCTCGAACCTGCTCAGCGTCACCCCCAGCAGCCTGATACCCTGTTCGACGGGGAGCAGCGGCGCGAGGATCGCTTCGCCGGCCGCAAGCAGGCCCGCGCCGTCCTTGATCGCGAACGGCACCGATTTCGCGCGCGTGATCGTCTTGAAATCGGCGTAGCGCAGCTTGAGCGTCACCGTCCTCCCGCGCGCGTGCCTTTTCGCGGCGCGGTCCCAAACGACGGTGCAGACATGCGCGAGCGCCTCGCGGATTTCGGTATCGGTGACGAGGTCGTTGAAGAAGGTCCGTTCGCCGCCGAGCGATTTGAGCGGCCGGTTCGACTTGACCCGCCGATGGTCGATCCCGCGCGCGAGATTGTGGAGCCATTCGGCGCCGTTGCCGAAATGCGCCGCGAGCCAGCCCATGTCCTTCGCGGCGAGATCGGCACCCGAATAGATGCCGAGTCCTTCCATCTTCGCCGCGGTCACCGGGCCTATGCCGTGGAAGCGGCGGATCGACAGCGTCTGGACAAAGGCGGCGCCCTTGCCCGGCGGGATGATTGTCAGCCCGTCGGGCTTGTTCTGGTCCGACGCGAGCTTGGCGATGAACTTGTTGTAGGACACGCCCGCCGAGGCGGTGAGGCCGGTTTCGGCGAGAATGCGGCGGCGGATCGCCTTCGCCGCCGCGGTCGCGCTGCCGAGCGCCGCCTTGTCGCGCGTGACGTCGAGATAGGCTTCGTCGAGCGAGAGCGGCTCGACCTCGTCGGCATAGTCGCGGAAGATCGCGCGGATCTGATGCGAGATGTCGCGATAGACCTCGAAACGTGGCGGCACGAAAATAAGCTCGGGGCACTGGCGCTTCGCAGTAATGCTCGGCATCGCCGACCGCACGCCGAACTTGCGCGCCTCATAGGAGGCCGCGGCAACGACGCCGCGCCGCGACGAGCCCCCGACCGCGACCGGACGACCGCGCAAGCTGCGGTCGTCGCGCTGCTCGACCGATGCGTAAAAGGCGTCCATATCGACATGGATGATCTTGCGGACCGGTGCGTCCGCCGCGACTCCATCGCCTGATCCATCGTCCGTCACGCGCGCGAAATAGCATGTTGCCACGATGTTCTCAATCGCGCCCGCGCGTTCCGCTTGACGCTGGCGCGCCAAAATGGCAATCGCCGCCAGCCTTGGAGACGCGGGTATAGCATAGTGGTAATGCTCTAGCCTTCCAAGCTAGCTAGGCGGGTTCGATTCCCGCTACCCGCTCCAGGCTCTTTCTTCCAAATGCGCTTCGATGTCGGGGATTTCCCCGATGGGCGCCTCGCCGCGCGTTGCTATCCTCGTTGCAAGGGTGCCGGTGGCCGGTGCCTCGGCGCAGGGAAGAGGCATTTGTTCATGGCAAAAGATCCGCTGCCGTCGTGGCGCGCCGGCAAGGTGAAATCGGCGATTCTCGACTTCGTGGCCCGCGTGACCGATCCGGGCGGCGCGGACTTCGTTCCCGCTCCGCAGCGCGTCGCGGCCTTCGACAATGACGGGACGCTGTGGTGCGAGCAGCCCTTTCTGCCGCAATTCTATTTCGCAAGCGAGCGGCTCGATGCGCTCGTAAAGCGCGAGCCCGAACTCGCCGGTCGGGTGCCCTTCAAACCTTATGTCGAGCGCGACCTGCCCGCGATCAAGCAATTGGGAAAGCGCGGGCTGCTCGAAGTGGTCGCGGCGGTGCATGGCGGAACGACGGTCGACGAGTTTGCGGCCATTGCGCGCGAATGGCTGGGCCGTGCGACCAATCCCAAGCTCGGGCGCCGCTTCGTCGATCTGGTCTATGTGCCCCAGCTCGAACTGCTCGACTATCTGCGTGCGAACGGCTTCAAATGCTTTATCGTGTCGGGCGGCGGCATCGACCTGATCCGTGGCTTTGCCGAAAATGTTTACGGCATTCCGCCCGAGCAGGTGGTCGGGTCGAGCGAGCGGCTTCATTTCGAAATGCGTGGCGACAAGGGCGTGATCGTCAAGGAAGCGGCACTCGCCAGCTTCGACGACCGTGAGGTCAAGCCCGTCAATATCGCGCTCCATATCGGGCGGCGGCCCATCCTCGTCTTCGGCAATTCCGACGGCGACCTTGCGATGATGCGCTATGCGCTGTCGGGGGAAGGGGCGAGCCTTGCGCTGCTGCTCCACCACGACGATGCGACGCGCGAATTCGAATATGATCGCGATTATGTGATAAGCCCGCTGTCGGAAGCGCTGGAGAAGGCGGGCGACTATGGAATCACGCTCGTGAGCATGAAGGGCGACTGGGATCGCGTGTTTGCCGGGTAAGGCGCGTGCCGGTCGATGGCGCGATCCATCTGGCCTCGGCAATTTCCCGCCCGCGATCATCGCCATCTGCGCAGGGCATCTCAGCATTAGGCCCGATTGCCGCTCGCCCGGCGGAGCGTAAGCCGGTGCTCATGAGCGATACGCAGCCCGCCGGCACGCCCGATCCCGACCGATGGTCGGCCTTGGCCGACTATCACGGGCTTTTCGCAGGCGGTCCGCCCCGGCGCCTGACGGCGCTCGCTGCTTTGCCGGTGCCGATATGCCGCACCGGCGGCAGCAGGCTGTTGCTCGTGCTGATGCTGGGATGGGTCCCGCTCGCCCTGTTGACCATGCTTGCCCCGGGCGTGCGGACGGCTGCGGAGAGCTTCGCACATGATTTCGGGGCGCACGCCCGGCTGGCGATCGCCGCGCCGCTGCTGGTACTGGGATATTCGGTCTGCGCGAGCCGGCTGGGACTGATCGCGGTCCACTTCCTGCATTCGGGCCTGCTCGACGAGGAGGCGGAGACGCGGTTCGTCTCGGCACTCGCGGCGATCCGCGCGCGGATCGATTCGCTCTGGGCCGAAGGTGCGACGGTCCTGATCGCCTATGCCGCCGTGGGCGCGCTCTATCTGGGCGACGCATCGTTGTTCATGCAGTCGGCGTGGCAGCGCGGCGCGGGCGGCGCGGGGCTGTCGCTCGCCGGCTGGTGGAACCTGCTCGTCGCGATGCCGCTGCTCGTCGTGCTGTTCCTCGGCTGGATCTGGCGCATCGCGCTCTGGACGCACTTCCTGCGGATCGTTGCCGGGCTCGACCTGCGGCTGAACGCGGCGCATCCCGATCAGGCGGCGGGGCTCGGCTTTCTGACCCAGTCGGTGCGGGCTTTTGCGGTGCTCGCCATGGCGCTCGGCGCGGTCTCGGCCGGACGTTTCGCGCAGGTCTATGCGGCGGGCGAAACGACGCAATACACCAACGGGCTGTTGATCGGCGGCACCGTGGCGCTGTCGCTGCTGCTGTTCATCGGCCCGCTCACTGTCTTTTCCGCGCCGCTGATGCGGTGCTGGCGCAATGGCACGATGGCCTATGGGGCGCTCGCGTGCGAACTCGGACGCCAGTTCGAGAACCGATGGTTCGCGCCCGCCCGCAAGACCGGTGCCGACATCCTCGGCGAACCCGATTTCTCGGCCGCCGCCGATCTCTATGGCACCGTGTCGAACGTCTATGCGATGCGCTTCCTGCCCGTCGATTTGCGCAGCGTGCTGATGCTGCTCGGCGCGGCTTTGCTGCCCTTCGTCCCCGCGATGTTCCTGTCGCTGCCGCTCGGCGTCGTCCTCGGCGAACTCAAGGGGCTGCTCTTCTGACGCGGAACCTTCGCAAGACGCTTTCGCCGGCATGAACGGCGAGCTTCTTTTGCGACAATTTGCGACAAATTTTCGCCAGCGCGGCAAGGGCGTGGGACAAACGCCCCCTAGAACGCCTTCATCGGAACCCCGATATGGATTTCGGGAGTCTCGCGACAAGGAGTTCGTGACGTGAAAAAGAAGATCAGCTTTCTGACCCTGGGCGCCGCGTTGATCGCCGTGCCTGTGCTCGCCGCCCAGGACGGCAAGATGGGCGATGCCGACGGCAACGGCGTGCTGACCCGCGCCGAGGCACAGGCGCATGCAACCGAGAAGTTCGCAAGGATGGACGCCAATGGCGACGGCAAGCTCGACCAGAGCGACCGCGAGGCCAAGCGTGCCGAAATGCATGCGAAGATGTTCGAGCGGCTCGACGCCGACAAGGACGGCAGCATCAGCAAGGCCGAATGGGACCAGCGGGCCGCCGACCGCGAGGCGAAGCGCGACGGCTGGCGCGGCAAGCGCATGGCGGCCGCCGACGGCGAACGCGGCATGCGCGGCCATCATGGCATGCGCGGCGGACATCACGGGATGAGCGGTGGCCGTGACATGATGATGAAGGCCGATACCGACGGCGACAAGGCGATCAGTCAGGCCGAGTTCCAGACCGCGGCGCTCGCGCGGTTCGACGCCGCGGACACGAACAAGGATGGTCAGGTGACCGCCGAGGAACGCCGGGCGGCGCGCGACGCGATGCGCGCCCAGTGGAAGGCGAAGCGCGCCGCAGCGCCCGACGCCAACTGATCGGCAGGCAGGCGGCGGCACGGGCAGGCTTCTCCCCCTCCTCCCTGGCATTGCCTTTGCCGCCGCGGCCTGTCAGCACGGTCTCGCCCATCGGCCCCCGGCCGGTGGGCGAACCACCGTTTGAGGCAGACGATCGAC
The DNA here is from genome assembly GCF_032879645.1 of Sphingopyxis indica. Classification (NCBI taxonomy): domain Bacteria; kingdom Pseudomonadati; phylum Pseudomonadota; class Alphaproteobacteria; order Sphingomonadales; family Sphingopyxidaceae; genus Sphingopyxis; species Sphingopyxis indica. The sequence goes on from NZ_CP076394.1 coordinate 1,835,443, forward strand.
GATGACCGACAGCGACACGCCCCGCATCCTGCTGATCGACGATGAACCGTCGATCCGCGAGCCGCTGTCCGAATATCTCGAAAGCCAGGGCTTTGCGGTGAGCGATGCCGCGAGCGCCGCCGAGGCGCGTTCGGTGCTGCGCGCGAAAAGCATCGACCTTGTCGTCAGCGACATCATGATGCCGGGCGAGGACGGGCTGTCGCTGACGCGCCATCTGCGCGAGACGAGCAATGTCCCCGTGATCCTGCTGACCGCGCGGGCCGAGGATACCGAGCGGATCATCGGGCTGGAGATCGGCGCCGACGATTATGTCGTCAAACCCTTCAATCCGCGCGAACTCGTCGCGCGCATCCGCACCGTGCTGCGTCGGACGCAGGCGAACGGGCGCGCGATCGACAATGGCGGCACCAGCTATGCCTTCGGGCCGTGGGTGCTGCGCGAGGTCGAGCGCGTGCTCGTCGATGCAGAGGGCCATGAGGTCGCACTCTCATCGGGTGAATATCATCTGCTCCACGCGCTCGTGCGCCATCCGCGGCAGGTGATGAGCCGCGACCGGCTGCTCGACATGGTGCGCGGGCGCGAGGCCGACATCTTCGATCGCGCGATCGACAATCTGGTGAGCCGCCTGCGCAAGAAGATCGAGGACGATCCCGCGCATCCGCATTATGTGAAGACCGTGTGGGGCGGCGGCTACACGCTGGCGTGCGAGGTCCGGCGGCTGGGACCGGCGTCATGAAGCTGCGCCTGTGGCCGCGCAGTCTGGTCGGCCAGTTGATCTTCGCCGTCGCGGTCACGCTGTTCGTCGCGCAAGCGATCAATTTCGCCCTGCTTGTGCGCGGACAGAATCAGCAGATACTCGCGCATGGCGGGGGCATGGCGGTCGCGCGCATCGTCGATGCGATCGAGCGCGACCGGCGCGGCGAGCACGAGGCCGACGAACACGACCATCGCGGCCCGCGCGAGCGGATTCAGAAGCTGCGCATCTCGACGATGCCGCCGCGCCTGCCGCCCGCCGCGGTGCCGCGGGCGGACCTTGCCGACTATGTCGCCGGCTTGATGGCCGAAGCCGATGTGCACGCCGATGCGATCGAGGCGTGGGCCTTGCCCCCGCGCGGGCGGTTGCAACGGCCGGGCTTTCCCGGGCAGACGGTCGTCGTCGTCGCGAAGGTCGGTGGCCGTTATTATGCGGTGCGCAGCCGCCTGCCGGTGGGCGGCGACCGGCTGCCGCGCTTCCTGATCTGGCAGACGCTGACGCTTTATCTGCTGCTGCTCGTCCCGATCCTGTTCATTGCCTGGCGCGCGGCGCGGCCCTTGCGCGATCTCGCGCGTGCCGCCCGCGCCAGCCCCGCGCTGCGCGACACGCCGCCGCTCGAGGAAGAGGGGCCGTCGGATGTGCGCGACCTGATCGCCGCGTTCAACGCCTATCGCGGGCGGATCGCGGCAATGCTCGCCGACAAGGACCGGATGCTCGGCGCGGTCGGTCACGACCTCCGGACCCCGCTCGCGAGCCTGCGCGTCCGCGTCGAGCAGGTCGAGGACGACCGGCTGCGCGACAAGATGATCGCGTCGATCGAGGAAATGACCGCGATGCTGACCGATATATTGGCGCTGGCGCGCGCGGGGTCGGGAACCGAAGCGGCCGAGCCGGTGGCGCTGCGCGCGCTCGTCGGCGATCTCGCCGCCGATTATCGGGAACGCGGCAAGGACGTCGGCGTTGCCGAGGCTGCCGATGCCGTGGTGATGGCGCGTCCGATGCTGTTGCGGCGCGCGCTGCGCAATCTGATCGACAATGCCGTCGCCTATGGCGCGCGCGCGCGGCTCGCGGTCATGCGCGACGCCGATGCGGTGCGGATCGTCGTATCCGATGACGGGCCGGGGCTCAGCGAGGCGCAGATCGCGGCGCTGGTCGAACCCTTTGCGCGCGGTGAGGAATCGCGCAATCGCGCGACCGGCGGCGCTGGGCTGGGCCTGTCGATCGCGCGCGAAATTGCGGAGGGGGAGGGCGGCAGCCTCATGTTGTCCAACCGGCCCGGCGGCGGGCTAGATGCGGCGGTCGCGCTGCCGCGTCACGCGTAGATCGCGATCCCCTGGCTGCCGCTCATCACCGGTTCGCCGGCGCGGTTCCAGATCATCATGTCCTGCACCGAAAAGCCGCCGCGCGCATAGCCGGTCTTCGCCGACAGCAGCCACCAGCCGTCGTCGGTGGTGGGCGTTCCCGTCAGCATGTTCACCGTCCAGTTCATCGAGCTGATCGGCCCGAATTCGGTGAACAGCGCCATCGCAGCCGGGGGCAGCGCGTCACCCATCGCGAGCAGCGCGACCATCGGATGACAGGCGGGTTCTTCGACGAAGCGCACCCAGGTCAGATATTCGCCGACCTCGCTCTTCCAGTCGAAGCGCGGCCCGCTGGTCGGGCGCATGTCGAAATGGCGTGTGAAGCTCGGCCGCACCTTATGCTCGGGCACCGGCTTCAGCGTGCCGGGATCGGGGGCATCGGGCATGGTCAGGCGGTTGTGGTCGAGATGGCTCTGCCGGTCGGGCGAAAAGGCAAAGAGCGCCGCGGTGCCGAAGCCCATGTCGCTCGATACGCCCGCATCGACGAACAGGCTCGATTTCGACTGGCGCAGCACGCGCGTGTCAACCGAGCAGTCGCCGCCCACCGGGCCGACGAAGCTGATCTGGGCATAGCGCAGCGGGGTTTCGGTCGGATGCAGCGCCATCGTCGCCGCGAGCGCGACCGCCGAGCTGATCCCGCCATAGGCAGTGCGGCCCTGCATCCAGCCTTCGTCGATATGGGCGCTCGCCTGGCCGTCTTCGGTGCGCAGCGTCGCGAGCAGCGCGTCGAGCGCGCTGGGAGAGGTGGTCATCCCGTTGTTAGTCCTCGATCTGGAAAGTCAGTCCGGCATGTTCGGTCAGCCGGTCAATGAGCGCCTGCCCGAGCAGCGCGCCCGGCGTCCAGATGCCGCCGACGCCCTCGTTGCCGAGCAGCGCCATCCCGGTCTCGGCGAGCATCTTCGACGTCGAGCCATAGCCGGGGTCGCGGTCGCCCTGCACACTGGCGCGGATCGTCGTTCCGTCGGGATATTCGCCGATGAAGAGGATGTCGTAAAAGCCTTGCTCGCGCTCTTCCTTGCTCGGCCCTTCGCCGGGCTTGAGCTTCGATTCGCCGAACGGGTTCGCCTTTGCCATCGCTTCGGCCATCGCCTTTCCGGCGTCGCCGATCGTCGTCATCACCATTTCGTCATAGACCAGATCCTCGCCCCACGGGTGGCCGAGCAGATAGTTGGTGCGGTGGACATTCTTGGTGTTGATGGGCGCCATCACGAAGGGCGCGGTCCAGGTGCCCGTCGCATGGTCATATTCGGGGATCAGCCCGGTCGGCTGATGCGGGCCTTCGAAGCCGGGGGTCAGCGCGAAGGAGGATTTGAGCAGCAGCGCGAGCGACGGATTCTTGGCGACGGCCTTCAGCGTTTCGGTGAGGCTGGCGATCGTGCCGCCCGACGCACCGCCCTGCATCTTGCGGACGCGGCCCTTGACGCGCGGTGCAGGCTTGCCGTGGCGCTTGACCGCCTCGGCCTGCAGGAACAGCACACCGAGGTCGAAGGGAATCGAATCGAAGCCGCAGGAAAAGGTGATGCGTGCGCCCGACGCCTTCGCCTGGTCCTGATGCGCGTCGATCATTTCGCGCATCCAGCCGGGCTCGCCGCACAGATCGGCATAAGCGGTGCCGGCCTTCGCACAGGCCTCGACGAGCGCGCCGCCGTAGAGCTGATAGGGGCCGACGGTGGTCAGCACCACGCGCGTGCGGTGCGCCATCATGTCGAGGCTCGCCGGATCGCTCGCATCGGCGACGACGAGCGGCGTGTCGGCCGGCGCGCCGATCAGGTCGCGGACCTCGGAAAGCTTGTCGAGGCTGCGCCCCGCCATCGCCCATTTCGGCGCATCGGCACGTCCGGCATAGTGCTGCGCCAGATATTCGGCGACGAGGCGCCCGGTGAAGCCGGTCGCACCATAGACGATGATGTCATATTCGCGGGCCTGCGCCATTGCATCCTCCCATTTACGTAAACGTCAACCGAAGGCTAGCGCAGCGCGGGTGGGTTGCCAAGCCGATAGCGCGTCAGCGCGGAACGAGGGTCAGGCTTTCGACCTGGCAATCGCGGCAATCGACCGCGCGCAGCACGAGCGGCGCCGAGCCGCCCGCCAGCGCGACGTCGGGGACGGTCAGCTCTTGCCACCTATCCCCGCCCGCCAGCGCGACCTCGCGCTCGCCGAGCGCCAATCTCCCGCCCCTTGCCGAACGTGCGCGGATGGTCACGGCAATGCGTCCGCCCTTCGCCGCGTCGATGCTGTAGCGCATCCATTCGCCGGTGACGAAATCGGTGACATGGGGCGCACCGTCCGCCGCGCGCGCGATGTCGACGCCGTCGTTGCGATAGGTGGCGCCGTTGTTCCACGGCGTCCGCTCGCCGCCGGTCGCGACATGATAATTGGCGTCGACCGTGTCGGCATAGGCGACGCCCGCGGGGCCGAGGTCGTAATCGGCGGCGCGGACAACGAGCGGGCCGTCGGTCAGCCGGTGCGGCGCAAAGGCGCGCGCGCTTTCATCGTGCGGCTGGCGCATCATCGCGTCGATCACGTCGGGGTGCGGGATATTCCTGTCGAAGCGGCTGTTTTCGGCGAGCTGCATCATCGCGGCAAAGGCGGCGTCGGCGCCGGGTTTCGGTCCCTTGCCGGTCATCCATGCGACGATGGCGGCCCAGCCCGCGCCGGGGTCGATTTCGAGCGGCTGGTTGAAGCCGATTTTCTTGAGCGGCCAGAAGGCCCAGCCGATGCCTTGACCTTCGACGAGCGCGATCGCGTCGCGGAACCAGACATTGCCGTTCTCGCCCGATTCGCCGAGCCAGATCGGGCGGCCATAGCTTTCGCGCAGCGCGACGATGCCGGCGATGCTCGCGGCGTCGTTGCGGTTCCAATATTTGTGGAAGCTCAGCGCCATATTGGCGTCCCACGCGGGCGGCAGCCCCTTGTAATTATTGCCCCAGCAATTGCCCTCGACGATCAGCATATGGTTGGCGTCGACCGCGCGAATCGCCGCGGTGATGCGCCGCTGGAGCGCCCAGACCGGCTTGTTTTCGGTTTCGTTGCAGCCATTACCCTTGCCGGGGGTTGCGAAGCTCCAGTTCGGCTCGTTGATCAGGTCGTAACCGCCGATCCACGGCTCGTCCTTGTAGCGCGCGGCGAGCTTCGCCCACAGCGCGACGGTCTTGCGCTGGTTTTCCTCGCTCTCCCACAGCGAGGGCTTTGCGGGATCGCGGTCGGAAATGGCAAGGTCGTTGCCCTGTCCGCCCGGCGCGGCGTGGAGGTCGAGGATCAGATAGATATGGTGCGCCTTGCTCCATGCGAGCAGGCGGTCGATGCGCTCGAAGCCCTCTTCGAGCCATGTGTCCTCGCCGGCGCGCGGCTCGGCGTCAACGGGCAGGGTGAGCTGGTTGAAATGGACCGGCAGCCGCACCGAATTGAAGCCCCACGCCGCCATCGCCGCGATGTCCGCCTCGGTCGTGTGATTGTCGAGCCACGCGCGATAGAAGGTCGCGGTGCGCTCCTCGCCGACCAGCTCGACGAGCTTTGCGCGGATGCGGTGCTGCTGCCCGATCTCGCCGAGCCGCAGCATATAGCCTTCCTGCAGCATCCAGCCGCCGAGCCCCATGCCGCGCAGGATCACGGCCTCGCCGCTGCCGTCGACGATTTGCGTGCCCTCGGCGCGGAGGAAGCCATCGGCGCGGGCGGCAGTGGTGGAAAGCAGCGCCGTCAGCGCCAGCACGATCGCGCGAAGTTTCACATCCTCGTCCCCCGTCCTGATTTATGGGAACGTTATCAAACTTTCGTGCCGAGACAAGCAATCCGTCATTGCGAGGAGCCGAAGGCGACGCGGCAATCCAGCGCGGTTTACGCAACTCTGGATTGCTTCGCTTCGCTCGCAATGACGATGATTGGTGGCACCGCTACAGCTTCGGCAGCGTCACGCCCTTCTGCCCCATATATTTGCCCGCGCGATCGGCGTAGCTCGTCTCGCACGGCTCGTTGCCCTGCAGGAAGAGGAACTGACACGCGCCTTCGTTGGCGTAGATTTTGGCGGGCAGGGGGGTGGTGTTCGAAAATTCGAGCGTCACATGGCCTTCCCAGCCGGGCTCGAGCGGGGTGACGTTCACGATGATGCCGCAGCGCGCATAGGTCGACTTGCCGAGGCAGATGACGAGGACGTCGCGCGGGATGCGGAAATATTCGACAGTGCGCGCCAGCGCGAAGCTGTTCGGCGGGATGATGCAGCAGTCGGTCTTGCGGTCGACGAAGCTGTTCGAAGCGAAATCCTTGGGATCGACGACCGCGCTGTCGACATTGGTGAAGATCTTGAACTCGTCGGCAACGCGCGCGTCATAGCCGTAGGAGGAGAGGCCGTAGCTGATGCAGCCGTCGCGGCGCTGCGCCTCGACGAACGGTTCGATCATGCCCTGCGTCTGGGCGGCTTCGCGAATCCAGCGGTCGGAAAGAATGGCCATGCATGTCTCTTGTCGGCGCGCGGCGCGATGCGCAAGCGGTCTATGGAAGGGCGAGCCTTTCCATGGATCGTCACCCTGAAGTTGCTTGGCGATTGCCCCGCTCGCATCGCTGATCTCGTCATTGCGAGCGAAGCGAAGCAATCCAGAGCGGTTTACGCTACTCTGGATTGCTTCGCTTCGCTCGCAATGACGGAGTGAGGGGGCCTACGAATATCCAGGGAATAATCGCCAAGTTGCTTCGGGGACCAAGGCCTTGCCTGTCCTTCGGTGCCGCGCCTTTTTGTTTCGCGCAAAGACGCAAAGCCACGAAGACGTCGCGCCGGCCGCGAAGCGGCTTTCCCTTGCAATCCTGTGGCCGTCCGCACCGTTGACGGGGAAATGCACCTGTCGGCCCAAGCCTTCTTCTTCGTGGCTTTGCGTCTTTGCGCGAAAAGCAACTGGTGCCATCCTGGCTGGATAGCGCCGGGCCATGGATGCTGGAGTCGGGGCCAAACGAGTTCAGCATGGCAAGGAAGGATATGGGCCGCCTCAGTCGATCAGACCCAGATCCTTCGGTCCGAAAGCTGCCGGCAAGAGTTCACTCAACCGATAGCTCTGCACCGCGCTGCCGTCGCCCGACGCGCAATGAACCAGAATATCGGTCTGTGACCGCTGGGCGGCTTCGTTCAATATCTGGCGGCAGCGGCCGCACGGGTGGACCGGATCGGCGCCGAGCAAGGCGTCGCCATCGGGGCGCCCGCCGACGATCGCGACCGCGGCGAGTTCGCCGATCCAGCCTTCGTTGGCGATTTTCGCCACCGCCGCCGTCTCGGCGCACAGCGTCAGGCCATAGCTCGCATTCTCGACATTGGCGCCGGTCACGACGTCGCCATTTTTCAGCAGCAGCGCCGCGCCGACGTGATAGCCCGAATAGGGCGCATAGGCGCGCTTCGCCGCGTCGCGCGCGGCCTCGATCAGCGCGTCGCGCTCGTCATTCCTGTTCATCGCTCATTCCTTCGGGGCGGACGACGTTCCAGCCGACGGTGCCTTCAGCGCCGGGCAATCGCATATAGTCGTTCGCCTGCCACATCGCCCAGGGGTGGGCACCATAGTCGGGCGGGAAAAAGTCGCGGCGCAGCCAGGTCGTGCGCGCGATGCCGCGCGTCACCTTGTAATCGGTCTCGAAATTGGGGCCGGGCGCGATCAGGCTGCGCTTGCCCATATGCGCCTCGATCTGCGCGAGGAAGGTCGCAAGCTCGCTGAGCAGCAGCGCGCGCGTCGGGCGGTCGGGGCAGCGATCGTCATAGTCGAGCCAGACGACGGGGGGCAGCGCGTCGGCGCGCCGCGGCACGTGGCGGATGAAATTCGCCGCCTGGTCGGTCGCGAGCTGGCACAGGCTATAGCGGTGGATTGGCCCGATGCGCATCCCCGCCTCGCGCGCGGCGGCCATGTTGCGCGCATAGCCTGCATCGACGCCGTCCGCGCCGTCGGTCGCAAAAATATAGGCGAAATCGGCGCCAGCGGCCTTGATCGACCCCCAATGCACCGCGCCATTGCCCGCGTCGATCGTCACCCCTTGCAGCGGAAATTTGGTGCGCGGCGGCGTCCAGCGCGCTGCCCACCAGAGCGCGAGGCCCACCGCGAGGAGGAGGAGCGCGGCCAGCGCGGCGAGGCGGCGGAGCCAGCGCGCGACCCTGCCGCGCCAATCCGCCCCCGCTCCCATGCGCCTCGACAATGTCGCCCCCATCGCCATCGTCAGCTCTTGATATGCAAAACGCAGATCAGCGTGAAGAGCCGCCGTGCGGTGTCGAAATCGACCGCGATCTTGCCGTCGAGCCGGTCCATCAGCATCTCCGCAGCCTCGTTGTGCAACCCGCGCCGCGCCATGTCGACCGTTTCGATCTGCTGCGCGGTCGAGGTTTTGATTGCCTGATAATAGCTGTCGCAGATCGCGAAATAGTCGCGGATCGGGCGGCGGAAACGCCCGAGGCCGAGGATGATCGCTTCGAGCGGCGAGCCATCTTCGCGAGCGATTTCAAAGACCAACCGGCCGTCCTCGACACGCAGCTTGAGCCGGTAGGGTCCGGCATAGCCGTCGTCGTGGCCGCGCTGGGGGACGAACTTGTTATCCTCGAGCAGGTCGAAGATCGCGACGCGGCGTTCCTGTTCAACGTCGGGATTGCGCCAGACGATCGAGCTTTCGTCGAGGTCGACCGAAATGATGCGCTGCTTCGAGGGATCGGCTTCGACCATGGTTCCGGCTTCTACCGGGCGCGTCGCGAAGGGCAAGGGGGCGAGTTATCCCCGATCTGTCCACAGGGGCGGTCCCGTCCGCGCGATCGCGGTTGCGCCGTCGCCGCGCTCGGCGCATGATGCGCGACCATGTCTGAAATCGCTCGCCTGCCCACCCCGGCCAACCCCGGGGACGACCGCCAATTGCCCCGCAATATCGAAGCCGAGGCCGCCTTTCTGGGTGCGATTCTGATCGACAATCGAGTCGTCGAGGATCTGCCGGTGCAGCTGACGGCGGCGCATTTCTTCGAGCCGCTGCACGGGCGCATCTTTGCCCAGACGATGGCACTGATCGAACGCAACAGCATTGCGACCCCGGTGACGCTCAAACCCTATTTCGAGGCCGACGAGGCGATGAAGGCGGTCGGCGGGGTCGGCTATCTCGCGCAGCTGACCGGCAGCGGCGCGGGGCTGATCGGCGCGCGCGACTTCGCGCGGCAGATTTACGATCTCGCGCTGCTGCGCGAACTCGTCGATGTCGGCCGCACGATGGTCGAAGGCGCGCTCGACACGAGCGAGAGCGTCGATCCGCAGGCGCAGATCGAGGAGGCCGAAACGGCGCTCTACCGCGTCGCGGGGGGCGAGGCCGAAATGGGATCGGTCAAGAGCTTCAACACCGCGAGCCTGACCGCGCTCCAGGCTGCCGAGCGAGCGCTCAATTCGGGCGGGCACCTGTCGGGTATCACCACGGGCATCGGCAGCGTGAACGCCAAGATCGGCGGCATGCACAATTCGGACCTGATGATCCTCGCCGGCCGTCCCGGCATGGGCAAGACCTCGCTCGCGACCAACATCGCCTATAATGCCGCCGAACGCTTCCGCCGCGACGAGGAGGACGGGATCCCGCCCGAAAAGAATATGGGCGCGAAGGTCGCCTTCTTCAGCCTCGAAATGTCGGCCGACCAGCTGGCGACGCGCGTGCTCGCCGAGCAATCGGGGGTGTCGGGCGAGGCACTGCGCATGGGCAAGATCAGCAAGGAGCAGTTCCAGCAGCTCTCGCGCGCCGCGCAGCAGCTCCAGACGCTGCCGCTCTACATCGACGATACGCCCGGCCTGACGATCGCGAGCCTGCGCACCCGCGCACGCCGGCTCCAGCGCCGCCACGGCATCGGCTTCATCATCGTCGACTATCTCCAGCTGTTGCAGGGGTCGTCGCGCAGCGGCGACAATCGTGTGCAGGAGATTTCCGAAATATCGCGTGGTTTGAAGACGTTGGCGAAAGAACTTAATGTGCCGGTGATGGCGCTGTCGCAGCTCAGCCGCCAGGTCGAAAGCCGCGAGGACAAGCGCCCCCAGCTCTCCGACCTGCGCGAATCGGGCTCGATCGAGCAGGATGCCGATATGGTTCTCTTCGTGTTCCGCGAGGATTATTATGTCGCCGCGCGCGAGCCCAAGCGGCCCGTCGAGGGCGACGACGTCAAGATTCACGCCGCGCACGAGGAATGGGCGGCGGAAATGGAGCGCGTCTTCGGCCTCGCCGAGCTGATCGTCGCCAAGTCACGTCACGGCTCGACCGGCAAGGTGCGCCTGCACTTCGACGCGAAGACGACGAAGTTCAGCGACCTCGCCGACGAGAGCCAGGCCTATGCGGATTATGAGTGAGGTCCCTATTGCCCCGTCGCCCCAGCGAAAGCTGGGGCCGCTATCGGCCTGAATGAACGCCAGCGATCCCAGCTTTCGCTGGGATGACGAAACAGAGTCTGCTACGCTATTCGGATGCGGCGGGGCGGGTACGTCTATATCATGACCAACAAGCCGCGCGGCGTGCTCTATATCGGCGTGACGGCGATTATTGAAGCGCGCACTTTCCAGCATCGGAGCGGAAGCGGCTCGGCTTTCTGCCGGAAATATGGATTGGACAAGCTTGTGCTCGTCGAAACCTATCCGACGATCGAGGAAGCCATTGCCCGCGAAAAGGCGATGAAAGCCTGGAAACGGCAGTGGAAGATCGAATTGATCGAAGCAAGCAATCCCGGCTGGGATGATCTGATCCCGCATATTCTCTAGAGCAAATTGCGCGAAATCTGAATCATCCGCATCCCCGAGCGAAGACGAGGGGCTCGTTCGAGCGGAGCGAGAACCGCAGCGTCGCAGCCTCGACTTCGCTCGGCACAGCCCCTCGTCTTCGCTCGGGGAAACGGTGCAGATTTCCGGCACGATGCTCTAATCATTATCCGAGCCGTCCCAATCGTCATCCCAGCGCAAGCTGGGATCGCCCGCGTCCTGTCAGAACGATAGCGGCCCCAGCTTTCGCTGGGGCGACGTCTTCCTTTTCTATTCAGGCCTTGCCTAAAACGCCGGATCGTTCGCCGGGTCGTCGCCCAGCGGCGTCACCACCTCGTGGATACCGCATTCGGTCTTGTCCCAGCCGCGCCAGCGGCCCGCACGCGGGTCTTCGCCGGGCTTGACCTTCGAGGTGCAGGGCGAGCAGCCGATCGACGGGTAACCCTCGGCTTCGAGCGGATGGCGCGGCAGGTCGTGCGCTTCGAAATAGGCGTCGAGCATGTCGCGCGTCCAGTTGGCGAGCGGGTTGAATTTCAGCCGGCCCGTGTTGCCGTCGAGCTCGAAGCGCGGCAGGCCCTGCCGGGTCGACGACTGGAATCCCTTGCGCCCCGTAATCGAGGTGTCGAAATCGGTCAGCGCCTTTTCGAGCGGCTTCACCTTGCGGATTTCGCAGCAGCCGTCGGGGTCGTAGGACCAGCGCAGCCCCGTCTCGTCCTTTTTTGCAAGTTCCTCGGGGTCGGGCGTCACATTGACGAGGTTGAGGCCGAGCCGTTGCGTCAGCTCGTCGCGATACGCCAGCGTTTCGGGGAAATGCTTGCCCGTTTCGAGGAACAGCACCGGAATATCGGGCGCGACCTGTGTGACGAGGTGGAGCAGCACCGCGCTTTCGGCGCCGAAACTCGACACGATCGCGGTTTCGCCGATCAGCCCCGCGCCGAACACGCTCGCGACCGCCTCGGCTGCGTCCTGGCCGCGGAACAGATTATTGAGGCGGATGACGTCGGCCTGCGTGAAGCGCGGCGCGACGTCGATCCGGTCGCGGGTCCGGTCCGCGCGCCCTTCTTGCCCTTCGCCCTGAGGAGCCGTTGAGCTTGTCGAAACGGCGTCTCGAAGGGCTTCGCGCGGTGCTTCGAGACGGGCCTTCGACCAGCTCAGTCCCTCCTCAGCACGAACGGATTTTCTGAAATCAGCCATGCCTCAGCTTCCAGATCGGCACCGCGCCGTCGGCTGCGTGCTGATAGACATAGTCGTAGCGGCTGAGCGCCGCGTCGACGTCGGCGCGACCCAGCGGCGCCTGCGGGGCGAAGCTGTCGAAGCCGCAGCGGCGCATGAAGAAGATGAGGTCGACGAGGATGTCGCCCTCGGCGCGGATTTCGCCGTCATAGCCCGCCTCACGCAGCACGCGCGCGGTCGAGAAGCCGCGGCCGTCGCGAAAGCGCGGGAAGCCGACTTCGACCAGCTTGACGCGGCCGAGGTGCGGGATCAGACGGCGCGGATCGTCGCCCGCCTCGATCCGCACGGCACTTGCGCTCGTCTGCTCGATAAAAGCGTCGAGCGTGACCGCGGGCTCTTCGACCGGGTCGTCGTTGCGGAAACGCAGGGCTGCCTCAGCCATAAATAGCCTCCTTGAAGGGGTCCATGCCGACGCGGCGATAGGTGTCGAGGAAGCGCTCGCCGTCGGTGCGCAGCTCGCGATAACGCTCGATCGTGCGCTCGACGGCATCGACGATGCCTTCCTCGTCGAAGCCGGGGCCGGTGATCTTGGCCTGCGACGTGTCTTCGGCGCCCGAGCCGCCGAGCAGCAGCTGGTAGTTTTCGGTGCCCTTGCGGTCGACGCCGAGGATGCCGATCTGGCCCGCGTGGTGGTGGCCGCAGGCGTTGATGCAGCCCGAAATCTTGATCTTCAGCTCGCCGATGTCGCGCTGGCGCTCGGTGTCGGCGAAACGCTGCGCAATTTTCTGCGCGATCGGGATCGAGCGTGCATTGGCGAGGCTGCAATAATCGAGGCCGGGGCAGGCGATGATGTCGGTGACGAGATCGAGGTTCGCATCGGCGAGCCCCGCGGCGTCGAGCGCCTGCCAGATCGCGTAGAGATCGGCCTTGCGGACGTGCGGCAGCACGAGATTCTGCGCGTGCGTCGCGCGGATCTCGTCGAAGCTGTAGCGTTCGGCAAGGTCGGCGACGCGCTCCATCTGCTCGGCCGAAATATCGCCGGGAATGCCGCCGACGGGCTTCAGGCTGATGTTCGCGATGGCATAGCCCGGCGCCTTGTGCGCGATAACCTGCCGGTCGACCCACAATGCGAAGTCGGGGTCCGAAAGGTCGATGTCGTCGGACAGGCCGGTCTCGAACGGCGGCGGCGCGAAAAAGGCGGCGATGCGGTCGTATTCGGCCTGCGGAAAGTCGGTGCCGAGCGTCAGGAAATGTTCGAACTGCTCTTCAACCTGACGGCGGAATTCCTCTTCGCCAAGGTCGTGGACGAGGATCTTCATCCGCTGCTTGTGGATATTGTCGCGTCGCGCGTGCATGTTCCACACGCGCAGGATCGCCTGCAGATAGGAGAAGATCTGGCTCGAAGGCAGGAAGTCGCGGATCTTGTATGCGATGAAGGGGGTGCGCCCCATGCCGCCGCCCGCATAGACTTCGAAGCCTTCCTCGCCCGCTTCGTTGCGGACGATGCGCAGCGCGCAGTCGTGCCAGCGCAGCGCCGCACGGTCTTCCTTCGAGGAAATCACCGCGATCTTGAACTTGCGCGGCAGATAGCTGAATTCGGGGTGGAAGGTCGTCGCCTGACGCAAAAGCTCGGCCCATGGGCGCGGGTCGCAGATTTCGTCGGCGGCGGCGCCGGCATATTGGTCGGCGGAGATGTTGCGGATGCTCTCGCCGCTCGTCTGGATCGCGTGCATCTCGACCGTCGCCAGCTCGGCGAGCAGGTCGGGCGCTTCCTCCAGCTTAATCCAGTTATACTGGATATTCTGGCGCGTCGTGAAATGGCCATAGCCGCGATCATATTTGCGCGCGATGTCGGCGAGCTTGCGCATCTGGCGCGAATTGAAGGTGCCATAGGGGATGGCGACGCGCAGCATATAGGCGTGAAGCTGAAGATAGAGGCCGTTCTTGAGCCTGAGCGGCTTGAACTGGTCCTCGGTCAGCTCGCCGGCGATGCGGCGGCGGGTCTGGTCGCGGAAATCCTCGACGCGGGCGTCGACCATCGCCTGATCGTAACGGTCATATTCATACATGTCAGTTCTCGTCAAAAGCTGCCGTTCGTCCTCGAAGGACGTTGGGAGATGCTTCGAGACGCCATTTCGACAAGCTCAATGGCTCCTCAGCACGAACGGGAAAAGGGCGGCCGGCCATCAGATCACCCAGTCGCCGGCAGCGGGGTCGGCAGGTTTCAATGTCAGGTCGGGGCGCACGGTCGGGCCGAGCGCGCGGATGCGGTCCTTGATATGCGCGGGGCGCGGGCCGCCGGGGGTCGGCGTGCCGTCGATGATATAGGGGGTGTTGACGCGGCGCGCGCCTTCCTCCGCCTGCAATATCGCCTCGCCGGCCTCGCCGACGTCGGCGGCATCCTCGACGTGAAGCGACCAGTCGCGTCCCGTCCACCAGATGACCGCGCCGCTCTTCAGATCGTTGCCGGTCAGAAGTCGCATGAAAAATCCCTTATCGAAGAAAAGGCGCCGGGAGCGCCGAGACAGTCGAGCGCGTCGGCTCGCGCGGCGACCTTGCCGACGATGATCAGCGCGGGGCTCTGCACCTTTTCGCGCGCGACGAGGTCGCCGAGGTCGGCGAGCAAGGTGCGCAGCACGCGCGCATCGGCGCTCGTGCCGCGCTCGACAACCGCAACGGGGAGGCCGGGGGACACGCCGTCGGCGATCAGCTTGTCGGCGATGGCGGGGGCGGTCGCGAGGCCCATGTAGATGACGAGCGTGCGGCCATGGCCCGCGAGCCCCGACCAGTCCTGATCGGTCAGATCCTTGCACTGGCCCGCGACGAAGCTGACCGCGCTCGCATCCTCGCGGTGCGTGAGCGGCAGGCCGGCCTGCGCCGCGCAGCCCGCGGCGGCGGTGATGCCGGGGACGACTTCGCATGCGATGCCCGCCTCGCGCGCCGCGTCGAGCTCTTCGCCGCCGCGGCCGAAAATGAAGGGATCGCCGCCCTTCAGCCGCACCACCTGCTTGCCGGCGCGCGTTTCGCGAACGAGCAGGTCGTTGATGCTCTCCTGCTTCATCGTGTGGCGGCTGCGCTGCTTGGCAACGCTGATCCGTTCGACACGCGCGGGGATCAGCGCGAGCACGCCTTCGCCGACCAAGCCGTCGTGGACGATCAGGTCGGCGCTCTCGATCAGCCGCGCCGCGCGCAGCGTCAACAGGTCGGGGTCGCCGGGGCCGGCGCCGACGAGCCACAGCTTGCCCGCGGACGGGAGAGGGGCAGGGGCTTTTGTCATGGCGCCAAAATGGTTCGGCGGCGAAGGAAACGCAAAGCAGCCTTTTTTGGATGGGGTGAAGGTAAATTTGGGGGGATAGGCGAACGACCCATCTCCTCTCGTCATTGCGAGCGGAGCGAAGCAATCCAGGGCGGCCTCGCGAAGCTCTGGATTGCCGCGCGGCTTCGCCGCTCGCAATGACGGAGCGCTATAGAAAGCCCTTGCGCACGAGCTTCGGCGCGTCGTCGTCGCTCTCGCGCAGCCCGACCCCGATCGAGGCGCGCAGCGCGTCGCTTTCGGAGCTGGCGACCGGATAGGCGCAATAGTCGGCGGCGTAAAAGGCGCTCGGGCGGTGGTTGCCCGACAGGCCAATGCCGCCGAAGGGCGCCGCCGATGAGGCGCCGTTGGTCGGGCGGTTCCAGTTGACCACGCCGGCGCGCGCATTGGCCCAGAACTGGTCGTAGAGCTGGGGCGTGCCGCCGATCAGCGCCGCAGACAGGCCGAAAGCGGTGTTGTTCGCCTCGGCGATCGCCGCCTCGAAGCTCTCGACGCGGACGAGCTGGAGCAGCGGCCCGAACAGTTCGATGTCGGGGCGTTCGGGCATCGCCGTCACGTCGATGATGCCGGGGGTCAGGAAGGGGCGGTCGGCGATCGGCCGCGTCATGTGGCGGATCACCTGGCCGCCGTTCGACATCAGAATCAGGAAACTTTCGGTGAGGCCGTCGGCCGCCTCATTGTCGATCACCGGCCCCATATAGGGTGCGGGGTCGGCGTGCGGATGGTCGACGATCAGGCGGTTCGTCAGGTTGCGCACCTCGTCGATCAGCGCTTCGGCCACCGTTTGCCGGACGATCAGGCGCCGCGCATTGGTGCAGCGCTGCCCCGCGCTCAGAAAGGCCGACTGGACGACGAGCATCGCGGCGGTACGAATGTCGGGCGTGTCCCAGACGACGATGGGATTGTTACCGCCCATTTCGAGCGCGAGGATCTTGCCCGGGCGGTCGGCGAACTGGCGGTTGAGCGCGACGCCGGTGCGCGCCGACCCGGTGAAGAGCAGGCCGTCGATGCCGTCATGCCCCGCGAGCGCCTTGCCCTGGTCGGGGCCGCCGATGACGAGCCGCAGCACCTCTTCGGGAACACCCGCACTATGGAATAGCTGGGCGAGCTTCGCGCCGACCGCGGGGGTCTTTTCCGATGGCTTGAAAATGACCGAATTGCCCGCGAGCAGTGCCGGGACGATGTGGCCGTTCGGCAGGTGCGCGGGGAAATTATACGGGCCGAGCACCGCGAGCGCGCCGTGCGGCTTGTGGCGCACAGCGTGGCGCAGGCCCATCGCGCCCTCGATGCGGCGGTTCGGCGTCCGCTCGGCATAGGCCTTTACCGAAATATCGACCTTGGCCGCTACCGATTCGACCTCGGTGCGCGCTTCCCACAGCGGCTTGCCCGTTTCGCGCGCGATCAGGTCGGCGAAGCTTTCGGCATCCGCCTTCACGCGATCGGCAAAGCGCCGCAGCGTTTCGGCGCGATAGGCCAGCGGCTTCGCGGCCCAGCCGGGCCACGCTTGCCGCGCGGCGGCGACTTCGGCGTCGACGTCGCTGATGCGGCCGCGCCACAATTCGGCACCGGTCGCCGGTTCGTAGGAGATCAATTCTTCGCTCATCGCCGCAACCGTCCGCCACACGGAAATGCGCCGATCGGCGGGACACGGGCATCTGTCGCTGGCTGGAGCATCCCGGGGCTCTTATCGACGAAAGGCGGGCGCGGCAACCGTCTGACGGCGCTGCGAAGGACTGCTTGCGCCGCGCGCCGGGGTTGGCGATAGATGCGCGCAAGACAGGCGAAAAAAGGGGGATGGCCCATTTCGGTCAAGGACGAGATCAGCCGCGACTGGAGCGACCATTATTGGTGGTCGGCCGATGGCGTTCGGCTGCACGCGCGCGTCTATGACGGGCCGGAGGAGGCCGCCGCGGCGCCGCCCATTCTCTGTATGCCCGGCCTCGCGCGCAATGTCCGCGATTTCGAGGATTTGGCGCCGCACGTCGCCCGGCATCGCAGGACGATCGTGATCGAGTTTCGCGGGCGCGGCGAAAGCGCCTTTGCGAAGGACCCGATGACCTATGTGCCGCTCACCTATGTGCAGGACGTCGTGCCGCTCCTCGACGAACTGGGGATCGACCGCTTCGCCACCATCGGCACCTCGCTCGGCGGTCTCGTGTCGATGCTGATGGCGGCGAGCATGGCGGGGCGGCTGGCCGGCGCGGTGCTCAACGACGTCGGACCCGAACTCGAAAAGGCCGGGCTCGAGCGCATCCGCGACTATATCGGTGCGGGCGGCAGCCAGCCGACCTGGGTGCACGCGGCGCGCGCCTTTGCCGAACTCAACGGCGCCATCTATCCGGGTTACGGTATCCACGACTGGCTGCGGCTGACCAAGCGCACACACCGGCTGACCCCAGAGGGGCGCATCGTCACCGACTACGACAAGCAGATCGCGGCGCCGCTGCGGCTCGCCGGCGACGAGCAGGGGATCGACCTCTGGCCCGCCTATCGCGCGCTCGGCGACGTGCCGGTGCTGATCCTGCGCGGCGCGCTCTCCGACATATTGGCGGCGGGCGCGGCGCGAAAAATGGCCGACGCGCTTCCGAACGCGCGGCTCGTCGAGGTGCCGGGGGTCGGCCATGCGCCGACGCTGGACGAGGCCGAGGCGCGCGCGGCGATCGACGCCTGGATGGCGGAGCTTCCGGCCGCGTGAGCGCTCGCAACGAAGCCCGGTCTCGCTGGCCGATCCGGATACTCCATCTTCATTCGAGCTTTTCGCTCGGCGGCAAGGAGGCGCGCGCGGTTCGCCTGATGAACCTGATGGGCGATCGGGCGCGTCACACGATCCTGTCCGCCGTGCCGGGAGCGCTCGGCGCGCGCGCGGCGATTGATCCCGCGATCACCGTCGATTTTCCCTCCGACGCACCGGAACTGCACGGCAAGCCCTCGCTTGCTCGCTATCGCGACCTGGCGCGCTATTTCTGCGACTTCGATCTGGTGCTGAGCTATAATTGGGGCGCGATGGACGGGGTGATGGCGCGCCGTATCCATGGATCGCGTTGGCCGGGCGCCATGCCCGATCTGATCCACCATGAGGACGGCTTCAACGAGGATGAGAGTGTCCGGCGCGACTGGAAGCGGAGCCTGTTCCGCCGCGCCGCGCTGCCGACGGCTGCGGCGGTCGTGGTGCCATCGACGGTGCTCCAGCGCATCGCCGCCCGCGAATGGGGCGCCGGAAAGCGCACCCGCCTGATCCGCAACGGCATCGACGTTGCCGCCTATGCTGCCCCGCCGAGCATTGCGATCCCCGGCTTTCGGCGCCGCGAGGGCGAGGTGGTGATCGGCACGGTAGCGGGCTTGCGCAAGGTCAAGGATCTGCCGCGCCTCGTGCGCGCGGTCGCGGCGCTGCCCGCCAATGTCCGGCTGGTGATCGTCGGCGAGGGGCCGGAGCGCGATGCGATCCGCACCGAGGCCGCGGCGTGTGGCATCGCCGATCGCCTCGTTCTGCCCGGCTTCATGGCCGAGCCGGCGCGCTGGATCGGGCATTTCGACCTGCTCGCCCTGTCGTCGCGCAGCGAGCAGGCGCCGATCGCGGTGATCGAGGCGATGGCGGCGGGACTCCCCGTGGTCAGCCCGAATGTCGGCGACGTCGCGGCTATGGTGTCAAAGGCCAACCGGCCCTTCGTTGCGGCCGCCGAGGCCGGGTTTCGCGCCGCGCTGGCGCGCATGGCCGAAGACCGGGCGCTGCGGTGCGCGGTCGGCGCCGATAATCGGCGCGTTGCCGCCCAACGCTTCGACGAATCAATCATGGTCGCGGCCTACGAAAATCTCTATAGTTTATCCTTGGAAGGTTACAGCCCGTTCAGCGGGCACCGGACAGGGATTGATTGACAAGGGGCGCCGTCTTCCGCTTACGGAAACGGAAATCGGGGACCGGCAGCGTGCTGCGCGCCGGCGGAGAGAAAGAGGTTTACAGTGTTCAAAGGTTTGAAGCCCATCGTTTACGGCGGCCGTGAAGTGTGGCCGCTCGTCGAGGGCGGGAAGGGCGTGTCGGCGACCAACCACGCGTCGAGCGGCGCATGGGCCGCTGCGGGCGGGATCGGCACCGTTTCGGCGGTCAACGCCGACAGCTATGACGCCGAAGGCAAGATCATCCCGCAAATCTATCGCGCGCTCACGCGCAAGGAGCGGCATCAGGAACTGGTCGCCTATGCGATCGACGGCGCGGTCGAGCAGGTCAGGCGTGCGCACGACATCGCCGGCGGCAAGGGCGCGATCAACATCAATGTCCTGTGGGAAATGGGCGGCGCGCAGCAGGTTCTCGAAGGCGTGCTCGAACGCGCCAAGGGTCTCGTCACCGGCGTCACCTGCGGCGCGGGCATGCCCTACAAGCTCAGCGAGATCGCGGCGCGCCACAATGTCCATTATCTGCCGATCATCTCGTCGGCGCGCGCTTTCCGCGCGCTGTGGAAGCGCGCCTATCACAAGGTCGCGCATCTGATGGCGGCGGTGGTCTATGAAGACCCGTGGCTCGCGGGCGGACACAATGGCCTGTCGAATGCCGAGGACCCGTTGAAGCCCGAAGATCCCTATCCGCGCGTCAAGGCGCTGCGCGACACGATGCGCGCCGAAGGCATCGCCGACGAGGTGCCGATCGTGATGGCGGGCGGCGTCTGGTATCTGCGCGACTGGGAAGACTGGATCGACAATCCGGAGCTCGGCCAGATCGCCTTTCAATATGGCACGCGCCCGCTGCTGACGCGGGAAAGCCCGATTCCGCAGGACTGGAAGGACCGGCTGCGCACGCTCGACGAAGGCGATGTGCTGCTCCACCGTTTTTCGCCGACGGGCTTTTACTCGAGCGCGGTGCGCAACCCCTTCCTGCGCGACCTCGAAGCGCGGTCGGAGCGCCAGATTCCCTATTCGAAACAGGAAGCCGGCGACCATGTCGTCCAGCTCGACGTCGGGGTGAAGGGCAGGAATTTCTGGGTCACGCCGCACGACCGCGACCGCGCGCGCGACTGGTTCGCCGAAGGCTATACCGAAGCGCTCAAGACCCCCGACAATACGGTGGTCTTCGTCACCGAAAGCGACCGCGACATGATCCGCAAGGACCAGGCCGACTGCATGGGCTGCCTGTCGCACTGCGGCTTTTCGGCGTGGAAGGACCATGACGATTATTCGACCGGCTACCTCGCCGACCCGCGCAGCTTCTGCATCCAGAAAACGCTGCAGGACATCGCGCACGGCGGCGACGTCGAACAGAATCTGATGTTCGCGGGCCACGCCGCGTTCAACTTCAAGACCGATCCCTTTTATTCGAACAATTTCACGCCGACGGTGAAGGAGCTGGTCGACCGGATTCTGACGGGGGATTGATCGGTTACACGCAGTCGCCGAAGCTGGGCGGGCCGTCGCGGGCAAGCAGCTCGTCGACGGCTTTGTCGAGATCGGCGGCGGGCATTGCCCTGAAGTGATCGTACATCATGGCGGCGTCGCCTTCACAGATATAGGAACGATCTTCGCTGTCGAGGTTCTGGCTTGCCTTGAACTTTGAAAGCGTGTCCGGAGTGCCGCTGGTATTGCGAATGATGTAGGCGTCGAACTTGTCGCTCAGGATCGCAAGGCGCGCCTGAAAATCGGCATCCAGCCCAGCTCGGCACATTTTGCCGGTCTTTTCGGCAAAATA
This sequence comes from Sphingopyxis indica, assembly GCF_032879645.1. Taxonomy (NCBI): domain Bacteria; kingdom Pseudomonadati; phylum Pseudomonadota; class Alphaproteobacteria; order Sphingomonadales; family Sphingopyxidaceae; genus Sphingopyxis; species Sphingopyxis indica. The sequence goes on from NZ_CP076394.1 coordinate 1,856,435, forward strand.
GACGAATGTTCCAAGGCAAAGGACGCCTCGCCCGGGCGGTTGTTCGGGTGGAGCCGCCGAGACGAAAGCTGCACTGGCGGCAAGCGCAACAATGGTTTTGAACGCACGCACGTCAGACCCACCCCTCCAGCACCTGGTCGGGCGGGCGGTGGCCGTCGGCCCAGGCGCGGATGTTGGCGATGACCTTTTCGCCCGATGCCTCGCGTCCCTCGATCGTCGCCGAGGCGAGGTGGGGGAGCAGCACGGCATTGTCGAGGGCGAGCAAATCGGGGTCGACGTCGGGCTCGCGCGCATAAACGTCGAGGCCCGCGCCCGCGATGCGCCTGGCTTTCAGCGCCGCGATCAGCGCCTTTTCATCGACGATCTCGCCGCGCGCGGTGTTGATCAGATAGGCGCTCGGCTTCATCGCCGCGATGCGCCTGGCATTCACCATCTCGTGCGTTTCGCTGGTGTGCGGGCAGTGGATCGTCACCACGTCGCTGATCCTGAGCAGCGTGTCGAGGCTCGCATGATAGCTCGCGCCGAGTTCCTCCTCGATCGCTTCGGGCAGGCGCTTTCTGTTGTGATAGTGGATCGACAGGCCAAAGGCGCGCGCGCGCCGCGCGACCGCGAGGCCGATGCGCCCCATGCCGACGATGCCAAGCAATTTTCCGCCGACGCGGTGGCCGAGCATCGCGCTCGGCGCCCAGCCCTGCCAATTCCCCGATCGCATCAGCTTCTCACCCTCGGCCAAGCGGCGCGGGACGCTGAGGATCAGCGCCATCGTCATGTCGGCCGTATCCTCGGTAAAGACGCCGGGGGTGTTCGCGACCATGATCCCCTTCTCCCGTGCCGCAGCGAGGTCGATATGATCGACCCCGGCGCCGAAATTGGCGATCAGTTTGAGCCGGTCGCCCGCCGCTTCGATGATCTCCGCGTCGATCCGGTCGGTCACCGTGGGGACGAGGACGTCGCAGTCGCGCACCGCTGTCTTGAGTTCTTCGGTCGAGAAGGCGTGGTCGTGCGCCGACAGCACCGCGTCGAACAATTCGGCCATGCGGCCTTCGACATGGGGCATCAGCTGGCGGGTGACGATGACGCGCGGGCGTTTCGGGCGAGGAGAGTCGGGCATGGCCGCCGATAGAGCGCGCGCCGCGCGGGGGGTCAAGAGGCCGGGGTGAGGACCTGTTAATTGCACGTTCGAGGTTTGAAGCGATTTTGTTCGGTGCGAGGAGGCAAGGCGTAGGAATATGTCGATATTTCAAGGCTTGCCAACGAAGCAATGGACAAAGCCTGTCCCCGCGAAGGCGGGGATCGGCCAAATCCCGAAGGGACGCCGAAATGGCTTCGATCTCGCCTCCGCGCGGTCTTGCGGGCAGAACCACTACCCGCTGCGCCCGCGCGGAGGCGATATCTTCGCCATTTCGACGCCTCGAACATGCAATTAACAGGTCCTGACCCCAAGTCGCGACAAGCCTGTGGACGATCGGCCGCCGCACTGCTGCGACCGGTTGAAAAGGCGCGCGGATTTTGACAAGGCGGTGGCATGAAAATCCGCCATTTGCTCGCTGTCATTGTGGCCGTCGCCGCTATCGGTCCGGGCATCGTCGTGGCGGTCGCGCGCTATGCGCCGGCGGCGGCACAGGCATCGGACGAGGTGCAATTGCCCTATTGGGCGTCGATCAGCGTCGATCGCGCGCGGATGCGGAAGGGGCCGTCGATGGACGTGCCGGTTTTGTGGGAATATCGGCGCAAGGATCTGCCCGTGAAAGTGATCGCGCGCCACGATCTGTGGCGCAAGGTCGAGGATCCCGACGGCGCGCAGGGGTGGATGGCGGCGCGCCTGCTCAGCCGCACGCGCACCGCGATCGTCACCGGCGAAATCCGCCCGATGCGCGAATCGCCGACGCCCGGCGCCGCGGTCGCCTATCGCGCCGAACCCGGCGTCGTCGGCCGGATCACCGACTGCAAGGACGGCTGGTGCCGCTTCAACGTCGGCGGCCGCAAGGGCTGGATCGAAACCGGCCATATCTGGGGCGACTGATTTGACGAGGGCCGGGCGCTTGTCCGCCCGGCCTTTGCTCTGTTTCGAGTCCTCTGCGGATCAGAAGAAACCGCGATGCATGCGTACAACCGCACCGCTGCGCAGGTTGACGAGCAGCAGGTCGTTATAGTGGCGAACATAGGTCAGCCCGGCGCCCGCGCGCGGAAGGTGCCAGCGTGCGTCATAGGCCAGGCGATAGGCGGGCGCATAATAGCGCGTGCCCAGCCGGGTTCCGACCGCGAAGCTGCGATAGCGGAACGGCGCGTGCCAATTGGCGTAGCGGCGGTCGCGGCGCCAGTCGCGCGCGTCTTCGCGATATTCCTGACGCGCGCCGCGCAATTCGCGATGTTCTTCGCGGACGTCGCGCCGGTCGCCATAGCGAACTGCCTGCCGGACGTCGCGTTTTTCCTGACGAATGTCCTGCCGGTCGCGGCGCAGTTCGCCGGGCGAGGTCGCGGCCGAGGCCGCCGCCGGGATCATCATGGCGGCGATCAGGCCGGCGGTGAGAAATTTGCTCTTCATGTGCCATTCCTTGTCTTGCCGTCAGGGGGAGGGGATCTGCCCGATGACAGGAGAAGGATTAGGCGAGCGCGCTTGAACCGGTCCGGAATGCCGCGTTTAGTTTCAGGACATTAGTGTCGCAAAATGTCGCGGTTGAGCGTCGACGGTTCGTCAGACCAGCTCGATCGCCACCGCGGTCGCTTCGCCGCCGCCGATGCACAGGCTGGCGATGCCACGCTTCTTGCCGCGGTTCTGCAGCGCCGCGATCAGCGTCGCGATGATGCGCGTGCCGCTCGCGCCGATCGGATGGCCGAGCGCGGTCGCGCCGCCGTTGACGTTGATCCTGTCGTGCGGGATGCCGAGGTCGTGCATCGCGAACATTGCGACGCAGGCAAAGGCTTCGTTGACCTCGAACAGGTCGACGTCGCCGATCGACCAACCGGCCTTTGCCAGCACCTTGTTGATCGCGCCGATCGGGGCGACGGTGAAGTCCTTGGGTTCCTGCGCGTGCGCGGCGTGCGCGACGAGCTTTGCCACCGGCTTTGCGCCCTTCTTTTCGGCGACCGACTGGCGGGTCAGCACGACGGCGGCGGCGCCGTCGGAGATCGACGAGCTGGTCGCGGCGGTGATCGTGCCATCCTTGGCAAAAGCGGGGCGCAGCGTCGGGATCTTGTCGGGATTGCCCTTGCCTGGCTGTTCGTCGGTATCGACTACGACCTCGCCCTTGCGGGTGGTCAGCGTGACCGGGGTGATTTCGGCGGCAAAGGCGCCGTCGGCGATCGCGGCCTGCGCGCGGCGCAGCGATTCGATCGCATAATCGTCCTGCGCCTGGCGGCTGAGCTGATAGGCATCGGCGGTGTCCTGCGCGAACGTCCCCATCGCGCGGCCGGCGTCATAAGCATCCTCCAGCCCGTCGAGGAACATATGGTCATAGGCGGTGTCGTGGCCGATGCGCGCGCCCGAGCGATGCTTCTTGAGCAGATAGGGCGCGTTGGTCATCGACTCCATGCCGCCCGCGACGGCGAGGTCGATGCTGCCCGCGGCGAGCGCCTCGGCGCCCATGATGACGGTCTGCATCCCCGATCCGCAGACCTTGTTCACGGTCGTCGCCTGCACCGACTTGGGCAGGCCGGCCTTGATCGCCGCCTGCCGCGCCGGCGCCTGGCCGAGCCCTGCGGGAAGCACGCAGCCCATATAGATGCGCTCGATATCGTCGCCGGCAACGCCCGCGCGCTCGACCGCCGCCTTGACCGCGGTGGCGCCGAGATCGGTCGCGCTCGCATCCGACAAGGCGCCCTGCATACCGCCCATCGGGGTGCGGGCATAGGAAAGGAAAACGACGGGATCGGTGGCGGTCATGGGACGAGACTCCGTAGGGAAAGACAGTTCGGCGGCCCGATTAGCGGAAATGCTGCAACCGCGAAAGGGGGAGGGGCAAGATGGGAGGGCGGGTTTCATCTTGCAACGTGCCGCGGCCCATGGTCAAACATGCGAAGCAGATGAGGGGAAGAGCCATGGCAACGGTCGCGGTCGATATTGCAGACGAAACGCAGCGGATGGACGCGGTGCTCCGCGCCCAGCGCGCGAGCTTCACCGCCGCCATGCCCGAAAGCCTCGCGGTGCGAACCGATCGCATCGACCGCGCGATCGCGATGCTCGTCGATCATGCCGAGGATTTCGCGAAGGCAGTGAGCGAGGATTTCGGGCATCGCAGCCGCGACCAGACGCTGATGACCGACATCCTGCCCTCGGTCAGCGCGCTCAAACATGCGAAGAAGCATATGGCGAGCTGGGCGAAGGGCGAGAAAAGGAAGCCGACTTTCCCGCTCGGTCTGCTCGGCGCGAAGGCCGAGGTCGTCTATCAGCCGAAAGGCGTCGTCGGCGTCGTTGCCCCGTGGAACTTCCCCGTAGGCATGGTCTTCGTGCCGATGGCGGGCATCCTCGCTGCGGGCAATCGCGCGATGATCAAGCCCAGCGAGTTTACGGAGAATGTGTCAGCGCTGATGGCGCGGCTCGTCGCCGACTATTTCGACGAGAGCGAGATGGCGGTGTTTACCGGCGGCCCCGAGGTCGGGATCGCCTTTTCGAAGCTCGCCTTCGACCATCTGATCTTCACCGGCGCGACGAGCGTCGGCAGGCATATCATGCGCGCCGCCGCCGATAATCTGGTGCCGGTGACGCTCGAACTCGGCGGCAAGTCGCCGACCTTCATCGGGCGCAGCGCCGACAAGGCGCTCGCGGGGCAGCGCGTCGCGATGGGCAAGCTGATGAACGCGGGCCAGATCTGCCTCGCGCCCGACTATCTGCTCGTCGCCGCGGATCAGGAAGAGGAGGTGATCGAGAGCGTGAGCAAGGGGGCGGCGTCGCTCTATCCGACGCTGCTCGCCAACGACGATTACACCTCGGTCGTCAACACGCGTAATTACGACCGCTTGCAGGGCTATCTGGCCGATGCGCGCGACAAGGGTGCCGAGGTGATCGAGGTCAACCCGGGGCAAGAGGATTTCGCGAGTTCGAACGGCCACAAGATGCCGCTCCACATCGTTCGCAACCCGACCGACGACATGAAAGTGATGCAGGAGGAGATTTTCGGTCCCGTTCTGCCGGTCAAGACCTACAAGACGATCGACGACGCAATCGACTATGTGAACGCGCATGATCGTCCGCTCGGCCTCTATTATTTCGGCCAGAACAAGAGCGAGGAGGAGCGGGTGCTGACGCGCACGATCTCGGGCGGCGTGACGGTCAACGACGTGCTCTTCCACAATGCGATGGAGGATCTGCCTTTCGGCGGCATCGGGCCGTCGGGGATGGGCAATTATCACGGGATCGACGGCTTCCGCACCTTCAGCCACGCGCGCGCCGTCTATCGCCAGCCGAAGCTCGATGTTGCGGGGCTCGCGGGCTTCAAGCCGCCCTATGGCAAGGCGACGGCGAAGACGCTGGCGAAAGAACTCAAGAAATAACTTGGCAAACGGCGGCGTCCCGGCTTATCGGGGCGCCCGTCCACGGGCCCCTGTGGTGAAATTGGTAGACGCGCTCGACTCAAAAAGCCGTGTTGCGACGGCGCGTTCGTTCTACACGGTGAAAGGAGTTTTGTTTAGTTTTCAGTCTCTTAAATGGGGTAACTGCCGGACCTAAAAATCGTCTGGTTTCGTGCTAGGAGCCACATAGGAGCCGGTAGAAATCTAGCTATGGCGAACTCGATCGTACCTCGGGGCTCGCTCCGTCTGAGAGACGAGCAAAACGCCCTTCCAGCGAGCCAGGCGAATGCGTAGCGTAGGGTCGAGCGAGTGAAGGCTTTGCCGCAACGAACGCTCGGCGGGTTCATGGATCTGGAGAATGATCTTCGACAGATCTATAAAGTAATTGAAGTCCACGTCGCGGGCGTGGCGAAATGGTAGACGCAGTGGATTCAAAATCCACCGGAGAAGTCCATGTCGGTTCGAGTCCGACCGCCCGCACCATATCCATCTATCTTAGATCATATTTCGTAGTCTTGAAGTCACTTGTGCTATCAAATGTTCGTTTATTTGCCCATTCCTGTAGATCGTGCTGATCGTAGAGCACTCTACGGCCAAATTTCTTGAAAGGTGGTCCCCCACCCACGACGCGCTGCTTTTCAAGGGTTCTTGGTGATAGCCTCAGGAAGGCGGCTGCCTCTTTGTTGTTGAGGTACACTGGACCATTCGCTGGTTGAAAGTCTGTCACCTGGGCCTCGTCCGACTACGCTTCAGCCACGGCCCGCCTATCGTGACCAGCTAACCGTATCCGATCGGACAACCCTCGAAAACGCCCAGGGCACTGAAGTGCCGATTGCGCCAAAGATAGCCTGTGTGTGTCCAAAAGCGTCCTTATGGCAAGAACCCGGCCCCAAATCGCTGAGCGGCGAGAGGTCATTGTTCGACGTCCGCGCTGGCGTTGCACCGTCCGTAATCCCATCGATGAGAGGGCTCGCCGAAACCATGCCGGTTGACCCAGCCCGCGTCTGTCGCCTAATCTCTCAACGCCAATGCCTCGGGGATGCGGCGGCGCATCTCAGTCGATACGGAGGGCCTGCTGCTTCGGGCGCCGACGCATTCTGCGGATTTGCAGGACACGGACGACGGCCCCTTGCTCATGGCGAGCCTATTCGGCCCTATCCCCACCTGTTCAAGCTCTACGTCGATGGCGGCTACCAGGGCCCGGCCATCCAAGCCACCGTTCGTAAGATCCTCCGGCCGTTCGGCGTCGAGATCGTCAAGCGCTCCGATCCCGCCTAGTGCTTTCCCTTCGTTCACGGGCCATATAAGCATGGACTGGAGCGCAACGAGGCAGGATTGTCAAACAGGTTGAGACGGAAGAATGGAGGGTGCGAAGGAGCGGAAATGAGTCAGGTTTCAAGAAAATATGCGAACGGAGAGGCGCCACGGGAAAGGATCATCAACGCCGCCCGCACATTGTTCGGAGCCATGGGTTTCCATGGAACGACGACGGACAAGCTCGCGACCGCGGCGTCGGTCAGCGTCGGCCAGATCTACCGGCTATTCGCCGCGAAGGACGATATCGTTGTGGCGATCGTCGAAGAGAATGTTCGCGCCCGTGTGGCGGAGATGCACGAGATTTTCGAAGCAGTGGAGCGCGGCGAGCTTTCGATGTTCGAAGCGATCAAGGCGATCGCCAGAACCTCGCTGGAAAATTCCGACGCTGGCTTGTCCTATGAGATTCTGGCCGAAGCCTGCCGGAACCGATCCGTCGCGGAGCGGCTCGAGACGCTGACCGGCTTCTACCGTGACGGTGTGCGGCGCCTGGCTGCACAGGCGCGGCCGGATGTCTCGCCTGCGGAGCTGGATGCCTATGTCGATATCATGATGGCCTGCTTCATTGGCCTCGGCCATCGCTCGGCCATCTCGCCGAGCATCGACATCGACGCGACGAGCGACAGCACCGCCTGCGTGATGATGCGCGCACTGGGCCTAGGCGGCGTGGACAAATTTGAGCCAGTATCTGGCGGTGGCGAGATGGACCATTCCGAGGAAGCTGTTGGCAAGCTGGTCATAGCGCGTGGCGATGGCGCGGTTGATCTTGAGGTGGCCGAACATACGCTCGATGCGGTTGCGCTGCTTGTAGAGTGTGCGGTCGTGCTCGATTTTCACGCGGCGGTTTGATCGCCCAGGAATGACGGCCTCGATCTTCCGTTTGGCAAGGTCAGAGCGGATGGCATCGGCATCGTAGCCCTTGTCGGCAAGCAGGGCATCCGGGGCGCGCTCGGGCAGTCCGATCAGGGCATCATAGGCTTTGCAATCTGCCGCCTCGCCGACCGTCAGATGGAAGGCGAGCGGTCGACCAAGGGCATCAGCCAGGCAGTGAAGCTTACTGGTGAACCCGCCCCGCGAGCGGCCAAGAGCGCGTCGATGAGTCCCCCTTTTCCGCCCGCTGCCGAGACGTGGGCGCGGACCGTGGTGCTGTCGATGCTGTAGTGGCCGCTGTCTGCCATGATCTCGGCCAGCGTCACCGCAACGGTCTCCCAGACCCCGGCTTCACTCCATCGCCGGAACCGCCGATAAATCGTGTTCCAACTACCATATTTGGGCGGCACATCGCGCCACGGAGCGCCACACCGGAGCCGCCAGAGGATGCCGTTGACGATTGAGCGATTCTGCTCGGGCGGCCTGCCGCGACCACGGTTCTCAGGCTCGATGGGCAACAGGCCCTTCAGAACGCGCCATTCTGCTTCAGTGAGATCGCCCCGGTTCAAGCCTGCCTCCAAAAAGCAGCCTTGAATCAATCCTCGCACACCTCGTCAATCATTTCGGCTTCCCCGTCAGCCCTGTTTCCCGATAGGTTCGCAAGACCCGGAGCATCGACACATGTATCGCATCACTTTGGAATGCCATGATGTTCCCCCAGCAGCGGGAGACGAAGCGGCGCGCGACATCACCGAAGCGTTTCAGCTTCACTATCCGCATGAACACAACGTCAGTTGCACCTTTGTGGACGGCAAGCTGAGGTTGGTCGCCGAAAACGATTATGACCCCGAAGGGCTCAATCTGATGGACGAGTTCTCGGACAACATCTGCGCATACGTCGAGCCCTTCGACGGCGACCTCAAGCTGGTGAGCGTAGAAACGCTTCGCTGAATTTGTCCACGCCGCCTAGCGAAACCAGGCTGAGCGCGACCGCTCCGGTGCAAGCTCGCCGAACCCCACGCGTTGGCGGTCGTTCGAGCGCCTGCCATCCCCAAATCGTGCATACTGGTGGAACATTCAGCGCAAGGCGCGAACTCCATCCTGACGGAGCTATGGAATGATTGTTCACTCTCACCGCCGCATAGGCTTGGACAATCGTATTTCTCCGCGCGATTTTCCATCTCGCTTACTCTTATCGATGGCATCCCGAACTCGCGCGCGAAGCCATCCCAATCCATCGTCCGCACGTTGTCTGGCGTGCCAGATCATCACCATCTGGTAGGACAGGTCCTCGCTGATCCAGTCGAGGATCATGGCGCGGTTCTCGGCAATGGCCAAAGCTGCAACCTTTTCCGGTACCAGCGCGATGAGATCGGTTCGCGCAACGAGCGCGACGGCAGTCTGCGATTCATAGACGGTGATACGATTGCGACTGGAAGCGGGCGCTCTCCGCTCGAACTCGCCCGGCGATGCCGGCGCGTCCTCGTCCGGCTTGCTCGCGATTTCGAACGGTCTCGTGGGTACGACGATGATCCGTTTTGCGTCGTCGATCCGATTCAGAGGGACACGTTCCCGCAAAAGCGGATTGCTGGACGACGCGATCCAGACCATCTTCTCCTGGTAGAGCGGTTCGACGACGATGCGGCTCGGTGCTTCGATGGAGGTGCCGAGCGCCAGATCGATCTCCCCATGGTCGAGCTCTTGGACGAGCGTTTCGCCAAGGGGGACAAGCCGCAAGGACACACCGGGCGCCTCCAGCCTGAGTTGCTCGACCAGAACGGGAATGATCAGCGTGCAAAAATAGGCGCCCGCCCCGACAGTGAAGTGCCGTTCTGCCGTCGCCGGTTCAAAGGCGGTGGGAGATAGCGCGTTGCGGAAGTGAAGGAGCCCCCTTCGGACATCGGCCGCCATTTCTTCCGCGCGCGCGGTCGGCTGCAGCCCGCTTTGCGAACGAACGAACAGCACGTCGTTCAAAGCCGTACGCAGACGCGCGAGCGCATGGCTGACCGCCGATTGGGTCAATCCGAGATGGTCTGCAGCGCGCGTGACGCTGCGGTGCTGCATGAGGGCGTCGAAGATGCGGAGAAGGTTGAGGTCGAGGCTGGTCATGAATGATGTGCATATCATATCCCCCCAATCGTCACTCGACTTATGTTGCACCTGCGATATTTCGGAGCGATCGCTCCGCATGCCGCGCGGACGTCCGAATATCGAAAGTGCGAGATGGTTTTGGAGAATGACGCGGGCAGCCCTGACGATATCGTCATGGAGGATCCCGATCTCCTGACGGGTGCGTCGTTGCCGATGCGTGAGGAAAATGCACCGTCAGCCCGGGAGAAATGGCGCGGGCCACTGCTGATCGCTGCCATTGTCCTCGCGCTGGCCGCGGGGCTATTCTTTTATTTGCGTGGCGGGCGCTACGAGACGACCGACAATGCCTCGTTCCAATCGGGGCTGGTGTCGATCGCCGCAAGAGTCAGCGGACAGGCGATCGCGGTCGAAGTCCATGACAACCAGCATGTCCGCGCAGGCCAGGTGCTGTTCCGGATCGATCCCGCTCCTTACCAGACGGCGGTGGACGAAGCCGAAGCCGCGCTCGCCAATGCGCGGACGCAGGTCGACGCGCTGCGCGCGAACTACAGGCAAGGCCGGTCGGAATTGGGCGCGGCGCGGGACCAGCTCACCTACGCTTCGCGGGAGGCCGCTCGCCAGAAGGCGCTGCTCGGTGAAGGAATTTCCTCGCAAAACCAGTATGATCAGGCCATTTTGGCGCAGCGAACCGCAGGGCAGGCCATCACGACGGCGCGAGAGCACAATGCCGGCATCGAGGCCAACCTCTCCGGCAAAGTCGACGGCCCGATCGACCAACAGCCGCTGGTGAAGAGCGCGCGCGCCGCGCTCGACCGGGCGCGGCTCAATCTCGGTTACACGGTGATCCGGGCTCCCCAGGACGGCGTCGTCACCAAGGTGAACCAGCTCCAGGTCGGCAACTATGTTTCGGCCTCGAAGCCGGTGTTCAGCCTGGCGGCGACGCACATCTGGGTCGAGGCGAATTTCAAGGAGAACCAGCTCGATCACATGCGGATCGGCCAACCGGCAAGCTTCAAGGTCGACGCCTTCCCGAGCCTCCATCTCACCGGCAGGGTCGCTAGCTTCAGCCCCGGCACGGGGAACAGCTTTTCGCTGCTGCCGCCGGAGAACGCCACCGGCAATTGGGTGAAGGTGGTGCAGCGCCTGCCGGTCGAGTTCGAGATCGACGCTATTCCGGCCGATGTCCCCCTGCATGCCGGGCTGAGCGTCGAGGTGACGGTCGATACGGGGCACCGCCGCCACTTGTTCGGAGGCGAAACCGCAGCGCCAGCGCGGACAACAAAATGACCGACGCCTATCCCGAGCCGGGCGTGCGGCGGCTCATCACTTTCTCGGCGATGGCGGCGACGATGATGAACACGCTCGATGGCACCATCGCCAATGTCGCCCTGCCGCACATCCAGGGCAGCGTCTCCGCCTCGGCCGACGAGATCACCTGGGTTCTGACTTCCTATATCGTCGCGGCCGCCATCTTCACGCCGCTTACCGGCTGGCTGGCGGGACGCTTCGGGCGCAAGCGCCTGATGCTCTGCTCGATCGTCGGGTTCACCCTCGCGTCGGGCTTGTGCGGCATCGCTACCAATCTCGACGAGCTTGTCGGATTCCGCCTGCTGCAAGGTATATTCGGGGCGGCATTGGTCCCGATGAGCCAGGCTATCCTGCTCGATATCAATCCACCCGAGCGGCATGGACCGGCCATGTCGATCTGGACGATGGGGGCAGTCCTCGGTCCCATTGCCGGACCGGCGCTGGGTGGCTGGCTCACCGACAATCTCACCTGGCGCTGGGTATTCTTCATCAACCTGCCGGTCGGGGTTCTCGCCTTTCTCGGCCTGTCCGCGTTCCTGTCCGAGACGAAAGCATCCGCGGCGGTGAAGCTCGATCTGTTCGGCTTTGCGATGCTGGGGCTGGCTATCGGCTCGCTGCAGCTCATGCTCGACCGCGGTCAGACGAAGGACTGGTTCTCGAGCCTCGAGATCTGCATCGAAGGGGCCGGTGCGCTGCTGTTCGCCTGTCTCTTCGTGATCCATACCCTGACCGCGAGAAGGCCCTTCGTAGACCTTGCGCTGTTTGCAGACCGCAATTTCACGCTGAGCTCGATCATGGGTTTCTTCATGGGCGTGCTGATCTTCTCGGTGCTCTCCCTGCTCCCGCCCTTGCTCGAGAGCTTGATGGGCTATCCGGTCGTCCTCACCGGCCTGGTGACGGCGCCAAGGGGGCTGGGCTCGCTCGTCGCGATGAGCATGGCCGGCCGCTTGACCAACCGCTTCGACCCGCGTCTGCTGGTCCTCATTGGTTTCCTCCTCAGCGCCTGGTCCGCCTATCGAATGGCGGGCTTCTCGCTCGGAATGGACGAGTCGCTGGTAGCTACTTCCGGATTCGTCCAGGGGCTGGGAACGGGCCTCATCTTCGTTCCGCTTTCGACGATGGCTTTCGGCACGCTCGACCCGAAGTATCGGAACGAGGGCGCGGCGATGTTCACGCTCATCCGCAACATCGGTTCGGCGGTCGGCATCTCGGTGCTGCAGGCGATGACCGTCCGCAACACGGCGGTCGTCCATTCCCGGCTGGTCGAGGCGGTGCGGCCCGACAATCCCGTGTTGGCGCAGACGTCGCCCGGCTTCGACTTCGCCGTGCCGTTCCAGGTGGCGCGGATGAATGCCGAGATCACCCGTCAGGCCTCGATGGTCGCCTATGTCGACGGTTTCTGGTTCCTGTTCATCCTCACCGTCGCCGCCATCCCGATGCTGCTGTTCATGCGCAAGCCGCGCCGCGCCGCAGGTGACGAACTCGCGCTGCATATGGACTGACCCCATGCGTTTCCTTGCTCTCCTCCTCACCGCGACAACGCTGGCCGGCTGCGCCGTCGGACCCGACTTCCAGCGGCCACAAGCGCCCGCTATCGGCACCTATCAGCCGCCCGACGAACAGGTGTTGCCATCCACCGGTCAGCCGGTTGCGATCGCCGGAGCGGGCCCCACGCAACGCTGGTGGGAAGCGTTCGGCTCGCCCGAACTCGATGCGTTGGTCGACAGCGCGATTGCGCACAACCATAGTCTGGCGGCGAGCAATGCCGCGCTCGCGGCTGCGCGCGCGGAATGGCGCGCGGTCGCGGGAGGCCGCCTGCCGCAGGTCGATGCCAATGTCCGCATCGAGCAGGAGCAGGTAAATCTTTCGGCCTTCGGCTTCTCTCCTTCTCCAGCGCTCGGGCTGAACGGCAATCCCGAGTTCCATCTCTACTCGGTCGGCGGCGGCATCAGCTACGATCTCGACCTGTTCGGGGGCATCCGCCGGCAGGCGGAGGAAAGCGCCGCCCGTGCCGAGGCGCAACTGCGCCAGACCGAAGCCGCCCACCTCACGCTTGCCGGGCAGGTGGTCAATCAGGTGCTTGCGATTGCCGCGATCCGTGCCCGGATCGCCACGGCGCAAGCGATTCTCGCCGACGACGAACGCAACCTCGATCTCACCCGCACACGGCAGCAGGGCGGCGAGGGCACGCTGGTCGAGGTGTTCAACGCGCAGAGCCAATATACCGCCGATCGCGGGGCGCTGCCGCCGCTCGAGCAGCAGCTCGCCGAGGCAAGGCATCTGCTGGCGACACTCGTCGGCGTGGCGCCCTCCGAACTCGGCGCCACCGACTTCGATCTCGAACGCTTCGCTCTCCCAGCAAGCGTGCCGGTGGCGCTGCCCTCGGAGCTCGTCCATCGTCGCCCGGACATTCTCCAGGCCGAGGCGGAGCTGCATGCCGCAACCGCCGCGATCGGCGTGGCGACGGCTCGCCTCTATCCCGACATCACTCTCGGCGCGACGCTGACCCAGGGTGCGCCGGCGGTCGACAGCCTGATCAAGAATGCGTTCCGCGGCTACGACGTCTTCGCCGGGCTTACCGCCCCCATCTTCCACGGCGGCAGACTCAAGGCGGAGCGCGCTGCGGCGATCGACCGCGCCCATGCGGCCAACGCCAGCTACCAGCAGACCGTGCTCTCCGCCTTCGAGCAGGTCGCCAATCTGCTGTCCGCGCTCCAGACCGATGCCCGGTCGCTCGACATGCAACGCGACGCGGTCGCAGTCGCACGGCGGTCGCTCGGGCTGTCCCGCCGCAGCTTCGAGGTCGGCAACAGCGGCGTCCTGCAGGTTCTCGATTCCGAGCGGCTCTACCAGCGCGCCAGCGCCGATCTCGTCGACGCGCGTACCCGCCAGTATCTCAATGTCGCCAGGCTTTATGTCGCGACTGCGGGAGGATGGACGCAGACGCCGTCCTGAGGGGAGCGAAACACCAGATGTGAAGAGACAGCGTGCGGCAAAGAGGCAGATCGATCATCCATCCGGCGAGATTGCGCGCGGGAGAAGACATCGACTTATTTTCAAACCCAAGGCAGCGACCCCTGCGGCGCTGGACGCCACCACCCAGATCGCTACCGCCGCGGCTGGCGAGCACCTCTGTGACGAACTCCGGCAGATCGCGATCAGTGTTCCTGAGAAAGGCTTCGGCATTCCCTGTGCGACCTTCCCAGGCTTCACCATCCGCACGGAAAGGTCGAGCGCCATGCGATCCGGTGCGAGACCGCGAAAGCGCCAGCTGTGTGCCCGTGCCAGGCGCATCTTCTCCATCATCCGGAGCGATGCAAGGCGTCTCTCCGCCGGTTATTCCATCGAGGTAGAATGCGTATGCATATCAGCAGATTCACCGCTTTCGCCATCTGTGCCATGGCTGCGGTGCTTCTCGTTTCCTTGGCGTTCCGTGATCCCTGGTTCTGGCTTCCCGCATCGGTCGTCATATTGCTGGTCCTGCTGGGTATCCGCGACCTTCTGCAGCCCTTGCACTCGATCCAGCGCAATTATCCGGTCATCGGGCATGTCCGCTGGTTCGTCGAGCTGATCCGGCCCGAACTGCGGCAATATCTGTTCGAGGCCGACGAGGAAGCCGCGCCATTCTCGCGCTCGCAGCGCTCCCTCGTCTATCGGCGTGCCAAGGGGGAGCCGGGTGATCAGGCGTTTGGAACGCTGCTCGACGTCTACCGCGACGGCTACGAGTTCATCAGTCATTCGACGCGGCCCGCGCCAGTCGCCGATCCCGCCGCCTTCCGGATCACGATTGGGGGCGATCAATGCGTCAGGCCCTATTCCGCGTCGATCTTCAACATCTCCGCCATGAGCTTCGGATCGCTGTCGGCCAATGCGATCCGCGCGCTCAACCGCGGAGCCCGGATGGGGGGCTTCTATCACGACACCGGCGAAGGCAGCATCAGCTCCTACCACCGCGAGGAGGGCGGCGACATCGTCTGGGAAGTCGCAAGCGGCTATTTCGGCTGTCGCGACGCAGACGGGAATTTCGACTCGGATCGCTTCGCCGCCCAGGCAGCGGAAGATCAGGTCAAGATGATCGAGATCAAGCTCAGCCAGGGCGCCAAGCCCGGCCATGGCGGCGTCCTGCCGGCGGCCAAGGTGACGCCCGAGATCGCCGCGACACGCGGCGTGGCGATCGGACAGGACTGCATTTCGCCTGCCCGTCACAGCGCGTTCTCGACACCGCTCGAACTCATGACGTTCATCGCCCGGCTGCGCGCATTGTCGGGCGGCAAGCCCATCGGCTTCAAGCTGTGCATCGGCCACCCCTGGGAGTTCATGGGGATGGTCAAGGCGATGCTGGAAACCGGCATCCATCCCGATTTCATCGTCGTCGACGGCGCGGAGGGTGGGACCGGGGCCGCGCCGGTGGAATTCAGCGATCATCTGGGCGTGCCGATGCGTGAAGGATTGCTGTTCGTACACAACGTCCTGACAGGCGCCGGCATCCGCGAGCGGATCAGGATCGGCGCCGCGGGACGGATCGTGAGCGCATTCGACATTGCGAGCGTGCTGGCGATCGGAGCGGACTGGGTCAATGCCGCGCGCGGCTTCATGTTCGCGCTGGGATGCGTGCAATCGCTCTCATGCAACACCAATCGCTGCCCGACGGGTGTCGCCACGCAGGACCGTCTGCGCCAGCGCGCCCTCGTCGTGCCCGACAAGGCGGAGCGCGTCAGGCGCTTCCATGCCAGGACCCTTTCCGCGCTGGCCGACATGCTCGCGGCCGCTGGTCTCAGCCATCCTTCCGAATTGCGGCCACGCCATCTTGTGCGGCGCGTCAGTCTGACGGAAATTCGCCAGTTTGCCCAGATCCATACGTTTCTGAGCCCGGGTGCGTTGATCAATGGCGCGTGCGAGGATGGCTTCTACCGTCAGACCTGGGATCAGGCCCGTGCCGATAGCTTCGATGGTCTCGCGTTTACAGAATTGACTCCTGTGCCCCTGCCAGCGCGACGCGTGCCGGCCTGATCAGCGATCGTGGAAAACGGGAATTTCGAGGAGGGGGCACAGGCCGCATCGCAGCGAGCATTTCAGGACGCCGACAATCAAGTCATGGCTGTCAGTCGCGGTCGGTATGGGGCGCGTCGCTCGTTTTCTTGCCGCCTCTCTTCGATCGCCCGGGACCGGGTACCGGGATGGCAGCGAGCGCAAATTCCATCATCGCGATCAGGTCAGGCCGCTTCGTTCCGGATTTTGCGCGTAGCGCTATGCCGTCGCAAAAGGTGGCCAGATAACGCGAAAGGGCGGCGCAGTCGGTTTCCTCGGGAAGCTCGCCTTCATCTCGCGCGCGGACCAGGCGCTCAACGAGCATCTGCTCGAATTCATCTCGCCATTGCTCGAGGTTGATACGGATGGCCTCTCTTTCGCAGGCGCATCCTCCTAATTCCAGGACGATGAGGGAGCCCGGCGGTGTATCGGAACCTGTGACCGCGCCTATGACGCCCCGGACCAGCTGTCTGACCGACTCGTGTGCCGTCCGCGCTTGCAATGCTTGGGAAACAAAACCGAGGTAGTGCCGGGCAAAGTGGTCCACGGCACGCTGGAACAGCTGCTCCTTGTTCCCGAAGGCCCTGTAAAGACTAGGCTTCGAAAAGCCGACAGCTGTTTCAATATCAGCGAAGCTGGTGCCCTCATACCCTCGTTCCCAGAATTGCCGGGTGATGATATCGAGCGCTTCATCGCAATCAAATTCTCGCGGACGACCCATCACTATTCGCCGATTCCGCATACTGCCGGCCCGCGGCCGAGCATTTCCATAGCGCTGTCTGGGGTGCCTGGAAGAGCACCGGATTCCCCCAATCTCATCGGTACGCGCGCGGAAAGGGAGTCAGAACGAGGGCCAGCCGGCGGCATGAGATGTATCGTCATGGTGATTTCGTCTCTGGGCTCTGACCCCGGCAAGCAGAGCGATGTGTCGGTTGCGAAGAGTTCTCCTGCCTGGAATGAGCGCTCACTACGGATTGAACTTGCAGTCTGTTGACCCTTGGGTCAAGCGGGCGCTGCTCTGTTCCATGCCGCAGACTATCCGTTTTTTGCCCGGTTTCCGGCTCCATGCGACCACCTGCATGCCTGTTCGATGCGAGGCCCGCCATCGCGGAGAGGCAAAGCCCATTGCCAAGCTCGAAAGCCTGTCCTATTGCGTTGCAGCATTGGGAATGAGCGCTCACTCTCATTCGTCATCAACGCCAGGAAGCTGCGAATGTTTCAACCCGGGTTGTCCAGGACTACGCTCATTCTGTCTTTTCTCTGGCTGGCCGGCTGCAGTGTATCCGAGCCGCCCAAGGCGCCGCCGCCGGACGTCGGCATCGTGGTGTTGAAGAGCGAGCCCGCGGTGCTGACGAGCGAGTTGCCCGGCCGTATCGTCGCCGCCGAGACCTCGGAGGTGCGCCCGCAGGTGAACGGCGTGATCCGCCGGCGGCTGTTCGAGGAGGGCGCGGTCGTCCGGGCTGGACAGGTCCTTTATGAGATCGAGGATGCGCCTTATCGCGCGGCGCTCGGCAGCGCCCGCGGCGGTCTTGCCCGTGCCCAGGCGGCGATCGATGCCACGCGGCTCCAGGCCGAACGCTATCGCGATCTGGTCGGTATCAACGCCGTCAGCCGGCAGGAGGCCGACAACGCCAGGGCTTCCGCCGCGCAGGCGCGCGCCGACGTCACCGCGCAGCGCGCCGCCGTCGATGCCGCCCAGGTCAATCTCGGCTTCACCCGCGTGCGCGCGCCGATCACGGGACGGATCGGCCGGTCGCTGTTCACGCCGGGCGCTCTCGTCCAGGCGGGGCAGGCGCAGCCGCTGGCGACCATCCAGCGCACCGACACGGTCTTTGTCGACGTCACCCAAGCGGCTTCCGAAATCCTCGATCTCCGCGACGCCATGCGGGCAGGCGGGCTTATTCGCGACCACGACAGCGCCCGCGTCACCTTGCTGCTGCCCAACGGCAAGACCTATCCCCTCGAGGGCAAGCTGCAATTCTCGGAAATCACAGCGGACCCCTCGACAGGCGCGGTCACATTGCGGGCGACCTTTCCCAATCCCGATGGAGCACTGCTTCCCGGGCTCTATGTGCGCGCCCAATTGGTCGACGGGGTCAGGCAGCAGGCCATTCTCGCGCCGCAGCAGGGGGTCTTCCGCGACGAGCGGGGGCGTGCGCTCGCGCTGGTGGTGGGGCCAGGCAACAAGGTCGAGCAGCGGACCCTCACGGCCGACCGTGCCATCGGCAATCGCTGGGTGATCACGGCGGGCCTTCGCACCGGAGACAGGCTGATCGTCGAGGGACGGCAACGCGCCACTCTTGGTGAGGCCGTGACTCCCAAGAGTTGGACGCCTTCCCCAAAACCATCCGGCGCCCCCGCGGCACCGGCCAATTCGGGGAAGTGACGCGCGATGTCCCGTTTCTTCATCGATCGCCCGATCTTTGCCTGGGTCCTGGCCATCATCGCGATGCTGGCCGGTACGCTCGCCATTCGTGCTCTCCCCATCGCCCAATTCCCGACAATCGCGCCGCCCGTCATCAAGATCAGCACGCTCTATCCCGGAGCCGACGCGAAGACGCTCAACGATTCGACCACGGCGGTGATCGAGCAGCAGCTCAAGGGCATCGATCATATGCGCTACTTTCGCTCGACGAGCGATTCGGCGGGGAATCTCGCGACCAACGTCACCTTCGAGCAAGGCACCGATCCCGACACCGCGCAGGTCCAGGTGCAGAACAAGGTACAGCAGGCCATGGCGCTGCTGCCGCGCGAGGTGCAGCAGCAGGGCGTCAAGGTCGAGAAGAGTTCATCGGCGTTTGCCCTGATCGTCACGCTGCGCTCGGCCGACGGCAGCCACGACCAGACGGACCTTGGCGACCTCATGGGCTCCAAGCTTCAGGATCCGATCAGCCGGATCACCGGTGTCGGCACCACCCAGATCATCGGCACGCAATATGCGATGCGAGTGTGGGTCGATCCGATCAAGCTCGCCAACCTGCAACTCACCTTCGGCGACGTCAAAAGCGCCATCCTCAAGCAGAATGCCCAGGTATCGGCAGGTGAAATCGGCAACCTGCCGGCGAGGCCCGGCCAGGCGCTCAATGTGACGGTGTCGGCGCAGTCGCGTCTGGAGAGGCCCGAACAGTTCCGCGCCATCCTGCTCAGGACCAATCCGGACGGATCGACCGTCAAGCTCAGCGATGTCGCCGAGGTGGAAATCGGTGGCGAACTCTACAACTTCGATGCCCGCGTCAACGGCAAGCCGGCCGTCGGCCTCACGATCACCCTGGCCGCGGGCGCGAACGCGCTCGATACGATCACGGCGGTCAAGGCCGAGATCGGCAGGCTGTCGAAGGAACTGCCGCCCGACATCCGGATCGACTATCCCTATGACATCACACCCTTCGTCCGGCTTTCCATCGAAGAGGTCGTGCATACGCTCGTCGAGGCGGTCGTGCTCGTCTTCTTCGTCATGCTGCTGTTCCTGCAGAACTTCCGGGCGACGCTCATTCCGACCATCGCCGTGCCGGTGGTTCTGCTGGGCACCTTCGCCGTGCTGCTCGCGCTCGGCTATTCGATCAACAGCCTGACTCTGTTCGGCATGGTGCTCGCCATCGGCCTCCTGGTCGACGACGCCATCGTCGTGGTGGAGAATGTCGAACGGCTGATCCAGGAGGAAGGCCTGTCGCCGGTCGAGGCCGCGCGCAGGTCCATGGACGAACTCAGCGGAGCGCTCGTCGGCATCGGCGTGGTGATTTCGGCAGTTTTCCTGCCGATGGCCTTCTTCGGCGGCTCGGCGGGCATCATCTACCGCCAGTTCTCGATCACGATCGTCACCGCCATGGCGCTCTCCGTGATCGTTGCGCTCGTGTTCACGCCTTCGCTGTGCGCGACGATCCTCAAGCCGTCGGACGGCACGCACCATGAACGCAAGGGCTTCTTCGGCTGGTTCAACCGTCTCTTCGATCGCGGTATCGAACGCTACGGAGAGGGCGTTCGCACGGTAAATCGCAACTGGAAGCGGTCGATGCTGGTCTATGGACTGGTCATTGCTGTCCTGGGCGTGCTTTTCGCGCGTCTGCCGGGCGGTTTCCTGCCGGACGAGGACCAGGGGATGATGATGGCCCAGGTGGTTCTGCCCACCGGCGCCACCATGGAGCAGACCGCCGAAGTCGTGCACCAGGTCGAGAACGCGTTCCTGGTCGGCGAAAAGGCCAATGTCGAGACGGTGTTCAGCGTCGCCGGCTTCGACGGTATCGGGCAGGGCCAGAATGTCGCTGCGGCCTTCCTCAAGCTGCGCGATTGGGATGAGCGCTCGGGCAAGGACAATACCTCATCCGGCATTGCCAACCGCGTCAATCAGGCCCTCGCGAAAATTCGCGGCGGGACGGCGATCGCGTTCATTCCGCCGGCGGTCTTCGAACTGGGCAATGCGACCGGCTTCAACCTCCAGCTCACCGATGTCGGCGGCGTCGGTCATGACCGGCTGATCGCCGCGCGCAACAAGCTCCTCGAACTGGCCCGCAAGGACCCGATGCTGACACAGGTCCGTCCGAGCGGCCTCGATGATGTGTCGCAGCTCAAGCTGCATGTCGATCAGGCGCGGGCAGGGGCTCTGGGTCTCGACCAGGGCGATGTCAACGACGCGCTCGCGACCGCGCTCGGCGGAAGCTACGTCAACGATTTCCTCGACCGGGGCCGCGTGAAGAAGGTGATGGTCCAGGCCGATGCCGCGTTCCGCGGCAGCCCGAACGACATCGGCAGGATCTATGTGCGCGGCTCCTCCGGCCAGATGGCGCCCCTGTCCGCCATTTCGGATACGAGCTGGGGCTTCGGCCCCGCTCGCCTCGAGCGCTACAATGGCCGTCCCGCTATCGAAATCCTCGGCGCTCCGGCGCCGGGCCACAGCACCGGCGCTGCCATGAAACGCATGGAGGAGCTGGCCAGGAAGCTTCCCGCAGGTATCGGCCTTGAATGGAGCGCAATTTCCTATGAGGAACGTCTCGCCGGGGGACAGGCGGGCGCGCTCTATGCCCTTTCGATTCTCATCGTCTTCCTTGCGCTCGCCGCGCTTTACGAGAGCTGGTCAGTGCCCTTCGCCGTCATCCTGGTGGTGCCGATCGGCGCCGTCGGTGCGCTGCTCGCGGCCTGGCTGACGGGTCTCGCCAACGACATCTACATGCAGGTGGGGCTGATCACGACCATCGGTGTCGCCTCGAAGAACGCGATCCTGATCGTCGAGTTCGCCGAGGAAAGGATGCGTTCGGGGCTCGACGCCGCCACGGCGGCCTTTGAAGCTGCCAGGCTGCGCCTGCGGCCGATCCTGATGACATCGCTCGCCTTCGGCTTCGGCGTGCTCCCGCTCGCCCTGTCCAGTGGCGCGGGGTCGGGCGGGCAGAATGCTATTGGCCGCAGCGTGGTCGGCGGCATGTTCACCGCCACCGCGCTCGCTATCTTCTTCGTGCCCCTGTTCTTCTATCTGGTGAAACGTCTCTTCCGTCAGGATCGGACAGATCGAGACGCAGGGGATACGGGCGCCGCCTCGACACCGGCCATCGCATCGGTGGAGGCCTGAGCCATGAACAAACAACACATCCTCCTCGCGGCGCTTCTGAGCGCCAGCCTTGGCGGCTGCATGGCCCCGAAATATGTCCGGCCCGCGCTGCCCGTGCCAGATGCGCTACCCGCGCAGGGAGGGGAAGCGGTCGCCCCCAATCCCGCCGACCTCGCCTGGCGGGCGTTCTTCACCGATCTGCGGCTGCGAAACATTATCCAGCTTGCGCTCGACAACAATCGCGACCTGCGGGTGGCTCTGGCCAATGTGGAGCAGGCCCGCGCCCTCTACCGCGTGCAGCGGGCGGACCTGCTGCCGACGATCGGGGTCAATGGCAATGCGACCTATCAGAACTATCCGGGCGGCGTATCGGGTGCCGGCGGCGCGGGAGGAGGAACCGTCCTTGGCGGCCGCAACGACATCTATACCGCGAGCGTCGGCGTCTCTGCGTGGGAGATCGACCTGTTCGGCCGGATCAGGAATCTGAGCAAGGCGGCGCTCGAGCAGTATTTTGCGTCCGTCGAGAACCGGAACGCCGCGCAGGTGGCGCTGATCGCCGAGGTCGCGACGGCCTGGCTGACTCTCGCCACCGACCAGGAACGGCTGCGGATCGCGCGGGATACCGAAAAGGCGTTCGGAGAGACGCTCGCTCTCACCAGGGCGCGCTTCGCCAAGGGCATCGCCTCCGAACTCGAGGTGCGCCAGGCCCAGACGAGCTATGATCAGGCGCGTTCGGATATCGCCGAAGGCGTCACGCGCGTCGATCAGGCGCGCAACGCGCTCAATCTCCTCGCCGGCACGACGGTCGGCACCGAACTCCTCCCGGCAAACCTGCCCGATGCGGGCACGACGGTCGCACAGCTCCCAGCGGACCTTCCGTCCGAGGTCTTGCTTCGCCGTCCGGACATCGCCGCGGCGGAGCATCAGCTTCGGGCGGCCAACGCCAATATCGGCGCAGCGCGCGCGGCCTTCTTTCCCCGGATATCGCTGACCGCGGCGTTCGGCACGATCAGCCTCGGCCTCTCCAACCTGTTCGGCAATGGCAGCGACTATTGGTCGGTCGCGCCGAGCGCTTCGGTTCCGATCTTCGATTTCGGGCGGAACCAGGGAAATCTCCGCTACGCCGAGGCCACGCGTGATGTGATGGTCGCTCAGTACGAGCGATCGATCCAGACCGGCTTTCGCGAAGTGGCCGACGCGCTGGCGCGGCGCGGGACGATCGACAACCAGCTCGAGGCTCAGGCATCGCTGCGCGAGGCGGCGGCCGTAGCTTACCGGCTGTCGGACGCGCGGTTCCGCTCGGGCATCGATCCGTTTCTCACCACGCTCGACTCCCAGCGCACGCTCTACAGCGCGGAGCAAAGCCTGCTGGCCACACGCTTCGTTCGCGAGAGCAACGCCGTGGAATTGTACAGGGCACTCGGCGGCGGATTGATGTGATTGCGGGTACCGAATGCCTCCCATGTCCGGTCTCGAGCGGGGGATAGCTCGTGGATAAAAAGTTTCACTCCTAGTGTCCGCGCTCGTGGTGTAATTTCCGGTGTAGATTGAGGCGATCGCATGGGGTGGGGCATGCCCCACCCCATGCGATTTCGATCTCGGTGGCCACCGGGCTCATCGGTAAGGTGGAGTTACCACACTTCACACGCCCACCGAGGAGTTGATCCCGATGACCGACGACAGACTACCGCTTGCCGAACTGATGGCGAAGACCGGCGATGGAGATTTCCTGCGCACGATCGCCGAGAGCGTATTGCAGATCATCATGGAGGCCGATGTTGATGGCCTGGTCGGCGCCGGCCGGCACGAGCGTTCCGGCGATCGCACGACCTGGCGCAATGGCTATCGCGACCGCAGCCTCGACACCCGGCTCGGCACGCTCAACCTCAAGATCCCCAAGCTGCGGACCGGAGCCTACTTTCCCGGCTTTCTGGAACCGAGGAAGACCGTCGAGAAGGCGCTGGTCGCGGTGATCCAGGAGGCGTGGATCGCCGGCGTCAGCACCCGGCGCGTCGATGAGCTGGTGCAGGCGATGGGCATGACCGGCATCTCAAAGTCCTCGGTGTCCAAGCTCTGCAAGGACATCGACGAGCGCGTCCACGCCTTCCTCAAGCGGCCGCTCGCCGGTGACTGGCCCTACCTCTGGCTCGATGCCACCTACCTCAAGGTGCGCGAGGGCGGACGGATCGTCAGTGTCGCCGCTATAATCGCCGTCGCCGTCAATACCGAGGGCAAGCGCGAGATCGTCGGCCTCCACATCGGCCCCTCCGAAGCCGAGGTGTTCTGGTCCGACTTCCTCAAGGACTTAGCCCGCCGCGGGCTGACTGGCGTGAAGCTGGTCATCTCCGATGCCCACGAGGGCCTCAAGGCGGCGATCACCCGCGTGCTCAGCGCCACCTGGCAGCGCTGCCGCGTCCACTTCATGCGCAATGCCCTGGCCTACGTGCCCAAGGGCCAGAACACCGTCGTTGCCGCTGCCATCCGCCAGGTCTTTCTCCAGCCCGACCATGCCGCCGCGACACAGGTCTGGCGCCAGGTCGCCGACCAGTTGCGCACCCGCTGGCCGAAGCTCGGCGCCTGCATGGACGATGCCGAGCACGACGTGCTCGCCTACATGACCTTCCCCGAGCAGCACCGGGTCAAACTCCACAGCACCAATCCGCTGGAACGCCTGAACAAGGAAGTGAAGCGCCGCGCCGATGTCGTCGGCATCTTCCCCAACGAGGACAGCATCATCCGCCTCGTCGGCGCCGTCCTGCTCGAGCAGAACGACGAATACCAACTCCAGCACCGCTACATGCAGATCGAGGGCATGGTCGCCCTTGCCACACCAATGATCGAGGAGGTTCAGCCGCTACAGATTACACCCAAGGCCGCCTGAAAATGCAGCCCATTGGCCACACCCGATTTTACACCACATTGACGGACGCGACCGTTTCACTGAGCGAGGGATCAGTGGTGGCCTTTGCTGGACGATGCACGCCAAGCGCACTTTTCGATTGATGACTACGGTGCCGTTGATCGTCCGGTAGCACAACATTCATATCCCGATCCGATTCAAGGGGATCGGTGCCAGCAACAACGGCGCGCACGCAGAAACTTGTCTGTCCGTCCCCTTGATGGTCCTCACGGCGCTTCCTATCTTGTGGGTGAGAGTGAGCGCTCATTCTCAAGATAGGAAGCGCAGGAATGAGGAAAACACAAATGAGAAAACTGTCTGCAGCCGTTGCGGTTCTGGCCTTCGCCACGAGCGCCCTGCCAGCTTCGGCCCAGGTGTTCCAAGGGCCCTATGTGGGTGGGCAGGTGGGCTGGAACCATGACAAGGTCGGGCGAGCCGATACCGACGTCGGCCCCATCGAAATTCGGAATTCGAGGGACAGTTTCACCGGTGGCGCCTTCGTCGGTTACAACCAGACGGTTGCGCCGCACGTGGTGCTCGGCCTGGAAGGGGGCTTCGAAATCGGCGCCAATGACGCTGTCCGTCGTGGCGGCGCGGTCATCGATCCCGACTACACATTCGATGTTTCGGCCAGGGCGGGCTATCTCATGGACGAGCGTTCCTTGATCTACATCCGGGGCGGCTATGAAAACAGCCGAGCGTCCGTGCGGACGATCGGAGTAAATGGCCCCATAAGAGATCACGACAATTTCGACGGTTGGAGCGTTGGGGGCGGTGTAGAGCGAGCCCTCACCGACAGGCTCTCTGCCCGGATCGAATACCGCTATAGTGATCTCGGCAGCAGTGGCGAGACTTTCGATCGTCACAAGGCGCTAGTGGGCGTCGCCTATCATTTCTGATGCGTTAGCCGCGCGGCGTCATATGCCCTATATGGCGCCGCCGGACGCAATCGCGCAAAATGGCTGACGGGCAAGCGACCCGCCGAAGCGCGGCTGCCTGCAGCAGGTTGCTGGCGAGAAGCTGTTTGCTGGGGTAATTGCCCGCCGCATCGTCTTTCTCTGGGTTGATGCCGGAGACACAGGCTTCGGTGTCAACCGATCTGCGCACGCACGAATTCGGCGCGAGCGGCAACGCTGGCCTTGGGAAGTTCAATCAGCGTATAGCCAAGCTCGCGATAGACGATGACCATAGCCTCGTAAGTGCGATGCGCGGTTTCCTCATCTTGCTTGCGTTCGGCATCTTGAGTGTAGATTTCCGGCCAAGGCGGGGCGACGAAGACGCGCGGGTTGTAGCGAAATGATTTCGCGGCCCGCTGGATATGAGACCGCACATTCAGGCCCTCGAACCGAAGATAGCCCAGGACGTCTGGCACGCCGCGATCGAAGATGACCGGTTCAGAACCATCCCGCTGCAGCGCCGCGTGATAGGATCGCATGTCCCAGGAGAGCATGAGTTCGGCGAATAGCGCTCGATCCCGCCACGGCAATGCCGGACCGCCTATGGCGATCTGATCCTGAATGATGCCTCGGCCGGCTTCGATCGAGCGTGCGAAGCCGTGACCTTCAAGATGATCTAGCAGCGTGCTCTTACCCGAGCCGGGGCCGCCTGTGAGGACATAGAAATCTCGTGATGATGGATGCAATGAAACCTCCATGGAGCAGCAAGGGAGCGCGCCAACGGCATCCCCGTGATCGTGCCAAGGAAGAGTTGCTCTCGCAGGCGCTTGCGCGGGCCGGAGCGCGGGCGGCACTGCATCCGAT
Organism: Sphingopyxis indica; assembly: GCF_032879645.1. Lineage (NCBI taxonomy): Bacteria > Pseudomonadati > Pseudomonadota > Alphaproteobacteria > Sphingomonadales > Sphingopyxidaceae > Sphingopyxis > Sphingopyxis indica. The sequence continues at coordinate 1,882,749 of NZ_CP076394.1, forward strand.
TGGATGCATCAATGGGATTGGAAAGGGGGAGCAGTGGGACTTGGCCAACGAAGCGGCGGCAGCAAATCCATAATGAAAAATCGCCGATGCAGGTAAGGCTTGGTAGCTCAGCCTCAGCGGCGATTATCCATTGTATGCTATCAAATTGTGTGAAATAGTATTGATCTGAGCATCTGGCAGGGGAGTCCATGAGCACGCTCAATTCCGCCCACGTTACCGCCATCGGCGACCGCACCGGCATCGTCGGGATGGCGCCCGATGGCAATGGGAGCTTCGGCTCGTCGGTGACGCTCGAGGCGACGATCACCGACCCTGACCATATGACGGCCGAGGCGATCGTGGACGAGCCGCATCGGGTCTGCCTCTATTCCAATGCGGTGCACGGCAATGTCGACGTCGCCCCCCGCCTTGCCGTCAACTGAGCAGACCGGCGTGGATCGGCCGGATATGGACGAGGACCTGCTCGATCTCGATCGGCAGGTCTGCTTCCCGCTTTATGCCGCCTCCAATCTGCTGACCCGCCTGTACCGGCCGGTGCTCGCGGAGATCGGCCTCACCTATCCGCAATATCTCGTCATGCTGGTGCTGTGGAAGGAGGCGCCCCTGACGGTCGGGTCGCTGGGCGATCGTCTCCATCTCGACAGCGGCACGCTCACGCCGTTGCTCAAGCGGATGGAGTTGGCGGACCTGGTCACCCGCACCCGCGACGTTGAAGACGAACGGCGCGTGCTGATCGATCTGACACCCAGGGGGCGTGCCCTGCGCGCTGATGCCCGCGACGTGCCCGCCACGCTCGCTGCCGGGCTCGACATGCGGCCGGAGGATGTCGGCGAACTGCGCAGCCGGGTGCAGGCGCTGGTCGCTGCGCTGTGTAGGGCGGGGACGGGCCAATGATCCTCGATCGACCTTCAGGAGAATGCGGATAGGCGGGCGAGAAAGCACGAGCCCACAGTTCCGATGGCAGAGATCCTTCCATCTCTCGATAGTTTCCGAAAGGTGACAGGATATCACGATCTCATTTTTCGGAATCTCGACGAATTCAGCAAGGGAAAGACCCGGTCAATGGACGACATCTACAGTTTCACCGTCAAGGCTGCGGATGGCGGCGAGGTGCCGCTGACCCAATATCGCGGACAGGTGTTGCTGATTGTCAATACGGCCAGCAAGTGCGGGTTTACGCCTCAGTATGAAGGGCTTGAAGCGCTACATCGTGACCTTCAGGCTCGCGGTCTCATCGTGCTCGGCTTCCCTTGCAACCAGTTTGGTGGTCAGGAACCCGGCGACGCCGCGGAGATCGCGAACTTCTGCAAACTTAACTACGATGTCGAATTCCCGCTGTTTGCCAAGATCGAGGTCAATGGGCCGAAAGCAAGCCCGCTCTACGAGTGGTTGAAGACGCAGGCACCCGGCGTTCTCGGCAGCAAGTCAATCAAGTGGAACTTCACCAAATTTCTGATCGATCGCGAGGGCCGTGTCGTTGGCCGCTTCGCTCCGACAACCAAGCCAGAGGCGCTGCGCGGTGAGATCGAGAGACTTCTGTGACCGGATGATAGACGAGCCGTCCCTATCAGTTGAATGGTATTTTCAGCGACATCTCTTGCCGTGCACTCGCGCGACTAACGGCCAATTGCCGATCAGCACAGCATCTATAGTAGCTCAAGCAGGAACCCGGTTACTTCAGAACCAGAACCTGACGCCAGCGACGAGGGCGGTGGTATCGATATCGTCGCCGGCCAGCCGAGCGAGCCGGGCGGTGCTCCCTATCCTGCGCTCCCAGGAGACGCCGACATAGGGCGCGAACTCGCGGCGGATCTCGTAGCGCAGGCGCAGGCCCAGCTCGACATTGGACAGGCCCGCGCCAATCTTGTTCTCCGGCACGTCCTGCGCGGCGAAGTTGAGCTCGGCGCGCGGTTGGAGGACGAGGCGCTGTGTGATGCGCTGGTCGTAATAGCTTTCGATCCGCGCGAGCAGGTCGCCCTTGTTCGACAGGAAGAGGGCGGCCTCGGTCTCGAACCAATAGGGCGCGAGCCCTTCGACGCCAACGGTCGCATAGGTCCGCGCCGGCCCGGGCTCGAAATCCTGCCGCACGCCCAGCTGCAGGTTCCAGTAGGGATCGAGCGCGCGCGAATAGAGCGCCTGCAGCTCGGCCGCCTCGATCTTGTCGTGGAATGCGCCTTCGCCCTCGCTCTTGATCACCAGACGGTTGAGATCCCCGCCGAACCAGCCTTGGCCCACCCAGCGATAACCGTCACGGCCCTTGCGCGCCTGATATTCGGCGAGGTTGAACATGACCTTGTGGTAGGTCATTCCGCCATGCGTGCCCATCAGGCGCGCTTCCGCCGCAGCCATCGCGTCGGCGCCGTAGAACCGGTCGGCGCTGCGGTCCTGCGCGATCGGCGGGGGCGGCGCGTTCCCCGCCGGCAGGTCGGTTCCGCTCGCCGCCGGCGACGCGCCCTCGATTGCCGGCGTGGCGTGGTCCTGATGCTCGGTCGGTTTGCCCTGGCGCATGTCCATGCCGGGCATCGCCGACATGTCGTGGCCGGGATCGGTCTGCGCGACGGCCGGCGCTGCGATCGCGATCAGAGGGAGGCCGAGGAGACGCAGCGCCTTCATGCCGGTGCTCCCGCGAACGGGCGGACCTGAACGACGCGCATCATCCCGGCGAGCATGTGGAAGAACATGTGGCAGTGGAACGCCCAGTCGCCGGGCGCCGCGGTCACGTCCCAGCTGACCTTGCCGCCGGGCGCTACGTTGATCGTATGCTTGCGCGGCGCATGTTCGCCATGCCCGGTGACCAGCTCGAAAAAATGGCCGTGGAGATGGATCGGATGGGCCATCATCGTGTCGTTGACGAGCGTCACCCGAACCCGCTCGCCGGCACGCATCGGGATCGGCTCATGCGCCTCGGACATCGTCCTGCCGTCCATCGACCACATGTAGCGCTCCATGTTGCCGGTCAGATGGACCTGGATCTCGCGGGCCGGCGCGCGCACGTCGGGATTGGCCTCGAGCGCGACCAGGTCGCGATAGACCAGCGCCTTGTGGCCGGCATCGGCGAGCCCCTGGCCCGGCTCTCCGGTGCGGTCGACCGGCATCGGCGCGATCGTCTGCACGCCGGGGCCGAGCAGGACCGACGGGGCGTTGGCCGGATCGCGCATCTTCATGCTGCCATGCGCCATGGCCGGCATCGCGCCGTCGGGCTTGCTGAGGTCGATGCCGCCGCCCACCATGGCCATGCCGGACATGTCCATCCCCATGTCCTTCATCGTCGCGACCGGCCTCGGACGGAGCGGCGGCACCGCGGCGATCATGCCTGCCCGCGGCGCGAGCGTGGCGCGCGCCATGCCCGATCGGTCGACCGCTTCGCCGACGATCGTGTAGGCGCGCTCGGCCGGCGGGGTCACGATCACGTCGTAGGTCTCGCCCGGCGCGAACTGGAATTCGTCGACCTCGACCGGGCGCACCGCCTGGCCGTCGGCATGGACGACCATGAGCTTGAGACCGGGAATGCGGACGTTGAAGATCGTCATGCCCGCGGCATTGACGAAGCGCAGCCGGACCCGCTCGCCGGGCCTGAACAGCGCCGTCCAGTTATCCCGAGGGCCGTGCCCGTTGACGACATAGGTGAACACCGATCCGGTCACGTCGGAGATGTCGGTGGGATCCATCCGCATCGCGCCCCAGCGCAGACGCTCGGCGAGCGGCTGATCCCTGCCCGCGAGCAGGCCCGCGAGCGTCTGGCGCTGGCGGTTGAAATAGCCGGGCTCCTGCTTGAGCTTCCTGTAGATGCTGAGCGGATGCATCCGGCCATGATCGGACAGCATGATCACATGCTCGCGGTCCGCCCTGACGGGGTCTTCGCCGGCGGGAGCGATGACGATGGGGCCATAGAGGCCCATGAGCTCCTGCAGCCCCGAATGGCTATGATACCAGTAGGTGCCGGACTGCTCGATCGGGAAGTCATAGGTGAAGGTCGAGCGCGGTCCGATCCCCGGGAAGGACACGCCCGGTACGCCGTCCATCTGGGTCGGCACCAGCATGCCGTGCCAGTGGAGCGAGGTCTCCTCGTCAAGGTCGTTGGTGACGCGCAGGCGCACGCGCTGGCCTGCGCGCAGCCGCAGCAGCGGCGCCGGGACCGTCCCGTTGATGCCGGTGGCGCGCGCGCTGCGTCCGTCGACCATGAGCGTCTGCCCGGCGATGCGCAGGGCAATGTCCGCGCCGGCCAACTCCGGGATCGGGTCGGTCGTGCCGGCCGAGACCGGCTGCGCCCAGGCCGGCAGCCAGCCGGCCGCGATGCTGCCACCTGCGACGGCCGCGGCCCGCAGCAATGTCCGGCGGTCGATAGGCGATGACGGCATGGGATGTCCCTGTTGAAGCTCCGGCCTGAATACGCAGCCCGTCGCTCAATCCCTCAGCAGTTCGGCCAATTTGGCGCGCGCCCGATGCAGCCTGGTCTCGACGGCCTTCTGGCTGACCCCCAGCACTTCGGCGGTCTCGGCTTGCGACAGGCCTTCGATCGTTCTCAGCATCAGCGCCTCCTTCAGCCGCGCGGGAAGCGCGGCAACCGCGTCCAGGGTGCGGCGGAGCTCCTGGGCGTCGGCGAGCTGGGTCTCGGGCGACACCTGATCGGCGGCAACCTCGGCCGCCGCATCGATCGGCAGCGCAAAGGACAGCATGCGCCGGACGGCGCGGCGGCGCGCCCAATCGTGGCACTTGTTGATCGCGATGCGCGCGATCCACAGACGGAATGGTCGAGACCCGTCATAGCGGTCGAGCGCCGCGAAGGCCGAGATGAAGCAGGCCTGCGTCACGTCGAGGGCGGCGTCGGCGTCGCCGATCTGACCGCGCACCAGCCGATAGACCGAATCGCGATGGCGCCGCATCAGTTCGCCATAAGCCGGCTGCCGCCCGGCGCATGCCAATGCGGCCAGCTCGCCGTCCGAGCAGGCGGCGAGATCGAGGCTCACCGCTCGTTGGCCGTCAATGCTTTCACAACCGCCCGGTCGAACCGCGCCGCCTGATCCGGGCGGAGCACGCCGCGCATCGCGAAAACGTGCTCGAGCGTTTCTTTCTGGAGCTCGCCCATGGTCTGGTGCGAACGATCGACCGCGGCCTGGACGGCCGGCCCATAGCCATGTTCAGCCTCGATCGCATCGGCGAGGCGCGCATTGTCGGCACGTAGCTGCAGCTCCAGCGCCTGCTTGCGGATCGCGAACCGCGCCTCGATGGCCTGGATGCGCGCCTTTTGGCCGGGGTCGAGATCGAGTTGTCGGTGCAGCAGGCTGTGCAGCTCGGTTTCGACCGGCGCCTGTCGCGCCACATAAGCGCGGCCGACGAGGACGCCCGCGATCGCCGCCGCGAAGGCGATGAGCGCGATCAGCAGCAGCCGGCGCCAGTCCCTCATTCGCTCGCGCCCAGCAGGGTCGACGGGGCAAGCGCCGGGGGAGCGCCGAACGGCGCGATGTCGGCAGCGCCAACGGGAGCGGACGGAAGCAGGGCGCTCGCGAACCCGAGTGTCAGCGCCACCGTTGCGGCAAAACCGAACATTGCGCCGGAGATGGTGCTGCGGATGGCGGGCCGGACGGCGAGTGCCGCCAGGACCGATCCGTCGATCGCCGACAGGCCAGGATGCACGGGAAGGTCGCGAAGGCGCGCGAGCGCCGCTTCGACATCTGTCATCGGGGTCGTTCTCCTCAATGCCTCCTTTACGCGCTGGCCGGACAAATCCCTCACAGGAAGACATGAGGGCTGGGTCCGCGTGCTGCGTATGGAGGCATAGGAACTGAAAGGACGCCCCCATGCACGCATTCCGTCTCGCCGCCGTCGCTGCAGTGCTCGCGACCGCCACGCCGGCGTTCGCCCATCCGAAGCTGCTGGCTTCGACCCCCGCCCCGGAGGCCATAGTGAGCAACGTCACCCAGGCGACGCTCAGCTTCAACGAAAGCCTGATGGCGCCTCTATCCGGGATCGACCTTGCGATGACGAGCATGCCGGGAATGGCCCATCACGAGCCGATGAAGATCAGCGGCTTCCAGACTTCGGTCGGCGCCGACGGAAAGACGCTGACCGCGACATTTCCTCGCCCGCTGCCGGCCGGGACCTATCAGCTCGATTGGCATGCGGTGGCGGCCGATACCCATCGCGTTACGGGAAGCGTGACCTTCACCGTGCGCTAGACCGATGGAAGCCTTGCCCATCATCGCGGTGCGTTGGGCGCTTTATGGTGATCTCGGGCTGTTGTTTGGCATGCCGCTATTCGGTCTCTATGCCCTGAGAGGCCGGGAACGGGAGACCGAGCCGGCGGAACGGGCAGTTTATGCTGCGCTGGCCATCGCGGGGTTCCTGCTCAGCGCGCTCGGCTTCGCGCTGACGGCCGCTGCGATGAGCGGTACGACGCTAGCCCATCTCGATCCGGCGATTCTGGCGATGCTGCTTCGGCAGACCAGCCTCGGTTGGGCATGGCTCGGCAGGATGGTCGCGCTGGCGCTCGCGCTCGGCGTATCGGCGTGGCGACCGATCCCTGCCGGCGCGCGCTTTGTGGCGCTGGCCGCGTGTGGCGGCTTCGCCGTCTCGACGCTCGCCTGGTTCGGACATGGCGCCGCGAGCGAAGGCGCGCCAGGCTATATCCATCTCGGCGCCGACATCGTCCACCTGCTCGCTGCATCCGCCTGGATCGGCGCGCTGGCGATGCTGCTGGTGCTGGTGGGGTCCGGCGTCTCCTCATCGCATCGGCGCGTCATGGCGGCACATGACGCGCTCGCGAGCTTCAGCACGATCGGCACGATGCTCGTCGGCCTGATCATCGCGACGGGCGTGATCAATGGTGCCTTCCTGGTCGGAGCCGACGCCATCACCCTACTGGGGCGTTCGCTCTACGGCCGGCTCCTGCTCGCCAAGCTGATGGCGTTTGCGGCCATGCTGGGGTGCGCCGCGCTCAACCGCTTCCGCCTGACGCCGCGCCTTGCGGAGGCAAGCGGCCAACCTGCGATCGCCGACGCGCTGGCCGCCCTTCGCCGCAGCATCGCGATCGAAACCGTGCTGGCCATACTGGTTCTGGCCCTCGTCGGCTGGCTCGGCACATTGGAGCCGCCTCTGCCCGCGTCCTGAGGGCGCTAGCGTCGCTCAAGCTGCTTGCGTTGTCTCCAGGGACGCGCCGGTGGCGCCATAAGCCGCGAGCGCATTGGTGGGCCGCAGGCGTGTCGCGAGGAGCCGGAGATCGTCGGCGACCAGCGTTTCCTTCGCGAGCAGTTCCTTGGCGCTCGTCTCGAGCAGGTCGCGATTGCGCTCCAGGACGGCGCGCGCGGCCTGAAATGCCTGGTCGATGAGCTTGCGCACGGCCTCGTCGATCGCCTCGGCGGTGCCGTCGCCGTAATTCTTGGGGCGCCACGCCGGCGTTTGGCCGACGAGGAAGCTCCCGGTCTCGGGCTCATAGGCGACTTGGCCGAGCTCCGCCGTCATGCCGAAGCGCACGACCATGTCGCGCGCAATGTCGGTCGCGCGCTGGAGATCGTCGGCCGCGCCGGTCGAAACGTCGCCGAATATCAGGTCCTCGGCGGCGCGACCGCCGAGCAAAGCGGCCATGCGGCTCTGCAGCTCGCTCCGGCTGATCAGGAACCGGTCTTCGGTCGGACGCTGCAGCGTGTAGCCGAGCGCCGCGATGCCGCGCGGGATGATCGAGACCTTCTGCACCGGATCGGTGCCGGGCAGGCTCATCGCGACCAGCGCATGACCGATTTCATGGTGCGCGACGATCGCCCGCTCATGCGAACTGAGCACCCGGCTCTTCTTCTCGATGCCGGCGACGATCCGCTCGAAGGCCTGGGTGAAGTCGTCGAGCGATGCGGCCTGGGCCCCCCGGCGGGTCGCGACCAGGGCGGCTTCGTTCACGAGGTTGGCGAGGTCGGCGCCGGTGAAGCCCGGCGTCATCGCTGCCACCGCATCCAGATCGAGATCGGGCGCCGCCTGGATCTTCTTCAGGTGGACCTGCAGCACGTCGATCCGGCCTTTCTTGTCGGGGCGGTCGACCAGCACCTGACGATCGAAGCGTCCCGCGCGAAGCAGCGCCGGATCGAGGACTTCGGGCCGGTTGGTCGCGGCGAGCACGACGATACCGGCGCTCGGATCGAAGCCATCCATCTCGGCGAGCAGCTGATTGAGCGTCTGCTCCTTCTCGTCATGTCCGCCGCCCGGCATGTCGATGCCGCGGGCACGGCCGAGCGCGTCGAGCTCGTCGATGAACAGGATTGCCGGGGCCTGCTTGCGGGCCTGCTCGAAGAGGTCGCGCACCCGCGCGGCGCCGACGCCCACGAACATCTCGACGAACTCCGATCCGGTGATCGAGAAGAAGGGCACGCCCGCTTCGCCCGCGACGGCACGGGCGAGCAGCGTTTTGCCCGTGCCTGGCGGCCCGACGAGCAGCACGCCCTTGGGGATACGCGCGCCCAGCCGGCCATAGGTTCCGGGATCGCGCAGGAAGCCGATGATCTCGGTCAGCTCCTGCTTGGCTTCGTCTACCCCCGCCACATCGCTGAAGGTCACCTTCACGTTGGTTTCCGAGTAGACCTTGGCGCGGCTGCGTCCGATTCCCATCAGCCCGCCGGCAGCGCCGCCCTGCATCGGCCGCAGCAGGAACATCCACATCAGACCGAATCCGACGATGGGCAAGAGCCAGGACAGTATCTGCGCGAGAAAGCCGGGCGGCGGCTCGCCTTCGAACTTGATGCCGCGCTGCTGCAATTCGGCGGCGGTCGCCGGATCGACGCGGACGGTCGAAAAATGCTCGGGCTCGCCCTTCTTGACGGGGGGCTTGTAGGAACCGGTGATCCTGGTCGGCCCGACGACGAGATCGGTCACCGCGCTGCGTGCCACGAGCGATTGATATTCGCTGAACGGGATCGTCTTGATATGGCCCTGGCCGGCCCAGAGGTCCTGGATGATCAGGACCGCGAACATCATGGCCACGAAATAGGTGATGTCGAATCGCGACAATCCCTTTCGCCTGCCGTCCCCCTTGTTCATGCGTCCTCCGGTCTATCGTGATCGGCGCAGCTGGGCATCAGCCGCGCCGCGACGCGAAGAAGTTGTAAAGCGGCACGAACACCAGCGTCACATACCAGCCCCAGGCGAAGCTCTCGGCCAGTCCCAGGAAAAAGGTCTTCCAGCTGAGCAGATCGAAGCCCGGCAGAACGATCGCAAGCGACGAATGGCTGATCGGCAGCTGCGGGAAGAGCAGATAGCCAATGATGCAAAACGTATAGGAAATCGCGAGGAACGAACTCAGGCTGAGCCCGAAGATGACGAGCGGGATCAGCTGATGAACCGGAGCCTGCCGGTGGGTGTCATGCTGCGCCATACTGTCCTTCGATCCTGTCGTTCGCGACATCTCGGTGGGCAAAGCTGGCTGGCGATGCCTCGAAGGTGTCGCGGCATGCCTGCGAGCAGAAGTAATAAGCGCGCCCTTCGAACAGGCTCGATTTCGCGGTCGAGGTCTGAACGATCGTGCCGCACACCGGATCGCGCGCCTCGGAAGGGGCGCGAAGGCGGTCTCCGTCACCGCCGTGGGAATGGTCACGATGGTGCCCCATCATGTGCGCACCGCAGCCGAACCGCATCATCAGGAAGAACAGCAGTCCCCAAAAGAGCAGATTGCCTATGGTCTGCATGGCTATTGCCCGATCATCCCGCCCGCGGGCATCCGGGCCATCATGCTGCCGTGCGGGACCAGCAAGCTGTCCGCCTTCTGCTTCTGCTCGGGAGACAGAGCCGCATAGAGCTGAGCGAGTGCCGGACGCAGTCGGCGCAGATCGTCGCGCATCGATGCCAGCATCCGGTCGTGCCGGTCGAGCTGGTCGACAGGGGAGAGACGGGCGCCGCCGGCCGGCGGCGCCATCATCGTCTGGCGGGCATGGTCCATGTTCGCGGCACTCGCACGCAACGCATCTGCATAGGCGGTCCAGACAGCCGCTTGGGCTGGCGTGATGCCGAGTTCGCCGCGCACACGGCCCAGATGCTCGTCGATATGCTGCGACATGCTCATGTCGCCGCCCATCATTCCGCCCATCGCCATGCCGCTGCCGCCCATCATTCCGGACTGGCCGCCCATCGGCGTCGTGCTCGGCGTCGTCGTGCCCGGCGTTGCTGTCGCAGCCGGTGTCGATGCGGTGTTGGCAGGATGGTGGCCGGCATGCGGGTCCTGGGCGCGCGCGGCCAGCGGCGCCGCGATCATCATCAGCGTCGCGGCGGACGCGAGCATTTGGTGCGGACGAGTCATTGTCGGGGCTCCCCTTTCAAATCAGCGGATGGAATGGCGCGCGCCGCCGCGACCGCCGAGGCGCGGGATGAAAGCCGGCACGTCCTGCATGTAGCGGCGATAGTCGTCGCCGAATTCGCGCAACGCATCCCGCTCCTCGTGACCCGCCAGGCGGACGTACATCACCACCAGCACCGGGAACATCGCCAGCGTCAGCAGCGTCGGCCACTGCAGCAGGAAGCCCAGCATGACGAGGATGAAGCCGTCATATTGCGGGTGGCGGACCCTTGCGTAGATTCCCGTGGTCGCGAGCCGGTGCTTCTGCTGTGCGGCGTGAAGCGGCGCCCAGCCGGCGGAGATCAGCCAGAAGCCGGCGCCGATCAGGACGAAGCTGGCGATGTGGAACGGCCCGAAATGCGGGTTGACCCGCCAGCCGAACATCATCTCGAGCAGATGGCCCGCATCATGCGAGAACCAGTCCACGCCCGGAAAACGCGACTGGAGCCAGCCGGACAGCAGATAGATCGTCAGCGGAAATCCGTACATCTCGGCGAAGAGAGCGACCAGAAAGGCGCTGAATGCGCTGAAGCTTCGCCAGTCGCGCCTGGTCTGCGGCTTGAAGAAGCTGAACGCGAAAAGGATGAAGACCGCCGCGTTGACGATCACCAGTCCCCAAAGCCCGTAGGCGGACCCGTCATTGTGGTTCATGGCCGCGTTCTCCGGCCCGATTGAGATGAGGGATCGGCGTCGGTGCCGGCGTCCGAAGAGTCGTCGCCGCCGTGGCGATGGCCATGATGCATGAACAGGTGCATCAACGGGCAGCTCAACAGGAGAAGGAAGGGCAGAACACCAAAGAGATGCGCGCGATGCTCCGCGAGCAGATAGAAGCCTGCGACGATCAGAAAGCCGATCAGGATAATATTGGCGCGGTGCGGCGCATTCCTGTCGTCGTCATGCGGCATATCGGTTTCGCCAAGGATCATGATGACACCCTCCTCGCGAATCCTATCTATCGGGACGGCAGTCACCGCACTTTACGTATTGATACCAAGTGCGGGTTAGGGTGCTTGAGCCTAGCACGGCGTTAGACCCCATATGGTGAGGCGTCAGGAAGGATTGTCGCCATGACGCACGCCGAACATGCCCATCATCACCGCCCTGCAGGCGCGTCCGTCGGCCCAGAGGGTCATGTCGGATCGGTGCCAGCCCGGGAGCCCGAGGCGGCGACGGGCATGCTCTGGACCTGCCCAATGCACCCGGAGATCCGGCTCGATCGGCCGGGCAACTGCCCGATCTGCGGCATGACGCTCGAGCCGGTGGCGGTAACGGCCGAGGCCGGGTCGAGCCCGGAACTGGCCGACATGACCCGGCGTTTCTGGGTCGGCCTCGTTCTGGCGCTGCCCGTGCTGGTCCTGGAGATGGGCGGGCATATCTTTCCCGCGCTGCATCACATCGTGCCGATGCGGGTCTCGACCTGGATCCAGCTCGTGCTGGCAACGCCGGTCGTGCTGTGGGCGGGATGGCCGTTCTTCGAGCGCGGCTGGCAATCGCTCAGGACGCGCAGGCTCAACATGTTCACCCTGATAGCGATGGGCACGGGGATCGCCTGGGCCTACAGCATGGTCGCCGCTATTGCGCCGGGGGTGTTCCCGCCGGCCTTCCGCGCGGCCGACGGCACGGTCGCGATCTATTTCGAGGCAGCGGCGGTGATCACCGTGCTGGTATTGCTCGGACAGGTGCTGGAATTGCGCGCCCGCGAGCGAACCTCTGGTGCGATCAAGGCGTTGCTCAATCTCGCGCCCAAGACCGCGCGCCGGATCGGCGCGGACGGCACGGACGCGGAGGTCGGCCTCGACCAGATCGTGGTGGGCGATCGCCTGCGCGTGCGCCCGGGCGAGAAGGTTCCGGTCGACGGCCTGGTCGAGGACGGACGCTCCTCGCTCGACGAGTCGATGGTGACCGGCGAGTCCATGCCCGTCACCAAGACGCTCGGCGACAAGGTGATCGGCGGCACCCTCAATCAGACCGGCGCTCTCATCATCCGCGCCGACAAGGTCGGAAGCGACACGATGCTCGCGCGGATCGTGCAGATGGTCGCCGAGGCGCAGCGCTCGCGCGCGCCGATCCAGCGCGTGGCCGACCAAGTCTCGGGCTGGTTCGTGCCGGCGGTGCTGGCGATCGCGGTGCTTGCCTTCGCGGGCTGGGCGATCTGGGGTCCCGAACCGCGTTTCGCCTATGGCCTCGTGGCCGCGGTCGCGGTGCTGATCATCGCCTGCCCTTGCGCGCTGGGGCTCGCGACCCCCATGTCGATCATGGTCGGGGTCGGCCGCGGCGCGGGCTTTGGCGTCCTGATCAAGAATGCCGAGGCGCTCGAGCGCATGGAGAAGATCGACACGCTCGTCGTCGACAAGACTGGCACGCTGACCGAGGGGCATCCGTCGGTCACCCGGATCGTCGCCGGCACCGGCTTCGACGAAGAAGGGGTGCTGCGGCTGGCCGCCGCAGTCGAGCGCGCCTCCGAGCATCCGCTGGCGCGCGCCATCGTCGAGGCCGCGGGTGCGCGCAAGATCGCGATTCCCGAAGTCACGGACTTCGATTCACCGACCGGCAAGGGCGCGCTGGGCACCGTCGAGGGGAAGCGGGTGCTGCTCGGCAACACTGCCTTCCTCAAGGAACATGGCGTCGAAACGGCGCCGCTGGCGGCACAGGCCGATGAGATGCGCCGCGACGGCGCCACGGCGATCTTCGCCGGGATCGATGGCGTCGCCGCCGGCATCCTCGCGATCGCCGACCCGATCAAGCAGACCACGCCCGAGGCCCTCGCGGCTCTGCGCCACGAGGGCGTTCGCGTCGTGATGCTGACCGGCGACAACCGGACGACCGCCGAGGCGGTGGCGCGGAGGCTCGGCATCGACGAGGTGGAGGCCGAGGTGCTTCCCGACCAGAAGAGCGCGGTGGTGGAGCGCCTGAAGCGCGAGGGCCGGACTGTCGCGATGGCCGGCGACGGGGTCAACGATGCCCCCGCGCTCGCCGCCGCCGAGGTCGGGATCGCGATGGGTTCGGGCACCGACGTTGCGATCGAGAGCGCGGGCGTCACCCTGCTCAAGGGCGACTTGACGGGCATCGTCCGCGCCCGCCGGCTCAGCCAGGCGACGATGTCGAACATCCGCCAGAACCTGGTGTTCGCGTTCATCTACAACGCCGCCGGCATTCCGGTCGCCGCTGGCCTGCTCTATCCGCTGTTCGGCCTCCTCCTCTCGCCGATGATCGCCGCGGCGGCGATGGCGCTCTCCTCGGTGAGCGTGATCGGCAACGCGCTGCGGCTGCGCGTGGTGCGGCTATGAGCGCGGCGGAGCCCTTCGACAGGCGGGTGATAGACCATGAGGCCTCGCGTCTGCTCGTCGCGGCGCCCGACCGGTTGTTCGCCCATCTCGGCGACCAGACCCGGCTCGCGCCCATATGGCCGAGCCTTCGACGATGACAGGCGGCGGCACCTTGACCTACGCCGCCGCAAAATCGCTACGTTGAGGGCGCGAAGCAGCCAAGATAACGGGGTGGCGTAGCCGCGGCAGAGTTTGCGTATCGAACGGCGACATATGGGAGGCCGTGAGCGATGAAGATGAGAACTACTTCTACGCTATATCCCTCTAGAATAAGATTAAGAAAACGGCTCTAGTCGATTGGAATAACAGCGACTCTTGGCGATTCTTCACTACGGCTTCTCCGCTGGCTCGGCCCCGAGGACAAGGTTGGCGATCAGATCGCTCAGATCGTCGTCCTTAAGCGATTGCTGTTGGGGTTCAGCGACAATGCCGCCAATCCCATAGATCAGCAGGCGGGCTCGCGCATCCTCGACACACGTAGAGTCGCGAGCGAGAACCGCGGCCAACCGATCGACGAGGCGATCCACCTTTTCGGACAGTTCAGCTCGCAGAGCAAGCCGGTCGAAAAATACGGAGCTTATGACGTCCCGATGTTTGACCGCAAAGTCGGCATAGAAGACACGGCCCGCCTCGGCACGTTCCTTGCGCGGCAAGGCCATGAGCCGGACCGCGGCATCTTCTGCGTCTGTGAAAACAGGCTCCATCAAAGCTTCGATGATATCGTCGCGGGACTTGAAATGGTGGTAGATGGCCGCCTTCGACACGCCCAGGCGGTCGGCGATCATCTGCAATGAGGTCCCGGCGAACCGGTTCACCCTGAACAGATCGGCCGCGGCCTGCAGCAGGCGCTCGCGCCCGCCGCGCGTCCGCTTTTTCGCCTCAAGGTCGGGATCGGTTTGGGCCATCATTGCACTCTACCAAAAACTTGACGGTCGGTAAGTTCGCGGATAACTTACCGACCGTCAAGTTTGATTGGAGCTCGGCAATCTGTCGCATGTGCGGCCGCCTCATCGCCGTGACCGGCCGCTTGCGAGCGATCAGCCGTCTCGGAGAACATCAGAGAAAGGCAGAAGGTAGGCCATGGGAACCAATGCCACAGTTCAACGCCTGTGCGCCTGGGCTGGCGTTCTGGCCAACATACTCTGGATAGCCGGAGAGATCCCGTTCACGCACTGGTGGGCGCCGCATTCGCCCGCATGGGGACCTGCCGAGGTCGTCCAGCTCTTCCAGACCAATACGACGGCGATCAAGATCGGGCTGATCCTGTTCGGTTTCGGCGGAGCGCTCTACCTTCCATGGACCGCGGTGATATCGGTGCAGTTGAAGCGGATCGAAGGCCCGAACAGCCCGCTCACCTACATCAACCTCGGGCTTGGAGCGGTGTTCGTCTGGGTGTTCCTGATCCCCTGGGTGCTATGGCAGACGATTGCGTTTCGCGCGTCGACGGCTTCTCCGGAGATCTTGTGGATACTGGATGACCTCGCCTGGATCACCAATCTGAGCCCGGTCAACGTCGTCTTCATCCAGGGGATCGCCATCACGCTCGCGGTACTCCTCGATAAGCGGCAGGAACCCATCTTTCCCCGCTGGTTCGGATGGTTCACGCTGGTGTCCGTCATCCTGTTCCTTCCGGGATCGTTCAGCCCCTTGTTCGAAAGCGGGCCGATTGCATGGGACGGCCTGCTTTCGTTCTGGATCCCGTTCCCTGCCTATGTGCTGTGGATGTCCGTCACGACGGCCATGCTCCTCAAGGCGATCCGGCGCCAGGAACTCGAGGAAGCCGGCAGCGCGAAGCTGACGCAAGCATAGGAGGTTAGCGGCAGTATCGCTGCCCTTGCGGTAGATGGTCGCAATCGCAAGGGCTGCACAGCTTGCTCAGCTTTCCCGGGAGGGCGCGCCCCTGGACGGACGACGCGCTCTCAAAGATTGACGGCGGAGAGACCTTGCTCGTCATAGCGCCCGCCCTCGATCGGATGGGCGGCAACCGCATTCTCTATCGCCTGAATGTCGGCTGCGCCAAGCGACACATCGGCGGCCGCGATATTCTCCTCGAGCCGCGCGCGCTTGCGTGTGCCCGGGATCGGCACGATCCATGGTTTCTTCGCCAGCAGCCAGGCGAGGGCGAGCTGGCCGGACGTTACGTTCCTTGCCTGCGCGATATCCTTGAGGGCTTCGACGAGCGCGACATTCTTCTGCAGGGCCTCGGCGCGGAAACGCGGGTTGGTCCCCCGGAAATCGTCGTCGGCGAATTTGGTGTCGGCCCCGAACGCGCCGGTTAGAAAGCCGCGTCCCAGCGGGCTGTAGGCGACGAAACCGATCCCGAGCTCTTCGACGAGCGCCAGGATTTCCGTCTCCGGTTCGCGCGACCAGAGCGAATATTCGCTTTGCAGCGCGGCCACGGGGTGGACCGCATGCGCTTTCCGGATCGTCCCGGCGCCCGCTTCGGAAAGGCCAAAATGCTTGACCTTGCCAACCTTGACCAGTTCGGCGACGGCGCCGGCGACGTCCTCGATCGGCACGGTGGGATCGACCCGGTGCTGGTAGAACAGGTCGATATGGTCGGTCCGCAGCCGCTTCAGCGCCGCGTCGGCCACCTCCTTGATATGTTCGGGGCGGCTGTCGGTTCCCTGCGGCCACGGACTGGTCGGATTGATCCTGAACCCGAACTTGGTGGCGATGACGACCTTGTCGCGCACGGGCGCAAGCGCCTCGCCGACCAAATCCTCGTTCGCGAACGGCCCATAGACCTCGGCGGTGTCGAAGAAGGTGACGCCAAGCTCGACGGCGTCGCGCAGGAGCGCGATCATGTCGCCGCGCTCGCCCGGCGCGCCGTAGGCCCAGGTCATGCCCATGCAGCCGAGACCGATCGCGGAAACTTCGAGACCGGATTTCCCAAGAATACGTCTTTTCATCTCATTCTCCTTTCCAGGAATGTGAAGATTGCGGCTGTCCTCAGCCGTTGCCGGAATGCCGGCACATATCGTCAGGAGCCCATAGCGGCCTCGGACTCGACCTCTGCCGCAGCCCGGATGCCGGCGGCTCGTGCGATCAGTTCGAAGGAGCGCAGCCGCGCGCCGTGGTCGTAGACATCGGACACGACGATGAGCTCGTCGGCACCGGTTTCCTCCGCCAGCGCCGCGATGCCCGCCCGGACCGTCTCGGGCGAGCCGACAATGGAGCGAGCAAGCATGCGCGCGGCCTGCGCCTTCTCGACCGGCGACCAGTAAGTCTCGATGTCGTCGATCGGAGGCCGGCTCAGGCCCCTGGCGCCGCGGAAGATGTCGGCGAAGGACATTTGCTGCGTGGTGGCGAGGCGGCAGGCCAGCACGTCGGTGTCGGCGGCGATAATATTGACTCCGACCATGGCATAGGGCCGGTCGAGCTGCGCGGACGGCTTGAAGCGGCTGCGATAGATTTCGAGCGCCGGCATCAGCAGGTCCGGCGCGAAATGGGACGCGAAAGCATAGGGCAGGCCGAGCTCGGCGGCGAGCATCGCGCCGAAATGGCTCGACCCCAGGATCCACAGCGGCACGTTAGTCCCCGCCGCCGGCACCGCCTGGATGCGCTGGTCGGGGCCGGCGGGTGCGAGGAACGCCTGCAACTCAAGCACGTCCTGCGGGAAATGCTCCGCCGACTCGGGCGTGCGGCGCAGGGCCCGCAAGGTCAGCTGATCAGTGCCGGGCGCACGCCCGAGGCCGAGGTCGATGCGGTCAGGGAACAGCCGCGCGAGGGTGCCGAACTGCTCGGCGATCACATAGGGCGCGTGGTTGGGCAGCATGATGCCGCCCGCGCCGACCCGGATTCTGCGAGTACCTGCGGCGATATGGGCCAGGACGATCGCGGTCGCAGCGCTGGCGATGCCGGGCATGTTGTGGTGCTCGGCCACCCAGATGCGACGATAGCCCCATTGCTCGGCATCTGCGGCAAGATCACGCGCATTGTCGAGCGCGCCGCGCGCGTCTGTTTCTTCGGTGACCCGGACGAGCTCCAGGATAGATAATGCTGTCATGTCTCGCTCCCGGAATGGGCAAAGGGGCAGGCGTTCCACCGGCGCAATAGCGTTCTGCCCGACAGAAAGCGGAGACAACCTCCATTTCGCTTGACGCTATATGGAGGCTGCCTCCATATAGCGTCAAGCGAGGTTTGGGCTCACGGACATCGACAACAGCTGGGAGCGGCGACTCTGGCGACGGATGAATTGAACGGGGAGGGCGCCGGTCTGCGGGCCGATGCGCGGCGCAACCGCCACCGCGTCCTCAGCACGGCAATGCGGCACTTTGCGTTGCACGGCATCGGCGCTTCGCTGGAGGACATCGCACGGGAAGCCGGCGTCGGCGCCGGCACGCTTTACCGCCATTTCCCCTCGCGCGAGGCCCTGCTCGCGGCCGCCTTGCGCAAGCGGCAAGCCGAACTGCTGTCCCAATCGGAAGAGGCTCGGCAGATCGAGAACCCCGATGCCGCGCTGGCCGTGTGGATCGCGGCGTTGCAGGACTATCTGCGCAGCTTCAACGGCTTGCCCGCACCCGTACTCGAGGCGGTCAAGGAACGGGCCTCTCCGCTCGCGCTATCCTGCGAACAACTTGCCACCATCACGGGCGAATTCCTTACGCGGGCGCAGGAGCACGGCAGCGCGCGCCGATCGGTGATGGCCAACGACCTGTTCCTGAGCGTGATCGGCATCGCCTGGGTTCTCGACCGCGCCGAAGCCTGCGGCACGACCCCTCATGTGGTGAACGAGATTTTCGCGCATGGCTATCTTGAAGGCGCCGGTTCGGAAACCGAAACCCGAGAGACTCCGTCATTCGAAATGAAGCAGACGAGGAGGATGACATGATCGCAAAATCCTTGGCTTATGAAGCCGATGGCCTGGCCATGAGGGGGGAGTTCTTCGCGGCAGACGGCCAGGCAGGCCCGGTGCCCGGTGTTCTCGTTTTTCCCGAAGCGTTCGGGCTCGGCGATCACGCCATCTCGCGTGCGAAGCGGCTGGCCGAAATGGGCTATGCGGCGCTTGCCTGCGATCTGCACGGGCAGCAGCGCCGCTATTCGGACATCGGGGAAGTCATGGGCCTGCTCGGGCCGCTCCTGGCCGCGCCCGAGCGCATAAGGGCCCGCGCGAGCGCGGCGCTGGCCACGCTGACCGCGCAGGATGGCGTCGACGGGGACAGGATCGCCGCGATCGGCTTTTGTCTCGGCGGCACGATGGCGCTGGAACTGGCGCGCGCCGGCTCGGGCATCCGTGCGGCGGTGGGTTTTCACAGCGGTCTTTCAACCGCCTCGCCGCAGGACGCAATCAACATCACCGGCAAGGTGCTGGTCTGCATCGGAGCCGACGATCCGGCGATACCTGCCGAGCAGCGCGCGGCTTTCGAGGACGAGATGCGGCAGGGCAAGGTCGATTGGCAGATGCACCTCTACGGCGACGTCGTGCACAGCTTCACGGATCCCGAAGCGGATAGCCGGGGAAACATCGAGGCCTTTCGCTATGACGCCGATGCCGACGCGCGCTCGTGGAACGCGATGACATTACTTTTCGACGAGGCTTTCAGGTGATGCGATCCGTCTCTCTCGCATCCTGACGAGGGTGATGCCTCGGGCAGGATCTCGTGAAGGCAAAATAGATTGCACACAATATAATTGATCGCTATCAGATTGACGACTCGCTAATCTGAAAGGATCGAACCATGAGCGCTCTCTATTCAACCCGTGTCACCGCCATCGGCGGCCGCAGCGGCACCATCACCAGCGATGACGGCCTCCTCGATCTCCCGCTGGCGCTGCCCAAGGAACTCGGCGGCAAGGGAGGGGCCACCAATCCCGAACAGCTGTTCGCCGCCGGATATGCCGCCTGCTTCGAGAATGCGGTGATCCATGTGACCCGCAACAAGGACGCGAAGGTCAAGGACGACGATATTGTCGTGATCGGCACCGTCGGGATGGAGCCTAATGGCAGCGGCGGCTTCGCGCTGACGGTTGGGCTCGACGTTACGATCACCGGCCTCGATCAGGCGGCGGCCGAGGAGGTGGTCGAAGCGGCGCATCAAGTCTGCCCCTATTCCAACGCCGTCCGTGGCAATGTCGATGTCGCCATCTCCGTCAGCGTCAACTGAGGGGCCGGGTTGGCCGGCTCAGGAAGAGGACCTGCTCGATCTCGATCGGCAGGTCTGCTTTCCGCTCTATGCCGCCTCCAACCTGCTGACCCGTCTCTACCGTCCGGTGCTGGCGGAGATCGGCCTCACCTATCCGCAGTATCTGGTGATGCTGGTGCTCTGGAAGGAGACGCCCCAGACCGTCGGATCGCTGGGCGACCGCCTCTATCTCGACAGCGGCACGCTGACGCCGCTGCTCAAGCGGATGGAGCTGGCCGGCCTCATCACCCGAACCCGTGACGTCGGGGACGAGCGGCGCGTCCTCATCGACCTGACACCCAAGGGACGGAATCTGCGCGCGGCAGCCAGCAAGGTTCCTGCGACGCTCGCCGCCGGCCTCGAGATGGAGCCGGAAGATGTCGTCGAGCTACGCAGCCGCGTCCAGGCGTTGGTCGGCGCGCTGCGCGGGGTCGAGACACCTGGATAGCCGTCACTCAAAACGAAGGAGACACAGGATGCTTACAGTTCATCATCTGGGAATTTCGCAGTCGGACCGTATCGTCTGGCTTTGCGAGGAACTCGAACTCCCCTACGATCTGGTGCGCTACGAGCGCGACGCGGAAACGCGGCTGGCACCGGCGGAATACAAGGCCCTGCATCCCGCCGGCACCGCCCCGGTCATTACCGACGGTGATCTCGTGCTCGCCGAGTCCGGCGCCATCATCGACTACATTGTGGCGCGCCATGGCGACGGTCGTCTCACGGTCAAGGCCGCAGACCCTGCCTTCGCCCGCTATCTCTACTGGTATCATTTCGCCAACGGCTCGCTGATGCCCAGCATGATGATGCTGATGGCCGAGGGCGCCGCGGCGGAAACGATGCGCGTGCGCGCCGAGCGTGGGCTCGGGGCCCTCGACAACCATTTCGCCCAGGGCCATGTCTGGCTGGCCGGGGACGCTTTCACCGTCGCCGACATCATGATCGCCTTCCCGCTCACCACCATGCGCATGTTCGTTCCGGTCGATTTCGCGCCCTATGCGAACATCCGAAACTACCTCCAGCGCCTCACCGCCAGGCCCGCCTTCCAGCGCGCCATGGCCAAGGCCGACCCGGGGCTCGTTCTGGATTTGTGAACGGGCTGGGATAGCCAGGCTCAAGATTCTGACGCCGCGTGCCTGTCCAGCAAATTGCGCGAGGCAACAGGCGCAAGCGGTTTGCTGGATGCCGGACCGCAGCAACCCGGACAGAAACGTCGGATGGGAAGAATTCGATGTCTTTCTCCCTGTTCAGGGAGCGACGGCATCGATCATTCGCAAGATATTCGCAAAAAGCCGGAGAACATTGAATGAAAGCTCTCGTTTATCAGGGACCCGGGAAGAAGGACTGGGTCGAGAAGGCGAAGCCCGGCATCGACAAGCCGACCGACGTCATCGTGCGCATTACCAGGACCACGATCTGCGGCACCGACCTGCATATTCTGAAGGGCGACGTGCCTGCCGTCACCGAAGGGCGCACGTTGGGCCACGAGGGCGTGGGCATCGTCGAAGAGGTTGGCGGCGCGGTTCGCAACTTCAAGCCCGGCGACGCGGTGCTCATCTCCTGCGTCACATCATGCGGCGCCTGCCCGAACTGCAAGCGCCAGCTCTATGCCCATTGCTCCGACGGCGGCTGGATCCTCGGCCACAGGATCGACGGCACGCAGGCGGAATATGTCCGCATTCCGCACGGCGACAATTCGCTCTATCCCATCCCCGCCGGTGCCGACGAGGAAGCGCTGGTCATGCTGTCGGATATCATGCCCACCGGCCTTGAAATCGGGGTGCAGGCGGGAAGGGTCAAACCAGGTGACACAATCGCGATCGTCGGCGCCGGCCCGGTCGGAATGTCGGTGCTGCTGACATCGCAATTCTATTCGCCCGGGCGGATCGTCATGATCGACATGGACCCGGCGCGGCTCGAGCTTGCGCGCCAGTTCGGCGCGACCGATACGATCGAGGTCGGTGCGGAAGATGCGATCGCCCGCGTTCTGGAACTGACCGGCGGTCTGGGCGTGGATGTCGCCATCGAGGCCGTTGGCGTGCCCGCGACTTTCGACATCTGCCAGAAGATCGTGGCGGCCGGCGGCAATATCGCCAATGTGGGCGTCCATGGAAAGCCGGTGCAGCTCCACATCGAAGAACTGTGGATCAAGAATATCAATATCGCCATGGGCCTGGTCTGCACCAGCAGCACGCCCATGCTGCTCAATACGCTGCAATCGGGCAAGGTGAACCCCGCCAGACTGGTGACCCACCGCTTCCCTCTGAACGACATCGTCAAGGCTTATGATGTCTTCGGTAACGCGGCCCGAGAAAAGGCGATGAAAGTGATATTGCAAGCAGCAGTCGCTTAGTGGCCAACGTGCTTTCGTTTTGCTGAATAGCCTCCCGTCAGGCTTTGGTCAGGTTGAGTAGCTAGGT
This sequence comes from Sphingopyxis indica, assembly GCF_032879645.1. Classification (NCBI taxonomy): domain Bacteria; kingdom Pseudomonadati; phylum Pseudomonadota; class Alphaproteobacteria; order Sphingomonadales; family Sphingopyxidaceae; genus Sphingopyxis; species Sphingopyxis indica. Next base: position 1,904,926 of record NZ_CP076394.1, read on the forward strand.
CCAATGCAGTGCTCAACCGCCCAAAGGGTGTCGAGATGCGTCTCCTGTCACTATTCGCAGCGAGCGGTGCCCTGGTTCTTGCCGCTTGCAGCGGTGAGACCCCAAAAAACGACGCCAGCGGCACCGAAGCTGCCATGGTGCCGGCGAGCGAGGAACTGATGGGCAGCGCCCGGCAGGTCTTCAAGCCGCTTCCATCCAATCAAAGCCTGCCTCAAGGCGATGTGGCGACCCCCGAAAAGATCGCGCTTGGCGCGATGCTCTATTTCGATCCGCGGCTGTCCGCCAGCCATGCGATCAGCTGTGCGTCCTGCCACAGCATGGGGCTGGGCGGCGCAGATGCGCAACCGACGTCGATCGGCCATCATTGGCAGCACGGCGGCCGCAATGCGCCCACGGTCTTCAATGCGGCGTTCAATATGGCTCAGTTCTGGGACGGCCGTGCCCGCGACCTCACCGATCAGGCCGGCGGTCCGATGGTCAATCCCGTCGAGATGGCTTCCGCGGCGCCCCATGTCATCGAGCAGCTTAAGGGGATTCCTGGTTATCGTGACGCCTTCGGCAGCGCTTTCCCCGGCGACGTTGATCCGATCAGCCTTCCTCATGCGCAGGCGGCGATTGCGGCATTCGAACTGACGCTGGTCACGCCCAACGCGCCCTTCGACCGATATCTCCGGGGCGATGCCGCAGCGCTCAGCGTCACGCAAAAGGCAGGTCTCAAGCTCTTCATGGACAAGGGCTGCACCACTTGTCACAACGGCATGAATATCGGCGGTAACATGTATGCGAAGTTCGGCGTGGCCCAGGCACCCGGGCCCGATCTGCTGCCGCGGGGCGACCTTGGCCGCTTTACGATCACGAAGCAGGAGTCGGACAGATATGCCTTCAAGGTGCCGACCCTGCGCAACATCGCGCTAACGGCGCCCTATTTCCATACGGGCAAGGTCTGGGATCTCAGGGAAGCGATCGCCGTGATGGCGAGATCCCAACTGGGCACGACCTTGTCGCAGGACGAGGTCACGAAAATCGAGGCGTTCCTGCAAAGCTTGACCGGCGATCAGCCGAAAATCGTCCTGCCGGCGCTTCCGCCGAGTGTCGGAACGACCCCGCGCCCGGAAAATTGATGCCTCCGGAGGTGGGCATCCGGCGACATTGGTATAGCCTGACACAGAGAGCCGGCCGGAAGTCTGTCATCAGCCGTTCCAGATAGTGCGCTGGATGAAGATGCCCGGAATGATCGGCCGCATGCGAAGGAAGGGCAGTGACAGGTTTCGCCGGGCAGGAGTGTTCCAGATCATCTGACGGCGGTCTTTCCTCGGCCGAGGCCGCGGCGCTGCTGGCGAGCGAAGGGCCGAACGAGCTGCCACGCGCTGGCCGCCGGTCGCCATTCCGGATCGTCGTGGAAGTCGTGCGCGAGCCCATGCTTGCGCTTCTACTCGCGGGCGGATTGACCTATTTCCTCCTTGGCGACCCGGCCGAAGCCTTGATCCTTCTCGCTTTTGCGACCTTCTCCATCCTGGTCACGGTGGTTCAGGAGTCGCGCACGGAACATGTGCTCGAGGCGTTGCGCGACCTTTCATCGCCTCGCGCGCTCGTCATCCGGGATGGCACGCGCCAACGGATCGCGGGCCGCGAAGTCGTGCGCAGCGATCTTCTCGTGCTGGAGCAAGGCGATCGCGTGGCGGCGGATGGCCTTTTGCTCAAGGTCGACGACCTTCAGTTGGACGAGTCGCTGCTGACGGGAGAAGCCCTGCCGGTCGGCAAGCGCGTCGCGACGGCTGCGGACGGGGAGGCGGCCGGCCGGCCGGGAGGGGAGGGCCAGCCCTTCGTCTATTCCGGCTCGCTGGTGACCCGCGGCGCGGCGATCGCCCGCGTCGTCGCGACGGGCGAGCGGAGCGAGATGGGCCGGATCGGACTGGCGCTCGCCACGCTCGACGCCGAGCCGCCCCGGCTGCAGCGGGAAACCGCACGCGTGGTGCGTCTTTGCGCGGTCGGCGGCGGTGCGGTCGCCTGCCTCGTCGTCCTGCTTTTCGGCTTGTTGCGGGGTGGATGGATCGAGGCGTTGCTCGCGGGAATCGCGATCGGCATGTCCATGCTGCCGGAAGAATTCCCGGTGGTGCTCACCATCTTCCTGGCGATGGGCGCGTGGCGGATCGCTCGCGCTAATGTCCTTACCCGCAAGGCGGCCGCCATCGAGACGCTGGGATCGGCTACCGTGCTGTGCACGGACAAGACCGGGACATTGACCGAGAACCGGATGGCCGTGACCCGGCTCTGGCTGCCGTCCGGGGAAAGCGCGGAACTCGACGCCATCGCTTCCGCCGATGGGCCGTTTCGCGACCTTCTCGCCAACAGCGTGCTGGCGAGCGCGCCGGTGCCCGTCGACCCTATGGAGATCGCCTTTCACTCGGCGGCGGCCATCAAGGCCGACGACCGGCGGGTGCTGCTTCACACCTATGGCTTGCGCCCGGACCTGCTGGCGATGTCCAATGTCTGGCAGGATTCGGACATGCCCGGCCGGCAGATGATCACCGCCAAGGGCGCGCCGGAGGCGATCGCGGGCCTGTGCCGTCTTGCGGCGGACGAACGGGAGCGGCTGACGCGGGCCGTCGATACGATGGCGAGGGAGGGCATGCGGGTGATCGGCGTCGCGACAGCACGTGGCGACGGATCATCGATCGCATCCTCGCAGCGGGACTATGAATTTACGCTCTCGGGATTGATCGGGCTCTCCGACCCGATCCGGCCGGCCGTGCCGGCGGCCGTCGCTGAATGTCGCGGCGCGGGCATCAAGGTGGTGATGATTACCGGGGACTATGCCGCAACGGCGCGTTCCATCGCCGCCCAGGCCGGGATCGAGGATGGCGACGTGCTGACCGGAGAGGAACTCGACAGGCTGGACGAAGCCGCACTCGCCGACCGGCTGAGGGCAGTGACCGTGTTCGCGCGGATCATGCCCGAGCAGAAGCTCAGGATCGTCACGGCCTTCAAGGCCAACGGCGAGGTGGTCGCGATGACGGGGGATGGCGTCAACGATGCGCCGTCGCTGAAAGCGGCCCATATCGGGATCGCCATGGGCAAGCGAGGCACCGACGTCGCCCGCGAGGCGTCCGCGATCGTCCTGCTCGACGACGATTTCGGGTCGATCGTGAGGGCCATCCGGCTCGGGCGGCGGATCTACGACAATATCCGCAAGGCGATGGCGTTCATCTTCGCAGTGCACGTGCCGATCGCCGGGCTGGCGCTGCTTCCTCTGCTCACGGGCCTGCCCATCCTGTTCGGGCCGATCCATATTGCGCTGCTGGAGATGATCATAGACCCGGCCTGCGCCCTGGTGTTCGAGGGCGAGCCCGAGGAGAGCGACGTCATGCGGCGTAAGCCCCGCGATCCCGATGCGCGTCTTTTCTCGCTGCGAATGATTTCGTGGAGCGTCATCGAAGGCGGGATCGCCTTTCTGCTGCTCGCCGCGATCTTCGTCGGAGGCAGCCTGGCCGGCATGTCCGAACCCGAAGTGCGCGCCGCGACCTTCTTTGCACTGGTCGGCGCCATATTCGCGCTGATCTTCGCCAATCGCTCGTTCGACACATCATTCGTCCATGCCTTGCTCGGGGCGAACAAGGCGCTTCGCTACGTGGCGGCCGGCGTGGCCGCGGCCGCGATCGTAATCCTCTTGGTGGCGCCCATCAGGATGCTTCTCGGCTTCGGGGAGGCAACCGGCATGGGGATGGTCTCGCTCGCCTCGTCTGCGGTGGTGATGCTGATGGTGTTCGAGGCACTGAAGCGCATCGCCGGCACGGCGCGCAGGAGAGATGTGATGGAGGCCCGATCCCTTGATGTCGAAGCGTAAAAGGCCGTCCGCAGCTGGTTTGGTGCGAGAGGAGCTATCTGCAGGAAACGGCCTGTTGTCAGTTATCGGCGCCAAGAATGGCTGATGCGCGTGGATTGCGGATCTTCCGCGCAGGCCGACCGGATCGACCATGCCGTTGATGATCTCGGCGACAAACAGCCGATGGCTTGCCAGATCGATCGCGACATGCTCCCTCTCGACCTCTGCGAGCACGATCCTCCTTTGGGGCAGCCCCTGGGCGGCATAGGCGCGCGCCAAGTCACAAGGGTAAGCGATCCGCATTTCGGACATGCTAAGGAAGAGTCGTGGTTCGTGTCGTTTCCTATCCCGGCCCCGCAATGGCGCTGCTCTCGGCGGCATTGTTCGGTGCGAGCACGCCGTTCGCCAAGCTGTTGCTCGGCGGAGGCATCGATCCCTGGCTGCTCGCCGGGCTGCTTTATCTCGGCTCGGGCGTCGGGCTCGGCCTGCTACATCTCGCTCGCCGAAGCCAGCCGCAATCCGAAGCGCCGCTGGCTGCGCGCGACCTGCCCTGGCTCGCGCTGGTCGTGCTCGCGGGCGGTATCGCCGGGCCGCTGCTGCTGATGGTCGGGCTCGCCGCTACGCCGGCCTCGTCGGCGGCGCTGCTGCTCAACGTCGAGGGGCTGGCGACGATGGCCATCGCCTGGCTGGTGTTCCGCGAGAATGTCGACCAGCGCTTGCTGCTCGGCGCAGCAGCGATCCTCGCGGGCGCGCTCCTCCTGTCGTGGAAGGGCGGAGCCGAAGGCGTCGGCCTCGGCGCGCTGGCAATCGTCGGCGCCTGCCTCGCCTGGGGCATCGATAACAATCTCACCCGCAAGCTCTCAGGTTCCGATCCGGTGCAGATCGCGATGATCAAGGGGCTGGTCGCGGGCTTCGTCAATCTCGCGCTGGCGCTGGGACGCGGTGCGCATCTGCCCGCGCTTCCGGCCGTGGCCGGCGCCGGTCTGGTCGGCTTCTTCGGCTACGGGCTGAGCCTCGTCCTGTTCGTGCTGGCGCTGCGCCATCTCGGCTCGGCGCGGACCGGGGCCTATTTCTCGTCGGCCCCGTTCATCGGCGCGCTGCTGGCGATCCTGCTGTTCGGCGAGCCGGTCACGGTCCAGCTCATCGCCGCGTCGGTGCTGATGGCGATCGGCCTTTATCTCCACCTCGCCGAGCGGCACGCGCACGAGCATGACCATGAGCCGATCGAACATGCCCATGCGCATGTCCACGACGCGCATCACCAGCATGCCCATGGGCCGGACGACCCGGCGGGCGAGCCGCACACCCATGCCCATCGGCACGCGCCGCTGGTCCACAGCCATCCGCACTATCCCGATCTGCACCACCGCCACGGCCACGCGCACTGAGGGATTGGGTCTCAGGGCTGGCCCTGCGCCAGGTTCAGCCTGAGTGCCCAGATCGCGGCGGGACGGCCGCGCGACGGCACGGCCACGAACAATCGGTCCAGCTCGGGCACATAGAGTCCGGTGCGCGCGCCGCCGGATGTCTCGACCCGCACGCTCTCGCCATCGGCCCCGATCACATCGACATGGCCGGCGCCGCAGACCAGCAGGATATGGTCGCGCACCAGGAACAGGTCGTCGGCATCGCCGCAGGCTGACCAAAGCGACAGCGTGCGGCCGCTCGCCGTGTCGATCGTCGCGAGCGCCGCCGGCAGCCGATAGGCGATCGTGATCCGCTGGCCCGAGGGCTCGACCGCCATTGGGAAATTGAGCCGATGCAGCCCGGTCGGCCAGCGCGCGAGCTGGCGCCTTTGATCGAGGTCGGCCGCGATCACCGAGCCGTCGTCGGGCACGTTGATATAGGCGCGCGATCCGAACAGCCTGAACCCTTCGGGGTGGCCGGGAAGCGTCAATCGGGAGAGAACCGCGTGGCGGACGGGATCGATCGTGGCGAGACCGCCCTTGCCGTAGCCGACGACGACATGGCCGTTGCGCGGATCGGCCCGCACATTGTCAGCATCCTCGCCCAGGTCGATCCACGCCAGCTCGTGGCGATCGGCATCATAGAAACGCACCGAGCCGTCGCCGCAGGCGACCACCAGCTCGCGCTCGGCCGGGAGCCAGGCGACGCCCTGCGGCTCGGCAAGGCCGGTGATGCGGCCGACCACCTTGCCGGCATCAAGGTCGACCTCATCGACCGTGCCGTTGGCGATTTCGGCGACGAACAGCCGATGGTCCGCCAGATCGACCGCGAGATGGTCGATGCGTCCCCTGGTGTCGGGAAGCGGGATCGTCCGCTCGAGCACGAGCGGCGAACGCGGATCGGTCGGCTGCGCCTGGCTGCAGGCCGGCAGCGCCAGCAGTAGTGCCGCCGCAAATCCCCTCCAGGGCTTCACCGTTTTGCCCTAGCTCGCCGCGACCGCGACATGGCTGAGCGCGGCGGCCAGCCCGCGCGCGAGCTTCTGCGCGTCGTCGTTCGCCCAGAAGTGCATGAAGAACAGGCGCGGCTCGTCGTCGAGCATGTGGTTGTGGAGCGCCGTCACCTCGATGCCGTTCTCGCGCAGCGCGCGCAGCACCGGGTTCACCTCGGTGGCGGTCAGCACGAAATCGCCGGTGATTGCGGCCTTGCCGCCGCCGGTCGGCTGGAAGTTGATCGCCTCCGCCGACCCCATTGCCGGCGGCAGCGCCATGCCGCCGTCGCGGGGCATCTCCGCGCGCGGGATGCCGAAGGCATAGACCCCGCCGCCGATCTTGCCCTTGTGGCCGAGGATACGGTCGAGCGCGGCGGTGTCGAGGTCGATCGTCTCCGGTGTCACCGATGCTGCGGCGGCAGGCGCGGACAGCGGCGTGCCGCTCAGCGCCAGCGCATCGTGCAGCACCTTGGCGAGCTGAGCCGGATCGCCATGCCCGGCGATGTGCATGTACATGGTGTGCGGCGTGTTGCGGAGCAGATGGTTGTGGAGCGCGGTGATCTCGATCCCGCCGGCGATCAGCTTCGCCATCACCGGGTTCACTTCGGTATCGGTGAGCACGAGGTCGCCCATCACCATCGCCTGACCGCCGCCGTGGGGCGCGAACGCTAGCCACGAGCCCAATGCGAGTGCGGGTTTGAGCCTCACGCCGTCGAGCACGACATGCAGGTCGCTGCGCGGCAGGCCGATGCGATAGACGCCGCCCGGCATCTCAGTGCCCGGCTTGCCGATCGCGGCGGCGACCGCCTGTTCCCAGGGCTCGGCTGCCTGCGCGGATGCGCCGGAAAGGAGAAGGCCCAACAGGGCGAACGCGGCAATCGGCTTCATCTTGGTTTCCTTCGCACGAGAGAGATTCAGTTGACGGCACCCGACAGGAACAGCGCGACGCCGATCGCCGATGTCGCCGCCAGCGTCGGGATCATGCCGACCTTGAAGCGGAACACGGCAACCGCCGCGCCGATCGCAAGCAGCAAGGCGGGGATATGGAGCGATGCCAGCACCGGCATGTCGAAGGCGAGGTTCGCGAACCGGACCTGCCGCACCTCGCGGAACAGCGTATGGATCGCGAACCACAACGCGAGGTTGAGGATCACGCCCACCACGGCCGCCGTGATCGCGCCGAGCGCGCCCGACAGCGCCCGGTTGCCGCGCAGCCGCTCGACGAAGGGCGCGCCTGCGAAGATCCACAGGAAGCAGGGCATGAACGTGACCCAGGTGGTGAGGATCGCGCCGAGCGTCGCCGCGACCAGCGGATGCAAGGTGCCGGACTCCCGGAACGCCGCCAGGAAACCGACGAACTGCGTCACCATGATGAGCGGCCCCGGCGTCGTCTCGGCCAGTCCCAGTCCGTCGAGCATCTCGCCGGGCTTGAGCCAGTGATAGGTGCCGACCGCCTCCTGCGCGACATAGGCCAGCACCGCATAGGCGCCGCCGAACGTCACCACCGCCATCTGGCTGAAGAAGGTGGCGATGTGGGTGAACACGTTGTCGGGGCCGAGGAACGCGAACAGCGCGACGACGGGCGCCAGCCAGAGGACCAGGAACGCAGCCGAGATCTTGAGCGACCAGGCGAGGTTCGGACGGGCGTGATCGGGCAGGCCCTCACCGATCGCGGTATCGCGATCATGGACCATATTTCCGCCGGCCGGCCCGTGCCCGCCGCCGCCCCGGAACGCGGCGATCCCGCTGCGCCCGCCGATATAGCCGATGACGGCGGCTGTGAGGACGATCAGCGGAAACGGTGCGTCGAGGAAGAAGATGGCGACGAACGCCGCTGCCGCGATCCCGCGCATCGCATTGTTCTTGAGCGCGCGCGACCCGACGCGGACTACGGCCTGGATCACCACGGCGAGAACGGCCGCCTTGAGGCCGAAGAACAGGCCCGCGATCAGCGGTGCATGGCCGAGCAGCACATAGAGATAGCTCAGGCCCAGGATGGCGAGGAAGCCGGGCAGCACGAACAGCGCGCCCGCGACCAGTCCGCCCCTGGTCTTGTGGAGCAGCCAGCCGATATAGGCGGCGAGCTGCTGCGCCTCGGGGCCGGGCAGCAGCATGCAATAGTTGAGCGCGTGCAGGAATCGCTCCTCGCCGATCCAGCGTTTTTCGTCGACCAGGATGCGGTGCATGACCGCGATCTGGCCGGCGGGACCGCCGAAGCTCAGCGATGCGATCCGCGCCCAGACACGGACCGCCTCGCCGAAGGGGATGCCATGATCCGCGGACGGGACCGCGATGCCGGCCGGCATCTCCGTCACGGCGCCGGTCATGACCGCACCTTGTCTTTGGCGCGGGCCTTCGCGGGCTGATGCGACACCCAGTTGTGGGTCTCGTCGGTGGCGTCGCGGCACCAGCGGTAGAAGGCGTCGTAAAGGAGCATCCCGCCTTCGAGCTGCTCGAGATCATCCGCATACATGCGCGACAAACCGAGCGAGGCGGCGAGCAAGCCCGCCGCTTCGGGCACGAGATCCGGCCGTCCCGTATCGGCGCCGCGCACGATGGGCGCGAGGCGCGCGAGTGGTGCATGCCCGCCGAGCCCGAATGCCTCGACCATCACGTCGAAGGTGCAGGCGTTGTCGCGATGGCTCCAGACGATGCCATCGCCTTCGATGTCGAAGGGTGCTGCCCCAAACCGCTCGGCAACGCCCTGTACCTCGGATGGTGCGACGAACAAGAAGATGGCGCTCGGATCGACGAATCGACGGATCAACCAAGGGCAAGCAATCCGGTCGACCTTGGGCCGACCGCGCGTCACCCAGACCGTGCGGCCCTCCGCGTCGCGCGGCGGCAGCACGGTGTTCGGCACCATCGGCAGACCGGCCCCAGCCCAGCCGGCAACGCCGCCTTCCAGGGCCTCGGCTGAAACGCCTTCGTGACGGAGGCGGGCCGCGACGCCCTGGCTCAGAGCTCGGCCGTCGCGGCAGGCAACGACCGCAGCCCGGTCCTGGAACTCGCCTGCCCATGCCGCCACGTCGGCCGAGGGCCGTCGCAAGGTTCCGGAGATCAGGAGCGGTTCGCTGGCGAACTCGTCGTCCGGGCGAACATCGATCAGGACCGGCCCGGTCGGGATACCGATCAGGCGAGCGAATTTATCCGATGGGATCGTATTGAGAGCAGGCATGACGCGTCCTTTGCCAATGCAGGACGCGATTCTTCAGCCTGTCGCCTCGTGGGGAAATCGCGGTCCCCATGAACCGCAATAAGCCGCCGGGTTTGATTCGTGTCAACCGTTGCGCATTTTGGATAGCGCCTCAGTCTGGGGGGCTTGCTGGCATTGGCCCCCCTGCTGTGGCTCCTCGCCGAACCTTCCGTGTTCTAATTGTTCAGTTTTTTGCGGTCCGCATCGCAGCGGTTCACTATAGCGGCCGGACTACCGAAGGCACCCTTCGCTCGACTGAAGAAGACGGACCATGCGCTGAGCCTTGCCCCTCCGATGTCGATGTCCCGCTTGCGAAGGCGATCGGAGCCGAAAATTGGTGCTGTCAGCAGGCTGAAACTCTGCTGATGAAAACCTGTCCCTTCGCGGCAACGCATGTTGGTTGCACCGCGATGCGACCGCCCGTGTCGGCTATTCCTGTTCGCCGGTTATGACGGTGAGTTCTCGTCCGGTTTGACTTCTCGCCAAACTGTCGTTGGTAACCAGAACCGTTGTTCCTTCGCTCAGAACCGCTGCGACCGCACGCCGGAATTCCTCAGCGACGCGAAATCGATTTTGACTATCGGAAATCGCATCCTGGGCTGGCGGTGTCTCGCCGGATAGTGGGATTCGCAGCCAGTGAAGCCCGGCATTGTCGATAGCGCGCAATGTATAGGCAGTTGTTCGATCGACGGCAGCTCCGGCCGCAATCGATGCCGAACCGATCTGGCGGCCGTTGCGCAGCACGATCATGCGGCGGTCCGCCGTGCTGACCACGATGGATACGGGACCCGAGGGCGAACGCTCCGGGTGCCAGGTGAACTTCTCGGGAGATGGGGTATCGTCGATATCGGAGGCAGTTGGCCGCAACGGATCGGGCACCGGCGCCAAGCGGGGAACGGCCGACGCCTTCGTGATGACGACGGTCAAGCCGAGGCGCGTAATCCCGTAGAGTTGTTTGGCGAAGCCCAGCGGCAAACGGATGCAGCCATGAGATGCAGGATAGCCGGGAAGATTGCCGCCGTGCAGAGCGACGCCGCCCCAGGTGAGGCGTTGCATGTAGGGCATTGGGGCATCATCGTAGAGGTTGGATCTGTGATCGACGTCTTTTTGCAGGATGGTGAAAATCCCCGTTGGCGTTTCATATCCGGGTTTTCCAGTCGAGACTGTTGAGACGCCGATCGGAACGCCGTTTCGGTATGCGACCGCCCGCTGGTTGGCGAGGCTGACGATGATCAGCACCGGACCGGTGGGGGCGATGTCGGGTGCCCAGATATATTCCCCGGGCTTAAGCCGCTCGATTGTTTCAAGAACCGAGTTCGTATCGAATATCGGCTGCTGCGCGGGCAATGGCGCCAAGGGCGCGCCAAACAGCAACACCGACATGATGGCTAAGGCGACATGACGTTTCCAGCAATCGGTCATGCTGCAATACGCCAAAGCGTCCTTGTAGGGACCATCGATCCTCTCTTTAGGTTCACGGAAGATCGCACAGCATGAATCCTTGCGGCACAGGCATGGGGTCGACGTATCGCATCTGATTTTTTAGCGGCCATCTCTTCTCATCGCCAGGACTTCGGTGTCGCCGATGATCGTTGCCGCCGCGATCGCGTTGTCGCGGCTTAGCGAAGTTGCCAATGCGCTTCGGCTCAACCGTCAGCGGTTGGGAGGCGCGGCTTGGCCGCGCGGGCGACCAGTCAGCCGATCCATCGCAGGTGGGGCGGGCGGCGCGGGACCGACGCGATCGGCGTGGCCGAATAGCCGATGATGATCGGGGCTACCGGGACGAAATCGTCCGGAATACCGAGCGCTTGCTTGCCCTCCGGCGTCTCGAGCCATCGCTGGGCAAAACCGATCCAGCAGGATCCCAGCCCTTTTTCGTGAGCGGCCAGCATCAGGTTCTCCGCCGCCAGGGTGGCATTTTCAATGGCCCATGCTCCCTCGCGCGCCGAGATGGTGATGAGCGCGGGCGCATGGTAGAAAATATGGAAGCTCGGACTCTCGAGGCTCTCGTGCAGATGTTCAGGAAAGGATCCGCTCGGCATTGTCTCAATCATATGAGCTTTGGCCATGGTGGAAATCTTGTCGAGCAGCTGCCTGTCCTGAACGATGGCGAAATCCCAAGGCTGTTCGTTGATGGCGCTTGGAGCTTGAATGGCGGCATCGATCAGGCTCTCGATCACGTCCTTGGGGACAGGAGCTTCGCTATAGGCGCGGGTCGCGCGGCGCCCGTAGATCGCTTCGGTCAGCTCCATGTGATGCACTCCGCAGCATTTGTTCCGTCCGATTCCGCTGACCCACGTACAGCTCCGTCCCGCGGTTCTTCGGTCACTCAGATTCGATTGGAAATCGGCTCTCTCCAATCCGTATAAGAACGGAGTGTCGATGCCTTCCATGGCATTAGAATGGACTTGGGACTCCATTTTTTGGCAGCTGTCAGGATGGCCATGATCGACGCGGCAGTGGCGATACGCGAGAAGCTTTCGCGTGTTGTCGCGAAGGTCTGACCCATGAAGGGTGGCCTCCTCGTCCGGGAGATCGCCCCCTTTTATGCCTCGCTGGCAGTTCTCCTCGGCGTAGCCTTGCTGCTCGATGCCATACTGCACTTGTTCGATGCGGTGTGGATCGGCCGCTGGCTCGGCATTCCCGGGCTATTGCTGATCCTCGGCTCGTTCGGCCATTCGCTGCGCAAGCGCAAGATCATCCGCAGCGGTAATCCGATCAAGTACCTGAGGTTGCACGAGCGCATGGGCTGGGCGGGATCGCTGCTCGTCCTCGTGCATGCCGGAATTCACTTCAACGCGGTGCTGGCCTGGCTGGCGGTGGTCGCCATGCTGATCAATGTCACGAGCGGCCTGACCGGGAAATATCTGCTCCAACGCGCGCAACGCTGGCTCCGCGAAGCTCGGACACAAATGCGTGAGGCGGGAGCGGAGAGCGAGGAGATCGAGCTCAAGCTCTATTGGGACAGTCTGGCCTTCGACCTGGTGAAGCAGTGGCGCAAGGTTCACCTGCCCATCGCGCTCGCTTTCGCGGTGCTGGCCTTGGCGCATATCATAGCGATCTTCCTGTTCTGGAACTGGCGATGAGCCGCTGGTGGCTCTGGACCGCGATCGGGCTGTTTCTCGTTGCGGTGATCGCCGCGGCTCTGTTGCAAAAATCGTGAAGCTTGAGCATGCTTGGCGGAGATTGGACGGACGGAACGATGACGGATTTCAAGTGGCGCCATTTCCAGGGTGATGTGATCCTGTGGGCGGTGCGCTGGTATTGTCGCTATCCGATCAGCTATCGCGACCTTGAGGAAATGCTGGCGGAACGCGGCATTTCGGTCGACCATACGACGATCTATCGCTGGGTCCAGTGCTACGCCCCGGAGATGGAGAAGCGGCTGCGCTGGTTCTGGCGGCGTGGCTTTGATCCGAGCTGGCGCCTGGATGAAACCTACGTCAAGGTGCGGGGCAAGTGGACCTACCTGTACCGGGCAGTCGACAAGCGGGGCGACACGATCGATTTCTACCTGTCGCCGACCCGCAGCGCCAAGGCAGCGAAGCGGTTCCTGGGCAAGGCCCTGCGAGGCCTGAAGCACTGGGAAAAGCCTGCCACGCTCAATACCGACAAAGCGCCGAGCTATGGTGCAGCGATCACCGAATTGAAGCGCGAAGGAAAGCTGGACCGGGAGACGGCCCACCGGCAGGTGAAGTATCTCAATAACGTGATCGAGGCCGATCACGGAAAGCTCAAGATACTGATCAAGCCGGTGCGCGGTTTCAAATCGATCCCCACGGCCTATGCCACGATCAAGGGATTCGAAGTCATGCGAGCCCTGCGCAAAGGACAGGCTCGCCCCTGGTGCCTGCAGCCCGGCATCAGGGGCGAGGTGCGCCTTGTGGAGAGAGCTTTTGGCATTGGGCCCTCGGCGCTGACGGAGGCCATGGGCATGCTCAACCACCATTTCGCAGCAGCCGCCTGATCGGCGCAGAGCGACAGCCTACCTCTGACTGCCGCCAATCTTTGCAACAGAGCCATCGCCGCGGCCTTCCTCTGGCCGCACGCGATGGTCAGTCCCGGCAATCTCCGGCCTGAGCATGCCGCGCTGGAAGACGACTGCTTTGCCTGCCACGTTCCCTTCCGCGCCGTGTCAGCTGAGCGATGCATCGCGTGTCACAAGGTGGCCGATATCGGCAAGCGCACGACCAGAGGTCTGCCCATCGGAAATGACCGTCTCATCCCGCCCTTCCATCAGGCATTGACGGAGAAGAATTGTCTAGCCTGCCACAGTGATCATCCCGCTCCGCGCCTGACAGCGGAATCTCCGAAGTCGTTCGATCATGCGCTGCTGACGCCCGTCATGCGCGGCCAATGCCAGGCTTGCCATCGGGCGCCGCAGGACATGCTGCATCAGGGCTTCAATCTGCCTTGTGCGCAGTGTCATCAATCCACGGGCTGGGAGCCTGCAACCTTCGATCACAGCCGTTATTTTCTGCTGGACGACGATCACCGCGTAGCCTGTGTCACCTGCCACACCGGACAGAATTACCGGCGCTACACCTGCTACGGCTGTCATGAGCATGCGTCCGCGCGCATCAGGGCCGAGCATGAGGAAGAGGGCATTCGCAACCTCGACAATTGCGTTCGCTGCCACCGCAGTCCCCATGGGGAGCCAAATAAAGGCGAAAGGCGGGAGGGCCGCGGCAGAGAAAGGGACGATTAGAGTGATTTCGAGCCAGATGGAATCATCTGGCGACTCGGAAATCACGGCAAACAAAAGAAAAACGAGCGTTGATCCGGTTCAATCTGAACCGGATTCACTCTAGCTCCGCGTTCAGCGGGATCTCGATAGCCGATTGGGTTGCCCGGCGGTGGCCGCCCGCCCAACTCACTACCGTTTCCGGCTTCAACGCGCTGAGTACCAAGGTCAGATTTTGATCACTAGACAGCTCCGCCACTAATTCGCAAAGCTGCTTAGCTGAAGGGTCGGCCATCCCGGCAGGTCCGTAGGCTTACGTAATTCGTGGCCGTTTTGAAGCCTTTATGGAACCAACAACAGGCAACGAGGAGCGGCCAGTGGTTTTGCCGTCGACTCCCGAAAGGACGGAAAAATCTCCCGGTGATGCACCCGGCCAATGGGCCGAATTATTCGCTTACCCTACATCCGCGACCGTCGCGGCTCTCACAGGGGGCCTGTCGCCATCGTCGCTGGGTGACGCAATTGTCGACTGGGCGATCCATCTCGCCGCATGTCCAGGCAGCCGGATTCATATTGCCGCCCAAGCTGCCCGCGCGTTCACAGCGCTCGCCAGCTATGGCTGGCAGACTACTCTGTCCGCGGGCGAAGCCAGGCCCTGTATCGCTCCTCCAGCGGACGATCATCGTTTCGACGATCCTTCTTGGGGGGTGTGGCCCTTCAATCTGATTCATCAATCCTTCTTGTTGAGCGAGAGGTGGTGGGATGCCGCGACGTGCGATGGCCTCGGGGTCACCGCGCGGCACGGGGCGATCATGCGTTTTTCTGTCCACCGTATGCTCGACATGTTTGCACCCTCGAACTTCATAGCCGCCAACCCGGTGCTCCAGCGGCGGATGTTCGAGACCGGAGGCAAATGCCTGATCGACGGCGCGGCAACCCTGATCGAGGACTGGCGCCGCTTTATGGAAGGAGAACGGCCAGTCGGCGTCGAAGCCTATCGTCCCGGTTTCGAGGTGGCAGTCACCCCGGGCAAGGTGGTTTATCGAAACGATCTTATCGAGCTCATCCAATATGCGCCAACAACACGGTCTGTCCGTCCGGAACCTCTGCTGCTCGTTCCGGCCTGGATCCTGAAATATTATGTGCTCGACCTGTCTCCCGAAAATTCGCTGGTGCGCTGGCTCGTCGAGAACGGGCATACCGTGTTCATCATCTCATGGCGAAATGTCGGCGAAGACAGCCGGATGCTCGATCTGGAGGACTATCGGCGGCAAGGTGTCATGGCGGCGCTCGACGCGATCACCGCGATCACGGGCGCCGACAAGATTCATGGGACTGGCTATTGCCTCGGGGGAACTTTGCTCACGATCGCAGCGGCGGCGATGGCGCGGGATGGCGATGATCGCCTTGCGTCCCTGACGCTGTTCGCGGCGCAAACCGATTTCAGCGAGCCAGGCGAGGTCGATCTCTTCCTCGACGGGGCGCAGCTCGATTTTCTGGAAACAATGGCTCGCTCGCATGGCTATCTCGACAGCGGGCTGATGAGCGGCGCCTTCCAGGCGTTGCGCTCGAACGATCTCATCTGGCCCCATTTCGTCCGCGACTATTTGATGGGCGCGCGCGAGCCGATGAGCGACCTGCGAGCCTGGCACAGCGACCGTACCCGTGTGCCTATTGCCGCGCACAGCCAGTATCTCCGCTCGCTGGTCCTTGGGAACGATCTGGCCGAAGGACGGTATCGGATCGGCTGTCAGCCACTCACTCTCGAAGATATCCGGGTGCCGGTCTTCGCGGTCGGCACTGA
Organism: Sphingopyxis indica; assembly: GCF_032879645.1. Classification (NCBI taxonomy): domain Bacteria; kingdom Pseudomonadati; phylum Pseudomonadota; class Alphaproteobacteria; order Sphingomonadales; family Sphingopyxidaceae; genus Sphingopyxis; species Sphingopyxis indica. The sequence continues at coordinate 1,920,828 of NZ_CP076394.1, forward strand.
AGGCGACTATGTCGCGCCCTGGCGCTCGGTCTACAAGATCGATCGGCATGTGCAGGGCGAGGTAACATTCCTGCTCGCCACCAAGGGTCACGATGACGGCATTGTGTCCGAGCCGGGCCAGCCGGATCGATCCTATCGAGTGCTGACGCGCGCCGCGAAAGCCGATCACCTTGATCCTGAAGCCTGGCTGGCCCGGACGCAGCCCCAGGTAGGCTCATGGTGGCCGGCGTGGGTGAGCTGGATCGATCGGCACTCGAGCGGCCCGGCTGCGCCGCCATCGCTCGGCGGCCCGAACGCTGGGACGCTCGGCAACGCGCCGGGCAGCTATGTCCTCGAAAGCTGACGGGAAGGTCGCGACCAGGCCATCGGGTGAATGGCGGTCCTGGTGTCTAGGCATCTTCCTTGTGGCGGCGCTGGCCGGTGCGGTGCTGCATTTCAGCGAAATCGAGAATTTCATCTGGCTTATCGCCTGCGTCCATTCCTGCTGGTTCGCTCTTTCCTTTCTGCTCGGGCTTCCGATCCCCGCCCGAGATGACGGCCGGTTGGTCTCACCTTTGCGCGTTTATCACAGGGTCGCAAATCGTGCGGCTGTCGCGGCTCGCCCGAACGCCCGACCTCAAACGTGTGCTCCGGCGGCTTCCTCCGGCTCGGCGATAGCGACCGGCCACGGCGTCAATATCAGATCGCCTCGTCCCTGTGCTGGTTGATCCCCAACCCCGCAACCCGCCCAGGCGCTCTGCCAATCCTGCCAAGCCTCAGCAAACCCTTCCGTGACTTCCAATCTCCATTCTTGGAGATCGGCGATGACATCGTCCCATTGGCCGGGGCGAACATCATCTCCGATGTCAGTGCGACCCAGTTCAAACGTGCGGCGTAGAACAATTCGACCTTCCGCATCGCATTCGGTCAGCACTTTCTCGCCGATCTGCCCCAATCGCTCCAAGGCAGCGCGAGACCTGTCCGCCAGCGTCAGTGCGAGACGCACATTGGCTTCGGTGAGGGTCGCAACCGCCGTTAGCGGCCAGTTCAACAGGTCGAGTTCCCCGTTGCGCGTCGATACAACCGAGCCAACATTGCATGAGCGTGTGACGTTTTTATCCATGGCGTGCCTCCTTGCACGGCGATTATTCCATCGCGCTCGCTCAGGTCTTTACGTGCTTTTCCGCAGGACGCTTGGATCGGCCTGCTATGATCGGTCCGAAGGCTGTTCGTGCAGGACATAGTCGAAAACGTCGCGTCGGGCATCATCGAACGTGCACGAACGCGACTGGCTTCTGCCCGGTCCCGACAATAGGTAAACATCCTAGATGCGAAAGCTCCGGGAGTGGGCCATTGCTTGACGATATGCTCAAGCAGATCCTTGCCATCGTTAACACAGGCGTCGCAGAGGAGCAGTTCCTGACGAACGCCGTGCGCCTTGCACGCCTCCACAATGCCGGTTTGACCGTGATTGCTCTCTCGTCGGTCTCCATGCCGAACGGCGACTTCTCGGTTAGTTCACCGGTGGTGAGAGAGGAACTGATTGCAGCGGTCGAGGCCAAGGGCGAAGAAATCGAGAAGCGCGCCCGGATCGAGGGCTTCGAGCTGCAAACTCTGCCTCAAGATTCGGCTGCGCAGCTTGCGAAAATCCCGATAGAAGCCCGTTATGCTGATTTGACGCTCCTTGCTCCGATCTCCGGCTACAGCAATCCTCGGCTCCGGCGTCATCTGTTCGAGGCTCTCGTACAATCCTCTGGGCGTCCCCTCCTCGTATTGCCGGGCGAGTGGAAACCTACATTATTCGAGCGCCTTGTCGTGGGTTGGAATGCCTCATGGGAAGCCTCCAGATCGCTTGCCGACAGCCTCATGCTCGCCGAATCAGGTGCGCAGGTGGAGGTGGTCACCGTGGACGCCCGGGAAACGCTGACGGATCATAGCAAGCATTCCAGTGTTGATATCATCCGCTATATACGCCGTCACGGGTTTGCCGCCCAATTCCACGATCTTCCCTCCGATGGCCGCAGCGATGCGGCGGCGCTGACCGACTTTGCGGCGGCTCAGGGGGCGGACCTCCTTGTGCTGGGCGCGGCCATTCATTCCCGAATGCACGAACTGCTATTGGGAGGAGTAACCCATGATTTGCTTGGCGGCGCGAAGATACCCATTCTGTTCAGCCGCTGAGCCCGTTTTGGGAGATGTGGTCCCATCTGGCGGCAATTCTGTTCGATTTCAGGCGCCGGCTGCGTCTGCGGTCCATGTGGCAAGGTCAACTCATTGCGGCGATCTGCCCGCCAAGCTTTTGTCGGGGCCATGCCTGTGAGGCGTTGGCGGGGAGTCAAGCAATATCTCGCTCATTGGAATTCGGGAATCTACGGATTGGACCGGGTCCGTCGGGTTGCAATCCTTCGCAAGGAATCAGCGGCCGAGCCTTCAAAGGCTGTTTGCGGTCCCGATTTGGCTGAAAATTCCCTTGAATGGCCGCAGGATGCACTTGGCGGCCTAGCGTCCGGGAGTAGTGCCGATGCCCTTGTTTCCCGCCGCCTTGATTTCCTGCATAAGGGAGGGGAGGGCACCCTGTGTCGCTGAAGTCGAGGCCGTAGCTCAGCACATCTGGGACGACGCCTATCGCATTTTGACAGGCCTCGCATGGCAAATGGTCGATCCTCGGGATCCTCGGCACGGCTGGATGATGAACGTAGCTCGGCTCGCGCTTTGCGGCGCAGACGGCGCGCTTTCACAGCTTTTTTCTCGGAAGATACCGAACCCTGCCGCTTCTACGGCAACCCTGCTTCAAAGGAAGCTCGTCCGATCGTGAAGCTGTACTCCGGCGCGAAAACCGATACCCCGTCGGGCCTCATTTGCTACGTAGCATTGCGGATTACTGACCAAGTCCTTTGGCACCATGAGCAAATGCCGATGGCCTCGGGAGTACGCGTCCCTAAAAGGTGGGTTTCTCGGCCTCGCTGTGCCTGGAGGCTGATGATGTCCGATGATCTGGAGATGACTGGTCTGTTCCGGCAACCAATCGCATCCTTGTACAGTTGCCTGGAGCCTACCGCGCTCCCACCTCGCGCAATGTGAGCGCAGCCTGTGGTGGCGCCCGGAAGCAGCCCCTCAGTTCAAAACTCGTCCGCGCAGGCTGATTTTGCAGTTCGCACATTGGCTCGCGGCTTCGAGCTTGTCGCGCGCGGGGATTGGACGGTGCTGACGCTCGGTAGCGTTCCTGCCCGGCTGGAGCGCGAAACCGGCAGGCACGGAGGGATGGCGGCAATCAACGTATCGGAATTAGGACGAGCCGACTGCGCCGGGGTCTACGCGCTGCTCGGCTCTGTCGCCAAGGGCGTCGCGATAGAATTCGATCGCGAGGATTTACGCAGGCTCGCGGACATCGTGCAGCCTGCGCTAGAGGGCGCGCCTGTCGCGGCGCGCGCCGACCATGGAATCAAGGCGTTTTTCGAGCGGCTCGGCAGAGCTATCCTGGCCGAGGGAATGGAAGCCTATCATGCCCTCGCCTTTGCCGGGCAACTGGTCATGGCCTTGATCCGAACGATCGCTCACCCGCGCCGGCTGCGCATAACACCGCTTGTGGCGATCATGGAGGAAGCGGGTCTCGACGGCATTCCGATAACCATGATCATGACCTTCTTCATCGGCGCCGTCGTCGCGCTGGTCGGCGTCAACATCCTTGTCGAGTTTGGAGTGTCGATCTTCACGGTTGAGATGGTCGGGGTGGGGATCCTGCGCGAATTCGGCGTCGTCATCGCCGCCATCCTGCTCGCGGGACGTTCCGCATCGGCTTTCGCCGCGCAGATCGGCGCCATGCGGATGAACCAGGAGATCAACGCCATGCAGGTGATGGGCGTCGATCTGTTCGATGCGCTTGTCGTCCCGCGCGTTCTTGCAGCGCTGCTCATGATGCCGCTGATGACATTCTGCGCGGATGTCGGCGGTATCATCGGGGGCCTGCTCGTCAGTTGGCGGACGCTCGATATCAACCCCGTCTTCTTCATCAACCGCATGCTCGAAATGGTCGACATCAAGCATTTTTGGGTCGGTATGAGCAAGGCTCCCTTCCTTGCGGTAGTGATCGCCGCCACGGGCTGTCGCCAGGGCTTCATGGTGGGGGGCGACACCGGCAGCCTCGGCCGCCGTGTCACCGCCGCGGTCGTTCAATCCGTGTTTCTCATCATCATGTTCGACGCGATCTTTGCGATGATCTTCACGGAGCTGGATCTGTGAACGATGGAGACGCCCCGCTGGTTCATGTGAAGGGCCTGCGGACCATATTCGGCCCGAAGGTCGTTCACGATGGCCTCGATCTTGATCTGAGGCGCGGCGAAATCCTGGGCGTGGTCGGCGAATCGGGTTCCGGCAAGTCGGTCCTCCTCAACACCATATTGGGTCTCAAGCAGCCGGACGCGGGGGAGGTCTCGGTCCTTGGCCACGACGTTTTCGATCCCGATCGCAAGGCCGACATCGAGCGCCGGATCGGCGTCATGTTCCAACAGGGCGCGCTGTTTTCGGCGCTCTCGGTTCAGGAGAATGTCGAGGCCCCGTTCCTCGAACATGCCGATCTGCCCATCGCCTTTGTCCGAACCATGGCAGCGTTGAAGATCAAGCTTGTCGGTCTTCCCGATAATGCCGGCGCGCAGATGCCGGCCGAACTCTCGGGCGGCATGCGAAAGCGCGCCAGCGTTGCCCGGGCGATCGCGCTCGATCCAGAACTGCTGTTCCTGGACGAGCCTACTTCGGGCCTCGACCCGATCAGCGCCAACGCATTCGACGAGCTTGTCCGCGCGCTGCGCGACGCGCTCGGCCTCACCGTCTTCATGATCACGCACGACCTCGATACACTGTACACGATCTGCGACCGGGTCGCGGTGCTGGCCGACAAGCGGGTGATCGCCCTGGCTCCGCCCAAGGAGATCGACCACTCCGCACATCCCTGGATCAGGGCCTATTTCGGGGGGCCGCGTGGACGTGCGGCACGGGAGGCGCACTGATGGAGCGCCATGCCCGCTATGCGCTTGTCGGCCTGCTGTCGATGGTGATCCTCTTCGCCGCGATGATCTTCATCGTCTGGCTGGGGCGCACCGATCTCAGCCGAAGCTATGACGAGTATCGCATCGTCTTTGATGGGCCCGTCCGCGGTCTTATCGAGGGAGGAGACGTGCAGTTCAATGGCATCACCATGGGACGGATCCAGCGCATCAGCCTCGATGAGCACGATCCCGGCCACGTCCTCACCGACATCGAGTTTCGGGCTGGAACGCCGGTCCGTACCGATTCGGTCGCCATGATGGAGACTCAAGGCATCTCCGGCGTGAACATCATTCAGGTCACCGCCGGGTCGGTGCATCGCCCGCTCTTGATGAAGGTGCCGCATAGCGGTCGGCCCGTCATCCAGAGCAGTACCGATTCCCTGACAGCGCTTTCGTCCCTTTTTCCGGGAGGCGGCGAGATGGTGCGAAGCGCGACCGAGACGCTCGACCGGATCAATCGGCTTCTCTCCGACCGGACCATTTCCGATCTGGCCCAGACCGCACATGACGTGCGCCTGACCACAGGCGCGATTGCCGCCAACCGCGAAATGTTCTCCCATGCTTCCTCAACGCTCGCCAAGCTTGACGATGCAGCAACCGACATCCAGCACACGGCTGCCTCGATCCGGACCATCGCCGATGGAGACGGTCGCCGGACGGTTTCGAACATCGCCGAGGCAGCCGATGAGCTCAAGCTCGCGATCCAGGACGCGCGTCGAACGCTGGAGAAAATCGACAGCCAGAGCCAAAGAATTTCGACGACCACGCTGCCCAATGTCGACAGCACATTGGGCAGCATTCAGCGGGCGGCAGACTCGCTCGACCGGTTGCTTCGCGAGGTTCGCCGGAATCCCAAGGGTATTCTCGGCAGGGCGAACGAACAGGAACTGGAGCTCCGCCCATGACGATGCTCCGGCCCGCCGCAATCCTACTTCTGCTGATGCTTTCCGGCTGCGCCGGCTCACTCCTGGCGCCCCAAAGGCCGGTTGCACTTTATCGGCTGGAAGGCGCGACGATCTCGCCAGCCGCTTCACCAACCTTTGTCGAGCGACGACAGACCATACGCCTCAGGGTCAGCTTCGCTGCCGAGATCGACGACGACAGACTGCTCGCAATCCGGGGACGGCGGGCGATGTACCTCAAGAGTGCGCGGTGGATCGCTTCGACGCCAGAGCTGTTCCGCAAAGGCATTGAGCAAGCCTTCGCCCGTCGGGCGCCTTGGGCTATGCTCGATTCCTCCCGCCAGCCAGCGAACATCGACTATACTTTGGAGCTGAGGGTCGATCATTTCGAGGCAGTCTACGCCGAAGCCACGGCGGCCGACGCCCCGCCGGTTGTAAGACTGGATGGAGAGGCCCGGCTTTTTCGAGGGGATGGCGGAGTGCCTCTCGCGGCCTGGCCGGTGGCAGCCCAGGCGCCTGCAAATCAGAACAGGATCGGTGCCATCGTGGATGCCTTTGGCATCGTCGCCGACGGATGCTTCGACCAGGCCGCCGCGAAGACGGCGGCGCTTATTGCCGGTGCGTCAAGCGGGGCTGGATCGACGCAATAGCTGATGGGTTGCGCCTATTGCGAATGCAAGCCGCCGGGGCCCGCTACAGCGAAAAGTCCTTCCCGAGATAAAACCGCCGGACATTCTCATCGTGGACCAGCTGCGCAGGCGTGCCTTGCGTAAGAAGCATACCTTTATAGAGGATATATGCCTTGTCGACGAGTTCCAGCGTCTCCCTGACATTGTGATCCGTGATCAGGACACCGATATCGCGCCTCTTCAGGTCACGAACCATCTTCTTGAGATCGGCGATGGACAACGGATCGATGCCGGCAAAAGGCTCGTCAAGCAGCATGATGGTGGGATCTGCCGCCAACGCCCTTGCAATCTCGCAGCGCCGCCGCTCACCGCCGGAGAGAGATTTGGCATGCGCGTTTCGCAGAGGCTCGATGCGAAATTCCTTGAGCAGAGCATCGAGCCGCTGCTGGCGCAGTCCTTTGTCCGGCTCTCTTAGCTCGAGCACGGCTTCAATGTTCTCGGAAACGGTCATCCCCCGGAATATCGACGGCTCCTGCGGAAGGTATCCCAGTCCGAGAAGCGCGCGCCGATACATGGTCAGGCGGGTCACATCGACGCCGTTGAGCAGAATTCGTCCCGCGTCAGGCTGGACGAGACCGATGATCGCATAGAAGCATACAGTCTTTCCTGCACCATTGGGGCCTAGCAATCCGACAACCTGGCCATGAGCGACATCGAGGGAGACATCGCTTAAGACCTTGCGCCCATCGTAGCTTTTCTCGATTGCGACGACCGAGAGTCCGCGGGTAGCAGTTGTCTTCGGTTCTTCGGACTTCTCATGCACATATGGCATTCCCGGCGGGACTTCAGGTCGTGCCATAGGGTCGGGTGACGTCGGCGTTCTTCGCAAGCTGTCCGCAGCAGGGCCGCTGTTCTCATAAGTAGAGATTTCAGTCATGGTCCTTCGAGGCACAGGGCGCATTGCGGGGCAGACCCCGTCCATCTCACCATCGGGCGAATAGTGGAAGGGCCAAGGGCGGTCTTTACGTAGTTCCTCTCGTCGAGCCCCGCGCTAGAAAGCGTCGGACCATCGCGATGTGACGCTGGCAGCCGTGATCGCCGGAGAGCGGCTGATCCTGATCTGCCAGCTTCAGGAAAGAGCGCACATGCACCGACCAAGAGCTTCTGGCGCTATTCGAAAATGCGGTTCCAAGCAGGTGGACTCCGGATGGGGTGGTTCCTTGCTGATGCGGAGTTTCGACCGAATCAATTCTCGTCTAGGTCGGTGGACCGCCCCCCTAGCCGCAGCGCGCAAACCCGTAGCATTCGCCCCAACGCCGCGCGGTCGGATTCCGATAGGTCGGCCAGCATATCTTCTTCGATGGCGTAGACGATCCTGTTGGCCCGGCGAAGAATGTCGCGCCCGGTGGGCGTCAGCCGCGCCTCAATGATGCGTCCATGACTCGATGACGCCGACCGGACGACGAAACCGGCCTGCACCAGGCCGCTGATCAATCCCGTCACGGTCTGCGGTGTGACAAAGCAGCGACGGGCCAGGTCCGCCCCCGACGCAACCTTCGCATCCTGCAAGGCGACCAGAAGCGCGTACTGGGCGGTAGACAGCCCCAGCGCGCGCAAGTTCTGATCCATTCGAGTCCGCAAACCATGCTGGGCCTGTTTGAGGATATAACCCACGCGGCGCGTGATGTGGGCGCTTGTCAATATCAGCTTCCTTATATAATATCAAAAACCTGATATTATAGGCGGGAGTTCGTTATGACTAGCAACGCGTTTTCGGAGAGCGAACTCACTCGCCTTCTCTTCTCTGCCAAAGCTGCGGCCTACGTCAGCCCCATGACTATCACCGCGTGGCAGGAAGAGGAGCGTTCGGATTTCATCCTGGTCGACGCGAGAAAGCGTCACCCGATGCCCGCCAAGAAGATCGTCGGCGCGCTATGGATACCTGAACCCGAGATGGCCGATCGCTGGGTCGAATTGCCGAAGGATAAGCTTATCGTCCTCTATTGCTGGGACACTTGGTGCAGTCTGGCGACCTCGGCGGCGCTGGTCTTGCTAGAGCACGGCCTGCGCGTGAAGGAGCTCTACGGCGGGGTCGCCGCTTGGGAAACTCTCCGACTGCGGGAAGACGAGATGCCACGCGCCCCAGCAGGCGATCAACAGGAGGGGAATGGCAAGGAAGCGGCCGAACAGCACCGGGTCGGCGCCCAAACGCGCCGCCAACTCGAAGGGCTGCCGGTAGAGCCATAGCGAGACCGAGTGCCAATAATCGGCCATCAGATCATGCCCGAGCAGTGCGTGATCGGTTACGGTTCGCGTTCGTCAGGGTGTCGTCAGCAAACTCCTCTATGAAAATGCCGAAGGAGACGGTGATGCTTATGGCACGTTCGGTTCACGGCGACACATTCACGGTCTGGGATGCACCGCTCAGGCTTTTCCACTGGCTGCTGGTCGCCGCGATCGCGGTTGCCTTCCTTTCCTCGGAAGGAGACAATCCCATCGCCGCCTGGCACATAGCAGCGGGCTGGATCGCCGCCGTTCTGCTGGTCTTTCGTCTTGTCTGGGGCTTCATCGGCGGCGAGCACGCCCGCTTCGCCAATTTCCTGCGCCCATCCGGCCTGTTCTCGCACATCCGGGAACTCATGACCGGACATCCGGAGCGCACGATCGGCCACAACCCGCTCGGAGCGCTCGCCGTTGTGGTGCTTCTCATCGTGACCGGCGCCGTGCTGTGGACCGGCATCAGGGTCGATGCGGGGCAGCCCGACGAGGATCTGCACGAGACGCTTGCCTATGGATTGCTCGCACTCATCGCCATCCATGTCGCGGCGGTGGTGCTGATGTCGGTTCTCACGCGCGAAAATCTCGCGCGCGCCATGGTCACCGGCCGCAAGAGCCTGGCGCAGCATCCCGGCGCGCGTGATGCCCGCGGCCCGGGCGCGATGGCGCTGCTGCTCGCCGCCGCTGTGATCGTGGCGACAACATTCGGCGTTCTGCGCTATGATCCTGCCGCGTTCGTCCCACATGCGCCTGGCGACGCGAAGGAAGGACATGAGATCGAGGGCAAGGCTGTCGACCGAGGCGGGGACGTTGATCGGGATTGAGGCTGTCTCGCTGGATCCGACTACAGGATACTTTGCATCGCGGATTTTCCGATCGCCGGTCCCCTGGTTTCAGGTCGGCCCGCGGATGCCGAAGACTTGCGCCTGACCATGCCGCGAAAGCCAGCGTAGATGCGTGTTCTTGTCGTCGAGGACAATGGCCGTCTGGCAAGGCTGGTGGCGGATGGTCTCCAGCGCCGGGGGTTCTCGTGCGACATTGCCGGGTGCCTGTCGGAGGCGGACGCCGCGATGGACGAGGCCGCCTATGATGCGATCGTGCTCGATCTCGGCCTGCCGGACGGCGACGGCATCGACTGGCTGGCCAGCCGGCGTCAGTACCGGCAGATGCCGCCGGCAATCGTCCAGACGGCGCGCGGCGCGCTTGAGGATCGGGTGACCGGGCTCGACGCCGGCGCGGACGACTATGTCGTGAAGCCCGTGGAGATCGACGAGCTGGCAGCACGCATCCGCGCGCTGCTGCGCCGCCCCGGGCCCCGTGTACAGACGGTGCTCGAGACGGGCGCGCTCCGGTTCGATACAGCCACGCGCACGGCGCGCCATGGGGACAGGGACATCGAGCTTTCCCGCCGCGAGGCCGACCTGCTGGAGCTGCTGCTGCGCCGCGCGGGCAGTGTCGTGCGCCGGGAGACGATCGAGGACGCGCTCTACAATTTCAGCGAGCCGGTGACGCCCAATGCGGTGGAAGCGGCGATCTCGCGCCTGCGCCGCAAGCTCGATGACGCCGGAGCCGGCGGCGCCCTCCACACCATCCGCGGCGTCGGCTACATGCTGAAGGACATCGCGGCGTGACCTATCGGCGCTCGGTGTCGCGCCGGCTCGCGCGCGGGCTGGGCCTGGTCGGGTTCGTCGGCACGTTGCTGCTGCTGGCCGCGGTCGTGTTCTTCTACAGCCTCACTTTCGCCGATCTGACGGCCGGGGATGCCCTGATGCGGGCAGTGCGCGAGATGCTCGAGCATGTCGCGCTTCCGGTGATCGTGCTGATGGGGCCGGTGGCCTTCGTGGGCATGCGCGTGATCCGGCAGGCGTTCGGGCCGCTGGAGGAGGCCGCTTGCGCCATCGAGGCCGCGCGCGGGCATGAACGCGGTTTCCGCATCGATACCTCGCACATGCCCGCCGAGGCGCTGCCGTTCACGGACGCGGTCAACGACCTGCTTGGACGGCTCGACGACGCGGCCACGCGCCAGGAGGCTTTCGCAGCCGATGTCGCGCATGAGCTGCGCACGCCGCTTGCCGTGCTGTCGCTCGAGCTCGACCGGTTCGATCATGCCGACGCCGTGCGCCTGAAGGGCGATGTCGCCGCGATGCGTCGTCTTATCGACCAGCTCATGCTGCTGGCCCAGATCGACGCTGCTACAGCCGCGCAACTGGCGCCGGAACCTGTTTCCCTCGCCGATCTTGCTGGCGATGTTGTCAGCTATCTTGCTCCCGCCATCATTGCGCAGGGAAAGACCATCGCGCTCGACCCCGGCGAAGGAGCCACGATCGTTCCGGGTCGGCGCGAGGCGATCGGCGCGGCCCTGCGCAACCTGATCGAGAATGCCGTCCGCGCGACGCCCGCGGGTGGGGCCGTGAAAGTCCGGGTCGGGCCGGGAGCGGTGATCGGAGTGCGTGACGAGGGACCTGGCCTCTCGTCCGAACGGCTGCGCGACCTCGTGCGGCGGCACAGCCGGGCCGACCATGCGAGCAGAGATGGGGCAGGGCTCGGTCTTGCGATCGTCGACCGGATCATGACCGCGCATGGCGGAAAGCTCGCCACGGATCCAGCCGAGCGGGAACTGTCGTTGCGCTTTTACGACGCCTGATTGCTGCATCGCGGCAAAGATTTCGGTCCCGTCAGCGTCTCGTCAGTTTCGCCCGTTAGGCGGGACCCGTGTCGAAACGAAATTATGTCCTTGCCGGCGTCCTCGTGGTCGCGCTGACGCTTGCCGGTCTCTGGTGGTTCACCACCGGCTCCGGCACGGCGCCGCCTGTCCCCAGTCCCAAACCCCCAGTAGCCGGGCAGGCGGCGCCGGGCATTCTTTCCGTCGACAGCAGGCAGGCTGCGCAGTTCGGCATCCGCCTCGCACCCGCTGCCACGGCGGGCGAGGCGCCGCTTGCCACCATTCCAGCGGTGATCCAGCCCCCCGCCAATGCCCGCGTGGCGGTAGCCGCGACCTTCCCCGGCGTGGTGGTGCGGACGCTGGTGGTGGAAGGCGACAGTGTCCGGCAGGGGCAGCCGCTTGCGGTCATCGCCAGCCGCGAGGTGCTGACCATCGGTGCGGACCTGACCCGTTCGAATGCGCGGCGCGGTGTCGCGGAGGCCAATGCCGCGCGGTTGTCGCAGCTCAGCCGCGAGGGCATCATCGCGGGCGCCCGGGCCGACGAAGCCAATGCCCTTGCGGCCGAAGCCCGCGCGGACGTATCCGAGAAGGCGCGCATCCTGCGCATGACCAACGGCCATGGTGGAAGCGGCACCTATACGCTGACGGCGCCGATCGCGGGCCGGATCACGACCAGCACCATTCAGGCGGGCAATCCGGTCGACGGCACGACCGCGCCCTATGTGATTGACGCAACAGGCCGGTACGAGGCCGTCGGCCAGTTGCCCGAGCGCATGGTGGGCGTGATCCGCCCCGGCATGGCGGTGCGGATTTCTCCGGGCATCGTCGGCCGTGTGACGGCTGTGGGGTCGACGATCGATCCCATGACCCGTTCGGCCAGTCTCAAAGCCGAGATACCGGCCGGCACCGGCATTGTCGCGGGGAAGGCGACCAGCCTGTCCGTATTCGGTCGCGCGCCGGCAGAGGCGGTGAGCGTGCCATCGACAGCTGTCGCGGCGATCGACGGCAAGATGGTCGTCTTCGTCGCTGCGCGGGGTGGTTTCGTGGTCCGCGAAGTGACGAGCGCCGGCTCCGGTGAAGACCGGGTCATCCTGCTCTCCGGCGTGAAGCCGGGCGAGCAGGTTGTGATCGTCGGCACGAGCGCGCTCAAGGCGCTCGCGACCTCGCGCTAGGGCTTCTCCGATGCTCCGCTCGCTGGTCGCCAACGCGCTCTCCTATCGCCTGCTCGTCCTCGCGCTGGCGCTGGTTACCGCCGGGCTGGGGGCTTGGGCCTTCGTCAACCTGCCGGTCGATGCCTATCCCAACATCGCCCAGACGCAGGTCAAGCTCATCCTCAAGGCGCCGGGCATGACGCCCGAGGAAGTGGAAAGCCGGGTCATCACGCCGATCGAGATGGAGATGCTCGGCATCCCCAACCAGGCGATCCTGCGCTCAAGTGCCAAATATGCGATCGCCGACATCACCATCGATTTCACCGACGGCACCGACATCTACTGGGCGCGCCAGCAGGTCGCCGAGCGTCTGTCGGGCGTGATGACCGATCTGCCGGCATCGGTCAGTGGTGGTCTCGCGCCGATCTCGACGCCGCTCTCGGACGTCTACATGTTCACGATCGAAGGGCCGCTCGGCCTTCAACAGAAGCGCGAGCTGCTCGACTGGACGATCCGGCCAGCGCTGCGCACGGTGCCCGGCGTCGCCGATGTCAATGCGCTCGGCGGCTATGTCCGCACTTTCGAGGTGCGGCCCGATCCCGTTGCGTTGGCGAGCGCAAAGCTTTCCGTGGCGGATCTGCGCGGCGCGATCGAGAGCGGCAACCGGAATGACGGTGCGGGCCGTCTGACGAGCGGCGAAGAAGCCCTGATCGTGCGCGCAGTGGGCGCCATTCGCACCGCCGAGGATTTGCAATCCCTCGTCATCGCCAGCCGCGACGGCCGTATCGTCCGATTGGGTGATGTGGCGACTGTCGGAACCGGGAGTCTCACCCGCTACGGGGCCGTCAGCAAGAACGGCAAGGCCGAAGCGGTCGAGGGGCTGGTCATCGCCCTGCGCGGCGCCGATGCGCGGCAGGTGGTCGACGGCGTGCGGGCCAGGCTCGCCGAAGTCCAGAAGAGCTTGCCCGCCGGCACGCATGTCGATGTCTTCTATGACCGTTCGGACCTGATCGAGCGTGCCGTCGGCACCGTGGAGGAAGCCCTGCTCGAGGCCACCGTCCTTGTGGTGGTGCTGCTCATCCTGTTTCTGGGCGACTGGCGCGCGGCGGCGATCGTCGCGGTGACGCTGCCGATGGCGGCGCTCATCACCTTCCTGTTCATGCGCGGCATGGGGCTGTCCGCGAACCTCATGAGCCTCGGCGGGCTCGCCATCGCCATCGGCATGCTGGTCGACGGCGCGGTCGTGGTGGTCGAGAATATCGTCGAGCGGCTGGGGCGCTCGCACGAGGAAGGCCATCCGCGCCTCAATCTGGTGTTCCAGGCGGCGAGCGAGGTCATCGTTCCGGTGTCGGCGGGCATCCTCATCATCGCGCTGGTCTTCTTGCCGCTGCTCTCCTTGCAGGGGCTGGAAGGAAAGCTGTTTGCGCCAGTCGCGCTCACCATCGTCTTCGCGCTGACCGGCTCGCTGCTCCTCGCTCTCACGCTTGTCCCTGTCCTGTCCTCACTCGGCCTCAAGAGCGGCCATCATGGCGAGCCGTGGGTCATGCGGCAGCTTTCGCCACGCTACCGGCGGCTGCTGGAGGCCGCGTTCGGGCACAAGCGCCTCGTCTATGTGCTGTCGGCGGCCGGGCTCGTAATCGCCGGCATCGCCTATGGCGCGGTCGGCAAGACGTTCATGCCGACGATGGACGAAGGCTCGGTGATCGTCCAGCTCACCAAGCTGCCCTCGATCAACCTCGACCAGTCGGTAAAGGGCGACATGGCGGCCCAGCGCGCGCTGCTTTCCGTCCCGGAGGTGCAGGACGTGATCGCCCGCGTCGGCGCCGACGAGATCGGCCTCGACCCGATGGGCCCCAACGAGACCGACAGTTTCGTCCGTCTGAAGCCCCGCTCCGAATGGAGGGGCGACAAGGATTTCGTCGTCGAGGAAATCCGCAAGGCCCTGGAAGGTCTCCCCGGCATCCAGCCGAGTTTCACCCAGCCCATCGAAATGCGCGTGTCCGAGATGCTGACTGGCGCGCGCGGCGACCTCGCCGTCAAGATCTTCGGGCCGGACCTTGCGACATTGTCCGACCTCGCTGGCCAGATCCAGCATGTGCTGTCCGGCGTACACGGCGCAACGGAAGTGATGACGGTCGCGAACGATAGCGTCGACTATCTCCAGCTCGACATCGACCGCGCCGCCGCCGGCCGGTTCGGCATGCCGGTCGACCAGATGGAGGACGCGCTGCGCGCCCAGGTCGAGGGCGTCCGGGCCGGCGTCGTGGCCGAGGGCCAGAAGCGCGTGCCCATCGTCATCCGGGGAGACGAAAGCCTGCGCTCGGACCCCGCGCGTTTCGCCGACCTGCAGCTGCGCACGCCTGAAGGCGTCCTCGCCCGCGTCAGCGACATGGCGAAGGTTCAGCGGACCGAGGGGCCGGTCAAGCTCGACCATGAGAACGGCTCACGTTTCGCGCTGGTGCAGGCGTTCGTCTCGGGCCGCGACCTTGTGGGCTATGTCGACGAGGCCAGGGCGGCGGTGGCGGCCAAGGTCAAGCTGCCGTCCGGCTACCGGATCGTGTGGGGCGGGCAGTTCGAGAACCAGCAGCGCGCCTCGGCCCGGCTGATGCTGGTGATCCCGGTGGCCTTGCTGCTGATCTTCTTTGTCCTGCTGGGAACGCTGCGATCGCTGCGCGCCTCGGTCCTCATCCTGCTCAACATCCCCTTCGCCATGGTGGGCGGCGTCGTCTCGCTCTGGGCGTCGGGCGAATATCTCTCGGTGCCGGCCTCGGTCGGGTTCATCGCCCTTCTTGGCATCGCGGTGCTGAACGGGCTCGTGCTCGTCGCCTATTTCCGCCAGCTTCGCGAGGAAGGCCGCAGCATGACCGAGGCGGTGCGCCTGGGCGCCGAGCGCCGCCTACGCCCTGTCCTGATGACTGCCAGCATCACCGCCTTCGGCCTGGTGCCGCTGCTGTTCGCCAACGGGCCCGGATCGGAAATCCAGCGGCCGCTTGCGATCGTGGTCATTGGTGGTCTCCTAACCTCCACCCTGCTGACGCTGATCCTCCTGCCGATCCTGTTCGAGCGCTTCGGGGAAGGCGCCGAGGAAGCCGGCGATGCCTGACATCCTGCTCACCTTTCATTGCGCTGCTCGCGACATGGACATTCTCATCGCAGCGATCCGGGCGGTTGCGCCAGCACCCGTCCATATCACCGAAAAGACCGTGCGCGGCCGGGATTTCGGCGACGCCAGCACGGCGGAGCAGGTCGCCGGTCGTCTTCAGCGCAACGCGCTGGAGCTGATCGTCGGGGAGGAGGTGCTGCCCGATCTGATCCGCGCTGTCACCGAAGCGAAGCGCGACCTGCCGGTGCGCTGGCATGCGGTTTCCGTGCTGACACGCGGGAGGATCGCATGAGGCGGGCCTTGCATTTGCTGACGCTTGCATCGCTCCTTGTGGCGGCTCCCGCATGGGCGCAGCGAGTGGACCTGCCGCCGGCGGAAAAGGTCAACGAGGTGCTCGACAATCACCCGATTGTCGCGGCTGCGGCCGAACGCGTGGCGGCCGCCCGCGCGCATGGCGACATGCTCCGCCGCGGCCCACATGAGGTGGCGGTGACGGGCAGCTACATTCGCCGCACCGTCGATCGCGAGGGCGGCTATGACGAGTTCGATACGACGATCAGCCGTCCGTTCCGGCTTCCCGGCAAGGCATCGCTCGACCGCGAGGCCGGCGCACTGGA
The DNA here is from genome assembly GCF_032879645.1 of Sphingopyxis indica. Taxonomy (NCBI): domain Bacteria; kingdom Pseudomonadati; phylum Pseudomonadota; class Alphaproteobacteria; order Sphingomonadales; family Sphingopyxidaceae; genus Sphingopyxis; species Sphingopyxis indica. The sequence continues at coordinate 1,937,190 of NZ_CP076394.1, forward strand.
GGTTGAGGTCGCCGAAAATCGCATGGAAGATGCGCGCCACCAGACCGCGCTCATGCTCTCCGGCCTCTGGCACGACTGGCTGACAGCGGGGACGCACTACCGCAACGACCTGGACACGGTGGCGAGCCTGGAACGGGCGCTCGCCGCCCTGCGCCGCCGGGTGTCGCTGCGCGATGCTGCAGCGCTCGATCTTGATCAAGCCTCGGCGGCGCTTGCGCAGGCGCGCGCCCAGGCGTCGTCATCGCTCGCAGCGCGCGAGCAGGCGCGCGTCACCCTGGCCGCGACCTTCCCCGATCTTCCACTGCCCACCGAGGCGCCCGCGCTGGCCGAGCCCGTTCTTCCGTCCCAGGGCCTGGAAGGTATGCGCGATCTGGTGATCGAGCGCAGCCATGAGATCCGCGCCGCCGACCGCGAGGCCCAGCGCCTCGGCGTCGTCTCGCGCCGCGTCCGGGCCGACCGGATCGCCGATCCCTCGTTCGGCGTGCGCCTGTTCAGCGAACGCAGCGGCATGGAGAAGGGCGCGGGCGTGGTGGCCTCGATTCCGCTCGGCGGCGGCTATCGCCGGGCAGCCGCCGATCAGGCCTCGGCGGAAGCCGGCGCCGCGCGGCTCGAGCTGGCCAATGTGCAGCGCATGGTGGCCGCCACGGCCGATGCCGACCTGTCCAATGCACGCACCCGGCTCGAGGCATGGCGGAGCGCCGACGCCTCGGCGCGCAGCGCGGCCGATGCCGTGACCAGGACCGCGCGGGGCTTCGACCTGGGCCAGATTGACCTCGCCGACCTGCTTTATGCGCGGCGGCAGGCGAACGACGCCCGCCGATACGAGATCGACGCGAGATCGGAAGCCGACCGCGCGCTGCTCAAGCTGCAGATCGATTCCCACAGCATCTGGGCGCCCGATGAAGAGAAGGGACAATAGGATAACATCGGTCTGTGCCGGACGGCCGCGCGTGGCTAATTTCCTTAGCCGTCGGATGAACGCGCCAAGCCGATCGAAGGAAAAGGGACGACTTGCATGGAGGAACCGCAACAACATCGCTTGAGCATTCCGCGCGGCGTCTGGGTTCTCGGGCTGGTCAGCCTGTTCATGGATACGTCCTCCGAGATGATCCACGCGCTGCTGCCGGTCTATCTTACGACCGTGCTGGGCGCCGGGATGATGACGCTCGGCGTGATCGAGGGCGTGGCGGAAGCTGTCGCGGCGCTGACCAAGCTCTTCGCGGGCGCATTGAGCGACTGGCTGGGAAAGCGCAAGCTTCTCACCGCGCTCGGTTATGGACTTGCGGGGCTGAGCAAGCCGGTCTTTCCGCTCGCGCCCTCGATCGGATGGATCGTCGGCGCGCGTATTGTCGACCGCCTCGGCAAGGGGATTCGCGGCGCGCCGCGAGATGCCCTGCTGGCCGACTTGACGCCGCCCGAGCAGTATCAGGCCGCCTACGGCTTGCGCCAGTCGCTCGATACCGCCGGAGCGTTCCTCGGGCCGCTGATCGCGCTGGCGCTGATGGTGGCGTGGCAGGTCGAGATCCGGACGGTATTCTGGATCGCGGTTTTCCCGGCAATGATTGCAACGGCCCTTGTCGTCTTCGCAGTCACGGACGCACCGCCGGCGCGCATGGCAGGACATGTTGACTGGCCGATCCGACGACAGGACATGGCCCGGCTGTCGCGGCCCTTCTGGGCAGTGCTCCTCATTGCGGTGCTGATGACGCTTGCGCGGTTCAGCGAGGCTTTCCTCATTCTGCGGGTGCAGGGCTTCGGACTTGCGCTGACATTCGTGCCGCTGGTGCTCGTCCTGATGAACATCGCCTATGCGCTGAGCGCCTATCCGGCGGGCCTGCTCGCGGAACGAGCCCAGCCGCCGCATGTCCTCCTGCTCGGGATGGCGGCCTTGATGGCGGCCGATATCCTGCTTGCGGCAAGCACGGGTCTCTGGATGGCTTCCGGCGGCGTGCTGCTCTGGGGGCTGCACATGGGGCTGACCCAGGGGATATTGTCGGCCATGATCGCAGGGACGACGCCGCCCGACTTGCGGGGGACGGGCTTTGGACTGTTCAACCTTGCCACGGGCCTTGCGGTGCTTCTGGCAAGCCCCATTGCGGGTGCGCTCTGGTCGGCCTGGGGACCGTCCGGTGCGTTCATCGGCGGAACGGTGCTCGCCGGGCTCACCTGCGCGGTGCTGGGCATGGTCATCCGCACCTTGCCCGAGTTCGATCAGACTGCCGGATCGCAACGACCAACCGGGAGGCCGTAAGAAGCGGAGCAGGCGGCTTGGCCAGGGTCAAGTCGCTATTCCCAGGGGTTAGGGCGTTCAAACCTCAGGCATTCTCTTCTTTGCTTGAGAAGCGATCACGAGAGATTGGCATCGTCGACCCGATTGGTCGGCGGCTTGCCCTTGCGATCGGCATCCGGAGGCCTGGAACGCTCCCGCGGCCAAGGCCGAAGCGAGGGCGCATAGATGCCGACGATGCAGCTCAACGCGAGGAAAACGAGCGCGATCACCATGGCGATAACCCAGAAGCGCGCGTCTTCGCGCGCGACGAACCACCCCGCGATCAGCGATGGAATGAACAGCAGTACCCGTGCAAACCACGCCATCATCTTTCTCCCTGGCGGCTTGCGTGCGCCGGACTCATGGTTCCTCCCAAGACGGGGTCATGCGCGCGAGCGAGCGGAGCTTGAGGGCAAGCAGGGCGAGGAACAGGCCGCGCAGGATGAAGCTCAGTCCTACGAAGGCGGCAAGAAAGACAAGAGCGTCGATCGGTCCGACAAAGAGGAGCAGGGTTCCAAGCAGGAGGTCGATGAGGCCGAGCAGCAACAGCCAGACCCGATGATGGCGGCTCTGCAGGCCGCCTGCGAATTCGAGCGCGCCGGAAAGGATGATGAAGCCGCCAATGATCCAGACGAGCGCCAGCGCGCCAGCGAGCGGGTTCCAGAACACGAACAGCGCAGCCAGGATCGAGAGAATGCCGAGCAGGATATCAAGCCAATGGCTGCGCCAGCCGAGACCGGAAGCGCCCGCGGCCAGTCCAGCAATGCCGCTAACCAAGAGAATGAACCCAAGGAACAGCCCGGAGGTGACACCGGTTGCCAGTGGCTTGGCGAGAGCTATCCCGCCGACCAGGATCAGAAGCGCGCCATAGGCAAGAACCCAGACCCAGACGCTTTGGCCTCTCCTGCGATAGTCGCTTGGCTCTCCTGATGGTTTCATCGCTTCAACCTCTGAGCATGGATGGTTCAGGCGCTCGCCTCGATGAGCAATGCGACGCCCTGTCCGCCGCCGATGCACAGCGTCACCGCACCTCTGTGAAGCCCGTCCCGGTGCAAGGAGTAGAGCAGCCGTGTCGCAAGCGCGGCTCCGGTTGCGCCGATCGGGTGCCCATGAGCTATGGCGCCGCCCTCGACGTTGACGATGTCCTCGGAAAGGCCAAGCTCCTGAGTGACGGCGATTGCGATCGCCGCAAACGCTTCGTTGATCTCGACACGCTCCAGATCGCCCGTCGACCAACCGGCGCGATCCAGAGCTTGGCGCATCGCCGGAACCGGCCCCAGACCGAACAGGCCAGGCTCGACCGCGCCCACGCCGAAGGCGACGAGCCGGCCGAGAGGTGTCACGCCATGCGTCTCGACCCAGCTCTCGCCGGCAACGATCATCGCTGCTGCGCCGGTGTTGAGGCCGGGTGCGTTTCCGGCGGTGATCGTCCCTTCGGGCCGGAAGGCGGGCTTGAGGCGGGCAAGGCTGTCCAGCGTCGTATCCGGCCGGTTCTGCTCGTCCTTGTCGAAGATCGTCGGCCCCTTCCGCCCCGGAATCTCGACCGGGACGATCTCGCTCGCGAAACCGCCTTCGGCCTGGGCGGCGCTGAACCGCTGCTGGGAGCGGAGTGCCCAGGCATCCTGCGCCTCGCGCGAAATCTGGAATTTGGCGACCAGGTCTTCCGTCACCCAGCCCGAATGCTGGTTGCAGAAGGCATCGTTGAGCCCGTCATGGAGCATGCTGTCGACGAGTTTGCCGTCGCCCATCCTATAGCCCCAGCGGCCCTTTTCGATCAGATAGGGGGCCTGGTCCATATTCTCCATGCCGCCCGCGACGACCGCGCCGGCAAGCCCCAGCATGACCTCCTGGGCCGCGCTGGCTATCGCCTGTGCGCCGGAGCCGCAGACCCGGTTGACGGTCATGGCCGGAACGCTGTCGGGTACGCCGGCGCCGATTGCGGCCTGCCGCGCGGGGTTCATCTTTGCTCCCGCCTGCACGACCTGTCCCATCACGACAGCGTCTATGGCATCGCCGCCCACGCCGGCGCGGGCCAGTGCCTCCCGGATGGCAATGGCGCCGAGCGAGGGAGCGGGCATGTCCTTGAGACCGCCGCCATAGGCGCCGATCGCCGTCCGGACGGGCGAACAGAGGAAGACGCTGGTTGCCATAATGCTCTCCTTCGAAAGGTCGGATCGGCTGAAGGCAGCCCGGGCGCGTATTCAGGCCATATATTTGCCGCCGTTGATCGAGAGGGTCGCGCCGGTCACGAAACCGGCTTCGTCCTCGACCAGAAACAGGACGCCGCGGGCGATTTCCTCGGGCGTGCCCAGGCGCCCCACGGGAACCGATGCAAGCACACCCACCATCGCCTGCTCGGGCACGGCCGCAACCATCGCGGTGTCGGTATATCCCGGCGCAATCGCGTTGACCGTGATGTTGCGCGCCGCGCCCTCGAGCGCGAGCGCTTTGGTGAAGCCGAGGACGCCGGCCTTGGCCGCGGCATAGTTGGTCTGGCCGAACTGGCCGGAGAGCCCGTTGACGGAGCTTATGTTGACGATACGCCCGAAGCGGCGCTCGCGCATCCCCTCGATCACGGCCCGGCACATATTGAAGCAGCCGCCGAGATCGACATCGATGACGCTGCGCCACTGCTCTTCGGTCATCTTGTGCAATGTGCCGTCGCGGGTGATGCCCGCATTGTTGACGAGGATGTCGATCGGGCCGACGTCCGCGACCACCTTGGCGACCCCGGCCTGGCTCGCAGCGAAGTCCGCCACGGTCCAGCTGTAGACAGGGATGCCCGTCTCCTGTGCGAAACTCTGGGCCTTGTCATCATTTCCGAAATAGTTAGCGACGACGGTGTATCCCGATTTGCGCAGAAGCTTCGCCGTCGCGGCGCCAATACCGGTCACACCACCTGTGATAAGCGCTATGCGAGCCATGGTTTCTCCTCTGCACACCAGATCAACCGAGGCGGCTCTCCGCGGGTCGGCCCATCCGACGCTGTCCAAGGAGAACTGGGGCACATGGTCCGATTCCCCTATCCGTATGTATACTTATTGGTATCAAAAGGTGGGATGCATATTCGTTGGAGCGCCAGGGCGAAGCGCATTCGTTCCGCAAATTCCCGCGACTTATCGCGGATCAGAAGATGGCATGAGGGGAAAGTCAGCCCCAAAACGCAAACCAGCTTGCTCAGAATCTACTCCTCATATTACCGTTTGTCGAAAGCAATGTCGCTGCCGCTATCGCGCGTGAGCCCGGACGTGCGCATGGACGGTCGGCTCTGCCGGCAGGGATTGTCGGGCGACAAGGAACCGGAGAACAAGCAATGCCCCCATCGGATTGCGCAGCGCAGTGTGACCCGCTTGACGGAGTCGCCGAAACGCTCGACCGCGCTGCGGCGGCGGCGATCGCTCAGATCACGCACGGCCTGTCGCCGGCGACGCTGACCCAGGCCTATTCCGACTGGATGCAGCATCTCGCCTGCTCACCGGGTAAGCAGTTGCAGCTGGCGGCCAAGGCGACGCGCAAATATATGCGATTCTCGGACTATGTGCTGCGCGAAGCGCACGATCCCGACGCCGCGCCCGCGATCGAGCCGCTGCCGCAGGACCACCGGTTCGACGATCCCGCCTGGCGGCAACCGCCCTACAATATGCTGGTGCAGGCCTTTCTGCTGACCCAGCAGTGGTGGCACGCCGCGACCACGGGCGTCATGGGGGTCAACCAGCACCATGAGGACATGATCACTTTCGCCGCCCGGCAGATGCTCGACGTGCTGGCGCCCACCAACTTCATCGCCACCAACCCCGTGCTGCAGCAGCGCATCGTGGAGACAGGGGGACGTTGCCTGATCGACGGCTTCCAGCACTTGATCGAGGATATGAGCTCCCTGGCGCGCGGCGAGCAGCCGGCGGGTACCGAAACCTTCCGGGTCGGCGAGGCGGTCGCCGTTACGCAAGGCACGATTGTCTACCGCAACGAATTGATCGAACTGATCCAGTATAAGCCCACGACCGAGAAGGTCCGGCCCGAGCCGGTGCTCGTCGTGCCGGCCTGGATCATGAAATATTATATTCTCGACCTGTCGCCGGAGAATTCGCTGATCCGCTGGCTGGTGGGGCAGGGCTATACGGTCTTCGCGATTTCATGGCACAATCCGGGCAGCGCCGACCGCAATCTCGACATGGAAGCCTATCGGCGGCTCGGTCCCCTGGCCGCGCTCGACGCGATCACGGCGATCACCGGAGCTTCGGGCATCCACGCGCTGGGCTATTGCCTCGGCGGCACGCTGCTCGCGATCGCGGCGGCGGCAATGGCGCGCGACGGCGACGAGCGGTTGGCGAGCATCACGCTGCTCGCGGCGCAGACCGAGTTCAGCGAGCCGGGCGAACTCGGCCTTTTCATCGACGAATCCCAGCTCAACCTGCTCGAGAACATGATGTGGAGCCGGGGCTATCTGGACAGCAGCCAGATGGGCGGCGCTTTCCAGATTCTGCGCTCGAACGATCTGGTCTGGTCGCGCGTGCTCACCACCTATCTGATGGGCGAGCGCGAGCCCTTGAACGACCTCATGGCCTGGAACGCGGACGGCACCCGCATGCCCTACGCGATGCACAGCCAATATCTGCGGCGCCTTTTCCTCGACGACGACCTCGCCGAGGGCAGATACCATGTCGATGGCCGCGCGATCTCGCTATCGGCGCTGCGCAGGCCGATGTTTGTCGTCGGCACCGAGCGCGATCATGTGGCACCTTGGAAATCGGTTCACAAGATCCACTTGCTTGCGCCGGCCGACATCCGTTTCGTGCTGACCAGTGGCGGCCACAACGCCGGTATCGTCTCGGAACCGGGGCACAAGGGCCGTCACTATCGCATGCTGGACCGCCCGCAGGATGGGCCCGTGCTCGATGCCGAGGAATGGCTGGCTCGCGCCGACAGCTTCGAGGGAAGCTGGTGGACCGCATGGGGAGACTGGCTCGGCAGCCATTCCGGGGAGCCGATCGCGCCCCCGCCCGAGGGTGCCCCCGACAAGGGCTATCCTCCGCTCTATGCGGCGCCCGGCCAATATATCCGGGAGCACTGAGCGATGGCCGACGGCGCGCTGATCGAGAACCGGACTTTCGACGAGATCGCGGTCGGCGATACCGCCAGCCTCACCCGGACCCTCAGCGAGGAGGATATCCAGCTCTTCGCGCTCGTGTCGGGCGACGTCGATCCCGCGCATCTCGACGCGGACTATGCCGCCACCGACATATTCCGCCGCGTGATCGCGCACGGCATGTGGGGTGGGGGGCTGATCTCGGCGGTGCTGGGCACGGAGCTGCCAGGACCAGGCGCGATCTATCTCAGTCAATCGCTACGCTTCGCTCGGCCCGTCGGCATCGGCGACACCATCACCGCGTCGGTGACGGTCAGCGAGAAGCGGGCCGAGCGTCATGTGGTCCTGCTCGACTGCCGCTGCGTCAATCAGGAGGGCGAAGAAGTCATTTCCGGCCAGGCCGAGGTCGAGGCGCCGATCGAGAAGGTGAGGCGGCCGCGCGCCGCCCTGCCCGAGGTCCGACTCGCCCGTCATGACGGCTATCGCAGGCTCATCGAGCTGACCTCGCACGGCGAGCCGATGCCGACCGCGGTGGCCCATCCGTGCAGCGCGGCGGCGCTGTCGGCTGCCCTGGAAGCGGCCGAAGCAGGCCTGATGGCGCCGCTGCTGATCGGTCCGGAGACGCGCATCCGCAAGGCGGCGGAGGAAGCGGGCAGGGACATTTCCGGCTTTGCCATCGTCCCCGCCGACCATAGCCACGATGCAGCAGCCAAGGCTGTCGCGCTCGTGCGCTCGGGCGAGGCGAAGCTGCTGATGAAGGGATCGCTCCACACCGACGAGCTGATGAGCGCGGTGGTTCCGTCAGCGACGGGCCTGCGCACCGAGCGCCGGATCAGCCACGCCTATGTGATGGAGGTGCCGGGCCATCCCACGCCGCTCATCATCACCGATGCGGCGATCAACATCGCGCCCGACCTCGAAGAGAAGGCCGACATCATCCGCAACGCCATCGACCTTGCCCATGTGATCGGCATCGAGAGGCCGAGGGTCGCAATCCTCTCGGCGGTCGAGACGGTTAATCCGGCCATGCCTTCGACACTGGACGCCGCGGGCCTCTGCAAGATGGCAGATCGCGGGCAGATCACCGGCGGCGTGCTCGACGGGCCGCTTGCGTTGGACAATGCCATCAGCGAGGCGGCAGCCCGGGAGAAAGGGATCGACTCGCCTGTCGCGGGCAAGGCGGAAATCCTGGTCGTGCCCAATCTCGAGGCCGGCAACATGCTGGCCAAGCAACTGACCTTCCTGGGCGGCGCGGACGCGGCAGGCATCGTGCTCGGCGCACGAGTGCCGATCATCCTCACCAGCCGCGCCGACAGCCTGCGCACGCGCCTCGCGTCCTGCGCGGTCGCGGTGCTGTTGGCCCGCGCAGCGACCAAGGCGGCGCCCGGCCTGCCTGAAAAGGCATCGGCATGAAGGCGGTCGTCAGCCTGAATTCGGGATCGTCGAGCATCAAGTTCGCGCTGTTCACGGTCGATGAGCAGGGGCTGCCGACCCTCTCGGCGGGCGGCAAGATCGAGAAGATCGGCATCGCGCCGCATCTCGAGGCGCGGTCGGCTGACGGAGTGGCGCTTCTCGAGCGGGACTGGGCCGATGGCGCGGCGCTCACGCACGCGGATCTGCTGAGGGATCTCTTCGCATGGGCGAGCGACCATCTGGATGATCATGAGGTCATCGCGGTGGGTCACAGGGTCGTTCACGGCGGCACCGAATTTGCCGCGCCCCGGCTTGTCGATGCCGCGCTGATCGACAAGCTCGACGCGCTTTGCCCGCTGGCGCCCCTTCATCAGCCCCACAATCTGGCCGCCATCCGCGCGATCGCCGAACTTCGTCCCGACCTGCCGCAGGTTGCCTGCTTCGACACGGCCTTCCATCATGACATGCCGGCGGTCGCCTCGCGCTTCGCTCTGCCGCGCACCTTTCACGAGCAGGGCATCCGCCGCTACGGCTTTCATGGCCTGTCCTACGAATATATCGCCCGCCGCTTGGCCGAGATCGATCCCGTGCTTGCCTCCGGCCGGGTGATCGCGGCCCATCTCGGCAACGGCGCAAGCCTGTGCGCCATGCGAGCAGGCAAGAGCGTCGACACGACGATGGGCTTCACGACGCTCGACGGCCTGATGATGGGCAGCCGGAGCGGCAGTCTCGATCCCGGTGTCGTGCTGCACCTTCAGATGCAGCTCGGCATGAGCGCGGCTGAAGTGGAGGAGCTTCTCTACAAGAAATCCGGGCTCCTCGGCGTGTCCGGCCTATCCAGCGACATGCGCACGCTTTCGCAGAGCGGAGCGCCGGAGGCCGAGGAAGCGATAGAGCTCTTCTGCTGGCGGGCGGCGCGGGAGGCGGGCGGGCTCATCGCCTCTCTCGGCGGGCTTGACGCCATCGTCTTCACAGCCGGGATTGGGGAAAACCACGCCGATGTCCGCAGCCGGATTTGCCGAAGGCTCGCCTGGCTAGGCGTGGAAATCGACGAACTGGCAAATGCCGGTGATGGTCCACGCATCACCGTGCCTGACAGTCCGGTGGCGGCGCTCGTCATTCCCACGGATGAAGAGCGCATGATCGCGCTCCACGCGCTCGATGCGGCGAAAAGGATCACCGGCACGGTCATGCCGGTCGGCGGCGCCCAGCATCTGCTGGCATGATCGTCCGGGCCTCAATTCTCGCCATCGCTGCCGCGGCAATACCGGGCTCCGCCCTGGCTCGGGGCGACGTCGAGATTCTCATCGGCCGTGCAGGCGAGCGCGACCCCGTAGGAGGAGTGCTCGTGGACCTCCGCCTGCTCAACGCCGGCGTCACGCCGCAAGATATTGTCCTGCCCGACAGCGTCGAGGCCGAGCTTGTCAAGGACGGCATCCGTCGGCGCGTCTGGCTGGAGCGCATCGCGCCGACGCATACGGACATAAGGGTCGCACCGAAGGAATTCGCCTCTGCTCGCTATCGGCTTCCCGCGACGGACGCAGCCGACGGCGCACTGCTGTCGGTGCCGTCCTGGGACGCGCAGCCGGTCGCGCTCGCGCCACGCCCCATTCCGGCCGAATCCCCCTCATACCAAAGCGTGTCGGGAGCCACCGAACCGCAGACGCCGCCTCCCGCTGATCGGGCCGCAGGAAACGCTTTTGTCGACAATCTGTCGGTCTATGAGCCGATCTACGCCGTTTTCGGGCCTGGCACCGACAGCGACGCGCGGATTCAGATCAGCTTCAAATATCAGCTCTTCGGTAGCCGGGAACGGGAAGACCGGCCGTCCTCGCTGCTCGATGGGCTCTATTTTGCCTACACGCAGCGGATGTTCTGGGATCTCGGCGCACGATCCTCCCCGTTCCGCAATGTCGACTATCAACCCGAGCTCTTCTATCTGTCGTCGCCGATCGGCCTTTCGGACAAGGCGACGCTCAGCGCGCAGGTCGGCCTGCGCCATGAGTCGAACGGGCGCGACGGTGCGGCATCGCGCAGCTTCAACACGCTTTACGTGGCGCCGATGGCGGCTCTCTCGCTCGGTGGCGACCGCAGGCTGATCATAGCGCCGCGCCTCTGGCTCTACGTCGGCGGTCGCTCGGACAATCCCGATATCCGCCGCTACCGAGGCAATAGCGGACTGTTCATGGAGGTTGGGGAGGATCACGGACTGCGCCTTTCCACCTCCACCCGTTTCAATTTCGCCAGCGGCAAGGGTTCGGTCTCGGCGGATATCTCCTATCCATTGAACCGGATCCTGGGTGGCGGCCCGGATTTCTACGTCTTCGGGCAGAGCTTCATCGGCTATGGTGAGAATCTGCTCGACTATAATGTGCGGACCACGCGCTTTCGCATCGGTGTGGCCCTTGTGCGATGAGGACCCATTGCATGGACATCGCCCGAGGCGAGCAGCGCGCTCGCCCTTCAATCCGCTGGCGAATGAGCTGGATCGGATACGAGGTCAGGTTGCCAGCGCCTTGAGCAGCAATTCCACTGCACGGTCCAGATATTCCCGCCTGGCCCGCGGGTGGTTCGCCAGTTCGCCGACGCGAAGGATGCGATATCTCGGAGACCGGACCAGCGCATCAAAAGCGAATCTGGTCGTGAATTCCATGTCGGACACTGCGATCTCCCCGTCCCGGACCCCTTCCTCGAGGACGGACCGGATGAGCGTCACCGGACCGTCATTCATCATGTTCTGCAGTCTGTCGAAAATGTCCGGCGCATGCTCGAGCGCCCAATCGGCCAATTTCTCGAGGTTGCACACCCCTGGCTTCAACGAAGCATTCAGGAACTTCGTGGCGACATAGAGCAGACGTTCCTTCAAGGGACCGTCAGGGGGACGCGCCGCGGCCACGGGATCGAAATGGCATGCGAAGCCATGTTCGATGGCGCGCAGTATGATGTCCCTTTTGGATCCGAAACGGAGATAGATCGTGCGCTTCGAAACATTGGCCGTCGCAGCTATGGCGTCCATGGTCGTGCCCTCGACACCGGTCCTTCCGAACTGGTCGAGCGCGACCGAAAGAATGTGAGCGCCTAGTTGAGCAGCCACCTCCTGGGTCGGCCGTCCCCCTTTCGGTGAACGTCGTGACATTCTCTGGATGACGTTGCCCGGCTCCGTGCTCATTCGCATCCTCGTCCCCTATCCGGTGTAGCGGAATTTCGTCAATCATCGCGCAGGCACGCGAACATGGCGCACAAATAACAAAACTTGTAAGTATAGATACGGATGGAGCCGCCGAGCATGCCTGCCTAGCTAGCCTCCGCTGCATCAAGCTTTTCCGAGAGGGAATATGGCGGACGTCGCAATCGTGACCGGTGGCACACGTGGCATCGGCGCCGCAATCGCCCGGGCGCTGCAAGCGGCCGGCTGCAGGGTCGCGGCGATCTATCACGGCAACGACGAAGCGGCGGCCCGGTTTTCCGGCGCAGCCGACATTCCGGTGTTCAAATGGGATGTCGGCGATGAGGCCGCCTGCCTCGAGGGCATCCGCAAGGTCGAGGAGGCGCTCGGACCGACCTCGGTGCTGGTCAACAATGCCGGCATCACCCGCGACGGCATGTTCCACCGGATGAGCTGGGAGCAGTGGCGCGCGGTGCTCGGCACCAATCTCGACTCGATGTTCACGATGAGCCGCGCGGTCATCGAGGGAATGCGGGAACGGCGGCACGGCCGGATCATCAACATCTCCTCGATCAACGGCCAGAAGGGCCAGGTCGGCCAGGTCAACTACTCGGCCGCCAAAGCGGGCGTCATCGGCTTCACCAAGGCGCTTGCCCTGGAGAATGCCGCACGCGGGATCACCGTCAACGCCATCTGCCCGGGGTATATCGACACCGACATGGTGGCGGCGGTTCCGCAAGAGGTGCGCGACTCCATCGTCGCCCGGATCCCCGTGGGCCGGTTGGGTCAGGCCGAGGAGATCGCCCATGCGGTAGCCTGGCTTGCGACGCCCGCTGCCGCCTTCTGCACGGGTTCCGTCCTTACGATCAACGGCGGCCAGTACATCGCCAACGGATGAGCCTGAAAATACACGTGACATTACCGATATTGCATTGCAACATGGCATCCAAAGTAGGGGTGCCTCTCATAGGAAAGGACCAGACCATGTCATATCCAGTTGACCAGATCCTCGCGCTGACCAAGGCGAATGGCCAGTTCCTGCTCAAGCTCGCGGAAATCACCCGGAGCGTCGGCGCGGACTATGCCGGCATCGGCAGGCAGGGTTTCGCGAGCGCCGTCGATCAGATCAAGGCGTTCGAGCCCGGCAAGGTGCCGAACTTGTCCGGAGCGCCCGCTGCCACTATTCTGGCTGAAATCGAAAAAAGCCGGGACGCCGCCGCCGAAAAGGCGAAGGCCGCCTTCGAGGAATGGCAGGGCGTGTGGCAGGATGCATTGTCCGGCGCCGGCTCCCAGGAGGCAAGCGATGCCTTCCAGAAGCTGATCGCGCCCTGGTTCAGGAATGCCGCCGCGGCCAAGCCGGCGGAGCCGGCACGTCCGGCGGGTAAGGCGCAGGAAGCCTGAGGGCCGCGGGCGAAGACCGCTTCCTCCCAAGGAAGGAACAGGTCGACACGTACTTTACTGGGGGGAAAATGCGGTTTGTGCCCTGCGAAGGAGGAACGCGAAGGCGCGGGTCCGGAAAGTATCGATCCGGGCATCTTCTGCTCGGCCTCGCGCTCCTCTCCAGCGCGGGCTGCTCCTTCGCGCCGCCGCATGCGCGCCCGCCGCAACCCGTCCCGCAAAACTATGCTGCGGCTTCGTCGACCGCTCCCTCCGTAGCCCGCATCGGCTGGCATGACTTCTTTCGCGAAGACCATCTGCGCGCGCTGATCGCGACCGCGCTCGAGAACAATCGCGACATTCGGGTCGCGACCGCCCGCGTGGCCGAAGCGCGGGCGGCATGGCGGATCGAGGGGACCGCGCTTTATCCGGAACTCAATGCGGTCGGCACGGGAACGCGCGGTCGGTCGCTCATCAACCTGCCGGGGCTCGGCTCGCAGAGCTACGACATCAAGCAGGTCACGGCGCAATTGAGCGCCGGCTGGGAGATCGACTTCTGGGGCCGTCTGCGCAACCTCAGCGAGGCGGCCCGCAACCAGTATCTCGCGACCGAGGAAGCGCGCCGCGCGGTCGCCACCGACCTCATTGCCCAGGTCGCCAACGGCTACCTGCTGGAGCGCGAATATGAGGAGCGCGCGGCGCTCGCCACACAGACGATCACGACGCGTGAGGAAGCGCTTCGCATCATGCGCCGCCGCTATGAAGTGGGGTCGGGCTCCAAGCTGGAGATGACACAGGCGCAGACGCTGCTCGGTCAGGCGCAGGCAGCGCTGGAAGCGCTCGACCAGGACCGCGAGATCAACCGCAACGCGCTGGCGCTGCTGGTCGGCCAACCGGTCGAGATCGCGCCCGGACCACTGGGGCTTGCCGGAACGGCGCCTGAGATCGACCTGCCGCCCGGCCTTCCTTCCGAACTGCTCGTCAATCGCCCGGATATCGTGGCGGCGGAATATCGGCTGCGCGCTGCGGAGGCGAACATCGGCGCGGCGCGCGCCGCCTTCTTTCCCACTATCAGCCTGACAGGGGCCTTCGGGTCGACCAGCACCGATCTTGACGGGCTGTTCGGAAATGGCAGCCGTTCATGGAGCTTCACGCCGACGATCACCATGCCGTTGTTCAATGCCGGACGCCTCGCCGCCAATCTCGACGTGGCGAAGGCGCGCCAGGTCGGCGCTGTGGCCGACTATGAGAAGACGGTGCAGGGGGCGTTTCGCGACGTTTCCGATGCACTCGTCCGGCGGCGGCAGCTGGCCCGGCAGATCGAGACCACGCGCACCGTGCTCGACGCGCTCCGGGAAAGGGCGCGGCTTGCCCAGCTCCGCTTCGACAATGGGCGTTCGGCCTATCTGGAGGTGCTCGATGCGCAGCGCGACCTGTTCGATACCGAGCAGACGCTGGTGCAGTTGCGCCGCGCCCATCTCGCGAGCGCCGTGGCGCTCTATGCCGCGCTCGGCGGCGGCTTCGTCAATGCAGCATTCGACACCAACACGGAGCAGACAGGGGAACAGGCGCGATGAAAATGCCCCAGAAAAGCTGGATCGTCAGGGGCGGCATCGCCGTGGCCGTCGTGGCCGCGGCCCTCCTGTTGTGGCTGCTGCTGAAGCCTGGCGAGCTGCCCAATGGCATCATCGGCGGCAATGGCCGGATCGAGGCGATCGAGATCGACGTATCGGCCAAGACGCCGGGACGCATTCGCGACATCGTCGCGGACGAGGGAGATTTCGTGAAGGCCGGCCAGGTCGTCGCGCATATGGATACCGATGTGCTGAACGCGCAGAAGGCGGAAGCCCAAGCGCAACTGGCGCAGGCACAAAACGCGATCTTGATCGCTGAGAGCCAGGTCTCCCAGCAGCAGAGCAACCGTGCGGCCGCGCTGGCCGGGGTGCGCCAGCGCGAGGCCGAGCTCAACGCCGCCCGCAAGCGGTTGACCCGGTCGGAGACGCTGGCGCGCGAGGGCGCGACAGCCGTCCAGGAACGCGACGACGATCAGGCGCAGGTCGAGGGCGCCACCGCCGCCGTCGAGGCCGCCCGGGCCCAGCTCGCCGCGGTCGATGCCGCGATCGGCACCGCCCGAAGCCAGGTGATCGGGGCTCGCTCCAATGTCGATGCCGTGCGCGCCACGATCCAGCGGATCGAGGCCGATATCCGCGACAGCGACCTGCGCGCGCCAACTGCCGGCCGTGTCCAGTATCGCGTCGCGCAACCCGGTGAGGTGGTTGCGGGCGGTGGGCGCGTGCTCAACCTCGTCAATCTCGGCGATGTCTACATGACCTTCTTCCTGCCCGAGACGGTGGCGGGACGCGTCGCCCTGGGAAGCGACGTCCGCATCGTGCTCGATGCCGCGCCGGATCTCGTTGTCCCGGCCAAGGTCTCGTTCGTGGCGGATGTCGCCCAGTTCACGCCCAAGACCGTCGAGACCCAGAGCGAGCGGCAGAAGCTGATGTTCCGCGTCAAGGCGCGCATCGATCGGCAACTGCTCGAGCGCAACATCACCATGGTGAAGACCGGGCTGCCCGGCATGGCCTATGTGCGCGTCGATCCCGGCGCCCAATGGCCGGCGAGGCTGACCGTCAACGTCTCGCGATGATCGACGCCGCCCCACCGGCGCCTGTCGCCCGCCTGTCCGGCGTCAGCCTCCACTATGGCAAGGTGCCGGCGCTCGCGGGCGTGGACCTCGAAATCCCTGCGGGCCGGATGGTCGCGATGATCGGACCCGACGGGGTGGGCAAGTCGAGCCTGTTCTCGCTGATCGCCGGAGCGCGGGTGATCCAGGAGGGGACGGTCGAGGTGCTTGGGGGCGATATGCGCGACGGGCGGCACCGCGATCGGGTGTGTCCGCGGATCGCCTACATGCCGCAGGGGCTGGGAAAGAACCTCTATCCCACGCTCTCGATCGAGGAGAATCTGGAATTTTTCGGCCGACTCTTCGGTCAGGATGCGGCGGAGCGCGAAAGGCGGATCTCCGAGCTGACCGAAAGCACCGGTCTTGCCGAGTTTCGCGATCGGCCGGCCGGCAAGCTCTCGGGCGGCATGAAGCAGAAGCTCGGCCTGTGCTGCGCGCTCATCCACGACCCCGACTTCCTGCTACTCGACGAGCCGACCACCGGTGTCGACCCGCTGTCGCGTGCGCAGTTCTGGGATCTGATCGACCGCATCCGCGCAGAGCGCCCGCAGATGAGCGTGCTGGTTGCCACCGCCTATATGGAGGAGGCCGAGCGCTTCGACTGGCTGGTCGCCATGGACGCGGGCAGGATCCTCGCCACGGGCACCTCGGCCGACTTTTACGAGCGTACCGGCACGAAGACGCTGGAGGAGGCCTTTATCGCGCTTCTCCCCGAGGAGCGCCGGCGCGGCTATAAATCCGTCGACATAGCTCCGCGCAGCGATGGCGGCGACGCTGAGATCGCCATCGAGGCCAAGGGGCTGACGATGCGCTTCGGCGACTTCACCGCCGTCGATCATGTCGACTTCCGGATCGAACGCGGCGAGATCTTCGGCTTCCTCGGCTCGAACGGCTGCGGCAAGTCGACGACCATGAAGATGCTGACGGGCCTCCTGGCCGCCAGCGAGGGCGAGGCCTGGCTGTTCGGCCGCGAGGTCGACAGCCGCGACATCGCCACGCGCAGGCGCGTCGGCTATATGTCCCAGGCCTTTTCGCTCTATTCGGAACTGACCGTCGGGCAGAATCTGGAGCTCCACGCCAAGCTGTTCCATGTGCCGCCGGCCGAGCTTCCGGGGCGCGTCGAGGAGATAGCCGGGCGCTTCGGGCTGACCGACATGATGGACGCCGTGCCCGATGCCTTGCCGCTCGGCCAGCGCCAGCGCCTGAGCCTCGCGGTCGCGATGATCCACAAGCCGGAAATGCTGATCCTCGACGAGCCGACGTCGGGGGTCGATCCGATCGCTCGCGACCAGTTCTGGCAGATGATGATCGACCTCTCGCGAAACGACAAGGTCACGATCTTCATCTCCACGCATTTCATGAACGAGGCCGAGCGCTGCGACCGCATCTCGCTGATGCATGCGGGCAAGGTGCTGGTCAGCGACACGCCGGCGCGCATCGTCGAGGGCAGGGGCGCTGCGACCCTGGAGCAAGCCTTCATCGCCTATCTGGAGGACGCATCCGCAGAGGTGCCGAACGGTAGCGACAGCCATGTGACGCCTGACGCCGCGACCCCCCAGGCCGCCCCGCCAGTGCCCGATCCGCCATCGGGCCAGGCGCCGGCGCCCAACTTTTCGCGCTTCTTTTCCATCCGCCGCATGCTCGCCTATACGCGGCGCGAGCAGCTCGAGCTGCAGCGCGATCCGATCCGCGGGCTGCTCGCGCTGCTCGGCAGTGTCATCCTGATGTTCATCGTCGGCTACGGCATCAGCCTGGATGTGGAGAATCTCCCTTTCGCCGTGCTCGATCGCGATGGGACGACGACCAGCCAGAACTACACGCTCAACCTGGCAGGCTCGCGCTACTTCATCGAGCGGCCGCCGATCACCGACTATGCCCAGCTCGACCGGCGGATGCGGTCGGGCGAGCTCAGCGTCGCGATCGAGCTTCCGCCCAATTTCGCGCGCGACCTGCGCCACGGCACTCCCGTCGAGGTCGGCGTGTGGATCGACGGCGCGATGCCGATGCGCGCGGAGACCGTCCAGGGGTACATCCAGGCGCTGCACGCCCAGTGGCTGAGCGAGATGAGCGTGCAGGAGCTGGGCATCCGTCCCTCTTCCGGGCTGATCAACATCGAGATCCGCTATCGCTACAATCCCGACGTCAAGAGCCTGGTCGCGATCGTGCCGGCGGTGATCCCGCTTCTGCTGCTGCTGCTGCCAGCGATGCTGACGGCGCTGAGCGTGGTGCGCGAGAAGGAGCTGGGCTCCATCATCAACTTCTATGTGACGCCTGCCGGACGCGCCGAGTTCCTGCTCGGCAAGCAGATACCCTATGTCGCGCTCGCGATGCTGAACTATGTGTTGCTGGTCCTGCTGGCGCTCACCATATTCCGGGTGTCGATCACTGGCAGCGTGCTGGCGATGACGCTGGGCGCGTTCCTGTTCACGCTCTCGTCGACCGCGCTCGGTCTCCTGTTCTCCGTCTTCATGCGCAGCCAGATCGCCGCCATGTTCGCCACCGCGATCGGCACCATCCTGCCGGCCGTCCAGTTCTCCGGGCTCATCAATCCCGTCTCGTCGCTGGAGGGCGCGGGCGCCGCCATCGGCCATATCTTTCCCGCGACGCATTTCATCACCATCTGCCGCGGCGTCTTCTCGAAGGGGCTGGGCCTGACCGACCTTCTCTCTCCACTTGCGGCCCTGGCGATGGCCTTTCCGGTGATCCTGGGCGCGTGCGTCGTGCTGCTGAGGAAACAGGAGCACTGATATGCGCAAGATCGCCAATATCTTCAATCTGGGGATCAAGGAGCTGCGCAGCCTCTGGCGCGATCCGATGATGCTGTTCCTGATCGTCTATGCCTTCTCGCTCGGCATCTATATCGCCGCCGCCGGCATTCCCGAAACGCTGCACAAGGCGGCGATTTCCATCGCCGACGAAGACCAGTCGCCGCTGTCGAGCCGCATCACCGGCGCCTTCTATCCTCCCTATTTCACGCGGCCCGCCATGATCGGGCTGGACGAGGTCGATCCCGGTCTCGATGCCGGACGCTACACCTTCGCGCTCGATATTCCGCCAGACTTTCAGCGCGACGTCCTGGCCGGCCGCCAGCCGACGATCCAGCTCAACGTCGACGCGACCCGCATGAGCCAGGCGTTCACCGGCGGCGGCTATATCCAGCAGATCGTTCAGACCGAGGCCGCCGAGTTCATGGCGGGCACTCGGGCGACCGCCGCGCCGCCCGCCGGTCTCGCCATGCGCGCGCGGTTCAATCCGACGCTGGCGCAGAGCTGGTTCGGCGCGGTGATGGAGATCATCAACAATGTCACCATGCTCTCGATCGTGCTGACGGGCGCCGCGCTGATCCGCGAGCGCGAGCATGGCACGATCGAGCATCTGCTGGTCATGCCGGTGACGCCGTTCGAGATCATGGCGAGCAAGGTCTGGGCGATGGCTCTCGTCGTGCTCGTTGCATGCGCATTTTCGCTCTACGTCATTGTCCAAGGGGTTCTGGGCGTTCCGATCGAGGGTTCGATACCGCTGTTTCTGGTGGGAGCAGGTCTTCATCTCTTCGCGACGACGTCGATGGGCATATTCATGGGGACCATCGCGCGCTCCATGCCGCAGTTCGGGCTGCTGCTGATGCTCGTCCTGCTGCCGCTCATGCTGCTTTCGGGCGGGATCACGCCGCGCGAAAGCATGCCGCAATTCGTGCAGACGGTGATGCTCGCCGCGCCGACAACCCACTTCGTGAAGATGGCGCAGGCGATTCTCTATCGCGGTGCCGGTCTTGATGTGGTCTGGCCGCAGTTTCTGGCAATCACGGCAATCGGTGCCGTCTTCTACACAATAGCTCTCGCGCGATTCCGTCGCACGATCGGGATGATGGCGTGAACCGATAGCCGGACCATGCCACGTGCACTGTGAAGGTCGTGTTGCCCATGGAGCCTCCGTGGGAGACTCTCGACTATCCTGGCTGGATTCATCGTTCCGGTCATCTCGGCCTCTTGGTCTGCGGGCATGAAGTTCGTCTTGCGAGATTGGTTCTCGTATGCTCCGCCGTCTGGACGCGAGGGATCAGGCGCTTCATGTACGCTCGATGGCGGCGGAGTTGCCGCGGATCAGCATATCGTCAGCCCTCTCTTGTTTCGGGACCGCGCGCATGGAGACCTCGATGGCTGTCGCTTGAACGGGGGGGGGGGGGGGGGACGATCGACCTGCACCCGAAGGGCGGAACGAAATGGCTGGCGGGGGCGGGCGGCGCTCTTGCTTCGCGATGCAAAGCCGGCTTGCCGGCGGTGGAAAAAAGCCTCCCGACGGCGTTGCGGGAAGGCGGGCGGACCTCGGCCAGACAAGCCTTTCGAGAGGCCGTGTGGACAACGCTCCGATGATTGGAAGCTCGCCTATTGCGCCAATCGCAGCCGCACCGAGGGCATAGACATCGTTCACGATGATGCCCGCGATTATCGCCCATCCCGTCAGACGGCGGAACGACCGTGGAGCGCTAGGCGACATCACACAGAATAGGGTAATGATCGGACGCCTCGCCAGCGCCGCCGCCGGTGAGCACTCGATAGTCGCGCGCACGATCCGCCAGCGCCTTGCTCGCGAGCAGGTAATCGCAGCGGAACGGGACGAACTCGCTGCCCTTGAAGGCGGCGCCGGGCACCGTCGGCACCGCATTGCCGTCCAGACCGAATCCGATGTCGGTGAAGCCCGCGCGCTCGAGCGCGGCAAGCGTGCCGCGGTCGGCCTTGCCATCCGGGTCGGCGTAGCGGAACCGGAAACGCGCCGGCAGGTCGGAAAGCTCGGGCTCGGCGTCGTGCGGCGACACCGAATTGAGATCGCCACCGATGATCGTATAGCTGTCGTCGACGGCGAAATTGGCGAGGTAGCTCGCTTCGCGCAGCCGCACGCTGGACCCCATCGGGCAGAGGTGGACGCTGATCGCCGTAAGCGGCTTGTCGAGTTGCGGCACGCGCAGTGCGGCGATCGCGGCGGCATGGTGGAAATGGTCGGCATCGGCCTCGAAGCGAAGCACCTCGATGCCGGGCTTGAGCAGGACCGCCGTGTTCTGCCCGGTGACGGCAGCGGCGGCGACGAGCGCGCGGCGTCCCAGCCGCCGCTCGGCCTCATAGAGCCGCCGGCCGCCATCGGCGAGAAAACCCCGCCACTCCTGGACGAACAGCACGTCCGGATCGGCCTCGTGGATGATCTCCACCTGCAGCTCGAAGCGGCGGCCGTCCTCACCGTCGAAGCCGCCGAACAGCGTATTGTAGGTCATGACGCGCAGCATGGCGGGCTCCTTCAGGATACAGCGCTGGCGAGCCGGTGTTCTTCGCGTGCGGCCGTCCAGACCACCCGTGCCGCGTCGAGATTCATGATCGCGATGCCGAGGCCGACGACGATGTCGGGCCAGACCGAATGAACCCGGAGCGTGACAAGGCCGGCAATGATGATCGCGACATTGGCGAGCGCGTCATTGCGGGCCGAGAGCCAGGCCGCCTTGGCGAGACTGCCGCTATGCTGCCGATGGCGGGCAAGCAGGATGGCGGCGAACAGATTGACCGCGAGCGCGCCAAGGCCCGTTACGGAAAGCGACACCGCGTCGGGCGGGATCGGCGCGCCGAGCTTGTGCCAGAGCGTCCAGAGGAATGCGATCGCCGGCGCCAGCAAGACCGCCGCGAGCAGCATTCCCACCCTGGCGCGCCGCGCCGCGCTCCATCCCAGCGCCGCCACGATCAGGAAGTTGACCGCCGCATCCTCGAAAAAATCGGCGCTGTCCGCGAGCAGCGAGACCGAACCGATCCGGAGCGCGACGGAGAACTCGACGCCGAAATAGGCGAGGTTGAGCAATGCGACGATCAGGACGGCGCGCTTGAGAGCCGACGTGTCGATGGTCATGATTTCGCCTCCGGCGCATCGGGCCGGGTCCGGTTTTCCTCCTGGGCGTCGAAGACCTGGCGGGCGTAGGTTTCGAGCAGCGCGACGCACTCGCGCAGCCGCGCTTCGGCCTCCTGTCCGAGCGGTGCCTGGTAGAAATCGAGCCGCTGGATCTTGGCGAGCCAGCCTTTCAGCTTCTCGAGGTCCTCGTCATTCTCTTCGAGCTCGGCATAGGTGAAATGCTCGGCTGCCGTTTCCTTGGCGATCTCCGCCTCGAAATCGGCGCACTTGTCGATGAACTCGCGATAGGCTTCGTCGCGATCGGCGGTGAAGCGCCGGACGACTTTCTCGCCCTGCGCGCGATCGAGGCCGACCGTCTCCAGCAGGACCGCTTCGCCGGGAATCGACTCGATTTCGTTCTCGATCACCTTGAGCCGCCGCAGATGATCGTCGGTCTTGGGCAGCAGGCAGACGCCGTTTTGAAGGTAGACCGCCCCCATGCCTTTCAGCTTGCGCCAGAGCGCGACCCGCTTCGCGGCGGGTTCGGGAGGCACTTTATAGGTGAGTAGGAGCCATGCCTGAGTTTCCATAGGCACGTTAGTATTGTAACGGTAGTAACAAATCAAGAGTATGATTAGTATCTTTTGACAAGGTGCTATTTGCTGGATGCGATCACCGGCTGGTGAATGAACCGGTATGCGATCCGGTCGATCACGTGCCTGTCGGCAAAGCTGCTGTGGCTGGTTTCAGGCGCCCGCAATCGTTCTGTGCGGAACCACAATGACGGTGTTCCGCCTTCGTGCGAACCCAGCACGATCATGCGATGCCGGTCGCGCGGTGGACGCTCGTCCTCATGCCCTTGACCATCGCGGTTGGAGGGTACGCGCAATCTCTAGTTTAGCATTTGGTCCTTGACCGATCGTAGCCCCAAGGCGTATTCCTCCACATCGGAGTGAGCGCTCATTCCGATGTGGAGGATGCATGAAAACGGTGCGCGACATACCGTATCGAGCTGAAAATAGCGCAGCCGCGGCCATGTTGGGTCCATATGCCTCCCGATCCACAAGCATCCTGCCCTCGGGCGATGATTGCCTGGCAACCCCCTACGGCCGCGATCATTGCCCGTCACCTGCCAGCCGACATCGCTTCCCGGCCCCAGAGGGTTCCCTGTCCCTCTACCGCCCCGATGTCGGCTGGCAGGACCAGTCTCGCGCCGAAAGTCGCGGTGCAGCGCGCTCGCGAGCGGCGTGATATTGAGGGAAGATCGGATGATGGAAGCGAAAAAGAAGCGCCCAATCCTTAGACTTCGATCCATCAGAGAAGAGCCGCCGGCTGCTGACCCCGTAGCCGGCGTACGGGCCGTGCAGGCGAAATCGATCCGGGACAAGGCGCGCCGGCAGTTGCGCGGACGCTCTGGGGCAAAATGCGAAAGAAATGTGGATGAAGGATAGAGATTCTGCCTACAGATGGATGCCTGTGGGAATTGGCCTGGCGATTGCCGCTGCATTGTCAGCCTGCGACGGCGGGTCCCAAGGCACCAACGCGGCAGACAACACGGCCAATCAAAGCGCGCCCGTCGCGCTGCCGCCCCCGATCAAAGAGAGCCGCACCTATCGCTGCAAGGACAACAGCGTCGTTTCCGTCGACTTCCTTGCCGACGATGTAACCGCCAATCTCCGAACGGATGCCGGCATGTTCCGCCTCCAAGCCGCGAAGAAGGGTGACCCGTTCAAGGGCGATAGTCAGACATTGGTCGCTGAAGAAGGCAGCATCACCCTGACGGAAGCTGGGAAGGAGGCCCTCCATTGCAAAGCGTAGCGCTAGCTCAAGGAGAGCATGCGAGGAGACGACAAAGGAGCCAGTCCCGCTGCCGCATCTCTTCTTTTGGCACCTGAGGCCATTTTTACCGACAAAGCCGGGGATCAGCTGCGGCGACATTGAGTGCTGTCCGCGGCGCAGCAACGGCCGGCGTGTTCAGCAATCTCGCATCGAGGGAAAGCGGAGATCGCTGGGACCACGGGCCGGCCCGATGATCGGCGCGCTATTCTGCGACCATTCGTCCACCGCGTCGGTCGCCAAATGGGCCGGAGCCTCATAGCCCATGCACGACACTCTCATCGATGCTCATCATGGGCTTGCAGTAACTGCGGTTCTGTTCACGGCGTTCTGGGTCCTGATTGTGCTGGGAGCACCTCGACGTCCGGTGCGGCTGGGCAGGCTCGGCCGGCCGGTCTTTACTGGCGCGATGATGTCGACCGGAGCTGCGGGCATCACGGGGCTTCTTCTCCTGGCAAGCGGCAAATGGTTGACGATGGCCTTTCCCTGGGTGGGCGTCGCGGCCGTTACGGGCTATGGCATGGCCGGCGCGCATAGTCGCCGATCACTCAGGTCTGGGCAGAAAGCGTCGGCGGGATTCGCCGCCGTTGTTCAGCTTCTGCTTCTTGCCGCCGCTTTCGCGCTGATGGAGGCGAAGCCGTTCTGAGTCAGGGCCAATCAGCGGCAGTTTTTAGGGCGAGGCTCGGAAAAGGCCCGAGGGAGGCACAGCGATCCCGGAAGGCTTGCCGAGGCGTCCACTCCTATCGCGAAGATATATCCAGCCAGGCTCCGCAGCCAGGTCGGGAGCAACAAGGCGAACTATCGGCCAATGACATTGCATGTGCGATCGATAAGCCGATAGCCGCCCAAGGAAGGATTCTCACATGACTGTGCTTGCGATCGACCACCTGATCCTCGGCGGCGGCGGCGCGGCCGCGACGGCCGCCACGACGCTGCGCCTTGAGGACAGCACTGCTTCGATCATGATGGTCTCGGCCGACGACAGCCTTCCCTATTACCGGCCGGGACTGTCCAAGCAGTTCCTCCTCGGCACGCAAACGGAAGAACAAGGCCTTCTCCAGCCCGAAGACTTCTATCGCGAGCAGCAGATCAGGGTCGCGCTTGGCAGCGAGGCCGTGTCGCTCGACCTCGCCGGCCAGACGGTGACGACCAGCACGGGCGAGCAGTTGCACTACGGCCGGCTGCTCATCGCGACCGGGAGCCGACCCAAGCGGCTGGACATACCCGGCTCGACGCTCCCCGGCGTCCATCACATGCGCACCCTTTCCGACTGCGCGGGCGTGCGGCGCGAGATCGCGGGCGGCGCCAGGCGGGCCGTCGTGCTTGGCGCCAGCTTTCTTGGCATGGAGATCGCCATGTCGCTGATCGACCTCGGCCTCGAGGTCACAATCATCGAATGCCGCAATATCGTGCTGCCCCATGTCGAATCCGCGCGGGTATCCGAGTATTTCCGCCGCCACGCCGCGGAACGCGGAGCAACCATTCTGCTATCCGACACCATCCGGGCGATCCGCGGCGCCGGACGGATCCGCGAAGTGGAAACCGAGTCGGGCCGGCGATTGCCGTGTGACCTCTTGATGGTCAGCATCGGCGTCGAAGCGAGCACCGCATTTCTGCAGGGAAGTGGCGTTGCGCTCGAGGACGGACTTGTCGTCGTCGACGATCGGTTGCGCACAAGCGCTCCCAACGTGTTCGCCGCGGGCGATGTCGCGAGCTTCTACGATCCGGTCTTCGCGCGCCGTCGCCACATCGCGCATTGGGACAACGCCATCAAGCAGGGGCGGCTCGCTGCCAGAAACATGCTCGGTCACCGGCTGCGCTATGATGACGTGTCCTATTTCTTCTGCGATATCGGCGACATCAGCTTCAGCATGCTCGGCGCGCCCGAGGAAGCCGATGAGCGTATCGGCCGCGGATCGCTGGAAGCGAAGTCGCTTGCTCTCTTCTATCTCAAGGACGACGTGCCCCGCGCGTTGCTCTCGGTCGGCCGCCCGGCCGAGGAGACGCGCAGCACCGAGGGACTGATCCGCTACCGCGTCAATCTGCGCAACGAGAAGGACAGTCTTCGCGACCCCGAATTCCCGCTCGATCAGATTCCCACCCAGACCGTGCTCGTCCTTCAGGGCGGTGGCGCACTGGGCGCCTTCGAATGCGGTGTCGTCAAGGCACTCGAGGAAGAAGCGATCTTCCCCGACATCGTCGCCGGCATCTCGATCGGCGCGCTCAATGGGGCGATCATCGCCGGCAATCCGCGCAACGCCACGCAGGCGCTCGAATCTTTCTGGTCGGAAATCGCGGTCTCCTCTCCGGCGCTGTTCGGCGAAGATGCTGCGCGCGCGATCGCGGCGATGCAGATCGTGACCTTCGGTGTGCCAAAATTCTTTCAGCCACGCTGGATGTCGCCCGCGATCCTCACATCCGCGAGCTGGACCAGCTTCTATGACGTCGCGCCGATGAAGGCGCTGATCGCCCGCTATGTCGACTTCGCGAAGCTCAAGGCCAGTCCGGTCCGCCTGCTTGTCGGAGCCGTCAACGTGGCCTCGGCGGAGCTGGAGGTATTCGACAGCTATGTCGATGACCTGACACCCGACCATGTGATCGCCAGCGGCAGCCTGCCGCCCGGTTTCCCCTGGACCGAGATCGACGGCAAGGCCTATTGGGATGGCGGCATCGTGAGCAACTCACCGCTCGACATCGTGATCGATCGTTGCGGTCCCGATGGCAAGCGCGTCTTCATCGTAGACTTGTTCGCGGGCCAGCGCCCCTTGCCCTCCAACATGATGGAGGTCCTGGCCCGCCGCGATGAAATCGTCTATTCCGAGCGGGTCCGCAGCGATCTGCGCTTCCGGGAAATGTCGGGCGCCTATCGCGAGCTTGTCGAGCGCATCCTCGATCTCGTCGATCCCGCGACCCAGGCGAAGGTCCGGCAGCGTCCGCTCTATATCCAGCTCATGGGCGACGGCGCCGCCACGACCATCACACGTTTCGTCCGGCAGGGGCGCGACAGCGAGTCCGCCTCGCGAGACTATGACTTCTCCGACATCGCGATCCGCGCCAACCAGCAGCAAGGCTATGCACTCGTGAAGGAAACTCTCCCCAAGGCCGCAAAAAGACAGATCGTAGCCGCGCGAAACCTGGCGGAAGAACCGGCCACGCCGCCGCGCTCGCTTCCGTCCGTCAGCGAAAGCGATCGAATGGCGCCCATTCGCAGTCGGACCACCGAGGCGAAACCACAATCATAGAGCCCTGGGCAAGGAAATGAGCGGAGAAGAGATCTGCCCAAACGGAGTCACAGCGAATGACGCGCGATGAATCTTCGACCTTCCTTCAGGCCGAACCTCATCCCGACGGCTCCACTGCCGAGCTGCCGAACAAAGATCGACCATATCGGCCTGCTCCAGGTTCACCCGACCCACGCCGTGACGCCGATCGCGGCGCTCGATCAGCTTCGACGAACGTATCGTCGAGGCGATCTCGTTCGAAAGCAACGATCCAGACTTTGCCGGAACGATGACACTTACCATGACCTTAAGGCCGGTTACCGGGGGTACGAAGGTCTCCTTCTTGGCAGAAAATGTCCCGCCCTGCATCAAACTGGAAGACCATCGCGAGGGAATGGAATCGTCGCTTAAGAACCTTGCGAACCTGCTCAAATGACGCGGGGCCTGGTCCTGTGCAGGATCGGTATCGATACGCACGCAGAGCTTGCGACCTCGCTATGGACGGCCCGATTCCCTGTGTTGGCCATCTACGGCTTTGAGTGGTGTGTACCCTTTGCCAATGCACCCGCTTCGGACGTGGTAAGAGCTTGGTGAAGCTGCTAGCAGTGGCCTCGCCGATCCTCCACTTCGTTGCTCCAAAGCTTATCAATGAGTTCACGTCGGATGCCTGGGCGAGCGGGCCGCCGCTAGGGCCCGGAAAGCAATGACTGACGACTCAGAACCAATCCAGTCTGCGCAGGCAAGCGACCACGAACCCTCCATCCAAGCGACCAGCCAAAGCCCAGTCCAACAGCTTCTTGCCCTGCTCGAGATCGAATACGAGTCGCTACTGACGCGCCTGTCGGCGCATCTCCGCTCCCCCGAGGCGGCAGCCGACGCGCTTCACGATGTCTATGTGAAGCTGAGGGCAGAACCCGCCATCGGCGACCTTCGCAATCCGCGCTCCTACCTTTACCGAATGGCGGTCAATCTCGCCATAAACCGACGTAGAGGCGACAGGCACACGGTGAACATGGACGCCGTCGAGCTATCCGAATTTCCGGATGGCGCGCCGGATCAGGAGTCCGCTGCCCTCGCAATGGACGAGATGGACCGAGCTCTGCGGGCGCTTCATGCTCTGCCGGCCAAGCGGCAGGCCATCTTTTTGGCCAAGTGGCGCGACGAGAAATCGCAGGCGGAGATCGCCACCGAACTCGGTTTGCATAAGCGCTCCGTTCAAAAGGAGCTCGCTCGGGCGGAAACCTATCTCCGGAAGATCCTGCGTCGCCCCAAGCGACCGTTGTGATTGGCGCGCGATCCGTGGTCGATTGATCGGCGGCGAATGTCGAAGCCCCGGATTCCAAGGCAGATAAAAAAATGGGGCGTCTTTTGGCGCCCCCATGTGTCCTCCCGCTGGGAATAGTAGGGTTTCCTCCTTCGAGCACACGATGGTTTACGCCTCGTGTCTCAACGGTGGTGGCCGATAGGGCAGGGCGCTGAGGTTCCCGGCGCAAGCAATCTGTCCTGCAACCCATTGGGGGTCGCCATGGCGACTTTTGGGAGTGAGGGCGTGAGCCCGATGCGCTGCGCTCGACTGGCACAGACCAAAGTACATGCATCACCAACTGCACGGCAGAGGCATTTCGGCGGGCGACGAGCGGGCGCGGCGAGCAGTCAGCCGATGCTCGCTCCCTGGCAAGTCAGCCTCGCCATGCGAACCATGGGCCGCGACCTCGGCGGCCCGATCTCGATCTCCGAGGTCGCGTCACTATGCAGATTGTCGCTCTGTTACTTCGTGCGCGCTTTCACGAACACGGTCGGGATCGCACCCTATGCTTGGTTCGTGCGGCAGCGCATCATGTGTGCGCAACGCCTTCTGACCGATACCGCGCTTCCACTGGTGCAAGTCGCTCTCGAATGCGGATTCTCCGACCAGGCTCACTTCACCAGGGCATTTTCCAAGGCTGCCGGCATGACACCTGCAAAATGGCGTCGTCAAATCTGTGCGTCCTGAGCTTCAGCCGCATCAAAATTACAACCTGCGGCTGGCCTTGCTACTGTCCGCGATCGCCTCGTTCTCGGCCGCTTTGCCTTGTTTCCGAATGTGCCGGGAATCGCGAAGCGAAAAGAAAGGACGCCGGTTGCCCAGCGCCCTCCTATCTCGTCGGTCGGTACCCGATTTCCAGCTATCTCGTCCCTACGACGTGGCCGCTGGCGGCGCTGCCCGATCCTGCGCTTCCTTGTGAGAAACGCCTCATATTTACTGTAGGGACCGCAAGGTGCAAGTGCGGTCCGTACAGAAGTCGCGATAGGGCATCGTGTAGCCGAATTTGCCCTTGAGGGCGTAGATCAGCGGATTGCCGTCGTCACCGTCATGGGAGGTGATCTGCCGCCGGAAGACGCTCACGATCTTGAGGCGGCCATACCGTACCTTCGGGATCGGCCGCGTCGGATCAGTGACCACGCGATGTTGGTGAAGAGCGCTGAAGGTGACGACCTTATGTGCGTCGACATCGATTCCCATCTTTAGGCGTCAAATCCTCTCGCGCGATCTATGCGGCCCGGACATTTCCGAGGCCTGTGTTCAAATTCAGATCTCACCGGCACCCTATTCCTTCCTTTCATCATCCGCTCCCCGGGCAGCCGCACGGCGTTTGGCGAAGGCGAGCAGGGCGGGATCGTGCTCAGGCCGGTTCCAGCGCGCGGAATCGCGCAAAACCACCACATCCTCGAGGTGCGTAAGGAACGTGTAGACCTTGTTGACGATGTCGATCATCAACGCCTTCATCTCCGCATCGGAGATGCGGGATGCTTGGGTCCAGGGAATCTCGCCATAGGGCGTGACCACCTTCACATCGCTATAGTCGCCGATGAGACTGTCCGGGACGGTGCCGGCATGGAGGTCTTCCAGCCGGGTGTTGCGGACGCAATGCTCGACGAGCGCCAGAGCGATCCTGCGCATTGCTTCGTCTGGCACTTTCTCCTCGGGCATAAAGGTCCTCCCCGCCCGCAGGATTGGGAGGCGCGGTCTCCTCAGATCCGGGCGGACCTCCTGATGTTCTAAAGCTGGGCACGCAGCTCGGACAGCCTCTCCTGGCAAAGCTCGTTGACGATCGTGCCAAGCACCTCGACGCGCTCGGAGAGGAAAGCGAATTCCTCCTCCGTCATCTTGAAATGCTTCGAATGCCGGGCCTTCACATAGGCATCCTTGAGCTTGTTGAAGTAGGCTTCCTGCTTGCGCGTTTCCCTCGGCCACGCGTCGATGAGGCGGGCAGAAATCTTCTCGGCACGGCTCCGAAGAAATTTGATGTTGTGGCTATAGGGCGTGTAAAAGGTGTAGACGAGCAGAATACAGTAATAGAGGCGCTCGCACGCCTGCTGGAGGTTATAGGCCGCGTCGGGAAATTGCCGCGTGTCGTAGCAGAACTGGAAAATCCTTCGCGAGGAAACGGCCAGCTCAAACCACTGGTCGAAATATTCCTTCGCCATGTCATAGGCTTGCTGTGGGGTCTTGGGCTTTGGCTCGTGCAGTTCGCTATTGTCGACCTGATACAGCGCGATGCCGTCGCGCGCGAGGTCCATGAAGAAATAGCGGCCATGAGCCAGTCCATCATTCACTTCCTGCAGGGTGTGAACGATGAAATTGACCGGCGTGCGCAGGCGGTTGAGGATCATCGTTTCCCGGTCGAGGCGTTCTTCCGCCTTCTCCCAATATTCGGCTCTGTCCGTCAGTTCCTTCTGGTTGACGATAATGAGCAGATCGAAATCCGATCGATAGCCTCTCTCGGTATGCGGCTCATGCACCCAGCGTCCGGTCGCATAGGAGCCGTAGAGGATGATCTTGAGGATGCGGCCCAGCTTGCGATCCGAGGTCGGCTCGCCAACTGCGTCCTCGAACTCCTCGAAGAGGATCTGGATGACCCGGTCGAGTTCGCGCCGCTTGTTTACCGGAAGATGGTCAAGCTCGGTTTTCATCGTTTCAAATCATCCGGTTCAGGTGAGAGGGAAGCGGGATGGTTCGTCTTCCCACGGATTGAAGATCGCGGCACCGCTGTGCCGCGTGTCCTTGACGTTTCGGGTCACGAGGAAAAGGTCATGCTCGATCGCGGTCGCAGTGAGCAGGGTGTCGATCACCGGAGGCGACTGCCCGGTCCGCCGCTTCACCTCACCAGAGATTGCGCCCCAGCGGTATCCGATGGCATCGTCGATGGAGAGGAGCCTGTTGCTGAAGCGTTCGGCCAACGCATCGCGCGCCGCGACATAGCGCGACCGGTCGGGATGGTCAGGCTCGAGATTGTGAATGCCCTTGTCGTATTCCGCGAGCGTCAGAACGCTCAGGTACATCCGGTGTTCGGGTTGCGCCGTCGCCCATGCCTTGACGCTTGGCGCCCCGTTGGGGTTCGCCAACGCAGAGACGATATGGGTGTCCAGCAGCCAGCCTTTCACAAAGCGACGTCCCGCCCGCGGTCGATCTCGCGCTCAAGGTCGAGGCCATCGAGACCCAGGCTCTCGAGGAACGGCACGAAGGCAGGCTTGTCCGCATCCTTGGGCATCAGTCGGTCGAGTTCGTCTACGCTCATCACCACCACCGCTTCCCGGCCCCGGACAGTGACGCGCTGCGGTCCCTCACTCTGGGCACGCCTGACGACCTCGCTGAACCGGGCCTTGGCATCCTCGAGTTTCCAGGTGCCGCCTGGCGCGGATTGGTCGCGATCGCCCTTTCGAGTGGCGGTGCCCATCTTGTACACTCCTGACTAGCTAGTCAGATATAGCCGGACAGCTTTGGCTCTGCAAGCAGATCGGGAGTCGATCTATCGATTTGCGGCCATCCGTGTCAGGGCTCAACGATGGTCTTTCCGAAATGCCCGGCGAGCAAAGCTGCCGCTCCCGTTCCGATGATCAAATCATGCCGGGCTCCGAGCGAAATCGCGTCGGCTGCACGGTCGAAGATCGCTACGCAACGCTGATTGTCGAAGCGGGACGTGTATAGAATGCCGTCGGCCGACGTGGTTTCGTGTATGACCCGGCTTATCGCCCGGGTCTTCGCGTAGACATCGCCGTGAAGGTCTGTGAACGAAAGCCCATGTGCCGAGACGCCAGCGTCCAGAAGCGGGTAGAGCCTTAACGCGCGGGTGGTCACCAGTTCGCTGCGAAGCCGACTCTGCACAGCAGAATAGGTGATATGGGGAATTGTCGGTAAGCGGACCATGGTCTCGCCGAACGCGGTTTCCAGCGATCGCGCGGCATACAAAACCTTGTAGCTTCCGTCGGGCGCGTCGAAACGCCCTACCGGAATTTCATCCAGCGGGCCGAAGAAGATCGCGTCGTGACCCTTGCGATGGATCCTGTGAAGGCGCGCGCCGGCATTGATCCGGCGCAGTAGCGTGGCCGCCATGTTGGGTCAGGACGTCCAAACCGTCGCGAGGGCAACCAATTGGCGAACCGTCTCCTGGTCGGGCTTGCGCCGCAGAATTTCGAGCGCGGTTTCCGGCTCGCTGCTAAATCCCTCGAGCGGGGTGGTAAGCAGCATCAACTGTTCCCAGGGGTTGGTGTCGTCAAACGCTTCGAGTACCCGCCTGAGATGCGGGACTGTCTCGCCGTCGACAAACTGTGCGGCGGGGAAGCGATTTTCGGAACCATAGGGCACGCCGAGAATCTGACGCCGCTGCCTCTGCTTTTCGATCGCCGCCGGGGAGACGCCGAGCATTGCCGCGACATGTGCGCGATCGAACATCCCGCCGGCGCGCTTCGCCATATCCTCGCGGAATTGGCCGGTTCGCTCGCGCGCCGCTTTGAGCGCCTCCAGATCGGCGGGCGCTTCCGGCGCGATGTCTCGCGGCGCGACGACCAGGGCATGGCGCAAGTCATGGGAGCCCACGATGTCGGCCAGAGTATCGTCGCTCGCGGCTTCCACTGCCTTGGCGATGGCGAGCGTGAGCTTCTCCAAAGCCTTTCGGCGGAGCGTGTCGGTTCCTGAAACGATCCGACGAGCAGTCGGTCGCCGATCCGATTTGACGATGGAGGCGTTGCTGGCCATATCTGTCCTTCCTGTCCTGATAATAGGATGTTTGACGGGAAAGACAAGTTGCGTTCGCCATTTTCTGATGACGGTCCGCGACCGATATGCTAGGGGAAGGCCGAAAGGATTTCCCCGGTGGAATCTGCCATCGACGAACACCGCGCCGAGAGTGCCGCTGGCCGACCGAAGCTGGCGGCCTGGCTCTGGCGGCCATGGTACGCCAAGCTCTGGTGGACCGCCATTCCCATATGGTGGCTTGGAATGGCGGCGGCGACGCGCGTTGACTTTCTTGCTGCATTTTATGGCGGGGCGCTCGCGGGCTATCTGAATATCCTGTTCTTCCCGATGACGACGTTGATGGTGCTGGGTATCGGCTATGTCCGTGAACGCTTGGACGGATTCGTGGGGCCAGGCGATGGAACGCCGCTGTCCGATGAGGAAGCCTTAGCTGTGACGCGTCGCGTTTGGGAAGAGCATGACCGAGCCATGAATAACCTTCGTGCGGGGAGCGATGTATTCGACCCGCGGTCGGGACTGCTCTGGATTGGCAACCCGGCGAACCCTAACAATCCGGGTTACATTGACCCGCATACAGGCAAGCACCGTTAACGCTTCTTGAAGCTGCTGTCGCCGTCACCAGGGCTGCCTTTGATGTCAGTAGAAAAGCTTCCTCTGGAGAGGACAGAGTTTTGTTCCACTGACGTCAGCGGACCTGTGATGTCGAAAGTCGCGCGACCATCGTCTGCGTCCTGGAGGTAGCGATTGCGCATGCCTTCGCTACCGAGGATGCGGTTCGACAACTCACGCGAAAATGTGGCTTCCGGATTTGGGGAGCGCGCAGCGGCACGCTCAGCTGCAGCGATCGATTCGCGCACGTCATAGTTGACGATGTCAATCGATGACTGAGCGGTTTCGCTCGTGGTGCCGGTGTCACGGCTATTGAAGCCAACGCCTGCGCCGAAACGTCCTGCCGTGGCGCGGTTCGTTGTTTCGACCGGCCCTCGGGCCGCCTGCCGCCCTCGACCCGAAGCGCCGCCGCGACCACCAGACGTTTCGGTATTGGAGACACTAACATCTCCGCCAACATTGAGGTCGACGCTGGTTCCCATCGTCGTCTGATCCTGGGCCAATCGTGATAGCGATCTCTGCCACCCGGTCTGCGCCATGATCGCCTGCACATCGCGCTGGAGTGTATCGGCGACCTGCGGCTTCAGGCGCCATTCGCCCTTGCGGTCCATCTCGAACCCGCCGCGCAGCCAGTTGGCGAGTTGGGCCTGGCCTTCAGCGCCCCCGCCCATGAAATGCTCGATCGTATCCGGCCCCGCCTGTTTGCCGGCCTCGAACCGTGTGCTGGTATCGCTGCGCGCCGACCGGCTGAAGTCCGTCCCACTGGAAACCAGCAAGTCATTATCCGCGAAGCTGAAGCGGGCGTGTCCGCCGTTTGCGATCGCGCCGAGCTGGCTCTCGTTGATAAGGCCCGACTTCCACATCGCCGCCGCGGTTTCCGGGGTGAGGTTGAGGCTGAGGTCGCCGTTCTGGTCCATCGCGATCTGTCGCTTCGACAGCTTGATGCCGTTTTCGGCGAGCAGCCCTTGCATCCGGGTCAGGCGCTCCCGGTCGACGATCGACGTCAGGCGCTCGTTCCGCGCGCGGTCGGCGATGCCGACAGCGCCGCCTTCGGTCATATCGACCTGGTTGCCCGCCGTCCGGCTCAGCGCCTGGATGAAGCTGTCGAGCCGCGCCGCCTCGCGTGTCGAAACGCCTGCCGCGGCAGCACCCTCGGCATAACCGAAATTCTCCGATTGGCGCCGCTGCTCGCCGATCCGTGCAGCGCTGCGCGTGCCATCGGTTCCAACTTCTCGCTGCGCATCGAGCCTGCCTGAGCGCTCCGCGAAGTCATAGCCAGCCGCCTCGCGCGTGCGGCCATAGATGGTCGTCCCCTCCCGAGCGGCTTCGGCGCTGGCGCCATCGGCGGTTCCAACCCGCACGGCGGCACTATATCGCTCGAGCGCGGCTTCCACCTGCGCCTCATTCCTTCCGGTGGCGCGGGAAAGCTGCGAGATGGCCGTGCTGCGTGCCTCGCCGGACAGGGCATTGATGAAGCCGATGCGTCGCGAGGTCTCATCGACGGATAGCCCAAGCATCGAGGCCGCCTCGCGTTGACCCTGATTGCTACCGCTGCGCCAGCCCTGCTCGGTTGCAACATTGGCACGTTCGACACCCGCGACATTATCGCCCGCATAGTCGCGCCGCCCCTCCATGGCGCCCACCTGCACTTGCGCCGAAGTGAGATCGTTCCTCAGCATCTGCTCCTGGTCGAACGTGTTGGCGATCAGCTTGGCGAAGGTCGGGTCGGCCTGGGCCTCTCCGATCACACCCGATGCCTTGAGCTGCGCATCGCTGGTCGAATATCCTGCCCGCTCGAAATGGCGCGTCGCGGCCTGCATCATCATGCCATAAGCCCGCTGATCGCCGAATGCCCGCCACTGAACGAGGTTCTGGCTGAAGGCCGCGAATGTCCTCTCGCCGGCTTCTCCCTGACCAAAATAACCATTGCCAAGGTTCCGGAGGGCGTCCTTCTCTGCGAACTGATGGATCGCCGTGGTGGCGGCATTGGCCTGAACGGCGCGCGCAACCGCTGGATCGGCCATATCCCGGCCGGCCAGGGCCGGGGCGAGGCTGCCGAGCTGGCGAGAGCCCTCGATGCCGCCAAGCGCCATCGCTGTCCCGCCGGCGATACCGGGGCGCTCGCCGAGAATACGACCCGCCTCGCCGAACACGCGATTGGTGCCGAAGGTCGAGCGTTCTCCGAAGTCGCCGAAGCTCGACGCGGCTGCAGCGCGGGACCGTGTCCCCAAAGCCGAAGCCTGGGCCTCCAGCGCCGAGGCCTGCCCCTCGGCGGTGCCCATCGGTGTCGCGGCGGCCGTGCCCTGGCTCGCCACCCCGAGCGAGCCCGATGTGAAGGCCGTGAACACGTTGCCGCTGAAGCGGAACACGGTAAACACGAACGCGCCGGCTAGGCCGGCCGCTGCCGTGCGGAAGCTCCCGAAGATCGCGAGCGCCTTCATCGCTGCCGAAGGAGCGAGCAGCCAGGCGTTGGCCGCAAGCGCGTTCGAGCGAAGCTCCGCCAGTGTCGCCGTCGCGCGCCCGAGCGTGAGCTGATAGATGCCCGCGTCGATCACGCCCCAGAGCGCGACGAACACGAACATGCCGAGCGCAAAGCTGGCGACCCGCAGATTGATCGGCGTCAGGATGAACAGCAGCGCGATCGGGATCATGAACAGCATGATCCCGAATACGGTTGCACGGATCGTTGGCATCCATTCGTTCGCCACCGACATGGTAGCAAGCCCGTTGGAGATGACGGCCCGATTGGCCATGACCCGCGCCGCGCTCGCCGGCGAGTCCTCGAACAGCACATCGCCCACCGTGTTGCCGAGCAGGATATGGGTCAGGAAAGCTTGTGCGCTCAGCGGACGCCCCAGCATCATCTGGCCCATTTCGCCGAGCTGTTCCCGGCATCGCGCCATCTGCGCGGCATTCTCCGTATCGTAGCCCGTCCGGGCGCAGATCTGCTTAGTGTAGCTATCGAACAGCACCGGGTCGGACAAGCGATCCGAGATATGCGTCCAGGCATCGGTGCAACTGACCGTCGTGCCGCCCTTGTCGGCTTCGGTATAGACCGTCGAGAAGGTGGCGGGCCCCGCCATCGCCCCAAACGAGGCGGGGAGGTCGGTCGAGGTCCGGAAGAGCTGGTCATCGTCGACGCCGTAGGCCGCCGAGACCCGCGCGACGGGATAGCATTGACGGACATAGTCCTTGATCGTCGCATCCAGAAAAACGTCGGTCATCGGACCGCGCGGCGAGACGGCGTTCAGGAACAGGTCGAAGCTGTGCCCGCCGGCGCCGAACTCGATCTTGGCATCGGGATCGAGCGTGTTGTCGTCGATCGTCTCGACCATCGCCCGCTCGATCATGTTGGTCGCGCCGGCGACGAGCACGAGGAGGTTGGGGACGCCGCCGACCGGCTGATAGGCGTTGCGCACCCGGTCATAGACATGGACCGTGCCGGTCGTCGCGACGAGCCCGACGAACAGGCCGACACCGATCAGGATCTGGAACCCGAAGGCGACCAGCCCCATGCCCGTGCCGCGCACGCTCGCGAGGATCGCGCCAAGCCCGATCCCGACCGTCGCGACGATCATCACCAGCGTCTCGTAGCGTGGGTCGCCGAAGATCATCGACACCATGCGGAAGGCGTCGACCGTCTCGGCGAAGCCGTCATAGGTGTGGAAGCTTGTATCGACCGCCAATGCGGGCGAGGCGAGGAACAGGGCGGGAAGGGCGGCAAGAAGCCTTGCAAGCCGACGCATGGGGTCCGATCCTATTGGTTGCCGGCGGCGTCGCGGGCATCGCGGTCGCGGTCGCGCAGAAGTCCTGCGTAGTTGGCGGAGAGATTGGCCTGATTGAGCGCCGCCATGTAGCTTTGACGCATCCGCGCGCGCTGGCGCAGCACCTCGTCCCTGAGATCGCGCAGTTGCTCGATGCCCTTGGAAAGAATCCGCGTTTGGCAGACATTCTTGGTGTTCGCATCGCCCGAGCCCGCGACCGTCGCGCCGCGCTCGGCATTCGAGACGGTGAAGTCGATGGTCCGGGTCAGGTCGTTGAGCATCTGGTAGGCGAGGGTAAGCGCCACCAGCTCGTCGGTATCGGCGATCACGGAATCGACGACGCCCTGGCGTACCCCCCATTCGAGCATGCGATAGACGGGAAGCGTCCGGACATTGGCGACGAACTGTCTCTCGTCCGCCGACAAGGCAGCGCGCGTCCGAATCTTGACGGCGATCGACTGCATGCGCTCGCGGGCGAGCACAAGCGCACCGCGCCCACTGCCATCCTGCGAACAGTCGGCGCCCGTCGGCGGAATATTGAGGGAGCGGCGCTGGACCTGGCCGGTCAAGAAATCTTGCGCGCTTTCCGTGTCTTGTGCGGGGCACTGCGGAATAGCCGTGAACAGCGGCACGCGGTCGCCATCGTCCCACCGCATATAGACGTCGCCGACCCTGGCACGCATCACGCTGGCCCAGTCGCCCGCGCCGACCCGCGATGCGGCATGGGAAAGCAGCGAGCCGGTGCGGAAAATGTCAGTCACCTCCGCCGGGCAGTTGGCGAGAGCGTCCTTCAAGTCCTCGGTGGGATTGTTGTTGTTGGCCTCGATCCTCTCGCGGCTCTGTTGGTAGCTCTTGGCGAACCCTTGCTTGACCGAACGGTAGCCCGTCATCTCCTCGATGATGCCGCTCATGTTGTCGTCGCCCTTGGCGATCTGGACCATGCGGTTGGCGAGGCGGCAGTCGTTGACCTGGATCGAATTGAGGAAGTTGGTCGCCGCTTCCATCTTCGAGATGATATTGCCCATCTTTTCGTCGAGCGTCTCGAGCAGATACTGGAACGCGACCGCCGGCGCCGCCTGCAGGATGCTCTCCAGCTTCTGAACCAGATAGTCGGGGTCGAGGAACGACATGCCCCCCAGGAACATGTCTATGCCGCCGCAGCCGGCCCGCACTTTCGGCAGGCTCACCGACATGAGATAGTCATTGTGGACGTCCACCCGGCCGGACATGCCACCAGCCGTCACATAGCCCCGGGTCTGATCCTCGAAGCTGCCCGGCGAGGTGTAAGTGACATTATCGAACCAGCTCTCCGCCCAACTCTGCGCATGGGCAGGCGTGGCAGAAACAACTGTTGCCAGGGCGAGGACGATCAGCGCGCGGACGGTGGCGCGACGGCGAGCGAACATGGCGGACTCCGAACGATATGGGATGAAGGAGGAAGGACCGAGCCCGCCATCGCTCAGCGCCTTCCCGGGCGGGTCGCCGGCAGCCCCACGATGCCGGTGAACTTGGACATGGCCCGGACGCCGACATCGGGCCGCACGCCCGTCAACATCTTCGCGGCCAGATAAAGGTTTCGGGCCAGATTGGGCGCATGATCCGTGCCGATCGCCACCGGCACGATGCGCGCATCGTCGGCCACGGGCCGCACCCAGGCAACCGGATGCCCGACCCACGGCAGACCTAGGCGCCCCGAACGGATCATCGCCTCCTGATTGCCGATCGTGTGGACCTGCCAGCCATAGCGCGCGCCCAGCGCCGTCAGCTTGGTCCACAGGTCTCCGCACGGTACGCAGCCGGGGCTTGTCGTCATCTCGATGACGAAGGCGGCCCCATGGCCGCGAAGCGTCGTGGCGAAGTCGTCGGGAAAGTCACGCGTGACGGGTACGCGCGAGAGCCAAGTCTGCATGGTCTTCGCTTCCCCGACCGGGTGGATCGCGGCTCGCATCGCGTCCTCCCGGCTGACGGTCTGCGCGGCTGCCGATCCCATGCCAATAACGAGGCCCGGGATGCCGAGGAGAATGAGCCCGCGCATCACGGCCTCGGCTCGCTGGAAGCATCGACCAGGTCGCCGCCAAGCGCCCTCGGATCGGTCGCCGAGACAGGGCCGTTGCCCAGCGCGTCGAAGAAGCCGGCATCCTCGCCCGGGCCTGTCATGAACTGCTCAGGCCGGATGTCGCCGCGTAGCAGGCGCACCGCCTGATAGGCCATCTGCGCCAGATTGGGATAAGCCTCGACGCCCGAGGCGATGATCATGCGCTGCTGACTTCCCCGTCGGATGACCATTGTCGTCGGTGTGATCTCGACTCCAAACCGCTCCCTGATCTCGGGGCGCTTGTCGAGATCCATGAGGGTGACCTGCCAGCCCATCTCTTCCTGAAAGCGCTGGATGATCGGCCACTGGACACGGCAATAGCCGCAGGTCGAACGCGAGAACATCACGAGAGCGAACTCGCCGGCATGGGCGCGCAGGTAGGACCGCCGGATGGCATCCTTTTCGGCGGTCAGCTCCGAACGGGCGTCGCCGACCATCGGGTTCGCGGACTTCGAGTTGAGTTCGGGATATTGCAGCATCGCGATCTGCGTGACGCCGGCGAAGGCCCGCGCCTTACGCCGCGCGAAATCCTGAAGCCTCCAGAAATCCGCGACGGCATCGACCGTCAGCACTGTCGCTGCATAGTCTCGCTGCTCCTCGATGAGCTTGCGGATCCTTGGCGGCGTCCAGGTCGCCAACTCCGCCATCGGCGGGATCGTCGGCTTCACGAGTGAGTCGGGCTGCTGTTTCTCCTCTGCCTTGGGCTTCGGCGCTTCATACCACCAATAGCCTTGATGCGATCCGGAGGCCTGGCCGGCCGTCTGCGCGGCCGCCAGCGCGGGCGTGAGAAGGAAGCAGACGCCTGCAACTATGAACCTTGGCGCGCTCACAGGATGCGCTCCATCCGAGTGAGACGCACAATCGGCAGGAGCCCGAAATAACGGCTGTCGAATCCACGCGGATGCGTCGAGCCTACATAGACCATCCCGGGGGGAATGATCCCGCTCCACCGCATATGATCGAGCTTCATACCGTTATGGGCCTGCGGAAGGCTCACGCCCAGGAGCACGCCGTTGCAATAATAGTGGCCGTCCCGGCTGCGCGGGAGGAGAGGCGACGGGGTCTCGAACATCGTCAGCCGATCGCCCGCCATGCAGAGCGCGTGCTTTGTCACGGACACCGGATCTGGCCCGGCGATGGGGTGATGAAGCGTGAACATCACATAGTCGCCGCGCGCTATCGGCCCTGGGCTCTTGCGCACCGCGAAAGCATCGATCGACGGCGACATGACCAGCGCGACCTGCGGCACGATGAACGCCGCGATCGCAGCAATCGGCAGCACGACAAGCATGGCGCGTGCGAGCCGCTCAGGCCGTGCCGGCTGATCCGGCCCCGGTGCCCCGAGCGCAATCGCCGCCTTGCGCGGCAATCGGCGCAGACGCGGCCACAGGCCGGCGATCGCCCTAGCGAGCGCCCAGAAGAGCCTGAGCATGGCTTACCTCCTCCTTTCCGCCGAGGCGGGCATACTCTTCGAACATCCCGGAAAGCGCGCTGTCCCCAAAGACGACGTGGGCGGCACGGGGGCTTTCATCGTCGCGCTCGCAATAGGCCTGGGTCGGATCGCCCGGGATCATGGCAAGCGCCGGAACCTGGGATATCCCGTGCTGGCGAAAGACGATCGGATCGATGATGAGTTGAACGTCGCGCATCGCGCAGTTCGGCCCTTCGCAGCCCGGATCGAGCCGGAGGATCTGCGCTGTCAGCTTCGCCATGGGCCCCATTTTCCTGAGACCCCCCGGAGCGCCGCGAAACGCCATGACGCCGCGGACCTTCTCGAGCTGGATCGCATAGTTGCGCAGAGTCGAGATCGGCATGGAAGAGGACACGAACAGGACCGGGACCCAACCCTTGGCAGCGGAAGCTGGACTCGCCTTGGCGAGCGCCTTCTCCTCCGCAGGCTCAAGCCCCAGCGCCTGGCGCAGCGCCTTGGCCTGCCGTTCGCGCTCGGCCGCGAGGCTCGCCTCGCCGCGAGCCTGCGCGGCGCGAGCGCGTGCCTCCATGTCCGGCGCCGGAAGTCGCTTGTGCAGGCCGTCGAATGCGCGCCGTCGGTCCGCTGGGTTGTCGGTGCGTGGAAGCTGGGGATCGGGACGCTGGGCCGCATCGGCCTTGCCGCGCGAGACCACGCTCTCGAGCCGGTTCATGCTGTCTTGGCCCTGGTCTGCCGCTGACTGGCGCGCGCTGTCCTGCGCGAGCGCGGCGGTCGCCGTGCCCAGCAGCGCGAGAAGGACGGCGCTATGGATTGACCGCTTTGAGATACGCATCGATGCGCTCCCCCATGTCTATCTGGATGTCGGATTGGGCGCGGGCCTCGATGTCCGCATAATATTCGGAGAGATCCATCTTGCTGAAATCGAGCGCCTGAAACTCCTCGGGCGTGAACCCGCGGCACATCGGCTTTTTGGCCGTGCCCCAGAGGTTGCCGTTGAAGGCCTTGAGCTGGGGTCGGCCTTGCTCCTGGATGATGCGGCCGAGCTTGGTGTTGAAGCAGCAGTGCCCGCGCGCCTTCTGCAGGCAGATGCCGAGAAAGCTCGAGGTGCAATAGCTGCCGATCTCGTGGCACATGCCCGACGAGCGCAGCATCGCCGTCTCCATGTCCTGCTGGTCACAGCCCGAAAACAGGAAGTCGATCATGAAGTTGATCGCCAGGCTTACGGCGAGCGATGTCGGGTCGAGGCCGACGATCAGGGCATTGGCACCGGCGCTTGCGGCCTGGCTCGCGGTCGCTCCGGCCTTGAAGGCCACATAGGCGGCTTTCATGCCCGTGAAAACGCCCTTGGCGACCGCGATCTTGGTGCCGATCGACGAGATGGAGGACCCCATCCCGTCCTTCACGATCTTTCCCTTGTCCTTGCAGCAGTTCGCAAAGGTGGTCGAAAGCCCTGCGGGCCGGCACCGCACCCCGCGGCCCGAGAATATCTCGATATTCCCGAGGCAATTGCCGTCTGCATCGATGCCGCCATCGGGCTCCGTGCCCGGATCGTCCATCGGCGGCTCATCCACGATCGGATTGGTCGCGAGATCGGCGCACTGATTGGGCGAGCAGGCCGGCGGGCCGCCCTCGGTCTTCACCAGGCAGGCATATTGCGGGCCGACTGGGCAGCTATATTGCCCCATCGCGTCCGCGACGCAGTCGACCTTCTGGATCGGGCAAAGCCACGCGCCGCTGGTCGTCGAACGGCAGCTTGCCTGCTCGCCCTCATCGGCCGCATCGCCATTGTTGTTGAGGTCAGCCGCGCAGATATTCTGCGCGCGGGCGGCGCTCGGACAGCCAATCGCAACGCCCGCTCCGAGCACCAGCGCGAGCGCGGCGCTGCGCGGGTCGAGATACCAGTATCGCGTTGTCGCAAGACCCGTCATGGCACGTTCCCCGTGCAGACCATGTCGACCCCGGCGAGGCGCACCGTCTGCATCATCACCACCGCTTCCGGGAAATCGTCGAGGCATCCGCAGGCGGAGACAATTTCCTCGCCGGGGCCTGCCGGGCATCGATTGTCCGAGGTGCAGGCGTGGAAGAAGCTGTCGTAGCCCGTCGGCACATTCTGTTTCGCGCCCACCACGCCATCGGGCGCGGCTTCGCTATTGGCTTTGGGCGCGCGCGTCTTGCAGACGGGCTCGCACGCCGGCACGCTGCCCCGGTCGGGGAGGCTGAAAGCGCGCGTCGATGTCGCGTAGCTGCCGTCGCTTTGGAGCGTCCGGTCGGCCAGCATCGTCTCCGTCGAATGGTCGATGATATAGGCGCCGCGGCTCGTATCGGGCCTCGCGATATCGTCGACCGCGCAACGATAGGTCCGATCCTTCAGGAAGAAGTCGCGGGTGAGTTGTGTCGGGCAACTTGGTCCACCCAATATGCGGGTTTGGGGCAGGGGCCTCAGGCCGGTCGCGACGCCGTTGATCCATGTCTGGACACCGTCGACCAACTCGCTGTCGAGCTTGCATTGCGGGTTGGACACGATCGCTCCGCAACCGTCGACGACCTGCTCCAGCGTCTTGCAGCTATTGTCGACATCGACATGGACCTGCGCAAAACCTTCGCCGCCCGAAGCGACCGCGACACGCAGCCAGATCTCGTGATCGCCTTCTGTCAGGAAGGGCTTCAGATCCAGGTTGGGGTACTGGTAAAAAGTCTTCTTCAGCTCGCACTTGCCCGGCGGAAGTCCGAGCGTGGTCCAGGGCGAGGGGCCAGAGCCCACCAAAATCCCGTCGATCCGCACCTGCGCCCAATCGTCGGCGAAGAACTGAACAAGCCGTGCGTCAACGATCCGGTCGGGATCGTTTACATGCAGCACCATACGGAAGTCGATGAGCGTGCAGCTTCCACCGGCCAGGCTGTTATCCGCCGGTGAGCCCATCAGGAAGTCGAACGAGGTGCCGTTCTCGATCGTCGAATAACCGCCCGACGTTCGGCTGATGATATCCTCGGCGCCGGGTTTCAATACGGTCACTCGCCGTTCGATCGAGCAATGGCGATATTGGAGCGCCGTGCCGCTGCCGATCGCCGACCCCTTGAGCGCCTGAAACACCGAATTGCCCGTCGATGCGGCATAGGCATCCGATGCGATGGTCGCGGGATTGGCGCGATAAGCGGTCTGCGGGAGATCGGGGTTGGCGGAGCAGGCGGTCGATTGCGCGCCGACATAGCGGATAGAGGGCCCGTCGATGACGGCCTCGGCAACGCCATAGCGCGGGTCGGCCGTGGTGAGCGCCCCGATCATCCCGCCGCCAAGGTCGCGCAGCACCGAGGCCATGTTGCCCCAGGCGAGGTTGGTGCCGCAGCTATTGTTGAGGCAATAGCATCCCGCGAGCTTGGGCATGTCGACCGAGGTCAGCTTGAGCGCTTGTCCCGCGTCGACATCCCAGCGGAAGAAGCTGCAACCGTTCCAGGTTCCGGGCTGGCAGGAGATGACTCCGTTCGCGCAAATTCCCGATACCGGCACGGGAAGGTTCGCCGTGCTGTCGACCGATCCGTCGAGATCGGTGTCGCGGGCGATCGTGACCTTGCCGAGGTCGCCGGTCCCTGCCGGCTGCACGAGCACTTCGAGCATCGTCGCGGTCT
Source organism: Sphingopyxis indica (assembly GCF_032879645.1). NCBI lineage: Bacteria > Pseudomonadati > Pseudomonadota > Alphaproteobacteria > Sphingomonadales > Sphingopyxidaceae > Sphingopyxis > Sphingopyxis indica. The sequence continues at coordinate 1,981,640 of NZ_CP076394.1, forward strand.
TCTGGCAGGCGATGTTGGGCGCGAAGGTCCGGCTGTTGTCGACAGTCGAAATCTGCTGACTGGCGAGGCCTGGCGTCACATAATTCTGCTGAAGCGCGTCGCTGTCGCTGGTCTTTGCACGCGACGCCTCGGCGGCGGCGCGGGCGCGCTCTTCCATCGTCTGCGCCGATGCGGGCGAAGCAAGAGGAAGGGCCAGCGCGGTCGCGACGATGGAACAGGCGGAGAGGAAGCGCCGATCCCATCGGGGGTGTATCGCGGCCGCGCTGGCCGGGGGTGGAGCGACGCCGCCAAGGGGGCATAGCGGCGCCGCTCCGGTCCCGCACGGAAGCCATCGGCCGTAGGGGCCTTGGCGAACAGACCTCCGGAGTGGACGGCTGTCTCGCGCGGAACAGGGAGGAAGGGACCCGCTCACGGCACCGGTATCCCGGCGCAGCAGATCACCTTTTCGAAAAGCATGAACTGGGCGTTGTCCTTCCCCGGCGCATGCTTGGCCGAGGACCAAAGCGCGCCTGGGCGGCCAATGTTGACGCACTTGCCGCCCTTCACCGGCTCCATGATCTGGAGCTTGTAACGGGACTTGGTCCAGACGGGCTGGGGCACGAACGAGCAGCCGTCCGCCGAACTGACGGTAAGCGCGCCCAGCCGCCCCATCATGAAGACGCCGCGGGCCGCGAGCCCTGCCCAGGCTTCGACCGAGTCATCGAAATGAATATCGCCGGCGATCGGATAGGTCGCGCCCCAGCTCCCCATGCACCAGAACAGGGGGTCGATCACCTTGCCCGCCGCGGCTGCGGCGCTGTCGCCCATGCAGGCGAGGCCGGCAGCGGGGTTGCCGAACAATATGCCCTCAGGCTGGATGATCGCGCCGAGCGTCCCCGACTGCCAGGTCGGCAGAACCTCGGTGATCATGGCGACATCGAAGCCGTCATTCTCGAGGCACGGCAGGTCCGTGAACATGTCGAGCATCGCCCAGACCGGCGAGATGTAATAGTGCATCTGGGCAAACATCTTGCGCGTGTTCGTCCCGTCGGAAATCGACGATTGGCTGCCCTGCAGCTTGCCGCCGGTCGGCAGCAGATCCGCGCCCAGCGCCATCATGCAGCCCGGTTCGGTCACGACGTCGACCATCCGGTTCGGCGACCAGTAGGAGACCTTGACCCCGAACCAGAACTGGATGCCCTTGCGGCAGGCGCACAGAGGCTTGGATGAGGATTGCGCGTCGAGCGCCTTGTCGAGCTTGTCGAAGCTCCCCACCCGAATGCCGCCAACCGTGATCGGAAAGATGCAGGTCCAGCGCACTTTGGTGATCGGATTGAAGACGGTGCCCGCCTCGCATTTGGAGGCGTGGGCCTGGCTCGGCCAGGCGAGCGTCATCAGCAGCCCGATGATAAGACCCGTAACAAAGACGGGGAGACGCCCGATCATCGCGTCGCTCCTTTCGCCACGGCCGCGACGGCCCGGCTCTTCGGTCCATATTCGGTGAGGATGAGGCGGGTGCCGGACTGCTCGACAATGACCGGCGCCACGGTGAGCCCCAAGCGCTGCTTGACCCGTTCCTCGAGGATGTAGATCGGACGACCGGTCTTCTCACTCAGGTCGATCGCGTCGCCATTCTGAGTCCCAAGCGCCGAGAGCAGGATGAAATCGCTCGCGCGAGCGTTGCGCAGCGCCCAGCCGAGATCTCGGGGATGCACGACGATGAGGCGCTGTGGCAGCTTCACATAGGTCAACGGGTTGAAAGTGAAGCCCTTCGGGTAGAGCGTCTTGCCGCCCGGCAGCGTGATGTCGAAGTCGAGCGTGTAGAAGGGAACGACGCTGCGCACCCGGTCAGCGCCGGCGACCCCGAGCGGCGCGGCCTTGAGCGCGCTCCATTTGTCGCGCGGGCCGAACGCCTTGCTCATGTCGCTGGGCAGGGTCGCGACCTTGGCCTCGATCTCGGCAAGCGCGTCGGGCTCCGCGATCGGCCAGGTCCGGCCGATCGTGCTGCGCGATGGGGTGCTGCCGGCGACCGGCCCAGCCGCGGCGAACGCGGCAGCCGCAGCCAGCGCATTGCCCGTCAGGAGCACGAGGACGATGGGCCTGCGGCGGACCCGGCGTAGCAGATCAGCGGCCATGACGGCGCCTCCAATGCTGTTCGGGTGGCTCGGGAATGCCGATAAGGGCGGCGATGAACGCGCAGGAGGCGAGGGGGGTCAGAGTCCAGATCAGAACGCCTGCCCCAGCGCCGAGCGCCGGCGACATGAGCAAGAGCGTGCTCTGCACCAGCATGAGCAGGAAGCCGCTGACCGTGAGCCGGATCGCCGATTGCGACGGCGCGGAAGAGATGAGGCCGTTCATTTGCCTCTTCTCCTGCGCAGGCGGCTCATCAGCTTTGCTGTACCCGCCGAAAGGCTGAGCAGCAGGAGGCCGGTCGCGAAGCAAGAGGCAGCAACGAGGAGCGAGGCGCGCAGCACCATCATCGTCGGCTGTTTGAGAAGGAGTCCGGCGACCAGCACCAGCAGGCCGATCATCACCGTCTCGATCGCCACGAGCCGGAACCGCCATTGGAAGGACTCCGCTTCGAACCGCTCAGCAAGACGCCGCTCGACGATCACTTCAATGGCTTCGTTGTCGGACCAGTTGAGCGGCAACTGATCGGGATGCGGACGATGGCGTGCCATGACCGTCATGCTCCCGCGAAGGCCGGCGCGCCGGGCGCGCCGAGGATTTGCGAGGGCTCGACACCGGCCAGCCGGCACACCGCCTCGAGCGGCGAAAGGCCCTGGCGCATCAGCGCCTCGAACGCGGCGACCTCATCCGGCGCGGAGGTATTGATCCAATAAGAGAAGGGATCGACGACCAGCCGCGCAATGCCGAGGCCAAGCGGAGAGTCGATGAACACCTCGGAATAGTGGGGCTTTGAATTGCGCACCGACTTCAGGAGGTCGAGGACGAAGCCCGAATAATCGAGAATCTTGTTGTCGACCGCGCGATCGTAGGTCGATCCCTGCAGGAGGAACCGGGTCGCGGCGTTTTCGAGGATGACCTGGCCGGTTCCGCCGAACAGCATGAGGTCGTTCATGCTCTGCAGGACGACGCCGAAGCTGCCGCGATATTTGCGCGCGCGTCGATAGCCCTGGCTGATCGCTTCGGCCAAACGACTGAGATCTTGCCCTGCAGTGGGCGTGATGAACTGGGCGGCTTCCTCGCACAGCACGAAGCGCGGGCGATCGCGCGCGGAGAGATAGAGTTCCTGGGTAACTGCGTTGACCACGACCATGACGATGACGTTGAACAGGTCAGGCATTGCCTTGAGGCGCTCGAGCTCGAGCACCACGAATTCGTCGTTGCGGATGTCGAGGGTCGAAGGACCGTTGAAATAATGGCCATAGGCGCCGCCCGACCCGAAATCGCGCAGGTTGAAGGCGAGCTCACGCGCCGTCGGCACGAGATGGTCGACGCGGTCGAGATCGGTCTCTACCAGCGAGGGATAGGTCCCGAGCCATTCGCGCACCGCGTCGATGCCATGATCGGCCCGCCCCGTGTCGATGGTCCATTGGACAGCGGACTTGAGCAGGTTCCACTCGGAGGTCGTGACGCCCTTGCGGGTCGATGCATTCGCCATTTCTGCGACGATCGCCACGGCCATCGTAATGGCCGACTGCTTGTCGTCGCCATCGAGCGCGAGCCCCATGTCGAAGGGGTTCAGAACCAGATGCTCTTCACCGATATCGATGTAGCGGCCCGAACAGAGCGTGCAGAGTTTCCGGTAGCTTCCGCCGATGTCGATGATGCGAATGAGCGCGCCGCAGGCATAATATTGCTGGCAGAGGTTGTTGAGCAGGAAGCTCTTGCCCGCCCCGCTCTCGGCCGAGACAATGAAATTGTAGTTGTTGATCCTCGGATCGAACAGATCGAGCGTGACGAGTTGGCCCTTGCGGCCGGTATAAAGCAACGCCGGACGCCCGCCGCCGCGAAAGTCGGTCTGGATCGGCGCCATCAGCACCGCCGCCTTCACCGGCATCCGAAAGTCCCGCTCGAGCAGGCGCAGCGTCGTGCGGTCGGGATAGAGCCCGAAGGGCAGACTCATCACGAGCAGCGTCGGATTGAGATAGCTCTCCTCCTGCATCGAGAAGGGCTGCGGCTCGCCCTCCCACAGCCGCTTGGCGCGCGCTGCGAGATCGCGGGCATGGGCACGGTCGCGGCCGAACACCCAGATTGTCGGGATCACCCGGACGAACTTGCTGTTGCCCGCCTCGTCGAGGATCCAGCCGATCTCCTCGATCTGCTTGCCAACCTCGACTGCGAAGCTGCCCGCCGCCTTCTGCGCCGAGAGGATTTGTGCGCGTTTGTGGATCTCGAACTGCGAATGATCGAACAGGACGTTGAGCGTGTAGAGGAACGGCCCGCCAATCTGGTCGCTGTCCTCGGACGCGCCGCGCATGCCGCCCATCAGACGATTGGCGCGTTCGGCGGTGATTCTGCGCGCCGGCGCCTTGGGCGTGAGGCAGCGCGCGACCTGGTTGCCAAGGAACACCTCCGCGCCCTCGAACACGAGATCGGGGCCCGCATCGATGATCTGCTTGGCGATCGGCGGTGCGCCGGTGGCCGATCCGTCGGCGAACACACCCGGCGCCGGATCGGCGACGCCGTTGAAGATGCGTCGATAGAAGGCGACCATCTCCTGCGGGGGCAGGCGGCGAATTCCGAGCTTTGAGAGCTGCTCCTCGACCTGCCGCCGCAGATCCTCGCCGAGCGGCCGCCGCGTCTTGATCGAGAGCAGCGTGCGGAAGTTGCGCACCGGGATGCCATGCAGCGCCTTCAGGCCATGACGACCCTCGCTCAGATAGGCATGGGTGCGCCGCGCCGAGGCCTGGATCAGCGGATCATCGCGGGTCTTGAGGTCGAGGAAGGCATCGAGTGCATCGTCGATCAGCGGATCGGCGAAGGTGTGGAGCTGGAGGACCGTCCCGTCCGGGAAGTGGATATTGAGGAGACCCTGCAGGGCGCCCTGGACATGGCCGAACATATAGGCGGTTGGAACCAGCTCCCAGGCATGCCCCCAGGTATCGTCGATGCAGAGAAATGCCTCTGTCTCGTCATCCCAGGCGACGAGCGGCAGATAGTCCGAAAAGCTGTCGCGCCGGACGGCATTGCGAAGGCGGGCGTAGGAGAGGCCGCTGCTCGATGCCGGCGGGCTCACCGCTTTGGCTCCGGTGCCGGGGCGACGATCGCCGGCGCGGGCGTGGTGGTCTCGCTCGACGCAGGTTCGCCATCCGGCGCGGCAGGTTCACGGACCTGCCCGAGAATAGGCGCTTGCGATGCGCGATCGGGCGCGCCGACAAGTGCGCCGCCCACGACCCAGACGGGCTTGTCGACCACCGAGTAGACGTACCGAGGCATATAGAGGCGATCCGGACGCTGGCGATCGGCATAGGGCAGGATCAGCGTGCGCACGGTACGCGCGGGCTTGAGCATCGGCGTGACCGGCGCTTCGACCAGGTCTTTCAATTCGCGGTAGACGCTGTCGCGATAGCTGCCATAGGCGTTGCCCGCGGCCTCGTTCCGCGATCGCGTGCTCCTGCGGGCGGTGTCCTGGCCGCGCAGCATGGCGCGGTCGTTGGTCACCTTCGGGTCGGACTTCGACGCGACGCCCGCGACCGCGTCCTCATAGGCCCGATCGGGATGGATGCACTGGCCGTGGTCGCTGTTCTTGCAGTCGAACTTCTCCGAATAGGGCGACATCATCGCGCCCACCGTCGCGCAGCCGCCCAGGGCTGCGAGCAGGCCGAACGAGAACAAGGTTCGATGGAGAGATTTGTAGGCCAGCACGCGCATGGCGGAACCTCCTGTGGATTGGGGAAGGCGTCGCATCAGAACTTGCTTCCGACCGATGGCTTGATCTCGAGCGCGAGACCTTCCTGAATGACGACCACGACATCCTTGGCGGCGCCGACTTCGACGACCGGGCCCGCCTGACGGGCGAGGTCGAGGTAGAAATCGGTGAGCTTGTCCGATGATTTGGAGAGGCCGCCGGCAATGCCCGACTTGGCGGCATCGCCCGCGTCGAGACTGCGCACGCTGCCGAGCGCCGAGGTCGAGAGGTTCCCGAACGATCCTTCGACCGATTGCGAGATACCGGCGATCGTCCCGGCAATGAACGACCGCGCAAGCGTCGCGCCGGCCCGCGTCACCACCTTGCCGGACAGCCCTTTCTTGCCGTCGGCATCGACGAAGAAGCCCTTGATCGCCTGGTCGACCACCGCATGCTCGTCGAAGTCGACGCAGCTTATGGAGACGAGCTGAACCTCGACCCGCTCCTTGGCGAGGCTTCCCGTTGCGTTGCCGATGACGAAGCAGCCGGAGAGATTGGCCTTGACCTCGTTCGGGAGCACCGCAGGCGCCTGGACGCGGGCGATGATCGGCTCGGGGTTACTTGTGGCGTCCCGGCTCGCCAACGCGTCGATCCCGGTCAGCAGCCGAGCCTTCATGAAACCAGGTGGCAAATAGATCGTCCGCTTGCCTTTTTTTGACCCGGCCCCGCCGCCAGCGCCTCCCTCCGGTGCTTGCGTGGCAGTCGCCGCGCCGATTGCGCCGACCTGTCTTTCCGTGGGTGGCGCAGGCGGCGCTGGTGGCGCAGCCGGCGCGCTCGGCGGCGCCGGGATTTCATCGGCAGATCCCCTGGCCTCGGGCGGCGCGGGCGGATAGGCTGGCGCATTGTCGGGAAGGGCGGGGGGCAAATCGCCGTCTCCGCCCACGCTCGGGGAATGGCCACCGCCGGCCACACCGGGAACCACCTTCCCTTCCTCGATCGCGGTCACCCGGTCTCCGAGCAGGGTCTGCCCGTCGAGAATCTTCTGAAGATCGCCGCGCAGCTTGACTTCGAGACTGTCGCCACGAAGGCCGGCGCCCATATCGAGGTTGGATGCCTGTGGCGCCTTGGGCGTTTCCTCATGACCGCTGCGGCTTGCCGTGTAGAGGCCAAGACCGAGCAGCGCGATCGAGGACACCACGCCCAACTGCTTGGCGCGCAGCTTCTGGTCGGACGTCAGCTTCGCCCACTGCGCGGGGAGGTCGAATAACGCGGGCCGGGCGATCGGCGCATGTTCGCTGCCTTCCCGGGGGCGGGAGGCGGCGACCGCGGACAGTCCCTCCGGGGTCTCTTCGGGCGCGCTCATTGCTGGGCACTCCGGCGGACGACGATCAGCCGCGCGGCCTCGTTAGGCCGCAACGTCAGCCGGTCGATCGTGATGGCAAAAATGTCGGCGCCGAGCGCCGCGTCGAGAAAATCGCGTTCGTCGAGCGTCATCGCCGCGCTCGCGCGCACCAGATACTCGCTCACCGAAAGCCCCATGCCCTCGACCTCGAGGCGCCGATGCTCGTCGAGCGACGCGCCTGGCAGGCCCGCGAGAATCAGCCGATCCTTCGAGGGCGCCACTTCGGAAAAGGACGCGGGCACCCGGTCCTGCAGGATTGCGAGCGCGATGCCCACCGCCCGCTCTTCTTCGACGAGCGGGCCAAGCAGCGCGTCATTGGCACGTGCGCGCTGCGCGCCGCCGGGGACCAGTGTCACGGTCTGCGCCGGAATGTCGGCGGGCTCGGCATAGAGGGGGTAGATCGCACCGTTGCAGGAAACGAAGAATTCCGACGGCGTCGTCACATAGGTGCGCGTTTTCGTGCCCATGTCCTCGGTCTCGAGGACGAGGAACTTGATCCAGGCGTCCGAGCCGCCTCGTTCGACTGCAAGACCCTTCTCGGCCGAGAATTTGACGTCGTCGATGTCGCCGCCGACGCACACGACATGATTGACGTCGCGGTTGGACAGCCGGATCCGGCTCGTCTGGTCAGGCAACGCCACGATCGATTGCGCGAAGGCAGCAGCGGGGAGGGACGCGACAAGCGCCCCCGCGAGGCAGGCGAGCCTCGCGCGATTACCGGACATCGGCACTGAAATTCTCCTCCTGGAGGGCGGTCAGCCAGAAGCGGCCATTCTCGAGCGCGTAGCGAATGCGCAGATTGCCTCGGAACTTGCGGATAACGCCGCCGATCACGCGGACCTTCTCGACGGGAACGAGGATCTCGCTGCCGGTCCAGGTGACCGGCTGATCGCCGCGGATGTAGGTCGCGATCGAGAGTGTCGGATTGTTGCCGAGTTCGTCGAGCAGACGGTTCAAGCTGTCGCGCAGGCCATTATATGCGCTGGGATGCGCGATCCGCAGCAGCTCCTGGAACTGGCGGTCCGCCGAATAGGCCGAATAGGTGCCGACCAGGCCGACGATGTTGAAGGTGATCGAACGGAGATAGCTCTCCGAAGGCTTGTTGCCCGTCACATAGAGATCGCCGTCCGCACCGAACGGCACGATTACGGTGCGTGTGTTCTGGTTCGAGGTGTAGATGAGCGTACCGAGCACCGCGGTGATGCCGAACAAGCCAGCGATCGCGATCTTCAGGAGCCGGTTCTCCTCGAACAGGTTCGCAGAGCCCTGCAGGTAGCGATGCAGGTGCCAGCTCGGACGCGTATCGCCGATCATGTCTGCCTGAGCCTTGCGTCGGAAGGGGTGTGCCATCGCGCTCACTCGAAGAAGCGGGTCTGGGTCGGACCCGGATAGTTGCGGAAGCGGGCGAGGCCCCAGCGCCAGGCCAGGTGCGGGATGAAACCGCGCGGCTTGGTCCGCTTCCAGGGAATGAAGAGGAGAAGAGCGCCGATGAGCGCCCAGCCGATCATCCCGCCGACGACGACCGCGACGAAGATCGTGGCCATGACGACGATGAATTCCTGGCTGTCGAACCAGAGGATCTGGACCGGCCGATGCAGGAACTGTGGCAGACGTTCGTCCACGCCCTTCTCCCTTGCTTCACCACGCCGCTGGGCGTGGTCTCCGGAAGGTGACCATCACCCTCCGTTCCGGTGGACGGGCGCCGGCAGACCGGCGGCCCGACCTGTCTTCAGATCAGCATGCCGAAGGTCTGGAGGATCGAATCCGCCTTGATGAGGCAGACCGCCGCCACGATCGTCGGGATGCCGATCATGATGTTCGAGAAGAGCCGCGAGACGCCGAACAGGAACGCGGCCACGCCGCCCACGAAGCCGAGAGGCCCCTTGACGCCCTGGTTCACGACGATGTCGTAGATGTCGTAACCGAGGTCGCCGGCGGCGGGCGCCGCGAACGCATGGGCCACACCGGCGGCAGCGAACGCGGCCAGGATGAAAAGGGCGGCCGCGTCGATCGTGCGGAACGTCCTTCCCCGGATCAGAGTCAACATATGTAGTCTCCTTGTCGTCAATGAAGCCGTCCCGAGCATGCTTGCCGGCACCGATGGTGATCGTGTCCGGCCGGCGACGGCGCTGGACGGCTCCTGGAGGCGCGCTCCCGCCGGCATTCCGGTCCTCGCGGGCGCCATGGCGAGCGCACTCCAGCGAGGTCCGCCTAAGTTCGACCGGTTCGCCCTCAGGGGCTGGCCTTGGCTTTCCGCGTTTCCGCGTCGAGAAAGGCCTCGAGTTCCGCCTGCTGGAAGCCGGAAATGAGTCTCCCGTCGACGAAGAGGGTCGGGGTGCCCGAAACGCCCATCTTGCGGACGGTCTCAGCGTCGCGGACGACCTTCTCGGCGCCGGGACGGCATTTGTGCAGCGTCGCAGGCTGAGCACCGGCATAGACGGATTTGAAGGTCGCCTGCTGGTCCGGGGAGCAAAGGATATGCTCGGCTTTTGCGGCTGCCTGCGGGTGAATGCCGCTCACGAAGTAGATGAGACGCTGAACCGGCTTCCCCTCGGCTTCCTTGGCGAGCCAGAAACGCTCGAGCGCCTGGCAATAGGGGCAATCGGGATCCGTGAACTCGATGACTTTGGGCGCGCCTGCGGGACCGATCACGAGAGCATCGGCGGGGTTGATCGCGCCCAGCCGCTTCCTAGCGCTGGTGTCCTGCGCCAGCGCCGTCAGGTTGACCCCGTTCTTGTCATAGATCGCGGCGAACAGGAGGTGCTGGCTCTCCGGTGCGAAATAGATGACTCGTCCGCCCGCAATAGCCTGATATATTGGGCCCTTGACCGGCGCGGGACCGAAATCCTCGAAAGTCAGATTGGTGAAGGTCTGGCGCAATTGACGCTGAGCCTCCGCGGCCGCCTCCGTGAGCGGCTCGGGGCTGTTCTCTTGCGCATAGGCAGGCGACGATGCGCAAAGCAGCGCGGCCAGGATCAGTTTACCGTTGCGGGACATCGGAGGACTCCGGACGAATGAGGGAGGTGTGCGCGAAAAGGCGGCCGTCGAGCGTGAGCGAGTTTCCAAGTTTGATGGCTGCGGGGAGAGGCGTCGGGGGCGGCGCGGGGGCAGGTGCGGCACGGCCGGGCTTTTCGCGGATCGCGAAGCCGGTATCGCTCTGGACAACCGCGAGTTGGGCAGTGCGAGCGCAAGGGTAAGCGTCGGCGTCGGCTCGAGACGTCTGGGCGATGGCGGGGGTGGCGCCGATGGCGAGTAGCAGTGCTCCTGCACGCATGGTCGGGGAGCATGGAAAGTCCATGGCACACGTCTCCTCGTGGCGCCGCGAGGCGCTCGGGTCTGGGGTTTGGGCAGTCCGGTGCGGCGGGGCTGGAACTTAGGGCTCGAAACCCCCGCCGATCCGGTGCGCCCCAAGCAATGACCATCGGGAAAGTCCGCCGCAATAGGCAGGGCACTGAAGTGCCGAAACGGCGAAACAAAGCATAGGAGAAGCAAAGCTGCTCAAATGAGCAGATGAGCGCTGGAAAGAACGGGTTCAGGCGCAAGCGGCAATAAAGTGCCGCTTTTGTCTCGCTTCGTCGCGGAAATGCACCCGCTCGGGATCCGGCGCGGGTGTTTGAGCGCTAGTTTTGGCAGGAGAAGAAGGCGATGGGCCGAGCACGACGCAGCTTCAAGCTCCGACTTTCACCGGCCGGATTGGACATCCTGATCGATTCGCATTGCCACCTGATTCGCGTCACCAGGTCGCTTATCGCCTGGGGCACGACACTCCACGTCGCGATCGAGTATCTGAACAGCTTGCCCACGGATAAGATCGTCGATCAATTGAAGAGGCAGGAGTTGAGTTGCTTCGGTGGAGCAGAGGAGCATCACGTCGGCGCTTCCTGTCAGCTCCGGGAAATCGCAACCAGCATCACCGAACGCGTCCACGAGGATTTGCCTGGGTTCCGACAACCCGCTCTTGGCACAATCTACATCGTCGCGCTCATGCAGATCACAAAAGCAGACCACGGCGCATTGCTGCGCGCTTTTGATCGCGCCTTGCAATCGGGAGCAAGAACGCCGGCCCCGCGCGATGCCAATGATCTTGTTGGATAAGTCCCGACAAGTTGGCCGAGGTTCCGTTTGACGTGGTGGTAAGTACACCTTAGCGTCTGATTCATGGAATTGCCTTGGCGGGCGGTATCTCCCGTAAGGAGACGCGGATATGTCGCATCATATAGCGACTTCCGTTGCTGAAAGTCCGATCCTGTATGTGAAGGTTCAGTCGGGACGGCAAATAGAAGAGGCACGGAAGAAACGGCGCCTGACGCAACGCGACTTGGCGCGCGAACTCGGCATGGGAGTGCGTTGGCTTCGGGAGATCGAGGCCGGCAACCCACGCTCTCGATTGGATGACCATCTCGCCTGCGCTTATCGCCTGGGCCTGTCGACTGGCCATATCCTCATTCCACTCCTCTTCGCGGGGCAGAAGATGTGCTTTCCGCGGCAGTTGGCAATGGGTGACCTCAGCGATCTCGAGCGACTTTGCATCGAGATGATCGCCCAGCGAAACCTGGATCACTTGACCCAGGCACTTACACCGGCTTGGACGAACCCCCCGATCCCGGCAGGAGCGGGGATGTGATGTCGGCGATGGACCCTCCACTACAGGAGCGTGTCTATCTCGGCCTCAAAGCCGACTACCTGGCCGGCCACTTCGTGCCGGGCAAACGGATCGACCTCCAGGACCTCGCCAACCGGTATCATTCAAGTAAGACCCCCGTCCGGGAGGCAGCTTTCATCTTCGTAGGCGAGGGTCTCTTCGTGCACCATGCCGATGGAGGCTTCCTTGTGCCGACTCTGGAGCCAGCAGTACTCATCGAGCTTCTGGACTGGCACATGCAGTTGCTGATCACGGCCCTGACGACCCTCAAGGAATCGGCTGTGCGTCGCGCCCTGCAACCGTATTCGACCTTAGGTGGCGAAACATCACCAGTGTGCGTCGCACTTCGAGCTATGGAGATTTTCTCATCATTGGCCGAAGCGACAGGAAACCGCCAAGCTACTCATGAAGTGCGCAGATTGAACGAGCGCCTTCACTATGCCCGGATCACTGAGACTGCCGAGACGACCCATGCCGAGAAGGAGTTGGCAATATTCGCCAGCATGGAGGTAGGGAATTTCCACAAAGCAACTCGCCGACGAATTGAAGCCTATCATGCAAGGAAAATCGCCCGTCAGCGAACAATCATCCAAAAATCCTCATAGCAATTATTATTGCAGTAAATTCAAATAGATAGTAGCTGTCTTTCTTTCGGGAATTGGACCAGTTGAGCATTGTTCGGGCGCACTAGCGGATATTCCGCCAATCTGTCTCGATATATTCGCCCCCATAGACCCTGAGACACCGCTAGCGTGGGACTGCCGCTTCTATCGCGGTAGATGAAGAGGAGTGTGTCATGGAACGCAACAACGATCGCAATGCCGACGAGCTGCTCGATCTCGGCTCGGTGACCGCCGAAACGAAGGGCAATGCCCCGGGCCTCGGCGACTCGTTCACGCTGCAGCAGCAGCAGGCCGGCATCGGTCTCGCCGACGACTGACTTTCGGGCGTGCGTTCGCTGCGGTGGACGCACGTTCGTACCGAGGGGCTCAGGCAATGTATTGCGGCGTTCCAGAGGATCTCCCTTATTGTGTGGTGGGGCAGTCTGTCATCTTTCTTGATATGAAAACGAGCAGATACCTGGGCCTCCCGCAGTCAAGCGCTCCGGCATTCTCACGACTGATCGCCAGCGACGGCGAAATCGATGAGAACGATCGAGGGAGTTTGATGCCTCTTTTCACCCGCGGATACCTGACGCAGATTCCCGGGCCGCAAAAGATGCCCCGCTGCCCCGAAATAGCGGCGCCGAGAACGGACTATGTCGCAGCCAATTTAGGTTCGGCTCCTCCAAAATATGTTCTTCGAGCAGCGCTTGCGCAGATCGGCATGGCGGCTCGCCTTGCGACCTTCTCACTGCCCCAGATACTTTCCTGGCTCCGTTCCCGGCCTTTGCCCGATACAACGACGACAGCAGATCAGGAATTGCAACTCCCGCAGATTGCCTCCGCGTTTGCCTCCGTCAGCTACGCATTTGGGCGTGCCGACCGATGCCTTCTACGTTCTCTCGCTATGTTTGCGCTATGCCGCAAATTCGGAATCCTTACAAATCTTGTGATCGCCGTTCGATCGGATCCTTTTTCTGCCCATTGTTGGGTTCAACGCGAGAGCACAGTCCTAAACGACAGCGTTGAAAACGTCAGAACCTATATTCCGATATTGGTGACCAAGTGACAGCGCACTTTGCGGCCATTTGCGGACGTCCAGAGGCGATCGCCCGGGTCGCGGCCACTGTTGCCGACCAATCTGAAGTGGAAATCTGTGAAGTATCGCCTGGCATCTTCCTGCTGGTGAACGATCCGACCTCTGTCCACATTCTTCCCGAGCAATGCGGCGTCATAATCGGGACGCTGTTTCATCGCTACGGCCCGCCGGAAGCCGTTCACAGCCTAGGCTCGGCCGACAGTAGCGCTATCGTAGCCACAGGTGGAGAACTGCTTCTGCAGCGATTTTGGGGAAGCTATGTAGCCATCTTCTCCACAAATCGTGGTCTGATGGTGCTGCGCGATCCCTCCGGCACGATGCCCTGCCACTACATCATCCGCCAAGACATGGTCGTTCTTGGCTCAGATCCAGAACTGCTCTTGAACATTGCGTCGCTCAGACCCGAAGTGGATACCCGGGGCCTCCTGCACTCCATCGCATTCCTCGGATTGCCGAGCGAACGTACAGCGCTTGATGGCGTCAACGACCTTCTCCCGGGAATGAGCATCCGTGTCCAGGATAATGACGTAGTCGTAGAAGTTCGTTGGAACCCGTGGGACTTCGTTGCTATTGCTCAAGGAGAAGACGCGCAAGAAAATATAGTGCAACTCCGGCGGCGGATCGAATACTGCATCAGTAGTTGGGCCAGCGTTTATGACCGCGGATTGGCCGCAGTTTCGGGAGGTTTGGATTCATCGATTGTGGCTGCGTGCCTAGCGAAGACAGGCGCCCTGCAGGCCTGCTTAACCCTGGTGACCAATGATCCGCTTGGTGACGAACGGCCCTATTCCGGTCTCCTTGCGGAGCATCTTCATGTGCCCATCGCCGAGGAGTATTATTCTATCGAGGATATCGATCTCGATCGGTCATCGGTAAGTCATCGGGCACGACCGTTCGGACGGCTCGATGCCTTGGCATATGACGCCGCAGCAGTAAGGACTGCTAATAGCCTGGGGTCGACAGCGATATTTTCAGGTAATGGCGGCGATAACGTGTTTTATTTGAGCCATTCGGCTAGGGGATGGGCGGATCGCTATCTTGCTGAGGGCATATCGTGGGGCTTGGTAGAAACGGCCCGCAACATTTGCCAAGTCACCGGGGCCAACCTTTTGCAACTCTTGCGACACGGCATTCAGGCGGTACGCCTCGCTGATAAGCCATACAAATGGGTTCCCGATACCGCGTTCCTTTCGGGCGATGCGATCGCCGCATTGGTTGATCACGAAATCACCCATCCGTGGCTAAGAACGCCGCCAAACGGCAGCTTGCCCGGGAAAGCAGCTCACGTCGCCATGCTCATGAGGATGCAACATTCGATAGAAGGCTACGCAGAGCGCGCTGGCGTGCCGGTTATTCATCCACTCGTTTCCCAACCGATCCTCGAGCTTTGCCTAGCTATTCCGACCTGGCAGCAATGTTCCGGCGGTCGGGATCGTGCGATTGCTCGAAGCGCGTTTGCGGGAGCGTTGCCGGCTTCACTCATCGAGCGCCGAAACAAAGGGAGCCCGCAAGGTTTCGCTTTTGAGGCTTTTCGGCACTTCCGCGCCAATATACGCGAACGCCTGATGGACGGGTGGTTGATTGAGAACCGCATACTGGACAAGCAAACCGTCGAGGCAGCCCTTGAGCCCGACGTACGCCATGACAGCAGAGCAATGCTCCGGCTGTCGCTGTTGGTGGACACCGAGGCTTGGATAAATCAGTGGCGCCACCGTGCTAAAGATGCGGCGACTACGGCCCCGGATTTCGACGCTCCTGGTTTGTCGCCGACGATACGCGCCGGATAAACCGAGGGTTGATCAATTCCGAAAACCGGAGCCGCCTATGTCAAGGTTGAGCGACTTGCTCGGCTGACTTTGCCGACGCGTCTCTAAAGCTGTCCCATTCGCTTGGACCTTCAGCACCGCGTAACCAAAAATCGAACCATCTTAGGTTCCGCTCATAAGCGGCCAATCGGTGAGCAGGCTGCCATTTGAAATGATACTCTCCCGGAAAAACATAAAGCGCCGCCGGCTTCCCGGCTTGTCGGAGAGCGGTATAACTCGCAACCGCCCCTCTAAACTCGTCGTCTGCCTGTTGCATCAACAGCGGAAACGTCACGCGCGGGGCATTCCGGATAAGCGACATTCGATCCCAGAATGCCGATTGCTCGTCTATGAGCGACGGCCACCCAGCCTCATGAAATGCGGTCGCCGCTGCCGGGCCAATAAAGGCATCCTGAAACGGATCCCAGCAACAGCCGCTGACCGATCCCGCCTTGAACAAATGGCTATTGATCGCCGCATACTGGACCGTGGAAGAGCCATCGCTCAACCCTGTTATCCCGACTCGTTCTGGATCGACGATACCACGGTTGATAAGTGCGTGAACGGCGAGCTCAATCGACGACAATACGCTCCGTCGATCCTTAAAATCCGTCAGGAGTCGTCGCTCCAGTTCGGTCCTATTTTCCGCATCGGGTATCAGCCGGGTCGCGCTCGGGCGCTGAACGCTGAGCACCGCGTATCCATGGTTTGAAAATAGCTGGATAGGAAACTCATCCCCAACACCGCCTCGCAGAAAGCCCCGAGAAATATATTGGACGACGATCAACGGGTAGGTTTGACCAGGGATATAGCCAACAGGGTACACAAGGTCGCCGAATGTTTCGACGCCGAAGTCATTCGTCCAATGAAGGCGCTCCACCTTTCCCAACGAGAAGCGTGAGAAATCCGGGTTTGGGTCGAATAGGACCTTGTCCCGTCGGGATGACAGATTGAGGACGATCAACTGCCGCGGAACATTAGACTTCTCCCGTGCGCACATCAAATTTCCACGGAGCGGCTGACAGTCTAAAAGCAGATCCGGAGTCGAATATAGTTGAACAGGATCAGATTGACCCGGTGCCCATTCGAAAATTGCAGTTTCGCTGTCCGCCCAACCTTGATGCCTGATATAGCGCACGCGCTTGCCGCTGTCCGTCCACCAGAGCTGATACGCTCCTCCGCAAGCTGCCGCCGCGCACAGGACAGGCCGGCCATCGACCCCATCCGCGTGAAGTTTGCTCGATCTTCCTAGGACTTGATCGCCGTCTTGTTCGATCCATGCGCGACGGCCCTCCGATTGCGTCGCCGAAGTCTCTGCGGGCAGGCTCGAAGCTTTCGATAGATATTCAGCGTCTCCGGACGACGCGGGCTCGATCGCACCGGTGCCGATATCGATGCTCAACAGTGCCTTGCGATTCGTTGGAAATGCGTCGGGGGTACTTGCCGAAAGCGGCATGAAGCGGTCGTCATAGTGGAAGCCCCGAGATCCTTCCTTTGTCAGCGCATCTCTCATCGCCGGATCTGGTTGTCGGCTCGAGAAAATCAAGCGAGTGCCATCCTCCGCCAGAACTAGATCTTCCACATCACCTTGAACATGCGAGAGCTGCTCACTCATTTTTCCATCGGAAGAGGCGCGCCATATCTGTGATGTTTTTCCTGTACGTTTGATAAAATAGACTGCCCGCCCGTCTCTCGACCAGACTGGCGCTATCGTGGCCGGAAACCCGGTATTGAGATTGACTCCGCCGATTCCGGTCACGACCCTTCGGATCAGATCGCCACCTTCGTCGATTGTAATGGGCGTGGAGCCCGCAAGATCCATGACCACTAGGCGAAGCTGGTAGCTGTTCGAATCCGGGTCTGCCTCCTGAATCGCAAAAGCAACCCGTTGACGGTCTGGTGAAAGTGCAAAGGCATGAGGGCCCACCTCGGACGTCATGGGTCCGATGTCCCGAATGCGAACGAGATCCTTCGCGCTCAATGGCCTATGCAGGCGAATGCCCGATGATTCGCGCTGTCGTTCTATGGACGCCCGACCAAATGCCTGTCCTGCGAAAGGTGTATAGCAAAGGGTTGTCGCTAACAGCGACCGCATGATCAGCCCCGGAAGCATTCAAAAGGCTTTGGATATGGAAAAACTGACGAAGCGGCCTATGCTTGGGAAATTCGTCGAATCGTATGGATAGGACTGGGAACTGAAGGTACGAACAAACCCCGGTTTTTCATTGAGGATATTGAGGATCGAGAGGGTGAGGCTCATACTTCCGAAGACGCCTTCCACGCCGTCGGTTTTGAGTTGCGCGACAACATCAACTGACTTGTAGTCTCTAACCCGCACGTAGGGCTGAGAACGATTGTCGAGCGAACCACCGATATAATTGAAGGTGCCGGCAAGCGAAAAGTTGTCCCGCTCCCAGAATATCGATGAGCGTGCCCGCCAATGTGGCGGACGAAAAATGATGCCAGCCATTTGTACGACAGCTTGGCCTGCGGACAATTGTTGTTCGCTCTTCAGGTAACTTCCGGCTGCATTGATTCCGATTTGATCTCGATGGGTTAGGGCGAATTTATAGTCTGCCGCAAGATCAATACCCTCGATGGATTGGCGGGCAGCGTTTTGCAGATAGTTGCTAACGATCGCGACAACATTCGCGGTTTTCGGATCACCGCCGCCTTGATCATAAATTACGGGCACATGGGAGATCGCAGCGAGGACCTGGTCGGTGGTGGGATTGAGAACAACGTAGTTGCCATAAATGGCCTGGAACGCCTGCGAGTTCGAAGGAATGGGCGAAACGACGCGGTCGCGGTACTTCACGCGAAAGTAGCTGACGTCGATCCGGAGATTCTCGACCGCCCGTGGCGTAAAGGACGCAGTGGCGGTCCAATTGGTCGCCCGCTCCGGTTTCAGATCGGGATTCCCTCCCGCCAGGTACAGGACGGTTCCAGGTGTCGGACTCGGCGGAAGGAAGAAGGTGGCCCCGATCTGCGAGGCGCCGATCTTGGGTTGTCCAGTTTGATATAGCGTCGGGGCTTTGAAAGATTTCCCCCAGCTAAATTTCAAGGCGAGGTCACTGCTCGGAGCATAGATGAGTCCGAGCTTGGGAGTGACCACGTCGCCGACCGAAGAAACATCCTCATAGCGGATCGCGCCGGACAGAATGAGGCGGTTGACGAGACGAATATCGTTATCGGCACTAACGAGTGGAAGCTGAAACTCCCCATAGGCATAGAGCGTATGCTGATTTACTGTGAAATCAGCGAATGTAACTGTCGCTCCTCCCGATCGCGCTGACGCGTTGATGTCGAAACTGGCGTCTCTTATGCCCAAACCTGCGGCAAACTTTGCCGGGCCTCCCGGCGCGGCGAAGAGAACTCCGGTGGCGCTAGCCTCGAACGAATTCAGGCGGTTTGTATAGAGATTGCGCTGAGATTGGCTCAATGCACCACCGAGAAAGGAGTCGCCCCCTTGATCCGTCTTGCTTTCGCTTACGGTTCCTGCGAGGCGGAATTCCCAATGATCGCCAAGTTCCATCTTGAGGGTTGGGGACAATGACCAAGACCTTGACAGAACTGAGATGTCATTTCCCGAATACACACAGTCAGCAGTCGCCGAAAAAATGACGCAGTTGTTGCTGCGCCTGTTGTTAAAGGATCCATCTACTTCGAACGTGACATTGTCCGTGAGTCTTTGATGACCTGCCACGATAGCGCTATATTGCCGCTGACCCGTGACAAGCATGGCGGTCGGAAAGAGTCGCTGCGTGTAGGAGCGATCGCCCGCGGTGATCGGAGTCGAATGGCGATAGTCGAAAGCTGCCATCAGACCGCCGGATTGCCAGCGCTTTCCGGCGATTATGCTATACTGCTGTTCGACATCACCGCCGTCGGTAGCCGCGCCGAACCGCGCTGAGGCCAGCGCGCCATCGAAATCCCGGCGCAGAATTACGTTTGCAACGCCTCCAACCGCGTCGGATCCGTAAAGGGCCGATGAACCATCGGTGACAACCTCGACACGGTCGACAGCAATGAGCGGTATCGCTGAGATGTCGACGCCTTGGCCTGAAGCATCATAGGATACTCTGTGGCCGTTTACGATCGTGAGGGTGGCATCCGGCCCAAGGCCGCGCAGGTTGAGCGCCGAAGATGACGTAACATTTTCAGAGCCGCCTTGCCCGCCTCCGCCGACACCCGGATTCTGACCGCCCGAGTAATTCTGCACCAGATCGCGAGCAAAGGCACCCAAATCGTTGATGCCGCGCTTTTCGATTTCGCTTCTTGTGCTTACAGTGAGCGGCGAAACGGGCTCGCCCCCGCGAATTCGTGATCCCGTGACCACGATCTCGCTTTGGACCGCCGAGCGATCGCTCAGATCGCCCGACGGTTCCGATCGCCCCCGGATGATGATGACATCCTTTCGATATTGGGCGACGAGATCGGACCCTTCCAGTAGCAGCCGGACAGCTTCATCGGCGTTGAAAGTGCCATGCAGCCGCGGCGCGGTCTTTCCCAGCACCGCTTCGGAGTTGAAGATGATCTCCTTGCCCGACAGGCGGCTGACGGCCTTCAGCGCTTCGCCCAGGTCCTCGGCTTCAATGTTGTACTCGATGCGCCGCTCTTCGGCGGCAAGGGCAGGGGCGGCCGGCACGAGCGCGCCGATCGCCACCGCTGCAAGGAGAGCACACCGAAACCGAGACCCCATTCGAACCATCTTTGCCCCCGTTTGAAACTCCCGACAATTTGGCGGGATTTTCAGGGAGCATCGCAACAAAACTGCAACCTACGGGGTAGGTCACAAAAAAAGTTTCTGTCTATCGTCGCTTGAGAGTGATTTCACCCGGTTTGGTCTTCTCGACGTCGAGGTCGAACAGCGAAGCCAGTCGATCGGCAACCTGATCGGCATCGTTCACCCGGAATCGGCCGCTCACCCGCAACGCCCCGATGCTCGGGTCGCCTAGATGGATCGTAGTCGCGGAATCCCTGTTGGCTTCGGCAATTACCGCAGCCAACGGTGTGCGCTCGAACTCGCGCACCGGCACGATATTCGCCGGGGGTTCAAGTGGCTGAAGCTCACCCTTTTGCGCAAGGGGATGAAGCACCGCCGGCGTAACGATCGCGAAGCTGAGGATCTCGCCAGGTTCAAGACGTGCGATGGCCGCCGGGCCGGTCGTTCCCTTGATGGCGCTAGGACGCTCGACATCGACGGCACCACGCAGCAGCCTCACCGTCACGCGTTCGTCACGCTCCAGACTGACCTCGAAGATCGTCCCGCGCGCAGTCACGCTCCCTCCGCCGGCCAGGACGACGAAGGGGCGAGCTTCATGTGCGACCTCAAAGCGGGCGCGGCCGCGCTCGAGCTTCAACTCGCGTCGGTCAAGGGTGAAGCTCGTGTAGAGTTCACTGTTGGCAGCGAGCTCGACCGAGGAACCATCGGCGAGCCGAACCGTCCTTCTGGACCCGTTCAACGTCGCGTAGCGCTGGCGTTCGGCCGGTTGATCCACCTTCGGCTGTGCCACTTGGACTTGAACCCCGCCCGTGCCGAGCAGCTCCATCTTCGCGATCCATCCTCCGACCCCGACGGTCAGGAGGAGACTGGCGGCGATCGCCGCCCATCTCCAACGGTGCCCGCTCTCGTCATTGTCATTGGCCTCGCCAGCTTGCTCCTCATCCTGGGCCGCCATGAAGCGACCCAAGGCAAATATCTCGCCGGCACGGTTATAGGCGCCGCGATGCGATGCCCCGAGGGCCAGCCAGTCCTCGAACTGAGGGCGCCACTCCTCCGCATCAGGACCCCGCATCCTGGCGAACCATAGGGACGCCTCTCGCATCTGCTGGTCCATCCTCGGCATAGGCTCCGGCATCTCGCCTTCAGCCATGGGTAATTCCGATGCTCTTGCCGATGCGCACAATGGCCTCAGCCACATGCCACTCCACGGTTCGGATGCTGATATCAAGCTGCTCAGCTATCTGCTTATATCCTAGTTCTTCGGCACGATGTAACAAATATACCTCTTTCGTCCTTGGCGGGAGGCTTTCGACAGCCAGTCGATAGCTTTCCCGCATGTCGTTTATTTCCGCGATCGTATCCGGCCCGGCAATGTCCTTGCCAGCCGAATAGACGACCGGATCGAAGGCCTCTGCCTTGGCCCAGGCCCGCGCGCGATCGGCGAGAAGATGTCGAACAATGCCTTGCAAATAGGCGCCGGGATTGCTTGTGGCCGCGCTGGATCGCGACGCGACCAGCCTCGTGAAAGCCTCCTGGACCAGGTCGTGCCTGTCCTCCTCCTGCCAGATCCGCCGTTTGAGGTATGAAAGCAGCTTAGGCGCCTCCCTCCGATAGACGGTTTCAAACTGGCGGTCGCCATAGCGTGCGGACGCACGCAGGCAGGTGCCTTTATCCTCACTGGCGCGAAACATGGGCCTACACGCACGTTTGGAGGTCGAAGCACGCCAAAGGGCGACGGCATACAGACAACGAAGACAGCATGAGAACCACCCAAGGGTGGCGGGCAATAACGTCCAATGCGTGCGCCCAACCGTCATGGATGGGCCCGTTGCCATGCCTGGAAGGTTTATCCTGCAGGCGGTTCCCAGCCGCTTTCCGCACTGCACCAAAACTCTGCAACGATTTCCGGATGGTTGCAAGGTACTAAGAGCGCGAGGCCTCCCATTCGCCGCTCCGTATCGCATTCCTAGCGTCCGGCCTGCTTGGGCGCCGGCTCAACCGTCACGAGTTCCACCATCCGGTCAAAGAAACGGTTGAGCAATATCCGCGTTTCCGGTTCCAGCTCGACAATGATCCTTCGACCATCGGTTGGATCGCGCCGGAGCTTGACAAGCCCCCGTTCAGCCATGCGATGGACGATCCGTTGCGAGTTTCGCTCCGATGCACTCGATGCTGCGGTCAGTGCGGTAAGCGAACGCGGCTGCCGGCACCTGCACGTATAGAGATCGAGAAGCATCTCGAAAGCCGGGATGGTGAAGAGGTCGCGACCCAGTTCGTTGGCGAGCAAGCGCTGAACCTGCTCCGTGAAGTCGGCCATGCTGCACCGGTCCACCGTCGCTGCGATGCGAGCCCCCTCCATCATGCCAGCCTCTCCCGGGGTGACCTGTCCGTTGGTCGGGAATCGGCAATCATATTGGTCGGATTGGGCATGACACGCTCCTTTCTCATTGGGGGGAAAGAAGCTCATGTCTCCACGCGGCATATTGTAAGTTCTTGCCTGTAAATTGCGCCCAGAATGCTTTGCTCCATTTTGGATGATTGCGAGGCCGGCAGTGAACAAGACTGAGATATGGAATAGGACGCTCTTAAGTCGATGCGTTGCGCTACTCAATTTCATGTGAGACGATTATGGTTTGGGCCGCCCACTATTGCGATTCAATTTGGTTTATCTGCTGCCAGCGATGAGCCTCCAACGTGTTACGCTCGCTTAATCCCGGCCGCTATAGCACCTCGTTCGAACTGTGCGGGGAAGTTGAATTGATCGAGATCGATCGCGTGATGTCCGATATGGCCAGACGGCGCCCGCTTTTCTGCTCGGAGGCCGATCTCCAGCATGAGCTGGCCATGGAACTGCGCATGCGACAGCCGCACCGGCAGATCCGACTGGAATATCCGCTTGGCGGCGACCTGCGTGGCGCGATCGACGCCCTCCTTCTCGGGGAACGACCCTTTGCTCTGGAATTGAAATATCTCTGCAAGGGCCTCGTTGCCGAGGTTGACGGGGAGCGATTCACGCTCCGGCAGCAGAGCGCCCATGACATCCGGCGCCATGACGTCTGCAAGGACGTGGCCCGAATGGAGGCCTTCGTTCGCCGGACGAACCATGACGCAGCCGTCCTAGTCCTTTCAAACGACCCTGCCTATTGGCAACCCCGCCGGCGCGGCGATACGGTCGATGCGGCCTTCGATATCGCCGAGGCGAAGGAACTCGCCGGCACACTCCAATGGGGTGACAAGGCCGGCGCGGGAACGACCAGAGGCCGGGACGTGCCCCTGCAACTGAGCGGCCGATATCCGCTTGCCTGGCGCGACTATTCCGATCTGGGCCTTCCGGCCGGCCGGTTTCGCTACCTGTGGATACCTGTCTCGGCCCCGGGGAACCGTGGCTCGCTAAGAGCGCCTTCGTTCGAATAGCGCCGCGAGTGGTCTGGGAGGGGAGGGAGAGCGGGGGTTGCCGAGTGATTTCAAGGCCGCACCGGTCCTGCAATCGCCAGCACTTGCCTGAACCGTCTGTCCTCGCATGGCTGCGCTGAGCGCGCGCATAAGGGACCAGAGCGGGCCGGGCCAACTCGCTCGGATATCCCCATGGCGCGCACCAACAACAACCGAAACCCGGAATTGGAGGCGATCGGCTCCGACATCGTCAAGCGCCTCGGCGGCACATGGAAGCCTGGCGGTGCCATGTGCCTGTGCCCGACGCACGCGGATCGCAGCCCCAGCCTGTCCGTGCGGGTCGGAGACAACGCCCTCCTCTTCAAATGCTTCGCCGGCTGCGACACGCGTGACGTCATCCGCGAGATCCTGCGCCTGGAGGAAAATGCCCTCCTCAATGTCGAGAGGACCGCTAATGCACCCTCGGACGCGGGAACGGACTTGTGGCGACGCCAGATCGCGCAGCGCATCTGGGACGAAGCGCGGCCGCTCAGCGGAACGCCGGCCGAACTCTATTTGCGCCGCCGCAGGATCGCCATCCTGCCGCGTTCGCTGCGCTTCCATCCGCGCACGCCGCTTGGGCAGGGCGATGCGGTAGATTTCCGGCCCGCCATGATCGCGGCGCTGCATGACGGCGGCCTCCACGATGAGGGGCGCTTCATCGCCATCCAGCGAACCTTCTTTGATCGGGACGATGCGCGGCGCGCCCGCGATCTCGCCGACCCACGGATGACGCTCGGCCGTCCCGAGCGCGCAGCCGTGATGCTGGGCACGGCGACGTCGATCCTTGGTCTCGCCGAAGGGGTCGAGACCGCCATCTCCGCGATGATCCTGTTCGGGATTCCGGTCTGGGCCACGCTTGGCAGCGAACGTCTCCATCAGATTGCGATCCCCGACCGCGTCAGACGCCTGATTCTCTTCCCCGACAACGACGTGGCCGGCGAAATCGGCCTTGCCCACGCGCTCGAGAGCTACGCGATGCCCGGTCGCGACATCGACATCGAGTTCCCGCCGAACGGCTTCAAGGACTGGAACGACGTGCTCCGGGTAGGAGGGGAGGGAGTGGGGGAGTGGTGGCGGCAAGTGGCCTGATGGTCAGGCTTTCCCCGCCAGGAGACTACCACAATGACGCAACTTCCCATCCTCGTCGCTGCGGCGAACCTCGCCAAATCGCCGAGCAACGTCCGAACTGTCGGCGATCCCGTCGCCGATGCCCAGCTCGAGGCGAACATCGCCGTCAAGGGCGTCCGCCAGAATCTGATTGGCGTGCCCGTGTCGCGCAAGAAGGGCCATTACCGGATCATCGCGGGCGGCAGGCGCCTCGACGCGGTCCATCGACTGATCGAGAAGGGCGTGTTCGATGCCGACTATCAGCTGGCGGTCCTGGTCCTCGGCAACGCCAAGGACGCGATCGAGACCAGCCTCGAAGAGAATTTCTTCAACCTTACGATGAACCCGGCCGACACCTGCCGGGCCTTCCAGGACATCATCGAGAGTGAGAAGAAAACCCCCGAGGACGTCGCGAAGCGCTTCGGCCTCACCGAACGGTTCGTGCGCAGTCGGCTCCGTCTTGCTGATCTGGCCGACCCGATCTTCGAAGCGCTGCGCAACGGCGAGATCACTCTGAATGTCGCTGTCGCCTATGCCAGCAACAGTGATCGCACCAAGCAGGCCGAGGTCTTCGAACTGCTCAAGGACGGCTATTACCGGGCCAACGTCAACGAGATCAAACGTCAGCTCGTTGAAGATACCTATGTCGGCAGCGATCCCAAGGCGCTGCTGGTCGGGCGCGATGCCTATATCGAGGCGGGCGGCCGGGTCGATCTCGACCTGTTCACCGACTCGACGACCGAGCGCTGGATCGACGGCGATCTCCTCAACCGTCTTGTTGCTGACAAGCTCGCGGCCGCCGCGGAGGCCCTGCGCGAACGTGAGGGGCTGGCGGAAGTCCGGGTCATTCCCTCGACCCATGTCAGCTATAACGACACCTGGGACCTGCGTCCGCTCAAGGGCGACACGCCCGAACTCACGGACGAGCAACAGGCGCGTCTCGAGGAAATCGAGGCCGAGATCGAGGCCGCCAACGAGGCCTGGGAAGACGCCGATGAAGACGGGCAGACCGAACAGGCCAATCGTGTCGAGATGCTCGAAGCCGAATATCGCGCGATCGAGAAGCCTGCGCCGGTCCTGTCCGACGAGCAGAAAGCAGGAGCGCTCGCCTATGTCGTCATCGGCCATGACGGCCAGCCGCGCCTTCATGAGCAGCTCTATGTCGCTCCGGTCGACGAGCCTGACGATGAGGAGCAGGGCGATCAGGTAGACGGTGAGGACGACAGTGACGATGTCGTCGCCGGTTCGGGCAAGTCCGCATACAGCCAGCGGCTCAGCCTGGAATTGGCCGAGATGAAGAGCGAATTGCTGCGTGTCCATATCGCCAGCGATCCGCGCTTCGCGCTCGACCTCGGCACCTTCTGGATGGTCGACAAGGCAACCCGTCATTCGGGCGGTTTCGATCTGGCGACCGAGCTCAAGGCGGACAAGCCCTACTCCGGGCTCACCGGCTACCAGAGCGGGACGCTTGCTGCCGAGGAATGGGGCAAGATCGACGAGGGGCTGGATCGTAGCTGGACCGAGGCTGGCGACGTCTGCCAGCGCTACGACGCCTT
The DNA here is from genome assembly GCF_032879645.1 of Sphingopyxis indica. Lineage (NCBI taxonomy): Bacteria > Pseudomonadati > Pseudomonadota > Alphaproteobacteria > Sphingomonadales > Sphingopyxidaceae > Sphingopyxis > Sphingopyxis indica. Next base: position 2,007,808 of record NZ_CP076394.1, read on the forward strand.
CTGCGCCCTTCCCGATGAGGCTCGTGCGGCCTGGCTCGCCTGGGCAATTGCCCGGACGCTCCACGCAGTCGTCGCGGGCAAGACGGGCGAGGCCATGATCGACCATCTCGGCACCAAGCTCGAGATCGATGTGGCGGCCTGGTGGCGTCCGACCGCGAACAACTATTTCGATCGCCTGAGCAGCAAGGCCGCGATCCTGACCCACCTCGAAGAGATTGGGGGCAGGGAACTGTCGAGCCGCTACGGTGCGTCGAAGAAGCATGACCTCGCGACCTCGGCCGAGAAGATCTTCGGTGGGTCCGTCCCCATCGAGGCTGAACTGCGCGAAGCGGCTCTCGCCTGGGTGCCCGATGTCATGCGTTTCGGCACGCCCGCGACCGCGCCCGAACAGGCGCCTGCGAACGACGAGAGCGTCACCGGCTCGGGTGACGAACTCCAGCAGGCCGCCTGATCCGACGCTCCTGGGACCGCAGCCTCGCGTTGCGGTCCCTTTTTTCGTCCACTTGCGCCTCGAGTGGCGAACCCAGGTTCAAGGAGCCAGGCCATGGCCGATATCACCCAGCTTCCCATAATGACCGCGCGCGATGCCGAAGCTGTGGGCTTTGCGCGCTTCAACGATGTACCGACCTTCCCGATCGATATTCCCGACGGAAACTTCACGATCAGCGCACGCACCAGCGATGGACGCCGTATCACCTTCTTCTTCGGCGAGTATGAACGCGGCGCGCCGCCGAGCTTCATCGACATCCAGTATCACGACAATGGCACCACCATTCCCAATGCGAATGGCGACACCTCGCCCAGCTTCGACATGCTGACGATCGGGCAGGGCGGCCGTCATGCCTATGACAGCAGGCGCCATCCGTTGGATGAGAAGCCGTCGATTGCCGTGATCCTCCTCGGATCATCATAGGCCGACACCTCCTTCTTTCCTTCTGCCTCCAACTCAGGGCCTGGCCTCGCGCCATGGCCCTGTTTTCATGCTGGCCGCACGCCCGGAGGGAAGGGGGGAGGGGATGAATGGGCCGCGATGGTCCTGATCCAATCCGGAGTTCCGCCATGTCTGTTCCTCTCCTTGCTCTCGCGCATCCCGACGAGCCCGAAAATTCCACCGCTACGCGTCTGTTCGGCGTCGCTACCCGGCTAGCCGACCTTCTCCAACGTGGGCGCTCAATCCGCCGCCAGGACCTCAAGCGCCTCATGGAGGAAGCCTTCAGGGCCTCCGACGCGACAGGCACCTGGTCGATGCGCGATGCCTATGACGCGCTTGAGGCCGCACAGGTCATCCTCCTCAAATCGTCGGGTGGCTGGGCCGGCGTCGATCTGGCCGGCACTGATGCATTCGCCTCGCTTCGCCGCTTCGAACGCGCTCTCCCGACCCAGACCTATCGCAGCGAGCATCAGGTGGAGATGCAGCAGTTCAGCACAACGATCTCGCTCGCCTGGCTCGCCGCACAGGCCGCGCGAATCCGCCCGGACGATCGGGTGCTTGAACCATCTGCGGGCACCGGCATGCTAGCCGTCCACGCCTTCGGGGTCGGCGCCGCACTGTCCCTCAACGAGCGCGACTCCTATCGCGCCGCGCTGCTCGGCAAGCTGCTCGGTGTGCCTGTCACGACCCACGATGCCGAATTCCTCAACGACCTGCTACCTGCCGGCGATTCCCCAAGCGTCGTGCTGATGAACCCGCCCTTCAGCCGGAGCGAAGGTCGGGGCAAGGACCGCTTCGCGGGCGCCCGTCATCTGCGTTCCGCGCTACTCCGCCTGGTGCCGGGCGGGCGCTGCGTCGCGATCATGCCACCCAGCTTCGCGGCGGACGGCACTGGCGCCACCGGCTATGCAATGGTTTGCGAGACCACGAACCCGCGTGTCGAGATCACCATCCTTGGTAACCCCTATGCCAAGCATGGCACCAGCATCGCCATCCGGCTGATCATCTTCGACAAAGGCTGGGCAGGGCCGACAGAGCGCTTGACCGCCCAATCCATCGAGGAGGCCGAGACCCTGGTCACAGCCGTTCCGCCGCGCCTTGTCGTTCCCGAGCCGGAGCCCCCAGCGCCAGCCGTCATTCCCTTGCGTCCGCGCCGTGCCATGATGCCGTCGCCATCGACGATCTTCGGTGGCATCCAGAAGCGCGCGCTGGTTGCGCCCGACCGCATCGCCGCGGATGGAAGCGCCAGACCCGTTGACTATGCGATCCGGGCCACGCCGCTGCCAGCGGGCGACCCTGTCGGGCATTACGCCCCCTGGCGGCCCGCGCGCATCGATATCCCCAACGCCAGGCCCCACCCGGACCAACTGGTGGAGTCGGTTGCGATGGCATCCGTGCTACCGCCCGCGCCCAGCTATCGCCCGATGTTCCAGCCGCAGGCCTTCGCCGCCCTGTCCGATGCCCAGCTCGAGACGATCATCCACGCTGGCGAAGCATGTGACCGCGATCTCAAGGGCACCTTCGCGCCCAACAAAGCGGGCGACCAGCTGCACGAGGATCCTGACGGTGCCGTTTACCGGACAGGCTTCTTCATCGCTGATGGCACTGGTGTCGGCAAAGGCCGTGAAGGCGCAGGCATCATCCTCGACCAATGGAACCGCGGCCGCCGCCGGGCGATCTGGATCTCCCGCAGTTCGGCCTTGATCGAGGACGCAAGGCGGGACTGGAGTGCGCTTGGCGGCGTCCCGATCGATATCCAACCGCTCGATGCATTTCCTCTCGGCGAACCCGTCGGCATGGCCAGCGGAATCGTCTTCCTCACCTATGCGACGCTGCGCTCCCAGCGCCATGACCGCGCGTCGCGCCTGCAGCAATTGCTCGACTGGGCGGGACCTGATTTCGACGGCGTCATCCTGCTCGACGAATCGCATGCGCTCGGCAATGCCGCCGGCACCGAGACCGAGTTTGGCGCCGCCAAAGGGTCCGAACAGGGCCTCGCCGGCGTCCGGCTGCAAATCGCGTTGCCGCGTGCCCGGGTCATCTACGTCTCAGCGACCGGCGCGACCAAGCCGGAAAATCTGAGCTACACCGCGCGGCTCGGCCTCTGGGGACCGGGCACCGCCTTCCGCGACCGAGACGCTTTCCTCGCCGCGATGGAAGAGGGCGGCATCGCGGCGATGGAGATCGTCGCGCGCGATACCAAGGCCATGGGCCTCTACACGGCCCGCGCGCTCAGTTTCGCCGGCGTCGAATATGACCCGCTTGAGCATAAGCTGACCCTCGCCCAGATCGAGATTTACGATGCTTATGCTGACGCCTGGGCCGTCATACATCGCAACGTCGATGCAGCGTTGAAAGCCGCCAATATCGTCGATCGCGCCTCGGGTCGGACGCTGAACGCCATGGCGAAGGGGTCGGCGCTCAGCCGGTTCGAAAGCTCCAAGCAGCGCTTTTGGTCGGCCTTGCTCATCTCGATGAAGATGCCGACGGTCTTCGAGGCGATCGAAACCGAAATCTCGGCCGGCAATGTTGCCGTCGTCCAACTCGTCAGCACCGCAGAAGCGATCCTCGACAGGCGGCTTGCCGAACTCTCGCCTGAAGAACGCGCCCATCTCGATCTGGAGCTCTCGCCGCGAGCGACCATGATCGACTACCTCAAAAACGCCTTCCCGACCCAGCAGATGCGCGTTTTCTCCACCAGCGACGGATCGCTCCGGTCAGAACCGATGCGCGACGAAGCGGGCAATATGGTCGAGTGCGCGGAAGCCATCGCAACGCGCGATGCGCTGATCGAGGAACTCTGCGCCATGCCTCCGGTTCCGGCGGCCCTCGATGCTCTGCTCGCCCATTTTGGGACGGCAAAAGTCGCCGAGGTAACCGGCCGGTCGCGGCGCATCGTCATAGGCAGCGACGGTTCCCAGAAGCTCGAACGGCGCGGCGCACGCGCCAATCTCTCCGAGACCCAGGCGTTCATGGATGGGCAGAAGCCAATCCTGGTCTTCTCCGACGCAGGCGGCACGGGCCGTTCCTATCATGCCGATCTCGCCTGCGGGACGGCCGACAAGCGCCGCGTCCATTTCCTGCTGGAGCCGGGCTGGCGCGCCGATGTCGCAATCCAGGGCCTGGGGCGCACCCATCGCACCAATCAGAGCACGCCGCCGGTATTCCGGCCGGTGACAACCGACTGCAAGGGCGAGCGACGCTTCATCTCGACGATCGCGCGGCGTCTCGACAGCCTGGGCGCACTGACACGCGGCCAGCGCCAGACAGGCGGCCAAAACCTGTTCGATCCGGCGGATAATCTGGAAAGCGACTATGCCCGGGAAGCCCTAACCCAATGGTATCATCTTCTCCATGGCAATAAGCTCTCGAGCGTGACCATGGAGAGTTTCCAGACCATGACCGGGCTCAAGCTCACCGACGAGGACGGCACACTTCTCGAAAAGCTGCCGCCGATCCAGCGCTGGCTCAACCGCATCCTCGCGCTCAGGATCGCGACCCAGAACGCGATCTTCGACGAATATATGGGGCTCATCCAGGCGCGCATCGACGCGGCGCGCGAAGCAGGCACGCTTGACGTCGGGGTCGAGACCATCCGCGCTGAGCAGATCATCACCCGATCCGAACAGACACTGCGCACCGATCCGGTGACCGGTGCCGAGACCCGATTGCTGCGGCTCGAGCTTCATCTGCGCCCGCGCGTGATGCACTGGAAGCGGCTGATGCAGATCTGGGACGGCACGCGTGAAATCGCTTATCTCTGGAACAGCCGGTCCAAACGCGTCGCTCTCAAGGTGCCGTCCTGGTCGATCACCGACGAGGAAGGGCGCATCGTGCCCATGTGCCAGCTTGTTCGTCCGACCGGCGGGACGCGCATGCAGGAGATAGCGATGTGGGCCAGCCTCTGGAAGGAGATAGACCGCGACGAGTTCCAGAAGCTTTGGGAAACCGAAGCAGCCGAGGCCGAGGCCAAGGTCGATATCGAGACCGTCAACGTGGCGACTGGCCTCCTCCTGCCGGTTTGGCACCGACTTCCTCAGGATGATGTCCGCGTCTGGCGGATCGATGATGGCCAGGGAATTTCGATCATCGGGCGCCTGATCCCACCAGCGGCGATGGCGGAACTGCAATCAGCCTTCGGTCTCGACGGCGCGGTCGAACTGACCGCTGCCGAACTTGGCGCCGCGGCCCAGAAAGGGACGGGCGTTGCGATCCCAGGCCTGGGCGGCGCGACCTTGGCAACCGCGCTCGTCAACGGCTCGCGCCGGCTCGAAATCCGCAACTACCGGCCGGAAGACCGCGAGCGATTGAAGACACGTGGCGTGTTCAGCGAGGTCATTCAGTACAAGACCCGGCTATTCATTCCGCTCGACCGGTCGAGCGAGATCATCGAGGCAATCCTGGCGATGTCGCGGATCTGATCCCATCTGAGATCCGATCACCCGCGAAAAGCGATCCGGGCGCCTCACGCACCCGGATCGCATCGATCAGTCTGCCGCCAGTGTGGTCTCCGCCGCCTGTTCAACGGGTGGAACCGCCTCGGTGCCTGTCTTTTTCGCCCGAATGCGCTTCGGCTTCGGTGCTGCAGCCCCGCTCGCGACAGGAGCCTTTGCGGCAACCGCCCTGGTGACCTTGCGCTTGGGCTTTGCCGCTACGGGCTTCGGTTTGGCCGCGGCGGCCTCGATGAGCGGATGATCTCCCGGCGCGGACACTGCCGGGAGTGTGTCGGCAACGGCAGGCTCGCCCGCTTCGGAAACCGGTGGTGCAGGCGCGTCCACAGCGACGGCCGCAGGCGCTGCCTTACGGTTAGGCTTCTTGGCCACCGGCTTCGGTTTGGCGTCGACAGTCTTGGCTCGCGAGCGACGTGCCGATGCGGGCTTTGCAGCGGGCGTGTCGGCGACAACAGGTTCGGGCGCTTCGGCGACCGGGGGTACAACTTCCTCGGCAACAGGCGCAGGCGAGGTTTTGCGCTTGCCGCCGAGGCCAAGCTTCAGTGCCACTTCCCTCCGGGCCGCCGAATATCCTTGCGCGACCATCGGATAGTCCGCCGGAAGGCCGTAGCGGCCACGATATTCTGCAGGCGTCAATCCATGCGCAGACAGATGTCGCTTGAGCGCCTTGTAAGGCTTGCCATCGATCAGGCTCAGTATGTAATCGGGCGAGGCCAGACTTTCCTCAATGGAGACCTTGGGCTTGTATTCCGCTGCGGCGACCGGCGTCTCCGGGACAATCTCTTCAGTCACTGGAGCGGGGACTGGAGCCTCCGGGGCAGCTTCTTCGGCTACTGGCGCGGCGACTGGCGTCGCTACAGGCGCGTCGCCCAGCAGCGCTCGCCGCGTCCCCTCCACTAGCGCCGGCAATTCGGCGCTCGGCACGGTGTTGTTCGCGAAATATGCGCTGAGCAAGGTCACGGTCAAAGACATGACGCCCGAATCTTCGGTCTCGGCCATCTAACATCCTTCTTCTTGCTGGGGATACGGGTCTTGAACCAGGCGCAGTTGCGCAAGTGTAAACGATCTCGTGCCTTCATTCGGCGGCCAAGTCAAAGGGAGGGGAGGAGGGTGGTTGTGGTTGGCGCGGCAATTGGGCTGCCCACTATCTTCATGGAGACCCCATGGCCGACCACTTTATCCAGGGCTCATTCGCCTTCACCTGCTCGATCGCCGAAGCCGCACTGATCGAAGAGGCATGGCAGCTTGCCGCCGATCTGATGGGGGATTTCGAACCTGCTCCCATCAGCGACGAATTGCTGGCAGTCTTTCCGCCGACCCTTGCCGATAAACCGCTGAGCGGGTTCACCGCGATCTTCGATGATGCGAACTTTCCCGACCTCGGCGCCTACATTCGGGTCGAGAATTCGATCGAAGATCCCAAAACCTGCTCGGTCAGCATTTATAGCGACACAGACTTCCAGCCGTGGCCCATTGCCGGGCTGATCCAACGTTGCTGCCAACCGTCACTGGCCATTGCTCCGATCGGCTTTGACTGGAGCCTAACCTGTAGCAAACCCCGCATCGACAGTTTTGGCGGAGGATGGTGCGCCATATTCTCGGACCGGATCGAGATCGAGACCACGCGGGAAGCGCTGTCGAAGGCGCTCGACGGTGGACTGTCATGAGCCGCCCCAGTCATTGGGATGACAATCCCGACCATCCTGTCGACGACTGGAAAACCGAAGTTGCGAACGACGATACCCGTCTTGGCTATCTCGACTGGGTTGAAGCCCGGTCGGAAATGCTCGCCTCCGAGGATAGCGCCAGAACGGCCGAAGTTTCACCGCGTCGTGATGCCGTTCGCATCCGTGCAACCGATCGGCTTGGCAACATCGCCTATATCCATCGTGAAACGAACCGCCCGATGCGCTGCACACTCGCCAGCGGCGTGTCCGCCGCGCTCTTCTACGCCGGCATCACGACCGATGAGATGATGTGTTGCTTCGCGCTCGATGATTGCGAAACCGCCGACCAGGCGCTTGCTGTCCTTCGGCGCTACGGATCGCTCGACTATGGCTATTGCCACGCCGGGCCGCCACCGGGCTGGTATAGCTCACCAGCGACCGCACCCGCACTTCATCTGCTCGCAGGCCTGCTTGGCCAGATCGACCGACTGGCGACCATCATGCCGGACGTCCTGGACCAGATCGACGAGGACGCCGTGAAGCGCGCCCGCGCCTTCATCGCGATGGAATTGCCCTCAGGGTCCCACGGGGCCTGACAACAGCCGGCCACCGGGCTGGCCGCCAAACCCTTACTACGGAGAAAGACCATGACCGACGTATCGACGCCGGGCGCGCCCGCGCGTCTGTACAGCCAGACCCCGTTCGACGAACGCGGCAATTTTCATTATGAGGGCGACCTCTATCGACCCGGCTACAATCTCGCGACACTCGCCGCGCGCATCGAAGGTCATCTCAAGACCAAATTCCCCGACACCCGCTTCGCGATCAGGACCGATAAGTTCGCGGGCGGCCGCAAGATCACCGCCGAAATCCTCGACACACCGGCGGACCTTATCGGACGCGACGCACAAAATGACTTCTTCGTAGCGGTGCGCGACCAGATGGAGCGCTTCGGCTACACCCGATCCAATCTCTATCAGGACTTCCACAACTGCTCCTTCTATTGCGAGGCACGGATCGGACAGGCTTATTGGGCAGCACTGGCCGGCCGCCGGGGGCGCAAGAACCCGGTCGAAGCCAAAGTCTCCCTTGCGGCGTTCAAGAAACAGGTCAGGGCTGGCGACAGCCTGAAGCTGGTCGATGCACCAGCCGGACATCGTTCCCTCGGGACGACAAGGGCAATCACCCAGGTTCGCTCAGGGGATCTCATTCTCGAAGGTCGCTCTTATCTGAGCTTTCCGCGCGCCTCCGCCTTCGCCTGCGACGGGCGGCTCGTGCGGATTTCGAATGGCTCGGAATATGACCCGGATTCGCATCTGCTCTATGAGTGGCTGCGCCGGGACGCCGCCTGAGCCATGGCCTTCATCGTCAAGGGACCGGCTGTCTGCAACAAGCCGGGCTGTGGCAAATGCTGGGACGTCGATCCCGTATTGCTTGTCCCATGCCCGGATTGCCAGGCGCCCGTCGGCGTCGGCTGCCGGCGCCCCAGCGGCCATGGTGGTCCTTTTGTCGAACTCCATGCCGCACGCGACCTGCTCGCCGACCGCGAGGGCAAATATGGCCCGTGCCCCTTAGGCATCTGCGGCCTTGCGGCCCGTAACCGGCAGTCGAGCCTGCCGCTGTTCGACTGAACGGAGCCTCACGAAACACGGCAGGCCTGTCTCCTCCATCATCTTGGGAGCAAAAGATGCCCGACACTCTCTTCCATCAATTTGCCGACAGCGAAGGATGGAGCGAGGCCACCCAGGTTGGCCTTCTGCTACGCTATATCGGCGCGCAAGACGATCTAGCCACCTTTGCGGACTTTCTTGCCCAATGCCGTGACAGCGAGCCTGACGGCGCGACCGACCCCGCGGATCGCTTCATGTGGGAGGTCGCCGAGAGCCTCGGCAATCCCGGTATCACCCTCAATGCAGCATTCCAGTCTTTTTGCGCCAACGCCTTCGACCTGCTCACCCCGCGCCAGGCCGCCGAACGCTGGTGCTGCTGGTCGGCCGGATAGTGCGAGGCCCCATGACGATCGACATCATGGTCGGGCTCCCGCACCTGGGCGATGGCGCAATTCTCAACCGCGCGGTCGACATGCGGGTACCGGCGCTGGTTTCAGCCAATGCGCTGTCGCGCTGGAGCCGCCGCAAGGGCTGGCCGGAATGGCTAGGGTGGAACCTCGGCCAACTCGCCAACGCGTCGAGACTGGCCAGCCTCTCACTCGATTCGGCGGGGTTCGTCGCCATGGCGCGCTATGGCGGCTTTCCCTGGACGACCATCGACTATCTGGCGCTTGCTGCATGCTTTCCGTTCCGCTGGTTCGCCAGCATGGACTATTGCGTCGAACCCGAAATCGCCCGCGACCGCGAGGAAGTGCTCGACCGCATATCGCGCACCATCCGTGCCAATTTCGATTGCCGGTCGGGCGCGCGCGATCTCGGCATCGAGCACCGCTTGATGCCGGTGATCCAGGGTAGGCGGCCCGAGGATTATGAACGCTGTCTCGACGGCCTCGCACTCGACTATGGCCGTACGCCCCTGATCGGCGTAGGCAGCATGTGCCGCCGGGAAGTCTCGGGCCCGGAGGGGCTGATTGCTGTCTTCGATCATCTTGACTGCATTCTGCCCAAGGGCGTCATGTTGCACGGCTTCGGAGTCAAGGGAACCGCGCTCTCCCACCTGAAGGGGATCGAGTACCGGATCGCCTCGATCGATAGCCAGGCTTATGGCCAGGCGGCAAGACACGATGCCTTCGCGCGCGGCGTCGCCAAGACCGACACCCTGGTGGCGCAGCACATGCAGGCGTGGACGGCCAGCCAGTTCGCGCGTCTTCGTGAGTCCGCTTCCCCCCGCCAGTCCGAATTGTTCCTGCCCCGAACTGATCCACTTCCGGGCGACCCCTGGGAACAGGCGATTGCGCAGGCGCGTGCCGAGATCCGCACCCTCGTTGAGGACGGCGACATTGGCCACGAGGACGTGACGACGCTCTGGGTCGAGCAATGGGCGGCCGACATCTACCGCGATCGTATCGCGCACTAAGCCCCAATCCGAGGCCGTGCGCGCCGGGATGGAGGGAAGGGGGTGGGGGAGAGTTGGCCGGTCCGAAGCGGATCGGGTCCTTCCAACCAGGAGATGTCCCATGGCAACGCTTGCCCAGCATATCGACGCGCCTCAGGTTTCTGGCGCCTACAAGGTCGACATATCCCGCGGTCGCAACATCGGACGGGTTTCGTCCGAATGGTATTCGCGTCCGGATGACGAGAAATTCCTGTCCCTCGACGACCTCTATGACAACGTGCGCCGTCGCGCTGACCGCGCACGCACGCGCATCGTCGAAAGCCGCGACGTCCGCGTCGAGGCAAGCATGGACAATGCCGAGCGCCTCAGCCTCATCGTCCCCGGCGAGGCCGAGCCGATCGCGCCCACCAACTGGTCGTTCGGGCAATTGTCGAGCCTGGTTGGCGCTCCCGCCTCCTATCTGCGGAGTCTGCCCGCCGCGCTCGCCGGCATCAATCTCCAGCACGGCCTGCTGTCGCACCGCGGCGAGCAGGTAAAGCTCCTCAAGACCAATGAGGGCCGCTCCGAACTGCGCGCCGTCACCGGACCCGATTATGGTCGCATCTGGGACCATGAACTGGTCGCGGCCGTCATGAAGATCGCGGGTAACGGCGTTTCCGATACGCGCTGGAAGGTTCCGGGCGTGCTCGACTGGCGGTCGATGCGCTATAATCCCTATGTCGATGTCACGCGCGAGACGACGACCCTCTATGCTTCGGATCGCGACGTTTTCCTGTTCCTGGTCGACGACACGCATCCGATCGAAGCCGGCAAGCTGCCGAACGGCGATCCCGATCTCTTCTTCCGCGGCTTCTATTGCTGGAACTCGGAAGTCGGCTCCAAGACATTGGGAATCGCGACTTTCTATCTCCGCGCGGTTTGCATGAATCGCAACCTTTGGGGCGTCGAGAATTTCGAGGAGATCTCGATACGCCACTCGAAATTCGCCGCCAATCGCTTCGCCCATGAAGCGGCGCCCGCGCTCGAGACCTTCGCCGACTCCTCGGCCATGAGCTTCATCGAGGGCATCAAGACCGCGCGCGGCCGCCTCGTCGCACGGTCCGACGAGGATCGCGACACCTTCCTGCGCAAGAACGGCTTCTCCAAGACCGACACCGCGAAGATCATCCAGTCGGTGATCGCCGAAGAAGGCCATCCGCCCGCCAGCCTGTTCGATTTCGTCCAGGGGATCACCGCGCACGCTCGCACCAAGTCCAACCAGGACACACGACTCGAAATCGAAGGCAAGGCGCGCAAGCTCTTCGCCAAGGCGAACTGAGGAGGACGCCATGCCGAGCTTCACGATCGAAAGCACCTACCGGCTGCCGGTTTTCCGGCACCGGACCTATGAGGCGGCCACCCCCGAAGATGCCTGTCAGCTCGCCATCGCTGACGAGGACTGGACCGGCCAGAAGGAGGACTATGAGAATAGCGGGGCCACTTATCTGACCGGCATCTGGCCCGGTGTGGATAGTGCCTATATGGCCCCTGCGCTGGCGCTGCCGCCCGGTTACGGCGAAGGTGAATGTCCGCCGCCGATGACGCAGACCGAGCCGTCTCCGCTTGCGGCGTCTCCGCTCATGCCACGCTGTCGCCATTGCGGCAGCGCGGACATCTGCCGGGATGCGAACGCCATCTGGGACGAGACCGCCCAGCAGTGGTCGCTGCTCGCAACCTATGACAGCCAGACCTGCGAGCGTTGCGGAGCAGACAGCAACAATCTTGCCCTCTGGGTCCCCGTCGCCGAAGCTGGCTCGGCCACCGCTTTCCTGTGGGAAGTGATCCAGGCGCTGGAAACCACATCCCTGGCTTGGGAAGCAGACTTCCAGTGTTTCTGCAACGAGAGCTACGGCCAGCTGACCGCTGATGAAGCCGCCACCCGATGGCGGAGCGCTGCTGGCGTCTGACAATCCGGTCCGACCAACGGGCCGACCTTCAATACCCGCTCACCCCAAGGCGGCTTCGACCCAGGTCGGAGCCGCCCTTTTCATGTCGAAAGGATCTGATCATGCACGCATCCGCCCAGGTCGAAATGCAGACCTTCATCGTCACCGTTGAATTCTCCAGCGGCGGCGAACCCTACGCCACCGAGACGTATACGGTCGAAGCGCCCGACTGGTATCGCGCCCAACGCGACGCGATCGAGATGTCGGTCTCCAGTCCTTACGACAATTCCCGCATCCCCGAACTCACGCGCCGCGTGATCGCACAATAGCCGGCCTCGGCTCTCTCCCGCCACCGATCACGGCACGGCGGGAGGAGTCACGTCTGCAACCGGAGTTGCCGCTCATGATCACCACCAGAAGCCAGCGCTGGCGCGATCGACGCTGCCACTGGGTGCCCGGTGCCACCGAGATCGATCCCCGGCGCTTCGCCGTCGATATAATCGATACCGTCAAACAGGCTGCCCCCTTCGTGCGCCAGCATCATTATGCCGCCTCGATGCCGGTCACACGCCTCTCGGTCGGTCTCTTCCGAAACGGCGCTGGAGGGCGATCCGACCTGGTCGGTGTTTGCGTCTTCGCCCACCCGGTCAACAATGCCAGCGTCCCCAAATCGGCTGGACTTTCCGATCCGCGCAGCGCCTGCGACCTCGGACGCCTTGTGCTGCTCGACGACACCGGCGGCAACGCCGAAACCTGGATGCTCTCGCGGGCCTTCAAACTTCTGCGTCGCGAGAAACCGGAAATCGTGTCGGTCATCTCCTATGCCGATCCGATCCGCCGCACCGACGACCAAGGCCAGGTGTTCATGCCTGGCCATGTCGGTTCGCTCTATTGCGTGATGGGCAGCCGCTATACCGGCCGCTCGTCCGCGCGCATCGATCTCATCCTGCCCAACGGCCAGCCGATCTCAAGCCGGGCGATCTCCAAGATTCGTAACGACGAATGCGGCCAACGCTATGCCGCCGAGCAACTCGCCGCCGCTGGTGCCCGGACCCGTCGTTTAGGCGAGGATGGGGTGCATTGGCTCGCCGATCTCGAACGCTCAGGCTTTCTGCGCCGCCAGAAGCATCCGGGCAACCATGTCTATCTTTTCCCGCTCACCAAAGCGGCGCGGCTCGCGGCACGCAAGGTTCCAGACTTTCCCTATCCGATACTCGACCGCATCGCCAGCGACGCAGATGTCACCGCGTTACCACTTCTCAGAATGGCGTCATCACCAGGATGATGCCAAAGGCGTGCCCGTATAGTAGAGCGCAAGACTGCAAACACAGCCTCTTCTACTGATAGTGCGCGACCGACCGAGGGAGCACCAGAATGCCATTCCGTGAGGGTCATATCTATCCGCTCAGGGATCCAGGCAGATTTGTCGAAGCTTTGGGCGAAATCTCGCACCACCGCAGAACAACGCTGCTCGCAATCCCTCTTGAGTTACCAGCCAGCGCCTTCACGCACGCGCTCCTGGCCTATTACGGTCCAATCCCCGCTGACGCGGCCACGCATGACGCCTTCATCACCACCGATAAAGGCGATGTGCATCCAAACATGGACAAGCCGATTTCGATCCATCTAGACGACGTCATTCTGGAGGACGGCCGACTCCTGCGTCTCGACTGAGCCAAGACGACTTCGTTCCGGCATCCGAGAAACCCTGCACCGGCAATGCGTTCACCGGGTTTCTGCGCGTTCCGTCCACCGTTCGTCCGCTGCGGCAAGACAGACCTGGCAGCAGTCCTAACCCTGTCTATCGGTTGCCGACTACCGAGGTGCCAAGGACCGCCTCGCACGGCATTGGCGAAACGCGGCGCGCGGTGCTGAGCCTGCCCATCGCGCCACGCCCGCCGGCGACGTGACGGCGCTTCCGCTGCCTGCCCACGCAGCCTGAGGAAAACGGACGCAGCCGGAGGGAAGGGGGTGGGACTGGGTGCCGGTCCGGGATCGGTTCAACGGAGACCCACCATGTCCGACCATGACGCCCGCGCCCTCCTTGTCGAGGCGCTCGATTTCTTCAACGACCATCCCAGCTTTAGCCTGCGACGCGACCGGCGTCGCACGAGCTACGAACTTGCCGCGCGGATCGATGCCTTCCTTGCGCCGGACAAAGCCGTTCTGCCTGTCGTGGCGGATGCACGCCAACGCTGGGAGGCCTCCCATGACGTGCGGATCGACCCCGGCGAACAGGCAGTAGCGCGCGAAGACGATGGCTATTGGGTGCGAGCCTGGGTGCGGTTGAGCGAAGTCGGCCTCAGTCCCGTTGCGCCAGATCTGGCCGGGCAATACGCTCACGCCGTGGCCGCGCTGCCGGAGATCACCCGCAAGGTGCTGCTCGCGCACCAGCGCGACAACGAGGACTTTCGCACCATCGCTGTTCGGCTCGGCATCACGACGTCTGAGGTCGAGCAACATATCGCCGACGCTCTTCTCGCCATCGGCCAGGCGCTGAATCGCCCCTGATTTCACGCCCGAGGCACTCCTCCCGACCCGAAATTCCGAAAGGATATCATCATGACACCTATGACGAGGCACGATTTCGCGCGCCTTCTGGCGCGTGCCCGTGTTGCCATCGCCGGCAACGCCACTAACCCGGCAGACAGCACTCTACGTGACGACCTGGCACGGGCCGAACAACTCACGGAAAACCATGTGGTGCCCTGGCCGGCGGATATCCACGTGGCTTTCATCGACCATCGTCATGGAGGCGATCTCTATGCCGCCTTCACCCGCGAGGCGCTGATGGCCGAGGTCGGCGAATTCTGCCGGGAATGGTGGTCCGAAATCAGCGACAAGCGGGACCCTTCGGCGCTGTCCGACGAAGATGTCGCCTCGGTCTATTTTGATGGCCACGACAACGAATATCTCTGGACCGAACGCGTCTCCGTCGACCGACCCGCAATGGACACCGACGGCTTGCGCATCGGTCGCCATCTGGTGATCAGCACCAGTCACATCCAGCCTTCGACCGCCGACCTTCTCGATCAATGGGCACCCCTGCTTCCGGAGAACCGCCCGCTAGGTGTTGCGGAAGCCGGCTATGGCTGGTTCGTCCTCACCGACCCGCTCGACGGAGACGAACGGGACATGATCCCTTCCGAGCTGTGGTCCGCGATCGAATATGCCCGCGCACAGGGCTGCAGGTGGCTCCTCCTTGATCGCGATGCCGACACCGTCGACGCGCTCGAAACCTTCGACTGGTGAATGCCGCCATGCACGCGCGCTCCACCCGTGCCGAAGTCCGCAATCCCGTCCTCGGACTGCCCTCTGCCAGGCTGCTCCGGGCCATGCCCGACGAAAGCCGCAATTTGCTTGCCGCATTGCTTATCGACCTGGCGAACGACGCCAAAAGACGTAGCGCCCGCAGCTGGGACGCCCGCAAGGTCTTCGTCGCAGCCTATTGGGCGACCGTTGCAGTCCATGCCCGGCATATCGCCCGGTTGCTGTGTCGCGGCGCTCGTAGCCGTCCGGCGCGAAATCCGTTTCGGGTCGTGCAACGAGGGTTTCCCGAACTTGCGGCCGCGGATTGGGCAGACGCCTCCCGCCTCTATTGCGAGCGGCGCGACACCCTTGACCTTGGCGCCAGCATGTATCCGGAAGGCTTGCTCCTGATCGGCGAAACAAAGGTCGGCCGGATCAGCTATAACGGCCGCATCTGGCAGCCGGGCGAATGGCAGGCGGATGATGCGCCGCTCTACGACAACCGCGTTGCCGCCGGCGCCTAGAGCGCCCTTCCAACGAGGCGGCTCCTCCCAATAGCTGGAGCTGACGTCCCGCCTCTCGCCTCTCGCCATTCAGGAGAACCCGCATGGGCACATCCCTTGCGCGCGGCTTCGCCTACGTCATCTCCGACCCGCAGCCCGCCATCGATGCCCGAGTGATGGCCGCGATCAGGGCGGGTGCATGGTTCGCCTTCAACCTTTCGGGCGGCAAGGATTCCACTGCCTCGGCGCATGCCGCGCTCGCGCTGCTCGATGCGATGGGCCATCCGCGCGATCGCCGGATCGCGATCCACGCAGACCTCGGCCGGGCGGAATGGCGCTCGACCCCGGCTATGGTTGCAGCGATCGCCGACAGGCTGCGGATTCC
Organism: Sphingopyxis indica; assembly: GCF_032879645.1. Classification (NCBI taxonomy): domain Bacteria; kingdom Pseudomonadati; phylum Pseudomonadota; class Alphaproteobacteria; order Sphingomonadales; family Sphingopyxidaceae; genus Sphingopyxis; species Sphingopyxis indica. The sequence goes on from NZ_CP076394.1 coordinate 2,023,925, forward strand.
CCTGCTGGTTGTCAGCCGATCGGCAGGCGACATGGTGGCACGCTGGGAGCAACGCTTTCTCTCCGGCAAGCGCCGTTACGAGGCGCTCGAGACCTATAATCTCATCGGTCCATGGTCATCGGCATCGCTGCGTTTCTGCACGTCCGAACTGAAGATCCAAGTGATCGGCCCCGAGCTGGCGCGCCGCTACCGGGGTGAGACTATCGTTTCGGTGATCGGCCTGCGCCGCGACGAAAGCCCGAGCCGGCGCTCGACCCCGATTTCCCGAAGCGACGAACGCTTCGCAAAGCCAGGCAATGCCGCCGGTACGCGCATGCTCACCTGGTATCCGGCGGTCGATTGGAGTGCCGACGACGTATTCGGAATCCATGAGCGCCATAGCCTGCCGCTGCACGAAGCCTATGTCCGCTACCACACGAGCCGGCTGTCCTGTGCTTTCTGCGTGCTTGCATCGGCGCACGATCTGGCCGCCTCCGCCGATGCTCCCGGCAATCTCGATCTCTACCGCCATCTCGTCGCGATCGAGATCGACTCGACCTTCTCCTTCCAACCCCAGCGGTGGCTCGCCGATGTTGCGCCCCACTTGCTGTCGGCCGCTCATCTTCGAGAGGTCGCCCGTGCCAAAATACGGTCCCACGAGCGCCGGACGCTCGAAGCGGCAATGCCCCCGGAACTGCGGTTCGTGAAGGGCTGGCCACCGCGCATGCCGAGTGTGGTCGAGGCCTCGCGGATCGCGAAGGCGCGCGCGCCGATCCTCGCCCATCACGGCCTCGCTGACCATTTTCCCGACGCGCCCGCGGTCCAGGCACGCTTCGCAAACCTCCTCATCATGAAGGCCGAACGGTCCCGCTAGCGAGCCGGAGGGGAGGTTTCCTTTTTGAGAATGCGTCGGGCGTTGCCTGGCGATTCCCTTGCTGCCGGACGCGCAGCCCCATGCCCCCATTATCGAAGGAACAGCCAATGGACGTTATCGTCTCTCGGTCCCGCATCCCGGGCACTGCCTCGACCTACCACTATCGGACCCTCGTGCCGCTGGCCGAGGTCGCGGTTCCCCGACGCCTGCGCTGCGTCGTCATCCAGGCCCGGATCGCCAATGGACGGATTCCTTCGACCCGCATCGCCGACGTTGTAGCACCCGCGACCTGGTATGAGCGTGAGTTGGCGACCCCCTTGGACCTCGCGGCGCGCCTCAACCTGGTAGCGCGGCGAATCGAGGCGCTTATCATCCGCACCGTCTTTCCCGAGATGACCGCTCGGCTGACCCCGCTGATGCTCGCCCTCGATTTCGACCCTAGCGAAGCCAACTACCGGGTCGCCGTCGCCGATCTGAACGAAGCGTTCGACCGGCTCGCGCCAGGCATCGACATGCTGATGGCAGCCGATCTCGGCCTCTATCAGGGCTGCGACCTGCGCGCCGCCTGACATTGAAAGGACCCCGTCATGGCTCAATATTCCGAAGGCAGCCTCGAGACCGCCGCCTGCCTCTGGGAGGCGGTCCTGGCCCTGCGCGGCAGGCCGATCACGGATCCCGATGCGATCGGCCTCGCTCTCGCGATCGACAAAGCCTTCGATGCGCTCGGCACCGCTGCGCTGCGGCTGACTGTGGTTGGCTGGACCGATGCCGTCGAAGCCTCCTGGCGTGAAGCCCGGAACGACTATCCGCTCTGCTTCGACTGGGATTTCGTGCCGGCCTGGATCATCGACCACGTCGACTGGTCCGATCCGTTCCGCCCCACCGTGATCCCGAGGGGAGGGGGATGAGGAGCTGTGCGGCGGGGAATTGGTCTCCACCGCGCAGGAGCTGAATCCCATGTCCCTTCCCGCCACCATCCGGCCTGAGGTCGGCCAGTCGCTCATCACCAAGGTCTCGCGCCTGTTCAACGGCACGCTCGGCGACGTTCTGATGGAGCTTTTCCAGAACGCTCGCCGCGCCGGCGCGCGCGCGATCCATGTCGCCATCTACAATCTCCCTGCCGGCACTGCGCTGTCCATCTACGATGACGGCTGCGGCATCGACGATCCCGCCAATCTCCTGACGCTCGGCGATTCGGGCTGGGAGCAGGATATTCGCTCCCGCGAAGATCCCGCCGGTATGGGGGTATTCAGCCTCGCCGGCTGCGATGTGGTTGTCCGCTCCTGGTCGCGAGCGGCGGGACGGGGTTGGGCGGTCCATATTCCGACTGACGGCTGGGAAGGGGCTGTACCGCTCGCGATCAATTCGTGCGGGATCGTGCGCGGCACCGAGATCCAGATCACGCTGCCGACCGCATGGCAGGAACAGCTTGGGTCGGCGCTGCGGCTCGCCGCCCGATATTTCCCACTCCCCGTTCATTTCGAGGGCGCGCAGCTTCCGTGTGAGGACTTTCTCGCTGGCGCCGGGCACATCGAAGAATGGGAAGGCTGTCGCATCGGCATCTTCCACGACGGCACCACCGAGGCAGTCCACACTCCCCGGATCAATTTCCATGGCGTGACGGTCGCGTCCCGTCTTCCCACCCTGAGCGAAATCGAGAGTCCCCATACCTGGCGGGTCCGGGTTGATATCGTCGACGCGCCGGCGCTCCAGCTCGTGCTCCCAGCGCGCAAGGAAATGGTCGAAAACGACGCGCTGTCCCGGCTCAGGGAAGCGGCCGAGATCGCGCTTTATCGAGCCATCGCCCGCGAGAAATCTCACCAGCTCTCCTACAAGGCCTGGGCCCGGGCACGCGACCTTGGTGTCGCTCTTCCCGAAGCCGATCCCTGGCTCAATGTCTGGACGCCCAATATTGCCGATACGTCCAACCGATATCAGGGCGAGGCCGTTCGATCGGGCCCGATGATCATCATGTCCGATCACGAACCCGACATCGAAAATGCGCTTTCCCGCGCACTCGACAAGGAAACACCGCTCGGCGCTCCCCTCGTTCACGAGAATCGCGATTTTGAGGGCTATCGCTGGTACGACGAATTACCCCGTCTCCTCTCCTGCAGCTTCGTCTTGCAGCGCGGCGGCGTCTCCCATCGTTATGCCGATGACGTCGCTTTGCCCGACGATTTTGAATCCGGACCGGTCGAACAAATCTCCGCCGAGATCCTTCTGCGACCGGGCGGTCCATCACCGACCGAACCTGCCCTATACAGCATCCCGGCGGACATGCTGGTCTGCAACAATGGCTGCTGGACGCTCGACGAGGCGACCATACTCTTCGATGGCGGGGCCAACTTGCAGCCGGACGCGCTTGCCGACCTGATGCACGCCAGCCTGTTCTGTTATTCCGACGACTGCGAGCGCGACAGCTGGGATACGCAATCGCTCGAATTCGAGCGTGAAGCCCGCATTCTCGCCAACCTTTTGCTTCTAGGCGAGGAAGAGGCGCTGCTCGCCCGGCTGCGTGAAGCGGTCTTCGAGCACGTCCAGTGGCTCATCCCAGATGGCCGGTTCCTGACGATCTCTGCCGACAAGAACAGGCTCTCGCTCTCGCTCGATCAGGCGGCCTGACGCCATCGACCGAACCTCGCCCAAGCCCTCAGGGAGGAGATATCTCATGCGCCATGCCGCACTCTTTGTCTGCTCGACCGTCCATCTTCCCGTAGCCGAGCGTCGTCACATCGATCACCTGATTGCCGTCGCGCCGCGCGGGGCGGATGGACGTGTCGAGGTCGGTCATCCCGATCTGGTGATCGAGCCCTATGCCTATGGCTTCTTCGTCCACACCTGCGTCGTCGGGTGCGGCGGGGAAGCGCCCGACATCAGCCCGGAATTCTGGGCGATCCTGAAGGCGGCATTCGACAGGGATGCCTCCTGGGTCCTGTTCGACCGCGACGAGCCGGCCTGGTCCGAACTGCCCACCTTCCCCGACCCCGGCCATCCTGAGGAGCATCAGTCATGACCAGCGCCAGTTCGACACAGCCCAGTTCGTCCAAGCGAGCGGCACTTGCGTCCTTCGAACATGCCTACGCCGTTGCCGTTCGGATGCGGCATGAAACCGGCCGCCCACAATTCGTGCTGCGCACCGGCGATCCATTCCAGCCCTTTCGCGTCTCCAGCACCGGACCGCAGCCCCGCCAGGCGCTGATGACGCTCGTCGCCTGAGCCGTCGCTTGCATGTGCCGAAAACGGCGCTTTTCGATGAGGAATAGCGAAATGACCGATAGAATATCACACGGGCCCGCCGCCGAGCTGACCGACGATTCTCGCCCTGCCGTCCAATATCTCAACCTCACCGAGGACGAGTTCGTGGACAGGTTCCAGCCGGTGCCCAATCATCTGCTCGCGACCGCCGGTTTCGACTTTGGTCGGGGTGGGTGTCTGTTCGAAGCCTCCGACCCGGACCTCGCCTTCATCCGCTCCCAACCAATGGCGAATGTCTGGACAGTGATCGATGGCGACGAGTGCCTCGAGATCACCGATGGCATGCACACCGTCAATCGCCTCGGCTATCTCCTGACCGAGCAGCCATGTCCTCCCGACACAATGGTCAGCGTCCCGCTCGACTTCTGAGCGGCGGCACGCCGCGACTCCCACAGCCTCGGGAACCAGCCGACCGTCACATTCCGGTCGCGGGGCATCCGGGGGCAGCCACCACCCGTCACGCCGACACTCCTTCGGCGCCCCCGGCCTCGTTGCTGGAGATCAGCCATGTACGATCCGAAGCGTCCGCCGATCGAGGCGTCGAACGACGACGCCTGCCTTGCTGTCTTGCCCGGCGCCCCTGTCATTGCCGCCTGGGGCATGGGCGTCGACAGCACCGCAATGATCATCGAATGGGTTGCGCGGGGGCTGCCCCTGTCCGCAGTCCTCACCGCCGACACCGGAGTCGAACGCGAGGAGACATATGCCTTTCTGCCGATCTTCCAGCGCTGGATGGACCGGCACCATATCGAGCATCATGTCGTGCGCTATGTGCCAAAGCGCTTCAAGCACTGGCCGCCCTATTTCTCGCTGCTTGAAAACTGCCTTACCAACGCGACATTGCCGTCGATCAGTTTCGGCCGCCACAGTTGCAGTCAAAAATGGAAAATACAGCCGCAAGATCAATGGGTTAATGGATGGTGGCCTGCGCAGAAAATATGGGCCGAAGGCGGCAAGGTTGTCAAGCTCATCGGCTATGATAGCTCGCCCGCCGATAGCCGCCGCTATGCCCATCGCGAAGGCCATATCAGCGACCTCTACGACTATCATTATCCGCTGCGCGAATGGCGCTGGGACAGGGATGCCTGTATCGCCCGCATTCGCGCCGAAGGTCTACCGGTACCGATCAAGTCCGCTTGCTGGCTCTGCCTGGCACAGAAAACCAGCGAGTTGATGAGCCTCCCGCGCTGGTGTCTTCGCCTGATCATATTGGTGGAGGCTCGCGCCGCGCCGCGCCTCGTGACGGTCGAGGGTCTATGGCGGAAGACGACGCGTGAGCGCCCCGGCTCGATGACCCGGTTCATCCGCGAACGCGCTCTGCTGCCCGCTTCCGAAATAGACGCCATCATTGCCGGCGCTCCGGTCGATCTGATCGACTTCCAAAGCGTCGCGGCCCAGATCCCGCTCGCCGAACGTCCGACGATGCGGGACTGGATCGACCGCTTCAATGCGGGGGTCGAGCGCCTCGCGGCATGACGATCCCGCCAATCTGTCTGCAACTGTTGTTGACGGCCGGACAGCATCGCCGAAAAACTGCCTCGATGCGACTTATCGACGAACTGGCCGCAAAGAGGCTCTATTATCACCGGCCACTCCCGACATTGCCGGATATCCTGCTGATCGACATCCCACCTCGCTTTTCGGGAGGAGGCTTGGCACTCGGCCGCTACTATCCTGTCATCCTCGAAAGCCTCTCGGAGATGCACGAATTCGAGGCACATCTGTGCGAGTCGCGGATGACCCTTGAAGCGCCTGCTCTTCTCGACCGACGCCCGTCTGGCCTGCGAACCACCGACATCATTTTCGCTCGCTATGAGCCCCAGGTACCGAACTGGCCCTGGCTGCTGATATGTTTTTGGCCGCGATCCTACACCGCCATGGTATCGCCCTCAGCCGACACCTTCGCGCGGGGTAGCTATACCATCGATGCCTATTCCACGGCTGGAGAACTCACGGACGCGGAGCTGAAACTTCTCGCCACGCTCGGCCCCGAACAAGCCCGCATCGTTCGCTCGGTGGCAACCCGCCTCGGAAACGCCTGAAGCCATGCGTCGCGCTACGCCGCAAGGTCAATGCGCGCGAGCATGTCGAAGATGAAGGGTGGCAACGACGCGATGATACCGGTGACGGCCGCGTCAGTGACGATAACCGAGCACGGCCGCGATCGGTAGCGCCATGTCGGCCCGGCGCTTCATCAAATCCGCAAGCCAGACGAGATGCGCCGCCGCGTCTGCCAATGGCAATTCGCAAACTTCGTCGAATAGTTCATGCTGATAGGCGAGGTTGCGACCCAAAACATCACGCAGCCGAACGCGGGCCGGACTATCCTCCTCCTCGATCCCCGCATTCGCCTCTCGGGCGGCATCGAGAAACGCCTCGGCCATCTCCTGCGCCTCATAATAGCCGCCGTCCAGACCCTCACTCGCCGCAAGGCTCGCCAGCCTGCGGCGAACCAGCGACAGGTCTGGATCGACTGCCGCATCGTCCAGCGGCAAATTATAATCATAGCTGGCAAGATAATCGCGGATCATAGCGGGACTCCTCAGCGTGCCTGAGAACATAAAATGAACAAGATTGCAAGTCTGAGCGCGCCTATGCCATGCGGGGCTAATGTCTGTTTCGTCTTTTTTGCCGATTCCCCCTTTGGCAGTCTCCATTCTGGAGGCACTCGCCCGTGACTGACAGCAGGGCACCGTTGCGATTGCACGGAATACTGCGCGTCAACGAGCGCGGCCTGTTTCTGGAGGTGGAGGAGGGGCCTCTCTGGCGCCTTCAAACAGACTCGGATCTTCGGACGCATCAGGATCGGCCGGTTCGGATCGAGGCTTGGCAACGCGGAGCAAGCGTCCTCGAATTGCTGTGGATCGGTCCGGCCTGATGGCCGGATGATCCCGGTAGGGGCCGAACTATGCCTCAGATGATGGCGGAAGCCAGTCGCGCAGCAGCGTCGCCCAATTCTCCTCACCCTCGCCGCCGGTCGTACCTGGACCCCCGGCTGACTTCGCGTAGATGCGCTCATGTTCCGATGCCATTTCGGTGGTCACCTGCGCCATGAACGTATGAAGATCGTGAATATTTTCGGACATTCCCGCAAGCTGAAGCGGATCAGGATCAAGTCCAGCAATCTGCCAGGAAATGCTCGGGAATCTCCTCTATATAGCACTGATGGCACTCTCCGACGTAATCACGCCGAAAACGATCTACTCCTATGCCGAAGCCTGCGTGCAGGTCGCGCGGACGTCACTTCGCCTGGGACGGGAGGGGTATCGCTACGCGATCATACCGAGCCGCGGCGCCGCTCCGATCGAGCAGGCTGCCAATTCCTATTTCCATGCCGTGGTCAAGGCAGCGACCCGGGGTCGGCACCACCGCCAGCTCATGAGCCAGTATTTAACCAGCCCTTTGAGCGCGGAACTCTATCTCCCGTTCACCGCCGACAGCTGCGACGAGATGGAGGATATCTCTTCCAGGCAGGTTCGCACCTTCTGGGCCAAGGTCCTCGCCGCCATCATCCGCGGCGACCTCGAGGATCCGCATTACCGCTTTTTCGCCTTCACCCGGGACAATATCTGCCGCGTCGGGTTCAAGGTGGGGCATGAGGACAATGTCCGCTCCCAGAAATTCGTCTTTCTCGACACCGTCGTCTCGGGCCGGGCGATTACAGAGATCATCGACGCCTTCGAGGCCGAAGGCCTCACGCAATGTCACTACATCCTTGTCGTGGATCTCCAGGGTGAGAAGCTGGAGCGCCCATATCGCTTGAAACTGGAGCAGCTTCAGCGCGGCGGGCGCGCCACGTTGCTCTTCGTCGATACGCTGTTCACCGAAGACCAGGGGCCGGCCGTCAGTGGCATCTGGTGCCTGTCCTGCCCGGAACTGATGACGGTCGCGCGCAATGAGATCAGCGCCTTCGGCGATCACGGCTCAATCGGGGCAGGCGTTTATTATCACGAGGTCAGGGCGCGCGCCGATAACTCGAATGTCTCAGTGACCGTCGGGATCGCGAAGCTCTACCATCTGTTGTGGACAGCCGTCCAGATCGTCGCGTCACCTGAAGAGCTACTGGACGATTTGCATCAGTTGGAAATGCTCGACGAGGCCTATGATCCGGATTGGCAACTCCTGCGGCCCAAGCTGTACGGACGGCAATTCGATCTCGACGTCGAACTCTATCTCGATCACATCGACCAGCACACGCTCTTTGATAAGGGCACGACGCACCGGATCGCGTCTCCCAAGTTGCTGGATGCCGCCGTCGCCAAACCGCGCATCGAGGTATCGAGCTCGCACGCGCTGCGCATGCATTTCAGCCGAGATGAAGCGGCACAGCTTGTCCGGCAGTTCCGGGATACGCTTCCAGCCTGAGCCGCCAGAAGGGCGCGAAGGCAGAAGGATGCCCAGGGCAACGGCCGCATGTCTGTTTATTCCGCAAGCCGACATTCGATGCCGAACCAAGAATGACGGCTTATCCCCAATCTCTACCACGAATGCGGTCAGACTGGGGACGCGCCATCTCTCAAATTAGACGACTGAGATACTGCGCATAAGGCGGGTTCGTCACCGCCAGGGGCAGGGGATCGGCCAGGCCCCAGAACTTCGTGGTAGCCCAGATATAGCGACCAAGGTCCGCCTCCCGAATACGGACATGCTCGCTTGCCACCGGCGTTCCGGGGAGGAGATCGTGATAATCGACGGCGTGTTCATCCCAAAGGTCCGGGGCGATCGCGCGCAGCCTTTCGCAAGACCGCCCCTCTCCATGGCGCACGACATTGGCGACCACGAACATCTGCGTCAGCGCCTCCCCGAGACCATCAACCGCAAGATCGATACCGGCCTGTTCGGCACAGCCGCCGAGCAATGGTTCAAAGCCGGTGAGCCTGCCCATGTCGGCAATCCCCGCATCCTGCGTCGCGCGCGCCCAGCGGCTCATTTGTCGCTCGAACAAACCGGCGAGGGTAAGGACAAACGCCTTGGCCGCCTCATTTGCAGTATAATTGTCGACCTGCGCAGCGGCCCGATCGAGAAACTGGTCAAGGCTATCTGCCTCTCCGGTCTCCAGCACGGCATGGGACGGCAGGTTCTCCATCACGGGGAGGATCACGCGTTCGAAGAACCGGCCGAGATTGGCCTGAAAGATCCTTGGTAACTGCTCCACCGTCGACATTCTCGGTATCCCCTCGCGCGGTTCCATGTGCCCCCCGAAGTGTGAAGCTTTCTCGCTTCCTTGCAAGTCATCACAGCCTCGCTGTGATGGTGTCGATGCGATACAGATGGACACCATCAATGACGCAGGGGGAATGCGTGACAAGAGCCAAAGGCGATGCTCACCGCCAATCTTCAAGAAAGCCCTATAATGAGCGCACCGACCTTGAAAAGCTCCAGTCACAATGGACCAAATTGTCGGGGTTTCATTGGCGCGATGAACCATCCGCGGCGATCGTGCGCTGCGCCACGGCTGCGGAAATCGCCGCCAACTATGCGGTACGCACCGAGTGGGGCAAAAAGACCCAGTTCGATGCCGCCATCGTCGACCAGTTCCTCCGATGGGCAAATGGTCTCCCGCTGAAGGTCGAGCGCCTGTTCGTCCCCGTTTTCTTTGCGACCCCCAGGACAAGCCCAACCGCACGCGCCCTGATCAGCTCGGCGGGCAAGATCAACACCGTCCGCAATGCCGTCGTCCACCAAGGTTCCTTCAGCAACAAGGATGAGGCCGAGGCGGTGATTGCGGAGGCCAAATCCTTCATTAACATGATCGTCCGCCTCTCGATCGACGGTTTCGATATCGACGCACAGGCCGCATCGGTCAGGACAGTGGGCACTGCCGATAGCGCGCCTCAGTGACCGCCGGCCGGCCCAAGCGGCACCATTATGTGCCGCAATTCTATCTCCGTCGCTTTGCCTGCCCGGACGATGCGAACAAGGTTCGCGTGGTCGAACGTCATGGCAATATCCTCGCGATCGACCGTAAATCCATCGATCGCATCGGCTATGAGGACGCCCTCCACGACTATGTCGAAGACGGCGCGGCCGCCTCTATCGAAGGCCCGATCAACCATATGATCGAGACGCCCTTCTCCAACAGTCCGACATGGAAGAAGATCGCCAAAGGTGCCTGCACGAACCTCGCCGAGGCCGACAAGGTCCCGATTTATGGGTTTGCCCGTCATCTCCAACGTCGCAACATTGAGACCTAGCGCTTCATCGAGGCTGAGTCCGCCCGCTTGGCGGGTGCTGCCCTCGACGGCGACCTGACCGAGGAGGATCGCGAGATGCACGCATGGATCACGGCATCCGCCGACAATGCCCATGCCCTCTTCCGAGAGGGCGCCATGGACACGAATATTCCCGAGGACGCCGACGCCATCAACGTCATGGTCTGCCATTCGCCGATCCCTTTGCGAACCTCAACCAACCCGACGCTGATGATCTCTGCGCCGGGTCATCAATCCATCTTCGGTGCCTTCTTCACCGACCTGCGAACCTGGTGGCTCACGCTCGATCGATATTGCGGCGCCTTCATCGTCGCCGGTGGTCCGCCCGGCTTCAGCAATTTGCCCATGCCGGCAGACGCCGCCCGCATGATCAACCAGCACTATCTGGTCCAGCACGGCAACAGCATGACGGTCCGCTACCTCCTCGCCGACGATCCCTATCTCGATGACGATCTTGTATGGGCTGGCTATGGTTTCGAGCGGTCTACGACCCACGGTGCCCGGTGGCGCAAGCTTGTCACGGGGCAATGATCCGGCACCTGGGATCCAGCACATTGCAGTAGGGTCCGCCGCCGGTTTGGCGTGAAGGCCGGGCATTTCGGGATCGCACGCCGGGCGATTGACGACAGGATCGGCATACCGAGGTCGGGCGGATGCCCGCTAAGGCGGGCACCGGGCTCTATCTCCGCTTCGCTCCGACCAAGCCCCCTGCGGGTCTTGGCCCCTGACGGGGTAACGATCCCTTCCGCAGGGGCACGGGGCAGGAGAGGCGTTCATCCCGAGGCGTCAGGATGAGCGGCACGACCACCGCAATGCAGGCTTCGCCTAAGGAATCGCGCTAGTCGCGCGATGCGGATCGTGGAGCCAGCAGACAAGCCATCACCCCCTTCGCCGCCCTCGCAGGATCCGTGCGTTGCAGGACGGGTTTCGTCCGCAAGAATTGCGTCGGGACAAAGCTACGCTAGGCGAAAAGGGGCCGGCGATATTTGTCTGTTTTCAACAGAAGCGCCGGCCCCTTTTCGCCAAGCTTCGCTAGAGCCCCTCCCGTGCTTCTTGCGGACAAGAGCCCCGCCCTGCGCCTTCGGACCTGCGAGGGCGGCTCCGGGTGCGATGACTTGTCAGCCGGCCCACGCTCCCTTTCCATTCAAGCAGAACCGGCCGCAAGCGGCCGGTGCGTCTTCGTTATTTGTGGGCCGCTGACGCGGCCGTTCGATGCTCGGGCTCACCAGGTACGATGGATTTCTGTCAAGTAATCAATGACATAGAAGTAATGGAGGGGAGGGAGTAGGGTTCTGATGTGGCCGGGAAAGAGAAACGGGCCACAGCACAGAGAAAGGATGGAGTCATGAAGATCGGTAGCTTCAAATTCGACGAACGCGCGAGCGATATTATCGGCAAGATCGCCACTCGTGAGATGCGCTTTCCTTACCTTATCATGCGCCGCGTCGAGGATCGACAGAGCGACAGCGCCCCCGTCTATGAGATTTACGAGACGAACCGCGCGGGCGACGAAATCCAGATCGGGGTGGTCTGGGAACGCCGCATGAAGTCCAATGACGAGGTGTTCCTGTCCGGCATGGTGGACGATCCGAGCTTCCGCGAGCCGCTTCCCATCGCTCTTTTCGGGGACGAGACGAACGGCTTTGATGTCCAGTGGCGGCGCGAACGCGAGCGCGACAGCCAAGGCGGCGGCTTTGGTGGACGGTCGGGCAGCGGCCAGCGGTCGGGCGGTTTCGGCGGACGGTCGGGCGGCGGCTTCTCCGGCGGCAGCACCGCAGGACCGGACGGCGGCTATACCGGCGGCGGTCGAAGCCTAGACGATGAGGTGCCCTTCTAAGCGGCACGAACAGACGGACCGGGGGAGCGCTGGAACGCTTCCCCGGCCCTGAACCGTCATCCCGTCACAAGGAATCAGCCCATGAGCAAGCCAACGGCCTTGCGCAGCGTTAGCAGCTTTGCCGACCTGCCGGAACTCTATGCCGAACTCACCGCCACACCCGATTTCGTGGCATCCTTCGGCGATCCCTTACCCCTCACCATCATCGAACCGGACGAGGAACCGGGCGAATTTCTCATGCCCGATCCCATCGCGGCGCAGGCGGAATGCGGTGGCATCATCGCCGCCATTTTCGACCTGCTAGGCGATACCCGACTGGACCCGCTCGCCCCCGAACTCGCATGGGGTTTCGTCAACAGCTTCCATTTCGTGGCGAACAAGCTGGAAGGCCGCGAGGACAGGCTGGCCGATACCATCCGCGACATGGCCCGCCGTCTGGAGCCGGGCGAGGTGTTCAACAAGGAACTGGAGGACACCCAGCTTGAGTGCCAGTCGGTCGCGGAACAGCGCGCCGCCATGGAAGCCATGCGCGACTATGCGGCGGCAATGTATCGCGCCTATGCCGGTCGCCCATGGTCGCCCGCCAAGGGTTCGCGCGCGTCCCATGTCACCACCGCCAGCCAGATTTCGGCGCTCGACTTCCTGCGCGCAAGGTCCGAACGGCGGCGCGACCGATACGACCCGCAAGGCCCCGTCGTCGTCGTTTCCGGCCCGCAGGACTGGCACGATTGGCGCATCATCTGGAATCGGCTCGACCAGATCAGGGCGCGCATTCCCCATATGGTGCTTGTCACCACCGGGCAACGCGCCGGAGTGGATGCAGCCGCCGCCGCATGGGCCGCACAGCGAGGCGTTATCTGCATCGCCTTCGGTCTCTATGGGCGCGGCAACGGAAAAGCATTCAAGCGCAATCGCAACATCGCCGAGCTTATGCCGGTGGAAGCGCTCTTGTGCGAAGGCTCCGGCATCCAGTCGAGCCTCTATGACCTGTTCAACCCGCAACAGGGACACCGTGTCCCGACCCATGTTTTCATGCGGGCAGATCAGGCGCCCGATGTGCCGATCAAGAAGAAGCGCCGCGTCATAGCTGCCTGATCGGGAAGCCACCAAGAGAAGGGCCGGGGCGGGAAACCGCTCCCGGCCCCTTGTCGTGCCTTTGGCACGAGCGGGGGAAACCCGAACGGTTTTCCCCGCACCGCTCCTTTTGCCGGCGTGCCGCCCGCCAACGTCGCTCCCCTTTCCGCTAAGGATGAACAGCCGTTGAGGCGTCATCCCCGCCAGCCGGGGCAACAACCGCGCGCTTGCGAGACCCACCGGGAGACGCTTCCGCCTGGACGCCCGGTGCCGTCAGCCCCTTTAGCGCGGAAATCGCAGCGCTTCCGCCAACCCGGATCGCTTGGCCGATCACATCGCGAAACTCTCGCTCGCTCAACCGTTCGACCGGCAATTCCGTCACCAGTTTCCCATAATGCGCGCGCAATCCACGCCGCACCGTTTCGGCTTCCCGCGCGAGATTGTGCTGGTCGGCCTCGATCTTCGCCAACCGTTCGCGTTCCGTCATCTTGGGCATTCTTAGACTCCTTGCTCAAGGAGGTCTGCCCGCCAGCACCGACTATCCATCAAGGACCATCGCCATGCAATGCCTTCCCTGCATCGGGAACAACATCGCTCCACCACAGGCACTCGGCTGGGGAGCCTCCCCGCCGACGAGAATCGACGGGCGCAGCGGGCAAGCGCGCTGCGGAGGAGGGACGCACGCCGGAGGCGAGTGTAATGCACCCCACGCACGGGTGCTGCGGGGATGAATCGCCCGGATTTCCGCCATTTTTGCCGGGCACAGGATGGCTGTCGATCTGGCACTGAACGGCTGCCGCCGGCAGCCAGCCACTGGCTGTGCCGCACTTAAGCGGTTGATCTGCCTTGGCACTTAGTGGCTGCCACCGGCAGTTTCGATAAATTGTTGAGATCACGGCGTAAATCGGCTATAAAGCCCTTGCTTCACCACGTTGCTGGCGTGCCGGACAAGGAGTCCGCCGCTTGGCACGCATCACAATCCGCATAGATGATGACCTCTATGCGCGCCTTTCTGTCCAGGCGCGCAATGCAGGTCTTGGCGCCGCGACCTACTGTCGCGACATCCTCGAACGCTTCGAAGGCTCCGATCCTTCAGGCTATCACGCCCGGTTCGACGAACTCCACGCGACGGTCATCCAGGCCTTCGCGATCCTCGCCACATCGGTCGGCGAACGGTCGCCGGATATCCTCCAGAAGGGACTGGGCGAAGCCCGTCGGCTTCTCCGCGAAAGGGGGCTGCTCGATCCCGAGCAGGATCGCCCATGAGCATCTTCCGCCACGATACGCTGGGCTCCTGGACCCGGGGAGGCCAGGCCATCGTCCACAATGTCCGCATGACCACGCAGGTGTTCTACCAGACCTTCCTCGCGGGACTGGTGATCTGGATCGGCGGCATCATCTGGTACGCGCTCGAGAAGTCATCCGAATACGAACGCTTCGTGATTCTGAAGATTACGCAGGCCTATTTCATGGGTGACGCGCTGCCGGGCAACGCGACACCGATCCTGTTCAAGACCCCGGCGGGTAAGCAATACTGGACCACCCCTAAAGGACTCATCGGCTCCGGTATCGCGCACAAGACGCTCGCCGCCTTCGAAACCTACCTTCTTCATGGGGCGCTGCTCGCCGGTCTCTTCGCCCTCGCCATGTTGGGGTGGGCCTGGTTCTATTTCACCCGAACAGGGAGGGGGCTGGGCTCCAACCAGTTCCTACGCGGGGCTCGGTTCGGGACTGTGCGTCAGGTCCGCCGGGCTCTCTGGCGCTATGCTAAGGGCAGCTTCGAAGTCGGTGGCGTCAATGTGCCAGATGCCTTCGAACCGGAACATATCCTCATTTGCGGCGCGCCCGGAACCGGCAAGACCAACATCATCGTCAAGATGCTGGACGGCATCAGAAAGCGGAAGCGCCGTGCTATCGTCTATGACACCGCCGGCACCTTCGTGGAAAAATTCTACCGGCCGGGGATCGACGTTCTGCTCAATCCTCTGGATGCCCGCGCGGATTGCTGGTCGCCCTGGGTCGATGTTCCTCGCGACTATCATTACGATCAGATCGCCGAGTCCACGATCCCGGACAAAGCCGGGGATCCGTTCTGGGCCAAGGCCGCGCGCGGTACGCTGGTTGCCGTCCTTCGGAAGCTCGCGCGCCAGGAACGTACCCTTGTGTCGATCCTGCTCGACACGTTGCTGCGTTCCAAATTGAAGGATCTCGCTGCCTTTGCCGCTGGCACTGATGCGGCTGCGTTCATCTCGACGGAAGGGGAACGCACCAGCGCCGGCATCCAGGCGGAACTCGCCTCCGTCATGCGCAGCTTCTCCTATCTCGACGATACCACCGACGGTTTTTCGATTCGCGATTGGGTCGCCAACGAGAGGGACGACAGTTGGCTCTTCATCACGGTGAAGGCGGATCAGCTTCCGTCGCTGCGTCCTCTTATCACGGTATGGCTCGACATCGCGATCAGCGCGATCATGAGCATGACCGCCGATCGCAATCGGCGCCTCTATTGCGTGATCGACGAGTTGCCGACGCTCCAGCGCCTGCCCTCGCTCGGTGATTTCCTTGCCCGCGCCCGCAAATATGGTGGCTGCGGCATTCTCGGCTTTCAGAGCTACCCACAATTGGAAGCGACCTACGGCATCCAGGATGCAGCCGCGATCACAGGCTACTGCTCAACCTGGGTGGCATTGCGAGCCAACGACACCCCGACCGCGAAGCATGTCAGCGAGAACCTCGGCCAAGTTGAGCAGGTCGAAGCCAATGAGGGCATGTCCTACGGCGTGAACGACATGCGAGATGGCGTGAATCTTTCGCGCATGCAGGTGACGCGACCTTTGGTAATGCACACCGAGGTCACCAACCTTCCAAATCTCATTGGCTATCTGCGCTTCGGACGCAGCCTGCCGGTGGTCCGTTTCGAGGACAGCTACAACAAGGTTGCCTCCGTCGCGGATGCGTTCGAGGAGCGCGGAGCGCCGCCCGTTCGGATAGGCGGCGCAGTCCCACCGACGTCCCCACCTTCGGTAGCGTCGGCTTCACCGGCCAGGCCAAAGCCAGGAGCACCGAAACGACGCCGGCCCGAGCCAAAGGTGCAAGAGGCCGAGCTGCCGCTTCGTCCGCCGCCGGAAGAGACGGAACCATCGGGCGGCGCCCCAAGTGCAGGATCGACGCCACCGGCGCATCCGAATGGAACCGATGAACGGGGCCCCGCTTCGCCTCCGCTCGAACTATTCGGCAAGCCCGCTGGGTTCCGTCTCAGCCAGCATGGTCGGCATGACGGTGCCCGCAACGCTGCGAGGCCGGCATGATCAATCCCATCCGCCTCAAGGGAAAACCCGCGAACATCGCCCGCTATTATACTGTCGGTGACTATTACACCAAAGGCGCCGATGAGCATTCCGAATGGGGTGGTAAGGTGGCCGCTGAACTCGGCCTTGAAGGGAAGGTCGATCCCGGCGTTTTCAAGGAGCTTCTCGCCGGCAAGGTTGGTGATCAACAATTGGGCCGCCGCCGCAAGGATGGAAATATCCAGCACCACCCTGGTTGGGATTTCGCGGTCAATGCTCCGAAATCGGTCTCGATCATGGCGCTGGTGGCAGGTGATGATCGAATCATACAGGCCCATGAGAAGGCAGTCGGGGTGGCGCTTTCCTACCTCGAAGAACACGCCACAATGCGGCATCGCGTCGATCGAGAGGTTGTCGAGAAGACGACGGGGCGGCTCATCTACGCCCGCTTCACCGAGCATGCTTCACGCGAGCTCGACCCGCATCTTCACACCCATGTCGTGGTCATGAACATCACCGATGAGCGTGACGGCGAAAAGAAGGTCAGCCTGGAGACGCGCGCCATGTTCGCGGAACAGATGGCCGCAGGACAGGTCTATCGGAACGAGCTGGCGCACCTTCTCAAGGAGCTTGGCTATGAGGTCGAGTTCGATCCTCGACGCGGTCTCTTTGAAATCAAGGGTGTTCCGAAGGGCCTGATCGTCGAGATGTCCCAGCGAGCCGAGCAGATCGAGGCTCACGCGAAGGAACATGGTCTGATGGGGCAGGCGGCGCGCCAGCAGGCCTTCTACGTCACCCGCGGCCCGAAGCAGAAAATGACTCTTAATGACCTGCATCAGCGGTGGGACGGGCGTTTGGGCCAACATACCGAGGCGGTAAAGGAGACGCGCGAAAGCGCCGAAAAGTCCGGAGAGCGAAGGATCGAGGTCGAGCCCGAGGTCGCCGCGCGGGCGATGCTGTTTGGCCTGCGCCAATCGGAAGGCAAGGAAGCGGTCAATAACCTCGGACGGTTGTTGCAGACGGCTTTAGCCTCGCATGTGGGTGAGGTTCGCCTCTCTGACATACGCCCCGTTATCGAGGACCACGAGGCGCGTGCGAAGCTTCTGGAAACACGACATCGTACTGGCGACGAAATCCATACGCGCGGCCGGACGACACGGAAAACGGCCCGCCTGGAAATGGCCTTGTCGGATCATCTGGCGCTGGCCCTCAATGACGCGCGGCCACTGGTTTCAGTCGAAGCCCTCCGCGACGCCGGTATTGCCCACAATCTCAAGCCCGAGCAGAGAACGGCCCTTCTCCACATCGGGACGACAGACCACCGGGTTGTCGCGGTGCATGGCGTTGCCGGCTCCGGCAAATCGACCATCATCGGGGCGTTGCGTGAAGCAGTGGGGAAGACCAACACCCTGATTGCGCTGGCGCCAACCTCGTCGGCCGCCGGTGAACTAGGCCAGAAGGCGAAAATCGAGTCCCGCACCGTGGCCAGCTTGCTCGCCACCGGAGGTGCTAGGCTCGATGAGAATCATGTCCTTGTGGTTGACGAGGCAGGTCAGCTCGGCAACCGCCAAGCCATCCGGCTCCTCGAGATTAGTCGGATGACCGGCGCCCGCCTCATCCTGCTCGGCGACACCCGGCAGACGGGGGCAATCGAGCAGGGAAAGCCGTTCTGGCTGATGATGCGCCTGGGGATGCCCAAGGCCGAGTTGAAGGATCCGATTCGCCAGCAGGACGACGGGATCACGCAGGCCGTCCGGCTGGCACGGCTTCAGAACTATGATGGTTCCCTCAAGGCGCTTGAAGCTGTCATTAGCGGAGAGAGCAGCGAAAAACTTGCGGTCGCAATGGTTGCGGATTGGACGAGGTTGAGCCCGGAGCAACGTGCCAAGACCAACATGCTCGTTCTGGAAAACGCGACCCGCTTGATCGTCAACACCAAGGTCCGCGAGGCTCTCAAGACCGAGGGCGCGCTTGCGGCGGAGGAGGCCCGGCTCTCGATACTCTTCCCGTCGGGAATGACCGATCAGGAGAAGCATTTCGCGCGTTTCTACTCCCGTGGTCAGGTTGTGGTGTTCTCTCGCGACAACGTGGGCCTCGGGATCGCCCGGGACGCCGAATACAAGGTGATCGGGATCGGGCGGGACAGTCGCGGGCGGCAGACCGTCAATCTGGTGGATGAGCATGGCAGAACGATCCAGTGGGACCCGCGCTTGGGACGGGCATCCCAGATCAATGTGTTTCGCGAAGAGCAACGGGATCTTGCCGCGGGCGACCGTATTCAGTGGCGTCTCGTCAACAAAGACCTGGACCTCAAAAATGCTGAGCGTGGGACCGTGGAGCGCCTTGACGGTTCGCTCGCGACCATTCGCTGGGATCGCGACGAGCGGCTTCAGGAGATCGATCTCTCTCGGCACAAGAACTGGGACCATGGCTATGGCGAAACCGTCTATTCTGCGCAGTCCAAGACCTACGATCGGGTCTATGTCCTTGCGCCGGTGAACTCGCCATTGGTCACCGGCCAGAACTATTACACCGCCATCACTCGCGCGAAATTCGGGGCGAAGCTCTGGACCGAGGATCGGAAGCGCCTGGTCGATAAGCTGAAACAGCGTTCGGGAGAGAAGACCTCTTCGCTGCAAGGTCTGGGACGGATCGAGCGGGACAGCGTCAGGGGCCGAACTGCCCGCCACGGTGAGCGCTGGGACCGGCTTCGCAACGAGCAGCGCGCCAATCGCGAAACCCTCAAGGATCGCTTTGCAGCACAAGGTGAACCGATTGAGATATCTCGGCCGGAGGGGTTCGCCGAGCGCATCGCAGACCGAGCGCAGTCCGCAGCATCCTTTCTGGATCGTTGGATAGTTTCTCTGCTCGACCGAAGTGCGGATCGAGGCGATGACCGGGAAGGTGGACGTTCCGCTGGGTCCACTCCTCAGCCTACGGCTGAACCCGCTCACGCCCCCTCCCAGGAACATGGGGGCGGCCATGATCACTAACCGCGTGCGTCTCGTGGCATTGGTGGGTCTGACGACTCTGGCAGTATCTGGTCAACCAGCGCCAGCGATGGCGAAACCATCGCAGGCCCATGAAGCCCGTCTGGGCCTATGTATCCGACAGGCTGCGGGTGGCCGGGCATGGCTCGAAAAGACGCTCTGGGGCTTACGCGACAAGGAAGCTGGATGGATCGGAGCCGAGGTGCCAAACAGCAACGGTAGCCACGACCTCGGACCGCTCCAGGTCAACAGCTACTGGGTGCCCAAACTGGCAGTGCTCACCCGACGTCCTGAAGGGCAAGTTCGGGCTTGGCTGATCAACGATCCATGCTTCAACGTGCAGGCCGCGCGATGGATATTCCTCACCGGACTTACGCTCACGCGGGATTACTGGAGGGCGGTGGGCGTGTACCATAGCCCCACGGCATGGCGTCAGCGCGGATATATTGATTCAGTAGCGACCAAGCTTCGAGCGCGATACGGGAAGGCGGCTTTCGACTGAAAGCGCGTCACCGCGCTTTCTGAGCCGACCGCACTTTCCTCGGCATCGAACCACCTGGCTGCCGTTGGAGGTTGACCCATTCGTCGAGATCTTCGATTGAGTACCGGATCCATCGGCCGAACTTGTAATAGGCAGGGCCTCCGCCAAGGTTCCGATAGCAGGCCAGGGAGTGGGGTGTGATGGTCAGATATTTGGCCGCGAGTGCGGGCGTTACGAGACGAAGCGGTTTGACATTGTTGAGGTGGATCGCGCCGTGAAGCTGATCCGACGTCAGATAGCGACGATCGATGCCATCAGCCATGATAAGTCGCCCCCGATGTAACCAGTGCGTCCGTCATGCCACCAGCCACGAGTTCATCCAGATCGATGGTGGGCGGCTTGGAAGGAGCGCCTCCAGCGACGATTGAGGCTCGACGTCTTGAGACTTTTTCGGCGGCAAGCCGCACCTGATCGTCTTCGATGTGAACATACCGCATGAACGAGGTGACGGTCTTGTGGGCAGTCAGCGCCATCCCGACGCGGAGTGGAACGCCCGAGTTCGCGATATCGGTTGCCGCGCGATGACGGATGCCATGGGTCCCGACGTGCGTGAGACCGGCCGACTCGACGATCCGCTTCCAGGCCGACCAATAGCTGTGTTTGCTCAGATATCGGTCAGGACGGTGGATAGCCGGGCACACGAATGGCGATCCCTCGCGGCGCGGCACTTGGGCCAGCAACTCGAGCGCTTCTTCGGTCAACGGTTTTGAAATCCCGCCGGTCTTGCTGTCGGGCCAGACGACTCTGCGCTCGTCGAGATCGATCCAGTCCCACCGCAAGGTGATGATTTCGGACATGCGCGCGGCAAAGGCGAACTGAAGCCGGATCCCGAAGGTGAAGGACGGATGCTCCAACCCTTCAGCGTCCGCTCGATCGAGATAGGCGAACAGCTTTTCCAGCTCGCGGTTCTTGATCAGCCGGGTCTTCTTGCGCTCCGGGTAGCGAGGGATCAGCCTGCAGGGGTTCGTGCCATCGGTACGATAACCCCATAGCTCCGCGCAGTTGAACATCTTCTTGAGGCAAGCCAAGGTCGTGTTGGCCGCGCCTGGTGTGTGGGCGAGTTGCAGCATCAAGGCAGCCACGTCCGGGCGGGTAAGATCGGCGACCTTGATCTTACCCAACACGGGAATGATGTGTTTCCTGATGTTCTGCCGGTTTCGCTCCACGGTGCTCGGCTTGTTATGCGGGATGGAATGCTGCTCGATGAACTGCTCGCAGAATTCCCTGATTGTCGGGTTGGTCCGGGCGCGAGTCTTATTGAGCGAGGGGTCGCCGCCGGCGCGGACACTCGCTTGCCATTCCTGAGCGAGCGCGCGGGCCTGCTCGACCGTCAGTTCGCCGAACTGACCGATTGCTGGCTTGCGTCGATTGCCGCCGATCGTGCGATAGGACAGCATGAAGACCTTGCGCCCACTGGGCGTAACCTTGCATAGGAAGCCTGGAACGACGCTGTCGCGAAGCTCATAGTCTGATTTTTCCGATCGGGCGCTTTCGATGGCGGTCTTGGTGAGTTTGAGCGTGGGCATTTCGGTCTCCGGACTGCCCTTTTTCCAAGTGCCACATAGGAGCCACGGGAAAGCGAAGCAGGTCGTATTTGGTCGAAGCCGGGACAAGCATAATGTCAGATAAGTGTCTGATATAGAGAGACTATTCCAACTCCAGCGCGTCCTGGCGTAGAGCGTCGTAGCACCGATTCGGAAACTCAAAATCGAGTTCCGCAAGGAGTGCTGGTTCGAGTCCGGCCAGGGGCACCATCGCCGCTCAAGAATTTGTTATTTCATCACTTTTCGGTTGGTCGAACGGTTCGCCGCGACTTTCGGGCTGGTGCGATCGGCGGTGCGGCGCCCCCTGGTCGTTCGGCGTTGCCGCCGCCATCCCCTTCGATGCGGCGATCGTCCGGCCGTTGTCGGCGCGATCGAAATTTTCAGTTGACGCACGCGGCGATGGCGCCACCCTCGCGCGTGCGTAGGTAGGGCCCGAAAAGGACAATCATTCTCCATGCAGTTGGTAATTGTGGAATCGCCGGCCAAGGCGAAGACGATCGAGAAATATCTCGGCCGCGATTTCAAGGTTTTGGCAAGCTATGGTCATGTGCGCGATCTGCCGCCCAAGGACGGGTCGGTCGATCCCGACGACGGCTTTGCGATGCAGTGGCAGCTCTATCCCGACAAGGCGAAGCGGCTGAAGGAGATTCAGGACGCGGCGAAGCAGGCCGACCGCCTGATCCTCGCGACCGACCCCGATCGCGAGGGCGAGGCGATCAGCTGGCATGTGCAGGAATTGCTGCGCAACAAGAAAGCGCTGCCGCAGGTTGTCGAGCGCGTGACCTTCAACGCGATCACCAAGCAGGCGGTGACCGACGCGATGGCGCATCCGCGCGGGCTCGACGACGATCTGATCGACGCCTATCGCGCGCGCCGGGCGCTCGACTATCTCGTCGGTTTCACCCTTTCGCCGGTGCTGTGGCGCAAGCTGCCCGGCGCGAAATCGGCGGGGCGCGTCCAGTCGGTCGCGCTGCGCATGATCGTCGAGCGCGAGTGCGAGATCGAAGCCTTTGTGCCGCAGCAATATTGGTCGGTGACCGGGCTGTTCGAGATGGACGGCACGCCGTTCAAGGCGCGCCTCGCGCGCTGGCGCGGCGACAAGATCGAGCGGCTGTCGATCGGAACCGAAGCCGATGCGCGCGCCGCCGAAGCCGATGTGAAAGCGGGGCATTTCACTGTCGACGCGGTCGAAACCAAGCCGCTGACCCGCAACCCGCCGCCACCCTTCACGACCTCGACTTTGCAGCAGGAAGCCGCACGCAAGCTCGGCTTTTCGGCAAGCCACACGATGCGGGTCGCGCAGAATCTCTACGAGGACGGCGCGATCACCTATATGCGCACCGACGGCGTCCAGATGGACGGCAGCGCGATCAGCGCGGCGCGCAGGGCGATCGCCGACCGCTACGACGGCGGCTATGTGCCGGACAAGCCGCGGCAATATCAGACCAAGGCGAAGAATGCGCAGGAAGCGCATGAGGCGATACGGCCGACCGATTTTGGCAAGGACAAGGTCGGCAGCGGCGACCATGCGCGGCTCTATGAACTGATCTGGAAGCGCGCGCTGGCGAGCCAGATGGCGTCGGCACGGCTCGAACGCACGAGCGTCGACCTGACCGACGGCACCGGCAAGACGATGCTGCGCGCGACCGGGCAGGTGGTGAAGTTCCCGGGCTTCCTTGCGCTCTACGACGAAGGCCGCGACGATAATGGGGAAGACGACGACGCGCGCCTGCTCCCCGCTATGGGCAAGGGCGATGCGCCCGCCAAGACCGGGGTCGAGGTCGAAGGGCACGAGACGCAGCCGCCGCCGCGCTATTCGGAGGCGAGCCTCGTCAAGAAGATGGAGGAACTCGGCATCGGGCGTCCGTCGACCTATGCCTCGATCCTGCAGGTGCTGAAGGACCGCGCCTATGTCACGGTCGAGAAGAACCGCTTTCATCCCGAAGAGAGCGGGCGCCTGCTGACGGCATTCCTCGAACGCTTCTTCGCGCGCTATGTCGAATATGACTTCACCGCCGGGCTCGAAGAGGAACTCGACGACGTGTCGGGCGGCCGCGCGCAGTGGCAGGCGGTGCTCGACCGCTTCTGGCGCGATTTCAAGCCGCGCACCGGCGAGGTGATGGAGCAGAAGCCGTCGGAGATCACCGCGGCGCTCGACGAATTCCTCGGCCCCTACCTCTTCCCCGACAAGGGCGACGGCAGCGACCCGCGCCTGTGCCCCAATTGCGGCACCGGGCGGCTCGCGCTTCGCGGCGGGCGCTTCGGCCCCTTCATCGCGTGCAGCAACTATCCCGAGTGCAAATATACGCGCAAGTTCGCGCAGCCGGGGGGAACCGAAAATGGCGGCGACAACGGCCCCGAGACGCTCGGCACCGATCCCGACAGCGGGCTCGAGGTCACCAAGCGCAGCGGGCGTTTCGGCCCCTATATTCAGCTCGGCGACGGCAAGGAAGCGAAGCGCTCGTCGATCCCGAAGGACATAGCGGCGGAGGACTTCGACCTCGATTATGCGCTGCGGCTCTTGAGCCTGCCGCGCGAGGTCGGCGTGCATCCCGAAAGCGGCAAGCCGATCGTCGCCGGGCTCGGGCGCTATGGCCCCTATCTGCTCCACGACGGCAAATATGCGAAGCTCTCCGGCACCGCCGAAATCTTCGAGATCGGCATGAACGCCGCGGTCGCGCGTATCGCCGATGCAGCGAACGGCGGCGGACGCGGGCGCGCCAAGGCCGAGCCGCTCAAGACCTTTGGCGCGCATCCGGTGAGCGGCGGCGAGATGAAGCTGATGGCTGGGCGCTTCGGTCCTTATGTCACCGACGGCACCACCAACGCGACCTTGCCCAAGACGCTCGAACCCGACGCGCTCACCGCCGAGGAAGCGGTCGCACTGATCGACGCCAAGGCGGCGAAGGGACCGGCGAAGGGGAAGAAGAAGGCGGCGCCGAAGAAGGCTGCCGCGAAGAAGGCGCCGGCGAAGAAAGCTGCGTCTAAGAAATAGGCGGCTATATGGTTCGCAAACCGAGGCCGATGGCGGTTTTGGGGTGGTGAACCGCCATGGCCTTCTTGCGTCGTCGCGGGTTGGATCCGGCCGGCGCAGGGGCCGCGTGACATTCCAAAGCTCAGGCCAAAGTTCAGGAAAGTTCAGCCCATTGCGTCCCCCGATCTGGACCGGGAGGATTGCCGAACGCATCGCGCGCGCCTCGCCGCGGCCGCACGCGCGAGCTGGACAGCAACCGCTTTTATCCACCGGATGAAAGAGCCGGGTGAAGGCTGGCACAGCCGGATAATGTAGGAAAGGCTTTTTTGAAGGCGATGCCCGCTTGGGAGAGCGTTACGATCCTCCCCGCTCGCGGGGAGGTGGCAGCCCCGCAGGGGCTGACGGAGGGGGGTGGCGTCCTCGCGCAGGCGCTGCCTCAGGACGATGACCCCCTCCACCGCCTTCGGCGGTCCCCCTCCCCGCAAGCGGGGAGGATCTGTTACGTCGCCTCCCACTCGAAAGCCGTCATCCTGGCGAAACCTGGATGACCGCCATATTCGAGCATGTTAGAGTGCCGCATCGGGAGGTATTTCGATGCGCCGCTTGCTCGCTGCTTTGCTCGCCCTCTTCGCGATGTCTACCATCCCCGCCGCCGCGCAGCAGCCCGGAACGCTGATCTCCGCCGACCCGATGCCGGAAGCGCCGCCCGGCGTGCAGGCGTGGCGCGTGCGTTACTGGACCGCGAACGGGGAGGGCGCGCCGTTCCAGGTCACCGGCATCGTCGCCGCGCCGATGGAGGCGATCCCGCCGCGCCCGCGCCGCGTGATCGCGTGGACGCACGGCGCATGGGGCGTCGCCGAAAAATGCGCGCCTTCGCTCAGCCCGGACTTCTTCGCCTATTCGGCGGGGATGGACGCGGTGCGCGCGGGCTATGTCGTCGTCGCGCCCGATTATATCGGGCTCGCCAGCCCGACGATGCATCCGTTTCTGGTCGGCACCGACACGGCGCAGGCGGTGCTCGACGCGGTGCGCGCGGCGCGCGCAATACCAGGCGCGGCGGCAGGAAGCAGCTTCGCCGTCTGGGGCGAATCGCAGGGCGGTCATGCCGCGCTGTGGACCGCGATCGCGGCGCGCTCCTATGCCCCCGAACTGACGCTCGTCGGCACCGCCGCGGCGGCGCCGCCGACCGACCTTGCCGCCAATCTGCGCGAAGGCAGCGACAAGAATGCGCGCGCGCTGCTGCTCTCCTTCGCGCTGCATAGCTGGTCGACGCTCTACGGCTTCTCGCTCGACAGCGTCGCCAACCGCACCAACCAGGGCATCATCCACCGCCTTGCCGAGAATAACTGCGTCAGCTTCAACAAGAAGCCGAAGCTCGGCACCATCCTCGGTATCCTGACCATCGCGCGCGCGACGCGCAGCAAGGATATCGGGAGGATCGAGCCCTTCGGCTCCTTTGCGCGCGCGAATAGCGTCGATCCGGCGCGCGTACCGGGGCCGCTGCTGATCGCGCAGGGCGACAAGGACATGATCGTCGCGCCCGCGGTCACGCGCAAGTTCGCGAAGGCCGTGTGCCGCAAACGGACGAAGCTGCGGTGGTTCGAGATGCCCGGTACTGCGCATGGCGCGAGTGCAAAGGACAGCGTGATCGAAACGCTGGCGTGGATCGGCGCGCGCTTCGATGGAGAGGCGCCGCCCGACGATTGCCGGCGGATTTAGAGCAAAGCAGCATTCATCTTGATCGTCATTCCGGCGAAAGCCGGAATCCCGCCGCTGCTGAGAAAATGCGAGGGCGAGATTCCGGCCTTCGCCGGAATGACGCTATTGAGGGGAAGCGGTGTGTCTCGATCCGACTCGATCATGCTCAGCCCGGCCTCAATCGACCCAGTCGAGCCCTATGTCGCGATAGACGCTGCGGTCCTCGTCCCAATTTTCCTTGACCTTGACGTGCAGGAACAGGTGGACCTTGCGCCCCATCAACTCGGCGAGTTCGGCGCGCGCCCTTGCGCCGATTTCCTTGATGCGCGCGCCGCCCTTGCCGAGTACGATCGCGCGCTGATTGTCGCGCGCGACATAGATTTGCTGGTGGATTTCGGCGCTGCCGTCGGGGCGCGTCTTGAAGAGTTCGGTTTCGACCGTCGACTGATAGGGAAGCTCCTCGTGGAGCTGGCGATAGAGCTGTTCGCGCGTGATTTCGGCGGCGAGCATGCGCTCGGGCGCGTCGCTGACCTCGTCCTCGGGAAAATGCCATGGCCCCTCGGGCATCAGCGCGGCGAGATGCGCCTTGAGCTCGGGCACGCCGTCGCCGCTGCTCGCCGCGACGAAGAAGGTTTCGTCGAACGGCAGCTTGGCGTTGAGCTCGGTCGCGATGGTGAGCAGCTTGTCCTTCTTGGTCAGGTCGACCTTGTTGAGGACGAGATATTTCTTCTCGGGCCGCCCCGCGACACCTTCGAGCACGCGCTCGACGCGCCCGCTCAGCTTCGCGGCGGCATCGATCATCACCAGGATCGCCTCGGCTTCCTCGAGGCTGCCCCAGGCGGCCGCAACCATCGCGCGGTCGAGCCGGCGGGTCGGCGCGAAGATGCCCGGCGTGTCGATCAGGATGATCTGCGTCTCGCCCGCCATCGCGACGCCCATCAGCCGCGTGCGCGTGGTCTGCGCCTTGGGGCTGACGATCGCGACCTTCTGGCCGACGAGCGCGTTGACGAGGGTCGATTTGCCCGCATTGGGCGCGCCGACGACGGCGACGAAGCCGCAGCGCTGGGTCATTTTATGTCGTCCTGTATCAATCGTTCGAGCAGCGCCGCCGCCGCGGCCTTTTCGGCCGCCTGTTTCGACGCGCCTTCGCCCTCCGCCTCGGCGAGCTTTCCGATGCTCACCGCGACGCGGAAGCGCGGGGCATGGTCGGGGCCTTCGCGGCGGACGAGGCGATATTCGGGCGGCCTGCGCTTCCGCGCCAGCGCCCATTCCTGCAGCGCCGCCTTGGGGTGCTTGGGCGCGGCGACCTGCCCCTCGATCATGTCGCCCCATTTGTCGGTGATGAAAGCGCGCGCGGCGTCCTCGCCAAGGTCGAGCCACAGCGCGCCGATCAGCGCTTCCAGCACGTCGGCGGCGATATTGTCGCTCTGCCGCCCGCCGTCGCCGATCGCCTGCGCGCCGAAGCGGACGTGCGCGCTGAGGTCGAGCGCCTGCGCGATGCGCGCGCAGGTTTCGCCCGACGCGAGCGCGTGAAGGCGTGACGAAAGTTCGCCTTCCGCCGCCTTGGGAAAGCGGCGGAACAGCTCCGACGCGATCACGAGGCCGAGGACGCGGTCGCCCAGAAATTCGAGCCGCTGATAATCGCCCGCGCCGCTGCTGCCATGGGTCAGCGCTTCGTGGTAGAGCGCGAGGTCGCGGGGTTCGGCCCCGGTCAGGGCGGCGATGGTTTCAGCGGAAACGCCGCCCGTCAAAAGCCTTCCCCAAGCCGTTCCCAGCGCGCCGCGGTGAACCAGCTTACGGGATTGAACCAGCTTGCCGAGCCGTCGGTCGAGAACATCGAAACGAGCGCATGGCCGACCAGATTCTTTTCGGGGACCAGGCCGATGCCCTGGTTCTCGATCGCCGGGAAGCGGCTGTCGGCGCTGCGGTCGCGGTTGTCGCCCATCAGGAACAGATGTCCCTCGGGCACGGTGATCAGCGGCGTATCGTCCTCAGGGATCGAGGTGATGTCGAGCACCGCATAGCTCTTGCCGCTGGGCAAGGTTTCCCTGAAGCGCGGATAGCGGCACTGGCGCTCGCCGTTCGCGCCGATCTCCTCGAACTGCATCGCATAGCAGGGCAGGGTGCCGTTGGTGCGCGACGCGTCGATCATATTCTGCGTCACGGGAATCACGAAATCGGCCATCCTCTCGCGCTTCAGCGGCTTGCCGTTGAGCCAGACGATGCCGCCGCGGACCTGAATCGTATCGCCGGGCAGGCCGATGACGCGCTTGATATAGTCATTGTCGTTGACCGGCGGCGCCTTGAACACGACGACGTCGCCGCGTTCGGGAGTGCGCGGAAAGATGCGCCCCGGGATCAGCGGCAGGCTGAACGGCAGGCTGAACTTCGAATAGCCATAGGCCATTTTGTTGACGAGCAGATAGTCGCCGATCAGGAGGCGCGGCTGCATCGATTCCGACGGAATGTTGAACGGCGAGAGAAAGAAGCTGCGAAAGATCAGCACCGCGATCGCCAGCAGGGCGAGGAAGCGGACCGTGTCGACCGCCTCTTCCTTGGCGGAAACAGGGGCCGGGGTGGGCGAGCTGTCGGCGGTAGCGCTGGCGTCGGTCATGGCGCGGCATTGGCGACGAATAGGTCTGCACGTCAAGCAAATATCGGCGGACGGCGCTGGCAAGGGCGCGGCGGCGGTCCTAAAGAGGGCGCGACATCTCCAACGGATAACAAAGGAAGTCCGATGACCACCGCCGCAAAAGCCTGGCAGGCGCTCGCCGACTGGAAACCGCAGAAGATTGCCGATCTCGTCGCGGCCGATCCCGATGCGCGGTTGCAGGCGACGGTGCGCAGTGTCGCCGACATCCGCTTCGATTTCGCCAAGACGCACCTCGACGAAGCCGCGGTCGCGATCCTGTCGGACCTTGCCGCAGCGCAGGATTTCGCCGGGCGGCGCAAGACACTGTTTTCGGGCGGCATCGCCAACCCGACCGAGGCGCGCGCCGCCGAGCATAGCGCCGAGCGCGGCGAGGGGGCGCCGGAATCGGTCCACCGCGCGCAGGCGCTGCACCAGCGGATGCGGATGCTCGTCGACGCGATCGAGGCCGGCGCATTCGGCGAAATCCGCCACCTGCTCCATATCGGTATCGGCGGCTCGGCGCTCGGTCCCGACCTGCTCGTCGACGCGCTCGGGCGGCACAACAGCCGCTATGACGTCGCGGTGGTGTCGAACGTCGATGGCGCGGCGCTGAGCGAGGCCTTCGCGAAATTCAGCCCCGAACACACGCTGGTCGCGGTCGCATCGAAGACCTTCACGACCACCGAGACGCTGCTCAACGCGGCGTCGGCGCTGCAATGGCTCGAGGAGGCGGGGGTCGAGGACCCGACCGGGCGTTTCATCGCGCTGACCGCCAACCCCGAAAAGGCGATGGAGTGGGGGATCGACGAGACGCGCATCCTGCCGTTCAGCGAGACCGTCGGCGGGCGCTATTCGCTCTGGTCGTCGATCGGCTTTCCCGCCGCGCTCGCGCTTGGCTGGGATGCCTTTGCCGAACTGCTCGAAGGCGCGGCGGAGATGGACCGTCACTTCCGCCTCGCCGACGGCGCCGACAATGTCTGCCTGCTCGCGGCCTTCGTCGACCAGATCTATGCCAATCGCCTCGACTGCCAGACGCGCGCGGTCTTTGCCTATGACGAAAGGCTGCGGCTGCTCCCCGACTATCTGCAACAGCTCGAGATGGAGTCGAACGGCAAGGCGGTGACGCTCGATGGCAAGCCGCTGGATCAGGCAAGCGCGGCGATCACCTGGGGCGGCGTCGGCACCGACGCGCAGCATGCGGTGTTCCAGCTGCTCCATCAGGGCACGCATCTGACGCCCGTCGAATTCGTCGTCGCGCGCGAGCCCGATCACCTGCTCGACGAGGCGCATCATGAAACGCTCGTCGCCAATTGCATCGCGCAGGGCGCGGCGCTGATGGCCGGGCGCGCGAGCGACGACGGCGCGCGGAGCTATCCCGGCGATCGCCCGTCGGCGACGATCCTGCTCGACCAGGTGAGCCCGCATAGTCTGGGCGCGCTGATCGCCTTCTACGAGCATCGCGTATTCGCGAACGCCGTGCTGCTCGGCATCAACCCGTTCGACCAGTTCGGGGTCGAACTCGGCAAGGAAATGGCGAAAGGGCTGGCCGAGGGCACGGTCGAATTCGATCCGGCGACGCAGGCGCTGATGAAGGCGGCGCTGGGCGAATAACCTCCGTTCGTCATTGCGAGGACTCCGGACTCCGGGGGACGAAGCAATCCAGAGCGGTCTTGGGCAGCCCTGGATTGCCGCGTCGCCTTCGGCTCCTCGCAATGACGGGGTGTTTACACTGAATGCAAAATTCGATTGGCAAGCCGTTACCGCGTAACCACATAGGCGTCGGCTGCGAATGCTCGCGGCAATCTTCAGGGGTTTTCCATGAGCGGTTTCGACTATGATCTCTTCGTCATCGGCGCCGGATCGGGCGGCGTCCGCGCGAGTCGCGTCGCTGCCTCGCACGGCGCGCGCGTTGCGGTGGCGGAGGAGCATCGGGTCGGCGGGACCTGCGTGATCCGCGGCTGCGTGCCGAAGAAATTGCTCGTCTATGGCGCGCATTTCGCCGAGGATCTGAAGGATGCGCGCAAGTTCGGCTGGGACGTGCCCGACTGCCGGTTCGACTGGAATGTGCTGCGCGACAATGTGCTCGGCGAGGTCGACCGGCTCGAGGGCCTCTATGGCCAGACGCTCGACAACCACAAGGTCAAGGTCTTCAAGACCCGCGCGACGATCGTCGGCCCGCAGAAGGTGCGGCTCGCCGACGGCACCGAATTGACCGCCGAACGCATCCTCGTCGCCACGGGCGGCTGGCCCTTCGTTCCCGAATTTCCGGGGAGCGAATATGCGATCACCTCGAACGAGGTCTTCCACCTCGAAACCTTGCCCAAGCGGATCGTGATCGCGGGCGGCGGCTATATCGCCAACGAGTTCGCCGGCATCTTCAACGAGTTCGGCAGCAAGGTGACGATCGTCAACCGCGGCGACGCGATCCTGCGCGGCTATGACGAGCAGATCCGCGACCGGCTGCTCCAGATTTCGATGACCAAGGGGATCGAATTCCGCTTCAACGCGCCCTTCCAGTCGATCGAGAAGAATGACGATGGCTCGCTGACCGTGCATTTGGACAATTGCGACCCGATCGTCGCCGATGCCGTGCTCGTCGCCACGGGCCGCGCGCCGAATACCAAGGGGCTCGGGCTCGAGGAGGTCGGGGTCGAACTCGACGCGAAGGGCGCGATCAAGGTCGATGAAACCAACCAGTCGTCGGTGCCGAGCATCTACGCCGTCGGCGACGTCACCGACCGCATCCAGCTCACCCCCGTCGCGATCCGCGAGGGGCAGGCGTTTGCGGATAGCGTCTATGGCGGCCAGCCGACCGTTGTCGATTACAAGAATGTCCCGAGTGCGGTGTTCAGCCACCCGCCGATCGGCGCGGTCGGCATGACCGAGGCCGAGGCGCGCAACAAACTCGGTTCGGTGCGCGTCTATACGAGCGATTTCCGCGCGATGAAGAATGTCCTCGCGGGGCGCAACGAGCGCGCGCTTTACAAGATGGTGGTGAATGCCGCGACCGACCAGGTCGTCGGATTGCACATGATCGGCCCCGACGCGCCCGAGATATTGCAGGCGGCGGCGGTCGCGGTGAAGGCGGGGCTGACCAAGGCCGATTTCGATGCGACGGTGGCGCTGCACCCGAGCATGGCGGAAGAACTGGTGTTGCTGAAGTAGAGAGACTCCCCTCCCGCTTGCGGGAGGGGTAGGGGAGGGCGTGTGGCTCTTCCGCACGTTCCGTTCTGGAACAGGCCCTCCCCCGACCCCTCCCGCAAGCGGGAGGGGAGAAGATCACCCGATCCGGTACGGCACCACGTCCCGCCGGTCCGGGTCCACCAATATCGGTCGGTCGCTCGGCGGGAAGGCGCGCTGGTCGCAGTCGTCGCGCGGGCAGATGCGGCACGAGGAGCCGATGCGCGTCGCGGCGTGCGGAGCGTCGACATCGACCCCGTCGGCATAGACGAAATCGGCGGCATATTGCGCCTCGCACCCCAGCGCGACGGCGTAGCGGCGCGGTGCGCGGGCATAGCTGCCCGATGGCTTCACCAGCCCCTTCGCCATCGAGACGTAGCGCAGCCCGTCGGGGGTCTCGGCGAGCTGGAACAATATGCGGTCGGGGATCGCCGCCGCTTCGTGTACGATCCACAGCGGGCAGGCGCCGCCGAAGCGCGCGAATTGCAGTCGCGTTGCCGAGTGGCGCTTGGTGATATTGCCTGCCATGTCGACGCGGCAAAAGAACATCGGGATGCCGCGCGCGCCGGGGCGCTGGAGCGTCGAGAGGCGGTGGCACGCCTGCTCGAAGCTCACCCCATATTCGAGCCGCAGCCGGTCGATGTCGTGGCGCGCCGCGCGCGCGCTGGCGCGGAACGGGGTATAGGGCATCAGCACCGCGCCCGCCGCATAATTGGCGAGCCCGACGTGGAGGAGCTGGCGCGCGGCGGCGGTGCGCAGCGGCGAGGCTTCGACCACCGCCGCAATCTCCTTTGTCAATGCCAGCGCGGCGAGCTGGTGCGCGAGCTGGAAGCGGCGGCTTTCGGGCGGCTGCGACGGGTCGATCACCAGATGACGCATCGTCGCGTCGAAATCGCGCAAGGTTTGCGACTGCTGATAGACGATCGAGATGCCGAGTGCTTCGCGCAGCCGCCGTTCGATCGTCTCGATTGCGGGGGAGGGCGCCCGTCCGCGCAGCTGCCCGGCCAGCGCCTCGGCTGCGCGGTCGATGCTGTCGACATAGTTCCCCGCGTCGTGAAACCAGTCGCGCACCTCCTCCCACGGCAGGCGGCTGCCCTCTGCGGTGCCGCCGGTCAGCGCTTCGTCGATGATCTGAAGCCGCTGGCCTGCGCGGCGATAGGCCGCGTGAAGTGCGACGAACTGATCGGCGAGCTGCGGCTGCTGGAGCGCGGCGCGTTCGAGCTGTTCGGGGGGCAGAGGCGACGCCGCAAACAGCGGATCGGCGGCCGCTTCGCGCAGCGCGCCAGCGCGGCGGTCGCCCGCGTCGCTCGCGACCTCTTCCCATTCGAGCGGGAAGAGCTTTTGCAACCGGTCGAGCAGTGCCGGGGTCAGCGGGCGATCGTCATGCTCGATCTGACTGAGGTAGGAGGTCGAGATGCCGAGCGTCGCGGCGAACTCGGCCTGTTTGAGACCGCGATCGAGGCGCAGCGCCTTGAGACGATTTCCCGCAAAGATTCGTTGGCGCACCGCAAATCCTCCCCGTGCCGGGGAGGATAGTTTGCAAACTCCAACTTCGCAACTTTGCAAATTCGCATTTGCACGACGCGCTACAAGAAGGCACACGAGCCCCCGCTATTTCAGGAGAGTGCCGAGTGTCCGCCAATATCGCCGAAATGGAACGCCGCCGCGCCGCCGCCGCGCTGGGTGGCGGGCAAAAGCGTATCGACGCACAACATGCCAAGGGCAAGCTGACCGCGCGCGAACGGCTCGACGTGCTGCTCGACGAAGGCTCGTTCGAGGAACTCGACACCTATGTCGAGCATGATTGCGTCGATTTCGGGATGCAGGACCAGCGGATCCCCGGCGACGGCGTCGTCACCGGATCGGGGACGATCAACGGCCGCCTCGTCTATGTCTTCAGCCAGGATTTCACCGTATTCGGCGGATCGCTGTCGAAGCGCCATGCCGAGAAAATCTGCAAGGTGATGGACAAGGCGATGCTCGTCGGCGCGCCGGTGATCGGCCTCAACGACAGCGGCGGCGCGCGCATTCAGGAAGGGGTCGCGAGCCTCGGCGGCTATGCCGATGTGTTCCAGAAGAATGTGCTGGCGTCGGGCGTGGTGCCGCAGATCAGCCTCATCATGGGGCCGTGCGCTGGCGGCGCGGTTTACAGCCCCGCGATGACCGACTTCATCTTCATGGTGAAGGACAGCAGCTACATGTTCGTCACCGGCCCCGATGTCGTGAAGACGGTGACCAACGAGGTGGTGACGCAGGAGGAACTCGGCGGCGCGATCACCCATACGACGAAAAGCTCGGTCGCCGACCTCGCGTTCGAGAACGACATCGAGGCGCTGCTCAGCGTCCGCGATTTCTTCGATTATCTGCCCGAGAACAATCGCGCCGGCGTGCCCGCACGGCCGACGAGCGACCCGTTCGACCGCGCCGAGATGAGCCTCGACACGCTGATCCCGCCCAACGCGAACCAGCCCTATGACATGCACGAGCTGATCCGCAAGACGGTCGACGAGGGCGATTTCTTCGAGGTTCAGCCGGCGCATGCCGCGAACATCATCTGCGGTTTCGGGCGCATCGAGGGACGGACGATCGGCATCGTCGCGAACCAGCCTTTGGTGCTCGCGGGGGTGCTCGACATCAATTCGTCGAAGAAAGCCGCGCGCTTTGTGCGTTTCTGCGATGCGTTCGAGATTCCGATCGTCACCTTCGTCGACGTCCCCGGCTTCCTGCCCGGCACCGCGCAGGAATATAACGGCATCATCAAGCATGGCGCGAAGCTGCTCTTCGCCTATGCCGAGGCGACGGTGCCCAAGATCACAGTGATCACGCGCAAGGCCTATGGCGGCGCCTATGACGTGATGGCGTCGAAACATCTGCGCGGCGATCTGAACTATGCCTGGCCGACCGCCGAGATCGCGGTGATGGGCGCCAAGGGCGCGGTCGAAATCATCTTCAGGAGCGACATCGGCGACCCCGAAAAGATCGCCGAGCGCACGAAGGAATATGAGGACCGCTTCGCCAACCCCTTCGTCGCGGCGCAGCGGGGGTATATCGACGAGGTGATCTATCCGCACTCGACGCGGCGGCGGATCGCGCTGGGGCTACGGAAGCTGCGGAACAAGCAGTTGGAGAACCCGTGGAAGAAGCATGATAATATTCCGCTGTGACCCCTCATCGTCACCCCGGACTTGATCCGGGGTCCATTCTTCCAGCGCCGGGTGAATGGATGCCGGATCAAGTCCGGCATGACGAAATTGGAGAGACTTTAAGATGAAACTAGGCCGCCTCAACCACATCGGCGTTGTGACGCCGTCGATTGCCGACAGCATCGTCTTTTATCGCGACGTGATGGGCGCGACGAAGATCCATGCGCCGTTCGACCTGCCCGAGCAGGGGGTGAAGGTGTGTTTTGTCGATACGCCGGGTGCGGGCGGGGCGATGGACGGGACGCAGATCGAGCTGATCGAGCCTTTGCCCGGCAACACGTCGATTGCAGGGTTTCTGGAGAAGAACCCGCAAGGGGGGCAGCATCATGTCTGTTACGAGGTGCCCGACATTCACGCGGCCAAGGCCGAGTTCGAGGCGATGGGCAAGCGCGTGCTCGGGAACCCAAGGATCGGGGCGCATGGGACGCCGATTTTCTTCGTCCACCCCAAGGATATGGGCGGGGTGCTGACCGAGATCATGGAGACGCCGAAGGGGGCGCATTGACCTTCATTTCATCGTCACCCCGGACTTGATCCGGGGTCCATGACTTCACTGCTGCGATGGATGCCGGATCAAGTCCAGCATGACGAAAAATAGAGAATGAGACTGGATATGACCGACAAACCCACGCTCGACCAATGGGCCGCCGCCGCCGCCAAGGAAGTGAAGGGCAAGGACCTGACCTGGCACACGCCCGAGGGGATCGACGTCAAGCCGCTCTATACGGCGGAAGATGTGCGCGAAGACCCCGGCCTGCCCGGTTTCGCGCCCTTCACGCGCGGCGTGCGCGCGTCGATGTATGCGGGTCGGCCATGGACGATCCGGCAATATGCGGGCTTTTCGACCGCCGAGGAATCGAACGCCTTCTATCGCCGCAACCTCGCGGCGGGGCAGAAGGGCCTCTCGGTCGCCTTCGACCTCGCCACCCACCGCGGCTATGACAGCGACCATGTGCGCGTCGTCGGCGACGTCGGCAAGGCGGGGGTCGCGATCGACAGCGTCGAGGATATGAAGATCCTGTTCGACGGCATCCCGCTCGACCAGATGTCGGTTTCGATGACGATGAACGGCGCGGTGATCCCGATCCTCGCCTTCTTCATCGTCGCGGGCGAGGAGCAGGGTGTCGACAGAAAATTGCTCGACGGGACCATCCAGAACGACATTCTGAAGGAGTTCATGGTCCGCAACACCTATATCTACCCGCCCGAACCCTCGATGCGGATCATCAGCGATATTTTCGGCTACACCTCGCGCGAGATGCCGAAGTTCAACAGCATTTCGATCAGCGGCTATCATATGCAGGAAGCCGGCGCGACGCAGGTGCAGGAACTGGCCTTCACCATCGCCGACGGCATCGAATATGTGAAATATGGCGTCGCCAGCGGCCTCGACATCGACAAGTTCGCCGGGCGCCTGTCCTTCTTCTTCGCGATCGGCATGAATTTCTTCATGGAGGCGGCGAAGCTGCGCGCGGCGCGCGTGCTGTGGCACCGGGCGATGACGAAGCTCGGCGCGCAGTCCGAACGCTCGAAAATGCTGCGGACCCATTGCCAGACCTCGGGCGTTTCGCTCACCGAGCAGGACCCCTATAACAATGTCGTCCGCACGACCATCGAGGCGATGGCGGCGATGCTCGGCGGGACGCAGAGCCTCCACACCAATGCGCTCGACGAGGCGATCGCGCTGCCGACCGACTTCTCGGCGCGCATTGCCCGCAACACGCAGATCATCATCCAGGAAGAGACGGGCATGTGCAATGTCGTCGATCCGCTGGGTGGCAGCTATTATGTCGAGGCGCTGACGCAGGAGCTGGTCGATGCGGCGCAGGCGATCATCGACCGCGTCGAGGCCGAAGGCGGCATGGCGAAGGCGGTCGCGGCGGGCTGGCCCAAGGCGATGATCGAGGAGGCCGCCGCGGCGCGGCAGGCGCGCGTCGACCGCGGCGACGATGTGATCGTCGGCGTCAACAAATATCGCCTAAAGGACGAGGATCTGCTCGAAACGCTCGAAGTCGACAATAGCAAGGTGCGCGAGGCGCAGGTCGCGCGGATCAATCGCGTCAAGGCAAGCCGCGATGAAGCTGCGTGCCGTGCAGCGCTGAAGGCGCTGCGCGACGCCGCCGCGGCGCCGCAGTCGGTCGAGACCAACCTGCTCGCCCACGCGGTCGAGGCGGCGCGCGCGCGCGCGACCTTGGGTGAGATTTCGTCGGCGATGGAGGAGGCATTCGGCCGCTACGCCACCGTGCCGACCCCGGTGAAGGGCGTCTATGCCGCGCCCTACAAGGACGACAGCCGCTGGGCGCAGGTCGTCGATGGCGTCAAGGCGGTCGAGCGCCGCCTGGGCCGTGCGCCGAAGCTGCTGGTCGCCAAGATGGGGCAGGACGGCCACGACCGCGGCGCCAACGTCATCGCCTCGGCGTTCAGCGACATGGGCTTTGACGTCGTGTCGGGGCCGTTGTTCCAGACTCCGCAAGAAACGGTGGTGCTGGCGCTCGAAAACGGGGTCGATGCGGTCGGCGCCTCGAGCCTCGCCGCCGGACACAAGACCTTGATCCCCGAACTCATCAAGGGACTGAAGGAGGCGGGCCGCGGCGACATCAAGGTGATCGCGGGCGGGGTGATCCCGCCGCAGGATTATGATTATCTGCGCGACGCGGGGGTGCAGGGCATTTATGGCCCCGGCTCGAACGTCGTCGAGTGTGCAGCCGATGTGCTGCGCCTGCTGGGACATAATATGCCGCCGATTGGAGAAGCTGCATGACAAACCAAACAAATTGCGCCCCTGCGCAGGCAGGGGCCCATCACCACGTCTATCAAAATGGCGCGGCGCTTGCGGCACACACCGGAGATGGGCCCCTGCCTGCGCAGGGGCACGCCGACCAGGAATGTCGGCGTGACTGGACCCGCGAGGAAATCGCGGCACTGTTCGACCTGCCGTTCGACGAGCTGATGTGGGAGGCGCAAAGCGTCCATCGCCGCCACCACGCGCGCGGTGAAATCCAGCTTTGCACCCTGCTGAGCATCAAGACCGGCGGCTGCGCCGAGGATTGCGGCTATTGCTCGCAGTCGGCGCACGCGGACAGCGGCCTCAAGGCCACCAAGCTGATGGACGTGCGCGCGGTGCTGCAGGCGGCGGCGCAGGCGAAAGATTCGGGATCGCAGCGCTTCTGCATGGGCGCCGCGTGGCGCAACCCCAAGGACCGCGACATGCCGGCGATCGTCGAGATGATCGAGGGCGTGCGCGCGATGGGCATGGAAACCTGCATGACGCTGGGGATGCTGACCAAGGAGCAGGCGCAGATTCTGGGCGCCGCGGGGCTCGATTATTACAACCATAATATCGACACGAGCCCCGAAAATTACGAGAATATCATCTCGACGCGCACCTTTCAGGACCGGCTCGACACGCTCGAGGAAGTCCGCAACGCCGGGATCAACGTCTGCTCGGGCGGCATCGTCGGGCTGGGCGAGACGCGCGCCGACCGCGTCGGCTTCATCCACGCGCTCGCGACGCTCGAACGCCATCCCGAAAGCGTGCCGGTCAACGCGCTGGTGCCGGTGAAGGGCACCGTGCTCGGCGACATGCTGGCGGACACGCCGCTCGCGAAGATCGACGACATCGAATTCGTCCGCACCGTCGCGGTCGCGCGCATCACCATGCCCAAGTCGATGGTCCGCCTGTCGGCGGGGCGCGAGAGCATGTCGGAAGCGACGCAGGCGCTCTGCTTCATGGCGGGCGCGAACAGCATCTTCACCGGCGACAAGCTGCTGACGACCGCGAACGCCGGCGACAATGCCGATGCGGGGCTGTTTGCGAAGCTGGGATTGAAGCCAATGGAAAGCGAAGAGCCGATGCGCATGGAGGCGGCCGAGTGAGTGACGACGCACTTGTCGCGATTCTAACAATCGCCATTGTGTTGGTTGCCGGGTCCGTCGGGGCTTTGCTTGGTTTGCAGCTTGTCCGAGGTTCTAACCTAAAGGCGGATCGACCACGCCTCACCAAGCTGACAATCGGAATCTGGATCGCTGGCGCTCTGGCCATTGGGGCATGGATGCTCAGCGATGGACGGATAAGCCTCGCCAACGCCAGCTTCGGCTTCGCCCTCGCGAGTATCGCGATTTTTTGTGTTTTCCGTCGACCAAAGGCATCTTGATGTTCTCCAAAATCCTAATCGCCAACCGCGGTGAAATCGCCTGCCGCGTCATCAAGACCGCGCGGCGCATGGGCATTGCTACCGTCGCCGTCTATTCGGACGCCGACGCGCGCGCGCCCTTCGTCCAGATGGCCGACGAGGCGGTGCATATCGGGCCGTCGCCCGCGTCCGAATCCTATCTGGTCGCCGACAAGATCATCGCCGCGTGCAAGGCGACGGGCGCCGAGGCGGTGCATCCGGGCTATGGCTTCCTGTCCGAACGCACCAGCTTTGCCGAGGCGCTGGCGAAGGAAGGCATCGCCTTCATCGGCCCGCCGGTGAACGCGATCGCCGCGATGGGCGACAAGATCGAGTCGAAGAAGCTCGCGAAGGAAGCGGGGGTCAACGTCGTCCCCGGCTTCGTCGGCGAGATAAGCGACACCGACCATGCGGTCGAGATTGCGAACGAGATCGGTTATCCGGTGATGATGAAGGCGTCGGCGGGCGGCGGCGGCAAGGGGATGCGCCTCGCTTATAACGAGCAGGACGTCCGCGAAGGGTTCGAGAGCGTCAAGCGCGAGGGGTTGAACAGCTTCGGCGACGACCGCGTGTTTATCGAGAAGTTCATTCTCAATCCGCGTCATATCGAGATCCAGATACTCGGCGACCAGCACGGCAATATCCTCTACCTCAACGAGCGCGAGTGCAGCATCCAGCGCCGCCATCAGAAAGTCGTCGAGGAAGCACCGTCGCCTTTCGTCACGCCGGCGATGCGCAAGGCGATGGGGGAGCAGTGCGTCGCGCTGGCGAAGGCGGTCGGATACTACAGCGCGGGCACGGTCGAGCTGATCGTGTCGGGCGCCGACCCGACGGGCGAGAGTTTCTACTTTCTCGAAATGAACACGCGGCTTCAGGTCGAGCATCCGGTGACCGAGGCGATCACCGCCATCGACCTCGTCGAGCAGATGATCCGCGTCGCTGCGGGCGAAAAACTCGAAATGACGCAGGACGACATCAGGATCGACGGCTGGGCGATCGAGAACCGCGTCTATGCCGAAGACCCGTATCGCGGCTTCCTGCCATCGACCGGGCGGCTGACGCGCTATCAGCCGCCGGTCGCGGGCTGGACCGACGACGGCGCCGGGAACGGCCGCCGTGGGGTCGACGGCGTGCGTGTCGACGACGGCGTCTATGACGGCGGCGAAGTGTCGATCTTTTACGATCCGATGATCGCCAAGCTGATCACCTGGGGCGAGACGCGCGATGCGGCGGCGGACCTCCAGGTCGCGGCGCTCGACCGTTTCGAAATCGAGGGACTCGGCCACAATATCGACTTCCTGTCGGCGATCATGCAGCATCCGCGTTTCCGCTCGGGCGAGCTGACCACCGGCTTCATCGCCGAGGAATATCCCGAGGGCTTCCACGGCGCCGACACCAGCGAAGAGGTCGTGCGCGCGCTTGCGGCGATCGCGGGTTTCATGGCGAGCGCCAATGCCGACCGTGCGCGCCGCGTCGACGGCCAGCTCGGCGACCGGCTCGACCCGCCCGCGAAATGGCAGGTGACGGTCGATGGGGCCGAGCATCGCGTGAAGGTCGGCGCGAAGCATATCAAGGTCGATGGCGAAAAGATCGACATCGCGCTCGAATATACGCCGGGCGACCGGCTCGTCGTCGCCGAGATCGACGACAGCGAGCTGGCGGTGAAGGTCGCGCGCACGCGCACCGGCTGGCGCATGACGACGCGCGGGCGCATCCACGAGGTGCGGGCGCTTCCCGCGCATGTCGCCCCGCTCACCCGGCACATGATCGAAAAGATTCCGCCCGATCTGTCGAAATTCCTGATCTGCCCGATGCCCGGCCTGCTCGTCGCGCTGCACGTCGGGGAGGGTGATGCGGTCGAACTCGGCCAGCCGCTCGCGACGGTCGAGGCGATGAAGATGGAAAATATCCTGCGCGCCGAAAAGGCGGGGGTGGTGAAAAGCGTCAACGCCGCGCAGGGCGATAGCCTGGCGGTCGATGCGGTGATTTTGGAGCTGGAGTAGGGGCCCGCCGCAACCTCTTTGACGATCGGTATTTGATCCGGGGTCCATTTGGCGCGGCGCCGGTAGAATGGATCCCGGATCAAGTCCGGGATGACGATGGAGAACGAATGGCGGCTGCCCCGTGAAGCCCTCGGCGTGCCGCCCGGTCAATCCACCAGCGCCACCGCCCGGATCCATCCGGCGCTCGCGCGCTCGATCTTCACCGGGAAGCAGGAAAGCGTCCAGCCCGTCGGCGGCAGCGCGGCGAGATTGGTCAGTTTCTCGATCTGGTAATAGGGCTTGATCCGCCCCGCCTTGTGCCCTTCCCAGATGATCGAGGGGTCGCGCGTTTCGGCCCAGCGCCTGGCGGTATGGCTGAACGGCGCGTCCCAGCTCCACGCGTCGGTGCCGACGACCTGCACGCCGCGCTGCGTCAGATACAAGGTCGCTTCGGCACCCATGCCGCAGCCCTGGTCGGTGAAATCGTCGGTGCCATAAATTGCGCCCGACTGGACGAGGACGATGTCGAGCGGTTTGAGCTCATGGCCGATGCGCGAGAGTTCGGCCTCGACCTCCGCGGCGCCGACGACGTGGCCCGCGGGCAGATGCGAGAAATCGAGCTTGACGCCGGGGCGGAAGAAGAGGTCGAGCGGCGCCTCGTCGATGCTCGGCGCAGGCGTCGCACCGCGGTCGGTGGTCGAGTGAAAATGCCACGGCGCGTCCATATGCGTACCGTTGTGCGTCGACAGGGTGATGCTTTCGACCGCCCAGCCTTCGCCGTCGGGCAGGTCGCCCTTGGTCAGACCGGGGAAGAACATCGCGATCTGTTCCCACGTCGTCTCGTGGGTCATATAGGTGATTTGCGGGCGCATCACCGGCGGGTCGGACACGACGGTGTTGGTGATCGGGATCGACAGGTCGATGAAGCGGGTCATGGCGGCGATGCTGCGCCCACGCGCCCGCTTGTGCAAGGCTCAACAGCGGCTATGACGGAAGGCAGAACCGAATTGCTCACCGGGAGGGGGAGCCCGCATGACCGATCAAGCCGCCGTCGCCGGCCATGGCGCGGCCTATCAGCCGAGCGCGAAGGATATTCGCCTCGTCATCGCCGCATCGTCGGCGGGGACGATCTTCGAATGGTATGATTTTTTCATCTACGGAACGCTCGCCGCGATCATCGGCAAGGCCTTTTTCCCCAGCGACAATGCGACGCTCGAAATATTGCTCGTCTGGGCGGGGTTCGCGGTCGGCTTCGGTTTCCGCCCGCTCGGCGCGGTGCTCTTCGGCTTCCTCGGCGACCGGCTGGGGCGCAAATATACCTTCCTCGTGACCGTGACCTTGATGGGCATCGCGACCGCGGGCGTCGGCATGATCCCGCCGGCGGCGGCGATCGGCATTGCGGCGCCGATCATCGTCATCGGCTTGCGCATCCTTCAGGGGCTTGCGCTCGGTGGCGAATATGGCGGCGCGGCGATTTATGTCGCCGAACATTCGCCGCCCGGCAAGCGCGGCTTTTACACCAGCTTCATCCAGGCGAGCGTCGTCGGCGGCTTCGTGCTCAGCCTGATCGTCGTGCTGTCGTGCAAGGCGTTGATGCCCGGCGCGATCTGGGAAAGCTGGGGGTGGCGCGTGCCCTTCCTGTTGTCGCTGATCCTGCTCGCAATCTCGCTGTGGATGCGGCTGAAGCTCTCCGAAAGCCCGGTGTTCCGCGCGATGAAGGAAGAGGGAGAGATTGCGCGCAATCCCTTGAAGGAAAGCTTCACCTATCCCGGCAATCCGCGGCGCATCTTCATCGCGCTGTTCGGCATTTCGGCGGGGCTGACGGTGATCTGGTACACCGCGATGTTCTCCGGCCTTTCCTTCCTCAAAGGTCCGATGAAGGTCGACGATACGGCGGCGGAGATCATCGTCGGCACCGCTGCGGCGCTCGGCATGGGTTTTTTCATCGTCGCGGGGCGCCTTTCCGACCGGATCGGGCGCAAGAAGCCGATCATATGGGGCTATGCCGCGACGCTCGTCCTGCTCTTTCCGCTCTTCTGGTGGATGGGCAGCGTTGCGAATCCGGCGCTGGAGGCGGCGGCAGCGCGCGCGCCGGTGGTGGTGACGGGCTCGCAATGCAGCTTCGACCCGTTCGCGAAGGCGCAGGCGACCGCCTGCGGCAAAACGCTCGGCGAACTGACGAAGCTCGGCGTGCCCTACAAGGTCGTCGCGAGCGACAGCGCGTTCGACAGCGTGACGATCCGCATTGGCGGCCGCGAGGTCGCGAGCGAAGACCCGGCGATCCTCCGGCCAGCGCTCGAGGCGATGGGCTACGGCTTTGAAAAGCAGATTCCGTCCGCTGCCGGGATCGCCGTGATCCTGCTCGCGCTGCTCGGCCTCAGCGCGCTTTCGGGCTTAACCTATGGCCCCGTCGCGGCGCTGCTCGCCGAGATGTTCCCGCCGCATGTCCGCTATTCGTCGCTCTCGATCCCCTATCACCTCGGG
The DNA here is from genome assembly GCF_032879645.1 of Sphingopyxis indica. Classification (NCBI taxonomy): domain Bacteria; kingdom Pseudomonadati; phylum Pseudomonadota; class Alphaproteobacteria; order Sphingomonadales; family Sphingopyxidaceae; genus Sphingopyxis; species Sphingopyxis indica. Next base: position 2,067,846 of record NZ_CP076394.1, read on the forward strand.
ACCGGCTATTTCGGCGGTTTCCTGCCGCTCATCGCGAGTTTCATCGTCGCCAAGACCGGCAACGCCTATGCCGGGCTCTGGTACACCTGGGGTGTCGTGCTCATGGCCTTCCTCGTCAGTGCCTTGATGCTCAGGGAGCCGGCCGAAGGGCAGTGGGACCGGGCGCCGAGGGGCTGAACGAAGCCATTGGCGCTGCGATCATTCGCCGCTAGGTGCGGGGCAATGATCGACATCGCTTCGCCGCTCCGCCTCCGCCTCGATTCCGCCGCGCTCGTCCACAACTGGCGCTGGCTCGCACAGCTGGGCGGCGCCGAGGCGGGGGCGGCGATCAAGGCCGACGGTTATGGGCTCGGCGCGCGCGATGTGATGCGCATCCTCACCGGTGCCGGCTGCCGCTACTTCTTCGTTGCGACCTGGGCCGAGGCGGCGGCGCTGATGCCGCTGCCGCCGGGCGTTTCGCTGTCGGTGCTCCACGGCGTCGGCGACGAGGATATGATTGCAGCGCGCAGCCTTCCCGCGCGCCCGGTGCTGAACAGCGTCGAACAGGTCGCGCGCTGGCGTGCGAGCGGCGAGGGGCGGCGGTGCGACGTGATGGTCGATACCGGGATGAACCGGCTGGGCCTGCGCGTCGAGGAAGCGCTCGGCGGAGCGCTCGACGGCCTCGCGATCGAGACGTTGCTCAGCCATCTCGCGTCGGCCGACGAAGACAGCGCGCTCAATGCGCGTCAACTCGCGGCGTTCAGGGCGGTGCGCGAAGCGGTGCCCGCACGCCGCTACAGCCTGTCGAACAGCGCGGGGGTGTGCCTCGGCGCCGACTATGGCTTCGACCTGACGCGTCCGGGCATCGCGCTCTACGGCGGCGTCCCCCGGCGCGAGGCCGCAGGGCATATCCGGCAGGTCGCCTTCCCCGAAGCGCGCATATTGCAGGTGCGCGGCGTTCCGGCGGGCGAAACGGTCGGCTATGGCGCGACCTGGACGGCGCCGCGCGACAGCCGCATCGCGGTCGCCAACCTCGGCTATGCCGACGGCTATCTGCGCTGCCACGCCGGATCGGGCGGCGCGACGTGGCAGGGTCGCGCCCTGCCGCTGGTCGGGCGCGTGTCGATGGACCTCACCGCCTTCGATGCAACCGGAGTCGACGGCCTACGCGAAGGCGACTGGCTGACGCTCGACTACAACCTCGCCCCAGCGGCGGCGCGCAGCGGCCTGTCGCAATATGAGCTGCTTACCGGACTCGGCGCGCGCTTCGAACGCATCTGGGACTGAGGACCTCGCATTGCGACCGGACATGAGGGCTTATCCCGCGAGCACATCATGTTGCGACGCATCATAATTTGATGCTACTGCGGTGGGACCAAATGCAATATCGCGTGGCGGGGGCGGCTTTGCCATGGGTTTCAGGAGCGAGAGGTCAGCATGGCGAAGTCGAAGACGGCACAGGACGACGATGTCGTCACGATCAAGAAATACGCCAACCGCCGCCTCTATGACACCGAACGCAGCTGTTACATCACGCTCGACGATCTGGGCGCGATGGTGCGCGAGGGGCGCGATTTCCGCGTCGTCGATGCAAAGAGCGGCGAAGACATAACGCACAATGTGCTGACGCAGATCATCATGGACACCGAAACCCGCGGCGAGACGCTGTTGCCGGTCAATTTCCTGCGCCACCTGATCGGCCTCTATGGCGACAAGATGCAGTCGATGGTGCCGCAATATCTCGAAGCCTCGATGGCTGCCTTTCACAAGAATCAGCAGGACGTTCGCGCCGCCTTTGAAGGCGCACTCGGATCGGGCAACCCGCTCGCCGAACTCACGCGCCGCAACATGGAGATGTTCCAGCAGGCAGCGGGCGCGTTCATGCCGGGCGCGATGTCGAGCAAGAGCAAGGATGCCGAGATCGACGCGCTCAAGGCCGAAATCGCGCAGCTCAAGGCCGAGCTCGCCAGGAAGAAATAACCGGGGGCCTTCTCCCGCCCTCCAGCACAGAAACAGGACCGATGATCAAGCATGCGCTCAGCGTAACCCGTCAGGCCGACTTCGCGGCCTGGTATCAGGACGTCATTGCCGAAGCCGACCTTGCCGAAGAATCGGGGGTGCGCGGCTGCATGGTCATCAAGCCGTGGGGCTATGGCATCTGGGAACGCATCCAGGCGGTAATGGACGCGGCGATCAAGGACGCGGGGGTGCAAAACGCCTATTTCCCGCTGTTCATCCCCTTGAGCTTCTTTGAAAAGGAAGCCGACCATGTCGATGGTTTCGCGAAGGAAATGGCGGTCGTCACGCACCACCGGCTGATCGCGGACGGCAAGGGCAAGCTCGTTCCCGATCCCGAGGCGAAGCTCGAGGAACCGCTGATCGTCCGCCCGACGTCGGAAACCGTGATCGGTTCGGCGATGAGCCGCTGGGTGCAGAGCTGGCGCGACCTGCCGCTGAAGGTCAACCAATGGGCCAACGTCGTGCGCTGGGAAATGCGCACGCGCATGTTCCTGCGCACCAGCGAATTCCTGTGGCAGGAAGGCCATACCGCGCACGCGACGCGCGACGACGCGATGGACGAGACGCTGCGCGCGCTCGAAATGTATCGCAGCTTCGCCGAGGAGGTCCTCGCCATGCCCGTGATCGCAGGCGAAAAGCCTGAGCATGAGCGCTTCCCCGGCGCCGTCGCGACCTATTCGATCGAAGCGATGATGCAGGACGGCAAGGCGTTGCAGGCCGGCACCTCGCATTATCTGGGCACCGGCTTCGCCGAGGCGGCGAACATCCGCTATCAGGACAAGGACGGTGGTCACAGCCTTTGCCACACGACGAGCTGGGGCACCTCGACACGCATGATCGGCGGCGTCATCATGACGCACGGCGACGACGACGGGCTGCGCTGCCCTCCGCGCATCGCGCCGCACCAGGTCGTGATCGTGCCGATGCTGCGCGACAATGAGGAGGACGCCGCGATCCTCGACTATTGCCGCGATCTCGAAGCGCGGTTGAAGGCGCTCGACGCTTTTCGCGAGCCGGTGCGCGTGCTGCTCGACGCGAGCGCGAACAAGGCGCAGGCCAAGCGCTGGGGCTGGGTCAAGAAGGGCGCGCCGATCATCCTCGAAATCGGCCCGCGCGACGTTGCCGGCGGCAAGGTCGCGGTGATCCGCCGCGACCGGCTCTATCAGGAGAGCGGCAAGCTCGACACCTCCTTCACACCGAAGGACGAGTTCGTCGGTGGCGCCGTCGCGATGCTCGAGGACATCCAGCGGGCCCTCCATGCCGAAGCGAAGGAGCGGATGCACGCGAACATCCGCCGCGACGTCACCGACCTCGCGGCGCATTTCGGCGGCGACGACAAGTTCGTCGGCTGGGTCGAAGTGCAATGGTCGCGTCCCACGGGTGCGGTGCTCGACGGGATTGTCGAGCAGCTCAAGGCGCTCAAGCTGACGATGCGCAACACTCCCCTCGACGCGGCGCCCGCCGACGGCGCTTGTTTCTTCACCGGCGAGCCGGCGGTCGAGCGCGTGCTGATCGGGCGGACTTACTGATCCGCGACGCCCTTGCACCGGGGGGCGCGGCGTTCTAGCCTTCGCATCGAGGGGCTCGAAGGAGACTGTCGATGCGATACCCCCTGCTGGTCGCGGCCGCGACGCTGGCCTTCGCCGCGCTTCCCGCCGCCGCCCATCACGGCTGGTCGTCCTATGACGAGACCAAGCCGGTCACCCTGACTGCGTCTTTCACCGAATTGTCGTGGGGCAATCCGCACGGCAGCGCGAAGATGCTCTGGAAGGGCAAGGTCTGGGACGTCATTCTGGCGCCGGTTGGCCGTATGGAAGCGCGCGGGCTGACGCGCGCCGAGATCGAGCCCGGCAAACGCTTTCGCCTGACCGGCTATCTGCGGCGCGATGGCACCGCCGAAATGCGGGTCGAGCGGTTGATGATCGGCGAGAAGACGGTCGAACTGCGCTGAGGAACCCCCGTGGAGTCCGTTCTGAGCGCCGTCGCGGCGTGGCTCGATACGGTCGGCATCGGACCATGGTCGCGCGGATCGGCGCTTGTCTACCCCGTCGCCAACACGCTGCACCTGCTCGGCCTCGTCATGCTGGTCGGCGGAATCGGCATCGTCGATCTGCGGATCATGGGCCTGTGGCGGAGCTTGCCGATCGCGGAGCTGTCGCGCGCGCTGACGCCGGTCGCCGTCGCCGGACTGGTGCTGATGGCGGCGAGCGGCACGATCCTGTTTGCCGCCGATGGCGTTGCGCTCGCGCGGTCCGGCATCTTCGCGCGAAAGCTGGTCATCATCGCCGCTGCGTTAGCGAACGCGGCCGCCTTCAGACGGGCGTGGGGCCCGCACATGGCGCGCTGGACGGACCGGGCTCCGCGCGCAGCGCGGGCGATGGCCGGGGCGTCGCTGCTCCTGTGGCTCGCGGCGGGGGCGTCGGGACGCTGGATCGCCTATGGCTGACCATGGCGGGGACGCGCTATCGCTTGGTAAAGCCCGTTTGCGCGCTTATAGCCCTGGGGCAATGAAAAAACGTCCGAATAAATCGCCCGGCCTGCCGACCAGCCAACAGATTCTCGACTTCATTACGACGTCCGATCAGCCGGTGGGAAAGCGCGAGATCGCGAAGCATTTCGCACTCCACGGCAATGATAAGATCGCGTTGAAGGCGCTGCTCAAGGACATGACCGACGAGGGGCTGGTCGATCTGGCGCCGGGCCGCGCCTTTCACAAGCATGGCGGACTGCCGCGCGTGACGGTGCTGCGCGTCGCGGCGATCGAAGGCAGCAATGTCTGGGCGGTGCCCGAACGCTGGGAAGGCGCTGGCCCCGCGCCGCGTTTGCGGGTGATGGAAAAAGGACGCCGGGGAGGCGCGCTCGGGGTCGGCGACCGCATCCTCGCGCGCACCGAGGAGCGCGGCAGCGGCCATGTCGCGCACCCGATGAAGCGCCTGGCGGCCAGCGCCGAAATGGTGATCGGCGTGCTCGTCGAGGACAAGTCGCCGGGCGGCAAGCCGATGATCTGGTTGCGCCCCGCCGACAAGCGCGCGCGCTTCGATTTCGCGGTTGCCGACAAGGGCGATGCAAAGATCGGCGATCTGGTCCGCGCCGAACTGACAGGGCGTGGGCCGGCGACCAGGGCGAAGGTCATCGACCGTATCGGCGATCCCTTCGCGCCGAAGTCGCTGAGCATGATCGCGATCGCGCGGCACGAGATTCCGCACATCTTCGACGGCGAAACGCTCGCCGAGGCCGAGAGGGCGGCGAAACTGCCGCTCACGTCCGACGGTCGCGAGGATTTGCGCGACCTGCCGATCGTCGCGATCGACCCGCGCGACGCACGCGACCATGACGATGCCGTCTGGGCGGCGCCCGACGACGATCCGGCGAACAAGGGCGGCTGGCGCGCAATCGTCGCGATCGCCGACGTCAGCTTCTACGTCCGCCCCGACGGCGCGCTCGACCGCGAGGCGCGGCGGCGCGGCAACAGCGTCTATTTCCCCGACCAGGTCGTGCCGATGCTGCCCGAAACGCTGTCCGCGGGCGTCTGTTCGCTGAAGGCCGGCGAGGACCGCGCGGCGATGGCGTGCCACCTTGTCGTCGACAAGCATGGCAAGGTGACGTCATGGCGTTTTACGCGCGCGCTGGTGCGGCTTCGGGCGAATATCGCCTATGAGGATGCGCAGGCGATGATCGACGGCGACCCGATTCTCCCCGGAACGGGGAGGGGGACCAGCGAAGCTGGTGGAGGGGCACCCTCGGGGAAGCGTGCCGCCGAAACCTCGCACAAACCGCCTGTGCCCCTCCACCATCCTGCGGATGGTCCCCCTCCCCGTGCCGGGGAGGATCTGCTGCCCGCTCTGCAAAACCTCTGGGGCTGCTGGGCACTGCTCGCCAAGGCGCGCGCGGCGCGGGCGCCGCTCGAGCTTGACCTGCCCGAGCGGCAGGTGATTCTCGACGACCAGGGCAATATCGCCGAAATCCGCGTCCGCGAGCGGCTCGACGCGCATCGGCTGATCGAGGATTATATGATCGCGGCGAACGTCGCGGCGGCGAAGGCGCTCGAGGCGAAGAAATCGCCGGTGATGTATCGCATCCACGAGCCGCCGAGCCGCGAGAAGCTCGTCAGCCTGAAGGAGTATCTCGACAGCTTCGACCGGAATTTTGCGCTCGGACAGGTCATCACCCCGGCGGTGTTCAACCGGCTGATCGACGGTTTTTCGGACGATGACCGTTTGCCCGAGATCATGGAAGCGATCCTGCGCAGCCAGACGCAGGCCTATTATGGCCCCGCCAACTCGGGGCATTTCGGCCTCGCGCTCGGCTCTTATGCGCATTTTACCTCGCCGATCCGCCGCTACGCCGACCTGATCGTCCACCGCGCGCTTGTCGATTCCTGGCGCCTTGAGGTGCCGGGCAAGGCGAAGGGGCTTCCCGAACGCACCGGGCTCGGCGAGGCCGACGCCAAGGGGCTGTCGCGCATCGGCGAGACGATCAGCGGCCTCGAACGCCGCGCGATGGAGGCCGAGCGCGAGACGATCGACCGCTATGTTGCCGCCTATCTCGCTGGCAAGGTCGGCGAGATAGTGCCTGCGCGGATCACGGGTGTGCAGCCCTTCGGTTTCTTCGCCACGGTCGACGGGCTCGGCGGCGACGGGCTGGTGCCGGTCTCGACGCTGGGCAGCGAGCGCTTCTTCTATGACGAGGCGGCACGGACGCTCGATAGCGAACATGGCCGCGTCAGCTATTCGGTCGGCCAGCGGCTCGCATTGCGGCTGATGGAGGCCAACCCGGTCAGCGGCGCGCTGCGCTTCGAACTCCCCGACGCGCCCGAAGGCGCATCGGTAAAGCGACCACCGCGGCGCGAGGGCAAAGGGAAGGGCGGGGCCAAGCATATGGTCGGCAAGCGCGGACGGCCGAAGAATATCCGCCATCAGGGGCGGCGGCGGTGATCTATTCTCCCTATCCTGAGGAGATGATCTTACCGTCTGCAAGCACGAGGGCCGACGGCGACTTTGGGGTGGGAAGCGGTCGTCCGACCAACCCCTCCTCTTCAGAGGAGGGGCAGCGAGACTTGCCAGCTTGCTGGCTTAGTCGCAGCGGGGTGGTGCTAGACGTCTTGCGCGCTGTCGCGCGCCACCACCCCAACCCCTCCTCTGAAGAGGAGGGGCTTATTATTGCGTCCCCTCCCGCCCGGAAGCCGCCATCCCGTTTGGGTTTGCAAACGGTATAATCTTATCGTCGGAAGAAGGCCTTATTCTCGCTGTAGCGCCAACTCGCGCAGCAATGCCGCACTTTCGGCGTCCGCCGGGAAAAAAGCCTCGATGGCCAGCTCGGACAGCGTGATGTCGAGCGGCGTGCCGAATACCGTCACCGTCGATACGAAGCGAATTGGCCCCGCGGGCGTGTTCAGGATCAGCGGCACCGCGATGCCGTTCGCCTCGGCAATGTAATCCTCTGCATCGTCCGCATCATAGGCCGCCAGCTCGTCGCGCAGCGCTGCGAGGCCAGCGTCGGCGGTCGCCTCGATCTGGCCGCCCAGGCGGTGCAATATATGCGCCCGCCATTCGGCGCGGTTTTCGATATGCGGTGCGAGGCCGTGCGGATGCAGCGCGATGCGCAGCACATTGGCGGGCGGTTCGAGAAGGGCAGGGTCGACGAGCGCGGTGAGGAGCGCGATCGCTCCATTCGCCGCGACCATGTTCCAGTGTCGATCTACCGCCAGCGCCGGATAGGGTTCGTGGCCTTTCAGCACATGCTCGACGATCGCACGCATCCCGGCCATTTCGGCGCTGTCGAGCGCGCGTTCGCGATAGTCGGGCGCGAAGCCTGCCGCGAGCAGCAGCGCGTTGCGCGCGCGGTGCGGCACCTGAAGCCGTTCGGCGATCCGCTCGATCATCTGCGGACTCGGCCGCGACCGTCCCGTTTCGATGAAGCTCAGATGACGCGTCGAGATGTCGGTTTCGAGCGCGAGGTCCATCTGGCTCATCCGGCGCCGCGTGCGCCATTCGCGCAGCTGTTCGCCCAGGGGTGCGACCTGCATTCCACGTCTCCTTCACCCTGTCGGCTAGCGCGCCAGCGTTCCGATTTCCATTACCTCGCGCGTAATCGACGCCATGTCGATTCGGGTTCAATTGGAACGGGTTCGAAAGGAGATCCGTCATGCCCAGCTTCAACCTCAAGACCACGCTGATCGTCGATGCCGTCACCTGCACGGCTCTTTTCCTGCTTTGCGTCTTCGCAACCGTCACGGTCGCCGCGCTGCTCGGCCTCCCCTCCGATGTGGTGACCGTGGCGGGATGGATCGGGCTGCCGTCGGCGGCGCTGATGCTGCTCGTCGCCTTTCAGAAGGAGCCGAGCAAGGGGCTCGCCAATCTGATCGCGGTCGGCAATCTGGGCTGGGTCGCGGCGAGTTTCGCCGTGATCGCCATTTTCGCCGCGCAGATGACGTGGCTCGGCATCGTCGTCGTCGCCGTTCAGGCGCTCGTCGTGCTCGAAATGGCGCTGCTCGAAGCGAAAGGCGCGGCGGCGCTGCCGCGCCCGGCGGCGACCGCCTGACCTCTCCCGGCCCTCGCCGGAACCTGACGGAGCGGTCGCGCGCCGCTCCGTTCCTCTTGCGTAATAACATTACATCGAACGGTTGCATTGCTTCGCGCGCCGCCCCAAAGTCCGCGCCTGCCAAATCGACACGCAAAGGGGTTCGCATGGTCCGCTCGTTCCTGTTCGTCACTTTGTCCGCGGTTGCGCTGACCGGCGCCTCGATCGCCGGCGCGACCACAAATGTGGCACCCAAGGCGGCGCAGATGCGGGCGGATATTCCCGACAAATTCTCGGTCCCGAACGAAGACGCCGACTATGACAAGCGCGTCGAAATGATCCCGATGCGCGACGGCACAAGGCTCTATACGGTGATCGTCGTGCCGAAGGGGGCGAAGAACGCCCCGATCGTGCTGACGCGCACCCCCTATAATGCGAAGGGCCGCGCGAACCGCATGGACAGTCCGAGCATGTTGTCGACGCTGCCGCTCTCCGACGAGATTTTCGTGAAGGACGGCTATATCCGCGTCTATCAGGACATTCGCGGCAAATATGGGTCGGAAGGTGACTATGTCGTCAATCGCCCGCCGGTCGGCCCGCTCAACCCGACCAAGGTCGATCACACCACCGACGCGTGGGACACGATCGACTGGCTGGTGAACAAGAAGAACCTGCCCGAATCGAACGGCCGCGTCGGCATGATCGGTTCGTCCTATGAAGGCTTCACCGTCGTGATGGCGCTGCTCCACCCGCACCCCGCGCTGAAAGTCGCGGCGCCCGAAAGCCCGATGGTCGACGGCTGGATGGGCGACGACTGGTTCCATTACGGCGCGTTCCGCCTCGCCAATATCGCGTGGATCGGCGCGCAGACCGGCTACAAGGGCGAAGGCAAGGCGCCGCCGACCGGGGGCTATGACGATTACGACAATTTCCGCCACGGATCGGCGAACGATTGGGCGCAGAAGCAGGGCTATGCCCAGCTTCCCTTCTGGCAGAAGATGCTCGACCACACCGCTTACGATGAATTCTGGCAGCAGCAGGCGCTCGACAAGCTCGTCGCCGCCAATCCCTCGAACGTCCCGACCTTGTGGGAGCAGGGTCTGTGGGACCAGGAGGATATGTACGGCGCGATCATGAGCTGGGAAGCGCTGAAGGCCAAGGGCAAGATGGGGAACAACTTTCTCGTCATGGGTCCGTGGCGGCACAGCCAGATCAATCGCGAAGGGCGCTCGCTCGGCCCGTTCGAGTGGAATGGCGACACTGCGGCGCAGTTCCGCAAGGAGATGGTGCTGCCGCTGTTCAACCAATATCTGAAGGACGGGCCGCCCGCGAACCTGCCCGCCGCGGCGATCTACAATAGCGGCGAGAACCGCTGGGATCGCTTCACCACCTGGCCGCTCGCGTGCGAGAGCGGATGCAGCGCACCGCTGACCCCGATCTATGTGGGTCCCGACGGCGACCTCGGCTTTGACAAGCCTGCTTCGAGCAGCACCAGCTATGTCTCCGACCCTGCGAAGCCGGTGCCGCACCTGCCGCGCCCGGTGAACTTCCGCGACGGGCGCTGGGGCGACTGGCTGGTCAGCGACCAGCGCCACGCCGACGGCCGCCCCGACGTGCTGACCTTCCAGACCGACGTGCTCAAGGAACCGGTGCGCGTGTCGGGTGCGCCGATCGCGAACATCTTTGCGAAGATCACGGGATCGGACGTCGATTTCGTCGTCAAACTGATCGACGTCCTGCCTGCCGAGAATGCGATCGATCCCGAAATGGGTGGCTATCAGCTGCCGATCAGCCTCGACATCTTCCGCGGCCGCTATCGCGACAGCTTCGCAAAGCCGACCGCGATTCCGTCGGGGGTGACGCAGAATTACAAATTCCGCCTGCCGACGGTGAATCATGTGTTCCAGCCGGGGCACCGGATCATGATCCAGATCCAGTCGAGCCTCTTCCCGCTCTATGACCGCAATCCGCAGACCTTCGTTCCCAACATCTTCCTCGCCAAGCCCGAGGATTACAAGAAGGAGGAGGTCACGATCCTGCAGGGCGGCGATACGCCGAGCGGCGTTTTGCTGCCGGTGGTGGCGGTCGACCAGTCGGCGGTGAAGGCGGGGCGGTAAACTTCCAAAGCTGTGTGCTCCCGTGGAGCCGAAGGCGGCGCGGGGACACACGGCTTCTTCGAAAATGGCGCTAGAACAAATTGCGCGAAATCTGAATCATCCGCATCCCCGAGCGAAGACGAGGGGCTCTGCCGAGCGAAGTCGAGGCGGCGACGCTGCGGTTCTCGCTCCGCTCGAACGAGCCCCTCGTCTTCGCTCGGGGAAACGGTGCAGATTTCCGGCACGATGCTCTAACTCACCGCATCGAGCCGTTCGATATCGATTCCGCCCGGCACCAGCATAACCGGGCAGGGCAGGGTGCCTGCATCATTCCCGGTGAAGTGCGAAACCAGCGGCCCCGGCGCGCCGCTCGGCGCGGTGGCGAGCACCAGCGCGGCGATGTCGTCGCTCGCGCCGATCACTTCGCGCACCACTTCGGCGGGCTTTCCCGATTTGACGAGGATTTTGGGCGAGACATTGGCTTCCTGCGCGATGGCGTTCGCCGCGGCTTCGGCGAGCGCCTCGGCCTGCTCGCGTGCCTCGGCCTCGATCGTCGCCTGAACGCCGCCGAAGGCAAGGAAATCCTGCGGCTCGACGATCGCAAGCACCATCACCCCGCCACCGGTGCGCGCGGCGCGCCGCGCCGCGAAGCGCAGCGCCAGCGTCGCTTCCGGACTGTCGTCGATCACGACCAGATATGTCCGCATAACCCCCGACCCCTCTCGTCATTTTCGCGCGAGAGTGCGTCACATTCGTATGAAAGGCAAGCGTGCCCCGCTGGACCTTGACCCGGCGAATGCTTATGGCGAGGGGGAATCCGTAGCGGCACATAATGCCTCCCCACGAGACAGGAACGAAAAGCCCGATGCCCATCGAACTCAAGATGCCCGCCCTCTCGCCGACGATGGAAGAGGGCACGCTCGCCAAATGGCTGGTCAAGGAAGGCGACAGCGTCCAGTCGGGCGACCTGCTCGCCGAGATCGAGACCGACAAGGCGACGATGGAGTTCGAAGCGGTCGACGAAGGCACGATCGCTCAGATCGTCGTTCCCGAAGGCACCGACAATGTGAAGGTCGGCACGGTGATCGCGGTCATCGCCGGCGAGGACGAGGATGCGAGCGCAGCCAAGGCAGCACCGGCGCCTGCACCGGCACCCGCCGAAGCGAAGAAAGAAGAGCCTAAGGCGGCTCCTGCGCCCGCCGCTCCGGCGCCTGCGCCTGCGCCGGCTCCCGCTCCCGCTCCCGTCGCTTCGGGCGAGCGCATCAAGGCCAGCCCGCTCGCCAAGCGCCTCGCCGCCGAGCAGGGCATCGACCTTGCGACGCTGACCGGCAGCGGTCCCGGTGGCCGCATCGTCAAGGCCGACCTCGAAGGCGCACCGACGGGCGCCGCTACCCCCGCGGCCGTGAGCGCCGCGCCGGCACCCGCACCTGCCGCCGCCGCTCCCGCGCAGCCCTTCGAAACCGAGATTCCGCACAGCGCCGACAAGCTCAGCAATATGCGCAAGACGATCGCCCGCCGCCTGACCGAAGCGAAGCAGACGATCCCGCACATCTATCTCACGGTCGATATTCAGCTCGACAAGCTGCTGAAACTGCGCGGCGAACTCAATGCCGCGCTCGAACCGCAGGGCGTCAAGCTCAGCGTCAACGACCTCTTGATCAAGGCGCTCGCCAAGTCGCTGATCCAGGTGCCCAAATGCAATGTCAGCTTCGCGGGCGACCAGCTCATCAGCTATCAGCGCGCCGATATTTCGGTCGCGGTCAGTGTTCCGGCAGGCCTGATCACCCCGATCATCGTCGGCGCCGACGAAAAATCGGTGAGCAAGATTTCGGTGGAGATGAAGGAACTTGCGGCGCGCGCCAAGGACGGCAAGCTCCAGCCGCACGAATATCAGGGCGGCACCGCCAGCATCAGCAATATGGGGATGTTCGGCATCAGCCAGTTCGACGCGGTGATCAACCCGCCGCAGGGCATGATCATGGCGATCGGCGCGGGCGAGAAACGGCCGTGGGTCGTCGACGACGCGCTCGCGATCGCAACCGTGATGTCGGCCACGGGCAGCTTCGACCATCGCGCGATCGACGGCGCCGACGGCGCGCAGTTGATGCAGGCGTTCAAGCAGATCGTCGAAAACCCGCTGGGGCTGGTGGCCTGATCGGCGTGAGTGCGCGAAAGGCGCCCTTTGCCCTCCGCATCCTCCGCCGCGTGCTGCTACCGGCGATCGTCGCGGGCGTGCTGTCGAACCTCGCGGTCTATCATATGCTCGGTGCCGAAGGCGCGCTGACCGACTGGAAATCGACCGGGGTGATGGCGGCGATCGCGCTCGTCGGCCTGCTTACCGGCGGCTGGATTGCGCTGCGGATCGCCGAGCGGCTGCCGCTGCCCGCGGCGGGACGGCTCGTGCTGTTCGCGGCGGCGGGGATCGTCACCGGGGGGCTGCTCGCGCTCGCGATCGCCAACATGATCGTCGACGAGGGGCAGCTTGGGTACATGAAATACGGGCTTGCCGCCGGTGCGGTCGGCGGGCTCGTCTGGATCTTGATCAATTTCGACCTGGCCGCAGCGCCGGGCAACAGGAGATTATCGTGAGCGACACCTACGACCTCATCGTCCTCGGTTCGGGCCCCGGCGGCTATGTCGCGGCGATCCGCGGCGCGCAGCTGGGCCTCAAGACCGCAATCGTCGAGCGCGAGAATCTGGGCGGCATCTGCCTCAACTGGGGTTGCATCCCGACGAAGGCGCTGCTGCGCTCGGCCGAAATCTATCATTATATGCAGCACGCCAAGGATTACGGCCTCGCCGCGGCGAGCATCAGCGCCGATTTGGACGCAGTGGTCAAGCGCTCGCGCGGCGTCGCGAAACAGCTCAATCAGGGCGTCACCCACCTGATGAAAAAGAACAAGATCGCGGTGCATATGGGCGAGGGCAAGCTCACCGGCGCGGGCAAGCTCGAGGTCAAGAGCGAGAAGGGGACCGAAACGCTCTCGGCCAAGCATATCATCGTCGCGACCGGCGCGCGCGCGCGCGACCTGCCCTTCGCCCCCGCCGACGGCAAGCGCATCTGGACCTATCGCCATGCGATGACCCCGCCCGAAATGCCGAAAAAGCTGCTCGTGATCGGATCGGGCGCGATCGGGATCGAATTTGCGAGCTTCTACAACGATATGGGCGCCGACGTTACGGTGGTCGAGATGCTCGACCGCATCGTCCCGGTCGAGGACGCCGATGTGTCGAGCTTCCTCGAAAAATCGCTTAAAAAACAAGGGATGACGATCCTGACCGGCGCCGGTGTCGAGGAACTGAAGGCGAACGCGAACGGCGTCTCGGCAAAGATCAAGACCAAGGACGGCAAGGTCGAGGCGGGCGACTACAGCCACGCGATCGTCGCGATCGGCATCGTCCCCAACACCGAGAATATCGGGCTCGACGCGCTCAAGGTGAAGACGACCAAGGGCCATATCGACACCGACCCCTGGTGCCGCACCAACATTCCCGGTCTGTGGGCGATCGGCGACGTCACCGCGCCGCCGTGGCTCGCGCACAAGGCGAGCCACGAGGGCGTGATCGCCGCCGAAGCGATCGCAAAGGAACTGGGCAACAAGGACGCGCATCCGCACCCGATGGACGCGAGGAACATCCCCGGCTGCACCTATTGCCACCCGCAGATCGCGAGCGTCGGCCTGACGGAGGCGAAGGCGAAGGAAGCGGGCTATGACGTCAAGGTCGGCAATTTCCCCTTCATCGGCAACGGCAAGGCGATCGCGCTCGGCGAGGTCGAGGGTTTCGTGAAGACGGTGTTCGACGCGAAAACCGGCGAACTGCTCGGCGCGCACATGGTCGGCGCCGAAGTCACCGAAATGATCCAGGGCTATACCGTCGGCAAGACCGCCGAGCTTGTAGAGGAAGACTTCATGCACAGCGTCTATCCGCATCCGACGATCAGCGAGACGATGCACGAGGCGGTGCTGGGCGCCTACGGCCGCGCGCTGCACATCTGACCCCGTCCGTCTTTTCTTAAACTTTCGTCCCTATGCTGCACGGCATGGGGGCGATGATGCGGACGATCAAATTCGGAACCGGAAAGCTGGCGCTCGGCGCGCTGATGGGCATCATGCTGCCGATCATCGGGATGCCGATGCTGTTCGGCGGCGTGATGCTGAAGGTCGTCGGCCTGATCTTCGTCGTCGGCGGCCCGCTGGCGTCGGCGGCGAGCATCAAGCGGCTGCTCGGCGACGGCGTCGCGCTGCAATATGACGCGATGCGGGTGCGGGTCGCGACGAACTGGTCGTCCGAAACTTTCCGCTGGACCGAGGTCAAGGGCGTCTCGCGCAGCCAGCTCGTCACCCGCATGTGGGGCTTCATCCCGATCAGTCGCCGGAATTTCATCGACTTCAAGGTCCAAGGCGGCGTATTCGGCACCCGCACCATCCGTCTTGCCGCCGCTGGGCTCGACCTCAGGAAGCGCGATCTCGACTCGCTCGTCGGCCAGTTACAGCTGATGCACGCGGCGCAGGCCGGATCGACCGAAACGCTCGCATCCTTGCAGGCCGCGGTGACTCCGCCCGATCGAGATCCGCTCGAGGGCGAGCCGCGCGACGACGGCTTCGACGCCGATGCCGCGCTCGCGCGCTATCTCGCGAACCGTCCGGCGCCCGCTCCGGAGGCTTCGCCGGCGCCGCCGGCCCGGCCGAGTTTCGGCCGCAAGATCGCCTGACCCGGCTTGCGCGCTTACCCAGCGTCGCTTAGGCGCCGGTCATGTCGGTGCGCGCTTCGCTTTTCTTCGCCGCCCTTTGCCTCGCAGCGACGCTGCTGCTGGGGCTGGCAGCCCCGGCGATGCAGCCGCTCGACGAGTGGATTTCGCGCGGCCTGTCGCTCCGCTCAGACACGTCGTCGTCGCTGCTGATTGCCGTCATGCAGGGAATAAGCTGGCTGGGGGGCGGCGTCGCGCGTTGGGCGATCGTCGTGCTGCTCTGCGCACTTCTCTGGCGCGGGCTTGGCCGGACGACGGCGCTGCGTCTGTTTGCGGCGGCGCTTACGGCCAATCTCGCCTCAACGTTCCTCAAAAATCTCTATGACCGGCCGCGCCCCGCGCTCGTGCCGCATCTCGATCATGTTTCGAGCTGGTCCTATCCCAGTGGCCACGCCGCGAGCGTCGCCGCGGTCGCCATTGCGCTCACGCTGCTTTTCCCACCTCGCTGGCGTCGCGGCGCGGCGGCGGGGGCGGCGCTTGCGATCCTGCTCACCGACCTGTCGCGCGTCACGCTCGGCGTTCACTGGGCGAGCGACGTCGTGGGCGGCACGCTGCTCGGCGCAGCCGCCGCGCTGGCGATCGCTGGACCTCGCCGGTCGGGTGGGAAACAAGGGTCGGTTCGAACCGCGGTCGATTCTCGTTGAGCCTCGCTACCGGTCGGCCGCGTGGCAGTTTTTTTGCTGTCCTACACCGCGCGATTTTGCCATGCCATTTCCGCACTGAGAAACGAGGGGGCGCTATGCGATACAGAGTTAAGTCCGGCAGTTTTCTGCGGCGTGTCGGATTCGCCGCGGCGGCGTTGGGCGCGACCGGCGCGATGGCGCAGGAGGACGTCGCGGGGCAGCAGACAGTCATCACCGCGGCGCACATGCTCGACGTGCAGAGCGGCAAGACGATCGACTATCCGGCGATCTTTGTTGGCGCCGACGGCCGCATCACCAACATCGCCGATGCGCGCACGGTGCGCTGGGGCGAGGGGGTCAAGCATATCGACCTTGGCGACAGGACCCTGCTGCCCGGCCTGATCGACATGCACGTCCACCTCGACGGCCCGGCCGACATCGGCGGCTATCGCGGGCTCGAGTTCACCGACAGCTTCTGGGGCATGACCGCGGTCAAGAATGCGCGCGACATGCTCGACGCCGGTTTCACGACGGTGCGCAACGTCGGGTCGGACAATCGCAACGACATCGGGCTCAAGCAGGCGATCGACGCGGGCTATGCGGTCGGGCCGCGCATCGTGCCCGCGGGCTATGCGCTCGGCGCGACCGGCGGGCATTGCGACAGCACCTTCCTGCCGCCCAGCCTGGAAAAGGCGGACGGCAAGGAGGAAGGGATCGGCGATACGCCCGACGAACTGCGCTATCAGGTGCGCCGCCAGCGCAAATATGGCGCCGAAGTGATCAAGGTATGCGCGACGGGCGGCGTCTTTTCGCGCAACACCGAACCGGGGCAGTTGCAGGTGCCGGAGAATGAACTGCGCGCGATCGCCGACGAAGCGCATCAGTGGGGGCTGCGCGTGGCGGCGCACGCGCACGGCGCCGCGGGCATCCGCACCGCGATCGCCGCGGGGATCGACACGATCGAACATGCCAGCCTTGTCGACGACGAAGGCATCCGCATGGCCGTGACGCGAAAGAGGCCCGTCTGGTTCGGGATGGACATCTATAACACCGAATATACGCAGGCCGAGGGCGCAAAAAACGGCGTTCTCGAGGATAATCTGCGCAAGGATCGCGAGATCGCCCAGATTCAGCGCGACAATTTTCGCAAGGCGCACCGCGCGGGGGTACGGATGGTCTTCGCATCCGATGCGGGGGTGATGCCGCATGGCGACGTCGGCAAGCAGTTCCGCGTCATGGTCGAATATGGAATGACCCCGATGCAGGCGATCCAGGCGGCAACGAAGAACGCCGCCGAGGCGCTGGGGCGCGAGGGCGATGTGGGCGCGATCGCGGTCGGCCGCTATGCCGACATCGTCGCGGTCGATGGCGATCCGCTGGCGAATATTCGCGAACTTGAAAGCGTCGATGCGGTGCTGAAGGGCGGGGTGCTGGTGAAGGGAGAATGAGAGGCGTCGCCCCAGCGAAAGCCGGGGCCGCTATCGCCGCCGCAGACTGCCAGCGGCCCCAGCTTTCGACCTATACCACCAGCCGGTCGATCAGCGCCTCGCGCATCGCCGGCGTGAAGTTCAGCACCGCTTCGGCATAGCCCGGTATGTCGCCATGATCGCGCCGCACCGTGGCGAGCGCGGCGTCGAGATAGGCGGGGTTGACCGACATCAGCGCGCGGATCGCATCGTCCTTGATCTCGGCGCCATAGCGCTGGCGGATATGCGCGGCGCCCTGGGCGATGCGTTCCTCGATCTTGCCCGCGCTGTTGGTGAGCAGATAGTCGTGCATCAGATCGTCCTCATGGACGCCGAGCAGGCGATGGACGATCGCGACGGCAAAACCCGTGCGATCCTTACCCGCGACGCAATGGACGAGGCTGGGCGTATCATATTCGACGAGCGCGGAGAGATAGAGCCGCAACGTTGCGACGAGTGCCGAGCGGTACGGCATACCGGCATAGGTGTCGATCATCCGCGCCCGCGCGGTCTCGACGTCGATCGCGCCGCCCGCCGCCTGCAAGTGCGGCGCGAGGCCCGCGGTGATGCCGCCCGCAAACAGCACGCGGCCCGCGAAATTTTCGCTGCGCCGGCACGGATGGATTTCGCGCTCGTCGTCGCCGCGCAGGTCGATGATCGTCTCGATCCCCAGCGCGTCGATCGCCGCCAGATCCGCGTCGACCGCCTCGACATGATGCGCCGAGCGCCACAGCATGCCGTCGCGCAGCCGTCCGCCGCCTTCGACCGCATAGCCGCCATAGTCGCGGAAATTATGGACGCCCGACAGGGGCAGGACGCGATCGGCGAGCATCGTCATTCTCCCGTAAAGACCGGCGCCCGTTTTTCCACAAAGGCGTCGATCGCCTCGCGATTGTCCGCGGTTTCGTGGACGATCGCCTGATAGGCCGCGCTGAGCTCGAGAATGTCGCTCATCCGGCTGTGCTGTGCCTCGCGCAGCAGTCGCTTGGTAAGGCGCAGCGCGCGCGGCGGGTTGCAGGTGATGCGCTCGGCGATCGCGATCGCGCGGTCGATGAGCGCCGCGTCGGGCACCACTTCGCTGACCAGACCATATCCCTTTGCCGTCGCCGCGTCGAATCGGTCGCCGGTCAGGAACAGCTCGGCGGCGCGCGGATAGCCGAGCACGCGCTGGAGCAGCCAGGCGCCGCCGTCGCCTGGGACGATCCCCACCTTGATGAAGCTGCATGCGAATTTGGCGCTCTCCGCCGCAATGCGGATGTCGCAGGTGCAGGCAAGGTCGCAGCCGAGCCCGATCGCATGGCCGTTGACCGCGGCGATCATCGGGATCTCGCAGTCCATCAGCGCGCGGATCACCGCCTGCACCCCGCGGCGATAATTGGCGCGGGTCGAATCGGGCTGATCGAGCACCCCGATGCCCTTGCGCTCCTGCATCGATTTGAGGTTCCCGCCGGCGCTGAACGCCTTGCCGCTGCCGGTCAGGATGATCGCGCTGACGCTGCGATCCTCGCCGAGCATGCGCAGCGTGTCGACGATGTCGTCGCAGTCGGCATGGGTGCCGATCGCATTCATGCTCTCGGGCTTTGCCATCGTCAGGATCGCGATCTTGTCCCGCCGCTCGACCTGCAGAAATTCGCCCACGCCTGCTCTCCTCTTTCAACCGCCGCTAGCGGACGGCGCCGCCGTCGCGCAAAGCCCCGATCCGCGACGCATCATAGCCGATATCGGCGAGCACCGCATCGGCGTCCGCGCCGACCTGTGGTGCGGCGTGCGGCGTGTCGTTGACGGTCGCCGAATAGCGCGGCGCCGGGGCCGGTTGCACCGCGCCGCCGATTTCGACGAAGGTCTTGCGCTCGACATTGTGCGGATGCCGCGGCGCTTCGGCGAGCGACAGCACCGGCGCGAAGCAGATGTCGGTCATTTCCATGAGCGCGCACCATTCGTCGCGCGTTCTGGTCGCGAACAGCGCGGCGAGCTTGTCCTTGAGCGGCCCCCATTGCGCCGGATCGAGCTGCGCGTCGAAATCGGGATCGGCGTCGAGCCCGGTCTTTTCGCGGAGCAGCGCATAGAATTGCGGTTCGATCGACCCGATCGAGATGAACTTGCCGTCGGCGCAAGCATAGGTGTCATAGAAATGCGCGCCGCCGTCGAGCATGTTGACCCCGGCCTCGTCCTTCAGCCGGCCCATCGCCTTGAACCCCCACGTCATGCCCGCGAGCAGCGCCGAGCCGTCGGTCATCGCGCAGTCGATCACCTGTCCCTCGCCGGTCTTTGCGGCGTGGAGCAAGGCGCTGGCCATGCCGAAGGCGAGCATCATCCCGCCGCCGCCGAAATCGCCGACATAGTTGACCGGCGGCACCGGCTTTTCGCCCGCGCGGCCGATGCCGTGGAGCACGCCCGAGAGCGCGATATAGTTGATGTCGTGCCCCGCGGCCTGCGCATAGGGGCCGAACTGGCCCCAGCCGGTCATGCGCCCGTAAACGAGCTTCGGATTGTCGGCGAGCAGCACCTCGGGGCCGAGGCCCAGCCGTTCCATCACGCCCGGACGATAGCCCTCGATCATCCCGTCCGCGCTCCTGCACAGGTCGCGGGCAACCTGCACCGCATCCGGCTTCTTCATGTCCAGCGCGATCGAGGTGCGGCCGCGCGAGAGCGGATCGCGCGGGTCCATGACGCCGCCGGGGCGGTCGATGCGGATCACCTCGGCGCCATGATCGGCGAGCATCATGCCGCAGAAGGGGCCGGGACCGATCCCGGCGAACTCGATGATCCTGATGCCCTTCAGCGGCCCGGCCATGATGCTCTCCTGTTCCTCAGATCCGTTCGATGATGATCGCGGGTGCCATGCCGCCTGCGGCGCACATGGTGACGAGGCCGTAGCGGCCGCCCGAGCGCTCGAGTTCGTCGAGCGCGGTGCCGATCAGGATCGAGCCGGTCGCGCCGATCGGATGGCCGAGCGCCATCGCGCCGCCGTTGATGTTCACCTTTTCGCGGGGCAAGTCGAGGTCGCGGATGAACTTTTCGGCGACCACGGCGAAAGCCTCGTTGATTTCCCAGACGTCGATATCGTCCTTGGTCAGCCCGGCCTTTTCGAGCACCTTTTTCGCCGCCGGCACCGGGGCGTTGAGCATCAGGGTCGGATCGTCGCCGATATTGGCATAGGCGACGACGCGCGCGCGGGGTTTCAGGCCATGCTTGTCGGCATAATCCTTCGAGGTCAGCAGCACCGCGGCGGCACCGTCAACGACCCCCGACGAATTTCCGGCGTGATGGAAATGCTGGATTTCGAGGTCGGGATAGCGGCGGTTGATCTGTTTCCTGAAGGTGAAGCCGCCGCCCATGTCGAAATCGGCGAGGGCGGCGAAGCTGGGCTTGAGCGCGGCGAGCCCCTCGGCGGTCGTTTCGGGCCGGGGAAATTCCTCATGGTCGAGTGCCACGCTGCCGTCGGGGTTGAGCACCGGGACGACCGATTTGTCGAAGCGGCCTTCCTTGATCGCGCGGTCGGCGCGCTGCTGGCTGACGAGTGCGAGCGCGTCGAGCGCCTCGCGGCTAATCCCCTCGATCGTCGCGATCGCGTCGCCGCAGATGCCCTGATGCGATTGCGGATGCAGTTCGTCGAGGGCTTCGTGGCCCGAGCCCATCAGGCGCGGCGGCAGGCCGGCATTCGCCTGTTCGGCGGCATAGGCGGTGGTATAGCTCATCATCTCCGTTCCGCCGGCGATGACGCAATCCTCCATGCCGCTCATCACGCTCGCGGCGGCGAAATTGACCGCGCTGATGCCGCCGCCGCAGAAGCGGTCGAGCGTCGTTCCCGACGCCTTGGTATCGTAACCGGCCGAAAGCGCCGCCATGCGGCCGAGATCGCCGCCCTGCTTGCCATTCTGCGACGAAGTCGACCAGACGATGTCATCGACCGTCGCGGTGTCGAGATGATTGCGGTCGCGGATCGCGGCGAGCACGGTCGCGGCGAGATGCTGCGGGTGGAGATGCGACAGCGCGCCCTTGCCGGGCTTGCCGATCCCGCGCGGCGTGCGGACGGCGTCGATGATATAGGCTTCGGCCATGGGGATATTCCTTCGCTGTGAGACTTAACGGGGGGCCATGCGGATCGCGCCGTCGAGGCGGACGGCCTGGCCGTTGAAATAGGTGTTGCGGACCATCTCCATCGCGAGGCTCGCATATTCCTCGGCCTTGCCGAGCCGCTTGGGGAAGGGCACCGATGCCTCGAGGCTTTCCTTCACCTTGGGGTTCATATTGCCGAGCAGCGGGGTGCCGAATACGCCGGGCATGATTGCATTGACCCGGATGCCGAGATCCATCAGGTCGCGCGCCATCGGCAGCACGAGCCCGTTCACGCCGGCCTTTGCCGAGCCATAGATGACCTGGCCGATCTGGGCGTCCTGCGCCGCGACCGAGGCGGTGAAGATGATCGCGCCGCGCTCGCCGTCCTCCAACTCGGGAAGCGTCGCCATGCCCTCGGCGGCGATCGAGCCGATGCGGTAGCTCGCGGTCAATATGCCCGCGACGCCATATTCATAATCTTCGGTCGGGGTGCGGCGATATGTGCCGCTTTCCTTGTCGAAGGCGAGCGTCTTGCCGCGGCGCGAGGTCATCGCGCAATGGACGCAGATGCGTTCCTGCCCATGCGCGCCGCGCGCTTTGGCAAAACCATCGAGCACCGATTGTTCGTCGGTGATGTCGACATGGACGAACAGCCCGCCGATCGACGTCGCCACCTCTTCGCCGAGCGCGTCGTTGATATCGAAAATGGCGACCTTGACCCCGGCGGCGGCGAGCGCTTCGGCGGTCGCGCGGCCGAGACCCGAAGCCCCGCCGGTCACGACGGCGGCGGTGGTGGAATCGATCTTCATGGGGGAGGCTCCTCAGGCGGGAATCTGGTTGAAGGGGATGCCCTTGTCGGGGCGGTGATCCTGCGGCAGGCCGAGGATGCGTTCGGCGATCGTGTTGAGCAACGTCTCGTCCGATCCACCGGCGATGCGGCCGGTCGGTGCGTTGATCCAGCTCGACGCCCAGTCGTCCTTCGGCGAGGCATGTTCGTCGAAGGCGAAGGCGGCGTTGCCCTGAAGGTCGAGCGCGAGTTCGGAGAGTTTCTGGCGCGATCGCACCGCGACGAGCTTGTTCAGCGACCCTTCGGGCCCCGGCGTCATGCCTGCCTGCATCATCAGCCGCGCGCGGCGGTTGATCGAGTCGAGTCCGGCGCGCATCGCATAGTTGCGCGCGATCTGCTGGCGGATGCGGCCGTCCTCGATCGCGGGCTTGCCATTGAGTTGCACGTCCTTGGCCAGTTCGATGAACAGGTCGAGGTGCGGGCCGAAGCCGGCGCTGTCGGTCGCGACATAGCGCTCGATCATCAAGGTCGCCATCGCGACCGCGAAGCCGCCGCCGACCGGCGACATGCGATGGTCGTCGCTGACCTTCACATCGTCGAAGAACACCTCGTTGACGTGGCTGTCACCGCCCGCGAGCCTGATCGGACGGACGGTGACCCCCGGCGCCTTCATGTCGACCCAGAAATAGGTCAGCCCCTTGTGCTTCGGGACGGTCGGGTCGGTGCGCACGACGATTACCCCATAGTCCGAATATTGCGCCCAGCTCGTCCATACTTTCTGCCCGTTGATCTTCCAGCCGTTGCCGTCGGTCTCGGCGCGGGTGCGCAGTCCGGCGAGGTCGGTGCCGCCCGAGGGTTCGGAGAAAAGCTGGCACCAGATTTCCTCGCCCTTGAGCGCCTTGAGCACGCGCTCGCGCACAAACTCGCGGTCGCTGCCGAACTGCATCAGCACCGGCACGGGCATGCCGAGCGAGATGCCGAAATAGACGTTGGGGAAACCGTGCTTCATCTCCTCGCCCTCGAAGGTGATTTTTTCGAGATGGCCGAGGCCCTGGCCGCCGAACTCGGTCGACCAGTTGATGCCGGCAAAGCCCGCGTCGAACTTCGCCTTCTGATACCGCCGGCCGAGCGCGAGATCCTCCTCGACCGAGAGGCCCTTGCGCGCCGCCTTGCCGAATTCTGGCACCATCGCTTCGCACCAGGCGGCGGCTTTCGCCCGATAGGCTTCGAGATCGCTCATGCAGCTTCTCCTGACAGGCGGTCGACAAGGACATCTTCCCAGAACAGGCTGCTGCCCTGTTCGATCGCGAGGCTGCGCGCGCGGCGCATGTGAAGGTGCAGGCCGATCTCCCACGTCACACCGATCCCGCCGTGGATCTGGACGCAGTCGCGCGCGGCACTGTCATAGGCGTCGGTCGCCGACAGCCGTGCCGCCGCGGCGGCGGTGACGAAATCGTCCTGGCCCTCGCGCGCTGCCGCGTGGATGCAGTTGGCGCGCGCCAGCTCGACGAGGCCATAGAGTTCGGCGATGCGATGCTTGATCGACTGAAAGGCGCCGATCGGCTGGCCGAATGCCTTGCGCGTCACGGCATAGTCGCGCGCAATTTCCATCAGCGCCTCGGCGCCGCCTGTCTGTTCGTGCGCGGTGATCACCGCCTGCAAGGCGAGGATGTGCAGCGCTGCATCGCGCGCAAGGTTGCCGGCGACCAGAGCGTCGGCGGGCGCGGCGGCAAAGTGCAGGTCGGCGATACAGCGGCTGTTGTCGAAGCTCGGCACCGCGACGCGTTCGACCGGTCCGAGTTCGGCGAGTGCGAGGACGGGCGCGCCGCCGTGCTCGGCGAAGACGACCGCGATGCCGGCTGCAAGGCCGCCGGTCACGCCGATTGCGGTGCCGTCGAGCCGCGCTCCGTCGAACGCGACGGGCGGGTGCAACGGCAGGGCGTCGGCGCCATGCGCGAAGGCGACGGCACCAATAATCTCGCCGCTGGCGAGGCCGGGTAGCCAGCGGCCCTTTTGCGCGTCGGTGCCGTACAGTTCGATTGCCTTCGCGGCGCCAAAGCTCGAGGTCAGGAAGGGCGCGCCGCTGAGGCTGCGCCCCGCCTGATGCGCAATCAGGCCCAGTTCGACGAGGCCGAGCGCGAGGCCGCCGTAGGTTTCGGGAAGGGCGAGCGCGGTCCAGCCCTGTTCCTTGGCGGTCGTCCAGAAGCCGTGATGATATTCGCCGGTCGTTTCGAGGAGCGGAAGCAGTTCGTCCTTGTTCACGCGCGCTTCGAGAACGCGCCGCGATTCGGTCGCGATCGCTTCCTGGCCTTCGTCGTACAAGATCGACATGCCGATTCCTCACCCTTGATAATTTTGACCCATCATCCCGACGTTAACGTAAACGTCAAGTGCTTTGACGCTACGGTTCGAGCGTGCGGTCCACGGCTCAGCCGTGCGCGCTTTTCCAGTCGCGTTTGATTTTCTTGGCGAGGCTCCATTTGTGAACCTCGGTCGGGCCGTCGTAGATGCGAAAGGCGCGGACTTCGCGGAACACCTGTTCGACGATCGTCTTGTCGGTGACGCCGGTGCCGCCCATCACCTGCACGCATCGGTCGGCAATGCGCATCAGCGCCTCGGACACCGCGACCTTCGCCATCGAGCTTTCGGCGGTGCCGAGCGATCCGGTGTCGAGCACGCCCGCGCACCAGTCGATCATCAGCTCGGCCTGCTTGATGTCGATCAGATTCTCGGCGAGCATGAAGCCGACGCCTTCGTGATCGACCAACGGCTTGCCGAACGCATGGCGGCGGTTGGCATAGTCGGTGGCAATCTCGTTCGCGCGGATGCACGCGCCCAGCCAGCGCATACAGTGCGACAGGCGCGCGGGCGAGAGGCGGATCTGCGCATATTTGAAGCCTTCGCCGGCTTCGCCCAGCATCTGGTCGGCGGGGACGCGCAGATTGTCGATGATCACCGTCGCATGGCCGCCGGGCATCGACGAATCGATCGTGTTCGGGACATGCTCGATGCGGATCGCGGGGTCGGGCAGGTCGACGAGGAACAGGCACGCCCCTTCCTCGGCCTTGGCCATCACGATGCCGACGCCCGCACCCTCGGCGCCGGTAATGAAGCATTTGCGGCCGTTCACGACCCAGTGATTGCCGTCCATACGGCACGTCGTCTGCATCATCGACGGGTCCGATCCCGCGCCGCCGTCTTCGGCGGGTTCGGTCATGAAAAAGGCCGACCGCGTCCGGCCCGCGACCAGCGGTTCGAGGAAGCGTTGCTTGAGGCCGGTGCTCCCGACCTTGCCGAGCAGATACATATTGCCCTCGTCGGGCGCCATCGTGTTGCAGGCGAGCGGGCCCAGCGGAGAGAGGCCGCTGGCGATCAGGACGATCGCGGTCTCGCGCTGGTTCAGATGGCTGCCGCCCTCCAGGATATGCGGCGTCAGCACCCCCGCCGCGCGCGCCTTTTCGCGCATCTCCATGACGAGTTCGTCGGTGGGCGCGCCATGATGGTCGCGCCGCGGATCGCTTTCATAGGGAATGACTTGCTCGCGGACGAAGGCTTCGACCTTTTCGGCGATGGCGCGGGCGCGGTCGGAGATGGTCATGCGATTCCCTTCGTTACCTAACTATCATCTCGACTCAACCCGACGTTGACGTAAGCGTCAAGTTAATTCATGGGCGGAGGCGAAGCGGCCGTAAGGGCAAGGATAGCAGGGAAAGGACGAGCATGGCATTCAGGACACGCATCACCGAGATGCTGGAGATCGAGCATCCGATCGTGCAGGGCGGGATGCAGAGCGTCGGCTATGCGGAGCTGGCGAGCGCGGTATCGAACGCGGGCGGGCTCGGCATATTGACCGCGCTGACCCAGCCGAGCCCCGAAGCGCTGCGCGACGAGATCGAGCGCTGCCGCGCGATGACCGGCAAGCCCTTCGGCGTGAACATGACCGTCTTTCCGACGATCAACGCCCCCGACTACAAGGCCTATGCCCAGGCGATCATCGACGGCGGGGTCAAGATCGTCGAGACCGCGGGCACGCAGGCGGTGCGCGAAATCTGGGAGATGCTGAAGCCCCATGGCGTCACCATCCTCCACAAATGCACCGCGGTGCGCCACGCGCTGTCGGCCGAGCGCGCAGGGTGCGATATCATCTCGATCGATGGCTTCGAATGCGCGGGCCATCCGGGCGAGGACGATATTCCGGGGCTGATCCTGATCCCCGCGGCCGCCGACAAGGTCAGGATTCCGCTGCTCGCGAGCGGCGGTTTCGGCGACG
Organism: Sphingopyxis indica; assembly: GCF_032879645.1. NCBI lineage: Bacteria > Pseudomonadati > Pseudomonadota > Alphaproteobacteria > Sphingomonadales > Sphingopyxidaceae > Sphingopyxis > Sphingopyxis indica. Next base: position 2,094,414 of record NZ_CP076394.1, read on the forward strand.
GGCGCGGGCTCGTCGCGGCGCTCTCCCTCGGCGCCGAGGGGATCAACATGGGCACGCGCTTCTGCGCGACGCAGGAAGCACCGATTCACGACAATGTGAAGCAGGCCTATGTCGACAATGACGAGCGCGGCAGCTTCCTGATCTTTCGCAGCTTCAAAAACACCGCGCGCGTCGGCAAGAGCGCGGTCAGCGAGGAGGTGGTGCGCCGCCTGTCGCAGCCCGATGCGCAGTTCAGCGACGTGCAGGAACTGGTCGCGGGCGCCGCGGGACGCGAACTGCTCCAGACCGGCGACCTTTCCAGGGGCGTCTTCTGGGCCGGCATGGTCCAGGGCCTGATCCACGACATTCCGACCTGCCAGCAGCTCATCGACCGCATCATCGCCGAAGCCGAAGCGATCATCGACCAGCGACTTGCTGGGATGCGGGCGTAACCGCTGCGATAAATTCCGCACGCGGGGTAGAACTGGCCCGCAAAGCGCGGCATGGATGAGGTCCTATGAAGGGCCGAAACGCATGAGCATCGTCGAATATCGCGGATTTGCCGGGGTTCGGCTCGAGGCCGAAGTGATCGGGTCGGCCGACGATCCGGCCGTGCTGCTCGTCCACGGCGCGGGCCAGACGCGCGGCGTGTGGGCCGGCGTCGCCGAAGCGCTCGAACAGGCGGGGCGCCGCGTGATCAGCCTCGACCTGCGCGGCCATGGCGGCAGCGAATGGCCCGCCGACGGACGCTATGATTTCGGCGCGATGGTCGAGGATCTGCGCGCGGTGCTCGCGCAGCTCGGGACGCGGCCCGTCGTCGTCGCCTCGACGCTCGGCGGCTGGATCGCGAGCGCGGCGCTCGAACGCGATGCGGCGCTGCTCGCTTCCGGGCTCGTGCTCGTCGATGTGCCGCTCGACCTCGATCGCGAAGTGGCACAGCGAATCGGTGCGCGGCTGCGCGAGGCGGCGGCGCTTACGCCGGGGCAGGCGGACTGGGACCCGCGCCTGCTCGATGCCTTCGACAGCGGAGCGGCGGCCGAGCGGCTCGCCGGCGCCCCCGCAGCGATCGCGCTGCCGACGCTCTATGTCCGCGGCGCGCTTTCCGAACTCGTGTCGCCCGCCGATGCCGCGGCCTTCGTCGCCGGGCTTCCCGATGGTGAACTCGCCGAGGTCGAGGACCGGTCGCTCGTCGTTACCGACCGCGGCGACGCGCTCGGCGGCTGGCTGATCGACTTCCTCGAACGCCGCGCCCCGCGCGCTTCGCCCGAATATCGCGAAGGTTCGGACGCGCGGACCTTTCGCGACGCGCTCGGCTGCTTCGCGACGGGAGTTACCGTCGTCACCGCGATGTGCCCCGACGGCACCCCGATCGGGCTGACCGCGAACAGCTTCACCTCGGTCTCGCTCGACCCGCCGCTGCTGCTCGTGTGCATTGCGAACAGCGCGGGTAGCGCGCCTCATTTGCGCGAGGCCGGGCGCTTCGCGGTCAACGTCCTCCAGATCGGCCAGCAGCCGACCTCGAACCGCTTCGCGGGCAAGGGCGAGGACCGCTTTGCCGCGACGCCGTGGATCAAAGGCGAGTTCGGCACGCCCGTGCTCACCGGTTCGCTCTCGAGCTTCGAATGCGCGCGCCACGCCGTCCACGACGGCGGCGACCATTTCCTGCTCGTCGGCCGCGTCCTCAAGGCCATCTTCGAACCCCGCCGCGACCCTTTGCTCTATTTCCGCGGCAAATACCGCAAACTGCATTTCGCCTGAGGCGTGAACATTTCGACCGGCCGTTTTTTCTCAGCGTTGAGCCGAGGGGCTGCGCAGGAACAATATCATGCAATCGGCGTTGGTTGAGCGGTGCAATGCAGCCACGGAGGAATTTTCATGACCCTGTTCAAGAAGGCCGCGCTCCTGCTCACCGGCGGCGCGATCGTGCTTGCCCCTGTGGCTGCGACAGCCGCGCAGTCTGTCGCCAAAGCGCGAGCCACCTCGGTTTCGGGCGGAGCGAACCAGCTGGACGGAAATTCGGGCTGGATCGTGGGCGCGCTGGGTCTGGCGGCGGGCATCACCGCGATGATCATCATCTTCGGCGATGATGACGAGGACGAACCCGTCAGCCCCTGAAGGGTTTTTTGAGGTTTCGAACAGAAGGGGCCGTCTATGGGCGGCCCTTGGCGTGGGCGTCGGCGCCCAATAGCGCGCGCAAGCGCGTGTCGGGTTCGACACCGGTACGGCGCAGGGTGGCGATCGTCGCGCGCGCCATATCCTGATAGGGCTCCAACTGCCGGGGGCATTCGCGTTCGAGCGCGCGCAAATGCTCTTGAACGGTCCTAGCGTCGCCCCGCAGCAGCGGCCCGGAAAGCGCCGAAAACCCTTCGGCAAGGCTGTTTTCGAGCGCTGCGCGCACGAGCGGCGCGACCAGTTCACGCGGGTTATCCGCGCCCGCCATGTCCAGCATATCGAAAGCCCCATCGAGCAGGGTGACGAGGTGGTTGGCAGCATGGCATAGGGCCGCATGATAGAGCGCGCGGTGTCGTTCCGCTATTTGCGTCGTTCGCCCCCCAAGCATATCCACGACCTCACCCGCCCGCTTCACGGCCTCGTCGCTCGAACCGGTAATCGCAAACCAGGCGCCGGCCATTCTTTCGACCTCGCGCGCAGCGTCGCCGGTAAAGGTCATCGCCGGATGGATCGCGGCGGTCGTGGCACCGGCCTCCCGGAGCGGATCGAGGATAGCGGCGCCGCTGCGCCCGCTGACGTGAAAAATGAACGGGGATGCGGCGCCGATGCCTGGGGCGATGCTCGTCACAAGACTTCCGAGGGCGTCGTCCGAAACGGCGATCGCGATCAGATCGCATCGTTCCGGAACCTCTGCGACGTCGCTTGCGGCAGTCGCCCGCCCGATGGTCGCGATCGCTTCCCGTGCGCGGTCGTCCGATCGACCCCAGACCAGCAAGGGCTTGTCCGAAAAGCGTGCGAGGGCAAGGCCGAGCGCGCGTGCCACACGTCCCGATCCGACGATGCCGATCTGTCGATACGTCATACCAGCCGCATAGGAGCGCGATCGCACGGGCGATAGCCGGAACATGCCGGATACCATATAGGGGAGATGGTGAGCCCTGCTGGGTTCGAACCAGCGACCTACTGATTAAAAGTCAGTTGCTCTACCGACTGAGCTAAGGGCCCATCGCGGCGACCCGAAGGGCGCCTTGCGACCGTGCGCCGCCGCCCTAGAGCGCCGCGGCGGTGCGGTCAACCGGCTTTGCCGCGGCAAGGCGCGCGGCGAGCTGGCGCACGGTGAGGCGGGTGAGCGGATGACGCCAGTTCGGGGCGATGGCGCGCAGCGGATCGAGGACGAAGCGGCGGATCGTCATCGCCGGATGCGGGACGGTGAGGCGCTCGTCCGCCCACGCGCCGCCCGACCAGAGCAATATGTCGAGGTCGAGCGTGCGCTCGCCCCAGCGCCGGCCGCGCCGCCGCCCGAAATCGGCCTCGATCGCCTTCAGCCGCGCGAGCATGTCGGGCGGCGCGAGCGGCGAGGCGACGAGCGCGACCGCATTGGCAAAACGCCGCCGCGACGGGCCGAGCGGCGCGCTCGCGATGATCGGGCTCGCATCGACGGGTTCGATATCGGCGCTCTCGAGCGCGGCGAGCGCTGCCATCAGCACATGCCGCGGATCGCCGAAACGCGCATGGCGGCGATTCGAGCCGAGCCCGATGACATAGAGAGGCAGGGGTGTTGCATCGTCCATGCCGCGGCGCCTATCGCAGCTGCGTGCCGATATCCAGCCCGCTCGCCGCCACCGAACCGCCGCGCGATTGCCCGCGCTGCCCGCGGCTCGTCGCGCTGCGCGGCGAATGCCGCGCCGAGCATCCCGACTGGTGGAACGCGCCGGTCCATGCCTTTGGCGATCCCGACGCCTGGCTGGCGCTGGTGGGCCTCGCGCCGGGGAAGCATGGCGCGAACCGCACGGGGCGCCCCTTCACCGGCGACTATGCGGGCGACCTGCTCTTCGCGACGCTCGCCGAATTCGGCTTGAGCAACGGGCGCTATGCCAGCCGGATCGACGACGGGCTGCGGCTCGACGGCGCGATCATCGTCAACAGCGTCAAATGCCTCCCGCCGCAGAACAAGCCGACGTCGCAGGAGATTGCGACCTGCCGGCCCTTTTTCGAAGCGCAGATGCGGGTGCTGCCCAAGGTTCGCGTGATGATCGCGCTGGGGCGGATCGCGCACGATGCCGCGGTGCGTGCCGCCGGCGAACGGCTCGCCGCCTGTCGCTTTGCACATGGCGCCGTCCATCGGCTGCCCGACGGGCGGGTGCTGGTCGATAGCTATCACTGCTCGCGCTACAACACGAATACGGGTCGGCTGACGCCCGATATGTTCGCCGATGTGTTCCGCGCGGCGCTGGCGCTGAGGGATCAGACCAGCGGGCCGAACTCCTCGACCAGCCCGCGATAGAGCGCGCGCTTGAAGGGGACGATGAGCTTTTCGAGCTCGTCGAGATCGGCCCAGCGCCACGCGCGGAATTCCTGATGTTCGGTGTGGATATTGACGTCCTCGTCGCCCCCCATGAAGCGCATCAGGAACCAGCGCTGGCGCTGGCCGCGATATTGGCCGCCCCACATCTTGCCGACCAGATGGTCGGGCAGGTCATAGAAATATTCCTCGCGGCTGCGCGCGATGATGTCGACGAGCCCGCCATGTACGCCCGTTTCCTCGCCGAGTTCGCGGATCGCGGCCTCTTCGGCGTCCTCGCCCGCGTCGATCCCGCCCTGCGGCATCTGCCACGCCTCGCTCGTCGTATCGAGCCGCTGGCCGACGAAGACGCGGCCGTCGCGGTTCGCGAGCATCACGCCGGCGCAGGGGCGATAGGGAAGGTGGCTGTGGTCGGTCATGCGGTCGCTTCGCCGATGATCGCCTTGAGCAGGGCCAAATTGCCCCGAATGTCCTGTCCGGCGCTCGGGATGCCCTGCGCGAGGCAGATATAGCCGTGGATCGTTCCCTTCGCCTCGCGATAAGTCGTCGGTACGCCCGCTTCGATCAGCTTCGCGGCATAGGCGCGTCCCTGATCGCGCAGCGGATCGAGGCTCGCGGTGACGAGCAACGTCGGCGGCAGGCCTTCGGCGGGGAAATCGATCGGCGACGCTCGATAGTCCGCAGGGTCGGCGGCATAATGATCGCTGAACCAGTTCATCCCGCTCGCCGTCAGCAGATGACCTTCGCCGAAATCGCGATAGCTCTGCCAGTCGTAGTGCGTGGTGACCGCGGGATAGATCGGGTGGATCGCGATCACCGGCTTCGACGCGGGCTTGTCGCGCAAGGTCAGTGCAGTCGCGATCGTCAGATTGCCGCCCGCACTGTCCCCCGACAGGACAAGGCCGGTGCAGGGGACATTGTCGGCGACCCAGCGCGTCGCCGCCTCGCAGTCCTCGGGCGCGGCAGGGAAGGGGTGTTCGGGGGCGAGGCGATAGTCGACCGCGATCACCGGCATGTCGAGCTGCCGCGCCGCCTCGGCGCAATAGGGATCGTGCGTTTCGAGGTCGCCGATCACCCAGCCGCCGCCGTGATAGAAGACCATCACCGGTCCCGCCGCGCGGTCGGGGCGGTTGTCATAGATGCGGATCGGAATATCCCCCGCCGGCCCCGGAATCGTGCGGTCCTCGACATGCGCGATGTCGCCGCGCGGCACATCGGCGAGCTGGCCCATCGCGCGCATCATCTCGCGCGCCGCGGCGGGGGGAAGCTCTTCCATCTTCGGACCTTCCTGTGCGTTGAGGAAGGCGAGAAAGCCCGCCACGTCGGGGCGGACAAAGGGGGGCGTGCCGTCGGTCATCCTGGATCATCCCTTGCAAGTTGTGCGTTGTTCTTGTCGGCGCAGCTATTCGGCATCGCTGCGGCATAATCAATCGCAAATCGAAACCGATCGGGTCGTTTCGCTTTGCGGCGCACAATTTTTTCTGAATTGCGGCTTGTCCCCGACAGGCCTAGGCCCATGTCACAGGTTCGCAAAGATTACGTAAGGCGGAATATAGAATGGCGACAGCGGTAGTGGACGAGGCGAAGACGCCCGACGTCCCCCTTTCGGATGCGGTGGTGGTGCGATTTGCCGGCGATTCCGGCGACGGGATGCAGCTGACCGGCGGTCAGTTCACGCTTTCGTCGGCCCTCGCGGGCAACGACTTTGCGACCTTCCCCGATTTTCCCGCGGAAATCCGCGCGCCGCAAGGGACGCTGTTCGGCGTCTCGGCGTTCCAGATCAATTTCGGGTCGAGCGAGATCGACACCGCGGGCGATGCCCCCGACGTGCTCGTCGCAATGAACCCCGCCGCGCTCAAGACCAATGTGCCGTCGCTCAAGACCGGCGGGCTCATCATTGCCGACGAGGGCGAGTTCAACGACCGCAATCTCGCCAAGGCGAAATATGAGTCGAACCCGCTCGAGGATGGCAGCCTCGCCAAATGGCAGCTCTTGAAGCTCAACATCAGCCAGGCGACGCTCGACGCGGTCAAGCCCTTCGGGCTCGGCAACAAGGAGGCGCTGCGCTGCAAGAATATGTGGACGCTGGGGCTCGCGCTCTGGATGTTCGACCGCGACCGCCAGCCGCTGATCGACTGGCTGAAGGCCAAGTTCGCCGAGGCGCCCGAGCTCGCCGACGCGAATATCGCCGCGCTCAACGCCGGCCATGCCTATGGCGAAACGGCCGAGCTCGCGGGGCCGCTCAAGCAGCATCATGTTGCGCCGGCGCCCGCCGAACCCGGCCTCTATCGCACGCTCACCGGTGCCGAAGCGATCGCACTCGGCCTCGTCGCGGGCGCGCAGCTCGCCGAGCTGCCGATGTTCTTCGGCGGCTATCCGATCACGCCGGCGTCGGCGATCCTGCATCATCTGTCGCGGCTCAAGGAATATGACGTCACGACTTTCCAGGCCGAGGACGAGATTGCCGCAATCTGCGCCGCGATCGGCGCGAGCTATGGCGGTTCGCTCGGCGTGACCTCGTCGTCGGGGCCGGGCATCGCGCTCAAGGGCGAGGCGATGGGCCTCGCGATCATGACCGAACTGCCGCTCGTCATCGTCAATTCGCAGCGCGGCGGCCCGTCGACCGGCCTGCCGACCAAGACCGAGCAGTCGGATCTCTATCAGGCGGTCTATGGCCGCAACGGCGACGCGCCGATGCCCGTGATCGCGGCGCGCTCGCCCGCCGATGCGTTCGAATGCGCGATCGAGGCGTGCCGCATCGCGGTGCAATATATGACCCCGGTGATGCTGCTCACCGATGGCTATATCGCCAACGCCGCCGAGCCGTGGCATGTGCCCGACCTGACCGCCTATGAACGCTTCCCCGTTCAGTTCCTGACCGAAGTGCCCGAAGGCGGCTTCAAGCCCTATGGCCGCGACGAAAAGCTCGCGCGTCCGTGGGTCAAGCCCGGCACGCCCGGCCTGCTTCACCGCATCGGCGGGATCGAGAAGGAGGTCGACACCGGACACATCAACTATGCCCCCGCCAACCACCAGGCGATGACCGACATCCGCAAGGCGAAGATCGACGGCGTCAAGGTTCCCGACCAGACCGTCGAACTCGGCGCCGAGGGCGGCAAGCTCGCGATCGTCGGCTGGGGCTCGACCTTCGGCCCGATCCACCAGGCGGTGCGCCGCAAGCGCGCCGAGGGCAGGGACGTCAGCCACGTCCATATCCGCCACATCTGGCCGCTGCCCGCCAACCTTGGTGAGCTGCTCAAGAGCTATGACAAGGTGATCGTGCCCGAGATGAACACCGGGCAATTGAAGACGGTGCTGCGCGATCAGTATCTGGTCGACGCAAAGCCGCTCAACAAAGTGTCGGGCCAGCCCTTCACCATCGCCGAAATCGAAGCCGCCATCGAGGAGGCCTTCCAGTGAACGAGATGACCACCATCGCCAAGACGACGCTCAAGGACTGGGAAAGCGACCAGGAGGTCCGCTGGTGCCCCGGCTGCGGCGATTATGCGATCCTCAAAGCCGTGCAGCGCACCATGCCCGACATCGGCACCGCGCCCGAAAACACCGTGTTCATCAGCGGCATCGGCTGCTCGTCGCGCTTTCCCTATTATATGGAGACCTATGGCTTCCACACGATCCACGGCCGCGCGCCGGCGTTCGCGACGGGGTTGAAGCTCGCCAATCCCGATCTCGACATCTGGATCGTCACCGGCGACGGCGACGGGCTTTCGATCGGCGGCAACCACACGATGCACCTGCTGCGTCGCAATCTCGATTGCCAGATCATGCTGTTCAACAACGAGATCTATGGCCTTACGAAAGGGCAATATTCGCCGACGAGCCGCGTCGGGACGACGACCCCCTCGACCCCCTATGGCTCGGTCGACCGTCCGGCGCAGCCCTGCGCCTTCGCGCTCGGTGCCGGCGCGCGTTTCGTCGCGCGCGGCTTCGACGTGTCGAAGGAATTGCCGAACGTGCTGAAGGCGGCGCACGCGCACAAGGGCGCGGCGTTCGTCGAGATTTTCCAGAACTGCATCGTCTATAACAAGGACGTGTTTCAGGACTTCGCCGCGCCGAAGGGCGCCGAGGACCGTCAGCTCTGGCTCCGGAACGGCGAACCGATGCTGTTCGGTAGCGAGAAGTCGGGGGGCACCAAGGGCATCACGCTCGACAAGGACGCGCTCGAACTCAAGGTCGTCGATGTGGTCGATGGCGACTGGCAGGCGGCGGGCGTGATCGTCCATGACGTCACCAACCGCAGCGTCGCGCACATGCTCGTCGAGATGCGCTTCGGCGAATTCCCGATGGCGCTCGGCGTCCTCTACGACGATCCGCGGCCGAGCTTCGAAGCCGACGTCGTGCGTCAGAACGCCGCCGCGCGCGAGGGCAAGACCGCCGACCTGCAAGGCCTGCTCAAGAAGGGGCAGACCTGGACCGTCAAGGAAGGCGGGCCGGAGCTTTAAGAAGAAGTGGACCTCACACAAAGGCACAAAGGCACAAATGGGTCATTCCATGACGTCGAAGATCTTGCGCGAATTGCAATCGATTGTGCCTTTCATCTTCATCGCGATCTTGGTCCCGGACTGCTCGAATCCGTGTATGAAATTTTGTTGGCGGAGGCGCTGCGCGAAGTTGGCTTGAACGTGGAGCGGCAGCTCGTTGTTCCCATCACGTATAAAGGCGCCGTGATCGACAATGCATTGCGACTCGACCTGCTGATCGAACAGAAGCTAGTCGTGGAGTTGAAATCAGTCGAACGATTCGCGCCGGTGCACGGCAAGCAGTTGCTGACCTATTTGCGCCTTCTCGATTTGCCGCTCGGGTTATTGATCAATTTTGGTCAAGAGTTGTTTCGCGATGGAGTGAAGCGCGTAGCCAACAATTACTACGCGCCTGTTCGCCGATAATTCTTTGTGCCTTCGTGCCTTTGTGTGAGGCGAATTTCATGGATAATCTGACTCACAGCCTTGTCGGCGCGGTGCTTGGCCAGATGGGGCTCAAGCGCAAGACCGGCCTGGCGATGCCGACGCTGATCCTTGCAGCGAACCTGCCCGATATCGACGCGGGCTGTGCGATTTATGGCGTCGAGTCGCTCGCGATGCGGCGTGGGATAACGCACGGGCCGATAGCCCTGCTGGTCCTGCCGCTGCTGCTCTGGGCGGCGATGCTTGCCTTCGATGCATGGCAGGCGCGGCGCGGCAAAAGGCCCGCGGCGCGCCTGCCCTTGCACAAGGGGTGGCTGCTCGCGCTCGCCTATGTCGGTTGCCTCAGCCATCCCGCGCTCGACTGGCTCAACAATTACGGCATCCGGCTGCTCGAGCCGTTCAGCCATCGCTGGTTCTATGGCGACACGCTGTTCATCATCGACCTGTGGATATGGATCGCGCTGGGAGCGTCGGTCTGGCTGTCGCTGCGGCGCGAACGCGGCGGCTCGGCGGACTGGACGCGCCCCGCGTGGATCGGATTTGCCGGGGTTTGCGCCTATATTTTCGCCAATGGCCTGATCACCGGCCGCGCCGAAGCGCAGGCGGCCGAGCTGTTGCGCCGTGCAGGACAGGACAGGGCACTGGTCGTGGCGAGCCCGCCGCCCTTTCAGTTCTGGAGACGCGATATTTTCTGGCGCGGCAGCGGCTATTACGGCAGCGGCGTCTTCGTGCTTGGTGCGGGCGCGACCGTCGAGCCGGGACGTCCGACCGGGATGGGCGACATGCGGCTCCGCCTGTGGGCGAAGGCCGATCCCGCCGCGCGCGCCTTTCTCTTCTGGGCACGGATGCCGGTCGCGACGCCCGACGGCGATGCGATCGTGCTGACCGACCAGCGTTTCGCGCAACCTTTGACGCGGGGCAGCTTTATGGTGCGGGTGACGGCGCCGCAAAATCCCCGCTCCGAATGACGGCGCCGCGCGGCTTGCGGGCATGACGCCATGACACCGCGCGACAGGTGATTGTCACGTCGAAAGCTTTGCGGCAGGAAGGCAATATGAACACGCATGTCAGTCCGAAACGCGGCAAGGGCTTGCTGCGCGCCGACCGGGCGTTCCGTTCGGGCGGCGGGTTCGCGTGGCTGATGAAACATGCGCCGAGCGGGCTTTTTCACCGCATGCTCGACCGCATCGACGCCGGCCTCGATTCGGGGACGATCGAGGGGCATTTGCCCGACGGCAGCGTCCGCCTGCTCGGCGGCCGTGGCAAAGGCCCGGTCGCGATCGTGCATCTTCACAGCTGGGCGGCGCTCGTGCGCCTTGCCCTGTCGGGATCGGTGGGATGGTATCGCGCGTGGGACAAGGGCGAATGGTCGTCGCCCGACCCGGTGCCGCTGTTCGACCTGTTCATGCGCAACGGCGAAGCGCTCGGCGAATCGGGACGCGCGCGCGGGCCGTGGCGCTGGATGAACCGCCTCGCGCACCGGCTCAATCGCAACGATCGCCGCGGGGCGAAGCGGAACATTCACGCTCATTATGATCTGGGCAATGATTTCTATCGCTTGTGGCTCGACGCGGGGATGAATTATTCGAGCGCGCGCTTTGCGGCGCCCGATCAGACGCTCGAAGAGGCGCAGGCCGCGAAGGTCGATGCCATCCTCGACCGGCTCGACCTCAGATCGGGCAGCCGGCTGCTCGAAATCGGTTGTGGCTGGGGCGCGCTCGCCGAGCGTGCGGTCGAGCGCCACGATGTGCTCTATACGGGTATCACCCTTTCGCCCGCGCAGGCGGAGATCGCCGCAGCGCGATTGCAGGCAGTCGATCTTGGCGGGCGTTCGCGGATCGAGCTTTGCGACTATCGCGATGCCCAGGGACCCTATGACGCGATTGCGAGCGTCGAAATGGTCGAAGCGGTGGGCCAGGGCTATTGGCCCGCCTATCTCGACGCGATCGCGCGCCTGCTGCGCCCGGGGGGCAAAGCGGCGATCCAGTATATCCTGATCGACGACGCGCTGTTCGAGCGCTACGCGCTGAGCAGCGACTTCATCCAGGCCTATATTTTTCCGGGCGGCTGCCTGATTTCGGAAAGCCGGTTTCGCGCGCTCGCCGAAGCGCGCGGCCTCAAGTGGCGCAACGTGCGGCGTTTCGGCGGCGACTATGCGGAAACGCTGCGCCAATGGCGCGAGCGTTTCGACGCCGCCGTCGCGGGCAATCAGCTGCCCGCGGGTTTCGACGAGCGCTTCGTGCGGCTCTGGCGCTATTATCTGCAATATTGCGAGGGCGGCTTTCGCGGCGGCGGCATCGACGTCGCGCAGGTCACGCTCGAAAAGACGGGCTGAAGCAGCAGGGGAGAGGATAGTGCGACGAATTTTGGCGGCGGCGCTTCTGTGCGCGGCGGCGGCGGGCGGTTCTGACCCCGCCTACACCCAGACGAACGATAAATTACCGGAGGATCTGAACGTGCTGTTTTGGAGCCAGGATCAACGCGACGCCGCTTTCCGCACGATGGAGAGCGTGCCGAAGGTGGTCGTCCATACCATCAAGGCGGGCGGCAACGCCTATCCGATGCCGCCGGGCGTGCCGATCGACCTCGGTGTCGATGTCGATGCCTATATGGCGAGCCAGCGCAACGCCGGGCTGATCATCGTTCAGGACGGGAAGATCCGGCTGGAAAAATATGCGCTCGGCTATGGGCCGGAAGGGCGCTGGACGAGCTTTTCGGTCGCGAAGAGCTTCACCTCGACGCTCGTCGGCGCGGCGGTGAAGGACGGCTATATCAAGAGCCTCGACGACAAGGTTTCGGCCTATATTCCGGGGCTTGAGGGTTCGGCCTATGACGATGTCAGCGTGCGCCAGCTGCTGACCATGACCTCGGGCGTCAAGTGGAACGAGGATTATACCGATCCCAAATCCGACGTCGCGCAGTTCAACCTGCAAAAGCCCGTGCCCGGCGAAGATATAACGGTCAGCTATATGAAGAGCTTGCCGCGCGAAGCTCCGGCAGGATCGAAATGGGTTTACAAGACCGGCGAGACAAATTTGATCGGGGTGCTCGTGTCGAGCGCGACCGGCAAGACGCTGTCCGATTATCTGTCTGAAAAGGTGTGGAAGCCGTTCGGGATGGAACAGGACGCGGTGTGGATGCTCGGCGCCACGGGGCACGAGATCAGCGGCTGCTGCATGTCGGCACGCCTGAAGGATTATGCGCGTTTCGGCCTGTTCATCCTCGGCGGCGGCGTCGCGGGCGGCGAGAAGGTACTGCCCGACGGCTGGCTCGCGGCGGCGACCACCAAGCAGGCCGATATCGACCAGCCGGGGCGCGGTTATGGCTATCAATGGTGGACCAACGACGACGGCAGCTTCGCCGCGCAGGGGATTTTCGGGCAGGGCATTTTCATCGACCCCAAGCGCCGGCTGGTGATCGCGTCGAACGGCAACTGGCCGACCGCGACCGACCCCGAAGGCGTCGGGTCGGCGCGTGAGGTCTTTTACAAGGCGGTGCAGGCGGCGGTCGACGCGGAAGCGCGATAGTTTCCATTCGTCGCCCCAGCGAAAGCTGGGGCCGCTGGAGAGATGGCGCAAGGTCGATGGCGGCCCCAGCTTTCGCTGGGGCGACGAGTTCAGGCGGTCGCCGGCACCGTCGCCGATACGCGCTGCGCCATCCACGCGGCGGCCAGCGGGACGATCACGCCCAGCGCTATCATCCACCAGCTGTCGCCGAGCGTGGCGGCGCGGTAGAGGCCCGCGCCGATCACCGCGCCGGCGACGATCCAGCCCGCGCCGGGGTTCGCCGAGGCGCGCATCGCGAGCCAGCCGCCGGCGAAGCTGCCGACAAACCAGCCGACAAGCAGCGCGATCGTCGCGCCCGCTGGGATCAATATCTCGCCGGTTTCGACGTCATAGACCTCGGGCGAAAGCTCGCCGCCTGCATATTGCGCGATCCAGATCAGCGCGAAGGCGACGAAAATGCCGACGACCGTCGCGACGAGAAAGCGCAGGAGTGTGCGGGCCATGGCTGAAATCCTTGCTGAAACGCGTTTGTGCGGCTCGCCTAACGCGGGAAGGCAAAGATCGCGTTAAGCCTCTTCCATCACCTTGGGAAGCTCGTGGAAATCGGTGCTGTCGAAGCCTTCGATCATCAGCTTCGCGACGAACGCACCGACCGTCTCCGGGTCCTTGATGCTCTGCGGGTCCTCGCCCGGATAGGCGCGCGCGCGCATCTGGGTGCGCGTCGCGCCGGGGTTGAGGATCGCGGTGCGGACGTTCGAGATGTTGCGCATCTCGGCGCCATAGCTCGTCACCAGCGCCTCGAGCGCCGCCTTCGACGCCCCATAGGCGCCCCAATAGGCGCGTGGGGCACGCGCGACGCTGCTCGACAGCGCGAGCAGGCGGCCGTGCGCGGCGCGGCGGAGCAGCGGGTCGAAATTGGCAATCAGCGCCTGCTGCGCGACGACATTGAGCGTCAACAGCCTGTTGAACTCCTTGCCGTCGATCGCTCCGACCGGCGTGAGCGTGCCGAGCATCGCGGCGTTGAGCACGAGCATGTCGAGCTGCTGCCAGCGCTCGGCCATCGCGCTGGCGAGCCGCGCGATGCTGTCGCCATCGGTCAGGTCGAGCGGGGCGATCGTCGCGCTGCCGCCGGCCGCATGGATGCGATCCTCGAGCTCTTCGAGCCCGCCCGCGGTGCGCGCGGTGATCACGACATGCGCGCCGCGCGTCGCGAGCGAATGGGCGATCGCGGCGCCGATGCCGCGGCTCGCGCCGGTGACGAGCGCGACCTGGCCGGCCAGTTCTTCAGACATTTTGGTCATTTGGTCAGACAACCCGTTCGGCAAGCAGCGAAAATTGATCCTCGAGCGCATGTTCCTCGAAATCGGTCAGCGTCGTCGGATAATCGCCGGTGAAACAGGCGTCGCAATATTGCGGGCAGCGTTCCTGGCGCTTGCTTTCGCCGAGCGCGCGGTAGAGGCCGTCGATGGTCAGGAAGGACAGGCTGTCGGCGTTGATGAAGTTCGCCATCTGGCCGACGGTCATCTGCGCCGCGAGCAGCTTCGCGCGTTCGGGCGTGTCGACGCCGTAGAAGCAGCTGTGCGAGGTCGGCGGGCTTGCGATGCGCATATGCACTTCGGCGGCGCCCGCTTCGCGCATCATCTGCACGATCTTGAGGCTGGTGGTGCCGCGCACGATCGAATCGTCGATCAGCACGATCCGCTTGCCCGCGATCAGCGCGCGGTTGGCGTTGTGCTTCAGCTTGACGCCAAGGTGGCGGACCTTGTCGCCGGGCTGGATGAAGGTGCGCCCGACATAGTGCGAGCGGATGATGCCGAGTTCGAACGGGATGCCCGATTCCTGCGCATAGCCGATCGCCGCGGGCGTGCCCGAATCCGGAACCGGGATGACGAGGTCGGCCTCGACCGGATTTTCGCGCGCCAGCTCGGCACCGATCGCCTTGCGCACCGAATAGACGCTTGTGCCGTCGACGATCGAATCGGGGCGCGAGAAATAGACATATTCAAAGATGCACGGCCGCGCCGGGCGCTCGGCAAAAGGATGATGCGAGGTCAGCTGTCCGTCGCGGATGATGACGAGTTCGCCGGGTTCGACCGAGCGCACGAATTCGGCGCCGACGACGTCGAGCGCGACGGTTTCGGAGGCGAGGATATGCGCATCGTTCAGCTTGCCGATGACGAGCGGGCGGATGCCGAGCGGGTCGCGGCAGCCGATCATGCCCTCGGCGGTCAGGCAGATCAGCGAATAGGCGCCCTCGACCTGTTTCAGCGCGTCGATGAAGCGGTCGATCAGCGTGCGATAGCTCGACGTCGCGACGAGGTGGATGATCACCTCGGTATCGCTGGTCGATTGGAAGATCGAGCCGCGACGGACCAGAATCTTGCGCAGCGCCGCGGCGTTCGAGATATTGCCGTTATGCGCGACCGCGAACCCGCCGGTCGCCAGGTCGGCGAACAGCGGCTGGACGTTGCGCAGCGCGGTTTCGCCCGTCGTCGAATAGCGGACATGACCGATCGCCGCGGCACCGGCGAGCTGCCGCATGATGTCGTCGCGGTCGAAATTGCCCGCGACATGACCCATCGCGCGGTGCGTGTGGAATTCCTTGCCGTCGAAGGCGGTAATGCCCGCGGCTTCCTGACCGCGATGCTGGAGCGCGTGGAGGCCGAGCGCGACGACCGCGGCGGCGCTGTCGGCGCCATGGATACCAAAGACGCCGCACTCCTCACGGAGTTTGTCGTCGTCGAAAGGGTGGGTCGTCAGCATGTCGATCCAGAATATGTTGGGGGCGGCAACTGCCGCGCATATAGGAGCGCCGAGGCCAAATGTCGCCCCCCCAATTTGGACTCTTTGATGACAGGCGTCATGTGAGGGGTGACAGCACCGCCATTGGTGCCGTAAAGCCGCGCGCATGGAGCAGAATAGGGACAGCACCGACCGTTTCCTGCCGCGCTTCGATGCCGCGGGTCTCGTCACCGCGATCGTCGTCGATGCGGATACGCGCGCGCTGTTGATGGTTGCGCATATGAACGCCGAGGCGATCGAGCGGACGCGCGCCACCGGTCAGGCGCATTTCTGGTCGCGATCGCGCCGGGCGCTGTGGCGCAAGGGCGAGACGTCGGGCAACGGGCTCAATGTGGCCGAAATGCGCGTCGATTGCGATCAGGACGCGCTGTTGCTCGTCGTGCATCCCGCGGGTCCTGCCTGCCACACGGGGCGCCGGTCCTGCTTCTATCGCCGGATCGACGCGGACGGGAGCCTGACCTTCCTCGACGACGATGTGCAGGGCTAGCCTGCCGTTTTTGGCTGCGGTGTTCCTGCTCGGCGGCTGCGACCGGGCTTCGACTGCGGATCGAGAAAAGGCGGTCGACGCGCGCAGCCCGCTGGAAATCGCGGCGCGCGAGCGCGGCGTCGTTCAGCCCGAGTCCGAGGAGCTTACGGGCGTTTTCGAGCGCGCCCACGATCTCGGCCGCGATGCGATGTGCGTCGTGCCCGACGGCGAGGGGCGGTGGCGCTTCGCACTGACCGCGGCATTCGGCTCGCGCCTTGCGTGCCGGGCACATGGGGACGTCACGCGCGACGGCGACGAATGGCGCCTGAGCTTTGCCGGCGTCGACGATTGTGCGGTGACGCTGCGCGAGGACGACGACGAGTTGCGATTGCCCGGACGCCTGCCCTCTCAGTGCGACAGCCTCTGTCCCGGGCGCACCACGCTTGCCGGGTTGCGTCTGCCGCGCGCGAGTTGGTCGGCCGCCGATGCGAGGGGCTTGCGGATGCGCGATGGACAGGGCAATATCGTGCAACCCTGTGCCGACTGAGCCGCGGCATTTCCCTTCATCCCTGCGAGCCTTGACGTTCACGTCAACGGAAACTAATCCTGATGCTTATGACCGAAGAATACGGCCACGCTCATATCGACACGCCCGATCATCTGGGACGCGAGCAGTACAGCATCACCGACCTGTCGACCGAATTCGGTGTCACGGCCCGGGCGCTGCGCTTCTATGAGGACGAAGGGCTGATCAGCCCGTCGCGCAAGGGGCTGTCGCGCATCTATTCGAAACGCGACCGCGCGCGGCTCGCGTGGATATTGCGCGCCAAGCGCACCGGTTTCAGCCTGGCCGACATTCGCGAGATGATCGACCTTTACGACGTCGGCGACAATCGCAAGCTGCAGCGGCAGGTGACAATCGAGAAATGCCAGGAGCGCATCGCGCTGCTGCGCCGCCAACGCGACGACATCGACAGTGCGGTCGAGGAATTGACGCGGTTCATCGAAACGGTGAAAAAGGTCGAGGCAAAGAGCCTGAAGCCATGAGTTTGAACTACCTTGACGGAGCCGATTTTAGCCCAGTGCAAGGCGCGAGGAGAGGTGCGATGCAGCCCATCGTGCCCGGCGAGCAACGCAGCAATGGGCCAAAAGCGGCCCGCCCCTCCGGGGTTGCACTGCGAAGCCCGCCGGACGTCGTCGCGGGTCCTGCACGGGCTCCCGGCCCGCGCGGCGCCCCGCTCCTCGCCGGCGGGCTTCGCAGTGCAATCAAGGTAGTTCAAACTCATGGCTTCAGGCTCTAAACAAAAGGCCGGCTGACCCCGGACCCTCCCCGGGCAAGAAGAGCGCATCCTATCCATCTGATTTATCGGAAAGATTTTTCATGCCCGTCTATCGCGCCCCCGTCAAAGACACGCTCTTTCTGTTGAACGAAGTGCTCGGCATCGAGCGCTATGCGAACCTCCCGGGTTTCGCCAATGCGACCCCCGACATGGTCGAGGCGGTGCTGACCGAGGCGGCGAAATTCTGTGAGGAAGTGCTGTTTCCGCTCAACTATTCGGGCGACCAGCAAGGCTGCACGCGCCACGACGACGGTTCGGTGACGACCCCCGAAGGGTTCAAACAGGCCTATAAGGCCTATTGCGAGGCCGGCTGGCCGCTGCTCAACCAGCCCGAGGCGTTCGGCGGGCAGGCGCTGCCGCACGTCGTCGGCTTTCCGGTCGAGGAATATCGGATGGCGGCGAATCAGGCCTTCGCCATGTATCCGGGGCTGACGCAGGCGGCAGTGTCGGCGCTGCTCGTCAAGGGATCGGACGAGCAAAAGGCCAAATATGTGCCGAAGATGGTGTCGGGCGAGTGGGGCGGGACGATGAACCTCACCGAGCCGCAGTGCGGCACCGACCTCGGCCTGATCCGCACCCGCGCCGAGCCGCAGGCCGACGGCAGCTATGCGATCAGCGGCACCAAGATCTTCATCTCGTCGGGCGAGCACGACCTCACCGACAATATCATCCACCTCGTGCTGGCGAAAACGCCGGGGGCACCCGACAGCTCGAAGGGGATTTCGCTGTTCATCGTGCCCAAGTTCCTGGTGAACGACGATGGTTCGCTCGGCGCGCGCAACGGTGTGTCGTGCGGGTCGATCGAGCACAAGATGGGCATCCACGCCAACGCGACCTGCGTGATGAACTACGACGGCGCGACCGGTTGGCTCGTCGGCGACGAGAATAAGGGGCTCGCCGCGATGTTCATCATGATGAACGCGGCGCGGCTCGGCGTCGGCATCCAGGGGCTGGGTCAGGCCGACATCGCCTTTCAGAACGCGGTGCAATATGCGCAGGACCGCCGCCAGGGCCGCGCGCTGACCGGGCCGCAGGACCCCGAAGCCAAAGCCGACCCGCTGTTCGTTCACCCCGACGTGCGCCGCATGTTGATGGACGGCAAGGCGGTGGTCGAAGGGCTGCGCGCGCTTTGCCTGTGGGGCGCGTTGCAGGTCGACCTGTCGCATATGGCCGAGAGCGAGGAGGAGCGGCAGCAGGCCGACGACCTCGTCAGCCTGCTGACCCCGGTGATCAAGGGCTATGGCACCGACAAGGGCTATGAGGTCGCGACCAACGCGCAGCAGGTGTTCGGCGGCCACGGCTACATCGAAGAGCAGGGGATGAGCCAATATGTCCGCGATGCCCGCATCACGATGATCTATGAAGGCGCGAACGGCGTGCAGGCGATGGACCTCGTCGGGCGCAAGCTCGCGCAGAATGGCGGGCGGGCGGTTCAGGCGCTGTTCGGACAAGTCGATGCCGAATGCGCCGCGGCGAAGGACGGCGCGCTCGGCGACTTCGCGACCCGGCTCGAAAAGGCGAATGGCGAGCTCAAGGCCGCGACGATGTGGTTCATGCAGAACGGCATGACGAACCCGAACAATGTCGGCGCCGGCGCGCATCACTATATGCACATCATGGGCATCGTCGCGCTGGGCCTGATGTGGCTGCGCATGGCCGAAGCCGCGCAGAAGGCGATTGCCGAGGGCCGCGGCGACAAGGCGTTTCTCGAGGCGAAGCTGGTTACGGCGCGGCATTTCGCCGAACGCTTCATGCCCGACGCGGGCGCGCTGCGCCGCAAGATCGAGGCGGGCAGCGAGGCGATGATGGAATTGGCGCCCGAGCAATTCTTCGCCGCCTGAGCCGTTTTTCACGCAACCATCGCCGCCGCCATGCGTGGCGTCGGCGATGAGCGAGGCCGAACTCACCCCCATTGTCGAAGCGGGGCGTAATTGCTGGCGGATCGAGCGCGCGAGCAAGGCGCGGATGATCGTCGATGCCGCCGACTATTATGCGCTGCTCGCGCGGCTGATGGCGGGCGCGAAGGAGCGCATCCTGCTTATCGGCTGGGATTTCGACCCGCGCATCGCGCTGACCCCCGATGCCGACGGCGGCGGCGAGGCGCTCGGCCATTATATGCTGCGGCTCGCGAAAAGCCGCCCCGACCGCGACATCGACATTCTCCGCTGGAATTTCGGCGGGCTGAAGCAACTCGCCGTGCCGGGCATCGTCGCGCTGATCCTGCGCTGGAAGATGACGCGCTCGATCAGCTTCCGCCTCGACAGCGCGCATCCGGCGGGGTGCAGCCATCACCAGAAGGTCGCGGTGTTCGACGATCATCTCGCGGTGTGCGGCGGGATCGACGTCGGCTTGCGGCGCTGGGACACGCGCGAGCACAAGGATGGCGATCCGTGCCGCGTCACGCCCCGTGGCGAACGCTATATGCCGTGGCACGATTCGACGATGATCCTTGCGGGGCCGGTGGGCGAAGCGCTCGCCGAACTCGGCAACGAGCGCTGGCAGCGCGCGACGAACAAGCGGCTTCGCGACCTGAGCGGCACCGGCGAGAATTGGCCGAACGATCTCGACCCCGACTTTCGCGATGTCGACGTCGCCATCTCGCGCACGCGCGCCGAATATGACGGCTATGGCGAGATCCGCGAGATAGAAAAGCTCTACCTCGACCTCATAGCGGGCGCCAAGCGTTTCATCTATTTCGAGAATCAATATTTCACATGCGCGAAGATCGCCGCGGCGATCGCCGAGCGGCTGAACGAGGACGACCCGCCCGAATTCGTGCTGGTCATGCCCCGCACGGCCGACGGCTGGCTCGAGCAGATGGCGATGGACGCCGCGCGCGTCGAACTGGTGCGCGAGATAGCCAAGGCGCGGCACGGCGACCGGCTGCGTGTCTATGTACCGCTTACCGCGGGCGGCGATCCGATTTACGTTCATTCCAAGACCGCGATCGTCGACGATCGGCTGATCCGCGTCGGATCGGCCAATCTCAACAACCGCTCGATGGGACTCGACAGCGAATGCGATGTGACGATCGACGCCGCGCTATCGGCCAATCGCGGTGTCGAACCGACGATCCGCAAGCTGCGCGAGTCGCTGATCGCCGAGCATCTGGGGGTCGAGCCCGACGCGGTCGCGCGCCATTTCGACCGCACGGGATCGCTGATCGACACGATCGAGGCGCTGCGCGGCGACGGCCGTTCGCTCGAACTGCTCGACCTGATCGCGCCGGGGCCGTTTGATGAATTTATCGCCGAGAATGAATTGCTCGACCCGACGCGCCCCAATGCGATGTTCGAGGGCATCGCCGGGCGCGGCCTCAAGAAAAGCTGGCACCGCGGCAAGGCGTGGATGAAGCGGCATCGGCCGTTTCGGACGCGCGCCTGACCTTTCCTCGAAGGCCGCTCAGTCCGCCAGCGACAGGATATGCCGTGCCTGCTTGAGGTGCGGCGCGTCGATCATCTTGCCGTCGATCTGCAGCACGCCGGCGCCGGGATTGGCGGCAAAGGCATCGACGATCGCCTGCGCTCGCGCCACTTCGTCGGCGGACGGAGTGAAGGCGGCGTTGATCGGCGCGACCTGCGATGGGTGGATCGCCATCATCCCGGTAAACCCGTCGCGCCGCGCGCGCGCCGCATAGGCGGAAAGCCCGCCCTCGTCCTTGATCGCCGGAAAGACGGTGTCGATCGCCGCGACCCCCGCGCCGTGCGCGGCGAACAGGGTCAGCGCGCGCGCGACCCGATAGGGTTCGGTATAGCTGCCGTCGGCCTCGCGGCTCGTCGCCGCGCCGATCGCGGCGGGCAGGTCCTCGGCGCCCCAGGTCAGCCCGACGAGCCGCTCGCGCGCCTCGCGATAGCTGCCGAGGGTGAAGATTGCCGCCGGGGTTTCGGTCGCGATCGGCAGGATGGGGGGCAGATGCCCCGCGTCGCCGCCCTCGCTGCGCAATATCGTGTCGAGCTGCGCGATGCTCGGCGCGCCTTCGGCCTTGGGCAGCATGATCGCGTCGGGGGCCGCGGCGGCCACCGCGGCGACGTCGGCGGCGGTCATATGCCCGTCGAGCGGGTTGACGCGCACCAGCGTGATGACCTCGCGCGTGCCGGCAAGGTAATCGGCGACGGCTTCGCGCGCCATGTCCTTATTGGCGGGCGACACCGAATCCTCGAGATCGAGGATGATCGCGTCGGCGCCCGATGCCGCGGCTTTGGCAAAGCGTTCGGGGCGGTCGCCGGGGACGAAGAGGAGGGAACGAAGTCGCATCAGCCGGCCTTTCGCTTGATAAGGGCCGAACGCTCGCACTGGCAGACGAGTTCATCGCGCTGGTTGAGGCAGCGATGCAGAAAGGTGACGATCCCCGCGTTCGGCCGCGATTTCGATTCCTTGAGCGCGATGACTTCGCTCTCCGCGCGCAGCGTGTCCCCTAGGAACACCGGTTTCGGCATTACCAGCTTGTCGTAGCCCAGATTGGCGACGAGCGTGCCGAGCGTCGTGTCGCCGACCGACAGCCCGACCATCAGGCTGAAGGTGAAGGTGCCGTTGACCAGGATTTGCCCGAACTCCGACGCCTTCGCCGCTTCGATGTCGAGGTGCAGCGGCTGCGGATTGTGCGTCATCGTCGTGAAGAGCAGATTGTCGGTCTCGGTCACCGTGCGGCGGATGTCGTGCGCGACGCGCTCGCCGACCTGCCATTCGTCGAAGTATTTTCCTGCCATTTATCCCTCTCCCTCGGGGAGAGGGTTGCGAAGACTTGCCGGCTTGCCGGCCAGTCGCAGCTGGGTGAGGGGCTGTGCCCTCACATTAGCTCGCAACCCCTCATCCAACTCCGCCTGGCCGCTGAAGCGGCAAGGCTCCAAATCCTTCTCCCTCGGGGGAGAAGGGGTGTTACTCCGCCGCCTCGATCCGCGCGAGCAGCGCTTCGACCTGCACCTGCGCCCCCGCTTGCGCGTTGAGTTCGGCGACCGTGCCGTCGAACGGCGCGACGAGGCTGTGTTCCATCTTCATCGCCTCGAGCGTCAGCAACTTCTGACCCTTGGTGACGGCATCGCCCGCAGAAACGTCGACCGCGATGATCTTGCCCGGCATGGGGGAGAGGATCGCGCCGTCGCCCGCCGCGCCGCCCGCGCCGCCCGCCGCGCGCCACGGCGCGAGCTGCCACACCGATCCGCGCTCGGCGACGAGCATAGCGGGAGCAGGCTCGGCGGTTCCGGGGCCGTGCAGCGCGATGTCGACGCGCTTGCCGTCGAGCAGGAACGGCGCCGAACGGACGTCGGGCGCGTTGAGGCGAAACCCCGAGAGAAGCGAGCGCGGCACCATCGCCATCGCCGCATTGGTAAGCGCCTGCGGTGAAGGTTCGGACGCGGCGGTCATCGCCTCGCCGTCGCGGCCGATCAGCCCGGTATCGACCGCGCCGGCGACGAAATCGGGATGGTCGAGCGCGTTGATGAGGAAGGCCGAATTACTCTTCACCGGCCACACTGCGCTGTCTTCGAGCATTTCGGACAGCGTTTCGCGCGCTTCCTCGCGGGTATCGCCGTGCGCGATGACCTTGGCGATCATCGGATCATAGAAGGGCGAGACCTCGGCGCCTTCATAGACGCCGGTGTCGACGCGGCCGATATGCTCGGGGAGCTGAAACAGTTCGAGCGGGCCGGTCGAGGGGAGGAAGCCCTTCGCCGGGTCCTCGGCATAGAGGCGCGCCTCCATCGCCCAGCCGTCGATCGCGAGTTCGTCCTGCTTCAGCGGGATCGGCTCACCCGACGCGACGCGCAGCTGCCATTCGACAAGGTCGACGCCGGTGATCTCCTCGGTCACCGGATGCTCGACCTGCAGCCGCGTGTTCATTTCCATGAACCAGATGCGATCGGCGCGCAGGCCTTCGGATGCGTCGGCGATGAACTCGATCGTGCCGGCCCCGACATAATCGACCGCCTTCGCGGCGCGCACCGCGGCGGCGCAGAGCTCGGCGCGCGTGGCTTCGTCCATGCCTGGGGCGGGGGCTTCCTCGATCACCTTCTGGTGGCGGCGCTGGAGCGAGCAGTCGCGCTCGAACAGGTGGACGACATTGCCGTGCGTGTCGCCGAATATCTGCACCTCGATATGGCGCGGGGTCAGGATATATTTCTCGATCAGCACATGCTCGTTGCCGAAGGAGGCGGCCGCTTCGCGCTGGCACGAGGCGAGCGCGTCGGCGAAGTCCGCCGGAGCATCGACCTTGCGCATCCCCTTGCCGCCGCCGCCCGCGACTGCCTTGATGAGCACCGGATAGCCGATCATGGCGGCTTGTTCGGCGAGGAAGGCTGGGTCCTGATTTGCGCCCATATAGCCCGGCGTCACCGGCACCCCGGCATCGGCCATCAGCCTCTTTGCGGCGTCCTTGAGCCCCATCGCGGTAATCGACGAAGGCTTGGGTCCGACCCACACCAGCCCGGCATCGGTCACGGCCTGCGCGAACTCGGCATTTTCGGAGAGGAAGCCATAACCCGGATGGATCGCCTCCGCGCCGGTCGCCTTGGCGGCGGCGATGATCTTTTCGCCGACCAGATAGGATTCACGCGCCGGCGACGGCCCGATATGCACGGCTTCGTCGGCCTCGCGCACATGCAGCGCCTTGGCATCGGCATCTGAGTAGACCGCAACGGTCCTGATACCCATTTCGCGCGCGGTGCGGATGATACGGCAGGCGATTTCGCCACGATTGGCGATGAGAAGGGAATTGATCATAGCGTTTTGCGCTTCCAGTTGGGATCGGAGCCAGGGGTTCGACGATGAAGATAGGCGGTCATCACATCCGTGAGTTGGGTTAGGCTCGCCTCGTATTTTCGGCGCTCGCTCAAGGATCCCTTCGGCAAGATCGCTTGGAAATGTCGCGCGGCACTACCCTCCCGCTTCTCCAAAACGTAATGATCTGCGTTTGAAAGAGCCTGTATATACTCGTCCGGCGCGAACTCCAGAACGGCAAAGTCGCCAATCGATAGCGCAGAAAGAGCTTCGCCTAATTGGTCAGCGGATACTTCGACACGCTCTTCACCATTCACGAAGAAGCGAACAGAGTTGGACTGCAAAGGCAACGAAGGCGTTGAACCGCGTACGCTTCTCTCGGTCGGCGATAATGTCTTACGGACAAAATGCACCAGCGGGTCGGCTTCATGGCGGTCGCTGGAATTGATCCAAAGTGTTAACGGCAGGCCAAGGCCAAAAATCGCGCCAATGACCAAATAGGCCCGCAGGGAGCCCTGACCGGCTTCGGCCATCTTGTAAGTCACCCAAGCCATGAAGGGGGCGAGCAAAATGAACATTGCCGTCCCATTCAAATCAGCGCCCGCGCGTCCCACGATTTTGCTTCCTAGGCCATCTTTCCTGACGATTCCGACAACCATCGGTCCGTATTGATTGAACGCGCTTAGCCACAGGCAAATAAATGGGCCGACGATCCAACCTCGCGCACCGTTCTGCGGATCGAACCACCCTTTTTTCTTCTGCCGAATCCTGCTCTTCGCTTTTTCGAGCGAAAGCGTTGAGGTGATTTCAAACCTATAGCCGAGAGGCTGGAACACCATGATAATTCACATCCTGAACACACCGAACCCGCGGTCCTCGACCGGCGCATTCAGCGTTGCCGCAAAAGCCAGTCCCAGCACGTCGCGCGTCTGGGCGGGGTCGATGATGCCATCGTCCCAGAGGCGCGCGGTCGCGTGATAGGGATTGCCTTCATCTTCGTATTTCTGGCGGATCGGCGCCTTGAAGGCTTCGGCCTCTTCCGCCGTCCATGTGTCGGCGTCGCGGTGGACGGTCGCCAGCACGCTTGCCGCCTGCTCGCCGCCCATCACGCTGATCCGCGCATTGGGCCAGGTGAAGAGGAAACGCGGGGAGTAAGCGCGCCCGCACATGCCGTAATTGCCCGCGCCGAAGCTGCCGCCGATCAGCACCGTGATTTTCGGCACCGTCGCCGTCGCGACCGCGGTCACCAACTTTGCCCCATGTTTCGCAATGCCTTCGGCCTCATATTTCCCACCGACCATGAAGCCAGAGATGTTCTGGAGGAAGAGCAGGGGGATGCGCCGCTGCTGCACCAGTTCGATGAAATGCGCACCCTTGACCGCGCTTTCGCTGAACAGCACGCCGTTATTGGCGAGGATCGCCACCGGGATGCCCCAGATATGCGCAAAGCCGCAGACGAGCGTGCTGCCATAATGCGCCTTGAATTCGTGGAATTCGCTGCCATCGACGATGCGCGCGATGACTTCGTGGACGTCATAGGGCGCGCGGACGTCCTGCGGGATGATGCCGTATAGCTCCTCGGCGTCATATTTCGGCGGGCGCGGGTCTTTCATCGCTACTTCGAAGCCGTCATCGCCCCCGAAGGTCGAGACGATATCGCGCACGATCGTCAGCGCATGTTCGTCATTCTCGGCCAGATGATCGACGACGCCCGATTTCTTCGCATGCAGATCGCCGCCGCCGAGGTCCTCGGCGCTGATCTCCTCGCCCGTCGCCGCCTTCACCAGCGGCGGGCCGGCGAGGAAGATCGTGCCCTGACCCCGGACGATCACCGTCTCGTCGCTCATCGCGGGAACATAGGCGCCGCCGGCGGTGCAGCTTCCCATCACGCAGGCGATCTGCGGGATGCGCTTGGCCGACATATTCGCCTGGTTGAAGAAGATGCGGCCGAAATGGTCGCGGTCGGGGAAGACTTCGGCCTGGTGCGGCAGATTGGCGCCGCCCGAGTCGACGAGGTAGATGCAGGGCAGGCGGTTCGCCTCGGCAATCTCCTGCGCGCGGAGATGCTTCTTCACCGTCATCGGATAGTAAGTGCCGCCCTTCACCGTCGCGTCGTTGCAGACGATCATCGCCTGCCTGCCCGACACATGGCCGATACCCGCGATCATCCCCGCGCCCGGCACTTCACCCCCATACATGTCGCACGCCGCGAGCTGGCCGATTTCGAGGAAAGGCGAGCCGGGGTCCAGCAGCCGTTCGACGCGCTCGCGCGGGAGCAGCTTGCCGCGGCTCGTATGCCGCTCGCGCGCTTTCTCGCTGCCGCCGCGCGCCGCTTCGGCGACCCGCGCCCAAAGCTCGTCCTTCAGCGCGCGGTTGTGCGCGGCGTTGCTGCGAAAGGCCTCGCTCTCCGGCTGGACCATGGTTTGCAGGACCGGTGCGCTCACTTGGCTGTCTCTCCTCGCTGGTTGCCTAGTTGGTCGCTCGTCGAATGAAAAGCGCCGCAGGCCGAAATTGGTTGGCATTGAAACCGGGCGGTCACAGGCGTATCCCCCCTTCACATTCCCCCGAAGTCGAGGTTGCAAACCCATGAAGAAGAAGATTTTCGCCGTCCTCTTGTCTACCGCCGCGGTGCTCGCCGGCCCGGTCGCCTGCTCGGGCGGCGGCGAGGACAAGGCGGCCGCGAGCTACTCGATCGGGACCGAGATCGGCATCAACAAGGCCGCAATGGACACGAGCGTCAATCCGGGCGACGATTTCTATGCCTATGCGAACGGTAACTGGCAGAAAACGACCGAGATTCCCGCCGACCGCTCGTCGACCGGCGCCTTTTATACCGCCTTCCTCGAGACCGAGAAGCGTAACCGCGAGCTGATCGACGCGATCGTCAAGGGGCCGGTCGAGAAGGGCACCGACCAGGCGCGGATCGCCAATTTCTACAAGGCCTATATCGACACGCCGTCGATCGACAAGGCGGGCATGAAGCCCGTCGAGCCCGACCTCGCGCGCTTCGCCGCGATCACCGACAAGGCCGAGCTGTCGAAGATATTGGGCGAGGAAGTCCGCGCCGACGTCGACCCGCTCAACGCGACCGACTTCAACACCGAAAATCTGTTCGGCGTCTTCGTGACGCAGGGCCTCGCCACGCCGGGCGAGGTGATCCCCTATCTGCTGCAGGGCGGCCTCGGCATGCCCGAGCGCGAATATTATCTGTCGTCCGACCCGAAGATGGCGAGCATCCGCACCGCCTATCAGGCCTATATCGCCACGCTTCTGACCGCGGCGGGCGTTGCCGACGCCGATGCGAAAGCGAAGCGCATCTTCGATCTCGAAACGAAGATCGCCAGGGCGCATGCCAGCCGCGAAGAGAGTGAGGATTTTACCAAATCGGCCGACGTCTGGACCAAGGCCGATTTCTCGAAAAAGGCGCCCGGCATCGACTGGCCGGCTTTCTTTTCCGCGGCGCAACTCGACGGCGCGGACAAGTTCGGCGCCTACCATGCCAAGGCGATCGCGGGCCTGTCGGCGCTCGTCGCCTCGCAACCGCTCGAAGCCTGGAAAGACTGGCTGGCCTTCCACCAGATCAACAGCCACGCCGACGTGCTGCCGAGCGCGATCGACAATGCGCATTTCGCCTTTTACGGCTCCATTCTGTCGGGAACGCCCGAGCAGCGCAGCCGCGACAAGCGCGCGATCGCGGCGGTGAACCAGTATCTCGGCGATGCGGTCGGCCGCGTCTATGCGGAGAAATATTTCCCCGCCTCGGCGAAGGCCGAAGTCAGCGACATGGTCGATGGCATCAAGGCCGCCTTTGCGAAGCGGGTGCAGGCGATCGACTGGATGGCGCCCGAGACCAAGAAGGAAGCGCTGAAGAAGGTCGAAACGATCCAGGTCGGCGTCGGCTATCCCGAGACGTGGCGCGACTATGGCAGCTATCAGGTCAGCGCCGATGCCGCCTATGCCAACGAAGTCGCGGGCGAAAAGGCCGAATATGCGCATCAGCTCGCCAAGATCGGCAAGCCTTTCGACAAGGGCGAATGGTGGATGACGCCGCAGACGGTCAATGCGGTGAACCTGCCGGTGCAGAATGCGCTCAATTTCCCCGCCGCGATTCTGCAGCCGCCCTTCTTCGACCCCAAGGCCGATCCCGCCTATAATTACGGCGCGATCGGCGCGGTGATCGGGCACGAGATCAGCCACAGCTTCGACAATAATGGCGCGGCGTTCGATTCGACCGGCGCGCTGCGCAACTGGTGGACCGACGCGGACCTCAAGAAGTTCGAGGAAGCCGGAAAGGCGCTCGCCGAGCAATATGACCAGTATAAGCCGTTCCCCGACCTGGCGGTGAACGGCAAGCTGACGCTGGGCGAGAATATCGCCGACGTGGCGGGGCTGCAGGCGGCCTACGATGCCTATCGGGCGTCGCTGAAGGGCAAGGAAGCGCCGGTGATCGACGGTTTTACCGGCGACCAGCGCTTTTTCATCGCCTATGCGCAGACGTGGGCGACGAAGATGCGCGACGAAGCGCTGCGCGCGCGGATCGCGACCGACGGCCACGCGCCGGGCATGTATCGCGCGCTGACGGTGCGCAACCTCGACGCATGGTACAAGGCGTTCGACGTCAAGCCGACCGACAAGCTGTACCTGCCGCCCGAAAAGCGCGTGCGCGTCTGGGGTTGATTGGGGAAGCATGGCGGGGCGGTCAGTCCGTCCCGCCGCCGTTCGGCGCAGCGGCAGACGTCGGGGCACCCGCGCCATAATATTGCAGTGCGTCGAGGGCGAACTCGCTCATCGCGCCGCCACGATATTGCTCACTTCGACCAGATTGCCGTCGGGGTCGTGGAAATAGAGCGAGTCGATCGTTCCGGTGGCGCCGTGGCGGTGCCCGCTGTCGATGATTTCTACACCTTGCTCGGCCAGATGGCCGCGCCACTCGGCCACCGGAACATCGCTGAGCAGGCAGAAATTGCCGCTGCCGGGCACGGTGTCGCGCGCGATCGAGGGGGCGGTGCGGGCGTCCTGCAGGCTGATCTTGTGGGCGCCGAACTGCAGCGACCATTTGCCGGGCCGCTCCTCGCGCGAGGTCATGCCGAGCACGCGCTCGTAAAAGGCGCGCGTCGCATTGACGTCGTTCACGCAGAGGACGATGTGGTCGAGGGCGGTGACCGAAAAGCGCGTGTCGCTCATGCAAAGACCCCGATCAGTGCAAGCGCACCCGCGGTGCTCAGGAACAGCCACACGATATGGCGGCCGCTCAGATAGGCTGCGTTGACAAGGCCGGTTGCCAGCCAGCCGCCGCCGATGATCGCGACGACCGCGCGCGGCGTTCCGGGCCAGGCGACGGTGATGGCGCTCAGCAGCATCAGCACCGACGTCGCGTGCCAGGCGAAACGGATGATCCGGCGGATGCGTGGATCGGTGGTCACGCCCGCGTTCAGCGCGAGCAGGGGGCGCACCATCCGCTTTTCGCCGAGCCGCGAATGGAAAAAGGCCGTCGCTGCCATCGCGGCGGCCGACAGCCACAGCCAGGTCACGCGCCGGCGCCGATAAGCTCGCGGCCGATCAGCATCCGGCGGATCTCGTTGGTCCCCGCGCCGATGTCGAGCAGCTTGGCGTCGCGCCAATAGCGCTCGACCGGCCAGTCCTTGGTATAGCCCGCGCCGCCCAGCGCCTGGATCGCCTCGCCCGCGACCTTCACCGCGCTCTCGCTCGCGAGCAGGATCGCGCCGGCGGCGTCGAAGCGCGTCGTCTGCCCCGCGTCGCATGCCCTGGCGACATTATAGACATAGGATCGCGCCGAATTGAGCGCGACATACATGTCGGCGACCTTCGCCTGCATCAGCTGGAACGAGCCGATCGGCTTGCCGAACTGCTTGCGCTCGCGCACGTAAGGAATGACGGTGTCGAGACACGCCTGCATGATGCCGAGCTGAAGCCCCGCGAGCACCACGCGCTCATAATCGAGCCCCGACATCAGCACGCCGACGCCTCCGTTCTCCGGCCCCATCACCTGTTCTTCACTGACTTCGCAATCGGTGAAGACGAGTTCGGCGGTCGGGGAGCCGCGCATCCCGACCTTGTCGATCTTTTGCCCGATGCTGAACCCCGGCATGTCCTTTTCGATCAGGAAGGCGGTGATGCCGCGCGATCCCGCCTCGGGCGAGGTCTTGGCATAGACGACGAGCGTGTCGGCACAGGTCGCGTTGGTGATCCAGAACTTCGTGCCGTTGAGGACATAGCCGCCCTGAACCTTCTCGGCCTTGAGCTTCATCGAGACGACGTCGCTGCCCGCGCCGGCTTCGGACATGGCGAGGCTTCCGACATGCTCGCCCGAGATCAGCCGGGGCAGATATTTGCGCTTCTGCTCGTCATTGCCCCAGCGGCGGATCTGGTTGACGCAGAGGTTCGAGTGCGCCCCGTAGGAGAGGCCGATCGCACCCGACGCACGCGATACCTCCTCGACCGCGATCACATGCTGAAGATAGCCGAGCCCGAGCCCGCCCCATTCTTCCTCGACGGTGATGCCGTGAAGTCCGAGCACTCCCATCTGCGTCCACAGTTCGTCGCGCGGGAACCAGTCCTCGGCGTCGGCCTTGGCGGCGAGCGGCGCGATCTGTTCGTCGGCGAAGCGGGCGGTGGTCTCGCGGATCATGTCGGCGGTCTCGCCGAGCGCGAAATCGAAGTCGGGGGTGGCGCGCATGGTCAGCCTTTCGCAGTCCGGGCGGTGAGGATGTCCCACTCTTGCACGAAAGTCGAACCATATGAAAATTGAAATCCGATGCGATAGATCATAAGAAATATTTATGATCAAGCGCGCGCATATCCGGCAGTTTCTCGCGGTCGTCGATGCTGGCAGCTTCACGCAGGCGGCGCAGCAGATCCGCGTGACGCAGCCGGCCTTGTCGACCGGCGTCGCCGAACTCGAGCGGCTCGTCGGGGCACAGCTCTTCATAAGAAACCGGCGCAAGATCCGCCTGACCGAAGCGGGCGGGCGGTTCCTCCCCATCGCGCGCGAGCTCGAACGCGCCTTTCGCGCCGCCGATGGCTTCGGCCGCGACGAAACGGCGACCGCGCCCCTGCTGCGGATTGGCGTGATCCGGTCGGCACCGGGCGAATTTCTCCAGCGGATCGTCGCCGAGTTCGCCCGATCCTTCTCGATCGAAATCGTCGAAGGAAGCGATTCCGAGCTGCGCACCGCGCTCGCGAGCGGCCGCATCCAGATCGCGCTCGTTCCGCTCAAGGCCGGGGAAGGTGAGGGCGAGGCGCTGGCGCTTTATGAAGAGCCCTTGGTCATGCTGGTTCCGCAGGATCATCCGCTGGCGTCGCGAGGCGAAGTGTCGCCCGAGGAACTGGCGCCCGAAACGATGATCGCGCGGCGCTCGTGCGAATTTCTCGACGCAACGAGCCGCTTCTTTACCCGCCACGGCGTGCGTCCCCGCTTTTCGCTGCGCAGCGACAGCGACGATCGCTGCATCCGGATGGTCGCCGCCGGGATCGGCATCACCACGGCGCCGCTGTCGCTGGCCGGCGAGGACACGGTGGCGCTACACGTCACCGGCTATGATTTTCGCCGCGAGCTGGGATTGCTGTTCGCATCGGACTGGAGCGGGCTTCCCGACATCGCCCGGCGGCTGGAGGCGCCGCTCAAGGCGATCGACGCGATCGCACGCGACTGGCAGCGCGCGAGGGTTGCGATGATCGCCTGACCCTGCAAGTCTGGCTTGGCAGGGCAAAAGGCCATACAGTTTGCCTGTTGCGGGCGGTGGCGGCAATGGCGGGGACATGACGAAGACGCTTACCCATCTGGACCGATTGGAGGCTGAGAGCCTTCATATCATGCGTGAGGTGATGGCGGACGCGGCGCGGCCTGTGATGCTGTACAGCGTCGGCAAGGACAGCGCGGTGATGCTGCATCTGGCGCGCAAGGCCTTTTATCCTTCGCCGCCGCCGTTTCCGCTGCTGCACGTCGACACGACGTGGAAGTTCCGGGCGATGTACGAAATGCGCGACCGCATGGCCGAAGAGGCGGGGATGGAGCTGATCGTGCACCAGAACCCCGAGGCGCAGGCGCGCGGGATCAACCCGTTCGACCATGGCGCGCTGCACACCGACATGTGGAAGACCGAGGGGCTGAAGCAGGCGCTCGACAAATATGGCTTCGACGTCGCCTTCGGCGGCGCGCGGCGGGACGAGGAGAAGAGCCGGGCGAAGGAACGCATCTTCTCCTTCCGCACCCAGTCGCACGGCTGGGACCCGAAGAAGCAGCGGCCCGAGCTTTGGAATCTCTACAATGCGAAGAAGGCGAAGGGCGAGAGCATCCGCGTCTTCCCGCTGTCGAACTGGACCGAGCTCGACATCTGGCAATATATCGCGCGCGAGACTATTCCGATCGTGCCGCTCTATTTTGCGGCGCCGCGGCCGACGGTGGAGCGCGACGGGCTGTTGCTGATGGTCGACGACGACCGCTTTCCGCTCAAGGACGGCGAGGTTCCTGCCCTTCGCTCGATCCGCTTTCGCACGCTCGGCTGCTATCCGCTGACCGGTGCGGTCGAAAGCACCGCTGCGACGTTGAGCGAGGTCATCCAGGAAATGCTGCTGACGACGACGAGCGAGCGCCAGGGGCGCGCGATCGACAAGGATGGCGGCGATGCGTCGATGGAGAAGAAGAAGCAGGAGGGGTACTTCTGATGGTGCGGTTCACGCCGATCCTTCCCGGCACGGGTAGGGGGACCACCGCAGGTGGTGGAGGGGCACGTGCGTCAGGGCGCTCCCTCGCGATAGCAGGATATGACGAGGGTGCCCCTCCACCATGCTTCGCATGGTCCCCCTCCCCGTGCCGGGGAGGAATCTTGTGACCGACCCCGTCTATGTCACCGATGCGCTGATTGCCGAGGATATCGACGCCTATCTGGCCAGCCATGAGCAGAAGTCGCTGCTGCGCTTCATCACCTGCGGCAGCGTCGACGACGGCAAGTCGACCTTGATCGGGCGGCTGCTTTACGACAGCAAGATGATTTTCGAGGACCAGCTCGCCGCGCTCGAGGCGGACTCGAAGCGGGTGGGCACGCAAGGTGGCGAGATCGACTTCGCGCTGCTCGTCGACGGCCTCGCCGCCGAGCGCGAGCAGGGGATCACGATCGACGTCGCCTATCGCTTCTTCACCACCGGGAAGCGCAAGTTCATCGTCGCCGACACGCCGGGGCACGAGCAATATACGCGTAACATGGTCACCGGCGCCTCGACCGCCGATCTTGCGGTGATCCTGATCGACGCGCGCAAGGGGGTGCTCACCCAGACGCGGCGGCACAGCTTTCTCGCGCATCTGCTCGGGATCCGGCATATCGTGCTCGCGGTGAACAAGATGGACCTCGTCGGTTACGACAAGGGCGTGTTCGAGCGCATCGTGCTCGCCTATCGCGCCTTTGCGAGCGAGATCGGCATCACCCATTTCACGCCGATCCCGATTTCGGGCTTTCGCGGCGACAATATCACCGCGCTGTCGCCGAACACGCCGTGGTTCAAGGGGCCGGCGTTGATCGAGCATCTCGAAAATGTCGATCTCGGAGCGCGCGTCGAGGAAGCCAAACCCTTCCGCATGCCGGTGCAGTGGGTCAACCGCCCCAACCTCGATTTCCGGGGCTTTGCGGGCCAGGTCGCGAGCGGACGCATCGCGCCGGGCGACCCGGTGCGCATCCTGCCGAGCGGCAAGACGACCAGCGTGGCGCGTATCGTGACGCTGAACGGCGATCTCGACGAGGCGGTCGCGGGGCAGTCGGTCACGCTGACGCTCGCCGACGAGGTCGATTGCTCGCGCGGCGACGTGATCGCCGCGGCGGCCGCGCCGCCCGAGGCTGCCGACCGCTTCGAGGCGACGCTGGTGTGGATGGCCGACGAGGCGATGATCCCGGGGCGCGGCTATTGGCTCAAGCTGGGGGCGCAGACGGTGTCGGCGACGGTGCAGGCCCCGAAATACGAGATCAACGTCAACACGCTCGACCATCTCGCGGCGAAGACGCTCGATTTGAATGGCATCGGCGTCGTCGAGCTGTCGACCGACAAGCCGATCGTGTTCGAGGCCTATGCCGACAATCACGCGCTCGGCGGCTTCATCCTGATCGACAAGCTGACCAATGCGACGGTCGGCGCGGGGATGCTGCACTTCAGCCTGCGCCGCGCGCAGAATGTCCATTGGCAGGCGACCGACATCAGCCGCGAGGCGCGCGCCGACCTCAAGAATCAGAAGCCCGCGCTGCTCTGGTTCACGGGATTGTCGGGATCGGGCAAGTCGACGATCGCCAACCTCGTCGAAAAGAAGCTCTTTCGGATGAACCGCCACAGCTTCCTGCTCGACGGCGACAATGTGCGTCACGGGCTCAACAAGGATCTCGGCTTTACCGAGGCCGACCGCATCGAGAATATCCGCCGCGTCGGCGAGGTCGCGAAGCTGATGACCGACGCCGGGCTGATCGTCATCACCGCCTTCATCTCGCCGTTCAAGGCCGAGCGCGACATGGTGCGCGCGATGCTGCCGGAGGGCGAGTTCCTCGAAATCTTCATCGACACGCCGCTCGAGGAAGCCGAACGGCGCGACGTGAAGGGCCTCTACAAGAAGGCGCGCAGCGGCCAGCTCAAGAATTTCACCGGTATCGACAGCCCCTATGAGGCGCCCGAAAATCCCGAGATCCGCATCGACACGACGACGATGACCGCCGAAGCCGCGGCCGACCTGATCGTCGACCGGTTGCTCGGATAGCCGCGGGACATGCTGCTGTTCCGGGGGAGGGAGGCGCATAGCCGGTCGCTGTTGAAGGCGATCAGCTGGCGCGTGCTCGGCAGCATCGACACCTTCCTGCTGAGCTATCTCTTCACCGCGAACGTCAAGGCGGCGAGCGCGATCGCGAGCACCGAGGTGCTGACCAAGATGCTGCTCTATTATCTCCACGAGCGCGCCTGGGCGCGGATCGGCTGGGGCGTGGACAAGCGCGGCGCGGCGGGCGACAAGGCCGGGGCCGAGGAAGAAGGACTGATTGTCGATCATGGCTGAAACGGACGCAGAACTCGCCGCGCGCCTCGCCGCAGCGGCGGGGGAGATATTGCTCGGCCTGCGCACCGCGGGCGAGCTTGCGGGCAAGGCGCTCGGGCAGGCGGGCGATGACGCCGCCAATGCGATGCTGTGCCGCGAGATCCGCGCCGCGCGCCCCGATGACGGCCTGCTCTCCGAAGAGGAAAAGGACAATGTCGCGCGGCTCGCGCAGTCGCGCGTGTGGATCGTCGACCCGCTCGACGGCACCCGCGAATATGGCGAAGGGCGCAGCGACTGGGCGGTGCATGTCGCGCTCGCGATCGACGGCGTCGCGGCGGTCGGCGCGGTCGCGCTTCCGGGGCTCGGGCTGACCTTGACCTCGGGCGCGCCCATCCCGCTCGGCGCCGCGAATATCCCGCCAAAGATGCTCGTCAGCCGCACCCGCCCCGCCGCCGAAGCCGTGTTCGTCGCCGAACGCCTCGGCGCCGAGCTGCTCGCCATGGGGTCGGCGGGCGCCAAGGCAATGGCGGTCGTGCGCGGCGAAGCCGACATCTACCTCCACACCGGCGGCCAATATGAATGGGACAATTGCGCCCCCGCCGCCGTCGCCGCCGCCGCCGGCCTCCACGTCAGCCGCATCGACGGAGCGCCGCTACGCTACAACAATGCCGACACCTATCTGCCCGACCTGTTGATCTGCCGACAGGAATTCGCCGCCGACGTGCTGCGGATCGCGGGGGAATTTGTGAAGCCCTGATTGGGCGATAGGCCGACCTTCCTCTTTTCGTCACCCCGGACTTGATCGGCCCTTATCCCGTTCGCATCCGTATGGCGTCATTGCGAGCGGAGCGAAGCAATCTCCAGCTATCGTCCAAACCGACCGATGGCTGGAGATTGCTTCGTCGCTGCGCTCCTCGCAATGACGGATCAAAGATTACGGACGGTGTGAGGATAAACGCCGACTTGATCCAAGGCCCATTAGGCGCAGCGTCGGAGGGAATGGCTCCCGGATCAAGTCCGGGATGACGAAGAAGGCAAACGTCCGCTTCCAACCCCAACGCCAACCCCGGGCTCTCACATTTCGCGCGCTTCGCCATTGCCAGCGCCTTCGCTGCGCCCTAACCCGTTGCATCGAGAAACCGAACGCATGGGAGACCCGCGATGACCGACCTGCCCGATACCAATCTGACGATGCTCACGCTGGTCAAGCCCGAGGGCGAGCTCGAAGTCTTCTTCGAGCGGCGGCCGATGCCCGAACCCGCGCCGCACGAGGTATTGGTGAAGATTCTCGCGACGCCGATCAATCCGTCGGACCTTGGCCTGTTGTTCGGCGCGGCCGACATGGCGAGCGCGCGCGCGTCGGAGCGCGACGGCCTGCCCGTCGTGACCGCCGATATTCCGGCGCCGGGAATGCGCGCGATGGCGCCGCGCGTCGGGCAGGCGCTGCCGATCGGCAACGAAGGGTGCGGTCTCGTGGTCAAGGCGGGCGCGTCGCCCGAAGCGCAGGCGCTGCTCGGCAAGACCGTCGCGGTGCTCGGCGGCGAAATTTACGCCGAATATCGCTGTCTGCCGGCGCAGATGTGCATGGAACTGCCCGAAGGCACCGATCCGAAGGACGGAGCCTCCTGCTTCGTCAATCCGCTCACCAGCCTTGCCTTCACCGAAACGATGCGGATGGAGGGGCACAGCGCGCTCGTCCACACCGCGGCGGCGTCGAACCTCGGCCAGATGCTCGTGAAGATCTGCGCCAAGGATGGCATCCCGCTCGTCAATATCGTGCGCAGCGCGGCGCAGGCCGAACTGCTGAAGGGCATCGGCGCGAAATATGTGGTCAACAGCAGCGACGAGGATTTCCTCGACAAGCTGACGGCTGCGCTCGTCGAAACGGGCGCGACTTGCGGCTTCGACGCGATCGGCGGCGGCAAGCTTGCGGGGCAGATTCTCGCGTGCATGGAGGCTGCGGCGGTCAAGCGGATGACGACCTACAGCCGCTATGGGTCGGATACGTTCAAGCAGGTCTATATCTATGGTGCGCTCGATGTCGGGCCAACCGTGCTCAACCGCAGCTTCGGCTTTTCCTGGTCGCTGTCGGGCTTCCTGCTCACACCCTTCATGCAAAAGGCGGGCGCGGACGTCGTCGGGCGGATGCGTGCGCGCGTGGTCGCCGAACTGACGACCACCTTCAAGAGCCACTACAGCCACGAAATCTCGCTGACCGATGCCCTCTCGCTCGACACGATCGCAAATTACAATGCGAAGCGCACGGGCGAGAAATATCTGATCCGGCCGCACGGTTGAAGTGCCGGCCGCCGAGCCGCTAGCCGTGCGACGCTGCGATTTAATCTCGTCTTTCCCGTGCCGTTAACGCTCTTCAGTGGTTGATCGCGCGCACGGGGCCAACAGTGCATGCTGCTTAGGATAAGTCCGGACGAAGTTGAGATCGGTATGTTCATCCACACCTTTGAGGGGCGGTGGATCGATCATCCCTTTTGGCGCAGTCGCTTCCTGGTCGAAACCTCCGAACAGCTAGAAAAGATCCGGCAATCGCGCGTCGAGGCGCTGGTGATCGACCCTAGCCGCAGCGTCGTCATGCCGGTGATCGACGAGGGCGCGGCGACCGATGACGGCCCCGCGGAGAAAGAGCCGCCAGCGTCTGGCCCAGCGGTCCCTGCCGCCGCCCGTGCAGAAGCGATCGATCGTCCGCCGGTCCACACCATCGCCACGCCATGGCCGGTGGCGGCACGCCCGCAGCCGCTGTTCGCGCCCGAGCGCGCGCGCGACGTCCGGCGTGCCCGGAAAAGCTATGGTCCCGAGCGCCGGCGTGCGCTGCGGGTGATCGACAAATCGCGCCGTGCGATGGTCGACGTGTTCGAATCGGCTCGCCTCGGGCGCGCGATCGAGGTCAAGTCGCTCGTCCTTCTGACGCAGGAAGTGGCCGATTCGATCCACCGCGATCCGCGCGCACTGCTCAATCTCGTCCGGCTGAAGAACAAGGACGAATATACCTATCTTCACTCAGTTGCGGTCTGCGCGCTGATGATCAATTTCGCGCGGCACCTGCAACTGGACGAGGCGACGGTACAGGATTTGGGGGTCGCCGGCCTGCTGCACGACATCGGCAAGATTGCGATTTCGGACGACATATTGCTGAAGCCCGGCGCGCTCGACAGCCGCGAGCGTCAGGCGGTCGAGGAACATCCCGTAGCCGGGCACAAGCTGTTGGCGCGGTCCCTCTCCATTCCACCAGCCGCGCTCGAGGTCTGCCTGCGACATCATGAAAAATTCGACGGCACGGGTTATCCCGACGGGCTGAACGGCGAGAAGCTCTCGCTCTTCGCGCGAATGGCGGCAATCTGTGACGTCTATGACGCCGTGACCTCCGACCGTGCCTATAGAGCGGCGTGGGCACCGTGCGAAACATTAACCGAAATGCAGAGCTGGCCGGGACATTTCGATCCGAAACTGCTCGAACGCTTCGCCGACAGTCTGGGCATATTTCCGATCGGAACGCTGGTCCGGATTTCGAACGGGTTGCTGGGTATCGTCTCGGGCAATTGCGGCACGCTCGACGAGGACGTCACGGTCCGCGCCTTTTTCGACAGCGACCGGCTCGAAGACATCGAGCCCTATGATTGCACCATCTCGCCGGGCGCGGACGATCCGCGGATCATCTGCCGCGACAGCCCGACCTTCTGGCGCTTCGACGATTGGGACGCGATGCGGATGCGAGTCATGGCCACGCGCGTCGGCCGCCCCGAAAAGGCCTGAGCGCCCGCGACATATTCCAAGCGAAGACGAGCCGGCTCCAGGGGCGGCCAGGTAAGTGTAAAATTAACCGACAGTTGACGCCTGCCGCGCTATAGACCCGAGCGAAAGGGCGCTGCGTCTTCGATGTTCAGACTGTTCAAACATTATGTTCCGCACGCGGTCGTCTGGCTGGCGCTGATCGAGTTTGCCGTGGTGCTGCTGTCGGCCGAGGCGGCGTGGCACCTCTATGCGCATCAGGCCGATTTCGACGCGGGGGGGCTCGGTGAGCGCTGGCTGCCGCTTTTGACCTTTGCGCTTTCCAATTCGCTCGCGATGATGGCGGTCGGCATGTACGGGACCGAGGCGCTGCGCTGGCTGGGTTTCGCGACCGCGCGGCTGATCGCGGCGATTTCGCTCGGCGTGATTTTTCTGTCGTTGCTCCGCTTCCTGTTGCCCGGCGCGACGCTGTGGCGCGCGAACAGCCTCTATGCGATCGTCTTTGTGATCGCCGGTATCTTCCTCGTCCGTTTCGCGGTGACACAGCTTGGTGGAACCGAAGCCTTTCGCCGCCGCATCCTCGTGCTCGGTGCCGGACCGCGCGCGGCGCGGCTCGCGGCGCTCGCGGCGCGGCCGGGGAGCGGGCTCAGCATCGTCGGCCATATCGCGATGGCCGGCAACGAGCGCGCGGTCGCGGGAGCGCTGCCGCGCGGCGCGGTCGCCAACCTGGCCGAACATGCGGTGACGCTGGGCGCCGGCGAAGTCGTATTGGCGATGGAGGAGCGGCGCGGGGCGCTGCCACTCGCCGCATTATTGCGGGTCAAGACGACCGGGGTTCATGTCAACGATATTGCGAGCTTCATCGAGCGCGAGACGGGGCGCATCGACCTGGCGACGACCAATCCGAGCGGACTGATTTTCTCGGACGGATTTTCGGCGGGCCAGCGGATTTCGAAGGTCGGCAAGCGCTTGTTCGACATTATGGCGAGCCTGGTCGTGCTGATCGTAGGCCTGCCGCTGATCCTGGTCGCAGCGATCGCGGTCAAGCTCGACAGCAAGGGACCGGTTTTCTATCGCCAGCAACGCGTCGGCCTGTTCGGCGAGCCCTATGATATCGTCAAGATCCGCTCGATGCGCACCGACGCCGAAGCCGCGGGCAAGGCAGTGTGGGCGAGCGAAAACGACCCGCGAATCACGCGCGTCGGCCGCATCATCCGCCAGCTCAGGATCGACGAGCTGCCGCAGCTCTGGTGCGTGCTGAAGGGCGAGATGAGCTTCGTCGGGCCGCGGCCCGAGCGCCCCGCCTTTGTCGAGGAGCTGACGCGCGAGCTGCCCTTTTACGCCGAGCGCCACATGGTGAAGCCGGGTCTCACCGGCTGGGCGCAGATCAACTATCCCTATGGCGCGTCGATCGAGGATGCGCGCGCGAAGCTCGAATACGACCTCTATTATGCGAAAAATTATTCGCCCTTCCTCGACCTGTTGATCCTGCTGCAGACGGTGCGCGTCGTGCTGTGGCCCGAAGGGGCGCGGTGACGATGCTCGCGGCGCTGTCGCACCTGCTCGCGGGCGCTGCGCTCGCAGGATTCGCTGGCGTCACCCTGTGGTTGCTCAGCCGGCCGCGCGCCCGGATGGCGGCGCTGATGCCGGCACCGAAATGGCTGGTCGCCGCCGCCGTGGCGACCGCGCTCTGGTGCCTGCCGGTCTATGTCTTCGGACCGGGTTCGGCCGAGGGTCTCGTCGGCCGCGCGCTTCGCAATGTCGCCTGGCTCGGCTGGCTCGGCGCAAGCTTCTGGTCGCACGATGCGCCGATGTCGCGGCCGCAGAAACTGATTCAGCGTCTGCTCATCGCGATTTCGCTGGTCGCGGCGGTCGTGGCGGGGGCGACGCTGCTGCGCACCGGACAATCCTCGCTGCCGTGGATCGGGCTGAGCCTCTCGCTGACCGCGATGATCACCGCCTCGGGCGGGTTGCTGCTCGTCGACAGCGGCGTGCGGCACGGCGGATCGGGTCTGCGGATGCCGATCGTGGCGGTGGCGGGTGCTTTCGCGATGCTCTGGGCCTACGAGCTCAACGTCCAGCTGATCGGCGCCCTGACCGGAAAGCCGGCCTCGACCCTGATGCTGCTGGCCCCCGCCGTCGCGCTGCTGATGCTGCCGACTTTCGTGCTCGCCGCGATGGACGTCGGGCGCGAGCGCATCCGATTGTCGCGCCCTGCCGCGATGCGGACGATCGCGCTGCTCGGCGCCGCGGCCTATCTGGTGCTGATCGGGCTCGCGGGGGCGGTCGCGCGGCTCGGCGGCGGCGATTATGGCGAGCTGGCGCAGGGGTTGTTCCTGATCGTCGCGCTGGGGGCGGGCGGCCTGCTGCTCGCTTCGCCGCGGTCGCGTGCGTGGCTCTCGGTGACGATCTCGAAGCATTTTTTCGAGCATCGCTATGATTATCGCACCGAATGGATGCGGTTCACCGCGACGCTGGGGCAGAGCGACGAAGGCGACAGCAACCTTTATCGCCGCGTTGCCAAGGCACTCGCCGAACTGACGGGAAGCCCGGCGGCGCTGCTGATGCTGCCCGACGTCCAGGGCTGTTTTCGCATCGCCGACCAGTGGCGCTGGCCGGCGCGCATCGACGATGAGCTTTCGCTTTCCTTGCGCTGCGCCTTCACCTTGCAGGAGGCGCAGCACATCGTCGACCTCGACGCCGTCCGGCACGGCGTTGCTGTCGAGCCCGATCTGGCCATTCCCGAGTGGATGATCACCGACACGCGTGCATGGGTCGTCGTTCCGGTGCTGCATTTCGGCCGCATGATCGCGCTCGCCGTGCTGCATCGCCCCACCGTGTCGCGCGCGCTCGATTGGGAAGATCTCGACGTGCTGCGCATCGCGGGGCAGCAGGCGGCGAGCTATCTCGCCGAATCACAGAGCCAGGCGGCGCTATCCGAAGCGAAGCGCTTCGATGAGTTCAACCGCCGCTTCGCCTTCATCATGCACGACATCAAGAATCTCGCGAGTCAGCTGTCGCTGCTCGCGCGCAATGCCGAGCGTCATGCCGACAAGCCGGAGTTTCGCGCCGATATGATCGAGACGCTCAAACTCTCCGCAGGCCGGCTGAGCGATTTGCTCGCGCGCCTGTCGCCCCGCGAGCGCAACCGGGCGAGCGAGGCGGCGCATACGCTGGTCGAACCGCTGCTCTCCGACATCGCCGCGCAGATGCGCCCGCGCCGCAACATCTTCGTGGGCTGCACGACCGGCCTCGCGGCGTGGGCCGATGTGGCTTCGGTGCGGCAGATCCTCGAACAACTCGCGACCAATGCGATCGACGCCTCGCCCGAGGGAAGCCCGGTGCAGATCATCGCGGCGAAGGAAGCGGGGCGCGTGCGCATCGACGTGCTCGACCAGGGCTGCGGGATGAGCCGCGACTTCATCCGCGAGGAGCTGTTCAAGCCCTTCGTCTCGACGAAGGAAGGCGGTTTCGGCCTCGGGGCCTTCGAGGCGCTGGGGCTCGCGCAGGCGATGAACGGCACGATCGAAGTGCTGAGCGAGCCGGGCGAGGGGAGCTGCTTTACGCTGTGGCTGCCCGCGGCGGGGGAGAATGGCGCCGATGGCGGCGAAGAGTGGATGAAGGTGGCATCATGACCAAGGAAGCGGCCGAGACGCCGCGCAAGCTGCTCGTCGTCGAGGACGACGCCGGGCTCCAGACGCAGCTCAAATGGGCCTATGACGATTATGAGGTGCTGATCGCGGGCGACCATGACGCGGCGCTCGACCTGCTGCGCGCCGAGGAGCCCGCAGTGGTGACGCTCGACCTCGGCCTGCCGCCCGATCCCGACGGGACCCGCGAGGGTTTTCGCGTGCTGAGAGCGATTCTCGAAATGAAGCCCGATGCCAAGGTGGTCGTCGTGTCGGGGCACGGCGAACGCGCGAGCGCGCTCACCGCGATCGCGAGCGGGGCATGGGATTTCTATCAGAAACCGATCGACATCGAGGAACTCGGGCTGATCGTGCGCCGCGCCTTTCACGTCCGCGACCTCGAGGTCGAGAATGCCCGGCTTGCCGAAGCGGGAGCGAGCGACAATCGCGTGCTCGGCGGGATGATCACCGGCGCGCCCGAGATGCTGAAAGTCGCGCGCACGATCGAGCGCGTCGCCAATCTGGACGTGTCGGTGATGCTGCTCGGCGCGAGCGGGACCGGCAAGGAACTGCTCGCGCGCGCCCTGCACGAGGCGAGCGCGCGGCGCGACGGCGCGTTCGTCGCGATCAACTGCGCCGCGATCCCCGAGAATCTGCTCGAAAGCGAGCTGTTCGGGCATGAGAAGGGGGCGTTCACCGGCGCGGTCAAGACGACCGAGGGGAAGATCGAGCTCGCGCACGACGGGACCTTGTTCCTCGACGAGGTCGGCGACATTCCGCTGCCGCTGCAGGTCAAATTGCTGCGCTTTTTGCAGGAGCGGACGATCGAGCGGATCGGCGGGCGCAAGGCCATCGCCGTCAACACGCGCATCGTCTGTGCGACGCACCGCGACCTCGATGCGATGATCGCCGCGGGCAGCTTTCGCGACGATCTTTACTACCGGCTCGCGGAGATGGTGGTGAAGATCCCTTCGCTCGCCGAGCGGCCGGGCGACGCGGTGCTGCTCGCGCGGCATTTCCTTCACCAATATGCGCCCGAGATGAACCCCGCGGTGCGCGGTTTCGCATCCGACGCCTTGCAGGCGATCGACGAGGCGCGCTGGCCGGGCAATGTCCGCGAGCTCGAAAACCGGATCAAGCGCGCGGTCATCATGGCCGACGGCAAGCTTGTAACGAAGGACGACCTCGATCTGGCGGCGGGCGCGGGCGACGCGGACGAGGCGGCATGGCTCAATCTGCGCAGCGCGCGCGAGGCGGCCGACCGCGTCGCGATCCGCCGCGCGATGGCGCAGAGCGAGGGCAATATTTCGGCGGCGGCGAAGCTGCTCGGGATCAGCCGGCCGACGCTCTATGATCTCTTGAGGCAATATCGGATGCATGGCTGACATGACGGCGGGGCGGCTTCGGGCCGGCGCGCTGCTCGCGGCGTTGCTGCTCGCCGGCTGCGGTGGGCGTGAAGCCGAGGCGCCGCGCGCGGCGCTCGAGCGTCAGCG
Organism: Sphingopyxis indica; assembly: GCF_032879645.1. NCBI lineage: Bacteria > Pseudomonadati > Pseudomonadota > Alphaproteobacteria > Sphingomonadales > Sphingopyxidaceae > Sphingopyxis > Sphingopyxis indica. The sequence continues at coordinate 2,138,503 of NZ_CP076394.1, forward strand.
CGCCGAATTGACGCGCTATGTCGCCGATCACCCCGAAGCGGTGCGCGAGCGCGCCGCGCTGGCGCGCGTCGCCATGCGGCTCGGCGACGGCGTGACGGCCGAAGCGGCGGTCGAGGAGGCGATCGCGGCGGGCGGCGCGGGCGAGGTGCTGCGTCCGCTGCTCGCGCGCGCCTATGCGATGCAGGGCGAGGGCGACCGGGCGATCGCGACGCTCGATGCGGGGCCGATCGCACCCGAAATGCTCGGCGAAGCGGCGTGGGTCGAAGCCAATGTCCGCCTCGATCGGGGCGACCTGGACGGCGCGCGCAAGGCCTTTGACCTCGCGCTCCGCGAGCGGCCGCGCGAGGCGGGGCTGTGGGCCGACGTCGCGCGCTTTCGTGCCGCCAACGCCGACGCGCGCGGCGCACGCCAGGCGGTCGACCATGCGATCGACCTCGACGCCGGAAATGGTGCGGCGCTCGCGCTCAAGGCCGATCTGGTGCGCGATCAGCAGGGACTGGCGCCCGCGCTTGCATGGTATGACAGGGCGCTCGCCGCCGACCCCGGCAATGCCGAGGCGTGGATCGAGCGCGCGGCGACGCTCGGCGATCTCGGCCGCTATCGCGAAATGCTCGCGTCGCTGCGCCGTGCCGCCACGTTGACGCCGGGCGAGCCGCGCCTTTTCTATCTGCAAGCCGTACTCGCCGCGCGCGCGGGCAACTACCGCCTCGCGCGCAGCCTGCTCCAGCGCACGCGCGGGCAGCTCGACGACGAGCCGGGATTCATGCTGGTCAGCGCAATCGCCGAATTGCAGCTCGGCGGGCAGGCGCTCGCCGCGACCTGGGCCGAACGGCTGGTCGAGGTGCAGCCGCATAATTTTACCGTCCGCCGCCTCCTTGCCGCGGCGAACTGGGCCGATGCCGACGATGAGGGCGCGGCAGCGGCGCTGGCCCCGATCGTCGCGCGCGCCGACGCCGACAGCTGGTCGCTGCTGCTCGCGGCGCGCGTCGCGGCCGAGCAGGGCGACGGGAAGGGCTCGGCGGCCTATCAGGACCGCGCGGCGCGCCTGGCCCGCGGCGCGGCGGCGCCCTTCGCGGTCGATGATGATCCGCTGCTCGTCGCGATGGCAGCCGAAGCCGCGCCGCTCGATCCGTCGAAGGTGATTCCGGCGATCGCGGCCGACGTGATGCAGGGCAACGGTGCGCGCGCGCTCGAACGTGCGGCGCGGCTGCGCGACGCCAATCCCGGGGTCGCCGACGCGCACCGGCTGTTCGGCGATGCCGCGCTGGCGGAAGGGCGCCTGGACCTTGCAGTCGCCGCCTTTCGCAAGGCGCGCAACCTCGATGCGGGCGAAGGTGCGGCATTGCGCCTTGCCGACGCGCTGCTTCGCAGCGGCGATTCCGCGGGAGCCGCCGCGGCGGTCGCTGCGTTACGCGAAAGCGGCCCCTCGAGCATCGCCGCCGACCGGTTCGCCGGCCGCCTGGCGCTCGATCGCCGCCGCTGGGATGCGGCGATCGCGGCGTTCGAGCGCGTGCGCCGCCGCCTCGGCGACCGCGACGCGGTGATCCTGCGCGATCTTGCGCGGGCGTGGATGGCAAAGGGCGAAGCGAAGCGCGCGCTGCCGCTGGCGGCGCGCGCCTATCGACTGCAACCGCTCAATCGCGGCATCATGCTGCTCTATGCCGATCTGCTCGAAGCGCAGGGCGATGCGGCGAATGCCGCCGCGCTGCGCGACAAGGCGGCGCAGGCCGGTCGGTAGCTCAGGCGTCGCTGAGGTCGAGCAGGGTGCGCGCGTCGAGGCCGATGCGGCGCATCTGCTGCGCGACGGGCGGCCAGACGTTGGTCAGGAAATCGTCGCGCATCAGTTCGCGCAGCCGTTCGGTCGCGCCTTCGGCGACGAACATGCCGACTCCACGCTTGACCGTCACCAGTCCCTCGTCCTGAAAGGTCTGATAGGCCTTTGCCACGGTGAGCGGATTCGCGCCCTCCTCGGCCGCGAGCGAGCGCACCGACGGCAGCATGTCGCCGTCGCCATAGGCGCCGTCGAGGATCGCGTTGGCGATGACGTCGCGCAGGCGCTGATACACGGGCTTGGACTGATCGAGCATGCCGCCTTAATGCCATAAGACAGCAGGACAGTCAAATCGCCCACTTGCTCGACCGGTCCAGTTTTTGAAACTAAATGTCCCAGTCGCCGACCACGTCATCATAATCTGGCCGCGGCCGTTCGGACAGCTCGGCGCCAGGGGTTCCGAAAAAGAAGAATCCCACGATCGTGTCGCCGTCGCGCGCACCAAAGGCGGCCGCGACGTCGCGGTTATAGGCGGCCCAACCGGTAAGCCAGCTCCCCACGAAACCGTGCGCATGCGCGGCGTGGAGCAGGTTCATGCCGACCGCGCCCGCCGACATCTGCTGTTCCCAGACCGGGATCTTGCTGTCCTGCACCGGCGTCGAGAGGAGCAGGAGCAGCGTCGGCGCCTGATGCGCGAACTGGTCGAGCGCCGAGAGGTCGAGTCCCTCTGCCCCCGGATGCTCGGCGATCCAGGCGCGTTTGAGCAAGTCGGCGAGCCTGCCGCGCTGGTCGCCCGCGACGGTGACGATGCGCCACGGTGCGAGCTTGCCATGGTCGGGCGTGCGCAAGGCGAGCGCGACGATGTCGCGCAGCGTGTCGGCATCGGGGCCGGGCGCGATCATGTCGCGCGCCTTGCCCGAACGGCGGGTGGCGAGGTGCGAGCGGAGCGAGGAGATGTCGTTGAACATGGCGGGGCATGTGGCCCTTTTGCGAGGCTTTCGCAAGAGCGTCGCGGCGCCTCCATTGGTTTCACGCGCAATTAGATTCTTTCAATCCGTCATTTTCGCGCTAGGTTGCGCGCCATCGCGCGGCAAAAGCCGCAGCAAAATCAAACGGGGACAAGGGACGCACACGCATGAAAGATATAGGTTTGTGGGATGAAGGGGACTGGCTGGCGGTCATCGCGGTCGTGGTATTGGGCGCGTTTCTGACCGTCGGCGCGATGATCGCGGCGAGCAAGAAACCGGAATTCGCCGGCCACCCCCGCGGCCTCTATATGCTCTTCTTTGCCGAGATGTGGGAGCGCTTTTCCTACTATGGTATGCGCGCGCTGCTGATCTTTTACCTGACGCAGCACTGGCTGTTTTCGGACGGCAAATCGAACCTGATCTATGGTGCCTATACCAGTCTCGTCTATATTACCCCGGTGCTTGGCGGCTATCTGGCCGATCGCTATCTCGGACAGCGCAAGGCGGTGCTGTTCGGCGGGGTGCTGTTGTCGCTCGGCCATTTGTTCATGGCGTTCGAGGGCACCGGCGGACAGTCCGATCCGACGATCAACATCTTCTGGTTCGCGCTCGCGCTGATTATCGTCGGCTCGGGCTTTTTGAAGGCCAACATCTCGGTCATGGTCGGCCAGCTCTATCGCCTGACCGACATGCGCCGCGACGCCGCCTATACGATCTTCTACATGGGCATCAACGTCGGCGCCGCGCTTGGCACCATCCTCGTCGGCTATCTGGGCCAGACCGTCGGCTGGGCCTATGGCTTCGGCCTTGCCGGTATCGGCATGGTCGCCGGCCTGATCGTCTTCGTGCTCGGCAAGAAGGTGCTGCTCGGTGCGGGCGAAGCGCCCGAACCGCTCGCGCGCAGCAAGGAAATGACCATCTATGGCATCGGCCTCGCCGCAGTCGCGGTGATGTGGGCGCTGGTACAATATCAGGATGTCATCCAGACGCTGCTGATCATTTCGGGCTTCGCCCTGCTCGGCTGGGTGCTCTTTCAGGCTTTCAGGCTCGACAAGGAGCCGCGTGAGCGGATTTTCGCCATCCTGTTCCTCATCGCGCTCAACCCGCTCTTCTGGGGTCTGTTCGAGCAGGCGGGGGGCAGCTTCAACCTCTATACCGACCGCTATGTCGATATCGGCGGGGTGCCGGCTTCGGTGTTCCAGTCGATCAACCCCATTTATATCATCCTGTTCGCGCCTGTCTTCGCCGCGCTGTGGCAATGGCTCGGCAAGCGCGGGCTTGAGCCGTCGGCGCCGGCGAAATTCGCGCTGGCGCTCGCGCAGGTCGGCCTCGGCTTTCTCGTCTTCGTCTGGGGCGCGAAGAGCGTCGGAATGGAAACGATGACGCCCGTGATCTTCGTCTTCCTGCTCTATCTGCTCCACACGACCGGCGAGCTTTGCCTGTCGCCGGTCGGGCTCAGCGCGATGAACCGGCTCGCGCCGTCCTTCATGGCATCGCTCATCATGGGCGCCTGGTTCTACATGACCGCGGTCGGCAATTTCGTCGCGGGCAAGATCGGCGAGGCGACCGGCGGCGAGAGCGGCGAAATGACCAAGGAGGCGACGCTCGCCATCTATAACGAGATCGGCTGGATCACGCTCGGGGTGGCGGTGGTCGTCCTTGCGCTGTCGCCGATCGTCAAGCGCTGGATGCACCTCGACACGCTGCGCGACCGTCCGTCCGATGTCGCGGGCGCCGAGGAACTGGGCGAGGCACAGGCTGCCGGCGTCCACCCCGAACCCAAGCCGGCGAGCTGATCATGGTCCGGGGCATGAAGAGCGGCCTTCTGGCCGCGGCGACGCTGGTGTTCGCAGGATGCGCGGCGACCGACGCGCAGCCGCAGGCGGCGGGGAGCGACGCCGCGCCGGCGGCGACCGGCGCGAAGGCCGAACGGTTCGACAAGAACCCCTATCCCTCGACCTATCACGCCTATCCGGGCCGCGTGACCGCGGTGACGGGCGTGACGATTTTCGACGGCGAGGGCGGGCGGATCGACGGCGGCACGGTGGTGCTGGCGGAGGGCAAGGTCGCGAGCATCGGCGGCGCCGATACAGCAATCCCCGCCGACGCGCTGGTGATCGACGGGCGCGGCAAGTTCGTCACGCCGGGGGTGATCGACGTCCACAGCCACCTCGGCGTCTATCCGTCGCCCGGCGTCGACGCGCATAGCGACGGCAATGAGATGACGAGCCCGACGACCCCCGAAGTATGGGCCGAGCATAGCGTCTGGCCGCAGGACCCGGGCTTTTCGCGCGCGCTCGCCAACGGCGGGGTGACGACCTTGCAGATCCTGCCGGGCAGCGCGAACCTGATCGGCGGGCGTTCAGTGACGCTGAAGAATGTGCCGTCGCGCACCGTGCAGGGCATGAAATTCCCCGGCGCGCCTTATGGCATGAAGATGGCGTGCGGCGAGAATCCGAAGCGCGTCTATGGCGGCAAGGGGCGGATGCCCTCGACCCGCATGGGCAATTTCGCGGTCGACCGCCAGACCTGGGCGAAGGCCGCAGCCTATAAGAAGAAGCTCGATGAGGGCAAGACGGTCGATCGCGACCTCGCGATGGAAACGCTCGCGGGCGTGCTGTCGGGCGAGATCCTCGTCCACAATCACTGCTACCGCGCCGACGAAATGGCGCAGGTCATCGATATGAGCCACGAGTTCGGCTACAAGGTCACCGCGTTCCACCACGCGGTCGAGGCTTACAAGGTCGCCGACCTGCTCAGGAAGGAAGGCATTTGCGCCGCGCTGTGGGCCGACTGGTGGGGCTTCAAGATGGAGGCCTATGATTCGGTGCCCGAAAATCTGCCGATGGTCGAGCAGGCGGGGGCGTGCGCGATCGTCCATTCGGACGATGCGAACCAGATCCAGCGGCTCAATCAGGAGGCGGCAAAGGCGCTCGCCGCGGGGCGCCGCATGGGGCTGACGATCAGCGACGAGCGCGCGTGGCGCTGGCTCGCGATCAACCCCGCGACCGCGCTCGGCATCGCCGACAAGACGGGCAGCCTGAAGCCCGGCAAGATGGCCGACGTCGTGCTGTGGAACGGCAATCCGTTCAGCGTCTATACGCGTCCCGAAAAGGTATGGATCGACGGTGCGCTGCTGTACGACGCCGATGATCCGAAGCGGCGGCCGGTGAGCGATTTCGAGTTGGGCCAGCCGGGCGAGGGAGATGTGAAATGATCCGCGCGCTCCTGCTTTCCGCCGCCGCGCTGCTTGCGCTTCCTGCTGCGGCGCAAGACGTCGCGATCACCAATGCGAAGCTCGTCATCGGCGACGGCAGCGCGCCGGTCGAAGGCGGCACCGTCGTCGTGCGCGGCGGCAAGGTCGTCGCGGCGGGTGCGGGCGTTGCGGTGCCCGCGGGGATCGAAACGGTCGATGCCGGCGGCCATTATGTGACGCCGGGGATCGTCGCGGCGTTCAGCCGCGTCGGGCTGACCGAAGTCGATGCGGTCTCCGGCACCAACGATCGCAGCGCGCCGCGCACGCGCTTTTCCGCCGGGCTCGACATTGCGCCGGCGCTCAACCCGATGGGCTCGCCGGTCGTGGTGAACCGCGCAGCGGGCGTCACGCGCGCAGTTGTGGCGCCCGGAGGCAGCAGCAATTTGTTCGCAGGTCAGGGCGCGGTCGTCGATCTGGGCGACGACATGGCCATGGTCACGCGCCCGCGCGCGCTGCAATATGTCGCCTTTGGCGAGGATGGCGCGTCGAAGGCGGGCGGCAGCCGCGCCGCGACCTTCCTGCTCTTTCGCGAACAATTGCTCGCGGCGCGCAGCTATGCCCGCGGGGCCGCGACGCTCGCCGAATGGGGCAATGACGCGATGATCCAGCGCGCCGACGCCGACGCGCTGGTGCGCGTGATCGACGGCACGACGCCGCTGTTCGTGCGCGTCGACCGCGCCGCCGACATATTGAACGTCGTCAAGCTGAAGCAGGATTTTCCCGCGATGAAGCTGGTGCTCGTCGGGGCGACCGAAGGCTGGCTGGTGGCGCCGCAGATCGCGGCGGCGCGCGTGCCGGTGATCGTCTCGCCGCTCACCGACCTGCCGAACAGCTTCGAACAGCTCGGCGCGACGCAGTCGAACGCCGGGCGGCTCGAAGCCGCGGGGGTGACGGTCGCGGTCGGCGTGTTCGACGACGACGATGCGCACAAGATGGGCTATGCGACGCAATATGCAGGCAATCTGGTCGCGCTGACCAAAATGCCGGGCACGAGCGGGTTGAGCTGGGATCAGGCCTTTGCCGCGATCAGCAGCGGCCCCGCGCGCGCGGTGGGCATGGACGATCGCATCGGCTCGCTGAAGCCGGGGCGCGTCGGCGATGTGGTGATCTGGGATCGCGATCCGCTCGAGCTGGGCAGCCGCCCGACCGCGATCTGGATCGACGGCAAGCGCCAGTCGCTGACGACGCGGCAGGACCGGCTGCGCGACCGCTATGCCGATCCGGCCGAGGGCGCGCTGCCCAACGCCTATGACTGGTAGCTGCCGCGCCTGAACCGACGCGGCCATGATGAAGGGAAGAGGGCCGTGGAACCGATGTCGTTGCTGATCGTCACCTGCGCGCTGTTCGTCGGCTCGCACCTGATCCTGTCGCACCCGCTGCGCGAGCCGCTCGCGGGGCGGATGGGCGAGCGAGCCTTTCAGATCGTCTATTCGCTGGTCGCGATCGCGACGCTGGTCATGGTGGTGCAGGCGTGGCGGTCGATGCCGCCCGAACCGCCGCTCTGGGCGGTCGACGATCCGCTGTGGGCGCTCGCATCGCTGATCGTCCTCGTGGCGAGCATCTTGTTCATGGGATCGCTCGTCGGCAATCCCGCGCTTCCCGCCCCCGGCGCCGCCGCGACCGCGCAAAGGGCGCCGCGCGGCGTCTTTGCGATCACCCGCCATCCGATGATGTGGGGCTTTGCGCTGTGGGCGCTCGCGCATGCGCTCGTCATGCCGACGCCGGCGCAGCTCGTCCTGTCGGCAACGATCGCCTTCCTCGCGCTCGTCGGGGCGGCGGGGCAGGATGTGAAGAAGGCGAAGCAGATGGGCGATGCGTGGCGCCACTGGACGGCGCGGACGAGCTATCTGCCCTTCGCCCGCCAGTTCGGCGGCGCAGCGCCGTGGGGCGACACGATCCCGCGCGGTCACGCGCTGTGGGGCGGGATCGTCCTTTGGCTCGCGGCGACCTGGGCGCATGGCGCGCTCGGCTATATCGCCGCGGGGATCTGGCGCTGGATCTGAGCGCCGCGATGGCCGCCGCCGACGCGCATCTGTCGGATATGGCGCTGCGGCTGCACCACAAACTCGACGTGCTCGCCGAGGCGGTGAACGAGATCAAGGGGCGGGGGTGAGCGTTTCCGCCCTTCAAGATGGATTTGCCAAAGTTCGTGTGTCCCCGCGGAGCCGAAGGCGGCGCGTAGCGCCAACGCGGGGACCCATCACCGGTCGTTTTCCAATGGCGCCGGCAGGAGATGGGCTCCCGCCTTCGCGGGAGCACACGCTATGTCCTACAATATCCTACAGCCGCACCATCCGCATCCCCTGTTCGCCGTAGCGTGGGCCGCTTGTGGCGCCGACGGGTGCCGCCGCCGCGATCGCGGCGAGGTCGTCGGCGTCGAGCGTCAGGTCGGCGGCGGCGACGCTGTCCTCCATCGTCGCGCGGCGCTTGGTGCCGGGGATCGGGACGATGTCGTCGCCCTGCGCGAGCAGCCAGGCGAGCGCGACCTGCGCGTTCGAGACGCCATGCTTTGCCGCGACGTCCGCGATCGCATCGACGATGCGCAGGTTGGCGGCGAAATTCTCGTCCGACCAGCGCGGGTCATTCCGCCGCCAGTCATTCTCGGGCAGCTCGTCGCGGCTGCGCACCGTGCCGGTCAGGAACCCGCGGCCGAGCGGCGAATAGGGGACGAAGCCGATGCCATGTTCGCGGCAGACGGGCAGGATTTCGGCCTCGACCTCGCGCTCCCAGACCGAATATTCGCTCTGCAGCGCGGTGATCGGCGCGGTTTTCGCCGCGCGGCGCAGCGTGTCGGGGCCTGCCTCGGAGAGCGCGATGTGGCGCACCTTGCCCTCCTTGACGAGCTCCATCATCCCGCCCACCGTCTCCTCGATCGGGACGTTCGGGTCGACGCGGTGCTGGTAGAAGAGGTCGATCGTGTCGATGCCGAGCCGCTGGAGCGAGCCTTCGCACGCGCGGCGGGCGTTTTCGGGCGAGCCGTCGACCCCGGTGATCGTCTTGCCTTCGAAGCGGAAGCCGAACTTGGTCGCGATGACGAGGCCCTCGCGCCGGCCCTTGATCGCCTGTCCGAGCAGTTCCTCGTTGCTGAACGGGCCATAGATTTGCGCGGTGTCGAAAAAGGTGACGCCAAGGTCGATCGCGCGGTGGATCGTGCGCGTCGCTTCATCCATGTCGGCGGCTTCGCCATAGAGGATGTTGCCGCCCTTGATCATCGGCATGCAGCCGATGCCGATCGCGGACACTTCAAGGCCGTGGCCGAGGGTGCGATATTTCATGCTCGCTCTCCATGATTGTCGTCGGGGGAGCCGCGCGCCGCGAATTTGGTTGCCGCGACGTCGGCGATGACATTGCCGACTGTACGCCAGATGTCGGGAAAAGTCTCGACCGCAACGAGCAGGCCGAGCGGGCCGACGGGAACACCCATGGCCCCCGCGATCGGGGCGATCGACACGACATAGCTGATCGAGCCCGGCAGGCTGACCGAACTGAGCGCCGAGGCGACCGCGACGAGCAGCCCCATCACGACAGCCCAGATGCCGATATCGACGTGGAACAGCCACGCGATGTAGAGCACGACGGCGAGGTTCATCGCCGTGCTGGTGAAGCGAAACAGCGCGACCGCTAGCGGCAGCACGACGTCGGCCTTCTCCGGATCGACGCCGAGTTCTTCCGATGCCTCGAGCATCGCGGGCAGGCTGGCGAGCGAGCTTTGCGTGCTCACCGCAACCGCGAAGGTCGGGATCATCGCCCGGGCGAAGCGCAGCGGCGACAGGCCGGCGAAAAGAAAGGCGAGCGCGAAGGCGAGGATCACGCAGCAGACGCCGATGCCCGAGACGATCAGCACATAATGGACGAGCCCGCCGAACGCCGCGAGCCCCGCCTTGATCGCGAGCGCATAGCCGAGCGCGAAGACCCCGACGGGCGCGACGGCGAGCACCCAGCCGATGACGACGAGCATGGCGTCGCCCAGCGCCTTGAACAGCCCGGCCAGCGTCGCGCGCTGTTCGGGCGCTATGCGCGTGATCGCAAAGGCGAAGATCGTCGTGAAGACGATCAGCGGCAGCACCGCGGTCTCCGCCGCTGCGGCAATCGGGTTGGTCGGGACGAGGCCGAGGATGAAATCGGCGAAGCCGGGCGATGGCCCGGTCGCGGCTTCACCGCCGAGTCCGTGCCGCAGCGCCGCAGCGGCATCGGCCGACAGCGGGAACAGCCGCAGCAAAAGCGGGGTCATCACGAAGGACATCGCGCCCGAGATCATGATCGCGGCGATGAAGGTCGCGACGGCGCGCGCCGCGAGCCTGCCCGCGCGCGCCGCGTCGGCGGTCGCGGTGATGCCGGTGATGAGCAGCGCGACGATCAGCGGCACGATCGTCATCTTGAGCGCGTTGAGCCAGAGCTGCCCGATCGGCTCGATGATCGGCAGCGCGCGCGCCGCGACGTCGGGCGCGAGCGCTTCGGCGCCAAGCCCCAGCAGCATCCCGGCGATCAACGCCGAGAGAATGATCCATGCCGATTTCAAGCTCAAAGTCCCCCGCCAACTTGCAAAGAAAAAAGCGGTAACCTAGGGCCGGTGGAGACCGACGGGACACCATGCTTCCGCCGAAGGATTAAGTAGCGGAGCGACCATGCGCAAGTTTTTCGGAACCGACGGGATTCGCGGGCTGACCAACAAGGCGCCGATGACCGCCGAGGTCGCGATGCGGGTCGGCATGGCGGCGGGCGCGCATTTTCTGCGCGGCGCGCACAAGCATCGCGTCGTGATCGGCAAGGATACCCGCCTGTCGGGCTATATGATCGAAAATGCACTCGTCGCGGGCTTCACCAGCGTCGGCATGGACGTCGTGCAGGTCGGCCCGATGCCGACCCCGGCGGTGGCGATGCTCGTGCGCTCGATGCGCGCCGACCTCGGCGTGATGATCTCGGCGAGCCACAATCCCTTCGCCGACAATGGCATCAAATTGTTCGGCCCCGACGGCTACAAGCTCTCCGACGCCGACGAGGTGCAGATCGAGGCGTTGCTTGCCGGCGAACCCCGGCTCGCCGAGCCTGCGCAGATCGGCCGCGCCAAGCGGATCGAGGACGCGCGCGGGCGTTATATCCACGCGGTCAAGCAGAGCTTGCCCCAGCATATCCGCCTCGACGGACTGAAGATCGTCGTCGATTGCGCGAACGGCGCCGCCTATAACAGCGCACCGACCGTGTTCTGGGAGCTCGGCGCCGACGTCGTGGCGATCGGCGTGTCGCCGAACGGGCTCAACATCAACGACCAGTGCGGATCGACCGCGCCCGCCTTGCTTCAGGAGACGGTCGTGGCGAGCGGCGCCGACATCGGCATCGCGCTCGACGGCGACGCCGACCGGCTGATCGTCGTCGACGAGGCGGGCGCGATCGTCGACGGCGATCAGATCATGGCGCTGATCGGCGCGAGCTGGGCGCGGCAGGGGCGGCTGACCGGCGGCGGGGTCGTCGCGACGGTGATGTCGAACCTGGGGCTCGAACGCTTCCTCGAAGGCGAAGGGCTGAGGCTCGAGCGCACCAAGGTCGGCGACCGCTATGTTCTCGAGCGGATGCGCGAGGGCGGTTTCAACGTCGGCGGCGAGCAATCGGGGCACATGATCCTGTCGGATCATGCGACGACCGGCGACGGGACGCTCGCGGCGTTGCAGCTGCTCGCCGAACTCGTTACGGGGGGCAAGCCCGCGAGCGAATTGCTTCACCAGTTCGACGCCGTCCCGCAGATTTTGAAGAATGTCCGCTTTGCGGGCGGGAAGCCGCTCGACGATAGCGCGGTGCAGGCGGCGATCGCCGAGGGCGAGGCGACGCTTGCCGGACGCGGGCGGCTCGTGATCCGCGCGTCGGGTACCGAACCGGTCATCCGCGTGATGGCCGAAGGCGACGATGCCGGCGAGGTCGAGCGCGTCGTCGACATGATCTGCGACGCGGTGCGCGTCGCGGCGGGCTGATATATCGAAAGGGCTCCGCCAGAGTGCGGAGCGAAGAAAGGTTTTGACTATGCTGGAAATGCGTCCCGATTGCGAACGGTGCGGCCGCGACCTGCCTGCCGACAAGCACGGCGCCTTCATCTGTTCGTTCGAATGCACCTTCTGCGCCGATTGCGCCGACAAGCTGGAGGAGCGCTGCCCCAATTGTGGCGGCGACCTGCTCGACCGGCCGATGCGTGAAGGCCCGGCGCTGGCGAAATTTCCCGCTTCGACCGAACGGCGCCATCCGGGAGCGCGGGGCTGATCGTGCGGAGGGCGGCATGACCGCGCGCGTTCTCATCATTGCGGGGTCCGACAGCGGCGGCGGCGCCGGGATTCAGGCCGACATCAAGACGGTGACGATGCTCGGCGGCCACGCGATGACCGCGATCGCCGCGATCACCGCGCAGAACACGCTCGGCGTGCAGGGCGTCCATGCGGTGCCGACCGAGATGGTGCTGATGCAGATCGACAGCGTCGTCGCCGATATCGGCGTCGACGCGGTGAAGATCGGCATGATCGGCAGCGCCGAAACCGCGGCGGCGGTCGCCGAGCGGCTGGGACGTCCCGACCTTGCCGGTGCGGCGGTAGTATTCGATCCGGTGATGGTATCGACGAGCGGGTCGACGCTCGCCGATGCGGCGACCGTGCGCGCCTTTCAGGCGTTGATGGCGCGTGCGGCTGTGACGACGCCCAATGCGGGCGAGCTTGCGGCGCTCGGCGGCGAGGAGGCGGTGCTCGCACATGGCTGCGCGCTGCTCGCCAAGGGCGGGCATGGTGAAGGCGACATGGTGGTCGACCGGTTGATCGAACCCGAGGCGGGCGAGGTTGCGCGCTGGGAAGCGCCGCGGATCGACACGCCGCACACCCACGGCACCGGCTGCACGCTCGCGAGCGCCATCGCGACCGGGCTCGCGCAGGGGATGCCGCTCGAACCCGCGGTGGCGCGCGCGCGCGACTTCGTGCGGCTAGCGCTGCTCGATGCGCCGGGGCTGGGCGGGGGGCACGGCCCGATGGGGCAGCAGGCCGTTCGCAACGACGGGCTGTTCACCGGTCCCGCACTCAACCAGATCACACTGCCCGCGGCCGATTATGCCGCGTCGGTCGCCTTCTACAAGCAGCTCGGGTTGACGCAGATCGTCGATAGTCCGGACAATGGCTATGCGCGGTTCGAGGCGGCGAACGGCGTCACCCTCTCGATCCATCTTTCCCCTCCCGCAAGCGGGAAGGGAGAAACGGGAGCCACCACCTATCTCGAAAGCGGTGCGCTCGATGCGTGGGTCGCCTATCTGGCGCGGCGCGGGGTGCGCTTCGACCAGATGCCGAAGGACGAGGATTGGGGCTGGCGCGAGGCGCGGTTGACCGATCCCGACGGTAACCGCTTGTGTCTTTATCAGGCGGGTGAGTATCGGAGGTTTCCGCCGTGGCGGATCTGATCTCCTCTCCCGCTTGCGGGAGGGGCCAGGGGTGGGCGCATCTCGCCCTGGTCCCGGCCCACCCCGCTGCGACTAGCGAGCAAGCTCGCAAGTCTCGCTGCCCCTCCCGCAAGCGGGAGGGGAGGCCATGTTGATCGTCGGCGTCGACGAGGCCGGGCGCGGGCCGCTCGCGGGGCCGGTTGTGGCCGCGGCGGTGATCCTGTGCGAGCGCGGGATCGACGGGCTCGACGATTCCAAGAAGCTCTCCGCAAAGCGACGCGCCGAGCTCGACATCGAGATCAAGGCGCATTGCCGCTGGGGCGTGGGTGAGGCGAGCGTCGCCGAGATCGACGCGATCAACATATTGCAGGCGACCTTCCTCGCGATGACGCGCGCGGTCGAGGCACTGGGGTGCGATCCGCACGAGATACTGGTCGACGGCAACCGCCTGCCGCGCTGGCGCTATCGCGCGCGCGCCATCGTCGGCGGCGATGCGCTGCACCCGTGCATCTCGGCGGCGAGCATCGTCGCCAAACAGCATCGCGATCGCTTCATGGTCGCGGCTGCGCGCGACTTTCCGGGCTTTGGCTGGGAAAGGAACATGGGCTATGCTACGCCCGAGCATCTGACGGCGCTGCGCCTCCACGGCCCGACGCCGCTCCATCGGACCAGCTTTGCACCGGTTGCGCAAAGGTCATTGATCTGATCGAGAAGAGGGGGCGCGATGAGGGACGGATTTACGGCCGACGATGTTGCGGCGCAGACCGGCCGCACCTTCCTGATCACGGGCGCCAATGCGGGCATCGGGTTCGAGGCGGCGCGGGTTCTCGCCGCGCGCGGCGGGCGGGTGATCCTCGCATGCCGCGACGAAAGCCGTGCCACGGCGGCGATCGAGCGCATTCGCGCCGATGTGCCGAAGGCCGAGCTCTCCTTCCGGCGCCTCGACCTCGCCGATCTCGATCAAGTGCGCGAAGCGGCGGCGGCGGTGCTGGCGGGACCGCGGATCGACGTGCTGATCAACAACGCCGGGGTGATGATCCCGCCGCGCAGCTTGACCCGGCAGGGTTATGAGCTGCAGTTCGGGGTCAACCACCTCGGCCACTTCGCCTTCACCGGACTGGTCCATCGGCACGTCGACGACCGGATCGTGGTCACCGGCAGCCTCGCGCATCGCGGCGGTGAGATGGATTACAGCGACCTCGGCGCGGAGCGCGGCTATCATAACTGGTCGCGCTATCAGATGAGCAAGCTCGCCAACATGCTCCATATGTTCGAGCTCGACCGGCGGCTCGGCGCCGCCGGTCGCGCGACGCAGGCGATCGGCTGTCATCCCGGCGTCGCGCTGACCGAGCTGCAGCGGCACCTGCCGATGCCGCTGCGCTATCTGGCGCCGCTCGCCGCGCCCTTCTTCAACAGCGCGGCGCGCGGCGCGTGGCCGACCTTGCACGCCGCGACCGGCGCGCATGTGCAGGGTGGCGACTATGTCGGGCCGCAAGGGCTGGGCGAGGTCACCGGGCGATCGGGACCGGCGCGCACGGCGGGCGTCGCGCGCGATCCGGCGCTGGCGCGCGAGCTTTGGGAGCGCTCGATCGACCTCAGCGGGGTCGATCCGGGGATTTGACCGCGCGCGCCGGCCCGCGCCGAAAAAATTTCCGCGCTGAGTCCTCATCGCCACACCACCAGTGGTTGAGTCTCCGAGTCGCGACCGACTCCATATGTCGTGGCAGACTCCTTTCGTTCTCCTGCCGTTAACCATTTTGTCAGGGCTTGGGCCTAGCGACTCGTGCTTGACGGCGGGTGTCGCCGGACTCATCAGGGCCTTCTTTGGTTAAGAACGAGGGGCAAGCGCATGGGTGTGATGGAGCGGGTCAAGGCGCCGGCGGCGAAGGCACGGACGGCGAAAGCGACCCCGGCGGACCTGCCGCTCGACCGCATATTGCAGGGCGATTGCATCGAGATGATGCGCTCGCTGCCCGCGGCGTCGGTCGACATGATCTTCGCCGATCCGCCCTATAATCTCCAGCTCGGCGGCGATCTCCTCCGCCCCGACGGCAGCCAGGTCGACGCGGTCGACGATGATTGGGACAAGTTCGACAGCCTTGCCGCCTACGACCGCTTCACCCATGCCTGGCTCGCCGAGGCGCGCCGCATCCTCAAACCCAACGGCAGCATCTGGGTGATCGGAAGCTATCACAATATCTTCCGCGTCGGAGCGGCATTGCAGGATCAGGGCTATTGGATCCTCAACGATGTCGTGTGGCGCAAGGCGAACCCGATGCCCAATTTCAAGGGCACGCGCTTTACCAACGCGCACGAAACGCTGATCTGGGCGTCGATGGGCGAAAAAGCGCGCTATACGTTCAACTATCGCGTGATGAAGACGCTGAACGACGAGTTGCAGATGCGCAGCGACTGGCTGATCCCGATCTGCGGCGGGCCGGAGCGGCTGAAGAAGGGCGGGCACAAGGTGCATCCGACACAGAAGCCCGAGGCTTTGCTCTATCGCGTGCTGCTCGCCTGCTCGAACCCCGGCGACGTGATCCTCGATCCCTTTTTCGGCACCGGCACGACCGGCGCGGTCGCGAAGCGGCTGGGGCGCCATTATATCGGGATCGAGCGCGAGGACGATTACATCGCGGCGGCGAAAGAACGCATCGAGATGGCGCTGCCGCTCGACGAGAGCACGGTGAAGACGATGATGGCGCCCAAGGCGGCGACGCGCGTTGCTTTCGGCACGCTCGTCGAATGCGGGATGATCGCGCCGGGGTCGCGGCTCACCGACGCGAAGCGCCGCTGGCAGGCGGTGGTGCGCGTCGACGGCAGCCTCGAATGCGAAGGCCAACCGGCAGGCTCGATCCACAAGGTCGGCGCGGGCGTGCAGGGCGCGCCGAGCTGCAACGGCTGGACCTTCTGGCACATAGACGACGGCAGGCAATTGCGCGTGATCGACGCGGTGCGGCAGGACTGGCTGCTCGCGAACGAGGCGTAGGGATATTCGACAAGTGTTGGACAACAGAGCCGCGTGTCCCCGCGAAGGCGGGGACCCATCTCCGGTCGGTTCCAGATGGCGCCGGCGGGAGATGGGCTCCCGCGTTGGTGCTACGCGCCGCCTTCGGCTCCGCGGGAGCGCACGGCTTTTATTCGGCGGAAGGGCGTAGCGAAAACCGATGTTCCAGCCACTCATCAAGGCCGACCTCGGCAAAGCGTCTTCCGATGCCCGCGTCTATCTGCGCCCCGCCTGCCTCCTCGACCGGCCGCACGAGTTCGACGACGCCTGCTTGCGCATTGCGGATACGATGCTGTGGTTCGCCGCGTGGCACGTCAGCGTGCGTGACAAGGACGCGGTGAAATCGGCGATCGTTCTGGTTCCCGAACTCGACGACTGGATCGCGGCGATGCCCGATGCGCTGGCCGAAGCCGCGGCCGCGCAGCGCGCCGCGACGCAGCGGCCGCGCGGGACGCTGCAGCTCGGCGAGCGGACGATCCGCCTCAGCGAACCGCAGCTGATGGGCATTTTGAACGTCACCCCCGACAGCTTCTCCGACGGCGGCAAGCATGTCGACCAAGCGGCGGCGATCGACGCGGGCTTTGCGATGGGCATGGCGGGCGCGGCGATCGTCGATGTCGGCGGCGAATCGACACGCCCCGGCGCGCCGCTGATCTGGGAAGGCGATGAAATCCAGCGCGTCGAAGGCGTCGTCGCGGCGCTTGCGAAGGGCGGGGTTGCGGTGTCGATCGACACGCGCAAGGCCGCGGTGATGGAGGCGGCGCTCGCCGCCGGCGCGGCAATCGTCAACGATATTTCGGCGCTGCGCTACGACGAGCGCGCGATCGAGGTCGTCGCAAATGCGGGCTGCCCGGTGGTCCTGATGCACGCCCCCTCGGCGAAGAGCGACCCGCACGAGGGAGGCAGCTATGCGCACATCCTCTTCGACGTCTACGACATGCTCGCCGAGCGGATTGCGGCGTGCTCGGCGGCGGGGATTGCGCGCGAGCGGATCATCGTCGATCCGGGCATCGGCTTCGGCAAAGGGGTCGCCGACAATCTCGCGCTGGTGAACGGCCTTGCGCTCTTCCATACGCTCGGCTGCCCGGTTCTGGTCGGCGCGAGCCGCAAGCGGATGATCGGCGCGCTCGACAATGAGGCCGCGGCCGATGCGCGGCTCGGCGGCTCGATCGCGCTCCACTACCAGGCAGCGGGGCAGGGGGCACAGCTCTTGCGCGTCCACGATGTTGCCGAGACGCGGCAGGCGCTGCGGATCTGGCGCGGCCTGCGCGACGCGGCGCTGACGGCCTGAGCGCGCTCAGGCTGCGGTGTCGATGCCGAGTTCGCCGAGCTTGCGATAGAGCGTCGAGCGCCCGATGCCCAGACGGCGCGCCACCTCGCTCATCCGGCCGCGATAGTGGCCGATGGCGAGGCGGATGACGTCGGCTTCGATCTCCTCGAGCGGGCGCAGATTGCCGTCGGGAAGATAGAGGGTGACGCCGATCGCTTCGCCGTTGATCGCGATCTCGCCGTCATTGTTCGCCGTTCCGCCGCCCAGCGCCGCCTCGATCGCCGAAAAATCGGCTGCGGTGAGGACGTCGGTCTTGCTCTCGACCGCGGCGCGGAACAACACGTCCTGTAGCTGCCGGACATTGCCCGGCCATGCATAGGAGACGAGCAGGCGCAGTGCATCGTCGGTGATGCCGATCTGTCCCATGCCCGGCAATCCGCTGATGCGGGTAAGCAGGTGGCGCGTGAGCGGCCCGATGTCGCCGCGGCGTTCGCTGAGCGAGGGCAGCGTCAGCTGCGCCGTCGTCAGCGCATAATAGAGATCCTCGCGGAAATGCCCGGCCTCGATCAGCTTGTCGAGCGGGCTCGCGCTGGTCGAGATGATCCGGACGTCGACATTCTGCCGGATGCTGCCGCCGATCATCTGGACTTCGCCGGTGCTCAGAAATTCGACGAGCCTGGCCTGCGTTTCGAGCGGGATGCACTCGATATGGTCGATGATGATGCTGCCGCCGTCGGCCTGCACCAGCCGGCCGATCTGGCGATCGAAGGCGCCGGGAAAGGCGCCGCGCTCGTGCCCGAACAGTCCCGATCCGATCAGCCCCGGCGACACCGCCGAACAATCGACCATCACCAGCGCGCCGCGCGACCGCGGGCTGGCGCTATGGATCGCGCGCGCAAAAACCTCTTTGCCGGCGCCGGGCTTGCCGTTGATCATCACCGGGATGCGCGCGCGCGCCGCCTTCGCGGCGATCGCGAGCGCGGTACGGAAATTGGGTGAGGAGCCGATGATTTCCTCGAAACCGAGCGGCGCGCGGAGCTTTTCGGTCAGCGGCCGGAGCTCGCCCTGCGGACCGCCGGAGCCGGTAACGCGGTCGAGCGCTTCGAGCAGCCGGTCGGGTGCGATCGGCTTCTGGACGAAATCGCTCGCCCCCGCGCGCATCGCGGCGACCGCCATTTCGACTCCGTTGCGCATCGTGATGACGACCAGCGGCAGCGCGGGGCGCCAGCGTCGCAGTTCGGCGACGAATTCGGGGATCGGGATGCCGGGCGCGCCCTGATCGACGATCACTGCGTCGAGCGCCATGCCGTCCTGCGTTCCCAGTCTGGCGAGCGCGGTGTCGGTATCGGCCGCGATCACGCTGCGCCAGCCGCCACGCGAGGCGAGCGCCGAAAGAAAGCGCTGTTGCGCCGGTTCGCTGTCGACGATCATCAGCATTCGTGTGTCGCGGTTGGTCGCCATCGTTCCCGATTCTTCCCTTTGTTCCAGTCCAATATGCCATTGTTCCGCGTTGGGACAGTGACCTACGCCACAGGGGGTAAAGGGGCGATTAAGGCCGCACGACATTTGCGGCCCCGAAGCGCCGCGACACGCGGCCCCTTGAGCATCGCGGGAGGCGTGGCTAAGACCGGCGCGAATCCGGATTTTCGGCCCGCGCGCGCGGCCGGGCAAAGCTATGTAGGGGAAGAGCGATGGCGGAACAGGAAATGAAGACGGCGAACGAAACCTATGCGGGTTTTCTGAGCCTGCTCAAGACGGGCACGATCCTGACCGTGATCGTTGCGGCCTTCGTCGTCCTCCTGATCGCGTCCTGACGCGACCGGCATGCGCATCGCCGTATTGAAAGAGCTCGCCCCGGGCGAGACTCGTGTCGCCGCGACCCCCGAAACCGTGAAGAAATTCATCGGGCTGGGCGCCGAAGTTGCCGTTGAATCGGGAGCAGGCAACCATGCCTCGATTGCCGACGCCGATTATAGCGCCGCGGGCGCAAAGGTCGGCAGCCGCGCCGACACGCTGAAGGGCGCGAACATCATCCTCGGCGTGCAGGGGCCCGATCCCGAGAGCCTGTCGGGCTTTGCCGACGGGGCATGGCTGGCGGCGGGGCTCAACCCGTTCGGGGAGCGCGCGCGCGTCGATGCCTATGCCCAGTTGGGGATCGAGGCGCTGGCGATGGAATTCATGCCGCGCATCACGCGTGCGCAGTCGATGGATATCCTCTCGAGTCAGGCGAATCTAGCGGGCTACAAGGCGGTGCTGATGGCGGCGAACGCCTATGGCCGTGCCTTTCCGATGATGATGACCGCCGCCGGCACGGTGAGCGCCGCCAAGGCGTTCGTGATGGGCGTCGGCGTCGCCGGGCTGCAGGCGATCGCGACCGCGAAGCGCCTCGGCGCGCAGGTCAGCGCGACCGACGTGCGCTCGGCGACCAAGGAGCAGATTCTCAGCCTCGGCGCCAAGCCGATCTTCGTCGAAAGCGTCGCGGGGATCGAGGGCGAGGGCGCGGGCGGCTATGCCACCGAAATGTCCGACGAATATAAGGCGGCGCAGGCCGAACTTGTGTCGTCGCATATCGCGAAACAGGACATCGTCATCACCACCGCGCTGATCCCGGGCCGCCCCGCGCCGCGGCTGATCTCGGATGCGCAGCTCGCGACGATGCGCGCGGGCAGCGTGATCGTCGACATGGCGGCCGAAAGCGGCGGCAATGTCGAAGGTTCGGCGCCGGGCGAAACGAAGAAGATCCACGGCGTCACGGTGATCGGTGCGCAGAATATCGCGGCGCTGATGCCCGCCGACACGAGCGCATTGTTCAGCCGCAACCTGTTCAATTTCCTCTCGGCTTTCTGGGACAAGGAGGCGGGCAAGCCCGTGCTGGACGAGGAGATCGGCAATGCTGTGCGGCTGACGCAGGGCGGCAAGGTCGTCAACGAGCGGTTGCTCGGCTGACGCGGCCGACTTTCTGCTGAAACTTTCGCGCCCCACTGCGCGTTCGCGGGAGGGACGGAGGCGAGCTTCTGATATGCTCGCCCGTCCTCCGGCGGGATTTCGAACGAGGAGAGCATGAGCGTGAACAGGCAGCTTCTATGCGCGGCCGCCGTGGCGGCGATCACCCTGACGGGATGCGACAAGACCCCCGAGCCGCCGGCGACCGAGACGATGAAGATCGACGGCGGCGCGGTGGCCGGAACCACCGATGCGTCGCACAATATCATCGAAAATCTGATGGCGATGCCCAATGAAAAAACGCTGGTTTCGGCAGTAACCGCGGCGGGGCTCGCCGAAATGCTGTCGGGCGACGGGCCATACACCGTCTTCGCGCCGAGCGACGCAGCGTTTCAGCAGGTTCCGGTGGTCACGCGCAACGGCTGGATGCGCCCCGCGCAAAAGGATGTGCTCGCCGGCGTGCTCAAATATCATGTCGTCCCGGGCAAGCTGGCGGCGGCCGACCTTGCGGCGAAGATTGAGCAGGGCGCCGGCAAGGCGGTGCTGACCACCGTCGACGGGCAGGAACTGACCGCCTCGATGAACGGCGACAAGATATTGCTCACCGCGGCAAGCGGTAACAAGGCGACCGTGACCGCCAGCGATCTCGACCAGTCGAATGGCGTCGTGCATGTCGTCGATGCGGTGCTGTTGCCCAAGACGTAGAGCCTCCGTGCTGCCGTGAAATTTTATGTCGCTAAACGCCGGTATTTTTGGCGATAATGCCTCGCGGGCGCGACTTTTCGACCGCTTAGGAGTCGACAGCCCCGCTCCCGGGCTGCAATAGGGGCGCGCACGGAATCAACAGGGGAGTATGCCGTGGATTTCATCGCCATCTTTTCGATCTTCGTCCTCGCCTGTTTCGTCGGCTATTTCGTCGTCTGGTCGGTGACCCCGGCGCTGCACACGCCGCTGATGAGCGTGACGAACGCGATTTCGTCGGTGATCATCGTCGGCGCGCTGATCGCGAGCGCCGCCGCGGGCTCGCCGCTGTCGAAATGGCTGGGCCTCGCGGCCGTCGTCATGGCGAGCGTCAACATCTTCGGCGGCTTCGCGGTCACCGAACGCATGCTCGCAATGTACAAGAAAAAAGAGCGCTAACAGTCGGAAATCAATCGTCACCCCGGCGAAGGCCGGGGTCTCCACGTCAAGGCCTGACGCAATGATGAGATACCGGCTTTCGCCGGGATGACGGCAGGGGGACAAGCCTTATCATGCACGAAGTCGCACCGATCAATCCCTGGGTGGCACTGGCCTATCTGGTTGCCGGGGTCTGTTTCATCCTCGCGCTGCGCGGCCTGTCGTCGCCCGCCTCCTCGCGGCGCGGCAACCGCTTCGGCATGGCGGGCATGACGATTGCGGTCGTCACCACCCTGTTGACGCACGAACTCGCCAACCCGGTCGAGGTGATCGGCGCGATCGCGATCGGTGCGGTGATTGGCCTCGTGATGGCGCGGCGGATCGCGATGACCGCGATGCCGCAGCTCGTCGCCGCCTTCCATAGTCTCGTCGGCCTCGCCGCGGTCGCGGTGGCCGCGGCGGCCTATCTCAATCCCGGTGCCTTCGGCATCGCCGATGCCACCGGGCAGATTTTCACCGTCAGCCGCATCGAAATGGGGCTCGGCGTCGCAATCGGCGCGATCACCTTTTCGGGGTCGGTCATCGCCTTCCTGAAGCTCAACGGCAATATGTCGGGCGCGCCGATCATCCTGCCGCTGCGCCACGTCATCAATCTCGGCACGCTCGCGGCGATCCTCGGGCTCATCGGCTATTTCCTGACCGACCAGTCGCCCGCGGTGTTCTGGACGATCACCGCGCTGAGCTTCCTGATCGGTTTCCTGCTGATCATCCCGATCGGCGGCGCCGACATGCCGGTCGTCGTGTCGATGCTCAACAGCTATTCGGGCTGGGCCGCCGCCGCGATGGGCTTTACGCTGCATAACAGCGCGATGATCATCACCGGCGCGCTCGTGGGCTCGTCGGGTGCGATCCTGTCCTACATCATGTGCCGCGCGATGAACCGCAGCTTCATCAGCGTCATCGCCGGCGGCTTCGGCGCCGATGCGGCGGCAGCGGGCGGCGCGGCGAAGGAGCAAAGGCCGTGGAAACCCGGCAGCGCCGAGGATGCGGCCTTCCTGATGAGCCAGGCCGACAATGTCATCATCGTTCCCGGCTATGGCATGGCGGTTGCGCAGGCGCAGCACGCGCTGCGCGAAATGGCCGACATGCTCAAGAAGGAGGGCGTGAACGTCAAATATGCGATCCACCCGGTCGCGGGCCGTATGCCCGGCCATATGAACGTGCTGCTCGCCGAAGCGAACGTCCCCTATGACGAGGTGTTCGAGCTGGAAGACATCAACAACGAATTCGCGCAATGCGACGTCGCCTTCGTCATCGGCGCCAACGACGTGACCAACCCGGCGGCCAAGACCGACAAGACGTCGCCCATCTATGGCATGCCCGTCCTCGACGTCGAAAAGGCGAAGACGGTGCTGTTCGTGAAGCGCTCGATGGGCGGCGTCGGCTATGCCGGGGTCGACAACGACGTCTTCTACATGGATCAGACGATGATGCTGCTCGGCGACGCCAAGAAAATGGCCGACGATATCGTCAAGGCGCTCGGCGAGGGGCACTAGTTTTTCCGTCGCCCCCGCGAAGGCGGGGGGCCGCCATCGCCCTTGCGCAGGATTGCTTGCGGCCCCCGCCTTCGCGGGGGCGACGATAATTTTGAGGGATAGTTTCATCATATGCGCAAGATCGGTTTGATCGGGGGAATG
Organism: Sphingopyxis indica; assembly: GCF_032879645.1. Classification (NCBI taxonomy): domain Bacteria; kingdom Pseudomonadati; phylum Pseudomonadota; class Alphaproteobacteria; order Sphingomonadales; family Sphingopyxidaceae; genus Sphingopyxis; species Sphingopyxis indica. The sequence goes on from NZ_CP076394.1 coordinate 2,161,930, forward strand.
AGCTGGGCATCGACCGAGCTCTATTACCGCCATCTCAACAAGGGCGTGCAAAAGCGCGTCGGGACAGGTTGTTCGGCGCCGATCCTGCTCGAAAGCCTCAACTATTGCGAGCTGTCGCGGCTGACCACCGAAGAGCAATGGGCACATGCCAGGGACGTCCTCATCGAATCGGCAAAGCGGCTCGAAGACGGCGGCGCGACCGCATTGATGATTGCCGCCAATTCGATGCACCGTGTCGCCGAGGATGTGGCGGCCGCGATCTCGATTCCGATCCTCCATATCGTCGACGAGACGGGCGAGAGGCTGCACGCCGACGGGGTGAAGGCGGCCGCGGTGATCGGCACACGCAACGTGATGACCGAACCATGGTTCCGCCAGCGGCTGGTGCGTCATGGCCTGACGCTCGCGCCCTATGACGGCGAGCGCGTCGAAGAGATCGACCGGATCATCTATGACGAGCTGATGCAGGGCAAGGTGAGCGAAGGTTCGCGCCGCACGATGCGCACCTTCATCACCGACATCGCGAAACAGGATATTCAGGCGCTCGTCCTCGCCTGCACCGAACTCGTGATGCTCGTCGATCCCGACGCGAACGTCCTGCCGATCTACGACACGACGCGCATCCACGTCGCCGCGGGGGTCGACTGGATATTGGGCGACGCGCCCTAGAGTGATTTCGAGTGAAATGGAACATTTCACGGCTCGGAAATCACGGCAAAACAAGAATCTAGAGTGCCGGTTTTGATTCTATCAAAACCGAACGCACTCTAGAATCTGCCCTGTTCAGGCGGAATCATTTCCTGCTGCGGTTCAATCTCTCTATGCGATCCGCGTCCAGGTCACCGTCCGGCAAAAGATCGATACGCATCCCTTCATCGTCAGCCGGTCGCCCTTCACGCGCAGATGTGCGGTGTAATAGCGCCCGTCCTCGGGGCTATAGCCTTGTCCCTTCCAGCCGTCGCCCGTTCGCACCAGATCCCAATAGATTTGCAGCCCCTCGACCTTGCGGCTGCGCTTGGCCGCGTCGGGATTGCGCACGTCGCGCTGACCGCCCGGGGGCTCCTCGATCAACAGCCGCTCGATCCGGCCGCACATCCTGCCGCCGCACGGCGCCATCGCGACGATGCCTTTGCCGTCGTCGGTTTTCCAGCGTCCGGCAAGGCCCGCCGGCGCCGCTGCGAGCGACGGGGCGGCGATCAGGGCGCCGAGCGCCAGACCTGTCCTGTATAGCATTGCGACCTCTCCCTCTTTTGACACGCATGTCAGCAACATTGCTTGGCATCCGTCAACACTTGTCGCATGATCGCTGCCAAACATGGGGAGAGAGAGCGATGCGAGTCCTGTTCCTGCCGATCGCGGCCGCCGTCGCGGTCGCTGCCACGCCTGCCGCCGCCAAGACGATCAGCGTCAGCGCAGCAACACCGGACGCCAATGAAAAGCTGCAAGAGGCGCTGATCCTCGCCGAGCCCGGCGATGTGGTCGAACTCGGTGCGGGAGTGTGGAAACTCACCGACGGCCTGTCGCTCGACGTCGATAAGGTCACGCTGCGCGGTGCCGGGGTGAAGGACGGCGAGGGTTCGATCCTCGACTTCTCCGGCCAGCAGGGCGCGGGCGAGGGGCTGCTCGTCACCTCCGACGACGTGCTGCTCACCGATTTCGCGGTGCTCAATACCAGGGGCGACGGGATCAAGTCGAAGGATGCGAACCGCATCGTCTATCACCGGCTGCGCGTCGAATGGACCGCGGGGCCGAAGGAGACCAACGGCGCCTATGGCATCTATCCGGTCGAGAGCCGCGACGTGCTGATTGACAGCGTTTATGTCCGGGGCGCGTCCGACGCGGGCATCTATGTCGGCCAGTCGAAGAATGTCGTCGTGCGCGATTCGATCGCCAAGGAAAATGTCGCGGGGATCGAGATCGAGAATTGCTATGACGCCGACGTCCACGACAATATCGCGGTGCAGAATACCGGCGGCATCCTGGTCTTCGACCTGCCGAGCCTGCCGCAGCAGGGCGGGCACAACGTCCGCGTCTTCGACAATATCGTGCAGGACAACAGCACGCCGAACTTCGCGCCCAAGGGCAATATCGTTGCGAGCGTGCCGACCGGCACCGGGGTGCTGGTGATGGCGAACCGCCGCGTCGAAATATTCGGCAATGCGCTGGAGAATAACGGCACCGCGAATGTGATGATCGTCGGCTATCGCTATCCCTATGACGACGCGAAATATCAGCCGCTGCCGCAGGACATCCTCGTGCGCGACAATGTCCATGGCAAGGCGGGCTTTGCGCCGGCTTTCCCCGGCGGCGCCGAGATGGCGGCAGCGATGGGCGGCACGATCCCGCCGATACTGTGGGACGGTGCGGGGAGCGCGGTCGTCAACGACGACGTCGGCGTCCTGTCGCTTGGCCTGCCCGACGTTTCGACCCCGCAGAGCGAAGCGCAACCCTCGCCCGCCGACCTGAAGGGCGATGCCCCCGCCACGCTGCCCGGCGTCACCCTGCCCGCCAGCATGGAGGCCAAGGTTCAGTGAGACGTATCGCCGCCGCCCTCGCCGCGGCGCTGCTGTGTGCGAGCGGCGCGGTCGCGGTGCCCGAGGCCGGTCCCAACCAGGCGGCGATCGACGGCGATGCGATGCCGCGCAAGCTCTCCGAATTCGGGATATTTCGCGCCGGCACCAGCGAGCCGGTCGACGCGCTGCTCGGCTATACGCTGCACACGCCGCTGTTCAGCGACTATGCGCAGAAACAGCGGCTGATCTGGGTGCCGCCGGGCAAGCAGGCGACGCTTTCCGACGATGGCCATATCGACTTCCCGGTCGGCAGCATGATCGTCAAAAGCTTCGGCTGGCCCGGGCAGAATGGCGGCCGCCCGGTCGAGACGCGCCTGCTCCTCCACCGCGCGGACGGCTGGACCGCGCTGCCCTATATCTGGGATGCCGACGGCAAGGATGCGACGCTGGCGATCGCCGGGCGGCGCGTGCCCGTGACCTTCAAGGCGCCCGACGGCGCTATGCACAGCATCCCATATGCGGTGCCGAACAAAAATCAGTGCAAGGAATGCCACAGCAAGGCGGGCGAAATCGTCCCGATCGGTCCCAAGGCCGCGAATATCAATTTCGAAAATGCGCTAGACCGTCATGATTTCGCAAGGTTTTTTGCGGAGCCTCCCATTTCGGCCGACCCGATGCCGCAGTGGGACGACCCGGCGAGCGGCACGCTCGAGCGGCGCGCGCGCGCCTATCTCGACGTCAATTGCGGTCATTGCCACAACCCGCAGGGGAGCGCCTCGAACAGCGGCCTCTTCCTGCGCTGGACCGACCCCAAGGGCGTCAGTCTGGGCATCGGCAAGCGCCCGACCGCCGCGGGACGCGGCAGCGGCGGAATGGAATTCGCGATCAAGCCCGGCGATCCCGATCACAGCTTCCTGATCTATCGTCTCGAGAGCCTCGACCCCGGCATCGCGATGCCCGAGCTCGGGCGCTCGACCGTGCATAGGGAGGGTGTCGCGCTGCTCAGGCAATGGATTGCGCAGATGCCGAAGGACGGGCATTAGCCGGTTAGCTTTCCCGCCCTCGTCATTGCGAGGAGCGAAGCGACGCGGCAATCCAGCGTGGCGTAAACCGCTCTGGATTGCTTCCCCCGGCTTTCGCCGGGGTCGCAATGACGAGGCTTTGTCCAGACGCTTGCCAAAACGACCAAATAGTTTCTAGGTCTGCCTATGGCCACCCTCGTCCTCCACGATTATTTCCGCTCCTCGGCGAGCTTCCGCGTCCGCATCGCGCTCAATCTCAAAGAGCTCGACTATGATCGCGTCGAGGTCAGCCTGATTGCAGGCGAGCAGAAGAGCGACGCCTATCTCGCTCAAAATGCGCAGGGTTTCGTACCGATGCTCGTCGCCGATGGCGAGCCGATCATCCAGAGCCTCGCGATCATCGACTGGCTCGACCGCGCCTTTCCCGAGCCGCGGCTGATCCCCGACGAGGCGATGCCGCGCGCGGTCGCCCTCGCGCAGGCGCATGTCGTCGTATGCGACATCCATCCGCTCAACAATCTGCGCGTGCTCAAATATCTGACCAGGGACCTCGGGCTCAACGAGCAGACCAAGGATCATTGGTATCGCCACTGGGTCGCGGAAGGCTTCGACGCGCTCGAGGCGATGGCGGGCGAGGGGCGCTATCTGGGCGGCGACGTGCCGGGGATCGCCGACTGCTGCCTCGTCCCGCAAATGTATAATGCGCGGCGCTTCGACCTGCCGCTTGACGCTTATCCGCGCCTTGTCGCGATCGACGCGGCGTGCATGGAGCTCGAAGCCTTCCAGCGCGCGCATCCCGATGCGGTGAAGGCGGGTTAGCTCAACCGATGATCGTCATTCCGGCCTTCGCCGGAATGACCGGCCATGGGGAAGCGCGCGCATTCGGGGCTTGCGGGGCGCCGCGGCTGCGATAGGATGCGCGCTATGGCCGCCAAGACGCTGAACCTCGACCAGTTCCTTCCCTATCGCCTGTCGATCGCGTCGAACGCGCTGTCGGAACGGATCGCCGAGGAATATCAAAGCCGCTTCGGGCTCAAGATCCCCGAATGGCGGCTGATGGCGGTGCTCGGCGAAGGCCAGCCGAAGACGCAGCGCGAACTCGTCGCCGCGACGCGGATGGACAAGGTGACGGTCAACCGCGCCGCCAAGGCGCTTGCCGACCGCCAGCTGATCGCGCGGCAGGCGCATGAAGCCGATGGGCGCTCGCATCATCTGGCGCTCACCGAAACCGGCCGTTCGCTCTACGACGCCATCGGCCCCGCCGCCCTCGCGACCGAAGAACGGCTCGAATCGCATCTCAGCGCTGCCGAGCGCAAGACGCTGATGGCCATCCTTGCAAAGCTGATCAAAGCCGCCGAAGATTATGGGTGATCGCCGCTACCGCGCCGCGCCGCCGGGGGCGCTGCGCGTCGAGCCGCTGGGCGAGCTGACCGCGATCTTCGACCGGCGGTCGGTCCAGACGCATCTGGTCGTGTCGCCCATCCCCGAGATTCTCGCCGCAATGGGCGAGAAACCGTGCGACGCCGCGACCCTCGCCGCACGGCTCGCCGCCGATTTCGAGGTCGAGGCCGAAGGCGACGTGCACGCGGTCGTCGCCGAACGGCTGCGCGAACTCGCCGACCTCGGGCTGGTGGCGCCGGCGTGAGGCACGGCACGCGCATCGCGGTCGGTCCGGTGCAATTCCGCGTCGGCAGCGATTGGGCGAAACCGATCGCGGCACTCGACCGGCTCTACGCGGACTATCCGCAGCACGAGGACCGGCCCGCCGATGCGACGGTGCGACTGTTCGCGGCGCGGCCGTGGCGGCGCTGGCTGCGCCCGTCGGTGCATATCGGCGGCGATTATGTCGTCCCCGACGCGCTGCCGCTGCCGCTCTCGATGGGGCTGCTCGCCGCCGAAATGGGGATGAATTTGCAGGTCGCGCTGGGCTGGCGCCGGCACCTGCTGCTCCACGCGAGCGCGGTCGCGAAGAATGGCCGCGCGGTCATAATGTCGGGCGCGTCGGGATCGGGCAAATCGACGCTCGCCGCGCTGCTCGGCGAGGGAGGCTGGCGTCTGATGGGCGATGAATTCACGCTGATCGCGCCCGCCAGTGGCGAGGCTTTCGCCTTTCCGCGCGCGGTGAGCCTGAAGAATCAGGCGATCGCCGAGCTGGCGTCGCGCGTCGATCCGGCGCGGCTCGGGCCGCTGCTTGCCGGCACGCCCAAGGGCGACATCCGCCACCTGATCCCGCGCGCCGATGCGATCGAGACAATGCACGAGCCCGCACGGCCCGCCTTGCTCCTCTTTCCGCGCTTCGGCGGCGAGGCGGCGGTCGTGCCGATGGGCGAGGGCGAAGCCTTCGTGCGGCTCACCGAGGCGTCGACCAACTATATCGCGCTCGGCGAAGCAGGCTTCGACGCGCTGACCCGGCTGGTGCGCACCGTGCCGGCCTTCGCCATCGCCTATCCCGACAGCGCGAGCGGCATCGCGCTGGTCGAAGATCTGTGGGCGGAGGCGGCACGGTGAGTGCGATGGCAATCCTCGTAGCGCTGTTCGCCGGGCGCCGCGACGCGGCGGCGCTGGCCCCGCGCGAGTGGGACGGGGTGATCGGCGTCGCACGGGCCGAGGCGATGCTCGCGACGCTGGCGCACCGGCTCGCCGAGGTCGACGTGCCTGAACCCGTCGCACTGCTGCTCGCCGACCAGCGCCGCGCCGCCGAAGTCGCGACCGGGCAGGCGCTGTGGGAGGCCGAGATGGCGCGGCGCGCGCTCGCGCCCGAGCGGATCGAATTCGTGCTGCTGAAAGGCACCGCCTATGCCGCCGCGGGCCTGTCCTGCGCGGCGGGCCGGCAGATCGGCGACCTCGACATCCTCGTCGGCAAACACGATCTGGCGCGCACCGAAAATGCGCTGCTCAAGGCGGGGTGGGAGTGGGTGAAGTCCGATCCCTATGACGACACCTATTACCGCGCGCATATGCACGAGCTGCCACCGCTGATTCACGGGGGCCGCGACCGGATGATCGACGTCCACCACACGATCCTGCCGCGCACGCACAGGAAGACGCCCGATCCGCTCGCGATGCTCGCCGATGCGGTGCCGGCTCCGGACGGGTTCGCGGTGCTGTGTCCGACCGACATGGCGTGCCACTGCGCAGCGCACCTGCTCGCTGACGGCGATTTGCAGGGGGGATTGCGCAATTTGTGGGACTTCCACTGCCTTGCCAGCGACTTTGCCGTCGCCGATCCGGGGTTCTGGGGCAAGCTCGACGGGCGCGCCGATCAGCACGGGCTTCGAAGCGAAGTGCGCCGCGCGGCGCGGCTCGCGCGCGACCTGTTTGGCACGCTGCTTCCGTCGGGATGGGATGCGCACGACCCGACCGACCGCTGGTTTCGCCGCCGCCTGCTCGCCCGAGACGATTGGGGGCGATCGAGCGATTTCCTGCTCCAGCAGGCCTTCTACGTCCGCTCGCACTGGCTGCGGATGCCGCCGGCGATGCTCGCGCGTCATTTGTGGACCAAATGGCGCAAGCGGAGATGATCGCTGACCGTGGATGACCCTCCGTGTATCCCCGCGAAGGCGGAGGCGGCGCGTAGCGCCAACGCGGGGACCCATCTCCGGTCGGTTCAAGATGGCACCGGCAGGAGATGGGCTCCCGCCTTCGCGGGAGCACATACCTTACTTCAAAGCCTGGCGAGCAAAGGCACCAACTCGGCATAATCGCCGATTACATGGTCGGCGCCCAGATCGCCGACCGGATGGTGAAGCTGGCCGAAATCGACCGCAACGCTCGTTGCCCCGGCGCCTCGTGCCGCCATGACGTCATGGATGCTGTCGCCGACGAAGGCGGTGCGTCCGCCCCCGCACGCGGCGATCATTGCGCGAACCGGCGCGGGCGACGGCTTCGCCTTGCCGGGGCCGAGCGTGTCGCCCCCGACGATCGCCGCCATGCGGCCCGCGATCCTCAGCGCATCCAGCAAGTCGCGCGCGAGCCGCTCGAGCTTGTTGGTCACCACCGCGGTCTTCACCCCGAGCGCCGCCAGCCGGTCGAGTGCCTCGACCGCGCCCGGGAACAGCCGCGTCCGCTCGGCAACATGCGTTTCGTAATAGGCGATCAGCTCGCGATAAAGATGTCCTGAATCGTCGGGTATGCCGCCCGTCGCCGTCAGCCCCTGTTCGAGCAGATGCGCGGTGCCGAGCCCGATCATCGGCCGCACCGCCTCGACATCGAGCGGGTCGCGCCCGGCGACGGCGAGCGCATGGTTGAGCGCCGCGGCGATGTCGCCCACGCTGTCGACGAGCGTGCCGTCGAGGTCGAAGCCGACGATGGCGAAGGGAAAATCGTGCATCGCGGGCGACATGCCGCGATGCTCTGGAATCCGCAAGGATTTGCTGGCATGGCAGCGCGCATGAGCAACGCGATCGCCGCCGTCATCCTCGCCGCGGGCAAGGGCACCCGCATGAAGTCCGATCTGCACAAGGTGCTGCACCCGATCGCGGGCCGCCCGATGCTGCTGCACCTGATGGCGAGCGTCGACGAACTGAACCCCGCGAAAAAGGTGGTCGTCGTCGGCGACAAGGCGGACCAGATCGAAGCCGCGCTGAACGGGAGCGCTGCGCTCGCGGTGCAGGAGCCGCAACTCGGCACCGGCCATGCGGTGCAACAGGCCGAGGCGGCGCTGGCGGGTTTCGATGGCGACGTGCTGATCCTCTATGGCGACGTCCCCTTCGTGCCGCCTGCGACGATGCGCGCGATGATCGACCGCCTCAATGCGCCCGATACGCCCGCAGTGGTCGTCCTGGCGTTCGAGCCTGCCGACCCGCTGCAATATGGGCGCGTCATCACCGACGGTGACCGCGTCGTGAAGATGGTCGAGCACAAGGACGCGACCGAGGCCGAGCGCGCGGTGCGGCTGTGCAATTCGGGGCTGATGGCGGCGAAGGCGCGCGATCTGTTCGCGCTGCTCGCGCGCGTCACCGACGACAATGCCGCGAAGGAATATTATCTCGTCGACATCGTCAATATCGCCAACGCCGACGGGCGGCATTGTGCGGTAGCGAGGGCCGACCCGGCCGATGTCGCCGGCATCAACAGCCGCGCCGAACTCGCCGCCGCCGAGGCGCAGTGGCAGAGGTTCAAGCGCGATGAGGCGATGGCGGAGGGCGCATCGCTGCGCGCGCCCGAAACCGTGTGGTTTTCCTGGGATACCGAGCTGGGCCGCGACGTTACGATCGAGCCCAATGTCGTGTTCGGCCCCGGCGTGACGATCGCCGACAATGTCATCGTCAAGGCGTACAGCCACATCGAGGGCGCGACGATCGCGGCGGGGTGCGAGGTCGGCCCCTTCGCGCGGCTGCGTCCCGGCACGGTGCTCGGCGAAAAGGCGAAGATCGGCAATTTCGTCGAAACCAAGAAGGCCGAGCTCGGCAAGGGCGCCAAGGCGAACCATCTGACCTATCTCGGCGACGTCACGGTCGGCGCGAACGCCAATATCGGCGCGGGCACGATCACCTGCAATTATGACGGCTATTTCAAATATCGCACCGAGATCGGCGAAAATGCCTTCATCGGATCGAACAGCGCGCTCGTCGCGCCGGTGAAGATCGGGCGCGACGCGATCGTCGGCGCGGGCAGCGCGGTGACGCGCGACGTCGCCGATGGCGAGCTGCGGCTCGTGCGCGGCGAACAGCTCGTCAAGCCGGGCTGGGCCGATCGCTTCCACGACGCGATGCGCAAGAAAAAGGCGGAGAAATAGCCGCGCGGGCGAGCGGCTGCCGGGAAAAGTCTCGACTTCGGGTTTGAACCTGCCCGCACAAGGCGTATCTTCGCCAATACCGGTCCCGGCAATGCGGGGTCGATCGCACTGCTCGAGCGGCTGGGTTTCCGGCGCGAAGGGCGGCTTCGCGGCGAATGGCCGACCCATGTCGGGGTGCGCGATTCGCCGATTTTCGGGATGTTGCAGGGTGAACGGCCGGCTTGAGTCTTCGCTTTGGAGTGCCCCTTGCATCGGGAGACACGATTATGAGCGACCGCTACGACGGCAAACCTTTCCTGATTCTGATCGACGCCTGGGTGCTCGATGCGATCGGCCACCTCGACGCCGACTGGCAGGCGACGGTCGAGGCGATGGAGCCGCAACTGCGCCAGACCTTCGGCGGCGAGGGCGCGTGGCAGGACATCGTCGCCGAACAGATGAAATTTCCCGACGGGCTCGGCGCGCAGGTCGAGCGCATCTGGCTCGACGGCAAGGCGCGGTTCGAGGAAGCACGCGGCGAGGCGCCCAATCCGGTGGCCTTTGCGCAGATGTTCGTCGACAGGAATTTCCAGCGCGCAGAGTGAATGTCACCGCGATGCTTGCAATGATATCATGATATGATATCTATATATCATGACTCGCATCTTGACCGAAATCCCCGACGAAGACGTGCAAAAGCTGGATGCGCTCGCGGCGCGGACCAACCGGTCACGCGCTGCCGCCATTCGCGAGGCCGTGCGGCTCTACCTCGTTCAGAATAGCGGCAGCACCGACTGGATCGCGCGCGGGGCAGGCTATTGGAAGGACCGGGCCGACATCGGCGATGCGGTCGGCTATCAGCGCGCGCTTCGCGAAGACCGCGATTCATTCGATTGAGCGCCCGTGTCCGATCCCTTTTTCGATACCAATATTCTGATCGACTGGTTGAAAGACCGGCCGCAGGCGAGCGCCGAACTGTCGCGCTACAAGCGGCATCGCATCAGCCGCATCGTGTGGACCGAAATATTGGCGGGCGAAGCGCTTGAGGGCCGCGATGCGGTGCAGCAACTGCTCGCGCCTTTCGAAATCGTCGAGATCGACGCGCGGATCGCTTCGGCCGCTGCCGACATCCGCCATCGCACGCGAATGAAACTGCTCGACGCCTATGTTCTGGCGACCGCGCAGGTGAACGGCGCGATATTGATTACCCGCAATAGCAAGGATTTTCCGGCGAACATGCCGGGCATCCGCATTCCTTACACAATCTGACAAGAAAGCCCTCCAACCATGTGCGGAATCATCGGAATCATCGGCAAGGAAGCGGTGGCGGACCGGCTCGTCGACGGCCTCAGGCGCATGGAATATCGCGGCTATGATTCCGCAGGTGTCTGCACGGTGGAGGGCGGCGAGCTGATCCGCCGCCGCGCCGAGGGCAAGCTCGCCAATCTGGTCAGAGAACTTGGCGTCAACCCGGCTCCCGGCAATGTCGGTATCGCGCACACGCGCTGGGCGACGCACGGCGCGCCGACGACGAGCAACGCGCACCCCCACGCGACCGGCGAGGTCGCGCTCGTCCACAATGGCATCATCGAGAATTTCAAGCCGCTGCGCGAGGCGCTGGCCGGTCGCGGCCGCAAATTCGAGAGCGAGACCGATACCGAGGTCGTCGCGCATCTCGTTTCCGAACAGGTCGAAGCGGGCCATTCCCCCGCCGATGCCGTGAAGGCGGTGCTGCCGCAACTGCGCGGTGCCTTCGCGCTCGCGATCGCCTTTCGCAGCCACCCCGACCTCTTGATCGGTGCGCGGCTCGGCTCGCCGCTCGTCGTCGGCTATGGCGAAGGGGAGACCTATCTGGGCTCCGACGCGCTGGCGCTTGCGCCGCTGACCCAGCGGATATCCTATCTCGAAGAGGGCGACTGGGTCATCATCGGGCGCGAAGGCGCGAAGATATTCGATAGCGAAAACAATCCGGTGAGACGCGAAGTTACGACGTCGGGCGTCACTGCGGCGGCGGTCGAGAAGGGCAATTACCGCCACTTCATGCAAAAGGAGATTTTCGAGCAGCCGACGGTGGTCGCGCAGACGCTCTCCTCCTACATCCGCCCGCTCGAACAAACGGTCGCGCTGCCGCAGATGGATTTTGACCTCAGCAAGATCGACCGCATCACCATCGTCGCCTGCGGCACCAGCTTCTATGCCGGGATGGTCGCCAAATATTGGTTCGAGCAATTCGCGCGCGTGCCGGTCGACATCGACGTCGCGTCGGAGTTCCGCTATCGCGACCCCGTACTGCAACCCGGCGGACTCGCGCTCTTCATCTCGCAGTCGGGCGAGACCGCCGACACGCTTGCCGCGCTGCGGCACTGCAAGGCGGCGGGGCAGACGATCGCGGTCGTCGTCAACGTGCCGACGAGCAGCATGGCGCGCGAGGCCGATCTGCTGCTCCCGACGCACGCGGGGCCGGAGATCGGCGTCGCCTCGACCAAGGCCTTCACCTGCCAGCTCGCGGTGCTCGCCGCGCTTGCGGCGCATCTGGCGCTCAAGAAGGGCAAGCTGTCGGCCGATGAGGAGCGCGAGATCGTCAAGCATCTGATCGAGGCGCCCGCTGCGCTCAATGCCGCGCTCGCGCACGACGAGGACATTGCGGCAATGGCGCACCTCGTCGCCCCCGCGCGTGACGTGCTCTACCTCGGGCGCGGACCCGATTATCCGCTCGCGCTCGAGGGCGCACTAAAACTCAAGGAAATCAGCTACATCCACGCCGAAGGCTATGCGTCGGGCGAGATGAAGCACGGCCCGATCGCGCTGATCGACGAAGCCGTGCCGGTGATCGTTCTCGCGCCGTCGGGCCCGCTCTTCGAAAAGACCGTCAGCAATATGCAAGAAGTGATGGCGCGCGGCGGCAAGGTCGTGCTGATCAGCGACGCCGACGGCATCGCCGAAGCCGGCGAGGGCTGCATGGCGACGATCGAAATGCCCAGGGTTCACCCGCTGATCGCGCCGCTTGTCTATGCCGTGCCGGTGCAGCTGCTCGCCTATCATGTTGCGGTGGCAAAGGGCACCGATGTCGACCAGCCGCGCAATCTGGCGAAGTCGGTGACGGTTGAATGAGCTGGGAAGCCTCCTGCCACTGCGGCGCCGTCTCGATCCGCCTTGCCAAGGCGCCCGAAGAGGTCGCCGAGTGCAATTGCTCGCTCTGCTTTTCGCACGGCATCCTGTGGGCCTATTATTCGCCGCGCGATGTCGTGATCGAGGGGGCGACGCGGACCTATAACCGCGCCGATCGCGCCAGCCCCAATTCGGACCTGCATTTCTGCGCGACCTGCGGCTGCTCGACGCACTGGTCGGCGACCGAGGGGTTGATAGAGCGGATGGGCGGCGAGGTCGACCTGATGGGCGTCAATATGCGCCTGTTCGGCCCCGCGCAGCTCAGCGGGATCAGGCTGGTCTTTCCCGACGGACGCGGCTGGTCGGGCGAGGGGCCGTGGGACTATGCGCGCGATGCAGAGGTCATGCCCTGACGCCATGTCCTTCGCTGCCATCATCTTCGATTTCGACGGCGTGATCGCCGACAGCGAGGTGCGCGCGAACCGGTCGCTCTCCGAAAGCCTGACCGCGATCGGGATGCCCGCGACCTATGAGGACTGTCTGCGCGACTATTACGGGCATAATTGGCAGGAGACGGCGCGGCGGATCGAGGCGCGCTTCGGGCGGCCGCTGCCCGCCGTGAGAACGGCGGAGCAATATTCGACCACGGTAGCGGCGGGATAGTCCTGCTGCGGGCGGCGTAAAAGTCGTCCACCTTGAAGCCTTTCTGCCGAGTCAGGGAGGTGTGGGGATCTACAGCGTGGAACTTTATCTTCAGGTCCGTCTGGCTTGCGCGGATGGCATGAGCCAACGGGCGGCGGCGAAGCGTTTCAATGTGTCGCGCGATACGGTACGCAAGATGCTGTCGTTTTCATCGCCGCCGGGTTACCGGCGCCAGTCCGTACCGCAGCGCCCGAAGCTGGACGGGTTTGTGGCGATCATTGATGGATGGCTTGAGGGTGACCGCAGTGTCCCGCGCAAGCAACGCCATACGGCGAAGCGGGTATTCGACCGTTTGCGCACCGAGCATGGTTTCACCGGCGGCTATACGATCATCAAGGATTACATCCGGGAGCGCGAACAGCGCAGCCGGGAGATGTTCGTGCCGCTGGCGCACCCTGCGGGAGATGCGCAGGCCGATTTCGGGGAAGCGCTGGTGGAGATCGGCGGGGTGGAGCAGAAGGCCTACTTCTTCGCGCTCGATCTGCCGCACAGTGATGCCTGCTATGTGCGGGCCTATCCGGCGGCGGTGGCGGAGGCCTGGGTGGACGGACACGTGCATGCCTTCGCGTTTTTCGGCGCGGTACCGCGCTCGATCGTCTATGACAACGATCGCTGCCTTGTGGCGAAGATCCTGCCCGACGGCACGCGGCAGCGTGCAACATTGTTCAGCGCTTTCCTGTCACATTACGTGATCCGCGACCGCTATGCTCGCCCGGGCAAGGGGAACGAGAAGGGCAATGTGGAGGGGCTGGTAGGCTATTGCCGGCGCAACTTCATGGTGCCGATCCCGAAGTTCCCGACCTGGGAGGCGTTCAACCTGTGGCTGGAGGAGCAATGCCGCGAGCGCCAGCAGGACAAGGTGCGCGGGCAGAGCGAGACGATCGGTGAGCGGCTGCAGCGCGATCTCGCGGCCATGCAGCCTCTGCCCGCTACACCCTTCGAGGCCTGCGATCAGAAAGGCGGGCGGGTCTCCTCGCAATCCCTGGTGCGCTACAGGACCAACGATTATTCGGTTCCGGTGGCCTGGGGCCATCAGGAGGTCTGGATCAGGGCCTATGTCGATGAGGTGGTGATCGGCTGCCGCAGCGAAGTCATCGCCCGTCATCCTCGTTGCTATGCCCGCGAGGAGGTTGCCTTCGACCCGCTCCATTATCTCCCGCTGATCGAGCAGAAGATCAACGCATTCGACCAGGCTGCGCCTTTGCAGGGCTGGGACCTGCCCGAAGCGTTCACGACACTGCAGCGGTTGATGGAAGGGCGCATGCACAAACATGGCAAGCGCGAATATGTGCAGGTACTGCGCCTGCTGGAAACGTTCACCCTCGCCGATCTCCAGGCGGCGGTCGAACAGGCCATCGATCTTGGCGCCATCGGCTTCGATGCCGTCAAGCACCTCGTCCTGTGCCGGATCGAACGCGTACCGCCCAGGCTGGACCTGGACGTCTATCCCTTCCTGCCACGCACCACGGTCGAGAAGACCTTTGCCAGAGCCTATCTGAGCCTGCTCTCCGACCGGCAGGAGGCCGCATGAGCGATCAGGCCCCGGAGATCCTTCTCGCTCACCATCTCAAGGCGCTCAAGCTGCCTACGTGCCTGCGTGAGCATCACAAGCTCGCGCGGCAATGTGCCGCTGAAGGCGTCGATCATATCCGCTTCCTCGCCCGCCTCGTCGAGATGGAAATGATCGACAGGGAGCGTCGCATGGTCGAGCGGCGCATCAAGGCCGCGCGCTTCCCCGCCGTCAAAAGCCTCGACAGCTTCGACTTCGCCGCCATCCCCAGGCTCAACAAGATGCAGGTGCTCGAGATGGCGCGCTGCGAGTGGATCGAGCGGCGTGAGAACGCCATCGCTCTGGGGCCATCAGGCACCGGAAAGACGCACGTAGCGTTGGGGCTCGGACTGGCAGCATGCCAGAAAGGACTGTCGGTGGGCTTCACCACCGCGGCAGCGCTGGTCAGCGAAATGATGGAGGCCCGCGACGAGCGCCGTCTTCTGCGCTTCCAGAAGCAGATGGCCGGATACAAGCTGCTCATCATCGACGAACTGGGCTTTGTGCCGCTCTCCAAGACCGGCGCCGAACTGTTGTTCGAGCTGATCTCCCAGCGTTACGAACGCGGCTCCACCTTCATCACCAGCAACCTGCCCTTCGACGAATGGACCGAAACCTTCGGATCTGAGCGTCTCACAGGCGCGCTCCTCGATCGCCTGACCCATCACGTCAGCATCCTCGAGATGAACGGCGAAAGCTATCGCCTCGCGCACAGCCGGGCCCGCAAGGCCAAAACCAGACCCTGAAAATTACACCAATGCCGGGGGGAGTGGCCCTCGGGCTACGCCCTCACGCCACTCCCCCCGGCATGTAACACGATGGCCTGGTTTTACGCCGCCGAATGGCCGACTTTTGCTCCGCCGTTGACACCACTTTCAATATCGTCCCCAGCGCCGGGAAGAGGTCGAACAGCCCCATCAGCCCCACGCCGACCAGCACGATCATCAGCATGAAGCCGAGCCCGACGCCCAGCGCGTGCGGAACAGTGCGGCGCAGCCCGAAATTGGCGCCCGATGCCATCAGCATCATATTGTTCGGCCCCGGCGTGATCGACGAGACGAAGGCGAAAGCCGAAAGGGCGAGAAGAGCGGTTTGATTCATGCGGCGCAATATAATCAGGAAAGGCGCGCCGTGGATTGCAAAGATGTCTTCTAATCGGCTAGAATTTGCAATCCATGAGCAAGATGGACGCCATAGACCGCAAGATATTGCGCGAACTGACCCGCGACGGTCGCATATCCAATATCGAGCTCGCCGACCGCGTCGGCCTGTCGCCCTCGGCCTGCCTGCGCCGGGTGCAGGAACTCGAACGCTGCGGGGCGATCAAAGGGTATCGCGCGGTGATCGACCCCGCGAAGCTGGGGCTGACCTTCATCGCCTATGTCACCGTCGGCCTGTCGTCGCACACCAAGGCCTCGCAGGCGGGGTTCGAAGCGGCGATGGCCGAAGCGCCCGAGGTGCGCGAGTGCCACAACATCACCGGGACGATCGAATATCTGCTGCGCGTCGAAACGGAGAATCTGGCGACTTACAAGCATTTTCACACCGAAGTGCTCGGCGTGCTGCCGCAGGTCCATTCGATCACCACCTATGTGCTGATGGACTCGCCGAAGGACGAGCGGGGGTAGATAGCAAACCCCTCCTCTTCAGAGGAGGGGCAGCGAGACTTACGCGCTTTGCGCGTTAGTCGCAGCGGGGTGGTGCCTGATCTCTTGCGTGCTGTCGCGCGCCACCACCGGCGTCGGGTGAACAGTCCCCCGGACTGTTCAGGTCGGTCCGGGGGACCGACCGACCCGACACCCCCCTCCTCTGAAGAGGAGGGGCTTTACGGCTTGAACCGCCGCCCCACCCACCGCATATCGGTTGCATGCCGAAACTTTCCTTTCTCGACCTCGTGCCCGTCACCGACACCGGCACGATCGCCCGGTCGCTCGCCAACGCCGCGGATCTCGCTCGCCATGCCGAGGCGCTCGGCTACCATCGCTATTGGGTCGCCGAGCATCACGGCATGGCGGGTATTGCAAGTGCGGCGACCGCGGTGGTGCTCGCGCATATTGGCCACGCCACCGCGACGATGCGCATCGGCGCGGGCGGGATCATGCTGCCCAACCACGCGCCGATGGTGATCGCCGAACAGTTCGGCACGCTCGAGGCGCTGTTTCCCGGCCGCGTCGATCTGGGGCTCGGCCGTGCGCCCGGATCGGACCAGCGCGTCGCGCACGCGCTGCGTCGCACGCTCGCGAGCGACGAGCGGCAATTCCCGCAGGATGTGGTAGAATTGCAGGCGTTTCTCGCCGGCGACGAACGCCTCGGCATCCGCGCGGTGCCGGGCGAGGGGAGCAGGGTGCCGCTGTGGATCCTGGGGTCGAGTCTGTTCGGTGCGCAGCTCGCCGCGGCGCTCGGGCTGCCCTATGCCTTTGCCAGCCATTTCGCGCCCGACGCGCTCGACGAGGCGCTCGACGTCTATCGCCGCCAGTTCAAGCCGTCGGAGCAGCTTTCCGAACCCTATGCCGCCGCGGCGTTCAACGTCTTCGCCGCCGACACGCGCGAGGAGGCCGAACTGCTCACCAGTTCGCAGCAACAGGCCTTCGTTGCGCTGCGCACCGGCAATCCGGGGCGGATGAAGCCGCCGCTCGCGGGCTATAAGGACAGCCTGCCGCCGAACGCGCGGGCCATTCTCGACCATGTGCTGCAATGTTCGGCGACCGGAACGGTCGACGATGTCGCGGCGGGGCTGAAGGCCTTCGTCGAGCGGACCGGCGTCGACGAGGTGATTGTGGCCTCTTCCATGTACGATCACGCCGCGCGCAAACATTCGCTGGCGCTGGCGATGGAGGCGGCGAAAGCGCTGTGACGACCGATGCGATGCCCCCGGTTTCATCATATTCGGTGGTTCCGAGCCCCGTGTTGACGCGGCTCCGGCTGCGGCAGTATAGGAGCGGCCCGACCGAGGGCGGCCCGCATGGGGTCGCCTTTTTGCTTTGTCTGCTCACGAAAGGTGCAAGCCATGTCGATCACGCCGCTGATGCCCGTCTATCCCCGGTGCGCGGTGCGTCCGGTCCGCGGCGAGGGGGCCTATCTGATCGGCGAGCGCGGCGAGCGTTATCTGGACTTTGCAAGCGGCATCGCGGTCAATCTGCTCGGCCACGGCCATCCGCATCTGACGCAGGCGATTCAGGAGCAGGCGGCGACGCTGATGCATGTGTCGAACCTCTACGGCAGTCCGCAGGGCGAGGCTTTTGCCGCGCGGCTCGTCGAGCATACGTTCGCCGATACCGTCTTCTTCACCAATTCGGGCGCCGAGGCGGTCGAGTGCGCGATCAAGACCGCGCGCGCCTATCATTCGAGCGCGGGCAATGCCGAAAAGCATGTTCTGATCACCTTCAACAATGCCTTCCATGGGCGCACGCTCGGCACGATCTCTGCGACCAATCAGGAAAAGCTGCGCAAGGGGTTCGAGCCGCTGCTGCCGGGCTTTGCCTATGCGCCGTTCGACGACCTCAACGCGGCGCTCGACCTCGTCGACGACAATACCGCCGGTTTCCTCGTCGAGCCGATCCAGGGCGAGGGCGGCATCCGCCCGGCGTCGCAGCCCTTCCTTCAGGCGCTGCGCGACATCTGCAACGAACGCGACCTGATGCTGATCTTCGACGAGGTCCAGTGCGGCGTCGCGCGCACCGGCACGCTCTATGCCTATGAACAATATGGCATCGCCCCCGACATCATGGCGAGTGCGAAGGGCATCGGCGGCGGCTTCCCGCTCGGCGCGTGCCTCGCGACCGAAAAGGCGGCGCGCGGCATGGTGATCGGCACCCATGGCTCGACCTATGGTGGCAACCCGCTCGCGATGGCGGCGGGGCAGGCGGTGTTCGACGTGATCCTCGAGGACGGGTTTCTCGACCAGGTCAAGGCGACCGGCGAGCGGCTGCGCGGGGCGCTCGAGCAGCTGATCCCCAACCATGACGGGCTGTTCGACAGCGTGCGCGGCATGGGATTGATGCTCGGGATCAAGATGACATCGGAAAGCCGCCCCTTCGTCGCGCATCTGCGCGACAATCACGGGCTGCTGACCGTCGCGGCGGGCGACAATGTCGTGCGCATCCTGCCGCCGCTCAACATCGAGCAAAGCCATATCGACGAGTGCATCGAGAAATTGTCGGCGGGCGCGGCGAGCTATACGCCGCCGGAAAGCTGATGCGGCACTTCCTGAACCTGTCGGACGCCGGCGCCGATTCGGTGGCGGCGATGCTGTCCGATGCGATCGACCGCAAGGCGGCGCGCGCCGGTTGGCCAAAGGGGCGGGCCGATGCCGACGCCCCGCTCGCCGATCATGTGCTGGCGATGATCTTCGAGAAAAGTTCGACGCGCACCCGCGTGTCGTTCGACATGGCGATGCGCCAGCTCGGCGGCAGCGCGATCGTCATGGACGCGGGCTCGATGCAGCTCGGCCGCGGTGAAACGATCGCCGACACCGCGCGCGTCCTGTCGCGCTATGTCGATGCGATCATGATCCGCACCGACGATCATGCGAAGATCGAGGAACTCGCCGCCTATTCGAGCGTGCCGGTCATCAACGGGCTGACCGACCTGTCGCATCCGTGCCAGATCGCCGCCGACCTGCTGACTTTGGTCGAGCATGGCAAGGCGCTCCCGGGGCTCGAGCTGGCGTGGCTCGGCGACGGCAACAATGTCCTCACCTCGCTGATCGAGGCGGCGGGCCTGTTCGGCTTCAACATCCGCGCCGGCGTGCCGCAGGGCTATGAACCCGATGCGTCCTTCGTCGAGGCGGCGCGGGCCAGGGGTGCGCGCGTCGACCTCGTGCGCGACGCGCGCGAGGCCGTTGCGGGCGCGGACGTCGTCGTCACCGACACCTGGGTGTCGATGGGGCAGGATCATGCGCACAACAAGCTCGCCGCGATGGCGCCCTTTCAGGTCGACGAACGGCTGATGGGCGAAGCGAAAGACGATGCGCTCTTCCTCCACTGCCTGCCCGCGCACCGCGGCGAGGAAGTCGTCGATGCGGTGATCGACGGCAAGCAGTCGCGCGTCTGGGATGAGGCCGAGAACCGCGTCCATGCGCAAAAATCGGTGCTTTTGTGGGCGCTTGAAAAGCTGTGAGCGAAACGACCGAAACCTGGTTCGACCAACCGCTCGCCTTCACCATCGCCGAACGCCATGTTCGCGGGCGGTTGGTGCGGCTTTGCCCGGTGCTCAACACGATCATGACGGCGCACAGCTACCCGCCCGCCGCCGAAAAGCTGCTCGCCGAAGCGCTGGTGCTGACCGTCCTGCTCGGCTCGACGCTCAAGGATGCGGGAAGCCAGCTGACCTTGCAGGCGCAGACCGGCGGCGGTCCGGTCGAATTGCTCGTCTGCGACTATAAGGACGGCGAACTGCGCGGCTATCTGAAGTTCGACGCCGAACGGCTGGCCGAGGTCGGCAGCGATCCGACGCTGTTCGCGCTCTTCGGCGAAGGCTTTCTGGCGATCACCTTCGACCAGGCCGCGACCGGCGAGCGTTATCAGGGGATCGTGCCGCTCGAAGGAACGTCGATTGGCGACGCGGCCGAACATTATTTCGAACAGTCCGAACAAATCCCCAGCCTGATCAAGCTGTCGTCGCGCCACGATGCGGAGGCGGGATGCGTCGCCGGCGGACTGCTGCTCCAGCATCTGCCCGAGGGCGAGGTCGGCCGAGACCGTCTCCATGTCCGGCACGACCATCCCGAGTGGGAACATGCGCGGACGATCGCCGAAACGCTGAAGGGCGACGAACTCACCGACCCCGCGACCTCGCTCGAAACGCTCGCCTGGCGCCTGTTTCACGAGGAAGAGGTGCGCATCGAGCCCGGTGCCGCCATATCGCGCGGTTGCCGGTGCAGCACCGGCTATTTCGCCGGCGTGCTCGCCAAATTTCCCGAAGCCGAGCGGCGTGACATGGCCGACGAGGCGGGGGTGATCCGGATCGACTGTGCCTTCTGTTCGCGCATCTTCCCGGTTCCGCTCGACGAGATTTCGGCCGCCTCCTGACCCGCCGGCCCCGGCCGCGCATCGACGAAGCGAGGCATATCGTCGCCAAGCGGTTGAAATGTCACGAGGGCGTTGTTATCTCGGCCGCCGTGCAGGGGTCGCATTCTTGCCGAATGGCGTCGTTGGACAGGTGGATATGGCGATCGTCTCTCCCAAATCGCGTTACATTTTCGCCCTCGGAGCGCTGATCGGCGCCGGCTCGGTCGCGGCACCGGCGCAGGCGCCGTCGCTTGCGATGCTCGACCGGCTCGAAAAGGGCCGGTGGGAACTGACCGAGCGCGGTCAGCAAAAGCCGCTCCAGACGATGTGCCTCGGCGATGCGCGCAAGATGATCCAGATCCATCATCCGCGCGGCGAATGCTCGCGCTATGTGATCGAGGACCGTCCGGACTCGGTGACCGTCCACTATACCTGCCCCGGCGCTGGGCACGGCCGCACGACCATCCGTGCCGAAACCAACCGCCTCGTGCAGATCGACACGCAAGGGATCGCAGGCGGCAAGCCCTTCTCGCAGGCGATCGAGGCGCGCCGCGTCGGCCCCTGCGGCTGACGGCTCAAACGGTAACGCCGAATTAACCATTCATGCTGCATAAGGGCGGCACGACGCACCGATGTGTGTTCTTCTCCCTAACGGCATTATGCCAAACTGGGTCGTATGGCACTTTGCCCTGCGGCCCATTTCTTTGTTGCGCCGCAGCACACGCCCTTGCACGCGCCGCCGCCGGGGCGTATCGGGCGCCTATGCAGATGATGCACGGAAAGACGATGATCGTCCTGCTTTCGGGCGGGCTCGACTCGATGGTATGCGCCGGTCTGGCGCGCGAAGCGGGCGCGCGGATCGTCGCGCTGACGGTCGATTACAACCAGCGCCACCGCGTCGAGCTCGAATCCGCGGCGCGGATCGCCGCCGCGGTCGGCGCCGCCGAGCATATCGTCCTGCCGCTCGATTTGCGGCGCTTCGGCGGTTCGGCGCTGACCGACGATATAGCGGTGCCCAAGGAAGGTGTGTCGCAAGACGATATTCCGGTCACCTATGTTCCCGCGCGCAACCTGATTTTTCTGTCGCTGACGCTGGGCCTTGCCGAAGCACGGCTTGCGCAGGACATCGCGATCGGGGTCAATGCGCTCGACTATTCGGGCTATCCCGACTGCCGCCCCGAATTCATCGCCGGGTTCGAGGCGCTGGCGCGGCTCGCGACGCGCGACGGCGACAAGGGCGTCGATTTCAAGATCCACGCCCCGCTTCAGCACATGACCAAGGCCGACATCGCGGCAGAGGCGGCGCGGCTCGGCATGGACGCCGGGATGAGCTGGTCGTGCTACGACCCGACGCCGGCGGGGCTGCACTGCGGCCAGTGCGACAGCTGCCGCCTGCGCCACAAGGGCTTCGTCGACGCCGGGCTCGCCGATCCGACGCGCTACGCCGTCGCGGTGTGATCCGATGGCCTATGCGGTCAAGGAAATCTTCCTCACCCTGCAGGGCGAGGGTGTGCAGGCGGGGCGCCGCGCGGTCTTCTGCCGCTTCGCCGGCTGCAATCTGTGGACCGGACGCGAGCAGGATCGCGCCAAGGCGATCTGCCAATTCTGCGACACCGATTTCGTCGGCACCGACGGAACGCTCGGCGGCAAATATGCCGATGCGGCGGCGCTGGTGCGCATCATCGCCGAATGTTGGGGCGAGGGCGGGGACGACCGCTTCGTCGTGCTGACCGGCGGCGAACCGATGCTGCAGGTCGATGATGCGCTGATCGACGCGCTCCACGCGGCGGGCTTTACGATCGCGATCGAAAGCAATGGCACGCAGGCGGTGCCGCGCAGCATCGACTGGATCTGCATCAGTCCCAAGGCTGGAAGCGAACTTGTGCAGACGAGCGGCGACGAGCTGAAGCTCGTCTGGCCGCAGCCGGGCAGCGATGTCGACCGGCTCGCGGCGCTCGACTTCCGCCACCGGCTGATCCAGCCGCTCGACGATCCGAACGCCGCGGCGAACGTCCGCGCGTGCATCGACCTCGTGATGGCCGATCCGCGCTGGCGCCTGTCGCTCCAGGCGCACAAGGCGCTCGGGCTGCGCTGAGGGTCAGTCGGCGCCGGTTTTGCTTGCCGCGTCGGGCGTGACCGACTGCTTGACCTTGGGGGCCGGGACGGCGTCGGGATCGGCCTTTTCCTCGCTCTCTTCGGTGGCCGCCGCCGCCTCGTCGTCGGCCTTCTTCCCGGCGGGCTTCGCCGTGTCGCCCGCGGGCACGCTGTCGTCGACCGCGGTGCCGTCGATATTCGTATCGTCGAGCACGATCATCGAATCGCTGATCGTGCCGGGCTCAACCTCGACCGCGTCGAGCTTGGTCGTCGTCTTGTTCGTCGAATCGCTCCCGCCACAGGCGGCGAGCGTCAAAAGGAGCGCGGCGGGCAGGATAAGGCGGGTCATGGGCCTGTCCTAATCGCTCGGCGAAAGCTTGTCGAGAAAGGCGGGCAGGCTTGCGTGCAGCGCCGCGTCCACCGCCGCGAAATCGGCGTCGATGCCGAGCGCGGCGAGGCTCGTCACCGGAAATTCGGCGATCCCGCACGGCACGATGCCGCCGAAATGCGAGAGGTCGGGAGCGACGTTGAGCGAGAAGCCGTGCAGCGTCACCCAGCGACGCACGCGCACGCCGATCGCCCCGATCTTCGCCTCGCGCCCTTGCGGATCGTCGGTCCAGATGCCGATGCGCCCCTCGGCGCGGCGCGCGGCGACCCCGAAGCTACCCAGCGTGTCGATCACCCAGCCTTCGAGCGCCGAAACGAAGCCGCGCACGTCGCGCCCGCGCTGCGCAAGGTCGAGCTGGACATAGCCGACGCGCTGGCCGGGGCCGTGATAGGTATAGCGCCCGCCGCGCCCCGCATCATAGACCGGAAAGCGCGGATCGAGCAGTTCGGCGGGGTCGGCGCTCGTTCCCGCGGTGTAGAGCGGCGGATGCTCGAGCAGCCAGATGCGTTCGCGCGCTTCGCCGGCATGGATCGCGGCGGCGCGGGCCTCCATGTCCGCAAGCGCCCCCTCATAGCCGGTGAGGCCGGGCGACACGGTCCATTCGGGCAGGGTGGGGTGGGTCATCGCGCGCCTCTGCACCCGCGCGCGCGCCGAAGCAAGAGACGTGCGGCTCGGGGCGCCGGTCGGGACAAGGGCTGGACAGCCGCGGCGAAGAGCGCCACTCTGCGTGCGACCATTAAATCACGGAGAGATGATGCGGAAATTCGACATGGCTGCGGCATGGGACGATGCGCGGCAACTGATGCGATCCTATACGGCGCTCACCGTCGCGATTGCCGCGGTTTTCCTGTTCCTGCCCGCGCTTGCCTTCGCGTGGCTCGGCCCTGCGCCCGTTGCGCCGACCGAAGGCATGGGGATCGACCAGATAGTGCGGATCTATGAACAGAATATGGTGCAGAGTCTGGTCCCGCGCATCGGCGTCGCGCTCGCTGCGCTGATCGGCACCGCGGCGATACTGCGACTGTGGCTCGCGCGCGGCGGGGTGAGCGTTGGCGAATCGCTCGCCTTTGCGCTGGCGCTGTTTCCGACGCTGATCGCGATCGAATTGCTCACCAGCCTCGCGTTCGCGCTCGGCCTGTTGCTGCTCATCGTTCCGGGCCTCTATCTCGTCGGCCGCCTCGCGGTGACTGTTCCGGCGGCGATTGATCGCGGCATCCGAAATCCGATTGACGCCATCCGCACCAGCTGGCGGCTGACCGACGACAATGGCTGGAGCATATTCTTCTTTCTCTTGCTGGTCACGCTGGTGATCGGGATCATCAGCGTCATCGCGGGGGTGGTGACGATGTCGCTGTTCGGCGCCGAAGCGGGCGCAGGGAAGATCGTTTCCGGATTGGTCGGGGCCGCGTTCATCGCCGCGGGCAGCTTCGTCTCGCTCGCCGTTTCGGCCGCCATCTATCGGCAACTTGCGGCGGAGGGCACCGCAGGCGTTTTCGAATAGGCCGCCAAGGCCATCATGGAATTTGCAGGGGAGAAAACCATGAACCGGATAAGCATCAGTCAGGCCTGGTCCTACACGACCAGCTTCTTTAACGGGCAGGGCGTCAACCACGCCATCGTCCTGATCGGGGTCGGCATCCTCGTGCCGCTGATTCTGCAATTGCTGCTCGGCGGCGGGGCGACGATGTTCGACCCCGCGAGCATGGCCGAAGGCGGCGGTGCAGCGGCGATCGCCGCGATGGGCGCGGGTGGCTTCCTGCTCAGCCTCGTCAACTATCTGCTCCAGACGGGCAGCTATTTCGCATCGTGGCGGATCGGTTTGACGGGTGGCGGCGAGCCGGTCGGCACGGCAATCGGTTACGGCCTGATCGCCGCGCTGCCGGTGTTCCTGCTCACGGTGGTCATCGTGCTCGTCCTCGGCATCGTCGGTTTCCTCGTCTTCGGAAGCGCGATCATGTCGATGGCGTCGGGACAGCGGCCGAGCGATTCGGCGCTCGCCGGGCTGGGCCTTGCGCTCTTCCTGCTCGTGCCGCTGTTCCTTCTGTTTCTTGCGTGGGTTGCCGCACGCTTCTGCTGCACCGGGCCGGCGATGGCCGACCAACGCAGCTATAATGTGCTGAGCGCCCTCGGCACCTCGTGGCGGATGACCGCCGCGTCGCAGTGGAAGATTCTCGCCTATTTCATCCTGCTCGGGATCGCGATGTTCGTCGTCTTCATGATCCTCGGGATGATCGTCGGCGTTTCGGCCTTTGCCGGCGGGCTCCAGAGCACCGGGTCGATGTTCAGCCTGATCGTCGGGGCGATCATCATCAGCATCCCGCTCGCCTATCTGCAGGTCGGCGTGCCCGCGGGCATCTATCGTGCGCTCGGCGGGACGAGCACGAGCGAAGTATTCGCCTGAACGACCATGGACGAGGGGGCGCTGCGGCGCCCCCTCGTCACGCCCATTTTGCGAGCGGCGGCAGGCTCATCAGGATCGCGTCGATATTGCCGCCGGTCTTGAGCCCGAACAGCGTGCCGCGGTCATAGACCAGATTGAATTCGGCATAGCGGCCGCGCCAGACGAGTTGTTCCTCACGCTCGGCCTCGGTGAAGGGCTGGTTCATCCGGCGCCGCACGATCTGGGGAAAGACGTCGAGGAAAGCCTCGCCGACCGCGCGGGTGAATTCGAAATTGCGGTCATATTCGGCATCGTCGCCGCATTCGAGATGGTCGTAGAAGATCCCGCCGACGCCGCGATGCACCCCGCGGTGCGGGATATAGAAATAGTCGTCGGCCCATTTGGCATAGCGTTCATAGACGTCGGGGCCAAAGGGCGCGCAGGCAGCGCGCAGCCGTGCGTGAAAGGCGTCGGTGTCTTCCCGATAGGGGATCGGCGGGTTGAGGTCGGCGCCGCCGCCGAACCAGCGCTTTTGCGTGACGAGGAAGCGGGTGTTCATATGCACCGCCGGCACATGCGGATTGGCCATGTGCGCCACGAGGCTGATCCCCGTGGCAAAGAAGCTCGGATCCTCGTCCGCACCGTGGATCGACTGCGCGAAGTCGGGGGCGAAGTGGCCGCCGACCGTCGAGACGTTGACCCCGACCTTTTCGAAGACCTTGCCCGTCATCACCCCGCGCACGCCGCCGCCGCCTTCGCCGGGGGCAATGCCCTCAGCCTCGCGGTCCCACGGCGTGTAGGCGAAGGTCGCGTCACTCCCCGCTTCGGCCTCGATCGCCTCGAACTCGGCGCAAATGCGGTCGCGGAGCGATTCGAACCAGTCGCGGGCCGCCTGCTGCTGGGGATCGAGCGAAATCATGATGCGAAACCTTTCGTCTGCCGAAGCGCCTCGGCGAGCGCGATGCCAGCCGCGACCGCGACGTTCAAGGAGCGAAAGCCGGGCCGCATCGGAATCGCGACCCGCGCGTCGGCCGCGGCGTGGACATGCGCTGGCACGCCCGAGGATTCGGACCCGAACAATAGCATGTCGGCGGGGGTGAAGGCGAAGGCGGGAAGGGGCGTCGCGCCCGCGGTGGTCAGCAGCACGATCCGCCTGCCCGCCGCCGCGCTCCACGCGCGAAACGCGTCCCAGTCGGCGTGGCGCCGGACATTGGCGCGCACCGCATAATCCATTCCGGCGCGCTTCAGGGCACCGTCGGAAAAGGGGAAGCCGCACGGTTCGACGATATGTGCTGCGGCGCCGAAACAGGCGGCGGTGCGCAGCGTCGTGCCGACATTGCCGGCGATATCGGGCTGGAATAGCGCAAGGTCCATCATGGCTCCATAGGACGAGCCGCGGGTCAAATCGAGGGGCCGCCGATACGATCATCGCGCGGCAGGGCAAGCGGAAATTGTCTGTTGGCAAGCCCATTATGTGCGGCTATCAGGCCCGCAATTCCCGGAGGGGCTGCCGGGAGAGGCGCATGTTCGTGCCTGCAACGGGGCGGTCCATTCCGGCGGAATTTTGTCAGTTCACCCATGCAAGGGCAGTCGAATGGCCAGTGAAACCAATCTCAACGCCGGCATCGAAGAAGGCGTCCGGCGCCGGGATTTCATCAATATCGCCGCCGTCAGCTTCGCCGGGGTCGGCGCCGTCGCGGTGGTCCTGCCGCTGGTCAACCAGATGAACCCGTCGGCCGACGTCCTGGCGCTGTCGTCGACCGAGATCGACATTTCGGCCATCGAAACGGGGCAAGCGATCAAGACGAGCTGGCGCAAGCAGCCGGTTTTCGTCCGCAACCTGACCGCAACCGAGATTGCGGCGGCGAACAAGGTGCCGCTCAGCGAACTGCGCGACCCGCAGACGCTCGCCGAGCGCACCAAAGTGGGCAAGGAAAACTGGCTGATCACCCTCGGCGTCTGCACGCACCTTGGCTGTGTCCCGCTCGGTGCCGCCGAAGGCGAGCCGCGCGGCGATTTCGGCGGCTATTTCTGCCCGTGCCACGGGTCGCACTACGATACCGCGGCGCGCATCCGCAAAGGCCCGGCGCCGAAGAACCTCGTCGTGCCGCCCTATGAATTCACCAGCGACACCGCTGTAACGATCGGCTGAGGAGCGAGATTGAGATGAGCTTTCCCTGGGCCAAGCAATATGAACCCCAGCAGCCGCTGATGAAGTGGCTCGACGAGAAGCTGCCACTGCCGCGCCTCGTCTATAATGCCGTCGGCGCGGGCTATCCGGTGCCGCGCAACCTCAACTATTTCTGGAACTTCGGCGTTCTTGCCGGGGCCGCGCTGGCGATTCAGATCATCACCGGTATCGTGCTCGCGATGCACTATGCCGCGAATGCCGGCGTCGCTTTCAACTCGGTCGAGCATATCATGCGCGACGTCAACGCCGGCTGGTTCATCCGCTACGCGCACATGAACGGCGCAAGCATGTTCTTCATCGTCGTCTATCTCCACATCTTCCGCGGCCTTTACTACGGTTCGTACAAGGCGCCGCGCGAGATGGTGTGGCTGCTCGGCGTCGTGATCTTCCTCCTGATGATGGCGACCGCCTTCATGGGCTATGTGCTTCCCTGGGGTCAGATGAGCTTCTGGGGTGCGCAGGTGATCACCGGCTTCTTCTCGGCGATTCCGGTCGTCGGCGAGCCGATCCGCGTCTGGCTGCTTGGCGGCTTCGCGCCGGACAATGCCGCGCTCAACCGCTTCTTCTCGCTGCACTATCTGTTGCCCTTCGTGATCGCGGGCGTCGTGATCCTGCACATCTGGGCGCTGCACATTCCGGGGTCGAACAACCCGACGGGCATCGAGGTGAAGGACGAACAGGACACGGTCCCGTTCCACCCCTATTACACCGCGAAGGACGGCTTCGGGCTCGGCATCTTCCTGCTCATGTTCGTGCTGCTGACCTTCTTCAGCCCGAACCTGCTCGGTCATGCCGACAATTATATTCCGGCGAACCCGCTCTCGACGCCGGCGCATATCGTCCCCGAATGGTATTTCTGGCCCTTCTACGCGATCCTGCGCGCCTTCACCTTCAACTTCCTGTGGATCGACGCAAAGCTGTGGGGCGTCATCGCGATGTTCGCCTCGATCGCGCTGCTGTTCTTCCTGCCGTGGCTCGACAGCTCGCCGGTCAAGTCGTCGACCTATCGCCCGCTGTACAAGAAGTTCTTCTGGGTGCTTGTGCTCGACGTGCTGCTGCTCGGTGTCTGCGGGAAAATGCCGGCGGAACAACCGTGGGTTGTCCTCAGCCAGATCGGCGCCGCCTATTATTTCGCCCACTTCCTGATCATTCTGCCGATCGTGTCGCGGATCGAACGTCCGGCGCCGATGCCGAACTCGATCACCGAAGCGGTTCTCGCAAAGCATGCCGACGACATGTCGGCGGCGGCAACGGCCTGAGCGCCGGACTTTAATAGGAGCTGAAACAGCCATGGTTCGTCCGCTCGGATTTCTCGTCGGCCTTGGTTTTATCGCGGCGCTGTTGTGCGCGATTTTCACCACGCCGCTTTCCAACGAGCCCAACGCCGCGCATGAGTTTCACAAGCACCCGCGCCACCTCGCCCTGTCGAGCGACGGGCTGTTCCCCCGCTGGGATTTGCAGAAGCTGCAGCGCGGGATGCAGGTGTACAAGGAGGTTTGTTCGGCCTGCCACAGCCTGAACCATGTCGCCTTCCGCGACATCGGCGAACTCGGCTATACCGAAGGCCAGGTTAAGAGCTTCGCCAAGGGCTTCCAGGTGCCGTCGGTCAATCCCGATACGGGCGAGCCGGCGACGCGCGATGGCCTGCCGTCGGATTATTTCCCGGCGCCCTATGCCAATGAAGTCGCGGCGCGCGCGGCGAACAACAATGCGCTGCCGCCCGACCTGTCGCTGATCACCAAGGCACGCGAAGGCGGCAAGGACTATGTCTATTCGCTGCTCACCGGCTTCCAGAACCCGCCGGCGAATCTGCCGAAGGAACTGCAACCGGCGACGGGCCTGCACTACAACCCCTATTTCGCGAATCTCAACCTCGCGATGGCGCCGCCGCTCAGCGACGGCCAGGTCACCTATGCCGACGGCACCAAGGCGACGGTCGATCAGATGGCGAGCGACGTCACCGCCTTCCTCGTATGGACCGCCGAGCCGAAGCTGGTGAAGCGGGTGCAGGTGGGCTGGGCAGCGGCGCTGTTCCTCGTGATCTTCTGCGTCCTCGCCTATCTGTCGTACCGCAATATCTGGGCCGACAAGAAGCATTGATGGGGTAAAGGGGCGGCTGGGCCGATGATCGCGCTGCCGCCCCGTCCCGACCTCGATCTGGCGGCGCTCGTCCGCACCATCCCCGACTTTCCGAAACCGGGGATCCGGTTCCGCGACATCACGACGTTGATCGGCGACGCTGAGGGCTTTTCCGAGAGCGTCAGGCGCCTCACCGATCGTGCCGCGGTCTATCGCCCCGATCTGATCGTCGCGGTCGAAGCGCGCGGCTTTCTGTTCGGTGCCGCGATGGCGACCGCGATGGGGCTCGGCCTCGTCCCGGTGCGCAAGGCGGGCAAGCTGCCCGGCGTGACGATCGGCGTCGACTATGAACTCGAATATGGCGTGGACAGGCTCGAACTGCACGAAGGCGCGGTGGTCGCGGGGCACCGCGTCATCCTGATCGACGACCTGCTCGCGACCGGCGGCACGATCCTCGCCGCGGCGCAGCTGATGCGCAACGTCGGGGCGGAGGTCGCGGCGGCGATGTTCGTGATCGACCTGCCCGACCTCGGTGGCTCAGCGCGGCTGCGCGATGCGGGGCTCGCCTGCGAGACGCTGATCGCGTTCGATGGGGATTAGCGGTCGAGACGGCTGCTTCGGGGTGGGGAGCTGTCGTCCCCCATCTTCGTCATTCCCGCGAAAGCGGGAATCCAGGGCGTGCGTCGGCCGAC
This sequence comes from Sphingopyxis indica, assembly GCF_032879645.1. NCBI lineage: Bacteria > Pseudomonadati > Pseudomonadota > Alphaproteobacteria > Sphingomonadales > Sphingopyxidaceae > Sphingopyxis > Sphingopyxis indica. The sequence goes on from NZ_CP076394.1 coordinate 2,192,372, forward strand.
CCCACACGGGATTCCCGCTTTCGCGGGAATGACAAGGTTATGATACAAAATGTCGCCGATCTATCGCAAGCCGACAAATTCGCCGCGAAACGGCGGCCGCTTGCTTAGACAAGAAAAAAGCCCGCGCCGAAGCGCGGGCTCTCGCCCCCTTGGCAAGCACGCGGGGATCAGAAGGGCAGCCAGCTCTGCTTCTTGCGGAACTTCATATAACCGACGTTGGCACCCAGCCGCGCGCCGACGCCGACGCGGATCGGGATCAGGACGATGTCGCCGCTGCGCAGGTAGCTCGCGTTGAATCCGCCGATCAGATAGGCCGCGCCCTCACCCGCGGGGAAGCGCTTGTAGAGATCCTCGCTGTCGAAGAGATTATAGACCAGGATAAAGGTGTTCCCCGCATTGGCGCCCGCGTCGAAGCCGATCGACGGTCCGGTCCAATAGGCGGGCATCTCGCCCTCGACCTTGTGATAGAGCGTGCCCGAGCCATAGCGCACGCCGATGCCGAGCGCGCCGCTCGCTTCGCGGCCGACGATATAGGCGTTGGGCTCGCCCTGCTTCTTGAGGACGTCTTCGATCAGGCTTGCAAGCCCCTGCGCGCCCTTGCCGAACACTCCTTCGGCGGCGCCGATCAGGTCGTCCTCCTTATAGGTCGTGCCCGGGTCGGCGGTCGTGGCGGCGGTCTGCGGATCGGTCCCGACCGTGGCGGTCGTTGCGGGTGGGTCGACCGGCGCGCCGGTGATCTGTTCGTCGCCCGTCGCGAGGTCGCCGTCATAGGAGGGAGTGCTGCTATCGGTCGAAGGATAGGCCGGCGGCGGGGGTGTCTGGTCGGGATTGTCGAGGTCCGAATCGATCACCGTATTCGGATCGACCTCGGTCATCTGCGCGGCGGCGGGGAGCGGCGACAGGGCAAGGCCGAGCGTCGCGAGCGCCATCGCGGCGAATTTGGTTAAGACTGGACGCATGCATTCCCCCACTATTCCGGTGGCGCCGCCAAAAATCGTCGCGACGCGCGTTAATCATGACTCCTGCTGTGACTCGCGGGCAATGAACGGGCGATGACCCGAGTCGATTTTACGCCGGAACGAATCCCTTTTACCGCGAACGGCACGGCACGGCAGAAAAAAAGGACAATATTGGGCGTTGCGGGCCGCCGCACTGCTGGCTATAGCGCCCGCTCAGGCCAACACTGTCGCCGACGCGGCGGGCCATGCGGAGACGTGGGTGAGTGGCTGAAACCAACGGTTTGCTAAACCGTCGTACTGGTAAATCCGGTACCGAGGGTTCGAATCCCTCCGTCTCCGCCACCTCCCTTTTTCGTTCTTTTTCGATACCACGGCTCGCCCCCTAACGCCGTTCGAGCCACCAGCGCTGGCGCCAGCCATATTGCGTGGCGATGGCGGTTCCCGCAGCGTTGGTCGCGGGTCTGAAACGAAAGCGCTCTTCGATCAGGCGGCAGGTGGTCGCGTCGAGCGATGCGTCGCCGCTCGATCGCGTGATGCGGCAGCCCGTCGCGCGGCCCGTCGGCTGGACGGTGAAGCGCACTTCGACCTCGCCACCGGATTTCGCGCGGCTCGCGGCTTTCGGATAATCGCTGTCCTCGATGCGGCCCCTGAGCAGGACGGGGCGCGTTCCACCGCCGCCCGTGCCATCGCCCGAACCACCCGACCCGGTGCCGTCGCCCCGCCCCCCGGCACCCGAGCCGGGGCCGGGCGCCGGTGCCGCACCCGCTGCGGGCTCGGTGCCTTTTCCCGGGCTCGGCGCCGCAGCGACCGGCGGCGGATCGGGAAGCCGAATCTTCGGTTCGGGCGCCGCGACTGGCGCCGCCTTTGCGACCTTTGCCGGTGGAGCGGCTTGGCCCGCGGCCTTGTCCGCTTTGGGCTCCGCGAGCGGCGGCGCTTCGGGCGGCGGCGCGGGGAGGGCAATCGCGGTGATGGCCTCGCTCGCCGTGCGCACCGCGCTGAGATCGAGACCGCTCGCCAGTCCCGCGCCGATCAGGGCGACCGCGGCCAGCGCAGCGCCGGCGGAGGCGGCCCGCTGCTGGCGCGAAAGCTGTCCGGTATAGACCATGCGACCCTCTCCGGACGCGCCGCTTCCGCGCGCCCTCAGGCGGTCATCCTAAAGGAATTCGTCTAGCGTGGACATGAACCGGTCGAACTGGTCGTGGTGGAGCCAATGGCCGGCATTGTCGAACTCGATCACCTTCGCGGTGCTGAAATGCTCGATCCGGCCGTCCTTTTCGGGATTGGAGGCCCAGCTGTCGGCGCCGTAAAGGAGCAACGTCGGACAGATGATCGCCGACCACAGCGCTTCGATGTCGTTCTGCGGCAGGTCGAACACCGGCCAGACGTTCAGATAATTGTCGAACTTCCAGCTCCAGCTGCCGTCCTCATTGCGGTTGATCCCCTGCACGGTCAGGTGGCGCGCCTGTTCGGGGGTCAGATAGGCATTCTCCGCCATCATCCGCGCGAGCGCATCGTCGAGCGTTGGATAGCGCTTCGGCATTCGGCCCGCCGCCTGGCGCTTGTCCTCGATCCATTTGCGGAAACGGTCGCCGACCGGGATCGCCGCGCGCTCCGCAATCACTTTCGGCGAGGGGCCGAGGCCCTCGATCGCGACGAGCTTTGCGACATTTTCGGGATAAAGGCCCGTATAGCGCAATGCGATATTGCCACCGAGCGAGTGCGCAACGATCGTCACCGGCGCGAGGTCGAGCTGGTGGATCAGCTGCGCGAGGTCATAGACGAGCGTGTCCATGTCGTAATTGGCGTCGGGCGACCAGGCGCTGTCGCCGTGACCGCGCAGGTCGGGCGCGATGACATGATAGCGGTCCGCCAGCCTTTCGGCGACCCAGTCCCAGCTCCGGCAATGGTCGCGCCCGCCGTGGACCAGCAACAGAGGCGGCGCCTCTTCATTGCCCCAGTCGACATAATGCAGCTTCAGCCGCTGCGAAATGAAGCTGTGCGAAGTGGGGCCTCTTGTCATCCTGTCGTCCTTGCTGTCTGTTTGGGTTTCAAAAGGCGACCGAGGTGCGATCCGTCAACCCCGGATCGCGAATGGGAAAGGGAGAGAAGGCGATGTCGACGTTCCGGGACAATCTGCTCGAGGGCAAGACCGCCTTCGTCGCGGGGGGCACCAGCGGGATCAACCTCGGCATCGCGAAACGCTTTGCCGAGCTCGGCGCCAAGGTGGCGGTCGCCGGCCGCGACCCCGAAAAGGCGCAGCGCGCTGCCGCCGAGATCGGCGCGGGCGCGATCGGTCTCTCGGGCGATGTGCGCGATTATGACGCGATCCGCGGCGTGATGGAGGCCGTTGCCGACAGGCTGGGACCGATGGACATCGTGATCTCGGGCGCGGCGGGCAATTTCCTCGCGCCGGTGCTCGGCATGTCGGCCAACGCCTTTCGCACCGTCGTCGATATCGACCTCAACGGCACCTTCAACGTGTTTCGCGGCTGCCACGACCTGCTCAACACGCCCGGCGCGTCGCTGATCGCCATCACCGCGGGACAGGCGGTCAACGCCTCGGCGTTGCAGGCGCATGCCTGCGCCGCGAAAGCCGGGATCAACCAGCTGATCCGCGTCCTCGCGCTCGAATGGGGACCCGATGTGCGGATCAACGGCATTTCGCCGGGTCCGATCGCCGACACCGAGGGCATGAAGCGCCTTGCCCCCGATGCGGCTTCGCGCGAGGCGCATTATGCACGCATCGCGATGAGGCGCTGGGGCAGGATCGAGGAGGTCGCCGAATCGGCGGTGTTCCTCTGCTCGCCCGCCGCGAGCTACATCACCGGCACGATCCTCGATTGCGACGGCGGCAGCCAGGTGGGCGACGCTTCGCGTATCGACCTTGCACGCGGCATGGCCTAGGGCGGCGATCCTTTCCGGCAGAACAAGGGCTTGCGCGCCGGGGCGTCCTGCGTCCAAAGCGACGCCGAACCGGAAAGGGGAGAGCGGCGCCCGTGGATATGGCACCCTATCGCGCGCATCGGCGCATATTGACCGCGAGCCTCGTCGGCACGGCGGTCGAATTCTATGATTTCTATATCTATGGCACCGCAGCGGCGCTCGTCTTCGGTCCGCTCTTTTTTCCGTCGGAGTCCGAATCGGCGCAGCTGATGCTCAGCTTCATGAGCTTCGGCCTCGCCTTTTTCGCGCGGCCCGTCGGCGCGGTGGTGTTCGGCCATTTCGGCGACCGCATCGGGCGCAAGTCGACGCTCGTCGCCTCGCTGATGCTGATGGGCGGCTCGACGCTGCTGATCGCCTTCCTGCCGACCTATGCAATGGCGGGGTGGATCGCGCCGCTGCTCCTTTGCATCCTGCGTTTCGGGCAGGGATTCGGACTCGGCGGCGAGTGGGGCGGCGCCGCGCTGCTCGCGGTCGAATATGCGCCGCCGGGCTGGCGCGGACGCTTCGGCATGTTTCCGCAGCTCGGCGCGCCGGTCGGTTTCATCGCGGCGAACGGACTGTTCCTGCTGCTCGGCCTATGGCTCGGCGATGACGATTTCGCCGACTGGGGCTGGCGCATTCCCTTCCTCGTCTCGGCGGTGCTCGTGGGGCTGGGACTCTGGGTGCGGCTCAAGATCCGCGAAACCCCGGCCTTTGCCGAAGCGATGGAAAAGGAGCCGCCGGTCGGCGTGCCGATGGGCGAGTTGCTGCGCAGCCACGCGCTGACGACGCTTGCAGGCACCTTCGCGGTCGTCGCCTGTTTCGCGATCTTCTATCTCGCGACGAGCTTTGCGCTCGCGCACGGCACGACCGCGCTCGGCTATCCGAAGGAAGAGTTTCTGCTGATCCAGCTCGGGGCGATCCTCTTCCTCGCGCTCGGGATCGTCGTCGCCGGCTATTGGAGCGACGGCGCAAGCGCGCAGCGCGTGCTCGGCTGGGGCTGTGCCGCGACAGTGCTGATCGGCTTCGTCTTCGGCCCGTCGCTCGCCTCGGGCGCGTGGGGCATCGTCGCGCTCGGCCTGTCGGCGTCGCTGTTCGTGATGGGGCTCGTCTATGGCCCGCTCGGCGTGTGGCTGCCGGGTCTGTTCCCGGTGCGCGTGCGCTACACCGGCGCGTCGGTCGCCTTCAACGTCGGCGGGATCATCGGCGGCGCCGGGGCGCCGATCGCCGCGCAATGGCTGAGCGACCAGGGCGGGACCAGCTTCGTCGGACTGTATCTGGGCGTCGCCGGTTTCTTGAGCCTGCTTGGCCTGCTGCTCGTCAGGAAGCGCGTCGTAGCAGCGTAAGCCGCGCCTTGCCGACGCGGCGTTCGGCGTCGATTTCGAACCCCGCGACCGATACATCCTCCTTGTCCGCGGTCTCGATCGAGATCCAGCTGTCGGGCCCGATCCAGCCGAGCCGGTTCAGCTTGTCGAGCGCGACGCTGCCCGCGCCGGTGCCATAGGGCGCGTCGAAGAGCAGCAGGTCATAGCTGCGCGGCGCCGGGCCGAGGCTCAGCACCGAGCCAGCGCGCACGTCGGCGCGGGGGCCGGCGCCGAGCGCGGCAAGGTTCTTCTTCAGCGCATCGAGCGCATCCCGATCCTGTTCGCCGAACAGGCAGCGTTCGGCGCCGCGCGACAGCGCCTCGATTCCGAGCGCGCCCGATCCGGCGAACAGGTCGGCGACATAGAGCCCTTCGAAGCTGCCGAGGCGGCTCGCGAGCATCGAGAAGAGGGTTTCGCGCATGCGGTCGGCGGTCGGGCGCGTCGCGTCATTCTTTGGCGCGAGCAGCTTGCGCCCGCGCCATTCGCCGGCGATCACCCTCATTTCGCCATCCGCCGCCGGAACTGGAACAGCGCATCGCGCGGGACGACCTCGACCGCGCCGACGTCGAGCCCTTCGACGCCGAATTCGCCATAGCGGGTGCGGATCAGCCGGCTGACCTGCAACCCCAGATGTTCGAGGACACGGCGCACCTCGCGGTTCTTGCCTTCGGTCAGGGTCAGCTCGATCCACTGGTTGCGCCCGGTGCGGCGTTCCAGATTGGCGTCGATCCTGCCATAGCGGATGCCGTCGATGGTGACGCCGAGCGCCAACTCCTCGAGCTGCGCCTGGCTGATGTCGCCGAAGGCACGCGCGCGATAACTGCGCTCGACCCCGCTCGCGGGCAGTTCGAGCTGGCGCTTGAATTCGCCGTCGTTGGTGAGCAGCAGCAGCCCCTCGGTATTATAGTCGAGGCGTCCGACCGGCATCAGCCGCGGCAGGCCCTTGGGCAGGACGTCATAGATCGTCTTGCGCCCCTTGGGATCGCGCGCCGCGGTCAAACAGCCTGCGGGCTTGTGAAAGCGATAGAGGCGCGTCGACACGGGCTTTGCGACCGGATTGCCGTCCACGGTCAGCCCTTCGAGCGACGTCAGCAGCGGCGCGGGCTGCGCGATCGTCTCGCCGTTCAGCGCGACGCGGCCCTCCTCGATCATCCGCTCGACATCGCGGCGCGAACCCACGCCGGCGCGCGCGAGCAATTTGGAAATACGCTGCGGCCCATCCTCGTCGCGCGGCTCTTCAGCAGGCTTGCGGGCGGGGCGTTCGGTCCGCGCGCTACGGCGTCCGCGCGGAGCTTCGCGCTCGCCGCCGGAGCGGGCAGGGGATCGGGGAGGTCTGCGCGTCGTCATGGGAACGGATGGGGCTTTCATGTCGTTATTTGCAACAGCAGTGTTGCTGTGCGGCCACGCTCATAGCCGGAAAAGCATCGCTTCGTCGATGGCAAGCAAAAGGCCGCTTGCAGGCGGGCCGAGCCGGAGTCATGCCGCCGAAGAAGGAGTGTCCATGCTGTTCGCGTCGCGTCCGTCGTGCATCAAGCGGCTGCTGGTCGTCGAGGATGACCCGCTGGTCGCGTTCGACAATGAGCGGACGCTGAAACACGCAGGCTATGACGTCGTCGCATCGGTCGATTCGGGTGAGGCGGCGGTCGTATTGCTCGCATCCGAACAGGTCGATGCGCTGGTGCTCGATCTGGCGCTGGCCGGCGATATGACGGGCCGCGAAGTCGCCCGGGTCGCGCGCGACCGCGGCATCGCAGTGCTGCTCGTCACCGGAAAATGCCCCGACGACGCCGGGGACATCGCGCTCGCCTGTCTCAACAAGCCGCACAGCGCGGCAGCGCTCATCGGCGCGTTGCGCGCAATCGAGACGATGATCTGCCAGAACAAGGCGCCGCGCAAGGTCAGCGGTCTCCAAACCTATTGGCGGCCCGAAGCCGCGTAACTTGTTTCCCTCTCCTCCCGAATGCTATCGGGACCCGCAGCGGGGCGGATGGGAGATAGGCGCATGAAAATCCTGCTCGGCCTTGGCGGCGTCGTTGGGCTGGTTGTCGCGATGCTGGTCTTCGGCTTTCCGAACCGTGCGCCGGCGGCGAGCCATGCGGAGAATGCGCTGGCGCAGCCGGTGCTCGTCGAGCTTTTCACCAGCCAGGGCTGCTCGTCCTGCCCGCCCGCCGATCGCCTGCTCGCCAGGCTCGACGGCGAGGACGGGGTGATCGCGGTGAGCCGCCCCGTCACCTATTGGGACCGCCTCGGCTGGAAGGACACGCTCGCGCGCAGCGGCAACGACCGGCTCCAGCGCGACTATGCCGCGCGGGGCATCCCCGGCAGCGGCGTCTATACGCCCGAAGCGGTGGTGCAGGGCGCGGCGGCGGCGGTCGGGTCGGACGAAAGCGCGCTCCGTGACCTGATCGCCGGGAGCCGCAAGGACAAGGCGATCGCGCTCGCGCAGCAGGGTGCGGAAGTCGTCGCCTCGCGGGCGCGCGCCAATGTCGAACTCCGCTTCCTCGCGATTGCAAGCCACTCGATGGTCGACATCGCCAAGGGCGAGAACCGCGGCCGCAGGATCGGCTACACCAACGTCGTCCTCGCCGAACAGCTCGCCCCCTGCGACCCGTCGCTCGCGTGCCGCGCGCCGATCCCGGCGGGCATAGCGGGCCGCAAGGGCGCCGACCGTTGGGCCGCGATATTGCAGGATCGCGACGGCGGAACGGTGCGCGCCGTGCGCTGGATACGCCCGGCGGCCTAATCCCCGCTTCCAATTTGCCGCCAAGGCTTTAGGCCTGTTGCCCGACGGATAGGACCGCATCGGGCAGCAAAGGGAGGGTCGTCATGCAGCTAGGTCTCGACAGCGCGATACTGGTCGGTGTGATCCTGCTCGTCGTTGGCCTGGCTTTCGTGATTCCGTCGTTCGCGCCCTATCGCAAGCCGATGCCGATCGTCGCCTTCCTGCTCGGTATTTCGAGCGGCTTTCCGCTGACGCTGCTGATTGGAACGATGGCCTATTGGCTTTCGAAAGTAGGCGTCGACAAGTCTGCGATCGGTTTTGCGATCGGTCTGACGACACCCTACACTCTCAAATTTCTCTGGGCGCCGCTCGTCGACAAGCTGCCGATTCCGATCCTGACCCGCGTGTTCGGGCAACGGCGCGGGTGGCTGTTCTTCATCCAGGCGCTGCTCGTGATCGCGATCTGGCAACTCGGCGCGAGCAACCCCACCAACGGCAATCTGGCGCCTTTCGCGATCTGCGCGATCATCGTCGCCTTCCTCTCGGCGACGCAGGACATCGTCATCGACGCCTATCGCATCGAGATTTTGACCGACGCCGAGCTTCCGCACGGCACTGCAATGAACCAGTTCGGCTATCGCACCGGCAACCTGATCGCCGGGGTAGGCACCATCGCGCTTGCGTCGCCCGAAGGACTCGGTCTTGGCTGGGCGGCTGCCTATGGCTTCACCGCACTCGCCGTTTTGCCGGCCGTCATTGGGGCGCTCTTCGCCGGCCCCGGACGCTTTCATCCCGCACACGCGCGCGGCGGCGAACATGGCTTCGGCGCGTGGCTCAACGAGACGGTGATCAGCCCGTTCCGCGAATTTCTCGGGCGCCACGGCGCCGTGCTGATCCTGCTGTTCGTGCTGATCTACAAGGTCGGCGACGCGATGGGGCAGGGGATGCTCAACCCGATGATTGTCGAACTGGGCTTCACCGACACCGAGTTCGTCGCGATCAACAAGGGCGTCGGCTTCGTCGCGCTGATCATCGGGTCGGCGTGCGGCGCGCCTTTCATCGCATGGCTAGGCATGGGACGCGCGCTGCTGATTTCGGGGCTGTTGATGATGTTCAGCAACCTGCTGTTCGCGGTGCTGGCGTCGGTCGGCCATTCGCCGCTGATGCTCGCGATCGCCGTGGGGACAGAGAATTTTACGAGTGGGATCGGCCTCACCGTCTTCGTCACCTATCTTTCGGGGCTTTCGAGCCTGGCCTATACCGCGACCCAGTTCGCGCTGCTTTCCTCCTTCGCCGCCGTTGGCCGAACCTGGCTCGCCGCACCCGGCGGTTATGTCGCCGAACAGCTGGGTTGGGTCGGTTTCTGGCTGTTCACCGTCGTCATCGCCGTGCCCGGTATGTTGCTCTTATGGATGCTCTGGAGACGCGGCTTCGTCGTTCAGACGGTGCGACAGCCAAGCACTGAGGACGAGGGGCACGAGGTTGCCGATCCCGAAGCGGGACAAGCTATTCCGGCAGTTCCCCGTTCGACCTGAGCACCTCGCCCGCAAGATAGAGCGAGCCTGAGATCAGGACGATTTCGTTCGCCGGATCGACCTCGAGGCTGGACAGCGCAGCCTCGACCGACGCGGCCGCCTTCGCATTGCGGCCGAACGCTTTCGCATCATGGTGCTCATGCCCCGGCACCGGGACCACTGTCACCGACGCCAGATGCTGCGCCAGCGGCGCGAGGATCGCATCGGGGTGCTTGTTCGCGAGCATCCCGGTGACGAGGTGGATGCGACGCGGCTCGTTCGCGAAAAAGCGTGCGAGATGCGCGCCCGCATCGGCATTGTGCGCGCCGTCGAGCCAGATTTCGGCCGCCGGCGCGACGAGCGCGGTGAGCGGTCCGGGCTCGAGCCGCTGCAGCCGTGCGGGCCAGAAGGCGGCCGAGACCCCCTTTGCAATCGCATCGGGGCCGGGCTTTGCACCCGGCGCCAGATGAAGCATCGCGATCGCGAGGCCCGCATTGCGCATCTGGTGCAGCCCGGGCATCCGCGGGCGGAGCAGCGCGGGCAACGTCCCGTCCATCGACGACCAGCGGAACGCATCGCCGGCCGGTTCGATCGACCAGGCTTTGCCCTCGACGAAGGGAACTACGCCGACTGCCTCGGCGCGCGCCTCGATGACGCGCGCGAGCGGTCCGGGATAGGCGAGCGTCGCGAGCGCCGCGCCGGCCTTGACGATTCCCGCCTTTTCCCATGCGATCCGTTCGGCAGGCGGTGACGGCGTGCCGTCCTCGGGGGCCAGCAGAAAGGCCTCATGGTCGATGCCGAGCGATGCGATCCCGCAAACCGCGGGCGCGGGAATGACGTTCGTCGCGTCGAGGCGGCCGCCGAGCCCGACCTCGACGATCACATCGTCGGCGGGGGTGCGCGCGAAGGCAAGGAAGGCGGCGGCGGTCGTCACCTCGAAGAAGCTCGCCTGCAAGCCGTCGGCCGCGTCGAGCACCTCTTCGAGCAGCGCCGCGAGCAGCGCATCGTCGATCAGCTGCCCCGCAAGGCGGATACGCTCGTTGAAGCGCACCAGATGCGGACTCGTATAGGCGTGGACGCGGCGCCCCTGCGCCTCGAGGATCGCGCGCAGATAGGCGCAGGTCGACCCCTTGCCATTGGTTCCGGCGACATGGAAGGTTCGCGGCAGCCGCGCCTGCGGATTGCCGAGCCGGGCGCACAGTTCGGCGATGCGCTCGAGCCCCAATATGTCGCGTCCCGGCGACAGCGCCGCGAGGCGGTCGAGTTGCGCCTGGACGGCGGGATCGGAGCTGTGTGCGTGGTCGGGCATGGTCGAGCCTTGAGAATGAAGAGCGCTTGGTCCTGCCCCCCCCGTCATGCCGGACTTGATCCGGCATCCATCTGCGCGGTCGTCGCATGGACCCCGGATCAAGTCCGGGGTGACGAACAAAAAAGGCCTGACCCGCGCCCTTACGCCGCCTTCTCCGGCGCCAGATAGCCGATCAGCCGCCCCAGCGTCTGCGGCAGATCCTTGCGGTGCACCACCATGTCGATCATCCCGTGCTCGAGCAGATATTCGGCGCGCTGGAACCCTTCGGGCAGCTTTTCGCGGATCGTATTCTCGATCACGCGCTGGCCTGCAAAGCCGATCAGCGCATTGGGCTCGCTGATCTGGACGTCGCCGAGCATCGCATAGCTCGCGGTGACCCCGCCCGTCGTCGGATCGGTGAGCAGCACGATATAGGGCAGGCCCGCGCGGCGCAGCCGTTGCAACGCGACGGTCGCGCGCGGCATCTGCATCAGCGACAGCGTGCCCTCCTGCATCCGCGCGCCGCCCGCGGCGGTGATCGCGACATAGGGACAACCGCGCTTGATCGCCTCCTCGACGCCCGCGACGAAAGCCTCGCCCACGGCGACGCCCATCGATCCGCCCATGAAGGCGAAATCCTGCACGCCGATCACGACCGGGCGGCCGTCGATGCGGCCGAAGCCGTTCTGATAGGCATCGCGCTCGCCGGTCTGCGCGCGCGCCGCCTTGATGCGGTCGGCATATTTCTTGGTATCGCGGAACTTGAGCGGATCCTCGGGCGCCGCGGGTGCGGACAGCAGCTCGTGGAGGCCCCCGTCGAACAGCTGCGCGAACCGCTCCTTGGCGCCGATGCGGTCGTGATGGTCGCAGCGCGGGCAGACGTTCAGATTGTCCTCCCACTCCTTGACGAACACCATTTGCTGGCACTGGCGGCATTTGTGCCAGAGGTTGTCGGCGGTATCGCGCTTCGCGGTGAAGGGCAGGGCGTTGCGGACGCGGTCGAGCCAGCTCATGCGGCGATCTCCTTTGCGCCGTGGATAGCATCGGCGAGGGTGCGGGTGAAGGCTTCGAGGTGCGGCGCGGCCTGTTCGCCATGCTCGGCGATGATGTCGATCAGCGCCGAGCCGACGACCACGCCGTCGGCAACGCGCGCGATGGCGGCCGCCTGTTCGGGGGTGCGGACGCCGAAGCCGACCGCGACGGGCAGGTCGGTCGCGGCCTTCAGCCGCGCGACGGCCTCTTCGATGCTGGCCTGCGCGGCCTGCTGGAGCCCGGTGATGCCGGCGACCGACACATAATAGAGGAACCCTCCCGCGCCGTTCAGCACGTCGGGCAGGCGCGCCGCGTCGGTGGTCGGCGTCGCAAGGCGGATGAGGTTGACGCCCGCCGCGCGCAGTGCCGGGCCGAGTTCGGCGTCCTCCTCGGACGGAATATCGACGCAGATCACGCCATCGACGCCCGCCTTTGCGCATTCGGCGGCGAACCAGTCGGCGCCGCGCACCGTCATCGGATTGGCGTAGCCCATCAGGACGAGCGGGGTGTCGGGGTGGCGCTGTCGGAACGCGGCGGCCTGCGCGAAGATGTCGGCGGTGGTGGTGCCTTTGGCGAGGCTGCGCAGGTTCGCCTTCTGGATCGCAGGGCCGTCGGCCATCGGATCGGTAAAGGGCATCCCAAGCTCGATCACATCGGCGCCCCCTGCGACGAGCGCGTCGAGGTTGGCGGCGGTGTCGCCATCGCCTGCGGTGATGAAGGCAACGAGCGCGGGGCGCGGCTTGGCGAAGGTGGCGGCGAAGCGGGTCATAAAGCAGCCTTGCAAGACGCGAGATCTTCCGCCGTCAAAATCCTGTCGTAGGGCTTCCAAAAAGGATCCTGATAAGCGTCGCTAATGTTCGCAATTGATGGAAATCTACCTTGTCGGTGCAAAATGGCCAAAGCCGTTTGCAACTGAGCGAGCCGGTGCTCGCCTTCTGTTTCTCTGAAGTCATCCAGCGCGGCATCGAAACTGGCGTACAGGTCCGGAGCCATTTGATTCCAATAGCCATCCATAAAATAGGCGAAGATTTTGCCGTTGTCGTTCGCGGCAATTGCTTGGTCCCGCTCGCTCACAACTTCACCCCCAAGGCATCCGCCACCGTCGCAATATCCTTATCCCCCCGGCCCGAGCAGTTGACGATGATGATCTTGTCCTTGCCCAGCGTCGGCGCGATGCGTTCGGCGGCGGCGATGGCGTGCGCGCTTTCGAGCGCGGGGATGATCCCTTCGAGTTTCGTCAGCTTCTGGAAGCTCGCCAGCGCTTCGGCGTCGGTGACGGGCTCATAACGCACGCGGCCGATGTCGTGCAGCCAGCTATGTTCAGGGCCGATCCCTGGATAGTCGAGCCCCGCCGAGATGCTGTGCGCTTCGGTGATCTGGCCGTCCTCGTCCTGGAGAAGATAGGTCTTGTTACCGTGGAGGATGCCGGGGCGGCCGCCCGCAAGGCTCGCCGCGTGCTTGCCGTCCAACCCTTCGCCCGCCGCTTCGACCCCGACGATTTCGACACCTTCGTCGTCGAGGAAGGGGTGGAACAGCCCGATCGCGTTCGATCCGCCGCCGACGGGGGCGATCAGCATGTCGGGCAGGCGCCCTTCGGCTTCGAGGATCTGCGCGCGCGCCTCCTCGCCGATCACCGACTGGAAGTCGCGCACCAGTTCGGGGTAGGGGTGCGGCCCGGCGACGGTGCCGATGATGTAGAAGGTGTCGTGGACATTCGCGACCCAGTGGCGCAGCGCCTCGTTCATCGCGTCCTTCAGCGTCCTGGCGCCGCTTTCGACCGCAACCACCTCGGCGCCGAGCAGCTTCATCCGGAACACATTCGGCTGCTGCCGCGCGACGTCGACCGCGCCCATGAAGATGGTGCAGGGCAGGCCGAACAGCGCCGCGACGGTCGCGGTCGCGACGCCATGCTGGCCGGCGCCCGTCTCGGCGATGATCTTCGTCTTGCCCATGCGCTTGGCGAGCAGGATCTGGCCGATGCAATTGTTGATCTTGTGCGCGCCGGTGTGGTTGAGGTCCTCGCGCTTGAGGTAGATTTTCGCCCCGCCCAGCTCTTCGGTCAGCCGCTCGGCGAGCCACAGCGGGCTCGGGCGGCCGACATAGTGCTTCAGCAGATGTTCGAACTCGGCGCGGAATTCGTTGTCGGTCTGCGCCGCCCGATATTCGCGCTCGAGGTCGAGGATCAGCGGCATCAGTGTTTCGGCGACATAGCGGCCGCCGAATTGCCCGAAATGGCCGCGTTCGTCGGGGCCGGTGCGAAGGCTGTTGGATCGGTTGTTCATGTCATCCTCAACCGTTCGCCCTGAGGAGCCATTGAGCTTGTCGAAATGGCGTCTCGAAGGGTGCTTCGAGACGGGTCTTCGCCAGGCTCAGCCCCTCCTCAGCACGAACGGACTCTCAAATATTGCGTGCCGCTTTAAGGAAAGCCGCCATCTTGTCCACATCCTTGACGCCGGGGGCGCTTTCGATCCCGGTCGACACATCGACGAGCGGCGCCCCCGTCGCTGCGATCGCCGCCGCGACATTGTCGGGATCGAGCCCGCCGGCGATGCCCCAGTCCATCGTGTGACGATAATTTTTGAGCAGCGACCAGTCGAAGCGCGTGCCGGTGCCGCCGGGCAGCGCCTGCGCGGGCGCGTCGAACAGGATGCGGTCGGCGATACCGTGATATTTCTGCATCCGGTCGAGCGTCCCGGCATCCTTGAGGCCGATCGCCTTCCACGCCTCGATCGCGACATGCTGCTTGACCGCGGCGATCCATTCGGGGGTTTCGCTGCCGTGGAACTGGACGATGTCGGGCTTCACCGTTGCGACCGCCTTGCCCGTGAGTTCGGGCGGCGCGTTGACGAGCAGCAACGCGACCCTGACCGCCGAACCGGCGCGCTGGCGCAGCGCTGCGGCGGTGGACAGGTCAAGGTGGCGCTGGCTCGGCTCATAATGAACGAGCCCGATATGCGTCGCACCGAGCCGGATCGCGGCATCGACCGCGTCGGGGGAGGTAAGGCCGCAGAATTTGACAAGTGGGGGCATGGTTATCGAGCCTGATTCGAGAGTTCCGTGCTCCCGCGAAGGCGGGAGCCCATCTTCGGTCGGCGCCATATTGGACCGGTCGGAGATGGGTCCCCGCCTTCGCGGGGACACGCGGCCCTGTCAATAAACCGGAACTGCTAAAGCGTCGCCTCGATCTCGCGCGCCGCAAGGTCGGGATCGGACGACTGGCTGATCGGGCGGCCGACGACCAGGATCGAAGCTCCGTCGGAAAGCGCCTGCGCGGGAGTGACGATGCGTTTCTGGTCGCCCGCCTTGCCGTTCGCGGGGCGGACACCCGGAACGACGAAGAAGCCGCCGGGCCACGCCTTGCGCGCCGACCTCACTTCGTGGCCCGAACAGACGATGCCGTCGAGCCCCGCCTCGCGCGCCAGCGCGGCCAGACGGACGACCTGGTCGTGCGGCGTTCCGCCGACGCCGATGTCGTCGAGATCGGGCGAATCGAGGCTGGTGAGCACCGTCACCGCCACGACCTTCGTGCCCACGCCCGCCACCGCCTTCGCCTCTTCGAGCATCGCGCGGCCGCCCGCGGCGTGAACCGTCAGCACCGCGGGTTCGAGCGGGCGCAGCGCCTGGATCGCCTTGGCGACGGTATTGGGAATGTCGTGGAGTTTGAGGTCGAGGAAGATCGGCAGGCCGATCTTCGCCATCTCATGCACGCCGTGATGGCCGTTGGCGCAAAAGAATTCGAGACCCAGCTTCAGCCCGCCGACATGGTGCCGGACTTTCTGCGCCAGCGTCTGGGCGGCGTCGAGGTGCGGCGTGTCGATGGCGAGGTAGAGCGGCGATGTCATTGTGTTTCCAACGGCGATGGGGGGATGTCGTCCACCGGGCGCGGCGCCGGCGTCGGGGCGGGGGCCGGGTCCGAAGGCCGGCTGGCCATGGCGCGCAGGTCGGAGAGCTGGCGTTCGCTATGGTCGAGCCGGCGGTTCAGCGTCCAGCGCGAGGCACGCAGCGCGATCCACAGCGGCACGCTGCCGATCAGGAAAGAGACGAGGATCAGCACCGGCAGCTTGGTGTCGAGTACCTGCCCCGGCCAGATCGTCACGGTCACCGGAATCCAGTTGGCCATCGAAAAGATGACCAGCACCGCGGTCAGCAAGACCCAGATGATCGTTCGCAGGATTCCCACTTCGTTGCTCCTCGTCCGGCCCCGCCCGTTTCTAAGCGAGTTTCGTGCGCGTTTCCAGCCTATCCGGCGCCGAAGACGCGCGCGAAGATCGTATCGACATTCTTCATATGATAGCCGAGGTCGAACAGGTCGGTGAGCTGCTCGGCCGACAGGCGCGCGGTGACCTCGGGGTCGGCCTTGAGCAGTTCGAGCAGCGACAGTGCGCCGTCCGATTCCCACACCTTCATCGCGTTGCGCTGGACGAGCGCATAGCTGTCCTCGCGGCTCGCCCCCGCCTGCGTCAGCGCGAGCAGCACGCGCTGCGAATGGACGAGCCCGCCCATGCGGTCGAGATTCTTCTGCATCCGCTCAGGATAGACAAGCAGCTTGTCGATCACACCGGTCAGCCGCGCGAGCGCGAAGTCGAGCGTGACCGTCGCGTCGGGGCCGATGAAACGCTCGACCGACGAATGGCTGATGTCGCGCTCGTGCCACAGCGCGACATTCTCCATCGCGGGGATCGCCGCGCTGCGCACCATCCGCGCGAGGCCGGTCAGATTTTCGGTGAGCACCGGGTTGCGCTTGTGGGGCATCGCCGATGAGCCCTTTTGCCCCGGCGAGAAATATTCCTCGGCCTCGAGCACCTCGGTGCGCTGCAAATGCCGCACCTCGACCGCGAGCCGCTCGATCGACGAGGCGATGACGCCCAATGTCGCAAAAAACATCGCGTGGCGGTCGCGCGGGATCACCTGCGTCGATACCGGCTCGACCGCAAGGCCGAGCTTCGCCGCGACATGCGCCTCGACGCGCGGGTCGATGTTGGCGAAGGTCCCGACCGCCCCCGAAATCGCGCAGGTCGCGACCTCCGCCCGCGCGGCGATCAGGCGCGTCTTGCAGCGCGAAAATTCGGCATAGGCCTCGGCGAGTTTGAGCCCGAAGGTGACGGGTTCGGCGTGGATGCCGTGGCTGCGCCCGATCGCCGGGGTGAGCTTATGCTCATAGGCCCGCCGCTTGATCGCCGCGAGCAGCGCATCGAGGTCGGCGAGCAACAGGTCCGCCGCCTGCGTCAGCTGCACCGCAAGGCAGGTGTCGAGCACGTCGCTCGACGTCATGCCCTGATGCATGAAGCGTGCCTCGTCGCCGACCTGCTCGGCAACCCAGGTCAGGAAAGCGATGACGTCGTGCTTGGTCACCGCCTCGATCGCGTCGATCGCGGCGACGTCGATCGCGGGCTTGGTCGCCCACCAGTCCCACAGCGCCTTCGCCGCCGATTTGGGGACGACGCCCAGTTCGGCGAGCGCGTCGGTCGCATGCGCCTCGATCTCGAACCAGATGGAGAAGCGATTCTCGGCCGACCAGATCGCGGTCATGGCCGGGCGAGCATAGCGCGGAACCATATAATTTCCTTCCTTAGCGGCGCCTTGTCGGACGATCGGACCGAAACTGCGGCAGGGCGCGCCCTAGCAGGGGCCGGGCGTTTTTCCAATCGGGCGGAATCGGCAACTTTACGCCCCGCTTCCGGATTGGTCGCACGCCCCTTCAATATGGGCGGCGGACCGCACGGACAGGCTCCGCCGCCGTCACAGGAGATACAGGATGTTGAAACAGATGCTTTTGATCGGCGCCGCCGCGATCAGCTTCCCCGCGCTCGCGCAGGAAACGCCCCCGGCGGGCGACGATATGGCGCCGACGGCGCAGACGCCGACCGAGCCGGCCCCCGACGGCATGGATACCGCGACGCCACCGGTCGATCCGTCGACGCCGCCGACCGACCCGACCACGCCGCCGAGCGATCCGACGACGCCGCCGGCGGGTGAAGCGACGAGCGAGCCCGGCGCCGCTACGCCCGATCAGGTCGCGCAGATCGTGAACCAGGAATTCCCGACCTATGACGCCGACTCGACGCAGGAACTCAACGAAACCGAGTTCGCGACCTGGATGAAGAAGCTGCGCACCGCGACCGACCCGACGGTCGATCCCGAATCGGAGCAGGTGAAGAGCTGGATCGGTCAGGCTTTCGCGGCGGCCGACGCCGACAAATCGGGCGGCGTCACCAAGGAAGAGCTGACCGGCTTTCTGTCGCGCGGCGCTTGATCGAGCGCCCTTGACGGGGTGGTGCAGCCGTCGGGATGGCCGGCGGCTGCATCCGCCACATCAGGAGCTGCCGGAGCGATCCGGCGGCTCTTTCTATGCGCGCACGACCCTGACGATCGCGAGCCGGCGCTGCTGGCCCTCGCGGTCGGGCCACAGGATCGACTGCCCCTCGCGCATCCCGATCAGCCCCGCGCCGACCGGGGTCAGGATCGACACGCGCCCCGCCGAAATGTCGGCGTCGGCGGGATAGACGAGCTCGACGGTGCGCGACTGGCCATTGCCTTCGTCGACGAATTCGACCCTGCTGTGCATTGTCACGACATCGGCGGGCATTTTTGCCGCCGGATGGATTTTGGCACGGTCGATTTCCTGCAGCAGCAGCTCGGCGGCGGGCGAGCGCTCGCGCCGCGCGAGTGCGAGGTCGGTCAGCGTGTCGGCTTCGGTGTCGATCATGTGGATGGCCGGCCGCTTGGCCGGGGCGCGCTTGGTCATCGCTGAATGCTTTCAAGTCGAGCGCAGGCGCCAAGCCTGTCGCTGCATGGTGATGGTCAGAAAAAGGAGTTCGCCCCGGGCTCGGGGCGCAATGCTCCGGACCCGGGGTCAGCTGCCGGCGAGCAGCTGGCCCGCGTGCGAGTGAAGGCGCGAAGAGTGAAGACGACTCTGCATCGGCGCGATGATGTCTCGCCCGGGCGGACAAGTCAAACGCCCTAAAGCAACCCCAGCGACCGAAAACTGCGGAAATCAGAGCCGCCGATAATGATATGATCGTGCAGCTGGATTCCCAGCCGCCCCGCGGCGTCGGCGATGTCGCGGGTGATCGCGATGTCCTGACGGCTCGGTTCGGGGCTGCCGCTCGGATGATTGTGGACGATTATCATCGCCGCGGCGCCGAGTTCGAGCGCGCGCTTGACGATCTCGCGGACATAGATCGCCGACTGGTCGATCGACCCTTCGCTCGCCAGTTCGTCGCGGATCAGCATGTTGCGCGAGTTGAGATAAAGGACGCGCACCCGCTCGACGTCGAGCGGCCCCATGTCGGCGCGCAGCCAGTCGAGCAGCGAATCCCAGCTGGAAAGCAGCGGCTTGTCGCGAAACTCGCCCTTGAGCAGCCGCAGGCTGGTCAGTTGAACGATCTTCAGCGCGGCCACCGCGGTGTCGCCCATTCCCGGCACGCGGCGGAGCGATTCGGGATCGGCGCTGACGAGCTGCGCCAGCGACCCGAACTCGCCGAGCAGCGCCTTGGCAAGCGGTTTGGTGTCGCGGCGCGGGATGGCGAGCGCGAGCAGATATTCGACCAGCTCATAATCGGCCATGCCCTCGGCATCGCCGCCGATCAGCCGCGCGCGCAGCCGCGAACGGTGGCCCGCATGATCGGGGACGGTGGCGGGCGTGTCGGCCATGCCTCGCGAATAACCGCCTTGTCGGCCATGCTCAACGGTCATAGACATCGGCAGACAGCGATGCGGACCAATTTCCTGCATCGAAAGGAGATTTCCGGTGTTGTGGCGCCGGAGGGATTCGCGGTCGAAGGACGGTATTTGCGCCTCATGACAGCATCGCAGACCCGCGAAACCTCGTCCCCGACCGCGCCGCGGACGATCGGCGATGCGTGAAGAAGCGGCCGCCGCGCCGCGCCCGAAACGCCTGTTCAAGAAGCGCTGGATGACCGCGGGCGCCGTTGCCGCGCTCGCGGCGGCGCTCTGGGTTGCGCGCGAACCGATCGTCGACAGCTTCATTCGCGATCAGTTCGATGGTCGCGGCATTCCTGCGCGCTACACGATCGACGAAATCGGCTTCAGCACCGAAAGACTGACCGATGTCGTGATCGGCGATCCGGCGAAGCCCGACCTCACGGCCAGGCTGGTCGAGGTGCAGATGGCCTATGGTCTCTCCGGCCCCTATGTCTCGACGATCCGCGCCGACGGGGTGCGGCTCTATGGCCGGTTCGCCGACGGCCAATTGTCGCTCGGCGCGCTCGATCGCTTTCGCGACCCGGCCGACACCACGCCCTTCGCCTTGCCCGACCTGGCGGTGGTGCTGCGCGATGCCCGCGCGCGGATCGACACGCCGTGGGGCGCGGTCGGCGCCTCGCTGAACGGGATGGGCAATCTGCGCAAGGATTTCACCGGCAAGCTCGCGCTGGTCGCCCCGGCGATTGCGGCGGGCGGCTGCGTCGCGCGCAACGTCAGCTTCTATGGCGACCTGCGCGTGCGCGACGTGCGGCCGCAGCTCGAAGGCCCGCTGCGCGGACGCACGCTGAACTGCACCGACGGGGGTGTCGCGGCCGTTTCGCCGCAGATCGCGCTCGACCTGTCGCTCGACGAAACGCTGCGCAGCTGGAAGGGTGAGGCCGACGCGGCGATCAGCCGGCTGATGGCGGGCGCGGTGCGCGCGGATCGCGTCGCGCTGCTCGCGCGCTTCGACGGCACCGCCGAGCGCACCTCGCTCGCCACGGAGGCGAAGATCGCGCAGCTGCGCGGCAATGATTTTTCGGCCGAAACCGTCGCGCTCGACGCGAAGGCCACGGTCGGGCGCGCGGCGCCGATCGCGGGCGGGACCATCCGTTTTGCACGGGCAAAAGCGAGCCCTGGCCTGCGCCGCACGCTGGCCGATGCGGGGAAGGGGCTCGCCGGAACCCCGGTCGGCCCGCTGGCGGCCAAGGCCGGCGCGGCACTGGCGGCGATGCTCGCCGATACCGGCGGCGGCGCAAGCTTCCTGCTGACCGGCGAAGGGCAGGCGCAGCGCATCGAGGTGAGCGCGGCGAACCTTGCAAGCGCGAGCGGCGCGCGGCTGTCGGGCGGCAGCGAAAGCCGCGTCACCTATCTGTTCGGCGCCGATCGTCCGGCGTGGCTGATCGACGGGCTGTGGCGGTTCGGCGGCGGCGGCCTGCCTTCGGGTGAGCTGACGCTCGACCGGAGCGCCGACGGCAATCTCGACGGCATCGCCCGCTTCGACAGCTATGCGGCGGCCGACGCGCGGCTGGGGCTCGATCCGGTGCGCTTTTCGAGCGGCAAGCGCGGCACGATCCGCTTTACGACCCGCGCCGCACTTTCGGGGCCGCTGGGCGACGGGCGCATCGAGGGGCTGTCGCTGCCGCTTTCGGGCGCGATCGCGCCGAGCGGCGGCGTCGCGCTCGATGGCGGCTGCACTCGGGTCGGGTTCGAAAGGCTCGGCGTTGCGGGTTTCCGCTTCGCCCGGACGGCCCTCGACCTGTGCAGCAATCCCGGCGATGCGCTTTTGAGCGCCGGCAAGGACGGGCTGCGCGGGCGGATTGCGATCCCCCGGATTGCGCTGCGCGGCACGAGCGGCACGTCGCCCTTCGCCTTCGAAACGGGGCGCGGCGAAATCGACCTTGCGACGATGCGCTGGGCGCTTGCCGATGCCGACGTCCGGCTCGGCGAAGGGGAGGGCGCGACGCATTTCGCCGCCGCGACGATCTCGGGGCAATCGACGGCGCAGGGGCTGGCGGGCGAACTCGCGGGGGCCCGCGGCAAGATCGGCGCCGTGCCGCTGCAAATGTCGGAGATCGCGGGCGAATGGCGCTGGGCGAATGGCGCGTTGACGCTCGACGGCGGGCTGGTGCTCACCGACGCATCGCCCGACCCGCGCTTCGCGCCGCTCGTCAGCGACAATGCGGCGCTGCGTTTCGCCGATGGCGCGATCGAGGCGACCGCGGGGTTCGACGAACGCAGAAAAGGCCGGAAAATTCTCGACACCGTGATCCGGCACGATCTCGGCACGGGGGTCGGACACGCCGACCTGATCGTCGACGAACTGCGCTTCGACGACGGCTTCCAGCCCGACCAACTTACCCGCCTCGCGCTCGGCGTCGTCGCCAATGTGCAGGGGTCGGTCGACGGAACCGGGCGAATCGACTGGACGCCCGAGGGCGTGACGAGCCGAGGACGCTTCACCACCACCGACACGAATCTCGCCGCCGCTTTCGGCCCCGTCACCGGCCTGTCGGGCACGCTCAACTTCGACGACCTGCTGGACCTGCGTTCGGCACCGGGGCAGACCGCGACGCTGGAGGAGGTGAATCCGGGCATTCCGGTCGTTGGCGGCACGATCGAATATCGGCTGCTCGGCGACAATCGCGTGCGGATCGAGGGCGGGCGCTGGCCGTTCGCCGGGGGCGAACTGGTGCTCCATCCCGCGCTGCTCGATTTCAACGCGGCGCAGACGCGGCGGCTGTCCTTCGACATTGTGGGAGTCGATGCCGCGGTGTTTCTGCAGCAGTTCGGCTTCGAGAATATCAATGCGAGCGGAAAATTCGACGGCACGCTGCCGGTCGAGTTCGGCGGGCTCGGCGCGCGGATCGTCGGCGGGCGCATCGACGCGCGGCAGGGGGGCGGGACGCTCGCCTATGTCGGCGAATTGTCGAACCACAATCTCGGCACGATGGCGAATTTCGCATTCGGGGCGCTGCGCTCGCTCAAATATGACGATCTGTCGATTCTGCTGAGCGGCGATCTCGACGGCGAGATGGTGACCGACATCCGCTTTGGCGGCGTGGGGCAGGGCGAGGGCGCGACGCAGAATTTCCTGACGCGGCAGGTTGCGAAGCTGCCCCTGGTCTTCAACGTGAAGATCCACGCCCCCTTCCGCCAGCTGATCACTTCGGCCAAGGGATTCTACGATCCGACGGTCCTGATCGAACAGAATCTGCCGACCTTGCTGCGCGTGCAGGAACAGATCGACGCGGCGAAAGCGGGTGACGATGCCCCCGTTCAGCCCCCAGAAAGCGAGCCCATGCCATGACGAGAACCGAAATTGAGAGGAGATGGACGGTCGGAGGCCGGAAACTGGCGATATTGGGAGCGGCGGCAAGTCTTGCCGCCTGCGTTCAGGTCGATACGCCCGACAAGCCGATCGAAATCAACCTCAACATCAACATCAAGCAGGAAATCGTGTACAAGCTCGATGGCGATGCGAAGAAATTGATCGAGCAGAATGGCGACATTTTCTGATCGAAACCGATTATGGGGTGAATGATGACGAAGCTATGGAAACAGTGGAAGGCGAGCGGACTGCCGATGGCGGCGATTGCCGTGACCGCCGCGGTCGCCGTGGCGGTGCCGTCGGCGATGGCGCAGCGCGATCCCGCCTATGAAAAGGCGCGCGCGGCGGGCCAGATCGGCGAGCAGCCCGACGGCTATCTGGGTATCGTGGGGTCGGCAACCAAGGAAGTCCGCGACCTCGTCACCGACATCAACATCAAGCGCAAGGCGGCTTATACGAGCAATGCGCCGCAGGGCAGCACGGTCGAACAATTCGCCTTTGCCACCGGCTGCAACCTGATCGCCAAGACCAGGCCGGGCGAGAAATACAAGGCGCCCGACGGTCGCTGGCTGACCCGCGACAGCGGTCCGCCGGTGCGCGACACGCGTTGCCCCTGACATTTTCCGATTTTTCAAGGGTGCCCGCGGGCACCACATGCCGCCGCGCCCCTAAACGCGGCGGCATTTTTATGTGGCCCGCCAAGCATTGACTTAATCGGGCGGCATTTCTAAACGGACCGCGCCTCAGGGGTTCCCCGATTTTTCGGGCCGTTTTTTGCAGGCGGAATCGGGGCTTTCCGGTTCCGTTTCAGGAGGATGGCGGGAAATGACGGGGAATGGCAGCGATCCGGAACCAGCTTCACAGGATTCGCGCCTGGTCTCGCTCCAAGAGCGATTGGACCGGGCCGAAGCCGCAGAAGCGAAAAGGGCCGGAAGCGGCGCGCCCGAATCCGACGCCAATTATCGGCTCGGCAATCGGGTTTTGGCCGAATTGCTGGGCGGGATGCTGGGCGGCGCGTTGATCGGCTGGCTGATCGACCGGTTCGCGGGCACCTCGCCATGGGGTCTGTTGGGGATGCTGGCCCTCGGGGTCGTCGTCGCCTTCAGGAATATATTTCGCATCGCCAACGACGCTTCGCGTCGCGGCGGGTCGAAATAGGTTTGAATTCAGCCCGGCGGCGTGAGTCGACCGGGATTTAAGTGTGGAGTGACGCGCGTGTCCGCAGAGGCCGGTAAATTCGACCCCATGCACCAGTTCACCGTCGAGCCGGTCGCGAAGTTGTTCGCGGTTGGCGGGCGCGAAGTGTGGCTGACGACGAGCGCGCTGTGGATGGCCGCCGCGGCGATCCTCCTCTGGCTGTTCATGCTCGGCGGCATGAAGCGCCAGCTCGTCCCCGGTCGCTGGCAGGCCGCGGTCGAGGGCTTCACGGGTTTCATCTCGTCGATGATGTCGACGAACATCGGTCCCGAAGGGCGCCGCTACACCCCTTACGTCTTTTCGCTCTTCATGTTCATATTGTTCTGTAACCTGTTGGGATTGATGCCCTTTGCCATCGGCGGCATGCACCCCCTGACGGTGACGAGCCACTTCACCATCACCGGCGTGCTCGCGATCCTGTCCTTTGCGATCGTGCTGATCGTCGGCTTCTGGCGCCACGGGCTCCATTTTTTCTCGCTCTTCGTTCCGCACGGCACGCCTTGGCCGATGATCCCCTTCATCGCGCCGATCGAGTTCGTGTCGTTCATGGTGCGCCCGTTCAGCCTCGGCCTGCGACTGTTCGTCGCGATGACTGCGGGGCATGTGCTGCTCGAAGTGTTCGCCAACTTCATCATCCAGAGCTCGGGCGCCGGCGCCGCGATCGGCCTGCCGGTCAGCATCGCCAGCCTGGCGCTGATGATCGGGATCAGCGCGCTCGAACTGCTCGTCGCCGGCATCCAGGCCTATGTTTTCGCTCTGTTGACCTCGCTCTATATCAACGACGCGGTCAACCTCCACTAATCCCGTTTAAAACCAAACGATTACCTCAAGGAGTTAAGTTCATGGACGCACAAGCAGCGACGCTCATCGGTGCCGGTCTGGCCGCTATCGGCGCCGGTATGGCCGCGATCGGCGTGGGCAATGTTTTCGGCAGCTTCCTGGAAAGCGCGCTGCGCAACCCGGCGGCCGCCGACGGTCAGCAGGGCCGCCTGTTCATCGGCTTCGCCGCGGCGGAGCTTCTGGGTCTGCTGTCGTTCCTGATCGCGATCCTGCTCTATCTGAAGGCGGCCTGAGGCCGGCGCCGCGCCGTCGGGGCCTGACCCGGTCCGGCGGCGCGGCGGCCTTCGATGCGCGTGAGCGCATCGCGCAGTCGTCAATCGGAAGAAGAACCATGCCACAGATCAACCAGCTCGCGGAAAACTGGTATTTCGCCTCGCAACTTTTCTGGCTCGCGCTGATTTTCGGCGCGGTGTTCGTGGTGATCGGTCTCGGCATGTATCCCAAGATCGAAGCGACGGTGGACGCGCGCGATCGCAAGGTCGCCGACGACCTTGCCGCGGCCAAGGCGGCGCACGCGGCGGCCGACACGATCGAAGACCAGTATCGCCAGCAGAGCGACGCCGCGCGCGCCGCAGCGCAGGCGGCGGTCCAGTCGGCGAAGGACAAGGCGGCCCGCGACGCCGAAAAGCGTCTCGCCAAGGTCGATGCCGAACTTGCCGGCAAGATGGCGGCGGCCGAAGCCGACGTCGCGGCAGCGCGCAGCTCGGCGATGGCCGAAATCGAGTCCGTGGCGGCCGAAGCCGCGGGCGACCTCGTCGCGAAGCTGTCGGGCGTGAAAGTCGCCGCAGCCGACGCGAAGCAGGCTGTAAAGGCGGTGCTCCATGGTTGACCTGATTCTTTCCGAAGCCGCCGGTGCGGCGGAGCATGGCGGCGGGTCGTTCCTGTCGTCGCAGAGCTGGTGGGTCGCGCTCGCGATGCTCATCTTTTTCGGCATTCTGCTGTGGAAGAAGGCGCCGGGCTCGATCGGCGCGATGCTCGACAAGCGCATCGCCGACATTTCGAAGCAGCTGAACGAGGCCGAGCAGTTGCGCCTCGACGCCGAAGCGCTCAAGGCCGAGTATCAGGCAAAGCTCGCCGACGCGACGCGCGAGGCCGAGGAAATGCGCACCCGCGCCGAAGCCGAAGCCGAAGCGCTCGTCGCCAAGGCGAAGGCCGACGCGACCGCACTGATCGCGCGCCGCAAGCAGATGGCCGAAGACCGCATCGCCGCGGCCGAAGCCAATGCGCTCGCCGAAGTGCGTACGGCGGCCGCGAAGGCGGCAACCGAAGCCGCGGCGACGCTGATCGCCGCCAAGCATGACGCGGCCGCCGACAAGGCGTTGGTCGATCAGGCGATCGCCTCGGTCGCCAAGGGCTGAGCCTTTCCACATCGCCGAACCAAAACGCCCGCGGATTTCCGCGGGCGTTTTGTTTTGGATATGCTTGCCTGCGATCGGACAAAATCCGTGTGCTCCCGCCCTTCGGCTGCCTTGCAGGCCCTCAGGGTAAACTTCAGCCAAAGGCTGAAGGCGGGAGCCCATCTCCGGCCGGCGCCATCTTGAACCGACCGAAGATGGGTCCCCGCGTTGGCGCTGCGCGCCGCCTTCGGCTCCGCGGGGACACACAAACTTCCCTATGTGCATCATTCAAAAAGCTGAGCAGCCCTTCGGGCGGACCTATCCTTCCGACCGCCCGCCCGCGACCTCGGCGGCCCACGCCTTGGTCGCGGGGCAATTGTCCATCGCGCGCGCATAGGCGTCGCGCGCGGCCGTACGCGCGACATAGGCGCGCTCGACCGGACCGAGCGTGAAACAGCCGGTGCGCTCGGCCAATTCCAGCGCATAGGTCACCGAAATGTCGGCCGCGGTAAAGCGCTCGCCCGCCATATAGGGCGTCTGGTCCAGCTGCCGGCGCACGAGACCGAGCCGGCTTTCGAACGTTCCGAGCGCCCAGCCCGTCGTCCAGTTCCGCTTTTCGCCCTCGGGCGCAAGGATCTCGGTCGCGACGATCGCGTTGATCGGCCCGGCGAGCCCCGCTTCGCCCATATGCAGAAATTGCTGATAGGTCGCAAAGGCCGGATCGTCCGGCGTCGGCGCCAGATCGCTCGGCCCGCGCGTCGCCAGCAGATATTCGAGGATCGCGATCGATTCGACCATGATTATGTCGCCATCGACGATCGCCGGGATGAAACCCGCCGGATTGATCGCCAGAAATTCGCGATCCTGCTCGACCCCCGCGAGCAGATCGACCGGGCGCACGCGATAGGCCAGCCCCATTTCCTCGAGCAGCCACACGACCCGGAAACGGCGTCCTTCGCCATAGACGGTAATCATCGCGTCCACTCCTCTGAAATGGCCGATTTACCCCGCACACTATGGCGGCTCGCGCCGGCTTCGCCTACATGCAAAATCATGGTTCGCCCCAACGCTCCCGACCGGTTCAACGAAGAAAAGGCCACCTATGTCGTCCGCGGCAGCGGCGAAGCGGGCGACAAGCCCGACCTGACGCGCGGTGCCGACGTCATCCGCGGCGTGGTCAAGAAGCTGCCGGTGCGGCCCGGCGTCTATCGGATGCTCGATGCGCGCGGCGACGTGCTCTACGTGGGCAAGGCACGCGCGCTGAAAAATCGCGTCACCAACTATACGCAGGTCGCGCGCCTGCCGCAGCGGCTGCAACGCATGGTCGCACAGACGCGCGCGATGGAAATCGTGACCACGAACAGCGAAGCCGAGGCGCTGCTGCTCGAGGCGCAGCTCATCAAGCGCTATCGCCCGCCCTACAACGTCCTGCTGCGCGACGACAAAAGTTTCCCCTTCATCCTGCTGCGCGCCGACCATGATTTCCCGCGCGTTCAGAAGCATCGCGGCGCGCGGCGAGCGAAGGGGCGCTATTATGGGCCGTTCGCCAGCGCGGGCTCGGTGAACCGCACGCTCAACGCGCTGCAAAAGACCTTTCTCCTCCGCAGTTGCACCGACAGCTTCTTCGCCAACCGCTCGCGGCCCTGCCTGCTCTATCAGATCCGCCGCTGTTCGGCGCCGTGCGTGGGGCGCATCGACAAGGCCGACTATGCCGAGCTGGTGAGCGACGCGCAGGACTTTCTCGAAGGCCGCTCGACCGCGGTGCAAAAGCGGCTCGGCGACGCGATGACCAAGGCGGCCGAGGCGATGGACTATGAACTCGCGGCGGTGCTGCGCGACCGGTTGAAAGCGCTCACCTTCATCCAGGGCAGCCAGTCGGTCCACGCCGAGGGGCTGGGCGACGCCGACGTCTTCGCGCTCGCGGCGAAGGGCGGGCAGCTCTGCATCGCGGGCTTCTTCATCCGCGGCGGGCAGAATTGGGGGCATCGCAGCTTCTTCCCGGCGCATGTCGCGGGGGTGCCCGAAGAGGAAGTGATGGCGAGCTTCCTGATGCAATTCTACGAAGGCGTGCCGCCGCCGAAGCTCATCCTCGTCGACCGCGAGCCCGACGATTGCCCCATACTCGCCGAGGCGCTCGGCGAGACGGCGGGACGCAAGGTCGAGATCAGCGTGCCGCAGCGCGGCAACCGCCGCCGCCTGCTCGAACAGGCGGTGCGCAACGCCGGCGAGGAACTCGACCGGCGGCTCGCCGAAAGCAGCAGCCAGGCGAAGCTCGGGCGCGAACTCGCCGACCTGTTCGACCTCGACGAACCGCCGCAGCGCATCGAGATTTACGACAACAGCCATATTCAGGGCACCAACGCGCTCGGCGCGATGGTCGTCGCGGGGCCGGAGGGCTGGATCAAGGGCGCCTATCGCAAGTTCAACATCAAGCGGCCCGAAACGCAGCCCGGCGACGATTTCGCGATGATGCGCGAGGTGTTCCAGCGCCGTTTCGCGCGCGCGATCGAGGAAGACCCCGAACGGACGAAGGGCGAGTGGCCCGACCTGGTGCTGATCGACGGCGGCAAGGGGCAGGTGTCGGCGGCGGGCGCGGTGCTCGCCGAACTCGGAATCGACGATCTGCCCTATGTCGGCGTCGCGAAAGGCCCCGACCGCAACGCCGGGCGCGAAACCTTTTACCTGCCCGACGGGCGCGAATTCACGCTGCCGCCGAACAATGCGGTGCTCTTCTACATCCAGCGGCTGCGCGACGAGGCGCACCGCTTCGCGATTGGCGCGCACCGGCAAAAGCGCGCCAAGGCGATGGGAAGCTCGCCGCTCGACGAGGTGCCGGGCATCGGCCCCGCGCGCAAGAAAGCGCTGCTGATGCACTTCGGCACCGCGCGCGCAATCAAGGGCGCAAGCCTCGAGGATCTGAAGAAAGCGCCCGGCGTCAGCGCTGCCGTCGCGCAGGCGGTATATGATTTCTATAACCCGGGGGGATGATATCGAAACCACGCCCTCCCCTGAAGGGGAGGGGCTTGGGTTAAGAAGGGACAATCTATGGATTTCGCCGCCACCATGCCGCTTGCAGCCACACTCGGCGTCACCATCGACGAGGGCAGCAAGGACCGCGTCGCGGGCAAGCTGCCCGTGCGGCCCGA
The DNA here is from genome assembly GCF_032879645.1 of Sphingopyxis indica. Classification (NCBI taxonomy): domain Bacteria; kingdom Pseudomonadati; phylum Pseudomonadota; class Alphaproteobacteria; order Sphingomonadales; family Sphingopyxidaceae; genus Sphingopyxis; species Sphingopyxis indica. The sequence goes on from NZ_CP076394.1 coordinate 2,221,728, forward strand.
AATCTGCACCGCGGGCCAGATCGTCCACGGCGGCGCGATCATGGCCTTCGCCGATTGCCTCGGCGCGGTCGGCGCCTTCCTGACCTTGCCCGAGGGCGCCAGCGGCACGACGACGATCGAGAGCAAGACCAATTTCCTCGGCGCCGGACCGGTCGGCGCGCTGCTCATCGGCGAGGCGACCCCGGTGAAGATCGGCAAGCGGTTGTCTGTATGGCAGACGCGCATCCGCACCGAAGCGGGCGCCGAGGTCGCGTTGGTCACGCAAACGCAGATGGTGCTTTGGCCAGCCTGAGCGCCGAGGCGATCGTCTGCGCGGTGCGCGCGCATGGCGAACATGGCGCGATCCTGCGCGCGCTGACGCGCGAAGCGGGGCTTGTCGCGGGCTATGTGCGCGGCGGACGGTCACGGCGGTTGCGGCCGATCCTGATGCCCGGAAACGCGGTCGCGTTCGAGCTGCGCGCGCGAACCGAGGAACAGCTCGGCGGCGCGACGGTGGAGCTGCTGACTAGCCGCGCGCCGCTGCTCGCCGAACCGCTGCCCGCCGCGGCGATCGACTGGGCGACGAGCCTGACCGCGGCGACGCTGCCCGAGGGCCAGCCCTATCCGGCGCTCTACGACGCGCTTGGCGGCCTGCTCGACGCGGTCGCGGTTGCGGCTGCGGCGCGGCAATGGGCGGCGGCGCTCGCGCGCTACGAACTGCTGCTGCTCGCCGAACTCGGCTTCGGGCTCAACCTTGACGAGTGCGTGGCGACGGGTGCGAGCGACGGTCTCGCTTTCGTCAGCCCCAAAACCGGCGGGGCGGTAAGCGCCGCCGCGGCGCAGGGCTATGAAACGCGGCTGTTTCGCTTGCCGCCCTTCCTGCGCGCACCCGATCCCGACCCGTCGCTCGCCGACGTGTTGGACGCGCTTGCGATCACCGGCCATTTTTTGGGTCGCGACCTGCTCGACGGGCGCAACCGCGACTTGCTGGCGGTGAGGGAAAGATTGACCGTTCGGCTCAACAGGGCGGTTGCGTGACGCGCTGTCGCTGCCTAGAGCGTCGGCGTCCCTGAGCGACAAACTCTGTGCTCCCGCGAAGGCGGGAGCCCATCTCCGGTGGGCTCTATGTTGAACCGGCAGGTGATGGGTCCCCGCCTTCGCGGGGACACGCGGTCTGACTGGCGATGCGGACACCGGTTCGTAATGATGTGCGCGAAGGAACCCGGATATTGAAAATCCTGCTGCTCGCCGGCGACGGCATCGGTCCCGAGATCATGGCAGAGGCCGAGCGGGTGCTTGCTGCGCTCGACGTCCCGGTGACGCTCGACCGCGCGTTCGTCGGCGGCGCGGCCTATGAAGCGACCGGCCATCCGCTGCCGCCCGAAACGCTCGCCAAGGCGAAAGCCGCCGACGCGATCCTGTTCGGCGCCGTCGGCGATCCGCGCTTCGATACGGTCGAGCGCCATTTGCGCCCCGAACAGGCGATCCTCGGGCTCCGCTCCGAACTCGGTCTCTTCGCCAATCTCCGCCCGGCAAAGCTCTTTCCGGGGCTCGAGGACAGCTCGGCGCTGCGCCCCGAGGTCGCGGCGGCGATCGACCTGCTCATCGTCCGCGAGCTTAACGGCGACGTCTATTTCGGCGAAAAGGGCCTGCGCACGACCGCGAACGGCGAGCGCGAGGGCTATGACGTCATGTCGTACAGCGAAAGCGAAGTGCGCCGCATCGCCCACGTCGCCTTCCGCGCCGCACAGGGGCGGCAGGGCCGGCTCTGCTCGGTCGACAAGGCGAATGTGCTCGAAACCTCGCAGCTGTGGCGCGACGTGGTGATCGAAGTGGCGAAGGATTATCCCGGCGTCGAACTCAGCCACATGTATGTCGACAATGCCGCGATGCAGCTCGTGCGCAATCCCGGCCAGTTCGACGTCGTCGTCACCGGCAATCTGTTCGGCGACATCCTCTCCGATCAGGCGTCGATGTGCGTCGGCTCGATCGGGCTGCTCGCCTCGGCCTCGCTTGGCGAAGGGACGAAAGGGCTTTACGAGCCGATCCACGGCAGCGCGCCCGACATCGCGGGGCAGGGCGTCGCCAACCCGCTGGCGATGATCCTGTCGCTCGCGATGCTGCTGCGCCATTCGGGCGGCGACGAGGCGAGCGCCGCGCGGATCGAGGCGGCGGTCGCGAGGGTGCTCGCCGACGGCTGCCGCGGCGCCGATCTGGGCGGAACGATGGGCACGGCGGCGCTCGGCGACGCGGTCGTGGCGGCCCTGAGAAACTAGAGTTACGGACAGAGAAACATGAAGAAGACCACCGGATTCGATCGCGACAAGACGCGGAACTGGCGCCCCGCGACGCAGGCGGTGCGCGGCGGGACGTGGCGCAGCGAGCATGGCGAGACGTCCGAGGCGCTCTTCCTGACCTCGGGCTATACCTATGACAGCGCCGAGGAGGTGGCGGCGCGCTTCGCGGGCGAAGCCGTGGGCATGACCTATTCGCGGCTCCAGAACCCGACCGTCGCGATGCTCGAAGAGCGCATCGCGCTGATGGAGGGCGCCGAAGCGTGCCGGACGCAGGCGAGCGGCATGGCGGCGATGACAACGGCCTTGCTCTGCCAGCTGTCGCAGGGCGACCATATCGTCGCGGCGAAGGCGGCCTTCGGCTCGTGCCGCTGGCTCGTCGACAATCTCTTCCCGCGCTTCGGGATCGAAACGAGCGTCGTCGACGGCCGCGACAATGATGCGTGGGAAAAGGCGATTCGGCCCAACACCAGGGTTTTCTTCTTCGAAACCCCCGCTAACCCGACGCTCGACATCGTCGATCTCGAGCATGTCTGCGCCCTCGCGAGGGCGCACGGCATCACCAGCGTCGTCGACAACGCCTTCGCGACGAGCGCGCTCCAGCGGCCGATGGACTTCGGCGCCGACGTCGTCGCTTACTCGGCGACCAAGCTGATGGACGGGCAGGGGCGCGTGCTCGCCGGTGCCGTCTGTGGGACCGAAAAGTTCATCAACGATGTGCTGCTGCCGTTCCAGCGCAATACGGGTCCGAACCTGTCGCCCTTCAACGCGTGGGTTGTGCTCAAGGGACTCGAAACGCTCGACATGCGCGCGCGGCGCCAGTCCGAAAATGCGCTCGAAGTCGGCAAATTCGTCGAAAGCCGCGTTCCGCGCATCCTCCACCCCGGACTCGCGAGCCACCCGCAGCATAATCTGGCGATGCGCCAGATGGACGCATCCGGGCCGATTTTCGCCTTCATCCTGGAGGATCGCGCGCAGGCGATGGCGTTCCTCGACGCGCTCGAACTCGTCGATATCAGCAACAATATCGGCGATTCGCGCAGCCTCTGCTGCCATCCTGCCTCGACGACCCATTATGGCGTCAGCGCCGAAGCGCGCGCCGACATGGGCGTCGAAGAGGGGATGCTGCGGATCAATATCGGGCTCGAAGACCCGCGCGACCTGATCGCCGATCTCGACCAGGCATTGACCAGGGTGGGGCTATAGGCGACGCTGTGCTGGCGATGCTCGACTCGCTTTTCCCTTTCTCGGCCGCGACGGGGCCGATCACGGTGCGCGTGTCGGTCAGCTATTTGCCCGAACAGTCGCATCCGGCGCTCGGGCGCTGGTTCTGGGCCTATCATATCCGGATCGAAAATCACGGCGCGCTCTCGGCGCAGCTCCTCAATCGCCACTGGCAGATCCGCGACGGCGACGGGCAGGTCAGCGAGGTCGAGGGCGAGGGCGTTATCGGCGAACAGCCGCTGATCCAGCCGGGTGGCGCGTTTCACTATGTGTCGGGCTGTCCGCTCACGACGCCCGGCGGATCTATGGTCGGAAGCTATATGATGGAACTCGGCGACGGATCGCAGATGCTCGTCGCGATCCCGCAATTTCCGCTCGCGGCGCCCGCGACTGCGCCATGAAGCGGACGCACCTGCCTCTCAACGCGCTCCGCGTCTTCGATGCCGCTGCCCGGCATCTGAGCTTCACGCGCGCCGCCGACGAGCTCGCGGTGACACCCGCCGCGGTCGGGCAACAGATTCGCGCGCTCGAAGACATGCTCGGCGTCGTCCTTTTCCGCCGCACGCCGAAGGGGCTCGAACTCACGGGCGAAGCGACCGCGGGACTCGACGCGCTGCGCCAGGGCTTTCTGCAATTCGAGGAATCGGTGCGCGCGATGCAGGCCGGGCAATCGTCGCAGTCGCTGACGATCGCCGCGCCGCGCGACCTCACCGCCAAATGGCTCGCGCCCCGCCTCGCGCGCTACAGCCAGCAGGCGCCCGACGTGCGCTTCACCCTCGTCTCGTCCGACGGCGGCATCGACTTTACCGAAGCCAATCTCGACCTCGCCATCTTCTGGACCGACGGTCCGGGCGAGCATGAGGGCGTCGCGCTGTCCGATCCGGCGATGGTGACCGTCGCCGGACCCGCAAGCGACAGCGAAACGCGCATCGCCTGGCCCGGCTGCCCCGCCGAAGACTGCGAGCCCGCGCTGCGGCTCGGCGACGCGGGGCTCGCGATCGACGCGGCGGCGAACGGGCTGGGACAGGCAAATGTTCCCGCGATGCTCGCCGAGGCCGATCTGGCGGCAGGCCGCGTCCGGCTGGTCCGCGAAGCGTTCGCGGTAAAACGCGGCTATTGGCTCGTCGCGCCGACCCCGCAATGGCGCCAGGCGAAGGTCAAGGCGCTGGTCGCGGCGCTCACCGATTGATGTAACCCCGCCGGCGCCCGGCACGAATATCTCCGAAACGTCCTTTGGGGGTATTTGTATGCGCGAAATTCCGGGCGGGCTTCCGCCTCAAACTTTCTCGATCGGCGCCCTGCGCTGGTCGCTGGTATTTATCTTCGCCATGTTCGGGATCGCGAAATTCGCATCCTATGAAGCCGAAGGCGTCGCTGGCATCGCCATGCATTATCCGCTCTTCGCCTGGATGTATCCGCTGATCGGGGTCCAGGGGACGAGCAATGTCATCGGGACGGTCGAGTTGGCGACGGGGGCGCTGATCGCGCTGGGGGCCTGGTCGCATCGGGCGGGGTTGCTCGGCGGTCTGATGGGAATGGCGACCTTTCTCGTCACGCTCAGCTTCAGCTTCGGCGTGCCGCTGTGGCAAGACGGGTTCGGCTTTCCCTTCATGGGATCGACCGCACAATTCCTGTTCAAGGACGCAGTGCTGCTCGCCGCCTGTCTGGCGCTTGCCCTGCACGCCGGCCACGCGCTGCGTACGAATGGCGCGGCTCTATTTGGCCGCTAACGCCAGCAGCCGCGTCACCAGCCCGTTGATCGTCTCGGCCGCGGCATCGCCGTCGGGATTGTTCCAGCTTGCCGTGACGACGAACCATTTGCCGTCCGATTTGCGCTGCCCGAGCAGGCTCATCGACAGCACGCCGAGTTCGGACCCGCCCTTGTAACCCAGATAGCGCCAGTCGGCGGCCGCGATGGGGCCGACGCCGCTGTTGATCGCCATCGCCGCCATCGCCTCCTCCGACCCGCGCGCCTTCAGGTCGATCAGCGCGCGCGCGACGTCCTGGGGACTCGCGAACCATTCGAGGCTGTCGATGAAGCGCGGCTTGCCGCCAAAACTTCCGCCGTCGACATTTTCGAGGATCAGCCGGCCCTTGTTCGCGTCGATCAGCGCGCGCTGCGCTTCGTCGTCACCGGCAAGAAAGGCGGCGCGCTCAGCGGCGAAATTATTGCCCTTCAGCGCGAAGGCTTCGACCGTGGTCAGGAAAGGAATATTGCGCGACGGGTCGCTGTTCCCGGCGGCGCGCATCCGCGCCTCGACTGCCTCGCGGCCGAGCAGGTGAATCAGCGTGTCGGCAGCGCCATTGTCGCTCACTGAAATCATCCAGTTGGCGAGCGTCTGCAAGGTCACCGGCGTGTTCTTCGGCCAGCCCGCGGTCGCGGCCGAGGAAAAGCTGAGGTGCGAGAGCGGCGCGACCTCGTCCCAGCGATGCTTGCCGGCGGCGATCTGCGCGGCAAGCTCATCGAGGACATAGAGCTTGAAGGTCGATCCGACGGCGAACGGCGTGTCGGCGTGCGCGGAGGCGAGGGGAGCGATGCGGTTTCCGTCGATTTCGGCGACCAGAAAGCCGGTCTCGCCGGGCAGCACTGCGAACTCGGCGGCGACGCGGTCGAAGCTGTCGTTCGCGACCTCGAAATGCTGGAAGCGCAGGCCATCGACCCGCCGGTCGGGCCCGGCCTCGACGCTGAGCGCGACCGTGCCGACCGCCTTTTCGAAGCGGAGCGTCACCGTGCCGCGCCGCGCATCGGCCGCGTCGGTCGATACGACCGCGACCGGCCGGCCATATTGCGCGACCAGATTGGCCGCGATCGTCTTGAACTGCGCCTCGGGCACCGCCTGCTGAAAGACCGGCGCGAAATAATCGGCAAAGGCGATGCGGCCCTCGAGGAGATTGGGAAGCTCCGCTGCGCGGCGTTCGAAGCCGGTGGTGGCGGGGACTGTGGACGCAGGCGTTTGGGCAAATAGCGCAGGAGCGGGGAGAGCGGCGGTGAGCGGGAGAAGCGCGATAAGGGCGGTGCGGAAGCCGGTCATGGCGTCATTCTTCCCTTCCATCCTCTCCCCTGAGGGGGGAGGGGGGCCGGCTTCACGCGTCGATCGCCGCTTCGTCGAGGCTCGCCGCATTCGCCTGGATGAAGTGAAAGCGGTGCTCGGGATGCTTGCCCATCAGCCGGTCGACGAGATCCTTGACCAGATGCCGCTCCTCATATTCCTGCGGCAAGGTGACGCGCAGCAGGCTGCGCGTCGCCGGGTCCATCGTCGTTTCTTTCAACTGGTTGGGGTTCATTTCTCCCAAACCCTTGAACCGGCCCACATCGACCTTCTTGCCCTTGAAGACGGTCGCCTCCAGCTCGGCGCGATGCGCATCGTCGCGCGCATAGGCCGAGGTCGCGCCCGCGGTCAGGCGATAGAGCGGCGGCTGCGCCAGATAGACGTGGCCGTTCCGCACGATGTCGGGCATTTCCTGAAAGAAAAAGGTCATCAGCAGGGTCGCGATATGCGCGCCGTCGACATCGGCGTCGGTCATGATGACGATCTTCTCGTAACGCAGCCGGTCGGCGTCGCAATCCTTGCGCATCCCGCAGCCGAGGGCGAGCGCGAGGTCGGCGATTTCCTGATTGGCGCGGATCTTGTCGGCGCTGGCGCTCGCGACGTTCAATATCTTGCCACGGATCGGCAGGATCGCCTGCGTCTTGCGGTCGCGCGCCTGCTTGGCGCTGCCGCCGGCGCTGTCGCCCTCCACGATAAATAATTCCGTGCCTTCGGGGCCGTCGTTCGCACAATCGGTGAGCTTGCCCGGCAGGCGCAGCTTGCGCGCGCTCGTCGCGGTCTTGCGCTTCACCTCGCGCTCGGCCTTGCGCTTCAGCCGTTCCTCCATCCGTTCGAGGATCAGGCCAAGCAACGCGCGGCCGCGGTCCATATTGTCAGAGAGGAAGTGGTCGAAATGGTCGCGAATCGCGCTCTCGGTCAGGCGCGCGGCCTCGGGGCTCGACAGCCGGTCCTTGGTCTGGCTCTGAAACTGCGGGTCGCGGATGAACACCGACAGCATCATCTCGCCGCCGTTGAACACGTCGTCGGCGGTGATCTGTGCCGCCTTCTTCTGTCCGATCAGCTCGCCGAACGCGCGCAATCCCTTGGTGAGCGCGGCGCGCAGCCCCGCCTCGTGCGTGCCGCCCGCGGGGGTCGGGATGGTGTTGCAATACCAGCTGTACGATCCGTCGGACCAGAGCGGCCAGGCGATCGCCCATTCGGCGCGGCCCTGCTCGCCCGCGAAATCCTGCCGTCCGACAAAGGGTTCGGCGGTCGCGCACTCGCGGGAGCCGATCTGTTCCTTCAGATGGTCGGCAAGGCCGCCGGGGAACTGGAACACCGCTTCGGCGGGCGTGTCGTCGCCGACCAGCTCGGGCGCGCATTTCCAGCGGATTTCGACCCCGGCGAACAGATAGGCCTTCGATCGCGCCATGCGATAGAGGCGCTGCGGCTTGAAGCGGCCATGCTCGCCGAAAATCTCGGGATCGGGGGTGAAGGACACGCTCGTGCCGCGGCGGTTGGGGGTTGGGCCCAGCTTTTCGAGCGGCCCCAGTGGCACCCCGCGCGCGAAACGCTGGCGATAAAGCTGCCTGCCCTGCGCGACCTCGACCTCGGTCTCGCTCGACAGCGCGTTGACGACGCTGACCCCGACGCCGTGAAGGCCGCCCGAGGTCGCATAGGCCTTGCCTTCGAACTTGCCGCCCGAATGGAGGGTGGTGAGCACGACCTCGAGCGCCGACTTGCCGGGAAATTTGGGGTGCGGATCGACGGGAATGCCGCGGCCGTTGTCGGTGACGGTCAGCCGGTTGCCTGCGTCGAGCGTGATTTCGATGCGGCTCGCATGGCCGGCAACCGCTTCGTCCATGCTGTTGTCGATCACCTCGGCGGCGAGGTGATGGAGCGCGCGTTCGTCGGTGCCGCCGATATACATGCCGGGGCGCCGGCGCACCGGTTCGAGCCCCTCGAGCACTTCGATCTGCGAGGCGTTGTAGCTTTGCGGCTCGGAACCCGCGGCGTCGAACAAATCGTGACTCATGCCTTGGCTATAGGGGGCGGGAAAGCCCGCTGGCAAGGAGGGTTTTCGATGCCTCCGTCCATCAGCGTCGCGGCCCGTTTCGTCTCATTTCCGTCATAAAGCGGAACCTCGCCAACCGGCCGCGGGTTTGGCGGAAGGCTGCAAAGCCATTCAAAACATTGGAGTAAAAAATATGAAGTTCAGAGCTCTCCTCGCCGCCGTGGCCGCCGGTGCGATCGCCGTGCCCGCCATGGCCCAGGACCGCGACCCCGCGGAGGATTTCAACGGGCCCTATATCGGCGTCGTCGGCGGCGCGTCGCTGCAGCCCAGCGACCGCAACGAAACCCTGCTGTTCGATACCGACCTCGACGGCAATTATGGCGACACCGTCAATACGGCGACCGGCGCCAATGCCTTTTCGCCCGGCTTCTGCGGCGGACGCGCGACGAGTTCGTCCCCGACGAGCGGATGCCGCAACGACGTCGACGGCGCCGAATATTATCTGCGCGTCGGCACCGACCACCGCATGGGCAATTTCGTCGTCGGCGCGCTGGTCGAAGGCGGCCGCAGCGAAGCCAAGGACAGCGTGTCCGGCTTTTCGACCGGCCCGGACAGCTATATGCTGACCCGGCGCGGGCAATATCAGGCGGGCGCCCGCCTGCGCGCCGGCTATACGCCCGGCGGCGGCGCGCTCTTCTATGTCACCGGCGGCGGCGCCTATGCGCGGATGAAGAACAGCTTTTCGACGACCAACGCCGAAAACAGTTTCGCCGACACCGGCAAGAGCAACGCCTGGGGCTATAGCGTTGGCGGCGGCGCCGAAGTGATGGTGACGAACGGCCTCTCGCTCGGGCTCGAATATCTTTATACCGACCTCAAGGACAATGACTATCGCGTTGAAGTCGGCCAGGGATCGGCGCCCGACACCAACCCCTTCCTGCTCGACGCGGGCGGGACGAACATGATCCGCAGTTCGCCGTCGTTCAAGACGCACAGCGTGCGCGGCACGCTCAGCTATCATTTCTGAATTATCGGAAGTGGATGGGAAAGGCGCCGGGCCAGGATCCGGCGCCTTTTCCGTTAGGCGCTCGGCGCGGGAAAGATTGCGAAATTGCCGTTGGCGCTCGCGACCAGCCGGTCGTCCTGATAGAGCCGCGCATCCATATTGGCGATGCGCTTGCCGCGGTGGAGTACTTCGGCATCGCAGATCAGCCGGCCCTCGCGCACCCCGACATGATAGTTGAACTTGATCTCCAGCGTCGCACACCAGAAATGATCGTCGAGCTCGCTGGTCAGCGCGCCGCCCATCGCGGTGTCGGCGAGCGAATAGGCGACGCCGCCGTGCGCGACGCCTTGCGGGTTGAAATGGCGCGCGCGGTCGATGTCGATCGCCATGCGGCACTTGCCGCCGCCGCGCTCGACCATTTCAAAGCCGAGGAAGCGCGCGAATTCGAACTCCTGCCCGAACGGCCTCACCGGACACGCGGCCCGCCGAAGGGTGGCGGCGGGGGCGGACGGCGCGTGCCGCGCGGCAGCTGCGCCTGATAGGCGCGGCCGCAATGCTCGACGCAATAAGGGAATCCGGGGTTCACCGGCTCGCCGCAGAAATGGAAATCGGGCTCGCCCGGATGCCCCATCGGCCAGCGGCAGATGCGGTCGTTGAGGTCGAGCAGGCTCGTCTTGTCGGCGATCTCCGGGCTCGGTTTCGCGGGCACCAGCCGGCGCGGCGGCGCGGGCGGAATCGGCGCCTGCTGGTCACCGGGCCCCTGGCGGATGAAGCCGCCGGGACCGATCGAGACGATGCGCGGCGCGTCGGGTTTCGGCGCCGCTTCGCTCTCGGACTCGGCGGTTGGAGCCGGCGCGGCGGCCTTGGGTTCGGCCTTCGGTGCCGGGGCCGGACGCGGGGCGGCGGGTGCGGCTGCGCGCGGAGCAGGGGCGGGCGCCGCGGGCTTGGGCGCGGCGGGCGCCTTGGCGGGCTTCGCGGGCTTGTCGGTCGCCTTGACGGGCGAGGGACGTGATTTCAACCCCAGGCGGTGCGCCTTGCCGATCACCGCGTTGCGGCTCACCCCGCCGAGTTCGTCGGCGATCTGGCTGGCAGTCAGCCCCTTTTCCCACATGCCGCGCAGCTGTTCGATGCGCTCGTCCGTCCATGACATCGTCTGTTCCTCATTTCCTTCCACGCCGCGGGTATTGCGACGATCCGCCGGCGGGATCGTTCGTCCCGCCGGGACGCAGCCCGGCTTGCGGTAAAGTCGGGGAGGCGATAGGCGAGATCGCCATGAACGACCAGCCCCAAATTTCGCGCTTCGACTCGGACAATCGCCCCGCGGCTCCGGCTTTTGCCGAACCCGGCGTGCCGCAGATCCGTGCGCTCAACCTTCCCGGCCTGCAAGCCCTCTATGTCAAGGAGGTGCGGCGCTTTTTCAAGGTCCAGCTCCAAACTATCTGGGCGCCCGCGGTCACGACCCTGCTGTTTCTCGTCATTTTCACCGTCGCGCTGGGCGGCGCGGGGCGCAAGGTCATCGGCGTGCCCTTCGCCGATTTCATCGCGCCGGGGCTGATCATGATGGCGATGCTCCAGAACAGCTTCGCCAATGCGAGCTTCTCGCTGCTCGTCGGCAAAATCCAGGGCACGATCATCGACTATCTGATGCCGCCGCTCGCGGTCGGCGAGCTGATCATCGCGCTGATCGGCGCCGCGGTGACGCGCGCGGTGTTCGTCGGCCTCGCGCTGTGGCTCGCGATGCTGCTGTGGCCCGGCGTCCATGTCATCCCGCAGCATTTCTGGGCGGTCGCTGCCTTCGGCCTGCTCGGCGCGACGATGATCGGCTTCCTCGGCCTCATCACTTCGGTCTGGGCGGAAAAGTTCGACCATGCCGCCGCGGTGACCAATTTCGTGGTGACGCCGCTCGCTTTGCTGTCGGGCACCTTCTATTCGGTCGACCGCCTCGCGCCGTGGTTCCAGTCGGTCGCGCACCTCAATCCCGTCTACTATGCGATCATGGGCTTTCGCTACGGCTTCATCGGCACCGTCGATTCGACGATCGCCAATCCGCTGCTGATCGCCGTGCTCGCGCTGCTTGGCGTCAACGCGCTGCTCGGCGTCATCACCTATCGCCTGCTCGCGACGGGGTGGAAGCTCAAGGCCTGATCCGGCCCCCGCTTAGTGCCGGTGGATCGACCGGATCCGGTAGCGCCCCTTTTCGATCCCGTCGAACATCGCGTCGATCTGCGGATGATCGACCGGGCCATGCTCGGCATCAGCCACCAGATTCTGCTGGCTGACATAGGCGATGTAGGAGGATTCCTCATTCTCCGCGAGCAAATGATAATAGGGCTGTTCCTTCGCCGGGCGGATCGCTTCGGGGATCGCCTGATACCATTCCTCGCTGTTCGAAAAGACCGGATCGACGTCGAAGACGACGCCGCGAAAATCGAACATGCGGTGCCGCACGATGTCGCCCGGCGCAAAGCGCGCGCGTTCTATCAGCGGAGCGGGCACGCCGCCTTCGACTTCACCCTGATACTCGGACGGATTTTTTGCTATCATATGGTCAATTTATGGCGGTGAGCCGATCTTTCAAGCGCTATCCACCGGCCCCGCGGAGTATCAGGAGCGGATGTGACTTGAATCACCGAAATATTCCCGCACACTGGGCATATCGACTTGGGAGTTTGATTTGATTTCATAGCATCAGCAACAGGGGACAGGCATATGACCGACGAATCCTTTCGCAATCCGACGCCGCCGGAAGAATCGGGGCAGGCGATCGTGCAGCGCGCCAAGGACATATTGTTGAAGCCCAAGGAGACCTGGGCCGTTATCGACGGCGAGGCGGCGACGGTCCAGTCGCTCTATGTCCCCTATGTCCTCGTCCTCGCGGCGATCGGCCCGCTCGCCGGACTGATCGGCGGACAGCTTTTCGGCTATCGCTTCCTCAATGTCACCTATCATCCGCCACTGGCCGGAGCGCTCGTTTCGGCAGTTCTGTCCTATGCGATGACGCTCGCGGCGGTCTATATCGTCGCGCTGGTGATCGACGCGCTCGCGCCGACCTTCGACGGGCAGCAAAGCCGGATCCAGGCGCTCAAGGTCGCGGTCTATTCGGCGACCGCGGGCTGGGTCGCCGGCATATTCAACCTCATCCCCGGGCTCTTCCTGCTCGCCATGCTCGCGGGCCTCTACAGCCTCTATCTTCTCTATCTCGGCCTGCCGCGACTGATGAAAACGCCCCAGGACAAGGCGATCGTCTATACCGCGGTTGTCGTCGTCGTCACGATCGTGTGCATCTTCGCGATCAGCGCAATCGTCGGCCTGCTCGCGGTCCAGGGCAATCCGGCTTTCGGCGGCAGCCTCTAGGGTCGTCAAACGATACCGGTCGGGCGAAAAACCGCCTGACCGGATCGCGCGGTCAGGGAAGGAAAATGGAGGAGAGTGAGGAATTTTGGAAAAAACCTAAATATTTGTAATGATTTAGGTAACTCGCTCGCCCGATTTTTTTACCACACATCTTACCTCACGCATTCCGAATGCGTGTTTCAGACCGCGATTTTTCTATGCCAGAATAGCCGATTCTTGTCGATAGTTTTCGGCGACACGTCAGCGCATTTGGGGTCCCTGGAGCGATGGGCCAGATAGTTCTCGCTTGGGTGCTTCTGGCCGATGCACGAACCGCTCCGCGGATTGGCGTTAGCCTCGATGTAAAGCGGCCCAGCGAGCGCCGCGCCTGATTGAACGCGAGCTGCCGCAGGCAGACCCTTTCGGCTCCTTTACCTGAGGAGTCGAACGATGAATGAGCTTATCCAGATTGGTCCGATCAGCCCGCTGCGCCAGCGGCTGATCGACGACATGACCATGCGCCGCTTCTCGAAGGAGACGCAGCGCAACTATCTGCGCGATGTCGGACGGTTCGCGACCTGGCTCGGGCGCTCGCCCCACACCGCGAGCGCAGAGGATGTCCGGCAGTTCCAGATCGAGCAGCAGCAGGCGGGCGTCCCGGCGCCGACCATGAACAGCATTGTCGGCGCGCTGCGGTTCTTCTTCACGCACACGCTCGACCGCCCCGACCTCGCGCGCAAGCTGGTCCGCACCAGGCAGGTTCGCAAGATCCCGGTCGTACTGACCATGGCCGAGGTGAAGCGGCTGCTCGATGCAACGCGCTCCTTGAAGCACCAGGCGGCGCTGTCGGTCGCTTACGGCGCGGGGCTGCGCGTCGCCGAGGTATCGGCGCTGAAGGTCAGCGATATCGACAGCAAGCGCATGCTGCTGCGGATCGAGCGCGGCAAAGGCGGGCGCTACCGCAATGCCATGCTGCCCGAAGGCCTGCTCCTGCTCCTGCGCGACTGGTGGCGCGCGGGACGGCAACAGGGCATTCTCGTTCCCGACGGCTGGCTCTTCCCCGGACAGAGCGCCGCGGCGCCGATCAGCACGCGCCAGCTCTACCGTGTCGTCGTCGAAGCCGCGGAGGCCGCGGACATCGACAAGCGCGTCGGACCGCACACCTTGCGCCACAGCTTCGCCACCCACCTGCTCGAGGACGGTGTCGATATCCGCGTCATCCAGGCATTGCTCGGCCATGCCAAGCTAAACACCACCGCCTTCTACACGCAGGTCGCGACCAAGACGGTACGGTCGATCGTCAGTCCGCTCGACAGGCTCGCGCTCGCATCGCCGAGCGAGGAGGCACCCGACGGCTGAGCGATGCGCGCCTCGCTCGAGGTTGCCGACATCTTCCGTTCTGCCGGACCCGCGTATCGCACCGGCCATGCCGGGCACCTCAGCCTGCATCAGCTCAAGATCATGTCGGCGATCGAGCATTGCCGCACCGCCGCGCTCGGCGGTCATGTCGAGGCCTGCACCGACTGCGGACACTGGCGGATCGCCTACAACAGCTGCCGCAACCGGCACTGCCCCAGGTGCCAGGGCGCCGCGGCGCGCAGCTGGCTCGAGGCGCGCGAGGCCGACCTCCTCCCGGTCGGCTACTTCCATGTCGTGTTCACGCTGCCTGCCGAGGTCGCCGCGATCGCCTATTACAACAAGACGCCCCTCTATGACCTGCTGTTCAAGGCCGCGGCCGATACGATGCTGACCATCGCCGCCGATCCGAAGCACCTCGGCGCCCGGATCGGCATCACCGCTGTGCTTCACACATGGGGCTCGGCGCTGACCCATCATCCGCACATCCACATGATCGTGCCCGGCGGCGGCATCTCGCGCGATGGAACGCGCTGGATATCAGCACGCCCCGCCTTCCTGCTCCCGGTCCGCGTCCTTGGTGCGCTGTTTCGTCGCCTTTTCCTGACCCGCCTGCGCGCGCTGCACGACACCGGCAAGCTCGCTTTCTTTGGCAGCCTCACGCATCTCGCCGAGCGGCGCGCTTTCCTGCGGCACCTGTCACCCGTCAGGAAGAAGCGCTGGGTCGTTTATGCCAAGCCGCCGTTCGCCGGGCCCGAGGCGGTGCTCGCTTATCTCGCGCGCTACACTCACCGCGTCGCCATATCGAACAGCCGCCTCCTCCGCTTCGACGAGGCCGGAGTCACCTTCCGCTACAAGGATTACCGCAAGTCCGGCGCTGGACGGCAGCAGGTCATGACGATCGCCGCCGACGAGTTCATCCGCCGCTTCCTCCTCCACGCCCTGCCGCGCGGGTTTCATCGCATCCGCCACTATGGCCTCCTCGCCAGCGCACGCCGCAAGGATCATCTCGAACGCGCTCGCCGCCTGCTCGATGTCGCACCCCCACTCACCGAGGAACCGACCGACGAGCCCGAGCCCCGGCCGACCTGCCCGTGCTGTGGCGGTACGATGATCATCATCGAGGTCTTCGAGCGCCGCTATCAGCCTCGCGCGCCGCCCCAGTCGGCGGTCTCATCCGGGACAACTGCGCCGTGACCCGGCACGGCCTGGCACCGACGCGATCCAGCGCACACCCGCGCCTGGAAGCGGACCCGCTCGCGCCGACGCTGCTCATAAGCGGACATTGCACGCCCAAAATCGGACGGTCCGACTTTCAGCGTCCGCTTTTGCGGCCCTTATCCAGACGGTCCGCTGTCGCGCACGTCCGCTTCTGGGCAGCAACTGGCTACCCCAGCATCCGCGCAAAACAGCTTTCCCCATAGCTCAGCCCATGACCACCGCGGTTCGGGCACCGAAGACTTTCCGACGCCTGGCGGCGTCTGAAACTCTCAACGATAACGGACATTCAGCTTTCGATTGCTCGGAAATGAAAAGCGGACGTAAGATCAGGCCGCTTCCATTATCACGGGCCATCCACTTGGCGGGTCGAAAATCTTCGTCTCCTGCGCGGTGATTTCGAAGCGCCCAAAATAGCCCGAGCGACACCCGAGCCAGGCGCCTCTATCCCATCCAGTTTCCGCACCGGCCAAAATCGCCATCAAAGGCGCTTTCACCCGCCGCTCAATCTTCGACAGCGTTCGCTTGTCGATCTCGCTCATCGCTGCAAGACCATCTGGATGGGTGTGCCAATCGCCGAGATAGTCGAGGTCGCCGCCGGTAGAATCAAAAATGGCGCGGAGTTGAGCACGCTGCCACACGCCGTCGGGCAAAAGCATATGCCGACCGTGCAATGCGCGAGGCCCTGGCCCGATCAACCCCGTCACAATGCGATCATTTCCGTCCCTCCAGCCAAGCAAAATCCCCCCAGTTTCGAGAGGAAAGCTACTGGAGGCGAGGTCTTCCATCTCGGCCATTATCTTGCGCGCCAGCCAAATTGTCATACGGCCCCGCAACCGGAACATTGGGGATGTACCGCAATCCCTCCTGCCTCCCAGCGCGGAAGCGATCGGCGGCCATCCTGAACCAGCGCCACCGATGACCAGTCCCAATCGCCAGCATCAAACGCCTCGGGAGCAAGAAGCCCTATCGCGCTACGCGCGACTTCCATCGACACTTCCTGGAGATCGAAGCTCCCGCCAGTGAACGTCGGCGAGTTGCAACCTACGGGGACAACCGTGGCCGACGGATCGCTCGGCGGAAGTGCAACGCCACCATCGCTCCAATGTTCGTTCAGGCAGATCCAGCAAGCAGGTGCGCCAGAACGAAGGCGCACGACGATTCCGCCTGCCACTCCTTCGGTCGCATAGCCGATAACCAATGGCCTCCCAAGGTCGCGGCATTCGTGCGCGAGTGCGGCCTGGCACTCGGTAGAAGCGCTCGTGTCGACGACGAGATCGGCCTCTGCGATCAAACGGCGTAGCTCAGACCTCGGTTCCGGGGTCGCCGACCGCGCCGTGTCGACATCCGTCGTTGCGGCGCCAAGCCGTCCGGACAGGCCGTCGACCCGCGTGGAAGGATAATTGCGCATAATGAAATCTCGTAGCGCCGCAACCTTGGGGACGCCCCATGCGGATCGCCCAAGAGGCCAGCGCACGCTGTTCCCAGGTTCGACGATGTCACGGTCGACAATCGTTAGTTCGCCTATGCCAGCCCGGACCAGTTCGAGCGCCGCAAAACTGCCTATCGCGCCGACCCCGCAAAGTAATATCTTCTTATCGCGCAAGGCGGCAGCGACAGGCAGCCGCGCGAATAGGTCGTTGGAAATCTCGAAACTCCGCACCAGCGCAACCGAGCGCTTCCCGTCGCCCTTGCCGCGCCACCGTTCGACAAGAAACAGCCAGCCGTCTCCCGATTTGTCCGCCCCGTAGGCGACCTCATCCTCGAAGACGATTGCAGTTATCCGCAGGTCGCGGTTTCCACGCCCCTGCAACCGCCGATATGCTTTGTTCGCGAGCGCCTGACGCGCGATTTCTTCCTCGGCCGCCGCCAAGAGTGCCGTTGGTTCCTGGGGAAGCGGACGATGAAGTCTGACCCAGCGCCCCTCGCTCCTTTTCCAGCTTCCTGACCATCCCGCAGGTGAGAAAGGCGATGCAAGCCAAGGTCCGGCTAGCGGGCTGGCGCGATGAAAAACGGCCTCAAACCAGCTTGTGGTGCCGTCCGCGGCGCGAGGGCTTATCGAGAAATCGGCGACACCGCATGCCTGCGCCGGAACAGCGGGACGCGACAAATAGACGGCCGACACGGGCTCTGCCTCGTGCGCGAAGTAATTGACGAGTGGATCGGGCGCCTGCTCCTCGATCTCGGCCGCCGCATCCCATTGGCCTTCAGCGCGGAGTGCGTTCACGTCGATTATTTTGGGCAGTTGTTCATGGATCAGATCTGCCACGCGCTGGTGCGAGTACCATTGCCCCGCGTCGGGAACGAGCAGGCAAAGCCCTCCGTCAAAGGGATTCTTGTGTCGCGCAACATCGAGATCGGGTGCGGTGACTGCCGGTCGGCAAAAAGGATGAAGCGGCGAATAGCCTACGTCCAGCTTGACGATCCGATCGCTTGCCGGCCATTCGACTGCCAGGATCAGCGATCCATTTTGTTCGTTCGCTATCGCGACCGTCGCGCCGTGCGCAGCGAATGCGGCCATCTCTGCATCATAGAGAGATGGCCAGCACTTCCACCAATCGGTGACCTCATTCGCCTTCACGGTCACGACGCGCCTCAGCCGACCGGACGGTGCGACGGCGGGTTGGAGGGCACGGGCGGGCCATCAGGGCGACCCGGCGTATGGCTCGGGGGACCCTTGGGTACGTCCGGATGTTCGGGGTGTTCCGGATGGCCAGGGCGGTCAGGCTTATTACCGTTGGACATTGATCAATTCCTTTCTTGCAACCGGACGCTTGAGTTCGGAGTTCCGGTAAGCGATATATGGGTATCGCGAGTTCGCGGTTCAAGGA
This sequence comes from Sphingopyxis indica, assembly GCF_032879645.1. NCBI lineage: Bacteria > Pseudomonadati > Pseudomonadota > Alphaproteobacteria > Sphingomonadales > Sphingopyxidaceae > Sphingopyxis > Sphingopyxis indica. The sequence goes on from NZ_CP076394.1 coordinate 2,240,012, forward strand.
AAAAAAAATTCGGTATAACCGAACCGGTAGAAATTTAGGGGTCGTCATGTCATCCACGTTGGGAAAGAAGGTCAACAACCTCAGGCGCGAGAAAGGTCTCACGCTCGAGCAGCTCGCGAGTGCGACGGGCAGCAGCAAAAGCTATATGTGGGAGATCGAGAACAAGGCGGTCGCCCGTCCCTCTGCGGAAAAGCTGAACAAGATTGCCGAGGTGCTTGGCGTCACGCCCGAATTCCTTGTCGACGAAGAGAAGCGCGATCCGACCGTCGATGAGCGCGATGTTGCCTTTTTCCGCAAATATCAGTCCGCCGATCCAGCGGTGAAGGACAAGCTCAAGCGCATCCTCGACGTACTGGACGAGGATGAATGACGAAAGATCCTGCACGTCCTGGCGCGTGGGCCAATCTCCTGAGCCAAGCTTGGGGATCACGCTTCCCGGTTGATGTAAAGGCAATCGCGCTCGAATATTCGACGCGCTTTCCCGATCCGATCAAGACGATAGCAAAGGCCGATGTAGCGACCTTCGAAGGCGCGCTCTGCCCGCTGCCCAAAAGCGGCAAATGGGCTATCCTTTACAATCCAGGTATCAGTTCGCCGGGCCGTATTAATTTCACGCTGGCCCATGAATTCGGCCACTACCTTTGTCATCGATCGCTCCGGCCTTTGGGTTTCGAATGCGGCGAAGAAAGCATTTACGGCGTCGGCAACGACGATGATGAGCGACGTATCGAGCAGGAAGCCGATACATTCGCATCCTATTTGCTGATGCCGATCGATGATTACCGCGATCAAGTCGGGCGTGGGACCATGTGCCTCGACCTGCTTGCCCATGCCGCCAACCGTTATGCGGTTTCCTCAACCGCCGCCGCCATCAAATGGCTGGACTTTACAAGCGAACCGGCCGCACTCGTGGTTGCCACAAACGGCTTCATACTATGGTGCTGGCGCAGCAAAGCAGCGAAGCGCCGGGGGATTTATTTTGAGCGGGGAACACCTCTTCCGGCAAAATCCTGGGCAGCAAATCCGACGCGTGTCGCCGGCGCCAACGGGATCGAACTGCCTCGAAATGTCTGGAGTCCAAGGAGCGAAGCCCGCGAGATGGCGATCTTTGCTGACCGCTATGAGATGACTATTTCTCTGGTCGTATTCGGCGAAGAGGTCTGGAATTCCAACACTTGGCAATCGGAAAGGTCATGATGAAGGATTGGCTTGAGATTGTCGCCAATATCGCGGCGATCCTGACGGCGGCCATTGCTGCGCTAGCCTATTTCCATTTCATCTGGGGCGAGAGGGCTCGGCGGCGTGCGCTCGAGGATCATCTGCGAGAGGAAGCGCTTCTATCGCAAGACGAAGGCCGCCGAACGATTATCCACCTGATGGCCTACTTATCCATGACCGAGGCGGAGGTTTTGCGCGCAGGGTTTCAAAGCAAGTTGGTTCGCTCGGAACCAGGCGTCGATGATCAAGGCCGGGCGAACAGGCTCTATTTCCGTTACGACGGCGAGGACCTTCCTCGCCGTCGTCCATTATGAGATTGCGCCGGCTGGCCGGTTGTAGTCAGCCGGTTTGGGGAGGAGTACGCGCTCAAACGGACATCTCACACTCGGCTTAGCACCAAGGTCGGCGTCCATCCGCATACCAGCGCGCGAGCCCTTCACCGACGAGCGTCTCCCCAGCGCTTTCACCGTCTACCAACACGATGCGCAACTTCCGCCCATACTGGTCTGCATCCCGATCGATGGCTTTCAACGAGATACTCCCGCTCTGGAGAATCTCTCGCAGCCGCACCGTAGCGCGGTCTCCAAGGTCCTTCTCGGCCTGACACCGATAGTCGTGAGTCTCAGGCGTATCGATATCCGCAAGTCGGATCTTCACCCCCGCGAGCCAGATCGTGTCGCCATCAACCACGCAATTGTAGCCGCCGCCCGTATGACAGAAAGAGAAGCTCTGCCGCTTGGAAGGCGCTGTCGTTTCAGATGTCTCAGCGATCGCAGCGCTAACAAGCGCCAGCGGTCGACCGGACACACCTTCGAACCAACCCGACAGGTAGCCTTGGGTGACCGCAATTGTTCCGGCGAAGACCAGCAGAAACAGGACGAACGCGGGAGGCCCGCGACGGGGCGATAGCCGCTTCGGCGGCCGCTTCCATTGGCTTCCCTGCCGACCGCGATACTTGCGCATGATGCCTCCCCGATAGGCGCAGCATAGTTCCACGATGCTCGGCTGCCATCCCGAAATCGAACAGAACAAAATCGACGGACGCAAATACAGGATTCGACAGTCGTTCCGTTACGAGGCATCTTCCTTTTGGGGACGGGGCTATGCATTATTTCCTAATCGCTGCAGCATTGGTGGCTTTGACCTTGCCCGGCGTCGCGGCTGCCCACGGGGGCGGCCTCGCGGCTGATGGCTGTCACAATGACCGCAGGAACGGCGGACGGCACTGCCACCGCGCGCCGAGCGCCCCTGCGCCACGCGCCGAACGGCCCCAGCGCCTTTCCGGTCCATCGCGGGCATTTCCCAATTGCAGCGCAGCGCGTGCCGCAGGGGCAGCACCGGTGCGCCGCGGCGATCCTGGTTATGGTCAACACCTCGACCGCGACAACGACGGTATCGGATGCGAATGACTTGGGGGAACAATGACCACATACTTTAAGATTGCAGCGGCGATTGCACTCGCCTGCTGTCCCGCCGGTGCGGCTGCCGAGGATCTGACGATCAATGACATCATCGCGCTGACAGAGATGCAACTCGGCGACGCCGCCATCATCGCGAAGATCGAAGCCGAAGCGGCAAGCTTCGACCTCAGCACCGATCAGATGATCGAACTCAAGAAGAAGGGCGTATCGAGCAACGTCATCGCGGCCATGGTACGGTCGGGCAAGGCCGATACCGCTGCCGAACTGTCGGTGGACTCGTCCGATCCCAATGTGCCCCATCCGCCGGGCGTCTACCTCCTGCACGGGACCGTCGAGAAAGGACGGATGGAGCGCATCGAGCCTACCAGCTCGAGCCAGGTCAAGACCGGCGGCATCTGGGGCTATGCCCTGACTGGCGGCATTGCCTCGGCGAGCGTCAAAGTGTCGATCCCGAATGCTGCGGCGCGGGTCGTCTCGACCAGCAAACCCTATTTCTACTTCTTCTTCGACGAGTCCCAAAAGGGCGCGGCTGCGAGCTCCTTCATGGGATCGGCCTTTCTCGCGAGCTCGCCCGCCGACTTCAACCTTGTTCGCCTCGACAAGAAGAAGGACCGCCGCGAGGCGCGCGTCGGCAGCATGAACATCGGCGGGGCCAAGATGGGGGTAATGGACAAGGACCGCATCACGATCGAATATGAACTCGTCCGTCCGGGTGTCTACAAGGTCAAGGCCGGCGACCCGCTGGTGCCTGGCGAATATGGCTTCCTCTACTCGCTGCCGGGCGCCGCGGCGGGCGGGGCCGCTAATGCCCGCATCTTCGATTTCTCGGTGAAGTAATCCGCGGCGAACGCCACGAGGATGCAGAAAGCAAAATAGCGGAGTGGAGTTTAAATTGACGAGCAGGAGGCGATCATGTTCGGATTTGGCCGGGTCGATGGACTAAACAGAAAAGAATACAATAATCGAGTGAAGAACTTGCTTGAAAATCGCTTTGCGATTGATACGGATCACATGCGCAATCCGCGCTTCCCTGGAATAATCACGTTCGGTCAATTGATCGACCAAGGATGGTTTCAGAAGTGCTGCCCAGAGGATAACGCGCTATTCATAGCCCTCGCATATTGGGAGGGTTGTGCCAAGGAAGGAGGGTTGGGCTTAGCAGAAGCCTTGAGGATCGACGACGCTGTAAGTGCATTTATCCCCGAACTTGCCATCGCGGGGAAAATTTCAGATGCCCGAGCTCGCCAGTTTGTGAGTTTCTACGACAGTAATTGCTGGAGGCTGATGCGCTAACGACGCGCGCTACCGAGAGCAGAGCCAATGCGGCTTGCCACCTTGTACTACTAGTTCAGACTTGCTTCACGCTTCTGCGGAAAATGTTAAAGCGCGATATGAACGCAGCAGACACAGTGATTCCCGAGCCCGATCCGCGCTTTCGCTGCTTCGAACGCCCCGAAGAAGAAGCAGCCGTCGAGAAGTCGATCGCGAAACTGCTCGGAAAGCTGCAGAAGCAGTCGCAAAGCTTGTTTGTGAATGAAGAGAATATTCTTCGGATGAACCATGGTGCCAGATGGGTCCACTCGGCTCGCGAAGAAGACCCTGACACCACAATGCATCGGATTTCGGTCGAGTGGGTTTTGCCCTTTAAGGATCTCGCCGATAACGACCTCAGCCTCATTGCCCGCTCAATCCTGCCGATAAGCAAGGACATGCAGCGGCAATTTGCAGAGAATATGTACGGGGTCGTCGGCGCCGCTGCTGAAAAAGTCGGCAATGTCGTCGACGCCCGGGCTGTGGGATCCTTTCCCCAGTCGATGCTAGAGATGCTCAAGAAAATCGAGCTCGGCGTCGATCGCGACGGCAGTATCAGCATGCCGCAGACGCACGTGAACGCCGAAACATTCGAGCGAATAAAGCAGGAGTTCGAGGATGTGTCGCCCGAACTGGAGGCCGAGTTCGAGCGGGTCAAGGCCGAGAAGATACAGGCGGCGCTCGAGAGAGAAGCCGAACGCAAAGCCAAGTTCAAGACGGCCAAAATATGAGCGGAAGGGCCCTTTTGACGATCGGCTGCGATCGTTACGATCATCTGTCACCGTTGCTCGGCGCTGAGGCTGACGCATCGGGCATATTTGATCTGCTCATTGCGCCGCAGGTCGGCGACTATGATGCCGGACGCTCGCTGCTCCTTCGAACACCTACCCTCGGCGAGGTCCGCGACGCCCTGACCTCCATCCTGTTTACAGGCGAAGCGCTGGACACGCTCACGGTGGTCTTCGCAGGGCATGGCGCCGTCGGTGGCGGCAGCTTCTATATGGCCATGCGCGATAGCCGCGCCGATGCCCTGTCAGCCACCGCACTGTCGCTTGCCGATCTCTTCCGCATGATATCCGAAGCCTCGCCGCGTCAGACCTATATAGTCATCGACGCCTGCCAGTCGGGTGGCCTGATTTCCGACCTCAATGTGATCCTCAAATCCGAGGTTATGGGCGAGTTCGGGACGCCGGGAGTGAGCTTGCTCGCCACCTCGGCATCAGACCAGTCTGCCATCGAGATCGACGGGAGAGGGGTAGGAACGACTGCGCTGATGGAATGCATCAGAGGCGACATGTTCCTCCAGGATACGAGTGCAACGCTCGACCTAGTGGAGATTGGCCGCGCCGTCTCGCAGCGCGTCAGTGCGGCGGGCGAGCAGACTCCCGTGGTCTGGGGCCTCAATCTCTACGGTCCGGCCGGCTTCTGCAAGAACCCACACGCCGGGACAGGCGATGCGCCGCTCCGCAGCGTGCAGGCAGGATGGCCGGACGTAAAGATCGGCACCGCTATTCGGGAAGGCCTGCCAAAACTCTGGGCGCCCTATGTCACGATACAGAACCGCTGGAACGCGCGCGACTTCGTCGACCGGCTGGGCTCCGTTCTTGTCGATTTGAAGGCTGAGCCCGCGGCCCAGGCCACTTTCGCTCGGCGAATGGCTGACGCGTGCGCTGTGCAGGCCCAGCAGTCGTCTGATCATGCTCGGGAAATCGAGGTCCGCGCAGCGTGCGTCGTCGCGCTCCTGCCTTGGTCCCGCGAAACGCCGGTTGCAGATTATCTATCCGAAGCGTGCTCCGGTATCGCTTCACTGGTCGAGGAGATGGTCGACGATGCGGCCGCGGCGCTCGACAATTATCAATTCTCGCTGGTGACGGGCGGGCTGAGCGAGCTTTATCATCTGCCGATTCGAATATCGCAGCTTCTTGGATGGGCCGGATTCGCAGTCCACGCCCGCCTCTGGAACGGCGAGGACAGCGACGCAGCCACGCGATGTCTGAGCGAATTGCTGGCGCGCATCTTCAACACCTATTCCCTGTCGCTGGTAGCGATGAGTGACGCCCAGTCGCCGGCCGCCATGTCCGCGCTTTCCGCCATGTCGCGCGCCGGTCTCGTTGAGGAAGGCGAACAGCTTCTCGGTCATCTGTTCTCATCTGGTATTGCCAATCGTGGTCAGGTTGCCCGACCCGATCTCGCACCCGATCAAATTCTGGACTATCTGATCGCACGGGCCGCTCGGCCCGGAAAGGTCGGAGCAGAATTCCTCGCGACGCCCACCGAATTGATGCTGACGCTACTTCGGTCCGCACCGCTTTTCGACCTTACCGATGAACTCGACACGGCGCTCGATAAGATCGATCACCTCGCACTCAACGCCTATCTGCCAGAAACCTTCCAGGATTTTGGCGGCACGACGATCATGGGCGGTACGAATGCCGTGTTCCAGATCGGTCATGATATCTGGAGCATCGCCGACATCGAAACCGCATGGCCTAGCAACCCCGTACCCGACGGTCCCGGAGTTGCAATGACAGCCCTCGCCGCCAGCCTGCTGTTTCCCGATCGAACGCCATGGTTCCTTTTGCCGTTGCGACAGACGGTCGAAGGGAAGTCCTGCGCTGCCGGAACAATGTTATCGGGTTCGACCGTCGATAAGTGAGAGAATTCGAATGAGAGACGCGGTGCTGGACGAGGGGTCCAACAATTCCGAACTCAAGGTAGGAAATCTCGGCGAACCGATCCGGCTTACAGATATCAACTTCGCTGGCATCTCAGCAACGGCGGCGCGGGCCAACGAAACGGTCACGGTCTGGACCCGGATGGAGATTACCTCGGACGAGGCACTCTTCCACAAGCTCATTGCCAACGTGGCAGCTGCGATCGAGTATCGCGCCCAAGCTGCTGGCGCTTACGATCGGCTAGAACGGGCGTCGACGGTCCTCCTCGTAATCAAGCCTAACAATAGCGCGGAACTCTGGATCGATCGTGCGGCGATCGCGGTGTCTACGACGTTGAAGCGCCCTGGGCCGATCAAGGCCGGCACGGTGCTTTTCGAGAAGGATACGGTTGATATCACCGGCATCTGGTTCCCTCGCGTCGACATCGGCCCAGCGGATCGGATCCTGTGCATCATCCGTGAGGGATGGCGCTTCGGTCTGTTCTTCGATTTCGATCGGAGCGAAGGGCAAGAACTATCCATCGGGGACGCCAAGCGCTCGATCGGCCGAATGGTTCGGAAAATGCGTTACGCGGATCTGTACGCTGCGCTTGCACATGAGCCGACCTTTGATTCGATCGTCGCTGCGGGATGGTTCCCCTTCCTCGAGTTGATGAAGGGAGAATTTCGCAGCCTCCTCGACGCGCAGGAGGCCGGCTTCGAGCTCGACGATGCCGAGCACGCACTGATCGAGAAGTTCGACGCGGAGCGGCTCGACCGCATGTTCAATCGATGGATGGGCCGGCCGCATTTGAAATCTCGCGAAGCCATATTGCGACCTGCAATCGCAGCCTTCGGCGCGAAAGAGCCGGTGACCGTCATCAAGATCGTGCTGAGCGAGATCGAGGGCGTGATGTCGGATGCCCATTATGAGGCAAGCGGCATCCGGACGCACAAGATCCCGAAACTACTTGGGTTCATGATGACGCTCGCCGAGCAACGAGCCGGTGGGAGTGACACCCTCTTCTTCCCACTCGAGTTTGGGCAATATCTGAAGAATTATACCTACGCTGGCTTCAATCCGGGCGATATTGGGCGAGCGGGTTCTCGGCACGCCGTCAGCCATGGCGCTGTGGCGAGCGACCTCTACACGATGCCGCGCGCGCTGCAGGCGCTGCTCACCTTGGACCAATTGGCGTTCTACACGTAGGCTGAGGAAGGATCCCCGCTTGCCTTAGCTTTGATCAAACTGGCAAAACGCTCCCTTGCGCACTCTGGAGGTCGCGCCATTAAAGCACGGCAGCTTTCCGTCGACTTAGCGTGAGTGCCGAATGCCCAAATTCAGACCCCCAGCTGCCCACAGTGCCCGGCAAACCCACGTCCGCTTTCAAGCGCCGCCCCGCGACGGTCGGAACGGCCGACATCAGGCGCGAAGCTGCCTAATCCTGCTCGAAGAGGGGAATGGACGCAAAATCGTTAGGGGCGCGCCTGCTGCGAGATTGGCGACCAGATTTCCGTACGTCGTCCTGATTGCTGCGGCGTCGGATCTGCGCCGCCGTGCGGCTGGTAGAAGTGCCGCGCTGCCGTTCAATCAAGTCGCGAAGGCTTTCTGTCAGGACCAACGTGGCGGCGCCCATCTTTACGATCTCGACTTCGCCTCTCGCGATTAGAAGGTAGAGAGAACTGCGACTTATGCCCGTAAATTGACAGGCGTCGGGAACCCGCATGCTGATGGGCTCGATTGCAAGCGGCGACGACGGCGGAGGGGCAGGGGATTGGAAAGGCATAACGGTGCTCTCGCGGAACAATTGTGACGGGACGGTTGGAAGGGCGCCGCCCCGTCGCGCTCGATTATCCAGATTCGTGCTGCGCTAATCCACACGACGTTTGTACGCCACCGCCTGTTCTCCTACGCCGGGCTGCCTTCAATTCGGCCCGATGGACTCTCTTGGTTGTCGGCGGACGCCATGGCATACGGAGATAAAGCAACGCGTTCTCGGACGCAGGCTGAGTGTCGCAGGAAAGCGGCGATTGCCCGGAACGCGGGTCGAAAGATTGTCCCGACACCGGTTCAGCGCTGCCGATTAGCGCGCGGCTGAATCGCCGCTAACGTCATTTTCGTCCGCCATGTTCATGTCCCGCGAGGGTGCGGATGCGCACCTCGATACGTCGCGGAAATACGTCACTTTGCGACAGAGAGGCGGCGGCGACGTCGGATCAGCCGCTCGAAAAGTGGCGGAAAAGCGCTATGCATCCGTGCGTGAGGTGTGTCTCTCCAATATGTGGGTCCGATGCGAAGCATCGCGGCCCGGACTCTTACGACCCGTCAGCATCGAGAGCCCAGGGGCGACTGACCGCTCTGGGATGGTCAATCAAAGGTGAACTGAGGCTTTGTTCTCGAGCTCGGCGATCCGATCTGAGCAAATCGCGTGGACCGCGCGGCCCAACTCCTCGACGCAGCCACCAAGCCATTGCAGCTCAGCCTCGGTGATGCGGTAATGCTTGCTGTAGCGGGCCTTCACATAGGCCTCTTTGAGCTTCTCGAAGCGCGCCCGATCTTCGCGGCGCTCGCGCGGCCAAGCATCGACCAGCCGCAGGTCGATCCGCTCAGCCTGGGTGCGCAGGAAAGCGAGGTTGTGGACGTGCGGCGTGTAGAAGGTGCAGACCAGCAGGACGCAGTGGTACAGGCGCTCGGCAGACTGGTGCATGTTAAATGCTGCTTCCCGCAGCCCGCCGTCGTTTGCCAGAAACTCAGCTGCACTTTTGAACCGGCCCGCGCTCGGATACCATTCATCGAAATACTCCCGCGCCATCGCTAGCGCCTGCGTAGGCGTTTTCGGCTTGGGCGTGTGGAGCGGTTTGTCGTCATATTCATAGAGCGCGATCCCGTCGCGCGCGACGTCCATGAAGAAATACCGCCCGTGCGCCAGCCCGTCGTTCACTTCCTGCAGGGTGTGGACGATGAAGTTGACCGGGGTCTTGAGCGTTTTGTCGATCGCCAGTTCGCGAATGAGCCGGTCTTCGAGCTTGGCCCAGAAATCGACCTTCTCGGTGAGACGCTTGTCGTTGACGATAATGAGAAGGTCGAAGTCCGAGCGGTAGCCTTTGGCGGTGTGCGGCTCGTCGACCCAGCCGCCGCGCGCATAGCTGCCGTAGAGGATGATCTTGTCGATCCGGCCCTTCTTCTTCCAGCCCATCGTGCCGAGCGCGATGGCATCCTCGAACTCTTCGAAGACGATTGCCTTCACGCGTTCGAGCTCGCGCTGCTTGTTCGCGGGAAGATGATCGAGGTCGGTTTTCATTGCTGGCGGCACCCTGTCGGCGCGGCGGCTGCTTGGCAAGGTGGAAGCGGCGTCACCGCCTCCAGAATTGCCACCACCTACGGTTCTTTCTGTCGACCGACTGGGCGATGACCCGCAAACTGCGGATCATCGCTTCCTCGACCTCGGCGACGCTGACGCCATGGCGCTCCGCCAATTGGCGATAGCTTAGCTCCTCCACCCGATGGCCGAGGAAGATGGCGCGATCCGCCGCGTCGATCCGATCGACAGCGCGCTCATATTGACGGAGGAGATAGCGCCGCGCGCGGGTGTAGCGGCTCACGACTTTTTGCCTTCGCAATAGTCGGCCCATTCCACCATCATTACGCGACGCTTCTCAAGGAGATTGCCGCGCCGATACGCAGCCTCCGTCTTGTTCGCGACGATGTGGGCGAGGGCGGCTTCGGCGACGTCGCTGGGATGATTGGTTTCTTCGCTCACCCAATCCCGGAAGGAAGACCGAAAACCGTGCGCCGTGTATGGCTGTCCCATCTCCTTGAGCAATTTGCTCATCGTCATATCCGACATCGGCTGTTTGCCGCGGACGCCGGGAAAGATGATGGGGCAGCCGGGAAGGCGAAGTTCCGCGCACCGCTGGACAATGCGGATGGCGCGGGGGCAGAGGGGCACCACATGCTCCCGGTTTGCCTTCATACGGCCCTTGGGGATGGTCCACAGGCCATCGGCAAGGTCGATCTCATCCCAAGTGGCTCCGCGCACCTCGCCCGACCGGGAGGCGGTGAGGATGGCAAATTCGAGCGCAAGGCGACTGAATGACTCTCGCTCGCGCAGCGCAGGGATGAACGCAGGAACCTTCGCGTAGGGCATTGCTGCAAAGTGGCCGTCCTGCTTCGGTTGGCGTGGCAGGCCTTTCGTGATCGCCTGCATCGGCGCTTCGCTGTCGCGGTAGCCCGACGAGTAGGCCCAATTGAGGACGGCGCCGACCCGCTGGCGAACGCGGCGGGCAGTTTCGGGTTTCGATAGCCATATCTCCGACAGGAGGTTGCGGATCATCGGGCCGGTGATTTCATTGACCCGGACGTTGCCGATGTGCGGGAAGGCATAATCGCGGAGGCTTTGCTGCCACTGCGCCTCGTGCTTCTCGTTCTTCCAAGTCTTGCGGTGAGCGGCCAGCACCTTGGCGGTGGCTTCACGGAAGGTCGGAATGCCTTGCGCCTTCCGGCGCTCGAAAAGCGGGTCCAGCCCGATCTCGACCTGACTGCGGATTTCCCGCGCCCGCTCGCGGGCGTCCGCGAGGCTGACTTTTGAGGCGCTGCCCAAGCCGAAGTCTCGGCGGTTACCCGCCTTCTGGACCCGGCATACCCAGCTCTTGCTGCCTCCCGGCTGCACGACGAGATAGAGGCCGTCACCATCGGAGAATCGTCCGGGACGGCTAGCCGACTTAACGGCGCTGACCGATAGCCTTTTCATGCTGATTTTTTCCCACGTTTCTTACCACAAATTCAAATGTGTGGGTCTGGACAGCATGGGATACATGAGGACACGAAACACCCCGGAGAGCCTAGGTTTTCCTACGCTCTCGGCGGATGGTCGTGGATGTGTGGAAATAAGAAAATGGAGGAGAGTGAGGGATTCGAACCCTCGGTACCCTTGCGGGCACTTCGCATTTCGAGTGCGACGCTTTCGACCACTCAGCCAACTCTCCTCGCTGAGGCAGGGGCCAACTAGCGATGCCCGCGCGATCTTGCAACCCTCTCGTCACAATTTCGCGACGCGCCCCACTGGCGGCAGCAGCGAGCCGCTGCTAGCCCCGGGGACGAACGAAGCGGCGGGAGAGACATATCGTGCCATTGCGCGGCATCAAGGTGCTCGATTTCGGGCGCTATATCGCCGGTCCCTATTGCGCGGCGCTGCTCGCCGACTATGGCGCCGACGTCATCCGGATCGAGGCGCCGGACGGCAATGACGATCGCTATACGGTTCCCGTCGCCAACGACGGGTCGGGCGCGATGTTCCTGCAAATGAACCGGAACAAGCGCTGCCTGACCTTGAAGCCCGGCAGCCCCGAAGGCCGTGAGATCGTCCGGCGGCTGGTCGCGGCCGCCGATGTCGTCGTCGCCAACCTGCCGCACGACGCACTGGTCAGGCTGGGGCTCGACTACGACAGTCTTGCCGCGATCAACCCGCGCGTCATCCTGGCGACCGCCTCGGCTTTCGGGCGCGAAGGGCCGCTTGCCGAACGGGTCGGCTTCGACGCGGTGGGGCAGGCGATGTCGGGCACCGTCCATCTGACCGGAACCCCCGATCAGCCCTATCGCGCGCAGGTCAATTATGTCGACTTCGGCACCGCGCTCCACTGCGCCTTCGGCGTGATGCTCGCGCTGCGCGAGCGCGAGACGACGGGGAAGGGGCAGTGCGTGTCGGGGTCGCTGTTCGGCACCGCGCTCGCCATGTCGAATGCGCTGACGATCGACCATGCGCTGAACGGGATCGAGCGTCAGCCGATCGGCAATCGCAGCTACAGCTCGGCGCCGACCGACCTGTTCCGCACCCGCGACGGCTGGATCGTCACCCAGATCGTCGGCGCGCCGATCTTCCGCCGCTGGGCCGAACTCGTCGAGCGTCCCGACCTGATCGACGATACGCGCTATGCCAGCGACATTTTGCGCGGCGACAATGGCGCCGAACTGAGCGCGATCATGCAGGCGTGGTGCAACTCGCGCACCAGCGAACAGGCGATCGACGAACTGGCGGCGGTGCGCGTTCCCGCGGCCCCGGTCGTGCGCCCCTCCGAAGCGCTGGCGCACCCACAGGTCGCCGCAATGGGCCTGGTCGAGGCCACGGCCTATCCCGGCACGCCGCGCGCGGCGCCGGTCATCCGGGCTCCGATTTCGCTGTCCGCCAGCGCCAAGACCGCGCCCAAGCGCGCGCCGCAGGTCGGCGAGCATAGCGACACGATCCTGCGCGAGATCGGCTATGACGATGCGGCGATCGCAGCTTTGCGCGCGCAAAGGATAATTTGAGCCCGCCCGCTGGACGAAGCGGCGTCACCGCATTAGATACCGGTCAGTATAAAATTTAGCGCAGGAGCCAGCGATGACCGAGCAGAGCGAATATGTGCCGCCGAAAATCTGGACGTGGGACAAGGAAAGCGGCGGACGATTCGCCAATATCAACCGCCCGGTCGCCGGGCCGACGCACGACAGGGACCTGCCCGTCGGCAAGCATCCGCTTCAGCTCTATTCGCTCGGCACGCCCAACGGCGTGAAGGTGACGGTGATGCTCGAGGAATTGCTGGAAGCCGGCCATTCGGGCGCCGAATATGACGCCTGGCTGATCCGCATCAACGAAGGCGACCAGTTTTCGAGCGGTTTCGTCGACATCAACCCGAACAGCAAGATTCCGGCGTTGCTCGACCGCAGCGGCGACAAGCCGGTGCGCGTCTTCGAATCGGGCGCGATCCTGATCTACCTCGCCGAAAAATTCGGCGCCTTCCTGCCGAGCGACCCCGCCGCGCGCGCCGAAACGCTGTCGTGGCTGATGTGGCAGATGGGAAGCGCCCCCTTCCTCGGCGGCGGCTTCGGGCATTTCTATGCCTATGCGCCCTTCAAGCAGGAATATCCGATCAATCGCTATGCGATGGAGGTGAAGCGCCAGCTCGACGTGCTCGACCGGCGCCTCGCGGAAAGCGAATATGTCGCGGGCGGCGACTATAGCATCGCCGACATGGCGATCTGGCCCTGGTACGGCGCGCTGGCCAAGGGGCTCGTCTATGACGCGGGCGAATTCCTGCAGGTGCAGGAGTATAAGAATGTCCAGCGCTGGACCGACCAGGTCGCGGCGCGCCCCGCAGTGAAGCGCGGACGCATGGTCAACCGCGTGATGGGCGATCCGGCGAGCCAGCTCCACGAACGCCACGACGCCTCGGATTTCGAACTGCGCACGCAGGACAAGCTCGAACCCGCAGCCGAATAGCGGATTTTCCGCGCCGCCGCCCGGCGCGCGCGTTAACCGGCCAGCAAAGCCGACGGTTTCGCGCGCACGGCGGTGCTCCGAATATCTGCAAATTCCATAAAATGATCCGCATCGGCGGGCGACGCCGCTTTCATTCGCGCCCGCCATGCTTGCCGCATGTCCTGCCCGAATCGTCTCCGTCGGTTGTCCGCCCGTTCGCTGTCCGCAGCCGCCAATCGGCTGCTGCGCAGCGAGCGGGCGGCTGCCGTCGTCGAGATGGCGCTGGTGCTGCCGCTGTTCGTTGCGCTCGCGATGGGCATCCTCGTCTATGGGCAATATTTCATGCTCGCGCACAGCGTGCAGCAGGCCGCGAACGACGGCGCGCGCGCCGCGATCATAGGGCTCGACGCCGCCGACCGGCGCGACATTGCGGAGCGCGCGGTGGGCCGCAGCCTCGCCGGCGTGGCCGGAGCCTCGGCCGAAAACCGCGCTATCGCGGTTTCGGAGACGAGCGATGCGGTGACCGTCGCGGTCAGTTTCACCGTGCCCGAGGGCAATTTCCTGCGCACCTCGCTCGTGCCGTCGCCCGGCAACGTCATCCGGGCGAGCGCGACCTTCGAGCTGCCGGCGGACTGAGGCGATGGCACGCGCGCCCCTCCACATGTTCGGCCGCGACACGCGCGGCGGGATCAGCATCATGGCGGCGTTCGGGCTGACCATGCTGATCGGATCGGCGGCGCTCGCGGTCGATGTCGGCTCGCTCTATCTCGAGCGCCGCAAGCTGCAGGGAATCGCCGACGCTGCGGCGCTCGCGGCGGCGGGGCGCCCGGGCGAGGAACGCGCCGCGGCCGAGCGGATCATTGCCGCGAACTGCGATTGCGGCATCGTCATCGCGCGCTTCGAGGCGGGCACCTATAACCGCGATGTCGCGATCCCTGCGGAAAAGCGCTTCACCGTCGGCGGCACCGCACCCAATGCAGTGCGCGTCGTCCTTACCCGCGACCGCCCGCTCTATTTCGGCCGCTTCCTGACGGGACGCGACGATAGCATCATCAGCGCCGCCGCGACCGGCGCGCGGCAGGGCTATGCCGCCTTCTCGCTCGGGTCGCGCGTCGCGTCGGTCCACGACGGCGTTGCCAACGCCGTGCTCTCGGCGCTCACGGGCAGCAAGGTCGACCTGTCGGTGATGGATTATAATGCGCTGGCGAGCGCCGACATCGACCTGCTCGCCTTTTCCGAAGCGCTGCGCACCGAACTCGACGCCGACGTGCTGACCTTTGGTCAGACGCTCGACACGCAGGTGACGCTGCCGCAGGCGCTGTCCGCGCTGGCGAGCGCGAGCGACGGCGAGGTTGCGACCGTCCTCGAACGGATCGCCGACGGCGCGCTGCCGCGCACGCTCATCCCGTCGCGCGCGATCGACCTCGGGCCGCGCGCGTCGAGCATCCGTGTCGACGCCGCCAATCCGGTGCGCGTCAATGCGATGAGCCTGTTGCAGACGATGCTCGCGCTCGGCAGCGCCAACCGCCAGCTCGATCTGTCGCTCGCCAGCGACCTTCCGGGCGGATCGGGAATCGACGTCGCGCTGCTCATCGGCGAGCCGCCCGCCCATTCGCCGCTGATCGCGGTCACCGACGATCAGGACGTCATCGTCCGCACCGCGCAGGTCCGCCTCAAGCTCGGCGCCCGGGTCGAAACGCCGCTCGCGAAGGTCGATTTGCCCGTCGTCGCCGAACTCGGCTCGGCCGCGGCGCGCATTTCGTCGATAGATTGCGGGCAGAATGCGCGCGACGCGGTCTCGCTGGCGGTGACGACCGCGCCCGCGACGCTCGCCATCGGCGCGGTCGATGCGGGCGATTTCCAGAATATGCAGCGCCCGCTCGCCCCGAAAGCGGCGCGCGTGCTGCAACTGCCGCTCGCCAGCGTCGATGCACGCGCCGAACTCACCCTCGCCGATCTTTCCGAAAAGCCCGTCGACTTCTCGCGCGACGAGATCGCCGACGGCACGGTGAAGACGGTCGAGAGCGACGGCCTCGTCGCCGGCGCCGCAACCTCGCTCGCCGACGACCTCGAGCTCAAGGTCAACCTGCTCGGCCTCGGCCTCAACCTGGGTCCGCTGACCGCGACCGTGGGGCAGGCGGTCGGGCGCGCCGCGCCGGTGCTCGACGGCGTGCTCGAAGGGGTGACCGGCGTGCTCGGGCTGCACCTCGGCGAGGCAGACGCGCGGGTCAACGAGCTACGCTGCGGCCGCGCGCGGCTGGTCTGATCCTCCGTAACGGCGCGAGACCGGACGCGTTCAACCGCCGATTCATCCATAGTGGCGCACCGAAACGCCCCGCGCAGCCTATGATGACCGAATGCTTCGGTATTTCGGGGAGGCAAAGGTGGAACCAGGTCAGGAGCCCCAGCGCGTATCGGCGGCGGAGTTCATCCGCGGCTTCGGAAGCTGGCGGATGCAGGCGTCGCGCAAGCCGCTCGTCGTCACGCACCACGGCAAGGACGCGCATGTGCTGATCTCGCTCGCCGATTACCGCCGGCTCGATGGGGGAGGCGAGGCGCCCGGCGATCGGCTCGCGGCCTCGCAGGCCGCGATCGTCGAATCGCTGCGCGATGCGGTGATCTTCGTCGATCGCGGCGCACGCATTGCGGCGGTCAATCCCGCCGCATCCGACCGGCTCGAGGCGCCCGCCAGCGCGCTTGTCGGATGCGAGCTCGCAGCGGCGCTACCGGGTTTTGCGGGCACGATGCTCCACGCGCATCTGCTGCGGATGCTCCACCACCGCGAGCGCTTTTCGGGCGAGGTGCCCGGGCTGATCGAGCCGCGCCGCTGGATGCAGGTCGACCTCGTGCCGCTTGCGATCGGCGGTGCGATGATGCTGCGCGATACCGGCGATACCTGGGCGACCCTCGCCGAGCAGGACGCGCGGCGCGCGCTCGCCGACGCGGTCGAGATCGACGGGGCGCTCGGCGTCGCGCGCATTTCGGTGCGCGAGCAGGTCGAGGCGGCCAATCCGGCGCTTGCGGCGCTGGTCGGCACCGACGAAGCCGCGCTGCGCCGGGTGCGCTTTACCGCACTATTGCCGCTCGGCGCGCGCCAGGCCTTCGGCGAAGCGCTCGAAACCTTGTTCCGCACCGGCACCCCGACGCGGCTCGACAGCGCGCTGGTGACGCGCGACGGCGACACGCTGCCGGTGCGCCTCGCGCTCGTCGAGCGCCGCTCGGCCTATGCGAGCGACGGTGCGGTCATTCTGGTAACCCCGCGCTAGCGTTTCCGCCGATCGCCTGGTGCTATCCCGGCCGGGACGGTGCAGTTGTTTTCGCACGAAGCCACAAAGCCACCAAGAAGAAGGCGGGGGCCGATAGGCCAGTTCCTTTATCGACGGTGCGGCCGGTCGCATGGTCGCAGAGGAACGCCGCTTCGCGGTCGGCGCTCCATCTTCGTGGCTTTGTGGCTTCGTGCGAAACAAAAATATCGCGGCGCCGAGAGAGAGCGCCGCACCACGCCCCCCATCAAGCCGATATTTATCCCGGCACACCCGCCCGGAACGCTGGACAAGCCGGCGCGAACGGCGCACCCTGCTTGTTCACAGCAGTGAAGGTTGCGGCCTACAACTTTCCGTTTACGTAAAGGTGAGCGCTTTCTATAAGGGCGCCCTGATCCAATGGGAGAATCACGATGGACATGGAGTTCAGCCCCGAAGATCTTGCCTTCCAGAAGGAAGTGCGCGACTTCATCGCCGAAAATTATCCCGCCGAATTGCGCGGCAAGCAGGACGAGGGCGAGGAGCTGAGCAAGGAGGATTTCCTCGCCTGGCACAAGATCCTCTACAAAAAGGGCTGGGTCGCCCCCGCGTGGCCGGTCGAATATGGCGGCACCGGCTGGACCCCGACGCAGCGTTTCATCTTTTCCGAAGAAACCGCGCACGCCGATTGCATCCGCCTGCTGCCCTTCGGCCTGTCGATGGTCGGGCCGGTGATCTATACGTTCGGCACCCCCGAGCAAAAGGCGCGCTTCCTGCCGCGCATTCTCTCGGGCGAGGATTGGTGGTGCCAGGGCTATTCGGAACCCGGCGCGGGGTCGGACCTTGCGAGCCTGCGCACCACGGCGGTGCGTGACGGCGATCATTATGTCGTCAACGGGCAAAAGACCTGGACCACGCTCGCGCAGCATGCCGACTGGGGCTTCTTCCTCGTGCGCACCGACAAGGATGCGAAGCAGCAGGAAGGCATCAGCTTCCTTTTGATCGACATGAAATCGCCGGGCATCACCGTGCGCCCGATCATCACGCTGGGCGGCGAGCACGAAGTCAACGAAGTCTGGCTCGAAGACGTCCGCGTCCCCGTCAATCAGCGCGTTTACGAAGAGAATAAGGGCTGGACCTGCGCCAAGTTCCTGCTCGCGCACGAACGCACCGGCATCGCCGGCGTCGCGGCGTCGAAGCGCGGGATCGAGAAGGTGAAGGCGATCGCGCGCACCGAACTCGACGGCGACAAGCCGCTGCTCCAGAACCCCTTCTTCAAGCGCAAGGTCGCCGAGCTCGAAATCGACCTGACCGCGCTCGAATTTACCGAATTGCGCGGCCTTGCCGGCCCGAACGCCGGCAAGGGGCCGGGGCCCGAATCGAGCCTGCTCAAGATCAAGGGCAGCGAAATCCAGCAGCGGCTCACCGAGCTGACGCTCGAAGCCGTCGGCCATTATGGCGCGCCCTATTTCCGCGGCTTCGGCGAAGGGGACAACGAGCATCCGATCGGCCCCGACTATGCGCACCGTGCCGCGCCGACCTATTTCAACATGCGCAAGACGACCATCTATGGCGGATCGAACGAGATCCAGCGCAACATCATCGCGAAGATGGTGCTCGGCCTCTAATCGGAAAACAGGCGTCATCCCGGCGAAGGCCGGGATCTCGACCTTTCGGCTTTATGCACCGGCGAGACCCCGGCCTTCGCCGGGATGACGATCAAGTTCAGGAACGACGACAATGGATTTCACCTACACCGAAACGCAGGACATGATCCGCAACACGCTCTCGCGCTTTCTGGCCGACACCTATGACTTCGAAACCCGCCAGAAGTTCATCAATAGCGACGAAGGCCGCGATCCCGCGATCTGGACCGCGCTCGCGCAGGACCTCGGCATGCTCGGCGCGTCCTTTGCCGAAGAGCAGGGCGGCCTCGGCGGCGGCGCGCTCGAAAATGCGATCATCATGGAAGAGTTCGGCAAGGTGCTCGGCATCGAGCCCTATCTGCCGACCGTGGTGATCGGCGGCGGCGCGCTCAAGGCCGTCGGCGGTGCGCAGGCCGACGCGATGATCCCCGAGATCATCGCGGGCAATGCGATCATCGCCTTCGCCTATGCCGAACCGCAGGGCCGCTATGATCTCGCCAATCTGACCACCACCGCGAAGAAGGACGGCGCGGGCTGGGTGCTGAACGGCCACAAGAGTGTCGTCTATGCCGCGCCCTGGGCGACGCATCTGCTCGTCACCGCGCGCACCGGCGGCGGCCAGCGCGACCGCGACGGGGTGTCGCTGTTCCTGATCGACGCCAAGCTCCCGGGCATCGTGCGCCGCGACTATCCGACCGTCGACGGCAATCGCGCGTCCGAAATCTATTTCGAAAATGTCGCGATCCCCGGCGACGCGCTGCTCGGCGGCGAAGGCGCGGGGCTGGGCCTCATCGAACAGATCGTCGACGAAGCGACCGTCGCGATCTGCGCCGAGGCGACGGGCGTGATGCAGAAGCTGCACGAAGGGACGCTCGAATATACGCAGCAGCGCAAGCAGTTCGGCATCCCGATCGCGAAGTTTCAGGTGCTCCAGCACCGCATGGTCGACATGTTCATGGAGGTCGAACAGGCGCGCTCGATGACGATCATGGGCACGCTCAAGCTCGACCTTCCGGCGGCCGAACGCATGGCGGCGGTGTCGTCGGCGAAGAACAAGGTGTCGCGCGGCGCCAAATTCGTCGGCCAGAATGCGATCCAGACCCACGGCGGCATCGGCATCACGCAGGAACTCGCCATCGGCCATTATTTCAAGCGCGCGACGCTGATCGAAGGCCAGTTCGGCAGCGCCGACTATCATATCGAACGCTTCGAACGCCTGACGCTGGCGGAATAGCGGCGGCCTTCGGCCTAGAAATCCTCCCCGCGGCGCAGCCGTGGGGAGGGGGACCGCCGAAGGCGGTGGAGGCGCGAGCGCGCAGCGCTCGCTTCGCTCGCGTCCCCTCCGTCAGCGCTTCGCGCTGCCACCTCCCCATCGCTGCGCGACAGGGAGGATTTGGAACGTCCGTCCCCACCCCCGAAGCCGCAATATTCTAACTCCTGCCCGGCTAAAACCCGCTGGCGAACGCCACGACAACCCGTTTGGCCGGTCGCGCTTCGGGCGCTGCCGCATAGCATCGCTCCAAATTGGCCAGCCGCACGGCGGCCTGCGGATGCTCGGCATCGCTACGCATCCGGCCCGCGTTGGCCTCGAGCCATTCAAGATCGCCGATACCGAACCAACCGAGCCGCTTCCCCATCTGGATCGCCCAGCAATCGGCGGCCAGCTCACCATAGCCGAACAGCTGGTGCGCGCATTCGTGCGCGTACCAGAAATGCTGAATGGCGGGCGGCATCGAAAACAGGGTCGGGTCGAGCAGGATATAGCCCGGATAGGTCATGGCGACTTCGCCGAGGCCGGTGACGACGGTCCGGGCCGCACCGCACCGCACGGGCGTGCCCGCAAGGACCAGTTCGCCGGCGGGAATGATTTTGGCGGACTTGCCGAATGCCTGCCCCGGCACGGCCGTGACTGCGAGAACGAGGGCCATGATGGCGATTCTCGGGCACAAGGTCGAACCTCCTTCCGCCCCCAAGCATGTGCAGCATGAAAGAATGGGGTAGGACGACAGGTCCGAAAATCGGCTCCATCGCTGGAGCGAGCAGGGAATTATACTAGAATGTTCCGGAGAAAATACTTGGCTCGATCTCGAAATATCCGGGAAAGTTACTGATTTATATTGCCTGCACGACAGGCCGGAACATTCAGCACTTCAGCAATCGCGCCAGCGCCACCCATTCGTCGACGCCCACCGTTTCGGCGCGCCGCGTCGGGTCGATCCCGATCGCCTCGAGCGCCTCGACCGCGCCCGGAATGCTCTTCAGGCTCTGGCGCAACATCTTGCGGCGCTGGCCGAAGCCTTTTTCGGTGAGCCGCGACAGGAGCGCCGGGTCGACGCCCTCGGGCTCTTTGCCGGGGAGGATACGGACGATCGCCGACATCACCTTCGGCGGCGGCGTGAAGGCCGACCGGTGGACCTTCATCGCGATCTTCGCCTCCGCCCGCCATTGGGCAAGGATGGCAAGGCGGCCATAGGCGTTCGTCCCGACCGGGGCGACGATGCGTTCGGCAACCTCCTGCTGGAACATCAGCGTCAGCGATTGCCAGCGCGGCGGCCATTCGGCGGGCTCGAGCCAGCGCGTGAACAGCGCGGTGCCGACATTATAGGGCAGGTTGGCAACGATATGATACGGTCCGCCGGCGAGGGCGTCGGGATCGACCGTCATCGCGTCGCCCTCGATCACCGTGAGCCGCCCGTCGAATGCCTCGTTCAGTTCGGCGAGCAAGGGCAGGCAGCGATGGTCGCGCTCGACCGCGATCACGCGCGCGCCGGCGCGCAGCAACGCGCGCGTCAGCCCGCCGGGGCCGGGGCCGACCTCGAACACCGTCGCGCCGTCGAGGTCGCCGGGCAGCGCTGCGATGCGATCGAGCAATTGCTCGTCGAACAGGAAATTCTGCCCCAACGCCTTGCTCGCCGACAGGCCGTGCGCACGCACCGTTTCGCGCAGCGGCGGCAGGCTGCGCGCGGGAGTCCTGCTCATGTCACGCGGCGGGAACGCAGCGCCGCGCGCGGCTCGCGGCGAGCTTTGCCGCCATCGCGATCGCGGCGATCGTCGGGCCGGGGTCGGCGCGGCCGCTTCCGGCGATGTTGAACGCCGTTCCGTGATCGGGCGAGGTGCGCACGATCGGCAGTCCGAGCGTCAGATTGACCCCGTCGTGGAAGTGCAGCGCCTTGAACGGCGCGAGCGCCTGATCGTGATAGGGACAGAGCAGCGCATCATATTGGTCGCGGATACCGGGCGCGAACAGCGCATCGGCGGCGAACGGGCCGTCGATCGCAATGCCGTCGGCGACGAGCTGCGCGACCGCGGGGGCGATGATGCGGATCTCTTCGTCGCCCAGCCGCCCGCTCTCGCCCGCGTGCGGGTTCATTCCCGCGATCGCGAGGCGCGGCGCCTCGATCCCGAAATCGCGCTTCAGCCCGCGCGCGACGATGCGCGCCTTGGCGACGATCAATTCGCCGGTCAGCCGCTCGGGCACCTCGGCAAGCGGAATATGCACGGTCAGCGGCACGACGCGCAGCGACGGCCCCGCGAGCATCATCACCGCATTGGTCGCGGTGACGCCGCAGCGTTCGGCGATGAATTCGGTCTGGCCGGGATGCGTATAGCCGATACCCTGCAACGCATGTTTCGACACCGGCCCGGTGACCAGCGCGGCGCTTGCCTGGTTGCGGGTCAGCCCGATGCCGGTCTCGAGCGCGTGCAGCGCGCAGGCCGCGCCCGCCGCGGTCGGCTCGCCCGGGGTCAGCGGCCCGCTGTCCTCCAGGTGCCAGACGGGCAGGGCGTCGGCAAAGGTCGCCGCCACCTCGTCCATGCTGCCGACGCGCACGAGCGGGCCGTTCCACACCGCGCCTACGGTGGCCGCATCGCCGATCGCGACAAAGGGCGGCAGCGCATGGTCGCGCCGCGCTGCCCAGGCGCGCGCCGCGACTTCGGGGCCGACGCCGGCCGGGTCTCCCATGGTGACCGCGATCGGGCGCCGTGTCAGTCCGTCACTCATCAGCTATATTCGATCACGGCGTCCCGGCGCAGGTCGCGCAGATAGCGCTGGGCCCGCTTGTTGACCTTTTCGTCGAGCAGCCGCTGCTCGATCTGCTCGGCGCTCGGCTGCCCCGCCGCCTGCGGCATGTCGCGGCCGCACAGGACGAGCACGCTGATGCCCTGATCCTCCGATCCGAAGGGCTGCGTGCTGCGGCCGATCTGCATGTCGAGCAGCGTCTGCTGCAGCGGCGCGGGCAGCTGGCGCATCGCGATATTGTCGCGCGACACGATCTGCGCGCCGAGCGAGCGCGCCACCTCGTCGGCCGCGCCGCAGCCCGAAATATTGCTCGTCGCGGTGGTGAATTTGCTCGCGAGGTCGGTCGCCTGCGCTTCGGTCGTGCCTGCCGGGAAGTCGAGCGAAATCTGCTTGAGGCTGAGTACCGCGTCGCGCGGGTCGGCGGTGAGCACCTGGCGCCGGTCGACCATCAGCAGGATCGAAACCCCGCCCGGCACCTCGATCGGTCCGACGAGCTGGCCCGGGCCCATCTGCGCCGCCGCTTCGGCCATCGAGGCCGGAAGCTGACCCGCCCGAACCCAGCCGAGGTCGCCGCCGACCACCGCGGTCGATGCTTCGGAGAATTGCCGCGCATAGGCCGCGAACGATCCCCCGGCCTGCAACGATTGCATGATCTTCCGCGCATTTTCGACCACCGCGTCGATATTGTCCTGCGTCGCGGTCATATAGATTTCGCCGAGGTGATATTCGTCCTGGCCCTTGGCGTCGTTGAGCCGCTTGAGCACCGCGTCCACCTCGTCGGTCGAAACGTTGGTCGTCGACTGGATGTTGCGCGACAGCAGGCGATCCCATGCGAATTCGCCGCGGATCTGCTGCTTGACCGCTGCCGCCGACGATCCTTTCGATGCCAGATATTTGCTGAATTGCTCGGGCGTCTGCTTGAAGCGCGTCGCGAGCTGAGCGAACTGCTGGTCGATCAGATTCTCGTCGATCTCGATCTCGGCCTGTTTCGCGGCCTGGATCTGCAGCTTTTCGTCGATCAGATTGCTGAACACCTGCTGGCGCAGCCGCTGCTCTTCCTCGGCCGACAGCTTGACGTCGCTGTTCGCGATGCGGATCAGCGCCATGCGCTGCTCGATGTCGGTCGAGGTGATGATCTCGCCGTTCACCGTCGCCGAGGGGCGATAGACATTGGCCTTCGCGTCGCCATAGAGGTGAACATTGCCGGGAATGTCGAGGCTGGTCGTCGGCGTCGCGCCGTCGTCGGAGACGGTCTGGGCCACGGCGGTGCCGCCGATGGCGGCCGCGGCGATCAGGCCGATCATGGTCGAAAATCTGGTCATCTTCACCCTATTCGAGAAACAGTGGCACGCTCCGTATCAGCGGATGCGCCCGATGGTCCAGCGCAATCCGCCCCCGGACCCCTTTGCGCGCCGCTTAGCGCCGCGACGCTGAACGCAGGCTGAGCGCCCCGCATCCGCGCCCCTCTAGAAGCCGAGGTTGCGGAAGGCGACGCGGAACAGAAAGCTGTTGCCGCTCTTTGCGTCGCCCGAATCGATATAGTCGCGGCGCCATGTCACCGCGAGCGACAGGCAATCGTCGTCATAGGCCAGGCCCAGGCGGTGGCGAATCGGCTGCCAGCCATCGCTCGTCGAGGCCGGGTCGTCACTCTGGCCGGTCAGGTCGACCGTCGCCGAACCGAAGATCGACCAGCTGCGCGCCACTGCAACCCGCCCGCCGACCCGCACCTCCTCGCGGTCCTGCAGATCTTCGGCCAGGCTGGTGATGTCACGGTTCAGCCGGGAATAGCCGACGAGCGCATAGGTCGACTGGCTGCCGATCGTCGCGTCGAACTCGTTGCGCCGCACCGCCAGATTGTCCTTGTCGAGCCGGAAGCGGTGCGTCAGGCGCAGGAAGTCGCGATAGGCGACCGTGGTGCGCCCGACGATGTCCGACGTGCGGCTGGTCAGGCCGGTGCCGTCGGGGAACAATGTCGGCTTGTCCGACAGGCGATAGCTTTGCCCGACCACCGTGTTGATGCTGAACCCGGGGCGGCTGTAATTCCATTCGAACCCATAGGTGATGCGCGCGCCGTCCTCGAAGCGGTCATAGCCGTTGAAGCGGTTGATCGCGAATAAATTGCTGTCCTCGAGGTCGAAGGCGCGCGAATCCTCGTTCGGAATGTCGAGATTCTCGATCGGCGGCGTCGCGACGATCTGCACCCGCGGGGTCAGCGTCTGGGTGCCGCCCATCAATTCGCCGACGAAGGGCCAGCGCATGTCGGCCGCGACCGCCGCGATGCCGCGCGCCTGCCACCCCGACCGACCGCGATAGCCGGGGATGGCGGTCAGCAGATTCTCGTCGCTGTGATAGACGTCGCCGCGCACCAGCGCGGTCAGCGTGACTTCCTGCCCCAGCGCGGTCAGACGCCGCAGGTCCCAGCGCGCGCCGGCAAAGGCGCGCTGCGTGTCCTGCCCCGCGGTGCGCCCGATGGCGAGCGTGTTGAGCTGCAATTCGAACTGCCCGCCCAGCCATGGGTCGTCGAACCGCTGGCGATAGTCGATGATCGGCAGCGCGATCGGCTGCTGCCCCTGCACGTCGTTGGCGCGCAGCGTCTGCGTCGCCCAGCCCGCGATCGACAGATAGCTCCGGTTGCCGATCCGTTCGGCCTCAAAGGTCGAGCGCAACCGGTCGTCACGGCTGATGTCATAGCGGCGCATGAAGGTGCGGTCGGTGGTGATGCGTCCCGAATAGCTGATGCTCCAGCGCGGATCGATCTGGAACTTGCCCGCACTTTCCAGATAGCCGCGAAATTCGTCGGTGCCCGTCGTCGGCGCCGCCGACGTGTCGTTGATCGGCACGACCGAGCTGTAGGTGGCATAGCCGTTGATGCGAAAGCTGCCGAAATCGGTGAGCGCGCGGAACTCGCCCTCGACCATCGGCACCGCCTCGGTATAGACGTGCGGCGTGACCGTCAGATCGCGGTTCGGGGCGAGGCGGAGGTAATAGGGAAGCGCGATCTCGAACCCATTGTTGCGGTCGAGGCGAACATTGGGGACGAGCAGGCCGCTCCCCGCCTCGCTCGACGCGGGGTGGCTGAGCCCCGGCAGCGGGATCAGCGGCAGGCCGAAAATCTCGACCCGCGCACCCTTGTATTTGATCTTGTTCTTCGACTGGTCGTACATCACGCGCACGGCGCGGATCTGCCAGGTCGGCTTTTTGGGGCATCCTTCGGGATCGACGACGGGGCAGGGCGTATAAGCGCCGTTTTCCAGCACGACATCGCCATTGTCGAAGCGCTCGCCGCGCGCGGCCGCCATGCGGGCGCCATTCTCCAGCACGACGAGCAGATTGTCGATCACCCCGTCGCGCAGGCTGTCGCTCAGTTCGACGCGCTCGCCATAGGCGGTGTCGCCTTCGGGATTGCGGATCGCGACATCGCCCTCGGCGACGACCTGCCCGCTCTTGCGATTCCACGTCACCTTGTCGGCGCGCAGCGCGATCGCGTCGCGGTTCATCTCGACATTGCCCTCTGCGACGACGACGTCGCTTTCGCTGTCGTAATGCAGATTGTCCGCGGCGAAACCGATCTGGTCCTCGCCTTCGACCTGCGGCGCGTCGACCGGGACCGGCGACACGTCGGGGGTCTGCAGATTCGGCCCGTCTGGCAGAGGCGCGTCGGCGGACAGCGTCGGAACCACCGGCGGGACGGCAGGGTCGCCCTGCTTTTGCTCGGCGGCAGGGCGATCGGGCGCCGCCTGCGCCAGCGCCGGAACCGACGTAAAGGCGATCGCGCTCGCCGTCGCCAACCAGAAGCTGCGTGCGCCGCTCGGACAAGGGGACAAAGCCCGGCTCATTTGATCAACTTTGTCCCATGCCTATAT
Organism: Sphingopyxis indica; assembly: GCF_032879645.1. NCBI lineage: Bacteria > Pseudomonadati > Pseudomonadota > Alphaproteobacteria > Sphingomonadales > Sphingopyxidaceae > Sphingopyxis > Sphingopyxis indica. The sequence goes on from NZ_CP076394.1 coordinate 2,266,619, forward strand.
AGCGTCCACCCGGACCGGACCGGCTGCTTTGTTTTGCAACTCGCAGGCGAAACCCCTATCGGTCCGGCACGTTGCAATCAATCATCGCATAAGAAAGTTAAGCATGGACATTCAGTTTGTCGCGCAAATCGGCGCATCCGCCGATGTGATCGCCTTCCCGGTGCGCAAGGGCGAGGTGGGTTCGCTCGCTGGACCCCATGCCGCCTTGCTCGCCGCCGCAGCGGCGCAGGCGCGCTTCGAGGGCGTGGCGGGCGCGGTCGCTGAAACGGTGGCGCTCGACGGCGATGCAGCGAAGCGGCTGCTGCTCGTCGGCATCGGCGAGGGCAGTGTCCATGACCTCGAACGCGGCGGTGCGGCGCTCACCGCGCGGCTCCAGACGAGCGGCGCGAGCGCGGTGTCGGTCGATTTCACCGCGACCAAGGCCGACGAAGAGGACGTCCTCGCTTTCGCGATGGGCGCGAAACTTCGCAACTGGCGCCTCGACACCTATCGCACCAAGCTCGCCGACACCGCGAAGCCGAGCCTCGAGACGATCACCATCGCGTCGGCCGCCGGCGACATTTCGGAGCGCTGGGCGGGCTATTCGGCGGTCGCCGACGGCGTCGCGCTGACGCAGACGCTCGTCGCCGAACCGCCGAACATCCTCTATCCCGAAAGCTTCGTCGAACGCTGCCAGCATCTCGCCGACCTCGGCGTCGAGCTCGAAATACTCGACGAACGCCAGATGAAGGCGCTCGGCATGGGCGCGCTGCTCGGCGTCGCGCAGGGGTCGACGCGCCCGCCGCGGCTGCTCGCGATGCGCTGGAACGGCGGCAAGGCGGGCGAGGCGCCGGTCGTGTTCGTCGGCAAGGGGGTCACTTTCGACACCGGCGGCATCAGCCTCAAGCCCGGGCCGGGCATGGATATGATGAAGTGGGACATGGGCGGCGCGGGCGCGGTCGCGGGTGCGATCAAGGCGATCGCCGGACGCAAGGCAAAGGCGAATGTCGTCGGTGTCGTCGGGCTCGTCGAAAATATGCCCGACGGCAATGCGCAGCGCCCCGGCGATATCGTGACCACCATGTCGGGCCAGACGGTCGAGGTGCTCAACACCGACGCCGAAGGCCGGCTCGTGCTCTGCGATGCGATCGCATGGGCGCAGAAAAGCTATGATCCCAGGGTCATCGTCGATCTTGCGACGCTCACCGGCGCGATGGTCATCTCGCTCGGTCACGAATATGGCGGCATGTTCGCGAACGACGACGATCTCGCGGCCAAGCTGCTCGGCGCGGGCGAGGCGAGCGGCGACAAGCTGTGGCGCTTCCCGCTGTCGCCGGCCTATGACAAGCTGATCGACAGCCCCATTGCCGACATCAAGAATATCGGCCCGCGCGAGGCGGGATCGATCACCGCGGCGCAGTTCCTCAAGCGCTTCGTGAACGAAGGCGTCGCCTGGGCGCACCTCGATATTGCGGGCATGGCGTGGCACGACAAGGACGGGCCGACCTATGCCAAGGGCGCGACCGGCTATGGCGTGCGCCTGCTCGACCGCCTGATCGCCGACCATTTCGAGGGGTGAGATTGGCTTCGATCCAAACCCCGTTTGTCCTGAGGAGGGGCTGAGCGAAGTCGAAGACCCGTCTTGAAGGACGTCTGCGTGGCGGCAATGCCCTTCGAGACGCCATTTCGACAAGCTCAATGGCTCCTCAGGGCGAACGGATGAGGAGAACGCATGATCCGCGTCGATTTCTACCGCCTGACCCGCGATCCCGTCGAGCGCGTGCTCCCCGCGATCGCGACGCGCATCCTCGACGCCGGTGACCGGCTCCTCGTCGTCGCGGCGCCCGCGATGCAGCGGCAGGCGATAGACGCCGCGCTCTGGGCGCATCAGCCCGCGAGCTTCCTGCCGCACGGCATGGCCGGCACCCCCGACGCCGCCGACGAACCGATCCTGATCGCGGGAACGCTCGACACGCCCGCCGCCAACGGCGCGGCGATGCTCGCGATCGCCGACGGCGAATGGCGCGAGGAGGCGCTGGCATTTGACCGCACGTTCCTCTTCTTCGATAACAGCCGCATCGACGACGCCCGCGCGACATGGAGAACGCTCGGCGCGGCCGAGGGCGTCGAACGGCATTTTTGGCAGCAGGACGACCGTGGTCGCTGGTCGGAAGGCCCTTGAGGAGAAGCGATGATGCGGATTGCGATGGCGGTGATGGCGGCGAGTCTGGTTCTCGCCGGGTGCGGGTCGAAATCGGATACCGAATTGGCGAGCGGGACGATTACCGATCCCGATACGGGCGAGAAAACCGACTATAGCGTCACGACCGGCGGCGACGAAGGCAATCTCAGCATCAAGACCGAGGATGGCGAGATGCAGTTCGGCAGCGGCGCCGCCAACGCGAAGCTCCCCGACGGCTTCGCCCCCTATCCGGGCTCAAAGATGACCGGCGGTTTCACCGCGACCGGCAAGGACGGGCAGGGCGGCATGGCGAGCTTCGAAGCGCCGGGCAAGGCCGAGGATGTCATCGCGCATTTCCGCCGCCAGGCCGAGGCCGCGGGCCTGAAGGTGAATGCCGAAGTCAGTTCGGGCAACACGCTGCTGCTCGGCGCCGAAAGGCCCGACGACAGCAAATCGGGCGTGCAGGTCACCGCGACGCAGCAAGGCAATATGGTGAAGGGCAGCGTCACCTACGGCATGGGCGGCTGACGCCTCACATCACCCCTCCCCTTCAGGGGAGGGGCAGCGAGACTTGCGAGTCCTGAGCTTGTCGAAGGGCCGCTAGTCGCAGCGGGGCGGGCGCCGACCCTCGCGCCTTCTGTTCTTGCGGTGCGGCAAAAGCGCGGCTAGAGGCGCGCGCAACCCAATCCAAGCACATACAGGAGCTTCCCCATGGCGGTCACCCGCACCTTCTCGATCATCAAGCCCGACGCGACGCGTCGCAACCTGACCGGCGCCGTTACCAAGATGCTCGAAGACGCCGGCCTGCGCGTCGTCGCGTCGAAGCGCATCCACATGACCCGCGAGCAGGCCGAAGGCTTTTACGCGGTCCACAAGGAGCGCCCCTTCTTCGGCGAGCTCGTTGAATTCATGACCTCGGGGCCCGTGGTCGTCCAGGTTCTCGAGGGCGAGAATGCGATGCAGCGCAACCGCGACGTCATGGGCGCGACCAACCCCGCCGACGCCGCCGAAGGCACGATTCGCAAGACCTTTGCCGAAAGCATCGAAGCGAACACCGTCCACGGCTCGGACTCGGACGAAAATGCGGCGATCGAAATCGCCTATTTCTTCAAGCCCGAAGAAATCGTCGGCTGAACAAAAAAACCGAAAGAAGGCCGCCGGAGCGATCCGGCGGCCTTTTTGCTGCTCAAAGCAGCGGGCTCAGCGTCGCGAGCAGGTTGCGCCAGATCCGCCGGCCCGTCCCGACCCGCGCCAGCGCCTCGGCGGTCACCGCATCGGCATCGGCGCGATACGCCTCCTGCCGCGCGCGCACCTCCGCGGTGAAGGCGGGGTCGGCGAAGAGGATATTATTCTCGAAATTCAGCTCGAAGCTCCGCCGGTCGAGGTTCGCCGACCCGACGAGCGCGACCTCGCCATCGACGGTGATCGTCTTCGCATGAAGCAGCCCGGGACGATATTCATAGAGCCGCACCCCCGCCGCGATCAGGTCGTCGTAATAGCTGCGGCTCGCCGCCGCGACGATGCGGCTGTCGTTGCGCCGCGGCACGATCATCGTCGTCGCGACCCCGCGCCGCGCGGCGTCGAGCAGAGCAAAGAGCAATTGCTCGTCGGGCACGAAATAGGGCGTCGTGACGATCAGCTCGCGCCGCGCCGCATGGATCAGCGCGCTGAAGCAGGCGGGCATCGCGGGGTAGGGCAGGTTCGGCCCCGTCGCGATCACTTGCGCCGCGATTCCCGGCGCGGCGGCGGGCGGCGGCGCCGCCTCGGGCTGTAGCAGCGCGCCCACATCGTCGCCGCGCTCGCTTTCCCAGTCGGCGGCAAAGACGAACTGGCACGCCTGCACCACCGGCCCCTCCCAGCGCATCATGATGTCGATCCACGGCGCATAGCGCGACTTGATGCGAAATTCGGGATCGGCGAGATTCTGGCTGCCGCACCAGGCGATGCGATTGTCGACGATCAGCTGCTTGCGGTGATTCCTCAGGTCGAAGCGCCCGCGAATCAGCGTCCAGACGAGCCCGCCGATCGGCAGCGCGATGCGCGCGTCGATTCCGGCATTACGCATTTCGATCCAGTGTGCCGAGCGGATGAAGCCGCGCGACCCCAGCGCATCGGCGAGCACCCGCACCGCCACCCCGCGCTTCGCCGCGCGAACCAGTGCATCCTTGATCCGGAACCCATTGTTGTCGGCGAGCCAGATATAGAAGCACAGATGGACGCTCTCCCGCGCCGCGTCGATATCCTCGACCATCATGCGGATCGCGGCATTGCTGTCGGGCGCCAGCAGCGCGCGATTTCCCGCGGTCGGGGGCAGGCGGTTCACCGTCTCGGCGAGCGCAAAGGGCGCCGCATAGGGCGTCGCGCGCAGCCCCGCGCGCACCGGTTCATTCTCGCCCGGATGCGGCAGATGCTCTTCGATCGTGCGATAGCGCGCGCGCCGCTTCGCGCTGATCCGCGCCTCGCCGAGCAGCAGATAGGCGACGACGCCGAGCACCGGCACCGCGATCGTCGCGATCAGCCAGGCGATGCGCGACGCCGGCTCGCGCTGCGGCCGCAGCAATATCCGCCCGATCACGACGGCATAGATCGCGAAGGAAAGGATCGACAGGGCGAGGGCGACGTCCGTGTTCACGCCGCCTTTTCACCCATCTTCACGGCAAAAGCCAAGCGCGCGTCAGAAGTCGTCGGCGGCCGCCATCAATCCCGCGAGCTTCTTCGGCGCCACCGCGCGCCAGCTTTTCGCGATCCAGCCCGCGAGATGCTCCCAGTCATTGTCGCCAAGGTCGAGACGGATCGCGATCCACCCGTCGCCGAAATAGGCGGGGCGGAAATAGCGCGCTTCGTCCTGCTCGATCAGCATCGCCTGTTCTTCGGCGCCGCTGATCTTGACGAGCAGCGCGGTGCGCCCGTCGCCATGATGGTCGGCCGAAAACCACGCGAATTTCTTGCCCTTGACGATGCCGAAGCAGGGCATGCCGTGCGACAGCGTCTCCTCGGCCTCGGGCATCGCCATCGCCGCCTCGCGCACGCGGCCCAGCCAGTAATCGGGGGTCCGCTCGCGCATCACAAAAGCGGCGAGCGTCGGCGGATAAAGCTGATGCTCGGCGATCCGCACCCGCGCACTCAGCGTCTCGGCGGTGTCGTCGGGCAGAATTGCCACCGGCGTCTGCGCGAGCACCGGCCCGTCGTCGAGCGCCGGCGTCACGACATGGACGCTGCACCCGCCGTGGCGGTCGCCGTTCGCGATCGCCTGCGCATGGGTGTCGAGCCCCTTATATTTCGGCAGCAGGCTCGGATGGATGTTGAGCATCCGCCCCGCCCAGCGCGCGACGAAATCGTCGCTCAATATCCGCATATAGCCCGCAAGCGCGACGAACTCGGCGCCGGCTTCGAGCAATTGCTCATCGACCAGCACGTCGAAGACCGCGCGGCTCATGCCCTTGTGCGACAGGCTCCACGTCGCGACCCCCTCGGCCGCCGCGAGTGCAAGCCCCGGCGCATCGGGATTGTTGCTCGCGACGAGCACGACCTCATAGGGGCAGCTTTCCGCCTTTGCGGCGTAGAGCAAGGCGGCCATATTCGTGCCGGTGCCCGAGATCAGGACGGCGACGCGGGCTTTCACAGCGATCCTCCCCGGAACGGGGAGGGGGACCAGCGAAGCTGGTGGAGGGGCACAGGCTGGGCCGGCTGACGTCGAAAGGTCACGCAGAACCGCACGTGCCCCTCCACCATCCTGCGGATGGTCCCCCTCCCCGTTTCGGGGAGGATCTTACGCATCATGCGTCGCCGACCACGCCGCCATCGCGCTCCACGTCCCGGCGCCGCCGCTCACCGTGCAGCCCTTCGCACCCTCGGCGATATGCCCGATCCGGAACACCGTCTCACCCGCGGCTTCGAGCGCCGCGGTCACGTCCGCCACATCGCCCTCGGCGACGACCACCGCCATGCCGATCCCGCAGTTGAAGGTGCGCGCCATCTCCTCGGGCTCGATAGTCCCCTGCGCCTGCAGAAACGCCATCAGCCGCGGCTGCTCCCACGCATCGGCATCGACATGCGCGTGCAGCGTTTTCGGCAGGATGCGCGGGATATTTTCGAGCAGGCCGCCGCCGGTGATATGCGCGAGCGCATGGACCTTGCCGCTCTTCACCAGCGGCAGCAGGCTTTTCACATAGATGCGCGTCGGCGCCATCAGCGCGTCGATCAGCAGGACGGTCTGGTCGAACAGGGCAGGGCGGTCGAGCTTCCAGCCCTTGTCGGCGGCGAGCCGGCGCACGAGCGAAAAGCCGTTCGAATGCACCCCCGACGAGGCGAGGCCCAGGATAGCGTCGCCCGCTGCCACCTTGTCGGCGGTCAGCACGTCGCCGCGCTCGACCGCGCCGACGCAGAAACCGGCGAGGTCATAGTCACCGTCCGAATACATCCCCGGCATTTCGGCGGTCTCGCCGCCGATCAGCGCGCATCCCGCCTGCTTGCACCCTTCGGCAATGCTGGCGACCACCGCAGTCGCGACATTGTTGTCGAGCCTTCCGGTCGCATAATAATCGAGGAAGAAGAGCGGCTCGGCGCCCTGCACGATCAGGTCGTTGACGCACATCGCGACCAGGTCGATGCCGACCCCGTCGTGGCGCCCCGATTCGATCGCGAGCTTCAGCTTGGTGCCGACTCCGTCGTTGGCGGCGACGAGCAAAGGATCGGTGAATCCCGCCGCCTTCAAGTCGAAAAAACCGCCGAAACCGCCAAGGTCGGCGTCGGCGCCGGGGCGCCGCGTCGCGCGGGCCAGCGGGGCGATGGCACGGACCAGCGCATTGCCGGCGTCGATCGACACGCCAGCCCCGGCATATGTATAGGGGACGGGCTCGTTGTGCTTGGATTCCATAGAAGGCGCGACTAACGAGTTCAGCCGACAAATGCCATGATTTCCTTGTCGGCGTTCGCCGCTTTGGCCTAGAGCAGCCTGAATCGTCGTTCCCGTCATATGCTTCACGCAAAATGGCAAAAGGTGGTTATCGCAGCTTGGCACTGAGGACATTGACAGGAATCGTCATTGCGAGGAGCGAAGCGACGCGGCAATCCAGAGCTTGCGCAAGCCGCCCTGGATTGCTTCGCTCCGCTCGCAATGACGAAGGACGTGAATCCGGCGTCGTCAGCTATTTGGTCGGGATAAGGCATTAGGACATCATGATTTCGGCCGCACTTCCTCGCTTTCGCTCCGGTTTTCCACGATCGGCTCTCCGCCGCGACTGGCGCCTGTTTGCGCTCGCCGGCCTGCTGATCGCGCTGCTCGTTACGGGGATCGTTCAGGGGCAGATCGCGCGCGGTGACCGCGGCATCACGCCGATCAACAGCAGCGGCGACTTTCTGACGAGCGGCATCAAGATCGACGTGACCGCGAAAAATGCGGAGGAAGCGCGCGAACTCGGCTGGCGCGAGGCGCAGCGCAAGGGCTGGGCGCAGCTCTATCGCAAGACGAACGGCAGCGACGGCCCGGCGCTCGGCGATTCGGTGCTCGACGGCATCGTCACCGCGATCGTCGTCGAAAAGGAAGAATTCGGCCCGCGCCGCTATGTCGCGACCCTCGGCGTCCAGTTCGACCGCGTGCGCGCGGGGCAGATTCTGGGGGTCAGCGGCCGCACACTGCGCTCGCCGCCGCTGCTCGTCATTCCGGTCTATTCGATCGCGGGCATTCCGCAGGTCTTCGAACGGCGCAGCGAATGGCAGCGCGCGTGGGCCGAATATAATACGGGGCAAAGCGCGATCGACTATGTCCGCACCGCGGGAACGGGCGCCGATACCCTGCTCATCAACGCGGGGCAGGTGGGCCGCCGGGGCCGTGTGTGGTGGCGCGTCATTCTCGATCAATATGGCGCCGCTGACGTGCTGATACCGACCGCGCGCATCGAATACAGCTATCCGGGCGGTCCGATCACCGGCCATTTCGCCGCGCGTTTCGGCCCCGACGACGAATTGCTCGGCACCTTCACCATGACGGGCCCCAGCACCCGCGCGCTTCCCGACATGATGGAAAAGGCGGTGGCGCGGATGGACCGCATCTACACCGACGCGCTCGCGGCGGGCACGCTCAGGACCGACCGCTATCTCGTCCTCGAAAAGCCGGTCGAGGTCGAGGATCTGCCCGAAGAAACGATCGGGGACGACGCCCTCGCCGGCGAGATCGACGTCAGCGTCCTGCCGCCGGCGACGCCGCAGCCCGGCGTCGCGAGCTTCACCGTCCAATATGCCTCGCCCGACGTCGAATCGGTGTCGGCGACCGAGCGCGCGGTGGGCGCGGTTCCCGGCGTGCAGTCGGCCTCGACCACCAGCCTCGCGCTCGGCGGCACGTCGGTGATGCGCGTGTCCTTCCGCGGCGACATCGCCGCGCTCAAGGCGGCGCTCGAAGCGCGCGGCTACGAGGTCCAGCAAGGCGGCAACACGCTTCGGATCAACCGCTGATGGCGCGCGCATCGGGCCAATTTGCGCTGCCGCTCGACTGGAGCGCGGGCGGCGCCAACGACGGTCCGCTGATCGTCGGGGCGAGCAACGCCGATGCCGTGCGCTATCTTCAGCATGTCGCGACCTGGCCGGTCCGCACCGCGATCCTCGTCGGCCCGCCGCGATCGGGACGCAGCCTGATCGGGCGCATCTTCGCCCGCGAAACCGGCGGCCGCGTGATCGACGGCGCGAAAAGCGTGTCGGAGGAGGAGATGTTCCATGCGTGGAACGCGGCGCAGGCGAGCGGCACGCCGCTGCTCGTGATCGCCGATACCCCGCCATCCGCGTGGAATATCGGGCTTCCCGACCTCGCCTCGCGGCTGCGCGCGGTGCCCGTGCTCACCATCGGCGAGCCCGACGACTGCCTCGCCCGCGATCTCATAGAGGCGCTGTTCGCGCAGCGCGGCATGACGATCTCACCCGAAATTCCGTCCTATGTCGTGCCGCGGATGGAGCGCAGCTATGCGATGATTCACCGCGTCGTCGATGCCCTCGATTCGGCCTCGCTCGCGCAGGGGCGGCGGATCGGGGTTCGTCTCGCGCGTGAAACATTGCTGTCACAGGGGCTGATCGACCCCGATTTGCTGGAGCGGGATTCGCGCTCTTCACCGGCAGGATGACCCCCATGTCGCAGACCGAAACGCCGCTGCACGCCGACTTCGAACCCGACACCGCCCCGCCGGCCTTCGGGCCCGACCGCTTCTTCAACCGCGAACTTTCGTGGCTCGCCTTCAACCGGCGGGTGATGGAGGAAGCGCGCAATCCCGCGCACCCGCTGCTCGAACGCCTGCGCTTCCTGTCGATCTCGGGCAGCAATCTCGACGAATTCTTCATGGTTCGCGTCGCGGGGCTCAAGGGACAGCAGCTTCAGGGGATCGACGACCGCTCGGCCGACGGCCGCACGCCGGGCCAGCAGCTCGCCGAAATCGAGGCCGAGGTGAACCGCCTCGTCGACCAGCAGCAGAGCGAATGGCAATATCTCCACGGCCAACTCGCCGAACAGGGGGTGATCGTCCACGGCGACGGGTCCGACGCGGCAGCGCTCCGCGCCTCGCTGCGCCAATATTTCGTCGACCAGATTTTTCCGATCCTGACCCCGCAGGTCCTCGACCCCGCGCATCCCTTTCCCTTCGTGCCCAACCGCGGGCTCGGCATCATCTTCGACCTGGAGCGCAAGGCGACGGGCGACACGGTGCGCGAGCTGGTGATGATCCCGGCGTCGCTGCCGCGCTTCGTGCCGGTGCCGGGCGAAGAAACAGGCTTCGTCCCGGTCGAATATCTCATCGAAATCTTCGGCGACCTGCTCTTTCCGGGCTATGCCATCCGCTCGCGCGGCGTGTTCCGCGTCATTCGCGACAGCGACATCGAAATCGAGGAAGAGGCCGAGGATCTGGTGCGCCTGTTCCGCACCGCGATCCGCCGCCGCCGCCGCGGCCGCGTCATCCTGCTCGAACTCGCCGCCGACATGCCGGGCGAGCTTGCCGAGGTGCTGCACGCCGACATTCAGGGGCACGAGGCGATCGTCGCCAAGATCGCCGGTTTCGTCGGGCTCGCGGCGCTTTCGGCGATCGTCGACGTCGATCGCCCCGACCTCAAATTCCCGGCCTATTCGCCGCGTTTTCCCGAACGAATCCGCGAACATGGCGGCGATTGTTTCGCTGCGATCCGGTCGAAGGACATCGTCGTTCACCACCCCTATGAGAGCTTCGACGTCGTGCTCTCCTTTCTGCGCCAGGCCGCGGCCGACCCCGACGTCATCGCGATCAAGCAGACGCTCTATCGCGCCGGCAACCAGTCGCCGGTGATCCGCGCGCTGATCGAGGCGGCCGAGGCGGGCAAGTCGGTGACCGCGGTGGTCGAACTCAAGGCGCGCTTCGACGAAGAGCAGAATCTCCTCTGGGCGAACCAGCTTGAGCGCGCGGGCGTGCAGGTCGTCTATGGCTTCATCGAGTGGAAGACCCACGCCAAGATTTCGATGGTCGTGCGCCGCGAAGGGCAGGGCTATCGCACCTACTGCCATTTCGGGACCGGCAATTATCACCCGATCACCGCACGCATCTACACCGATTTGAGCTTCTTCACCGCCGATCCGCGCGCGGGGCGCGATGCGGCGCAGCTCTTCAACTATATCACCGGCTATGTCGAGCCCGATCACCTCGAAATGGTCATCATGTCGCCGCTCAATATGCGGAAAAGCCTGTGCAAGCTGGTCGATGACGAGATTCGGGCGGCGCGCGCCGGGCGGCCGTCGGGGGTGTGGGCGAAGATGAACAGCATCGTCGATCCCGACATCATCGACAAGCTCTACGAAGCGAGCATGGCGGGGGTGCCGATCGAGCTCAGCGTGCGCGGCATCTGCTGCCTGCGTCCCGGCGTGCCGGGCCTGTCGGAGACGATCCGCGTCAAGTCGGTCGTCGGCCGCTTCCTCGAGCATAGCCGCATCTGGGCCTTCGCGGGCGGCGCGGCGCTGCCGCACCAGCGCGCGAAACTCTATATCTCGAGCGCCGACTGGATGCCGCGCAACTTCGACCGGCGCGTCGAATATATGATCCCGATCGAAAATCCGACCGTCCACGACCAGATATTGGACCAGGTGCTCGTCGCGAACTTCATCGACAATGAACAAAGCTGGGAACTTCAGCCCGACGGCACCTATCTGCGCTTAACTCCGGGCGACAAGCCATTTAATCTACACCATTATTTTATGAACAACCCCTCGCTCTCGGGCCGCGGCACCGCGCTCCACAAACGCCACGACGTCCCGACCCTCGCCTTCGATATGCGCGAAGATGGATAAAATCCGCGCCCACCGCTCCGCCGTCATCGACATCGGCTCCAACTCCGTCCGTCTCGTCGTCTATGAAGGTCCGGCGCGCGCGCCCGCGGTCATCTTCAACGAAAAAGTCGCCGCCGGCCTCGGCCGCGGCCTCTCGATCGACGGCCGTATCGCCGACGAGGATGCAATGCGCGGTCTGGTGGCGCTGCGCCGCTACGCGCTGCTTGCGCGGCACATGGAGGTGAAGGATCTGCAATGCGTCGCCACCGCCGCGGTGCGCGACGCGACCAACGGCGCCGATTTCATCGCCGGCGCCGCTGAAGCGGGCCTCAAAATCCGCCTGTTGTCGGGCGAGGAGGAAGCCGAAGCCGCCGGTTGCGGCGTCCTGTCGGCGATCCCCGAGGCGCGTGGCATTGCCGTCGATCTCGGCGGCGGCAGCCTCGAACTGGCTGAGGTTGCGGGTGGCGAGATCGGCCGCTGTGCATCCTTTCCGCTCGGCGTGCTGCGCCTGCCGGCGCTGCGCAGGGACGGGCAACAGGCGTTCGAGCGCGCGGTCCGCAAGATGTTGAGGGCGGCGGGCTGGCCGGGGAACCTGACCGGTTCGCCGCTCTATCTCGTTGGCGGCTCGTGGCGCGCGCTCGCGCGCCTCGACCTCGACCTTACCAAGGATCCGCTCGCGGTGCTCGACCAGCATCGCCTGCCGCGCAGCGCGTTGCGCCGTCTGCTCCGCGCGACCAAGCGACTGAGCTTTGACGAGCTCAAGGCGATCCCCGGGATGGCATCGAACCGCGCCGCGACGCTGCCCGACGCCGCGGCGCTGCTCGCAGCGCTCGTCAATATCATCGACGTGCCCGAGATGACCGTGTCATCGTCGGGCCTGCGCGAAGGCTTGCTCTATCAGGCGCTCGACAGAAAGGTGCGCGCGCAGGACCCGCTGATCGTCGCCGCCGAATTCGAAGGCCGCCGCCTCGCGCGTTTTACCCCGCACGGCCGCGCGATCGCCCACTGGATCGCGCCGCTCTTCGCCAGCGAATCACCCGCCGACGCCCGCATCCGGCTTGCGGCGAGCCTGCTCAGCGATGTCGCATGGTCGGCGAACCCCGATTTCCGCGCCGAGCGCGGCACCGAGATCGGTCTGCACGGCAATTGGCGCGGAATCGATATCGAGGGGCGCATCCTGCTCGCACGCGCACTCCACGCAGGTTTCGGCGGCGCCGATGCCGATTTTCCGCCAATGGGGACGCTGGTTCGCGAGGAACGGCTGGCGCGCGCCCGGCAATGGGGCATCGCGATCCGCCTCGCCCAGCGCTTGACCGGCGGCGTCGAGGCGCCGCTGAAGGCGAGCGCGATCGCCGAAACCGACGGCAAGCTGACGCTCAGCCTCGATCCGGGCTGGCATCATCTTGTCGGCGAATCGGTCGAACGGCGGCTGCGCTCGCTGGCGCAGGCGCTCGACACCAAGCCCGAGATCCGGCTCCTTTGAGGGTCAGTCGGCGGTAGCGGGAACGGGTTCGATCCGGCTCATCAACAGCTTGCCGTCCTTGACCGCGAAGCCCATCCGCCCCTCGACAAGGTCGAGCGCGGCATGACCGAAAACCTCATACCGCCAGCCCTGCATCATCGGAATATCGTCGCGTCGCCCGGCGGCAAGCGCTTCGAGGTCGTCGCTGCGCGCGATCAGCCGCGCCGCAACATTGAGTTCGCGCGCGCGGATTTTGAGCAAGAGCTTGAGCAGGTCGGCGACGAGCGCACCTTCCTTGCCCAGCCCCGGCCCGCGCGGCACGCGGTCGGGCATATCGTCCTTCGACAGCGGGGCGGCGGAATCGAGCGCCTGCATCAGGCGGCCGCCGATATCGTTCGATTTCCACGTCGCGGACAGCCCGCGCACGCGGCCGAGCCCGTCCTGATCCTTCGGCGGATGCGCGGCGAGGTCGGCGAGCGTCTCGTCCTTGACGATGCGCCCGCGCGGCAGATTCTTGTTCCGCGCCTCGCGCTCGCGCCATGCGGCGAGCGCCTTCAACCGCCCGAGCACATCGGGCTTGCGCGACGGCATCTTGATCCGCTGCCACGCCCGCTCCGGATCGACCGCATAGTTCGCCGGGTCCGCGAGTTTTTCCATTTCTTCGTCGAGCCAATGCCCGCGGCCGGTTTTCACCAGCTTCTTGAGCATCATCGGGAAAATCTTCGCGAGATGGGTGACGTCGCCGATCGCATAGTCGATCTGCCGCTTGTCGAGCGGCCGCCGGCTCCAGTCGGTGAAGCGAGCGCCCTTGTCGAGATGCACGCCGAGCCATGCTTCGACAAGGTTCGAATAGCCGACCTGTTCGGCCTGGCCGAGCGCCATCTGGCCGATCTGCGTGTCGAAGATCGGGTGCGGCGTCTTGCCGGTCATATTGAAGATGATTTCGACATCCTGCCCGCCGGCGTGGAAGACCTTCAATATCTCTTCGTTGTCGACGAGCAGGTCGAGCAGCGGGGCAAGGTCGATGCCCGGCGCCATCGGGTCGATCGCGGCGGCGTGCGCGTTGTCGGCGACCTGGATCAGACAGAGTTCGGGCCAGAAAGTATTCTCCCGCATGAACTCGGTATCGACCGCGATGAAATCGCTGTCCCGGATCAGATCGCAAAATTCGATGAGCGCTTCGCTGGACTCGATTAACGGATGGACTTGCATGTCGCGCCTATACAGCTAGTTGATGCGGACGGGCAGGAAAAATTGTCCAAATCTCTTCGGGTCGCGCAGCCGGAATACCGGCATGGGGTAAACAGAAGGGGTTTGTCATGTTGTGGGTCGGTTGGGGGGTCGCCCTCCTCGCGCTCGCGCTGCTCGCGGGGCAATATGCCGCCGGACAGGCGGATATGTTCGTCTCGATCGCCAATCCGCGACCGCTCGACGAAGATCATATGGTGGTGACGCTGAAAGGATGGGGATTCGCGAGCAAGGCCGCGCAGCCCTTCCTTGCCGGCGCTTCCGACTTCGGACTGTCCGATGTGCGCGTCTATGCCACGCGGCGCCAGATGCTGAAGTCGATCGCCAGCTTCGGCTTTGTGCGGCCAGTGACCGTCGCGTGGCGCGCCCATGCCGGCATCCAGCCGCTCGGGGACGCCTGATGCCGATCGTGCAGCTGGGCGATCCGGGGCGATGGACCAATTATCACGGCACCGGCTTTTGCCGCGACGCGGCGCGCTTCGACCTGCGCAGCGGCGATGCGCAGCGCGGGCGCGACGAACTCGCGATCGCGGCGGCGGCGGTGCAGGACTGGCTCGGACGCGCCAGGGCCGAAGGCAAGCGCGTGCGTCCGCTCGGCGCGGGCTGGTCGCCCTCTAACATCAACATATGCGCCGACGGCTGGCTGCTCCACACGCGCCGCTTCAACCGCTGTTTCCGGATCGCGCAGGACGACGTGCGACCCGGCATCGACGCCGCGAGGCTGATGCTCGTCGAAGCCGGCGCGCTGGTCGACGAGGTTTCGGACAAGCTCGAGGAGCAGGGGCGCTCATTGTGGACGAGCGGGGCGGGCAACGGCCAGACCTTTGCCGGCGCCTGCGCCACCGGAACCCACGGTTCGATGGTCGCGCGCGGCGGCATTCAGGATCATGTCCGGGCGGTCCAGATCGTCACGCCGCGCGCGGCCTATTGGGTGGAACCCGAAGCAGGCGTGATGACCGACGATTTCATCGCCGCCGCGGGCGCGGTGCCGCTGCGAAACGACGATATTTTCGCCGCGGCGCAGCTTCCGGTCGGATCGCTGGGCATCGTCACCGCGATGGTGGTCGACAGCGTGCCCAAATTCCTCGTTCGGCCGATCCAGAATTTGCGGATCATCGACCGCGATGCGCTCGACTGGCTCGCCGCGGGCGACTTTCGCCGCTTTTCGGTGGCCTATGCGCTCGATCGCGACCCGGCGTTCGTCCAGATGATCGTCAATCCCTATAAGCCTTTCAGGCGGCCCGCGATGCTGCGCTTTCTCTATCGCGAGGACTGGCGCCCCGACTATCCGCGCGCGACGCCGGGCGAGCTGGGCGTCGGCTATGATGCGTTGAGCCTGCTCGGCCGTTTCCTCGACGATTATCCGTTCGCGCGTGGCGCGCTGCTGCAATTTGCGATGAAGCGCGGCTATGCGAGCGGACCCGATGTCGACGATCCGCCGGTCTATGGCAGCTGGGGGGAGGGGCTCGACACGCACCGCCCGCTCGCCGACCTGTTCAACGCCTCGGTGACGATCGACCGCGCCGACCTGCCGCATGTCTTCGAACTCGTCTGCCACGCCTATGCGCGGCACGGCGGATCGACGGTGATGACGGTGCGCTTCATGGAGCGCGCGCAAGGTCTGCTCGCGCCCGCGCGCTTCCCGCACAATGCGGTGATCGATTTCGACGGACCGCGCAGCGAGCGCACGGCCAAGGCCTATCAGGCGGTCGTCGACCTGCTCGATGCCGAAGGCGTCGCCTTCACGCGCCATTGGGCCAAAAGCTGCCGGCTCGACGCGGCGCGCGTCGCCGCCGATTATGGCGAGGATCTGCAACGCTGGCTGGCGGCGCGCAACCGGCTGATCCCCGATCCGGCGGATCGCGCCCTGTTCCGCAGCGAAGTGCTCGACGGGCTGGGCCTGACCTGCTGACGCGGCGGTCAGCGCAAGCGGCGGACCAGACGCTTGACGCCGGCAATGAGCAGCCGCTGCGCAACGATGCCCACCACCACGCCGGCAAGCTTGCGACCGGGATGCGCGGGCTCGGCCGAGGGGGAGGCTTCGGCGGCTGTCACTGCCTCCGGTTTGCCCGGCTTCGGCGGCGTCGATTTGGGCTTTGCGCGAACCGCCTTGCCCGCTGCCTTGACTGGTTTTGCCATCGCCACCCCTTTCGATTTCGGCGCGCGCATCGAAACGGTTCCGCCGTGCGCTGTCAACCGCGGCGGGCGAAAATCCCTTGGCGCCCCTTGACAAAAGCCGCTTTGCCCTGCCTTAGGCGCGCCATGTCTGCGCGCTGATTTTCCGCGCGTCTCCAACACATGAAAGACCGAATGATGCACGCCTATCGCACCCATAATTGCGGCCAGCTTCGCAGCCAGGATGTCGGCCAGACGGTCCGCCTGTCGGGCTGGGTGCATCGCAAGCGCGACCATGGCGGGCTGCTCTTCGTCGACCTGCGCGATCACTACGGGGTGACCCAGATCGTCGCCGACAGCAGCGATCCCGCCTTTGCGACGCTCGATGCGCTGCGCTCCGAAAGCGTCGTGACCATTACCGGCGACGTCGTCGCGCGCTCGGCCGAGACGGTCAATGCGAGCCTGCCGACCGGTGAGATCGAGGTTCGCGCGCGCGAAGTCGCGGTGCAGTCGTCGGCAGCCGAACTGCCGCTGCCGGTCGCGGGCGAGCAGGACTATCCCGAGGACATTCGCCTTAAATACCGCTTCCTCGACCTGCGCCGTGAACGGCTGCACGCCAATATCCTGCTCCGCTCGAACGTGATCGCGAGCCTGCGCCGCCGCATGGTCGATCAAGGCTTCACCGAATATCAGACACCGATTCTGACCGCCTCGTCGCCCGAGGGCGCACGCGACTATCTGGTGCCGAGCCGCGTCCATCCCGGCAAATTCTATGCGCTGCCGCAGGCGCCGCAGATGTTCAAGCAGCTGCTGATGGTCGCGGGCTTCGACCGCTATTTCCAGATCGCGCCCTGTTTCCGCGACGAGGATGCGCGCGCCGACCGCTCGCCCGGCGAATTCTACCAGCTCGATTTCGAGATGAGCTTCGTCACGCAGGACGATGTGTTCAATGCGATCGAGCCCGTGCTCGCAGGGGTGTTCGAGGAATTTGCGAATGGCAAATCGGTGACGCCGGCGGGGCAGTTCCCGCGCATTCCGTATCGCGAGTCGATGCTGAAATATGGCAACGACAAGCCCGACCTCCGCAATCCGCTCATCATCAGCGACGTGTCGGCGCACTTCGCCGGTTCGGGCTTCGGCCGCTTCGCCGACATCGTCGCCGCGGGCGACGTGGTGCGCGCGATTCCTGCGCCCGGAACCGCCGAGAAGAGCCGCAAATTCTTCGACGACATGAACAGCTGGGCGCAGGGCGAGGGTTTTGCCGGCCTTGGCTACGCGACGCGCAAGGGTGGCGAGTGGGGCGGGCCGATCGCCAAGAACCACGGGGCCGACAAGATGGACGCGCTCGCCGCCGAACTCGGCCTCGGCCCCGACGACGGGCTGTTCTTCGCCGCGGGCAAGGAGGCGGTCGCGGCGAAACTCGCGGGATTGGCGCGCACGCGCGTCGCCGAACAGCTGGACCTCATCGACGCGAACAGGTTCGAGCTGTGCTGGATCGTCGACTTCCCGATGTTCGAGGCCGACGAGGAGACGGGCAAGATCGACTTCAGCCACAACCCCTTCTCGATGCCGCAGGGCGAGCTCGAAGCGCTGGAGACGAAGGACCCGCTCGACATTCTCGCATGGCAATATGACATCGTCTGCAACGGCGTCGAACTGTCGTCGGGCGCGATCCGCAACCATCGCCCCGACATCATGTACAAGGCCTTTGAAATTGCGGGCTATAGCCAGGCCGAGGTCGATGCCAATTTCTCCGGCATGATCAACGCCTTCAAATATGGCGCACCGCCGCACGGCGGGTCCGCACCGGGCGTCGATCGGATCGTGATGCTGCTCGCTGACGAGCCCAACATTCGCGAGGTCGTCGTCTTCCCGATGAACCAGAAGGCCGAGGATCTGATGATGGGCGCCCCCGCACCCGTCACCGACAAGCAGCTCAAGGAATTGCATATCCGGCTGGTGGACGGCCCCAAGGGCTGATCTTTGCAGTTCATGTGAAACTGTGCTACACTGTTTCACATGAAGAATGTCACTATCGCGCTCGACGAGGAAACCCATCGCCGCGCGCGCATCCGCGCCGCCGAGTTGGGCACGTCGTTGTCGGCGCTGGTGAAGGCCTATCTGGAACAGCTCGGGAGCGGTGAGACCGCCCCGGCAACGGGAGTGCGCGAGATGCCGACGAGCTTTACGGCGATGCCGCCCGTCGCTTCGGGCGCTCCGCCCAAACCCCGCAAGCCGCGGCAGCCGGGCGCGCTGAAAGGCAAGATCTGGGTCGCCGACGATTTCGATGTTACGCCGGACTGGCTGATCGACGCTTTTGAAGGCAAGGATTCGGACCTGCCCTGGCCCGAATGAGGCTGCTGCTCGACACGCATGTCCTGCTGTGGTGGCTCGGCGATAATCCGCGTCTCGGGCCGGAGGCGCGCGGGCGTTTCCAGCGCGGCGACGACGAGCTTTATGCGAGCATCGCCTCGCTGTGGGAAATCGCGATCAAAAACCGGACGGGAAAGATCGACGCGACGGCATCGCTGATCGCTGCCCATCTTGCCGACTGCGCCATCCCGGTTCTTCCCGTCGAACTCGCACATCTTACCTTGCTCGAGCAATTGCCGCTGATCCATCGCGACCCGTTCGACCGGATGGTGGTCGCGCAGGCGCTGGCGCTGTCGGCCACCGTCATCACCGACGATGCGATGATCGGCGCCTATGGCATTCCCTGCATCGCGGCGGGCAAATAGCAATGCCTCCCATGCGCGAACACCGGCTCGAAACGCCTGAGGGCGACATCTGCTGGTTCGAATGGGGGAGGCGCGGCGCAGCACCTTCATTGCTGCTGCTCCACGCGACCGGCTTTCATGCGCGGCTGTGGGATCAGGTCGTCGCGGCGTTGCCGTCCGGTACACATGTCATTGCCCCCGATCACCGCGGGCACGGACGCAGCTTCAAACCGGCATCGCTGTCCGACTGGGCCACCAATGCAGAGGTGCTGCTGCCGCTGGTCGACCTCTTTGCGGGCACGCCGCTGGTCGGATGCGGGCACAGCATGGGCGGCTATGTTCTCACGCGGCTGGCGGCCGAGCGGTCCCCGGCGTTCGGCCATCTCGTGCTCGTCGATCCGGTGATCATGGCGCCGGCGCTCTATGAAGGCGCGGGCGAGGGGGCGGTGCCCGACCCGGCGCTGCACCCGGTCGCACGGCGGCGCAACCGCTGGGAGGGCGCGGAGGCGATGCGCGCGCGCTTCGCGGATCGCTTGCCCTACAGCCGTTGGCAGCCGCAGGTGCTCGCTGACTATTGCACCTATGGCCTGCTTCCCTCGGCCTCGGGCGAAGGGTTCGAACTCGCCTGTCCGCCCGCACTCGAAGCGTCGATGTACCAGAATGCGCTGCGGACCAATCCCCACCGCTGGCTCAAAGAGCTGGTTGCACCGGTCACGCTGGTCCGCGCGCCAGCGGGAGAACGCGGCGGCGATCTCGACTTTTCGCGAAGCCCGACCTGGCCGGAGCTCGGCACGTATCTCGGCGCGCGACGCGACGAGTTATGGGCGGAAAACAGCCATTTTATCCCGATGGAAGATCCAGCCCGGGTCGCCGCGCTACTGGCCACTTCTGTATCAAAACTGGACGCTTTCGGGCCTCAACAGGGTTAACCGCGTCGCCACTCTTGCACGGCCGTGATAGCAGCCCGGCGAGATCAAAGAGGCACGCGATGACCATCGACCTCGCCGACTATGAGGCCGGCGCGAAACATGAGGGCAAATATGGAGACGACCTGCTCGCGCTGCAGGAACGGCTCGAGCGCGTGCAGGCCGCACATATCACGCATCGTCAACGTAGCGTCATCATGATCGAAGGCTGGGATGCGGCGGGGAAGGGCGGCATCATCCAGCGGATGACCGCGCGGCTCGACCCGCGCTATTTCGAAGTCTGGCCGATCGGCGCGCCGACCGAGGAGGAAAAGGCGCGGCATTTTCTGTGGCGTTTCTGGACGCGCCTGCCCGGCAATCGCGAAATCTCGATCTTCGATCGCAGTTGGTACGGCCGCGTCCTCGTCGAGCGCGTCGAGGGCTTTGCGACCGAAGCCGAATGGCGCAAGGGTTATGACGAGATCAACGAGTTCGAGGCGCAACTCACCGGCAGCCGCACCAACCTCGTCAAACTCTTCATCCATGTAACGCAGGCCGAACAGGACAAGCGCCTCGCCGACCGGCTGAACGATCCGTGGAAGCGCTGGAAGACGGGCATCGAGGATTATCGCAACCGTGCGCGGCGGGCGGATTATCTCGACGCGATGCACGAGATGTTCCGGCTCACCGACACGCGTTGGGCGCCGTGGAAGGTGATCGACGGCAACAACAAGAAGGCGGCGCGGATTGCCGCGCTGACCCATGTTGCCGAAGCGCTGGAGGCCGCGGTGCCGATGACGCCGCCCGATCGCGACCCCGCGCTCGTCGAACTCGCATCAGAGGCGTTTGGCTACAAGGTGAAAGACTAGCCTATCCCCTATTTTGCGGCCCTTCGGCTAGCAATGCGGCGAGCCAGTTGTTACATGGGCGGGATGAGCCGCGCCAAGAGATCCGACGATTGGGGTTTTCCCCGCTGGCGCGCCTATGGAGCGTCGCGCGAGGCGCAGCAGGTCCGCATTTGCGACCGCCACGGCTGCACCCAGCCCGGCAATTGCCCGGCGCCCAAGTCGCCGAACAGCCCCGATCGCTGGTATTTCTGCGAAAGCCACGCCGCCGAATATAATCGCGGCTGGGACTATTTCGCCGGGCTGAGCGCCGAGGAGGCCGCCGAGCGCGCGGCGAGCGAAGCACGCGGCGCGCGCAGCTATGCCCGCGCCCAGCATTATGGCTGGGGCGGCGAGGGCGACGGCAGCCGCAGCGCGGACGAAATGCGCGCGCTTGAGGTGCTGGGGCTCGACCCCGACAGCGATTTCGAAGCCGCAAAGAAAGCGTGGCGCGGCCTGGCCAAGGAATGTCATCCCGACGTCAAGCCGGGCGACGCCGATGCTGCAAAACGCTTCGCCGCCGGGCAGGCCGCCTTCGAGGTGCTCAAGCAGGCCGAAGAGCGCAAGAGCTGGAAGCCCGCGTGACCCTAATAAGCGACGTCGATGGCGACGCGCAGCGTGCGCGGGCGTAGCGGCGTCAGATAACCGTCGCTGCCTTCGACGAAAGGCGTGCCCAGCGCGAAGCGGTTGCCGCGTTCGTCGAGCAGATTGGTAAGCGTCAGCGTCAGCCCGCGACGCGCGTTGCCGACGCGCATTGCAAGGCCGGTATCGACATAGTCGCCCTGGCCCTCGCCGAGCACGGGGCCGATCCCGAGACGCGACGGGCCGATATATTTGGCCCAGCCGTTGACGCGAAACTCCTCGCCGTCGCCGACGATCGTCCAGTAATTGAAGGCTCCGCGAACCGCGTGGCTCGCGACATTGGGAATGCGGCCAAGGCGTGCGGGCGCCGCCATCGCGATCAGCGCGATCTGCGGCGCCAGATCGTCGACCTTGCTCTCGTTATAGACCGCGCCGAGTTCGAACGACAGCTGCCGGGTCGGGCGCACCGCCAGCGCACCCGAGATGCTGGTGATCCGACCGTCGCCGATGTTGGCGGTGCTCGGAAAGCCGCTCGCGTCGATGAAATCGGCCTGGATGTCGCGCCAGCGGCTGTAGGATAGCGAAACATAGGCATCGAATGGCGTCTCGCCGCGCTCGCCGACCCGTACGCCGCCCTCCCAGGTGCGCACCTGATCGTTGCTGAATCGGCGCACGAAATTGCCGTCGATCGCGAGCCCGCCCGGGCGGAATCCTTCCTGGTAACGCGCATATAACGTCAGATTTTCGAGCGGCGTCGCGAGGAGCGAGAAGGAGGGGAGAAGATCGGTTTCGGTGCGATGCGCGGCGATGGCGCGGTTGGCGTCGGCGAGCGCGAAAGGCACGTCCTCGCCGCTGCCGCCGAGCCGCGCGTGTGAGACGCGCACCCCGCCCGTCGCGACGAGGTCGCGGGCGATTTCCACCGTCGCTTCGCCATAGCCGGTGAATTCGGTGACCGTGTTGGCGACCCCGGTGAGCGGCGCCTGGAACATCGCCTCGCCATATTCGCGCCGCTGGCGCGTCCTGTTGTCGACGAAGCTCGCCCCGACGACCCAACCGAGACCATCGTGAAAGGGGCGCGACAGCCGCGTTTCGCTGACGAACATCCGCGTCGCATTATATTGATCGAGCAGCCGCGGCGTTTCACCAACCTTGCCCGCGTCGAAGCGCTCGAACAGCTTGTGGTCGATGAAGGCGCTCGACGACTGCAGGTGCAGCCCGTCCCAATCCTTCGCGATGACGAGCGTACCCATCGCGTAGCGCGCGCGTGCATTCTGCTCGACCATCGAATAGCGGGTGAGCGGCGGGGCGTCCTTGTCCGCATATTGCGCATCGTCGGACGTGATGCGTTGATAGACGCCGCCCAGGTCGATCGTCCAGTCGTCGCCGGCATCGAAGCGAAAGGTCGCGCGCCCCCCGCGCGTATTGACGCGGTTGACGTCATTCTGGCCGCGTAGGGGGTTGTCGATATAGCCACCCTCGGTGAGCATATAGCCAACGAGGCGCAGTGCATGGCCGTTGTCGCCGACGGGCAGGTTGGCGATCGCGCCGATGTCGCCGCCGGGGTCGCCATGCTGCGTTACCGATGCGCCCGCGATCGCCTGGAGTTCGATCGCATCGGGATCGGGTGCGTTGGGGACGACGCGGATGATCCCGCCGAGCGAGCCCGCGCCGTAGAGCGTGCCTTGCGGGCCTTCGAGCACTTCGACATTGTCGACATCATAGAGGCGGAGGTCAGGGTCCGGCGCGTTGTAGCTGAGGCGGATATCGCCGAGATATTGTCCCACCGTCGCCTGTGTCGGGCCGGTGAAGCTCGAATCGGCGATGCCGCGGATGAACAGCTTGTTCCGCCCCGCACCCAAATGGGTCGAGGATATGGTGGCCATGCGCGACAGGATCGATTCGGTGCCGCGCTCGCCGCCGAATGCCAGATCGTCGCCATCCATTGCGGTGACGACGCCGGCGAAGTGCGAATAGGGTGTGTCGGCCTTCGACGCGGTGACGACGATCTCGTCCTCGGGCCTGGCCACCATCGCCGGTGGCGGCGTCGGAGCCGTTGCAGGCGGCGGCGAGGTCGAGCGTTGCGCGACCCTTTGCGCCGGCCGCCGTTCTATGCGCCAGCTTGTCCCGCTGACCCGCACGGCGCGCGCCGCAGTCCCCGCGAGCATCCGCGCCATCGCCTCGCCGACTGGCATCCGTCCGCGCACCGAGCGAACACGGCTTTTCCACAGATCGGCGTCGGCGACGCTGACGCTGACTCCTGCCTGGCGACTGAGCACGGGAAGCGCCGCCGCAAGGCTGCCCGAAGGGACGTCGAATGCGCGCTCTTCGGCCGCCATTGCCTGTGCGGGCAGGGCGATCGCGGCGCCGGCGACGAACAGGGAAAGAAAACCGCGGGTCATCTCAGCGCATCAGCACCCAGCCATCGCCCTGCCGCTCGGCCCGCGTTCCCGAGAGGGCCGCGAGATCGGCCATTGTCCGCGCCCGATCGCGATCTATGACCAGCGCGCCGCGAAAGACGAGCGCTTCGGCATTGGGCGCGATCTCCACGTCGATTCCCGCCGTGCGTTTCAGGTCCGCGGCGACCTCGCCGAGCGGCGCGCCATTATAGACGAGCAGCCCCGTGCGCCAGCCGCCCACGGTGGCGGCTTCGACGTCGTGGACCTGCGGCGCGGCACCGTCGCGCGCTTCGAGTCCCTTGCCCGCCGCGAGACGAACATTCTCGCGCTTCGGATTATAGGCGACGATACCTTCGGAAACGGCGATCGAAATGCGCCGTTCCCCGCGCACAATGTTAAAGGCGGTTCCCAGGTCCACGATCTCGGCCTCGCCAGCTTCGACAACGAACGGATCGGCATCCTTGTGCGTGACATGGAACATCGCTTCGCCGCGCTCGAGCCGCGCGAAGCGCGGGCGGTCGTCGTCGAGAAGGAGCGTGGAGGCCCCGTTGATCTCGATTTTCGATCCATCGGCAAGCGTGATGCTGCGGTGCTCGCCCGCGAGCGTCTCGATCCGCTGCGTGTCGTCGAAAAGGCCAAAGCTCGACACGCCGATCACGCCGACGATCGCCGCGGCCAGCGCGCCGCCCAGCCAGGCGCGGCGCGAGGGACGATGACGGATCGGCTCGGCGTCCCAGACGATCTGCGGCTGCTCGGCGACGGGCAGGGCGTCGAGGTCGGCGTCGAGGCTGGCGAGCGCATCATAAGCGGCAGCATGCGCCGGATCGGCTGCGAGCCAATCGGTGAAGCCGTCCCAGTCGGCAAAGGCGGGATCGCGCTGGCGGATCAGCCAGCCGGCCGCCTCTGCGTCGATGGCAATGGTGGGGTCAGCTTGCATCGAACTGCCTCCGCACGGCCGCAAGCGCGGCATAGACTTTGCGCAAATCGGCTTCGACGGTGCTCAGGCTTACCCCCATTTCGGCGGCTATATCGCGCTGGAGCATTCCGTCGACCCGGAACCGGCGAAAGATACGCGCGGGCCGTTCGCCCGTCGCTGCGATCGCCGCTTCGACGAGCGCCAGCTGCTCGCGCGAGATCAGCGCGCTTTCGGCCGTGGGTTTCTGAACCGCGGCGGCCTCGCCCCATGCCTTGTCGCGCAGCGCGCTCTGCCTTGCCGACCGATAGCGGTCGAGCATCAGATTGTTCGCCGCGCGCATCACATAGGCGAGCGGTTCGCCGATCGGTCCGCTCGCCTTTTCGGTCAAGCGCATCCACAGATCCTGAAACAGATCCTCGGCGGCGTCGCCCGCGCCGCGCACTTCCAGAAACCGGACGATACGCGCGCGGTTGGCGAGCAATACGCCCTCGATGCCATGTGCGGCGTCGGTCCGATCGGTCGCCTGTGTCATATAATATTTGGTTCGCAGCGCCGTCTTTTGTCTGGCGGTGCCGGCGGCGCCGGCCCTGTCCTGCCCCCTGAAACCGCTGTGATATAACGGCATCGCAGCGTCATGCAACCGCAGCGACACAAACCCCTCCGCCACGCGGGCGGAGGGGCGGAGGGGAGAAGCGAGTGCGGTCATCGGTTTGCGACTCCAGAGGCAAGGGGGAAGCAGGGTGAGGGGCGCTTCCCCCTTGCGGAGGCAGGGCCCGCCCGGGGGGATTGGGCGAACCCTGGAAGAGGGCCGGTCCGTTACAGACCGACCTTCAGGCTCGCGCGGAAGGCCCATCCAACATGATTTTGTTGTTCCTCCGCGGAGATTTCGCCACCGACCTGAAAGGCCGAGTTGCCCGCGATCCCGCGCAGGCGGCCGACCCAGCCGCTCGTGCGTTCCGCGGGGACCAGGGTGAAGGGGTCGCCGTCCTTGAACGAGGCGACGGTGGCGCCGAGCGACCCGCCGACGATCTGCCGCCGTCCGCCCTCGAGTTCGAAACGCGTCCAGCCGTCATATTCGTCGGCGCCGCCGAACTCGAGCCCGAGCGCAACGGTGCCGGTAACCGCCAGCTCGTCGCTGTCGCGCGCTCCGACCGTCAGGTCGAGCGCATCGCCGCCGCCGGTTTCGGTGTAACCGTCTTCCTTGAGCTTGTAATAGTCGACCGCGACCGTGGGGCGCAGCGTGAGCCCGCCGAGGCGGCCGTCGTGCGCGACGCTGCCCGAGGCCGAATAGAGCGTGCCGTCCCACTTGCCGCGCATCGTCTTGTCGATGTCCTCGGCGCCGGCCTCGGCGCGGAAGACGCGCGTGCCCTTCATCTTGATCGGCGCGCCCGAAATGCGCGCATTCGCCATCCAGCCGTCCGAGCGCAGCCGCCAGTGCAGCGAGCCTTCGAACTGGCTGGTGGTCACCTGATTGTCGTTGAGGCCATTGCCGTCCTTGCCGTAAAGATAGGCGATCGAACCGCCGAAGCTGCCGACGTCGGTCTTGATTTCGGCGCCGCCCGAAATGCCCCAGCCCGACACGTCATAGCTTGCGGTATCGCCGAGGCTCTTCGACGTGCCCCATACGGCCTGGTTCACCCAATAACCCCATTTGCCCTCGTCCTGATAGGGCGCATTGGGGTCCTGAAGATAGCGGGCGAGCGCGCGTGAGCCGGTGGTGACGGTTTCGAACACGCCTCCTTCATGCTCGGGCAGCATCTGCTGCATCCGCGCGCGGAAGGTATCGCGGTCGGTGATGTCGAGGAACACGCCCTCGATATCCTCGTCGGCGGCAAGCGCGTCGATCACCGCGTTGAAGGCGCCGGCTTCCGAGCGGTTGAGTTCGAGCTCGTCGACGCTCTTGCGCTCGACATCGACGATCAGCTGGGTGCCGGTCGCGGTCAGCTCGCCCTTGAAGAGATAGGGGAGCAGCGTCGTTTCGGTGGTGAGATTGTCGGCGCCGGTCAGAGAGCCTGCGGTGACGACGATATGCTCGCCCTCGGCCTCGTCGAGGCTCGACAGCTTGAGCGCGAGCTTTGAATCTTCGGCAAAGCTCGCATTGCCCGTGACCGTCAGCGCGGTGCCGCCGTCGCCGCCGTCGAGCGTGACCGCCAAAATGCCCTCGTCGGTGACCGACAGCGACGAAATCGTCGCCGCGCCGCCGACGTCGAACGCGCCGCCGTTCACCGCAACCGCAAGCCCCGCCGAATTGGCGAGCGTGCCCGAGAAAACCGCCGATCCGCCGATGGTCAGGCTGTCGGCACCGCCGCCGAAATCGGCCAGGCCGACGAAGCGCGACGAACCTTCCATGGCAAGGCTGTCGTTGCCCGCGCCGAAAGCGACATCGCCGGTGTAGGCGGCATCGCCCGACAATTTCATCTGATCGTCACCGGCGCCGAATCCGGTGTTGCCCGTCACGGTGCCGTCGGCGATGTCGAAAACATCGTCGCCGCCGCCGAAACGGACGTCGCCGGTGATCGAAGGCGCCGTAACGCCCGAGGCGACCGCAACTTGCTTGACCGTCGCGCCCCCGGCGTTCGCCGCCAGGTCGATTGCGATATTCTCGCCATCCTCCTCGGCGCCCTTGGCGCTGATCGCGCCGCTATTCTCGACCAGATCGACGTTGCCCGACAGGTCGACGATCGCGCGCGCCGTCGCAGCCTTGCCGCCGACTTCGGCGTTGATCGTTCCGCTGTTGCGGATCGTCGCGACATGGCTCCCGCTCTCGACGAGGATCGCGGTCGCGACATCGGCGGCATTTTCACCGCCGGTCTTCGCCTCGACCTTGCCCGAAACGCGGATTTCGGGAACCGTCGCACCCGCTCCGATCCGGATCGCGGTTGCCGAAGCATCTTTCGAGATCGCATTGACCGAGCCGCCGACCTTGACGCCGCCCGAAATATCGACCGCGCCGCCGAGCCCGCCGATCTGGAGGCCGGTGGCATCCTTGCCGGCATAGAGCCCGTTGCCGACGACCGTACCGTTGATGATCAGGCCGAAATCGGTCCCGGTGCCCGCAACCGCGCCGATCGTGACGTCGCGGTTGGCCGAGCCGATGCGCATCGCAGGCGCTTCGCCAAACGAGCGGACGGCGGCCGCGCCCTCCTTGTCGTCGTCGATGCCGTCGTCGTCCTCGTCCTTGTCGTCCTTGTCGGCGTCCTTGGGTGCTACGGCGAGGATGACGCCGCCGCTGACATCGCCTTCGATCGACAGCGCCGGCCCGCCCTGAAGCAGGTCGTCGGCGTCGAGCTTCGACGGATCCGACGGCGCCGTGATGAAGCGATAACCGCTCGCGGTGAGCTCGCCCTGGATTTCGAGCGCGCCGCCGATGTCGCCAGTGATCTGTGCGGCCATCGCATTCTCGCCGATCGCGGCGACCTTGCCCGCGATGCGGACGTCGCCGGTCACGTCCTGCAACCCGATGCCGAGCGCGTTATCGCCCAGCACGGACACGGTGCCATTGTTGGTGAACTTGCCCGTCAGCGGGCCGCCGAGACGAATGCCCGCCGAATCATTGCCCTCGACGGTGATCGCGCCTTCGTTGGCAATATTGCCGGCGAAGGCGCCGCCGGTGCCGATGCCGGTGCGGCCGTTGCCGACCGCGAAGGGGCCGTCCTTGTCGCCGTCCTTGTCGATGTCTTCGCCTTCATAGCTTTCGTCGATGACGATCTTGCCGGTGGCACTGTTGGTGATCGACCCGGTGACGCCGGCTTCGGCAAAGATGCCGGTGGCGCCGTTTGCATTGCCGATCTGGATCGTGCCCTCGTTGACGACCTTGTTGTTGCTGTCGATCGTCACCGCGGTGCCGCCGGCCGGCTTGATCGAGCCGTCCTTGGTGATCTTGATGTCGTCGGGCGCGCCCGATTTCACGGTCGAGGTTTTGACCGGCGTCGTCGTCGCGGAATTGATCGTGGTTTCGGCATAAGAAGGCGCGGCCACCATGGCGGCCAGGCAGGTCGATGCCAGCAAAGTCTTGCGCATGAAATTCCTCTTGTGATCGGTCGGGACGTCCTCCCGGGACAATCGCAAGACGGAGCGGCGAGGGCGGGGCCTTGGAAAATTCTCGAGGTTCGTTGCGGCGCGCTTTGATCGCAAGAAGCGGAGCGCAGAGGCGAGACCCGCTGCCTAGGGAGAGCGGCCCGAGATGCTGAGGAGTGCCCCATGCCAGCCGACCCCAACCGCCGTTTTGCTATTCCCGACGCCGCAGGTCTGACCGACGATCTCGATCGCAACGGCTGGCATATTTTGCCGCAGTTGCTGAGCGCCGACGAATGCCACGCCTTGCGGGCGTCCTACGATCGCGACGATCTGTATCGCAGCACCGTTCATATGCAGCGGCACGGCTTTGGTCGCGGTGAATATCGGTACTTTGGCTACCCGCTCCCCGACATGATTGCGGCGCTTCGGCGTAGCTTATACCCACCACTCGCGGCGGTTGCGAACGCCTGGGCCGAGCGGTTGCGGCAGGACGCGGCCTATCCCGCCGGGCACGCGGCTTTTCTCGACGACTGCCGCGAAGCCGGGCAGGCGCGCCCGACGCCGCTGATCCTGCGCTATCGCGCGGGCGACTATAATTGTCTGCATCAGGACCTGTACGGCGCCATGCATTTTCCGCTGCAGGTCGCGATCCTGCTTTCGAAACCCGGCGACGAGTTCGAGGGCGGCGAGTTCGTCCTGACCGAGCAACGACCGCGGATGCAGTCGCGGGCGCAGGTCGTTCCGCTCCGGCAGGGCGATGCGGTCGTGTTCGCGGTCAACGAAGCCCCGCGCATCGGCGCGCGCGGCCCCCATCGCGTCAAGCTTCGGCACGGCGTCAGCGAGGTGCGGCGCGGAGAGCGCTACGCGCTCGGCATCATCTTTCACGATGCGGCATGACTGGCGGACAGGGTGGGATTCGAACCCACGGTGAGCGTGAACCCACGGCGGTTTTCAAGACCGCTGCCTTAAACCACTCGGCCACCTGTCCTCTGCGCGCGACATAGCGCGCGGGCGCGGGGCGGCAAGCCCAAAGATTGCGCGCTCGCTCCGGCGCGGCTTTGACTCGGGCCGTCGCGAGCGGCTCTGGTCAAGGCGGGTGCATCTGTGCCACTCTTTGCCTATGGGGAAGGGATGACGCACATGAAACCTTTCAGATTCGGACGTCTTTTCCCTCTCCTCGGCGTGGCGCTCTCGGCGTGGCTGCTCAGCGCCTCGGCGCCGCTCCACGCGCAGGGGAGCGGCAATGCCGCCTTCGATGCCTATATCCAGTCGCTGTGGCCCAAGGCGCAGGCACGTGGGGTCTCGCGCGCGACTTTCGACCGGGTGACGGCGGGGTTGCAATATAACAGCCGCGTCGTCGCGCTCGACCGCGACAATCTGGGCAGCCCGCCCGATCCCAACCAGCCGATCCCGCCCTTTGCGCCCTATAAGGCGAAGCATGTCGATGCGGCGCGGATCAACGGCGGGCGCAGCGTCCACGACCGGCTGCTGCCGCTCCTGTCGCGGATCGAGGCGCGCACCGGCGTTCCGCCGAGCATAATGATCGCGATTTTCGGGCACGAAACCGCCTATGGCGCGGTGACCGGTGGTTTCGACCTGCCCGAAGCGCTCGCCACGCTCGCCTATGAAGGACGCCGCCGCAGCCTGTTCGAGCCCGAATTCCTCGCGACGCTTGAAATGGTCGAAAAAGGCGTGCCGCGCAGCGTCCTGAAAGGCAGCTGGGCCGGCGCCTTCGGCTATCCGCAATTCCTGCCTTCGGTCTATCTGCGGCTCGCCGAGGATGGCGACGGCGACGGGGTCGCGCGCATCTGGTCGAGCGAGGCCGATGCGGTCGAATCGATCGGCGCCTATCTGCGCCACGCCGGCTGGCGTCCGGGACAGCCGTGGGGCATCCCCGTGCGCGTTCCCGCGGGTTTCGACCGCAGCCGCCATGCCAACAAGCTGGTGCCGACGCGCTGCCCGCGCGTGTTCGAACGCCACAGCCGCTGGCGCTCGATGGCCGAGTGGCGCGCCGACGGATTGCAACCGCTCGGCGGCCGCTGGCCCGACGGGTCGATCCAGGCGACCTTGCTCGAACCCGACGGTCCCGGGAACACCGCCTATTTGCTCACCGGTAATTATCGTGCGATATTGGACTATAATTGCTCCAATTTTTACGCATTGTCCGTGGGGGTGTTGGCGGATGAAATCGATCGTTAGGGGCGGCGTCGCGATCGCAGTGATGGCGCTTGTCGCCGGATGCGCGGCGTCGGGCAGCGAGGGCGGAGCGGCCGACAGCAAAGCCGCACCGTCCGCGCCCACCCTCGCCGCCGATACGCCGGTGGTGATCGGCGCGCCCTTCATGGTGCAAGGTGTGACCTATACCCCCGTCGATATCTCCGACTATGACGAGGTCGGCTATGCAGGCGTCTATGGTGCCGACCTTGCGGGCAAGCCGACCGCCAACGGCGAAATATTCGACCCCGCTGCGATTTCGGCGGCGCACAAGACGTTGCCGCTGCCGAGCTATGTCGAGGTCACCGCGCTCGATACGGGGCGCACGATCCTGGTGCGCGTCAACGATCGCGGGCCGATGGTGAACGACCGGCTGATCGACCTGTCGCCCGCCGCCGCTGCACAGCTCGGGCTGACCGATACCACGACCGGCGTGCGCGTCCGCCGCGTCCATCCGCCCGCCGCCGAGCGCGCGCAGCTGCGCGCCGGGCGACCGGTGCCCGAACGGCTGCCGACCCCCGACTCGCTGCTCGCGATCCTGCGCAGCAAATTGAGCGGCATGCCTTCGCCCGCGGCGATCGCGGCTGGGGTCGCCAAGCCTGCGACGCCCGCCGCTCCGCCAGCCCGCGTCAAGCCCGGAGACGACCGCCTCTCCGTCGAAGGCCCGAACGGCCAGCCCGCGCCGCCCACAGCCTCGGCGCCGCCCAAGCCCGTAACCGCGGTCCCAAAGCCCACTCCCGCAACCACCGGCAGCTACAGCGTTCAGGTCGCAACATTCGGCAACAAGGCGAACGCCGATGCCACCGCAAAGGAATTGGACGGTGCGATCACGCAAGCCGGCAATTTGTGGCGCGTAACGATGGGACCGTTCGCAAGCGAAGCCGAAGCGCAGAGCGCGCTTGCGAAGGCAAAGGCGAAAGGCTTCGGCGACGCACTGATCCGCCGCGAGCGCTGACCCCTTTCCATCGCGCGGCGGGCATTCTACACGCCGGATCATGCGGTGGACCATATTAGCGAAAAGCGGGGCGGCTTTGTTCGCAGCGGCGGCTCTGACCCTTGCCCTTCCGGCGACATCGGCGAGCGGCACCGTCGCCCATGCGCCCGCCAGCCGTCCGCTCTATACCACCGCCGCACCCGTCGCGATGCTCAAGGACATGGATTCGGGCGCGATCCTGTTCGAACGCGGCGCGGACAAGCGGTTTGCGCCCGCCTCGATGGCAAAGGTGATGACCGCCTATGTCGTGCTCGATCTGATCGACAGCGGGAAATTGTCGCGCGGCGCGATCTTTACGGTCGACCAGAAGACCTATGACAAATGGAACGGCAGCAATGGTGGTTCGACCATGTTCCTGCGCGCCGGCGAAAAAGTCTCGGTCGACGAACTGCTCAAGGGGCTGATCACCGTTTCGGGCAATGACGCGGCGGCGGTGCTGGCGGTGGGCATCGACGGCAGCGAAGAGGTTTTCGTCAATCGAATGAATACAATGGCCAAGCTCCTTGGGATGACGTCGAGCCATTTCGGCACGCCCAACGGCTGGCCCGACGGCGGCGTGACCAAGGTGAGCGCCGCCGATCTGATCACGCTCGCCGACCGGCTGATCCGCGATCATCCCGGCGGCTATGCGCGCTATTTCTCTATACCGCGTCTCCAGCACGGCACGGCGCCCGACGGCACGCCGATCGTCCAGCCGAACCGCAATCCGATCCTCGGCAACATCGAAGGCGCCGACGGATTGAAGACCGGGCACACGAGTGAGGCGGGCTATTGCTTTCTCGGCTCGGCAAAGCGCAATGGCCGACGTCTGATCCTCGTGGTGGCGGGAATGGACAGCGAAAAGGCGCGCCGCGACGAAGCCGAACGGCTGATGCGCTGGGGGTTCGAGGCATGGGAAGGGCGCGAACTCGTCCCGGCGCATGCAAAGGTCGGGCACCTCGACGTCGGGCAGGGCGATGCCCCCACGGTCGCGGCCGAGGCGGCGATCCCGGTGCGAATGACGGTGCCCAAGGGATATGAGGGCGGCTTCCGCGCGACGATGCGCGCCCGCGCGCCGCTGGCCGCCCCGGTCGACAAGGGTGCGCGCATCGCCGAATTGATCGTCACGCCCGACGGTCTGCCGCCGCAGGCGACCCCGCTGCTTGCGGCGAACAATGTGGGGAAGGGCGACGGTTGGGATCGCCTGCGCACCGGCTTTTACCGGCTGACGGGATGGTGACGGGGCGCTTCATCACGCTCGAGGGCGGTGAGGGGGTCGGCAAATCGACCCAGATCGCGGCGCTCGCCGCGGCGCTTGCGGCGCGCGATGTCGAGGTGGTCGCGACGCGCGAGCCCGGGGGCAGCGCGGGGGCCGAAGCGATCCGCGCGCTGCTGATGGAAGGCGCCGACGAGCGCTGGGACGCGCGCAGCGAAGCGCTGCTCTTCGCCGCCGCCCGCGCCGACCATGTCGCGCGCACGATCCGTCCGGCGCTCGCGCGCGGCGCGTGGGTGCTCTGCGATCGCTATGTCGATTCGAGCCGCGCCTATCAGGGCGGCGGCGGCGGGATCACCGATGCCGACATCCTCGCGCTGCACGACTTCGGCTCGAAGGGCCTGCTGCCCGATCGCACCTTCCTGCTGACGGTGGGCTCGGGCGAAGCGGCACGTCGGCTCGCATTGCGCGATGCCGCCGGCGCCGATCGCATGGGAAGCAAGCCCGCCGACTATCAGGCCCGCCTCGCCGCGCGTTTTGCCGACATGGCGGCGGCCGAGCCCGATCGCTGGCGCGTGATCGACGCCGAAGCGTCCGCGGAAGCGGTGACCGCGGCGATCTTGGCAGAGCTCGAAGCATGGCTGCCCTGATCGGCCATCACGACGCCGAAAAGGCTTTCCTCGACGCGTGGCGCGGCGGGCGGCTGCATCACGCCTGGCTGCTCGCCGGGCCGCAAGGGATGGGGAAGGCGGCGTTCGCCGCACGCGTCGCGCGCTTTCTGGTCACGCATGGCGCGGGCGGCGAGGGCAATGCGGCGACGCTCGACGACCCCGGCGATGCCGCCGCGGCGAAGCTGGTCGATGCGGGCAATCATCCCGAAATCCTGCGGCTCGAACGCCAGGTCAAGGACAAGGGCAAGGATCTGGCGCGCAACATCACGGTCGAACAGGTGCGCGAACTGAAGGGCCGGCTCAACTTCTCGCTTTCGCTTGGCGACTGGCGGGTGATCGTCGTCGACGCGATCGACGATCTCGAGCCCGGCGCCGCCAACGCCTTTTTGAAGACGCTCGAGGAGCCGCCGGCGAAGACGCTGTTTTTGCTCGTCAGCCATTCGCCCGGACGCTTGCTCCCGACGATCCGCTCGCGGTGCCGAATGCTGCGTTTTCAGCCGGTTGAGCGTGACGCCATGACGACATGGCTGCACGAGCTGCGCTCGATGCTCGACATGAGCGAGCTGCGCGCGATCGTTGCCGCGTCGGGCGGCGTGCCGGGGAAAGCGCTCGCGCTGATCGACAGCGACGTCGCGGCGATGGAGAAGAAATTGCTGGCGATCGCGGCCTCGGGCGATCCCGACAACCGGCTCCGCGAGGCGCTGGCGAAAGAGGTCGGGGGCGCCGCCAACCGTGCGCGGCTCGAACTCGTCATCGACATCGTCCCGGCGCTGCTGTCGCGCATCGCGCGCGAACGCCCCCTCGCGGAGATCGAGCCAGTGCTCGTCCAGTGGGACAGGGTGCAGCGCACCGTGCGCGACGCGGTGCGCGGCTCCTACGACGGCGCGATGGTCGGGTTCGAAATCGGCAATTGCCTCGCCGAACTGGCACCGCGCCAATAGCGGCCTGGGGGTGGGGAACTTCCGTTTGCTCACCTTCGCCATCCCGGACTTGATCCGGGTTCCAGTCCCCCGGCGCCGGTCCAATGGACCCCGGATCAAGTCCGGGGTGACGAGGAGGGGGGCGGCCATGCAATCCCTTTCCCTTCCACCCGCCAACCGCTAAGGCGCGCGCATGTCCACGGAAAAGACCCCTTTCTACATCACCACCGCGATCAGCTATCCCAATGGCCGCCCGCATATCGGCCATGCCTATGAGGCGATCGCCACCGACGTCATGGCGCGCTTTCAGCGGGCGCGCGGCCGCGACGTGCGGATGGTCACCGGCACCGACGAGCATGGGCTGAAGATGTACCAGACCGCGCGCGGCCAGGGGCGGGCGACGATCGACCTTGCCGACGAAATGTCGGGATATTTCCGTGCGATGTATGCCAAGCTGAATATCAGCTATGACCGCTTCATGCGCACGTCCGACCCGGCGCACCATGCGGCGTCGCAGGCACTGTGGCGCGCGATGGCGGCGAACGGCGATCTTTATCTCGATCGTTACGAAGGCTGGTATTCGGTCCGCGACGAAGCCTTTTACGACGAGGAGGAACTCGTCGAAGGGGAAGGGGGTGCAAAGCTCTCGCCGCAGGGCACGCCGGTCGAATGGACCGTCGAGGAAAGCTGGTTCTTCCGCCTGTCGGCCTATCAGGACCGGCTGCTCGCGTTCTACCGCGACAATCCCGATTTCATCCGCCCCGAAAGCCGCCGCAACGAGGTGCTGCGCTTCGTCGAGGGCGGGCTCAAGGATCTCAGCGTTTCGCGCACCAGCTTCGACTGGGGCGTTCCGGTGCCCGATTCGCCGGGCCATGTGATGTATGTCTGGGTCGATGCGCTCACCACCTATCTCTCGGGGCTCGGCTACCCCGATGCGGGGAGCGATTTCGCGCGTTTCTGGCCTGCCGACATTCATATGATCGGCAAGGATATCGTGCGTTTTCATACCGTTTACTGGCCGGCCTTCCTGATGAGTGCCGGCCTGCCGCTGCCGAAGCAGGTGTTCGGCCACGGCTTCCTTTTGAACCGCGGCGAGAAAATGTCGAAATCGCTCGGCAATGTCGTCGACCCGATGGCGCTCGCCGAACAGTTCGGGGTCGATGCACTGCGCTATTATCTGCTGCGCGAAGTCAGCTTCGGGCAGGACGGCAGCTATTCGGCCGAAGCCATCGTGCGCACCGCCAACGCCGATCTCGCGAACAGCTTCGGCAATCTGGCGCAGCGCAGCTTATCCATGATTTTCAAGAATTTGGACGGCGAACTGACGGCCGACTATCAGCCGGCATCCGACGATGTTTCGCTGATCGGCGATATTCTCGACATGGCAGGGACGCGCCTGCCGCGCGAGTTCGAACAGCTCGCTTTCTCGATCGGCATCGAGGACTGGATCCGCGCGGTCTTTGCGTGCAATCAATATGTCGATGCGCAGGCGCCCTGGGCGCTGCGCAAGACCGATCCCGAGCGGATGCGCGCCGTGCTGATGACCCTGTTCCAGGCGGTGCGGACGCTCGCGATCGCGATCCGCCCGGTCGTGCCCGACGCCGCCGACAAATTGCTCGACCAGATGGGCATCGCACCCGATGCGCGCGACTTCGCGGCGCTGGCCGATACCGACTGGTTCGCAAAACTCGCCGCGAGCGGCTTCAAGGTGGGTCAGCCCGTTCCCATCTTCCCGCGCCTCGAGCTTCCCGATGGGGAAGGGGAAGCCTGATGCTCGTCGATTCGCACTGCCACCTCAATTACAAGGGCCTCGCCGAGCAGCAGGGCGAGGTGCTCGAACGCGCGCGCGCCCGGGGCGTCACCGCGATGCTCAACATCGCGACGCGCGAGAGCGAGTGGGACGAGGTGCTCGCCGCGGCCGAGACCAATCCGGATGTCTGGGCGAGCGTCGGTATCCATCCGCACGACGCCGATCAGCATCCCGATGTCGACACCGCAAAGCTCGTGGAGCGCGCCGCGCACCCGCGCGTGATCGGTATCGGCGAGACCGGGCTCGACTATTATTACGACAAGAGCGACCGCCAGCGGCAGCAGGATAGTTTCCGCCGCCATATCCACGCGTCGCAAGAAGCCGGCCTGCCGATCATCGTCCACACGCGCGAGGCCGAGGCCGACACGCTGGCGCTGCTCGGTGAGGAAATGGGAAAGGCGACTTATCCGGGCGTCATCCATTGCTTTACCGCGAGCGACGATTTCGCGCGCAAGGCGCTCGATCTCGGCCTCTATATCTCGATTTCGGGCATCGTGACGTTCAAGAATGCCGCCGATTTGCAGGCGACCGCCAAATGGCTGCCGCAGGACCGCTTGCTGATCGAAACCGACTCCCCCTTCCTCGCTCCCGTCCCGCATCGCGGCAAGACCGGCGAGCCGGCGTTCGTCGCCGACACGCTGGCGTTTCTGGCGGAGCTGCGCGGCGAGGACCGCGAGGCGCTGGCGGAGGCGACGAGCGTCAATTTCTACCGTCTTTTCAACAAGGCGCAGCCATGACGTCACGCGCCGCATGAAGGTACGGATTCTCGGATGCGGCACCTCGTCGGGGGTGCCGCGGATCGGCAACGACTGGGGTGCGTGCGATCCCGACAATCCGCGCAATCTGCGCAGCCGCGCGTCGATTCTCGTTTCGCTCGGTGGCTATCGGCTGCTCGTCGACACGAGTCCCGACATGCGGATGCAATTGCTCGACGCGCGTGTCGGCGAGGTCGATGCGGTGATCTGGACGCACGAACATGCCGACCATTGCCACGGGCTCGACGATCTGCGGCAGATCATGCATTTGCGCCATGGATCGCCGGTTCCGGCCTATGCGCGCGACCATGTGCTCGAAACGCTCAAATGGCGCTTCACTTATGCCTTTGCGGGCAATGCGGGCTATCCGGCGTCGATCGACCCCATCGAACTGCGCGATCATCAGTCGATCGGACCGATCGAAGTCTCGGCGATCGACATGCCGCATGGCCCGATCCTGGCGTCGGGTCTCATCTTCAGCGATGGTGCGCACAGGGTCGGATATGCAACTGACTTTTCGCGATTTACTGATGATATGGTCGAGTTCTTCCAAGGCGTCGACCTGTTCGTGATCGACGCGCTGCGCCGCTATCCGCACCCGACGCACCCGCATCTCGCCATGACGCTCGAAGCGCTCGCGCAGGTCGGCCATCCGCGCGCGATCATCACGCACATGGACAATACGATGGATTATGACGACCTTGCGGGCGAATTGCCGCCGGGCGTCGAGCCGGGCTATGATGGGCTGGAGGTGCAGCTATGACGATGGAAACCGGCGCTGACATGCTGTGGTTTGCAATGGCGTTCACGCTGGTGGTGAGCGCGCTCGTCGCGCGGCGCTTGCCGATGAAGGACTGGCTGAAGATGGGGCTCGCATGGGCCGCGATCTTCGCGCTGGTGTTTCTCGTCATCCGGACGTGGCAGCTGGTGACGTGAGGGCCCCCGAGCTTCGCCATTCCATCGCATATTTAACATAATATATATTATCGGATAATCCAATGTCTCAGACCGCGAGCGGCTCCCCCCGGTCCCCCATCGATCGATTGCTGGCGATCATGCGCCAGCTGCGCAACCCGGACGGCGGCTGCGAATGGGATCTGGCGCAGGATTTCGATACGATCGCGCCTTACACGATCGAGGAAGCCTATGAGGTTGCCGACGCGATCGCCGGCGGCGATCCTGCCGCGATTTGCGACGAACTCGGCGACCTGCTGCTTCAGGTCGTCTTCCACGCCCAGATCGCGACCGACAAACAGCTTTTCGGCTTCGACGATGTCGCCAACGCGATCTCGGACAAGATGGAGCGGCGCCACCCGCATATCTTCGGCAACGCGCGAACCAGTGACGTGCGCCAGCAATGGGAAGCGATCAAGGCAAGCGAGCGCGCCACCGACGGGCCGCAGAGCGCACTCGCGGGTGTCGCGCTGTCGCTCCCGGCGCTGCTGCGTGCGCAAAAGCTGCAAGGCCGCGCCGCGCGCGTCGGCTTCGACTGGCCCGACACCGAAGGCCCGCGCGACAAGATCGCCGAGGAACTCGCCGAAGTTGCCGGCGCCGACAGCGACGCCGCGCGCCACGAGGAAGTCGGCGACCTGCTGTTCGCCGTCGTCAACTACGCCCGCAAGCTCGGCGTCGATGCCGAAGGCGCGCTGCGCGATGCCAACGCCAAGTTCGCACGGCGCTTTTTCGCAATGGAAACCCAAGCCGGCGGCAGCCTCGACGGCCTGTCGCTCGATGCGCAAGAAGCGCATTGGCAGGCGGTCAAACGCTCGGAACGAAGCTAGCTTCAGGCCACAATCGTTCAAAACGTGCGCGGTCTGCCGGATCGAGGCGCACGGTCAGCAGATGGCCACCATCCTTCGCCTCGTCGGTGAGCACTTCACCGCGCGCGTGGAGCCATGCCATCGCCTCGCCTTGATCGAAGCGCAGCGCAATCCGCACCAGTTCGTGCCGCGCGGTCAGTTCGGCCGCCATCAGCGCGCGCGCGGCATCGACGCCCTCGCCGGTTTCGGCCGAGATCACCGCGACGCCACGCCGCCGCGCCGCCATCTCGAGGATCGCCGCACGCCGTTCCGCACTCGCGGTGTCGATCTTGTTCCATATCTCGATCTGCGGGACGGGGCGCACCGCCTCGCCATCCTCCCCTTCCCCCTCGACGACGCCGAGCGAGGTGAGGATGGCGCGCACATCGTCATATTGCGCCTCGGTATCGGGATGCACGATGTCGCGGACGTGGACGATCAGGTCGGCGGTCGTGACTTCTTCGAGCGTCGCGCGGAAGGCGGCGACGAGCTCGGTCGGCAGGTCGGAGACGAAACCGACAGTATCGGACAGGATCGCCTTGTCGATGCCGGGGAGGCGGATTTCGCGCATCGTGGGATCAAGCGTCGCGAACAGCATGTCTTCCGCCATGACGTCGCTGCCCGTCAGCCGATTGAAAAAGGTCGATTTTCCGGCGTTGGTATAGCCGACCAGCGCGATCACCGGCCACGGCGCGCGTTGACGCTTTGCGCGCTGTAATTGCCGCGTTCGGCGCGCGTCGTCGAGCTGGCGGCGGATGCGCGCCATGCGGTCGCGGATCATCCGGCGGTCGGCCTCGATCTGCGTTTCGCCGGGGCCGCCGAGGAAGCCGAAGCCGCCGCGCTGGCGTTCGAGGTGGGTCCAGCTGCGCACGAGCCGCCCCGCCTGATAGTCGAGGTGCGCGAGTTCGACCTGCAACCGCCCCTCGGCGGTCGCCGCGCGCTCGCCGAAGATTTCGAGGATCAGCCCGGTGCGGTCGATCACCTTCGCGCCGAGCTCGGTTTCGAGGTTGCGCTGCTGAATCGCGGTGAGCGGCGCGTCGACGATGACGAGCTGCGCCTCGCTCGCCGCGACGTCGGGCTTGATCGCCTCGATCTGCCCGACCCCGATCAGCGTCGCAGCGCGCGTCTGACGCAGGCGAAGCGGATGCACCGCGACGACGTCGAGGCCGATCGCGACTGCGAGCCCCTTTGCCTCACCCACACGCGCGTCGAGGTCGCGCGAAAGCCCCTGCCCGTGCCATTCGGGCACGACCAATATTGCGCGGGCGCCGCGCGTCACTTCGCCGACGCTATCGTCCATCGGTTCGTCAGGCGTCCTCGGCCTCGTCGTCGCCATTGTCGGTCAGGTTGACCGGACCATTGGGCTGCACGGTCGAGATCGCGTGCTTGTAGACAAGCTGCACCTGCCGCTCGCGCTCGAGCAGCATGCAGAAGAGATCGAAGGCGACGATGTCGCCCTGGAGCATCACGCCATTGACGAGGAACATCGTCACCGATTCCTCCGACCGGCGCACGGCGTTGAGGAAGACGTCCTGCAATGCCTTGCCCTTGCTCGCCGGCGCGCTGCGGACATCGTCGCCGAGCGCCGCAAGGTCGAAATCGTGCGACGGCATGATCGTCGAG
Organism: Sphingopyxis indica; assembly: GCF_032879645.1. Classification (NCBI taxonomy): domain Bacteria; kingdom Pseudomonadati; phylum Pseudomonadota; class Alphaproteobacteria; order Sphingomonadales; family Sphingopyxidaceae; genus Sphingopyxis; species Sphingopyxis indica. The sequence goes on from NZ_CP076394.1 coordinate 2,307,265, forward strand.
ATCGCGTGCTTGTAAACGAGCTGCGACTGGCCGTCGCGGCGCAGCAGCAGCGAGAAATTGTCGAACCAAGTGATGATTCCCTGCAACTTGACCCCCTTGACGAGGAACATCGTTACCGGGGTCTTGCTGCGGCGCAGGGCGTTGAGGAAGAGATCCTGGAGATTCTGGTTCTTGTCGGACACTTTGGCCTCCTGTTCTTGGCGGCATCGCCGCTGGGGGTTCGTTTATCGAACCGCCATTTCATATTGACGACGGCAATATGCTGCAAAGCGCTCCGCACGTCTAGGACAAAGCCGTCACGTTTCGTCCGAAGAGTTTTCGGTCAATCCCAAAAGCTTCAGCTTGCGGTGAAGCGCCGATCGCTCCATGCCGATGAAGGTCGCGGTGCGCGAGATATTGCCAGAAAAACGGTTGATCTGGATGCGCAGATATTCGCGTTCGAAATTCTCGCGCGCTTCCTTGAGCGGGATCGCGGTGATCGATTCGGAGCCCGGCATCATGTCGCTGCCGCCGCGCACCAGCTCGGTGGGCAGCATATCGGCGTCGATGCGCGCGAGCCGGTCGCTCGGCGCGAGAATCATCACGCGCTCGATGACGTTGCGCAGTTCACGGACATTGCCCGGCCAATCATGCGCCTGTAGCGCCGCCATCGCCTCGGCGCTCATCTCGGGCGGCGCGACGCGGCGATCGGCGGCATAGCGGCGGATATAATGATCGCACAGGCTGGCAATATCGTCGCGCCGCTCGCGCAGCGGCGGGATATGCACCGGGACGACATTGAGCCGGTAATAGAGATCCTCGCGAAAACGCCCCTCGGCGATTTCGGCGGTCAGGTCGCGCGCCGAGCCCGAGATGATGCGCACATCGACGCGGATCATCGTGCGGCCTCCGACGCGGGTGAAGCTCTGATCGGTCAGCACGCGCAATATCTTGCCCTGCGTCGTCAGCGGCATGTCGGCGACCTCGTCGAGGAAAAGGGTGCCGCCGTGCGCCTGTTCGAGCAGGCCGACGCGGATCGCGCCGTCGTCGCTTTCGGTCCCGAAGAGTTCGGCCTCGACCGTTTCGGGGTCCATCCGCGCCGATGAAATCACGCGGAACGGCGCGTTCTGGCGCCCGCTCCAGCCGTGGAGGACGCGCGCCGCAACCTCCTTGCCGACGCCGGGCGCGCCGGTGATGAGGACGCGGCTGCCGGTGCCGGCGACGCGTTTCAGCGTCGCGCGGACATTGTTGATCGCACCGCTGTTGCCGGTCAGCTCTTCGGCGGGGCCGGCCTTTTCGCGCAGCTGTTCATATTCGAATTTCAGCCGCTCATTCTCGGTCGCGCGCGCGACGAGGTGGAGCAGCCGTTCGGCCTCGAAGGGCTTTTCGATGAAATCGAACGCCCCGCGGCGGATCGCCGCGACCGCGGTGTCGAGCCCGCCGTGCCCCGAAATCACGATGATCGGCAAGGTGGGGTCGAAGGCCTTGATCGCCTCGACGAGTCCCAGCCCGTCGAGCCGCGAGCCCTGGAGCCAGACATCGACGAGCGCGAGCGACGGGCGGCGCTGGCGGATCGCTTCGAGCGCGGCGTCGCTGTCCGGCGCGGTCCGCGCTTCATAGCCTTCGTCCTCCATGACGCCGGCCACCAGCTCGCAAATGTCGCGTTCGTCGTCGACGATCAAAATATCAAGTGCCATGATCTTCTCTGTCTTGCCGGCTGCGGGTGCGAATCCGTCCCGGCACTGATTCACCTTGCCCCGCTGTTCCCTCCCCGCTTTTGCCGACGAGCGGCCCGAGCCGGTCGGGGTGCAGGGTCAGCGTCACGCACGTCCCCTGCCCCGCCGGATTGTCGGAAAATTCAAGTTCGCCAAAATGTTGCTCGACGATCTTTTGCACGATTGCGAGCCCCAGACCGGTGCCGCCGCGCCGCGTCGTCATATAGGGCTCGGCGATCGCGTCGCGCGCCGCCGGCAGGCCGATACCGTCATCGAGCACCGTGATCCGCACCTCGCCGCGCGCGCCCATATCGAGCTTGGCCTCGATATTCCCGACGGCGGGCGCATCGTCATTTTTCGATTTTTCTTCAATTGCTTCGACAGCATTTTTGACGATGTTGGTCAGCGCCTGCGACAGCAGGCGGCGATCGCAGACGAGCGGTTCGATCTCGTTCGGCGTGCGGACGCTGAAATGGATGTCGGGCTTGGCCACCTCGAACAGGAAGACCGCCTGCTTCAATATGTCGCGCACATCCTCGACGCCGAAGGTCGGCTTGGGCATCCGCGCGAAGCTCGAAAATTCGTCGACCATCCGCCGCATGTCGTGGACCTGGCGGATGACGGTGTCGGTCAGCCTGCGGAATGTCGCCTCGTCGCCCTCCACCTTGTCGCCGAAGCGGCGCTGCAAGCGCTCGGCGGCGAGCTGGATCGGCGTCAGCGGGTTCTTGATCTCGTGCGCGATGCGCCGCGCGACGTCGGACCAGGCGGCGCGGCGCTGGTCGAGCAATTGCTGGGTAATGTCCTCGAAGCTGAGCACGAAACCGTCGCCCTGCGCGACCGCCTTGGCGGCGAGCGTCGCGGGTTCGGCGTCGGCGCGCGCGAACTGGACGATCGCCTCATGCTCGTCGCTGTCGATGAGCGCGGCGAGTTCGGGCGCGACGTCGGCAAGCGATTTGCCGGTCAGGCTTTCGCCTTCGGTCCCTATCAGGCGCTCCGCCGCGGCGTTGGCGAGCAGTATCCGCCCCTGCGCATCGACCGAGACGACGGCCGAGGTGATGCCCGAGAGCACCGCCTCGATGAAGCTGCGCCGCGTCTCGAGCTGTTCGTTGGCATGAACCAAGGCGTCCGTTTGGCCCTGCAACTGCTCGGTCATGCGGTTGAATGCATTGGTCAAAACCGCAATTTCATCCTCGCGATTGGAAGGTTCGACGCGCACCGACAGGTCCCCGCCCGCGGCCGTGCGCGCGGCGCCGGCCAGATTGCCGATCGGCCGGACGATGCGATCGGCGACGACAATCGCCCCGATGACGGCCAGAGCGAGCAAAAGCAGCGAACCGAGATACAGAGCACCGTTGAATTGCAACTGCAGGAACTGCGAACGCGCAAACAGCGCATTATAGTCGGCCAGCACGGTGCGTGCCCGCTGAAATTGCTGAAGACCGGCTACATTGGCCTCGCGCGATGCATATACATAGACATTCTGGCGATCGGGCAACCGCGTCGCAGCTTCGAACCGATTGGTTTGACGTCTCACCACGACTTCTTCACCGGCATTCAGCCGGTCGATCATCGCCGAAGACAGCCGCGCATCCGCTGCCCGGTTGTCAGGATCAATCATGACGGCAGTGCGCGCGATGCCGTCATCGCCCACCTCGATAATCGCGGATTCGTTCAACTCGCGAATGACGACCTGCTGCAGGTAACGATCGGTGAAGGCCCGACTGTCGATCGGATATTCGGCCAGATAGCGGCTGAGATCATTGGCCATCGCGGCGGTCTGGGCACCGACCGACTTCTGACTGTCCTCATAAAAGGCCTGGGCGAGGCTCGCGGCATTTTCGAACATGCCACGCGAGCGCTCCGAATACCAAAAATCGACGCCGAACTGAAAAAGAAGGGAGGCAAAAAGCACGACAAGCAGTGTCGGCACTGCGGCGATGAGGGAAAAAAGCGCGACGAGCCGGACGTGAAGGCGTCCATTTCCGCCACCCATGGTACGGCCGGCGCGCGCGCGCGCGACGCGGCTGCCGATCAGCACGATCAGCGCCATCGCGGGCACGAGGTTCGCGATCATGATCGCCGCGACGAGCGCGGGGGTTAGCAATCGCTGGCTCTGCGCGTCGCCGGTCACGAAGATATAGGTCGCAATCCCGATGCTGAGGATCAGCGCGAGCGTATAATATTCGGGCGCTGCAAAGCGCCACACCCGTGCGGGCTGTTCGTCGGACCTGTCGTCGAAAGGCAGGGGAGCGGATTGCGCCATTGTGGCTTCGATACGACAAAGCTGTTGCATAGAAAACACACAATATGCGCTTCGGCCGGATTAACTGCCGGGCCGGGCGCGGTCAGGGCTGCGCGGGGTCGATAGCGAGCTGCACGAGCCGCTTGCGTAGCGTGTTGCGGTTGATGCCAAGACGTCGCGCGGCCTCGAGCTGGTTGCCGCGCACCTCGCGCAGAGTGCGGCGCAGCAGCGCTGTCTCGACGATCGCTTCGAGGCGGCTGTGGACGTCGCCGTCGCCTTCGCCGCCGGCGAGCTGTTCGCGCGTCCAGTCGTCGACCGCGCGCGCGATCAACTCGGCGGGGTCGGCGAGCGAAACCCCTTCCCCGCTTTCGCGCAGCACCGATTCGACATCGCGCGGGCCAACGATCGTGTCGCGCGAGAGCACGGCAAGCCGCTGCACGACATTCCCCAGTTCGCGAACATTGCCGGGCCAGTCGTGGCGTTCGAGAAGCTGCATCGCCGCGGGGGCAAACTGGCGATCGGGCAATCCCGAATGGCGCCCCGCGTCGATGAAATGGCGAACGAGCGCGGGAATGTCGCTCCGCCGATCGCGCAGCGGGGGCAGCGTCACCGGAATGACGTTGAGCCGGTAGAAGAGATCCTCGCGAAAGCGTCCGTCGGCAACGAGCGTGCGCATGTCGCGGTGCGTTGCGGCGACGACACGCACGTCGGCTTTCAGCGCCTGGCTGCCGCCGACGGTCGAATATTCATTGCTCTGGAGCACGCGCAGCAGCCGCGTCTGCGCCTCGAGCGGCATGTCGCCGATCTCGTCGAGAAACAGCGTCCCGCCCGCCGCCTGCTCGAAGCGGCCGGCGTTGCGGCTCGTCGCGCCGGTGAAAGCGCCCTTTTCATGCCCGAACAGCTCGGCCTCGATCAGTTCGCGCGGGATTGCCGCCATGTTGATCGCGACGAACGGTCCGCTGCGCCGAAGCCCGGTCGAATGGATCGCGCGCGCGACCACCTCTTTGCCCGTGCCCGATTCGCCGAGGATCAGCACCGCGAGGTCGTTGGTCGCGAGCCGCGCGATGGTGCGATAGACCGCCTGCATCGCGGGCGCGCGGCCGACAAGCCCGTGGCTGTCCTGCGGCGCCGCATCGGCGCCCTCGCTGGGCAGCGTGCGCCGCTGCAGCGCGGCGCGCACGCTCGCGGTCAGTTCGTCGAGGTCGAAAGGCTTGGGCAGATAATCATAGCTGCCGATCCCCGTCGCGCGCACCGCGGTGTCGAGCGTATTCTGCGCCGACAGGACGATCACCGGGGTCAGCGGATCGACCCCGACGCCCGGCAGCGAGTCGATGCCGTCGCCATCGGGCAGCACGACGTCGGTGATGATCAGGTCGGGGCGATGATCGGCGAGCCAGGCGTTGCGCTCGGCGATGCTGCCGACCGAGGCGAACTGGCCGCATTCGGTCGCAAGCGTTTCGCGGATGATCAGCGCGATCGCGGGATCGTCCTCGACGAGCAGAATGGTCTTGCCGGCGGTCATGACGTCACCGCCTTCTGCGCCGCGGTGGGCAGGTGGACGCGAAAGCGCGTCCAGTCGCCGTCGCGCATATGCTGGACGGTGCCGCCCATGTCGCGGGCGAGCTTGGCGACGAGCGCGAGGCCGAGCCCTCTACCCTCGCGCTTGGTCGTGACGAAGGGGTCGAACAGGTCGCCGCGAATATCGGCGGGAACGCCCGGACCATTGTCGCTGACGCTGAGCTCGATCGGCAGCGCGATGCGGCCGCGCCCGTCGCCATTGTCGATCGAGAGCCCGTGGCGATAGGCGGTCGCGATGCGCACCACCCCGTCGTCGCGCCCAGCGAGCGCTTCGCAGGCGTTGGTGACGAGGTTGAGCAGGATCTGCACCATCGCATCGTGGTTGCCGAGAACGAGCGGCAGCGAGGGGTCGAAATCCTCGGCAAAGCGGACGCCGTCGAATTGCCGCGCGCGCACCGCCTCCATCGTCTGGTGGATCGGCGGATAGAGGTTGATCGCCGAGCAGGCGAGCGGTTGCCCGCGCGAAAAATGCTCCATCTGGTCGATCAGATTGGTGATCCGGTCGACCTCGGCGCAGATGAGCGTCGTGAAGCGCTCGCCGCCGGCGTCGACCTTGCGTGCGAGAAGCTGCGCCGCGCCCTTGATGCCGGCGAGCGGGTTCTTGATCTCGTGCGCGAGCATCGACGCCGCGGCGCCCGCCGCTCGCCCCGAGCGGCCGATCGCGCCGCCCATCAGCTCGGCCTCGCTCTGCGACGGGACAAGCGCGAGGATGCGGTGGCCGTTGCTCCCATAGGGGACCATCTGCATGTCGACGAAGATCGCCTTGCGCCCGCCGACCGCGATTTCGGCGCGGTGCGCGAACAGCGCCGGGGTCGCGGGATCGCTCATCCGCTGGCGATAGCTGCGGTCCATGCGGATGACGTCATAGACCACGCGCCCGACCATCACCGATCGGCTGAGATTGCACAGCTGCTCGGCGGCGGCGTTGACGAACAGCACCACCCCGCCCTTGTCGAGCAGCAGCGTGGCCACCGGATGCGACTGGATCAGCTCGTCATGGTCGAAGGTCGGAATGCTCGACGACTGCGCGGTCACGCGGCCGCCCTGCTGAGGAAGGGACCGTAAAAGCCCTCGAGCGCGTCGAGCACGCCCTTGCTGTCGGGGATCTGGTTGACCTTGTTGCGGAATTCGGCCGAGCCGGGGAGCCCCTTGACGTACCAGCCGAGATGCTTGCGCGCCATATTGACGCCGGTCATCTCGCCATAATGGTCGAGCATCGCACCGTAATGCGTTGTGATGATGTCATATTGTTCGTCGATACCGGGATCGGGGCGCTCGCTCTCGCCGCGCAGCGCCGCCATCACCTGGCCGAGCAGCCACGGGCGGCCATAGGCGCCGCGGCCGATCATCACCCCGTCGGCGCCGCTCTGCGCGAGCGCGGTCCGCGCATCGTCCGACGAACAAATATCGCCGTTGACGATCACCGGGATCGACACCGCCTCCTTGACCGAGCGGATGAAGCGCCAGTCGGCGGCGCCGCGATACATCTGGTTGCGGGTGCGGCCGTGGACGGTGACCATCTTCGCGCCCAGATCCTCGGCGATATGCGCGAGTTCGGGAGCGTTGAGGCTGTCGTGATCCCAGCCCATGCGCATCTTTACCGTGACCGGCACGGAAACCGCCTCGACGCAGGACTTGATCAGTTCGGCGGCGAGCTTCAGGTCGCGCATCAGCGCCGATCCGGCATCGCCGTTGGTGACCTTGCGCACCGGGCAGCCCATGTTGATGTCGATGATCGCCGCGCCGCGGTCCTCGTTGAGCTTCGCCGCCTCGCCCATTTCATAGGGGGTGCAGCCGACGAGCTGCATCGACACGGGTTCCTCGACCGGGTCCCACGCCGCCTTCTGGATCGACTGGCGCGTTTCGCGGATCGCCGCCTGGCTGGCGATCATCTCGGTGACATTGAGCCCCGAGCCGTAGCGGCGCACGAGCGTGCGAAAGGGGCGGTCGGTGACGCCCGTCATCGGCGCGAGGATCACCGGATCCGCGATCGTGACAGGACCGATCTGGATGGGCCGCAGCGGCGCCATGGGGGGAGCTTTCGTCAAAATTGCCTAAAATTTAAGCAGCGCCCTACACGCTCAACGGCTTTCCCGCAAGCCGCCGCTGCGCTACCCGGCGCGGGATATGACCGACTCCGCTCCCTCGCCCGTTCGGCGCGTCGCCGCCATCCTGCTCGCGGGCGGCGTCGGCGCGCGTGCCGGGCTGGGCCAGCCCAAGCAGCTCGCGCTGCTCGGCGGCAAGCCGGTGCTGCAATGGAGCCTCGACACTTTTGCCGCGCATCCCGCGATTTCGGGCGGGGTGCTCGTCGCGGGCGACGACGTCATGGCGTCGATCGCCGCGCTACCGGAAGGCTGGATTTCCGCACGTCCCGGCGCCGAACGCCAGCAATCGGTGGCGAACGCGCTGGCAGTCCTTGGCGATTGGGACGACGATGCGCTTGTGCTGGTTCACGATGCCGCGCGGCCGGGGGTGCCGGCGGCGGTGATCGACCGCCTGCTCGCAGCGCTCGATCAAGGCGCCGCAGCCGCGATCCCCACCCTGCCCGTTCCCGACACGCTGGTTGCGCAGCGCGGCGGCGAGGCCGGCGAGGTCGTCGATCGCTCTGCGCTCGCGCGCGTCCAGACGCCGCAGGCGTTCCGGCTCGGCACATTGCGGCGCGCACATGGCGGCGCCGGCGACGGCGCGGCGACCGACGATGCGCAACTCGTCCGGCGGCTCGGCGTGCCGGTCGTCGCGGTCGAGGGTGAGGCGCGACTCCATAAACTGACCTATCCCGACGATATGGCGATCCTGTCGGGGCTGCTGGAGACGAAGGCGATGATGCGAACTGCGGTCGGAATGGGGTATGATGTCCACCGCCTCGTCGCGGACAAGCCGCTCTGGCTCGGCGGCGTGGAAATCGCGCATAGTCATGGGCTTGAAGGCCATAGCGATGCCGACGTCGCGCTCCACGCGCTGACCGACGCGATCCTCGGCGCGCTCGGCGACGGCGACATCGGCGCGCATTTTCCGCCCAGCGATCCCGAATGGCGCGGCGCGGCGTCATGGCGTTTCCTCGAATTCGCCGGTCAGCGTGTGACAGCAGCAGGCGGACGGATCGGGCATCTTGACCTGACGATCATCGCCGAAGCACCGAAAATCGGCCCTTTTCGGGACAATATGCGCGCGCGCATCGCCGAAATTCTTGCGATTTCGCCAACGCGCATTAGTGTGAAGGCGACCACCACAGAGCGGCTGGGCTTTACCGGGCGCCGGGAAGGGATCGCCGCACAGGCCGTCGCCACGTTACAACTTCCGGAGACATGAGTTTGCAGCCCGACCTCGAATCGCGCCTTGCCGCGCGTGAAGCCGCCGCCACGGCCGCCCTCGACGCCAACCGCGCCGCGGGGCGCCGCGTCGCGATCGCCGAAAGCTGCACCGGCGGCATGGTGTGCGCCGCGCTGACCGACATAGCCGGCAGCAGCGATGTCTTTTCGGCGGGCTTCATCACCTATTCGCGTGCCGCCAAACAGTCGCAGCTCGAGGTGAGCACCGAAATCCTCGACACCTTCGGCGAAGTCGCGCTCGCAACCGCCTGGGCGATGGCAGCGGGCGCGCTGACCAAGAGCGACGCCGACGTCGCGGTGGCGATCACCGGCATCGCCGGGCCGGGCGGCGGGTCGGAGAAGAAGCCGGTCGGGCTCGTCGTCTTCGCACGCGCGCTGCGCGGGCAGGACCCCGACGATTATTTCACCCAGCGCATCCAGTTCCAGTCGACCGACCGCGCCGCGATCCGCCATGCCGCGACATTGTTCGCGCTCGAACTGCTTCAGCCCGAGAAGGATTCGCTCAGACCGTCCGAGGACGTCGAGCTGCCGGCGTAGGAATATCGTCGCCTTTCGCTAAAGCATGTTTCGTCATTGCGAGCGAAGCGAAGCAATCCAGAGCGTTTTACGCACACTCTGGATTGCTTCGCTTCGCTCGCAATGACGAGGATTACGGATGCAAAAGGGATAATGACCATCATCTTTCGCTGAAGCGTGCGCTCCCGCGAACCTTTGCAAGGTTTCGCTCAAAGTCGATCGCGCTCCAGCCCGCCTGCGGCCTCCGCCTTCGCGGGGGCGACGGTTATTTTATGCGGGAGCGCCGTAAAGCGCCGCAGCGCGTTCTTCGAAGGCTGCGATCATGCGGCGCAGCGCCTTGTCGAACATCTGTCCGGCGAGCGCTTCGAACAGGCGGTTGCGGAACGAGAAATCGACCATGAAGTCGACCCGGCTACCCCCGTCGTCAAGCGGTGTGAAATGCCATTCATTTTCGAGATGGCGCATCGGGCCTTCGAGATAGTGAACATCGACATGCGACGGCCGCCGCTTCTCGACGCGGCACGAAAAGCTCTCGCGCAGCCCCTTGAACCCCACGATCATGTCGGCGACCGACTCGGTCTCGCTGTCGCTTTTGACGCGCAGCGCGACGACCCACGGCAGAAAATCGGGATAGTGCGCGATGTCGGTGACGAGCGCGAACATCTGCTCGGCGCTGTACGGCAGCTCGCGCGTTTCGTGGTGGCGGGGCAAGGCTCAGTCGGCGGCCGCACGCGCGAGCTTCGCCTCGCGCGCCGCGCGCATCCGCTCGAAATCGTCGCCGGCGTGATAGCTCGAGCGCGTCAGCGGCGACGAAGCGACCTGAAGGAAGCCCTTCGCGCGCGCGATCTGCGCATAGGCGTCGAAGGCCTGCGGGGTCACGAAGTCGATCACCTTGGTGTGCTTCGGCGTCGGCTGGAGATATTGGCCCATCGTCATGAAATCGATGTCGGCGCTGCGCATGTCGTCCATCACCTGATGCACTTCCATCCGCTCTTCGCCGAGGCCGAGCATGATCCCCGACTTGGTGAAGATCGACGGATCGCGGCGCTTGACCTGTTCGAGCAGGCGCAGCGAGGCGTAATAGCGCGCGCCGGGGCGGATCGTCGGATAGAGCCGCGGCACGGTTTCGAGATTGTGATTATAGACGTCGGGCCGCGCATCGACGATCGACGCGACCGCATCCTCGGGCTTGTTGCGGAAATCGGGGGTCAGAATTTCGATCGTCGTCTGCGGCGTTTCGCGGCGCAGCGCCTCGATCACGCGCACGAACTGACGCGCACCGCCGTCGGGCAGGTCGTCGCGATCGACCGAGGTGATGACGATATGCGTCAGCCCCATCTTCGCCGCCGCGACCGCGACATGCTCGGGCTCGAGCGGGTCGACCGCGCGCGGCATCCCGGTCTTGACGTTGCAGAAGGCGCAGGCGCGCGTGCAGGTGTCGCCAAGGATCATCACCGTGGCGTGCTTCTTGGTCCAGCATTCGCCGATATTCGGACACGCCGCTTCCTCGCACACCGTATTGAGGTTCAAATCGCGCATCAGCTTGCGCGTCTCGGCATAGCCGGGGCTGGTCGGCGCCTTGACGCGAATCCAGTCGGGTTTGCGGGCGCGCTGCGAGGGCTGCGAAAGCGGTTGGACGGGTGCGTTCATCGCGCTCACATAGGCGCGCGCGCGCCTCTTCTCAACCGTCGATCTTGTGCTAAGGCGCGCGCATGACTCGCTTTGCAGAACTGATTGAGGGCTATCGCCGCTTTCGCGCGACGGACTGGGAGCAGCAGCGCGCACGTTGGGAGGAACTCGCCGAAGGCCAGTCGCCCAAGGTGATGATCATCGCCTGTTCGGACAGCCGGTCCGAACCCGCGCAGATTTTCGATACCAGTCCGGGCGAGATATTCGTCGTCCGCAACGTCGCGGCGCTTGTCCCGCCGTTCGAGACCAGCCCGGGGCGCCATGGCGTCTCCGCGGCGCTCGAATTCGCGGTGCAGTTCCTCAACGTCGAGGAAATCGTCGTGATGGGGCACGGGCTGTGCGGCGGCTGCCATGCCGCGCTGCACCGGACGATGGAGGGCGCCGAGCCGGGACGCGGCGGCTTCATCGCCGACTGGATCGCGCTGCTCGACGAAGCGAGCGCCGCCGTTCGCGCGAGCCACACCGACATCGACAATCGCGACGCGGGCCGTGCGATGGAAATGGCGGGGGTCAAGGTCAGCCTGGCCAATCTGCGCACCTTCCCGTGCATTCAGGAGCGCGAGAAGCGCGGCACGCTGAAGCTGCGCGGCGCCTTTTTCGCGATCAGCGACGGCATCCTGCATCTGCTCGACGAGGAAAGCGGAACGTTCGCGCCGGCTTGAACGGCCTCCCCTTTCTTTCGCGGCCAAAGGCGCTACACCCTGCCCAGATGAACAATGCGACCCTCTTCGCCATCGGCGCCTATTTCGCGCTGATGCTCGGCATCGGGCTCTATGCCTGGCGCAAATCGACCTCGGATAGCAGCGAATATCTCTTGAGCGGGCGCAGCCTCGGCCCCGCGGTCACCGCGCTCGCGGCCGGGGCTTCGGACATGTCGGGATGGCTGATGCTCGGGCTTCCCGGCGCCATCTATGTCTCGGGGCTCGCCGAAAGCTGGATCGGCATCGGGCTCTTCTTTGGCGCGTGGGCGAACTGGGTGCTCGTCGCGCCGCGGCTGCGCGAACAGACCGAGCGCCTCGGCGCGCTGACCATCCCCGAATTTCTCGGCAATCGCTTCGCCGATCAGAGCCATATCCTGCGCATCGTCGCCAGTCTGGTCATCGTCGTCTTTTTCGCGGTTTACAGCGCCTCCGGCCTCGTCGCGGGCGGCAAGCTGTTCGAATCGGCGTTCGGCCTCTCCTATCAGACCGGCCTCTGGGTCACCGCGTCGGTGGTCGTCGCCTATGTCGTGCTCGGCGGCTTCCTTGCGGTCAGCCTGACCGATTTCGTGCAGGGCACGATCATGATGATCGCGCTCGTCGCCTTGCCGCTCGTCGCGCTCGGCAATTTCAACGAAGGCGCGAGCGCAGCCGACGTCCTTCGCGACATCGACCCGGCGATGCTCAGCCTGTTCGGCGGAACGAGCCTGCTTGGCGTCATATCCGCAGCCGCATGGGGACTCGGCTATTTCGGGCAGCCGCACATCATCGTGCGCTTCATGGCGATCCGCTCGGTTCGCGACATTCCTACTGCGCGCTTCATCGGCCTTGCCTGGATGCTGATCTCGCTGACCGGCGCGATCGCGGTCGGGCTGGTCGGGCGCGCGTGGTTCACCGCGCACGCGACGCCGATCGACGATCCCGAGACGGTGTTCATCCTGCTCGGACAGGTGCTGCTGCATCCGCTCGCGCTCGGTTTCCTGCTCTCGGCGATCCTCGCCGCGATCATGAGCACGATTTCGGCGCAGCTGCTCGTCACCGGATCGTCGCTGACCGAGGACTTCTATCGCCTGTTCGTGCGCCGCGACGCGGGCGAGCGCGAGATCGTCACCGTCGGGCGCCTGTCGGTGGTCGCGGTCGCCGCGGTCGCGATGATTCTCGCGCAGAATCCGAACGGCAGCGTCCTCGGCCTCGTCTCGAACGCCTGGGCCGGATTCGGTGCGGCGTTCGGGCCGGTCATCCTGCTCTCGCTGATGTGGCCGCGCATGACGCTGGGCGGCGCGCTCGTCGGAATGGTCGCCGGCGCACTGGTCGTCATCGTCTGGATACAGGCGGGACTCAGCGCCACGCTCTATGAGCTGGTTCCCGGATTCGCCGCGGCGATGCTCGCGATCGTCGCGGTCAGCCTCGCCGCCCCCGAACCGAAGGAGATCGCCCATGGCTGACGGCAATGTCGCGCTGCTGATCGACGCCGACAATGCGCGCCCCGCGGGGCTCGACCCGGTGCTCACCGCGCTCGCCGAGCTCGGCACGGTCAACATCCGCCGCGCCTATGGCAATTGGCGCAAGCCCGCGCTCAAGGGCTGGGTCGACCAGCTCCACCGCTTCGGGATCGAGCCGCAGCAACAGTTCGACCTGACGAAAGGCAAGAACGCCACCGACATGAAGCTGACGATCGACGCGATGGACCTCCTCTATCGCGGGCGGCTCGACGGGCTCGGCATCATGTCGAGCGACAGCGATTTCATGCCGCTCGCGATGCGCGTGCGGCAGGACGGCATTCCCGTCTATGGTTTCGGCAGCGCAAAGACGCCCGAGGGGTTTCAGGGTGCCTGCACGCGCTTTATCGACGTCGACGCGCTCGTCGATGCGGGCCGCGAGCAAAGCGGGACCGACAAGAAACCGGCGGCCAAGAAAGCGATCGACCCCGACGTGATCGAACTGCTCGGCAATGCATGGAAAACCGCAAAGCGCGACGACAATGGCTTCGCCTTGCTCGGCGAGGTCGGGCAGATCGCGGGCAACCGGTCGAGCTTCGACGTGCGCAACTATGGCTATACGCGCCTGTCCGACATGATCGCCGACATCCCCAATTTCGTGACCGAGCGCGCCGAAGGCGGACCGCTGCGCGTCAAAAGGCTGCGCTAGGAATCGCTCTCTACACGACGATTTTGCAACTCAACCGAACGAATCGAGTTGCAGGGGTTGTGCTCGGCGGACGCTCAGTCCACAGGGACGCCCATGCCGACCAAGCCAAATCTGCCGCGCTGGGTGCGCCTGTGGCAGCTGCGCGCGCAGCGCCGGGCGCGCAGCGAGGTCGTGGACATCTGGCGCCGCGCCGCGATGGTCGGCGGCGCCCTGCTCCTCGGCTTCGTCGCGCTCGCCTTTGCGAAGGCGGGGGACGAGGCGCAGAAGCTGATCTTCCATATTTCGCATCGGGCGTGGTGGCTGCCCATCCTCGTCACCCCGGCGGGCTTCGCCTTCGTCGTCTGGGCGGCGAACCGCTTTTCGCCCGAATCGCGCGGGTCGGGCATTCCGCAGATCATCGCCGCCGGGCGCCGCCCGGAGCTTGAAGCGAACGGCCCGCTCGTCTCGCTGCGCACCGCCTTCGCGAAGCTGGGGCTGACCTTGTCGACGCTCGCGGTCGGCGGATCGGTCGGGCGCGAGGGGCCGACGGTGCAGGTCAGCGCCGCGATCATGATCGCGATGCACCGTTTGCTGAAAGTCCGCATCACCGCGGGCGTCTATATCGCGGGCGGCGCCGCGGGGGTCGCGGCGGCGTTCAACACGCCGCTCGCCGGGATCGCCTTCGCGATCGAGGAACTCGCCTCGGCCTATGAACAGCGCGTCGCGGTGCTGACGATGGGCGCGGTGATGATCTCGGGCCTCGTCAGCCTCGCGGTCGCGGGCGACTATATCTATTTCGGCGTGATGCGCGACACGCTGGGGGTCGGCGACACCTTGCTGATCGCGCCAGTCGCCGGATTGGGCGGCGGGCTCGCCGGCGGGCTGTTCGCGCGTATCGTCCTTGCGGCGAGCGACAGGACCGCCGACTGGGCGCGCCGCGTCGCCAAGCGCCCGATCCTCTTCGCCGCCGGTTGCGGACTCGTCGTCGCGCTGGTCGGCGTCGCGACGAAGGGCGCGACATGGGGCACGGGCTATGACGTCACCAAGTTCCTCGTCGAAGGCAACCACGGCAAGCTGTGGTTCTTCCCCGCGAAATTCGCCGCGGCGCTCGCTTCGACGCTGAGCGGCGCGCCGGGCGGTATCTTCGCGCCGTCGCTCGCCGTGGGCGCGGGTTTCGGCAATCTGCTGACGCCGATCTTCCCCGAAAGCCCGGTCGGCGCGGTCGTGATGATGGGAATGGTCGCCTATTTCGTCGGCGTCGTGCGCGCGCCGCTGACCGCGGTGATCATTCTGATCGAGGCGACCGCGGCGCGCGGCGTCATCCTGCCGCTGTTCGCGACCGCGCTGATCGCCGACTGGACGAGCGCGCAGATCTGCCCGACCCGCCTCTATCACGGCCTCGCGCGGCGGATGATGCCGCAAAAGGGCAAGCCGCCCGCGGTCGCGGTTCCCTGACGCCGCAACGAGAAAGGGCGCACGCCGCAGCGCACGCCCTTTCCCGAGACGCCTCTGGAAGATCGTCAGTTGCTGCTGCCACCAGGATTCGACAGCAACGCCATCGCTTTCTCAAGAGCGACATGGACGCTCAGCGTGTCCGCCGCTTGCCGGGGCGGGAAAGCCTTCAGGCTCTCTAGGTGATCTTTGATGATCGGCGCGCCGGCGGTCGGTGCCCACATCTTGGCCGCGAAGAATTTGCGCCCCGCATAGCCCCATTCATGGCTCTCTGGATCGATCTTCTCCATCGGATCCATCAGCAAGTTGAAGAGATAGGGCACGCTGGGATAGACTTTCTCGTTCCACCAGCTCCCTTCCTTTTTGACGCCGATGTGCATCTTCCACGATCCGACGCGCACCGCCATCAGGTCGGTCTCGTCGTAGTAGAAATAGTGCTGGCGTGCCGATTTATCCGTCTTGCCGGTCCAGTGATCGAGCTGATTATAGCCATCGAGATGAACCTTGTAGGTGACCCCATTCATCTTGTGGCCCTTGAGCAGCTTGTCCTTCAGGTCCGGGACGCCAGCCGCTGCGGCCAGTGTCACGTACAGGTCTTCGTGGCTTTGGAGCGCATTCGAAGAACTACCAGCGGGGATCTTGCCCGGCCATTTGATCAAGCAGGGGACGCGCACGCCGCCTTCCCAAGTCGTGCCTTTCTCGCCACGGAACGGTGCATAGCCACCGTCTGGCCACAGCATCAACTCGTTGCCATTGTCGGTCGAATAGATAACGATCGTATCGTCCTCGACGCCCATCTCCTTCAGCTTCGCGAGCAGTTGCCCGACCTGCTCGTCATGCTCGATCATCTTGGCGCGGACGACATCTTCCTCTGCACGGCCCTCGTCCACCGCCTTCTGAATATATTCCTTCGTCGGGTGGGAGTAGATGTGGATTGCAGTGGTGTTGAACCAGCAGAACCACGGCTTATCGCCCTTGCCCACGCGGTCGAGCCAGTCGAGCGTCTTTTCAGTCACCTCGGCGTCGAACGTCTCCATACGCTTGCGGGTAAGCATACCGGTGTTCTCAATCTTCTGCTTGCCACGCTTGCCGAAGACCCCGTCCTCGGTTGGATCATCCTCGTCGGTAGCCCAGGCGTGGAATGTCCCCCGGGGGCCATAGGTTTTTGTGTATTCCGGATTTTTCTGTCCCGGATAATCCAGTTCCTCGGGCTGCTCCTCCGCGTTGAGGTGATACAGGTTGCCGAACCATTCGTCGAATCCATGGACGGTCGGGAAGAACTCATTGCGGTCGCCCAGGTGATTCTTTCCGAACTGGGCGGTGGCGTAGCCTTCGTTCTTCAGCACTTCGGCGAGGGTAGGGTCTTCCTTCTGAATGCCGAGTTTCGATCCCGGCTGGCCGATCGTGGTCATGCCTGTGCGAATGGGCAGTTGTCCCATGATAAAGGCGGCGCGGCCAGCGGTGCAACTGGGCTGCCCATAATGATCGGTAAAGATCATACCGTCCTTGGCGATGCTGTCGATGTGGGGCGTGCGGCCCATCATTCCATGCGTGTAGGCACCCACATTCCACATGCCGATGTCGTCACCCCAGATGACGAGAATATTGGGTTTTCCGTTGGGCATCGCAGATCTCCTCGTTGCGCATGAGTCGAGGAGAAGCCTATCGAAAGGCCTTTGCCGGCCTATCGGGGTAAACACCGATTTAGTCGGGGACGCTGGCTGAGGCCCGATATATCGACCGCGCCGCGCGGGTCACGGAATCGCGTAGGTCACGCTCGCCTGCCCCACGGGCCGGCTCGCCTCTTCGGTGTAGAGCCGCACGTCCATCACGGCGAGCCGCTTGCCGAGCCGGAGCAGCGTCGCTTCGGCGTTGAGCGGTTTCGGCAGGCACGGGCGCAGGAACTGATAGTTGAGCGCGCTCGTCACCGCCATCGCGACGGGGCCGATATGCGCGAGGACGAGCGCATAGGCCGCCATGTCGGCGAGCGCCATCTGGGTCGGCCCCGAAATGAGCCCGCCGGGGCGCAGCATCGTCTCGGCCGGCTCCTGCCGTGCGACGATCCGCCCCGGCTCGGCCGAGATCACGCGGCCGCGCGATCCCGGCGCCGAATTGGGGAAAGCCTCCGCCATGAATGCGTTGAGCGCGTCCACGTCCATGCGGATCGCGTCCGACGACGGCGGCGTGCCCTCCCCTTCGCTCATCGGCTTATCGCGTCAGCTTCTTGTACGAAGTGCGATGCGGACGCGTCGCCTCGTCACCGAGGCGGCGGATCTTGTCCTCTTCATAGGCTTCGAAATTGCCCTCGAACCATTCGACATGGCTGTCGCCCTCAAAGGCCAGGATGTGCGTCGCAAGGCGGTCGAGGAAGAAGCGGTCGTGGCTGATGACCACCGCGCAGCCGGCGAAATTTTCGAGCGCTTCCTCGAGCGCCGCGAGGGTTTCGGTGTCGAGGTCGTTGGTCGGCTCGTCGAGCAGCAGCACGTTACCGCCGGCTTTCAACATCTTCGCCATATGGACGCGGTTGCGCTCGCCGCCCGACAGCATCCCGACCTTCTTCTGCTGATCGGTGCCCTTGAAGTTGAACGCGCCGACATAGGCGCGCGTCTGCATCTCGTGCTTGCCGACGGTCATCATGTCGTGCCCGCCCGAGATTTCTTCCCAGACATTCTTGTTGGGGTCGAGCGCGTCGCGGCTCTGGTCGACATAGCCGAGGCGCACCGTGTCGCCGAGCGTGATCGAACCCTCGTCGGGCTGTTCCTGTCCGGTAAGCAGGCGGAACAGCGTCGATTTGCCCGCGCCGTTGGGGCCGATCACCCCGACGATGCCGCCCGGCGGCAGCGTGAAGGACAGATCCTCGAAGAGCAGCTTGTCGCCATAGGCCTTCGACAGATTTTCGACCTCGATCACCTTGCCGCCGAGGCGCTCGGGAACCTGGATGACGATCTGCGCCTTGCCGGGGGCGCGGCTTTCCTGCGCTTCGACGAGCTGATCGAAGCTCTTGATGCGCGCCTTCGACTTGGCCTGGCGCGCCTTTGGCGACTGCCGGATCCACTCGAGTTCGTCCTTGATCGCCTTCTGGCGGCCGGCGTCCTCGCGCGCCTCCTGCTCGAGCCGCTTGCCCTTCTTGTCGAGATAGGTCGAATAATTGCCCTCATAGACAAAGTAGCGGCTGCGATCGAGTTCGAGGATCCAGTTCACGACATTGTCGAGGAAATAACGGTCGTGGGTGACGAGGATGACGTTGCCCGGATAGTCGACCAGGTGCTTTTCGAGCCACGCGACGCTTTCGGCGTCGAGATGGTTGGTCGGCTCGTCGAGCAGCAGGATCGACGGCTTTTCGAGCAGCAGGCGGGTGAGCGCGATGCGGCGCTTTTCACCGCCCGACAGATTTTCGACGCTCCAGTCGCCCGGCGGGCAGCGCAGCGCTTCCATCGCGATTTCGAGCTGGTTGTCGAGCGTCCAGCCGTCGACCGCGTCGATCTTTTCCTGCAGCTCGCCCATTTCGGCCATCAGCGCGTCGAAATCGGCGTCCTCGGGCGGATCGGCCATCAACGCGCTGATCGCGTTGAAACGGTCCATCATGTCGGCGACGCCGCGGACGCCGTCCATGACATTTTCCTTCACCGTCTTGGTCGGATCGAGCTCGGGCTCCTGCGGCAGATAGCCGACGCTGATCCCTTCACCCGGCCACGCCTCACCCGTGAAATCCTTGTCGATACCCGCCATGATCTTCATCAGCGTCGATTTACCCGTGCCGTTCGGGCCGACGATGCCGATCTTCGCGTCGGGATAGAATTGCAGGTTGATATTGTTGAGCACCGGCTTTTGCGCGCCGGGATAGGTCTTCGACAGACCCTTCATCACGAAACTATATTGGGCGGCCATCGAACTGCTCCGAAATCTGGATAGGCCGCGCCCTCGATCCGGGCGGCGGCGGGGAGAGATTTAGATCGAGCGCCGGTTAGCGAATGGGCGCGCGCTTGGCAATCGGCGCTTGCTCCGCGCGCGGGCTGGCCGCTAGGACGGCGCGCATGAAAAATATCCCCGCACCCGTCCGCGTCGCCGGACTCGCCGCCGCCATCCTCTCCACGTCCAGCGTCTTCGCCTTGCAGGCGCCGACCGCCGCCGAGCTGGCGCAACAGGGCGACGACCCGGCGTGGGAGATCACCGAAGGGCTGACCACCGAAATCGGCCCGCGCCCGGCGGGCAGCGATCGCGAGGCGGCGGCGCGCAAATGGGCGGTCGCAAAGCTCAAGGCGATGGGCTTCGCCAATGTGCGCGAGGAACCCTATCAGATGCCGGTGTGGCAGCGCGGCGAAGAAAAGGCGTGGCTTACCGCGCCCTTCGTGCCGCAAAGCCTGACGATCACCGCGCTCGGCAACAGTGGCGCGACGTCGCCCGCGGGCCTCGAAAGCGAAGTTGCCTATTTTTCCGGCTTTGACGCGCTCGCGGCGGCGCCCGACAGCGCGGTGAAGGGCAAGATCGTCTTCATCGACAATCAGATGGAACCGACGCAGGACGGCAGTGGCTATGGACTCTATGGCCGCGGGCGTTTCGTCGGGCCGAACGTCGCGGCGAAGAAGGGCGCCGCGGCGATCGTTATCCGCTCGATCGGCACCGACGATCATCGCAACCCGCACGCGGGCGTGACCAATTTCGAGGACGGCGTGACGCCGATCCCGGCGGGTGCGATCTCGAACCCCGACGCCGACCAGCTCGTCCGCCAGTGGCAGCGGATCAGGGCCGGCGGCACAAAGGGGCCGCTCAAGCTGAAGCTGCTCCTCACGCCCGAGGCCATCGGTGAACGGACGTCGGGCAACGTCATCGCCGAAGTGCCGGGCCGCGACGCGGACGCCAGCCCCGTGATCGTCGCCTGCCACCTCGACAGCTGGGACCTCGGCACGGGGGCGATCGACGACGCTGCAGGCTGCGGCATCGTCGCCGCGGCCGCCAGGCATGTGATGAGCGCCGGCCAGCCGCGCCGCACGATCCGCATTCTGTGGGCGGGCGCCGAGGAGGTTGGGGTGTTCGGCGGCAAGGCCTATTTCGACGCGCACGGCAAGGAAAAACATGCCGTGGCGCTCGAATCGGATTTCGGTGCCGACCGCGTATGGCGCGTCCAATTCAAACTTCCCGAAAGCGCCGCCGATCTTGAGAAGCGCGTCAGCGCCGCCGTGGCCCCCTTCGGCGTCGTCACGGGCCATGACGAAGCGCATGGCGGCGCGGACGTCGGGGCGCTGGTCGAAGCCGGCACGCCTGCGGTCGATCTGGGTCAGGATGGGACACGTTATTTCGACGTTCATCACACGCCCGACGACACGCTCGACAAGGTCGATCCGGCGCAATTGCGGCAGAATGTGACGGTCTGGGCGGCAACTCTGGCGATTCTCGCGAACAGCAGCGACAGCGAGCTGCCATAGGCCTTGACGGCGAATGGCCGATTTCCGCGCGGCCGTTCCATCTCAATTATTTTTGTTGACGATTCACGCGGAACGTCTAAATCCCGCCGCTCGCGCAACGGGAAATTTGCCCTAGCGCGGAAAGGCATTTTAGGGAGCCCACACATCATGAAGAAGTTTGCTGCTATCGCCGTTGCCGCCAGCATGTTCGCCCTCGCCGCTTGCGGCGAGAAGGCTGCTGACGAAGCCACCACCACCGAAGCTCCGGCCGCTGACGCGACCATGGAAGCCGGTGCCGACGCTGCCGCTGCCGGCGCTGACGCCGCTGCCGAAGGTGCGGAAGCTGCTGCGACCGCCGCTGACGCCGCTGCGACCGACGCTGCTGCGCCGGCTGCCGACGCTGCTGCTGCTCCGGCTGACGCCGCTGCCGCTCCGGCCGAAGAAACGAAGTAAGTCACAGCCCTTCGGGGCAATGACCGAACCGAAAAGAGGCGGTCTTCCTTCGCGGAAGGCCGCCTTTTTCTTTGCCGCGGGACAAGTCAGCCCGGCGCCAGCAGCGCGGCGATCAAGGCGACGATCGCAAAGGCGACCAACCCGCCCAGAAAGATCAGGCGGCGTAGGCGCGATCTCAGGATGATCTCGCCGCCGCGCGCATCGCGCGCCGAACAGACCGGCGCGTTCGCGGGCTCTTCGTCGCGCCCGGCCATCGTCAGAGCATCGGATAGCTCAGGCCGTAATAGCCATAGATGGTCCGGCCATAATCATCGGTATATTCGGGCGCTTCCTCGCGAGCGTAACGCGGCGCACCTTCGACCTGCTCCTTCGTCAGATTGACGACGTAGCCGCCCTTGTCGGTATCATAGGTCAGCATTTCCCACGGAATGGGATAATGATCGCTGCCCAGGCCGAACAGGCCGCCGAATTCGAGCACGGCATATTCGCTCTTTCCGGAGCGCTTTTCGATCATAACGCTGGTGATCGTGCCGAGCTTTTCGTTTTGGGGATTGTACACCGCAGTGCCCTCGACCTTGTCGGAGGCGATCAGGCGGTGCGTTTCGGTTCTTTCGAGGGTGTCAGCCATGGTTCCTTCTCCTGCTTGGGATGGGGATGACGCTGCGAGGGGGTTCGCAGCGCCACCTGTCAGACCAACGGGCCGCACCGCGCGATGTTCCTTCGGCCCGTCGCAGCCGGGCCACAGCTGCGCGGGAGCGGCGCCGCGAACCGCTTGCACGGCGCCGCGAAGAGCTGGGCGCCGCCCCGGCTCCGGTCTTCGACTGCGCCGACAGCAACGGCGACGGCTATGTCGACCGGGCCGAACTCGCGGCGCTGAAGGCGAAGCGTTCGCAGGCCTATTGACCCGGCGTGATCAGATCGCGCGCGTCGCGATGCCCGCGAACAGCAGCACGCCGATGACCGACATGAAGGCCGCCATCAGCAGCACCGGGCGGCCGAGCCGGAATTTGCCTGCCTGCTCGAGATCGCGGAGCGTCAGCCAATAACCGATCGTCCCGAGCAGGATCGACCCGACGCCCATCGCCGCGAGAACCAGTCCCACCGTTTGCGGGCTCTGACTGTTCTGGATCGTCCCCGCGTCGGCCATCGACTCGAGCACCTTGTAGATGGTGAAGCCAAAGCTGAACATCGACAGCGCGGTGCGGATCCACGCCATCAGCGTCCGGTCCGCCGCCATCACCGTGCGCAGTTCGCCCAGATCCTTGGGCCGCGCGGGTATCCGTTCGATCTCTGCCATGTCGCTCCCCAGGCCCGCCTTGCTCGCCACGAGCACGGCCCATCCTCGCCGCAAACGGGAGAAACCGACATCGGGACAAATCCCGAGGTGGCGCGGCGACATTACCGGGGGCTTCCGGCACCCGAGCGTCGATGCCGGGAGAGGGTAATTGGTCGGGGAGACAGGATTCGAACCTGCGACATCCTGCTCCCAAAGCAGGCGCGCTACCGGGCTGCGCTACTCCCCGACACGACGCGCGCCTTAACAGGATGGCGCGCGAAGTCTATCCCGAACGTCAACCCGTCGCGGTGGCGATCAGCCGCGCGTAGAAATCGATCATCCGCTTGAAGCTGTCGACCGCCATATGTTCGTTCGTGCCGTGGATCATCGCGGCCTCCTTCAGCGAGACGTGCATCGGCATGAAGCGATAGACGTCCTTCGACACCGGCTCCATGCTGCGGCTGTCGGTGCCGGCGACGACGAGCGTCGGGGTCAGCACCGCGTCGGGCGCGTCGGCGCGCGCTGCGGCGACGATCCATTTCCAGCCCTGCGAGTTGGTCGACGAAATGCGCGACGGCTCGCGCGGCGGCTTGACCCACGACAGATCGACGTCGAGGTCGCCGACCGCCTCCTTCGCGCGCGCCATCACGTCGGCCGAGCTGTTCCACGGCGCGATGCGATAGTTGATGAGCGCGTTCGCCGACTGCGGCAGAACATTCTCCTTGGGGCTACCCTGCAGCATCGTCGGCGCGATCGTGGTGTGAAAGGCGGCGGCGGTCGAAGCCGATGCCGCGATCTGCCGCCTGAGCAGCGGCGCGAACAGCCAGCGGTTCGCGACCGCCATCCTGGTCGTCCCGCCCTTCTTCGCCGCCAGCGCCTCGAGCATCGACGCGCCGGGGCCGCGCACTTCGAGCGGGAACGGATGGTCGGCGATCGCGAGTACCGCCTTGGCGAGCGTCGTCACGCCGGTCTGGGCGGGCGGCATCGAGCTGTGGCCGCCCGGCGCGTTCGCGGTGACCTTCAGCGTGCCATAGCCTTTTTCGCCGATCCCGATCATGATCGCCGGCCCGTCGATCACCGGCGTGTCGGTCAGCACGACGCTGCCCTCGTCGATGGTGAAGATCGCCTCGACCCCGTCGGCCTTCAGCTTTTGCGCGGCGGAGACGGCGCCCGATCCGCCGGCCTCCTCGTCATGCCCCGAAACGAGATAGATGCCGCGCTTCGGCTGGAAACCCGCACCCGCGAGCGCCTCGATCGCCTCGAACAGCCCGATCAGCGATCCCTTGTCGTCGACCGTCCCGCGGCCCCACACGGCATTCTCGGCAATCGCGCCCGAAAAGGGCGGATATTTCCAGTCGCCCTCGGTGCCTTCGGTCACCGGCACGACGTCCTGATGCGCCATGACGATGATCGGCGCGAGCGATGCGTCGCTCCCCGGCCAATGATAGATCAGCGTGCGGTTGGGCAGGATGGTCCGCGTCATCGCCTTGTGCGCGGCGGGATAGGTCGCGGCGAGCCAGCTGTGCAGCCGGTCCCACTCGGCGATCTGGTTGTCGGCGGGGTCCTGGTGCGAGATCGTCGGAATCTGCGCCGCGGCGCTCAGATGCTGAACCGCCGCGTTCAGGTCGAAGGGCGGCGCGGGCGCGAGCGTCACATCCTTGCCGTCGGCGATGTCCCTGGGTTCGAAAGTCGCGGTCCGCACCGCGACCACTCCGGCCGCCACGGCAAGGATCGCGATCCCTCCCAGCAAGATCGTGCGCCCTTTCGCCATCGTCCCCTCTCCTTTTTTGGTGGAAGGGTCTTTGGACCAACTAACGGCGATGCTGGCAAGGGAAATGGTGGGCCCGGCAGGACTCGAACCCGCAACCTAGCCGTTATGAGCGGCCAGCTCTAACCATTGAGCTACAGGCCCCGAAGGGTTTCGCGGGCGATAGCGGAGCGCGCGCCCGATTGGCAAGAGAGTCGATCAATCGGCGGCCATCGCGACGACCGCGTCGGCGCGCGTCGGCTCGACACCGCGGCGCGCAAGATGGCTCAGCACGACATCCCACCAGCGATAGAATTGCTCCAAATCGGCGTCGGAGCGGACATAGGGCGTGTTGCCCGGCTGGAGCGAGGGCGAGTGGAAGGAAAAGGTAAGCAACGGCAGTCGCTGTTCGACCGCGATGTCGATCGCCCGGCAGGCGCGCGCCGCGGGAATGCCTTCGGGGGTCAGCGCGATCCGCTCGACGAGCCCGAGTCGCGCGAGCAGCGCCCGCGCATGCGTTCCCTCGCGCGCGACGCAGTGATAAAGGCCCTGCCCCCTGCTTCCCAGCAGACCGCCGAACAGCGTCGTCACCGGCACTTCGAGCAGATCGCCCGCCTCGGTGCGCACGCGCCAGGGGTGCAGCGGCGCCTCGCGATAATCGGGGCCGTGCCCGGCGCGATAGTCGAACCCCGACCGCACCGAGGTATCGCAGCGAAAGCCGAGTTCGGTCAGCATCGCCGCGGTTTCGGGGCCGAGACCATAGCGCCCCGCCCGATAGACGGCGGGAGCGACGCCGAACGCATCGCGGATCGCGTCACGCAGCGCGCGCATCTTGGCGCGCTGCAGATCGGGCGGCAGATTGCCGGTATAGCTGTTGCGCTCGTTCACCGGCTCGTCGTGCGGCGGCGTCACCCACGGATGGAGCTGTGCCCCGATGTCGCAGCGCCCGCCCGCCTGCGCGTCGCCCAGAATTGCGCGCGCGCGCTCGTCGGCGACGATCGGCCAGTCGACCAGATAGATGGGCGCGACGCCGGCGCGCTCGAACCAGGCCTGGCAATCGGCGAGCGCAGGCACCGAATCGAGGCGATAGCCGTCGCGCGCGAAGGGCTTCGACCAGTCGAAATCCTCTTCGGTGTCGATCGTTACCCAAAAGCGCGGACGCTCTCCATCGGCCAGACGGATCACGTCCGCCGATGCGGGACGGTCGAACAAATTGCCCCCCGCCTGCAAGCCGCTCCCCTCTGCCACGAATGGCTCCCGTTCAGTCGCCCTGCCGGACCTCCCGGTCGGCGTCGATCCCGGGGTTGGCCGAGCGGAGGTGCAAGGTCAAGGCGTTATGCCCGATATGGAGCCGTCCCCCCGAGCCGCGCGCGAGGCTGTCGACCAGCCGCAACGAGAAGCCGAGGCTCAGCACCGCCGCGCCGGGGGCTTCGCCCTCGGGACTGAAGCCCGGGTCGAGCAGTTCGGCGGTGCTTGCGAAGCGGATCGCCGCGGGTCGGACGAGCCGCAGCTGCAGCATGTCGTCATGCGCGTCTTCGATCACGAGCTGTCCGGCCATCGTCGTGCCGGGATCGCAAATATCGACGAGGGCGGTGATCAGGCGCCCGATCATCCGCCGCGCGTCGGCATCGCTCGCCTTCGCCAGAAAAGGCCCCCCGACCCGCGTAACCGTCAGGTCGACGCGCTGGTCGTCGAGGAGGCTCGCGAGGTCGCTTTCGACCTCCGCCACGATCGCGCCGAGATCGGCGACCATCGCCGGGGCGTCCTCGGCGGGCTCGGCTTCGGTGCGCGTCGCGACGTCGAGATCGTCGATGATCTGCTGAATCGCCGCCGCGTCGGATACGATCGTCTCTGCCATCGCGCGATAGGACTGGCTGACCGGGCCGAACATCTGTCCCGATATGATCTGCGCAAAGCCCGAGATCGCGTTGAGCGGGCTGCGCAGCTCGTGGATCAGCTGGCGGATCGAATCGCCCGAATCCTCCGCGACGCGCCGCCCATAGGGGATTTCGCTGCGCAGCGGACGCCGCGCGGTGCCGCGATAGCCGCGGAACTGGCCGGTCGCGCGGTCGAACCAGGGCAGCGCCGAAAAGCGCCACTCACCGGCTTCGCTCGGCCGTCCTTCAAGCATCATCCGCGCGTTGATGATTTCGGCGCGCTGGCGAAAGGCGCCCGCCGCGACGCCGTCGACGCCGGGTTCGCCGCCGATCGGCGCTTCGGCGATCGACAGGCCGATGAGCGCGCCGCGCACGATGCCCTCGACCCACTGGACGACCCCGTCGGGGCCGGTTTCGAAGCTGAAGCCTTCGCTCGCGCTCTCGCCGGTCGAGGCGCTGGACCGGGCGCGCGACGACTGAAATTTGCCAATCCGCCGAACAAGCTCGCTGATCTGGCTCGGCTCGCGCCCGGCTTCCGGCTCGTCGGCGCCTGCGCCGCCGGGGCCGGCCGCCGGCGCATGGCCGGCGACGGCGGGCTCCGGCCGCGTTGTTGCGGCCGCAGGCGGCTCGGGCAAGGCCACCGAGCCGCTTCCCAGGGTCGCGAGGGCGCGCCGGGTCCCTGCGGGCAGATCGTCGCGCCCGGCCAGAATCGACCGCGCGACCGCGCCGGTCGCCGGGAGCAGCGCGAGCCAGGCTGCATCGGACAGGCGGACATCGCGCAGCAACGCCGCCGCGACGCTCGGCACGTCATTGGCGTAAAAGGCTGCAAGCGGCGCAAAACGGCAATGCCGCGCAACGGCGCGGGCGCAATCGCGGCGAATCGGCTCGGGAACCCGCGAACGAAGCGCGGCGAGCATATGGAAGGCGCGGCGGACATCGGCGTCGTCCAGCCGATCGCCGCGCTGGGCGAGGATATCGGAAAGCTGGCGCCAAACCGCGATACTCGCGCGGCCGTCGGCGGGCGCGTGGCGCAGGATGGTCGAGATCATCGTGTCAGCAGTCACCCGCAACCGGCCCCACACCCGTCTTTGTTGGTTAGCATTTGATTAGCGGCTAGCTCGAATCCGGCAAACTGGAAAGCGTCTTAACCATCGCGTCGCATTGTGGGACAATTGCAATCGCCTGAAATAATATTATGGTCGCGCTATTCGTGGAAAGCGGAAGTTACAAAATGGCG
The DNA here is from genome assembly GCF_032879645.1 of Sphingopyxis indica. Lineage (NCBI taxonomy): Bacteria > Pseudomonadati > Pseudomonadota > Alphaproteobacteria > Sphingomonadales > Sphingopyxidaceae > Sphingopyxis > Sphingopyxis indica. Next base: position 2,334,582 of record NZ_CP076394.1, read on the forward strand.
AGCCAGAAATTCGATCAGATCGACCTGCAAATTCTAGGTGAACTACAAAAAAACGGACGGATCACCAATGTCGAGCTGGCGCAGATGGTCGGGCTCACCGCGCCGCCGTGCCTGCGCCGCGTGCGCGCGCTCGAGGAATCGGGCGTCATCCGGTCCTATCACGCCGATCTCGATGCGGCGAAGCTCGGCTATGGCATCACCGTTTTTGCGATGGTCAGCCTGCGCAGCCAGGCCGAAGCCGACCTGAAGGCGTTCGAAGATTATGTCGGCGGCCTCGCCGAAGTGCGCGAATGCTATATGCTCAACGGCGAAATCGACTTTCTGCTGAAGGTCGTGGCGCGCGATCTGCAGAGCTTCCAGTCCTTCCTGACCGCGCATCTGACCTCGGCGCCGAACGTCACGAGCGTCAAGACCTCGCTGACCATCCGGACCGCGAAACAGCTCGCGGGAATTCCGGTAGACATCTGATCCCGGCACCGAATCGCCGGCACCGAATCGAAAGGGGCGCCGGCATGATGCACGGCGCCCCTTCCATTTTGCGAGAAGCCGGGACGATCAGTTCGCCGCCGCGGGTTGCGCCGCGGGCGCGGCACCGGCGGGCGCCGGATTGAGCTTCGCGAGCCAGAATTTGGCGGCCAGCGCATAGGCGCCGCCGACCTGGCCGAAGCCCGTCTTTGCCGCCGCCGTATCGCCCGCCATCGCCTGCGCCGCGGCGAGGCGATAGGTCCACATATCCTTGTCGGCGCCCGCATTGACCGCCGCCTGATAGAGCGGAATCGCTTCGGCGTAGCGGCCATAGCCGAACAGCGCATCGCCGGTCGCGCCGGCGACCTTCGGGTTCGAAAGCGTCGAAGGCTTCTTGGCATAGGCGCCGATCGTCGATTCCTCGTCGCCCGCGCGTTCGGCCTGCGCCTTCTTCATCTCCGAAAGCTGCGAATCGGTCGCCGAGACGACCCCCGCCTTCTGTCCGGCGTCGATCACCGCAACCGCCTCACCCGGCAGCGCGGCTTCGGTCGCCAACTGCGCATATTCGGCAAATTCGGCGCGATTCCGCAGCGCGTCGGTCGCGCGCATCAGGCGAAACACATCGAGCGAAAGCTGCTTGTTGGCGCCCGCCTGGCCGAGCACGAGGCGAAGCGCCTGATTCCACACCTGGGGGTCCGGATAGGCCTGCGCCCGAAGCGCGAGCAGGTCGAACGCCTCGTTGGTGCGATTGGCCTTCTGCAGCGCGTTGATGGGGTTGACGAACATCCAGTCGGGGGGCGTCTGGCCCGCGGCCATCATGCGGTCGATCTCTGCCTTGGCAAAGGCGATGCCCTTGTCGGTCTGCCCGCCGTTCACATAGCTTTCGAGGAGCATCGCCGGCAGATTGGACTCGGTCGACCCGGCGGCCTTCGCCGCCTCGAGGCGCTGGATAGCCTTGGCATAATCCTTCTTCTGATAGGCGAACTGGCCCGAGAAGAAGTTGAAGGTCGCGGCGTTGGCGGGCTGCACCTTGCCCGAATCGAGCGCCATATCGAGCCCCTTCTCCTGAAGGGCCTGATCCTTGTTCAGGATGCCGAGCTGAAGCGTGAAAAAGCCGAGGAAATATTTGTCATCGTCGGTGGTCGCCGTTCCCTGCCCCTCTGCGATCGCGGCCTGCAGCGCGGCGGCATCCTGCTTCTTCAGCGATTCGTCCATCTTCTGAACGGCCGGCAAAAAGCCTTTGCTCGGCGAAGCCTGCGGGCCCTCGGCGGCCTCTTCCTTCTTCTGCTTTTCGCGGGCGGCGGCGGGCGCCGCCGCGGTCGTCATCAGCGCGCAGCCCAGCACGGCGGCCATCGCCGTTGCGGGCATCGAGCGGAAACGGTGAAACATGCGAATCTCTCCTTAGAAATCGACCGTAAAGGGGGGGAAACTTCAAGCGGCCGGCGTTTGGTAACGCGGCTAGACTGCCCGCGTTGCCAAGGCAAGACGGGCGCGGTCGATTCGCTATGCCGACAAACGGCTGAACGGGGTTTGAACCCGGTTCGTCGACGCGAGGCGTTCGGCCGCCAGGGCGCCGGACCGGAAGATCAGGCGAGCACGTCGATCGCAGCGTTGATCCGGCGCAGCACGTCGGGATCGCCCGGCACCCCCGCCATCGCCTCTTCGGCGAGTTCGATCAGCGGCACGATGCCGAAGGTTCCGGCAAGGCTTTTAAGGCGCAAAGCCGCCATATTCCAGTTGGCGTCGCAACGCGAGCGGCGCAGCAGGTCGGCGAGTTCGCGCGCGCCGCTTGCAAAGGTCTGGCGCAGGTCGAGCGCCGCCGCCGGGTCGCCTCCGACCGCGGCCGAAAGATACCGGTCGAGGGGGCCGCTATCGAACGACATTCCACAGCCCTGTCATCGCATGGTTAAGTTTCCGTTTCATGGACGACATTTGATGCTAATATGGCGCCATGACGGGGCAGAAGAAGATCGTCGGTTTGTGGCGCGATTCCGCGACAAATCAGGATGCGAACGAAGCGGCGGCGGTCGAACCCGCCGCCACGGAAACGGTGCCGGCTGCCGAAGTCGAAGCACCGGCGGAGCGCGACTGGCTCGACATGTCCGCCCTGACCGATGAGGACGAAGCGGCGGCGGATTCCGCGCCCCCGCCCGCCACGCGCGACCGCATGGTCGGCGTTGGCCTTTCGCTGCTCGCCGCCGGCTGGACCGGCTTTGCCCTGTGGGTGGCGACGCACGGGTTCACTGCGGCGCCTGCCCTCGCCGCCTGGCCCGCACTGATCGCGACGATCGCGATGCCGCTCGCGCTGCTTACGCTGCTGTGGATGGCCTGGCTGCGGTCGGGACGCTCGGAACAGGCACGCTTCGCGAGGGTGGCGGCGGCATTGCGCGCGGAAAATATCGCGCTTGGCGATACCATGCGCGCGCTCGGTCAGCATCTTGCCGATGCGCAGAAACAATTGTCCGAACAGGCGGCGCTCGTCCAGCAATTGGGGCTCGATACGGTCGCGCGGCTGCACGAAAGCAGCGACAAGCTGGCGAGCAATGCGTCGGTCATCGCCAATGCACACGACCAGCTCGCGCGCTCGGGCGATGTCGCGATGCAGCGCATGGACGGCCTGCTCGCCGGCCTGCCGCGGATCGACGACGTCGCGCAGCGCCTCGCGGTCAATTTCCGCGAGGCGGGTCTCGTCGCGCACCAGCAGGGCGCCAATCTCGAAGCGAAGCTCGCCGCGCTGTCGGAGGAGGCGGCAAAGGCCGCGCAGACCGGGCAGGAATCGGCCGCGAGCCTCGACGATGCGATCGGCACGCTGCGCACCAGCGGCAAGGAAGCCGAAAGCGAATTGCTCGCCGCCTCGGCCGCGATCACCGGCGCGCACGGCACGACGCTGGCGCAGATCACCAATGCGGCGGGTTCGATCCGCGAAGAACTCGCGGCGACCGTCGAAGCGCTGTCGGCGCGGATGGATGCGAACTGGCAGCAGTTCCGCGAAGGCGTCGAAGCCGCCGCGAGCGAACTCGACGCGCGCATCGCCGCGGCGCGCGCCGCAGGCGAGATGATCGGCGCCGACCTCGACCGTTATGGCGAGGCGGGCGAAGCCCTCACCAGCCGGATCGGCGAAGAAGCGGTTCGCGTGCGCGAGCATCTGGAATTGCTCGATGTCAGCGTCTCGGCGAGCACCGGCGTCATCGGGCGCGCGATCGACGACACCAAGGCGCAGCTTGCCGCCTTCCTCGCCGACGTCACCAAGGGCAATGGCGCGGCGCACGAGCTGATCGGCCACGCCGAATCGCTGCTCCTCGCGCTCGATGCGGTAACGCGCGAACTCGACGAGACGCTGCCGAATGCGCTCGATCGCATGACCGCGCATGGCAGGACGACGCAGGGCGCGCTCGCCGAGATGAAGCCGATGCTCGAGGCGTCAGAACTGGTTGCGCAGTCGACGCTGTCGCACGTCAACGCGGTCCGCGCGACGCTGCCGCGCAATGAAGAACATATCGCCGCGCTCGGCGAACGGCAGGAAGCGCTGACCGCGCGCATCGCCGCCGCGCTCGCCGACGCCGACGCCGCGCTCGCAAAGCTGCGCAGCGGCGCCGACGAATTTGCCGAACAGGGCGGCGCGCGCATGGCCGCGACGCTCGACGAGGTGCGCGCGACCGCCGAAACCGCAGCGGCCGAGGCGCGGCAGACGCTCGACGCGCTGATCGCCGGCGCGCGCGCGACGATGGAGGCGACCGCGAGCGAAACGATCGACGCCGCCTTCAAGAGCGAGGTGATGAAGCAGCTCGCCGAGATCGAAGCCGCGTCGCAGCGCGCGGTCGAGGCGGCGAACGGCGCCGCCGAACGGCTGATGCGCCAGATGATGACGATCATGGACACCAGCGCGAGCGTCGAGCAGCGCACGCTCGAGGCCGAACAGGCGATCGCCGCGTCCGATCGCGACAATCTTGCCAAGCAGGTCGGTCTGCTCACCGAGGCGCTCAAATCGACCGCGATCGACGTCACCAAAATCCTGTCGGCCGAGGTCAGCGATACCGCATGGGACGCCTATCTGAAGGGCGACCGCGGCGTCTTCGCGCGCCGCGCGGTCAAGCTCGTTGAAACGAGCGAGGCCAGGGAAATCCTGCGCCTCTATCAGAACGACGACGGTTTCCACGCCGCGGTCAACCAGTTCATCCACGACTTCGAAGCGATGCTCCGTCTGCTCATCGGCGCGCGCGACGGCTCGGCGATCAGCGTCACGCTGCTCTCCTCCGACATCGGCAAGCTCTACGTCGCACTGGCGCAGGCGATCGACCGCCTGCGGGGGTGATGCGCCGGACGTCGGCTAACGACCGGTTCCTACTTACCAATCATCGTCACCCCGGACTTGATCCGGGGTCCACGACTTCGGCGCTGCTATGGATCCCGGATCAAGTCCGGGATGACGAAGGAGAGTGGGCGAATGACAACCCCACCCCAAAGCCGCCGCTACGCCCGCCCCGCGATCACGTCGGGGTCGACCCAGCCCTGCAGATAGGCGAGGTAGAAGAGCAGAAAGATCGCGGCGGTCACCACCGTCATCTGAACCATGATCCGCAGCGGGCGAATGCGCACCGGCGCGCCGGGCTCCTGTCCCTTCACGAAAACCTCGTCCTCGTCGCCCGCGCGGCGGCCGTGGAAGGGGAGCACGAAGAAGGCGCTGAACACCCACATGAGCAGATAGATGGCAAGGGCCGAGGTCCACTGCATCGGTCAGACGTCCACGATCAGCACGTCGACGATCGGCTTTTTTCCGGTCCAGTCGGTCGCGACGCGGCGCACGCCGAGGCGGATCGCTTCCTTCAGCGCATCGCGGTCGCGCGCCTTTTTCGACGCCGCCTGCTCGGCCGCCTCGTTCATCTCGTCGAGAAAGGCCTCGCGGTCGTCCTCGACCGGCACGCCGCGATACTGGATTTCACTACCGATATAGCCTCTGGCGCCGAGCACCACCGCAACCGAAATCTGGCCGTTCCACGACAGCTTGCGCCGCTCGTTCAGCGTCTCGCCATCCGCAGGCAGGATCACGTCGCCGTCGAGCACGAGCCGCCCCGACCGCACCCGCTCGACGATCGTCGCCGCGCCCGGTGCCAGGCGGCAAAGGTCGCCATTTTCCTGCACCAGCGCCGCCGGAATCCCCTGTTCGAGCCCGAAGCGCGCCTGCTCGTGCATGTGCCGGACTTCGCCATGCACCGGCACGATCAGCTTCGGCCGCAGCCAGCCATAGAGCGCCGCGAGCTCGGGCTTGCCCGGATGGCCGCTGACATGGATATGCGCCTGCTTTTCGGTGACGGTCAGCACATCCTTCGCGGCAAGCTGGTTCATGATCCGCCCGATCGCGATCTCGTTGCCCGGGATCTGCTTGGAGGAGAAGACGACGGTGTCGCCGGCCTCGAGCTTGATCTGGTGGACGTCGCCCGCCATGCGCGCGAGCGCGGCGCGCGGCTCGCCCTGCCCGCCGGTCGCGATCACCATCACCTGGTCGCGCGGCAGCCGCATCGCTTCGTCGAAATCGACCGTCGGCGGGAAATCCCTGAGATAGCCGACCGAGCGCGCGACGCTGAGGATACGGTCGAGCGAGCGCCCCGCGACGCACAGGCTGCGCCCGGTCGCGCGCGCAACCTCGCCCAGCGTGTGCAGCCGCGCGGCGTTCGAGGCGAAAGTGGTCACCACCACCCGCCCCTTCGCCGCGCCGACCGCCGCGACGAGCCCCGCGCGCAGGTCGCCTTCGCTGCCCGATGGCTGGGTGTTGAAGACGTTGGTCGAATCGCACACCAGCACGTCGACCCCCTCGTCGCCGATCGCCGACAGCATCGCCGCAGTCGCGGGCTCGCCGAGGATCGGTTCCTCGTCGAGCTTCCAGTCGCCGGTGTGAAACACGCGGCCATAGGGCGTGTCGATCACCACCGCGCTCATTTCGAGAATCGAGTGCGCGAGCGGCACCATGCGCAGGCGGAACGGCCCGAGTTCGAAGCGCGCGTCGATGTCGACGGTGCGGACCTCGACCTCTTTCTCCAGCCCCTCTTCGGCGAGCTTGTGCGCGATCAGCCCCGCGGTGAAGCGGTTGGCATAGAGCGGCACGCCGAGTTCGGCGGCAAGATAGGGGAGCGCGCCGATATGATCCTCGTGCCCATGCGTCAGCACGATGCCGAGCAGATTATCGCGGCGATCCTCGATGAATTCGAGGTCGGGCATCACGATGTCGATGCCCGGATAGTCGGGCGTCCCGAAACTGACGCCCAGATCGAGCATGATCCACTTGCCGTCGCAGCCATAAAGATTGGCGTTCATGCCGATCTCGCCCGACCCGCCGAGCGCGAGAAAGAGCAATTCCTTGCCGGGGACGGTCATCGGGAAGAGCCTCTCTGATTATATAAGTGCATAAGTCCGTTCAATGTCAGGTCGGGTTCGACGCGATCGAAGAGATGCGCCTGTTCCTGAAACAGCGCAGCGAGCCCGCCGGTTGCGATCACGGTGAGCGGCTTGTCGATTTCGGCCTTCATCCGCGCCATCAGCCCCTCGATCATCGCGACATAGCCCCAATAGACCCCGATCAGCATCTGGCTTTCGGTCGTGCGGCCGATCACGCTGTCCGACCCCGGCGCCTCGATCGCGATGCGCGGCAGCTTCGCCGCGGCGTTGACCAGCGCCTCGAGCGACAGATTGACCCCCGGCGCGATGATCCCGCCGAGATACTCACCCCCCGGACCGATATGGTCAAAGGTCGTCGCGGTGCCGAAGCTGATGACGAGCTTGTCCGTGCCGGGCGCGATCGCCTGCGCCGAAATCGCGTTGCACGCCCGGTCGGCGCCGACCGACTGCGGCTCGTCGACCTTGAGCGCGATGCCCCAGCTCACCGGCGGCCGCCCGGCGACCAGCGCCTCGACCCCGAAATATTTATCGGCGAGGAGCTGAAGATTGTGCAGCGCGCGCGGCACGACGGTCGAGATGATGACCGCGTCGATCTCGCCGCGGTCGAGCCCTTCGAGGCGCAGCAGCTGGTCGAGCCACACCATATATTCGTCGGCGGTGCGGCGGTCGTCGGTCGCGATACGCCAGCGCGCAAGCGCCTCGGAATCCCTGAAAACCGCAAATTTGGCATTGGTGTTGCCGACATCAATCGCAAGCAGCACGGGCTAGTCCCCTTCCCTCACCGGACGGCGCAATTCGATGTCGCCCGCATGTATCAGCATGACCTCGCCGCCCTCGCGGCGCAAGCGCAGCGCGCCATCGGGCGCCAGGCCGTCGAAAATCCCCTCGATCGCCTGCTCCGACACGCGCAGCGGCGTGCCGACGGGATGCCCCTGCGGCAGCCACATATCGACGATGCGCACGACGCCCTCGTGCCGCCACGTCCGCAGTGCATCCGTCATCGCGACCGCCAGCACCTCGGCGAAGCGGTCGCGGTCGATAGGCGCGCCCATCTCGGCGAAGCAGGCGGTCGCGCGGTCGGGCAGTTCGGGCGCGGAGACGAGGTTGACTCCGATCCCGATCACCACCGCGTCGCCGCTGCGTTCGAGCAGGATGCCCGAACATTTGGCGCCATCGACCAGCACATCGTTCGGCCATTTCAGCTCGAACGCGACCGCGGGCGCCAATATCCGCACCGCCTGCGCCAGCGCTACCCCGGCAACGAGCGCGAGCGTCGCGGCAAGCGGATCGCCGGGGGTCAGCCGCACCACCGTCGATCCCATGAAATTGCCTTCGCCGTCGCCCCACGCGCGGCCCAGGCGGCCGCGCCCGGCGGTCTGGCGGTCGGCGACGAGCCAATGCCCCTCGCCGACAGGCTCGCCGCGTGCCAGCCGCGCCAGCAGGTCGGCGTTGGTCGAACCGGTCTGCTGGATCCGCTCGATCGGCGGGATCAGAACAGCACCGAAGCCGCGTGCGCCGAAGCCGTCGCGAGCGGACCGATGAAGAGGTAACCGATCACCGACAGCCACAGCGCACTTACCGCGACGATCGTGCCTTCGAGGATATTGCCGCCGCCCGACACCTCGGCCTCCGACCGCTCGTCGAAATACATCGTCTTGATGACCGCGATATAGTAAAAGGCGCCGATCACCGAGGCGACGATGCCCGCGACCGCGAGCGGGACGAGGTTCGCGTTCACCGCGGCCTCGAACACCAGATATTTCGGCCAGAAGCCGAACAGCGGCGGGATACCCGCGAGGCTCAACAGGAACACCGCCATCGCCGCGGCCAGGCCGGGGCGATATTGCGACAGGCCCGCGAGCGCCGGAATGCTTTCGACCTGCTGGCCCTCGCGGTCGCGCAATTGCAGCACGACGAGGAAGCTGCCGATCGTCGTGACGACATAGACGAGGAGGTAGGACAGCACCGCCTCGACCCCCTGCTGCGTCCCGGCGGCGAGGCCGATGAGGATGAAGCCGACATTGTTGATCGACGAATAGGCGAGCAGGCGCTTGATATTCTTCTGCCCGATCGCGCCGACCGCGCCGAGGATGATCGAGGCGAGCGCGAGGAAGATCACGATCTGTTGCCACGCGCCGATGGCGGGCGCCATCGCACCGACGATCACGCGGGTCAGCAGCACCATCGCCGCGACCTTGGGCGCGCTCGCGAAGAAGGTCGTCACCGGGGTCGGCGCGCCTTCATAGACGTCCGGGGTCCACATGTGGAACGGCACCGCGCTGATCTTGAACGCGAGACCCGCGATCACGAACACGATCCCGAAGAGCAGGCCGGTGCCCATCTCGCCGCCCAGCGCTTTGGCGATGCCGGCGAAATCGGTCGTGCCCGTAAAGCCGTAGAGCAGCGAAATGCCATAGAGCAGCATTCCGCTCGCTAGCGAGCCGAGGACGAAATATTTGAGCCCGGCCTCGCTCGACCGGTCGTCGGTGCGCATGAAGCTTGCGAGCACATAGGCGGCCAGGCTGTTGAGTTCGAGCCCGACATAGAGCGTCATCAGGTCGCGCGCGCTCGCCATGATTCCCATGCCCAGCGCGGCGAAGAGGATCAGGACCGGATATTCGGCGCGCATCCCGTCGCGGAAAAAGCGCGGCGCGATGGCGATGCAGACAAAGCTCGCGGCATAGATGAGCAGCTTGGCGAAGCCGCCGAAGGCGTCGACCGCGAGCGTGCCCGAAAAGACCGTCGCCTCCGTTCCGAACAGCGCGATCACCGCGACCGCCGCCGCCGCGAGCGTGACCAGCGACGCGAGCTGATAGAGCCCGACCTGCCGGTCGCCGGCAAAAGTGCCGAGCATCAGCGTGATCAGCCCGCCGATCGTCAGGATCAGCTCGGGCCAGATGAGGGCGAGATCGGCGCTCATTGCACGCCTCCCGCCTGATGCGCTTCGCCATGCGCGGGCTCACCATGCGCTTCGGGCGCCCTGGGCTTGCCCGCCGCGAGATGCGCGTCCCCCGCGGGCTTCGCCGGGGCAAGGCGCGCGACCACCGTGGTCACGTCGCCGCGCATCGGCGCGAGGAAGCTTTCGGGATAGACGCCCATCCACAGGGCCACCGCGGCCAGCGGCACGAAGATCGCCCATTCGCGGGCCGTGATGTCGGGCATCGCCTTCACATCGTCCTTGGTCAGATCGCCGAACACGACGCGGCGATAGAGATAGAGCATGTAAGCGGCGCCGAGGATGACGCCGGTGCCGCAGACGAGCGCAACCCAGCTCGACGCTTCATAGATGCCGGCAAGGCTCAGAAACTCGCCGACGAAGCCGCTCGTGCCGGGCAGGCCGACCGACGCCATGGTGAACAGCATGAAGAAGAGCGCATAGGCCGGCATGTTCACCGCAAGCCCGCCGTAGCGGCCGATCTCGCGCGTGTGCAGCCGGTCATAGATCACGCCGACGCAAAAGAAGAGCGCGGCCGACACGACGCCATGGCTCAGCATGATGATCAGCGCGCCCTCGATCCCCTGCTGGTTGAAGGCGAAGAGGCCAGCGGTGACGATCGCCATGTGCGCGACCGACGAGTAAGCGATCAGCTTCTTCATGTCGTTCTGCACCAGCGCGACGAGGCTGGTGTAAACCACCGCGATCATCGAGAGGGCAAAGACGATCCACATCAGCTGCGCCGACGCATCGGGGAACATCGGCATCATGAATCGGAGGAAGCCGTATGCGCCCATCTTCAAGAGCACGCCCGCGAGGATCATCGACCCTGCGGTCGGCGCCTGGACGTGCGCGTCGGGAAGCCAGGTGTGGACCGGCCACATCGGCATCTTGACCGCCAGGCTGGCGAAAAAGGCGAGCCACAGCCACGTCTGCATTTCGGGCGGGAAATTATAGGCGAGCAAGGTCGGGATGTCGGTCGTGCCCGCTTCGCGGATCATCGCGATCATCGCGATCAGCATGAGCACCGACCCGAGCAGCGTGTAGAGGAAGAATTTGAACGCCGCATAGATGCGGTTCGCGCCGCCCCAGATGCCGATGATGAAATACATCGGGATCAGACCCGCCTCGAAGAAGATGTAGAAGAGGATCAGATCCTGCGCGCAGAAGACGCCGATCATGATCGTCTCCATGACGAGGAACATCGCCATATAGAGCCCGACGCGCCTGGTGATCGCGTCCCAGCTCGCGAGGATGCAGAGCGGCATCAGGAAAACGGTGAGCATGATCAGCATCAGCGCCATGCCGTCGATCCCGAGCGCCCACTGGAAGCGCCCGAACAGGTCGGCGCGCTCGGTGAACTGCCACTGCGCGCCGCCGATGTCGAAGCGCGCCCATAGGACGATGCCGAGCGCGAAGTCGATCAGCGTCGCGGCGAACGCGATCAGCCGCGCGTTGCGGTCGGTCACGAACAGGCAGGCGATCGCCGCGACCATCGGCACCGCCAGCATCAGCGAAAGGAGCCCCATGCCGCCGCTCACAGGAATTTCACCATGGCCCAGCTGGCGAGGCCGACAAGCCCGAGCAGCATCACGAACGCATATCCATAAACATAACCCGATTGCAGCCGGACCGCGAGCCGGGTCCCCCCTTGGACGAGCGCCGCGGCACCATCGGGACCGAAGCGGTCGATGGTGCCTTCGTCCCCGCGCTTCCAGAAGAAGCGCCCGATCGCAAAGGCGGGCTTCACGAACAGGACGTTATAAAGCTCGTCGAAATACCATTTGTTGAACAGGAATTTGTGCAGCAGCCCGAACTGCGCAACGAAGCGCGCCGGCAGCGTCGTGTCGCGGATATAGCTGTTCCACGCGATAAACAGGCCGGTCGCCATCACGACGAAGGGCATCAGCTTGATGAGCGTCGGCACCTCGTGCGCGGCGTGCATCAGATGTTCGTCGAACGCGATGCTGCCCTTCCAGAAAGCCATGCCCTCTTCGGGATAGATGAAGGGATGCGCGAAGAGGAAGCCGGCAAAGATCGCGCCGAGCGACAGCACGCCGAGCGGGATCAGCATCGAAAGCGGGCTTTCGTGCGGGTGATAGCCGCCCGTCCCTTCATGCGCATCGGCGGCATGGGCGTGCGCGACATCGTGCCCCGCATGTTCGTCGGCCGGATGGTCGTGGTGATCGCCATGCACCGCATGCTGGATATGCTCGCTCGCCGCCCAGCGCGGCTTGCCGAAGAAGGTCAGGAAGACGAGGCGCCACGAATAGAAGCTGGTGAGCAGCGCCGCAAAGACGCCCACCCAATAGGCGACCTGACCGCCCTCGCCCGCCGCGAACGCCGCCTCGAGGATGCCGTCCTTCGAATGGAAGCCCGCGAAACCGATGCCGGCGAGCGGAATGCCGACGCCGGTGATCGCCAGCGTCCCCGCGGTCATCGCCCAGAAGGTGAAGGGAATTTCTTTCCGCAAGGCCCCATAATAGCGCATGTCCTGCTCATGGTGCATCGCGTGGATCACGCTGCCGGCGCCGAGGAACAGCAAAGCCTTGAAAAAGGCGTGCGTGAACAGGTGGAACATCGCCGCGCCATAGGCGCCGACGCCCGCGGCAAAGAACATGTAACCAAGCTGGCTACAGGTCGAATAGGCGATGACGCGCTTGATGTCCCACTGCGTCGTGCCGACCGTCGCAGCGAACAGGCAGGTCGCGGCGCCGACGAAGGTGACGACGCCGAGCGCGACGGGGGCGGTTTCGAACATCGGTGACAGGCGGCACACCATGAACACGCCCGCGGTGACCATCGTTGCGGCGTGGATAAGCGCCGACACCGGGGTCGGGCCCTCCATCGCGTCGGGAAGCCAGGTGTGGAGCCCAAGCTGCGCCGACTTGCCCATCGCGCCGATGAACAGCAGGAGGCACAGGATCGTCATGGTGTCGAGCCGCATGTCGAGGAAGGTGATCGTCGATCCCGCCATCCCCGGCGCCGCGGCCAGAATCTCGGGGATCGACACCGTGCCGAACACCAGGAAAGTCCCGAAAATGCCGAGCATGAAGCCCAGATCACCCACACGATTGACGACGAACGCCTTGATCGCGGCGGCATTGGCGCTCGGCTTCTTGTACCAGAAACCGATCAGCAGATACGACGCGAGACCGACGCCTTCCCAGCCGAAGAACATCTGGACGAGGTTGTTCGCGGTCACGAGCATCAGCATCGCGAAGGTGAACAGCGACAGATAGGCGAAAAAGCGCGGCTGGTCCGGGTCTTCCTCCATATAGCCCCAGCTATAGAGGTGGACGAGCGCCGACACCGTCGTGATCACGACGAGCATCACCGCGGTCAGCGTATCGACGCGCAGCTCCCAGTCGAACTGGAGAGCGCCCGACGACACCCAGTGCAGCACCGGGGTCACGCTCGGCTCGGCGCTGCCGGCGACGAACGACAGGAAGATCGGCCAGCTCAGCGCACAGCTCGCGAACAGCGCGCCCGTCGTCAAGATTTTCGACGCGGTGGTGCCGATGACGCGCTGGCCAAGGCCTGCGATAAGCGCCGCGAGCAGCGGCAGGAATACGATGGCCTGGATCATGCGGAGGCTCCGTCGTCCCAGCGAAAGCTGGGACCGCTCACGGTCCGGCGCTGCGTTGCCAAGAGGGCGATCCCAGCTTTCGCTGGGACGACGAGGATGGTGTCGGTCACCGGCTTACCCCTTCATCCGGTTGGCATCGTCGACGGCAATCGTGCCGCGGCCGCGGAAATAGATAACGAGAATGGCGAGCCCGATCGCCGCTTCGCCGGCGGCAACGGTCAGCACGAACATCGCGAATACCTGTCCGACGAGGTCGTTCAGCGCGCCGCTGAACGCAACGAGGTTGATGTTCACCGACAGGAGGATCAGCTCGATCGCCATCAGGATGACGATGATATTCTTGCGGTTGATGAAGATGCCGAGCACGCCCAATGTGAACAGCACCGCCGAAACGGCGAGATAGTGGCCGATGCCGATCATAGCTCCATCCCCTGCCCGACGCCCGGATCGACGAGGCGCGTCGCGTCCTGCGGACGGCGGCGCACCTGATCGGCGATTTTCTGCGGCCGCACCCCGCCGCGGGTGCGGTGGGTGAGCACGATCGCGCCGATCATCGCGACGAGAAGGACGATGCCCGCCGCCTCGAACAGGAAGATGTAGCGCGTATAGAGCAGCTCGCCGATCTGCTGGATATTGCTCTTGTCGGGGGTCGCCGGCGCGGCGCGCGCCGCCAGGTCGATCCCGCCCGCGCTCCACGCGCCGAGTGCGAACACCAGCTCGGCGGCAAGGATCACCGCGACGAGCGCGCCCAATGGCAGGTAGCGCACGAACCCGGCACGCAGCTCGGCGAAGTCGATGTCGAGCATCATCACGACGAACAGGAACAGCACCGCGACCGCGCCGACATAGACGATGATCAGCAACATCGCGATGAACTCGGCGCCCGCGAGCAGCATCAGCCCCGCCGCATTGAAGAAGGCGAGGATCAGCCACATGACGCTGTGGACCGGGTTGCGCGCGAAAATCACCATCGCGGCCGAGGCGATGACGATGGTGGCGAAGAGGTAGAAGGCGATAAGCTGGATCATGCCGCGCCCCCCACCTCAAAGCCGTATCCCCGAGCGGAGCCGAGGGGCTCGTTCGAGCGAAGCGAGAACCCGCACCGAAGCTGCCTCGACTTCGCTCGGCAAAGTCCCTCGTCTTCGCTCGGGATAGTCGGGTATTGGAGCCAGTGAATCATGTCCGCGCGCCCTTACCGATAGGGCGCGTCGGCGGCAAGATTCGCCGCAATCGCGCGCTCCCATTTGTCGCCATTGGCGAGCAGCTTGGCCTTGTCATAAAGCAGCTCCTCGCGCGTTTCGGTCGCGAATTCGAAGTTCGGCCCCTCGACGATCGCATCGACCGGGCACGCTTCCTGGCAGAAACCGCAATAGATGCACTTGGTCATGTCGATGTCGTAGCGCGTCGTGCGGCGCGAGCCGTCGTCGCGCGGTTCGGCCTCGATCGTGATCGCCTGCGCGGGGCAGATCGCCTCGCACAGCTTGCACGCGATGCAGCGCTCCTCGCCGTTCGGATAGCGGCGCAGCGCATGTTCGCCGCGGAAACGGGGGCTGAGCGGGTTCTTCTCGAACGGATAGTTGATCGTCGCCTTCGGCTTGAAGAAATATTTGAGCGTGAGGGCGTGCGCCTTCACGAACTCCCAGAGGGTGAAGCTTTTGACGAGATGGCCTACGTAACTCATGAATACCTCGTCAGCATCAGATAGCCGGAGATCAGGAACACCCAGATCAGCGAGATCGGCAGGAAGATTTTCCAGCCGAGACGCATCAGCTGGTCGTAGCGGTAGCGCGGGACGGTCGCCTTGACCCAGCTGAAGACGAAGAAGAAGAACAGGATCTTCGCGAACAGCCAGATGATGCCCGGAACGGCATAGAGCGGCGCCCAGTCGACAGGCGGCAGCCAGCCGCCCCAGAAGAGCACCGCGTTGAGCGTACACATCAGGAGCACATTGGCATATTCGCCGAGCCAGAAGAGCGCGAAGCTCATCGACGAATATTCGGTCTGATACCCCGCAACGAGCTCGCTTTCGGCTTCGGTCAGGTCGAACGGCGCGCGCGCGGTTTCGGCGAGCGAGGAGATGAGGAACATCACCGCGAGCGGGAACAGCAACAGGTTGAAGCCGAAGGCGTTGACGATGCCGAGCCCGTGCCCCTGCTGCGCCTTGACGATTTCGTTCATGTTGAAGCTGTCGGCAAAGAGCACGACGCCGATCAGGATGAAACCGATCGAGACTTCGTAGGAAATCATCTGCGCCGACGCGCGCAGCGCCGAAAAGAAGGGATATTTCGAGTTCGACGACCAGCCCGACAGGATCACGCCGTAAACGCCGAGCGACGAGATGGCGAGGATGTAGAGCAGCCCGACATTGATGTCGGCGAGCACCGCGCCCGAATTGAACGGGATCACCGCCCACGCCATCAGCGCGACGGTGAAGGTGATGATCGGCGCGATCAGGAACAGCCCGCGGTTTGCGCCCGACGGGATGATCGTTTCCTGGAGGAAAACCTTGAGGCCGTCGGCGAAACTCTGGAGCAGGCCGAAAGGCCCGACGACATTCGGCCCGCGCCGCAGCGCCATCGCCGCCCAGATCTTGCGGTCGGCATAGATGATCATCGCCACCGCGAGCATCAGCGGCAACGCGATGAGCAAGATGCCGCAGATCGTGGCGACGCCCCACGCCCATTCATAGGACATGCCGAGGGATTGGAAAAATTCGGTCATTTCTTAAATCCTCCCCACTTGTGGGGAGGTGGCGGCCGCGCAGCGGCTGACGGAGGGGGTTGGCCTCCATGCGCTGCGTAGCGTGCGGGCGCGAACCCCCTCCACCGCTTCGCGGTCCCCCTCCCCGCAAGCGGGGAGGATTTGATTATGGCGCATCATTCCGCCGCCTCCGCAAGCTCGGCGCCATGCAGGATTTCGTCCGAGCAGCGCTGCATCGTCGGCGACGCGCGGCAGATGGCGTTGGTGAGGTAGAAGTCCTTGATCGGCAGGCCCATTTCGCGCGCCTCGGGCTTCGCGTCGAGCTTCGGCGGCGCCCAGCCATAATCGACGAGCCCCTCGACGCCCAGCGCGGGCACCGCCGCGATCATCGCCGCGCGGCACTGGTCGAAGCTGTCGAAACCGACGCTGACGCCCAGCGCATCGGCGAGCGCGCGGAAGATGCTCCAGTCCTCGCGCGCGTCGCCCGGCGCGAACACCGCCTTCTCGCTGCGCTGGACGCGGCCCTCGGTGTTGACCGTGGTGAAATCCTTCTCCGTCCACGCCGCGGCGGGCAGGATGACGTCGGCGGCATGCGCGCCCTTGTCGCCGTGATGGCCGACATAGACTTTGAAACTATCGGAAAAGGCCGAAAAATCGACCTCGTCGGCGCCGAGGAAAAAGGTCAGCTTCGGCTTTTTCACGACAATATCCTTGATCCCGCCCGGCTGCGCATAGCCGAGCATCAGCGCGCCCATCCGCGCCGCCGAGAAATGGACGACGTTGAAGCCGTTCCAGCCGTCCTTCACCGCGTTCACCGCCTTGGCGAGCGCAAGGCCCGCGCCGTGGACGCCGGGCACCGCGAGCGCGCCGCCGCCGAAGACCAGCATCGGCCGCTCGGCGCCCTTCAGCGCGTCGAGCGCCGCCTTGGGCAGCTTCGCGACGAGCGAAGCGTCGTTGCCCAGCCATTCGGTCTTGTAGGTGAGGTCGACCTCCGGCCCGATCGCAAAGACCTTCGCGCCCTTCTTCCACACCGCCTTGCGCACGCGCGTGTTGATGAGCGGCGCTTCCCAGCGCAAATTCGTACCGACGAGCAGGATCACGTCGGCATTCTCCGCCTCGGCGATGGTGGTGTTGAAATTGACCGCCGACAGGCTGGTCACGTCATAGGCGAGCCCCGTCTGGCGCCCTTCGAGCAGGTCGGAGCCGAGCGCATTCACCAGCGCCTTCGCCGCGAACATCGTCTCGCAATCGGCCATATCGCCGGCGATCGCCGCGACCGACGACCCGGCGTTCACCACCTTGATCGCGTCGAACGCCTCGCTCCACGTCGCTTCCTCGAGCTTGCCGTTCCGGCGCACATAGGGGCGGTCGAGGCGGCGGCGGATCAGGCCGTCGACATGGTGGCGCGTCTTGTCGCTCGCCCATTCCTCGTTCACATCATCGTTGACGCGCGGCAGCACGCGCAGCACCTGCCGCCCGCGGCTGTCGATGCGGACATTGGTGCCGACCGCGTCCATCATGTCGATGCCCAGCGTCTTGGTCAGCTCCCACGGGCGCGCTTCGAACGCATAGGGCTTCGACGTCAGCGCGCCGACCGGGCACAGGTCGACGACATTGCCCGACAGCTCGCTCTGGATCGCATGTTCCAGATAGGTGGTGATCTGCATATTTTCGCCGCGATAGATCGCGCCGATGTCTTCCACGCCGGCGACCTCCTCGGCAAAGCGGACGCAGCGCGTGCATTGGATGCAGCGCGTCATCACCGTCTTGACGATCGGCCCCATATATTTCTCGGTCACCGCGCGCTTGTTCTCGTCATAGCGCGATGCGCCGCGGCCATAGGCGACCGACTGGTCCTGCAGGTCGCACTCGCCGCCCTGGTCGCAGATCGGACAGTCGAGCGGATGGTTGATGAGCAGGAACTCCATCACCCCTTCACGCGCCTTCTTGACCATCGGGCTGTCGGTGCGGATCACCTGCCCCTCGGCGACCGGCAGCGCGCACGACGCCTGCGGCTTCGGCGGGCCGGGCGACACTTCGACCAGGCACATGCGGCAATTGCCGGCGATGCTCAGCCGCTCGTGATAGCAGAAACGCGGGATTTCCTTGCCCGCCATCTCGCACGCCTGCAACACGGTCGCGCCCTGCGGGACGTCGAGTTCCTGGCCGTCTACGGTAACTTTGGGCATTATTCGGAGATTCCCTTCGCGCCGCTCCCGTCGGCCGCCGTCGCCTGCGGCGCATAGGCACGGTGATAGAGCGCCTCGGCAAAGGCGGTCCGCAGCGCCAGCGCGTCGGCGCTCAATTCGATGCCATTTTGCAGGCATTTACCCATGGCTTCGCTCAAACCCGAAAAAGCGCCGCGCTCTTCCCGGCTTTGGGGCAGGGTTGCGAGCACCGCCATGATCCAGGCGGGATCGACATCGGCGACGCAGATCGCCATCTCGTCGACCGAAGGCGGGCGCCCCGTCAGCGCGGTCCACGGCCGTTCATAAACGGGTTGCAGCGGCAGCGGCGCCAGCGTCGCGGCGCGCTTGTCCTTCTTCAAAATACCCTCGGCCAGCATCCCGCGATAGCTCGCCTTGCTCATCGAAGCGCGCACCCCTTCGGCCCGGCTATCGACATAGACGTCGAGATAGCAGCTTTCCTCGTGCTCGAGCGCCTTGTACGCACGCATCGCCCGATCTTCGTTCGGCGCATCGAGGATGTCGCGAACCTCGTCGCCGTGCATATTCGCCTGACATTCGGCGAGGCGAAAGGCGGTTCGCGTCTCGTCGGTGTTCGAATTGGCCGACGGGGTCAGCCGGTCGCCGAGCCGCGAGCCGACCGGCGGCTCGAAAGCCGATGCCGCAGCTGCCGCGGCGAGCAGCATCGCTCCCGCTCCGAGCGTCCAGATTGCCTTGCTTCTCATTCGGCCGCCTCCATCACGCCGCCATTCTCCCGAATTCGCCGCTCGAGTTCGGGCCGGAAATGCCGTATCAACCCCTGAATCGGCCACGCCGCCGCGTCGCCCAATGCGCAGATGGTGTGGCCTTCGACCTGCTTGGTCACGTCGAACAAAGTGTCGATCTCGCTGATGTCGGCGTCGCCGGTGCGCAGCCGCTCCATCACGCGCCACATCCAGCCCGTTCCTTCACGGCACGGGGTGCATTGGCCGCAGCTTTCATGCTTGTAGAAGTAACTGATGCGGCTGATCGCCTGGACGATGTCGGTCGACTTGTCCATCACGATCGCGGCGGCGGTGCCGAGGCCCGAACCCAGCGCTTTCAGCCCGTCGAAGTCCATCGGCGCGTCCATGATCTCGGCCGCCGGGACCAGCGGCACCGACGATCCACCGGGGATCACCGCGAGCAGATTGTCCCAGCCGCCGCGGATGCCGCCGCAATGCTTGTCGATCAATTCGCGGAACGGGATGCTCATCGCTTCCTCGACGACGCAGGGCTTGTTCACATGGCCGCTGATCTGGAACAGCTTGGTGCCCTTGTTATTCTCGCGCCCGAAGCTCGAGAACCAGCTCGCGCCGCGCCGCAGGATCGTCGGGACGACCGCGATGCTCTCGACATTGTTCACCGTCGTTGGGCAGCCATAGAGGCCCGCACCCGCCGGGAACGGGGGTTTCAGGCGCGGCTGGCCCTTCTTGCCCTCGAGGCTTTCGATCATCGCGGTTTCTTCGCCGCAGATATAGGCGCCGGCGCCGCGGTGGACGAAGACGTCGAAATCATAGCCCGACTTCGCCGCATTCTTGCCGAGCAGCCCGGCGTCATACGCCTCCTGCACCGCGGAGAAGAGCGTCTCCGCCTCGCGGATGAACTCGCCGCGGATGTAGATATAGGCGGCACGCGCGCGCATCGCGAAGCCCGCGATCAGCGCGCCTTCGATCAGCTTGTGCGGATCGTGACGGATGATCTCGCGATCCTTGCACGATCCGGGTTCGGATTCGTCGGCATTGATGACCAGAAAGCTCGGGCGGTCCTCGCGCGGCTCCTTGGGCATGAAGCTCCACTTGAGCCCCGTCGGAAAGCCCGCGCCGCCGCGGCCGCGCAGCCCCGACGCCTTGATCTCCTCGATGATCGCGTCCTGCCCGCGGATCATCAGATCCTTGGTCTTGTCCCAGTCGCCGCGCGCCTGCGCAGCCTTCAGATTCCACGGCTGAAAGCCATAGACGTTGGTGAAAATGCGGTCCTTGTCGGCGAGCATCAGCGTGTCCCACCCTTGTTCTGGATCATCTTGTAGGCGACATAGCCGAGCGCGAGGATCAGCAGCGGGCCGATCAGCGCAAAGGTCACGCGCAGCACGAATCCCAGCACGACGAGCGCGCCGATGATCGCGAGGATCGTGACGACATCCTTCTGGGTCATGCCAAATCCTCCCCATATGTGGGGAGGTGGCAGCCGCGCAGCGGCTGACGGAGGGGGTTCACGCCCTTACGCAGCGTGGCGGCGGGCCGCAGCCCCCCTCCACCATGCTTCGCATGGTCCCCCTCCCCGCTCGCGGGGAGGATTTCGAGCGCGCGCATCACCATTCGCTCCTGTAATCATGGTTCGCATCGACCATCGCGGTCAGCGTCGTCGGGCCGCCCTCGGGCTCGCTCGTGTGGCGCTGCGGGTTCTGCGTGCCGGTCTTGGGCTGCTTGCCCGCCGCAAGGTCGTCGAGGATGCGCGACATGCTGTCGAAATCGAGGTCTTCGTAATTATCGTCGTTGATCTGGACCATCGGCGCGTTGGCGCAATTGCCCATGCACTCGACCTCGCTCAAGGTGAACAGCCCGTCGGGGGTCGTCTTGCCCTTGACCATGCCGCGGTTCTTGCACGCCGCCATCACATCGTCCGACCCGCGCAGCATGCACGGCGTCGTCCCGCACACCTGCACATGATAGCGGCCGACCGGCGCCAGATTGTACATGGTATAGAAGGTCGCGACCTCATAGGCACGGATGAAGGGCATATCGAGCTCGGCCGCGACATATTCGATCACCGGCACGGGCAGCCAGCCCTGCGTGTTCGTCTCGGCTCCGACCTGCCGCTGCGCGAGATCGAGCAAAGGCATCACCGCCGACCGCTGGCGCCCCGCGGGATAGCGCGCGATAACCGCCTTCGCCTTTTCGGCATTCTCGGGAGTCCACGCAAAAGCGCCCCAGCGCGCGCGGACTTCGGCCTCATCGGGGATTTGGGGTGCGTCAGCCATTATTCTTTTCCAAAAGCTCAGAAGCGCCCAAAGCTTTGATCTGTTTGAACTCCTGCCAGCGAAAATGGGCGGACCGCCACATTCCGAGACAGATCCACAGTCCAGCAAATGCAATCATCGACCAAAGATAGATGGGGTTTGCATCGCTTGGCCTTCCAACGAACAAAGCCCAAAGCAGCAAAGGGATCATCCCAACGCAGAAAGTAACTACCGGCGTTCCCGCCCAGCGAGACACGTCTCGATCAACAAATTCGAGGAGAGCATTGAAACTCACCGGTCACACTCCCCGAACACGACGTCGATCGCGCCGATGATCGCGGTCGTATCCGCGAGCATGTGCCCCTTGCACATGAAATCCATCGCCTGCAGGTGGCTGAACGCCGTCGGGCGGATCTTGCAGCGATACGGCTTGTTGCTGCCGTCGCTGACCAGATAGACGCCGAACTCGCCCTTCGGGCTCTCGGTCGCGACATAGACTTCGCCCGCCGGAACGTGAAAACCTTCGGTATAGAGCTTGAAGTGATGGATCAGCGATTCCATCGACTGCTTCATTTCGCCGCGCTTCGGCGGCACGACCTTGCGGTCGAGGCTCGCGACGGGGCCGCCCGGCATGTCGCGCAGGCACTGCTTGATGATCTTCGCCGACTGATAGACTTCCTCGACGCGCACCATGAAGCGGTCGTAACAGTCGCCGCGCGTGCCGACGGGAATGTCGAAGTCCATCGCGGCATAGGCGTCATAGGGCTGCGACTTGCGCAAATCCCACGCGATGCCGCTGCCGCGGATCATCGGGCCGGAGAAGCCCCACGCCAGCGCGTCTTCCTTGCTCACCGTCGCGATGTCGACATTGCGCTGCTTGAAGATACGGTTGTCGATCACCAGGCTCATCGCGTCGCCGAACAGTTCGGGCAGGCGCTTTTCGACCCACTCGCCGATATCGACGAGCAGCTTTTCGGGCACGTCCTGATGGACGCCGCCGGGACGGAACCAGGCATGGTGCATTCGCGCGCCCGACATGCGCTCGAAGAAGTTGAGGCAATCCTCGCGCAGCTCGAACACCCACAGGTTCGGGGTCATCGCGCCGACGTCCATGACGTGCGACCCGATGTTGAGCATATGGTTGCAGATGCGCGTCAGCTCGGCGAACAGCGTGCGCAGATATTGCGCGCGCGCCGGCACCTCGAGGTCGAGCAATTTCTCGATCGCGAGGACATAGCTGTGCTCCATGCCGAGCGGCGAGCAATAGTCGAGCCGGTCGAAATAGGGCAGCGCCTGCAGATAGGTCTTATACTCGATCAGCTTTTCGGTGCCGCGATGGAGCAGGCCGACGTGCGGATCGACGCGCTCGATGATCTCGCCGTCGAGCTCCATCACCATGCGCAGCACGCCGTGCGCCGCCGGGTGCTGCGGGCCGAAGTTGATCGTGTAATTGGTGACGACCTGATCGCCCGCGGTGTCGGCGGTGTCGACCGGATAGCCTTCGAACATGTCGCTGCCGTGGTGCTTGACCTGAGGAGAGTCGGTCATGCGTCACCTCCTGCCTTGGGCTTGCGCGGCGCCTTCGCCTTGGCGGGCGCTTTCGCCTTGGGCGTCGAAGCGCCCTTCGCCTTCGCCGACGGCTTCGATTCCGCCGCGGCCTCGGGCTTCGCCTGCTTGCCGTCGCGGCTCTTCTTCGTCGCTTCCTTGTCGGCGGTCTTGCCCGCGCCGGTCTGCGCCGGGCTTTCGGTCGTCTTCGGGGTCGGCGGCGGCGCCGCCTTTGCCTCGTCGGCCTTCTTCACCTCTTGCGCGGTCATCGGGCTCGGCGCGCCTTTGCCCGGCGCCTCGCCGGTCCCGCCGGCCTTTTCGTCGCCCGGCAGGATATAGTCGGCGCCTTCCCACGGCGACATGAAGTCGAAATTGCGGAAATCCTGCGCCAGCCGCACCGGCTCGTACACGACGCGCTTGTCCTCTTCGCTATACCGCAGCTCGGTATAGCCCGTCAGCGGGAAGTCCTTGCGCTGCGGAAAGCCCTGAAAGCCATAGTCGGTCAGGATGCGGCGCAGGTCGGGATTGCCCGCGAACAGCACGCCATACATGTCGAACACCTCGCGCTCGAGCCAGCCGGCGTTCGGCCACACCGGCACGATCGTCGGCACCGGCGTCGCCTCGTCGGTCGACACGCGCACGCGCAGGCGGTGGTTCTTCGTGACGCTGAGCAGGTGATAGACGACTTCGAACCGCTCGGGCCGGTTCGGATAGTCGACCCCGGCGATTTCCATCAGCTGCTGATAATCGAGATTGTCGCGAAGGCTGATCATCACCCCCGCGACCGCCTCGCGGCGCACCGTGATGCTGTCCTCGCCGACCGCGAAGACATGCGCGAGCATGTCCTGGCCGAGCGCTTTGGCGAGCGCTTCGGACAGGCCGTCGCGCGGGGCGATGAGGGGAGCGGGACTGGCCATCAGCGTTCGATCGTCCCGACGCGGCGGATTTTCCGCTGCAATTGCATCACGCCATAGAGCAGGGCCTCGGCGGTCGGCGGGCAGCCGGGAACATAGATGTCGACCGGCACGATGCGGTCGCAGCCGCGCACCACCGAATAGCTGTAGTGATAATAGCCGCCGCCATTGGCGCAGCTGCCCATCGAGATCACATATTTGGGATTCGACATCTGGTCATAGACGCGGCGCAGCGCGGGCGCCATCTTGTTGCACAGCGTTCCCGCGACGATCATCACGTCCGACTGGCGCGGGCTGGCGCGCGGCGCGACGCCGAACCGCTCCATGTCGTATCGCGGCATGTTGACGTGGATCATCTCGACCGCGCAGCAGGCAAGGCCAAAGGTCATCCACCACAGCGAGCCGGTGCGCGCCCAGTTGAACAGCTCCTCGGTCGAGGTGACGAGGAAGCCCTTGTCGCCGACTTCGGCGTTCAGATCGTCGAAAAAGCCCTGCTCCGGGGCCGTGCCCGGAGCGACCGGCATCGTGCCGGGGGTCAGGATGGTGGTGCTGCTCATTCCCAATCCAGCGCCCCTTTCTTCCACGCATAGACAAGGCCGAGCGCCAGCTCGGCCAGAAACACCATCATCGTCGCCCAGCCGGCCCAGCCGATTTCCTCCAGGCTTACCGCCCAGGGAAAGAGGAAGGCGGCTTCGAGGTCGAAGATGATGAACAAAATGGCGACGAGGTAGAATCGCACGTCGAACTGGCTGCGGGCGTCTTCAAATGCGGGAAAACCGCATTCATATTCGGAAAGCTTCGCCGGGTCTGGCTGGTGCGCGCCGGTCAGGCGGGCGACGCCCATCGGCAGGAACACGAACGCGGCCGACAATCCGAGCGCGATGGCCAGGAATATGAGAATCGGCAGATATTGAGTCAGATCGACCATGGGAGCTCGCAGTCTGTTCGTATCTGGGTGTCTGCGCACCCGTTATGCGGGGCGCTTTAGGCCAGCCGGCCGCGCCTCGCAAGCGCTGCGGGCAGGAAATTGTCGCGAGGCGGCGGCAAATAGGCAAAGCCGGCTGGCGATACCCCCGATCACTGTGTTAGGCCCATGAAAACGGGGTCGATATTCCGGGCAGCCAGCGCCCGACGGATATGGGGAGCCACTATGCCACATTTCATGCTTCACACCGCCCTTGCAACGGGCGCGGCGCTCGCCTTGGCCGCCGCTCCGGCGAGCGCGCAACTCGTCAGCGCCAGCGATCCCCAAGCGATCAAGGCGATCGTCGAGTCGCACGGCTGGCCCGCAACGCTGGTCCAGAAGGACGGCGAAGACCCCTATATCGAAAGCAACCGCAACGGGCTGAAATTCCTCGTGCTGTTCATGAACTGCACCGAAGGAAAGAATTGCCGGACGCTGCAATATTATATGGGCTTCAGCGACGCCAAGGACACGCCGCTCGAAAAGCTCAACCAGTGGAACCGCGAAAAACGCTTCGCCCGCGCCTATCGCGACGAAGCCGGCGACCCGGTGCTCGAAATGGACATCGACGTCGATTTCGCGGGCATTCCCAAGGAAAATATCAGCGAGACGTTCAACACCTGGGCGTCGCTGATGGACGCCTATCACGAATATTTGTTCGAAAGCTGAGGTGGCGGCCGGCGACGGCTTGGGGTGGGAAGCGGACGGTCCTCCCCCTTGGGGGAGGGGGACCATGCGAAGCATGGTGGAGGGGCACCCTCGGTTTACGCTGCGTTCAAAGAGGGAAAGGCAAACCGCCTGTGCCCCTCCACCACCCTTCGGCCTCGCGGGAAGCAACGCGCCCCGCGCATCCCTTTGTCCCGCTCGCTCCCCCTCCCCGTGTCGGGGAGGATCATTTGGCAGTTCCCCGCCCCTCAGGCGTTGCGCAGCGCGCCGGCAACCAGCTTTTGCAGCTTCGAATGCACCGCGCTGCTGCCAGCGATATATTCGCTGCGCTCGATCGCGCGCTCGCCGCCGCGGAAATCGCTGACGAAACCGCCCGCCTCGCGCACCAGCAACATGCCCGCCGCGACATCCCAGATTTTGAGGTCGCTTTCCCAGAAGCCGTCGAAGCGCCCCGCCGCGACCCATGCAAGGTCCAGGCTGGCGGCGCCGAAGCGGCGGATGCCGGCGACTTCGGGCGCGACCGCGCCGAAGATGCGGCTCCACTGCGCCATGTCGCCGTGGCCCATGAAGGGGATGCCGGTGGCGATCAGGCATTCGTGCAGGCTGCGCCGCGACGAAACGCGCAGGCGCCGGTCGTGCAGCCACGCGCCGCGGCCGCGCTCGGCCCAATAGCTTTCGTCGGTCACGGGCTGATAGACGAGCGCCGCGGTGATGTCGCCCCAGCCGCCGCCGAGCTTCGGCTCCTGCACCGCGATCGAGATCGCGAACTGCGGGATCGCGTGGAGGAAGTTCGAGGTGCCGTCGAGCGGGTCGATGATGAAGCGCGGCTTGCCGGGCTCGCCCTCGATCTCGCCCGCCTCTTCCATCAGGAAACCCCAGCCGGGGCGCGCATGGGTCAGTTCGTCGTAAAGCGTGCGCTCGGCGGCCTGATCGGCCTTCGATACGAAATCCGCCGGACCCTTTTGCGACACCTGCAGATGCTCGACCTCGCCGAAGTCGCGGCGCAGCTTGGACCCCGCCTTGCGCGCGGCGCGTTCCATGACGGTGATGATGCCGGATACGGCCATAATATCTACTCCCCCCTCCCGCTTGCGGGAGGGGTCGGGGGAGGGAATGTTTCCTTCGGAAAGACCCTGTCCCTCGACAGACCCTTCCCTGCCCCCTCCCGCAAGCGGGAGGGGAACTCAATCAATCCGCGCGGCGGACATATTCGCGGTCATAGACGTTGACCACGATGCGCGTGCCGCTGGTGATGTGCGGCGGCACCATCACGCGCACGCCATTGTCGAGGATCGCGGGCTTGTACGACGAAGACGCCGTCTGGCCCTTCACCACCGCGTCGGCCTCGACGATCGTCGCTTCGATCTGTTCGGGCAGTTCGACCGAGATCGGGCGCTCTTCCCACAGTTCGAGCACGACTTCCATGCCGTCCTGCAGGAATTCATGCGCGTCGCCGACCACCTCCTTGGAGATGTTGATCTGTTCGAAACTGTCCTTGTCCATGAAGACCAGGTCGTCGCCCTCGGCATAGAGGAACTGGAAATCCTTGGTGTCGAGGCGGACCTTTTCGACCGTGTCGGCGCTGCGGAAACGGTTGTTGAGCTTGCGCCCGTCGATCAGATTCTTGGCCTCGACCTGCATATAGGCCCCGCCCTTGCCCGGCTGGGTGTGCTGGATCTTGGTAACCTTCCAGATACCGCCTTCATATTCGATAATATTGCCGGGACGGATTTCAACGCCGGAGATTTTCATCGCGCACACTCGCTTCGAACAGGATGGAAAGAGCCGCCGGCGCGCGCCCGCGCGCACCGGTCACAGGAGCGCGCCCTTAGCCGGACGCGCGGCGAAGGGCAAGCGGCTTAGGGTGGGTCAAGCGGTGGTTTCGACCAGTTTTCGCGTCCGCGCATAGCTGAGGATGATCGACGCTGTAAACAGCCCCAGACCGATAAAGATGGAAGGGAGTCCGAATCCGTCCCCGACAACCGCGAGCGGGGAGTCCTTATCCGTCACATATACTGCGCCGGCGTAAAATACGCCGAACAGGCTATCGCCGACGATCATTCCCGTCGCCGTCAGCACACCCATTCGGCGCGCGAATTCGGGGTTGATCCGCCGATCTGCCCAGCGATCGTAAAACCAGCCGCCGATCGCGCCGACGACCACGGGCAGAATGACCGACATAGGTAGATAGATGCCGATTCCTACCGCAAGCGGCGGCAGTCTCAACTTGCCGGCTCGCCCAAGAATTTCGTCAACGACGATAAAGCCGACGCCCGCAAACACGCCATAGCCCAGCATCGTCCAATTCAGATCGCCGCCCAGCACGCCTTTCGCGAGCGATGAGATCAGTCCCGCTTGAGGGGCGGCAAGTGCATTGGGGCCAGCGCCCGGAACGCCAACGAAACCTACGGTTTCGTTTAGAACATTGAGAACCGGCGGCACGACCAGCGACCCGAAAACGACACCAATGATCAATGCGACCTGCTGTTTCCACGGAGTCGCACCGACCAACTGACCGGTCTTCAAATCCTGAAGATTGTCGTTCGAAATGGTCGCGATGCCAAAAACCACTCCCGTCACGATAAGCGCATAAGCGATCATTGCCGCGCCCGCATCGCCGCTGCCGCGACCCAGCAATCCGACGAGCAAAAGCGACGAGGCGATGATCGCCAGGATGCCGATCCCCGAAACAGGCGAATTCGATGCGCCGATAAGACCCGCCATATAGCCGGTCACCGAAGCGATCATAAGCCCGACCACGATAATGAACAGAAGAGCGCCCGCGACGAGGATCGCGGCAGAGCCCGCAAGAGGGCCATCGGCCAGGACAGACCAGAGCAACCAGCTGATCGGGAACAGCGTCAACAGCGAGCCGCCGAAAACCCAGCCGATCGAAATGTCCTGCTCCTCCACGGCCAACGCGGTGCCCGCGTTGCGTGCTCTGCTCGCCGCCAACGCCGAACGAATCCCTCCGATTACGGGTCCGGCGATCTTCAGCAATGTCCACAGAGCGGCAACAGCGATAACGCCAGCGCCAAAGAAGCGTACATTGTCACGAAAGACCGTATTCGCGATCGTTTCGGCGTCGGGACCGGCGACACCCTGAGTAAGAATTGGCAACAGGACCCACCATCCCGTGACGAGCCCCACCAACTGCGCAAGGCCAACCGAAAGCCCGACAAGATGCCCGACGCCGAAGAGAGCGAAGCCCAGCCCGCCCGCAACGCCCGTCGCGCCCGCGCCGACCTTGAACCAGCGCGCGACTTCGGCCGCCGCAAGTTTCATTTGTGTCAGCAACGCGAAGCCGGCGGCAATGACGCTGTTCCAAAGCAGCGCCGACAGCCCCGCAGCATTTTCCTCTGCTCCCTCGGCGCTCGCTGCACCGACCCGCAGCACCTCAGCGGCCGCTCGCCCTTCAGGGTACGGCAGGTCCGCGTCGACGACGAGGGCGCGGCGCAAGGGAATCGAGAAAAGCACCCCCAATATTCCACCGAGCATCGTTATGGCGGTCGTTTCGAGCAGGGGAAAATTCTGCCAGTAACCAACCATAACCAGCCCCGGCAATACGAAGATGATCGCCGCAAGTGTCCCGGCGGCGCTAGCGATCGTCTGAACGATATTATTCTCGAGAATCGTCGATCCCGACATCTGCCGCAAAATCGCCATCGAGATCACCGCGGCGGGGATCGAGGTCGCAAAGGTCAGCCCGACCTTCAGCCCCAGATAGACGTTGGCTGCGGTGAACAGCAAAGTGATCAGCCCGCCGAGGATCATGCCCCGGATCGTCAGTTCGCGAAGCCCGGCGGCCCGCTGGTCGGCACTTGTCATAAAATTACTCCCCGGAGTCCTTCTCTTGCGCCCCCACCGCGCCGGTGCAAGCGAAAAGGCGACGAACCGAAGCCGATTTGGCGCGCCCATCCAATAGGATCGAGCGCCATGCTGTCATAGGAACGGCCATGGCCGATGCTCAATATCCCGATGTGCCCTGCGCCCCCGCCTCGCCCCGCCACGCGCGGCGCGATCGCCATGCGCCCTGCGCCGGTCTCTTCGGCTGGCGCCGTGAGCGGCCGCTGCCGCAGGACGCCGCCAAGACCGGCCCGCCGCCGCGCCCCTAATCGGCCGCGGACGCTTCGAGCAGCGCCGCAAAGACCTGCACCGCAGCCGCGGGACCTTCTGCGTAATTCCATACGCCGCCCGACACCGCGAGGAAGTCGGCACCCGCGTCGATCAGCGGCTTCGCATTCTCCGGCGTGATCCCCCCGATCGCGACGCACGGCAGCTCGAACAACCCCTGCCACCAGCTCAGAATCTCGGGATCGGCGCGATGCTCGACGGTTTTCGTCGTGGTCGGAAAGAAGGCCCCGAACGCGACATAATCGGCCCCCGCCTCGCCCGCTTCCATCGCGAGGTGGCGGCTGGCGTGGCACGTCACGCCGATCTGCGCCCCCGGCCCGAGCAGCCGGCGTGCCTCCTTCGGGTCGCCGTCGCCCTGCCCCAGATGGACGCCGTCGGCGCCGATCCGCTTCGCAAGCGCCATATCGTCGTTGACGATGAAGGCGACATCGTGCGCGGCGCAGATCGCCTGCAGCGGCTCGGCAAGCCGCGCCGCCTCGTGCTGGCTCAGCCCCTTGACGCGAAACTGGAACGCCGCGACCGGCCCGGCGGACAGCGCCGCCTCGAGCCGGTCGGGAAAATCGCCGCCGACGTCGAGCGGCGAGATCAGGTAAAGCTGGCAGGTATGGGTGGTCATGGCGGGTTCATAGCGGCGGCGTCAGACTCCGGCAAATGCAGATCGCGCCGCGCCTCGCCCTTCCCGCATTCACCGCCGTCCTGACGCTTTCGGCCTGCGCCACGGCCAGTTCGCAAACCCCTTTGCCCGACGGCCGCGACATCGCGCTCGGCCAGCGCGCGATGGTCGACGGCCCGGTCGTCCAGCCCGTCGAGATACTCGAAGACAGTCGCTGCCCGGCGAACGCGCGCTGCGTCTGGGCGGGCCGCGTCCGCGTCAAGATGCTGTGGCTGCGCCCGACCGGCGAAAAACAGCCGTTCGAGGTCACCCTCGGCGAAGCGACCCCTCTCGCCGACGGCGCCATCCGGCTCGAATCGGTGCGGCCCGAAAAGGAGACCGCCGCCCCGATCGCACCCGAAGACTACCGCTTCTCGCTACGCTTCGACGGCGGATTATAGCGTTACTCGCCTCGTCACCCTGGACCTGATCCGGGGTCCATCGGAGCCGCCGTGCGAAGAATGGATCCCGGGTCAGGTCCCGAATGACGAAGAAGTGCAGCCGCTTACCGCACCCGCGCCAGCACAAACCCGTCCCAGCCTTTCGCGCCGACGGTCTGCACCGCAGTCGCGTCGAGCCGCGGGTCGCCTTCGAGCCGATCGAACAAGGCGCGCGTCCCGCGAATGCTGTTGTCCGCGCTTTCGGCATCGAGCACCCCGCCCGCGCGCACGACATTGTCGACGACGATCACCGTCCCGCTCCGCCCCAGCCGCACCGCCTCGGCGACATAATGCGGATTGCCCTGCTTGTCGGCGTCGATGAACACGAAGTCGAACGGCGTTTCGCTCGCCATAGCGGCCAGGCTGTCCTTCGCCGGCCCCACGCGAATATCGACCCGATCCGCCAGCCCCGCGCGCGTCAGATTTTCCTCCGCCACCCGCGCATGTTTGCGATCGATCTCGAGCGTCACGAGCCGCCCGTCGGCGGGCAAGGCGCGCGCGAGCCAGATCGTCGAATAGCCGCCGAGTGTCCCGACTTCCAATATGCGCCGCGCCCCCGCCATCTGCGCGAGCAGGAACAGCATCTTGCCCTGCGCCGGCGACACGTCGATCGGCGGCAGGCCTTGCGCTTCGTTGTTGGAAAGGGTGGCGGCAAGCGCGTCGTCGGTGCCGAGCAATTTCCCGGCGATATAGTCGTCGACGGCTTGCCACCTCTCTCCCATCAGGCGACCGAAGCCGCGTGAATCTCGTCGATCGCGCCGCCGAGCGAGCGATCGAACGCGTCGTCGTCCATCGACGCGCGCAAATCTTCGAGCAGCGCGCGGCTGAAGCTCGCGATCATCCCGCGATTCTTGGCCAGTTCCGCGCAAGCCTCAGGCCGCGCAAAGCCGCCCGACAGTGCGACGACGCGCAGCACCTTCGGATGATCGACCAGCGGAGCGTAGAGATTGGCCTCGGCCGGGATCGACAGCTTGAGCATCACCGGCGCGCCGTCCCATGCATCAAGTTCGGCGAGCAGCGCCTCGAGGAGCAGCCGGTCGGCAGCATCGCGCTCGGGGCTCTTGATGTTGATCTCGGGCTCGATGATCGGCACCAGCCCGTGCGCCGCGATCCGCTTGGCCTCGGCGAACTGCTGCCGCGCGATCGCCTTGATTCCTGCCGGATTGGCGAGGTTGATGACGCTGCGCATCTTGGTCCCGAACACGCCCTTCGCAACCGCGCGCTCGCACAAGGCATCGAGCTCGGGCATCGGCTTCATCAGCTGCACGCCGTCGGCCTCGGCCTCCAGCCCCTTGTCGACCTTCAGAAAGGGCACCACGCCGCGTTCCCACAGCAGCGCCGGCACCGGCTTGCCGCCCGCCTCGCCGTCCATCGTCCGCTCGAACAGGATCGCGCCGATCACCTTGTCGCCGTTGAAGCAAGGCGCCGTCACGATGCGGCTGCGCATCGCGTGGATCAGCGCGAACATCTCCTCGTCGTTGGAGAAAGCGTCCTCGCCGATGCCATAGCCCTTCAAAGCCTTGGGCGTCGACCCGCCGCTCTGGTCGAGCGCGGCGATGAACCCCCGCCCCGATTTGATCTTGTCGAGCATTTCGGCGTTGGCGGTGGTCATAGGGTCTCCGTGCGTTGCATACGTATGTTGCGGCGCGCATAGCGTCCCGCCGGGCGGGATGCAATGCTGTGAAAAGGTCAGCCTTTCAGCGCGTCGACGCCCGGCAACGGCTTGCCTTCCATCCACTCGAGGAAGGCGCCGCCCGCGGTCGAAACGAAGGTGAAATCGCCCGCCACCCCGGCATGGTTCAGCGCCGCGACCGTATCGCCGCCGCCCGCGACCGAGATCAGCGATCCTTCGCGGGTCAGCGCCGCCGCGGTCTTCGCGAGCGCGACCGTCGCCGCGTCGAACGGCGGCGTCTCGAACGCGCCGAGCGGGCCGTTCCACACGAGCGTGCGGCACGTCTTGAGCACGTCGGCCAGCGCCTCGACCGCGGCGGGGCCGACGTCGAGGATCATCTCGTCGGGCGCGACCTCATGGACGTTCACGGTGCGCGTCGGCGGATTGGGCGCGAACTCGCGTGCCACCACGACGTCATAGGGCAGGTGGATCGTGCATCCGGCGCTGTCGGCGGCCTCGAAAATCGCATTGGCGGTATCGACCAGATCATGCTCGCACAGCGATTTGCCGACATCGACCCCGCGCGCGGCGAGGAAGGTGTTCGCCATGCCGCCGCCGATGATCAGATGGTCGACCTTGCCGACGAGATTCTTGAGCACGTCGATCTTCGTCGACACCTTGGCGCCGCCGACCACCGCCGCGACCGGATGCGCGGGGTTGCCCAGCGCGGCGTCGAGAGCCTTGAGCTCGGCCTCCATCGCACGGCCCGCAAAAGCCGGCAGGCGATGCGCGATGCCCTCGGTCGAGCCATGCGCGCGGTGCGCCGCCGAAAAGGCGTCGTTGACGTAAAGGTCGCCGATCTCGGCGAGCGCATCGGCAAAGGCCGGGTCGTTCTTTTCCTCGCCGGGATAGAAGCGCGTATTTTCGAGCACCGCGACGTCGCCGGGCGCGAGCACCGCGACGCCCGCCTTCGCGCCGTCGCCGATGCAGTCGGGGATGAACATCACGCTATGGCCGAGCACATCCTCGAGCCCGCCCATGACGAGGCTCAGCGACTGCGTCGGGTTCTTCGCGCCCTTGGGACGGCCGAAATGCGCGAGCAGCAGCACGATCGCGCCCTTGTCGGACAGTTCGCGGATCGTCGGCACCGCGGCCTGCAGCCGCGTCGCGTCGCTTACCGCACCGTCCGCCATCGGCACGTTCAAATCGACGCGGACGAGCACATGCTTGCCGGTAACGTCGCCAATATCGTCGAGGGTTTTGAACGCGGTCATCGACGTTTCCCATTCCTGTTTCCGTTTGCCCTGAGGAACCGCTGAGCTTGTCGAAGCGGTGTCTCGAAGGGTCCTTCGAGACGGGCCTTCGCCAAGCTCAGTCCCTCCTCAGGACGAACGGTGATCAATTCAAAGTAACCCCGCGATCACGCCGGCGGTATCGACCATGCGGTTCGAGAAACCCCATTCATTGTCGTACCAGCTCACGACGCGCACCAGCTTGCCTTCGAGCACCGACGTCTCGAGGCTGTCGACGGTCGAACTCGCCGGGCAATGATTATAGTCGATCGACACCAGCGGCTCGTCGGAAAAAGCGAGGACGCCCTTCAGCGCGCCTTCCGATGCGTCCTTCAGGATCTGGTTCACCTCATCCTTCGTCGTATCGCGCTTCGGCGTGAAGGTCAGGTCGACCAGGCTGACATTCGGGGTCGGGACGCGGATCGCCGATCCGTCGAGCTTGCCCTTCAGTTCGGGCAGCACCTCGCCTACCGCGCGCGCGGCGCCCGTCGTCGTCGGGATGATCGACATCGCGGCGGCACGCGCGCGGCGCATGTCGCTGTGGATCTGATCGAGGATCTTCTGGTCGTTGGTATAGGCGTGGACCGTGGTCATCAGCCCGCGTTCGATGCCCAGCGCGTCGTTCAGCACCTTCGCGACCGGCGCCAGGCAGTTGGTGGTGCAGCTGGCGTTCGACACGATCTTGTGCTCGGCGGTCAGCTTGTCGTGGTTGACGCCATAGACGACGGTCAGGTCGACGCCCTTCGCGGGGGCCGAGATCAGCACGCGCTTGGCGCCGGCGTTGAGGTGCTTGCCCGCGCTTTCGGCGTCGGTGAAAAAGCCGGTGCATTCGAGCGCGATGTCGACGCCCAACGCGGCGTGCGGCAGGTTGGCGGGATCGCGCTCGGCGGTCACCTTGATCGCCTTGCCATTGACGAACATCTGGTCGCCTTCGGCCTTCACCTCGCCCGGGAAGGGGCCGTGGACGCTGTCGCGCTTGAACAGCAGCGCATTGGCCTTGGCGTCGGCCAGATCGTTGATCGCCACCAGTTCGAGGCCGCAGTCGGGGCGCTCGAGGATCGCGCGGGCCACCAGGCGGCCGATGCGTCCGAAACCGTTGATTGCGACTTTCACTGCCATGTCGAAACGTCCTTTCTGCGTGGGGGGCCAGTCCTCAGTTATTCAGCCGTGCCATGATCTGGGGCGTGATAGCATCGGCGGTAAGGCCGAAATGCTTGAATAGGTCTTCGATCGGGGCCGAAGCGCCGAAACTGTCGATGCCGAAGCGCAGGCCGTCGCGGCCCGTATAGCGCTCCCAGCCAAAGGTCGTGCCCGCCTCGATCGAAACGATCAGCGCATCGCGCGGCAGAATGCTCGCCTGATAGGCGGCATCCTGCTCGTCGAACAGCTCGGTCGACACCATCGAAACGACGTCGGCGCCCTGTCCCGCGGCCTCGAGCTGGTCGGCGATCTCCATCGCGAGCGACACTTCGGAACCCGTCGCGACGAGCACCACCTTGCGCGCTGCCGACGCATCGCGCAGCCGGTAACCGCCTTTCAGGCACAGATTTTCCGTGACGTCATGGCGCAGCGGCGGCAGGTTCTGGCGGGTCAGCGCGAGCAGCGTCGGCCGATCCTCCTGCGCCAGCGCGATCGCCCAGCATTCGGCGGTTTCGACCGCGTCGGCGGGGCGCATGACGAGCAGGTTCGGCATCGCGCGCAGCGCCTGCAGATGCTCGATCGGCTGGTGCGTCGGGCCGTCCTCGCCCAGCCCGATGCTGTCGTGCGTCATCACATAGACGACGCGCTGGCGCTGGAGCGCCGACAGGCGGATCGCGCCGCGGCAATAGTCGGAAAAGACCAGGAAGGTGCCGCCATAGGGGATCACTCCGCCGTGCAGCGCCATGCCGTTCATTGCCGCCGCCATGCCGAACTCGCGGATGCCGTAATAGATATAGCGGCCCGAATAATCGTCGCGGGTCAGCGGCTTGGTCGACGAAGTTTTGGTGTTGTTCGAACCCGTGAGGTCGGCGCTGCCGCCGACGAGCGCCTCGATATCGGCGGTCAGCGCGGTCAGCGCATTTTCCGACGCCTTGCGCGTCGCGACCTTGGGCGGCTCGGCGACGAGCCCGTCCAGATAGGCCTGGAACGCCGCGCCGGGGGTCACATGGCCGGCGATCCGTGCCTCGAAATCGTCCTTCTTTGCGCTGCTTGCAAGGCGATCCTGCCATTCGGCGCGAAGGCGCTTGCCCTTTTCGCCAAAGGCTTTCCACGCCGCGGCAATGTCGGCGGGGATGACGAAGGGTTCGGCAGTCCAGCCGAGCGTCTCGCGTGCCGCCGCAACCTCGTCGACGCCCAGCGCCGCGCCGTGCGTCGCCGACGTGCCCTGCTTGTTCGGCGCGCCAAAGCCGATGATCGTCCGGCACGCGATCAGCGACGGCCGCTCGTCGGCCAGCGCGGCGTCGAGCGCGCGGCGGATGTCGGCGGGGTCGTGCCCGTCGCAGCTCTCGACGTGCCAGCCGGTCGCCGCATAGCGCGCCCGCACATCCTCGCTCGTCGACAGGTCGGTCGCGCCGTCGATCGTGATCTTGTTGTCGTCCCACAGCACGATCAACCGCCCGAGCTTCAAATGTCCAGCCAAACCAATGGCTTCGTGGTTGATGCCCTCCATCAGGCAGCCGTCGCCGGCGACGACATAGGTGCGATGATCGACCAGCTCGTCGCCATAGACCGCATTCAGATGCCGCTCGGCAATCGCCATCCCGACCGCCGTTGCGAGCCCCTGCCCCAGCGGCCCCGTCGTCGTCTCGACCCCCGCGAGCTCGAAATTCTCGGGATGCCCGGCGCAGGGGCTATTCAGCTGGCGGAAATTGCGGATTTCGTCGATCGTCGGATGCGCGTAACCCGCGAGATGCAGCGTCGCATAAGCGAGCATCGAGCCATGCCCCGCCGACAGCACGAATCGGTCGCGATCGGGCCACGCCGGGTCGGCGGGATCGAACTTCAGATAATCCGAATAGAGCAATGTCGCGACATCGGCCATGCCCATCGGCATCCCGGGATGACCGCTGTTCGCGGCCTGTACGGCGTCCATCGCAAGCGCGCGGATGGCGTTGGCGAGCTGGCGTTCGGGCAATGTCATGGGTCCCCCGCAAATGACTGGGCTGGCGTGCGCGACTGCCCTTTGCGGCGCGGCGGGCAGGAGTCAACCGCCCGCGGCAAGAATCGCCCAAAAAGCTGCGCTCCTCGCAGGGCAATTGCGCCAAAGGGGTGCCGCTGCTACGCCTTTGGCCATGGAACTCGATCTCGACGAATCCAGCCTCGCCATCGGCCGCATCGAACGCGCGCTGAGCCGCATCGAGAAAGCCCTTGCCCAACGCGCGGCCCCTTCGACGCCCGCTTCGACCGGCGACTCCACCGACTCGGCGGCGCTCAAGGCCGAGGTCGCGGCGGTGATCGGTGAGCTCGACCGGCTGATCGCGGAGGCGAAAAATGGCTGATGTCCATCTGAATATCGCCGGGCGCAGCTACGACGTCCATTGCGCCGACGGGCAGGAGGAACAGCTTCGCCAGCTTGCCGCGATGGTCGATGAAAAGGCGCGCGGCATGACCGGCAGCACCGAAGTGCGCCAGTTGCTGTTCGCGGCGCTGATGCTCGCCGACGAAGCGAGCGAGGCGCGCGGCAAGGTCGAAAAGGCCGAACCCGAGTCGGATTCGCTGCGCGCCGCCGTCGCCTTGGCCGAAAGCCGCGCCGCGGCGGCGCAGGATGAATTGAAGGCGGCGCAGCTTCGCGAAAAAAGGGCGCTGCACGACGCGAAAGTCGCTGCCCAGCGCGAAGAATCAGCGCTCGCCGAACTCGAAAAGCTGCGACAGGGCGCCCCGGTCGCGCCGCCCGCGCCCGCCGGCCGTCACGACCGCGCGCTGATGCAGATCGCCGACCGGATCGAGGCGCTGGCCTCGACCGTCGAGCAAATGGCTTGAGGCGCGGCGCCGCAATCCCTAAATAGAGCGCGGCGGGCACTGCCCGGCACGAGCCGCTGCGAATATCCCTGAGGCGATACATCATCCAAGGGAGCTGTCCCTGCCCGGACCCTGGTCCGACGTACACGGCCCCCACCTGACGTTACCGGCGTCAGAGGATCTTCCGGCAAACGACCATGGCGGTCCCGCCAACCCGCCAATTGCCAGGGGCCAGGCGATGAACGACCCGTCCGCCGGCCTGGCCGTGCAAAAGCAGCAGCTTCGCGAGCGCCTCCGCTTTCGGCGCAAGCATTTTGCGGCGAATCTCGACGCAATGGCACGACTCGCCGCCTTCCGCATCGTGCCGCAGCCGCTCGCCGAGCGCCTGACCGGCCGCGATCCGGTCGCGGCCTATGTCGCGTGGGGCGACGAACCCGATATCGTCCCGATGATCGCGGCCTATCCGCTCGCCCTTCCCCACCACGGCGACCGATCGGACGCCATGAGCTTTTGCCGCTGGACGCCGGGCGAAGCGCTCGCGAAAGGGCCATGGGGCACCGAACAGCCGTGCGAGCCATCCGGTCCCGTCGAGCCCGCGCTCATCTTCTGCCCGCTCGTCGGTTTCGACCGCCAAGGGAACCGGCTGGGTCAGGGGGGCGGACACTATGACCGCTATTTCGCGGATCATCCCGCGATTCCACGCATCGGCGTCGGCTGGTCGGTGCAGGAGGTCGATGCGCTTCCTGCCGAACCGGCCGACATGCCGCTCGACGCCGTGCTCACCGAGCAGGAATTCATAATTTGCGGAGAAACTTTGTGAGCGACAAGCCCGCCAATCCCGACCCCAGCTGGCGTAAGCCCGCGGGCATCTTTCTGATCCTTCTGCTGATCGCGGTGTGGGCGACAATCATCGTCAGCCTGTCGCCGTGGGTCGGCACCTGGCCGATTCTGGTGCAGGGGGTCTTCTATCTCGCCGCGGGGATCGTCTGGATTCTGCCGCTCAAGCCGCTCTTGCGATGGATGGAACTGGGACGCTGGCGCGGCTGACGGGCCGCGCCGATCCTGATATTTCACTGCGATGAAATGCTCCCAAGCCGCGGCCGCCATTCCGTCCTAAAAGGCAGGAAATGGCGCGAGTGACGGGGCTCGAACCCGCGACCTCCGGCGTGACAGGCCGGCACTCTAACCAACTGAGCTACACCCGCGTGTGCTTGGGAGCCGCGCCAATATTGCCCCCGCTCCGGCGTGTCAACCGTCGCTTTCGCTCTGCGCGCGATTTAATCGACTTCGCATTTCCTCGGCGGCGGTCAGCGTGCCGCGTTCGAACAGGAAACCCGCCAGATCGGGGGTTCCGGTCGAATGGAGGATCGTCTGCAAAATCAGCAGCAAAGGCACCGCGAGCAGCGCGCCGGGGGTTCCCCAAACCCAGCCCCAGAAACTGAGCGACACCAGAATCAGCAGCGGATTGATCGTCAATCGCCGCCCGAGCACCAGCGGGGTAATCAGATTCGCCTCGAACAGATGCACGCCGATGAAGATCAGCGCGGGAATCAGCGCAAATCCCACCGCGTCGAATGTCATCAGTCCGCCCAGACCCAGCAAGATCGCCGCGACGATCGGCCCCAGATAGGGCACGAAATTGCAGATCGCCACGATGCCGCCCCACATGAAGGGCGACGGCATACCGAGCGCCCAGAGCAATAGCGCGACGGTCAGGCCCAGGATCGCGTTGATCATCGTGATCGTCGCCAGATAGTCGGCGGTCGCGTCGACGACATTCTGGATCACCCGTGCGGTCTGCATCGCGCCGTCGAAGCTGCCACGCCGGCGGATCGTTCCCTTGCGCAGCCGCGTCCAGCCGGCGAGGAAGAAAAAGACGACAAGGATGGCGAAGAAAAGCTGGATCGCCGCTGCCGGCGCCGCAGAGATGAAATAATCGAACACCGACGTCGGCGCGGTGTCGGCCATCGCCTGCGCGGTCGCTTCGGTCCCGCTCGCCACCGAGGTCAGCGTGCGGTCGACGAAGCGCTGGAGCGTCGCATAAAAGTCAATGAGCGGCGCAAGGTTGCTCTGGATCCGCGGGATCGATTCGGGCAGCCGCGCGAACCAGCCCGTCGCGGGCACGACGATGATCGCCAGCGCCGCGTTGATCAGCGCCAGAAAGGCCGCGAGCGACAGGAAAGAGGCAAGGCCCGACGGCACGCCGCGCCGTTCGAGCCATTCGAGCATCGGCACGAGTGCGATGGCGATGACGATCGCCGCGGTCAGCGGCAGAAAGAATTCGGCCCCCGCCTGCAACGCGAAGGGCAGCCCCAGGCAAAAGGCCGCGCCGAGGATCAGCGCGAGCGCCGCGAGCAGGCGGTCGCGCCGGAAATCGTCGATCTCGATCTGCTCGAGGGGGTCGGTGCGCGCCGCCGGCAACTCCCTCCGTCCCCTGTCCTCGATCACCCTGCCTGCCTCCCGGTCATGCTTCCTCTTACGCGAGCTTCGACGCGCGCGCCAGCGGGCAGCGAGGGCGGGCGCTCAATCGGCGAACAGCAGGACCGGCGTTTCGACGAGCTTCTTCAATGCCTGGACAAAGCTCGCCGCGTCCCAGCCATCGACGACGCGGTGGTCGCAGCTGATCGACAGGTTCATCAGCTTCGCGCGGCGGATATCGTCGCCCCCCAAGGCATTTTTGGCGAAGACGGGGCGCTCGACGATCTTGTTCGGGCCGATGATCGCGACCTCGGGGCGATTGATCACCGGCGTCGTCGCGATGCCACCAAGCGGGCCAAGCGAGGTTATGGTCAGCGTGCCGCCGCTCAGTTCCGCGGGCTTCGCCTTGCCCGTGCGCGCCGCTTCGGCGAGGCGGGTGATTTCGGCCGCGAGCTGCCAGACATTCTTGTCCTGCGCGTCGCGGATGACGGGGACCATCAGCCCCGCGTCGGTCTGCGTCGCCATGCCCAAATGCACCGCGCCGTGGCGTGTCACCACGCCGCTCTCGTCGTCGTAGCGCGCGTTGATCATCGGGAAGTCGGGGATCGTGCGGCAGATTGCGACGATCAGGAACGGCAGCATCGTCAGCTTGGGGCGCTGACCGCGGTTGGCGTTCAGATCGGCGCGCATCGCCTCGAGCGCGGTCACGTCCATTTCCTCGACATAGGTGAAGTGCGGGATCGCGCGCTTCGACGCCGCCATATTCTCGGCGATCTTGCGGCGCATCCCGATCACCTTGACCGGTTCGTCGGCGCGCGCGCGCGGCGTGCCGGGCGCAAGATAACCCTGCCCCGCACTATAACGCAGATAGGCGTCGAGATCGGCGTGGCGGATGCGATCTCCTTCGGCCTGGACCTGGGCCAGGTCGACACCCAGATCCTTCGCGCGCGCGCGAACGGCGGGCGAGGCGAGAACCGGACGGTCGGCCTCCGCCTTGGCGGATGCAGGCGCCGGCTCGGGTGCCGATGCCGGCGCGGGCGCGGGAGCCGGAGTGGGAGCAGCCACCTCCGCCTTCACCGGCGTCGCCTCTTCGGCGCCCGGCGTCTCGGCTTCGATTTCCTCCTCGGCGGCTTCCTCGGCCGGTGTCTCTTCCTCGGCCACCTCTTCGTCGGTTTCGATCACCGCGAGCGTCGAGCCGATCGAAATCAGGTCACCGACCTCGCCGGCAATCTCGACCACCACGCCCGAAACGGGCGATTCCATCTCGACCGTCGCCTTGTCGGTCATCATGTCGGCCAGCTGCGCGTCTTCCTCGACGCGCTCGCCCACCTTGACGTGCCACGCGACAATCTCGGCCTCGGCGATACCCTCGCCGATGTCGGGCAAACGAAACGAATAGCGCGCCATGGCGGTCAGTCCTTCATGATCTTTTCGAGCGCGGTCGCGATGCGGACCGGCCCGGGAAAATAGGCCCATTCGAGGCTGTGCGGATAGGGCGTGTCGAAACCCGTGACGCGCTCGACCGGCGCCTCGAGATGATAGAAACAGCGTTCCTGCACCAGCGCGGCGAGTTCGGCGCCAAAGCCCGAGGTGCGTGTCGCTTCGTGGATGATCAGGCAGCGCCCGGTCTTCTTAACCGACGCCTCGATCGCCTCGATATCGAGCGGCAGCAGGGTCCGCAGGTCCAGGATTTCGGCGTCGATGCCGCTTTCCTCGATGATGGTCTTGGCGACATGCACCATCGTGCCATAGGCAAGGACGGTGACCGCCTCGCCCTCGCGCACCGTCGCCGCCTTGCCGAGTTCGACGCGGTAATAGCCTTCGGGCACCGCGCTCGCCTCATGCTTCGACCAGGGCTCGACCGGGCGGTCGTAATAGCCGCTGAAGGGGCCGTTATAGATGCGCTTGGGCTCGAGGAAGACGACCGGATCATTGTCCTCGATCGCCGCGATCAACAGCCCCTTGGCGTCGCGCGGGTTCGAGGGGATCACGGTCTTCACGCCGCAGATGTGCGTCATGATGCTTTCGGGCGACTGGCTGTGCGTCTGCCCGCCGAAAATGCCGCCGCCAAAGGGGGTGCGCACCGTCATCGGACAGATGAAGTCATTCGCCGAACGATAGCGCAGCCGCGCCGCTTCGCTGACGAGCTGGTCGAGCCCGGGGTAGATATAGTCGGCGAACTGGATCTCGGGCACCGGGCGCAGCCCATAGGCGCCCATGCCGACCGCGACGCCGATGATGCCGCATTCGTTGATCGGCGTGTCGAACACCCGCGTCTTGCCGTGCTTTTTCTGCAGGCCCGCAGTCGCCCGAAAGACGCCGCCGAAAAAGCCGACGTCCTCGCCCATCACGACGACCTTGTCGTCGCGCTCCAGCATGACGTCCATCGCGCTGTTGATCGCCTCGATCATGTTCATCGTCTTGGTTGCGCCAGAGTCTTTGAGCGTCATCATTCGGGCTTCCAGTCGGGGCCGAACTTCTTTTCCTGTTCGGCGAGCATCTGCGCGCATTGTTCCTTGAGGTGCCACGGCATTTCTTCGAACACGTCCTCGAACATCGTCTCGAACGGCTGGTGCATCCCATGCCCGAGAATACCGAGTTTTTCCGACTGTTTCTGGCTCGTCTTGACCAGCTCTTCGAGCTCCTTGCGGAGCGCTTCATGCCGCTCGTCATCCCATTCGCCCAGCATCTCGAGATGCTGCTTCAGCCGCGCGATCGGATCGCCGAGCGGCCAGGCGCTCGCTTCCTGCGCGGCGCGATAGGCGCTCGGGTCGTCGGAGGTGCTGTGGCCTTCGGCGCGATAGGTGAAATGCTCGATCAAGGTCGGGCCGTTGTTCGTGCGCGCCCGGTCGGCCGCCCACTGGGTCGCGGCATAGACCGCCAGCGGGTCGTTGCCATCGACGCGCAGCCCGGCGATGCCATAACCGACGGCACGCGCCGCAAAGGTCGTCCGCTCGCCGCCGGCAAAGCCCGAGAAGCTCGAAATCGCCCACTGATTGTTGACGACGTTGAAGATGACGGGAGCGTTATAGACGGTCGCAAAGGTCAGCGCTGAATGAAAATCGCCCTCCGCCGACGATCCCTCGCCGCACCACACCGTCGCGATGCGGCTGTCGCCCTTCGACGCCGACGCCATCGCCCAGCCCACCGCCTGCGGATATTGCGTCGCGAGATTGCCCGACACGCTGAAGAAACCATGCTCGGGCGCCGAATACATGATCGGGAGCTGCCGCCCGAGCAGATGATCGCCGCGGTTCGAGTAGATCTGATTCATCATCTGGATCAGCGGATAGTCGCGCGTGATCAAAATGCCCTGCTGGCGATAGCTCGGGAACACCATGTCGGCGCGGTCGATCGCCATCGTCGAGGCGACCGACGTCGCCTCCTCGCCCGTGCATTTCATGTAAAAGCTGGTCTTGCCCTGCCGCTGGGCGCGGAACATGCGGTCGTCGAACGCGCGCGTCAGCATCATGTGGCGGAGCATCTGGCGCAGGCGGTCGGGTGCGAGATTGGGGTTCCACGGCCCCTTCGCTTCGCCGTCGAAATCGAGCACGCGGACGAGCCCGTAGCAAAGCTCGCGCATCGCGTCGGGCTTCGACGCTTCACCCGGGCGCGGCGTCGCGTCGACCGGGGGAATGGTGATGTCGCCGAAGTCGGGGGTGTCGCCAGGCCGATAGCGCGGCTCGGGAATATGGAGCGACAGCGACGGCAGATTGCTCGCCGCTGGCGGGGGCGTTTCGGGCATGGCATCGTCCCTTCGAGGCGCGAATCGCCGCGCCGTTATATTTCAATTGAACGACATATTATTGCTTTGCGCATACCAATGCAATGGCTGCCGCTCAGAGCCTGATCCGAAATACCGGCGGCGGAGGGTTGGCGAGGGATTTTTTGTGCCGATGAGGCGCGATCGCAGGCGCGATGCGGGGCATCGTGGCAAGATCGCAACGAAATCGGCGCGAAAAAGACCCGCCAAACCGACCCGCCGGAGTTTCGGATCAGGCTCTCAGACCGCGACGGGCGCGGAAATATGCGCCTGCGGCGCGTAATCCTCGACCGCGAAATCGTCGAAGCGATAGGCGAAGATGCTCTCCGGGCGGCGCAAAATGCGTAGCTTCGGCGCCCCGCCCGGCACGCGCTTCATCTGCTCTTCGACCAGTTCGGCATGGTTGAGATAGAGATGCACGTCGCCGCCGGTCCAGATCAGCTCGTGCGCCGTCAGGTCGCATTGCTGCGCGATCATCCGGGTCAGCAGCGCCGCCTCGAACACATTGAACGCAAAGCCCAGCCCAAGGTCGCACGACCGCTGAAAGAGCAGGCACGACAGCCCGCCGTCGCTGCGGACATGAAACTGATAGGTCATGTGGCACGGCGGCAGCGCCATGCGATCGAGATCGGCGACGTTCCAGCCGGTGAAGATATGGCGGCGCGATCCGGGGTTGTTGCGCAGCGAATCGATCAAGGCAGCGATCTGGTTGTGCCCCG
Organism: Sphingopyxis indica; assembly: GCF_032879645.1. NCBI lineage: Bacteria > Pseudomonadati > Pseudomonadota > Alphaproteobacteria > Sphingomonadales > Sphingopyxidaceae > Sphingopyxis > Sphingopyxis indica. Next base: position 2,378,882 of record NZ_CP076394.1, read on the forward strand.
CCTCGGCGCGGCGAAAAAGCCCGTCGCCCGCCGGTTCATAGCGCGGCCAGTTCACCCATTGCCGGCCATAGACCGGCCCCAGATCGCCCCACGCGCGCGCGAATTCTTCATCGGCCAGTATCCGCGCCTCGAACGCCTCGGCGCTCACATCCTCGCCGGTTTCGCGGCGATAGCGGTCGAGCGGCCAGTCGGTCCAGATTCGCACGCCCTGCGCGATCAGCGGGCGGATATTGGTATCGCCGGTCAGGAACCACAAAAGTTCGCGCAGCGCGGTCTTCCAATAGACGCGCTTGGTCGTGAGCAAGGGAATCGCGTCGTCCGCGAGCGAGAATCGCATCGTTTCGCCGAACAGCGAGCGCGTCCCCACCCCCGTGCGGTCGACACGCTCGTCGCCTTCGATCCAGATGCGGCGCATCAGGTCGAGATATTGCAGTTCATAATGGATGGATTCGGCCAAGACTCGCTCCCGTGTTACTGGCTCTTTGCTAGGCCCGCCCTGCCCGGGCGGCAAGCGCCGGCGGGCGACGGTCCGTTCCGGTTCAGTCGCCGCTTGGCGGGCCGCGGTCCTCGCTCCCAAAAGGGAGCCATGACAAAGGTCGACCAAATCGACGAGGATGCGGCATTGGCCCGCCCCGACGGCTTCACCCCGTTGAGCGCGGAGGACGAATTCGCTCGCCTCCTGCTGCGCCCGCACTTTGCGGTTACCTGCGAAACGCTGGTGCTGGCGGGGTTCGATGCGATCGAGCGCCTGACCGCCGTGCAACCGATCGAAGCGACCGGCGCGGACCGGTGCCGGATCGCGCCGCACCGCTGGCGCGCCGTTTTGACCGCCGGAACGCAGCATGTTCTGATCGCCCACAATCACCCGTCCGGCGAAGCTCGGCCCAGCCGTGCCGATCTCGATTTCACGCGCAAAGCCGCCGATTTTCTCGCCAATCTGGGCGTCGACCTGATCGACCATCTGATTTTCGTCGACACGGGGTATTTCAGCTTTCGCCGCGCCGGGCTGCTTTAGAAACCGCAATTGCCGCAATGTGGCGATTGGCGCTTGATGTTCGCCAAATGCGCGTCTAGAGGACCGCCCTGCCCTCGCGCCGGTCCGCCGGCGCCGGATCGGTCGGGGAGTAGCTCAGCCTGGTAGAGCACTGTCTTCGGGAGGCAGGGGCCGGAGGTTCGAATCCTCTCTCCCCGACCATTTCACCGCGAATATCGCGACATTGGCAGTTTTTCCGTCGTCGCTTCTTGTAACGCGGCGCGCAACATCCTAGATTGCCGGTACGCCGCCATGGTTTCCCCCTTACCATCGCGGCGAGTGCCCCGTCAGCATGACGCGGGTGCGTCCTCCCTGGACCCTGGCCACCTCGTACCCCGGTACGAGGTGGTTTTTTATTCGGCAGCGAGCGGCAGCGAATTATCGCCCGGAAAAAGGTCCGCCAGTTCGGTCAGAAGCTCCGAAAACCACTGCGCCAGTCGCGCAGCACGCGCGGCGTCGGGGTAGCGATCGCCGCCCAGATAGAGGGTGCGGTCGATCTCGATCTGAACGGCGTCGATCCCCTCTGCGGGTCGCCCGTGCGTCCGCACGATATGCCCCCCCGCATAGGGTTGATTGCGTCCCACAGGCTCCCCGAGTCGCGCGGCGGCCGCGATCACGCGTTCGACCAGCTCGGGATCGGCGGTCGCGCCGTGGCGATCGCCGACGATCAGGCGCGCGCCGTGACCCGATTGTCCCGGCGGGATCGGCGGCATGCTGTGCAGGTCGATCAGTATCGCGCGTCCAAAGCGGTCGCGCACCGCCGCCAGCTCGCCGGCGAGCGCAGCGTGATAGGGGCGGTGAAGCCGGTCGAGCCGCCATTCGAGCTCGGCCCGGTCAAGCGGGCGGCGCCACAGCGGACCGCAATGCGGCAGCCGCGTCGGAACGACGCCCAGCCCGGCGCGTTCCTTGCGTCCCGGCGCCGAAAACTGCGGACGCAGCATCGGCGCGACTTCGCCCGGCGCCATCTGTCCTTCGCCGCGATTGCAGTCGGCGACGGCGCGCGCCCACATGGCTCGCACCACAGTCGCGCCGCTCTGTTCCGCCCCGGCGGCAATCCTGTCGCACCAGCTGTCCTCCAGCCGCTCCAGATCCTCTTTGGACACGCGCGCCGCCGCCAGTATTTCGGGCGGATAAATGCGTCCGGCATGGGGGATGGACACGACGACGGGGCCGTCGGCCGCCGGACGGTTGACAGCGATTGCCGGGAGCGGGATGCTGGGGCGCGCCATCAGAGAGGGGTGGCAAAAAACGGACCGCGAATCCAGTCGTCCTCGCCAATTTGTTAAATCTCTGCCGTTATGACGGCGCTTCGAAACGAGGGATACGCCGCCCATTGTGCCGGCGCAAAAACGATCAAAGGCTTCTTTTTCGAATGATTCGCATCTTGCTGGCCGAGGACGATGACGTGATGCGCGAATATCTGGCGCGCGCGCTGACGAGTGCCGGCTACCACGTCACCGCCGTCGATCGCGGAACCGAAGCCGTCCCCTATATCGATTCGGGAACGTTTGACCTGCTGCTGTCGGACATCGTGATGCCCGAGATGGACGGAATCGAACTGGCCCAGCACACCGCCAGGGTGGCGCCGCAGACGCAGGTGATGTTCATCACCGGTTTCGCCGCAGTGTCGCTGCGCGCCGAGGAAAATGTGCCGCAGGCGAAGCTGCTGTCCAAGCCCTTCCACCTCAAGGATCTGGTGCGCGAGGTCGATGCATTGTTCGACAGTGCCGACCGGTCGCACCAACAATAATCGCATTTCGTCGCGCGGGGGGCTTGCCAGCCCGCGTGGAGGCCTTTAAGGGGCGCGTCACCCCGAAACGTGTGGGCGTGTAGCTCAGTGGTAGAGCACTGTGTTGACATCGCAGGGGTCGCAAGTTCAATCCTTGCCACGCCCACCATTTTTCTTCCCTTACCGTCGTTTCGAACCGCCTTCGCGGATCAGCCCCCGCTCGCGATGCGCGAGCGCAGCCCTTGCAGTTCGCGCGGCGACAGCGGCGCCAGCGCGCGCGCCGGCTTGCCCTTGCGCAGCCTTGCCCGGTCCTTTTCGGAAGGCTCGATGCGGCGCACGCGCACCGGGGCATGACCCTGGGCGCGAATGCCGAGCTCTTCGGCGGCGCCCTTCGACAGGTCGATGATCCGCCCGCGCCCCGCAAACGGCCCGCGATCGTTCACCCGAACGACGATCCGGCGCCCCGTATCGAGCGAGGTGACCTCGACATAGGTCGGGAGCGGCAGCGTGGTGTGCGCCGCGGTGATCCAGCCGGCGCGAAACTTCTCGCCATTTGCGGTGCGGTTGCCCGATTCATTACCGTACCAGCTCGCATAGCCGACCGCGTCATAGGCGGGCGCCGCTGCGGGCACATAGGTCGTGCCGCGCACGGTATAAGGTGGGCCCACTCTGACCGGCGTGTCTGCGACGGGGCGGTAATGGCCGCCCGCGCAGGCCGCGAGCGTCAAAACCGCCAGCGCCGCGCTTGCCGACCGGATAAGCCATCGTCCCCGCATCGCCGCGACCGTAGATCGTCGAACGGCCGATGGGAAGCCCGCGCAGACGCCGCGCCGCGCGCTTCGTCCCGTCGCCGCGGGCTGGACAGTGGCGGCGCTGTTCCCTAATCGTTCGCGCGTGAACGACCTCCCCGCCTCGCCGCCCGACATCCCGTCCCCCGATCCCTCGGACCCGCCCTATCTGCGCGGCCTGAACGGCCCGCAGCGGCAGGCGGTGCTGACGACCGAAGGCCCGGTGCTGATGCTCGCCGGCGCGGGCACGGGCAAGACCGCGGCGCTGACCGCACGGCTCGCGCACATCATCGCGACGCGGCGCGCATGGCCCTCCGAAATCCTCGCGGTCACCTTCACCAACAAGGCGGCGCGCGAGATGCGCGAGCGTATCGGACGGATGATCGGCGACGCGGTCGAGGGGATGCCGTGGCTCGGCACCTTTCACAGCATCTGCGCGAAGATGCTGCGCCGCCATGCCGAACTCGTCGGCCTGCAGAGCAATTTCACGATCCTCGATACCGATGACCAGCTTCGCGTCTTGAAGCAGTTGATCCAGGCCGACGGGCTCGACGAAAAGCGCTGGCCCGCGCGCCAGCTCGCGGGGCTGATCGACAAGTGGAAGAATCGCGGGCTGACCCCCGCCGACCTCGATGCCGCCGACAAGGAGGCTTATGCCGACGGCAAGGGGCAGCATTTCTATGCGCTCTATCAGGCGCGGCTGAAGACGCTCAATGCCTGCGACTTCGGCGACCTCTTGCTCCACATGCTCGTCATTCTGAAAACGCACCGCGACGTGCTCGAACATTATCAGCAGCGTTTCAAATATATCCTCGTCGACGAATATCAGGACACCAACGCCAGCCAATATCTCTGGCTGCGGCTGCTCGCGCAGGCGCGCAAGAATATCTGCTGCGTCGGCGACGACGACCAGTCGATCTATTCGTGGCGCGGTGCCGAGGTCGCGAACATATTGCGCTTCGAAAAGGACTTCCCCGGCGCGACGGTGATCCGCCTCGAACAGAATTACCGCTCGACGCCGCAGATCCTCGCCGCGGCGTCGGCGCTGATCGCGCAGAACAGCGACCGGCTCGGCAAGACGCTGTGGACCGAGCTCGATGCTGGCGACAAGGTCCGCGTCGTCGGCGTGTGGGACGGGCCCGAGGAAGCGCGGCGGATCGGCGAAGAACTCGAAGACCTCCAGCGCCAGAACATTTCGCTCGACCGCGCTGCGATCCTCGTCCGCGCGCAGTTCCAGACGCGCGAGTTCGAGGATCGCTTCATCGCGATCGGTATGCCCTATCGCATCGTCGGCGGCTTTCGCTTCTACGAGCGCGCCGAGATTCGCGACGCGCTCGCCTATCTGCGGCTCGTCCAGTCGCCCGCCGACGATCTGGCGTTCGAGCGTATCGTCAACGTCCCCAAGCGCGGGCTCGGCGACAAGGCGATGGCGCGCATCCACCAGTTCGCGCGGATCGAGCGCGCGCCGCTCTTCCACGCGGCCTCGCGGATCACCGAAACCGACGAACTGACCCCGCAGGCACGCCGCCAGCTCGCCAATTTCGTCGCGCAGATGCGCGGCTGGCAGGCGAAGGCGAGCGAGCTGTCGCATCCCGAGCTGACGCAGCTGATCCTCGACGAATCGGGCTACACCGCGATGCTACAGGCCGACCGCAGTGCCGAGGCGGCGGGGCGGCTCGAAAATCTCTCCGAACTCGTCCGTGCGATGGAGGACTATGACTCGCTCGAGGCGTTCCTCGAGCATGTCAGCCTCGTCATGGACCGCGACAATGACGATGCGAGCGAAACGGTGACGATCATGACGATCCACGCCGCCAAGGGCCTCGAATTCGACCATGTCTTCCTTGCGGGCTGGGAGGACGGCGTCTTCCCGTCGCAGCGCGCGATGGACGAGGGCGGGACTGCGAGCCTCGAAGAGGAACGCCGCCTCGCCTATGTCGCGATCACCCGCGCCCGCCAGCGCGCGAGTATCTATCATGCGGCCAACCGGCGCATCTATGGCCAGTGGATGAGCAGCATCCCGAGCCGCTTCATCGCCGAAATTCCGCCCGAGCATGTGGAGAGCGAGAACAGCTTCGGCGGCGGGCAAAGCCTGTGGCGCGCCAACTGGTCGGCGCAGGGCGATCCCTTCGCGCATGTTGCCGAGCGCAACCCCGCGCGCACGATGACGCGCGGCCCCGCGTGGCAGCGCGCGGTCGCGCAATCCTCGACGATCACCCGCGCGCCCGCGCCGTCGGAAAAAGGCCCCGCCGCCTCGGTCGGCGCCAAACCGCGCAGCGATCTCGCGATCGGCATGCGCGTCTTCCACGAAAAATTCGGCTATGGCGAGATCATGGACATCGACGGCAACAAGCTGGAGGTCGAGTTCGACCAGGCGGGCCCGAAGCGCGTCCTCGATGGCTTCGTGCGTGCGGCCTAACATCTTTCTCAACTCAATTGCTTGTGTTACTGCCGTGTTGCGACCGCGAGTCGCGATCGGGAGAGAAATCCATGAAAATAAAGCTCTTGGCGGGCGCGATGGCGCTCGTCCTGGCCGGCTGCTCGGAGAACCGGAGCGATCGGACCTATGAAGGCAGTTCGGCAAGCGAATCGCTGTCCGATGCGGCAGGCGGACCCGACGTGGCCGTCACCGCCGCGCCGGGCGTCGCATTCCACTATGCCTATGCCTTCCGGCTCGACGACGATCGTATTGCCAATGTTCAGGAACGACATGCCGCAGCCTGCGAGGCACTCGGCATCGCCCGCTGTCGCATCACCGGCCTGAGCTATCGCCTCGTGCGCGAGAATGAAGTCGAGGCGCAGCTTCGATTCAAGCTCGACCCCGCCATCGCGCGCAAATTCGGTCGCGACGCGCTTGCCAGCGTCGAAAAGGCCGAGGGCGTCCTCGCGGAGACCCGGATAGACGGCGAAGACGTCGGCACGCAGATCGACGATTCGCAGCATCGCAGCGCCGAGCTTTCGGCCGAAGTCGCCCGCATCGAGGCGCGGCTCGGCAAGGGCGGGCTCGGTGACCGCGAGCGCACCGAATTGCAGGAGCAGCTTGCCGGGCTGCGCGAGCGATTGACCAGCGAGCGTGCCGTGCGCAGCGACGGAGAAGCGATGCTCGCGACCACGCCGATGGTCTTCGACTACATCGGCACCGGCGGCCTTCCCGGTATCGGCTATGGCAATCCATTCAGCGATGCGGCCGCCATGCTCGTTCGCAGCGGCAGCCTGCTTTTGTCCTTCGTTCTGGTCGCCGGTGCAGCGATATTGCCGTGGGCCATCGCCTGGGTTTTGGCGCTTCTACTGTGGCGATCCCCGCCGGTTCGGGCGCTCCGTGGCCGCCTGTCGCGGGCGTCGACCAGCGAAGCGACCGTCAAAGCCGACTGAGAAGCCGATCTGTGCCGCGCCGATACGTTTTGATTTGGAACCGGAAGGGTCGCTGGTGGAGCCGAGGGGAATCGAACCCCTGACCTCTGCAGTGCGATTGCAGCGCTCTCCCATCTGAGCTACGGCCCCGCGACCGGGCGGCTCTTAACGAGCCCGCCCGGCGGTGGCAACGGCTTTTCTGACCATCGGGCCGTCCGCCGCATAAAAAGTGGGGGTGAGAGATATGGCCAAAGCTTGGCATCTGGTGAGTCGCCCGCAGGGGCTGCCGACGATCGACAATTTCGCGCTGCGCGACCTGCCCGACGCGCCGCTCGACCATAATCAACTGCGCGTCCGCAACCGCTGGCTTTCCGTCGATCCCTATATGCGCGGGCGCATGAACGACGCCAAAAGCTATACGGCGAGCTTCCAGATCGACCAGCCGATGACCGGCGGCGCGATCGGCGAGGTCGTCGAGAGCCGCATGGAGGGCTTCGCGCCCGGCGACCTGATCCTCCATATGGGCGGCTGGCGCGACGGCGGGATCATCGGGCTCGACATGTCGCCGTTCAAGCTCCCCGACGAGGCGCTCGCGACAGGCATGGCTCCGCAGACCTTCCTCCACAATATGGGGCTCACCGGCGGCACCGCATGGATCGGCCTGCTGCGTATCGCCGCGGCCAAGCCCGGCGACACCGTCTTCGTCTCGGCCGCGGCGGGCGCGGTGGGCTCGGCGGTCGTGCAGATCGCCAAGGCGCGCGAGATGGCGGTGATCGGCTCGGCCGGCGGCGCGGAAAAATGCGCCTGGGTCAAGAGCCTCGGCGCCGATGCCGTGGTCGATTACAAGGCCAGGCCGGTGCTGGCCGGCCTGTCCGAAGCCCTCGAATCGCTCGGCAAGCCCGGCATCGACGTCTATTTCGACAATGTGGGGGGCGAGCATCTCGACGCGGCTTTCGCGACCGCCAACGACTTCGCGCGCTTCGCGATCTGCGGCATGATCGACGTCTATAACGACGGACACCCGCAGGAGATGAAATATCTGATCCGCGCGATCCCGGCGCGCATCCGCATGGAAGGCTTCATCTACACCGACCAGTTCTTCGAGTGCATGGAGGAATTCTACGCCGACATGGGCGGATTGATCGCAAGCGGCGCGGTGACGATGCGCGAGACCGTGCATGACGGGCTGGAGGCCACGCCCGACGCCTTCCTTGGCCTCTTTTCGGGGCAGAATATCGGAAAGATGCTCGTCCGGGTTTAGGCGGAAAGCGATCGCCACGAAGCGTTGAGCTATTTTACGACCTTGTCATTCCCGCGAAAGCGGGAATCCAGTTCCAGCGTTGCTTCTGGATTCCCGCTTTCGCGGGAATGACAACGGCTAAGAGAAGGTCAGCTCCCGAAACCCACCGAAAGAAAGTCAGGCATCGGGCCGTTCCAGCCGTCGTCGGGGCCATCGTCGTCCCGACGCGCAGGCCTGGCGCGCGGCGCCTCTGTCTTTGGTGCCCGCTCCTTGCGGCGGTCGTCTTCCTTGCGCGCCTCGCGCTTCGGTTCGTCCTTGGCCTTGCGGCCGCCGCGGCGACCCCGGCCGCCGGTCTTGGGTGCGGCCTCGCCTTCGCCTTCGTCGCTCGCCGTCTCGCTGCGTCCCAGCACCTCGATCTTCGTGCCGGTCAGCTTCTGGATATTGTCGATCGCCTCGTCGTCCGACGGGGTGATCAGGGTGAAGGCGCGGCCCTTCGCCCCCGCGCGTCCGGTGCGGCCGATGCGGTGGACATAATCGTCGGGATGCCACGGCGCGTCGAAGTTGAAGACGTGGCTCACGCCCTTCACGTCGAGCCCGCGCGCCGCGACGTCGGAGGCGACGAGGATGTTGATGTCGCCCTTTTTGAAGCGGTCGAGTTCGGCGATGCGGCTCGACTGGTCCATGTCGCCGTGGATCTCGCCCGCGCGATAGCGGTGGCGCTGCAGCGACTTGGCGAGTTCGCGCACCGTCGTCTTGCGGTTGCAGAAGATGATCGCGGTCGCGATATCCTCGTCCTCGATCAGGCCGCGCAGCGTCTCGCGCTTGCCGCGCTCGCTCGTCTTGACCAGGAATTGCGCGATATTCTCGTTGGCGGTCGCGGGGCGCGCGACCTCGATCGTCTTGGGGTTCGACAGGAATTTGTCGGCGAGCTTCTTGATCGGCGGCGGCATCGTCGCCGAAAAGAGCAAAGTCTGGCGATTCGCGGGCAGCTTGGTGCAGATATTCTCGATGTCGGGGATGAACCCCATGTCGAGCATCCGGTCGGCTTCGTCGATCACGAGCAGGTTGCAGCCGGTGAGCAATATCTTCCCGCGCTCGAACAGGTCCATCAACCGGCCGGGGGTCGCGATCAGCACGTCGACGCCCTTTTCGAGCGCCTTGATCTGGTCGCCCATCTGGACGCCGCCGATGAGCAGCGCCATCGAAAGCTTGTGATATTTGCCGTATTTCTCGAAATTTTCCGCGACCTGCGCGGCGAGTTCGCGCGTCGGCTCGAGAATCAGCGAGCGCGGCATCAGCGCGCGGGTGCGGCCGTGCGCGAGGATGTCGATCATCGGCAGCACGAAGGACGCCGTCTTGCCCGTCCCCGTCTGCGCGATGCCGATCATGTCGCGCATCATCAGGACCGAGGGGATCGCACCCGCCTGGATCGGCGTCGGCTCATCATAGCCGGCTTCGCTGACGGCGCGCAAAAGTTCGTCGGAAAGGCCGAGGTCGGCAAATTTCATAAGGTCATCATGTCCGGAATAGGTTACGGCGCGACGTCCCACATCCGCCATCGCTGCCGCGGCCCTTGGGGAATGCGCGGCGAAAAGTCAAGGAATGCCGACGATATTCGCGATCAGTCGTCGTCGTCGCGCGGGACCGGCACCATCAGGCGGAACTTGTCGACCTCGCAGCGCGCGCCGGTGCGCGCGTGAATTTCGTCGCGATCCTCGCAGAGCCGCCCGTCCTTGTTGCCCTTCATGTAAAAGCCCGCATAGAAATCGAGCGCGCGGCAACCGCGATTGAGCTGCGCGCGCAGGCGCTGGTTCTGGCGCGTGATCAGGTCGATGCTGTCGCGCTGTACCGCCTGCATCCCCATGATGTCGCGCATCGCGACGCATTTCGGCGCCTTTTTCTCTTTCCACACGATCGGCGTCTCGCGAATGCGCGCCGAGGGGGCGGGCGGTGCCGAAAAATTGGTGAGCGGCGAACGGCGCGCGGGCACGCGGATGATCAGCTGCTGCTCGATAACGACCTGGAAATGCGCAAGCGGCGGCTCGAGCGAAGGGGCCGGCACCGCCACCGGCAAAGGCGCCGGAGCCGCGTCGCCGGCGACCGACAAGGCGCCGAGGATGAGGGCGGCCGACGTCAGCACAAGCGCGGCCCCGCGCCTTCAACGCCAGTCGAGATCATGCTGTCCACGCTAAGCTCCCGCGCCACTGCCGGCTGGACGAAAGGCCCGCTTTCGTCCATCCCCCTTTAACACCCGTGATTGAACAGCAAATGAATTGATCGGGTGTCAAGTCACACCCAACCCAAGACCGAGCGGTTCGATGCCTCACACCCCCTCCCCCGACCTTTTGAAGCGCCTGCAAAAACTGCTCGGCCCCAAAGGCTACACCGACGATGCCGACGCGATGGCGCCGTGGCTCACCGACTGGCGCGGCAAATATCATGGCCGCGCCGCCGCGATGCTGTCGCCCGCGACCACCGAAGAGGTCGCGGCGGTGGTGCGGATGTGCGGCGAGGAAGGCGCGGCGCTGGTGCCTCAGGGCGGGAACAGCGGCATGGTCGGCGGCGCGACCCCCGATGCAAGCGGCACGCAGCTGCTGCTCAGCCTGCGGCGCATGAACCGCATCCGGTCGATCGACCCGGCGGCCCGGCTCGCCGTCGCGGAGGCCGGCGTCATTCTGGAAAATTTCCACCATGCGGCGCTCGACCACGGAATGCGCTTCCCGCTGACCCTCGGCGGCAAGGGATCGGCGACGATCGGCGGGCTGGTGTCGACCAACGCCGGCGGGACGCAGGTATTGCGCCACGGGACGATGCGCGCGCTCGTCGCGGGGATCGAAGCGGTGCTGCCCGACGGGCGGATTTTCGACGGCCTCGCCCCGCTCAAAAAGGATAATCGCGGCTACGACCTCAAACATCTCTTGTGCGGCGCCGAAGGGACGCTCGGCATCGTCACCGCCGCCTGTCTGCGCCTCGTTCCCGCGGCAACGTCGCGCGCAACCGCGTGGATCGGGCTGGCATCGCCCGGCGAGGCGCTGTCGCTGCTCCGCCGCCTCGACGCGGCGCTCGGCCGCCAGCTCGAGGGGTTCGAGCTCATTCCGCACGCCTGCCTCGACGCCGTGCTGCGCCACATTCCGCAAACGCGCGCGCCGCTCGCGAACGACCACCCCTGGTACGCGCTCGTCGAGCTAGCCGGCGATGCCGGCGACGACCTCGAAACGGCGCTGCAGGCCGCGCTGGCCGACGCTCTCGACTCGGCGCTGATCGACGATGTCGTGATCGCGAAGAACGAGGCCGAGAGCGAAGCCTTGTGGAAGCTGCGCGATTCGATTTCGGAGGCCGAGCGTGCCGACGGGCCGGCGCTCCAGCACGATGTCAGCGTGCCGGTCGATCTGATGCCGCGCTTCATCGCCGAAGACCCGCAGCGCCTGTCGGCCGCCTTTCCGGGGGTGCGAACCGTATCGTTCGGCCATCTCGGCGACGGCAATGTCCATCACCATGTCCAGCCGCCTGCCGATGTCGATGGCAAGGCGTGGCTCGACACGCATGGCGAGGACGTCAGCCGGCTCGTCTATGCCCATGTCCTCGAACTCGGCGGGTCGATCTCAGCCGAGCATGGCATCGGGCAGATGAAGCGCGACCTCCTCGCCGAACTCGACAGCCCTGCCCGGCTCGCGGCGCTGCGCGGCGTCAAGGCGGGGCTCGACCCTGCCGGTATCTTCAATCCGGGCAAGCTGATCGGCTGAATCGCCGCGCGCGGGGCGATCGCGTATGGACCCTGAAAACAAGTTGGCGATTATTCCCTGAACATTCGTGGACACCCCTCACTCCGTCATTGCGAGCGAAGCGAAGCAATCCAGAGCAGGCGTAAACCGCTCTGGATTGCTTCGCTTCGCTCGCAATGACGAGATCAGGGATGCGCGCGGGACAATCGCCCGACAGGTTCAGGGTGACGGGGAAGCGGAAGCAGGGTGGTCATATGCAATTGCCCTGCCGTTCGCGGCATCGCCCCTTGCGTCATCGCGTGCGGGCCAATAAGGCCCGGCATTCCATCTTTTTCGGGTCCGCGGCCGCGGGCTCGCGCTTCGGAGTTTCATCATGGCCTCTGCGCCCACCAACGCCAACCTGCCGATTTTCTTCAAGGATCTCGTTCCGCTCTCCAGCGTCGACCACGCCGATTTCCATGTGCGGATGATGGACAACGCCGATTTTCTGGTGAACCAGCATGCGGTGCCGCTGACCACCGACGAATTTTCCTCGGCGAGCCGCTTCTATCCGATCGTCTTTTCGGCGGGCGAAAATCCGGTGCCGCTCGCGCTGATGGGCATGAACGAGGGCGTGAACACCTTCGTCGACGACAAGGGCAAGCTGCTCAATCCCGTCTATGTCCCGGCCTATATCCGCCGCTACCCCTTCCTGCTCGCGCGCCTGCGCCCCGATTCGGACGAGCTGTCGCTCTGCTTCGACCCGACCTCGGGCGCGATCGGCAAGTTCAAGGAAGGCGACGCGCTGTTCGCCGACGGCAAGCCGTCCGACGCCACCAACAACATCCTCGAATTCTGCAAGAATTTCGAGGAAGCCGGGCTGCGCACCGGTCAGTTCATGGAAGAGCTGAAGAAAGCCGACCTGCTGATGGACGGCGAAGTCAGCATCACCCCCGAAGGCGGCAACCAGCCCTATATCTATCGCGGTTTCCAGATGGTCGACGAGGCCAAGCTGCGCGAGCTGCGCGGCGACGTGCTGCGCAAGATGATGCAGAACGGGATGCTCGCGCTGATCTTCGCGCATCTCTTCTCGCTGCAACTGATGCGCGAAGTCTTTGCCGAACAGGTGAAAAGCGGCAAGATGCAGCTCGTGACCGAGGCACCCGCGGTTTAAGGAGACACGTCATATGGCCACCGTCGCATTCGACGCCGGCAGCACCGCCGGCCCGCGCTATACGAAGGTGGCCATCTGGCTCCACTGGCTCATCGGCCTTTCGGTCATCGCCAACATCGGCCTCGCGATGCTGACCGAAGGGATGGGCCGCGACACGCATATGGCGGCGATGGGCGTCCACAAGGCGTTGGGGATGACGATCCTCGCGCTGACCGTCCTCCGCATCCTGTGGCGGCTCGGCCACAAGGCGCCCCCGCTTCCCGCAGGCATCGCCGCGTGGCAGCGTATCGCGAGCAAGATCGTGCATTTCCTCTTTTACGCGCTGCTCATCCTGCTGCCGCTTTCGGGTTGGGTCTGGATGTCGGCGGCGGGGCGCGGGATCGACTATTTCGGCCTGTTCACCATCCCCGCGATCACCGGCTCCGACAAGGCGCTCGCCGACATGATGCATGAGCGTCACGAATTGCTCGGGCTGACGATGCTCGCGCTCGTCGCGATCCACATCCTTGCCGCGCTGAAGCACTGGCTGGTCGACAAGAGCGGCGTCAATGCGCGGATGAACCCCTTTTGAGGCGGACTTCCGCCCCGTCAGAAGTCGATCGCCAGACCCTTATACTCCCAGTCGCCATAGCGCACGGGATCGCGGCCGCCGGGCTGGTCCGCCGCGGCTTCGCGCGTGATGGCCTCGGGCTCGGGCACCGGACTGTTCGTCCAGTCGGCGGGCGGCTTGATATGCGCGGGGCGCTCGGTCGCGCGCGGGGTGCCGCCGATGGAATTGGCTTTGATTTCGCTCATCTCACTATGTCCGCAACCGAATGGATCATGTCCCAGATAGGCGCTTCGTATCGTTCCGCCAAGCGTCGCGCGGCGACGGGCCATGGCTGATCGCCGCCGCCCCGACGACCGCGACCCGCCCGGCACCGCGCCGCGCCGGGCGGCGCTGCGCCTGATCGACGCGGTGCTGCGCCGCGGCGATCCGCTCGACATCGCGGTCCATGCCGCAACGCAGGGCCTCGCCCCCGCCGACCGCGCCTTCGCGATCGCGATCGTCTCCGAAGCGCTACGCCGGATGGTCGACATCGACGCACTGATCGACGGCGCCACCGAACAGCCGCTGCCCGAGGATGTGAAGGCGCGCGCGGTGCTGCGCCTCGCGCTCGCGCAGCTGCTCGTGCTGCGCAGCCCGCCGCACGCCGTCGTCGCGACCGCTTTGCCGCTCGTCGCCGGCGGACCGCGCCGGCTCGTCCACGCACTCTTGTCGCGCGCGCAGCAGGAGGAATGGGCGCTGCCGCCGCGCGCGACGCTGCCGCCCGCGACTGCCGGGCGCTGGACGGCGCAATGGGGCGCGGACATGGTCGCAGCCGCCGAAGCGGCGTGGAGCGCACCGCCGCCGATCGACCTCAGCTTCGCCGCCGAGCCCGCCGAAACCGGCTGGCCCGAAGCCATAACGCTCGCCCCGCGTCACCGCCGCCTGCCGCGCGGCCAGGCAGTCGAGGATATGCCGGGCTATCGCGCGGGCGGCTGGTGGGTGCAGGATCTTGCCGCGAGCCTTCCAGCCCGCCTGCTCGGCGCGGGGGACGGACGCGCCGTGCTCGACCTCTGCGCCGCGCCCGGCGGCAAGACGATGCAGCTCGCCGCCGCCGGCTGGCACGTCACCGCGGTCGACGCGAGCGCCCGGCGCCTCGCGCGCCTCGGCGACAATCTGAAACGCACCGGCCTCGCCGCCGAAATCGTCCAGGGCGACATCCGCCGCTGGGCACCCGAAGCGCCCGCCGACGCGATCCTGCTCGACGCCCCCTGCTCGGCCACGGGAATCTTCCGTCGTCATCCCGACGTGCTGCATCGGGTCGGGCCGACGCAGATTGCAGACATGGCCGAATTACAGGCCGAATTACTCGAACGAGCCGCGGGCTGGGTCAAACCCGGCGGCCAGCTCGTCTATGCGACCTGCTCGCTCGAACGCGCCGAGGGCGAAGAGCAGATCGCGGCGTTCCTCACGGCGCATGGCGGCTGGACGGTCGAACCCGCCCGCCCCGGCGAGCTGCCCGCCGGCATCGCCCCCGACGCAAGCGGCTTCGTCCGCACGCTCCCCGTCATGCTTGCCGATGCGGGCGGGCTCGACGGCTTCTTCGTCGCGCGATTGCGCGCCCCCGCCGCCTGAGCCCCGCCCGCCGCGCGGTCAGAAGACCGCGTGCGGCGCATCCTCCTTCATCATCGCCGCGCGCACCATCGGGATCGGCGGACCGCCATAGGACAGGAATTCGTCGTGGAAGGCCTTCCACTTCGTCCGGTCGCCCTTCGTCCAGTCCTCGCGCAGCTTGCGGATCATCAGCTTGCCCATCGTATAGTTGAGGTAAAGCGGGTCATAGGTGCCGCGCGCCGCCTGCTGGCGCGAATTGCCCTCGTCCTGATAGCATTGCTCCTTGAACATCTTTTCGCTGTCCGCGACGGTCATGCCCTGCGTGTGGAGCCCGATCGCCGAGAGGAAGCGGCAATCGCGCAGCAGCGCGTTCGACAGCTGCCCGATATGCGTTTCGGGATCGCCGTCACCGAGCCCCGCGTCCCACATCATTTCCTCGCTATAATGCGCCCAGCCCTCGGCAAAGGCATAGCCCACGAACAGCTTGCCAAAGATGCTGTCCGATCGGTTCGAGTGGAGGAAGTTCAGGAAATGCCCCGGCCACACTTCGTGGACCGAGGTGAAGAGCAGGTCCTTCTTGCCCGGAATGAACGCCTGCTGCGTCGCCTTGTCCCAGCTCGGGTCGGGCGGCGAGATATAATAGACCGACGGCAGGCCTTTCTCATACGGCCCCGGAATGTCGATATAGGCGCTGTTCTGGCGGTTATAGGGCGGCGATTCCTCGACCTTGGCCTGTTCGGTGCCGGGGATCGAGACCAGATCCTTCTCGACCAGAAAGGCGCGCAGCATCGGCAGCTGGCGCCGCGCCTCGGCGACGGGGCCGTCGGCGGGCTTGTCGCTGCCCATCTTCGCCATGCAGTCGGCGATCGCCGCGCCCGGCGCGAAGGTCGCGCAGGCGGCCTTCAGCGCGTCCTGATTGCGCTTGAGGTCGGCGCGCCCGATCGCCTCGAGTTCGGCAAGCGGCGTGTCGACGCCTTCGTTGGTCAGGATCATCTTCGCGAATTTGTCGGCGCCGAGCGCATAGCCGTCGTCGGTCCCCGGCTGCGACCCGACATAGGCGGCGAGGTCCTTCATCGCCGCCGCCGCCTTCGCCGCCGCGTCGTCGAACTGCTTTTGCAGCGCGGGGTCGGTCACCTCGGCAAAGGCCGCCTTGGCGTCGCCGGTATAATAGTCGGCAAAGCCGCCGAAGCCCGCGCTGCCCAGCTTCACATAGGTCTTGGGCAGGGGCAGCGTCAGATTCGCCTTGATCTGCGCCGCCGCGGCGGGAACCTTCTCGGCATAGGCGATAAACGCCTTCATCCGCGTCGCGGCGTCGGCATAGGGGCGCGAGACATAGACGTTGGGATCGAGCGCGCCGATGTAATAAGCGGGGTTCTTGTGCGCGAAATCGGTGTCGCGCAGGAAGAAGAGCTGCCCTTCGGCGACATGAATCAGATAGTCGCGCTCGAATCGCTCCTTGTCGGTCATCTTGCCGTCGAAAGCCTTGGCATCGGCAATCGTCTTTTCGAGGAAGGCCGCCTGCTTCTCGATTCCCTCGGGCGACCAGTCGGGAAGCTGGCCGTCGAACTCATGCTTGCCCTGATAGACCGCGAAAGTCGGGTTGAGCGGAAAATAGCCCGCGAGGAAATCGTCGCGAAAGCCGCTCCAGCTGGTTGCCGCCGATGCGTCGGCCGACCCCGTGCCGCTCGGGTTGCAGGCGGTCAGCACAAGCAGTGCGCCAGCCAGCGCGGCGCCGCCGAAGCGGGTGAATTTACGTGTCATTTCCTGAAATCTCCCTCTGTTCTGCCCCGCTTTTGCCAAGCCTGGTGCCGGATGACACCCCCTAATCGACGAACGACAGGTGCCGCGCGCCGCCCGCGAAACAAAAGCTATCTGGTGCAGCGCCGGAAAGCCGGATAGGGCGAGCCGCGATGGCGACCATTCCCCCTCCCCCGTCGGTCGATCCCGCCCTGCCGGCGGATGCTCCCCCCAAGGCCCCTTCGCCGCTCGGTTTCGCCGATTTTCGCTATTATTGGTTCGCGCGCTTCACCGCGGTGATGGCGACGATCGCGATGGTCGTGGTGATCGGCTATCAGCTCTACGACACCGCGCGCAGCGACTATGGCATGTCGATCAAGGAGGCATCGTTCCAGCTCGGGCTGCTCGGCCTCGTCCAGTTCGTTCCGCTCGCGCTGCTCACCCCGGTCGCCGGCTGGGCCGCCGACCGCTTCGAACGGCGCCGCGTCGCGATCTTTTCGAACGGCATCGACATGCTGATCGCGGCGACGCTCGGCTGGTTCACCTGGACCGACGGGCTGACCCTGCCGCTGCTCTTCGGCCTCGCGGCGCTGCACGGCGTCGCGCGCGTCTTTTCGGGCCCGGCGATGAGCGCGATCGCGCCCAATATCGTCCCCGCGGCGGTGCTGCCGCGCGCCATCGCGATGAGCAGCATCGCATGGCAATCGGCGTCGGTGATCGGCCCCGCGGCGGGCGGGCTCATCTATGCCGCGCATCCAACCTCGGTCTATGTTTTCGCCGCCGCATTGCTCGCCGCCTCGGCCTTCACGATCAGCCGCGTGCGCCCCGTCCTGCCGCCGCCCGCCGAGGTGCGCCGCCATCCGCTGCGCGAAATGGTCGACGGGCTCCAATTCGTGTGGAGCGAGCGCTTCCTGCTCGGCACGATCACCCTCGATCTGTTCGCGGTGCTGCTCGCCGGCGCGACCGCGATGCTCCCCGTCTATGCGCGCGACATCTTGCAGATCGGCTCCGAAGGGCTCGGCTTCCTGCGCGCCGCGCCCGCGGTCGGCGCCGCGCTCGTCGCGCTCGGCCT
This sequence comes from Sphingopyxis indica, assembly GCF_032879645.1. Taxonomy (NCBI): domain Bacteria; kingdom Pseudomonadati; phylum Pseudomonadota; class Alphaproteobacteria; order Sphingomonadales; family Sphingopyxidaceae; genus Sphingopyxis; species Sphingopyxis indica. Next base: position 2,396,847 of record NZ_CP076394.1, read on the forward strand.
CGCCTTTCGCCCGATCGAGCGCAACGTTGGCGTGAAGATGCTGTGGGCAGTCGCGGTGTTCGGCGGCGTCACCGTCGGCTTCGGCCTTTCGACCAACTTCTTCCTGTCGCTCGCCCTGCTCGTGGTCATGGGCGCCGCCGACATGTTCTCGGTGTTCGTGCGCGGCACATTGATTCAGCTCAACACCCCCGATCATATGCGCGGCCGCGTCAGCGCGGCGTCGGGCCTCGCCATATCGGCGTCGAACGAGCTTGGCGAAATGCGCGCCGGCGCGATGGCCGCGCTGCTCGGTCCGGTCGGCGCTGTCGTCATCGGCGGTGCTGGCGCCGTCGGCGTGACGGCGCTATGGTCGTGGCTGTTCCCCGAACTGCGCCGCGCGCGTAGCTTTGAGCCGCAATTCAAGGAAAGCATCCCATGAAAGCCAATTCGATCCTCGAAACCATCGGCAACACCCCGCACATCCGCCTGTCGCGGATGTTTCCCGATGCCGAAGTGTGGGTGAAGTCGGAGCGCAGCAATCCGGGCGGCTCGATCAAGGACCGCATCGGCCTCGCGATGATCGAGGCGGCGGAGAAGGACGGCAGCCTGAAGCCCGGCGGCACGATCGTCGAGCCGACCTCGGGCAACACGGGCATCGGCCTTGCCATGGCCGCTGCGGTCAAGGGTTACAGGCTGATCCTCGTCATGCCCGAAAGCATGTCGATCGAGCGGCGGCGGCTGATGCTCGCCTATGGCGCGACCTTCGACCTCACCCCGCGCGAAAAGGGGATGAAGGGCGCGATCGAGCGCGCGATCGAACTCGTCGAGACGACCCCCGGCGCGTGGATGCCCCAGCAGTTCGAGAATGAGGCGAATATCGACGTCCACGTCCGCACGACGGCCCAGGAAATTCTCGCCGACTTCGGCGACACGCCGATCGACGCGCTGATCACCGGGGTCGGCACCGGCGGCCACATCACCGGCTGCGCACAGGTGCTCAAGGCGGCGTGGCCGAAGCTCAAGGTCTTCGCGGTCGAGCCCACCGCCTCGCCGGTCATTTCGGGCGGCCAGCCCGGCCCGCACCCGATCCAGGGCATCGGCGCGGGCTTCATTCCGCGCAATCTCCACACCGACCTGCTCGACGGCGTGATCGAGGTCGAGGCGCCCGACGCCAAGGCGATGGCGCTGCGCGCCGCGCGCGAGGAAGGGCTGCTCGTCGGCATTTCGTCGGGCGCAACGCTCGCCGCAATCCAGCAGAAGCTCGCCGAGCTTCCCGCCGGCAGCCGCGTGCTCGGTTTCAACTACGACACCGGCGAGCGCTATCTGTCGGTGCCCGACTTCCTGCCGGAAATCTAAGGCTCGCGCCAATGCGTCCGGACCCGACGCCAGACACGTCGCCGCTGTGGCGCGAAGGACCGGGGTGGCTGTTCGCGCTGCTGGCGATCGCCGCCATCGCGGCGGTGCTCCATGCCAGCGGCCCCGGCAGGATCAGGGCGGATGCGAAGGTACGGCCGCACCCGGTCGCGCCGCCCCCCGAAATCGTCCCCGCGGTCGAGCCGATGGACCTCGCGCCGCTCACCGTCGAGGACGCAAAGGCCGCGAACGACCGCATTCCCCTGATCACAAGGAATTTCGTGCCCGCGCGCCCGTTCGTCTATCCCGGCGATGCGGCCAACCGCGCCCGCGCGCGCGACTGCATGGCGGCGGCGATGCTCTATGAAGCGGGCGACGACAGCAAGGGTCAGCTCGCCGTCGGACAGGTGGTAATCAACCGCGTCCGCCATCCCGCTTTCCCCAAGAGTATCTGCGAAGTCGTCTTCCAGGGCGCCGAGCGCGCCACCGGTTGCCAGTTCACCTTCACCTGCGACGGTGCCCTCGCCCGCCGCTATTCGGACGTTGCGTGGCGCCGCGCGCAGGACAATGCGAGCATGATGCTGGCCGGGCTCGTCGATCCGGCGGTCGGGCTCGCAACGCATTATCACACCGATTGGGTGCGCCCCTATTGGAGCGACACGCTCGAAAAAATCGCGGCGATCGACACGCATCTCTTCTTCCGCTGGCCCGGCTATTGGGGCACGCCCGGCGCCTTTCGCGGGGCGGTGCGCGGCAGCGATCCTGTCGAAGCCGAGCTCGCGGGCATTTCGCTGGTCCATTCGGGCGGCTCCCTGGGCGAGCTTGCGGGCGTCGACACCAATGCCGCCGTCGGCGAAGCGGACATCATCGCAGGCAAGGACGCTCCCGCGGGGGTGGCCTCGCGCGACACGATCCTGATCCAGCTCGACCGCAGCGCCCCGCCCGAAAGTTTCGTCACACTCGCGCTGCGCCTCTGCGGGACGCGCGAATATTGCAAATTCATGGGCTGGACGAACCCGCTGCTCAAACCCGACGGCGAAGCGATGAGCGCGACGCAGCGCGCGGGCATGACCTTCTCCTACCTGCGCGACGACAAGGCCGGTTTCGAAAAGGCGCTGTGGAATTGCAGCGAATATAAGCGCGACGACGCGCGCCAGTGCATGAAGCGCTGAGCAAGGCGACATCGGCTTTGGGGCGGGGAGCGGCCATTGCCAACTTTTGTCATCCCCGCGAAAGCGGGGATCCAGGGTTGCATAAATCCGCCCTGGGTTCCCGCTTTCGCGGGAATGACAAAGTGGGCATACCCAATGACCTACGGCCAACTTTTGTCGGATGCCGCCTTCCAAACATTTCGCGCAGAGACGCAGAGAACGCAGAGATTTTCACGCTTGCCCTCTGCGTTCTCTGCGTCTCTGCGCGAATCTGGTGATGGCCTGACGGCAGCTTTCAGTCGGAACCAGTCAGCGCTCCCCCCATTTTTCCCGTTCGTGTCGAGCGAAGTCGAGGCACCCCGCCTCGGCCCGGCAGGCAACTCGCCCCCGCCCTCCGCTCCACCGACGTCCGATCAATCCCCCCCGAAATCGAACGCGCTCACCCCGCGCTCGCCCTCGCGAAAACGCAGCGCGCGGCCGAGCGGGGGCATCGAGCGCTGGACGCAGCCGCTGCGCGTGCAGCGCCTGCACCCCAATCCGATCGGGGTCGCGGGCGCGCGCATCAGGTCGATACCGCGCGCGGCGGTGAGCGGCGCGGCGACCTTGGCATCGACGCCGACGCACACGACGAAACGCGCGGGCGTGCCGCTCCCCGTCGCACCCGGCGCCGCAACGCTGCGGCTCTGGGTGAACCAGCGCGATCCGTCTTCCAGCTCGACCAGGTCGGCGATCACCTCACCGGGCCGCGCGAACGCCTCATGCACGCCCCACAGCGGACAGCGCGCGTCGCCATCGACGAGCGGCGACTGGCTCGCGCCCGAATAGCGCTTGCTCCCCTGCCCGGCGCGGTCGATACGCAGCATGAAAAAGGGCAGGCCGCGCGCGCCGACGCGCTGGAGCGTCGTCAGCCGGTGCGCGACCTGTTCGAACCCGGCGCCGAAACGCCGCTGAAGCAGCAGCAGATCATATCCCGTCGCATCGCAGGCGCGCAGGAAGCGGCCATAGGGCATCATCAGCGCGGCGGCAAAATAGTGGATCAGATGGCGCTCGAACAGCCGCGCGGCGGCGCTCTCGGCGAACTCCGCTCCCGCAACGAGCGCCGCGATCTCGTCCTTCGCCTCCATCTGCGCGAGCGTCGCCGCGGCCTGAAAGGTGCGGCTGGCGGGGCGCAGCAACTCGTTCAGCATCAGCTGCCGCGCGTGCCAGTCGAGCCAGCGGAGCCGGTCGGGCATCACGTCGGCGGGCAGGATGCGGATACCGAGCTGGTGGCGCGTGCGCAGCCGTTCGGCGATCGTGCCATAGAGGTCGCCACCCGCGAGGCGCAGTTCGTCGGCGAGTTCCTCGGCCTTGGCATCGAGGTCGGCGAAATGGTTGCGCCATTTCTCGATCGCGCGCCGCACCGCGGCCACTTCGGGCGCATCGTCTTCGCTTTCGGCCCGGCCCTCGGGCGCCGCGTCGAACAGCCGGGCAAAGGCGGCGGCGGTCGCCGGCGCGGCGTGCAGCCATTCCTCGACCTCGTGCGGCGCAATGCCCAGATCGGCGAAGCGCGGGTCGGCGAGTCGCCGTCGCAGCCCCGCGAGGCCGCCCGGCACCTCTTCGCCGCCCAGGCTCGCGGCGTCGAAGGCGAAGCGCTCGGCCAGCCGGACGATCACCGTCGCCGACAGGGGCCGCTGGCCATTCTCGATCAGGTTGAGGTAGCTCGGCGAAATGTCGAGCGCCTCGGCCATCGCCGCCTGCGTCAACCCCGCCTCGCGCCTGAGCCGTCGCACCGCCGGCCCCGCAAACACTCGCCGCTCCGCCATGGAATGTAACTTTCTTTACTATTTTACATGCATATCTGCACTTTCACGGCATATTTCACAAGAATTATTCACAAAGCTTTTCACTTTGTGCGCGATCTTCGTCATTTTCAGCCCATCCCAATCGCCCCAAGGCGCAACCAAGGAATGAAATATGGGCTATCAGGAAGATATGGCGCAGGCCGGCCGACTCATCCGCGACCAGGACGGCCGCTGGGACGCGATCGGGGCCGAGAATGTCGCCCGGATGCGCGCCCAGAACCGCTTCAGAACGGGCCTCGACATCGCCCGCTACACCGCGCGCATCATGCGCGCCGACATGGCCGCCTATGACGCCGATCCCGCCAACTACACCCAGTCGCTCGGCTGCTGGCACGGCTTCATCGCGCAGCAGAAGATGATCGCGATCAAGAAGCATTTCGGCTCGACCAAGCGCCGCTACATCTATCTTTCGGGCTGGATGATCGCCGCGTTGCGCAGCGAGTTCGGCCCGCTGCCCGACCAGTCGATGCACGAAAAGACGAGCGTTCCGGCGCTGATCGAGGAAATCTACACCTTCCTGCGTCAGGCCGACGCGCGCGAGCTTGGCGGCCTGTTCCGCGACCTCGACGCCGCGCGCGCCGCGGGCGACGAGGTCAAGGCGAAGCAGATCCAGCACGCGATCGACAATCACGAAACGCACGTCGTGCCGATCATCGCCGACATCGACGCGGGCTTCGGCAACGCCGAGGCGACCTATCTGCTCGCCAAGAAGATGATCGAAGCCGGCGCCTGCGCGCTGCAGATCGAAAATCAGGTCTCGGACGAAAAACAGTGCGGCCACCAGGACGGCAAGGTCACCGTGCCGCACGAGGATTTCCTGCAAAAGATCCGCGCGCTGCGCTATGCCTTCATGGAAATGGGGGTCGAGGACGGGATCATCGTCGCGCGCACCGACAGCCTCGGCGCCGGCCTGACCAAGCAGATCGCCTTCACCCGCGAGCCGGGCGACCTCGGCGATCAGTATAACAGCTTCCTCGACTGCGAAGAGGTGAGTGGCGCGGGCAATCCCGGCGACGTGCTGATCAACCGCGACGGCAAGTTGATGCGCCCGAAGCGCCTGCCCTCGAACCTCTATCAGTTCCGCCCCGGAACCGGCGAGGATCGCTGCGTGCTCGACTGCATCACCAGCCTGCAGAACGGCGCCGACCTGATCTGGATCGAGACTGAAAAGCCGCACATCGAACAGATTGCGGGCATGGTCGACCGCATCCGTGAGGTCGTGCCCAATGCGAAGCTCGCCTACAACAACTCGCCGAGCTTCAACTGGACGCTGAACTTCCGCCAGCAGGTGTTCGACGCATGGCAGCAGGAGGGCAAGGACGTCAGCGCCTATGATCGCGCCAAGCTGATGAGCGTCGATTATGACGGCAGCGAGCTGGCGGCCGAGGCCGACGATCGCATCCGCAGCTTCCAGCGCGACGCCGCGAAACGCGCGGGCATCTTCCATCATCTGATCACGCTGCCGACCTATCACACCGCCGCGCTGTCGACCGACAATCTGGCGAAGGAATATTTCGGCGACGAAGCGATGCTGGGCTATGTCAGGAACGTCCAGCGCGCCGAGATCCGTCAGGGGATCGCCTGCGTGAAGCACCAGAATATGAGCGGCAGCGACATCGGCGACGATCACAAGGAATATTTCGCCGGCGAAGCGGCGCTGAAGGCGGCGGGCAAAGACAATACGATGAACCAGTTCGCCGCCTGACACGAGCTTGGCGCGGGGGATTTCGTTGCCCCCCGCGCCTCCCCACTTGGCGCGGGGCGCCTTGCACGAACCGCCCCGCGCCTCCCGAGCTTTCCTGGGGAGGAAAGCCTGCCCGTCGGAAGTCTTCGGACCTCCGGCGGGCATTTTCATGGGGAGCGCCCCTTGCGACTCCGCTTTTGCCGTGCATTATGCCGCGATGCACAACGATACCCGCATGACTCTCCTCCAGGCGATCGCGACCAGGCATATGGTCGCGGCAGACTATAATGGTGCGCGCCTGACGCTCGCCCCGCACCTGATGTTCGAGCGGCACGGCGATCTGTTCGTCAGCGCGCATAATCCCGCCAAGGCGATCCGCTCGGACGAAGAACCGCGCCTCGGCCATTTCAAGCTCGAGGGGCTGCGCGCGGTCGAGTTGCTCGAGGCGGGGTTCGATCCCCTCCCCGGCTTCGCGCCCGTGCCGCCCAAGGCCGACGACACGCTCATCCTTGCCGTCTGATCTATGCTTCGGGGCGGGGCACCGCTTCGCCGCGTGTCTTGACGAGCGACCATACCACCCCGCCCGCGATCAGCGCCACGGTGACGCCAAGGCTGACGAGCGGCGGGAACTTGCCGCCGCCGAGCAGGAAATCGGCGACGAAGATCTTCGACCCGATGAAGACGAGCACCAGCGCAAGGGCATATTTGAGATAGTGGAAGCGGTGGACCATGGCCGCGAGCGCGAAATAGAGCGCGCGCAGCCCAAGGATCGCCATGATGTTCGAGGTATAGACGATGAAGGTGTCGGTGGTGATCGCGAAGATCGCCGGCACGCTGTCGACCGCGAAGACAAGGTCGGCGAGGTTGATGACGACGAGCGCAAGGAACAGCGGCGTCGCCGCGAGCGCGAGCCTGCCCGTTTTCGCGTCCACGGCGCGCACGAAGAATTTCTCCCCGTGAAGCTCGGGCGTGATCGGGATGTGGCGCGACAGCCATTTGACCACCGGATTGCCCGCGACGTCCATCGGCTTTTCGCCCGCGAACAGCATCTTGATCCCGGTAAAGATCAGGAACGCCGCGAACACATAAAGCAGCCAGCCATATTGGGTGACGAGCGCGGCGCCGCCCGCGATCATGATCCCGCGCAGCACAATCACCGCCATGATGCCCCACAGGAGCGCGCGATACTGGTAGCGCGGCGGGATCGCGAAGGTCGCAAAGATCAGCGAGATGACGAAGATATTGTCGATCGACAGCGCCTTCTCGATGAAGAAGCCGGTGAGATATTGCAGCCCCGCCTCGCCGCCTTTCGCGGCCCAGATCCAGCCGCCGAAGGCGAGCGCGATGCCGATGTACATCGCCGAGAGCTTCAGGCTCTCTCCGATACCCATCTCCTTGTTATCCTTGTGCAATATGCCAAGGTCAAAGGCAGTGAGCGCGAGGACCAGCGCCAGAAACGCCAGCCAGAACCAGACCGGCGTGCCGAGCCAGTCGACGAAGAATAATTCCATGAGCCCCATCCACGCGAACGGAACGCGCCGCCGGTCGGCGACGCGTTCCCTGATTATGATCTATCAGTTCAGGCGGAGAGCGCCGGGCGCCGCATCAGCGACGCGAGGCGATCCTTCACCGCGAGCTTCAGCGTCTTGAGCCTGAGCAAGCGGAACGGGTCGCCGCCGCGACGACGCATCTCGCGCCGCACCGCGTCGTCGAGCTGCCGGTGCAGCACCGTCAGGCGATAGATGTTGGAATGAACAGACATATGGCCTCCTGAATGAGCGAACTCAAAACAGGTGACGCCGATGCCAGGGACCCTTGGTAGGGGGGAGGTGGGCCGCCAGAGGCATCGGTGTCACCCGATGCGGTCCGACATCACGTGGCGGAAGACACTTCCGCCGACGCCAGAGGGGCCCGGCCCGCATAGCCTTCATCTAGGAAGCCCGGGCCCCGCTTGCAAGCCTCCTCCCCGAGCCGCGCGATATTCGATGAAGGAGCGGCCCCGATGAGCGTCGAAATCGCGAACGGAACAAGGCTCGGCCCCCCAGGGGCAAGCCCGGGGTGCCGAAGGTCGGGAGGGGGGCGTTATACGCGTGCGACGCCTGCGACTTTGCAGACCCGAACGCGGGAGGACCGGCATTTCTTCGAAGCCCCGGCGACGCCGGTGATGGAAAGCAGATTGCGATCAGGAAATTCGATTGAAATGCGCCGTTTCCAATTTTTGGCGATTGTCGCTGGACCAGACGATCGTTTCGGTCATGGATTTCATGTCCTTGGCGACGGTATAGACTCGCGTCGACACCCGCGCGCCGGCCTTTCCCAGCGTCATCACCAATGTGTCGGGCGCCGGCTGACGCAGGGCAACGGTATCGACGAAATCCATATTGCCCGTGACCGGCACGGGGACGCCGTCCAGAGCGGCGGTCGATTCTGCGTGCCTGCGCGAGCCGTCCGGTGCGACGATCTCTACATGGGTCGTCCATTTGCCGTCTTGCGACGCGCGGAACGTCATCGTCACCCGTTGCGGCCGTTCGTTCTCGGGCATGAGCGATGCGTCCAGCGACCAGCTTCCGACCAGCGGCAACTGCGCGGAGGCGGCGCTGTAAACGGCGCCGGATGTTCCGACGGGGTCGGCGGAAGGGGCGGCTGCGAACATGAATCCGGCGGCTGCCAGGGGGATTGCAATGAGCATGACGATCATTCCTTTCGAACCGCGAACCCCGACGGTTGCGGTGTGCGCCAAGTCCTTCACGGTGGAACGCTGTTTCGAAAGATCGATATTTTCGTCACAAGTTTTTTGGAGGTCCAGAAGCCGTGCCAATTCGCGGCTGCTGCCGACGCCCGTTTTCCGGCGGGCGGAGCGCAAACGCTCGTTTATCGAGGTTTCCGAACGGCCCAGGCGCGCTGCGATGGTCTTGACGGTATGCCCCGCGACCAATAGGCGCAAAATTTCCATTTCCCGGTCGGTGAGGCGTGCGGACAAGCCGGGCGCGGGTTCATTGACAGGCATGTCTTTCGCTCACCACAGCCTCTCGAACAGGTCCATCCCAATTTAATTGGGAAACGGCAGCGGTGCCAGACCGGGCATGGAGAGAAGCGGAGTTCCGCAAACGACCGCGGCGTTCCGCGTCTATGGCTACCCCTTCCCCATCAGTTCCATCGCCATCGCGGTCAGCGCCTCGGTCGCGGTCGAAATGACCGCGGGCGCGTCGGGCGCCCAGAAGGGCGAATGGAGACTCGGCAGCGCGCGGCCGTCCTTCTGCGCCGCCGCATATTCGTCTGCGGGCACGCCGCCGACCCAGAAGATCATGCTCTTGATGCTCTTGTCGTCGCGGCTGAAGCGCCCGAAATCCTCGCCGCCCATCACCGGCGGCATCTTGACCACGCGCGCCTCGCCGAAGCGCGTCTTGAGCAGCGTCGCCATTTCTTCGGTGAATTCGGGCGTGTTGTAGGTCGATGGCGTATATTCGTCGCGGTCGACCGTCACGACCGGCAACTTGTTGTCGGGAAGACCCGCCGCGATCCCCTCCCCCTTCGCGATCCGCGCAATGCCGTCCAAAAGCTGGTCGCGCACCGCGTCGGTGTAACTGCGCACGGTGAGCTGCAGCTTCGCCTCGTCGGGAATGATATTGTGCTTGGCCCCGGCGTGGAAGCTGCCGACGGTGACCACGGCGCTGTCGAGCGGGCTCACCTCGCGCGAGACGAGCGTCTGGAGCGCGCCGACGATCCGGCTCGCGAGCACGATCGGGTCCCTGGTCGTCTGCGGATAGGCGCCATGTCCCCCGACGCCCTTGACTGTAATGTCGACACTGTCGACGTTGGCGAGTGCGTAGCCCGGCGTATAGCCGATCTTGCCCGCCGGAAACTGTGCCGCGTCGTGAAAGGCGATCGCATAGTCGGGCTTGGGAAAGCGCGTGTAGAGCCCGTCCTCGAGCATCATGCGCGCGCCCGCGCCGCGCTCCTCGGCGGGCTGGCCGACCATCACGAGCGTGCCCGACCAGTTCGCCCTGTTCGCCGCCATCAGCCGCGCGACGCCGATCCAGCTCGTCATGTGCGTATCGTGGCCGCAGGCGTGCATCACGCCCGTGTCGACGCCCTCGTCGGTGGTCACGCGCACCTTCGACGCGCCGGGCAGGCCCGTCTGCTCGGTGACCGGCAGGCCGTCCATGTCGGCGCGCACCAGCACCACCGGCCCCGGACCATTCTTCATCACCGCGACGACGCCGGTTCCGCCGACCTTTTCGGTGACCTCAAAGCCCAGCCTTTTCGCCTCGGCGGCAAGGATGCCGGCCGACCGGACCTCGTGGAAGCTGAGTTCTGGATGCGCGTGCAGATCGGCGTAAATATCGACGAGCGACGGCATCTCGGCCTTCACCTGTTCGCCCAGCGTCTGCGCCGCCGCCGGCATGGCAAGCGCCAGCGCGGCGATACCCGTCCACAAAATCCGCATTTTCAACCCCTTTTTCCGATCACCCCGCAGGCACCAGCTCGATCACGTCGAGCAGCGATTCATAGGCTGGCGCCGGCAGCACCAGCCGCCAGCGATTGGCGCCGATCCGCTCGACCAGCCCCGCCATGTCGCGCATCCGGTCGCTGCCGTAGTCGATCGGCACCGTCTCGTCGCCGAGTTCGAGCGTGCCGAGAAAGATCTGGCGCTTCAGATCGTCGGGAAAGATCAGCCCGACCGGACGCTGCGATCCCGTCAATTTGGTCAGGCTGGCGATCCCCTGTTCGTCGGCGACGCGGCACTGGAACCAGTCATAGGCGACATAGCCGAGCATGCCCCGCTGCGCGCCGAGCTTGACCGTGCGGCAGCGATAGTCGCCCGCGGGCAGGTGTGCATTGGGAAGCGCCGCCATCGGATCGAGGAGCACGCCCTCGCGCTCGATGCTCTTGCCATAGCCCTTTGCACGCGCGTCCGCGAGCGCCGCCTGCCAGCTCGCATACCAGTTGCGGATGCGCGTGCGGTCCTGCTCGGTAGCCGTGGCGCGCCACGTCCCCGCAACCGGCGCGTCGGCCGCCGAGGGCGGCATCGACGGCACGGCCTGACACGCAGCGAGCCCCAGCCCCGCCGCGACGACAATCAATCTGGTGCGACCCCACATCGTCCATTCTCCCCGCCCCTGTCGTCGTTAACCTTAGGAGAAGGCGTTACAATGCTCAAGGCCGCGCGTCGGCAATCGCCCTCAGGCAGCCGTCCAGCCGCCATCGACGCTGAGGTTCGCGCCGGTGATGTTCGCGGCTTCGTCACGCGTCAGGAAGACGGCGAGCGCCGCGACCTGCTCGACGGTAACGAACTGCTTGGTCGGCTGGCCGGCGAGCAGCACGTCGTTGATCACCTGCTCGCGCGTCATGTTCCGCGCCTTCATCGTGTCGGGGATCTGCCCTTCGACGAGCGGTGTCCAGACATAGCCCGGACTGATGCAATTGGCGGTGATCCCCGCCTCGGCAACCTCGAGCGCGACGGTCTTCGTGAGCCCCGCAAGCCCGTGCTTCGCCGCGACATAGGCCGATTTGAAGGGCGAGGCGACGAGCGAATGCGCCGAAGCGGTGCCGATTATCCGTCCCCAGCCCTTCTTGCGCATCCCCGGAACCGCGTGGCGGATCGTATGGAAAGCCGACGACAGGTTGAGCGCGAGGATCAAATCCCATTTCGCGACCGGAAAATCCTCGATCGGCGAGACGAACTGGGTGCCGGCATTGTTCACGAGGATATCGACTCCGCCCATATCCTTGTCGGCGCGCGCGAACATCTCGCCGATTTCGTCGGGCTTGGTCAGGTCGGCACCGTCATAGCTTGCCTTGCCGCCGCTCAGCTTTTCGAGGCCCGCGCGCTCGGCCTCGATCGCGTCGGCGTCGCCGAAGCCATTGATGATCAGGTTCGCACCCTCGGCGGCGAGCGCCTTGGCGATGCCCAGCCCGATGCCCGATGTCGATCCGGTGACGAGGGCGGTCTTGCCTTTGAGATGCATCATATATCCTTTCTTCTTGGGGGAGAGGGTCTCAGGACGCGTCGGGAACCGCTTTCGGCCGCAATTCATCGGCCTGCACGGCGAAGCTTTCGGAGCGGCCTTCGGCGATGCTCTGCGCGAGCAGATGCCCGCCCTTCATCGCCGCTTCGACGGCGGCGCGGCCCAGCGCCCAATTGGCCTCCATCGTCGAGCGCGAAAATTCGAAGTCGCGCGCGCCGGTCTGCCACGACGGCGGCTCGTGGATCAGCTGGACGACGTTGAGCGCGCGGCAGTCGACCATCTTCTCGACGGCCTTTACTTCGGGAAGGTCGCGCGCGTCGTCGGGCAGCTTGTCGAGCATCTTCTGAACGAGCTGATGCTCCTTGCGCCGCCGGACGAGCCCGTCGGAAATGCGGCGGGTGCGGCTCGAGTAACGGATGTCCTTCTCGCGCGACCAGGCTTCTTCCAGATCGTGCGGGCGTTCGCCGCGCGCGGGAAACAGATCGACCTGAAAAACGAGCATATCCTCGCGCGCCGACAGCACGACATGCTCGAGCGGCGTGTTCGAGACGAGGCCGCCGTCCCAATACCATGTCCCGTCGATCTCGACCGGCGGCAGGCCCGGAGGCAGGGCGCCCGACGCGAGGATGTGCCGCGCGTCGATCCGGTCGCTCTTCGTGTCGAAATAGCGGAAATTGCCCGTCTCGACCGCGACTGCCCCAACCGACAAGCGAACCTTGCCGTCGTTGACCCGGTCCCAGTCGACGAGGCGGTCGAGCGTGGCAGCGAGCGGCGCCGTATCGTAGAAGCTCACCGCCGCGGGCGTCTGCGGCTCGGCGAGCGCCGGCGGCGGCCAGCGCGGCGTGAAGAAGCCCGGCACGCCAAAGGTCGCGACCTGCCCCGCCGCGGCGAGATGCGTCCATTCGCGGACGAGGTCGTTGTCGATGCTCGGCAGCGCAGGCAGCGCCGACGAGACGCCATCCCAGAATTCGCGCATCTTGCCGACCGCGTCGTCGCGCGGATTGCCCGCGATGATCGCGGCGTTGATCGCGCCGATCGAAATGCCCGCCACCCAGTCGAGCTCGATGCCGAGGTCGATCAGCGCTTCATAGACGCCCGCCTGATAGGCGCCGAGCGCGCCGCCCCCTTGCAGCACCAGCACGACGAGGTCGGGGAGCGGCAGGGCAGCGGAAGCGGCGCGGCGCGGCATGGGACTCGGGGGATCCTTTCGCGGGGGCTCGGGCCGCCTAGGTGCCTCGCGGCGCCCGGCTTTGCAAGCCCGCCGACCGAAGCCCCTTCCCATCGACGCGCGCGGCTGCAATACCGTCCGAAGGTCAGACCCCTTGCGCTGGAGAGCCCCGATGCGCCTCGACGATTATGATCCCGGCGACGATATTCGCGATCTTGGCCGCGGCGGCGGTGGTTTCGGCGGCGGTGGGGGCGGCGGCATGGGCGGGCTGCTCATCGGCCTGCTGCCGATGCTGCTCGGGCGCAAGATGGGTTGCGGCACGATCGTCCTGCTCGGCGTGCTCGCCTTCGTCTTTTTCGGCGGCGGGATGCAGATGTTCACGGGCGGCACCGGCACCGCCGACCCGATGGCCGACAGCCGCGGCGCGCAGCAAGGCGTCGCCTGCGACACAGCGGCCGAGAAATTCGCCTGCAACGTCTTTGGCTCGACGCATCAGGTGTGGAGCCAGCTCATCAACGGCTATCAAAAGCCGACGCTCAATTTCTTCACCGACCACAATCAGTCGGGCTGCGGCGCGGCGCAGGCGGCGATGGGTCCCTTTTATTGCCCCGCCGATCGGGGCGTCTATCTCGATACCGCTTTCTTCGACGAGCTGGCGAGCCGCTTCGGCGCGGCGGGCGATGCCGCGCAGGCCTATGTCGTCGCGCATGAGGTCGGGCATCATATCCAGACGCTGACCGGCACCTCCGATCAAGTCCGTCAGGCGCAAGGTCGCGCCTCGCAGGCCGAGGGCAATGCGATCCAGGTCCGCATGGAACTGCAGGCCGACTGCTACGCCGGCGTCTGGGCGGCGCGTGCTCGCAATCGCGCGGGCCAGCCGGTGATGGAACCCGGCGATATGGAAGAGGCGATGCGCGCCGCCAATGCGATCGGCGACGACACGCTGATGCGCTCGGCGGGCCAGCGTCCCGTGCCCGAAAGCTTTACCCACGGGACCAGCGAGCAGCGCATGACGTGGCTGCGCCGCGGGCTCGAAACCGGAGATCCGCGCCAGTGCGATACCTTCAACGCGTCGCTCTGATCGCGGCGGCGGCACTCGCCGCGACGCCCGCGTCGGCCGCCACGCTCTATGTCGAAACCGGACGCCTGATCGACGGCGTGACCGACGCGGTTCGCACCGGTCAGTGCGTGACGGTCGAGGACGAGCGGGTGAAGGCGGTCGGCCCGTGCGGCGCGACGCCGGCCGGCGCGACGCGGCTCGACTGGTCGGGCTATACCGTGCTGCCCGGGCTGATCGACCTCCACACTCATCTCGCCGACCTCGGCCAGAGCGCCGACCTCGCCGCGCCGATCAAGGCCGGACCGGCCGAAACCGCGCTCGTCGGCGCCCGCAACGCGCGCGTCACGCTCGACGCGGGCTTCACCAGCGTGCGCGACGTCGGCTGCTATCGCGGCCTGACCGACGTGGCGCTGCGTAACGCGATCGAGCGCGGCGACGTGCCGGGGCCGCGCATGTGGGTCGCGGGCGCCTATATCACCGTTCCGGGCGGCGGCGGCGAACTCAACGGCGTCGTGCCGAACGATCAACTTCCCCCCGACATGCGCCTCGGCGTCGCCGCGACGCCCGAGGAAGCGGCCGAAAAGACCGCCTTCCTGCTCGATCATGGCGCCGACTTCATCAAGACGATCGCGACCGGCGCGGTGCTCGCGATCGGCACCGAACCCGGCGCGCCCGAACTCACCGAAGCGCAGCTCCGCGCGGTGGTGAAGGTCGCGCATGCCCGCGGAAAGCGCGTGACCGCGCACGCGCACGGCGCCGAGGGGATCAAGAATGCGATCCGCGCCGGGGTCGACAGCATCGAACACGCAAGCCTCGCCGACGAGGAAGCGCTGCAAATGGCGAAGACGCACGGCACCTGGCTCGTCATGGACATCTACAACGGCACCTATATCGACGAGGAAGGCACCAAAGAGGGCTGGCCCGCGGAATATCTGCGCAAGAATCGCGAGACCACCGACACCCAGCGCGCCGCCTTCCACCGCGCGGTCGAGCTCGGCGTGAAGCTCGGCTACGGCACCGACGCCGGCGTCTATCCGCACGGTCTCAACGCGCGGCAGTTCCGCAATATGGTCAAATATGGGATGACGCCGATGCAGGCGATCCAGACCGCAACCGGCCGCGCCGCCGAGGAAATGGGCCGCGACGACGTTGGCGCGATCGTTCCCGGCCGCTACGCCGACATGGTCGCGGTCAAGGCCGACCCGCTGGCCGACATAACGGTGCTCGAAAAGATCGACCATGTGATGAAGGGCGGCGCGATCGTCCGCTGACGGGCGGGAGGGGACGCAATAATAAGCCCCTCCTCTTCAGAGGAGGGGTTGGGGTGGTGGCGCGCGACAGCGCGCAAGAGGTCTAGCACCACCCCGCTGCGACTAAGCCAGCAAGCTGGCAAGTCTCGCTGCCCCTCCTCTGAAGAGGAGGGGTTGGTCGAACGTCCGCTCCCCACCCCAAAGCCGTCGTCAAAAAAAATGCTGTCCTACAATATCGGGCTGTGCCAGCCTTCGTCCCGGCGCTTTCCATAGGAGGACGAAGCGAGCGACCGCGGCGTGCGGATACGGGTTGCAGCCGGGCGCGGCGAGCCGGCGGCGTCAAAGGGCTGAACTTTCCTGAACTTTGGAAGAATATGGAACACGGCAATGGCCGTTCACGGCCCAAGCCCGCCATTATGACAAAGGTCATGAACGGGGTTGAACGTGTGTCATGCACGGCTAAACCCGTCACATGCGAAACCATCTCCTTGCCAGCGCCGCCGCGCTGACCGCCGCCCTTTCCGCCAATCCCGCCCTCGCGCGTCCGATGACCGAAGTCGATCTGGCGACGATGAAGCGCGTCGCCGCGCCCGCCGCGTCGCCCGACGGGCGCTGGGTTGCGTTCCAGATCACCGAAACCGCCCCCGAAACCTACAAGCGCTCGACCGGTCTGTGGCTCGTCGACCGCAAGGCAAAGGGTGCGCAGCCGGTGCGGATCGCCGATGTCGCGGGCAAGAATGAAAGCTCGCCCGCCTTCGGCCCCGACGGCCTCCTTTATTTCATCTCCGACGCCTCGGGCAGCGACCAGATCTGGCGCGTCGCCGCGGGCCTCGAAGCGGGCGCCGCAACGCAGGTCACCGACGAAAAGGCCGACATCGCCGGCTTCAGGATTTCGCCCGACGGCAAGCGCCTGCTCGTCTGGGGCGATGTGCCCAAGGAATGCACGAGCTTCGGCTGCGACGCCAAGGACAAGGGTGCGCTCGTCGGCCCGGGCAGCGGCCGGCTCTACAAGGATGGCGCCGGCTTCGTGCGCCATTGGGATCAGTGGGAAACGCCGGGCACCTACAGCCGCCCCTTCGTCTTCGATCTCGTCGATGGCAAGGCGACGGTGGGCCGCCCGCTCGACGCCGGGCTCATCGGCGACACGCCCTCCAAACCCTTTGGCGGCGGCGAGGAACTCGCGTGGGGCGCCGACAGCCGCACCGTCTATTTCACGCTGCGCAAGGCCGACCGCGACGAGCCGCGCTCGACCAATCTCGATATTTATGAAGCGAAGGTCGACGCGCGCATAATGCCGATCAACCTGACCAAAGATAATCAGGCGACCGACACCCTCCCCGCCCCCTCGCCCGACGGCAAATGGCTCGCCTATGGCGCGATGGCGCGGCCGGGTTATGAGAGCGACCGCGTCGTGCTGATGCTGCGCGATCTCGAAAGCGGCGAGACGCGGAAGCTCACCGAGGCGTGGGATCGCTCGGTCGGGTCGATCGCCTGGGCGGCCGACGGCAAGTCGCTCTATGTCACCGCGCAGGACGTGCTCGATCACCCCGTCTTCCGCGTCGACGCGGCGAGCGGCAAGGTCGAACGGCTGAAAGCATCGAACCAGCCGACCGAGGGCAATATCGGTGACGTCACCCCGCTCGCCGACGGCAGCCTCGTCTTTTCGCGCAACAGCGTGCTGATGCCGACCGACCTCTACACGCGCGACGCCAAGGGCAAGGTGACGCAGCTCACCGCGGTCAACGCCGATACGCTCGCCCAGTTCGATCCGGTCGAAGTCGAGCGTATGCAGTTTGCGGGTGCGAACGGCGACAAGGTGTGGGGCATGATCCTCAAGCCCGTCAGCCCGGTCCAGAAACTGCCCGTCGCCTTCTTCGTCCACGGCGGGCCGCAGGGCAGTTTCGGCAACAGCTGGTCGACGCGCTGGAACCCGCGCCTCTTTGCGCAGCAGGGCTATGGCGTCGTCACCGTCGATTTCCACGGCTCGACCGGTTACGGCCAGGCCTTCACCGACAGCATCAACAAGGATTGGGGCGGCAAGCCGCTTGAGGATCTGAAGCTCGGCCTCGCCGCGGCGGGCCGGCAGGATGGGCAGCTCGACATCGCCAACGCCTGCGCGCTCGGCGCCTCCTATGGCGGCTATATGATGAACTGGATCGAGGGCCAGTGGACCGACGGCTTCAAATGCCTCGTCCAGCACGACGGCGTCTTCGACGCGCGCGCCATGGCCTATGAGACCGAAGAGCTGTGGTTCGACGAATGGGAGCATGGCGGCGCCTATTTCGAGGTTCCTGAAGAGTATGAGAAGTGGAACCCGGTGAACCATGTCGCCAAATGGCAGACGCCGATGCTGGTGATCACAGGCGAAAAGGATTTCCGCATCCCCTATACGCAGGGTCTCGCCGCCTTCACCGCGCTCCAGCGCCGCGGCGTGCCGTCCGAACTGCTCGTTTTCCCTGACGAAAATCATTGGGTGCTGAAGGGCGCGAACAGCGTCCAATGGCACCAGACGGTGTTCGACTGGTTGGGGCGGTATTTGAAGAAGTAGACAAGACCTTGTGCTCCCGCGAAGGCGGGAGCCCATCACCGGCCGGTGCAAGTTGGAACCGTCAGGAGATGGGTCCCCGCCTTCGCGGGGACACGCATGTGGTTGCAGCACGGGCGGGTTCCCCCTTGCCGCGCCTTGCCTTGGCTGGCAAAGGCGCCCGGCTATGCCAATGGAAAAGACGTTCGATCCCGCCGCCATCGAGGCGAAATGGTCCCGTGAATGGGAGAGCCGCGGCCTCTATCGCCCGGAGCGCCCCGAGGCGCAGCCCTTCACGATCGTCAACCCGCCGCCGAACGTCACCGGCGCGCTCCACATCGGCCATGCGCTCGACAACACGTTGCAGGACGTGCTCGTCCGCTACGAGCGCCTGCGCGGCAAGGATGCTTTGTGGGTCGTCGGCACCGATCATGCCGGCATCGCGACGCAGATGGTCGTCGAGCGCCAGCTCGAGGAGCGGCAGGACAAGCGCACCAACTACAGCCGCGAGGAATTCGTCGAGAAGGTGTGGCAGTGGAAGGCGGAAAGCGGGGGCCAGATCACGCGCCAGCTCCGCCGCCTCGGCTGTTCGATGGACTGGTCGCGCGAGCAGTTCACGATGGACCCGCATTTCACCCGTGCGGTGGTCAAGGTGTTCGTCGACCTGCACAAGCAGGGGCTGATCTATCGCGACAAGCGCCTCGTGAACTGGGACCCCAAGCTCAAGACCGCGATCAGCGACCTCGAGGTCGAGACGCACGAGATTCAGGGCGGCTTCTGGCACTTCAAATATCCGCTCGCCGATGGCGTCAAACTCGACGACGGGCGCGATTATATCGAGGTCGCGACGACGCGCCCCGAAACGATGCTCGCCGACATGGCGGTCGCGGTGCATCCGGGCGATCCGCGTTACAAGAGCGTGATCGGCAAGGACATCCTCCAGCCGATCACCGGGCGCCGTTTCAAGGTGATCGCCGACGAGCACGCCGATCCCGAACTCGGATCGGGCGCGGTCAAGATCACCCCGGGGCATGATTTCAACGACTTCGAGGTCGGCAAGCGCGCCGGTTTCAAGCCTGCCGAAATGCTCAACATGCTCGACGGCGACGCCAACGTCATCCAGACCGCTGACGGGCTGATCCCGCAGGAATATATCGGCCTCCACCGCTTCAGGCGCGATGGCAGGGACGGCGCGCGCGAACTCGTCGTTCAGCGCATGAAGGAAGGCGGCTTCCTGATCCCGCACGTCGACAAGGACGGGAGCGAGCACGACGCCGAACCGCGCACGATCCAGACTCCTTTTGGGGATCGCGGCGGCGTGGTGATCGAACCCTGGCTGACCGACCAATGGTATGTCGACGCCAAAACGCTCGCCCAGCCGCCTATGCAGGCGGTCCGCGACGGCCGCATCAACATCGTCCCCAAGACGTGGGAAAAGACCTTCTTCAACTGGATGGAGAATATCCAGCCGTGGTGCGTGTCGCGCCAGCTCTGGTGGGGGCACCGGATTCCGGCTTGGTATGGGCCGAAGATGGTGGAAAATCATCAAGTGTACGACGGCAGCATAATCTTTGTGGCCGACACTTGGGAAGAAGCCGCAATTCAGGCGCGCCAGTATTACGGTGACGAAGCTCCCGCGATTGTTGTGGCCGATTCTCTCGAATCTGCCATTGAAGGGATGAAGGACACGACGCGCTCCGAAGAGCTTTTCCTCTATCGCGACCCGGACGTCCTCGACACCTGGTTCTCGTCGGCGCTGTGGCCGTTCGCGACGCTCGGCTGGCCCGACGACACCGAATTGCTGAAGCGCCACTATCCGAACGACGTGCTCGTTTCGGGCTTCGACATCCTGTTCTTCTGGGACGCGCGCATGGCGATGCAGGGGATGCATTTCCTGAACGAGGTGCCGTGGAAGACGCTCTATCTCCACGGCCTCGTTCGCGCGCCCGACGGCGCGAAAATGTCGAAGTCGAAGGGCAATGTCGTCGACCCGCTGGGGCTGATCGACCAATATGGCGCCGACGCGCTGCGCTTCTTCATGTCGGCGATGGAAAGTCAGGGCCGCGACATCAAGATGGATGACGCGCGCCTCGCGGGCTATCGCAATTTCGCGACCAAGCTCTGGAACGCCGCGCGCTTCTGCGAGGCCAACGGCATTTCGGCCTCGACGACGCTCGAAGCCCCTGCCGCAACGCTGCCGGTCAACCGCTGGATCATCGGCGAGGTCGCCGACACCGTCGCGGCGATCGACAAGGCCTTCGCCGCCTATCGCTTCGACGAGGCCGCCAACGCGATCTACAGCTTTGCGTGGGACCGCTTCTGCGACTGGTATCTGGAGCTGATCAAGCCGGTGCTTTCTCCCCTCCCGCTTGCGGGAGGGGTCGGGGGAGGGCCGGTTTCTGACGAAAGAGCGACCGAGGACATGCCCTCCCCTAACCCCTCCCGCAAGCGGGAGGGGGACGAGGCAGCCGAAACCCGCGCCGTCGCGGGCTGGGTGCTCGATCAGATCCTCGTCATGCTCCACCCCTTCATGCCCTTCATCACCGAAGAGCTGTGGACCGGGCTTGGCGACCGCGCCGACTATCCGCTGATCACCGCAAAATGGCCCGCGCCGAAGGTGGAGCGCGACCCGCAAGCGAGCGCCGACATCGACTGGCTGATCAAGCTGGTCGGCGAACTGCGCGGCGCCAAGGCCGAACTCGGCCTGCCGCCCGGCGCGCGCCTGACCGCGCATTTCCCGGCATCGCTCAAGGGGCGCACCGGCAAGCTTTCGGCGCAGCTCGATCGCCTCGCGCGCCTCGAAGCGATCCGCTTCGATCCCGCCCCTGCGGGCGCATCGGCGCAGCTCGTCGTCGAGGGCGAGACGATCACCGTCCCCCTCGAAGGCGTGATCGACATCGCAGCCGAGCGCGACCGGCTGAGCAAGGCGCTCGCCGCGACGACCAAGGAGCGCGACAGCCTCGCCGGCCGCCTGTCGAACCCCAATTTCGTCGAGCGCGCCAAGCCCGAAGCGGTCGAAAAGGCGCGCGCCGACCATGACGCCAAGGCTGCCGAAGCCGACCGCCTCACCGCCGCGCTGGCGCGGCTGGGGTGAGCGACGAAGGCAAATCCTCTCCGCAGGCGGAGAGGGTTTTGCACGAGGGACGCCTCGCTCGCGATGGGATGGACCGGGGGTCGCAGACCGACCGGGCTTTCGACCAACCTCCGCCGCGCTTCGACTGGCGGCGCATGGCGTGCTGGCCTTTCGCGCGTGCTGTGCGTTAGGGGATGAGGATGAACGCTTCCGATCCGAAATTGGTGCAACGCGACACGCGCGCGCGGCTGCTCGCCGCCGCGCCCGACTGGCGCGCGTCCGACGCGCGCATCGACCCGCGCGTCGCGATCGGCTCGATCATCGCGATGTGGATGCTCTATTTCCTGATCACCACGGGCCTCGCGATGCTGTCGGGGGCGCCCGACCAATGGGCCTTCGTCGGGCGCCGAGCGCTCGTCGTGCTCGCGGGCATCTTTTGCACCTTCACCCTCTATCAACTGCTCCAGCGCGCACAGCCGCGCAGCTTCGGCGCCCGGCTCGCCGCGGCAATGGGCGCCGCGATCCCGCTCGTCATCCTCTATGCGACGGTCAACCTGCTCGTCTTCTTCTATTGGTTTCCGTCGGACGACACCGCGCAGATCATCGAGGAGGTGCAATCGAAATTCCCGGTCGCGTGGGAAATGATGCTGATCCTCGACAGCTCGATCCGCTGGTATTTCTTCTTCGCCGTCTGGGCGGCGCTTTATGTCGCCTTCGGCTATGCGAACGAGATGCGCGCGGTCGAGCGGCGCGCGAACAGCTATCGGCTCGAGGCGAAAAATGCGCAGCTCCGCGCGCTCCACTATCAGGTCAATCCGCACTTCCTGTTCAACACGCTCAATTCGCTGTCGACGCTGGTGATGCGCGGCTCGAAGGCCGAGGCCGAGGCGATGATCATGAACCTCTCGGCCTTCCTGCGCTCGAGCCTCGAGATCGACCCCGAACAGTTCGTGAGCCTAGACGAAGAGATCGCGCTTCAACGCCTCTATCTCGACATCGAACAGGCGCGCTTTCCCGATCGGCTGCAGGTCGACGTCGATATGCCCGACGAGCTCAAAAATGCCTGCGTGCCGGTGCTGATCCTGCAACCGATCATCGAAAATGCGATCAAATATGGCGTCGCGCCGAGCAAGGGCAAGATCGGCATTCGCCTGACCGCGAGCAGCGAATATGGCCTGCTCGTCCTGCGCATCGAGAACGACATCGACCCCGCCGCGCCGACGCCCGAGGCCGGCACGGGCCTGGGGCTCGGCAACGTCCGCGAGCGGCTGCTGACGCGCTACGGGCCGACCGCGGGCTGCGAATGGGGCCGGACCGAAGAGGGGGGGTTCTTCGTCTCGCTATGGCTACCGCTGGCAAGGCAAGGATGCTGAGGAGATGATGCAGGCGTTGCGCACGCTGATCGTCGACGACGAGCCGCTCGCGATCGAGCGATTGCAGATACTGGCGGGGCAGCAGGAGGGCGTGTCGCTCGTCGGCACCGCGAGCGACGGCGCTTCGGCGCTGCGCATGGTCGATGCGCTCGCGCCCGACCTTTTGCTCTGCGACATCGCCATGCCCGATCTCAACGGGCTCGAGGTTGCGGCCGCCATCGACAAGCTCGACCATCCGCCCGCCGTGGTCTTCGTGACCGCCTTCGACCGTTATGCCGTCGCGGCTTTCGACGTCGCGGCGGTCGACTATCTGCTGAAACCCGTTTCGCCCGAACGGCTGGCGAAGGCGCTGGCACGGGTCCGCGAGTGGCGCGCGACCGAACGCGGCAGCCACAAGAAGAGCCAGTGGATCGAGGAATTCTGGGTCCAGAATCGCGGCGAAATGCTGCGCGTCGATGCGCATCAGGTCGATCTGATCGAAGCCGAGCGCGACTATATGCGGCTGCACGTCGGCGGCCGCAGCTGGCTGATCCACCAGACGATCAAATCGCTGGAAGAGCGAATGGACCCCGACCGGTTCCTGCGCATCCACCGCTCGAAGATGGTGCGCCGCGACGGCATCGTCGGCCTGAAGCACCATGGCGACGGCGCGTGGAGCGTCGATCTGGGCGAAGGCGGCGTCCACCGTATCGGACGCACCTATCTGCACGACGTCAAGGCGATCATGCAGCGCTGAGCAAAAGGCGGCCGTCCCGCAGGGAACGGCCGCCTTCCGGCACCCGTGTCGGTCAATTCGCCGCCACGTGCAAGGGACCTGCGGAAGCCAGTTTCCCGCCGCTGAACAGCATCGCAAGCTGAGGTTCGGTGTCGCGGATCGCCGCGTCGCGGCATTTGACATACATCAGCTGATCGCGAAGAGTGACGCGAGCGATGCTATAATCGCTGCACACTTTGCGCGCGGCCCTTGCGACACGCTCTCGCAGCCGTTGTTGATCGGCGGCACTCGCAAGGTCGAGATCGCCATAGCGGACGTATGCGCGTCGCTCGGTGACCTCATCGGCCGCCAGCGCCGGCGCTGCGCCCGCCGCCGCGAGCGGCGCAGCGAAGAGGAGGAGAGAAAGTTTCGCCATGGGTTTAGCCCTTTCGAACCGAGGGGGGACGCAGGATGCGGGAGCCCGGACCGGGGAGACCGCTGCTCCTGCACCCCGCATGACCGGGAATGGCGCGCTTTCACGGCGGATGCACTTGGGCTTCGACGGGACATGGCGCGGGCTCGATTGGCAGACGAAGCGCATTCGGGCATCGACCAATGGCCGGCGGGGGGTGCGGGGTGGCTGATTCCAGGCAAAAGGCACTTGGGGCATGGGCCAGATCGCGCCGCTTCCTGGGCGGCGCGGTGGTTTTTGCCCTTTTCGGAATGGCCGGCGGGTGGTTGCTCGGCCAGCTTGCGGTCGGCGAGGGTCTCTATCGCACGGCCCGAGGGGAAATCCGATCGAGCTTCGCCGAACTCAGCGGCAACCCTGAAGCGATCGCCGCCGACCCGGCACCCACGCCCATCCCATGCCCCGGTTGCGCCGATGCCCGCGCTGCGGTCGAGCGCCTGCGTTCAGCGCGATATGATCGCGCCGGTGACGAGTTTCGCTCGATCGAACCCGTCGAACTTGCCTATCCGCCGATTTACGAGTCCCTCGACGACTATGGGGCGGAGCCCATCCCCGGCTATCCTGCGCCGCCCGCTACAAGGATGCCTCGCGCCCTCCCGCCCCGCGTCGAGCAGGTCGGCAATTCGCGCCTCGTCACCCTCCCTGCCGACAGCGTGCCGGCCGCGCCGGAGCCGCCGATCGCGATCCGGATTCCGCCCGCCCAGCCTTCGGAACAATAGAGGCCAATCCTTCTACGAAGCCCGATCAGGGTTTTGGCGGCGTCGACGGCGCAGGCTTGGCGCAGCGGCTGGTATCACCCGCCTTGCAGGCCGCAACATCGGCTTCCCATTGCTTTTTTTCGGCCTCGAACCGCATCCGCTCTTCGGCCGACATGGCGGCGACCCGAGCCTTCTCGGCCTCATAGGCGGCGGTTTCGGAGGCGAAATTCTGCTGGGCGGCTTCGGCTTCGCGGGCGGCCGCCTGTGCTTCCTGCTCATAGGTGATATTTTCCGATTTCGCGCGGCTGGCCTGCGCGGCGTTGAGCTGGGCGGTATGCGCGCGCTCTTCGGCCGTGGTGCCATCGGGTGCTTTTTCGGATGTCTTCACATCGCCGGCGGCAGCCGGGCTATCGGCGGTCGAGGTCGACTGATACGCTGCCGCTGGTCCTGCACCGAGCAAGGCGAACGCCGCACCGGCGGTCCAGATCATCCTCGTCATCCTATATCTCCTGATCGAAAGTCCGTTCGCGCGTAAAAACGCGCCGTCCCGGCTTGCGTTCCACCCCCGATTTGACCGCGCGCGTCCCAGCCGCCATGCTGACCGCTTCATGGCCCTTGCCCCGTTCCATCCCGTCAACCGGCCCGTTTTTCTGGTGCCGCTGCTCGTGCTGATCGCAGCGCTTCTCCTCAGCCTCTGGCACGGCCCTGCCTTTCTGGCGGTCGAAACCGCGATCAACGACTGGGTCTTGCAGACTTTCGGCGCGGCTTTTGCCGTAACGAGCGTCGCTTTCCTCTTCCTCCTAGCTTGCGTGGCTCTCTCGCCGCTCGGCGCGACGGTGATCGGAGGACCCGGTGCGACGCCGTTGCTCGGTCGCTGGCGCTGGTTTGCCGTGACCTTGTGTACCACCATCGCGACCGGCATTCTCTTCTGGGGCGTCGCCGAGCCGCTTTTCCATCTCGACGATCCGCCAGCGATGCTCGGCCTCGCGCCCGGCAGCGACGCCGCGGCGACCTTCGCCATGTCGACGATGTTCCTGCACTGGACGCTGACGCCCTATGCGATCTACACGGTCCCGGCGCTCGCCTTCGCGATCCTCTATTATAATCGCGCCGAACCCTTCAGCCTGTCGTCGCTCTTCGTTCCGCTGATCGGCAGGCGCGCGCACGGATTGACGGGCACGGCGATCGATATCGTCTGCCTTTTCGCGCTGGTCGCGGGCATGGCGGCCTCGCTCGGCGCCGGAATATTGGCGCTCGCGGGGGGCATCGAAGGGATTGGCCGCTTTTCGGGTGGTGCGACGCTGCGCTGGACGATCGCGGCGGCGATCGTGGGCACCTTTGTCGTCTCAGCGGCCTTGGGCCTTCAGCGTGGCATCACGCGGCTGTCGCTGCTCAATATCTGGCTGTTCTTCGCGGTTTTGCTCTTCGTCCTCGTCACCGGACCGACCGGGCGCCTGCCGGTTCTGGGCGGAGAGGGCGCGGCCGACTATGCCGCGACCTTCCTGCCGCGCAGCCTGGGTCTCGACGTCGATGCCGACTGGCACCGGCAATGGACGATCTTCAACTGGGCCAACTGGTTCGCCTGGGCGCCGGTCACCGCGCTGTTTCTCGGCCGGCTCGCGGTCGGCTATACGGTGCGCGCCTTCATTGCCGTCAACCTGCTCCTTCCCGCCCTGTTCGGCGCGGTGTGGATGGTCATCATCGCCGGCACGACGATCACGCTCGACCAGCAATCGGGAGGCAGCCTTTATGCAGTGCTCACCCGCGTCGGTCCCGACCCGCTGCTCTACCGGCTGTTCAGCGAGCTCGGCGGCGGCCTTCCCGTCCTCGCCCTGCTGATCGCGGCAATCTTTCTCTCCTATGTGACAGCCGCCGACAGCAATGTTTCTGCCATGAGCGCGCTTTCGACGCACGGCATCTCGCCCGAAACGCCCGAAGCACCGCTTTGGGTCAAGATCGTCTGGGGCGCCACCATCGGCCTCGTCGCGATGATCCTCGTCGCGGCAGCGGGCCTCGACGGCATCCGCATGATGTCGGTGCTGGGCGGCTTTCCTGCGCTGTTCGTGATCGGCGGCGCCGCGCTGTCTTTGCTGGCGATGGCGGTGCGGGGACAGCATCGCGCCGCCCCCGCCTCCGCCGAATAGCTCACCTTACCAGATGCGGGTCCGCGCCTCGGGCTTCAGATAATATTTGGCCTCGGGCGTGACGTTGAACGCCTTGTACCAGGCGTCGACGTTGCGCGTCGGGCCGATGATGCGCCAGCGCGCCGGGCTATGCTCGTCGCTCGCCACCTGCTGCTTGATCGCGTCCTCGCGCGCCTTGTCGCGCCACGCCTGCGCAAAGGCGAGGAAGAAGCGCTGGTCGCCGGTCAGTCCGTCGATCACCGGCGCCTCCTTGCCGCCGAGCGAGCGGTGATAGGCGTCATAGGCGATTTCGAGCCCTGCGAGGTCGGCGATATTCTCGCCCATCGTCAGGTCCGGATTGATGAAGGCGCCGGGCGCCGCCTCATAGGTTGCATATTGCGCGCCGAAACCCTTCGCCTGCTCCTCGAAGCGCCGGGCATCGGCGGGTGTCCACCAGTCGCGCACCGCGCCGCTTGCGTCGATCTTGCGCCCTTGATCGTCGAAACCATGGCTGATCTCGTGGCCGATCACCGCGCCGATCGCGCCATAGTTGACCGCGTCGTCGACTCCCTCGCTGAAATAGGGCGCCTGCAAGATACCCGCCGGGAAGACGATCTTGTTTTCGAGCCCGCCATTATAGGCGTTCACTTCCTGCGCGTTCATCGCCCATTTCTTGCGGTCGACGGGCTTGTCCAGATCCTCCAGCGCATAGGCATATTCGAACGCGGCGCTGCGCTCGACATTGCCATAGAGATCGGCGGGATCGAGCTTCAGCGCCGAATAGTCGCGCCACTTGTCGGGATAGCCGACCATCACGTCCATCCTGTCGAGCTTGGCGAGCGCGGCCTCCTTGGTCGCCGGCGCCATCCAGCTGTTGCCGCGGATGCGGTCGCCCATCGCGAGTTTCAGGTTAGCGACCAGCGCTTCCATCTTGGCCTTGGCGCTCGGCGGGAAATATTTCGCCGCATATTCGCGCCCGACGAGCTCGCCGAGGCTGCCGTCGACCAACGTCAGCCCGCGCTTCCACCGCGGACGCAGCTCGCTCACGCCGCTCATGACTTTCGTAAACTCGAATCGGTTGTCGACGAACGCTTTCGACAAATAGGGCGCCGCATTGTCGGCGACGTGAAAATCCTGCCACAGCTTCAGCGTGTCGAGCGGGGTCTTCGCATAGAGCGCCGCAATATCCCTGATCGCGGTATTTTCATTGACGATGATCCGCTTCTGCGCCGGGATCTGTGCGCCTTCGAACCAGGCGTTCCAGTCGAGCCCGGGCGCATAGGCGGCCAGCTCGGCCGCCGACATCGGGTTGTTGATCTTGCCGAGGTCGCGGCGGTCGGCGATCGGCCAGCTCGCCTTCGCAATTTCCGTTTCGAACGCCATTATTGTGTCGGCCGCCTTTTCGGGCGCCGGATTGCCGATCAGCTTCATCGTGCGCACGATATAGGCGCGATAGGCGTCGCGCTGCGTCTTGAACTGGTCCGACAGATAATATTCGCGGTCGGGAAGCCCGATCCCGCCCTGCCCCAGCCACAGCACGTTCGTCGTCGGATCGTCGGTGTCGGCATAGGGGCCGCCGCCGACGATGCTGTAACCGAATGCCCCCTGCGAACGCCCCATGAAGCGCGCCATTTCGGATTTGTCCTTGATCGCCGCGACGCGTGCGAGGTCGGCCTTGAGCGGCGCCGCGCCGAGCGCTTCGACGCGCGCTTCGTCCATGAAGCTCTGATAGAGCGCGCCGACCTGGCTGGTCGCCGGCGCCTGCGTCACCAGCGCGCGGAGCTGGCGCTGCGTCAGGTTATAGACGTCGTAATCGACCCCTGCCGACGCCTGATCGGCCGGAATTTCCGTATTCATGAACCAGGTGCCATTGGCGTAGCGGTCGAAATCGTCGCCCGGCCTGACCGACGTATCGCGCGCGTCGAGATCGACGCCCCAGTTGCCGAATTTGAGCGGTGCGAGCGATCCGGTATCGGCCGCCGCTTCGGTCGCGGGCGCCGCGTCCGACTGCGCGAGCGCGGCGGGGCCGGCGAGCGCGAGCGACGCCGCCGACAGGAGCAGGAAATATTTCATCGAATGTCCCCGTTTGATATTGCGATGGTCCGGCATGTGACGCGCAGGGTGCGCCCGCACGGCCTTTCTGGCAAGCGTCGGAAATGCTTCGACGAACGGCGCTCGGGCCGCGCCGGCATCTTGCGCCGCGCCGCCCGGTGCCCCATGTTTCGGGTCATCGCGCAGCCTCTTGCGCATCAAGAACAAATCTGGAACACACCCCTCCCATGAGTCTGACCCACATCTCGGTGCGCGGCGCGCGCGAGCATAATCTGAAGGGCGTCGACGTCGACCTGCCGCGCGACAGCCTGATCGTCATCACCGGCCTGTCGGGAAGCGGCAAGTCGAGCCTGGCATTCGACACCATCTATGCCGAAGGCCAGCGCCGCTATGTCGAGAGCCTGTCGGCCTATGCCCGCCAGTTCCTCGAGATGATGCAAAAACCCGACGTCGAGCATATCGACGGCCTGTCGCCCGCGATCAGCATCGAGCAGAAGACGACGAGCCGCAACCCGCGCTCGACGGTCGCCACCGTCACCGAAATCTATGACTATATGCGCCTGCTCTGGGCGCGCGTCGGCATCCCCTATTCGCCCGCGACGGGCGAGCCGATCAGCGCGCAGAGCGTCGCCGACATGGTCGACCGCGTGAAGGCGCTGCCCGAGGGGACGCGCGCCTATCTGCTCGCCCCCGTCGTGCGCGGGCGCAAGGGCGAGTATAAGAAGGAGCTCGCGCAGTGGCAGAAGGAAGGCTTCACGCGCGTTCGCATCGACGGCGAGTTTTACGAGATCGAGGACGCGCCGGCGCTCGACAAGAAATACAAGCATGACATCGAGGTCGTCGTCGACCGCATCGTCGTGCGCGAAGGCATCGAAACGCGGCTCGCCGACAGTTTCGAAACCGCGCTCAAGCTCGCCGAGGGGCTGGCATATGTCGATCTTGCGGATACGACGGTGGCCGAGGCAATGTCCCCCTCCCGCTTGCGGGAGGGGTTAGGGGTGGGCGCGAGCGAAGCGAGCCCTGCCAGCGGCGACCCCACCCCCGACCCCTCCCGCAAGCGGGAGGGGGGAATGGCAGGCGCCGGCATCCCCGCGAACCGCATCATCTTTTCCGAGAAATTCGCCTGTCCCGTGTCGGGCTTCACCATCGCCGAGATCGAGCCGCGGCTGTTCAGCTTCAACGCGCCGCAGGGCGCGTGCCCGGCGTGCGACGGGCTCGGCGAGCGGCTCGAGTTCGACCCCGAACTCGTCGTCCCCAACCATGCGCTGAGCCTGAAGAAGGGCGCGGTGGTGCCGTGGGCGAAATCGAATCCGCCCTCGCCCTATTACATGCAGGTGCTCGAAAGCCTGGCGAAGGCCTACGACTTCGACCTCAATACGCCGTGGCAGGACCTGCCCGGCGGGGTGCAGCAGATCATCCTCTATGGCAGCGGCGGGATGCCGGTCGAGCTGACCTTCAAGGACGGCCGCCGCACCTATACGACGCACAAGGCGTTCGAGGGCGTCATCGGCAACCTCAACCGGCGGATGCTCCAGACCGAGAGCGCGTGGATGCGCGAGGAGCTGGGCAAATATCAGACCGCGCAGCCGTGCGAGACGTGCCACGGCGCGCGGCTGCGCCCCGAACCGCTCGCGGTTAGAATCGCGGGTGAGAATATCAGCCAGTCGGCGCAGCGCAGCGTCGCCGACGCCTATGCGTGGTTCGGCACCCTCGAAGAGAAGCTGAACGATCAGCAGAAGCAGATCGCGAAGGCGATCCTGAAAGAGATCAACGAGCGGCTGGGCTTCCTCAACAATGTCGGGCTCGACTATCTCAACCTCAACCGCACCAGCGGCACGCTGTCGGGCGGCGAGAGCCAGCGCATCCGCCTTGCGAGCCAGATCGGCAGCGGGCTGTCGGGCGTGCTCTATGTCCTCGACGAGCCGAGCATCGGCCTGCACCAGCGCGACAACGACCGGCTGCTCGAAACCTTGAAGCGGCTCCGCGACCTCGGCAACACGGTGATCGTCGTCGAGCATGACGAAGATGCGATCCGCAGCGCCGACCATGTCGTCGACATGGGCCCCGGCGCGGGGGTCCACGGCGGCGAGATCGTCGCCGAGGGCACGCTGAAACAGGTGCTCGCGAACAAGAAGAGCCTGACCGCGGCCTACCTCACCGGCGCCAGGAAGATCGAGGTGCCGGCGCACCGCCGCCCCGGCAACGGCTTCGACCTGGTGCTGAAGGGCGCGCGCGCGAACAATCTGCAAAATGTCACCGCGACGATCCCGCTCGGCACCTTCACCTGCGTCACCGGCCTGTCGGGGTCGGGCAAGTCGAGCCTGATCATCGACACGCTCTACGCCGCCGCGGCGCGCACGCTCAACGGCGCGCGGCTCGTCGCGGGGCCGCACGAGGCGCTGACCGGGCTCGAGCATCTCGACAAGGTGATCGACATCGACCAGTCGCCGATCGGCCGCACCCCGCGCTCGAACCCCGCGACTTATACGGGCGCCTTCACGACGATCCGCGACTGGTTCGCGGGGCTGCCGGAGGCGCAGGCGCGCGGCTACAAGCCGGGGCGCTTCAGCTTCAACGTCAAGGGCGGGCGCTGCGAAACCTGCACCGGCGACGGGCTGATCAAGATCGAGATGCACTTCCTGCCCGACGTCTATGTGACGTGCGAGACGTGCCACGGCAAACGCTACAACCGCGAAACGCTGGAGGTGAAGTTCAAGGGCAAGAGCATCGCCGACGTGCTCGACATGACGGTCGAGGACGCCGCCGACTTCTTCAAGGCGGTGCCCGCGATCCGCGACAAGATGGCGATGCTGTGCCGCGTCGGGCTCGGCTATATCAAGGTCGGGCAACAGGCGACGACCTTGTCGGGCGGCGAGGCGCAGCGCGTCAAGCTGGCGAAGGAGCTGTCGCGCCGCTCGACCGGGCAGACGCTCTATATCCTCGACGAGCCGACGACGGGGTTGCATTTCGAGGATGTGAGGAAGCTGCTCGAAGTGCTGCAGGCGCTGGTCGATCAGGGCAACAGCGTGGTGGTGATCGAGCACAACCTGGACGTCATCAAGACCGCCGACTGGATCGTCGACCTGGGCCCCGAAGGCGGGGTGAAGGGCGGCGAGATCGTCGCCGCGGGCACCCCGGAACAGGTGGTCGAGGAACCGCGCAGCTTCACCGGCCAATATCTGAAGCCGCTGCTGGCCAAATAAGATTCCCCACCCCGTGGGGAGGGGGGCCGCCGCAGGCGGTGGAGGGGTGCCGCGGCCTTGCGCCGAACGGTTGGGTTCGCGCTATTTTATCTCACGCGAAGCCGCGAAGGCGCGAAGAAGGAAAAAGGGGGGACTCACACAAAGACACAAAGCCACAAAGATTTTCCAGAATCCGTTCGCCCTGAGCTTGTCGAAGGGGCTGTTCCATCTTTCGATGCCGCAAGAAGAACGGTGCTTCGACAAGCTCAGCACGAACGGGGTGGTGCCGGTCTTTGTGCCTTTGTGTCTTTGTGTGAGTCCCCTTTTTCTTTTTTCCTTCTTCGCGCCCCTTCGACTGCCTTGGCAGGCGTTCAGCACAGGCGCTTTGCGCGAGACCCTCCTACCCCATCGCCCGCGCCGTCCTATCCTCGGCGGCATGGATGCCGATCGCGGGCGGCTGCAGCAACCGCGCGCCGCACTCGTCCAAAGTTCAGTAAAGGTCAGCCTTGTGCGCCGCCTTTCGCCGCCCCGTTCGGGGACCGGGAAAGAGCCGGCCAGGCCGCACACCCGATGGGCGGCACCCGCGTCAGTCCATGATCCGAAAAGAGCCGGATGCAGGCTGGCACAGCGCGGCCATGTACGACAGCGATTTTGTTGCCGCGCGGTTTTCCGCCCCCCCCCCCCCTGTGCGTCACCCGGACTTGATCTAGGGTCCACCCAAGCGCGATCATGCGGTCGCGATGTTCTGCGGTGATGACGTGGCCGGTGATGAGAATCATGAAATATCCATCCAGAGATCGTGCCCCAACATCGAGGGTCGGCGACCATTAATTCGCCGGTATCTCTATCGCTTTGATGTATCCCGCAATCCTTGATATGAACAGAACCTAGTCTTCTTGGGGGAACGAACGTGCTGCCAATTCCAGATTTGAATTTTGGCTCGATCGACGCTGTCAGTTACAGGCAAAGAGACCAACGTGAATTTTTAAAAAAAACCCTGTACAGGGAGCATTTTCTTCACAAAATAATGGAACCTTCCAAGTATTTTTTGATAGGAGAAAAGGGAACTGGCAAGACTTCTTACTCAGTTTTTTTAGAAAATACAGATTATGAAAATATGAGAGCTAAAGTTATAGAATTAAATAGCACGGACTATCAAAAATTTATAAGCTTAAAGGAAAACGGAAGCTTATCTGTTTCTTCCTATAGCGACATATGGCGTGTAATTTTACTTATGATTATGTGCGATACGATCGCAAAAAAAATAAATCCTACTGCATTTAACTTTTATAAATTTAATGCAATTAAAAATGCTATAGATAAATACTACCATAATGCATTTCGCCCGGAAGTTGACACGAGCTTAGAGTTTATTAGAGAAAGCGACGTGCCCTCGAAATTATAAAGGACCATCTCAAGGTTGGAGATAAAGAGACTCGAACCGAGAAAACAGTAAACTTTCAGCTTAACCTTCTGGAGCTTGAAAGAAATTTCGAAAATGCCTTGGACTCATTGAAGCTAGAAAGCAATGTTACATTATTTATTGATGGAATAGATATCCGACCAGCGGATATTTCATTCGACCAATACATTCAATGCATACAAGGACTAGCAAACGCGGCTTGGCAAGTTAATACTGAATTTTTTGCGAATATTAAAGATTCCAAAGGACGGATGAAGGTTTGCCTCCTCATGCGCCCAGATATTTTGGATCAAATGGGGTTCCAGAATTTAAATGGAAAAGTCCGTGACAACGGTGTAGTCTTAAATTGGCAGACCACGTACGATGAATTTCGCACGTCACCTATTTTTAAGATGATTTCTGGAATTATAGCTCGACAGCAACCAATAAAAATAGAACCGCAGGAATGTTGGAAGCATTACTTTCCATACTCCCTTCAAAATCAGCGCATATCGGAAAAGCAAGATGACCCATTTATTGGGCTCCTTCGATATTCTTTTTACAGACCGAGAGATATTGTTCAATACCTTATACTGATGCAGAATTATGTTCAACAGAATCAAAACGAAAAGAATCACTTTACCGAAAAATCCTTTCACAAATGCGAAAGGGAGTTTTCAGATTACCTATTGGGTGAAGTTAAGGATTATCTTAGCTTCTACTATAATTCCTTTGATTTTGATCAAATAGTTGGATTTTTTTCTACATTGAGAGGAAGAAACAATTTTTCATGGGAACATTTTTCAAACTCATTTAATGAGTACAAATCGAAGCTATCAGATGAGCTCACTGGCGTGGACGAATTGAGAGGAACCCCACAGAAATTTTTGCAATTTCTCTATTCTCTGAACTTTATCGGATATATTGAGCAAGATGAATTTGGTGGAAATTTTGTACACTGGTGCTTCAGAGATCGTACGCCCGTAAAGCTTAGACCTCAGGTCAAATACGATCGAACTTATACGGTTCACCCAGGACTTGCCCGCTCCCTTCTAGTGGGGCGTGCTGGCGTGAGCGCCCGGCCGCCCCGCATCACCCATCGCACTTCTAAGCGTAAGCACCATGCCCCTCCTTCTGGACTTCGGATAGGAAGGATCATTTCGGGCAAAATGCAAAAGGGCTTTACGTTCTTGAAGCCAAATGATGGTGGTGAAGACGTGTTTGTCTCATTGGACCTCATAAGAAAAGAAGGGATCGGGAAGATAAGGAAGGGCGATGAGCTGATCTTTGAGGCAGCCATCGGATCGACAGGCAGGCTAAGGGCGATAAGTTTGAAACGACCCTAATGGCGCCTCATCCATGACACTTCCATGACACCCCCTGTCACATACACGTCACACAAAACCCCCATTGGCGGCTCAGCGAGTCGCCGCGGGGGTGGCGGCTTGGTTCGGTAACGACCCCCGACAGGATATTTCCATGCTGAAGTCTTTCGCTCTCGCCGCCGGCGCCGCGACCTGCGCGCTGGCGCTTTCGGCTTGCCAGGATCAGGCGTCGCAGGGCGGCGGCGCGCGTGACTATATCAGCGCGGTCGGTTCCTCGACCGTCTATCCCTTTGCCACCGCGGCCGGCGAGAAATTCGCCGAAGCGACGGGCAACAAGACGCCCAAGATCGACAGCACGGGCACCGGCGGCGGCTTCGAGCGTTTCTGTCAGGGCGTCGGCGGCGACACCCCCGACATTTCGAACGCCTCGCGCCGGATGAAGAAGTCGGAGTTCGAGACCTGCCAGAAGAATGGCGTCAAGGACATCGTCGAGATCCAGATCGGCATCGACGGCATCGCGCTGGGCGAGGCGCAGCGCGGCCCCGGCTTCAAGCTGAGCGAGGAAGATGTTTACAAGGCGCTCGCCGCGAACCCCTATGGCAAGCCCAACACCGCGAAGACGTGGAAGGACGTGAACCCCGCGCTTCCCGCGGTCGGCATCTCGGTCTTCGGCCCGCCGTCGACCAGCGGCACCTATGATGCGTTCAAGGAACTGATCCTCGGCAAGGGCTGCGACGCGAACCCCGAGATGAAGGCGCTGAAGGCGAGCGACACCGACAAGCATGAGGCGGTCTGCACCGGCCTGCGCGGGTCGCCCTATTATGTCGAGCAGGGCGAGAATGATAACCTCATCATCTCCAAGCTCGACAAGAACCCCGACAGCCTGGGGATCTTCGGCTTTTCGTACCTCGATGCGAACAAGGACAAGATCAAGGCGGTGCCGGTGCAGGGCGTGTCGCCGACCTATGACAGCATCGCCGACGGCAGCTATCCCGGTTCGCGCCCGCTGTTCATCTATGTGAAGAAGGCGCATGTCGGCGTCGTTCCGGGGCTCAAGGAATATGTCGCGGAGTTCCTGAAGGGCGCGGGTCAAGGCGGCTATCTGGCCGAAAAGGGCCTGATCGTGTCGCCCAAGGCGGTGTCGGACGCGGCGAACGCCGCGGCGACGAACATGACCCCGCTCGACGGGTCGGTGCTGAAGTAAATTGACCCGTTTCCCCGAGCGAAGACGAGGGGCTATGCCGAGCGAAGTCGAGGCTGGTCGCGGTTCTCGCTACGCTCGAACGGACCCCTCGTCTTCGCTCGGGGAGACGGTTCAGACTTCGCTCGACACACACCGCATGACGAGACCGTAAGTGACCTTCAACGCCGCCGCCTTGCTCCTCCTCATCCTCGGCCTCGCGCTGATCGGCTGGCTCGCCGGGCGGGCGCGGTCGGCGATGCTTGCGGGGCGCAGCGGAAAGAAGCTGCATTCGCGGCCGCAATATCATGGCTGGTATGTCGCGCTGTGGCTGTTCGTGCCCGCGGCGATCTTCCTCGCCATATGGTCGAGCGTGTCGCCGGGACTGATCACCAACCAGGTGCTGACGAGCCCCGCGGCCGAGAACCTGCCCGCCTTCGGCTTCGAGCGCAGCGCGATCCTGTCCGACGCGCGCGACGTCGCACAGGGCAAGGCGGCGAAGGTGCGCCTGCCCGCCGCGGCGCCGCTGGTCGAACCCTATGCGGCCGCGACGCACCGCTATGCGTGGATCGGCATCGCGGCGATGCTGGCGCTGGCGCTGGCCGGCGGCCTTTATGCCTTCACGCGCATCCGCCCCGATTTCCGCGCCCGCACGCGGGTCGAGCGGATCGTCATGGCGCTGTTGCTGCTCGCCTCGCTCGTCGCGATTCTGACGACCTTCGGCATCGTGCTGTCGCTGCTGTTCGAATCCTTGCGTTTCTTCAGCCTGGTGCCGATGCGCGAACTGCTCTTCGGGACGCACTGGAACCCGCAGAGCGGCGCGCCGGTCGCCGATACCTTCGGCGGCATCCCGCTGTTCTGGGGCACGGTGCTGATCGGCGCGATCATCGCGATGATCGTCGCGATCCCGATCGGCATGATGAGCGCGGTGTATCTGACCCAATATGCGGCGCCGACAGTGCGCAAATGGGTAAAACCGATGCTCGAGATCCTCGCGGGCGTGCCGACCGTCGTTTACGGCTATTTCGCCGCGCTGACCGTCGCGCCGGCGCTGCGCAATTTCGCGGTGGCGATCGGTATCCCCAACGCCTCGACCGAAAGCGCGCTCGCGGCGGGCGTGGTGATGGGCGTGATGATCATCCCCTTCGTCTCGTCGATGGCCGACGACAGCATCAACGCGGTGCCGCAGGCGATGCGCGACGGCTCGCTGGCGCTGGGCGCGACGCCGAACGAGACGATCCGTCAGGTGCTGATCCCCGCCGCGCTGCCCGGCGTGATGGGGGGCATCCTGCTCGCGGTCAGCCGCGCGATCGGCGAGACGATGATCGTGGTGATGGCGGCGGGCCTCTCCGCCAACCTGACCGCGAACCCCTTCGCCAGCGTGACCACCGTGACCGCGCAGATCGTGAAATTGCTGACCGGCGACCAGGAATTCGACAGCGCCAAGACGCTCGCCGCCTTCGCGCTGGGGCTGGTGCTGTTCCTCGTCACGCTGCTGCTCAACATCGTCGCGCTGCGCATCGTCAAGAAATATCGTGAAGCCTATGAATAGGACGACTGCCCCGACCGACTGGAAAGCCGCCGCGATGCAGAAACGCATCGCGCGCCGCTACGCCGCCGAGCGCCGCTTCAAGGCGCTGGGGCTGGGCGCGGTGCTGCTGTCGGGCTTTTTCCTGGCCTTCCTGCTGTTCGTGATGGTCGGTAACGGCGCGCGGGGCTTTACCTATACGCATGTCGCGGTGCCGATCGACTTTCAGGCGATGCCGCTGACGATCGAGGCGGCGCGGCTCGACGATCCCGACGCCGACCAGGCGATCGCCAACGCCGGGCTGGCCGACATCGTCGCCTTCGCCGCCGACGAGGCGCTGGGCGATGGCGGGTCGGCGCTGATCAGCGAGAATGCGTGGAAGGAAGTGCGAGGGCAGATCAAGGCCGATCCCGAGCTGCTGAACGGCAAGTCGGTGTTCGAACTGCCCGCGTCGAGCAATGTCGATATTGCCGCCAAAGAGGGCGCGAAGGGCGACCTTGGCGCGCGCGTCGGCGCGCTGAAGCGCGACGGACGGCTCTCGACCGGCTTCCACTGGCCTTTCTTCAGGAACGCCGACGCGACCGATCCCGCGGTGGCGGGCATCTGGGGGGCGCTCAAGGGATCGCTGCTGACGATCCTGATCGCTTTCCTGATCGCCTTTCCGACCGGCGTGCTCGCGGCGCTCTATCTCGAGGAATATGCGCCGCGGAACCGCTGGACCGACCTGATCGAAGTGTCGATCAACAATCTCGCCGCGGTGCCCTCGATCATCTTCGGCCTGCTTGCGCTCGCGGTGTTCATCAACTGGTTCGGGCTGTGCCAGGCGAGCCCGCTCGTCGGCGGCCTGACGCTGGCGCTGATGACGATGCCGGTGATCGTGATCGCGAGCCGCAACGCGATCAAGTCGGTGCCGCCGTCGATCCGCGACGCGGCGCTGGGCGTCGGTGCGAGCCCGGTGCAGGTGGTGTTCCACCACGTCCTGCCCCTCGCCCTCCCCGGCATATTGACCGGCACGATCATCGGCATGGCGCGCGCGCTGGGCGAGACGGCGCCGCTGCTCCTCGTCGGGATGCGTGCCTTCATCGGCGACGTGCCGAGCGGCATCTGCTCGCCCTCGACCGTGCTGCCGATGCAGATCTTCCTCTGGTCGGACGAAGTCGACCGCGGCTTCGTCGAGAAGACCTCGGCGGCGATCATCGTGCTGCTGATCGTGCTGCTGTCGATGAACGCGCTGGCCATCTATCTTCGCAACAAGTTCGAAAAACGCTGGTGATCATGACCCAAGACGACCTCTCCATCGCCGACCCCAAGATGCGCGCGCAGGGCGTCAGCGTCTTCTATGGCGAGAAGCAGGCGATCAACGACGTGTCGATCGACGTCGGCACCGACCTCGTCACCGCCTTCATCGGCCCGTCGGGGTGCGGCAAGTCGACCTTCCTGCGCTCGCTCAACCGCATGAACGACACGATCGCCGGCGCGAAGGTGACCGGAACGATCGAACTCGACGGCGAGGATATCTATGCGCCGTCGATGGACGTCGTGCAGCTGCGCGCGCGGGTCGGCATGGTGTTCCAGAAGCCGAATCCCTTTCCCAAGTCGATTTACGACAATGTCGCCTATGGCTCGCGCATCCACGGCCTCGCGTCGAGCAAGGCCGATCTCGACCTGATCGTCGAACGCGCGTTGACCCGCGCCGGGCTGTGGGACGAGGTCAAGGACCGCCTGACCGAGAGCGGCACCGCGCTGTCGGGCGGCCAGCAGCAGCGCCTGTGCATCGCGCGCGCGATCGCGGTCGATCCCGAAGTCATTTTGATGGACGAGCCCTGCTCGGCGCTCGACCCGATCGCGACCGCAAAGATCGAGGAACTGATCCACGAGCTGCGCGGCAAATATGCTATCGTGATCGTCACGCACAATATGCAGCAGGCGGCCCGCGTGTCGCAGCGCACCGCCTTTTTCCACCTCGGAACGCTGGTCGAATATGGCAAGACGACCGACATCTTCACCAACCCGAAGGCGGAACGGACCAAGGATTATATCACCGGCCGCTACGGCTGATCCGTAGCCGCAAAAGGATGGAACGATGGCAGTAGTCAACGAACATACCGTCAAGGCCTTCGACGAGGATCTGAACCGCCTGCGCGGGTTGATCAGCGAAATGGGCGGCCGCGCCGAACAGGCGCTGATTCAGGCGATGGCGGCGCTGAGCAAGGGCGACCAGGAGCTCGCCGCGCAGGTCGTCATGGGCGACAAGAAGATCGACGCGCTCGAGGCCGAGGTCGAACAGCTCACCGTCCAGACGATCGCGCTGCGTGCCCCGATGGCCGACGACCTGCGCGAGATGATCGCGGCGCTGAAAATCGTGTCGGTCGTCGAGCGCATCGGCGATTATGCGAAGAATATCGCGAAGCGCGTCGCGCTGATGGACCAGACGCGCTCGATCGAAGCGATCCCGGTGCTGATGTCGATGTCGTCGCTGGTCGCCGAGCTGGTCCACGACGCGCTCGACAGCTTTGCGGCGCGCGACGCCGAACTCGCGGTGCGGGTGACGGTGCGCGACAAGAATGTCGACGATTTCTACAACAGCATCTTCCGCACGCTCGTGACCTTCATGATGGAAAATCCGAAGCATATCACCGAGAGCGCGCACCTGCTGTTCGTCGCCAAGAATCTCGAGCGCATGGGCGACCATGCGACCAACATCGCCGAGATGGTCTATTATGTCGTCACCGGCGAGCGGATGGAGGAACGCGAGCGCGGCGAAACGCCCGAAGGCGCGGCCTCTGCGGAGCAGGAGGAAGGCTGATGCCGCAACCCGATCTGCTGCTGATCGAGGATGACGAGGCGATCGCCGAGCTGATCGTCTGGCATTTCGCGCGCGAAGGCTTTTCGGTGCGCCAGACGCCCGACGGCGAACAGGCGCTGGTGCTCGTCGAGGAACGCGTTCCCGACATCGTGCTGCTCGACTGGATGATCGAAAGCCTGCCCGGCATCGAAGTGTGCCGCCGGCTGCGGCGCAATCCCAAATCGGCGAACGTCCCGATCATCATGCTGACCGCGCGCGGCGAGGAGGAGGATCGCATTCGCGGCCTCGAAACCGGCGCCGACGATTATGTCACCAAGCCGTTCAGCCCGCGCGAGCTGGTCGCGCGCGTCCAGGCGGTGCTGCGCCGCCTGCGCCCTGCGCTCGCGGGCGAGATGCTGACCTATTCGGACATCGAGCTCGACTCGGTCGCGCACAAGGTCGTGCGCGGCGGCCACATCGTGAACATGGGTCCGACCGAATTCCGCTTGCTCCGCCATTTCATGGAGCATCCGGGGCGCGTCTTTTCACGCGGGCAATTGCTCGACAGCGTCTGGGGACAGGACAGCGACATCGAACTGCGCACCGTCGACGTCCATATCCGGCGGCTGAGGAAAGCGATCAACCTGCCGGGCACCGCCGACATCATCCGCACGGTGCGCTCGGCGGGCTATGCGCTCGACGCCGGAAGGGGCGCCTGACTTCGGACTCGAAGCCCGAATTGTGCTGAGAGCGATAAGGACCGAGAGAGTCCGCTGACGGGCGGGAGGGGTCATAAGGGTCCTCCCCGGCACGGGGAGGGGGACCATGCGAAGCATGGTGGAGGGGCACCCTCGGTTTACGCTGCGTTCAAAGAGGGAAAGGCAAACCGCCTGTGCCCCTCCACCACCCTTCGGGTGGTCCCCCTCCCCCAAGGGGGAGGACGTCCGCTCCCCACCCCAAAACCGCCATCGCAATCAGAAATCGATCTGCGTCCTCAGGCCCACGGTATCGACGCTATAGTCCCGGTCGCCGGTCGCGGTTGCGACGCGCGCATCGTCGATCCACAGCTTGCCGTAATTGGCGACGATGCGGACATAGTCGATCGGCACCCAGACCAGCGACAGAAGCGCCGCCTGCTGCTGGCCGCCGACGAGTCCCGCATCGTTGAGATCGAGATAATCGTAACGCGCATTGACCTCGATCGCGCCCGGCCCGCCTTCGGTAAACGGCCGCGACGGCTTCAGGCGGTCGTATGCGCCGTCCTTGTATCCGCGCCGGTCGCCGCGGGTGAGCACCATGCCCAATTCGGCATAGCCGCCGAAGAAGGTCGGATCGGGCGACCCGAGGCGATCGACCGTCTGCCAATAGCTTTCGCCCATCGCATGGAACGGCCCGTGGATCACCGCGGCTTCGGCGCCGATGCCCCGCTCGCCTTTTGCGTCGATCTGGCCGGTGTCGACCAGCCGCACCGAGGTCGTATGCGTGAAGGGGCGCGCGCGGTAGCGGACGGTTGCCGCCGGATTGTCGAAATCGCGCAAATGGAGCGAGCCGGCGAGGTGCAGCTGCGTATCGCCGTATTTCGGCATCCACACCGCCCGCGCGTCGACGCTGACCGCCTCGGTGGCGGAATCGAGCAGATCGTCGGCGTTGTTCCCGAATATCCCCCCCTGCAGCAACAGCGCCTTGTGCTTATATTGCGCCGACAGGCCGACGCGGCGCTCGAAGCCGAACGCCTGGATATAAGCGGCGCGTTCCATCGTGCTGGTAAACAAGTCGCTCGTCATGTCCTCGAGCGACCAGAAGGGCTTAACCTGCCCCGCCGTAACGGTGAGCGGCCCGGTCCCATAGGACAGATAAACATCGGTCAACTCGACCGCATTATTGGCGAAATCGGCCTCGACTCGATAGGCGATGCCGCCTGGAATCTTGCCGTCGACGCCCAGGTAGACGCGCCGGAACTCGGGCTTCAGGCCATTGTCCGCGACCCCGTCGGGCGCGTAAAGCCCGCCGACATCGACCTGCACCCGCCCGCGCGGCTTGAAGCTCCAGCCGTCGGCGGTCTTGATTTCGGGCGCGCCCTTCCAATTCACCTCGGTCGCGCTTGCCGCCGGCGCTGGCGCAACGGCCGGAGCGGGCGCGGGCGATGCCGTCGGGCTCTCGCCCTGCTCGGCGGTCGCCGCATCGAGCCGCGCTTCGAGCGTATCGACCTTCGCCTTGAGCGCGGCGAGTTCGGCGCGCAAGGCGGCCGCCTCTTCGGCGCTCATCGCCTGCGCATGGGCTTCTCCCGGGATGACGAACATCGTCGTCGCCAGCAAGGCGGCGGTAATAGCGAGGCGCATTCGAATTGCTCCATTTCGTTCCGGTGACAATCTGGTGGCGCTGTTATGACCAGTAAATGACAGTTGCGCGTCCATAGCATGACATTTTCGTTACATTGCTCATTTTGCGCGGCCCCTTGCCAGCGCAGCCCGAACGACTAAGGACGTGCCAGTTTCTATCGGCAACCCATTGGGTCGCATCATGCGGGAGAATATCATGGCGATCAATTTCGACGGTCGTGTTGCAATCGTGACCGGAGCCGGCGGCGGGCTCGGCCGCGCCTATGCGCTCGAACTGGCGCGGCGCGGCGCGAAGGTCGTCGTCAACGATCTGGGCGGCGCACGCGACGGCACGGGCCATTCGGACGCCGCGCTTGCCGTCGTCGAGGAAATCCGCGCCGCCGGCGGCGCCGCCATGTCGAACGGCGGCAGCGTCACCGAATATGAGCATATGGCCGAAATGGTCGCCAAGGCGAAGGAGGAATGGGGCGGCGTCCACATCCTGATCAACAATGCCGGCATCCTGCGCGACAAGAGCTTCGCCAAGATGACGATGGAGGATTTCGACCTCGTCGTTCAGGTCCACCTGCTCGGCAGCGCCAATGTCACCAAGGCGTGCTGGGACCTGATGCGCGACCAGGCCTATGGCCGCATCCTGATGACCGCCTCCTCGACCGGCCTCTACGGCAATTTCGGACAAGCCAATTATGGCGCCGCGAAGCTGGGCCTCGCGGGATTGACCAAGACGCTGCACCTCGAAGGCGCGAAATATAATATCCGCTGCAACACGATCGCGCCGGTCGCGGGCACGCGCATGACCGAGGACATTTTCCCGCCCGAACTGTTCGAGAAATTCACGCCCGAAAATGTCGTTCCCGCCGCGCTGTTCCTCGTCAGCGAGGACGCCCCGACGAACATGATCGTCGGCGCGGGCGCGGGCGCCTATCACGCCGCCTATGTCACCGCGACCCCCGGCGTCGCCCTGCCCGAAGACGAACGCACACCCGAGGGCGTCGCCGCGGCGTGGGAGCAGATCATCGACCGCAAGGGCGAGATCGTCCCGCAATCGGGCAGCGAACAGTCGATGATCGTGATGAAGGCATTGCAGGCGCTAGGCTGAGCCTTCGTCCCTTCATCCTCGTCACCCCGGGCTCGACCCGGGGTCCATTTCTCGCACGGTGGCGCCATGGATGCCGGGTCAAGCCCGGCATGACGAGGGTTGCCAGTCTACTGTATTGACACACTAACACGCCCATGTAATACCAAAGCGGGGCAAGGGGATCGGTCAGACAAAGGACGACCCCGATGTATAGTGAAAGCGACCTGCAAGCAGCGGTCGATGCCAGAGTGTTGACGCCGGAGGCCGCGCAGGCTTTCCGGTCGCACATTGCATCGGTTCGCGCCGCGCCCGGAGCCGACGAGGAATCCTTCCGGCTCATCACCGGCTTCAACGATATTTTCGTCAGCATCGCGGCGGTGATCCTGCTCGTTGCAGTGGGATGGATCGGCGAATCGATCCATGCGGCGCTTGCGGGCGCATTCGTCGCGGGCTCGGCCTGGTTCCTCGCCGAATATTTCACGAAGGTGCGCCGCATGGCGCTTCCCAGCATCGTGTTGATGCTCGCCTTCGCCGGCGGCATCGCGGCAACGATGATCGGCTTTCTCGTCGAGCATGGCGAGGCCATTTTCGGCGAAGATCCGGGCGATACGGTCGCCGGGCTGCTGATGGGCGGCATTGCGCTGATCACGGCGGTGGCGACCTGGCTGCACTGGAAGCGATTCATGGTGCCGATCACCGTCGCGGCGGGCACCGCGGCGCTCGCGGCGATGGCGGTCACGCTGATCCTCTCGATCACCGGAATGCCCGAAGAGCCCGACGCGCTGGTCATGTCGCTGGTGCTCGTCGCCGGGCTCGGCGTCTTCACGCTTGCCATGTGGTGGGACCGCAGCGACCGCGCGCGCCAGACACGCCGCAGCGACGTTGCCTTCTGGCTGCACCTGCTCGCCGCTCCGATGATCGCGCACCCGATCTTCTTTCTGCTGGGGGTTACCGAGGGCGAGAATATCACG
Source organism: Sphingopyxis indica (assembly GCF_032879645.1). Lineage (NCBI taxonomy): Bacteria > Pseudomonadati > Pseudomonadota > Alphaproteobacteria > Sphingomonadales > Sphingopyxidaceae > Sphingopyxis > Sphingopyxis indica. The sequence goes on from NZ_CP076394.1 coordinate 2,441,098, forward strand.
AGCGGCGCCGCGGTGATGGTGGTCGGCATCTACATAGTGTTCGGCCTCGTCGCGCTGGCGATCGACCGGCGCGCACTGCTCGTCTCCGCCCTCGCCTATGTGTTGTTCGCGTTGACCCAGCTCTTTCGCACCTTCGGTGCGATCGAACTCAATGTCGCGCTGACCGCGCTGGTGATCGGATCGGCGCTGCTGCTGCTTTCGGCCTTCTGGCAGAATGCGCGGGCGATCGTGGTCGGCCAGCTGCCCGCGAATCTCGCGAACCAGCTGCCGGCCACCATTCGGGCAACGGCTCAGGCCTGACTTCCAACGTCATCCCGGCGGAGGCCGGGATCTCGCCGGGGCCTAGAGCAAATTGCGCGAAATCTGAATCATCCGCATCCCCGAGCGAAGACGAGGGGCTCGTTCGAGCGGAGCGAGAACCGCAGCGTCGCAGCCTCGACTTCGCTCGGTAGAGCCCCTCGTCTTCGCTCGGGGAAACGGTGCAGATTTCCGGCACGATGCTCTAATGCTCAGACGGTGAGATCCCGGCCTTCGCCGGGATGACGGCGTGAGGGCGCCGTCAGTCCGCAACCAGCTTCATCAGCTTGCGCTCGATGGGGGCGAGTATGTTCGCGAGTTCGTCCCCGCGCTTCAAAATCGCCCCGGCTTCGGAGACCAGTGCCCACAGGCCCTGGCGGCTCCGCAAGGCGGGGCGCTTTTCGATACGATATTCGGGGCGCTCGGCGGTGCGGCGAAAGGCCGAGAAGATCGCGGCGTCGCGGTGGAAATCCATCGCATAGTCGCGCCAGCGCCCCGCCGCGACCATGCGGCCGTAGAGGTCGAGGATGCGGGTCAGCTCATCACGGTCGAACCCGACTTGCAGCGGTGCCGCACGAACGAGATGCGGCAAAGGCGTCACCGTTCCCATCAGGCCCGGTTCCGGCTCCCTTTGCGCCGCTGCGGCGCTTCGTCGTCGTTATCGACAATTGCCGCCTCGCGCTCGGCAATCAGGGCTGCGAGTTGCTTCTGCAGCTGCTCGAGCTGGCATTGCAGCAGTTCGACCTTCTGCGTCGCGGGGTCGAAGGTTTCGCAGCACGGCGTCCCATAGGGCACGAATTCGCGGGCATATTCGGTCGCATCGACGAGCGTCGAGCGCGCCGGAATGCCGACCATCACCGCGCCTTCGGGCACGTCCTTCGTCACCACCGCATTGGCACCGACGCGCGCGCGTTCGTTGACGATCACCGGGCCGAGGATCTGCGCGCCCGATCCGACGATGACGTCGTTGCTCAAGGTCGGGTGGCGCTTGCCGCCGATCCCGTTGGCGGGATCGGTGCCGCCGAGCGTCACGCCCTGATAGATGGAAACATTGTCGCCGATCTCCGCCGTTTCGCCGATCACCACGCCAAAGCCATGGTCGATGAACAGATGGCGGCCGATCGTCGCGCCGGGGTGGATGTCGATGCCGGTCAGGAAGCGCGCAAGATGATTGATGAAGCGTGCGAGGAAAAACAGCCGCGCCTCGAACAGCCAGTGCGCGACGCGGTGCATGCCGACCGCGAGCAGCCCCGGGTAGAGGAGGATTTCCCACCGCGACCGCGGCGCGGGATCGCGCGCCTTGATCGAGTCGAGATAGGCGACCAGGGTATTGAACATCTATTGTCCCCTGCGACCGTGCAATCAAGGCAAGATAGAGACGCCCGAGAGGCTTTTCCACCCCCGAAGCGCTTTATTCGTCACCGCCCGAACAGGCCAAGGCGAAAGAGCAGCAAGCCTTCGCTTCGCCAGCGCCGCTCGCCATCGCGCGCGGCGATCGCCGCGGCCCAGCGGTCGAGCATCAACAGCGCGCGCTGCCCGGCAAAGGCGCTGCGCGGCGGCGGGGGGGCGGCGCGAGCTTCGGCGAACAGCCGGCGCGCATCGGCTTCGTCCTTTTGCAGCGCCGCGCCCCAAAGCAGGCCCCACCGCTGTCCCGATGCCCCGTCGCCGCCCGACAGCGCGAAGAGCGCGGTGCCGAAGCCGATGGCGCCGTCACGCCCCGCATCTTCGGCGAGCAACATCGCCTCGGCCGCATCGACGAGTGCATCGAGCCCGCCCTGGCCGCCCCACGTCGCCTGAAGCTCGGCGAGCAGCGGCTCGCCTTTCGGCAGCGCCTCGGGGTCGTTCGCGAGCAGCGCCAGCATGTCGCGCCACCAGGCGAGCTTGATCTGCCCGATCAGCGGTTCGGTCGTATCGCGCAGCAGGGCCGTCAGCCGCTCGGCGAGCGCCCACAGCGCCGTGAGCGCAGCGCGGCGCCCGGGCGGCACCGCGACCAGCACGCGCGGGTCACGCAGGTCGGGATAGGGCGCAAAATCGGGAACGTCGCTCGCCATGCGCTGCGGCTAACATTTCCACTCCGTCATTGCGAGCGAAGCGAAGCAATCCAGAGCGCGCCAGACCGCCCTGGATTGCTTCGTCGCTTCGCTCCTCGCAATGACGAGAATAATTATCAGCGATTGCACACTGCCTTCGCCGCCGCGATCACCCGCGCGGTATCGACGAGCGCCGCCTTTTCGAGATTGGCGGCATAGGGCAGCGGCACATCCTCGTTGCACACGCGGGTGACCGGCGCGTCGAGATCGTCGAAGCCCTGTTCCATCGCGACCATCGCAAGCTCGCTGGCGATCGAGCAGGTCGGCCAGCCTTCCTCGACGATGACGAGGCGGTTCGTCTTTTTGAGGCTTGCGAGCACGGTCGCCGTATCGAGCGGGCGCAGCGTGCGCAGGTCGATCACCTCGGCGTCGATACCCTCGCCGGCCAGCGCGTCGGCGGCTTCGAGCGCAAGCCCGACGCCGATCGAATAGCTGACGAGCGTCACGTCGCTGCCCTCGCGCATGATCCGCGCCTTGCCGATCGGCAGGACGAAATCGTCGACTTCGGGCACGTCGAAGCTGCGGCCGTAGAGCAGCTCGTTTTCGAGAAAGACGACCGGATCCTCGCTGCGGATCGCGGCCTTCAAGAGCCCTTTCGCGTCGGCCGCATCATAGGGCGAGATGACGATCAAGCCGGGGACGCTCGCATACCAGGGCGCGTAATTCTGGCTGTGCTGCGCCGCGACGCGGCTCGCCGCGCCGTTCGGGCCGCGAAAGACGATCGGGCAGCGCATCTGGCCGCCCGACATATAGTTGGTCTTCGCCGCCGAATTGATGATGTGGTCGATCGCCTGCATCGCGAAGTTGAAGGTCATGAACTCAATGATCGGCCTGAGGCCGCCCATCGCAGCGCCGGTGCCGAGCCCCGCAAAGCCATATTCGGTGATCGGCGTGTCGACGACGCGCTTGTCGCCGAATTCTTCGAGCAGGCCCTGCGTGACCTTGTACGCGCCCTGATATTCGGCGACTTCCTCGCCCATCACGAAGATGCGGTCGTCGGCGCGCATCTCTTCGGCCATCGCATCGCGCAGCGCTTCGCGCACGGTGAGCTTGGCCATCGCGGTGCCTTCGGGGATCGCGGGGTCCGACGCACGTTCGGCCGGAGCCGGCGCCTTGGGAGCGGCTGGCGCGGGAGCGGCGGCCTCGGGCTCGTCGACGGGCGCGGCGGGTGCTGGTGCCGGCGTGCTCGCCGCATCCTCGCCCTCGCCCGCAATCGTCGCGATCACGGTGCCCACCTTCACATTGTCGGTGCCCTCGGGCACGAGGATCCGGCCGATCGTGCCTTCGTCGACCGCTTCGAACTCCATCGTCGCCTTGTCGGTCTCGATCTCGGCGAGGATGTCGCCCGATTTGACCTCGTCGCCTTCCTTGACGAGCCATTTGGCGAGCGTGCCCTCTTCCATCGTCGGCGACAGCGCCGGCATCTTCAATTCGATGGCCATCTCAATATTGCTCCACCAGCACGTCGGTATAAAGTTCGGCAAGTTCGGGTTCGGGCGCGCTTTCGGCGAAGTCGGCCGCGTCGCTCACCACCTGGCGGATGTCCTTGTCGATCGCCTTGATCGCGTCCTCGGTCATTCCCGCGTCGAGCATCAGCTTCTTGAGATGCTCGATCGCATCGGACTTGTCGCGCACCGCCTGCACCTCCTCGCGGCTGCGATATTTGGCCGGATCGGACATCGAATGACCACGATAGCGATAGGTCTTGAGCTCGAGCAGGATCGGCCCCTTGCCCGCGCGCACCCATTCGAGCGCCGCCTCGGCCGCGCCGCGCACCGCGAGCACGTCCATGCCGTCGACCTGCATGCCGGGGATGCGGAAGCTCTCGCCGCGGCGATAGAGCTGGTCCTCGGCCGACGAGCGATTGACCGAAGTGCCCATCGCATATTGGTTGTTCTCGATCACGAAGATGATCGGCAGCTTCCACAGCTCGGCCATGTTGAAGCTTTCATAGACCTGGCCCTGGTTCGCGGCGCCGTCGCCGAAATAGGCCATGGCGACCCCGCCGTCGCCGCGATATTTGTGCGCGAAGGCGAGGCCGGTGCCGAGCGCGACCTGCGCCCCGACGATGCCGTGGCCGCCATAGAATTTATGCTCGACGCTGAACATGTGCATCGAGCCGCCCTTGCCCTTCGAGATGCCCGCCTGACGCCCGGTCAGCTCGGCCATGATGACCTTGGGGTCGATGCCGTAAGCGAGCATATGCCCGTGGTCGCGATAGCCGGTGATCACGCTGTCACGCTCGCCGTCGAGCGCCGACTGGAGGCCCACGGCGACCGCTTCCTGGCCGATATAGAGGTGGCAGAAACCGCCGATCAGGCCGAGGCCGTAGAGCTGCCCCGCCTTTTCCTCGAAGCGGCGGATGAGCAGCATTTCGCGATAGAATGTCTCGAGCTCTTGCGGAGTCGCCGCATAGGGCGCGGGCTCGCGGGGGGTCTCGCGGTTCGATTTGGGAGCTGGAGTGGACGCAGGTTTTTTTGGCGCGGCGGTCTTGCGCGCGGGTGCTTTGGCCAAGGTGCTTTCCTTTGCGTTTAGCCGTTACGGCATGGCCCCTATAGGACCGCCCCGCCCCGCTTGGCAACGCCCCCTTGGGCGGCCGGAAGGATGGTGTTACGTATGCAACATTGCCTAAGCCCCTCCTCTTCAGAGGAGGGGCTGGGGTGGTGGCGCGCGGCAGCGCGCAAGACGCCGAGCACCACCCCGCTGCGACCAGCGAACAAGTTCGCAAGTCTCGCCGCCCCTCCTCTGAAGAGGAGGGGGTGACGCATTACTCTATTCCTTGTCGTCCATCGGGATGGCGATTTCGTCGGGGTGCATGACGCCCAGTTTCTCGCGAACATATTCGTCGGCAAGGTCGGGGTCGACGCGCCGCCGGTCGAGCAGGTTGACGCGGTTCTGAAGTTCGTTCTCGCGCTTGGTCAGCTTCGACAGCACGACCCGCTTCTTCTCGACCGACTGGCGATAATCGCCCCAGGCATAAAGGCCGGTCGGCCCGAAGATGATATAGCCGATCATCGCCAGCACCGCGAGCAGCGCGACGGTGGGACCGATGGCCCGATTCACCGATTTCCGAACTTTGTGGCGCTGCGTCATCGCCGCCTTGAATCACAAGCGATTCGCGGCGTCAAGGCGCCTTGCGACATTTTCCACCGCTTGTCGGTTCAAGGAAAATCAGGCGAAAGTCGCCGCGCTCGACTTCGGCGAGCGTATGCTGCTCATATTCGACCGCGCCGAGCGCCGGATGGTCGAAGCGCCGCGCGCCGCCTTCGTGCGGCAGGACCGCCTGGCGGTCCCATTCGACCGCGAATTCGGCGCTGATTTCGCAAAGCCGGTCGACCACCATATGAACGCGCGGATCGGTGACCCCGCGCCCGAAATCGCGGCGGAACTCCGACAGGATGCGCGCCGCCCGCGCGCGCCAGTCGGGCAGCAGGCCGCGGGCTGCCGGATGCGTGAACACATAGTCGAGCAGATTCGGCTGATCGCCGGCGTCGAACAGGCCGACGAACAGCGCCCGCGCCGCGCCGTTCGCGCAGCAGACATACCAGGCGGGATCGAGGCCATAGGCGGGCCAGGTCAGCGCCTCGACCGCCGCCGCGATCGCCGGCGGCGCCTGCACCGCCGCGGGCCCCACCGGCGCAGCCGGGTCGCGCCTGTCCGCGAGCGCGAACATATAGTCGCGCTCGGCGCCCGACAGGTGCAGCGCATCGGCGAGCCGCGCGAGCATCGCCGCCGACGGCCGGATGTCGCGCCCCTGTTCGACCCACGCGAGCCACGTCGTTCCAATACCCGCAAGATCGGCGAGATCCTCGCGGCGCAGCCCGGGCGTCCGGCGACGACGCGGCGGCCCCACGGGGGTCATCGCCTCACGCCGTCCGCGCACGAAGGCGCCCAATAGTCTGCGTTGCTCCGCGGTCTGCATGATGCAATTTATAACAGGATAATTATGTCTATTGTAACAGGGTAATTGATCGGCTGGAGGGACGGCATCGAAGGAGATAATGACGATGACCGCCACGCACGATGATCTGGTCCGCAGCCAATTCGGCGCGACCGCCAATGCCTATGTCGCCAGCGCCGTCCATGCGTCGGGCGCCGACCTCGATACGATCGCCGCGCGCGCCGCGAGTGCCGCGCCCGCCCGCGCGCTCGACCTCGGCGCCGGGGGCGGGCATGTCGCCTATGCGATCGCGCCCCACGCAGGCGCAGTCGTCGCCTGCGACCTCTCCGCCGACATGCTCGCCGCCGTCGCCGCCGAAGCGAAGCGGCGCGGCATCGGCAATATCGCGACACAGACGACGGCCGCCGAAGCGCTGCCCTTTGCCGACGGCCATTTCGATTTCCTCGCCTGCCGCTTTTCGGCGCATCATTGGCGCGATGCGGAGGCCGGACTGCGCGAGGCGCGGCGCGTGCTCGCACCGGGGGCACCCGCGATCTTCGTCGACATCGTCGCCCCGCACACAGCGGCGCTCGACACCCATTTGCAGACGGTCGAGCTGCTGCGCGACGGATCGCACGTCCGCGACTATGGCGTCGGCGAATGGACGGCGATGTTCGCGCGCGCGGGTTTCGATCTGCACGGGATCACGCGCGGGCGCCTGCGTATGGACTTCGCCGACTGGACCCGGCGGATGCGAACGCCGTCGGCGCACGCCGCCGCGATTCGCGCGCTCCAGCAACAGGCGAGCGAGGATGTCACGCGCCATTTCGCGATCGAGCCCGACGGTTCCTTCACGATCGACATGGTGCTGTTCGAGATCGAATAGCACCCGTCGCCGCGGAAGATCAGCCGAAAATCGCCATTCCGGGATAGCGCGCCATGTCGCCCAGCTCCTCCTCGATGCGGATCAGCTGGTTGTACTTCGCGAGCCGGTCGGAGCGCGCGAGGCTGCCGGTCTTGATCTGTCCGCAGTTCGTCGCGACCGCAAGGTCGGCGATCGTCGAATCCTCGGTCTCGCCCGAACGGTGCGACATCACGGCGGTGTAGCGCGCGCGGTGCGCCATATCGACCGCATCGAGCGTTTCGGACAGGGTGCCGATCTGGTTGACCTTGACGAGCAGCGAGTTGGCGAGGCCGTCCTTGATTCCCTGCTCGAGCCGCAGCGGATTGGTGACGAACAGATCGTCGCCGACGAGCTGGCACTTGTCGCCGATCAGGTCGGTGAGCGCCTTCCAGCCCGCGAAATCATCCTCGCTCATCCCGTCCTCGATCGACTTTATCGGATAATCCTTGACCAGCGCCGCCAGATAGTCGGCCATCTGTTCGGGGCTGAGCGAAAGCCCCTCGCCGCTGATTTCATATTTGCCGCCCCGGAAGAATTCGGTCGCCGCGCAGTCGAGCGCGAGCACGACATCGGTGCCGAGCTTGAAACCCGCCTGGTCGACCGACGCGGCGATGAAGTCGAGCGCGTCGCGCGTCGAGGCGAGGTTGGGGGCGAAGCCGCCCTCGTCGCCGACCGCGGTGGCGAGCCCCTTCTGCGCGAGGCCCTTTTTCAGCGTGTGGAAAATCTCGCTGCCCCAGCGCACCGCCTCGGCGATACTGCCCGCGCCGACCGGCATCACCATGAATTCCTGCACGTCGATCGGATTGTCGGCATGTTCGCCGCCGTTGATGATGTTCATCATCGGAACGGGCAAGGTTCGAGCGGAAACCCCACCGACATAGCGGTAGAGCGGCAGGCCGCGCGCGTCGGCTGCTGCTTTTGCGGCGGCGAGGCTGACGCCGAGGATCGCATTGGCGCCGAGCCGGCCCTTGTTCGGCGTGCCGTCGAGGTCGATCATCGCCATGTCGATCTCGCGCTGGTCCTCGGCGTCGAGGCCGATCAGCGCTTCGGCGATTTCGCCGTTCACCGCAGCGACCGCCTTGGTCACGCCCTTGCCCAGATAGCGCGCCTTGTCGCCGTCGCGCAGTTCGACCGCTTCGTGCGCGCCGGTCGAGGCGCCCGAGGGCACGGCGGCGCGGCCGAAGCTGCCGTCTTCGAGCAGCACGTCGACCTCGACCGTCGGATTGCCGCGGCTGTCGAGGATTTCGCGGCCGTGAATGTCGATGATGGCGGTCATGGAAGTTCGTCCTGCTAGCACGGATGGAAGGGCGCCAGCCTGTTATCGGCGGCCTTCGGGCAAGGCAAGCCGCATAGGAATTTTGCGGCGCTATGGAACCATTCTGCGCGCCTTGCTATATATTGACACAGGACCGAAAAGGGACCGGCACGACCGGCTGACCGCCGCGCGTGCGCCCGGATAAGAAGAAGGATGACGCCCGATGGCCAAAGCCGCTACTCCCGCTACGCCCGCCGCCAAGAAAGCCACGCCGCGCGCCCCGGCCAAGGCCGGCGCCACCAAAAAAGCCCCGGCGCGCAAGCCGGCCGCGGCCAAGGCCGCCAAGGAGCATCCGATCCGCGATCAGCTCGCCGCGACGCGCGACACGATCAAGAGCGAGGCGTCGAAGAAGGCGTCGTCGCTGAAGGGCGATGCGACCAATTTCGCGAACCAGGCCTCGGCAAAGGCGCGTGAAGCCGCGACCCGCGGCAAGGACAAGGCCGCCGAAGCGGTGAGCAGCCTCGCCAAGATGCTCGAGGACAGCGCCGGCACGGTCGACGACAAGTTCGGCAAGCAATATGGCGACTATGCGCGCTCGGCCGCCTCGACGGTGGCGGGCCTCGCCTCGACCCTCGATCAGAAGGACCTCGACGAGCTGGCGGGCGCGACCCGCGATTTCGTCAAGAAGAGCCCGGCGGTCGCGGTCGGCGCTGCGGCGGTGATCGGGTTCGTGCTCGCGCGGATGCTGAAGGGCGGGTCGAACGACTGATCCGGCCTTGACAGCTCCCGACCAAGACATCCCGCCCGAACCCGCGCCGCGCGATTATGATCGCGTCAGCCACGGCTATGCGCCCGAAGGCCGCGCCGAGGCGCCGCCGCCCGAGCCGCTCGACGCGATCGTGCGCGACGTCGTCGTCAATCTGTCGGCGACGGCGCAGGCCGAAATGGCGCTGCTCGAGGCACGGGGATCGCTCGCGTGGCACGCGATCAAATGGACGGCGGGCTGGGGCTTCGTCGCCGCCTGCGCCTTGCTCGTCGCGATGCTGGCGATCGCCTTCGGGGCGATCATGGTGCTCGCGCCGCGCGTCGGTCCGCTCGCGGCGACGCTGATCGTCTTTGGGGCGCTGATCGCGCTCGCCGCCTTTACCGCTTGGCGGGCGCTGCACCATTGGCGCGACCTGCGCACCGCATTGCGCCGAGACCTGGCGCATGAAGTCGGGGAGGAGGAATGATGCCGCCCTCGCGCACGCGCCTCATCAACGCCGCCCGGCGCTCGATGCTCCAGCGCAGCCAGCTTCGCCGCAAGCTCGGCATCGCGGGCGAAGCGTTCAAACCGAGCGCGCTTGCCGGACGCGCCAGAAACCAGGTTCAGGAAGCGATCGACGACAGCGCACATGCGGTGCGCGAGCAGTTCCGCAGGAACCGCCTGCCGATCGCGCTGGCCGCGGTGGCGGGGGTGGCGTGGCTGTTTCGCGAGCCGATCAAGCAGCAGGCGCCGCGGATCGGCCGCAAGCTCGGTGAGATTGCCGATCGCGCGATGGCCCGGCTGCGCCCCGGCGACGATGTGATGGCCGACGAGGCCCAACCCGACATGGAGGAAGACGACGATGAAACCCCTCAGTGAAACCGCTCGCGAAACGCGCGCCAAAGCGAGCGAACTTGCGGAGAAAGCGGCCGAAAATGCAAAAGCGACCGCCGATGCGGCGCGCGCGCGCATCCAGGAAGGCTATGGCCGCGCGCGCACCGCGACGAGCGAACTGGCGAGCAAGGGCCGCGAGCAGGCCGAAGCCGCGCGCGAAGCCGCCGGCCACGCCTATGAAGAGGGCAAGGCGCGCGCGAGCGACGCCTATGCCAAGGGCAAGGTGCAGGCGAAGCGCGCGAACAGCAAGCTCAAGGACATTGCGCAGGAACAGCCGATGGCGCTCGTCGCGGGCGCGGTCGCGCTCGGCGCGCTGGTCGGATCGCTGCTTCCCAAGGGCGGCAAGCGCGACTGACCGCCCCCATACCGGAAAATGAGCCATCTCCCCGAGCGAAGACGAGGGGCTCCGCCGAGCGAAGTCGAGGCAGCGACTGCGAGGCTTCTCGCTTCGCTCGAAAAGGCCCCTCGTCTTCGGCCAAAGGCCGACGTTTATCCTGAGCGCCCGCCAGCGCAGTCGAAGGGCTCGGGGAAGCGGATTGTTTGGACCGAAGCGCCGCACGAGAGCACCGCTTGCCGTTACGGCGAAGCGCTGGTAGGGGGCGCCACCTCCCCTCATCCCGCGCATGACGCCAAGGAAAGCGACAATGAGCAAATTGCACCTGGTATTCGGCGGACGCGTCAGCGATCCGCAGGGTCTCGACTTCGTGGACCTCTCCGCCCTCGACATCGTCGGCCTCTATCCCGACTATAAATCGGCCGAAAAGGCCTGGCGCGCCGCCGCGCAGCGCACCGTCGACGACGCCGAGATGAAATATGTCGTCGTCCACCTGCACCGGCTGCTCCAGCCGGATGCGGAGTAAGCCCTGACATTGAGATCGTCGCCCCCGCGAAGGCGGGGGCGACGAGAGATCAACGGAAATTGTCGGCGTAGGCCTGAATCTTGAGCTTGCGCTCGGGGGTCGGCACGACCTCTGCCTCGATCCCGTTGCGCGCCGCATAGGCGAGCGCTTCGTCGCGGCTCGCGAAGCTGAGGCGCAGCTGGCGGCGCGTGTCGCCACTGCCCGCCCAGCCCATCAGCGGATCGGCCTTGCGCGCCTCGGCGGGGGCGAATTCCAGCATCCAGCGCTGCGTCCCGGCGCGGCCCGACTGCATCGCGTTTTTGGGTTTCTGGAAAATCCGCGCTTTCATCTGAATATCCTGCGTTGAAGCCGTTTCCGCCGCCTTAGCGGCAAGCCGCAGCCCCGAAAAGAGCTATTGCGCATCGCGCCGCGCCTGCGCCGCCTTGGTCAGCCGGGTCGGCCGGGCGGTCGCCGGATCGTCGGGCCACGGATGCTTCGGATAGCGCCCGCGCATCTCGCGCGCGACGTCGTGCCAGCTGCCGCCCCAGAAGCCCGCAATGTCGCGCGTCGTCTGGATCGGCCGGTGCGCGGGCGAGGTCAGCGCGATGACGAGCGGCACCGGCGGCTCGCCGACCATCGGGTGCCGCGTCAGCCCGAACATCTCCTGCGCGCGCACGCTGACGGTCGGCCCGCCCTCGGCGCCATAGTCGATCGGATGGCGGCTGCCCGCAGGGCTCGCATATTCGGCGGGGGCAAGCTTTTCGAGCAATTGCCGCGCAGGCCAGTCGAGCAACCCCGTCAGCGCATCAACCAGCTTGCGGTCCGCAATGTCGCGCAATCCGCGGCAGTCCGCAAGCAGCGGCGCAAGCCACAGATCGAGGCTGTCGGCGAGCGCGCCGGGCGAAAGCGCATCGAGCCCGGCGAAGGACGCACGCTGGCGCAGCGCCAGCGCCTGCGGCCCCCAGCCGATCAATCCGAGCCCCTTTTCGCGCACCGCCGCAAGCCGCACCGCGACATCGTCCTCGACGCCCTCGCCGCGCCCTGCCTGCCCGCTCGCCAGCGCGATCGCGCCGAGCCGGCGTTCGCGGCGATGGTCGACGCGATCGCTTGCGGCGTCGTAGCGGCTCGCGGCGTGAACGACGATCCGGTCGGCGAAAATCGCCGCGACCTCTTCGGGTTCGATGGCGGCCGCGGCAAGGATGCGCACCCCCGCCGCATGGCCCTGCGCATCGGCGACGGCGAGCCATTCGCTGCCCGCGAGCGGGTCGGTGGGGTCGAGCCGGTAGGCGCGTCCGCCGACGCTCAGATATTCGCCGCGCTGCCCCGCGCGGGCGCGGGCGACGCGATCGGGCCAGGCGGTCGCGATCCATCCGCCGATCGAGCGCTTCGGCGCCTGGTCGCCGCGCGGCGCCAGCCGTTCGCCGACACCCGCAAGCCGCCGCGCGAGCCGCCACGCCCCTTCGCTGCGATCGCCCTTCGACCCGCGCCAGCGCAGCAGCCGCCCCTCGATGTCGACCCCGCGCCCGCCAAGGCCCGGCTCGGTGAGCAGCACGGCGAGCCGCGCCGCGAGTTCGGCCTCGCCGAGCGGGGCGGCTTCGGTCAGCATGTGCGCGAGCGGCACCGGCAGCGGCACCGCGGCGAGCGCCTTGCCATGCGCGGTGATCCGCCCGTCCTCGCCGAGCGCTCCGAGCGCGACGAGCCGCGACTTGGCTTCGGCGATCGCAGCGGGCGACGGCGGGTCTAGCCAGCCCAACTGGCGCGGGTCGATGATGCCCCAGCTCGCGCAATCGAGCACGACGGGCATCAGGTCGTTTTCGTGGATTTCGGGCGGATCGAAGGGCGGCATACCCGCCGTCGCGGCCGCTTCCCACAGGCGGTACGCGACCCCTGGTCCCTGCCGCGCCGCGCGCCCGGCGCGCTGCGTCGCCGACGCCTGACTCGCACGCTCGGTGACGAGCCGCGCGATCCCCGCCGCCTTGTCGAAGCGCGGGCGCCGCGCCAGCCCCGCGTCGATCACGATCCGCACCCCGTCGATCGTCAGGCTGGTTTCGGCGATGCTCGTTGCGAGAATCACCTTGCGCCGCCCCTCGGGATCGCGAACGAGCGCCTTGCGCTGCTGCGCGGGGTCGATCTGGCCGTGCAGGCGGTGAACCGCGAGCGGCAGGCGCGCATCCTCAACCGCCGCGGCCGCGCGTTCGATGTCGGCGGCGCCGGGCAGAAAGACGAGCATGTCGCCTTCGGACTCTTCCGCGAGCGCCTGCCGCACCGCTGCAAGCACGCTCGCCTCGAGCCGGTCTTCGGCGCGGCGCCCGATATGGCGTAGCTCGAGCGGCCAGCTCTTGCCCTCGCTCCTGATCAGCGGCGCATCGCCGAGCAGCGCCCCGAAACGCGCGCCGTCAAGCGTTGCCGACATCGCGACGAGGCGCAGGTCGTCGCGAAGTCCCTGCTGCGCGTCGATCGCGAGCGCGAGCGCGAAATCGCCATCGAGGCTGCGCTCGTGAATCTCGTCGAACAGCACCGCCGTGACGCCGGTCAGTTCCGGATCGGCCAGGATGCGGTTGCGGAACAGGCCGGGGGTCATCACGAGCAGCCGCGTTGCCGCCGACTGCTTGCTGTCGAGCCGCGTCGCATAGCCGACGCGCCCGCCAACCGCCTCGCCCATTTCCTCGGCGATGCGCTCGGCTGCGGCGCGCGCGGCAAGCCGGCGCGGCGAGAGCAGCCACACAGCGCCCTTGCACCAGGGCTGGTCGAGGATCGCGGGTGCGATGCGCGTCGTCTTGCCCGCGCCCGGCGGAGCCACGACGACGGCATTGGGGCGGAGCGTCAGCGCTGCGAGAATGTCGGGCAGCACTGCGTCGATCGGAAGGTCGGCCCGCATCATGTCCGCGCGGCGGGATTGCCCAGCTCGACATTGAGGCGATGCGCCGCCGCGGCGAGGCGCGCCACCTCCTCCGCCGTCAACTCGGTCTTCTCGGTCAGGACCAGATTGCCAAGCTCATATTTGCCGCTCGCCTTGATCCGCGGATCAAGGTCGCGCAGCCGCTTGCCGCGCCAGAAACCGAGCAGCACGCGCGCTTCCTCGGCGCGGATCAGGATGCACGGTCCATTCGCCATGAAGACGAGATTGGTCCATTTGACCGTTTCGTCGAACGGCGCGGCGTCCATGATCGTGGCACGCATCATTTCGCACCGGTCGCGCTGCCAGCCCGAGAGCGCGGCGATATAGGCGTCGGGGCTTTCGGCCGCCGGACCCATCGTCATCGCCTCGTCTCCCCCTCAATAGGCGCGCGCAACCGCGAAGGCGACGGCTTCGGTCAGCGCCGCCCGCGCCTGGCTGGCGCGGAACGTGCCGATCGCATCGACGGCGCGCTGGCCATAGTGGCGCGCGCGCGCGAGCGTGTCGTCGATCGCATCATGCTTGCGCAGCAGGTCGGTCGCACGGGCGAGATCCTCGTCGGAGGTGCGGTGGCCCGCCATGGCGAGCTTCCAGAACTCGCGCTCTTCGGCGCTGCCGCGCGCATAGGCGAGAATGACGGGCAAGGTGACCTTGCCGTCGCGGAAATCGTCGCCGACCCCCTTGCCCATCGTTTCGGCGTCCGAGACATAGTCGATCGCATCGTCGACGAGCTGGAAGGCGATGCCGAGGTTGCGGCCGAACGCGTCGAGCGCCGCCTCGGTCGCCTCGTCGCGCTCGGCGACCACCGCGGCGATCTTGCTCGCGGCGGCGAACAGCTCGGCGGTCTTGGCGTTGATGATCGTCAGATACTGATCCTCGCTCGTTTCGACGCGGCGCTGCGCCGAGAGCTGGTTGACCTCGCCCTCGGCGATCACCGCCGAAGCGTGGCTCAATATCTTGAGCACCTTCAGCGATCCGTCCTCGACCATCAGCTCGAACGAGCGCGCGAAGAGGAAGTCGCCGACGAGCACCGAGGCGCTGTTGCCCCAGATGATATTTGCGGTCTTGCGGCCGCGGCGCAGGTCCGACCCGTCGACGACATCGTCGTGGAGCAGGGTCGCGGTGTGGATGAACTCGACCGCGGCGGCGAGCTTGCAGTGCCGGCGCCCCGGATAGTCGAGAAGCTGCGCACTCGCGAGCGTCAGCATCGGCCGCATCCGCTTGCCACCGCCGGCGATCAGATGCCCGGCGAGTTCGGGGATCAGCGGGATTTCGGACTGCATCCGGTCGAGAATGACCGAATTCACCTCGTTCATGTCGGCGGCGACGAGCGCCATCATCGGGTCGAGCGAGGGGGCGCTGTGCCCATGAAGCTGATGGATTTCGGCAGTCATGTCGTGCGCTGCCTTGGCCGCGCAGTCACGATTTTGCAACGACTTTCGCCTTGCCACCCACCCCCTGCCGGTGCCAAGCGTGCCGCGAACGAGAGGAGCAAGACCGCCCATGGACGACCAGTTGAGCCGCTATCGCCAGAGCATCGACAATATCGACGCGGCGCTCGTCTATATGCTCGCCGAGCGGTTCAAGGTGACCAAGGCGGTCGGCGAGCTCAAGGCGCGCATCGACCTGCCCCCCGCCGACCCCGACCGCGAGGCGCGCCAGATCGAGCGGCTTCGCAACCTCGCGCGCGAGGCCGATCTCGACCCCGAGTTCAGCGAAAAATTCCTGCGCTTCATCATCGACGAGGTGATCCGCCACCACGAGCAGGCCAAGCGGGAGACCGAAGCATGACCCCCGACCATCCGGTCTTTTCGCGCTGGCCGGCGCAATATCCCGACCGGCTCCAGCTTTTTTCGGCGCCGACCCCGAACGGCGTCAAGGTCGGGATCATGCTCGAGGAAACGGAGCTTTCCTATGAACCACACCGCATCGACATCATGGCGGGCGAAAGCCACGATCCGGCCTTCCTCGCGCTAAACCCCAATGGCAAGATTCCCGCGATCTACGATCCCGAAGGGCCGAGCGGCGCGCCGCTCGCGCTGTTCGAATCGGGCGCGATCCTGATTTATCTCGCCGACAAGAGCGGCCGGTTCCTGTCCTCCGATCCGAATGCCCGATACGAGACGATCCAGTGGGTGATGTGGCAGATGGGCGGGGTCGGGCCGATGTTCGGCCAGCTCGGCTTCTTTCACAAATTCGCCGGCAAGGACTATGCGGACAAGCGCCCCCGCGACCGATATGCCAAGGAATCGGCGCGGCTGCTTGGCGTCCTCGACGAGCGGCTGACCGACCGAGCGTGGGTGATGGGGAACGACTACAGTATCGCCGACATTTCGCTGCTCGGCTGGGTGCGCAACCTGATCGGCTTTTACGAAGCACGCGAGATCGTCGGCTTCGACCGCTTTACGCACGTCCAGCGCTGGCTCGACGCCGGACTGGCACGCCCGGCGGTGCAGCGCGGGCTGGAGGTGACGGCGGCGTAGGGGCGGCAAATGAGGCCGCCCTATTCAAAGCCGTCCAGGCTGCACGAGGCATTGTCTGCGATCGTTGACAAGACGCGTGAACAGGGGTCCAGTTCGACGATGAATGATCTGTTCAATAGCTTGCGCGTCGCTTTGCTCGGATTACCGCTAGCTGAGGTGTGGCGGGGGGATGGATCGGCAATTTTCTGCGAGTTTGGAAATCTCACCGCTCGAAAGCGCAGTGACGGGTCAACTGGGCATCCATGGGGCGAGATCTCAGTTGGATTGGAATTTGATTGGCGCATTGAAAAAGATGCGGCGATTGTTTGCGGAAGCGGGGGCAATCGCGAGCTGTGGGACGCCCATTTTCGGCGAATCACAGGAGCCACTGCGATCGAGCTTTCGCTTTTTGGAACCGTCCCTGAGCTTTCCCTTGAACTCTCGACCGGCCATCGTCTCCAAACATATTCACTATACGAAGACGGTCCCGATTGGGCATTGACCGACCGCAGGGGCGACGAGGAAATGTGGGTTTATTGGGAGGACGGACACATAATTTGCAGCGAAGGTACACATCTAGGTCCGCAATCGCGACCACTTCGGTAGGCGTCGATCGCCGATAGGGCAATCCAACCAGCGACTTCCCTCCTACCCCGCCGGCAGCTTGAGCCTTACCAGCAACCCGCCCAGATCCTCGCTCTCTTCGAGCGCAATGCTTCCGCCATAAATCTCCGCCACGTCGCGCACGATCGCGAGGCCCAGGCCGGTGCCCGGCTTGCCGCTGTCGAGCCGCACACCGCGGTCGAAGATGCGCGTGCGGTCGGCGGGGGAGATGCCTGGGCCGTCGTCCTCGACCAGGATTTCGGCCATCGCCCCGTCGCGCCCGATCGTCACGAACACGCTGCCGCCGCCATATTTGGCGGCATTTTCGAGCAGATTGCCGATGAGTTCGTCGAGATCCTGCCGTTCGACACAGACCACAAGATCCTTGTCGCCCGCCGCGTCGAGCCGGACGTCGGGGTAGAGCGCGGCGACCGCGCGCGAGACGCTGTCGACGCTGTCGCGGACATTGGCGCGCGCCTGCGCCGCGCCGCGCCGCCCGACGGCGCGTGCGCGCGCCAGATGATGCTCAACCTGCCGCTGCATCGTCGCCGCCTCGCGCCGCACCGTTTCGGCGAGCGGGCTGTCGTTGCCGGTCGCACTGTTGACGAGCACGGTCAGCGGGGTCTTGAGCGCATGGGCGAGATTGCCGGCGTGCAGGCGCGCCTCTTCCGCCTGCTTCTCGTTATGCGCAAGCAGCGCGTTGAGTTCGTCGACCATCGGCTGCACTTCGAGCGGCAGTGGCGCCTCGACACGGCGGTTCTGCCCGCCGCGCATCGCCGCGATCGCGCGCCGGATATGGCGCAGCGGCCAGAGGCCGTAGAAGGTCTGGAGTGCTGCAAGAACGATCAGTCCGAGCCCCAGCATCCCGAGGCTGGGGATCAGTGTCGCGCGCACCGCGCGGACCTGTTCGTCGAGCGATTGGCGCGACGCCGCGATCTGGAACCGCCACCGCGTTTTGCTGCCCGGCAGGACGACGTCGCGTTCGAGGACGCGCAATTCCTCGTCGGGAAACTGATTGCTGTCATAGACGTGCATATCGTCGTCATTATGCTCGTCCGACGTGTCGAGGCGGCGTTCCCACAGCGACCGCGAAGGGTAAGGCTCCTGCCCCTCGCCGCTGATCTGCCAATAGAGGCCGCTATAGGGCTCGAGGAAGCGCTGGTCGCCGAGCGGCTGGATCAGCCGCACCTCGCCGTCGGGGCCGATTTCCGACGAGCGGATCATCGCGATCAGCACATATTCGAGGCCTGCATCGAAGTTGCGCGTGATCGCGCCCGTCAACACACGGTCGAGTGCGAAGCCGCCGCCGATCAGCAGCAGCGAAATCCAGATCGCCGCGATGGCGATCATGCGCCGCGCAAGCGAGCCGGTCATGCGCGGCGACAATATCCCCGGATGTTGCGTCGGCCGATCGCCAGCATCCGCCCTGTCGTCAGCGTCGGCCATCGGCGACGGCTCAATCCTGCGGATCGTCGAGCTGGTAGCCGAGACCGCGGATGGTGGTGATGATGTCGGCGCCCAATTTCTTGCGGATGCGCGTGACGAACACCTCGATCGTGTTCGAATCGCGGTCGAAGTCCTGATCGTAGATATGTTCGATCAACTCGGTGCGCGACACGACCTTGCCCTTATGGTGGAGCAGGTAGGACAGCAGTTTATATTCCTGCGCGGTCAGCTTCACCGGCTCGCCGGCGAGCGTCACCCGGCCCGATCGCGTGTCGAGGCGCACCTGTCCCGCGGTCAGCTCGCTCGACGCGTTGCCCGAGGCGCGGCGGATCAGCGCGCGCAGGCGGGCGATCAGTTCCTCGGTCTGGAACGGCTTGGCAAGATAGTCGTCGGCGCCCGCGTCGAGGCCCGCGACCTTGTCCGACCAGCTGTCGCGCGCGGTCAGGACGAGGACGGGGAAGTTGCGCTTTTCCCTGCGCCAGCGGTCGAGAACGGTCAGCCCGTCGACCTCGGGAAGACCGAGATCGAGGATCGCCGCATCATAATCCTCGGTCGAGCCGAGAAAATGACCGTCCTCGCCATCGGTCGCGAGATCGACGGCATAGCCCGTCCCCTCGAGCGTCGATTTGAGCTGCGGCCCCAGCGTGGGCTCGTCTTCGACAATCAATATCCGCATCATGCGCCTTTCAACCGATGACCGGCGACGCCGCCGATCCGTTCATATTCGCTCTATCAAGTCGGAACGGCCATCGCAAAATCTGGTTGCGAGGATGAAGAAAAGACTGCCGGCGGCTCAGGGCCGGCGGCCGACGATGCGCCCCGATCGCGCATCGACATAGACGACGACGACCTGATTGCCGTCCATGAATTTCAGCGCATAGACCATGCGCCGGGCGTCGAACTGGGGTCCGCCCAGATAGGTCATGTCGTTATAGGGCGGGCGCGAGCGCACCTCGGCGATCAGCCTGCCCAGCGGGATTACCTGTCCCTGGGCCGCTGCGGCGCGCAGATTGTCCTGCTCGCGGTCGCGATCGCCGCGCGCCTGCGCGGGCAGGCCGACGAACAGCAGGGCGGATGCAAGCGATAGGGTCAGCGTGCGGATCATGGCGCCGGTCCTAAAGCAAAAGCATTGAATAGGCGATGAATGGCGCGTTCGGCGGAGGTTCGGCCGGATCATGGTGGGCGCGGCAAGGATTGAACTTGCGACCCCACCCGTGTGAAGGGTGTGCTCTACCACTGAGCTACGCGCCCGTTCCGGTCCCGCCGATGCGGCGGACATCCGAAAGCGGGGACGTCCATAGCCGCTGCGACGCCGAATGCAACGGCGATTTGCACCCCGCCGCGTCGCAGATGCAAAACGGGCCGCGGTTTTCACGCCGCGGCCCGATGCATTTCGCCAAAAGGCGTCTGCCGATTAGTTGCAGGCGTCCTTGAGGGCCTTGCCGGCCTTGAACTTCGGCTGGTTCGACGCCGCGATGGTCATCGTTTCGCCGGTGCGCGGGTTGCGACCCGTCGACGCCTTGCGCTTGCTGACCGAGAACGTCCCGAAGCCGACGAGACGGACTTCGCCGCCCTTCTTCAGCGACGCGGTGATCGCGTCGAAAACGGCTTCAACCGCCTTGCTCGCATCGCCCTTGGTGAGGCCGCTCGAGTCAGCGACGGTGGCGATCAGGTCTTGTTTGTTCATGCCTAAGGAACCCCTGTATGTGGTTGGTTAGATGATTCATGGCCGGGCCATGGCGCGCCACTAACGCTGTTTCGCCCCGCCTTGTCAAAGCAAAAATGGGGAAAAAGCGCCCCGAATCGGCGATTTTGCGATGAAAAGCCGCTCCGGAACCGGCCCGGATCAGTGCCGAATCGCCGACTCGGGGTCGGCGCCGGGGGCATGCGGGGGTGAAGCCGCCAGCTCGTCGGCCTCGGTCCATTCGATCGGCTCGACCGGACTCGCGAGCGCTTCGGCCAGAACCTGGTCGACGTGACTCACCGGAATGATCTTGAGCTGTTCGGTGATGTTCGCCGGAATCTCGACCAGATCCTTTTCATTTTCCTCAGGGATCAGGACGGTCGTGATGCCGCCGCGCAGCGCCGCGAGCAGCTTTTCCTTGAGGCCCCCGATCGCGAGAACGCGGCCGCGCAGCGTCACTTCGCCGGTCATCGCGACGTCCTTGCGCACCGGAATGCCGGTGAGCGTCGAGATCATCGCCGTGACCATGCCGACGCCCGCCGACGGGCCGTCCTTGGGCACCGCGCCTTCGGGCAGGTGGATGTGAATGTCCTTGCGCGCGAACAGGCTGGGCTTGATGCCATAGGCCGGCGCGCGCGCCTTGACGAACGACAGCGCGGCCTGCACCGATTCGGTCATCACTTCGCCGAGCTTGCCGGTGGTGCGCACCTGCCCCTTGCCCGCCGCGGTGACGGCTTCGATCGTCAGCAGCTCGCCGCCGACCTCGGTCCAGGCGAGCCCGGTGACCGCGCCGACCTGATCCTCGCGATCGCCGACGCCGTGGCGGAACTTCCGCACGCCCGCGAATTCCGACAGATTGTCGGGGGTGACGGTGACGTTTTCCGCCTTGCCTTCGAGGATCTTGCGCAGCGCCTTGCGCGCAAGCCGCGCGATTTCGCGCTCGAGCGTGCGGACGCCCGCCTCGCGCGTGTAATAGCGGATCAGGTCGCGCAGCCCCGCTTCGGTGAGCTCGAACTCGCCGTCTTTCAGGCCGTGCGCCTCGATCTGCTTGGCGATCAGGTGGCGCTTGGCGATCTCGACCTTCTCGTCCTCGGTATAGCCTTCGAGCCGGATGATCTCCATGCGGTCGAGCAAGGGCTGCGGCAGATTGAGCGAGTTGGCAGTGGTCACGAACATCACGTCGCTGAGATCGACGTCGATTTCGAGATAATGGTCCTGGAACTTCGCATTCTGTTCGGGGTCGAGCACTTCGAGCAACGCCGACGCCGGATCGCCGCGGAAATCCTGGCCCAGCTTGTCGATCTCGTCGAGCAGGAACAGCGGGTTCATCGTGCCGGCCTTTTTCAGGTTCGACACGATCTTGCCCGGCAGCGAGCCGATATAGGTTCGGCGATGGCCGCGGATTTCGGCCTCGTCGCGCACGCCGCCGAGCGACTGGCGCACGAATTCGCGGCCCGTCGCCTTCGCGATCGAGCGGCCGAGCGAGGTCTTGCCGACACCCGGAGGGCCGACGAGGCACAGGATCGGCCCCTTGAGCTTGTTGGTGCGCGCCTGAACCGCGAGATATTCGACGATGCGGTCCTTGACCTTTTCGAGCGCATAATGGTCGTCGTCGAGGACGGCCTGTGCCTTGGCGATGTCCTTCTTGAGCTTCGATTTCTTGCCCCACGGCAGGCCGAGCAGCGTGTCGAGATAGTTGCGCACGACGGTGGCTTCGGCCGACATCGGCGCCATCGCGCGCAGCTTCTTGAGCTCGGCTTCGGCCTTTGCCCTGGCTTCCTTCGACAATTTGAGCTTGTCGATCTTCGCCTGCAACTCGGCGAGATCGTCGCCGCCCTCGCCGCCGTCATTGCCCAGTTCGCGCTGGATCGCCTTCAGCTGTTCGTTGAGATAATATTCGCGCTGGCTCTTTTCCATCTGCCGCTTCACGCGGCCGCGAATCTTCTTTTCGACCTGCAGCACGCCAAGCTCACCCTCCATAAAGGCGAAGACCATCTCGAGCCGCTTGGCAGGTGCATTCTCGACGAGCAGCGCCTGCTTGTCCGAGACCTTGATGTTGAGGTTGCCCGCGACCGAGTCGGCGAGGCGCGAGGCGTCGTCGATCTGCGACAGCTGCACCGCGGTTTCGGCGGGCATTTTCTTGTTGAGCTTCGCATAGGATTCGAACTGGTCGACCACCGAGCGCATCAACGCGGCGGTATCGACGCTGTCGTCGATCGTGTCGGCGACCGGGGACACGCGCGCCATCACCGCCTTGTCCTCGCTGTCGAGGCCGAGCAGCTTCGCGCGCTCCTTGCCTTCGACGAGCACGCGGACGGTGCCGTCGGGAAGCTTGAGCAATTGCAATACGGTAGCGATCACGCCGACGTCGTAGAGATCGTCGCGCGCCGGATCGTCCTCGCCCGGATCGAGCTGGGCGACGAGAAAGATTTCCTTGTCGGCTTCCATCGCGGCTTCGAGCGCCGCGACCGAGCGGTCGCGGCCGACGAACAGGGGGACGATCATGTGCGGGAAAACGACGATATCCCGCAGGGGAAGTAGGGGAAAAGACTGCGTCATCATGGCTCCTGAGCGGGCGTCCGACCCGAACGCTCCGCCATTCTTATAGGGTATCAGGCGCTAATATGGCGTAACCTGCCGCGCATTCAATGAAGCTGTGGTGAATGGACGGGAAATCGCCGCCCCGGCAAAAACCGGGGCCGCTACCGGCCTGACACGTCGGCGCTGCGTGACCCTCCAGCGGCCCCGGCTTTCGCTGGGGCGACGAGCATTCAAAACGGCAGCTTGAACCCCGGAGGGAGCGGCAGGCCGCTGGTCATCTTGCCCATTTCCTCGTTGCTGACCCGATCGGCCTTTTCGCGCGCATCGTTGAATGCGGCGGCGAGCAAGTCCTCGAGCATCTGCTTTTCGGACGCAACGATCAGGCTGTCGTCGATGTCGATCGCCTTGATCCGGCCCTTCGCGCTCGCGCGAATCCTGACGAGTCCTCCGCCCGAGACGCCTTCGACCTCGATGCTGTCGAGCTTCGCCTGCGCCTCCTGCATCTGCGCCTGCACCGTTGCGGCGGCTTCCTGCGCCGCCTTCATCATTTCCTCGATCGATTTCATGGATTCGACCTATGCCGGTTGTCGCCCGGCGGTTCAAGCTCGGCATCGGGAAAAGCCGCCAAAGCGGCCCTGACGACGGGCAGCTCGCGGATTCGCGCGTCGTTGTCGGCCAGTTTCGCCGCGCGCATCTGGCCCAGACTCGGCCGGCCTTCGCCCTCGCCGGCGCGCACCTGCCAGCGATTGCCGGTCGCCGCGAGCAGCGCGTCGGCCAGATCGCGCGCGAAACCGTCCGCCAGCCGCGCGGTCGGCGCAAAAACGAGCGTCCCCGGCTCGAGTTCGATCACGCGGAGATGGTCGTAGAGATCGACCGCGAGACGGTGATTTCCGGTCGATTCGAGAAGCTGATGGATTTGCGCGACCGTCAGTGCCGCAACGGGAGGCTCCGCAGCGGCTTCGACCGGAGCCGCTGGCGCCGACGCGGCGCTGGCCCGATCGGCCGCCGGCGCCGGCGAGGATGCGACTTGCGGCACCGCCGGAACCGCACCCGACGCGAGCAGCTTCGCGAGTTCGCCGGGGTCGGGCATCGACGCGGCATAAATCACGCGCAGCAGCAGCATCTCCAGATGCTCGAGCGGATTGTTCGCGCGCAGCACCTCTTCATGCCCCTTGAGCAGCAGCTGCCACAGCCGGTTGAGCGGCGCGAAACCCAGCTTCTGCGCCCAGTCGCCGATGCGCTCGCGGTCGGCTTCGGCGAGCGCGGGGTCTTCGTGCCGCGACACTTTGGCGAGCGTGATCGCGTGGGTCAGGTCCATCAGCCCGCGCACCATCGCGACGGGCTCGATCCCCAGCGCATATTGCGCGCGGGCAAGGTCGATCGCGCCGCCGCTATTGCCTTCGAGGATCGCGCCCATCAACCCGGCGATCGCCGAGCGATCGGACAGGCCCAGCATCGCGCGCACCTGTTCGGCGCTGACCTTGCCGCCGCCATCGAGGTCGGCGTGGGCGATCGCCTGATCGAGGATAGAAAGGCCGTCGCGCACCGACCCTTCGGCGGCGCTCGCGATCAGCCAGATCGCCGGCGCCTCGGCCTCGACGCCTTCCTTTTGCAGGATCGAACTGAAATGCGCGAAGAGCATGTCGGGGGTGATACGGCGCAGGTCGAAGCGCTGGCAGCGCGAGAGTACCGTCACCGGCACCTTGTTCACCTCGGTCGTCGCAAACAGGAATTTGACGTGCGGCGGCGGCTCTTCCAAGGTTTTTAGGAGCGCATTGAAGGCGTTGCGCGACAACATATGCACTTCGTCGACGATGTAGATCTTGTAGCGCGCCGACACCGCGGCATAGCGCACCGCCTCGATGATCTCGCGCACGTCGTCGACGCCGGTGTTCGACGCAGCGTCCATCTCGATCACGTCGATATGGCGCCCCTCGGTGATCGCGCGGCACGGCTCGCACACGCCGCACGGGTCGATCGTCGGCCCGCCCTGCCCGTCGGGGCCGATGCAGTTCAGCGCCTTGGCGATCAGCCGCGCCGTGGAGGTCTTGCCGACCCCGCGCACCCCGGTCATCAGAAAGGCATGGGCCAGCCGGTCGCGCGCGATCGCATTGCCCAGCGTCTTGACCATCGCATCCTGGCCGATCAGTTCGGCAAAGGTCTGCGGGCGATATTTGCGGGCGAGGACGCGGTAGGGACCGCTCGAGGCGGGCGCGGGCGGCGCCTCTGGCAAGTCCATGCCCAGCATCGGCGTATCGTCGTCGGCGGAATCGTCCATGTGCCCGTCTTAGGGACGTGGCGCGATCTTGTCGAAGGGGGAAATGGGTGGGAGCCGGAACGACCCGCAGCGAATTCGTTGCGGCTGCTTCCTTCCGGACCTGACCGGGTTGGCGAAGACTGCGTCCGCCCGACTCCCGGCGCGCATATGGCGGGGGTGGCTGGGAAATGCAAGACCGCCCATGCCGCGAGCGGTGGGCCGGCAACTGGGCGGCGCTGGGGTGGCCAGTTTCCATCGCCGTCTTAGGTAATCAGGGGCTGGGTTCGCCTCGTCGCTTCAAAGTTCAGCAAAGTTCAGCCTTGTGCGGTTGCCACTGGCTCGCGTTAGGCGAACCTGCCGCGCAGGCTCTCGCCCGCATCCGTAAGCCGGGCCGTGACCGCTGTTATCTACCTGTCGAAAGAGCCGAGACGAAGGCTGGCACAGCCGGATAATGTAGGACAGCGGTTTTTTTTGGCGGATGTCCGACTTGGGGTGGGGAGCAGCCGTTCCCGCGGTGGCGTCATAAGGTGATCCCCGGCGAAGGCCGGGGTCCAGCGCGCAAGCGCCGCGCCTGACGCATGGACCCCGGCCTTCGCCGGGGATCACCCAGATATACAGATAGTCCTTTCGTCATCCCGGGCTTGATCCGGGATCCATAGCAGCGCCGAAGTCATGGACCCCGGATCAAGTCCGGGATGACGAGAAGAGGGAGGTCGGCCTCCGGTCGAAAGCCGTCGTGTAGAAGGCCGCCGCCTCCGTAACCGCAGGGCTCCACCACGATTCCGAGACTCCTCCTACCCCTGCATATTCCGGCTCTCGGCGGGAATATGCACCGTCAGCCCGTCCATATCCTCGGTCAGCACGATCTGGCACGACAGGCGGCTCGTCCGGCGCACCCCGGTAGCCAGATCGAGCATATCCTCTTCCTCCTCGCTCGCGGGGGGCAGGCGATCGAAATCCTCTTTCGCGACGATGACGTGGCAGGTCGAGCAGGCCATCTGGCCCTCGCACGTCCCTTCGAGCGGCATCAGGTGCGCCTGCGCGACGTCGAGCAGGATGTCGCCGGGATCGGCCTCGACCTCGGTGCGCCCCTTGCCGTCGGCGTGGATGAAGGTAACGCGCATCAATTGACCCCCTGCAGCCGCGCCGCGGCCTTGATCGCGTTCAGCCCGTCGCGCAATTCCGCTTCGCTCGTATAGCGCCCCCAGCCGAGCCGGATCGAGGCGCGGGCGTCGGCTTCGCTCACGCCCATCGCGCGCAGCACATGGCTGACCTTGCCCGACCCGCTGCCGCACGCGCTGCCGAGCGAGAAGGCTACCTCGCGCGCGTCGGACATCAGGCGCAACCCGTTGACGCCTTCGCGCCGGACGTTGAGATTGCCGTGATAGCGCGCATCCGCCGCGCCGTTGAGCGTCCATTCGGGGAGCATATCCATCGCGAGCGACCAGAGGCGCTCGACATGGCTTGCGTCCTTGTCCATCCGTTCGGCCGCAAGCGCCGCCGCAGCCCCGAAACCTGCGCACAGCGCGGGCGAAACCGTGCCCGAGCGCATCCCCTGTTCCTGCGCGCCGCCGAACATCAGCGGTTCCAGATCGACGCCATCCTTCACCCATAGCGCACCGATCCCCTTGGGTCCGTGGATCTTGTGCGCCGATATGGCGATCAGGTCCGGGCCATCGGGGATCGCGACGCGCCCGAAACCCTGCACCGCGTCGCACAGCAGCAGGCTGTTCTTCGCATGGGCAGCGGCGACGAAATCAGCGACCGGCTGGATCGTCCCGACCTCGTTGTTGACAAGCATCGTCGCGACGATCCCGTCCTCGGGGATCAGCGCGTCGTCGGGCGGCAGCGCGAGCCCGGCGCCATCGACCGGAAGGATCGCGGCATTCAGCCGTTCGAGGCACTGGAGCGAAGCCGCATGTTCGATACTGAGCCCGGCGACGCCGCCCGGTTTCGCCTGCGTGCCGCGAAACAGCGCCCAGTTGAGCGCCTCGGTCGCGCCCGAGGTGAAAAAGACGCGCCCGCCCTTCGGCAGCAGCGCCGCGACCTGATCGCGCGCGACCTCGACCGCGGCGGCGGCAGCGCGCCCCGCCTTGTGCGTGCTGGAGGGGTTCGCGAAACCGTCGCCCCCACCCGGCCCCTCAAGCCAGCGCAGCATCGCCTCGCGCGCCTCGGGAGCGAGCGGGGTGGTGGCCTGGTAATCGAGGTAGATCATTGCGGGCATCTGCCTTCTAATCCTGCCAGTGTCGAGCCGGTTCCATTCCTCGTCACCCCGGACTTGATCCGGGGTCCATTCTTCCGGTGCTGTGTGAATGGACCCCGGATCAAGTCCGGGGTGACGAGGAGAAAAATGGGCTCTCCCAGCTCCTTATTGCGAACCATTCGCAAAAGTTGCAACTTGCTACCCAATTTCTATATAGGCGCCGCTTCCGCTCCGCCACCCCGCCCCTCGGCGAATCACTGGCAAGCCCAAGACATATAGAAGGTGCGCCTATGCCCGACGTCATTTTCCCCGGCCCCGAGGGCCGCATCGAAGGCCGTTTTTCGCCCCCCCCGCGCCCGCGCGCGCCGGTCGCGCTGATCCTGCATCCGCATCCGCAGGGCGGCGGCACGATGAACGATCGCATCACCCAGGCGATGTACAAGAGCTTCGTCGCGCGCGGCTTTGCGACCTTGCGCTTCAACTTCCGCGGCGTCGGGCGCAGCCAGGGCACCTTCGACAACGGCGTCGGCGAGCTGAGCGATGCAGCGTCGGCGCTCGACTGGGTTCAGTCGATCCATCCCGAAGCGCAGACGACGTGGGTTGCCGGCTTCAGCTTCGGCGCGTGGATCGGGATGCAGCTCCTGATGCGCCGCCCCGAGATTCGCGGTTTCCTGTCGGTTGCGCCGCCGGCGAACATGTACGACTTCAGCTTCCTCGCCCCCTGCCCTTCGTCGGGCATCATCGTCGCGGGCGGGCAGGACGAGATCGTCCCGCCGTCGGCGATCCAGAAGCTGGTCGACAAGCTGCGCACGCAAAAGGGCATCACCATCCATCATGACGAGATCCCGCGCGCGAACCATTTCTTCGAGCATGAGCTCGACCAGCTGATGAAGTCGCTCGATAACTATCTGGATATGCGGCTCGCCCCGGACTCGCCGATTCGGTGATGAAAAGATCCTCCCCACTTGTGGGGAGGTGGCAGCGCGCAGCGCTGACGGAGGGGGTTCGCGTCATTGCGCCTCGCGCCAGGCCGATAGCCCCCTCCACCGCCTTCGGCGGTCCCCCTCCCCGTTCCGGGGAGGATTATTTCACCGGCACCAGCCAGATCGCGACATTGGCGAAGAGCACGAGCGCCGCGATCAGCATCAGCAGCGCGCGGCGGCGGTCGCCATTGCGGAACACCAGCACGGCGCCGCCGAGCAGTGCGAGCGCGCCGAGCATCACGATCGAAAGCAGAAGGTCGCCCATGGGCGGGCTCTATGCCGCGCCGCGATGTCCGTCAAACGCGCTTCGTGACAAAATCGCGTCAAAAGCGGCTGCCGCTTATGGCCAATCGCGGCGGCTTGGCTTAAAGCGCGCTCATCGATTCCGTCCAAGCCTTTCCGGGAGACGCGCCATGCGCATCGCCATCGCCTCCGACCACGCCGCCTGGGAGCTGAAGGCCGCGCTCGCCGACTGGCTGCGCGACGCAGGCCATGAGGTCGCCGACCTCGGCACCAACGGGCCCGAGAGCGTCGATTATCCCGACTATGGCTACGCCCTCGCCGAAGCGGTCGCGAACGGCCGAGCCGAGCGCGGGGTCGCGCTCTGCGGCTCGGGCATTGGCATCTCGATTTCGGTCAACCGCAACCCCGCGTGCCGCTGCGCACTCGTTTCCGAACCGCTGTCGGCGAAACTCGCGCGCGAACATAACGACGCCAACGTCGTCGCCATGGGCGCGCGGCTGACCGGCATCGACATGGCAAAGGCGTGTCTCGATGCCTTCCTGACCACCGACTTCGCCGGCGACCGCCACGTTCGCCGCGTCGACAAACTTTCCCACCCTCCCGTTCTGGAGACCAGCCGATGACCACCGAAACGCTCGCCAAACCCATCAAATCGGCCGGCTATTTCACCGACGGCGTCGGCACCGTCGACCCCGCCGTCGCCGCGGCGATGAAGCATGAGCTCGAGCGCGAGCAATATCAGATCGAGCTGATCGCTTCGGAGAATATCGTTTCGAAAGCAGTGCTCGAGGCGCAGGGATCGGTCTTCACGAACAAATATGCCGAGGGCTATCCGGGCCGCCGCTATTATCAGGGCTGCGCGCCGTCGGACGAGGTCGAAAGCCTGGCGATCGACCGGGCCAAGGCGCTGTTCGACTGCGGCTTTGCCAATGTCCAGCCGCATTCGGGCGCACAGGCGAACGGCGCGGTGATGCTCGCGCTGACCAAGCCCGGTGCGACGATCCTGGGCATGAGCCTCGACGCGGGCGGCCACCTGACCCACGGCGCGCCGCCGGCGATGTCGGGGAAATGGTTCAACGCCGTGCAATATGGCGTGCGCGCCGATGACCATCTCGTCGATTTCGACCAGGTCGAGGCGCTGGCGAAGGAGCATCGCCCCGCGCTGATCATCGCGGGCGGTTCGGCCTATCCGCGCACGCTCGATTTCGCACGCTTCCGTGCGATAGCCGACGACGTCGGCGCGCTGCTGATGGTCGATATGGCGCATTTCGCGGGGCTCGTCGCCGGCGGCGCGCATCCCTCGCCGCTTCCGCACGCGCATGTCGTGACCACGACGACGCACAAGACGCTGCGCGGCCCGCGCGGCGGCATGATCCTGACCAATGACGAAGCGATCGCCAAGCGCATCAACTCGGCCGTTTTCCCCGGCCTGCAGGGCGGTCCGCTGATGCACGTCATCGCGGCGAAGGCGGTCGCGTTCGGCGAAGCGCTGCGCCCGGAGTTCAAGGCCTATGCGAAAGCGACGATCGCCAACGCGCAGGCGCTCGCCAACCGGCTGAAGGCGCGCGGCGCCGACATCGTCGCGGGCGGCACCGACACGCACCTCGCGCTGATCGACCTCCGCCCGCTCGGCGTCACCGGGCGCGACGCCGACGAAGCGCTCGAGCGCAGCGCGATCACCTGCAACAAGAATGGCGTGCCCTTCGACCCGCTGCCCCCGGTGAAGACCAGCGGCATCCGCGTCGGATCGCCCGCGGGCACGACGCGCGGTTTCGGCATCGCGGAATTCGAGGAAATCGGCGATATGGTGGCCGATGTGCTCGAAGCGCTGCGCGACAAGGGCGAGCATGGCGACGCCGACGTCGAAGCCGACGTGCGCCGCCGCGTCCGCGTGCTGTGCGAGCGCTTCCCCATCTATGGAGGCTGAGATGACGAAGCCGAAGATCGAAACCCTGCTCGGCGACACGGTCGAGGAAATCAAGGCGATGGGCAAGGAGGGGCTCGACCACCCCTCGACCAAGCCGGTGCTGATCGGCGGCGGCATCGGCGCGGTCGCCGGCGCGGTGCTGCCCGTGATCAGCTGGCCCGTCGGCCTGCTCGCGGGCGCTGCGATCGCGCTTTACAACCGGGTCCGACCCTGACCGATGCGCTGCCCCTATTGCGGCCATGAAGACAGCCAGGTGAAGGACAGTCGTCCCACCGAGGACGGCGCGGCGATCCGGCGGCGGCGGCAATGCGAGGATTGCGGGGCGCGCTTCACGACCTTCGAGCGCATTCAGCTGCGCGAAGTCGGGGTGCTCAAGGCCGACGGCCGCCGCGAGCCGTTCGATCGCGAAAAGCTGATGCGCAGCGTCCAGATCGCGTGCCGCAAGCGGCCGATCGACGGCGCGCGGATCGAGCGGCTCGTTTCGGGCATCCAGCGCCAGCTCGAAACCTCGGGCGACAGCGAGGTGCAGGCGCAGCAGATCGGCGCGATGGTGATGGAGGCGCTGAAGGGCTTCGACAATGTCGCCTATATCCGCTTCGCCAGCGTCTATCGCGACTTCACCGAAGCCAAGGATTTCGAGGAATTCGCCTCGACGATCAACGAGGCGGCGCAGAAGAATGGCTCGCAAGCAAAATAAGGTCCGTATCCCCGAGCGAAGACGAGGGGCCATTTCGAGCGAAGCGAGAAACGCGGTGGCAAACAATATATGACCTTCTGGGCCTACCTTCTCCATTGTGCCGACCGCAGCTATTACACCGGCCACACCGACGACCTCGAAAAACGTATCTATCAGCATCAGGAAGGCATCCTCGGCGGCTACACCTCTACCCGCCGACCCGTCGAGCTGGTCTGGGCCGAAGCCTTCGCTACCCGCGAAGAAGCGAAAGCCGTCGAACTCAAGATCAAGAACTGGTCGCGCGCCAAAAAGGAAGCGTTGATAGCTCAGGATTGGGACCGCCTGAAACGCGCGTCGGTACCGCCAGCCGAACGCCAAGCCCGCGCCTCGACTTCGCTCGGCGGAACCCCTCGTCTTCGCTCGGGGATGCGGAAAGAGGGAGGCGCAGAAGGAGTTAGCAGTGCCCCTCCCCCCGTCATCGTTCTCGTTCGTCCGCAACTGGGTGAAAATATCGGCAAGGCGGCACGCGCCATGCTCAATTTCGGGCTGACCGAGATGCGCCTCGTCGCGCCGCGCGACGGCTGGCCCAATCCCGACGCGGGACCAGCGGCGTCGGGCGCCGACATCGTGCTCGCCAATGCCGAAGTGTTCGAGACGCTCGCCGACGCGGTCACCGATTGCACCACCATCTATGCTACCACGGTCCGCAAGCGCGGGGTGACCAAGCCGGTGCTGACCCCCGAAGCCGCGGCAACCGAGGTCCATGCCAACGCCGGGCGCGCGGCCTATGTCTTCGGCCCCGAACGCTCGGGGCTCGAAACCGACGATGTCGCTCTCGCGCACAAGATCGTCACCGTGCCGATCAACCCCGAATTCGGCTCGCTGAACCTCGCGCAGGCGGTGATCCTGCTCGCCTATGAATGGTCGAAGGGACAGGCGCTCGCCCAGCCGCCCGCGGTCGATCTAGACCCGCCCGCACCGCACGGCGAGATGGAGGAGCTGATCCGCCATCTCGTCCGCGACCTGGACGCCGCGGGCTATTTCTTCCCCGCCGATCGTACTGAAGCGACGCTGCGGACCTTGCGCACCACGCTGACCAAGACCGGCTGGTCCTATAATGATATCAAGATGATGCACGGCATCATTGCGACATTGGGTAAAGTTCGCAAATCGGCGCGCAGCGAAGATTAGGCCAGCCAGTTTGGCTTGTCCGGTCTGGATAGGCTGTAGCCTTGGGCTTGTCGAAGGGCGCCCATCGACGAGAAGCGCCCTTCGACAAGCCCAGGGCTACGGTGAGGAACGCTCTCGCCTGAACGGGCTGGCTCGCTAGGCGCGCAGATCGTCCCAGCGATCCAGTTCGTGCGCGATCGACTGTTCGACCAGCTCGTTCCAGACCGAACGGATGCGCTGCGGATCGAGGCCCGCCGCTTCGGCCGCGCGTGCGGCATTATCGAGCACCTCGGCCTTGCGCGCCTCGTCGCGCACCGCGCCGCGATCGGCCTTGATGCGCGCCGCGGCATCCATATAGCCGAAACGGCGGACGAGCAGCGCGACGAGTTCGCGGTCGACCTGATCGACCCCTTCGCGCACCTCGATCATCGTTTCGCATTGCTCGGGCAGTTTGGCGAACGTCATGCGCGCTGCCTTTAGCGGCTTTTTCGCCGCTGTCGAGCCGCGGGCTTGATGCTTGACTTTCCGCCTCTCCCCGTCTAACCGCGCGCCTTCGCAATGGACCCCGCACCCCGGTGAAGCGGTGGTCGCATATGGACATCTCCATGTGGTGCGACCCGGGAAACGCCGAAATCCCTCGGCACACAGCAAATTGGAGACGATCATGTCGAAGCGCCAGAGCGCCAAGTATAAACTCGACCGCCGGATGGGCGAAAACATCTGGGGTCGCCCGAAGAGCCCGGTCAACCGCCGCGAATATGGCCCCGGCCAGCACGGCCAGCGCCGCAAGGGCAAGATGTCCGACTATGGCATCCAGCTGCGCGCGAAGCAGAAGCTGAAGGGCTATTACGGCGACATCACCGAAAAGCAGTTCAAGAAGAACTATATCGAAGCGTCGCGCATGAAGGGTGACACGAGCCAGAATCTGATCGGCCTGCTCGAACGCCGCCTCGACGCGATCGTCTATCGCTCGAAGTTCGCGCCGACGATCTTCTCGGCACGCCAGCTCGTCAGCCACGGTCACGTCTATGTGAACGGCGTGAAGTGCAACATCGCCAGCCGCCTCGTGAAGCCCGGCGACGAAGTCACGCTTGGCAAGAAGGCGCAGGAAATGGCGCTCGTCGCCGAAGCGCAGAGCCTGCCCGAGCGCGACCTGCCCGAATATGTCGCGGTGGACGGCACCAAGGCGACCTTCGTGCGCGTTCCGACGCTCGACGAAGTCCCCTATCCGGTGAAGATGGAACCCAATCTGGTCGTCGAATTCTATTCGCGCTGATCGGTTCGCACAGCGAAATTATCGGGGGGCGGTCCGCAAGGGCCGCCCTTCTTGCATCTGCCCGGCGTGACTGGCACAAGGCCGCATCCATCACACAAAGCGGGACTAATCGATGTATCGCATCCTGAAAGCTGCGCCGGCCGCGGCGATTCTCCTTTCACTGGCCGCCTGCAACGGCTCTGCCGACAAGTCGGCGGCGGCCGGGGCGACCGCGCTCCCCGACGTCGAGGTGCCCGACCTTTCGCTGGCGACCTTGCAGGACGTGACCAGGGAATTGTCGTCCGATGCCTATGAAGGACGCGCGCCGGGGACGCCGGGCGAACAGAAGACGGTCGATTATCTGATCAAGAAATTCACCGAGGCCGGCCTGAAGCCCGGCAACAACGGCAGCTGGACGCAGGATGTGCCGCTGGTCGAAATTACGGCCAAGAATCCGACGCCGCTGACCTTCACCGGCGGCAAGTCGCCGGTCACGCTGCAATATGCCAAGGATTATGTGGCTTTCAGCTATCGCGTGCAGCCGAAGACCGAAATCAAGGACAGCGACGTCGTCTTTGTCGGCTATGGCATCAACGCGCCCGAAAAGGGCTGGAACGACTATGCCGGCCTCGATGTGAAGGGCAAGACGGTCATCATCCTGGTCAACGACCCCGACTGGCAGACCGCCGAAGCGAAGGGCGAGTTCAACGGCCGCGCGATGACCTATTACGGCCGCTGGACCTATAAATATGAAGAGGCGGCCCGGCAGGGCGCCGCGGCGGCCTTGATCGTCCACGACACCGAACCCGCCGCTTATGGCTGGAACGTCGTCGAATCGAGCAACACCGGCACGCAATACCTCGCCGACAGCGAAAATGGCGGCGCCGACCAGACCAAGGCGAACGGCTGGATCCAGCTCGACAAGGCGAAGCAGCTCTTCGCGAGCGCGGGCAAGGATTTCGACGCGCTGCGTGAAGCGGCGAAGAAAAAGGGCTTCAAGGCGGTGCCGCTGACCGGCGTGAAAGCCTCGCTCAGCTTCGATAACGAGATTTCCAAGAAGATGTCGCGCAACATCGTCGGCGTGCTGCCGGGCGCCAAGCGGCCCGACGAATATGTGCTTTACACCGCACACTGGGATCACCTCGGCCACTGCACGCCGGTCGACGGCGACGACATCTGCAACGGCGCCGTCGACAATGCGAGCGGCGTCGGCGGACTGGTGACGCTGGCGCAGGCCTATCAGCAGGCGGGCGCCCCCGATCGCAGCGTCGTATTTCTCGCCGTGACGGCCGAGGAATCGGGCCTGCTCGGTTCGGAATATTATGCGAAGAACCCCATCTTCCCGCTCGCCAGGACGGTCGGCGGCGTGAACATGGATGCGCTCAACAGCGCCGGCCCGGCCAGGGACATCGTCGTGGTCGGCCGCGGCAAGTCGGATCTCGATGCCTATCTCGAAAAGGTAGCGGCCGCAGAGAAGCGCACGCTGGTCGACGAACCCACTCCCGAAAAGGGCTTCTACTATCGTTCGGATCACTTCAGCCTCGCCAAGCGCGGCGTTCCGATGATCGACTTCGGCAGCGGCCAGGACCTCGTCGAGGGCGGCAAGGAAGCCGGCAAAAAGGCGGCCGAAGATTATGAGGCCAATCGCTATCACGCGCCCGGCGACGAATATGATGCGATCAAGAATTGGGACGGCATGCTCGCCGACCTGCGGCTCTACTATGCCGTCGGGCGGATGATGGCGATGACCGACAAATGGCCGAACTGGTCGGAGGGCGACGAGTTCCGCGCCGCCCGCGACAAGTCGCGCGCCGGCCAATAAGAGAGCGCATATGACGCTGCGCATGGCGGCCGAATGGGCGCCGCACGAGGCCGTGTGGATCGGTTTCCCGCACCTCGCGGAGGAGTGGGCGGGCCGGATCGACGCGGCGCGGCGCGACGTCGCCGCCTTTGCCAACGCCGTCCACGACGGCGGGCGCGGCGAAGAGGTGCGGCTGGTCGTCAACGATGAGGCGCAGGCAGAAATCGCCGCAAAGCTCGTCGATCCGGGCGTACGCATTCTCGTCGAGCCGCTCGGCGACATCTGGCTGCGCGATACCGGGCCGGTCGTCGCGGGCACCGGCGCCGCGCGGCGCGCGCGCAACTTCCGGTTCAACTGGTGGGGCGAAAAATTCGTCATGCCCGGCGATCAGGAGGTCGGCGCGGCGCTGGCTGCTGCAAGCGGGCTCCCGGTCGACGAACAGGATTGGGTGCTCGAAGGCGGCGCGATCGACGTCGACGGCACCGGCCTGTGCGTCACCACCGAGGAATGCCTGCTCAACCGGAACCGCAACCCGTCCCTGACCCGCGAGGACATCGCGGTGCGGCTGCACCAGTCGCTCGGGATCGAGCGTCTGCTGTGGCTCGGCGACGGGCTGGTCGGTGATCATACCGACGGCCATGTCGACAATCTCGCGCGCTTCGTCGGCGAAGGGCGGCTGGCAATTCCCGTCGCGGCGGGCGACGACGACCCCAATGCCGCTATCTATGCCGACGCGCGCGCGCGCGCCGCGGCGTTCGGCGACGTCGAAATCGTCGACCTGCCCTCGCCCGGCCGGGTCGAGATCGACGGCGAGATTGCCGCCGCGAGCTATATGAACTTCTACATCGGCAACAGCACGGTGGTCGTACCGACCTATGGGAGCCCCAACGACGCAGCGGCAGTCGAGGCGCTTGCGGGGCTGTTTCCGGGCCGCCGCGCGGTCGGTATTCCCGCCCGCGCGATCATCGTCGGCGGCGGCAGCTTTCATTGCTCGAGCCAGCAATTGCCGTGCTGACCGCCAGTTTCATCTTTCGCGCGCTCCTGTCGGGCGTAATCATAGCGGCCATCGCCTGGATCGGTCGCCGCAACGCGGCCGCAGCAGCGCTCGTCGCATCACTCCCCCTGGTTTCGTTACTGGGGATCGTCTGGCTTTGGCATGATACGGGCGATCGCGGCCGGCTCGCCGACCATATGCAGGCGACCTTCTGGTATGTCCTGCCCAGCCTGCCGATGTTTCTGGTCACCCCGATGATGCTTCGGAGCGGGGTCAATTTCTGGGTCGCGCTGATGGCGGGTTGCGCACTTACGGTCCTGCTCTATCTCCTTACGATACCGCTCGCCGCGAAGTTCGGCATCAAACTGTAAGAAATCGCCCATGACCCGTACCCTCACCGTCGCCGCGCTGCAGCTTCCCCTGCCCGGCCCCGTTCAGCCGAACATCGACGCGGTGTCGGCACTCGTCGAGGAAGCGGCGGCAAAAGGCGCGCAGATCATCCTGCCGCCCGAACTCTTCGAAGGCCCCTATTTCTGCCAGGTCGAGGAGGAAGAGCTGTTTGCGAATGCGCGGCCGACCGCCGAACATCCGAGCGTCACCGCGATGCAGGCGCTCGCCGCGAAGCACGGGATCGCGATCCCGACGAGCTATTTCGAAAAGGACGGGCCGCATTATTACAACACGCTCGCGATGATCGGCCCCGACGGCGGGATCATGGGCACCTATCGCAAGAGCCACATTCCCGACGGCCCGGGTTATGAAGAGAAATATTATTTCCGCCCCGGCAACAGCGGCTTCAAGGTGTGGGATGTCTTCGGGACGCGGATCGGCGTCGGGGTGTGCTGGGATCAATGGTATCCCGAATGCGCGCGCGCGATGGCGCTGATGGGCGCCGAACTGCTCTTCTACCCCACCGCGATCGGTTCCGAGCCCTATGACGCCGACCTCGACACCAGCCGCATGTGGCGCCGCGCGATGCAGGGCCATGCCGTGTCGAACTGCATGCCGGTGATCGCCGCGAACCGCATCGGTGCCGAGGGCGATGCGACCTTCTATGGCCACAGCTTCATCACCGACGAATGGGGCGACATGACGCAGGCGTTCGGCGGGCATGAAACCGGCGTGCTCGTCGAGACGATCGACCTCGACCGCGCGGCGAAACACCGCGCGGGCATGGGCTTTTTCCGCGACCGCCGTCCGCAGCTTTATGGCCGGCTGGTCGAAGACATCTGACGCACGAAGCAGGGGGCGACGCGATGGATATACCCGACGATATTTTCACCGAACCCGACGACGTCGATCCCGAGACGCTGGGCCGGCTCGGCCCGCTCCGCCGCCTCGCCGGCATCTGGGAGGGGCAGCGCGGCATCGACATCAATCCGAAGGCCGACGGCCCCGAAACGCGCCACTATTACGAACGCATCGAGATGCAGCCGATCGACGCGCAGGCGAACGGTCCGCAGCTCTTTTATGGGCTGCGCTATCACCTCCACATCAACACGCCCGAAGAGGAAATCACCTTCCACGACCAGGTCGGCTATTGGCTCTACGAGCCCGCGACCGGCCTGATCCTCCAGACGCTGGCGATTCCGCGCGGCCAGATCGCGATCGCGGCGGGCCACGCCGAGCCCGACGCCAAGCGGCTGGTGCTGACGGCCGAGCGCGGGCAAACCGAATATGGCATTTGCTCGACCACCTTCCTCGACCTCGCCTTTCGCACCGACAGCTACCAGATCACCGTCGATTTCCACGACGACGGGACGTGGAGCTATGTTTCCGACACCATGCTGATGGTCAAAGGCCGCAACGAACCCTTTCTCCACCGCGATCGCAACCGCCTCACGAAGATCGCCGAGCCCGACCTCAATCCCTGGGCGAAGATCGCGCGCGGGACAGCAAAGCCGCAAAGCGCCGTTTGACAGCGCCCCGCCGCTACCCTTAAACTCCTAAGCACCGACCTGCGGGACACGAGCCGGCCAACCGAGCCGGCGCCGCGGCCGGGTGGTGAGGGAGAGTGATATGAGCAGCATGGAGCAGCGCGCGGCCGGCGCGCGCGAATTGCATCGCACCATTGATTTTCTGGGTCTGCGCGCGCACGCCACTACGGTTGGCCTGATCCAGCTGTGCGAAGAATTGTTGAAGGTCGGCATCCTCGACGCGCCGGCGCTCGAACGGATCAAGGATTCGATCCGCATGGAGTTGACGCTGTCGCAAGCGCGGATTTCGAACCAGACCCTGTTCGACGAGACGCTACGCCGCCGCTTGGATGCTATTTTCCCGCATTGCGGCAGCCCCAAGGAGCCGGTGGGCGAGATCCACGACCTCGAAGAAGCGCTCGATCCCGACGCGACGCACTGAACCAAGCGCGAGTCAGCGCTTCAATCCTTCGCCGCGCGATCGACCATATCCATGAAATCGCGCGCCGCGTCGCGCTCCTCCGCGTCCTCGAATGCGACGTCGAGATCGGGCGCAACGCCGAGCATATACATCAGCGCCCACAGGCCGAAGCGGCGCCCGCGGTTGGTTTCGAGCCCGAAATCGACGAGCATCCGCTCGGTTCCCGCTTCGAAGGCGGCCGGCGGAATCGCGGCGATGTCGGCGGTCCCGAAATAGCGGAAGAGCTGATCGTCGAAATCCATTCCGCTTTCCTAGCGCATGATGACTTTATAGGAACCCGTTTGTCCTGAGGAGCCATTGAGCTTGCCGAAATGGCGTCTCGAAGGGCGGCAAGGCTGCGGTCCTTCGAGACGAGCCCTCGGCAAGCTCGGTCTCTCCTCAGGACGAACGGAACGCGGGTCCGCATAAGGCTATCGCTCCCTGGCCTATCTCCGACCACCTGTTCACGGCCCTGCCGGTTGTCAGCACCGCCCCGCGCCGATAGGGCGGAGGGCGTGAATCACAGCATCGAAATCGGGACCGATACGGCGGGCAAGGCGGTGCGCGTCGATATTCAGGAACTGCTCGCGACCCGCCTGCTCGTGCAGGGCAATTCGGGGTCGGGCAAGTCGCACCTGCTCCGCCGCCTGCTCGAACAGAGTGCGGGCCTCGTCCAGCAGATCGTGATCGACCCCGAAGGCGATTTCGTCACCCTCGCCGACGCCTGCAACCATGTCGTGATCAATGCGGGTGACTATAACGAGCGCGAAATCGCGACGATGGGCGCGCGTATCCGCGAACATCGCGCCTCGGTGATCCTCAGCCTCGACACGCTTGAGATCGAGGCGCAGATGAGCTGCGCCGCCGCCTTCCTGAACGCGCTGTTCGACGCCCCGCGCGAGCATTGGTTTCCCGCGCTCGTCGTCATCGACGAGGCCCAGATGTTCGCGCCGAGCGCCTCGGGCGACGTCACCGACGCGGTGCGCCGCGCGAGCCTGTCGGCGATGACCAATTTGATGTGCCGCGGCCGCAAGCGCGGCCTCGCCGGCGCGATCGCGACGCAGCGGCTCGCCAAGCTCGCGAAGAATGTCGCGGCGGAGGCGAGCAATTTCCTGATGGGCCGCACCTTCCTCGACATCGACATGGCGCGCGCCGCCGACCTGCTCGGCATGGAGCGGCGCCAGGCAGAGCAGATCCGCGACCTCGAGCGTGGCTGTTTCCTCGGCCTCGGCCCCGCGATCGCGCGGCGACCGGTCGCGATCCGTATCGGGGCGACGAGCACCAGCTCGCGCAACGGCTCGCACAGCCTGCTGCCGCTTCCCGACGCCGAACCCGAAGATATGCAATCGGTGCTGTTCGCGACGCTCGACGAGGCCCCGCCGCGCCCGACCTTCGCGCCCGAGCCCGCGCCGCTCGCCGCCGGCGAACTGATGGAGCGCATCGCGGCAAGCGATGCGGACGAAGATGACCACGCCGCTCCCGGCGATATGCCCCCTGCGGAACGCGTCGATGTCCCCGCGATCGACGCCGAGGCAGTGGTCGTCGGTGCGCTGCGTGACATGCTCGCCGATCCCGACACGGCTTTTCAGGCGGAATCGGTGCTCTATCAGGATTTTTCGGTGCGCTGCCGGATGCAGCGGCTTGCGCGCCCGCCGCTCGACCTCACCGCCTTCCGCCGCCGCTTCGCGCTCGCCAAGGGCGGGGTCTTCGATCCCGCCGAGCCGCGCTGGAGGGATTTGCTCGGCGCCGCCGCCGCACTCCCCGACGACATGCTCGCGCCTTTCGTGCTGATCGCGCGCGCCGCGATCGACGGCGAGCCCTGCCCCGACGACGACGCGCTCGGCCGCACCTATGGCACGCGCTCGCCCGGACGCGTCCGCCGGCTGATCGACTATATGGAGCGGCAGGGCGCAATCGTCGTGCGCTCGGATTTCGGCGGTCGCCGGTCGATCGGCATCCCCGAGCTCGGCCTCAGCACCGAAGCCGAATAATAACCTTCATTTGCCGCCAGCGGTCAGGCGGCGGACGGCATCGACCAGCGCATGTTCGCGCAGAGGCTTGTCGAATATCATCGCAAAGCCCGCCGCACGGGCGCGCCGCGACAATTCGGGCGAGGCAAAGGCCGAAATCAGGATCGCCGGCCCACCCCACCCGCCGCGGCGGAGCCTGGCGAGCAAATCGACGCCATCCTCTCCGTACAACCGGTAATCGGCCACCAGACAGTCGGGCGGACGGGCGGCCGCCGCCGCGAGCGCCTGTGGCACTGTCGAATAGGCCACCACATCGAACCCGCGCCCGTTGAGCAGGAGGAGGAGCGAACGGCGAGCGCCGGCATCGTCTTCGACGACCAGCACATGCGGCCGGACGACCGGACTGGAATGACTGCGGCTCATCGACATCCGGTGACATTCGTTGCGACGGAGGGTTCGAACTATCGGGCGCCGCAGTCCTAGAGCAGATCGACCGGGCACAATATGCGCAATCATACGAATGAGAGCCGCGGTCACGGTCGGCACTTACCCGAAGGCGGCGGCTGATGGGCGAGTCTTACCGGGTGCTGGACCGGTCGCCTGTCCTCAAACCGCAGGCCGCTTCGCATCGAGTTCGGCGCGCACGAAGTCGACCGACCCGGCATCGCTGGCCAGCCGCGCCGTGCCGAGCAGGCGGTTCCACCAGCTTTCGGACCCGTCGGCGAGGCGCCATTCGTGGAGGCGGCGGGTGAAAAGTTGCAGGTCGTGCTCCTCACTGATCCCGATCGCGCCGTGAACGGCGTGCGCACTCGCCGCGATCCGCGCGGCCGTGCTGCTCGCCACTGATTTGGCCGTCGCGGCGGCGGCGAGCGGCGGCGGAAAGCCGGCTGCACAACCAAGCTGCGAAGCGATGCGCGCGGCGACGGCGTCCTCTGCCATTACCGCCATATTCTGTTGAAGCGCCTGCTGGCGGCCGATCGGCTTGCCGAACTGCACCCGCTCGTTCGCATAGCTGGCGGTCATCGTCACAACCCGGTCCGCCGCACCCGCGATCAGCGCCGCGCGCAATATGGCGGCGAGAGGACGCAGACCGCCCGGCGGCGCGCCGAACGCCTCGCCCAGCGGCGGGCAGGCGATCCGCGCGGCGAGGCTGGCGGCGACGCCGGTTACGGCGGTCTCGTCGAGCGCGATCTCGACGAGGCCGATCCTGTCCCCCTGCTCGACCAGCGCATGATGCGCAATGCGCCCCAGCGGCACGACCACCGGCCGCCCCGGTTCGGCGACTGTCAGGACGATCGGCCCGCCGGGCGCCGCCACGCCGGCGCCCGCGAGCAGTGCCCGCGCGATCATCGTCTCGCCAACCGGCAGCGGCACCGCATGGCGCCCGAGCGCCTGCCACAGCGGCTGCACTGCTGCTGCGGGAAGGCCGAAGCCGCCCGCCGCCTCCGGCACCAGCGCATCGAGAAAGCCCGACGTGGCGACCGCACCCCACATCGCATCGGCCGCCCCGCCCCGCTCGATCGCGCGCACCGCTTCAGGCGCGGCGATGGCGGCGAGCATCCGGTCGAAGGGTTCGAGAAGATCGCTATGATCCATCACCGCAATCCCATTCCACGCGCGATGATGCCGCGCAGGATTTCGCGTGTGCCCCCGCGCAGCGAAAAACTCGGCGCGATATGCGTGACATAGAGCAAGGTCCGGTAGAGTTCGGGATCGACCGGCTCGTCGGGATGGCTCGCGAGGTCGTCGCCGATGCTGGCCGGCAGCTCCTGCTCGAAACTCGTCCCCAGATCCTTGACCAGCGACGCCTCGACGACCGGGCTTTCGCCGAGCGCGAGCCGCGCGGTGCAGGCGATCGACATCGCGCGCAAGGTTCCGAGCCGCGCGGCGAAATCGCCGACGCGCGCGAGCGTCGCCGGGTCGTCGCGGCCGATGCTGCGCAGATGCGCGATCCACGCGTCGAGCAGCACGACGCTCGAATAGATGCGTTCGGGGCCGCTGCGCTCGAACGCGAGTTCGGCGGTGACCTGTTTCCACCCCTCCCCCTCTTCGCCGATCAGCGCGTCGGCGGGCAGCTCGACATCCTCGAAGAAGACTTCGGCGAAATGGGCATCGCCGGTCAGGTCGACGATCGGCCGCACGGTAACGCCGGGCGCCTTGAGGTCGACGATCAGCTGCGACAGGCCGCGGTGACGGTCCTCGCTGGTGCCCGAGGTGCGGACGAGCGCGATCATATAGTCGCCGTGCGCTGCATTGGTGGTCCATATCTTCTGGCCGCCCACCCGCCAGCCCGCCTCGGTCCGCTCGGCGCGCGTGCGCACGCTCGCAAGGTCCGACCCCGACCCCGGCTCGCTCATCCCGATGCAGAAAACGAGCTCGCCGCGGCAGATGCGCGGGATGAAGCGCTCCTTCTGCTCCTCGGTGCCATAGTTCAGGATCAGCGGCGCGCTCTGACGGTCGGCGATCCAGTGCGCCGCGACCGGCGCCCCCGCCGACAGCAGCTCCTCGACGACGACAAAGCGCGCGAAAGCCCCTTTCTCGCCGCCGCCGTAGCGCCTGGGCAACGTCAGCCCCAGAAAGCCCGCTTCGCCGAGCCGGCGCGAAAAGGCGCGGTCGAAACCCGACCAGGAGCGCGCGCGGACATCGGCGGGCGCGGCGGCTCTCGCCTCATCGGCGATCGCGCGGATCGCAGGCCGCAGCGCCTCGTCCGCAGCGGGAAGCGCCGCAAGGGTCAAGGTATCGAACAAACCGGCTCTCCCTCTCTCGGTCCCGCAATCGCATATTCCCAATGCAATGCCGGCCTCACTTGATCAAATATTCAGGGTCAGGACCCATCAACGGCCTTGCCCGTCCCGAAATCGACCCGCGCACGCCGTTCTAGCGGGTAGAAACCCTTGCCCCCGCATGACGCTCGACGCGACCGGCGAGTTCGAGTTCGAGCAGGACGAGCTGGACGACTGCGGCGGGGCGGCCCGACTGGCGCACCACCTCATCGACGAGAACCGGGGTCGGGCCGAGCAGATCGGCGATACCGGCGCGGTCGCCGTCGGCGGCCTCGATCGGGAGCGGCGCCGGCACCGGAGCCGACGCGGGTTCGCGCAGCATCCGGCGGTCGATCGGCCCGACGGCTTCGAGCACGTCGGCGGCGGTCTGGATCAGCGTTGCGCCTTCGCGGATCAACAGGTTGCAGCCCTGCGCGCGCGGGTCGAGCGGCGACCCCGGCACCGCCATCACCTCGCGCCCATAGTCGCCCGCCCGGCGCGCGGTGATCAGCGAGCCCGACTTGGGCACCGCCTCGATCACCACCGTGCCCGCCGCGAGCCCGGCGATGATGCGGTTGCGCGAGGGGAAATGGCGCGCGAGCGGTTCGGTGCCCGGCGGCTGTTCGGCGATCAGCAGCTGGTCGTTCGCGATCTTTTCCTGCAGCGCGGCATTTTCGGGCGGAAAGGCGATGTCGATGCCGCTCGCGATCACCGCCGCGGTCGCCCCGTCGAGCGCGCCGACATGCGCCGCGGTATCGACCCCGCGCGCGAGCCCGCTCGCCACGGTCATTCCCTCGGCTGCAAGATCGACGGCCAATTGGCGCGCGAAGCGGCACGCCGCCGCCGACGCATTGCGCGCGCCGACGATCGCGACACACGGCCGCTGCAGCATCGCGGTGTCGCCGCGCACGATCAGCACCGGCGGCGCGCCGTCGATTTCGCGCAGCAGCGGCGAATA
The DNA here is from genome assembly GCF_032879645.1 of Sphingopyxis indica. NCBI lineage: Bacteria > Pseudomonadati > Pseudomonadota > Alphaproteobacteria > Sphingomonadales > Sphingopyxidaceae > Sphingopyxis > Sphingopyxis indica. Next base: position 2,485,209 of record NZ_CP076394.1, read on the forward strand.
ATCGGCCTCGTCGCTGAAGATATGCCGCGCGCCGAGTTCGGCGACCCGGGCGATTTCACGTTCGGCGAGGTCGGCCGGGGCGATGCGGATTTTTCCCCCGCCGCCGCGACCGGCAAGGTCGGGGAGCGCCGCGAGCGCCGCTTCGCCCGATCCGAAACGCTGCATCAGCTGGTGCCAGCTCACCGGACCGACGCGCGGCGTGCGGAGCAGCCGCAGCCGCGCCAGCCGCTCGGATTGCCTCACGCGGCGTCCTTCCTGGCGCCGATGCGCGGTTCGGTGCCGGCGCGCAGCCGCGCGATATTCTCGCGATGCCGCCACAGGGCGACAAGCGCGAGCCCGGCAAGCCCGAGCGCGTAGACGGGATAGCCGAAGGCGAAGGCTGCGATCGGCGCCGCCACGACGCCCGTCATCCCGCCGAGCGAAGAGATGCGCGTGATCGCGACCATCGCGAGCCAGACGATCGCGAACACCAGCGCGATCGGCCACGCCAGCGCGAGATAAAGGCCGAGCAGCGTCGCGACGCCCTTGCCGCCGCGGAACTTGAGCCACATGGGGTAGCAATGGCCGATCACCGCCGCGGCCCCCGCTGCGATCGCCCCGACGTCGCCTGCCTCGGGAGCGAAATGACGCGCGAGCAGCACCGCAACCGCTCCTTTCGCGCCGTCGAGCAGCACCGTCGCCGCAGCGAGGCCCTTGCGCCCCGTACGCAGCACATTGGTCGCGCCGATGCTGCCCGATCCGATCTGCCGCAGGTCGCCGGCGCCGAAGGCGCGCGTCAGGATCACCCCGAACGGGATCGAGCCGAGCAGATAGCCGGCGGCGATCAACAAAAGGACGGTCATGGCACTCCCCGGCTGGTTCGGCGGCACTGTGGCGATGTTGCGGCGGGCAATCAATGGATTCGGATCAAGTGCCTGCCGAAATGGACAGAAAGCGCGAAACGATCCCGCCTCCTTCATCATACTGAACTCGATTCCGCTTCCATGGCCGGCGCTATGCGGCCAAGCCGGTGCCAGTTGATTTTCGCACGAAGACACGAAGCCACGAAGAAAAGGGCCTGGGCCGACAGGTCCCTTTTTCCTTTCGACGATGCGGTCGCAAAGGAAAACCGCTTCGCGGCCGGCGCGACATCTTCGTGGCTTTGTGGCTTTGTGCGAAACAAAAAGGTGCGGCGCCGAAGAGCAAGTTCAGGCGGACGCGAAAAACCCCTGTCCACCCGGATTGAGCGCCGTGCAATGCCCTGCTAGGCGACGCATATGCAGCCCCCATCGGCCGACGCCCCCATCCTCTTTTTCGACAGCGGCCTCGGCGGGCTGACCGTGCTCGGGCCGACGCGCGCGCTGCTGCCCACGGCTCGAATCGTCTATGCGGCCGACTATGCCGGCCTCCCCTATGGGCAAAAGAGCGATGCCGAACTCGCGGCGCGCGTTCCCGCACTGCTCGGGCGGCTCGTCGAGCGCTATCAGCCACGCCTGGCGGTGATCGCGTGCAATACGGCCTCGACGATCGCGCTCGCGCATGTCCGCGCCGCGCTCGACCTGCCGATCGTCGGCACCGTGCCCGCGATCAAGCCCGCTGCGGCGCTGACGAACAGCGGGGTCATCGGCGTGCTCGGCACCGAAGCGACCGTGCGCCAGCCCTATGTCGACGATCTGAGCGCCAAGTTCGCTGCCGACAAAATCGTCCTGCGCCACGGCAGCCCCGGCCTCGTCACCGGCGCCGAGGCGAAGCTGCGCGGCGAACCGGTCGACCCAGAGGTCATCGAGCGCGCCGTTGCCGGCCTGCGCGATCAGCGCGGCGGCGACGCAATGGACGTGATCGTCCTTGCCTGCACCCACTTCCCCCTGCTTCAGGCCGAACTTCAGGCCGCGGCGGGCCCGGACGTGCGGTTTATCGACGGCGCCGAGGGCATCGCGCGCCGCATCGCCTACCTCACCGAGGGGCAGGACTGGCCCGCCGTGGCATCGCGCGGAACCGCGGTCTTCACGCGCAGCGACGAGCGCCCGCCGCCGCCGCTCGCGGCGCTCGAGCCCTTCGGCATCGGGCGCATTGAGACAATTTGACCTACCCTTGCGAATCGTTCGCACTGGATTCGGGCGGATTTCAGCGTTATGGCCCCGCCAAACATCGTCGCCGAAGGGGCGGCGCGCGCCGGAACAATCCGCGGGGCTGCATACGTGAACTACAACGATATTTTCGCCCGGGCTATCGACCGCCTCCACGAAGAAGGCCGCTACCGCGTCTTCATCGACATTTTGCGCAACAAGGGAAATTTTCCGAATGCGCGCTGCTTTGCGGGGCACAACGGGCCGAAACCGATCACCGTCTGGTGCTCGAACGACTATCTCGCGATGGGCCAGCATCCAAAGGTCATCGCCGCGATGGAAGAGGCACTGCACGACGTCGGCGCCGGATCGGGCGGCACGCGCAACATCGGCGGCAACACGCACTACCACATCGACCTCGAGGCCGAGCTTGCCGACCTGCACGGCAAGGAAGGCGCCTTGCTCTTCACCTCGGGCTATATCTCGAACGAGGCGACGCTCGGCACGCTCGGCAAGCTGCTCCCCAACTGCATCATCTATTCGGACGAATTGAACCACGCCTCGATGATCGCGGGTATCCGCAACTCGGGCTGCGAAAAGCGGGTGTTCCGCCACAACGACCTCGATCATCTCGAAGAGCTGCTCGCCGCCGACGATCCGCAAGCGGCCAAGCTGATCGCGTTCGAGGGCGTCTATTCGATGGACGGCGACGTCGCCCCGATCCACGCGATCTGCGACCTCGCCGACAAATATAACGCGCTCACCTATTGCGACGAGGTCCATGCGGTCGGCATGTACGGCCCGCGCGGCGGCGGCATCACCGAACGCGACGAGGCCGCGCACCGCGTGACGATCATCGAAGGCACGCTGGGCAAGGCGTTCGGCGTGATGGGCGGCTATATCGCCGCCGACAGGAATATCGTCGACGTGATCCGCTCTTACGCGCCGGGCTTCATCTTCACGACCAGCCTGTCGCCGGTGCTCGTCGCGGGCGTGCTCGCGAGCGTCCGCCACCTCAAATCATCGAGCGAGGAACGCGACGCGCAGCAGGCGGCCGCCGCCTATCTCAAGCAATGCTTCCGCGACGCCGGCCTGCCGGTGATGGATTCGGTGACGCACATCGTCCCGCTGATGGTCGGCGATCCGGTGCGCGCCAAGAAGATCAGCGACATATTGCTCGCCGAATATGGCGTCTATGTGCAGCCGATCAATTTCCCCACCGTTCCGCGCGGCACCGAACGCCTGCGCTTCACGCCCGGCCCGGCGCACGACGAGGCGATGATGCGCGAACTGACGCAGGCGCTCGTCGAAATCTGGGACCGGCTCGACCTGCAGCTTCAGAAGGCGGCGTGATCCGGCGCATCGGGGTTCGACTGACGCTTCAACTCGCGACCGGCTCGCGCATCATCCCCCAGAAATGCGGGCCGCCGCCGGGCACGTCCCATTCGACCTGCGCCCGAAAGCCCAGCCGTTCGTAGAGCGGCACATTCGCCGGCGTCGCGGTTTCGAGCCAGCAGGACAGTCCTTCGGCGTCGGCGGCCGCGGTCTGGGCGCGGATGATGCGCCCGCCATGGCCCTTGCCCTGTTCGGCCGGGCGAACGCCGACATAGTGGAGATACCAGAAGCGTCCCTTTGGCCGGTGCGCGTCGATGCTGCCCTGCACCTTCAGCCCGCGCGGCAGGGCGGTGCCGAAGGTCGCGACGAGCGGGAGCACGGTTCGCAGGAACTCGAGGGTTCCGCTTTCCGCCTGCCCGGGAGCACGCCACAGCGAGGCCGCTTCGCCGCCGGCCGAGCGCAGCACCCTGCCCGCGCGCGCATCGGACGGCACGAGCACATGGAACAATCCGCGCAGCGCCCGGGCGCGGTGGGCGGGATCGGGCAATATCCACGACAGGGCGGGGTCGGTCTGGAATGCCTGCGCGAGCGTTTCCATCACCTCGTCGAGCTGGTCGCCCCGCGCCGCCGCTATGCCGTCATTCATGCCCTCTTCCCCCATTCTTCCGGGGCAAGATAACAGCAATTCAGCCGCGCGCGAGACCCCCGCGAATGGCATAGCCGCGATAGAGGCTGCGGCAATAGCCGGCGGTGCCCGTCTCCTTTGCGAGCGCGGCGATCACGCGCCCCAGTTCGGCGCGCGGGGCGACGTGAAAACGGGCGAGCCAGCCGAAGAGCGCGCGGCGCCAAAGCGACGGCAGGCCGTCCTGCTGTCCGAAATCGACGAATTCGAGCCGGCCGCCCGGCGCGACGCAGCGCGCCGCCTGGGCGAGCGCACCCCGCCATTCGGGGATCATCGACAGCGCATAGCTGATGAAGACGCGATCGAAGGCCGCACGCCCGAACAGCGCGGAGGCGTCGAAATCGCATGCGTCGCCCTGCGCGAGCGCCACGCGATGCGCAAGCCCGGCCTTCGCCACCGCGCCGCGCGCGGTTTCGAGCATCGCTTCGGAAATATCGACGCCATAGAGAAAGGCGTCGGGCCACGCCCTGCCGACCGCGACCAGATTGCGTCCCGTCCCGCAGCCGATTTCGAGCACCGCGCCTCCCGGCGGCGGCGCGAGATCGGCGATCAGCCCGTCGCGGCCGAGAAGATAATATTTGCGGCTGAGATCATAGATATGCCGCTGGGTGCGATAGACGCTGTCCATCAGCTCGCCGTGCCCGCCGCCCGCTGCGCCCCGAGCCATGGTCAGGCGTCTTTCAGCACATAGAGATGGACCCCGCCATAGATCGCCGAGCGGTCGCGGCGCGTAAAGCCGCGCGACTCTTCGGCGCGATAGTCCCACCGGCCGAGCAGGTCGTCGGGCAACCGCCCCGGAAGCAGGCTCGGCTCGGCGGCGGTACGGAACAGCACCCGCGCGCCCGGCCGCGCGGTGCGGGTGACCTCGGCCCACAATGCGGTCAGCTGCGCGTCGCTCATCCAGTCCTGCGCGTCGAGGAAGACATAGCGGTCGAAGCTCGCCGCTTCGGACGCCGCGAGCATGTCGGTCATATTCGCATGGAGCATCGAAACGCGCGCGGCGCGATCCCGGACCGCTTCATAATTCGCCGCTTGCAGATAGGGCGGCAGCGGCGCCGCAACGCCCTTGCCATAGCCGCGTCCGAACGCCTGCCATGCGAAATAATTCTCCTCGAGCGGGAAGTCGCACGCGAGCTTTTCGAGCCGCGCGCGCAGCACGTCGGCCATCGGCTTGCCGCCCGCGAGCGCGTCATATTGCGCGGGCGGAATGCCGAGCCCGAACAGCGACGAGCGCTGGTCGGTGATCCAGCGGATAAACTTGCGGTCGAAGAAGGGCGCGAATTTCGCCTCAAAGATCGCGCGCTGTTCCTCGACCGTCGTCGCGGTCAGGAACTGGCGCGGATCGACGCGGTGCAACCGGGCGATCAGATGCGCGAGCCCGATGAAATTTCCGAGCAGCCCGCGCTTGTAGAGACCCCGCGCGAAACCGTTGATACGCCGCCGCCCGACCAGGTCGCGGCCTTCCCAATAGCGGATGCTCAGCTCGTCGAGATGCGGGCGGACATGCGCGCGATAGGCGGCGACGTTGGCCTTGTCGTCGGCGGCGGCGAAAAAGCGGCGGACGCTGTCGTAATCGGGCAGGCGTTCGATCGCGACGCGCTTCAGATTATTGAGCGCGACATGCGCAGTGTTGAGGTCGACCGCGACGATCTCGGCCGGGTCGGCGGTCAGATAGGAAAAGACGTTGCAGCCGCCGCTCGCGATCGTCGCGATTCGGTTACCCGGCGCGATCGCGAGTGCCTCCATGTCGACCACCGGGTCTTCCCAGATCTGGGCATAGACAAGTCCCTTGAACGCCAGCGCAAAGGCGCGATCGAGCAAGCGCTGCTTCTGTTCGGCGTCGTGGCGCACGACGGCGGCGGCGATCTTGTGGTTGGGGCGACTGGCCATGAGCGATGCTTTCCGGACAAGGGAGATCCGGGGTCGCCCATGACAGGCTTTGATGCGATTTCGCGGTCAGATCGGTGACAAAATGAGGACAAGGCAGGAATAATGATGCGCCAGCCCACTCCCCTTCTGGCAGAGCAATCGCCTATTGCTTTGGTCAGCTTGCAAAGCTTCGTCATGCTGGCTGCGGCGATGGCCTCGCTGTTTCAGCATCCATGGCCTGCGCTTGAGGCAGGGGCTGCGTAGCCGGAAAAGGACGGGCCATGGACCCTGAAACAAGTTGGCGATTATCCCTATTGCATCCGTATGCTCCGTCATTGCGAGCGAAGCGAAGCAATCCAGAGTGTGCGTAAACCGCTCTGGATTGCTTCGCTTCGCTCGCAATGACGAAATCCGGAATACGGATGCGAAGGGAATAATCGCCAAACAAGTTCAGGGTGACGAGGAAGAGGGGGCAGGGAGCCAATATGCGATTGCCCTGCCCCGCCATGGGAGAAAGCGAGGCCTCTCACTCAATCCCTGCAATTCGCTCAATCCCGGCAATAGCCCTCGCCGGTCTTGACGATCAGGCACTCTTTCTTGCCCGCGAGATATTTGAGGCCGGTCTCGTCGCCATTGCCGCGATGGAGGCTCAGCTCCTCGCCGCCGCGCCTGAACCTGATGCCATGCTCGCTGTCCCGGCCCTCATAGCTGCCCTTGGTGTCGAGGTCCGATTGCATTTCGAGTGTGTAGTGCCCGGGCTCGGTCGGGGTGATCGTCACATACATGCCCTCGACCCCCGTCCATTTGCCTGCCCAGCTCGCAAAGCGGTGCGGCGCGGTTGCCGGGTTCGCCTCGGCATCGACCGGCGGCGTCATTCCGGTCGGGGCTTCCGCAGCCGGAACTTCGGCCGTCGTGTCCGCGCTGCGGTCGGGCGCCGGCGCTTCGGCCTTTTCGCAGCCGGCGAGCAGCACGAGCGCGGTCGAGGCTGCGAGGATCATGCTCATCTTCATCATGCGTCTCCTTCCTGCGCCAAACGCATCGTCGCGAATAAGTTTCCCCCTATCCCGCGAGAATTTCGGCATAGCGCGCGGCATCGACATTGCCGCCCGACAGGGTAACGAGCGTCGTCTTGCCCGGCGCCACCTTGCCCGCGAGGATCGCCGCGAGCGCCGCCGCGCCGCCGGGTTCGACGACCAGGTGCAGCTTTTCGAACGCGACGCGCATCGCGTGTCGCACCTCCTCGCGCGTCACCGCGACCCCGCGCACGCCGCGCGCCTGCAACACCGCGAAGTTGATCGGCCAGGTCTGCGGCGTCTGGAGCGCGTCGCACTCGGTCGGATAGGACAGATCCTCTACCGTCAGGATTTCGCCCGCCTCGAGGCTGCGCGTCACGTCGTCCCATCCCTCGGGCTCGACCGCGACGATTTCGGCGTCGGGGCAGGCGAGCGCAAGGCCCGCCGACAGGCCGCCACCGCCGCAGCAGGCGACGACCTTGTCGGGGCCGTCGATCCCGCGGACCGCGAGCTGCGCGCGCGCCTCGATCCCCGCGGTCCCCTGCCCCTCGATGATCCACGGATCGCCATAGGCATGAACGAGCGTGCCGCCGCGCTCGTCGAGCAGCTTCGCCGCCACCGCGTCGCGCGACTCGGTGACGCGGTCATAGAGCACCACTTCGGCGCCGAGCGCGCGCGTCGCGGCGAGTTTCATCGCCGGCGCATTGCCCGGCATGACGATCGTCGCCCTGATCCCCAGTCGTCTGGCCGCCCAGGCGACCCCCTGCGCATGGTTGCCGCTCGACACGCCGACAACGCCTGCCGCGGCCTGTTCGGGCGTCAGGTCGGTGAGCCGGTGCCACGCGCCGCGAATCTTGAACGCGCCGACGGGCTGGAGGCATTCGGCCTTGCACCAGAGCGTCGCGCCGTCGATTTCGAGCGGCAACAGCGGTGTCGGCGGAAGCAGGGCAGCGACTTTGGCGGCGGCGCGTTCGACTCCGGCAAGACTCGGCGCGCGGTCGGGGTTCCGAAGGGGATCGGGGCTTTGCTGTGTCATGGCTTCGTCCTATAGGGCGCGGCATAGAGAGCAAGCCGCATAGCTTCGCGGACAGGAGATTTTCATGAGCAAGGTTCTGGTGATCGGCGCAGGCGGCGTCGGTTCGGTCGCGGTGCACAAGATGGCGATGAACCCCGACATCTTCCCCGACATCACCCTCGCGAGCCGCCGCAAGTTCAAATGCGACGCGATCGCCGAATCGGTGAAGGCGCGCACCGGCGTCACGATCAGGACCGCCGAGGTCGATGCCGACCATATCGACGCCACTGCGGCGCTGATCCGCGAAGTCGGCGCGACGCACGTCGTCAACCTCGCCCTGCCCTATCAGGACCTCACGATCATGGAGGCGTGCCTGTCGACCGGCGCGCATTATCTCGACACCGCCAATTACGAACCGCGCGACGAGGCGAAGTTCGAATATCACTGGCAATGGGCCTATGATGATCGCTTCAAGGAGGCCGGGCTGATGGCGCTGCTCGGTTCGGGCTTCGACCCCGGCGTGACGAGCGTCTTCACCACCTGGCTGAAAAAGCATCATTTCGAGCGGATCGACACGCTCGACATCCTCGACTGTAACGGCGGCGACCACGGCCAGCATTTTGCGACCAATTTCAATCCCGAAATCAACATCCGCGAAGTCACCGCGGTCGCGCGGCACTGGGAAAATGGCGAATGGGTCGAAACCCCGCCGATGTCGGTGAAGCAGGCGTTCGACTTCGAGGAAGTCGGGACGAAGAATATGTACCTCATGTATCATGAGGAAATCGAAAGCCTGAAAACGCACCTGCCCGAAATCCGGCGAATCCGTTTCTGGATGACCTTCGGCGATGCCTATATCCAGCATCTGACCGTGCTCCAGAACGTCGGGATGACGCGGATCGACCCGGTGATCTACGAGGGCAAGGAGATCATTCCGCTGCAGTTCCTGAAGGCGGTGCTGCCCGAACCGTCGAGTCTCGGCGAAACGACCAAGGGCAAGACCAATATCGGCGTCATCGCGACGGGGCTTGGCAAGGACAGCACGGAAAAGACGCTCTACCTCTACAATATCTGCGACCATGAAGACGCCTATGCCGAGACGGGCAATCAGGCGGTCAGCTACACCACCGGCGTCCCCGCGATGATCGGCGCGGCGATGATGGTCACGGGCACCTGGGCCGGCAAGGGCGTGTTCAACATGGAACAGATGGACCCCGACCCCTTCATGGACATGCTGATGAAGCACGGCCTGCCGTGGCAGGTGAAGGAACTGGACGGTCCGCTGGATTTTTGACCTTTCGACGCTTCTGCAAAGGCAATCACACGCAGAAGCCGGACGATCCAGTTTGCAACCAAGAACCGATGTGGCCACTTGCGGGTAGAATCCGACGCCCGCCTCTTTCGCCTTCGTCATTTCTGCGAAAGCGGAAATGACGAAGAAGGGAAACGGCGGTTCACCACCCCGGAACGGTCACGGATCTCGGGTCTGCGAATGGATTCCTAGAGCCCGATCATCTTTGAATGAAGCGCTTGAGAAAGCGCGTGTGTCCCCGCGCAGGCGGGGACCCATCTCCGGCGGGTTCAAGATGGAGCGGTCGGGAGATGGGCTCCCGCCTGCGCGGGAGCACACAGCTTATTCAGTCAAAGCTGATCTTGCTCTAGCCAGCGGATCGAGCGAATTTTGGTCGCGCCCGCCTTGCCGCGTTCCTCTTTTGTCCCTAGCGTGGCGCGATGGCGCCCGCCCCCCTCTCCCTGCCCGCCATTCACGCGAGCCATGTCGGCATCTGGCTGTGCGACGCGAACGGCCGCACGCAGCGCGTCGGACGCGGCGAGGCGATCGCCGCGGTGGCGGCAACCCCGCACCTGCTGCTCGGGGCGCCGCTGACTGGCGACCGGCTCGGCTATCCCGAGCTGTCGGGGCTCGACCTGCTCGAACTCTTTGCCTTTCTCTATCCCGCGCGCTTCGCGGTGCCGACCCCGGCGGGCCTTGCCGCCGCGCTCGGGCTCGCGCCGCCACCGACCGAGGACGCGGTCGCCGCCTTTCTGCCGCAGGCCGCCGCCGCGATGCTCGCGAGCCTCGAAGACCCCGGCTGGCCCGAGCGCGAGGGCGCGTGGCACAGCCTTCAGGCGCTCGTGCGCCAGCGCTGGCCGTGGGCGCCGCTGGTCCAGCCGCGGCTCGACGCCCCCGAAAAATCGGACCGCTGGCTTTTCGCGCGGCTCCCCGAATGGGAGGAAGCGCCGCCGCGCCCGCAGCCGCGACAGGTGTGTGTCAATGCGGAAGCGGTCGCCGCGCGGCTCGACCGGTTGACCGGCGACGGCGCCGAGCGGCGGCCCGGGCAGCGCGATTATGCGCGGTCGGCGGCGGCGGTCTTTGCGCCGCGCGAGCGCAAGGATGCGCCGCATCTGCTCGTCGCCGAAGCGGGAACGGGGATCGGCAAGACATTGGGCTATCTGGCGCCCGCCAAGCAATGGATTGACGAGGCGGCGGGCAGCATCTGCATCTCGACCTTCACCAAGGCGCTGCAACGCCAATTGGCGCGCGAGACCGAACGGCTCTATCCCGACCCCGAGGTGCATCGCGAAAAGGTCGTCGTGCGCAAAGGGCGCGAAAATTACCTCTGTCTGCTCAACCTCGAGGATGCGTTGCAGGGCGGATTTTCGGGGCGCGCCGCGATCCTCGCGCAGCTCGTCGCGCGCTGGGCCGCCTATAGCCGCGACGGCGACATGATCGGCGGCGACCTGCCCGGCTGGCTTCCCGCCCTCTTTCGCCGCAACGGCACGACCGCGCTCACCGACCGCCGCGGCGAATGCATCTATGCCGGCTGCCCGCATTTCCGCAAATGCTTCATCGAGCGTTCGACGCGCGCCGCGGCGCAGGCCGACATCGTCATCGCCAACCATGCGCTGACGATGGTGCAGGCGGCGCGCCCGCGTGACGGCGGCGCGCCCGCAACGCGGCTGATCTTCGACGAGGGGCATCATCTGTGGGACGCCGCCGACTCGATGTTCGCCGCCGCGCTGACGGGGCAGGAAGCGATCGAGATCCGCCGCTGGGTGCTCGGTCCCGAGGGCAAGGCGCGCGGGCGGCGGCGCGGGCTCGCGGCGCGGCTCGCCGACGTCGCGAGCTATGATGAAGCGGGCGACAAGGCGATTCAGGCGGCGATACAGGCGGCGGGCGAGCTACCCGGCGACGGTTGGCTCGGCCGCCTTGCCGAGAACCAGCCGTGGGGGGCGATCGAGCGGCTGCTCGCCGCGGCGCGCGCCATGGTCTATGCGCGCGGCGCCGATCCGAAGAGCGCCGACAGCGGCTATGGCCTCGAAACCGAGCTTGCCGATCCCGATCCCGAGCTGGTCGCCGCGGCGGCGGGCGCGAGCGACGCGATCGAGGCGCTGCTGCGCCCGCTGATGGCGCTCGGCAAGCGGCTCGACGCGCTGATCGAGGACCCGCCCGACTGGCTCGACGGTCAGGCGCGCGCGCGCGTCGACGGCGCGCGGCACAGCCTTGGCACGCGGATCGACACGCTCGGCGGCTGGCTGTCGCTGCTCGGGCGCGTCGGCGGCCCCGCCGATCCCGATTTCGTCGACTGGCTCGCGATCGACCGCTACGACGGGCGCGAATTCGACTGCGGGCTGCACCGCCACTGGCTCGACCCCGCGCGCCCCGTCGCCGAAGCTGTCTACCGCCCCGCGCAGGGCGTGCTCGTCACCTCGGCGACATTGCGTAACGGCGCACGCGGTGCGGATGATTGGGAGGATGCCGACATCCGCACCGGCGCGCGCCATATCGGCGCCAGCGTGCGGCATTTCGCGGTGCCGAGCCCCTTCGACTATGCGCGCCAGTCGGAGGTACTGATCGTCACCGACATCGCGCGCGGCGATTTGCCGGCGCTTGCCGGAGCCTATAGCCGGCTGATCGAGGCATCGGGGGGCGGCGCGCTCGGGCTGTTCAGCGCGATCCGGCGGCTGCGCATCGTTCACGCGCGCATCGCCGATCGGCTCGCGCGCGCCGGCTTGCCGCTCTATGCCCAGCATGTCGATCCGCTCGACACCGGCACGCTCGTCGACATCTTCCGCGCCGACCCGCACGCCTCGCTGCTCGGCACCGATGCGTTGCGCGACGGCGTCGACGTGCCCGGCGAATCGCTGCGTCTCGTGGTCATGGAGGGCGTGCCGTGGCCGCGGCCGACGATCCTCCACGCCGCGCGCCGTGCCGCACAGGGCGGCTCGCGCTACGACGATATGGTCATCCGCGGGCGCATCGGCCAGGCTTTCGGCCGCCTGATCCGCCGCGCCGACGATTTCGGCCAGTTCGTGATGCTCTCACCCAGCGTCCCGTCGCGGCTGCTCAGCGCCTTTCCCGAGGGAACCCCGATCCGCCGCCTGCCGCTCGACGAGGCGGTGAACCACGTCGCCGCCGCCAATGTCCGCCACCGCGAAAGCGCATATGCTGCCTTTTCACCGTCATGAGATTACGGCACAAGGCGAGCAATTCAGGGGACGATGGGGAGCGGTTTTGAAGAATTTGTCGATCCTGCGCCATGCGAAATCGGGTTGGGACGCCGCCGTCGAACGCGATTTCGACCGTCCGATCAACAAAAGGGGTGAGCGCGGGGCCGAACTGATCGGCCAATATGCGCGGCGCAAGGGCTATGCGGTCGATCGCATCGTCGCCTCGCCCGCGCTGCGCGTGACCGGGACGCTCGACATTTTCCAGCCGGCTGCGGGGATCGAGGCGATCGAGCCGCATTGGGACCGGCGCATCTACCTTGCCTCGGCGGCGACCCTGCTCGACGTCCTGCGCGATGCCGGCGACGACGCGCAGCATCTGCTGATCTCGGGGCATAATCCGGGGCTCGAGGATCTGATCCTGATGCTGGTTCCCGAGACGACCGACGATCGCTATCGCGCGATGGTCGAGGAGAAATTCCCGACCTCGGCGCTCGCGCGGCTCGAACTCGACATCGCCGACTGGCGCGACCTCGACGCCGGACAGGCGCGCATTGCCGACTTCATCCGCCCGCGCGACCTCGACCCCGCGCTGTCGCCCGCGATGGATTGAGCGCGGTCTTCTTTGATTGAACACGCCGTCAAAAACCGCGTGTCCCCGCGGAGCCGAAGGCGGCACGTAGCGCCAACGCGGGGACCCATCTCCGGCCGGCTCAATATCGCACCGGTCGGAGATGGGCTCCCGCCTTCGCGGGAGCACACTGCTTGTTCTTTGGTGCGCAAGATCGTTTTGTTGCGTTCAGGCGGCGTCGAGCGCGGCCGCCAGACGGCGGCGCAGGGACTCGAGCGCCTGAATCGACACGCCCGCCGGCGCCGCCGCCGGCGGGCTCGCGGTGTCGAGCGGCGGCACCGGGTCGCTCGCTTGCTGCCCGCCGGTCAGCGCCTTGCGCGCGCCCTCGACGGTAAAGCCCTGGACATGCAGAAGATGGTGGATGCGCTCGGCGAGCGCGACGTCGTCGGCGCGATAATAGCGGCGGCGGCCCGAGCGCTGGAGCGGCTTGAGTTGCGGAAAGCGCGTTTCCCAGTAACGCAGGACGTGCGTCGGAACGCCGATGCGATCCGCCAGTTCGCCGATAGCGAGCATCGCTCCCGCCGCCTTGCCGTCACCCTCTCGCGTGCCGGACATGGGCCGCTATCCCGTCAACTGCCGGCCACCCGCGCGCGCATCGCCTGGCTGGCGCGAAAGGTCATCACGCGGCGCGGCAGGATCGGCACTTCGATGCCGGTCTTCGGATTGCGGCCGATCCGCTGCGCCTTGTCGCGCAGCACGAAGGTTCCGAAACCCGAAATCTTCACATTCTCACCCTCGGCCAACGCATTGCACATGTGCGACAGGATCGATTCGACGATCGTTGCCGATTCGTTGCGCGATAGCCCCACCTGCTGGTTGATCCGCGCCGCTATATCGGCGCGGGTAAGCGTTCCGGCAGCCATGATAGTCTCTTCCCCTCCTGAAGCGAAAGCCAAAACCGGGCCGTGGCCGGTCCCCCACCGTCACGAGTCCCTGTTCCATTTGTAACAAAGGCGAAGAAATCCACCAAACTGAAATGGATGGACGGAAGAGTTGAAGCGACGGCCTGCCCGTTACCGCCAAATTGGTGCTATCTTGAGCGGATTCAGACGCGCAAGACCGCCGCGCCCCAGGTGAAACCGCCGCCCATCGCTTCGAGCACGACCAGGTCGCCGCGCTTGATCCGCCCGTCGCGCACCGCAAGATCGAGCGCGAGCGGCACCGATGCTGCCGACGTATTGGCGTGCTGGTCGACGGTCAGCACGACGCGATCGGCGGGCAGGCCCAGCTTCTTTGCGGTCGCGTCGATGATCCGCTTGTTCGCCTGATGCGGAACGACCCAGTCGATGTCGCTCGCCGACAGTCCGACGTCACCCAGCACCTCGCCCAGCACCGCGGCCAGATTGGTGACGGCATGGCGGAACACTTCGCGTCCCTGCATTCGGACATGACCGACGGTGCCCGTGGTCGACGGACCGCCGTCGACATAGAGCATGTCCGAATATTGTCCTTCGGCGTGCAGGCGGGTCGCAAGGATGCCGCGATCGTCCTCGACGTCTTCGGCCGAGAGCACCACCGCACCGGCGCCATCGCCGAACAGCACGCAGGTCGTGCGGTCGTCCCAGTCGAGGATGCGGCTGAAGGTCTCGCTGCCGATCACCAGTGCATGATCCGCAGCGCCGGTGCGGAGCATCGAGTCGGCAACCGAGACCGCATAGAGAAAGCCCGAGCACACCGCCGCGACGTCGAAGGCGATGCAATCGGGTGCGCCGATCAGCGCCTGCACCTTGGTCGCCGTCGCCGGGAACGTATTGTCGGGGGTCGCGGTGGCGACGATGATCAATCCAATGTCTGAAGGTTCGAGCCCCGCAGCCTTTAGCGCTTCCTTCGCCGCCGCCGCGCCGAGGGTGCCGGTCGTCTCGTCGGCCTCGGCGATATGGCGAAAGCGGATGCCCGTGCGCTCGACGATCCATTCGTCGCTGGTATCGACGCGCTCGGCGAGCTCGGCGTTCGACACGCGCTTGCGCGGCAGGGCGGAGCCGGTGCCCTTCAGGATCGCGCGCCGCGTCATGCCGCGTCCTCGTGGCGGAAATTGGCGAGATCCTCGGTCACCTGGCGCGTGATGTCCTTTTCGATCAGTTCGGCGCACAGATGGACGGCGTTGGCGACGCCCTTCGCATCGGCGCTGCCGTGGCTCTTGAGCACCACGCCGTTGAGGCCGAGAAACACCGCGCCATTGTGATTGTTCGGATCGAGATGATGGCGCAGCAGCTCGGTCGCGGGGCGCGAGATCAGAAAGCCGATCTTCGAGCGCGTCGACGAGGTGAAGGCGCGGCGCAACAGGTCGGTCACGAAGCGCGCGGTGCCCTCGATCGTCTTCAAGGCGATATTGCCTGAAAAACCGTCGTGGACGATCACATCGACATGGCCGCGCGACAGCTTGTCGCCTTCGATGAAGCCGGTGAACTCCATCGGCAGCCCTTCGGCGCCGCGGAGCATCGCCGCCGCGTCGCGGATCTGGTCGGTGCCCTTCAATTCCTCGGTGCCGATGTTGAGCAGCGCGACGCGCGGCCGCTCCAGCCCCATTGCGGTGCGCGCATAGGCGGCGCCCATCACCGCGAACTGGACGAGATTGTTGGCATCGCAGTCGGTATTGGCGCCGAGGTCGAGCATCACGACGTCATTGTCGCCGAGCGACGGCAGCAGCGCCGCGAGCGCCGGCCGGTCGATCCCCGGCATCGTGCGCAGCGCGAGCTTCGACATCGCCATCAGCGCGCCGGTGTTGCCCGCCGAGACGGCGCCGCCGGCATCGCCGCGCTTCACTGCGTCGATCGCGAGCCCCATCGAACTGCCGCGTCCGGACCGCAGCGCCTGGCTCGGTTTTGCCTCGCCCGAAACGACCTTGTCGGTGTGGATGATCTCCGACGCCGCGCGCAGGTTCGGGTGATTTTCGAGCGCGGCCTTGATCCGCGTCTCGTCGCCGACGAGCAGGAAGCGAAGGCGCTCGTGCTGGTGACGCGCCATCGCCGCGCCCGCGCACATCACGCGGACGCCGACGTCACCGCCCATCGCATCAATCGCGATTCGCGGTGTCAGGCTCATCGGTACGCCCTCCGGCTAAGGTTCAGGCGACCGACACCACTTCGCGGCCGTTGTAGTGGCCACAGGCATTGCAGAGGTTATGCGGGCGCTTCAGTTCGCCGCAATTCGGGCATTCCTGATAGGCTTCGACCTTCAGGGCGTCGTGGCTGCGACGCATGCCGCGCTTCGAGGGCGATGTTTTTCGCTTGGGGACGGCCATGATATATCCTGTATTCTCAACTGTTTATCACAAATCGGCGAACCCGGACTTGTCATCCCCGCTTGTGGAGAACGACTGGCCCGCCCGCCGCGCCGAAGGCTGTTCCCGCTCATTTTGCAGGAAAATCTTCCGCCGGAAGGTGCCTCAACGCCTGATGGTGTCGGGTGCCGGATCGGGCGCGGCTATAGCGTTTTTGCTCGCAAAGGCAAGCCCCACCGGATCGCTTGCCCTGCCTCGATGACAATGCCACACACGCCGGAGCCCGGCGCCCGTTATAGCGCCGCAGAGCATTGGAGGGGAAGCGAAATGACGATGTTGCCGATCAGCCTGACCATCGCCGCGGGGGCCGCGCTGCTCAACATCTGGCTCGCGATGCGCGTCGGGCGCGTGCGCGGGCAAGAAAAAGTGTCGGTCGGCGACGGCGGCAACGAGCGCGTGATCCGGCGGATGCGCGCGCACAGCAATTATGTCGAAAACACCGCTTTCGTGCTGATCCTGCTCTTCCTCGTCGAACTCGGCCTCGGTTCGTCGATCTGGCTGTGGGCGACGGGCGCAATCTATCTCGTCGCGCGGATTTTCCACGCGATCGGCATGGACGGAAAGACCTGGGCGCGCGCCGCCGGCACGCTCGTGACGATGCTCGTCCAGGCGGGCCTCGCCATCACCGCGTTGCTCGCAGTCTATCTGACCCCGACGACGATCGTCGCGACCGAGGTGCAGGAAACCGAAGTTGTCGCGCCGAAATAGCGGCTACTTCGCTACGCGAGCGCTTCGTCGCTGACGAAGGGATTGGTCTGGCGCTCGGCCCCGAAATTGCTGTGCGGGCCGTGGCCGGGCAGGAAGACCGTATCGTCGCCGAGCGGCCACAGCTTTTGCGTGATCGACGCAAGCAGCTGCCCGTGGTCGCCGCGCGGAAAATCGGTACGCCCGATCGACCCCTGAAACAGCACGTCGCCGACGATCGCGAGCTTCGAGGGCTTGTGATAAAAAACGACGTGCCCCGGCGTGTGGCCCGGGCAATGGATGACGTCGATGCTGAGGTTGCCGACGGTGACCGTGTCGCCGTCGCTCAGCCAGCGGTCGGGCTCGAACACCTCGCCCGACAGGCCGAAGCGCGCGCCATCTTCGCCGAGCCGCTCGATCCAGAAGCGGTCGTCCTCGTGCGGCCCCTCGATCGGCACGCCCAGTTCCTTCGCGAGCACGCCCGCCTGTCCGCAATGGTCCATATGGCCGTGGGTGACGAGGATCTTCTCGACCTCGACCCCGGTCTGCCTGACCGCCTCCTTCAGCTTGTCGAGATCGCCGCCGGGATCGACGAAGGCCGCCTTGTTGGTCTCGGTACACCAGAGCAGCGTGCAATTCTGCTGAAAAGCGGTGACGGGCACGATCGCGGCGCGCAGCGGGGGGTTGGGAGCGTTCATGGCGGGTGATGTGGGGAAAAGCCGCCGGGATGGCAAGGGCGGGTTGGAGGAGGGGCGGTCCGGTGGATGCGGGCGAGCGGCGGGGATCGACCCCGATTGCGGGCCTTCATTTCATCGTCATCCCGGACTTGATCCGGGATCCATAGCAGCGCCGAAGTCATGGATCCCGGATCAAGTCCGGGATGACGAAGATCGGGGGTAGCGACGTCCGCTCCCCACCCCCAATCCAGCCAATCACCGCAGCGTCATCGTATCGCCTTCGACGTTCACTGCATCGAGCTTCGACAAATAGCTCTGCCCGAGCAGCGAAACGCCCATGTCGGCGTCGAGCACCGCCGCCTCCACGCCGCGCACTTCGATGCCCTCGACATCGACGCTGTCGAGCGTCACCGGGCGCACCGGCACCAGCCCGCCCGCGGTGTTCGCGCTGCCCGCGATCGGCAGCGAATCGACGTCGATCCCGATCGCCTCGGCATCGCGGCGGGTGAGCGCGACGATCGAGGCGCCGCTGTCGACCATCATGCGGATATTGGTGCCGTCGACATTGGCGTCGGCATAGAAATGCGAATCGCCCGCCCGCCCGAGCCTTACTTCGCCGGGCGAACCGCGCGCGCCGCGCGGCGATGCCGACCAGCCGCCATGCTGGCGCTTTTCGGTCGTCCAGTTGCCGGTGTCGCCGCCGCCCGCATCGGCGGCTCCGGCCGCATTCATGCTCGTCGTGCGGCCGGCGATCCCCGCCACGCCGACCGATACCACCGCGATCACCGCGGCAAGCCCCAGGAAACGCCCGATCATGGTTGCAGGCTTAGGCGATCAATATTGGCTTTTGGTTAAGCGGGCGCCTCGATGAAGGCGCGCCATTGCGGTGGGCTCTCGCGCACCGAATAGACGATCCGTGCGCAGGCATAGGTGCGGCCGCGCGCATTGTCCGCTTCCACCGCCGTCTGCGGCCAGCTCGCTTCGCCCGGCGGCTGCGCCGACCAGCAGACGAGCGCCTCGGCCTCGGGCCGCGCGGCGATCTCGGCGCGGTCGGCGGGCGAATAGGTGCTCGGCACCGACCAGCCGAATATCCGGCGGGCGGGCGGGCGCGTCGCCTGAACGAGCGGAATGAAGGGGCCGCATTGATCGGCGAGCAAGGCGGAGACCTTGGCGCGGTCGGCCTCGTTCAGCCACGGCCCGCCGAGCAAGGGCTGCCAGCGCGCAGCGTCGCCCGACAGCAGCGCGGGCAGCAATTCGTCGGCCGCCGCGGCGAAGCGCGCGCGCCAGAGCGAATCGGCGGCGAGTTCGACGAGCGGCGACGGCGGCGTTTCGGGGCCGGGCTCATAGCCGGGGACGATCGGCGCACCCTCGCCGCCCTTGGCAGGCGGCGGCGCGCTGTCGCAGGCCGCGTGCGCGGGCACCGCGAGCATCGCGGCGCCTAGCGCGGCAAGGGTGTGAAATCGGCGCATGACCGCACCCTATCACGGCACGCACCGCGCGTCATGACCCCGTTATGGCAAGGCCCTCGCGCAGCCAGGCTGGCGCCTTTGCAGGGTCGATCGCCTCGACGCGGCGGTGCTCGATCGACCAGCCGAGGCCGGTATAGGCGATCACCTGCCGTTTCTCGTCGGCATCGGCAATCGGCACGACGACGAGCCGGCGATTGACCTTCTGCCGCCAGTTCATCCGCGCCGTATTCTCCTGTCCGACATAGCAGCCCTTCGAAAAGCTGACGCCGTTCAGTTCGATCGCATTGCATTCGAGCCACAGCGTCGTGCCGTCGCCGAGTTCGGCGCGGCCTTCGGTCACCCCCTGCTCCAGCCGGTGCGCGCGCCACGCGGCCTCGACGCCCTCGCTTTCATCGGCCGGGGCGAGCCAGCGCTGCCCAAGCGCCGCGAGTCGCGGGTCGGGTTCGCCGAGGTCGCCTTCGGGCGCCCAATGCACGGCAATTCCGTCGTCGCGTGCGATGGTGATCGCGCGGCGCAGCCGATAGAGCGTCAGCCGCTTGACCAGATCGTCGGCGGCCGCCCGCTCGCAGTCGATCAGCAGATCCGCCTCGTCCCCCCAGACGAGGAAGTCGAACAAGACTTTCCCCTGCGCGGTGAGCAGCGCCGCCCATAACGGCAGGTTGCCCGACACATCGTTGGTGACGAGTCCCTGCAGAAAGCCGCGGACGTCCTCGCCCGACAGGCGGACAAGAGCACGATCGTTGAGGGTGGTATTGGCCATGACGATAATCTAGGGACGCCCCAGCCAAAGCCAAGCCACGATCTGCCCAAAGGCCCGCCATGACCGACCGCCTGACCATCCGCCGCCCCGACGACTGGCACGTCCATCTGCGCGACGGCGCGATGCTCACGCATGTCGCACCTTATACGGCACGGCAGTTCGCGCGCGCGATCGTGATGCCGAACCTGTCGCCGCCGGTCACGAGCGTCGCCGAGGGCATCGCCTATCGCGAGCGGATCGTCGCGGCGGTGCCTGCCGAACTCGACTTCACCCCGCTGATCGTCGCCTATCTGACCGACCATAGCGACGCCGACGAGCTGGCGCGCGGGCATCAGGAAGGCGTGTTCACCGCGGCGAAGCTCTATCCCGCGCACGCGACGACGGGCAGCGCGCACGGCGTCACCGACGTCGCGAACATCATGGGCGTGCTCGAGCGCATGGCCGACATCGGCATGCCGCTGTTGATCCACGGCGAAGTCACCGACACGCACGTCGACATCTTCGACCGCGAGGCTGTGTTCATCGACCGCACACTCACGCCGCTCGTCGCGCGCCTCCCCGAACTCAAGATCGTCTTCGAGCATATCACCACGGCGGAGGCCGCGCAGTTCGTCGCCGATGCGCCCGCGACCGTCGCGGCAACGATCACGCCGCAGCATCTGCATATCAACCGCAATGCGATGCTCGTCGGCGGCATCCGCCCGCACGCCTATTGCCTGCCCGTCGCCAAGCGCGAGGAGCACCGTCTGGCGGTCCGCGCCGCCGCGACCTCGGGCTCGCCCAAATATTTCCTCGGCACCGACAGCGCGCCGCACGCGGTCCATACCAAGGAGGCTTCGTGCGGCTGCGCCGGCATCTTCAATGCGCCCTATGCGCTCGAATCCTATGTCGCGGCGTTCGACGCGGACGGCGCGCTCGACAGGTTCGAGGGCTTCGCGAGCGAGCATGGCCCGCGCTTCTATGGCCTGCCGCTCAACGAGGGCACGATCACTCTCGAACGCGGCGAGACGCAGGTTCCCGACCGCATCGGCGAGGTCGTTCCCTTCCACGCGGGCGAAACGCTGGGGTGGAAGCTGGTGATCTAAAGGCGTTCCTGCCCCTTGATACAATCGCACGTGAAATTGCTGCGCGTCGATATTTCCCCTCCCGCTTGCGGGAGGGGTAGCGAGACTTGCGAGCTTGCTCGCTAGTCGCAGCGGGGTGGGCCGTTGCGACGTCGCTGCCCACCCCCAACCCCTCCCGCAAGCGGGAGGGGAGAAGTCCCGTCGCTCGCATATGCGATTGCCCTGCCCCATGAATGGGGAAGGGATGAAGCCCCACCCTTGCGGCGCCAAGCCCCCTGCCCCATATCGCGCGGCATGAGCGAACAGACCAGCGCCGCGCCGTGGCACGGCACCACCATCTTATCCGCCCGCACCGCCGAAAAGGTCGTCGTCATCGGCGACGGACAGGTTTCGATGGGCCAGACCGTGATGAAGGCCAATGCCCGCAAGGTGCGCCGCCTGCACGACGGCAGCGTCATCGGCGGCTTTGCCGGCGCAACCGCCGACGCCTTCACCCTCTTCGAGCGGCTCGAAGCGAAGCTCGAACGCCATGGCGGCCAGCTTTTGCGCGCCGCGGTCGAACTGGCGAAGGACTGGCGCACCGACAAATATCTGCGCAATCTGGAGGCGATGATGATCGTCGCCGACAAGGATGTAACGCTGGTCATCACCGGCAATGGCGACGTGCTCGAACCGCAGGGCGGCATCGCCGCGATCGGATCGGGCGGCAATTATGCGCTGTCGGCGGCGCGCGCGCTCGCCGACTATGAAAAGGACCCCGAGGTGCTGGCGAAGAAGGCGATGGCGATCGCCGCCGACATCTGCGTCTATACCAACGATCAGACCACCCTCGAAACCATCGACATTCAGGCTTGACCCCCATGAACAAGGATTTGACCCCGAAGGCGATCGTCGCCGCGCTCGACACGCATATCATCGGCCAGGACGCGGCGAAGCGCGCGGTCGCGGTCGCACTCCGCAACCGCTGGCGCCGCCAGCAGCTTTCGCCCGATCTGCGCGACGAGGTGAGCCCCAAGAATATTCTGATGATCGGCCCCACGGGCTGCGGCAAGACCGAGATTTCGCGCCGCCTCGCCAAGCTCGCCGACGCGCCCTTCATCAAGGTCGAGGCCACCAAATTCACCGAAGTCGGCTATGTCGGCCGCGACGTCGAACAGATCGCGCGCGACCTGGTCGAAGAGGCGGTGCGCCTCGAAAAGGACCGCCGGCGCGAGGCGGTGCGCGGTGCCGCCGAGGAGGCGGCGATGGACCGCCTGCTCGACGCGCTGACCGGCAAGGGCGCGAGCGAGGCGACCCGCGAGAGCTTTCGCCAGCGCATCCGCGAGGGCCATCTCGACGACAAGGAAGTCGAGATCGAGGTCGCCGACGCGCCGAGCATGAGCTTCGAGCTGCCCGGCCAGCCGGGTCAGATGAGCATGATCAACCTGTCGGACATGCTCGGCAAGGCGATGGGCGGCCCGCCCAGGAAGCGCCGCAAGCTGACCGTCCACGAAGCCGCGACGCGGCTGATCGAGGAGGAACAGGACAAGCGCCTCGACCAGGACGATGTCGCGCGCGTCGCACTCGCCGATGCCGAGGCGAACGGGATCGTCTTCCTCGACGAGATCGACAAGATCGCGGTCAGCGACGTGCGCGGCGGGTCGGTGAGCCGCGAGGGCGTGCAGCGCGACCTGTTGCCGCTGATCGAGGGCACGACCGTTGCGACCAAATATGGCCCGATGAAGACCGATCACGTCCTCTTCATCGCGAGCGGCGCCTTCCACGTCGCCAAGCCCTCCGACCTGCTGCCCGAACTGCAGGGCCGCCTGCCGATCCGCGTCGAATTGGGGGCGCTGACCGAAGAAGATTTCGTGCGCATCCTGACCGAGACGAAGGCGGGGCTTCCCGAACAATATGCCGCGCTGCTCGGCACCGAAGGCGTCACGGTCGACTTCCGGCCCGACGCGATCGCACGCGTCGCGAAGCTAGCGGCCGAGGTCAATGAAACGGTGGAGAATATCGGCGCCCGCCGATTGCAGACGATGATGGAGCGGCTGGTCGAGGACATCAGCTTCACCGCCGAGGATCGCAGCGGCGAAACGCTGACCGTCGATGCCGCCTATGTCGACCGCCAGCTCGCCGACGTCGTGGGCGACACCGACCTCAGCAAATATGTGCTCTGAACGCGCGTCGGACCGTCGCTGGCGATCCGGCACCTTTTCAATCCGTCATTTGCCGAACTTCATTTGACTCGGCCGCACCGTCGGTGCGAAGAATAGTCCGGCACGGTCGCACCAAGGGTTGCACGCGGCTGGTACGGAGACAGGAATGGCAGACGAAGAGGTCGCCGAGCAGGGCGAACTGGCGATTACGCGCACCGGTGACAAATTGCGGCTGGCGCGCGAGGCCGCCGGCTTGTCGCTCGCCGACGTCGCGTCGCGGACACGGATCACCCAGCGCCACCTCGAAGCGATCGAAAAGTCCGATTTCTCCGAATTGCCGGGACGCACCTATGTCACCGGCTTCGCGCGCGCCTATGCCCGCGCGGTCGACCTGCCCGAGGCCGAGATCGGCGCCGCCGTCCGCCGCGAGCTCGAAGAAGACGAATATGCAGCGCGTCCGGCTTATGAAGCCTATGAACCGACCGACCCCGCGCGTCTGCCGACCGCCCGCCTCGCCTGGACGCTGGCGATCGTCGCCGCGCTGCTCGTTTCGGCCTATGGTGTCTGGCGCTTTCTGTCGGTCGAGCCCGACGACGCGCTGATCGCGGCGCAGAACCGCGACGCCGATGCCTCCGAAGCGCCGGCGACCGTTGCGGATGATGCGGCGACCAAGCCCGCGCCCGGCCCGGTGGCGGCGGACGCGCCGGTCGTGCTGACCGGCCTGTCCGAAGTGTGGATCGGCTTCGACGACGCGACGGGCAAGACCGAGAATTGGCGGACGCTCGATCCCGGCGAAACCTATGAAGTGCCGCCCGCCTATATCGAACAGTTCACGCTGCGCACCAGCATCCCGCAGGCGATCAAGGTGACGGTCGGGGGCCGCGACGTCGGTCAGATCGGCCCCGCCGACACGCTGGTCAAGAATATATCGCTGAAGCCCGCCGACCTGCTCGCGCGGGCCGAGGGCAACGACAGCGCCGGCGCCCCGGCGGCAACCCCGGCGCGCTGATCCTTCCACAATCGACCTTTTTGTCGAGGCAAGGCGCCGAAAGGGGTTTGGCTCGCGCCCTCGCCCGCGTTATGAACCGGATATGGTTAATGGGTGGGACTGACAAAGGATAAAGATGCGACAGATTTTGGTGCGGGGAGCCGCCGCGGCGGCATTGATGGCGGTCGCTTCGCCGGCGCAGGCGCAGGATGGCGCGCTCGACAAGCGCGTCGAGCGGCTCGAAAAGGAAATGCGCGCGGTTCAGCGCAGCGTGTTCCCGGGCGGAAACCCGGCCTTTTTCGAAGGCGAGATCGCCCCCGACAACACGCCCGGCGTGCGCGCGCAGGGCACCGCTCCGGTGATCGACCTGACCGCGCGCGTCGATGCGCTCGAAGCGCAGCTTCGGACGCTGACCGGCCAGACCGAGCAGAATGCCTATCAGCTGCGCGAACTCGAAAAGCAGTTCACCGCCTACAAGGCCGAAATGGAGAAGAGATTTGCGCCCGCGGCAACTGGTGCGGAGCCCGCGAGTCTCGCGCCTGCGGTGAAGCCCACCGTCGCCGCCGCGACGCCGGCAAGCAAGCCGGCCGCGAAGCCCGCGGCCTCGGGGAGCGACGCCGACCGGCTCGCGCTCGTCAAGAAGGTCGAGATCCCCTCGACCGGCAACGCGGTCGAGGACGCCTATACCTATGGCTACCGACTGTGGGACGCGAAACTCTATCCCGAGGCCGAAGCGCAGCTCAAGCAGGTCGTCGCCAAATGGCCGAAGGACAATTGGGCGAGCTATGCGCAGAATCTGCTCGGCCGCGCCTATCTGGACGAGGGCAAGCCGAGCCTGGCGGCGGTCGCCTTCTATAATAATTACAAGGACCGGCCGAGCGGGCCGCGTGCTCCGCACAGCCTGATGTATATGGGTGTCGCGCTCGACAGGCTCGGGCGCAAGGCCGACGCGTGCAAGGCCTTCCGCGAGCTCGACGATGTTTACGGCGACAAGGCCCCGCAGGATGTCCGCAATGATGCCGCCGCGGCAAAAGCAAAAGCCGGCTGCTGAGCGCGACGCGGTCGAGCGCTTCGCCGCCGGCCTCGCCGCCGTCGCCGGCCCCGGCTGGCAGCGGGCGCATTACGGCGTTGCGGTGTCGGGCGGTCCCGACAGCATGGCGCTGCTCTGGTTGATGATCTCGCTGCTGCCCGGCCAGGTCCGGGCGGCGACGGTCGATCACGGCCTGCGCGCCGAATCGGCCGATGAAGCGCGCATGGTCGCGGGCTTCTGCGCGCGCGAGCATATTCCGCACAGCATCCTGCATCCCGCCCGGCCAATCTCGGGCTCGCTCCAGGCCGCGGCGCGAACCGAACGCTATCGGCTGCTCGACCAGTGGCGCGCGGCCCATGCGCTCGATCATATCGTCACCGCACACCACGCCGACGACCAGCTCGAAACGATGATCATGCGCCTGAACCGCAGCAGCGGGGTCGGCGGGCTCGCCGGAGTGCGTGCGCGCAACGGCGCGGTGCTCCGCCCCTTGCTCGGCTGGCGGCGCGACGAGCTGGTCGCGCTCGCGCTCGACGCCGACCTGCCGATCGTCGACGATCCGTCGAACAGCGACACCCGCTTCGATCGGGCACGGCTTCGCAAGGCTTTGAAATCGCAGGCGATCATCGACCCGCAAGCCGCCGCGCGGGCGGCCGTCAATCTCGCCGAAGCCGACGCCGCGATCGACTGGGCGGTCGAGGCCGCGATCGCCAGCTGGCCCGACGCGCGCGACCGGGCCGTGATCCGGGACCACGGCTATCCCGCCGAACTCTTCCGCCGCATCGTCGTGCGGCGGCTTCAGGCGAACGATCAGCGGCTCGCACTGCGCGGCCACACGCTCGACGGGGTGATCGCGGCGATGAAGAGCGGGCGGCGCGCGATGGTCGGGGCGCTGCTGATCGACGCGGCGCAAGGCGGCGGAAACGGGTCGATGTGGCGCATTTCGGCCGCACCTCGGCGAAAAAGGGCGCCTGGGCCATAAGGCCTCATTGTCATTTAACCCCGACCCCCTATCTTGAGACTAGGAGTCGCGACTTTGCGCGACGATTGGAAAGATTCGCATGCAGGACGACAAGGAACCGCAGGGCAACCCCTGGATGAAGAGCGTGATGATCTGGAGCGGCATTTTGCTTGCCATGCTCCTCGTCGCCTCGATGTTCGGCGGCGCCGCGCAGCCGGCGGGGAATGCGCTCGCCTATTCCGAGTTCCGGCAAAAGGTCGAGGAAGGCAGCGTCAAGCAGGTCGTGCTTTCCGATGATCGCGTCACCGGCGAGTTGTCCAACGGCGATCATTTCACCGCCAATGTCGTCCGCGATCCCGAGCTTTTGAAGCTGCTCAACGAAAATGGCGTCAAATATGACGGCAAGCCCGCCGAAGTGCCCAATTTCTGGATGTATCTGCTCGTCCAGTCGCTGCCCTTCCTGCTGATCCTCGGTATTGCCTTCTTCGTCTTCCGCCAGGTGCAGAAGAACAATGGTTCGGGCGCGATGGGCTTCGGCAAGTCGCGCGCGAAGATGCTCACCGAAAAGCAGGGCCGCGTGACCTTCGACGATGTCGCGGGTATCGACGAGGCGCGCGAGGAATTGCAGGAAATCGTCGAATTCCTGAAGGACCCCAGCAAATTCTCGAAGCTCGGCGGCCAGATTCCGAAGGGCGCGCTGCTCGTCGGCTCGCCCGGCACCGGCAAGACGTTGCTCGCGCGCGCGATCGCGGGCGAGGCGGGCGTGCCCTTCTTCACCATTTCAGGCTCGGATTTCGTCGAAATGTTCGTCGGTGTCGGCGCCAGCCGCGTCCGCGACATGTTCGAACAGGCGAAGCGCAACGCGCCGTGCATCGTCTTCATCGACGAGATCGACGCGGTCGGCCGTCACCGCGGCGCGGGCCTCGGCAACGGCAACGACGAGCGCGAACAGACGCTCAACCAGCTGCTCGTCGAAATGGACGGGTTCGAGGCCAATGAGGGGATCATCATCGTCGCGGCGACCAACCGCCCCGACGTGCTCGACCCGGCGCTTCTGCGTCCGGGCCGCTTCGACCGCCAGGTCGTCGTGCCGCGCCCCGACATCGAGGGCCGCCAGAAGATCCTCGAGGTGCATACGCGCAAGAAGCCGCTCGCGCCCGACGTCGACCTCCGCCGTATCGCGCGCGGCACGCCGGGCTTCTCGGGCGCCGACCTCGCCAACCTGGCGAACGAGGCGGCGCTGCTCGCCGCGCGCAAGGGCAAGCGCCTGATCGCCTCGAACGAGTTCGAGGAAGCCAAGGACAAGGTGCTGATGGGCGCCGAACGCCGCTCGATGGTGATGACCGAGGACGAGAAGAAGGCGACCGCCTATCACGAAGCCGGCCATGCGCTCGTCTCGCTTCACGTCGAAGGCAACGACCCCTTGCACAAGGTCACGATCATTCCGCGCGGGCGCGCGCTGGGCGTGACGTGGAACCTGCCCGAGCGCGACCGCTATTCGATGAGCATGAAGCAGATGAAGGCGCGGCTCGCGCTCTGCTTCGGCGGCCGCATCGCCGAACAGCTCATCTATGGCCAGGACGAACTCAACACCGGCGCGTCGAACGACATCCAGCAGGCGACCGACATGGCGCGCTCGATGGTCATGGAATATGGCATGTCGGAAAAACTGGGCTGGCTGCGCTATCGCGACAATCAGGACGAGGTGTTTCTCGGCCACAGCGTCTCGCGCGCGCAGAATATGTCCGAAGAGACGGCCAAGCTGATCGACGCCGAGGTCCGCCGCCTCGTCGAGGAAGGCGAAGCGACCGCGCGCAAGGTGCTCACCGACCATCTCGACGAACTGCACCTGCTCGCCGGCGCGCTGCTCGAATATGAGACGCTGTCGGGCGAGGAAGCAAAGCGCGCGATCGCCGGCGAGGACATCGGCCGCGACGACGATCATGGCAAGGCCGCGAACCCCGTTCAGGGCCACGCCGGCGGCCTGCCGCAGATCAAGCGCAAGCCGCGTCCCTTCGGCGGCGCCAACCCGCAGGGCGCCTGACATTTTGCATAGGGGGGCAGGTCCGGGCGGCCGCGCACGGATTGCCCCTGCCCTGCTGGCGGGCCTCCTGCTCTGCGGCATGGCACCCGGCGACATGAGCGTCGCCACCTTTCTTGCGCGCGCGAACAATATCATGCGGCTCGGCCCGCTCGCGGCGGCGACCCCCGAAGCCTATCGGCTGAAGAATGAAGTGATCGCGACCGCGAAACGCTACAAGGCGCGGATCGACGCGCAGCGCAGCGCCGGACGCCCGACGACGAGCTGCCCGCCCGAAACGGGAAGCCTCACTCCCGAGGAATGGCTCGCACATCTCAACAGCTACCCCGCACGCGTCCGCAGCAAATTGTCGCTCTATGCCGCCTTTGATGCGCTGATGAAGAAACGCTATCCCTGCCCGTCCTGATGCCCGATAAGCGCATATAATGACGATCTATTGCGACGAATCGGGCGGACTCAACGCCGGCGCGATGACCTTTGCCGCGGTGATGCTCACGCCGGAGACCGCCGCCTCGATCCACGCGCGATTCCGCGCCGTGACCGGCCTTCGCGGCGAACTCAAGGGCAGCCGGATCAGCTTGACCGAACGCGCCTATCTGCTCGAACTCTTCGATCGCGCCGGCGGCCGCGCCTGGGTGGCAAGCGCCGAGACCGCGAAGCTGATGCCGCCCGCCGACGGTTCGACGATCACCGACCTCGAACTCTATGCTGCGCTGCTCGACAGCGCGGTCGGCCATTGGCTTCCCGAAACCGGAGGTGTGTGCTCGGACGTCGTGATCGACGACGGGCGCTATGATCCGGTGATCCTCGCGCGGGTGCGCGACGCGATCCAGGCCGGGCTCGCGGGCTGGGGCACCGCCTCGCTCGCCGACAGCCGGCGCAGCGAGGGTGTGCAGATCGCCGATGTCGTTGCGAACAGCCTCTACAACATCACCGCCCATTCGCCGCGCGCGCGGCGGATCGGTATCATCCTCGAACCGATGCTCGCGTCGCGCGCGATCCGCGTCGCCGAACTCACCCGGGTCGCCTGACACAAAAAGGGCCGCGGTTTACCACGGCCCTTTGGTGATGACTTGTGCCAGCGATCAGTCGAAATCGGGACCGGCGCTCGCCGGGCTGCGCGGCGGCGCCGCGGCGGTAAGGCGGAGCGCTTCGGCCGAGCGGCTGATCGAGCTGATTTCGTCGGGCGTATCGTCGTCGTCGACGACCACCTTTTGCAGCGAACCAACGAGCGAATCGCCCAGATCCTGCGGCTTCACCGTCTGCTCGGCGATCTCGCGCAGCGCGACGACGGGATTTTTGTCGCGGTCGCGGTCGATCGTCAGCTCCGATCCGCCCGAAATTTCGCGGGCGCGGTGCGCGGACAGCAGGACCAGATCGAAGCGGTTGGGAACTTTGTCGACACAATCTTCGACGGTAACGCGGGCCATGGTAATTCCTTGTTGCGGGAGAGGCCGGCCAAGGCGGCGGCTTGCAAGCGCTGCGCGCTAGCAGCGGAGGCCGGGATTGTCAATGTAAGTGCCACCCTTGCCCCGCGCAAGCCGCGCGGCCTATGCAGGGCGCGATGACGAACCCAGCGGCTTCGGCCTGCCCGCACGA
This sequence comes from Sphingopyxis indica, assembly GCF_032879645.1. Classification (NCBI taxonomy): domain Bacteria; kingdom Pseudomonadati; phylum Pseudomonadota; class Alphaproteobacteria; order Sphingomonadales; family Sphingopyxidaceae; genus Sphingopyxis; species Sphingopyxis indica. The sequence continues at coordinate 2,514,939 of NZ_CP076394.1, forward strand.
CCCGATACAGGCGAGCGTTGCCGGTCACGATCTCGAGCTGATCTTCGACGGCGCCGCCCGGCTCGACCGCCTTCGCGCGCTGATCGACGGCGCGGCACGCAGCATCGACATCGTGATGTATATTTTCGACGACGACAGCGCGGGGCGCGAGATCGTCGCGCGCCTGCTCGCCGCCGCGCAGCGCGGGGTGCGCGTCCGCGCCGTGATCGACAGCTTCGGCTCGTCGGACACGCCCGACGCGCTGTTCGCGCCGCTCCGCTCCGCCGGCGGCGAAATCCTTTTCTTTTCGCGGCGCTGGCGATCGAGCTATCTGATCCGCAATCACCAGAAGCTGGTCCTGATCGACGAGCGGATCGCGATCACGGGCGGCTTCAACATTTCCGAACAATATCTCAGTCCGCCGCGCCGCGACTGCTGGTTCGACCTCGGCCTGATCGTCGAAGGGCCGAGCGTCGCGCAGGCGGTGCGCTGGTTCGCCGAACTTCACGCCTATACGACCGGCGATGACGGCAAACTGTTGATTCTGCGCCGGCTGATCCGCGAATGGCCGGTCGAGAACGGGGCGCTCACCTGGCTCGTCGGCGGCCCGACGCAGCGGCTTTCCCCCTGGGCGCGCGCGGTGCGCCGCGACCTCGACCGCGCGCGCCGGCTCGACATGGCGATGGCTTATTTCTCGCCCGGTCAGGGGATGCTGCGCCGCCTGGGCCGCGTCGCCCGCCGCGGCCGCGCGCGCTTCGTGATGGCGGCGCAGTCGGACAATGCCGCGACGATCGGCGCCTCGCGCCTCCTCTATGGCTATCTGCTCAGGAAACAGGCCGATGTGTGGGAATATCGGCCGTGCAAGCTGCATATGAAGCTGATCGTCATCGACGATGTCACCTATGTCGGCTCGGCCAATTTCGATGCGCGCAGCCTGTTCGTGAACGTCGAGATCATGCTGCGGATCGCCGACGCCGAATTCGCCGCGCGGATGCGCGACTTCGTCGCCAGCCTGGAAGGCGAATGCGAGATCGTGACGAAGGAGTCGCACAAGGCGCGCGCGGGCCTGCTCACCCGGCTGCGCTGGACGCTCGCCTGGTTCGTGGTCGGCGTCGCCGATTATACGGTGTCGCGGCGGCTCAATTTCGGCCTCGCCGAACCCGATCTCGAAGCCGTCTGATCAGTCCTTCCAGCCCCAGAAGAGGAAACAGGGCGGGACGTTGACCCATTCGAACGCATTGTCGATGCGCTTGAAATGCCTGGCGAGGAAATCGCGCGCTCGAGCGCGGAACTGATAGACCAGAAAGGCACCGCCGGGGCGCAGCACGCGGTGCGTCGCGGCGGCGATCGCCGGGCCGACGCCGGCGGGGAGCGTCGAAAAGGGCAGGCCCGACAGCACATAATCGGCATGTTCGAAACCATGTGCGGCGATGATCGATTCGACGTCGGTGGCCGATCCGTGGACCGCGATGAAGCGGCTGTCGCGGATATCCTTGTTCAGATAGTCGATGAAATCCGCGTTGGTGTCGATCGCGATCAGCGTCGCGTCGCCCGGCAGATGTTCGAGCACCGGGCGGCAGAAAGTACCGACGCCGGGGCCATATTCGACGAACAGCTTCGTCCTTTTCCAGTCCACCGGCCCCAGCATGTGGCGGATCAGTGTCGGCGACGAGGGGACGATCGACCCCACCATGACCGGGTGCTTGATAAAGCCGCGGACGAACATGCCCCACGGTCCGAAAAAGCGCTTCAACCGCTCGCGCATCCGGCGGGATGTCGCGATCTTCGATTCTTGGGCCTGCGCCCGCGGATTGGTCATGATGGCTTTCGCGTTGTTGCGGTTCGGGATGGCGTGGCAAAAAGCAGGCTGTCGCGCAAGAAAAGATATGGGCTTGACGCTGGACAGCGGCGCCCCCGGCTGTAGGGAGAGGCAGGTCCGCGATGGCCGGTGGCAAAAGGGGGAAGCGAATTTGTCGACGATATCGCGCTCGATTCCCGCCGACCGCATGGCCGTTCTCTTTGCGATCATGCTGGTCGCCGCGGCGGGCAACACCGCGATGCAGTCGATCCTGCCCGCGATCGGCGCCAAGCTGCACATTCCCGACGTCTGGGTCAGCCTGGCGTTCAGTTGGTCGGCGCTGCTCTGGGTGCTCACCGCGCCGCACTGGGCGCGCCAGTCGGACAAGCGCGGACGCAAGGCGCTGATGGCGCTCGGCATCGTCGGCTTCCTCGCCTCGATGGCCTTGTGCGGATTGACGCTATGGGCCGGCCTGTCGGGATGGGTCGCCGCGGGGCCGACCTTCATCCTCTTCGCGCTTTTCCGCAGCCTCTATGGCTCGCTCGGTTCGGCGGCGCCGCCCGCGGTACAGGCCTATGTCGCCGCGCGCACCGACCCCGACGAGCGCACGCAGGCGCTGTCGCTCGTCTCCTCCTCCTTCGGCCTCGGCACGGTGATCGGTCCCGCGGTCGCGCCCTTTTTCATCCTGCCGATCCTCGGCCTGTCGGGACCGCTGATCGTCTTTGCGCTGATCGGCCTCTTCGTGCTCGTGATGCTGCGCTGGCGGCTGCCCAACGACACGCCGCGCTTTGCCGCGCGCGGCTCGATCGCTCCCTACCCCACCTCGGGCACCACCGACCCGGCGCGCAGCGACGACGAGGAAGAAGCCGACGACGCGCCGCACGCGCCGCTGCGCTGGTCGGACCAGCGCGCGCGGCCGTGGCTGCTAGCCGGCCTCCTCGGCGGCCAGGCGCAGGCGATGATGCTCGGCGTGATCGGCTTTCTGATCCTCGACCGGCTGCACCTCCGATCCAATCCCGACGAGGGCGCCGCGATCACCGGCATCGTGCTGATGGCGGGCGCCTTTGCCACCCTGCTCGCGCAATGGGGCCTCATTCCGCTGCTCAAGCTGACGCCGCGCACGACGGTGCTCGTCGGCGCCGCGCTCGGCGCGATCGGCACGGTGATGACGGGGCTGTCGCAGGACCTGCACGCGATCGTCATCGGCTTTGCCACCGCGTCGCTCGGCTTCGGCCTGTTCCGCCCCGGCTTCACCGCGGGCGCATCGCTGTCGGTGCCGCGGCGCGACCAGGGCGCGGTCGCGGGGATGACCGCCTCGATCAACGGATCGGCCTATATCGTCTCGCCGGCGATCGGAGTGCTGCTCTATAACTGGCACGCGATGGTCGCCTATGGACTGATGGCGGGCTTTTGCGTCTGGCTCGTGCTGTGGGGCTGGTCGGCGCTGCGGCAGAGTCCGCTCGCAAGCTAGAGGCGGAATCAAGCCCCTCCCCTTCAGGGGAGGGGTTGGGGTGGGGCCTCACAGCCAAGCGCAAGGCCGATAGGCCCCAGCCGCTGCGACTAGGCAGCAAGCTGCCAAGTCTCGCTGCCCTCCCCTGACGGGGAGGGATTGGATTCGCTCAGTCCTTCGCCTCATCCTCGCCATGCTTCTGGTCGCGGACGGGTTTGAGCATCCCCGGCGCGAAGAAGCCGATCGGATTGACACTCATCGCGTTCTGCTTGATCTCGCCCTGAATCTTTTCATAGTCGCGCTCCATCGCTTCGGTCACCGAGGCGCGGGTATCCTTCAGCGCGGCTTCGAAATCGGCCATCGTCACACTGTCGCTCTGCATCGAGCGCTTGAGCGCCGCGAGCCCCGCGCGGCGAACCAGATCTTCCAGATCCGCGCCGGTGAAGCGGTCGGTCCGCGTCGCGAGCGCATCGAGATCGACATCCTCCGCCAGCGGCATCTTGCCGGTGTGGATTTCCAAAATGCGCTTGCGCCCGCCCGCGTCGGGCACGGTGACATAGATCAGCTCGTCGAGCCGCCCCGGACGCAGCAGCGCGGGGTCGATCAGATTCGGCCGGTTGGTCGCGCCGATCACCACGACCGACTGCATCTCCTCGATCCCGTCCATCTCGGCGAGAATCGTGTTGACGACGCGCTCGGTCACCTGCGGCTCGCCCGCCGAGCCGCCGCGCGCCGGGACCAGGCTGTCGAGTTCGTCGATGAAGACGATCGTCGGCGCCACCGCCCGTGCCCGCGCGAACAGCCGGGCGATCTGTTGCTCGCTCTCGCCATACCATTTCGAGAGCAGGTCCGACGATTTGATCGCAATGAAATTGGCGTCGGACTCGCGCGCCGCCGCCTTCGCCAGCAGGGTCTTCCCGGTTCCCGGCGGGCCATAGAGCAGAAACCCCTTGGCCGGCCGGATGCCGAGCCGCCGGAACGCCTCGGGATGCTTCAAGGGCAGCTCGATGCCCTCGACCATCTTGTCGCGCGCCGCGTCGAGGCCGCCGATGTCGCTCCAGCGTGTCGTCGGCGCCTGCACCATCACCTCGCGCATCGCCGAAGGCTGGACGCGCTTCAGCGCGTTCAGGAAATCGTCGCGCGTGACGCTCAACTCTTCGAGCACTTCGGGCGGTATCGTTCCCTCTTCGAGGTTGAGCTTGGGCATGATCCGCCGCACCGCCTCGATCGCCGCCTCGCGCGTCAGCGCCGCGACGTCGGCCCCGACGAAGCCGAAGGTCGTCCGCGCAAGTTCGTCCAGATCGACATCGGCGCCGAGCGGCATGCCGCGCGTATGGATGCCGAGTATCTCGCGCCGCCCCTTTTCGTCGGGAACGCCGATCACGATCTCGCGGTCGAAGCGGCCCGGACGCCGCAGCGCCTCGTCAACCGCGTCGGGACGGTTGGTCGCGGCGATGACCACCAGGTTGGTGCGCGGCTCGAGCCCGTCCATCAATGTCAGAAGCTGCGCAACGAGGCGCTTTTCGGCCTCACCCGTCACCTGTCCGCGCTTGGGCGCGATCGAATCGATCTCGTCGATGAACAGGATCGACGGCGCCGCCTTCGCCGCCTGCTCGAAGATTTCGCGCAAGCGCTTTTCGGACTCGCCATAGGCGCTGCCCATGATTTCCGGCCCGTTGATCAGGAAGAATTGCGCGTCGCTTTCGTTCGCGACCGCGCGCGCGAGCCGCGTCTTGCCGGTTCCCGGCGGGCCGTGCAGCAGCACGCCGCGCGGCGGATCGACGCCGAGGCGGCGGAACAGTTCGGGGTAGCGCAGCGGCAACTCGACCATCTCGCGCAGCTGGTCGATCGTCTCGCCGAGCCCGCCGAGATCGTCATAGGTGACGTCGGTGCGCCGCGCGTCGTGCGGTTCCTGATATTCGGAAAGCAGCTCGACCTCGGTATTTTCGTCGATGAAGACGGCACCCTTCGGCGCCGCCGACACGACGATCAGGCGCACTTCGGCGAGCGCATAGGCCGGCGCATTGAGCATCTGGCGGAGCTGCGGCGGCATGTCGCCCGCAGGCAGCCGCTGCTGTCCCGCGGTCGCCACCGTGTCGCCGGCGAGCAGCGGGCGGCCGAAAAAGCTGCGCTTCAATGCCATCGCCGAGCCCTGGAGGCGCAGATTCTGCTGCGCCGGGGCAAAGACGACGCGCGTCGCGGGGCGCGTTTCGACGCGGCTCAGCGCCACCATGTCACCCGCGCCCGCCCCGGCATTGGCGCGCAGCAACCCGTCGAGGCGAACGACGTTCAGCCCCTCATCCTCGGCATAGGGCGCCATCACGCGCGACACGGTCTCGCGCTTGCCGGTGATCTGGATCGCGTCGCCCTCGGTCACGCCGAGTTCGGCCATCGCCGCGCGCGGGATGCGCGCAATGCCGCCGCCGCTTTCCTCGGCCCTGGCATTCGCAACCTGCAGCTTGACTTGCTTTTCTTTCACCGGTGCATCGGCCAAGGCGTGTCTCCCGCAAAATAGTCAGAATGCCGAAGATAGGGAACGCGTTCCCTCTTTTCGAGACCCCGGCGTAAGCGCAATCCATGCCGCACTGCACAAAAGTATCTGGCGCGGCGCGCGGTGTCATGTCATCATTGGCGCAACGATCATGGCACGCCTCCCTCCCCTCAGCAGCATGGAAGCCTTTCTGGAAGTCGCGCGCCACGGTACGGTGAAGGCGGCGGCGAGCGAGCTCGGCCTGTCGATGCCCGCGCTGTCGCGGCGCATCCAGACGCTCGAACATGCCGTCGGGCGCCCGCTGTTCAACCGCCACCACCACGGACTGCGGCTGACCGAAGCGGGACGCGCGCTGCAGGATCAGCTCGCGCCGATCCTCGACGAACTGCGCAGCGTGATCGCCAATGTCGGCAGCCCCGACGCCTCGCTGCGCCTGCATTTGAACGTATTGCCGCTGTTCGCACAGCAGCGGCTCTTCCCGCGTCTGCCTGCGCTGCGGCGCCAGCATCCCGAACTGCATATCGACATCGACACCTTGTCGCACGGCGAGGCGCGGCTCGGCGAAGGGATCGACGCCGCGATCGCGCTCGCGCGCGCGATCGACCCCGCACTCTATGCGGCGCGGCTCGACCAGGACAAGGTCTTCCCGATCGCGTCGAAGGACCTCACCGACGGCGACCGGCCGATTACCGTGCCCGAACAGCTCCAGCGGATGACGATCCTGCTCCACCGCGAGATGCCCGAAACCTTCGCCGAATGGAAAAATGCCGTCGGTATGCCCTATCTCGAGCCCGCGGGGATCGACTTCTTCGATTCGGGGCCGCTGATGCTCGAAGCCGCGGCGCAGGGGATCGGCGTCGCCTTCATGCACGGCCATCATTTCGACGACGCGCAGGACGGCCGCCTCGTCCGCCTGTTCGATTTCGACGTCGACAGCCCGTACAGCTATTGGTTCGTCTGCCGCCCGCGCGCGCTGCGCCAGCCGGCGGTGAAGCTGTTCCACGACTGGCTGCTCGACGCGCGCATCTGACCGGTTTCAGACGGGCGGCGGCGCCCCCAGCGCCTCGCTGCGCATATCGGTCGCAATATCCCACACCGCGATGAACATCGCCGCGACCACCGGGCCGATAACGATGCCGTGAAAGCCGAACAGCTGCAGCCCGCCCAGCGTCGTGATCAGCACCACATAGTCGGGAATACGCGTCTCGCGGCCGACGAGGACCGGGCGCAGCACATTGTCGACCATGCCGATCACGAACAGCCCGCAGAACACGAGCACCGCCCCCTGCCAGAAGCTGCCGGTAAAGAAGAGATAGAGCGCCATCGGCACCCAGACGAGCCCGGTGCCCACCGCCGGGATCAGCGACGCCGCGCCCATCAGCACGCCCCACAGCAGCGGCGCTTCGATACCGAGCGCCCACAGGATGAGGCCTCCGAGCAGGCCCTGCAGAATCGCGACCACGATCGTGCCCTTGATCGTCGCGCGCACGACGACAATGAAGCGCTCGACGAGGCGGTGGAGATGGTCGCTGCGCAGCGGCACCGCGGCCGCGACGCGCCGTTTCAGGCCTTCCCCGTCGCGGATCAGGAAAAAGGCGAGATAGAGCATCACGCTGAGCTTGAGGAGCAGGCCGAACAGGCTCTGCCCGATTTGCAGCGCCTGGCCGAGAACCGCGCGGACGCCGTCTGCAGCGCCTGCGCCGAAGCTCGTGCGGACCTCCGCAAGATTGTCGATGCCCAGATTGTGCAGGAAGCCGGTCACCCACGAAGGCATGGCCGCACGAAAGGTCGCGACGATCTGCGCCGGGTCGATGTCGCCCGACTGGATACGGTCATAGATGGCGGTGGCTTCGCCGACGAGCGCCATGGTCAGGATCGCGGCGGGCACGATCACCAGCGCGACGATCAGCAACAGCGTCAGCAGCGCCGCCGAACTCGGGCGCCGCGGCATTTTTCCGAGCAGCCGCGTATAGATGGGCGTGAAAAGGATCGCGGCGATGACCGCCCACAGGATCGCGGCGAGAAACGGCAGCAAAATCCAGGCGAAGGCTGCCGATACCGCGATCAATATCGCCATGAAGGCCCAGCGATCGTTGGTTACCGGCGGATAGCCGCTGTCCTTCATGCCCCTGCTTTCCCTGCCCGGCGCATGAGGCGCCCGCCCCCGTCCTTAACCCGGCGCGCGGCGCGCCGTAAAGCGCGCAAATCACCGCCGCGAAACGCGCGCCATGCCGGCGCTTTCGAAGGAGGGGTGTGGATAGATGGTGCTGCTGGAGAGGATTGAACTCTCGACCTCACCCTTACCAAGGGTGCGCTCTACCACTGAGCTACAGCAGCGTTCCGGCCGGCCGCAGGCGGATCGCCGCGGGGCAGGCGCGGCCTATGGCGGCGCGCCTTGCCGCTGTCAAGGTGCGAGGCTTGACGAAGCCGAGATTTCGCGAGAATGACGGCGGCGTGAGCAAGCCGCCTTCCCCCGCCGACCTCGAACGCGAACGCCGCCTTGCCGAAGCGCTGCGCGCCAATCTGCGCAAACGCAAAGCGCAGGCGCGCGAAGCCAAGGCCGAGGCGCCGTCTAAAGACTGACGGTTACCGCCACCGCATCGCCCTCGGCCAACCCCTCGGCCTTGCGCACCGCCGCCTTGACCGGCAGCAGCCAGCCGCCGCTCTCGCGATGCGGAAACACCGAGGTCTTCCAAACGGTATCGCCGATCTGCGCCTCGACCCGCGCCGATCCGAAGCCGCGCCGCCCGTCGAGCCATTGCCCGGAGATCGCCGCAAGCCGAATCGCGTCGGCCGCTTCGCCCGCAATGGTCAGGAAATACCACGCCGCCGGGCCAGCGCTGGATGTCCAGCGCCACAGCGGGGTGGTGATGGCGACGCTCTCCACTATTTTCCCCCCACCGCGCGCACCGGCACCGGGATATTGCAGATGTCGGCGCCGCCGGCGGGGCGGATGAAGAAGGGGTCGCGGCGGTTGGCGCGCGCGTCGGCATAGCGCGCGAAGCTGTCGCTCTCGGTCGACAGATATTCGAACGCCGGCCGCCCGACTTCGGGGAGGTCGCTCGCGAGCCGGACCGAGGCGATCGGCACGCGCTGCGCGGGGTCGGCATAGAAGCCGAGCGGACCGGTGCCGCGCGGCAGGCTCGACAGATGTTCGATCCCGCTCACGACGCGCCCGATCAGCGCGATATTGCGGTCGAGATGGCGCGGCGCGTGACCGATGACCGCGTAGAGCTCCGCCCCCGAACCGGTGTCGGGCGACAGGTTGCGGCCGACGCCGACCATGCCGTAGCAGTGGACAGGCCATTCATAGTCTTCATCAGTCGCCAGCGGCCAGCCACGGTCGAACAAATATGCAGCAGCATAATTATCGGGGCCAACATCGGCCGATCGCGGCCCGGTCTCGGCCGATCCGCCTTCACTCCACTTTTCAAGCAACGGCTTCATGGACTTGTCGTATTTCAACTCGATCCATTGTGTCCGATACTCGCTCTCCGGCACCGTCGCCAAGCCGTCCGGCAGCGGCTTCGCTTTCACCGCATCCTCACCATCGGGATCGCCCCATTGCGCGACATAATTGTCCTGCACCCGCGTGATCGCGGTGCCGTCCCACCAATGCGCCGCGGCGAGCTTGCGGATATTGCCGATCCAGCCCTGGCTGAACGGCGGCGGCATCAGCTGGATGACGACGCGCCGCGGCTTGCCCGCCGCGTCGGGGGCGAGATCCATCACCAGCAGGTCCGAAGGCGCGATGCGCACCCACTCCCCCGCCGCTGCGGCTTCGACAATTTCCCCCGGTGACGGCGCGGGCGCCGCCTCTTCGGCATGGACGGGAAGCAAAAGCGCGGCGGCCGCGGTCGCGGCGAGGAGCAGTTGTCTCATCGCGCCTGTCTGCCACGCCCAACCGGCTTGCGAAACCCCCGCCAAGCGATTAGGGCGCCCCTTCCAGAGCAGATGCGGAGCGGTGGCCGAGTGGTCGAAGGCGCTCGCCTGGAAAGTGAGTATACGGCAAAACCGTATCGAGGGTTCGAATCCCTCCCGCTCCGCCACGCTCCAATGCCGCATGGCCCCATCGGTTTTCCGTGACCCGGCGCGCAGCGTGCTTTCTGCACATGAGCACCGGAAGCGCGGAAAGACGCCATTTGCAGGCCGCCAGAGCTGAATGTCGATCCGCCCTAGCCTTCGGGGTGGCTGGTGACGTAATCCATGACCGTCGAAAACGGCGCAACCCAGATGGTGTCGGAATGGTCCTTTAGATAAGCGAGGAGCTGCGCGTGCGCCTCGGCGGATACCTTCAAATAATCGCCGCCGACTCCGTGAAAGCCGAGAACCAACAGGTCGCCGGCCTCTTCGGCACTTTTGACCGCAGCGATCATATCGGCGCCTGTCGCCTTTTCGTCGAACCAGCGGCACGGCACATCCATGGGATCCTCGCCGCCCGGCCAGCCCGCGCTGCGGGTATAGCGCACCAGTCCGCTGGCGCGCAGTTCGGAGAGGTAGTCCACACCGCCAGCCAGATGCTGACCGCAAGGCGTGGCGAAGCTGTGTTGCAACTTCCCGTCGATCGCCGTCAGCATGGTGTTCATCGTCCGGATTTCGGCAAGCATCATCGGGACATCATAGGCCTCGCTGGTGTCGAGCTTCCTCGCCGGCGGATAATTGGTCTGCGGGCAGGCGTGGCGAATAGTGTGGTTTCCAAGCTCGTGGCCTTCGGCCGCAGCGGCCCGCCAGCGCGCGATCTGTTCCGGTAGCAGTGCATTGCCGATCAGGAAAAACGTCCCTTTCAGGCCGGCCGCATCCAGCGCGGGAATGGCAATATCGAGATCGGAGGGCAAGGCATCGTCATAGGTCAGCACCACGGCCGCCCGTCGGCCCTCGGGCCATTGCCGCGCCTCTGCCGGGGCCGCCGTCAGCGCCATCCCGATCAGAATTGAAGCGACCCGCGATAGTAGTGTTGCCGACCGCACCGATGCCTCCCCCGATGTCCTGCTTTGAGAGCCCCTCTAGCGGATGGAAAAAACTAAGACAATATACGCGATCGGTGGCTGCGTTCGGCGCGATTCACGGCTCGGCAAACCCTTGCCGCCGGCCACCGACGCCGATCTATTGACGACCGGCGGGTTCAAGATATACTCATACAAATCATTCGGCCATTGACGAAGCCGACAAAGTCAATGTTTGCAGCGGGAGAATTGGGGGGAATGTCGAACGTCAGCCGTCGTGCGGTCCTGGGGGCCGGACTCGCCATCGCCGCGGCGCCGCGTCCAGCGCTGTCGACGCCGAACGACGAAGTGATCGAATTGTGGCCCGGTACGCCGCCCGGCGCAACCGGCGCGCCCATCGTCCGCAAGATCGACGATCAGTCGCACGACCCGAGCAATCCCGACCGCTGGATCAGGGGGATCGACCGGCCGACGCTGGTGGTCCGGCGGCCCGCGAAGCCCAACGGTGCCGCGGTTCTGCTGATTCCCGGCGGAAGCTATTGGTTCGAGGCCTATGACAATGAGGGAACCAGTCAGGCCGACTGGCTCAACGCGCGCGGCATCACCGCGTTCATTCTCCTCTATCGCCTGCCGCACGAAGGATGGCAGCATCGCGAGGACGTGCCGCTGCAGGACGCCCAGCGCGCGATGCGGCTGATCCGGTCCCGGGCACGCCAGTTCGGGATCCTGCCGGATCGCGTCGCGGTGCTCGGCTTTTCGGCCGGCGGCCATCTGGCCGGGTCGCTGGCGGCGCGTCATGCCGAATCCGTCTATGCGCGGGTTGACGAAGCCGACCGCCTTTCGGCGCGGCCCGATATTGCCGGACTAATCTATCCGGTGGTCAGCCTCGACGCGTCGTTCACCCACGCGGGTTCGCGCGACGCGCTGCTCGGCCCCGGCGCGACGGAGGCGGCCCGGCGGGCACGATCGGTAGAGCTTCGGGTCACGGAGGATATGCCGCCCACATTCCTTGTACATGCGGCCGACGACCAGGTGGTGCCGCCCGCCAACAGCATCGCCTTGTTCGGGGCAATGCAGGCCAAGGCGCGCCCTGTCGCGCTCCACATCTTCGACCGGGGCGGCCACGGCTTCGGTGTACACCCGCCTGCGAGCGAACCCGTATCTGCATGGCCCGGGCTCTTCGCCGCTTTCGGCGCCCGTCACGGAGTTTTTCCGCAATCGCTGGGCTGACCGCCTGACGCGGCGGCAGGTTGGAGCTCGGCGGGATCGTCGGCCGCGCGGAGATGTGGCTCGAATGGCAGGCAGGTCGTGGACGGGCATGGCTGCGGCGAAGCCGCGCGGGACGTTCCCTGCCTGCGGGCAATGCCGAACGGATCATGGCCCTTGGGATGGAAAATGAGCCCGGAAGCCCGGCGGATTGACAGGGTCGGTCGTGGTGACGGATCAACGTGTCGGCTGGTGCAGTCCGCATGGATCGGACACAATCCGAATATTGACCGATCGACACGGGGTATATACTCATACAAATAAGATTCGAGAGAGGATGAGCCGCTTGCCCCCAGTTTCCCACGCAACCCCTGTCGCCGCTCCGCCGCACCGTAAATCCGGCGGCTACGGAAGGCCGCTTGCTCTGCTTGCGAGCCTCTTTTTCATGTGGGGGTTCATCACGGTCATCAACAACACGCTGCTTCCTCATCTGCGCAGCGTGTTCGAGCTTGATTATACACAGACGACGCTGATCGAATCGGTGTGGTTCATCGCTTATGCGGTCGCCTCCATGCCGTCGGCCTTTTTGATCGAGCGCGTCGGCTATAAGAGGGCGATCATCATCGGGCTCCTGATCATGGCGGCCGGTGCGCTGGGCATGGTCCCGGCGGCCCGCATCCCGTCATACGAGATCACCTTGCTCGCGCTGTTCGTGATCGCGTGCGGCATCGCGCTCTTGCAGGTTGCGGCCAACCCCTATGTCGCGGTGATCGGACCGCCGGAATCGTCGGAATCGCGCCTCACGCTGGTGCAGGCGTTCAATTCGATGGGGACCTTCTTCGCGCCCTATTTCGGCGGCTATCTCATTCTCAGCCGGACGACCGGGGGCAATTCGCTCGAGGGCGCGCAGCTCACCGCGGCGGAGCGGCTGGCCGACGCGCAGGCGACGCAGCTGCCCTATGTCATGGTCGCGGCGGTGCTCGTCATCATCGCCCTGGTCTTCTGGCGCGCGAAGCTGCCCGCTCTGGGAGCGGCAACCCGCCGCGCCCATGCCTCCGAGCGCACGACCGTCCCGCTGTGGAAGCTTTGGGCGCACCCGATCTACAAGCATCGCAATCTGGCCTTCGGCATCCCTGCGATCTTCATTTACCTGATCGCCGAAATCGGCGTCGCGAACCTCTTCATCAATTTCGCCATCCTGCCCGAGATCGCGGGCATCACCCCCGCCAAGGCAGCCAATTATCTCGTGCTGCTGTGGGGCGGAATGATGGTCGGCCGCTTTGCCGGGGCCTTCATCATGCGCGCCTTTCCCGCCAACAAGGTGCTCGCCGTCTATGCCTCGGCCGCCTTTCTGGTGATGATCGGCGCCGCCACCCTGCATGGGCCGGTCGCGATGTGGTGCCTGATCCTCGTCGGACTGTGCCATTCCATCATGTTCCCGGCGATCTTCGCAATGGGGATCAAGGGCCTCGGTCCGCTGACCGAGGAAGGATCGGGCCTGCTGATCATGGCGATCGCCGGCGGTGCGCTCGTCGTCGTGCAGGGCTGGCTCGCCGACACCGTCGGCCTCCAGAACAGCTTCTGGCTCACCGTCGCCTGCGAACTCTACGTCCTCTTCTACGCCTTGTGGGGCTCAAAACCCACCAACGCCCTGCCGCCGGAAGAACTGCGTGAACCGGCGCAGCCATAACCGGCCGGGTTTCAGGCGATGACCGGCCTTCGCCTATTGGGGGATTGGGGCAGCACGCGCCTCAGGCTCTGGCGCCTGGAGGACGGCCAGATCACGGACAGACGCGAAGGTCCCGGCGTGATCGGCCTCCAACAACCGGCGGCCGATATTCTGCTGGACGCCATCGCTCCATGGCGCACCGCCGGCGCCAGCCGCGTCACCCTGTGCGGCATGGCGGGCGCGCGCGGCGGCCTGCACGAGGCCGGCTATGCCCCCTGCCCTCTCGACGCCGCGCAATGGACACAGCGGACGGCCGCCTTCGCGCTTGACGGCCTTGCCATCCGTATCGCCGCCGGATGCGCCTGCGACCGCGACGGCGGCCTTCGCGACCTGATGCGCGGAGAAGAAACGCAGCTGTTCGGTGCAATGACGCTGGACCCTGCGCTGGCGGAGGGGCGGCATATGCTGGTGCTTCCGGGCACGCACAGCAAGTGGGCCGTCGTCGAAAGCGGGCGCATCGTGAGCTTTCGCACCTTCCTGACCGGCGAACTGTTCGCCCGGCTAAGGGGGTCGAGCCTTCTGCCGGCCCTTGCCGGTGAAGCCGCCGGTGACGCAGCGGCCTTCGCCGCCGGTGTCGAAGCGGCGCGAGACGGGGGATTGCTCGGAAGCCTGTTTCTCGCCCGTTCTGCGCAGGTCGATGCGGGTCGGTCGGCCGAATGGGCATCGGCGTTTCTCTCCGGCCTTCTGATCGGCAGCGAATGCGCCGAAATGGCCGGCGCGGTCCCTTCCCCGTCACCCGTTCGGATCATTGGCGCGCCCGGTCTTGCCGAGCGCTATGCGGTGGCGCTGACCCGTTTCGGAACCGGTGCCGAGCCGAATGATGCGGAAGCCTGCACCCTTGCTGGATTGAGGATAGTCGATGCCGATGATTGACGAACTGCTGGCGGCGGGCACACCGCCCATTGTCGCAATATTACGAGGAATCCAGCCGGACGAAGCAGTACCGGTGGCCGCGTCGTTGATCGACGCCGGTATCCGCATGATCGAGGTGCCGCTGAACTCGCCCGAGCCGCTGAAGAGCATCGCCGCCATGCAGGCCGGCTTTGGCGAGACGGCCCTTATCGGCGCGGGCACGGTGCTGACGGTCGACGCGGTGAACGCCGTTGCCGAGACGGGCGCGCGCCTGATCGTCGCGCCCAATGTCGATCCCCCGGTGATCGCACGCGCAGTGAAAAGCGGTCTGGAGGTCATGCCTGGCTGCATGACGCCGACCGAAGCCTTCGCGGCTCTTTCGGCAGGGGCAAAGCAGCTCAAGCTGTTTCCCGCCGCGGCTCTCGGCACCGGCCATTTGAAGGCGATGTGCGAAGTGTTGCCGAAATCTGTCGGGATCTGGGCCGTTGGCGGCGTCGACGAGACCAACGCCAGCGCGTGGCTCGGCGCCGGCGCCGCAGGGGTGGCCGCGGGGGGCAGCCTCTACCGTCCGGGCCGGCCGGCCGAGGAGATTGGCCGAATTGCACGGAGGCTGGTTACCGCGCTCTCCTGATCCTGACCCTAGGTCGTAAACTCATAAATGGCGCCGTCGAGGCGCCCAAATGGCGAACAGGTCGGGGGGAAAGACGCGCCGGGAAGGCTGGTTGCCTTTCCAAGCGGCTTTCGCCCCGAGATGGAAGCCATTTGGGCGTCCCGAAGGGATTTGACCAAAATGGCCCATTGCTTCGCCGAGAAGTCTTGAAATATCGACATATTTCTGTGCCTTCTCTTCTCGCACTGGGCCATTTTGCCTCAAACCTCGATGGCGCCATTTACGAGTTTACGACCTAAGGCGTCGGCGTCCCAAGCATGGCGCCCCGCGTGTCGAGGAAAGCCATGTTGACAAGGTCGGTCATGGCGGCACGAGCCGCTTCGACATCCTCCGCCTCCACCGCATCGAATACCCGGCGATGGTCGGGCGTCGGATCGCGCAGAACGGGCGCTTCGCGGAGCTTGTACATCGTCGTCCAGTGGACCGCCGCGCCCACACTGCTCGTCAGGGTGATCAGGAAGGGGTTTCCGGACGCCTCGAGCAGGACGGCATGAAAATCCTGGTCGGCCTGGCGTCCTGCTTCGGTCGCCAGCGTATGCTCCTGCATCGCGTCCAGCGCCCTGCCCATTCGGACAACCTGATCGTCGGTTCGCCGCGTCGCGGCCAGCGCCGCCGCCTCCGGTTCGACGACCCGGCGCAGTTCGAACAGGCTTTCCAGCAGGCAATCATTGGGTTGGAACTCGAAAATCCATTGCAGCACGTCAGGATCGAGCATGTGCCATTTCACGCGGGCACTGACCTTGGTTCCTGTTTTGGGACGCGATTCGACCAATCCTTTTGCAGATAATATCCGCAGCGCCTCACGATAGGCCGTGCGCGAGATGTTCAATCGCTCGCTCGCCTCGATTTCGCCGCGCAGCGAGTCGCCCGGCGCATATCGACCCGATACGATAGCGATACCAAGGTCGCGCGCTACCGAACCGTGGATACGCAGGCGCTTTCCGGCTGTGGCCGAATGAAAATTTTGTGCTGGGGTCGGATCATCCATACGCATAGTTTAGCGCCCTTCCCCCCAGAGGCAATGCACGCGCGGTCCAAACGAAAAGGCTGATAACATTCAAGCGATCAACTTTGTGCGACAAATGGCGAGCCGCTTCCAGGTCAAAGGGTCGGGCCGCCCATCCGGAGGGCCCTTGCGCCGGACCTGATCGAGGGAATCGCACCGCGTTGTTGCAGTCTTCACCGCTGGCGCGCTCCGCCTCAGGCGGCACGTATCGCGCGGCACGGGAATCCCCTTGACAAAAGCCCCTCTCCCGCGAAATGGTAGCGGTATCATAAGGGGGGAGGGAAGAGCAGGTGAACGACGCCGCTGCAACAGCAGATTTGTTGGTCGCCCCTTGGCGGCCGGCGGCATTCGTCGAGCGACTTGTCGTGCTCGCCTCCCCGTCGATCCGCGGCGCAGCCGTCCCGGCGCGCCTTTCACCGATGCCGAAAGCTGCGTTCGGACCGGCATTTCCGACGGCAGAAAAGCCCGTCGCTGCGCCCCTGCGACCGAGTTTCTCGATACGGTGATCTTCCCCGCAACCAATATTTTCAAGACCGCCACCACGCCCCCCGTCAACTGCGTGTTGGCGACACGGCGAAAAATACCCGCCGCATAACCGGAAAGGAATTTGAAATGCTCTCTCTCTTGCTGGCGGCCACCGCACCGGTGACCGTTGTGTCGCCCGACAACAGCATCGTCATCAGTGTGGCCCCCGACGGCCAGTCCTATTCGGTGACCCGCAAGGGCGAAACCATTGTCAAGGATGCACCGCTGGGTCTGGATATCGCGAACGAGTCCGATTTTTCGAAATTGCAGCTTGTCGATGTAAGGACGCAGACGGTCGACCGCACGATCCCCCTCACCGCCACCAAGGCCAGCCAGGCCAAGGATCACTATAATGGCGCCGTCATCCGCTTTCGCGAAGACGGGGCGAGCGGCCGGACCATGTCGATCGAGGCGCGCGCCTATGACGAGGGCGTTGCGTTCCGCTATGTCCTGCCCGGCGGCAAGCCGGTGGAAGTCGCCAGCGAGAAAACCGGATTCCGCCTGGCCGGCGATCCGCAATGCGAAGTCTCGGAATTTACGGCTCCGCATGAAAACGCGTGGCAACTGAAAGCGATCTCGGCGCTGGACGCCTCGAAACTTTACGACCTTCCGATGGTCTGCGCGTCGCCGTCGGGCAAGACGCACTTCGCGCTGACTCAGGCCGGAATCGACGGCTATGCCGGGGCCGCACTGCGGCCTGTCGCCGGCGGCGTCGACGTCCATATATTTCCGCGCAAGGGCCGCCCCTATGTGGCAGTCGAATCGCCCGACGGCCTGCAGAGCGCATGGCGCGTCATCATGGCGGGCGATCGCGCGGGCGATCTGATCGCCTCGCCGCTCGTCGGCAATCTTTCGCGGCAGGCCGCCGGCGACTTCTCGTGGGTCAAGCCCGGCAAGGCGGCGTGGGACTGGTGGTCCGACCCGCTGGAAACCCCGCCTCCGACCATGGAGCGCTACCGCCACTTCATTGATTTCGCCTCTCAATCGGGCTTTCCCTATTTCCTGATCGACGCGGGCTGGGCCTACAAGACCGGCCAATGCTGCGACCTGTGGCCCGATCCCCGGAACGACATCACGCGACCGGAGGCCGGGATCGATATCCCCGCCCTCGTGCAATATGCCAGCGACAAGGGCGTGGGCCTGATCCTCTGGCTGCATTGGCTGCCGCTCGACGCTCGCCTCGACGAGGCGCTCGATCTTTACCAGAGCTGGGGCATCAAGGGCATCAAGGTCGATTTCATGGACCGCGACGATCAGGAAATGATCGACTTCTATGTGCGCGTCGCCGAAGCGACGGCAAAGCGGCACATGCTGCTCGACATGCACGGCGCCTTCCCGCCTTCCGGCCTTCAGCGCACCTATCCCAACTACATTACGCAGGAAGGTGTGATGGGCGCGGAGCATGACAAGTTCCACTGGGGCGCCGTCACGCCCGCCCACAATGTGAAACTTGCCTATACCCGCATGTTGCTGGGCCCGATGGACTATACGCCCGGCGGTTTTCGCAACGGCGCCAAAGCGGCGGGACCGGGCGACGGGTCGCTGCCGACATCGCAGCACACGCGGGGTCAGGCACTGGCGATGTATGTGGTCTATGACAGTCCGCTTCAGATGGTGTCGGACGCGCCGGAAGCCTATGCGGACGCCAGCGGCTTCGACTTCATCAAACAGGTGCCGACCGCGTGGGACGAAACCCGCTTCATCGACGGCACGCCGGAAAGCCACATCGTCCTCGCCCGCCGCAAGGGGAAGGATTGGTATATCGGGGCGATGACCAACGGAACCGCCCGCAAGGTCCGGATTCCGCTCTCCCTGCTCGGATCGGGACGCTTCGAAGCGACGATCTGGCAGGACGGAGCCTCCGGCAACGAGGTGAACCGCACCGTGCGGCAGGTGACAAGCCGCGACAGCCTGTCCATCCAGATGAGCGCCGGCGGCGGCGGCGCGATCCATCTGACGCCGATCAACTAAAGCAATTTTCGAACCCGACAAGGAAGGCCGCCGCGCCCTTGGAGAGCGGCGGCCTTCATTTCGTCTGGTTCATTGCTCGGTCCGAGGTCCGGCACGCCCGGCCGGCCTGCGAACGAGCGGGGCGTTGGGATCATAGGTCCAGACCGCCTCGTCCCGCAGGTCGCCCGAAGACACCGCGATCCGGTTGCGTCCCGGCGTCAGCTGCACCCCGGTCCAGGTCGCCACATGGTCGACCACGGGCATTTCGGGAAGCGCGCGGCCGTTCACCGTCAGGCGAACCGCCGGCTGATTGCTGTAAACGCGGACCGTTACCCGGGCCTGCGTGCGATAATCATGGCGGCGCTCGGTCAGGTGCAGCATCGGCCGGTCGGACCAGTTGGCCTGATACCAATAATAGGCGTCCTTCCGAACGGCCCGGTCATAGGTCACGAGGCCCTTGTCGTTGATGCCGTTGCGGTCCCCTTCGCTCCGCCCATCGGAGGCAAGGTCGAAGGCGACCCAGACGAACGAGCCCCATAGATAGGGAAGGTCCCTGATCCCCCGCCAATTCTGTTCGTGATAGAGCACCTGATATTGTTCGGGATGCCAGGCGCTCGTCGTCACCGGCGGGGCGGGGTTGCTCTCCTGCGCGCGGATGCCGGCGCCCGCGCCATATTCGCCAACCGCGAAGGCGCGCTCTGGGAAGCGCTCGTGAAAGGTCCGCGCCCATTCGCCAAGCGTGCCCTTCTGGTCGGGATACCAGCCGAAATAGCGGTTGAAAGCGCTGAGATCGGCGACGAGCGCCTTGGGGTGATCGTCGTTCTGGCAGCAATGGGCATAGGTGGTGGGACGGCTCGGATCGGCGGCGCGGGCCGTCGCCTGAGCGGTGCGGAGCACGCGCAGCACCTCGTCGCTTGTCTCATAGACCTCATTGCCCAGCCCCCAGACCGCCACCGAGGGATGATTCATATTCTGGGCGATCAATTCGCGCATCTGCCGGGCGACATTGCGCTCGAACGCCTCGCCCGGGTCGATCGCGCCGTTGAGGGGAATTTCCGTCCACACCAGCAAGCCCAGACGATCTGCTTCGTCATAGGCACGCTGCGGATGCTGATAGTGAACGAACCGCACCGCGGTCGCGCCCATGTCGGCGATGATCCGCATGTCTTCGGATATTTCCTCATCGGTCACCGCGGTCCCCCGGCCGGGCCGTTGAGCGTGGAAATAGTTTACGCCGCGCAGGCGATAGGACCGGCCGTTCAGCAGCAGCCCCTTGTCGGCGGTCACTTCGATCGAACGAATGCCCAGCGGCAGTTCGACGCGGTCACGCACCCTTCCCTTGGTGTCGAAGAGCGTCGCGACGACCTTGTAGAGATAGGGATCGGCAATGCCGTTCCACAGGTGCGGGTTCGACAGGGCCAATTCGGCGGTCGCTTCGCTCGTTCCGCCGGAAGCCACGCTGCCCAGCCCCTCGGCCGCGGCGACGGCCTGCCCCGCCGCGTCGTAAAGGTCGATCCGATAGCGCACGCCGGTATCGGCTTTCGTGTCGTTCGAAAAGCGCAGACGGGCGCGAATCGAAGCTGCGTCGGCGGTCGCCTTGGGCGTGGAAACATAGACACCGGGGCCGCCGTCATCCTCCATGTCGAAATGCAGCGCATCCACCGACACCAGCCAGACGCGGCGGTACAGCCCCCCGAAAACCGTGAAATCCCCGCCCAGCGGTGCAATGTCAGGAAGGCGGCTGTTGTCGACGCGGACGGCGACGCTGTTGGGGCCGGCTTGCAAGGCGTCCGTTACATCGAAGCGGAAACGGGCATAGCCTCCTTCGTGGCGGCCGATCTTGCGCCCGTTGACCCACAGATCGGTCGCCAGCGCGGCCCCATCGAATTCCAGAAAATACCGGCGATCGGGCGCCTTTGCCGGCAGCGTTACATGCGTTCGATACCAGGCGGGGCCCCGATAATAGCCTCCGCCGTCGTCGCCGTCGCTGCCATTGAAGCTGTGGGGCAGCGTGACCCGGGGCCATTCTGCATCGTCATAATCGGACGCTCCGGCACCGGGTGGGTCCGCGCGCTTGAAAGTCCACACGCCGTCGATCGGTGTCCTGCCGCGGTCTGTGGCCAGAGCCGGGCCCGCAGCCCATAGCCCGACAATGAGCAGAAAGAGCGACAGCGCGGCTTTGACCTTCCGCTGCATGGAATTGGCGCCGCCGCAGGGCATGGCCATAAATTATCTCCCCCAAAAATCGCTCTCCGGTCCTTCTTCGCCCGGAATCGAGCGACGGCAAAGCGACCGGCGGCCGATCGCCGCATTCCCGTTGACCTTCGCCGAGCCTTTGGTATCGCTATCATCAGACAATTGAAATGTCCACTCGGGCAGGCGGCCGGCCGGGCGGCACCGCTACTGTCCGACAATGCGGACTTCGGGAAGGGGGGAATAGGACATGGCCGACGCAGATAGCGCCCGACAAGCCGGAAGGCTTGTCATCCGGGGCCTGGCGCTACCGATCCTTGGCCTCATGTCGGCTTGCGGCGGCGGGGGCGGCTCATCGCCGGCAGCTCCGTCGGTCGTTTTACCGGCCCCGACACCCGCGCCGGCCCCGACGCCGACACCGGCTCCGTCAATGCCCGCCATCCCCGCACCAACCCCGGCCCCCGCCCCGACAGCAACATCGCCAGCCGTCGCCTTCTCCCAGCACATGTCGCCCGGCATCAATCTCGGCAACACGCTCGAGGCGATCGCCGACTGGATGCCAAGGCCCGCGACCAGCTCCGAAGAAGGGGCGTGGGGACAGCCGGACGTCAATCAGGCGATCATGAACGGCTACAAGGCCGCAGGCTTCAGAAGCGTGCGCATTCCGGTCTCGTGGAGCCAGTATCTCGATGGCAATGGAAGGATCCCCGACTTCTGGATGAACCGCGTGAAGCAGGTCGTTGACTATGCCCGCAACGCCGACCTGTACGTCATCGTCAATATCCATTGGGACGGCGGCTGGATGAATCCGGTCCCCGAGGAAAAGGACGCGGTCAATGCGAAATTGACCAGCCTGTGGACGCAGATTGCCGAAGCGTTCAAGGGCTATGACGATCATCTGCTGTTTGCCGGAACCAACGAGATCGCGCTCGACTGGAGGCAGCCGCCGCCCGAAAACTGCCCGATACAGCACAGCTTCAACCAAAGCTTCGTCAACGCCGTGCGAGCGACGGGGGGCAACAATACCAATCGCTATCTGGTCGTCCAGGCATGGGCGACGAATATCGACGCCAGCCTGACGTGCAACGCCACGATGCCGACCGATACGGTGTCAAACAAGTTGATGATGGAGGTCCACTATTACGATCCCTACAATTTCACGATCAACAGCGACAGCGGCATCTGGCAATGGGGATCGATGATCGAGGACCCGGCCTTTGGCGAAAGCTGGGCGAACGAAGCCTATACCGACACCCAGTTCCAGAAGATGAAAGCGAATTTCTTCGACAAGGGCGTGCCGGTGATCCTCGGCGAATATGGCGCTTATAACAAAGCCGATTTTCCCGGCATGGACCCCTATCGGCTTTACTGGATTCAATATGTGACCGAATCGGCGTTCGAGCACGGGTTGATACCGATATATTGGGATACCGGCGATTTTCTGGACCGGACCACCGGGGCAGTGAAAGACGCCGCGGCGGTCGACCGGATCATGGCGGTGACGAAATGACATGCCGTGCGCGGCCCGCGTGCAGCGAAAGATCGCCTGATGTCGGCAGCGTTCGCGCTCGAAGCCGGGAAGGAGCGCCGGGAGCAACCCTGATGGAGGCCTGGTTCGATTTGGACTTGATAGCGCTCCCATTTGATATGTATGAGTATTGGAAACTGAAGACGAAACGACTGGGGGAGAGCGAGTGAAATGTGGTTGAATCGTGCGCAAACGGCCTTTCTCGGCGCCTCTCTGTCCGCCGCGACTCTCGCGTTCGCGGCCTCTGCGGGCGCAGAACAGACACCGCCGGGAGTGGCCAATCCCGCGCTTTGGCCCACGGCGAAAAGCCAGGGCCTGATCGATTCGAAAACCGAAGCGCGGGTCACCGCCCTGTTGCGGCGAATGTCGATCGAGGAAAAGGTCGGGCAGATGATCCAGGCCGACACGGCGTCGGTCACACCGGAGGACCTGCGCAAATATCCGCTGGGCTCGATCCTTGCGGGGGGCAGTTCGCCGCCGATGGGGGCGCCCGACCGGTCGCCGGCCGGACCCTGGATCGAAACCGCGCGCGCTTTCAATGCCGTCGCGATGGAACGGCGGCCCGGCCATGTCCCGATCCCGATCATGTTCGGGATCGACGCGGTGCATGGCAACAACAATGTCGTCGGCGCGACCCTCTTCCCTCATAACAGCGCGCTTGGTGCGGCTCATGACCCCGACCTGATCCGGCGGATCGGCGAAGCTACCGCACGGGAAACCGCCGCGGCCGGGATCGACTGGGCCTTTGCGCCGACGTTGGCGGTGCCCCGCAACGACCGCTGGGGCCGGACCTACGAAGGCTATTCCGAGGACCCAGAGCTCGTTCGCGCTTATGCCGCGAAGATGATCGAGGGTCTTCAGGGAGCCCCCGGAAAAGGCACGCTGCAGCAAGGTCATGTCTCGGCGAGCGCGAAGCATTTTCTGGGCGACGGCGGCACGACAAACGGCATCGACCAGGGCAATACCGAGATTCCCGAAAGCGAGTTGATCGCCATTCATTCCGCGGGCTACCCACCCGCGATCAACGCCGGGACGCGCACGATCATGGCCAGCTTCAACAGCTGGCAAGGCGTCAAGATGCACGGCAACAAGAGCCTGCTGACCGACGTGCTCAAGGGACGCATGGGGTTTGACGGATTCATCGTCGGCGACTGGAACGGTCATGGACAGGTGCCGGGCTGCACCACCACCGACTGTCCGGTCGCGTTCAACGCCGGTCTCGACATGGCAATGGCACCCGACAGCTGGAAAGGCCTGTTCGAAAACACGGTAAAGCAGGTCCGCGAGGGCGTGATCCCGATGGCGCGGGTGGACGACGCCGTGCGCCGCATTCTGCGCGTGAAATTCAAGGCCGGGCTGTTCGATCCCGCCCGTCCGTTTGAGAGCCGCATTGACGTAATCGGTTCGCCGGCGCACCGGGCCTTGGCACGCGAAGCCGTGCGCAAGTCGCTCGTCCTGCTGAAAAACAACGGCGCTTTGCCCGTGAAGAGTTCGGCGCATATTCTGGTTGCCGGCAACGCGGCCGACAATATTTCGCAGCAGTCGGGCGGTTGGACCCTGTCCTGGCAGGGCGACGGCAACACAAACGCCGATTTTCCGAATGCCCAGTCCATCTACGCAGGCATCGCGGAGGCGATGAAGGCCGGAGGCGGCAGCGCAACCCTGAGCGTCGACGGGAGCTTCACCGAAAAGCCCGACCTCGCCATCGTCGTATTCGGCGAGCAGCCCTATGCCGAGGGCCTCGGCGATCTTCGCACGCTGGAGTTCGAGGCAGGCGACAAGAAATCGCTCGCGCTGCTCAAGAAGCTGAAATCGGCAGGAATCCCGGTCGTGTCGGTATTCCTGTCGGGACGTCCGGTGTGGGTCAATCCCGAGCTCAACCAGTCGGACGCCTTCGTCGCGGCCTGGCTTCCCGGAAGTGAAGGCGGCGGCATTGCCGACGTCCTGATCGGCGACGCGCAGGGCCGGCCCGGAAAGGATTTCACGGGCCGCCTGTCGTTCAGCTGGCCAAAGACCGCCGCCCAGTTCACCCTCAACAAGGGACAGACCGGCTATGACCCGCTCTTCGCGCTCGGCTATGGTCTTGGCTACGCCGCGCCAGGCGTCGTCGGCCGGTTGAGCGAAGTGGCGGGAATCGACGCCACGGCTACCAACAAGAGCCGCTATTTCACCGACGGCCGGATTCAAGCCCCCTTTTCGTTGACGCTCGGTGCGGGCGTCACCCGGCGCCCGGTCGATTCACCGAGCCGTCAGGAAGGCGCGATCCAGCTCGGCTGGACAGCGGGTCAAGCCGCCAAGGCGAGCATCGAGGGCGACAAGGTCGACCTGCGTTTCGAAACCAACGCGGAAATGATGCTGCAAATGACCTATCGTGTCGACACGCCGGCAACCGGCCGCGTGAATCTGTCGATGGGCGGCGGCACGGTCGACGCCACGGACCTCTTCCAGCGCAGCGCAGGCTGGCGGACGGTGCGCATTCCGCTGAAATGCTTTGCCGACAAGGGCGCGGACATGACGGGACTCTATCCGCTATGGACGCTGTCCGCGACCGACTCCTTGACGGTTTCCTTCGCAGACATCGGCCTCGCGACGCAAGCGCCCGGCGGCATCTGTCCGCCCACCCCTTAGCTGCGTCCGTCCGCCCGGACCATCATTGCAGCACTGGAGATTTTCCATGCACCGACTGACTCGCTGGCTACTGCCCATCGCCGCGCTGTGCCTCAGCGGCGTGGCCACCGCCAAGGACACTTCGCTCCCACGCCTCGAAAGCCGCGACGGGCGGCACGCCCTGATCGTCGATGGCGAGCCCTTCCTGATCCTTGGCGGTCAGGCGAACAATTCCAGCAACTATCCCGCGATGCTGCCCGAGGTCTGGCCGACGATCCGCGCCCTGCACGCCAATACCCTCGAAATTCCGGTCGCGTGGGAACAGATAGAGCCGGTGGAGGGCCAGTTCGATTTCTCGTGGGTCGATGCACTGGTCCCCGAGGCGCGCGAGAACGGCGTCCGCCTGGTCCTGCTGTGGTTCGGCACCTGGAAAAACACCGGCCCGAGCTACATGCCCGAATGGGTCAAGCGCGACACCAGGCGCTTCCCGCGGATGATGACAAAGGACGGCAAGACGCATTATGTGCCGAGCCCGCACGGACGCGCCACGCTGGAGGCCGACAAGCGTGCCTTCGTCGCCCTCATGCGTCATCTTCGCGAGATCGACCCGCAGCACACGGTGATCATGGTCCAGCCGGAGAACGAAGTCGGGAGCTACGGCTCGCCGCGCGATTTCTCGCCCGAGGCCAACAGGCTGTTCGCCGGCCCGATCCCGGCAGAGCTTGCCCGCAAAGTCGGCAGGCGCGGCACCTGGAGCGAAGTGTTCGGCCGCAAGGCGGATAGTTCATTCAACGCCTGGTATACCGCGCGCTACATCGACGAGATCGCCGCCGCGGGGCAGGCCGAACTCAACCTGCCGATGTACGTCAATGTCGTCACCAGCGACCCGTTCGATCCCAGGGCAGGCGAAGGCGATGGCGCCAGCGGCGGCGCCGACTGGCCTGTCCTTGACGTGTGGAAGGCAGCTGCGCCGCACATCGCGATCGCCGCGCCCGATCTCTATGATCGTGGCTACAAGATCTATGCCGGCAAGCTCGACAAGATGGCCCGGCCCGATAATCCGCTGTTCGTCCCCGAGACCGGCAACGACCTCGAATTCGCCCGCTATTTCTGGCTTGCGCTCGGCAAGGGCGCGATCGGATGGTCGCCGTTCGGGATGGACACCACCTATGCCAACTTCCCGCTCGGCGCGAAACGGCTCGATGCCGGGACGCTCGGCGCCTTTGCCTCGAAATTCGCGCTGATGCGCCCGATCGCGCGCGATTGGGCGCGGCTCGCCTTCGAACATCCGACGGTCGGCTTCGCCAGGGGCGATGACGCATCCGACCAGTCGGCGGTGAGCGGGCGCTGGAAGATCACCGCACGCTATGGCCTGTGGGCTTTCGGCGAGCCGAGTTGGACCTGGATGGAGATCCCGCCCAATCCCAAGAAGGATCAGCCGATCGGCGGCGCGGCGCTGATCCAACTCGGCCCCGACGAGTTCCTGCTGGCCGGTTCGGACGCGCGAATCGGCTTCGAACTCGCCGCGCCCAAGCCGGGAGAGAATGTCCATTACCTCAGCGTCGAAGAAGGCACTTTCGAAAACGGCCGCTGGATGATGAAGCGTCGCTGGAACGGCGACCAGACCGACTATGGCCTCAACCTCGCCGAGCCGACGCTGCTGCGCGTGCGGCTCGGAACCTACCGCTGATCAGGGGAGCACCCGACGTGTCAATCCGTCATTCTTCAATCCGCCTCGTCCTCGCCGGGTTGCTCGCGTGCAGCGCGACCTCCGCACTGGCCGAAGGAACTTATCGCGCTACCGGCACGGGCGTCATCGTCAACCCCGACCAGGGTTCCGAACGCACGGTGCGGCTGCAGGTCTACGGCGACGGGCTGATCCGGGTCACCGCGGCTCCAACCGAGACGATCGACCTGCCCTCCAGCCTGATGGTGACTGCCGTGCCGCAGACGGACGGTTTTACTCTGAGCGAGGGCCCCGGATCAGTGACGCTGGCAACCGGGAGCGTCTCCGCCGAGGTGCAGCTGTCCGATGGCCAGGTCACTTTCCGCGACTCCGGAGGCAAAATTCTGCTCACCGAAGGCGGTCCGGCGTCGTTCACGCCCGTGACTGTCGAGGGGCAGCGTCAGTACACCGTCAGCCAGCAGTTCAACCGCGGCACCGATGAAGGCCTTTACGGTCTCGGCCAACATCAGAACGGCCAGATGAACTACAATGGCGAGGACGTCGAACTCGCTCAGCACAATATGGACATTGCGGTGCCGTTCGTCGTTTCGACGCGCAACTACGGGCTGCTGTGGGACAACAACTCGATCACCCGCTTCGGCAACCCCAAACCCTATGCTCTTGCGGGCAGCGACGGCGATGGCCTGACTGTCACCGGAAGCGACGGCAAGCCCGGCTGGACCGCGCAATATTATCTGGGCGACAAGCTGGCCGTCACGCAGAACGAACAGGTCATCAACTACCAGTATATTCGCGACAATATGCGCTGGCCCGAAGCGGCAAAGGCGCAGACGGTCGCCTCGACCGCGGGGCAGAACACGGCCGGCAACGCGGTCCAGACGCAGCGCGTGATCTGGACCGGCAAGGTGACGCCGGGCAAAAGCGGATTGCACCGTTTCCGCCTCTATTCGTCGAGCTATGTCAAGGTATTCGTCAACGGGAAAGAGGTGCTGGAGCGCTGGCGTCAGAACTGGAATCCCTGGTATCACAATTTCGACGTGCCGATGAAGGCCGGCAAGGCCACCGATATCCGCATCGAGTGGGAACCCAATGCGGGCTATATCGCGCTCGTCCACAACGCCCCCCTCCCCGATGCGGATCGCCATTCGCTCTCCTTCACCTCCGATCTGGGTCAGGCGGTCGATTATTATGTGACGGTGGGCAAGGACATGGACGGTGCGATCGCCGGCTATCGCAAACTCACCGGCAAGTCGGCGATGCTGCCGCAATGGGCCTATGGATTCTGGCAAAGCCGCCAGCGCTACGACACGCAGGAAGAGCTGCTCGGCGTCGTGCGCGAATATCGCCGTCGCAACCTGCCGCTCGACAATATCGTGCTGGACTGGCGTTATTGGGAGGATGACAGCTGGGGCTGCCATTGTTTCGATGCCAAGCGCTTCCCCGACCCCAAGGGCATGGTGGACGAGGTCCACGCCCTTAATGCGCGGATCATGATTTCGGTCTGGCCCAAATTCTATCCGGCCACCGACAATTACAAGGAGCTCGACAAGGTCGGCGGCATCTATCGTCGCATGGTCGAGCCGCGCCCCGGCGAACCGACGGACCCGCAATATATTTCCAAAATGTACCGCGACTGGGTGGGGCCTGGCTATGCGAACGCCTTTTACGACCCCTATAATCCGAAGGCGCAGGACATCTATTGGCGGCAAATCCGCGAGAATCTGGGCGACCTCGGCATTGATGCCTGGTGGCTCGACGCGGACGAGCCCGATTTCCACTCGAACCTTTCGGTCGAGGAACGCGCCTATCGCATGGGTCCGACGGCGCGCGGTCCCGGCGCGGCCTTCTTCAACAGCTACCCGCTGGTGCATAGCGAAGGCGTGTATCAGCGCCAGCTGGCGACGAAGCCGAATGTCCGCCCCTTCATCCTTTCGCGGTCGGGCTTTGGCGGCACGCAGCGCGCGGGAACGGCGCTCTGGTCCGGCGACGTCGTGTCGCGCTGGGACGACCTCAAGGATCAAATCTCGGCGGGCGTAAATCTTTCCATGTCGGGCATTCCCAACTGGACGCACGATATCGGCGGTTTCGCGCTCGAGGATCGCTACACGAAACAGGACCCCGCGCATATCGACGAATGGCGCGAGCTCAACCTGCGCTGGTTCCAGTTCGGCGCCTTCTCGCCGCTGTTCCGCAGCCATGGCGAGACCCCGAAGCGCGAAATCTATGAGATCGCGCCCGAAGGCTCGCCCATGTACGCCTCGATGGAATGGTATCTGAAGCTGCGGTACCGCCTGATGCCCTATATCTATACGCTGGCGGGCGATACGTGGCAGAAGGACGGCACGATCATGCGCGGCCTGGTTATGGATTTCCCGGCCGATCCCCGCGTCCGCAATGTCAACGACCAATATATGTTCGGCAGCGCCTTCCTCGTGGCTCCGGTCACCGAGTTCAAGGCGCGTAGCCGCAAAGTGTATCTGCCGGCCGGCGCAGGCTGGTATGATTTCAACAACGGCGCATATTACAAGGGCGGCCAGGAGATTGTCGCCGAAGCGCCCTATGAACGCATGCCGCTGTTCGTGCGCTCGGGTTCCATCGTGCCGACGGGGCCGGAGATCGAGCACACCCGCGCGGAGCCCGACGGCCCCATCGTGCTGCATATATTCACCGGCGCCGACGGCAGTTTTTCGCTCTATGAGGACGATGGGACAAGCGAAGGCTATAAGCGCGGCGAATTCGTCCGCATTCCCGTCCAGTGGAATGATGCCAGGGGCGAGCTGACCATCGGCAAGCGCGAAGGCGGCTACGGCGGGATGCCCTTCAAGCGAGCCATCTCCGTTCGCTTCTATGACAAGGACAGCGCGCGCGCGATCGACTTCGCGGAAAATGGTGAGACCTCGATCGTCTATGACGGGACCGCCGTCGCCGTGCGCAAACCCTGACGGAGCCGATTGGCGGGAGGCAGGCGACCGCGCCCGTCCCCCGCCGCGGCCTGACCCGCTGGCGGCGGGTCGCTCTGGTTCGGGTAAGAATGGAGTAAGAGTTTTGGCAAGCAGCAGGCGCGAAATGATGAGCATCGGCGGTGCAGCGGCATTGGCCGCGCTGTGGCCACGCCACCTTGGCGCTGTCGCGCCGGCCGGCAACGGCCCGCTGCTTGCACCAACTCCGCCGATGGGCTGGAACAGCTGGAACAGCTTTGCGACGACGATCACCGAGGCCCAGGCACTCGACGTCGCGCGCATCATGCAGGAAAAGCTGCTGCCCTTCGGCTACGACATCTTCACCGTCGACATTCAGTGGTACGAGCCGGACGCCAAAAGCTATACCTATAATAGCAATCCCGTGCCCGAAATGGACGGCTTTGGCCGTTTGCTTCCCGCGCCGAACCGCTTTCCCTCGGCAGCGGGGGGACGGGGCTTCGCGCCGCTGGCTGCGAAGATTCACGCCATGGGGATGAAATTCGGCATCCATCTGATGCGCGGCATTCCCCGGCTGGCGGTGGAACGGAACCTGCCGGTATTGGGCACGCCTTACCGCGCGCGCGACATTGCCGATACGGGAAGCATTTGCGCCTGGAACCCGGACATGTACGGCGTCGATATGCGAAAGCCCGGCGCGCAGGCCTATTATGACAGCGTCTTCGCCCTCTATGCGTCCTGGGGCATCGACTTCGTCAAGATGGACGACATGAGCCGCCCGTACGACGCGGTTCAACGGCTGGAAATCGAAGCGGCGCATCATGCGATCCAGGCGACGGGCCGGCCGATCATCCTCAGCCTCTCCCCGGGTGAGACGCCTTTGGCGCAGGCCGGGCATGTCGGCCGCTACGCGCAAATGTGGCGGATCAGCGACGATTTCTGGGATTCCTGGGCGTTGCTCCGCGATCAGTTCGCGCGAC
This sequence comes from Sphingopyxis indica, assembly GCF_032879645.1. Lineage (NCBI taxonomy): Bacteria > Pseudomonadati > Pseudomonadota > Alphaproteobacteria > Sphingomonadales > Sphingopyxidaceae > Sphingopyxis > Sphingopyxis indica. The sequence goes on from NZ_CP076394.1 coordinate 2,545,451, forward strand.
TGGAGGCGTGGAATCCCCATCGGCGCCCCGGAGCGTGGCCGGATGCGGACATGCTTCCCCTGGGCCGGCTCGCGCTGGGGGAACGGGACTCCCGGTTCACCCCCGACGAGCAGCAGACGCTGATGACGCTCTGGTCGATCGCGCGGTCTCCCCTGATCATGGGCGGCGACCTTCGCCATCTGGACAGCAAGACGCTGACCCTTTTGACCAACAAGGAGGTGATTGCGGTCAACCAGTCCTCGCGCGAAAACCGGCCCCATCAGGCGGGGCAGGATGCGCGCATCTGGTCGGCGCGGACGGCATCGGGAGACGACCGCTATGTCGCGTTGTTCAACATCGGCGACAGCCCGCGCGAGGTGAGTATCGCCTTGCCGGACCTGGGCGTGAAGGGCGCGGTCCGGGTTCGCGACCTTTGGACGGGTACCGACCAGGAAACGCTTACCCGCCGATTGGTGCGTCCCCTCCCCCCGCACGGCTCGGCGCTGCTCCGCCTTCGCGACGCGTGAGGGGACGCGGGTCCGAGATCAGGTCCCGCCGACCAGCCCCGCCCCGTGCAACCGGACGACCGGAACCATCTGGCCCGGCTTTGCGGGCGGCAGCGTCAGCACCAGCGCGTCGTCCTCCTGTTTCCAGGCGAGCTTGCCGCCGCCCACCACTTCAGCCTTGGCGATCGACGCGCCGCCCAGGGCACGGCGTCCCAATGACGCGATGCGCAGCGTGCTCTTGGGCCAGAGCATCAGAACCGTGTAAAGCGCGCCGTCCTTGACGGTGAAGCGCACGTCCTGTTCGGTAAAGTCGCTCGCCTTGTCTTCCTCCATCTTGCCGCCGGGCAGATCGGTCGGCCCTTCGCCGAACATCCGCCAGGGACGGCTGCCGAAAATCGCGGCGTCGCCGTTGACGCGCAGCCAGGCCGCGATGCCGTCAAGAATCCTTTCCTCCTCGCTATCGAGCGTGCCGTCGCCCCGAAGCGGGACCGACAGGAGAAGATTTCCGTTCTTCGACACGATGTCGCAAAGGCGCTGAATGACTTTTTGCGCCGGGACATAATATTTGTGGTCGTAGCGGGCCCGGTTGTAGTGCCAATCGCCGATACAGGTGCAGGTTTGCCAGGGCTGATCGCGCATCACCGGCGAAAAACCGCGCTCGACATCGTTCATCAGCCCGCACTGCATATAGTCGGTCAGCAGCTTCGACGTCAGGACGACATCGGGGCTGCCGTGCCATTCGACCGCGCGGTTGTAATAGTGCGCGATGGCTTCCAACCCGACCGTCCCGAACGGGATTTGCGTGTCATCAAAATAGACGATGTCCGGTCGATATTTGTCGACCAGATCATTCTGGCGGAGGAGCCATTTCCGGACAAACGCCGGATTCCTCGATGCGGCATGTTCCAGCCAGCGCCCATCATGCACCTGATGCCATGCGTCCATCGAATCATTGCCGGCAATTCCATCGGGAGCGACAAAGCTGGGGCCGGTATAAAGTTCTTGCGGATCGAGCCCGTCCCACCATTTGCCGTGCCCCTGCTCGCGGCGCAGCTTGAAGGCGTCATAGCGCTCACCCGCCCTGGCCCCCTCGGGATCATAGCCATAGGCTGTCTGATACCAGTGCCAGGCATGGCTGACATGGTTGCTGACACCGAAAGGCAGCCCCTCGGCCCTGGCCGCCTTTTCCCAACCGGCCACAATGTCGCGCCTGGGTCCCACCCGGGTCGAATTCCAGGGATGATATGCGCTGTCGTACAGATCGAAATTGTCGTGGTGGCCTGCCATGGCCATGAAATATTTCGCGCCGACCTGCTTGTAGCGGTGCAGCAGCGCGGCCGGGTCCCACGCCTCGGCCTTCCATTTGCCGATGATCTCCATGAAGCCGGTATCGGCCGGATGCCCATAGTTGGCGAGGTGGTGCTTGTAGGCATCGCTTCCGGGCACGTACATGAGCCGGCCATACCAGTCGCCCGCTTCGGGCTGGCATTGCGGGCCCCAATGCGCCCAGATGCCGAACTTCGCATCGCGAAACCACTCGGGCGTTTCCCAACCGGCGACGAGCGAGGACCAGTCCGGCGTGAACATCGAGGCGTTCGCCGATGCTGCGCCGCCCATCGCCAGAGCGCCCGCGATCATACCACGGCGACCAATTTTCAACATTCAATCCCCCCCTTTGCATTTCCGCTTGCGCGCGGACGAGCCTTGTTGGTAGCGCTACCAGATACGATTGTGAAGAGGGAAGAGGATGGGGGACGCAAGCGAGCCGTACGGGAACGGCGGGCCGCGCGATCGCCTGCAGACGCTCTCCGGGTGAAAGGCGCGACATGAAAATCATTCCGGCACTTTTTCTGGCGGCGATGCCGGCCGCCGCCGATGCGGCACCGCTTGTTCTGGACCCGGCCTATACCTCCCACGCCGTCCTGCAGCGCGGCCGGGAAATCCCGGTCGGCGGCACTGCGGAACCGGGAAGCATGGTCAGCGTCGTTTTCGACGGCGAATCGCACACCGCCAAAGCCGACAGCAAGGGCCGATGGCAGGTGACCCTGTCCGGCCGCGAAGCCGGTGGCCCCTATGTCATGAAGGTCAGCAGCAGCGGCAAGGAGCAGCAGCTCGAGGATATCATGGTCGGCGACGTCTGGCTCTGCTCGGGCCAGTCGAACATGGAGTTCACGCTGCGCTATGCCACCAATGCCGCCTTCGAGGTTCCCTACTCCACCCATCCGAATCTGCGACTGCTCAATGTTCCCCGCCAGTCGAGCACGACGCCCCGGCAGCGTTTCTCATCGCCGGCCGCGTGGCAGCGTTCGGCGCCGGAAAGCGCGGCGGACTTCTCCGCTGCCTGCTACATCATGGGCCGCGAACTTCAGGCACAGCAGAAAATCCCCATCGGGCTGATCGCGGCAAGCTGGGGCGGATCGCCGATCGAGGAATGGATCAGCCGCGACGCGCTGCAGACGCTGCCGCGCTACGGCAAGGATTTTACGCTGCTGGACGAGTATATCCGCGATCCAGCCGGCGCCTATGCCACCTGGACCAGGCTCTTCCGCCAATGGCTGGGCGCCGACGCCACCGCGCCCGCCGAGGCGGCGTGGCGCACCGTCCCGAACCTGCAACCGTGGGAGCAATGGGGCGACCCGGCGCTCGCGACCTTCGACGGCGTCGGCCATTATCGCGCCCGCGTGAAGCTGACCGCCGCGCAAGCCCGGCAATCCGCGCGTATCGCCATTGGAACCGTGGACGACATGGATGTCACGCGCGTCAACGGCAAGACCGTGGGCTCTGAGCAGGGCTGGCAAAAGAACCGCGTCTATGACGTGCCGGAGGGCGTGCTGAAGGCCGGTGAGAACAGCATCGAAATTACGGTCGTCGACACAGGCGGCGGTGGCGGTCTGTGGGGCGAGGCGGCGCGCACGCTCACCCTCGACGACGGCACGTCCCTGCCGCTTTCCGGCTGGCGCTTCGCCAAGGGACGGACACTGCGGAACGGCGAGGCGCCGCCCAGCTTTCCGTGGACCGGCGGCAGCGGCCGGACCACGCTTTTCAACGGCATGATCGCGCCGCTGCACGGCTATCCCCTGAAGGGCTTCGCCTGGTATCAGGGCGAGGCCAATGCGCATGATGCCAAGGGATATGCCGAACTTATGCCGTTGCTGATCGCCGACTGGCGCAAGCGATTCGGCGCCTCGCCCTTTCTGATGGTCCAGCTTGCCAATTTCGGACCGCTTGCCTCTGCCCCGTCGAACGACTCCTGGGCACAATTGCGCGATGTCCAACGCCGGGTCGCGGATGCCGATCCGCAGGTCGGCATGGCGAGCGCCGTCGACATCGGCCAGGTCGCCGACATACATCCGACCAACAAGCAGGACGTCGGCAAGCGGCTTGCCCTGGCGGCCCGGCACATCGCCCTTGGCGAGGACGTCGAAGACCGCGGACCGGCGCCGGTTTCGGTGACGCGCACGGCAAAGGGCATCGCCGTTCGTTTCACCCATGGCCCGCTCAAGCTGGTCGGCGGCGGGTCCGCGATCGGATTCGAGCTGTGCGACGCGGCGGGCAACTGCCGATTTGTGAACGGCGAACTCAACGGCGAAACCATCCTGTTGCCGGCGGATCCCGGCGCCCGCGAGGTCCGCTATCTGTGGCAGGCGAGCCCGATCGTGAACCTCTATAATGCCGCCGAGCTGCCGGCGACCGGCTTTTCAATGCCGATAGAGTGATCGGCGCGATACTGCGAAGCGTCGAAGGGCGTCCGCGTCGTTGGGGGCCCGCGCCGAGGCGAAGGCTCGACGCCCCGCCAGCATGATGCCGAACGAGCCAAGCGACGATAGAATAAGGGGGGAAGAATGTCATGAATATCCGACGTGCCGGCCGCTGGACCGCCGCCGCTTTGCTGGGATGCGGCCTCCTCTTCGTCGGCCCCGTCTGGACCGCCTCCCCTTCGCTGGCACAGCAGCCCGCCCCCTATGTGTGGCAATCGGTGCCCTTCGGCGGGGGCGGCTATGTCGACGGTTTCGCCTATCACCCCCGCACGCGCGGCATTCTCTATACGCGAACCGACATCGGCGGCCTTTACCGCTATGACTATGAGGCAAAGCGGTGGCTCCCGCTGCTCGATCATCTGAGCCGGCAGGATGGCGATCTCATGGGGGTGCTCGGCATCGCGCTCGATCCCGCAAATCCGGACAGGGTTTATGCCGCGTGCGGCCTCTATCTCAACCCATGGTCGCGGAAGGGCGCGATACTGCGTTCGGACGATCGCGGGCGGAGCTGGCAGGTCACCGAACTGCCCATCCATGTCGGTGGCAACGCCGACGGGCGCGGCAGCGGCGAGCGCCTGATGGTCGACCCGCACAATCCCATGATCCTCTATTATGGCTCGAACGAAGACGGCTTGTGGAAGAGCACGGACGGCGGCCAGAGCTTCGCGCGCACCGGCGCGGCCGAGCGCTCGTTCAGCCTGGTTGCGGCCGATCCTTCCGACGCTTCGTCGCTCTGGGCCGGCGCCGCCGATGGCGGGGGCGGCCTTTTCCTCAGCCGCGATGGCGGCCAGTCCTTCCAGCGCATCGAAGCGCTTCCTGCGATGATACCACAGCGTCTGGCCTTCGCGCCCGACGGGTCGTTGTATGTCACGTTCGCGAAAGGCGATGGAAAAGCCGCCGTCAACCCCAATCATGCGACCAGCGGTGCGGTGTGGAAGCGCGACGCCAAAAGCGGCAAGTGGCGCGATATAACGCCTGCAGGCCCGATCCCCGGCGTGACGGGGGGCTTTTCCGGAGTTGACGTGTCGCGCGACGGGACCGTCGCGGTGTCGACGCTCGATCGCTGGCATCCGGGTGACGACATCTACGTGTCGCGCGACGGCGGCGAGAGCTGGACCGGCTTGCAGGGCAGAGCGCGGCATCTGCCGGGGGCCTATCCTTGGCTCGTCGATTATCTGAAGGGCGAAGACCGGATGGGGCACTGGATTTCAGACCTGAAATTCAATCCGTTCGATCCCGACGAAATGATCTATGGCACGGGTTATGGGGTGTGGATGAGCCGCAACCTCGCCTCCGTGAAGGGTGACCAAAAGGTCGATTTCGACTTTGCTGTCGACAATCTGGAGGAGACGGCGACCTTGCAACTCGTGTCGCCCACCGGCGGCGCCCGCGTGATGGCCGCGATGGGCGATATTGCGGGCGCTGCCTGGGACGATCTGACCCGCTCGCCGTCGGCGGGCCTGTTCACGCCGAACAGCGAGAATAATTTCAGTGTCGACTATGCCGGCCGCAAGCCCGAATTGGTCGTGCGCACCGCCGCCCATTCGCCGAACAACGGATATTATTCGCGCGACGGCGGTGCGAGCTGGGAGCCCTTTGCATCCACGCCGTACCGGAAACCCGCCCAAGGTGAAGGCCGGCGCGGCCCCGGCACGATCGCGATCTCGGCGGCCGGAAGCACGCTCGTCTGGGCACCGGAAAGGGACGGTGCCTATTATTCCGTCGACGGCGGAAAGAGCTGGCAGCGATCGTCCGGATGGCCCGTCGATACCGAGCAGACGCTGCGTCCCGTTTCCGACAAGGCGGACGACCGCATCTTCTATGTATTCGACCGGTCCACCTCGCGCATTCTGGCAAGCGGCGACGGTGGCGCGCAATTCCATGTCCTGGTCGACGGACTGCCAAAGCTGGAGCCGTGGCAGAATGCGCAACTCGCGGTGGTGCCGGGGCGAACGCGCGACCTGTGGCTGGTGACTTCGTTCGGCCTGTTTCATTCGCCCGACAGCAAATCGAAAATGATTCAGATCCGCGGCGTGGACGAGCCTTGGCTCATTTCATTCGGAGCCCCCATGCCAAAGAGTGGCTATCCCGCCATTTTCCTGTGGGGCAAAGTCAGCGGGATCGAAGGATTGTGGCGGTCGGACGACAAGGCCGCAAGTTGGACGCGGATCGACGACGAGGCGCACCGTTACGGCGAACTGCGCGCGATCGCGGGCGATATGGTCGAGGCGGGCACGCTCTATCTTGCGCCGCATGGCCGCGGAGTAATCGTGGGGCGACCGGCGAACCAGGGTCAGAAGGGCGATCCGTTCTGAAGTGATTTCGGGTGAAATGGATCATTTCACGGCCCGGGCATCACGCCAAAACAAGAAACCAGAGTGCAGGTTTCGATTCCACCAAAACCGAACGCACTCTGGCCGCCCCGCGGCAGCCGCCGGGCCGGCCGCCACAGGCATCGGACATCCTTTGTCGAAGGCGACATGAAAGCCGAACTGCGCCGTCCGATAGCGGCAGGCCAAAGGTCTTGCCCACGTCCCTGCCCTGATTCCGAATGTGCCGCGCCTGGATGGTTTCCCCGGCCGATTCGCGCGAGCGTCAAGCATTGCAGCGAGCGAGTCGGCAATTGGATTTGACAACTTGTCCGACAAATATGTGATTGTTCCAATCGTTTAGCGCGCCCCTCTGTTACCGCTATCAGTTTGCCCTTGACTAGTCAGACAAATAGCGGAAAGACATGGTCGTTCCACGCAAAAAGGAACGGATAAGCAACGATCTGGGAGGGGCAGACGCAATGTTTGCAAAGAAATTTTCGACGGGAGTCAGCGGTTTTGCCCTCGTCGTGAGTGGTGCCGGGCTGACGGCGCCCGCTTATGCGCAAGACGCCCAGACCAACACCGCATCCGATGCAGAAAACGAAGCTCAAAATGTCGATGGCGCCATCATCGTCACGGCTCGTCGAAAGGCATTGAAAGATGCGATAAGCATCAAGAGAGACTCCGACACGATCGTCGACTCCGTCGTTGCCGACGAAGCGGGCCAGCTGCCCGACAATTCGATCACCGAAGTTCTTCAGCGCGTGCCGGGCGTCTCGATCTCGCGTTTCGCCGGGGCAAACGGCGGCAGTTCCGCCTTCCAGATCGAGGGCACGGGGATCACCGTGCGCGGCCTTCCCTTCAATTCGAGCATGCTCAACGGCCGGCAGGTGTTCAGCGCCAATGGTGCAAGCTCCATTAGCTGGAACGAAGTCACGCCCGAGTTGATGGCCGGGGTCGACGTTTACAAGGCGTCGCGTGCCGACATGATCGAGGGCGGCACATCCTCGATCAATCTTCGCACGGCTGTGCCGTTTGATTTCAGCGACACCCAGTTCAATGTCACCGTGGGCGGCAGCTATGGTAGCCAGGTCAAAAAGGCTTCACCCAGCGCTTCGGCCATGTTCTCCAAGCGTTTCGATACCGGCATCGGCGAGATCGGCGTCTTGTGGGATCTGGCCTTCAGCCGCCTGTATCAGCAGAGCAGCAATCTGCAGGTCGGCGCCATGTTCGGCCAATATGTGCCGACCTCTGTACGTGATGACGGGCTTGCCTTTGTTCCCGGTTCCTTCAACTGGAACTACAACGAGAGCAAGCGCGACCGCTACGGTGCCTATCAGGCCGTTCAGTGGAGGCCGTCTTCGGACCTCACGCTGACCAGCACCATATTCTTCTCGCAATATATTGCGGACAGCTTCGGGAACAGCGGCACCGTGGGCCGGACCCCGAGCGCATCATCTGCCGTTATGCCCATGGTCGGCAGTCCCGTCGAATATGATGCCGATGGCGCTTTCCAGAAGGGAACTCTCGCGGTCGCATCCACGGGCAAGTCGGTGCCGTTCGAGAACACGACCTCCGGCATCGGCGACTGGTTCCCTTCCTATTATCAGACGGATTGTGGCGCCACCTATGGCACACCTGCGTCGTCGCTCCTGTGGGACTGGACGGTAGATTCGGGGATAGATCCGACGAATCCTCCCGCAGGATGGGATGGTCGCCTTCTCGTTCAATGCACCCCTCCCGCCGCACTGAACCCCAACAGCACCGCGTCTGCATCGCACAGCAAGAATTCCACGCTGGATATTTCGCAGAGCTTCGTCTGGACGCCCAGCGACCGGGTGGCCCTGCGCGGCGCCGTGCAATATGTCGATTCCCGCGCAACCGGGAAGCAGATGGCCATCGGCCTCAACCAGGACAGTACGGCGGTGCGCTCGATGGACGTCGACCTGACGGGGTCGCTACCGGCCGTTTCCGGCTTGTCTCCTGACGCCTTGCTCGATCCATCGACGGCCTATCTTTCCCGGTTGGCCTATCACGAACCGGATAACAAGGGGACGATGCTGGCCGGCAACCTCGACCTTGAATACCGGGCCAGCGACGATGGGTTCCTGCGCAAGATCACGGTCGGCGCCCGTGCCGCCAAGCGCAAGCAACATGACAATTTCGCGGGAACCTGGTATGCGCCGCTGGGTGTGACGTGGCTGCCGAAACCGGCGGGGCCGGAATGGGCCGCGGCGGGGCCGGGGACCATTCAATTTCTGACCAACCCCCATGTCCGGCCGTCGGATTATGAGGTTTCCACCTTCCCCAACTTCTTCGGCGGCGATGTTGCCGTACCCGCGCAGCTGTTTGTCGCAAGTCAGTCTCTCTTGAAGAGTTACGACTGGTATCATGTGCTTCAGACCTATAACGGGCAAATCCCGGACGGGACGGCGGATGAATATTGGGCGGAATATATCGACCAGGGTCTGAACGAAACCCGGACCCGCATCAGCTCGATGGCTGCTTATGTCCAGGCCAGTTTCGCGCACGACCGTATCGGCATTATCCCGCCTTTCTCGGGCAATATCGGCGTTCGTGTGTTCAACGACGAGGTGCGGGCCACCGGTCTGCTGCGCACGCCTACCGCGGAAGATCTTGCTCTGAGTGTTGAAGACAGCAACGCCTATTTCAACGCGGAACAGGGTTTGCCGGGGGCGACATTCCCGACGCTCTATTCGCTTCAGGAAGCCTTCTCTACACAGACCCGCAAATATGAATACACGCGGTTTCTGCCTTCGTTCAACATCAAGTTCGACGTGACGGACGAGTTCATCGTTCGCGGCGCGGCGTCGATCTCGACTGCTCCGCCAAATTTCAATGACGTTCGTGCAGGCGGTACGATCAGCGCCAGGTCGCTCCCCAATCCGACCAATCCCCAGGCGCCCTCGATTCTTACGGGTGTTCGGGTCGACGGCGGTGGCGCAAATCTGAAGCCGACGATGATAACCAGCCAGGATATAACGTTCGAATATTATCCGTCGTCATCCAGCTTCATCTACATTGATCTGTTCGCCAAGCAGATCAAGGACCATCCGCAATTCTATTCGTTCATCGCCGACAATCTTCCCATTCCGGCGATCGCAGTGGATGACGATGGCGTGAATCCCCCAGTGGAGACGGAGACGACCCTCGATCTGCCGTGGCTCTATCTGCAGAACAGAACGGCGACGGAAAAGGCCCATATCAAGGGCTTCGAGATCGGCGGCCGCAAATTCTTCGACAAGTTGCCGGGATGGCTCAGCGGGTTCGGCATCGAAGGCAACCTGACCTTCATCGACAGCAGCAACCCTGCCCAGCAAGCCAACAGCGTGCTTGGCAATGGCCCCGGTGGCGGCCTCAATCCGGACGGCACGATTCCGCAGACCTATCCGAACCTGCCCTATGTCGGATTGTCGAAATGGGCCTACAACATCCAGCTGTTGTACAGCCGCGACAAGGTGAATGTCCGCCTCGCGTACAACTGGCGTGACAAGGCGTTGCTGTCGACCAATGTCAATCCGCTGTCCTATGCGACGAGCGGCGGCAATCCCTACACGCTCAACACCAGCCCGACCAACTTCGACGCGGATCATTCCTATCCGGTATACTGGATGGTTCCGGCGTGGACCGCGGCGGCCGGCTACCTCGATCTGGGCGTGGACTACAAGGTGAGCGAGAAGATTTCCGTCTCGTTCAGGGCGAACAACATTCTCAACACGGTTTCGAAAACATATCAGGAGCCTGTGCCGGGCGTGTTCCAGCCGTACGACTATAACGTCAGCGATCGGCGCTTCGACCTCTCCGTGCGGGCGCGCTTCTGATGAACGGAATGGGCAGGGCGCTTCGTCCAGGAGCGTCCTCCTCATTTTTCGGACGTTCCGACGGCGCCATGGCTGACACCTGGGTGACGGGTGCGGCATCGGGTGGTTCACGGTGAAACATGGTTATGAATAGCGGTCATAGGCAGGATATCGTCATTGTGGGCGGCGGTGCGGCAGGGTGGATAGCAGCCGCGCTGCTGGCCAAGAGGATCGGCCGCCACCAAGCACGCATCACATTGGTCGAATCGGAAGAAATCGGCATCATCGGCGTCGGAGAGGCAACGGTCCCCTTGCTGGCGCAGTGCAATGCCTTGCTCGGCATCGACGAATTCGACTTCATCCGCAAAACGCAGGGCACGTTCAAGCTGGGCATCGAGTTTTGCGACTGGGGAACAGCCGGGAACCGGCATTTCCACGCATTCAGCGACTATGGCCACCCGGTCGAAGGGGTTCAGACCCACCATTATTGGCTAAGATTGCGGCAGTCCGGCGACGATACGCCGATCGACGATTATTCCTTTGCCTATGCCGTCGCGAAAAACAATAATTTCGCACCGAGCGATCCGAACGACGCGCGCTATCACCACGCCTATCATTTCGATGCCGCGCTATACGCCCGCTATCTGCGCGATGTCGCAACCGACCTGGGGGTGCAGCGCATCGAAGGCAAGATGACACACGTCGATCTGGACAGCGAATCCGGTGACATTGCAGCCATTCATCTTGCCGATGGCCAGACGGTTCCCGGCAACCTCTTCCTCGATTGTACCGGTTTCGCGTCCGAATTGCTGGGAAAGGCGCTGGATACGCCTTTCGTCGACTGGTCACACTGGCTCCTTTGCAACCGCGCCATCGCAGCGCCATCGGGACCCGCCGGCGCGCCCGCGCCTTTTACGCGGTCCACGGCGCACGCCGGTGGCTGGCGCTGGACCATCCCGCTGCAACATCGCACCGGCAACGGAATGGTCTATAATTCGGATTTCTGGAGCGACGACGCAGCGCGCGGCGCTTTACTGGACAGTATCGACGGCGAACCGCTGGCCGAGCCGCGGGTATTCCGCTTTACTTCCGGGCATCGCAGGGAATTCTGGAGGCGCAATTGTGTCGGGATCGGTTTTTCGTCCAACTTTCTTGAACCTTTGGAATCAACCGGAATACAATTGATCGTCATGGGGGTTCTGAAGTTGCTCAAATGCTTCCCCCAAGGGACCATCGACCCCGTTCTGCGCGATGAATATAACAGACTTTCCACACGCGAGATCGAACGCATACGCGACTTCATCATTGCGCACTATTATCTTTCGCGCCGTCCCGAGCCATTGTGGTCGGCGTGCCGCAATATGGAGATACCCGACAGCCTTCGGCACAAACTCGATGTCTGGAAGGCAAGTGGGCAAATCGCGCTGGGAGATTCGGAATCCTATATGGAGCCGAGCTGGATCGCCATCCTGCTGGGAAACGGTGTCGTTCCACGGCGCTACGCCGTGTCGGCCGATCTATATCCGCTGGAGCAGATCCGTGACGGCATGAAATTGCGCCGCGAAGAAATCATGCGCTCGGCGCAGGCGGTCACGTCCCATCGGGATTTCATCAATAGCCACTGCAAGGCCGCTCAAATGGCGCTTGCCTGATACAGCCCGTGGCGATGCCTGCCTTGTTGAGCCGTTCAGCAATATTGTCATCGCCCCGCGGGACTCTTCGAACATTATGGAGATGTCGTGAGCCATTACCTGAAAAATCGCCACAGATTTCTTGACTGGAGGTTCCTGGCCTGCGTCGCTGCCTTGAGCTTTCCGTCCGTAGATGCCAATGCCAAAGTATCGGCGCCGCAGACCATCTGGGCGAAAGCCGGCGTCAGCCGGGAGCAATTCGGCGCCGAAGCGCTGGAATGCGGCTTGCAGGGACTGGCGCTGAAAATCGACAATAGCGAGGAAGTGAAGACATTGGCGCGGGCGTCCGAGCAACTTGATGCGCTCGACACGTCGGCCCGGGTTGCCCTGATTCAGGATAATGCGCCGAATGCTGCCGCACGCAACGCGGCCGAACAGCAGACCGTTATCGCGGCAACCCGGCCGGACGAGCAGTATGCGCGGATCAAGGAGAAGATGTTCAAGGTCGTGCGCAAGTGCATGCTCGATCACGGCTATACCAAGATCGTCCTGACCGAGGATCAGCGCAACGAATATAGCGAAATCAAGGGCGGCGCGGAGGCGCGGCGCAGCTTTATCTACGAACTGGCCAGCAATCCCCATCTGATCGAGGCCCAACGGGAAGCGGCCCCCCGGTAACGTCGGTCCAATCCTGCAGAGTGGCGCCCCTTCCCCCTCCCCCGGCGCTGACATGGACAGTTCGAGTGCCCGGAGAAGAGAATGAACCAACTGGTGAAGTGGTTGACGGTGCCGGCAGCAGCGATGCTCGGCATTGCCGCGATCATGCCCGCACAGGCCGGTGCGCGGGCGGGCGAGGAGCGTGCAGCGACGATTGCGCGCGAACGACGCAACTTCAATGCCGATTGGCTGTTCCACCTCGGCGATGCGCCCGGAGCCCAGCAGGCGGCATATGACGACGGCGCGTGGCAGCCGGCTGGTCTGCCGCACAGCTTTGGCATCCCCTATTTTCAGGCATCGCAATTCTACACCGGCTATGGATGGTACAGGAAACGCCTGACCGTGCCCGAAGCATGGCGCGGCCGGCGGATCGCGCTCGAGTTCGAGGGTGCATTCCAGGATGCCGAAATCTTCGTCAACGGCTCCCCCGTCGGGCGCCATCGCGGCGGTTATACGGGTTTCTCCATTGACATTAGCGCGGCCGCCAAGGTGGGCGAGAATGTCATCGCGGTGCGCGTCAACAATCTCTGGGAGCCCGCGCTGGCCCCGCGCGCGGGTGAGCATGTGTTCCAGGGCGGACTCTATCGCGACGTCTGGCTGGTGACGACGGATCAGGTTCACGTCCCCTGGTACGGCACAAGGGCGACGACGCCCGAACTTTCGGAAAGGAGCGGCCGGGTCGCGTTGGAAACCGAGGTCCGCAACGACAGCTCCAAGCCTGTCAGCGTCTCTCTGCGCACGGAAATCCGCGATCCGGCCGGTAAGATCGTCGCCGTGATGGACGACGGCGCCAGGCGGCTCGGGGCGGGTGGCCTGGCGACAATAAGTCAGCTGTCCAACCCGATCGTCAGCCCCTCGCTCTGGAGCCCGGAAACGCCGGTGCTCTACAGGGCTGTGACAACGGTCCTGGCCAACGGGCGAGCCGTCGATCGTTACGAGACACCTTTCGGCTTCCGCTGGTTCGAATGGACCGCCGATCGGGGCTTCTTCCTCAACGGCAAGCATCGCTATTTCAAAGGCGCCAATGTCCATCAGGACCAGGCGGGCTGGGGCGATGCCGTGTCCAATCGCGCGATGGAACGCGACGTGCAGATGATGAAGGACGCGGGCTTCGACTTCATCCGCGGTTCGCACTACCCGCACGATCCGCACTTCGTCGAAGCGACCGACAGGATCGGCATGTTGTTCTGGTCCGAAACGCCCTTCTGGGGGATCGGCGGCTTTGGCCCCGACGGCAGCTGGATGTCGAGCGCCTATCCGGTCGATCCCGCGCACAGGGCCGGTTTCGAGGAGGGCGTCAAGCAGCAGTTGACCGAGATGATCCGCATCGCGCGCAATCATCCTTCGGTCATCGTCTGGAGCATGAGCAACGAACCCTTCTTCTCGGCTGGCGAGGTCATGCCGGAGGTCCGCCGTTTTCTGAAGGAGCTGGTCGAGCTCAGCCACCGGCTCGACCCCACGCGCCCTGCCGCCATCGGCGGCGCACAGCGGGGCGAGATCGACAAGCTCGGCGACATAGCAGGCTATAATGGCGACGGCGCGGCGCTTTTCCCCGATCCCGGCATTCCCAACGTGGTTTCGGAACATGGATCGCCGATGTTCGACCGCCCTGGCCCCTATAAAGCGCCGTGGGGCGACCTGGTGAACACGCCCGGCGCGGAGAAGGGTGTCGATTATTCGTGGCGGCTTCCGTGGCGCTCGGGCGAAGCCGTCTGGGCAGGATTCGATCATGGTTCGATCGTCGGACGGCGGTTCGGGTCGATGGGCATCGTCGACTATGCCCGCCTGCCAAAGCGCAGCTATTACTGGTTCCGCAACGCCTATCGCGGGGTGGCGCCGCCCGAATGGCCAAAGCCGGGCAAGCCGGCCGGACTGCGCCTGACATCGAGCAGCGCGGCGATCGATCGGGCCGACGGGACCGACGACGTGCATCTGGTGGTGACCGTCGTCGATGCCGAGGGCCGCGCGCTGAGCAACAGTCCGCCCGTGACGCTTTCCATCGAATCCGGGCCGGGTGAACTCCCCACCGGCCGGACGATCCGCTTTGCGCCGGACAGCGACATCCCGATCCGCGATGGACAGGCAGCGATTGCGATGCGCAGCTGGCAATCGGGCGAGACCGTCCTGCGCGCCCGTTCGCCCGGCCTGAAAGACGCCGTTCTGGTCATAGAAACGACCAGCGGGCCGGCGTTCGTGCCCGGCGTGACCGCACTCGCGCCCGACCGGCCTTATACCGAGGCCAAGCGAACCGACGCCGAATTCCTATACTTCCCCGACGCCGTTTTCGGGAAAGACAACCCGACGGGCGCGAGTTCGAGCGCGCACGGTCACTCATCCCGACTGGTCAACGACGGTGACCCCGGCACCTGGTGGATGGCCAAGAGTAGCGATGACGCGCCGTGGGTTTCAATCAGCCCGGAGAAGATATTGCAGTTCCGCAGGCTGGAAATCACCTTCCCGCAGTCCGGCAATTATCGCTTTGTCGCCGAAGTAGAAGGCCAGAACGGAAATTGGGCCGTTGTGGCCGATCAATCGGCAACGGCCGACACCGCGCAGACCCGAAACATCGACGTGAAACGCGTGGTCGGGTCGCGCCTGCGGGTCAGGATCGTGGCGCCGGCCGGCGCGCCAGCGGGCGTCGCCGAAATCCGCATCATCGGCGCGATGTGAACCAAATGACAGGAAGTGCGGCCCGCTGCACGGGTTCGAGATGGATGAAAGGCACCTTCAGATGCAATCTCTCACTGGAAAATTGACGGTCGCGGCGATGGCGGCGATCTTCTCGCTGACAACCGTTCAGGCGTCGGCGAAGGATGCGCGCACGATCGCCGCCGACATGAACGCGATCGCGGGCCCCATGAGCAAGGCGTGGCAGGATTGCGTGGGCTCGGGTCATGCCGGCCTGTTGCTGCGCAAGGAAAACCAGGATCAGATGCGGCTGGTGCATGACGAAACGGGATTCAAATATATCCGCTTCCACGGCATTTTCACCGACTATACCGACGCCTATCGGGAGATCGACGGGCGGCCCTATTATAATTTCGACCGGGTGAATCAGGTGTACCGCGAAGTGCTGAAGGCCGGTTTCAAGCCGATGATCGAAGTCAGCTTCATGCCGAAGGATCTGGCATCGACAGACCAGACCATCTTTTACTGGCAGGGCAATGTGTCGCCGCCCAAGGATTGGGCGAAATGGTCCGGTTTCATCACCGCCTTCGTCCAGAATCTGGAGGCCAATTTCGGCAGGGAAGAAGTCGAAAGCTGGCGCTTCGAAATCTGGAACGAGCCCAATCTCGACGGCTTCTGGGTCGATGCGGACCAGCAGGGCTATTTCCGGCTCTATGAGAGCACGGTAAAGGCCATCCGCGGCGTCAATCCGGCGTTGAAGGTCGGCGGCCCCGCCACCGCAGGGGCGGGATGGGTTCCCGAATTCATCGCCTATGCCGAAGCAAACGACCTGCCCGTCGATTTCATCGCCACCCATAGCTATGGCGTGGCCGGAGGCTTTCTCGACGAAAAGGGCCAGGGCGACAACAAGCTGGTGCCTGATCGCGACGCGGTGATCGGCGACATCCGGAAGGTGCGCGGCGAGATCGAGGCGTCGCCCAGGCCGGGCCTTCCGCTCTATATCACGGAATGGAGCACGAGCTACAATCCGCGCGACCCCATTCACGACGCCTATCTGAGCGCCCCTTTCATCCTCAACAAGCTGAAGGGCACCGAAAAGGACGCCCAGTCGATGAGCTATTGGGTCTATTCCGACCTGTTCGAGGAGCCGGGTCCGCCACCCACGCCCTTCCATGGCGGCTTCGGTCTCGTCAACCGGGAAGGCATCCGCAAATCCGCCTTTTTCGCATATAAATATCTGAACGCCCTTGGTTCGCAGGAACTGCGCAACAGCGACGCAGAATCCTGGTTGACGCGCGAGGGGGACAATTTCGTGGGGCTGATCTGGAATTATACGATCCCCGACCAGAATGAGAGCAACCGCCCCTATTTCACCAAAATCCACCCCGCCGCGAAACTGGCGCCGATCGAGTTGAACCTGTCATCGCTCGAGCCAGGCAGCTATCGGCTGCGGGTCTATCGCACCGGCTACAAGGCCAATGATCCCTATACCCGCTATATGGAATGGGGCCGCCCCGAAAAGCTGACACCCGAACAGATCGCCGTCCTGCAGGACCTCACGAGGGACGCGCCGGAACTCGACCGGAACGTGAGGGTCGGCGCCGACGGAAGCTTGCGCCGCGACATCCCGCTTCGGACCAACGATGTGCTGCTGGTCAGGATCGAGAAGATCGCACGATAAGTCGCTCCGTTTCGGGTTCTGGCCGGGTGGCGATCCGCGCTCGCGCGTCCGATGCCGGCGTGCGCGTCGCCTTCCTGGCCTTGATCTCGCCGCCGGAGCGGGAATAGAAGGCAGGATGGAGCGAATTTCCACTTATCGATCGAATATTTGCACTTGCCGGCGCCGCTCCGCCGGATATAGTTAGCGCTAACATCGCTGCCCGGAAAAACGGGCCTTGGTTGGGGAGGATTTATGACGGGTGCGCGCACGAGCGTGAATATGGCGCTGATTTCGGCCATTGTCGCGGTGGCGACGATCGGCGGCCTGCTCTTCGGATATGACAGCGGCGCAGTGAACGGCACGCAGGAGGGGCTCAAGACCGCCTTCGCGCTCGACGACGCCGCGCTCGGCTTCACCGTCGGTTCGCTGCTTCTTGGCTGCGCGGCGGGCGCCTTTTTCGCGGGCCGGCTCGCCGACCTGATGGGGCGGCGCAAGGTGATGCTGATCGCCGCCGCGCTGTTCGTCGTCGGCGCGCTGATCCAGGGACTGACCACGGTGCATGCGCTGTTCGTCGTCGCGCGCTTCGCAGGGGGCATGGCGGTCGGCGCGGCGAGCGTGCTGTCGCCGCTCTACATCTCCGAAGTCGCGCCCGCGAACATCCGCGGGCGGCTGACCACAGTGCAGCAGGTGATGATCATCACCGGCCTGACCGCTGCCTTCGTGGTCAATTATATGCTGCAACAGGCGGCGGGCAGCTCGCTCGGCGACATCGCCGGCCGCCCCGCGTGGCGCTGGATGTATCTCGCGCAGGCGATCCCCGCGGTCGTCTTTCTGGTCGCGCTCTTCTTCATTCCCGAAAGCCCGCGCCACCTCGTCGGCACCGGCCGCGACGAACAGGCGCGCGGCGTCCTGACCCGCCTGTTCGGTTCCGCCGAGGCCGACCGCAAGATCGGCGAAATCCGTGCCAGCTTCTCGGAAGACCATCGCCCGCGCCTCGCCGACGTCACCGCGCCGGGCACCATCTTCCGGCCGATCGTCTGGGCGGGGCTGCTGCTCGCGACTTTCCAGCAATTCGTCGGGATCAACGTCATCTTCTATTATGGCGAGACGCTGTGGAAGCTCGCGGGCGTCTCCGAAGCGGTAGCGCTCGAACGCAACATCATTTCGGGCGTCGTGTCGATCGCGGCCTGTTTCGTCACGATCCTGGTGATCGACAAGATCGGCCGCAAGCCGCTGCTGCTGATCGGGTCGGTCGGCATGGCGGTGACGCTCGGCGCGATGACCTGGGCCTTTTCGGGCGCGGCGCAGGACGCCGCAGGCAACCTCGCGCTCGCGCCGGGCGCCGGCTGGGTCGCGCTCGTTTCGGCGAACCTCTATGTCATCTTCTTCAACGTCAGCTGGGGGCCGGTGATGTGGGTGATGCTGGGCGAGATGTTCCCGAACCAGATCCGCGGCTCGGCGCTCGCGGTCGCGGGGCTCGCGCAATGGGGCGCCAACTTCCTGGTCGTGCAGAGCTTCCCGCTGATGGCGAGCGGCCTCGGCCTGTCGAACACCTATCTGCTCTATACGATCAGCGCGGTGATCAGCTTCTTCCTCGTCAAGAGCTTCATCAAGGAAACCAAGGGCAAGGAACTCGAAGAGATGGAAGGCTGGACCGCCCCGACGACGCGCGTCGGCTGACCGGCGCGCGATGAGCGGGCGCGACAAAATCCGCATCGTCGTGCTGGGGGGCGGCACGGCGGGGTGGATGAGCGCGAGCGCGCTCGCGAAACTGCTCGGCCCACGCGTCGCGGTCACGCTGATCGAGAGCGAGGACATCGGGATCGTCGGGGTGGGAGAGGCGACGCTGCCGCACATTCGCGGCTTCGTCGAGCGGCTCGGCATCGACGAAGCCGACTTCATGCGCGCGACGCATGCGACCTACAAGCTCGGGATCGACTTTCGCGATTTCGGGCGGATCGGCGAAAGCTATATCCATCCCTTCGGCACCTTCGGCGAAAAGGTCGCGGGCGTCCCCTTTCACCATTATTGGCTCGAACTCGCCGCGCGCGGCATGGCGGGGACGATCGGCGACTATTCGCTTGCCGTGGAAGCCGCAAAAGCGAACCGCTTCGCGCCGCCGGCCGAGGACAACAGCCTGCGCTCGACCTATGGCTATGCCTATCAGTTCGACGCGACCCTGTTCGGTCCCTATCTGCGCGATTTTGCTCTGCCGCTCGGCGTGACGCGCATCGAGGGGCTGGTGACCGAGGTGCTGCAGGATACCGAAAGCGGCGATGTCACCGCGCTCAAGCTCGCCGACGGGCGCGAGATCGCGGGCGACATCTTCGTCGACTGCTCGGGCTTCCGCTCGCTGATGCTGGGACAGGCGCTCGGCGAGGATTGGGAGGACTGGTCGCACTGGCTGCCGTGCGATCGCGCCGCCGCGATGCCCACGGCGCATGTTGACCAGGAAATCGCGCCCTATACCACCGCGGTCGCGATGGCCGCGGGGTGGCGCTGGCGTATCCCGCTCCAGTATCGCATGGGCAATGGCTATGTCTTTGCGAGCGCTTTCGTTTCCGAGGACGAGGCGTGCGAGGCGATCCGCGCCGCGGCGGCGGGGGACCGGCTCGCCGAGCCGCGCGTGCTGCGCTTTCGCCCGGGCCGGCGAAAGCAATCGTGGAGCCGCAACGTCGTCGGCGTCGGGCTGGCGAGCGGTTTCCTCGAACCGCTCGAATCGACCTCGCTCTATCTCGCGCAGATCGCGATCACCTATCTGATCGAACTGTTCCCGGCGGACGGGCGGATCGACGCCCGCGACCGCGACGAATTCAACCGCCTGATCGACATGGAATATGATCGCATCCGCGACTTCCTGATCCTCCATTATCACGCGACGACCCGCGACGACGCGCCCTTCTGGGATCATGTCCGCACGATGACGGTGCCCGATACGCTGGAGCGCAAGCTGGAGCTGTGGCGCGAGGCGGGGCGCGTCGAGCTTTACAGCGAAGGGCTGTTCTACGACGCGAGCTGGATCGCGGTCTATCTGGGCCAGGGCGTCGTGCCCGAACGCCACGATCCGCGCGCGGCGATCCCCGATCCGGGGCGGATGCGCGGCGCAATGGACGCGCTCAAGGCCGCGATTGCCGGCGAGGTCGCGGCGATGCCCGGCCACCGCGCCTATCTGACCGCGCGTGCCGAACGCCTGGCGGCCGCGCCATGAGCGCCGCGCGCGAACCGCTGCGCCGCGTCGCCGTCGTCGGCGCTGGCCAGGTCGGCGTGCTTGCGGCGATCGCAATCAAGCGCGCGAGCCCCGCGACCGACGTGCTGGTCGTCGGCACGCCGATCGACCCCGTCGCCTTTGCCGACCATATCGGCACCGCCCTGCCCTTCACCAACCGGCTGCACGACCGGCTGGGGGTGGGCGAAGAGGCGCTCGTCCGCCGCGCCGGGGCAAGCCACCGCCTCGCGATGCGCTACACCGGCTGGGCGGGGCCCGGAAGCATTGGACTCACCGCTTATGGCGGCGCGGTCGATCCCAAGCTCAACAGCGCCTTCGCGCGCGAATGGGGCGGCGGCGCGCACAAGGCGGCCAGCGGCGCACCCGCGGGCTCGGTCGGCGCCGCGTTGGCCGAAGCCGGCCGCTTCATGCCGCCGGGCGGCGAAGCGCCCTCGCCGCTCGCCGAGGTCGATTACGCGCTGCGCTGGAACGCCCCCGCCTATCGCGACCTGTTGATCGGCATCGCGGCGCAACTCGGCGTGCGCCATCATCCGGGGCCGGTGAGCGCGGTGCAAACGACGCTCGACGGCGGCATCGCCGCGATCCAGCTCGCCGGTTCGGATGCGGTCGCGGCGGACCTGCTCGTCGACGCCTCGGGAACCGCCGCGCTGCTCTCGGCGGCGCAGCCCGACCGGCGCTGGATCGACTGGCGCGGCGCGCTCCCGGCGCGCAGCCTTGCCGTCGCACCGCCAGCAGCGCCGCGGCTCGACCTCGCCGATACGATCGCCTTTACCGACGCGGGCTGGTGCTGGGAGCAAGCCGGGCGCGACGGCGTGACGCGCTTCCTCGCCGTGCCCGACGATATCTCCGACGCAGCGGTCGAGGCGGCGCTCGGCGCGCCGCCCGCCGACCGTTTCCCGATCGACGCGGGGCGGCAGGAACAGCCATGGACGGGCAATGTCGTCGCGATCGGCGACGCGGCGGCGCGTTTCGAGCCGCTTGCCGGGGTCGCGCTCGACCTCGCGCACCGGCAGATCGACCTGCTGCTCGACTTGTTCCCTGGCCGCGCGATCGACCCGCGCGAGCGCGCCGAATATAATCGCCGCTTCGCGCTGATGGCCGATGGCGCGCGCGACTGGATCGCCTCGCACTATGCCGCCCCCGCCGCGGCGCACCGGCTCGCCGCGCTCGAACGGTCGCCGGCGCTCGATCGGATGCTCGACCAGTTCGCGCGGCGCCAGCGGCTGCCGATCACCGAGGAAGCGACGGTATCGACGAGCGAATGGGCGGCGCTGCTCCACGCGCTCGGCGTGCCGGCGCAGCGCAGCGCGCTGTCGCTCGCCGAGGGCGACGCGCCCGGACGCCGCGCGGCGGCGGCGCTCGACCGCAAGGTCGCCGCCGCGCTCGACGCCGCCCCGCCCTATGGCGCGTGGGTTGCGCATGTCCTGCGCGAGGGCTGAAGCCTAACGTTCGCTACCCCCGAAGATCCGCCGCAACATCGTCCGCATCGCGCCAAGACGCTGCGGCGAGGCGGGACCCAATATGCCCTGCGCGTGGGGCGGCAAATGCGCGGCGGGGTCGCCGTTCGCCTCGAACACATAATGGTCGAGCAGGTCGCGCCAGATCGCCCGGTCCGCGGGCGGAAGGTGGCGAAAAGCGAAGAGATTGTGAAGCAGCGCGTCATAGGGCGCCCCCAGCGCCGCATCATGATCGGTCCACCAATAGTTGACGAGGATGCTCACCGCTTCGAGCGATTCGACGCCGTGCCACCACATATAGGGAATATAGAGCGCGTCGCCGGGCTCAAGCGTCGCTTCGCTCGCGCTGTCCCACGCGATTGCGAACTTCGGATAGCGCTCCAGGTCGGGGTCGGCCGGATCGACCATACTGATCGGCGTCCCCGCCGGGGTAAGCTCGAACGGACCGGGATAGAGGTTCGCGAGCTGGTCGGGCGGAAACAGCGTGAAGCGCCGGCGCCCGGCGACGCAGCAGGCGACATTCTCCATCAGATCATAGTGCGGCGCGACGCGGATGCGGTTGCCGATCCAGATGCGCGGGGCGACGTGCGGCAACAGGTCGAGCCGGTTCGCGCGCGCAAAGGGCGGCAGCAGTTCGGCGATCGCCTCCGACTGCACCGCCATCGCGGGCGGTGCCTCGGCTCCGGCGATGCGCAGCAGTTCGCGCAGGAAATCCTCGAGCCGCCCGTTCAGGCGCCGGAAATTGAGGCCGGTCAGGTCGTCGTTGTAAAAGAAGCGCCCGTGCGCCTCGGCGGGCGCCATAATCCCCGAGACGGGGCGCGTCGGCGCGCAATCGACCAGATAGTCGACGATCCCGGCGTCGCCGCGCCGCGCGGCGGCGACCGCGGGCCAGCCAGCGACGAGCCCGCGCAGCACCGCCGGGCGCCGTTCGGCGCGCAGCGCCGCGAAGGATGCGGTATCGCCAGCTTCGACTTCGGCGATGCTCGGGAGCGGGCCCAGCGCGCTCACATCACTGCCTCGGCCGCGATCGCGCTGCCATGATCGCGCAGGAACTGCTCCTGCGTCGGCATCGCCTCGGCCGTTTCGGCGACGATCCGGCGGATATGCGCCAGGCGGCGCAGCGTCTCCGCGTCGGACAGCAGGTCGGCGGCGGGGTGATAGCCGCCCGCTTCGATCCCCTGCCCGACGAGCACCGCGAGCCAGCTCGTTTCGGTGAACAGCTCGTTATGCTCGCGAAACACGCGCCCCGACGAGCGGAACATCGCGATCTTTTCGGCCAGCCCCGCGGGCGGTTCGAGCGTGCGGCAATAGGTCCAGAAGTCCGTGTCGTCGCGCGTCGTCGCCTTGTAGTGGAGGACGAGGAAATCGCGAATATCGACATATTCGCGCACCGTCTCGCGATTGTAGCGCTCGCGCTCGGCGTCGCCAAAGGCGCGCGTCGGGAACAAGGTCATCAGCCGCGCAATCCCCGACTGGACGAGGTGGATCGCGGTCGATTCGAGCGGTTCGAGGAAGCCACCGGCAAGCCCCAGCGCGACGACATTCTTTTCCCACGCGCGCGCGCGGTGCCCGCCGGTGAAGCGCAGCATATTGGGCTCGGCGAGCGGTTCGCCGTCGAGATTGGCGAGCAGCAGCGCCACCGCCTCGTCGTCGCTCATATGGCGCGACGAATAGACATGGCCGTTGCCGATGCGGTGCTGGAGCGGAATGCGCCATTGCCAGCCGGCTGGGCGCGCGGTCGAGCGCGTGATCGGCTGGCGATCGCCGCCGAGCGTGCAGGGAATGGCGACCGCGCGGTCGCACGGCAGCCAGTCGGTCCAGTCGACGAAATCGACCCCGAGGGTCTGCCCGAGCAGCAGCGAACGGAAGCCCGAACAGTCGATGAAGAAATCGCCCTCGACCCGCGCCCCGCTGTCCAGCGTCACGCCGGTGACGAAACCGCTCTCCCCGTCCTGCTCGACCGAGACGATGCGCCCCTCGGTGCGCGTCACCCCCTGCCGCTCGGCGCGGGCACGCAGGTAACGCGCGTAGCGGCCGGCATCGAACTGAAAGGCA
This sequence comes from Sphingopyxis indica, assembly GCF_032879645.1. Classification (NCBI taxonomy): domain Bacteria; kingdom Pseudomonadati; phylum Pseudomonadota; class Alphaproteobacteria; order Sphingomonadales; family Sphingopyxidaceae; genus Sphingopyxis; species Sphingopyxis indica. The sequence continues at coordinate 2,569,201 of NZ_CP076394.1, forward strand.
TAACCGAGCTTCGACAGCGGCGATTTGGGCTGGTCGGGACGCGGGCGCAGGAAGCGGTTCGCCGCCGCAGCGACCGCCGCGATCGCATAATCGTCAAGGCGGCTCGTATCGCCGAGCCGCTGCCCCTTCAGCCAGTGGTGGTGAAATTCGATCCCCATCATGTCGAGCCCGTAAAAGCCGAAGGGATGGACATAGCGATAGCCGATGCGCGTCCAGTCGACGAATTCGATCCCCAGCTTGTAGGTCGCGTGGGTTTCGCGGACGAACTCATCCTCGTCGATGCCGAGCATCGCGTTGAACAGGCAGATTTGCGGGATCGTCGCCTCGCCGACGCCGACCGTGCCGATCGCCTCGCTCTCGATCAGCTCGATTTCGAGCCCCGGCAGCGCGCCCATGATGCGCGAGATGGCGGCGGCCGCCATCCAGCCCGCGGTGCCGCCGCCGACGATGACGATGCGGCGCACGGGATCGGCGATCACGCCGCCGCCTCGGCGGCCCAGGCGCCCGCGACTTTCAGAAACTCGTCTTGCGCCGGCAGCCGTTCGGCGGCGCGGGCGTAGGCGGCGCGCATCTCGGCCATCGCGGCGGCGACCTTCGCCTCGTCGAGCGTGTCGGCGACGGGGTCGTAGCGTTCGGGCCGGATATTCTGGCCGAGCAGCACCGCAACCCAGCTCGTCACGCCGAACAGCTCGGCATTTTCACGAAAGATGCGGCCGTGCAGCCGCCACAACTCGATCTTGCGCGCCAGGCTGTCGGGAATGTCCATGTCGCGGACGTGGCGCCAGAAGGGCGTGTCATCGCGCTGCGTCGCCTTGTAATGGAGGATGATGAAGTCGCGGACATCCTCGTAAAGATCGCGCATCCCGCGATTATATTCGTCGCGCTCGACCGGGCTGACCGGCTTGTCTGGAAAGAGTGCGAGAAGGCGCTGGATACCGTTTTGAATCAGATGGATGCTCGTTGATTCGATCGGTTCCAAGAAGCCCGACGAGAGGCCGAGCGCGATAACATTGTGGCTCCAGCTGAGCTTGCGGCGACCGGTGCGAAAGGGGATGGTGCGCGGATCGGCGAGCGGTTCGCCTTCGAGATTGGCGAGCAGGATGCGACGCGCCTCATCCTCGTCCATGAAAGCGCTCGAAAAGACATGGCCGTTGCCGGTGCGGTGCTGGAGCGGGATGCGCCACTGCCAGCCCGCGCCGTGCGCGGTCGAACGGGTGAAGGGATCGGGCGGCCCGACATTGGCGGTCGGCACCGCGATCGCGCGGTCGGCGGGCAGCCAGCGCGACCAGTCCTCATAGCCCGCGCCAAGCTGTTCCTCGATCAGCAGGCCGCGAAAGCCCGAACAGTCGATGAACAGGTCGCCCGCGATGCGCTCGCCGCTTTCGAGCCGGACCGCGGCGACGTCGCCGCTCTCGCCGTCGCGTTCGACCCCGGTGATCCGCCCTTCGCGCCGGATCGTCCCCTGCCGCTCGGCAAGGCCGCGCAGGAAGCGTGCATAGAGGCTCGCGTCGAAGTGAAAGGCATAGAAAAGCTCAGAGAGCGGCGGCTTCGCCTCGCGCCCCGGCCGGCCGAAGCGCCCGCGCGCGGCGGCGGCGGCGCTCATCGAATAATCGGCGATGTCCCCGGCTTCTCCGCGCACGCGCTCGCGCAGCCAGAGCTGATGAAAGGCGATGCCGTGCAGGTCGTGGCCGAAGCTGCCGAAGGGATGGATATAGCGGTCGCCGGCGCGTCCCCAGTTCACAAATTCGATGCCGAGCTTGAAGGTGCCGCGCGTCGCGCGGAGGAAATCATTCTCGTTGATATCGAGCATGCGGTTGAAGTTCAGGATCGGCGGAATCGTTGCCTCGCCCACCCCGACCGTGCCGATCGCGTCCGATTCGACAAGGGTGATCCGCCGGCGCCCATTGGCGAGGAATCGCGAAAGCGCAGCCGCGGCCATCCATCCCGCGGTGCCGCCGCCGACGATCACGACGTCGGCAATTTCGGTAACGCTATCCTTCATTATCGCTTCAGCCCCTCCCAATGGCCCCGATCCGCGGTTTTTCGCGGTAATCGCACATTCCTTATGCCCGCGTAAAGCGCACTTGCCAATGGATGACAGGCCATATATGACAGCCGGTAACGGGGACGCAAAGATTCCCGTTACATTGTGATAGCGCTACCATGGGAGGGGAGTGTGACCAAATTTTCTGCCGAGTCCGGGCTTGATTCGTCGCGGCGCCGGGGTGCGATGCGCGCGGGAGCCTCGATACTCGCGGTGAGCGCCCTGCTCGCCGCCGCCGCGCCTGCCGCGGCCCAGGACGACACCGCCACCGCCGACGAGGCGCCCGCCTCCGACGAAGCGATCGTCGTCACCGGCATCCGCGCCAGCCTCGCCAATGCGCAGGAGATCAAGCGCAACGCCGACACCGTCGTCGACGCGATCACCGCACAGGACATCGGCGCGCTGCCCGACCGTTCGGTCACCGAAGCGCTGCAGCGCGTTCCGGGCATCTCGATCAACCGCTTCGCCGGCACCAACGACCCCGACCATTTCTCGGTCGAGGGCTCGGGCGTCGTCATCCGCGGCCTCAACTTCGTGCGCTCGGAATTCAACGGCCGCGACGCCTTTTCCGCCGGTGTCGGCGGACAGGCGATCAACTTCGCCGACGTGCCGTCCGAACTGCTCGGCTCGGTCGAGGTCTACAAGAACGCCACCGCCGACCTGATCGAGGGCGGCCTTGCAGGCACGGTCAACCTCAACACGCGCAAGCCCTTCGACAATCGCGGCTTCCACGTCGCTTTCTCGGCCGAGGCCAATTACGGCGATTTCCGCAAGGAATGGACGCCGACTGCTTCCTTCCTGATCAGCAACACCTGGGATACCGGCATCGGCACGATCGGCCTGCTCGGCAGCGTGTCCTATTCGCGGATCAAGAGCCGCGCCGACGGCATCCAGGTCACCAATTTCCAGACCCGCGATAATCAGCAGGTCCGCTTCCAGAACGGCAATGGCGTTCTGGTCTGCCGCAATCCCCTGCCCGGCGACAGCGACACGACGACCGCTCCGCCCGTTGGCGCCGACGGTTTCGGCGCGCCGTGCGGCACCGCCCAGCTCCCCGGCGCCGATGGTCTCGCCGATCCGCTTGGCGTCGCCTATGCGCCGGTCGGCGGTCAGTATCGCAGTCAGGATTTCGACCGCAAGCGCAACGGCATCGCGCTCGCCGCGCAGTGGGAGTCGCTCGACGGCGACACCAAGCTGACCGCGCAATTCCTGCGCTCGCATTCGACCAATGCGTGGGGCGAGCACACGTTCGAAACCGCACCCGATCTGTCGGAATATAACACCTATCCGGTCGGATGCCGCCAGAACACCAACGGTCCGGCCTATAACGGCAACAACACGACGCGCGCCGAATGTCCGGTCGGCAGCTTCACCAACTATCAATATGACGAAAACGGGCTGTTCGAGAGCGGTTATATCACCCTGCCCGGCACCGGTTGGCGCAGCGCGGGTAGCGGCAGCGCCGACAGCTTCGTGCCGACGGGCGGCATGCAGCAGAGCCTGTCGCGCCGCCAGGTCTATGAGCGCAACACGATCGCCGACTATGGGCTGAACCTGCAGCACAAGTTCAGCGATCGCGTCGAGATGGAACTCGACGCCAACTGGACCGATTCGAGCCACGACGTCGACGATATGAGCACCTTCGGCTCGACCTTCGCCGACCAGGAACTCGACATCACCGGCAGCCTGCCGGTGCTGATCTCGCACAAGCCCAATACGCTCAACGCCGACTGGGCGACGCCGAACCCCGATCTGGTGAATGCGACCGACGAGCAATATTTCGCCGACCAGCGCGTCCAGTTCTGGCGCGCGGCGATGGACCATTTCGAGGAGAGCGACGGGCAGGAATTCGCCTTCCGCGGCGACCTGACCTATCATTTCGACGACGACAGCTTCATCCGCAAGATCAAGACCGGCGCGCGCTATGCCGACCGCGACCAAACGATCCGCTACACCACCTACAACTGGGGTGTGCTCAGCGAGGTCTGGTCGGGAAGCGCGCCGGTGTCGCTCGACCAGGCGGGAGGCGACCAGGCCGAGTTCTATACCTTCCCCAACTTCTTCCGCGGCCAGACTCCGGGACCGATCGGCGGCTATTATTACACTGGCGACCTGATCGACGGTTATGACGATGCCGCGGGCTTCCTGACCGGTATCAACGACATCTGGCATACCGAAAATGGTGCCGGCGGCGCGAACGATTGGGAACGCGCGCAGGATCGCCCGCTGACGGTCGAAGGCACGCATTATCTGCCGAGCGAAATCCAGCGCGTGAAGCAGCGCGACTTCAACGCCTATGTCATGCTCAACTTCGAAACGCCAAGCGACAGCGGACTGCGCGCGGCCGGCAATATCGGCGTGCGCTTTGTCGAGACGCGTCTCGCGACGCAGGGTGCGACGCTGATACCGTCGCAATCGGACTTCGGCATCACAGATCCCTATGACGTGCGCTGCGCGCCCAGCATTCCGGCGGGTGCACCCCCCGGCACGCCTGCGCGCCGGCCGGGTGGCGTCTGCAACGGCGGCGCCGAAAATTACGCGCTGCTTCAGCAGTTTGCGGGAACCACCGGCACGGTCGTCCCCAATTCGGCGAAGAATAATTATCGCTATCTGTTGCCAAGCCTGAACCTGCGCTTCGGCGTGACCGACGATCTGCTGTTCCGCCTCGCGATTTCGCGGGTGCTGACGCGGCCCGATACGGCCTATGTCCGGCCCTATCTGACCACCGGCGTCGACGGCAATGGGCAGCTCACCGCATCGGTCGGCAACCCCTATCTCAAGCCCGCGACGGCGTGGCAGTTCGATGCGACCGCCGAATATTATTTCTCACGCGTCGGGTCGATCACCGCGAACATCTTTTTCAAGGATGTGAAGAACTTCTTCTATCAGTCGACGGTCGATCTGCCGATCACCAACAATGGCGTCACCTTCCCCTTCGCGACCCGGGGACCGGCAAATTATGACGGCCACGGCAAGATCAAGGGCTTCGAGCTTGCCTATCAGCAGACGTTCGACTTCCTTCCCGGCTTGTTGAGCGGCTTCGGCGCCAGCGCCAACTACAGCTATATCAAGAGCTCGGGCCTGCCGAACAGCTTCCTCAACACGGGCAGTCCGGTGAACACCTCGACGACCCCGGCGGGGAACCTGCCGCTCGAAGGCCTGTCGAAGCATAATGTCAACGCGACCGCCTTTTACGAAAAGGGCCCGGTGTCGATCCGCGTCGCCTATAACTGGCGCTCGCGCTTCCTGCTCACCGCGGCGGACGTGATCTTCCCCTATACGTCGATCTTCAACGACGACACGGGCCAGCTCGACGCCTCGATCTTCTTCAACATCACCGACAATCTCAAGATCGGCGTGCAGGGCGTGAACCTGACCAACGAGGTCACCAAGACGCTGCAGGCCTATACCAGCGATCCGAAAGCGCTCGTCCCGCGGTCCTATTTCATGAACGACCGGCGCTTCTCCTTCATCCTCCGCGGCAATTTCTAGCACCCTTTCGCAAATTGCCGCCTTCCTGTGCCGCTGCTCGCAAGAGCGGCGGCACCTTGTTTTCGGGGATAACCGGTTTGGGACCAGTTGCCATCGCCGTCTTCGGTTATCGCGGGCTGGGTTCGCCTCGTCGTTCCAAAGTTCAGTAAAGTTCAGCCTTTTGCGGCCGCCGCTGGGTTGTGTTCAGCGATCATGCCGCGCCGACTCCCGCCCGCGTCCGTAAATCGGGCCGTGACCGCCTTTATCCACATATCGAAAGAGCCGAGACGAAGGCTGGCACAGTCGAATGATGTAGGACAGCGGTTTTTTCGCGGCGAATGTCCGGCTTGGGGTCGGGGACGGACGTTCCGGCGGCGGCGTCATAAGGTGATCCCCGGCGAAGGCCGGGGTCCAGCGCGCAAGCGCCGCGCCTGATGCATGGCCCCCGGCCTTCGCCGGGGATCACCCAGATATGCACATATTCCTTTCGTCATCCCGGACTCGATCCGGGATCCATGGCAGCGCCGAAGTCATGGACCCCGGATCGAGTCCGGGGTGACGAGGATGGAAAGGTCCGCAACCGGTCGGATGCCGCCTTTCCAAATATTTCGCGCAGAGACGCAGAGAACGCAGAGATTTTCAAGCTTGCCCTCTGCGTTCTCGGCGTCTCTGCGCGAATCTGGCGATGGCTTGACGGCAGCTTGCGGTCGTTTCCGGACACCTCCATTCCCGTTCGCGTCGAGCGAAGTCGAGACACCCATCTCGATGGCGCGACGCCGAGGGGCATCTCGACTGCGCTCGATGCGAACGGGTCAGGATAGGCCAGAACGTCCCCTTACGGTCGAAAAGCCGCCAGACGCCGGGGTGGTCAGCCCGTCGCGGCGAAGCTCGCCGCGATCGCCGCGCGCATCGGCTTCGCCGCATAGGCGTCGTCATAGGGACAGGCGCGCACCTCGCGCCCGTCGTCGCGCGGCGCAAAACCCTGCAGCCAGCTATATTTGTCGACCATCCCCCAGGCGAGAATGTCGCCGAGCTGCTCGTAACCCAGCATCAGGTCGAAATAGCGCCGCGTATAATCGGCGATTTTCGCGTCGCGCACCGCGACGTCGCTGGGGAGCGCCTTGTCCTTGACGTCGAATTCGGTGATCAGCAGCCGGTATCCCATGCCGACGACCTCGTCGAGGAAGGCGCGCCATTCGCGCTCGCGATAGGGGCCGACGCCGGTCGCGGGATCGAGGCTGAACATTTCGATATGCGACTGGATACCGAGCGCATCGACCGGCGTGCCGCGCTTGCGAAAGCCTTCGAGCAGGCGGAGCACATCGGCGCAATGCTTCGCGTGCGCCGGCTCCCAGCTCATATAGTCGTTATAGACAAGCTCGGCCCCCGGCGCCGCCTCGCGCGCGGTGTGAAAGGCCAGGTCGAGCACCGCCTCGGGGCTGCCCATCGCGCGCGACAGGCTCGTTTCGATCGGCGCATTACGGTCGTGGTCGATCGCCTCGTTCACCACGTCCCAGCTCTTGATGATGGCCCCATAACGCGCGGTCACCGTGCGGATATGGGTGGTCAGCAAGCGCTCGGCCTCGGTCGCCGGGTTCGCGCCAAAATCATATTTGTTGAGCCAGCCGGGAAACCATTTGGGCCGATGCCACAGCAGCGTGTGGCCGCGCACCGCAAGGCCGCTCGCCTTCGCCCAGCCGACGATGCCGTCCATGGCCGAAAAGTCGAAGCTGTCCGGCGATTTGCGCAGCCACTGCCACTTCATCTCATTCTCGGGGACGACGAGGCCGCATTCGCGCCGCACCAGCGCGGCATAGGCGGGGTTCTGGACCGATCCCGAATCCATGCTCCGCGGATTCCACGCGATCGCGCTGCCGAAGCGGCGGCCGCCTTTACGCGCCAGCGCGTCGAGCGAGGCGGGAGCCGGCGGCGCGGCACGCACGGATGCGGGAAGCGCAGCAAGCGCAGCGAGGCCGCCGAGCGTCTGGCGGCGGGTCGGTTCGATCATCGAAAAGGCTCCGGTTGAAGGGGGGTGAGCGGCGCGGGCTCCATGCGCGGGACGAGCAGTTGGATCGCCGCGAGCGCGATCAGATAGGCGAGCCCGGCATAGAGCAGGATCGGCAGATAGGAACCGGTGAGCTGAAGCGTCCAGCCGGTCGCCTGCGCGATCAATATGCCGCCGATCGCCCCCGCCATGCCGCCCATGCCCGCGACCGTCGCGACCGCGCGGCGCGGATAGAGATCCCCGATCATCGCGAAGATATTCGACGAAAAGGCCTGATGCCCGGCGGTGCCGAGTCCGATCAGCGCGACCGCGACCCCCGCGTTCGGCGCATTGGTCACCCCGACGAGCGGCAACGCGCAGAGCGCGGCGACGAGCAAGGTCGTCTTGCGCGCCGCATTGACGCTCCAGCCGCGGTGGATCAACCGCGACGAGAGCCAGCCGCCCGCGACCGAGCCGATGTCGGCGAGCAGATAGACGGCGATGAGCGCCGGGCCGATCGTCGCGAGGATGCCGGTATCGCCCTTCGGAAACAGCTCGAGCCCCTGCGTCTTCGCAAAGAAATCGGGAAGCCAGAAGAGGAAGAGATACCAGACGGGGTCGGTGAAGAATTTGGCGGCGATGAAATACCAGGCCTGGCGCTGGCGGAGCGCCTGCCCCCAGCCGAGCGGCGCGCAATCGGGGTCTTCGCCATCCTGCTCGATATGCGCGCGCTCGGCGGCGGTGAGGCGCGGATGATCGGCGGGGGTGCGATAGAAGCGCAGCCATGCGGCGAGCAGGACGAGGCCGAGCAGCCCGGTGACGAGGAAGGCGGCGCGCCAGCCGAAAGCGCCAGCGACCGCGATGCCGACGATCGGCGTCAGCAGCACGCCGACATTGGCCCCGGCGTTGAGGATGCCGACCCCCAGCGCGCGCTCGCGGCGCGGGAACCATTCGGCGACCGACTTGACCGCGCCGGGATAGGCCGCGCTTTCGGCGATGCCGAGCGCCGCGCGCGCGAGGATGAAGTGGAGCACGCTGCGCGCGCCGGCATGGAAAGCGGCGGCGATGCTCCACAGGGCGATCGCGATCGCCAGCCCGCGCCGCGTCCCGACGCGGTCGAGCCAGCGCCCGACGACCAGCAGCCCGACGCCATAGCTCGCCTGAAAGGCGGTGACGATATTGCCGTAATCGACCTCGCTCCACCCCATGTCACTCTCGATCACCGGCTTGAGCACGCCGATCACCTGGCGGTCGACATAGTTGACCGTGATCACGAAAAAGAGCAGCGCGCAGATCGCCCAGCGGAAGCGGCCGGGCGATGGCGCCGGAGCGGCGGCGGGGGCCGCGCTACCAGTCATGCATCGACCCGTCTTCGAGCCGGTTCACCGGCAGATAGGCGCGGCGATAAGGATGGGTTTCCGCCAGCGCCTCGTCGATGTCGACGCCGAGGCCGGGGGCGTCGCCGGGATGCATCATCCCGCGTTCGAAGCGATAGGCGTGCGGAAAGACCGCATCGGTCGCCTCGGTGTGGCGCATATATTCCTGCACCCCGAAATTGGGGATCGAAAGCCCGAAATGGAGCGCCGCGGCCATGCTCACCGGCGACAGGTCGGTCGCGCCATGGCAGCCGGTGCGGATGCGATAAAGGTCGGCGAGCGCGGTGATGCGGCGCAGATGCGTGATCCCGCCGGCGTGGACGACGGTGGCGCGGATATAGTCGATCAGCTGCTCCTCGATCAGCTGCTTCGCATCCCAGATGCTGTTGAACACCTCGCCGACCGCGATCGGGGTCGTCGTATGCTGGCGGATCAGGCGAAAGCCCTGCTGGTTCTCGGCCGGCACCGGATCCTCGATCCAGAAGGGACGAAAGGGCTCCAGATCCTTGCCGAGCCGCGCCGCCTCGATCGGGGTCAGCCGGTGGTGGACGTCGTGGAGCAGATGGACGTCCCACCCCAGCGCGTCGCGCGCCGCGGCAAAGAGCGGCGCGACGCTCGGCAGATATTTGTGCGTCGCCCAGGCGGCTTCGGACGGCAGGTCGGCGTCGGCGGGCTCGTAGAAATAGCGGTCGGACGACACGCCATAGGTCTTGGCGAGGCCCGGGACGCCGGCCTGGAGGCGGATCGCGCGATAGCCCTGCGCGGCATAGTCGCGCGCCGCCTCGATCGTCTCGTCGATCGTCTCGCCATTGGCGTGGCCATAGACCATGCAGCCCTCGCGCGCCGCGCCGCCGAGCAGCTGATAGAGCGGCATCCCGGCACGCTTCGCCTTGATGTCCCACAGCGCCATGTCGACCGCGGCGATCGCGCTCATCGTCACCGGCCCGCGCCGCCAATAGGCGCCGCGATAGAGATATTGCCAGATATCCTCGATGCGGTGCGCGTCGCGGCCGATCAGGCACGGCGCGACATGGTCGGCGAGATAGGAGGCGACCGCGAGCTCGCGCCCGTTGAGCGTCGCGTCGCCCACGCCATAGGTGCCGTCCTCGCAGACGATCTTGAGCGTGACGAAATTGCGCCCCGGCGAACAGGTGATCGTCCGAATATCGGCAATGGTCGAAGCAGGCATGGGCTATCCGATCGTGAAAGCGGCGCGGCGCAGCTCCGCCGAGCTGGCGCCGGCCCCGACCTCGATGCGGCCGGGCTCGACGCGCTCGCGCATCGCGGCGTCCCAGATCGCGAGTTCGCGCGGGCCGAGGGTGAAGGTCAAGCGCTCGCTGGCGCCGGGCGCCAGCGTCACGCGGCGAAAACCCTTCAATTCGAGGATCGGCTGGGTCACCGACGCCCCGGTGCGCGTGATATAGAGTTGCACCACCTCGTCGCCCGCGCGATCGCCGATATTCTTTACCTCGACCGCGACCTCAACCACCCCGTCGGGCGCGATGCGGGTGGCCGAGAGGCGCGGCGCCGAAATCTCGAAGCGGGTGTAACTGAGCCCATGGCCAAAGGGGAACAGCGGCGCGGCATCGTCGAACAGATAGCCGCGGCGCGCGCTCGGCTTGCGGTTGTAAAAGAGCGGAATCTGCCCCGCGTTGCGCACCACACTCACCGGCAGCTTGGCGCCCGGATTGATGTCGCCGAGCAAAGCTTCGGCGATCGCGGTGCCCCCCTCCTGCCCCGCATACCAGCATTCGAGGATCGCGTCGGCCTTTTGCACGACATTGGGCCAGCTCGGCGGACGGCCGTTGATCGCGCAGACGATCAGCGGCTTGCCGAGCGCCGCGAGCGCATCGACGAGTTCATTCTGTTCGCCGACGATGTCGATGTCGGTGCGATCGCCGAGATGGTTGGCGGCGAAGCCCTCGCGGCTCGTCTGTTCGGTATCGCCGATCGCGAGGATGATGCGGTCGGCGCCGCGCGCGACCTCGACCGCTTCGGCGATCAGCGCGAGATTGCGGTCGCGCGGCGCGAGTTCGACCAGATCGGCCGAGCGATCCTCGCTCGTCGTGATGAACACGCCCTGCGCGGTGACGAAATCGGCCTCGGGCGCGAGCGCGCGCAGCCCGTCGATCAGGCTGACCGCCTGCTTCGGCACGCTCGAATAGCCGCCGAGCCGCGCGATCGCATGATTCGGCCCGATCACCGCGACGCGGCCCATGCGGCGGCGGTCGAGCGGCAGCGCGCCGCCCTTGTTGGTCAGCAGACAGAGCGACTTGCGCGCCGCCTCGAGCGCGAGCGCGCGCGCCTCGGCATTGCCGGTGATCGCGCGCGCCTTCGCCTTGTCGCCATAGGGATTTTCGAACAATCCGGCGCGGAATTTGAAGGTCAGGATGCGCGCGCAGGCGCGGTCGATCAGCGCCATTGGCACCCGCCCCGCCGCGACGCTGTCGGCCAGCGTCGCAAAGGCCTGCCCCTCGGGCAATTCGCTGTCGACCCCGGCTTCGAGCGCGAGGCGCGCCGCCTCGGCCTCGTCGGCGGCCAGATGGTGGAGCGTCGCAAGCTCGTGGACGCCGCCATAATCGCTGACGATCAGCCCGTCGAAGCCCCATTCGCCGCGCAGCACGTCGCCGAGCAGCCATGTGTTCGCGTGGCTCGGCACGCCGTCGATCTCGTTATAGCTCGGCATCACCGCGCCGACCGAGGTGCGGCGGACGACCTCGCGGAAGGGCGGAAAGAAATTCTCGCGCAGCTCGCGCTCCGCAATCGGCGCGGGGCCGATATTATTGCCGCTCTCTGGCTGGCCGTGGCCGGTCATATGCTTGAGCGTCGCGAACACCTTGTCCGGGCCGAGCCGCTCGAACTTGCCCGCGCCTTGCAGCCCTTCGACCGCGGCGACACCCATCTCGGCGCAGAGGAACGGGTCTTCGCCCCAGCATTCCTCGATCCGGCCCCAGCGCGGGTCGCGGACGATGTCGACGACGGGCGAAAGGACCAGCGGCACGCCGCGCGCGCGTACCTCGCGCGCGATCACCGACTGGACGCGCCGCATCAGGTCGGTGTCGAACGTCCCCGCGAGCGCGATCGCCTGCGGAAACATCGTCGCCTCGGTCGCCATATAGCCGTGGAGCGATTCCTCGTGGAGCAGCACCGGAATGCCGAGCCGTATATCCTCCACCGCCCAGCGCTGGAGCGCGTTGATGAAATCGACCGTCTGCTCGGGCGTGCGCCAGCGCGCCGCCGTGCCGCCCGCGGCACCGGTGATGCCGGGCACCCCGCGCTTGTCCGACGGGCGCGTGACATGGCCGATGCCGTCGGGAAAGGCGGCGCTCGCCTTGGCGGGGTCGAAGGCGAGCCCGTCGATCATCGCGCCCTTCGCCGCCCAGGCGGCGCGGATCTGCGCGATCTTCTCCGCCAGGGTCATCCGCGCCATCAGGTCGGCGACGCGCACCGGGATCGGCGCCGCGGCATCCTTGTAGCGCGGCGGCGCGAGCGCGGCGGCGACCGGCGCGCGCGCAAGCGCCAGCGCGCCGAGACTGCCGCCCGCGAGCAGGCGCAGGGCCGCGCGGCGCCTCACGGAGCCACCGCCAGCAGAACCGCTTTGAAACGCCCCGTCATCGCCTCTCCCCAATGCCGGCGGGCTTGACTGCCGCGCCATTTTTGATAGCGCTACCATGATGAATGGGAGAGGGCTTGTCAATCGCCTCGCGGCGGCGCTCCTTGCGCTGACCCTGCTACCGGCGACCGCCGCACATGCCGAGGACGGCTATGCGCTGTGGCTGCGCTATGCGCCGCTCGGCGGCGACGCGCTGGCGCGGCTTCAAGGCTTTGCCCCGCGCGTCGAGCGGGCGAGCGGGACCACTGGCGGCCCGATGCTCGCCGTGGCCGAGGCCGAACTCGCGCGCGGCCTCACGTCGCTCGGCGCGCCCGCGAAGACCAAAGGCACGATCCGGCTCGACTGCCCGCGCGCCGGCGGCGACGGCGACGGGTCTTTCCATATCCGCGCCGCCGATGCGCGCACGCTGGTGATCGCGGGCGCCGACCATCGCGCCTGCCTGTACGGCGCCTTCGCGCTGCTCCGCGAGCTGTCGCTCGGGCGCGATCCGCGCGCGATCGAACTCGACGAGCGGCCGGCGATGCCGCTCAGGATGCTCGACCATTGGGACAATGTCGACGGCAGCGTCGAGCGCGGCTATGCCGGGCGCTCGATCTTCGACTGGTGGCGCCTGCCCGATCACCTCGACCGGCGGCTGATCGACTATGCGCGCGCCAACGCCTCGATCGGCATCGACGCGGTCGCGGTGAACAATGTCAACGCGCCTGCGATCTTCCTCGAGCCGCGCTTCATCGCGAAGCTTCGACGCATCGCCGATGCGTGGCGGCCCTATGGCATCCGCGTCTTCCTGTCGGCGCGGTTCAGCGCCCCGCGCGACATCGGCGGGCTTGCCACCGCCGACCCGCTCGACCCCGCGGTGCGCCACTGGTGGAAGGCGAAGGCCGACGAAATTTACGCCGCCATTCCCGACTTCGGCGGCTTTCTGGTCAAGGCCAATTCGGAAGGTCAGCCGGGACCGCAGGATTATGGCCGCAGCCACGCCGACGGCGCGAACATGCTCGCGGCGGCGCTGGGGACGCGCGGCACCGTGATCTGGCGCGCCTTCGTCTATTCGGCCGAGGATGCGAGCGACCGTGCGAAACAGGCCTATGCCGACTTCGTGCCGCTCGACGGGCAATTTGCGGACAATGTGATCGTGCAGGTCAAGAACGGCCCGATCGACTTCCAGCCGCGCGAACCCTTTCACCCGATCTTCGGCGCGATGCCGAAAACGCGGCTGATGTTCGAGGGACAGATTACCAAGGAATATCTGGGCTTTTCGACCCACCTCGCCTTCCTCGCGCCCTTGTGGAAAGAGGCGCTGGACGCCGACACCGGACGCGGCGGGACAGTCGCCGGCATGGTGCGCCGCGGCGGCATGGCGGGGGTCGCCAATGTCGGGTCGGATCGCAACTGGACCGGCGGCCATTTCGATCAGGCGAACTGGTATGCCTTCGGCCGCCTTGCCTGGAACCCGTCGCTGGCGAGCGAAGCGGTCGCACGCGAATGGGCGGCGCAGACCTTGGGCCGCGACGCGGGCTTCCTCGATGCGGTGACCGCCATGATGCTCGGCAGCCGGCAGGCGGTGGTCGATTATATGACCCCGCTCGGCCTCGCGCATCAGATGGGGACGAACCATCATTACGGCCCTGCGCCGTGGGTGTGCGACCTTGCGCGCCCCGAGTGGAACCCCTGCTATTACAGCCGCGCCGACGCGCACGGAATCGGCTTCGACCGGACGGCGAGCGGCAGCGACGCGCTCGCCCAATATGCGCCCTCGGTCGCGGACGAATGGCGCGATCCAAAAGCGATGGATGAGGATTATCTGTTGTGGTTCCACCATCTGCCGTGGGACTGGCGCACGCGGTCGGGGCGCAGCCTGTGGGCCGAACTCGTCCACCGCTACGACCGCGGCGTCGCGGCGGTCGATGCGATGGCGGCGACGTGGGATGCGCAGCGCGGCCACGTCGATGCCGAGCGTTTCGCCGACGTCGCGGAGGACCTGAAGGTGCAGCAGCGCGAGGCGCGTTGGTGGCGCGACGCCTCGATCGCCTGGTGGCAATCGCTGAACGGGCTGCCGCTGCCCGCAGGCGTCGCGCCGCCCGCGCACGACATCGACCATTATCGCGCGCTCGCCTTCCCCGAAGCGCCGGGAATCTGATGGTGGGAGCGATAACCCAATGCTTGCCCGCCCCTCGCCGCTGGATTAGGAGCCGCACATGACCAGCGACATCAAGGACAGCGCGCGCCGGACGCGCGTGCGCCATCAGGGGCAGCCGACGATCAACGACGTCGCGCGGCTCGCCAACTGCTCGCCGATGACGGTGAGCCGCGTGATCAACAGCAAGGAAAGCGTGCGCGAGGAAACGCGCCAGCAGGTGCTCGCCGCGATCGCCGAACTCAACTACACGCCGAACCGCGCGGCGCGCAGCCTTGCGGGCGGCGAACAATTGCGCGTCGCGCTGCTCTTCGACAACCCGTCCGCCTCCTATCTCAGCGAGTTTCTGATGGGGGCGCTCGCCGAAGCGACGCGCGGCGACGTGCATCTGGTGGTGCAGAGCTGCCCGACGCTCGCCGATGCGCCGCCGATCATGCGCAACCTGGCCGACGGCGGGATTCAGGGCTTCATCCTGCCGCCGCCGCTGTGCGACGACCAGAGCGTGCTCGACCTCGTCAGCGAACTCGGCGCGGTGGCGGTCGCGGTCGGTCCGGGCAAGGCGACAGGAACGCAGGCGTCGGTGATGATCGACGATTTCCAGGCCGCCTATGACATGACCCGGCATATCATCGACCTGGGCCATAAGAGGATCGGCTTCATCATCGGCAACCCCGAACAGGTCGCGAGCCTGCGCCGCCTGAACGGCTATCGCGCCGCGATGGAGGATGCGGGGCTCGACCTGCCCGCCGAGCTGGTCGTCCAGGGGCGCTTCACCTATCGCTCGGGGCTCGACGGCGCGGAAAAGCTCCTGTCGGTGAAGCCGCGGCCGACCGCGATCTTCGCTTCGAACGACGATATGGCGGCGGCGACGGTCGCGGTCGCGCACCGCCGCCACCTCGACGTGCCGAACGACATCACCGTCTGCGGCTTCGACGACACCGCGATGGCGAGCACGATCTGGCCCGAGTTGACGACGGTGCGCCAGCCGATCCGCGAGATGACCGCCTGGGCGGTGTCGGCGATCGCGACGATCATCCGCAAGAAGCGCGCGGGCGAACGCTTCAAATATGAGCAGAAGACGCTGCCCTACACGCTGGTGCGGCGCGAATCCGATGCGGCGCCCAGCCTTGTGACGCGCGAAGGCATCGAGAAGAAATGACCGAAGCGGCTCCACGTCCCCGGCTGCGCTCGCGCGACTGGTTCGACAATGTGGAGCGAATGGACATGACCGCGCTCTATCTCGAGCGCTTCATGAATTACGGCGTCACGCCCGAGGAACTCCGCTCGGGCAAGCCGATCATCGGCATCGCGCAATCGGGGAGCGACCTTTCCCCCTGCAACCGCATCCACCTCGACCTCGCGAAGCGCACCCGCGACGGCATCCGCGACGCGGGCGGCATCCCGATCGAGTTTCCGGTCCACCCGATCTTCGAGAACTGCCGCCGCCCGACCGCGGCGATCGACCGCAACCTGCTCTACCTCGGGCTCGTCGAGCTTCTGAACGGCTATCCGATCGACGGCGTGGTGCTGACCACCGGCTGCGACAAGACGACGCCGAGCCAGATCATGGCGGCGAGCACCGTCGACATCCCCGCGATCGTGCTCTCGGGCGGGCCGATGCTCGACGGCTGGCACGAGGGCGAGCTCGTCGGGTCGGGCACGGTGATCTGGCGCAGCCGCCGCCTGCTCGCGGCTGGCGAGATCGACGAGGAGGAGTTCCTCCACCGCGCGTGCAGCAGCGCGCCCTCGGCGGGACATTGCAATTCGATGGGCACCGCTTCGACGATGAATGCGGTCGCCGAGGCGCTGGGCATGTCGCTGACCGGCTGCGCGGCGATCCCAGCCCCCTATCGCGAGCGCGGCCAATATGCCTATCGCACCGGTCAGCGCATCGTCGAAATGGTCCGCGAGGATCTGCGCCCCTCGCGCATCCTGACCCGCGACGCCTTCCTCAACGCGATCGCGACGGTCAGCGTGATCGGCGGCTCGTCGAACGCGCAGCCGCATATCGTCGCGATGGCGCGCCACGCCGGGGTCGAGCTAGAACCCGAGGTCTGGCAGGATCATGGCTATGACCTGCCCCTGCTCGTCAATATGCAGCCCGCGGGCCGCTATCTCGGCGAGCGCTTCCACCGCGCCGGCGGCGTCCCCGCGGCGATGTGGGAGCTGCTGCACGCGGGCAAGCTCCGGGGCGAGGCGCTCACCTGCACCGGACGCCGCATCGCGGACAATCTCGACGGCTGCGAAAGCCGCGACCGCGAGATGATCCGCCCCTTCGCCGACCCGCTGATGGAGCGCGCCGGCTTTCTGGTGCTCAAAGGCAATTTGTTCGATTTCGCGATCCTCAAGACCTCGGTGATCTCCGACGCCTTTCGCGCGCGCTACCTGTCGCGGCCGGGCCACGAAGGCGTGTTCGAGGCGCGCGCGATCGTCTTCGACGGCTCGGACGATTATCATCACCGGATCAACGACCCCGCGCTCGCCATCGACGACGACTGCATCCTCGTCATCCGCGGCGCCGGGGTGATCGGCTGGCCCGGATCGGCCGAAGTGGTCAATATGCAGCCCCCCGACGCGATGATCCGTGAAGGAAAGATGTGGCTCCCGACGCTCGGCGACGGGCGCCAGTCGGGCACGTCGGACAGCCCCTCGATCCTCAACGCCTCGCCCGAAAGCGCGGCGGGCGGCGGGCTCGCCTGGCTGCGCACCGGCGACATCATCCGCGTCGACCTCAATGCCGGCACCTGCGACGCGCTGGTCGACGAGGGCGAGATTACGCGGCGCCTCGCCGAAGAGCCCGCGCCGCCGATTCCGGCAAGCGCGACGCCGTGGGAAGAACTCTACCGCGAAAAGACCGGCCAACTCGCGGGCGGCGCGGTGATGGACTTCGCGCTCAAATATCGTGGCACCTCGCGCAAGCTGCCGCGGCACAATCACTGAATTTCAGCGGCCATTATTTCTTCGGCGTTCGTTTCCCGTCATTGCGAGCGAAGCGAAGCAATCCAGTGCTGCGTAAACCGCTCTGGATTGCTTCGCTTCGCTCGCAATGACGAAACCGGGAATGGAACCGCAAGGGGATCAGTGCGCGAACGTCATCGCTCGATCGCGAGCTCGAACCCCGGCACCGGCAGGCCGCGCCCGTCGTGCAGATTGACCACCGGCGCGTCGGCCCAGGCGTGGCGCACGCGCGTCACGGGCTCGCCGTCGGTCGCTATGCGCATCGTATCGCCCGCAAGCGTCGCGAGCGCCCAGCGGCAGCTCTCCTGCGTATCGCCGCACAGCTCGACACCCAGCGGATAGGGCCCGCCATAGGCAACCAGCCCGCCCTCGATCCCGTCGAAGCTCACCATCACCGCGTCGCCCACCAGCCGCGCGCTCTGCGGCATCGGCATCGGCTGGCCCTCGGCGGCCATGGCGAGCCGCTTTCCGAGTATGTTCTTGTTCGCGGGATGGATGTCGCTCGGCTCGCCGATGTCGATCGCGCTGACCAGCGCGGCATTGGCATCGGCGGCGACGCCGTCGAGCTGGGCCTGACGAATTTCCGCCCATCCCGACGCCGCGGGCTGCGCGAGCAATTTGCCATAGTCGGCGAGCTGCACGATCAGCATCCGCGCCTGCGCTCCGAACTGGCGCCGCCAGCCGGCGAACAGCGCTTGCAGCTTCTTGTCGTAACCGGGGTGCCCGACGTCGCTCTCGCCCTGATACCAGGCGACCCCGGCAAGGCGGATGGGGCCGAAGGGCGCGATCATCGCATTATGCATCACGCCGATGCCGGCATTCACGTCCCACGGCGCGCGCGGCGGCTCGCCGGTGACCGCGCCGATCGAATATTGCCAGCCGGTTCCGAGCGGGATGGCCGCCCCCCCGTTGCCCGGCGTGAAGAACAGCCGGTCGGGTCCGGCGAAAAAGCCGCCCGTGTCCCACAAATTGCTCGCCGCGATCAGAATCTCATTGTCGCCGGCGTGCAGATAATCGGCGGGAATGCGATAGGTCCGCTCGACCCCCCAGCCAAAGGTATAGCCGACGGGATGCCCGTTGACGAAGGTCAGGTCGAGGTCGTCGATCGCCCCGATCGACAGGCTTCCGCCCTGCGATGCCTGCTCGGCGGTGAGCGTCACCTTGTTGCGCAGCCACACATTCGCGACCGGCCGGGTGTCGAGCCCGCTCCCCTTCCACGCGTTCCAGAAGGAAATTTCGGGAACCGGCTTCCAGTCGAGCATCGCCGTGTCGGTCCACGGTTCGCGGCCGCCGTCGTGCGTGCGCCACCAGTCGAACCATTGCGGCACGAACGCCTGCGTCGCGGCGAGCGGGTCGCTCGAATAGAGCTTGAGCAGGTCGAGCGCCTTGTCGCCATAGAGCGTCCGCCCGCCCTCGGGAGTCAGCCAGGCGCGCGCCGCGCTGCCGCCCCAGTTCGAATTGATGAGGCCCAGCGGGACGCCGGGGCGATCGGCGCGAAGCTGCTTGCCCATATAGAAGCAGGCGGCCGAAAAATCGCCGACCGTCTCGCTCGTCGCCGCGGTCCACGCCGCCGGCTCGCCAAAGCGCGCCTGCGGCACCGGCGCGGTCACCTTGGGGATCGTCAGCAGCCGGATGCCGTCGTCGGCGGCGCGGTGGCGCTGGTTGAAACTGTCGAGCGCGCGGTCGAACGGCAGTTCCATATTCGACTGCCCCGAACAGAGCCACACGTCGCCGACGAGCAGGTCCGAAGCCGATGCCCCCTCACCCGCCGCATTGGCGACGCGCAGCGTCAGCGGCGCAGCGCTCGCCTTCCGCGCCGGAAAGGTCGCACGGAAATGGCCGTCGGCGTCGGCGCGCACCGACTGCTTCGCGGTGCCCAAGGTGACGGTCAGCGCTTCCTTCGGCGCCGCGCTGCCCTCGATCGCGATCGGCTGATCGCGCTGGATCACCGCATGGTCGGTCCACACCGGCGCGAGTGCCGGCGCGGCGATGGCGGGGGTCGCAAACAGCGCCGCGGCGGCGAGCAGCGACGCGCGGGTCACGCGAGCTTCACCGGCGGCGGCGCGACTCCCGCGACGGGGGCGTCGAACGCGAGCAGGCTGCCCGCCCGCGGCTGCGCCGCCAGTTGCTCGGCGCTCAGGCCTTTTTGCGCCGTCGTGACAAAGATGGTTCGCAAATCCTTCCCTCCAAACGCCAATTTCGTCAGATTCTGCGCGGGCAGCTTGACCGACAGCGTCAGCTCGCCATCGGGCGCGAAGCGCGCGAGATGCCAGCCGTTGTAGAGGCCGGTCCACACATGCCCCTCGGCATCGACCACGGGGCCGTCGGGATAGGCGTCGGCGAAATGCGCCTTCACATCAACGAACAGCCGCGCCTCGCCGACCCCTTCGGGGCCGAGGTCGGCGACGAGGATGCGCTGGCCGACGGTGTCGGTGAAATAGATTTTGCTGCCGTCGGCATTCACCGCCGGTCCGTTGGTAATCGAAATGGCCGACGGCCCCGCGGGCACGATCCGGCCGCGATCGAAGACATAAAAGCGTCCCGACGCCGCATTTTCGGCATCGTCCATCGACCCGAACCACACCCGCCCCCACGGATCGGTGCAGGCATCGTTCAGGCGGTTGTGCGCGGGCTCGCCCGGAACCGCCGCCAGCTTTTCAAAGGTTCGCGCTTCGGGATCAAAGAGATAGAGGCCGTCCTTCAGGCCGCAGAGCAAGCGCCCGTCCTCGGCGGGCAGCGCCCAGCCGATCTGCCCGGGCGCTTCGGCGAAGCTGTTGCTGCCCGTCGCCGGGTCATAATGCCACAGGCGATGGCGCTTGATGTCGACGAACCACAGCACGCCGCGCGCCGCATCCCAGCACGGCCCCTCGCCAAGCAGGCTTTCGGCATCGAGCAGCCGGCGAACCTCGGGCACGATCACCGCCATCCCGCATCGACCCAATAATTATGCGCGGTGCAAAAGCGCGCATCGTCGGACGCGAGGAACAGCGCCATGGCGGCGATGTCGGCGGGCTGGATGCGGCCGTTCAGGCATTGCGACGCGACGATCTCGGCCTCGCCCTCGGGCGAATACCAGCGCTTCTGCCGCTCGGTCTGGACGTTGCCGGGAACGATCGCGTTGACGCGGATATTGTCGCGCCCCAGCTCGCGCGCCAGGCTGCGCGTCAGCCCTTCGATCGCGGCCTTCGCGGTCTGATAGACGATCAGGTCCTCCAGCCCCAGATGCCAGCTGATCGACCCCAGATTGATGATCGACCCGCCGCCCGCGGCCTTCATGTGCGGCACCACCGCCTTCGCCGCAAAGAAATGATGCTTCAGGTTCACCGCCATGCGTTCGTCCCAATAGGCGGGCGTTACCTTTTCGAACTCGTGCCGGTCGTCGTTGCCTGCATTGTTGACCAGCACGTCGCAGCCGCCAAGCTCGCCGATCAGCGCTTCGAGGCACGCGGTATAGCCGTCGAGATCGGTGATGTCGCACGGCGCGAAGCGCGGCGGCATCGCCGCGTCGGCGAACCGCGCGACCAGCGCCTCGCTCGCCGCCGTCTGGACGTCGACGAAGGCGACCGCGGCCCCCTGCGCGACGAAACCCTCGACGATCCCCTCGCCGATTCCCGACCCGCCGCCGCTGACAACCACCCGCTTTCCCGACAGGCTCGGGTAGCGGGCGCCGGCCGGCGGCGCGTCTACAAGCAATTCCGCCATGCCGTTCAATCCCCCTGATAGACGGTTTTGATCTGGGTGTAATATTCGACCGCCGCAAATCCCTGCTCGCGCGGGCCATAGCTCGACGAGCGCGTTCCGCCGAAGGGGACGTGGTAATCGACCCCCGCGGTCGGCAGGTTGATCATCACCATACCGGCGCGGACATTCTTGCGAAAGTCGCGGATATGCTTCGCGCTGTTGGTGACGATCCCCGCCGAGAGGCCGAAATCGCCGCGGTTCGCGACCGCGAGCGCCTCGTCATAATCCCTGACCCGGATCGTCGAGACGACGGGACCGAACACCTCTTCATTGTTGATCCGCATGTCGGGCGCGGTGTCGGCGATCACCGTCGGCTGCATATAATAGCCCGGGCTCGCCGCCTCGACGCGCTCGCCCCCCGCCGCGATCCGCCCGCCCTCGCCGCGCGCGACATCGACATAGCGGAAATTCTGCTCGAGCTGCGCCTCGCTGCTCGCGGGCCCGACCTGCGTATCATCGGAAAGTGCGGGTCCGACCTTCAGCGTCTTCGCGCGCTCGGCGAGCGCGGCGACGAAGCGGTCATGGATGGCGTCCTCGACGATCACCCGGCTCGACGCGGTGCAGCGCTGCCCGGTCTGGAAGAAGCCGCCGTCGGCAGCAATCGCGACCGCCTTGTCGAGATCGGCGTCGGCGAGGACGACGAGCGGATTCTTGCCGCCCATCTCCATCTGCACGCGCTTCTGCTTCGCCATCGCGGCGCTGCCGACCTGCGCGCCCACCGCCTGCGATCCGGTGAAGCTGATCGCCGCAACATCGTCATGGTCGACGAGCGCCCGCCCGACGTCTCCGCGCCCCAGCACGAGATTGAACACGCCCGCCGGCGCCCCCGCCTCGGCGATGATCTCGGTCAGCGCGGTCGCGATCGCGGGCGTGATGTTCGCGGGCTTGAGCACCACACTGTTGCCAAAGGCGAGCGCAGGCGCAGCTTTCCACGCGGGAATCGCGATCGGGAAATTCCACGGCGTGATCAGCCCGACGACGCCGAGCGGCTCGCGATAGGTCGCGACGTCGAGCCCGGGCCGCGTCGATTCGAGCGTCAGCCCGTGGCGGCGCAGCGCCTCTCCCGCGAAATAGCGAAAGATGCGCGCGGCGCGCAGCGTTTCGCCGATCCCCTCGGCGCGCGTCTTGCCTTCCTCGCGCGCCAGCAATTCGCCGATCTCGGCCGAGCGCGCGAACAGCGCTTCGCCGACCTTGTGGAGCAGGTCGGCGCGAACCTCGGGCGATGCCGCCGCCCATCCGGCGAAGGCGTCCGACGCCGCGGCGACCGCACGGTCGACCTCGGCCGCCCCGCCGTCGGGGAAGCGCGCCACGATGTCACCGGTGTCGGAGGGGTTCAGGCTGTCGAGCGAGGCGTCGGCCTTTACCCATTCGCCGCCGATATAATGTCCTAAACTTCGGGTCATAAACTCCTCAAATCCTGTCGATCAATCCGCGCGAGGCGAGATTGCGAATGAAGCCGGCGATGCCCATCTCCCATGCGGGCGCATCGCGCGACGTGGTGACGCTGTTGGTCAGCCGGCCGAGCCGCGGCGCGCTGATGCTCACGCGGTCGCCGACCTTGTGGGTGAACCCCTTGCCCGGCACGTCGCGATCCTGCGTCGGCGCAAAAAGCGTTCCGCAGAACAGCGCGAAGCCGTCGGGGAAATGATGCTCGCTCATCGTCTGGCGTACCAGATCGGCGGGGTCGCGGCTGATCTCGGCCATCTCGTTGGTGCCCTCGAGCAGATAGCCCTCGGGACCTTCGATCGACAATTCCACGGTCGTTCGCCGCACGTCGTCGAGCGTGAATCCATCGTCGAAGAGGCGGATGAACGGGCCGATCGCGCACGACGCATTATTGTCCTTCGCCTTCGACAGAAGCAGCGCCGAGCGCCCCTCGAAATCGCGCAGATTGACGTCGTTGCCCAGCGTCGCGCCGACGATCGCGCCCGCCGGATCGACGATCAGCACGACCTCGGGCTCGGGGTTGTTCCACGTCGAGTCCGACCGCACGCCGATCTCGGCGCCCGCACCGACGGTCGAGAGCACCGGCGATTTGGAGAAGACCTCGGCATCGGGGCCGATCGCAACCTCCAGATATTGCGACCACATATCTTCGGTGATCAGCGCTTCCTTGAGCGCCGCCGCCGCCGCGCTTCCCGGCACCACCGTGCGGATTGCCGAGCCGACCTTTTCCTCGAGCATCGCGCGAATGTCGCCGGCGCGCGCCGAATCGCCGCGCGCGCGCTCCTCGATCACCCGTTCGATCGCCGACAGCGCAAAGGTCACGCCGCACGCCTTCACGCATTGCAGGTCGATCGGCGACAGCAGCCGCCACCCCTCGGGAAGCCCGTCCGCGACGGGGCCGATTTCGCGCCCGCCGGCAAAATGCCTGCGCTCGACCGCGCCGGCGGCCGTCGCCGCCACTTGGGTCAGATCATAGAGATTTCCGTTTCGAATCAACAGCACGACTGGCCCCTCGGGCGCCATCGCTCGGCCGAGGAACAGCCCCTCGGCATAATCGGCCGGCAAGATTTCGACGAGCCCTTGCTGCATATCCTGTCCCAAATCGCTTCTCTTGATAGCGCTACCATAGTAAAGGGGGTGACACGAAGCAAGGGTCCAAAACATGGGGAGAGAGAAATGAAAACATGGTCCGTCCGCTGGGCGCTGTCGGTCGCGGTGCTCGCCGCGGCTCCGGCGATGGCGCAGCCCGAGGCGCGGTTCGAGGACGCGCATTATCGCGCCGCCGCCCTTCCCGCGCCTGCGCCGCAGGGCCAGTTCCGCAACCCGGTCCTCCCCGGCTTTCACCCCGACCCGTCGATCGTCCGCGTCGGCGCCGATTTCTATCTGGTCAATTCGACCTTCGCCTGGTTTCCCGGGGTGCCGGTGTTCCACAGCCGCGACCTCGTCAACTGGCGGCTGATCGGCCATGCGATCGACCGCCCCGCGATGCTCGATTTCAAGGGGATCGGCACCAACCGCGGCATCTTCGCCCCCGCGATCAGCTATCACGACGGCCTCTTTTACATCGTCACGACCTGCATCGAATGCGGCGGCAATTTCTATGTCACCGCGCGCGATCCCGCCGGTCCGTGGTCCGATCCGCACTGGCTCGATTTCGACGGCATCGACCCGTCCTTCTTTTTCGACGATGACGGCAGCGCGTGGCTCGTCAACAACGGCCCGCCCGAAGGGACGCCGCGCTACGAAGGGCATCGCGCGATCTGGATCCAGCGCTTCGACGCAAAGGCGGGGACGCTCACCGGTCCGCGCAAGCTGCTCGTCGATGGCGGCGTCCACCCCGAGGACAATCCGATCTGGGCCGAAGGGCCGCATATCTACAAGGCCGGCGGCGCCTATTATCTGACCGCGGCCGAAGGCGGCACCGCCGATCGTCATTCCCAGACCATCTACCGCGCCGCGCGCCCCGACGGCCCCTATACGCCCGGCCCGGTCAACCCGATCCTCACCCAGCGCGACCTGCCCCCGGACCGCCCCGACCGCGTCGAGGCCACCGGCCACGCCGATCTCGTCGAGCTTCCCGACGGCCGCTGGTGGGGCGCGTTTCTGGCGACGCGCCCCTTTGCCGGGCAATCGACCCTGATGGGGCGCGAGACCTTCCTGCTGCCCGTGCGCTGGGCGGACGGCTGGCCGCGCTTCCTCGATCCAGGCGAAGCCATCCCGCCGCTGGTCGAGCGCCCCGCGCTGCCCGCCGACCCGCCGATCGACCGCAGCGCATGGGACGACGCTTTCGATGCCGCGACGCTTTCGCCCGAATGGATCTGGCTGCGCGGCGCCGACCGCGGCGGCTGGTCGAAGCTGGACGGCGGTGCGCTCGTCCTGCAAGCCCGCCCCGACCCCGCCGGAAGCCTTGGCCAGCCCGCCTTCGTCGGCCGCCGCCTGCGCCACCACGACGCCAGCTTCGAGACCCGACTGCGCTTCACGCCCGAGCGCGACGGCGATTTCGCCGGCTTGCTCGCCTATATGGACGAGGCGCATTTCCTCGCTTTCGGGGTCGAGAAAATCGCGGGCCAGCGCAGGATCGTCGCGCGTCGCCGCATCGCCGAGCGCGAGGACTTGCGCGGCGAAATCGTCGCGTCACGGCCGCTCGGCAGCGGCGACGTCGCGCTGCGGATGACGTTCGAAGACGGCAACGCCGCGCTTGCCTGGCGCACCGGCGACGCATGGCAAACCCTCGCGCCCGCGATCGACGTCGAACCGCTCGCGTCGGTCCATGCCGGGCTGTTCACCGGGCTGGTCGCCGGCCCCTATGCGGTGGCGGCAGCGCGCTGATCCGACGTGCAGTGACGGGGAGCAGAACCATCCGCACGATGGCGAAGCGGCCCAGCGCAGCGCTCGCCAGCGCGTGGCCATCTTTGACCAAACAAGCTGTGTGCTCCCGCGAAGGCGGGAGCCCATCTCCGAACGGCTCTATGTTGAATCGTCGGGAGATGGGTCCCCGCCTTCGCGGGGACACACGATCTTCAACCCCAGGCTCGCTGCCCCTCCGTCAGCGCTTCGCGCTCCCCACGCCTTCGCCGCAGGGAGGATCAGACCTCACTCCACCCTGAACAGATAAACCGGCCCGATATCGACCGCCTGCACCGCCCCCGCGAACTGCAGCGCGACCGTCGCCTGATCCGCCGCCATGTCCTGCGCGACGGTCAGCGGCACGCGGATCAGCTGCCAGCTCGGCCCGACCTTGAACGCCGCGTCACCGAAGCCGTCATAGGGCGGCGCGTTCGTCTGGATGCGGATGCCGACCAGCGCCTTGCCGTCCTCGGTGGCGGCGCTCTCGGTCCGCGCGGCGATCGCGACGAGCAATTTCTCGCCCGCCTTCAGCGCCTCGCCGATCGGGATCGCCGTGCCGACGTCCCAGCGGTTCGCGCCGGCCGCGCGCGTGGTAAAGCGCGTCGCCTTGCCCAGCCAGATCGTCTTGTCGTCGCGCGGCGCCATGCCGCCGTCGGGACCATTATAACCCCAGCGGCGATCGGCGGGATCGTTGATCAACCGCCCGGCCCCTTTCAACAGGTCGGGAACCTCGACCGCCGCCGCCTTGGCCGCTGCCGGCGCCGCCGTTTAGCCGACGATCCGCGGCGCGCCCTTGACCACGATCGCCTGTCCGATCTCCACCAGCTGTTTCGCACCGCCCAGTTGGAGCACCACCTGTCCGGCGCCCTTGCCCAGCTTCACCGTCGCCACGCCGCTCGCTTCGTACCAGCTCCAGTCGGGACCGACCGCGACGGTGCGATCGGCAAAGCCGTCATAGGGGCTCGCATTCTGCTGGACGCGCACGGTGACGACGCCCTTGCCGTCCGGCGTATCGGCCGAAATGGTGCGCGCCCAGAAGCCCACCGTGACCTGCTCGCCCTTCGCGACCGCGGCGGTCAGCGGAAAGCTCGCCGCGATCTCATAGGGATGCGCCGACTTCGCACCGACGCTGAAGCGGATCGCCGCGCCGCCCGCCACCTCGGCCTCGACCCCCTCGCGCTTCAACCCCGCCCCATAACTCGCCCAGTCGAGGCTCGACGGATCGTTGATCAGCTCGCCCGGCAATTGCGCGTCGAGCGCCGCGAGGTCGGCATTCTGCTCCGCCGCCGCGGCCGGAACCGCAGCACAGGCCAGCGCGGCAAGCGCCGGCAGCTTCCAATGACTCATTCCTCTCCTCCCCCAGTTGCTACTCCGCTTCGGGCAATCCCATCGCCGCACGCAGCCCCGGCAGCCATTGCCCCCTCTTCTGATCCCAGAAAGGAAAAGTGTTGGTATAGGCCCAGGCGCAGATGCCGAGGTCGAGCGGCGCGAAGGCGTCGTGGACCGCGCGGTGATATTGGACGCGCTCGGTCAGCGGGATCACCTCATAGGCGCCGGTTTCGCCGATGAAGGGCTTCTTGCCCGTCCGCGCCATATAGCGCTTCACCTTCTCGACATCGGCCGCGAGCCGCTCGGCGTCGGCCTCGGTGCCATATTGGCGGCCCAGCGGCGGCGACGGATCGACCCAGCCCGCGCCCTGATGCGTGAAGTCGAACGGCTCGTAATAATGAAAGGTCGGATAGACGTTGGGGTCATCGGGCAGGTCGAGCGTCGCGAGCGAGTCGATCCCGCTCCAATTCTCGCCGCCGATCACCACCGCGCGCGTCGGGTTCGTCGCGCGGATCGCCGCGAGCGAGGGGGTCAGCGTCGCGAGGAGGTTCGCATTGGTCAGCTTGTCGTGCGGCTCGTTGCTGATCTCGAACCACAGCTTCGCCTCGGGCTTATCGGCAAAGCGCGCCGCGACCTGCTTCCACACCCCGGCAAGCCACGGCGCCGTCCCCGCAGGCTCCTTGTCGAGCGCGTCGAAATGATGGCTGTTGAGAATGACGTTCAGGTCGGCGGCGAGCGCCTGATCGACCACCGCTTCGACGCGGTCCATGAATTTGGGATCGACCGTATAGGGCGGCTTGGCGTCGCTGCGGTGCATCCAGCGCACCGGGATGCGCACGGTGGTGAAGCCCGCGGCGCGGATGCGCTGGAAATCGGCGGCGTCGATGCGCTTGCCATGCGCGCCCTCGCGCATCGTCTCCAGGCTGTTGCCCATGTTGATGCAGGTGCCGACGGGCAGGCCCTTGGCATCCTCAGCGGTCGCGGGCGCGGCGAGCGCGAAGGCGGAAGCAAACAGAAACGCGGATCGAAGCATATTTACCTCATGAGCTGGACAGAACGGTGAGCAGATAGCGGCGGATCATCTCGTCGCGTTCGGCGCTCGCCGGGCCCGCTACGCCCTGCGCGGACGGCGGCAGGTGCGCGGCGGCCTCCCCGGCTTCGTCGCCGAAGACGAAATGGTCGAACCAGGCGCGCCAGCCCTCGCGCTGCGCCGCGGGCAGGTCGCGGATGCTCAGCAGCGCGTGGATCAGCGCGGTGAAGCCGCCGCCGCGTGCGACGTCATTGTGCCAATAGTTGATCAAGATATTCGCGGGCTCGGTCGCCTCGACATGATGCCACCACAAAGTCGGGATATAGATGGCGTCGCCGGGCTCGAGCTCGGCGGTCAGCGCCTGCGCCTCGGCGCGGGCATAGCGCGGATAGCGGTCGTGATCGGGCGCGAGCGGGTCGACCATGCTCACCGGCTGGCCCGCCAGCGTATGGTTGAGCGGGCCGACATAGAGGTCGGGGGTCGCGTCCGGCGGAAACAGGGTGAAGCGCCGCCGGCCGAGCGCGACGGCGGCGAAATTGTCGGAGAGATCGAAATGCGTCGCGACGCGCGTCGCATTGCCCAGCCAGATGCGCGCGGTCACCACCGCATCGTCGCCCAGCAGCGGAAAGCGATGCTCGGCGGCGAAACCCGGCAGATGCGCATCGAGCGCCGCGGCGCCGGCGTAGATCGCAACCGGATCGGCCTGATCGGCGATCTCGATCAAATGCCGCGCGAGCCGCGCGAGCGGTCCCTTGTCGCGCTGAAAATTGAAGCCGCGCAGGTCGGGGCCATAGAAAAAGCGCCCCTTCTCGCTCGCGGGCGCGATCATGATGTCGGCGGGTGCGCCGCTGTCGCGCGCGGCGATCGCGTTCAGCGCGGCGCGCCAGTCGCGGCGGCCGAGCGCGACGATCGGCCAGTCGGCGACGATGCCGCGGATCACCACCGGGCGCCCCGCGGCGCGATAGTCGCGTTCGAAGCGGTCGCGCTCGGCGGCGTCGAGGCTGTCCAGCGGCGTCATGGGCACGCGGCAGCCAACCCGACCAAATTGCGCATCGCGCCTCTCCCCCGGCCCTCATTTCTTGTTGGTAACGCTATCATACGCAGCCGCGTCGGGCTTGCAAGAGGGGGCCGTGAAATGCTCAGCGCAGCGGCAATTCGGTCGTCGACTTGATCTCCGACAGCGCGACCGTCGAGTTGATTTCCTGCACCCCGGGCAGCTTGCTCAGCTGGTCGAAGAAAAAGCGTTCATAGGCGTCGATGTCCTTCGCGACGATACGCAGCATGAAGTCCATCGAGCCCATCAGCACATAGGCGTCGAGCACCTCGGGGAAGGCGCGGATCGCCTCGCTGAACTCGTCGAGGTTGGCGCGGCCGTGCGCGTTCAATTTCACCTGCGCAAAGACATGCGCGTTCAGCCCGACCTTGCGGCGGTCGACCACCGCGACGCGCTTGCGGATATAGCCCTCGCGCTGCAGCCGGTCGATGCGCCGCCAGCACGGCGACTGCGACAGCCCGACCCGCTCGGCGATCTCCGCCGTCGTCAGCCCCGCGTCGCGCTGCAACTCGCGAAGGATCTTCACTTCAAAAGGATCGAGGCCGGTCATTCTGACCTCATATACTTAAATATGTGAAAAATATATCCCCAAACCTTCGCGATATGCGTGAAGTTGAAAAAGATTGTCCTCCCTCCCGGTGCGATAGTGCGCCCACGATCCAAAGGAGGACAATATGGTATCCCGCCCCACCCGCCTGACCCCGCCCGTCGAATGCATTCGCCTGTTCGACGCCGACGCCGGGCTCGACGGTTTCATTGCGATCCACTCGACCGCGCTCGGCCCCGGCGCCGGTGGCTGCCGCTTCTGGACCTATGCCGACACCGACCTCGCGCTCGCCGACGCGCTGCGCCTCGCCGAGGGGATGAGCTACAAGAACGCCCTCGCCGGCCTGCCCTTCGGCGGCGCCAAGGCCGTGCTGCGCAAACCCGCGGGCGGTTTCGACCGCGCCGCGCTGTTCCAGGCTTTCGGTCGCGCGGTCGAAGCGCTCGGCGGGCTCTACGTCACCGCCGAGGATGTCGGCACCTCGGTCGCCGACATGCAGGAGGTCGCGAGCACGACGCGCCACGTCGCGGGCCTGCCCCGCGCCGACGGCCGCGCCGGCGGCGATCCGTCGCCGTGGACCGCGAAGGGCGTGTTCGAAGCGATGCAGGCCGCGGCACATTTCGCGCTCGGCCGCGAGCTTCGGGGGCTGATCGTTGCGGTGCAGGGAACCGGCAACGTCGGCGCCGACCTCTGCCGCCGCCTCGCCGAAGCCGGCGCGAAGCTGGTGATCGCCGATCCCAATCCGGCGCGGCGCGACCGGCTCGCGCATATCCACGGCGCCACCGTCGTGGACGTCGACGACATTGCTGCGGTCGATGCCGACATTTTCGCACCCTGCGCGCTCGGCGGCGCGCTCACCGCCGAAACGGTCCGCGCGATGAAGGCGAAGCTGGTCTGCGGCGCTGCGAACAACCAGCTCGCCAGCCCCGAGGTTGCCGACCTGCTGCTCGCGCGCGGCGTCGTCTATGCGCCCGACTATGTCGTCAACGCCGGCGGCATCATCAACGTGTCGGCCGAATATCTGGGCGAGGACGAACGCGAGGTCGGCGCCCGCGTCTGCGCGATCGCTCCGCGCGTCGTCGCCCTGCTCGACCGCGCCGCCCGCGAAGGCCGCTCGCCCGCGGTCGTCGCCGACGAGATGGCCGAAGAGGTCATCGCGGCCGGTCAGCGCGCGGCGGCCTGAAATGCACCTGTTTCGCATCGACGCGCTCGCCGATCCGCAATCGCTCGCGCGCGTCGCGGGATTCTTCGCCCAGCGATCGATCATTCCGTCAGCCATGACGGCCGCGCGCGACCGCGGCTGGATGCGGATCGAGGTCGCAGTCGCGGGGCTCGCTTCGCATCAGGCGTCGATGATCGCCGCCAAGCTGGGCGAGGCGGTCGCCGTCGCGGCGGTCGAACTCGAAGAGACGATGGAACTCGCCGCCTGAAGCCTCTCCCCTCGATGGGGGAAAGGATAAGCAGCCTTGTCGCAGCGCGGTTAGGCGAGTTGGACGGGGGTGACACCGCGGCCTTGCGCACCGGCGAAACCGCACCCCCCCGCCGCTGCGACTAGCGAACAAGTTCGCAAGTCTCGCTGCCTCCCCCATCGAGGGGGAGGATCAAAACAGCGCCTAGCCCCTATTTCCCCTGCGCCGCCAGAACGCGCAGGATGTTCCCGCTCCACATCTTTTCGAGGTCGGCGTCCGAATAGCCGGCCTGCTTCAGCCGCTCGGTGACCTTGGGCAGCGCGCTGATGTCTTCGATGCCTTTCAGGCCGCCGCCGCCGTCCCAGTCGGCGCCGAAGCAGATATGATCGACGCCGCCGACCTCGATCGCGCGCAGCACCATCTTCATATAATCCTCGAAATCGGCCGCCCACATCTGCTCGCTCTTGTCGAGTTCGCGCCACTGGCGCACCAAATCGGCCTGCTGCGCCTCGGTAAGGTCGCCGATATGCTCATATTCGCCGAACAGCTTCGCGCGCGCGGGCGACATGTTCATCTCGGACATATAGATGGTCGAGATGCACATCGCCCCGCCCTTTTCGGCGAGCTTTTTGAGACGCCCCTCGTCGAGGTTGCGCGGGTGGTCGTGCGCCGAACGCAGGCTCGAGTGCGACAGCAGGATCGGATATTTCGACAGCGCGAGCAGCTGCTCGAACGTCGCGTCGGACGCATGGCTCGCGTCGATGACGATACCGAGCCGGTTCATCTCGGCGACCCATTGCTTGCCGAACGGGCTGAGGCCGTTCCATTTCGGCGTGTCGGTCGCGCTGTCGGCGAACTGGTTGTTGAGCCCGTGGACCGGACCCGCGAGCCGCACCCCCTTGTCGTAGAATTCCTTCAGCAGCGAGAGGTCTTCGCCCAGCGGATAGCTGTTCTCCATCGACTTGAAGGCGATGAGCTTGCCTTCGCGGTTCAGCCGCCGCGCATCCTCGGCAGTGCGCGCGGCGCCGATAACATCGCTATTGTCGGCGATCATCCTGTCGATCTCGTCCGATCGCTTGCGCGCATGCGCAAGCGCGTCGGCATAGCCCTTTGCGGTCAGCGGCCCCTGATCGGTGTAGATGGCGAAGAAACCCCCATCGAGATTGCCGTCCTTCATGCGCGGAATGTCGAGCTGCGACAGGTCGGTCGCGAGTTCGTGGCGATCGGCGAAACTCCAGCCGGCGCGCGAGAAGTTCATCGGCGAATCGAGGTGCGTGTCGAGCGTCAGCAACCGGCTGTGCAGCGGCTCGGCCGGGGCTGGCGCCTTGTCGTTCGCGCTCGAACAGGAGGCGAGCGCTGTCGCGGCGA
The DNA here is from genome assembly GCF_032879645.1 of Sphingopyxis indica. NCBI lineage: Bacteria > Pseudomonadati > Pseudomonadota > Alphaproteobacteria > Sphingomonadales > Sphingopyxidaceae > Sphingopyxis > Sphingopyxis indica. The sequence continues at coordinate 2,601,552 of NZ_CP076394.1, forward strand.
GCAAAGTCGCGAGCGTCTTCATTTCTTGTCCTCCACGGGCTTCAGGTCGAGGTCCTGATAATCCCAGCTGAAATCGGCGATCTTGCTGACCGGCTTCATCGTCACGCCGGTCACCTTGCCGTCGGCGCCAAGCGCGAAGGTGACATAGGCGGGCTCGATCGCCGGATCGTCGAAGTCGGTGACGAAGCTGTCATATTGCCAGTGCTTGAGCCGTCCGGCCATGCGCGGCGTGGAGGTGAAGTCGATCGTCAGCCCCTTTGCGCCCTCGGCAATTACCACATCGCCGTACCAGGGATCGCGATAGCGCCCCGCATAACCGGCGAGCTTCAGCGACGGACCGGCCTTCGCCGGCGACGCCTTCGCCTGTTTCAGAAACTCGACGCCTCCCGCGAGCCGTGCCTGATACCAATCCTCCCACTTGGTCGTCCAATCGAAGTCGGGCTGGTCCAGATAATGGTCGAGCAGCTCGTAGGTCAGGCCGAGCAACATACCGCTGTCCTCGCTGTTCATCATGATCGCAAAACCCACATTCTTGTCGGGGATCATCACGACGCGGGTGATCGACCCGAAAACGCCGCCGCCATGCTGGATGATGCGGTGACCGCGATAGTCCTGCACCTGCCAGCCGAGCGCATAGGCCTGCTGCGTCGGCTGCGCAGGTTTGAGCGCCTCGGGCAATTCGGTGATCGGCATCGGCGTCACCGGGGTCCACATCTCTTTCGCCTGCTCTTCGCTGAACAGGCGCCCGCCGCCGGGCAGCGCACCGTGCGCGAGCTGGATCTTGAGCCACGCCGCCATGTCGTCGGCGCTGAGCGCCAGCCCGCCCGCGGGCGCGCCATTGCGACCGAGTTCGTCGCGCTCGTCGAGCAGCTGCTGCGGCCCGAGCCCACGCAAGGCGCCCGACAGCCGCGCGTGCGGCCACGAGCGATCGGGGGTGCGGAAGCGGTCTTCGCTGTCGCTCGTCGCATATTGCATCCCGCCGGGGCGCAGCACGCGCTCGCGGATGAAATCCTCCCAGCGCTGGCCGGTGACCTCCTCGATGAGCTGCCCCGCGACCGCATAGAGGATATTGTCATAGGCATAGGCCGAGCGGAAACTCGTCTTGGGCTTGAGATAAGCGACGCGCTCGACCGTCTGCCTGCGCGTCAGATAAGTGCGCGGCACGAACATCAGGTCGCCCTGCCCGAGTCCCAGCCCGCTGCGATGGACGAGCAGATCGCGGATGGTGATCTCCCGCGTCACCCACGGATCGTACATGCGGAACCACGGCATATGCTCGATCACGGGATCGTCCCACGCGATCCTCCCTTCGTCGACGAGCACCGCGAGCGCGGCTGCCGTCATCGCCTTGCCGGTCGATCCGGTCTGGAACAATGTCTGCGCGTCAACCGGCGCGGGATCGCCGAGCTTGCGCACACCCCAGCCGCGCGACAGCGTCGTTTTGCCGTCCTCGACGATCGCGATCGACACGCCGACCGCGCCGATCTTCTGCCGCAGCACTTCGACGCTTTCGCCGATGTCGGCGGGCGGTTCGGCCCAGGCGGGCGTCGACACTGCAAAGAGCAGCGATGCGGCGAGCAGGCGAACGGGTTTCATGAGCGAACCTCCTGTGGTGCGGGCGCGCCTCTCCTGAAGAGGCGCCAGGTGCCGATGCCGAGCAGCGGCACGACGAAGACGGCAAGGAACAGCCAGGCGAGGAAGCGGTAGCCGCTCGCGATCAGCTCGACGAGGCCGACGCGCGCGGCAACGAACATGCAGCCCGCGAGAATTGCGGCCCCGATCAGCGCGCGCGCCGCCGGACCCGGCGCCGCGCGCCCGCGTGCCTCCATCGCCCCTGCGATCCTTTCGTTGATCGCGTGGATCGCGCCCACCCCGCTTTCGAGCAGGGCGGTGAAGATCATCAGCTGGAAGACAAGGTGGAAGCCCGGAACCGCCATTTGGCGCAGCAGGAAGTCTGAGGGCAGCACCTCGTCGCCGATCTCGGGGTAGAAGGCCATCATCGCGACGAAGAACAGGATCGCGGGGAGCATCGTCAGCGGCCCGGCGATTACCCCGGCGATCACGGCGTCGCGCTGGCTGGTCAAGTGACGCAAAACCGGGAGGATCACGACTGCGCCGACGATATTGTAGCTCGCATAGGTGATGCCGCCGGCCATCCAGCCGGCCGGCGGCGGCGGCGCGGCGGCGAAGCCCTGTTCGATCAGGCCGCCGAAGCTGATCAGCGCCAAGATGACGAACATCGCGTATATCGCGTAGATCAGCATCGAGGCATATTGGAACAGACGCTCGACCGCGGCGGTGCCGAAGGCGGTGGTGACGAGGATCGCCGCGGCGAGCAGGATAGAGCCCGCCACCTCGGGCCAGCCGAAGGTCGCGGCGCCGATCGCTCCCGCCGCGGCGCCGAACACGGCGAGAATCAGGATGACGAAGATCAGGTAGGCGCCCTCGAAAAGCACCCAGGCTTGGCCGAGCAAGCCTTTGAAGAAGCTGCGATAATCATAGGCGCCCATCGCGCGTGCGAGCGCGAAGGTCAGCGCGGCGACGATGCTCCAGATCAAGGTCGCGAGCAGCATCCCGGCGAGGCCGCCCCATGGGCCGACGGGCACGAAATATTCGGCGAGCTCGCGCCCCGTCGCATAGCCGCCGCCGATGATGACGGCCTTGAGCGCGAAGCCGGGGAGCAGGAAGCGCTGGAACCAGCTTCCCCCGCCGACGGCTTCGCCGACGCTCATGCGAGGCAGCTGTCGACAAGCGCCGCGAAGGCCTCGCCGCCGCGGATCGGGTCGGCGACGGGCAGGCCCAGTCGCCGGCTCTCGGCGCCGAGCAGCGCTTCGGCCTCGCCCGCGCCCATGCTGGAGGTGTTGAGGCTGACGCCGCCGCAGCGGATCGCCGGATTGGTGCGGCTGCCGAGGCGGATCGTCAGGTCGATCACCTCTTCGATCGTCGGCAGGACGAAATCCTCGAGCCCCAGGATGACCTTGCGCGACGGGTCGTGGCAGACGACGAAGACGTCGGGCTGGCTGCCGTGGAGCAGCCCGAGCGACACGGCGGCATAGGCGGGGTTGAAGAGCGACCCCTGCCCCTCGATCACGTCCCAATGGCCGGGCGCGGCATCGGGGCTGAGGATTTCCGCAGCGCCGGCTTCAAAGTCGGATACGACCGCATCCATCGGAATGCCGCCGCCCGCGATCATGATGCCCGTCTGTCCGGTCGCGCGGAAATCGGCGTCGAGGCCGCGATCGAGGAAGGCGCGGTGCAGCGCCAGTGCGGTATATTTCTTGCCGAGCGCGCAGTCGGTGCCAACGGTCAGGAGCCGCTTGCCGCTGCGCTTGCGCCCGGTGCCGACCGGGATGTCCGGCGGCGGGGTGCGGACGTCGATCAGCCGCCGTCCGGTGCGCCGCGCCGCCTCGGCGAGCGCCGGAACGCTCGCGAGGCGGACGTGGAGGCCGCTGACGATGTCGAGCCCCGCCTCCATCGCCCCGGTCAGCGCCGCGACCCAATTGTCGCCGATCACCCCGCCCTGGTTCGCGACGCCGATCACCAGCGACCGCGCGCCCGCCGCATAGGCCTCGGCGGGCGTCAGCCGCGGCAGTCCCGTGGTGACGGTGCAGCCCGCCACGCCCATCTCCCCCACGCAGCGGTCGGCCGCCCAGTCGGCAAGCCCGAACGCGGTCTTGGCAAAGCTGGGCTCGGTCGTATCGCCGAGGAACAAGAGATAGGGCTGCGGCAGCACCATGGCGTCGGCAAGGCTGCCGATGGGGGCATTCATATCGTCCACTCCTTGCGGTCGTCAAAAGGCCATGTCGAGCGCAACGCCGACCGTGCGCGGTTGCAGCGGCGAAATGGCAAGGAAGCTCGGCTGGTTGAGGCCGTCGGCGAGCGTCGTGCGCGCCAGCTCGCCCTTGTTGTCGAGCAGATTGCGCGCATAGGCGCGCACGGTCCAGTGATCGTTGAAGGTCACCGACGCGTTGAGATCGACCGACGTATAGGGCCTGGCGCGCGCCACGAGCGGGTCGCTTTCGACGAGCGAAAGGCGGCTGCTCGCGTGACGGACGCCGGCGCCGAAGCTGCCCTTGCTGCCGCCGCCCAGTTCGAATTCATAGTCGGCGCGCAGCGCACCGCTGAACCTGGGCACCGCGGGCAGGCGATCGCCATCGACGCCGCTGATTTCGGGCACATCCTCGCTGAGCGAAGCGTCGGTGTAGCTGCCCGTCGCGGTCAGGGTCAGCCCCGTCGCCGGACGCAGGGCAACCGTGCCTTCGAAGCCCTTGCTCGTCGCCTTGCCGCCGTTGGCGCCGCCCGACACGCCGCCGAAGGCGCGCGTCACCTGAATGTCGGTCCAGTCCATCCAGAAGCCCGCGACATCGAAAGAGACCATGCCATCGGCAAGGTCGCCCTTGAAGCCGATTTCATAGTTGGTCATGCGGTCGGCATCGACGCTGGGCGGCACATTGGGAACGATGACGTTCGGCCCGCCGGGGCGATAGCCGGTCGCGACGCGGCCATAGAGCATGGCGTGATCGTTGAGATGGACCTGCGGGCTGACCGAGAAGGTCCAGACGCTTTCAGCCGACTTGCCCGGATCGTTCGCGCTCGGCACGATCGCGCCCTCGCTGATCTGGCGGAAGGTCTGTTCGTTGCGCGCCCAACGGAGCCCCGCCGTCAGCTCGAACATCTCATTGAACTTGAAGCTGCCGTTCCCGAAAACGGCATATTCCTTGTAGGTCGCCGGCAGCCCGACGATCGCGAGCGGATCGAGCGGCGCGATGACGTTGCCGTCCATGTCGTAGGAACGAACCAGTTGCGCATTGCTCGTCGTCTCGTCGGTGTAGAAGCCGCCGATCAGCCATTCGAAGCGCCCGCCGCCGGGCGAAGCGAGCCGCACTTCCTGAGTCCACTTCTTGAGCCCCAAATCGAGCGCGAAGGGCGTGATGCCGGGCCCGATCGCGCCGCCGGTGAGCAGCGGGAAGAGCACACCGAACGCATAGCTCGCGTCCTGCACCTGCGCACTCTTCGTCTTGCTGTAGGTCGTCGCCGAGGTCAGCGTCGCGGGACCGAAATCATAGTCGATCGTCGCCGAATAATAGTCGAGATCGAAATCATAGGATTCGGGCACATAATTGTTGAACGAGCGACCGTCGCCGAGACGATTGCCGTCGAGATCGGCCGCATAGAGGCCGTTGCCGTCCGAATCGAGCGATTGCCAGATGCCGGCGAGCTTGACGCTGAGCTGCGGCGTCGGCTCCCACAAAAGCGCGACGCGGCCGCCCCGTTGTTCATAGGAGTTCTGATCGTCGAGATCGGCATTGTTGACGCTGTCGACCCAGCCCGGCGTGCTGCGCCACGCGAAGCTCGCGCTGATCGCGAGTCGATCCTCGACGATCGGCACATTGACCATCGTCTGCGCGCCCCAACCGAGCCCGTCGCCGCCCTTGATCGCAAAGCCTTCGGCGCCGGCCTTCACGCGAAATTCGCGCGTGTCGGGCTGGACGGTAACATATTTGACGAGCCCGCCGATCGAGCTTGCGCCATAGAGGGTGCCTTGCGGTCCTTTCAGCACCTCGATCCGCTGGATGTCATAGGGCATCAGGTCGATCGTGAACTGGCCGGCACGATTATAGATCGCACTCGATCCGACGGGCGCGTCGTCCAGATAGATGCCGACGGTCTGGCTGCCGTTGAGCGGCGCGACGCCGCGCAGCGTGATCGTCGTCTGGCCGGGCGTGCCGGTGTTGCTCGCCTGCATTCCCGGAACATAGCCCGCATAGTCGACAAGCGACGCCGAACCCTGTTCCTGAATATCCTCGCCGCCGACAACGCTGATCGCGATCGGCACGTCCTGGACATTCTGGACGCGCTTCTGGGCGGTCACGACGATTTCGCCCTCGCGCGTGCCGATCGTCGATTCCTGCGCCAGCGCCGGAGCGGCGGCGAGCGCCGCGATCAGGCTGCTTGCAACCAATAATGCTCGCTTCGTCATTGTTCGTCCCCCACTTGGCGGCCGCCGCCATACGCTGCAGCGCCCTTCGCCGGCCGGTCGTCGCCGCAAGGCCGTCGGATCGACCGGCGATCTCAACAAAATTTCATTTTCAAGATTATTGTCCTAATCAGAAAATTGTCAACCGATTTAGGACAAATCATCTACCCGCCCCAGACGCTGTCCGGGCAGTGGATCATCCCCTCGCGATAGGCGACGCCGGGCTGGCGGTCGCGCGCGAGGAAGGTCGGGCCGTCGAGGTCGACGATGTCGCAAAGCTGGCCGACGAGGTAAGAGGGCGCCATCGACAGGCTGGTGCCCATCATATTGCCGACCATGACGTCGAGCCCGAGCCGCCGCGCCTGCCGGGCGATCGCCAGCCCCTCGGTCAGGCCGCCGCACTTGTCGAGCTTGATATTGACGACGTCGAAACGCCCGACGAGCGACGGGGTATCGGCGAGCGACAGTGCGCTTTCGTCCGCGACGAAGGGCAGCGGCCGCTTCATCCCGTCGAGATCGGCCTCGCGCCCGCGCGGCAGCGGCTGTTCGAGCTGCGCGACGCCATGTTCGATCAGCGCCGGCAGCAGGCCGGCGAGCGTCTGTCGGTTGTAACCCTGATTGGCGTCGACCCCGATCCACGCCCGCGGTCGCGCGGCGCGGATCGCAGCGACACGCAATATATCCGCGTCGAGATCGCCGGTCAGCTTGACCTTCACCGGCGCCTGCGGGTCGATCGCCAGCGCGGCGCTGGCCATCGCCTCGGGCGCGTCGGCCCCCAGGGTCAGGGTCGAACGGAGCGCACGCGGCATGTCGAGCCCGGCAAGATCCCAGACCGGACGCCCCGCGCGCTTCGCCTCGAGCTCCCAGAAGGCGCAGTCGAGCGCGTTGCGCGCGCCGCCCGGCGGCAGCAGCGCCTGCAAGTCCTGCCGCGTCGCGCCGCCTTCGATCGCCGCGCGCACGCCTTGCGCCGCGGCGAGCATATGGTCGATGTCGTCGCCGAGATAATAGACCCCCGCCCCTTCGCCGCGCCCCCGATGCTCGCCGTCGGACAGTTCGGCGACGAGCAGCGCGGTTTCGGTGAAGACGTGCCCCGAAATGCGGAACGGCTGGTGGTAGGGAAAGCGCTCGACGCGAAGGTCGAGCGCCAGTGTGTGCTTGCTCTGCGTGGCCATCAGTAAACCATCGAGAAGCCATAGAGGTTGAACGCGATCGTCACCCAGACAAGCACCAGTGCCGACAGCAGCAGCAGCACCGCGCCGAGCTTCATCGTCCAGCGGCGCTTGTCCCGGAAGCAGAGCCACAGGTGCCACGCCGACGTGGCGAGCAGGCCGAAGGCGGCCACCGGCGTCAGGATGCGCAGCAGGATGATGAGCCAGTCGAGCGGACCGCCGACGCTGCCGATGTCGCCCGCGAAGGTCGCGATCAGCAGCGCCCATCCGGCGACCGCGACGATCACCAGCCACGCGAAGAGGCGCGACAGGCGCCAGGCGCGGCGCGCCTGCCCCTCGAGCGCGAACTTCGCCCCGAAGTTGCGGCGCACCAGCGCGCGCACCGGCCAGGCGAGCGCCGCGAGGGCGACGAGGCCGAGCGCGACGAGCAGCGCGGGCATCAGCCATGCGGTATTCGTTCCTGCCGGCGCGGGTTCGAACACCATGAAGGGCGAACCGGCGTCGATGCTCATGCGCACGACGCGCCCGTCCTTCACCTCGGCGGCGAGGCGTTCGCCGGTCGCGCGATCGTACCAGACGAAGGGTTCGACCTCGACCCAGTCGCGCGCGCCGGCGCTGAGGCCGTCGAGCGCCGGCATCGCGATCTTGCCATCCTCGGTCACCACGACCTGCGCCTGGCCGAGCAGGCCGAACAGGCTCATGAAATTGGTGAACGAACCGCGGCTCGACACATAATGCCCAGCCATCATCGCGGCATGGTCGCGCGCGGTCTTTTCGTCGACGCGCTTCGCGGGCACACCCTCGCCGGGCAGGTAGCGGTCGGCGAATTCGTGGAACAGCGCGCTGCGGATCGCGCCCGCCGCACCTTCCTTGCCGGCGCTGTTCACCGAGACGAACAGGCCGATGCCGGCGTCGGGGAAGAGCCACAGATAGGAGTGGAACCATTCGGTGTCGCCGCCATGCGCGATCGCGCGGTGGCCGTTGACCCATTGTTCATAGAAGCCGAGCGCCATGCTGTTGAGCGGGCCGACGCCGGGCGCATGGAAATTATGCATCATCCGTGCGGTTTCGGGCTTGAGCAGGACGCCGCCGTTATTGAGGTGCGCGATCATGAACTTGCCCATTGCATCGCCCGACGCCGACAGCGCGCCCGCGGGTCCGGGAACGACGATCTCGAAGGGCTTCGCCTTGCCGGTCGAGGTCGCATAGCCGCTCGACATATAGGGCTGGAGCGCCTTTGGCAGCGGCTGGCGGAAGCTCGCATATGTCATGCCGAGCGGCGTGAAGATATGCCGGTCGACATAGGAATCGAAGTCCTCGCCGCTGACCCGCTGGACGATATATCCCGCGAGCGCGGTGGCGTAGTTGGAATAGGCCGGGGTGCTGCCGGGCGCGAAGACGCGCTCGGGCAAGGCTTTGCGCGCATAATCCTGTAGCGGCATCACCGCCTTGGGATCGCTGCTGATCAGATAGCGGATCGATTCCTCGAACCCCGGCGTGTGCGTCATGATGTTGCGCAGCGTGATCGGCTTGCCCTCATAGGGCGGGATTTTGAAGTCGAGATATTGGTTGATGTCGGCGTCGAGGTCGAGCTTGCCCGCCTCCACCTGCTGCATCACCGCGGTCCAGGTGAAGAGCTTCGACACCGAACCCGGGCGGAAGAGCGTCGTCGCCGGATCGACGGGCTTGCGCGACGCGACGTCGGCGAAGCCATAGCCCTTTTCCAGCACCACGCCGTCGCCGCGCACGACAGTGACCACCGCGCCCGCGACCTGTCCGCGCGCGAGGGCATAGGGCATGAAGCCGTCGAGCCATGCCTCGACATCCTTGGCGTCCAGAGTAACCGGCGTCGTCGGCGCAGCGGCGCCCGGCAGCACCGGTCCCGCTTCCTGCTTTGCCGGTTTTTGCGGCACCGGCCCTTGCGCCGATGCGAGCGGCAAGGCCGCGAAGGCCGCCAGCCCGACCATCAGCTTGCGAAGAAGACGCATCGCTTCACTCCCCTCTTTGAACGCGGCGCTTCCGAGCTTGCGGCGAGCGGCGCGACCCCTTAACTAGTTACCAATGGATATTGGCCCGATAGGGACATAATGATCCTGATTGGAAAATTGTCAAATATGGAATGGAATTTTTAATGGGGGAGCCCAACAAGCCGCCGACGCTCGGGGCGGTGATGCGCGGCATCCGTGCCCGGAACGACTGGACGCTCAAGGAAATGAGCGCGAAATCGGGCATCCCCGTGTCGACGCTGTCGAAGGTCGAGCACGACCGGTTGACGCTCAGCTACGACAAGCTCCAGCAGCTCAGCCGGCGGCTCAACATCCGCATGGCCGATCTGTTCGCCGAGGGCGAAGAGGAAAGCGTCCCCCGCGTCACCGGACGGCGCAGCATCGGGACGCTCGAGTCGGCGGTGCGCGTGACCACCGACAATTACGACTATCATTATCTGTGTACCGACCTGCGCCAGAAGCGCATGATCCCGATCCTGACACGCATCCGCGCCCACAGCGCGCGCGAGTTCGGCGATCTGGTCCGGCATCAGGGTGAGGAGTTCATCTATGTCCTCGAAGGCCGGATCGAGGTGCATAGCGAATTTTACGACCCCGTGACGCTCGACGCCGGCCAGGGCATCTATCTCGATTCGTCGATGGGGCACGCCTATGTCGTCGCCGAAGGCTGCGACGAAGCGCTGGTGCTCGGCGTCTGTTCGAGCGCCGACGAAGGGCTGATGGATTCGCTGATGAGCCTGCGCGGCTGACGCCGCGCGTTAAGCGGCGGGGGTCCAGTCCGAGCGGACGATCCCCTGCGCGCCGAACAGGCGCTGCGCCGCATCGGGCGCGGCCGCCGCCGCGCGCAGGCGGTCCGCCAGCGGATCGTCGACCGGAAAGCGGCCGCTGCGCAGGAAGTCGATCCACGCCGCGACCGCGCGTTCGAGCGACGGGCAGCGCGCGCCGCGGCGCTGGTGCCACGCGAGCGTTTCGAGCCAGCGCTGGGGGATTTTCTGGCTGCCGTCCATCGCGATCTGGATCAGCCGGTGGTCGAGCGCCGGATTGGCGAAGCGGTCGAGCAGTGCCGCCGCATAGGCGCCAAGGTCCTGCCCCGGCGCGGCGGCGATCGTCGGGGCCGCCTCATCGCGCATCAACCGCTCGATCAGCGGGCGGATCGCGGGATCGGCGATCGCCTGATGCACATAGTCGTGCCCGTTGAGCAGCCCGATATAGGCGAGCGCCGAATGGGCGCCGTTGAGCATCCTCAGCTTCGCGGTTTCATAGGGTGCGACGTCGGCGACAAGCTCGGCGCCGACCGCCTCCCAGCGCGGCCGCGGGCCGGCGAAATCGTCCGCGATCACCCACTGGCTGAACGCCTCGGTCACGACCGCCCCTTCGTCGCGCGCGCCGAGTTCGGCCGCGACCGCGGCGCGGTCGGCGTCGGTGGTCGCGGGAACGATGCGGTCGATCATCGTCGCGGGGCAGCGGCATTCGCTTTCGAACCAGCCCAGCAAATCGGGTTGCTCGGCATCCAGCCAGGCGGAGATCAGGCCGCGCAACACCGCGCCATTGTTCGCCAGATTGTCGCAGCTGAGCAAGGTCAGTCCGGCGAGACCCGCCGCCTTGCGCGCCGCAAACGCCGCGCCGAGATAGCGATAGAGGCTCGCCGGTCCCGCCGCGGCTGCCAGATCGAGCTCCCCGCCCGCGCCGCGCAAATAGCCCTTTTCGGTCACGGTCAGGCTGACGATATGCGTCGTCGGCGCGGCGAGCGCGTCGATCACCGCCCGCGGATTTTCGGGCGCGACCAGCACCCGCTGCACCGCGCCGACGAGGCTGAGCTCGCATCCCGCCGCGCCACGGCTGCTGACGGTGTAGAGCCCGTCCTGCGGGTTGAGCTGTGCCGCCACATCGGGCGAGCGGAGCGACACGCCGACGATCCCCCAATCGCGGTCGCCGCCGGACATCGCCGCGTCGGTATAGACCGCCTGATGCGCGCGGTGAAAGGCGCCGATGCCGAGGTGAACGATACCCGCCGCCTGCGCCGCGCGGTCATAGGCCGGGCGCCGCACGGACGCCGGCAGCGGCGTAGCGGGCGACAGCCTCACAGGCGATACGCCGCCTTGGCGAGATTATAGGCAAGATCGACGGCAAGCTCGGCGGCTTCCTCCTCCTCCAGCCGGTGCTCGGCGACGAGCTGCGCGAGGAAGCCGCAGTCGATCCGCCGCGCGACATCGTGCCGCGCCGGGATCGACAGAAAGGCGCGCGTATCGTCGTTGAAGCCGACCGTGTTGTAGAAGCCCGCCGTCTCGGTCGTCTGCGCGCGAAAGCGCCGCATCCCTTCGGGACTGTCGTGGAACCACCACGCAGGCCCGAGCCTTAGCGCCGGATAATGGCCCGCGAGCGGTGCGAGTTCGCGCGCGTAGCTCGTTTCGTCGAGCGTGAAGACGATGATCGTCAGCCCCGCGTCATTGCCATAGCGCGCGAGCAGCGGCCGCAGCGCGTGGACATAGTCGGTCGCGGTCGGGATGTCGGCGCCCTTGTCGCGCCCATAGCGCGCGAACAGCCACGGATTATGATTGCGGAAGCTGCCGGGATGGATTTGCATGACGAGCCCGTCGTCGACGCTCATCCCCGCCATCACCGTCAGCATATGCGCGCGGAAAAGTTCGGCGTCGGCGGCGCTCACGCCGTCACCGGTAACCCGCGCGAACAGCGCTTCGGCCTCGGCGTGCGACAGGTCGGCCGTCGCCGCGGTCGGGTGGCCGTGATCGGTGGAGGTCGCCCCCATTTCGGCAAAGAAAGCGCGCCGCTCCCGATGCGCGGCGAGATAGCCCGTGTAGCCGAAGGCGTCCTCGCCGGTCAGTTCGGACAGGCGCACCAGATTGTCGCGAAACCCCTCATAGTCGGGATCGACCACCGGGTCGGGACGATAGGCGGTGATCACCCGTCCGCCCCATTCGCCGCTGTCGTTGGCGGCGCGGATCGCGGCGTGATGCGCGAGGTCGTCGAGCGGGCTTTCGGTCGTCGCGATCACCTCGATCCGGTAGCGGTCGAACAGCGCGCGCGGGCGAAAGGCGTCGGTCGCGAGGCTTTCGGTGATCCGGTCATAATAGAGGTCCGACGTCTCGGCGCCGAATTGCACGTCCATCCCGAAGGCTTCGGCGAACACCCAGTCGAGCCACATGCGGCTGGGGGTGCCGCGGAACAGATGATAATTCTGCGCGAACAGCCGCCAGCTTTCGCGCGGGTCGGCCGCCGGGTTGCCGATGCCGAGCGCGTCGAGCGATACGCCCTGCGAATAGAGCATCCGAAAGACATAATGGTCGGGGTGAAGCAGCAGCTCGGCGGCGTTGCCGAAGGGGGCGTCGGTCGCGAACCAGGCCGGATCGGTGTGCCCGTGCGGGCTGACGATCGGCAGGTCCGCGACCAGCGCATAGAGCCGCCGCGCGATGCTCCGCTGCGCCGGATCGGACGGAAACAGCCGGTCGGGATGCAGGGAGAGCGGACGGGGCATGGCAATTTTCCTAGACTTCGACGCGCGCGAGTTTCGGCGATAACAGGTGAACCGCCAGCAATGCGACGAAATAGGCGCTCGCGCAAATCGCAAACAGGATTTGATAATTATTGCTCGTCGTTTCGAGGATGTAACCAGTGAAGAGCGCCATGCTCATCCCCCCGATCGCGCCGAGCGTGCCGCCGATGCCGACCACCGACCCGACCGCACCGCGCGGGAAGATGTCCGACGGCAGCGTGTAGAGATTCGCCGAGAAAGCCTGATGCGCGGCGGTCGCGAGCCCGATGACCAGCACGGCGGTCCACACATTGTCGATATCCTGCGCGAACCACACCGGCACGACGCAGCAGGCGCAGACGAACATCGTGAACTTGCGCGCGAAATTGGGCGTGCGGCCGGCCTTGATCAGCTTTGACGACATCCATCCGCCGGCAATGCTGCCGAGGTCGGAGATCAGATAGATCGCCGCGAGCGGCAGGCCGAAGGTCTTGAGATCCATGTCGTAGCGCTCGAACAGATAGCCGGGCAGCCAGAAGAGGAAGAACCACCAGATCGGGTCGATGAAGAATTTGCCGAGCGCATAGGACCAGGTTTCCTTGACCCCGAGCAGCCGCCCCCAGCCGATCGGCGTTACCGGATCGGCGGGGTCCTGCTGAATCCACGCGCGCTCGCCCGCCGACAGTTTCGGATGCTCGTCGGGGTGGCGATAGAGCGCCCACCACGCGATCAGCCAGAGGATACCGAACAGGCCGGTGACGTAAAAGGCGACCCGCCAGTCGAACATCAGCACGAGGAAGGGCACGAGCAGCGGGGTGACGATCGCACCGACGTTCGCGCCGGCGTTGAACAGGCCGATCGCGAAGGCGCGCTCCTTTTGCGGGAACCAGTCGGTCACCGCACGGATGCCCGCCGGGAAATTGCCCGATTCGCCGATCCCGAGGCCGAAGCGCGCGAGCGCGAACTGGGTGACGCTGGTCGCGAGCCCGTGCGCCATATGGCTGACCGTCCAGATGACGATGGCGACGGTATAGCCGATGCGCGCACCGAACATGTCGACGAAGCGGCCGAAGCCGATATAGCCGACCGCATAGGCGACCTGGAACCAGAAGACGATGGTCGCGAAGTCGGTCTCGGTCCAGCCCATCTCGCTCTGCAGCGTCGGCTTGAGCACCCCGATCATCTGCCGGTCGACGTAATTGATCGCGGTTGCGAGGAAGAGCAGGCCGACGATCAGCCAGCGATAGCGCCCCACATTGGGCACCGGCGCCGCCACCGCTCCCGCTTCGATTGCCTGCGCCATATATCTCTCCCGTTTCTTTATTTCCTAAAGATGCGTCACCGTGCAGGCGACCGCGAACCGGCCGTCGAACAGCGCATCGGCGCGCTGCCCGGCGACGATTTCATGCACGCCGGTGATCGCACCCGCCGAAACCCAGGTCCCCGGCGGTATCGCGACCCCGCGTTCGCGCAAGGTGCGGATCAGGAACAGCGCCGATCCGAACGGACCGTCGAGCATGGTTTCCATCGTCGCCGATCCGACGCGCTCGCCGTCGATCCGGAATTCGACCGGCATGGCCAGCAGGTCGCGGCTTTGCCAGTCGGGGATCGCCGGGCCGAGCACCAGCCCCTTGTTGTTGCCATAGTCCGACGCGGTCACCGCGGGCCCGTGCCGGTTGATTCCGGCAAAGGGCGAGCTTGCGATCTCGATTCCCGTGCGCACCTCGTCGATGCAGTCCTTCACCGTTTCGATGTCGTAGTCACGCGCGCCGACATCGCCGAGACGCAGCAGCACTTCGGCCTCGGCCGCCGCGAAGCCGCCGGCATAGACCCCCATCGCCGGCACCTCGCCCGCCGTCCCGTCCATGATTTCGTCGGTGAAGATCGGCCCCGTCAGCCGGTTTCCGCCAAAGCGGTCGACGAGATCGGGGGCGATCCGCCCGACCTTCCACCCGCCGACGCGGCGGCCGTCGAGGGCGATTGCGGCATCCTGCACCGCATAGGCCTCCGCCATCGTTTGCGGCATCGCGCCGGGATAGTCGGTAAGCGGTGTCATTTCGGCGCGTGCTGCAAGAAACGCGCGTGCCACTTTTTGCTGTTCGTCGGTCGCCCGCATTTTTGTCATTTCCCTCTCTGCCGGCTTGCTGTAAAAGACACCGGTGTCAAAAGCAAGCGATTAGCCTTCGGCGCAGTTGATTTCGCACCGTCGAGCGCGCATCAGATCGAAATGGGGCAGAGATCGGGGCGCCGACGGCGCTTCCGCCGACCGCCTCGCCCACGGAAAGCGGACCAAATGGCGACACGGACGAACGGCAAGAGCGGAAAGCAACCGACGATCAACGATGTCGCAGCGCTGGCGGGCGTGTCGAAAAAGACGGTGAGCCGCGTCATCAACCGCTCCGAATTCATCACCGAAAAGACGCGCAAAGCGGTGCAGCAGGCGATCGAGACGCTGGGCTTCGTTCCCAATCCGCAGGCGCGCGCCCTCGCCTTTCGGCGCAATTTCCTGATTGCGTTGCTCCACGACAACCCGAACCCGCAGATGGTGCTCAATTTCCAGCAGGGCGTGCTCGATGCGATCAAGGACAGCGACCTCGCGATGATCGTCCGCCCGGTCGATCGCGGGTCGGACCGGCTGCTCGACGACATGCGCACCTTCCTCGAAAAGCAGCGGCCGATCGGCGCAATGCTGCTGCCACCGATTTCGGAGAATGACGAGCTGGCTGCGCTCTGCGACGAACTCGGCGTGCGTTATGTCCGCATCGGGTCGGCGCTGCTCGACGATGCCCGACATTGCGTGTCTTCGAACGATCGCGAAGTCGTGGCCGAAGCGGTGGGCAAGCTGATCGACCTCGGCCATCGCCGCATCGGTTTCGTTCGCGGCCCCGCCGGCTTCCGCTCGGCCGCCGAGCGCGAGAAGGGCTTTCACGAAGCGCTCGCCCAAGCGGGGCTGTCGCTGGCCGACGAGAATTTCGCCGCGGGCAATTACCGCTTCGCGACGGGCGTCGAGGCGGGCAGGAAAATCCTGTCGCAGCCCGCGCCGCCGACCGCGATCTTCTGCTCGAACGACGAGATGGCGGCGGGCGTGATCAGCGTCGCGCACGACAAGGGGATCCGCGTGCCCGGCGATCTGTCGATCATCGGCTTCGACGATTCGCCGACCGCGACGCATATCTGGCCGGCGCTGAGCACCGTGCGCTGGCCGATCCGCGAGATGGGAATGCGCGCGGCGCGCACGCTGGTCGCCGAATTTCTGGGGCCGGAGGCAAAGATCGCCGAAAGCGACAGCCCGGTGCTGCCGTCGACCTTCATCGAACGCCAGTCGGTTGCGGCGCCCGCCAGGAACTAGAACGTTGCCTCCGCGCGCATATGGGACAAGCAGCAATGATACCGGTAACCTCCCTTCGCACCCACCCCGCCGACACGGTTGCGACGGCGCTCGTCGACCTGGACGCGGGGGCTTTCATATCCGTCGATGGCGCGTCGGTGCGGCTGGTCGAAGCGGTGGCGCGCGGGCACAAGGTGGCGCTGGCGCCGATCGCGAAGGGCGAGGCGGTGATCAAATACGGCTTTCCGATCGGCGTCGCGACCGCGCCGATTGCGGCGGGCGCGCATGTTCACAGCCATAATCTGGCGACCGCGCTGAGCGGATCGGGCGAGTATCGCTATGCGCCCGCAGGCGCCGCCGAAGCGCGCGCTGTCGCCCCCCGCAGCTTCCGCGGCTATGCCCGCGCCGACGGCCGGGCCGGGACGCGCAACGAAATCTGGATTCTCCCGACCGTCGGCTGCGTCGGCAATCTCGCCGCGCGCGTCGCGCGGATCGCCGGCGCGCGCCATGCCGGCCGCGTCGATGGCATCCATGCGTTCAAGCATCCGTTCGGCTGCTCGCAGCTCGGCGACGACCTGGGCCATACGCGCGGGCTGCTCGCCGCGCTCGCGCAGCATCCCAACGCCGGCGGGGTGCTGATCGTCGGTTTGGGGTGCGAGAGCAACCAGCTCGATGCGCTGATCGCTGACATCCCGCCCGAACGCCGCGCCTCCATTCGCACGCTTTCGGCGCAGGCGGTCGCGGACGACGAGGCGGCGTGCCTCGCGCTGGTCGACGAACTGGTCGAGGGCGCCGCCGCGGTCCGGCGCAGCGACATGCCCTTGTCGGCGCTGACGCTCGGCGTCAAATGCGGCGGGTCCGACGGGCTTTCGGGGCTGACCGCCAATCCGCTCGTCGGGCGCATGGCCGACGCGGTCGCAGGCGCTGGCGGCAAGGTGATCCTTACC
Organism: Sphingopyxis indica; assembly: GCF_032879645.1. Lineage (NCBI taxonomy): Bacteria > Pseudomonadati > Pseudomonadota > Alphaproteobacteria > Sphingomonadales > Sphingopyxidaceae > Sphingopyxis > Sphingopyxis indica. The sequence continues at coordinate 2,618,469 of NZ_CP076394.1, forward strand.
GAAATCCCCGAGATTTTCGGGGCCGAGCAATTGCTGATGGACCGTGCCGCCTCGCGCGAGGTCTTCGACGAAACGGTCGCGCTGGTGCGCGATTTCAAGGACTATTTCCTCCGCCACGGCGAGCCGGTGAGCGAGAACCCCTCGCCCGGCAATATCGCGGGCGGGATCACGACGCTCGAGGAAAAATCGCTCGGCGCGGTGCAAAAGGGCGGGCAGGTGCCGCTGGCCGACGTCCGGCGCTATGGCGGCGAGGCGGCGCGGCCGGGGCTGACGCTGCTCGAGGCGCCGGGGAATGATGCGGTGTCCTCGACAGCGCTCACCGCGGCGGGGGCGACGATCATCCTGTTCACGACGGGCCGCGGAACGCCGCTCGGCTTTCCCGCGCCAACACTCAAGATCGCGTCGAACAGCGCGCTTGCGGAGCGAAAGGCGGGGTGGATCGACTTCGATGCGGGGCGGGTGCTCGAGGATGGCTTCGACGCCGCATCGGACGCGCTGCTCGACCTGATCGTCGCGGCCGCTTCGGGCGAGGAAACGAAGGCGGAACTGAATGAAGAGCGCGATATCGCGATCTGGAAATCGGGTGTGACGCTTTAAGGGTAGCCATCGCGAAAGATTGTGTGTCCCCGCGAAGGCGGGGACCCATCTCCGGTGGGCGCAAAATGGAGCGGCCGGGAGATGGGCTCCCGCCTTCGCGGGAGCACACGGTCTGTTCGGCAAAGATGATCGCGCTTTAATCGAGCGCGCGGAAGGTGAAGTTCGAGAAGCGCGCCTCCCCTTCCCCCGCCGAATAGAGGCCGGGGCGCAGCATCAGGAAGCCGCCGCGGACATTGTGGTGGTATCCCGACACCTCCATGCCGCGGTCGAAGCGGGTCCAGGTCCTGCCGCCGTCGCCGCTGGTGTCGAAGGTCACGATGTGCCGGTCGTTGGTCACGCGCATCCGCATCCGCGCCCCATGCGGATTGGCGGGCCGCGCGCGCTCGATCCCATATTGATGCGTGACGAAGCGCTCCGCGTCGAAGCCGAGGCCGCAATAGAGCTTGTCGTCATAGAAGAGGATCAGTCCCGCGGTCCCGCCCGGCGCGATCTCGACATCGCATTCGAAGCGATAGGCCTGATCGCCCGCGATCAGCAGCAGCGGCGAACTGTCGGCGGGCGCGGTCCCGCGCGCCGCGAGCAGCAGCGCGCCATCCTCGACGCGCGCGCGGTCGCGCTCATCGGGTGCGGGGCGGAAGAAATTCCACTTCGCGCCGAGCGCGAGCGCGCTGAAATCGTCCGACAGCGCCATGCCGTGCGGCCCGGCCGCGCCCCCCGCCGGCTTGGCGATCGGCTGCGACAGATCGCCGCCTTTCATGCGGAACCAGCCGTCGGCGGTCCACTCGACCGGATCGAGCAAGGTCTGCCGCCCCAGCGTCCAATAGCCGTTCTCATAACCGTGATAGACGCTCCACCAGTCGTCCGCCGGTCCCTCGACGAGCGTCGCATGGCCGCGCGACCACCATTTTTCGTCCTGCGACACGGTGCGGACGATCGGGTTGTGCGGACAATTTTCCCACGGGCCGTGGATCGAGCGTGCGCGCGCGGCGATCACCATATGCCCGGTTGGCGGGCCTGCGGTGCCGCCGACCGCGGTGACGAGATAATAATAGCCGCCGTGCCGCACGATCTTCGGCCCCTCGGGCGAGAAGCCTTCGACCACCCAGTCGGCGGGATAGTGCCAGGGATCATAGACATGCTCGGGCTCGCCGATCCGCGACAAGCCGTCGTCCGACAGCCGCACGCGGTCGCCGCCCGACAGGAAGAGCCAGCGCGATCCGTCCTCGCCGACCGCATGGCCGGGGTCGATATGGTGCGGCAGGTCGAGGTCGATCGGCTCGCTCCACGGCCCCTCGATCCGGTCGGCCCAGATCACCCAGCTCGTGTTCGGCCCCTTGGTCGGGATGTAGAGGAAATAGCGCCCATCATGCTTGCACAATTCGGGCGCCCAGACCGCGCCGATATTCTTGCGTAACGCAGGGCCGACGGGGCGCCAGTTCACCAGGTCGCGCGAATGCCAGATGACCAGACCCGGATAGCTGTCGAAGGTCGAGAAGGTCATATAATAATCGCGCCCGTCCTTGAGGATCGACGGGTCGGGATGGTCGCCGGCCATGATCGGGTTCAAATAACGGCCATCGCCGAGATCGGCCTTGCGCTGGCCGTCGAGCCCGCGGCCCCAGCGCAGCGGCTCCGGGATCGTGCAACCGGCGCCGGGTTCGCCCGCGCGCGCCGAGGCGGCGGGAATGCCCGAGGTCAGCAGCCCGGCACCGGCCAGTTTGAGCATGTCGCGGCGACCGGTCATGTTTTCCTCCATCGCTTGAAAAATCGGCGATCATATCATTTGCGAACCCGGACCAATGGCGGCTTTGGGGTGGGGAGCGGACGGTCCTCCCCCCTTGGGGGAGGGGGACCGCCGCAAAGCGGCGGTGAAGGGGCACAGGCGGTTTACCTTTCCCTCTTTGAACGCAGCGTAAGCCGAGGGTGCCCCTCCACCATGCTTCGCATGGTCCCCCTCCCCGTGCCGGGGAGGACCCTTATGACCGCTCCCGCCCGAAAGCGGATGCGCTTGCAAACGATCCAAAAATCAGCCCGGTCTTCGGGGTCGAAGACCGGGCCATGAGGGGGGACTGCCCCAGGGAGATCAGATTTTGAACCGCGCCCCGAACAGGAAGGTGCGGCCATAATGGTTGTTCTCGTAATTGCGGTTCGCCTCGAGGTCGGTGAAGCGATAGCGATAATCGTCGGTCAGGTTCGTGCCCTCGATCGACAGTTCGATATTGTCGGTCAGCGCATAGCGGATCGACGCATCGACGTTGAACGAGCTGCCATAGCCTTCGAACACATTGCTGTTGCCGCTGGTGCTGTCGTTATATCCGGCGCGCCATGCCGCCGAAGCACGGACCGAGAATTTGCCGTCGTCATAATAGACGGTCGCATTCCACGCGCGCTTGGCGACGCCGAGCAGCGGCTGGACATAATCGCCGTTCGGCTGCGCCACCAGATCATTCTCGTCGGGATCGTAGACCAGCGGTCCGCGGATGCTGTAATCGACGTCGCTGTCGACGAAGGTCGCATTGCCGAGCACGCCGAAATGGCGCAGCGAGTCCGAAAAGACCGAGAAGGGCAGCTGCAGCGCCAGTTCGATGCCCTTCAGGCTCGCGCCGGGGCCGTTGCCGGTGGTGCGGAACTCAAACTCGCGGTCGGGGTCCTCGCCGAGCACCACGGCATCATAGGCGGGGGTGCCGGGTGTCAGCAGCGACAGCGGCAGACCGCTGTCGGCATAGGTGCCCTGGAGCGAGGTCGAGATCGGGAAGCTGACGATATCCTTTGCGAACAGCGCGACCGACGCGATCGCTCCCGGCGCGAAATACCATTCGGCCGCAAGGTCGTAGGTCGTCGCGCGATAGGGATCGAGGAAGGGATTGCCCGAACTGATGCGGAAGTTGAACTGATCGACCGACCCGCCGGGCGTCAGGCTGCCTAGCGTCGGACGGGTCATCACCTTTGCGATCGCACCGCGCAGGATAATATTGTCGGTCGGATGCAGGTTCAGGTTGAACGACGGCAGCCAGTCTTCATAGCTGCGATCGACGGTCACGAACGACCCGCTGTTGAACCCCGACGAGCTCTGGTCGGTCCTGGCGAAGCGGATGCCGGCGTTGCCGGTGACGCGCATACCGAACAGCTCGGTTTCGATCTCGGTCATCAGCCAGCCGCCATAGGTCTTTTCGGTGACCGCGCGCTGCTCGCCTTCCTGAAGCACCGCAGGGCGGCCATAAAGGTCGATCAGCGCGGTTCCCGCGTCGAGGTCGGGCACGACCCAGGCATTGGTGTTGCCCGACGGCTGGCCCGCCTTGCCGAGTTCGAAGATGTCGGCGATGTCCGAGGTGACCGGCAGGCCGTTGGTTCCCGGCGCGCACTCGAACGCCGCGCAATAGGTGCTGTCGCGGCGATAGCCGACGGTATCGAAGTCGAACTGGCGGAAGAAGCCGCCGCCGAGCAGGTTGAAGCCGTCGGCGACATCCCAGTCGAAATCGCCCGACACCGTCTTGAACTTGTTGGTCAGGCTCGACGGACGGTCGCGGAATTCGGCAAATTCGAACGCCGTCGGATCGTCGATTCCCGCACCGAAGCTGAGGAGCGGCGATTTCATGTCCGAATAGTCGTAATGATAGCCGGTCGCGTCGGTGTCGTCGAAGGCCAGCGTCGTTTCGACCGGAATATCGGCCTTCGACTTCGAAAAGCCGCCGAGCAGGCCGAGCTTGAAAGTATCGGTCAGCCGCTGTTCGAGCCGCGCCGAAACCTGATAGAATTTGGTTTCGCTCTGGCGCGAATAGCGTTCGGTACGGACATAGGCATTGTCGAGATCGGCCGAGATCAGATTATTGTCGCCGTCGATCGTATAGTTCGACACATCGACGCCGGATTCGTTGCTGCGCAACAGCACTTCGCCCCAATATTCGTCGCGCGTTTCCTTGAACTGCGAATAAAGGCCGTCGATCGAGATTTTGGTGTTCTCGGTCGGTTCGAACTGAATCGAAGCGGTCGCGCCGAGCCTTTCGCGATCGTGGCGGACCAGACCATAGCGCGGGATGCGCGGGTGGAAGGCTTCGGCGACCGCAATGCATTCTTCGGACGGGTCATCGACGAAATCCGACCCGTCCAGACAGGTCACGCCATCGACGCTGCGGAACGGCGCCTGCGCCCAGCGCACGCTGTTGTTGCCAAGCTCGTCGGTCGTATATTCGGACCAGGCGACCGAGGCCGACACGCCGAATGTCTTGTCGGCATTGGTCCAGGCGACGAGCCCGGCAAGCCGCGGATCGACGTCCTTGGTCAGATCATTATAGCGCCCCTGCACCGACGCGACGGCGGTGAGCCCTTCCTTGCCGCCCAGCGGATTGCCGGTGTTGAGATCGACGACGGCGCCGAGCGAGCCTTCGTCGAGCGACGCCGACGCGGTCTTGTGGACGACGAGCGAGGTGAAGAGTTCGGAGGCAAAGACGTTGAAGTCGAATGCGCGGTCGCGGTTCGCCGATGCGCCGTCGGTCGAGGTGGCAAGCGTTTCCATGCCGTTCAGGCGAACGCGGGTGAACTGCGCGCCGAGGCCGCGGACGGTGATCGCGCGGCCTTCGCCGGCGTCGCGCTGGATCGAGATGCCGGGGATACGCTGCAGCGATTCGGCGAGGTTCTGATCGGGGAATTTGGCGATGTCCTCGGCAACGATCACGTCGACTGCGCCGATCGAATCGCGCTTCTGGTCGAGCGCCTTGTCGAGCGAGGCGCGGAAGCCGGTAACAACGATCTCGTCAGCGCTCACCGCGCCTTCATCGACCGCTTGCGCATAAGCCGGCGCCGCCGCCATCGCGACGAGCGACGCGCCGCACGCCAGCCTGATCCCGGCGCGAACGCCCCATGCGTGTGAAATAGCCATCATCATCCTCCCTTTTCGCAGCGCTTCCCCGCTCCTGGCAAGGAATGACACCGGTTACTTTGCTGGACGAACCGATATGAGCCATGGGGCTCGTCCAAAATGTCAGAGAGTTCGCGAGGAAGGCCGTCGGTTCAGCGACGGTCCGGGGCGCCCTCTCCCCCAATTCTTGTCTCGGCCGGTTTTGGTAACCGGTGTCAAAAGTGATTGAAGGATTGCGGCCTCTATGTCAAGACCCCTTTCGCAAGGAGAGTGAACATGCCCAAAATGCTATGGATTTCTGCCCTGATTCTCGCGGCTTCGTTGCCCGCGACTCCCGCCGCGGCGGCCGCGCCCGAGCTACTCGCCTTCCCCGGCGCGGTCGGATCGGCAGCGACGACTCCGGGCGGACGCGGGGGCAGGATCATCCGCGTGACGACGCTCGCTCCCGACGGTCCGGGCTCGTTGAAGGCGGCGATCGAGGCGAAAGGTCCGCGCATCATCGTGTTCGAAGTCGGCGGGGTCATCGACATGGGCCGCACCACGCTGACGATCACCGAGCCTTATCTGACGATCGCCGGCCAGACGGCGCCGGGTCCGGGCATCACACTGATCCGCACCGGAATCGACGTGAAGACGCACGATGTCGTGATGCGCCACCTGCGCGTCTATACCGGGGTCGACGGCCAGCCGAAGCGCAGCGGCTGGGAAGCCGACGCTTTCTCGACCGTCGCAGCGCATGACGTGATCGTCGACCATTGCACTTTTTTGTGGGCGATCGACGAGAATATGTCGGCGTCGGGGCCGCGCTTCGCGGGCAAGGATGTGACCGAATGGCGCCGGAACACGAGCCACGACATCACTTTCTCGAACAATCTCGCCGCCGAGGGACTCGCCGACGCGAGCCATCCGAAGGGCGAGCATAGCAAGGGCTCGCTCGTCCACGACAATACGACCGGCATCCTCTTCTACCGCAACATCTGGGCGCATAATGTCGAGCGCAGCCCGCTGGTGAAGGGCGGCGCGCAGGCAGCGCTGGTCAACAATCTGATTTATGACCCGCAGCACCGCGCGGTCCATTATAATCTGATGAACCTCGAATGGGTCGGCCATCCCTATGTCACGGGGCAGATCACCGCGGTCGGCAACGTCTTTCGCGGCGGCAACGACACCGACGAGGGGCTGCCCTTCCTGATGCTCGGCGGCGATGGCGACCTTCAATATTATGGCAAGGACAATATCGCGGTCGACCGGCACGGCAACGCGCTGCCCGAATTCGGGCGCTATGGCGAGACCCGCGCGCAGCTGATCCGCGCCGAGGCGCCGCTCGCCTCGCTCGACGGCCTGCAGATCCTGCCGTCGCGCGACGTCGAAACCTCGGTGCTCGCGACCGCCGGCGCCCGTCCCTGGGCGCGCGACGCCGAGGAGATTCGTATCCTCTTCTTCATCGCCGAGGGACGCGGCGACATCATCGACGATGAGAAGGAAGTCAGCGCCTATCCGAAGGTCGAGGCTCCGGTGCGCGCGCCCTTCGTCGAGAGCGAGTGGGATCTGGCAACGATGGAACCCAGATCGGGCCGCTATCCCGGCCAGACTGCACCGATGCCGCAGGAGCATCTGTCGGCGCGCGACCGCGATTCGCGCGGGGGCGTGAAATGAGCGCGCTCGTCGCCGCGCTGCTGCTCGCGGGCGCCGGGGCCGCGCCGCCGATGGTGGTGATCGACGAGGCCGACACGGTGCGCGAAGAGCCGCCGCCGCACGGCGCGATCGGCCTATCGACCGCGTGGCGGATCAGCGACAGCGTCCCCGCGCCGCGCAGCTTCGAATTTCGCAAGCGCGCGCTGCACGTCGGGGCGGAGATCGGTGTGCATCCCATCGCACACGACGAAATCTATTATGTCGTCTCGGGCACCGGCATCGTCCATTCGGACGGCGAGGAAAAGGCGCTGACGCCCGGCATGGCGGCGTGGCTCTATACGGGCGCGAAGGTCGGTATTCGCCAGACGGGAAGCGAGCCGCTGGTGCTGATCATCGCCTATCCCAACCCGCCGCAGGAGGAGCAGCCATGACGCTGGACCGCCGCCACCTGCTCGCCGCGGGGTTGGCGCTTCCCCTCGCCGGGCGCGCCGCACAGGCGGCAGTGCCGACCCGCCCCGCCGATGTGGCGCCGGACGCGAGCATCGCGCTGTGGCCCGAGGGTCATCTCGCCGTCCCGCCCGGCCTCGTCGAGCGCGTCGTCCAGCGCAGCGACGATGCACAGGCGAGCGACCGGATGCTCGAGCATATCACCCGGCCGCGGCTCGACATCTTCCGGCCGGCAAAACCTAATGGCGCGGCGGTCGTCCTCGCCCCCGGCGGCGGCTATCGCTATGTGGTGATCGACAAGGAGGGCTATGAGCTTGCGCGCTGGCTGGCGGCGCGCGGGGTCACCGCCTATGTCCTCTTCTATCGCTTGCCCGGCGACGGCTGGGCGGACCGCGCCGACGTGCCGCTCGCCGACGCGCAGCGCGCGATGCGGCTGGTACGCAGCCGGGCGGCGGTCGATGGCATCGACCCGGAGCGCGTCGCTTTCGGTGGCTTTTCAGCGGGCGGCCATGTCGCGACGAGCCTGCTCACGCGGTTCGATGCGCAGGTTTACGCCCCCGTCGACGCCGCCGATACGCTTTCGGCGCGTCCCGATGCGCTTGCCGGCATCTATCCGGTGGTGTCGATGGACGCCGCGATCGCTCACCCCGGAAGCCGCGGCAATCTGCTCGGCCCCGAACCGAGCGCCGCGGCCGAAGCGCTGCATTCGCCCGAACGGCGGGTGCGCCGGGACATGCCGCCGCTCTGGCTGCTCCATGCCGAAGACGACAGCGTCGTGCCGGTCGCGAACAGCGTCCGGCTGCGCGCGGCGGCGCGTGCGATCGGCAACCCGTGCGAGTGCCATTTCTTCGAGCGCGGCGAACATGGGTTCGGGTTGATGAAGGCGGCGGGCCTGCCGGTCGCGATCTGGCCCGAGCTGCTGTGGAACTGGCTCGATTCCCACCAAATCGTTTAAACTCTCGTCATTGCGAGGAGCCGAAGGCGACGCGGCAATCCAGGGACGGCACAAACCCGCTCTGGATTGCTTCCCCCGGCTTTCGCCGGGGTCGCAATGACGCGCTTCAGGTCCCCGGCTGGATATAGGGCACCCGCGCGAACAGCTCGCGCTCCCAGCGGCGCGGGTCGCTCGCCACGCGGCTTTGCGTATCGAAGATCATCGTCTCGCGCCGCTCCAGCGTATAGGCGGGCCACCCCGGATCGCCGGTGCGTGCGAAGCGGACATAGGCGTCCATCACGGTATCGCTCATCGCGCGCTGCGCCGGAGTGGAATCGGGCATCGTGCCGAAGCTGAGGCCGATGTCGTCGGTGTGCTTCGCCTGTTCGAAATCGAGCTGATAGACGAAGGCGGGCGCGCCGGCGCGGGCGCGTGCCTCGGCCTCCTCCACCTGCCCGCGCCAGCTGCGCGCGGCGGTGACGATGCGGTGGAACAGCTCGAGCGGCGGGACGTCGGGATAGCGCGCGCGGAACTCGGCGACGACCCATTCGGGATGGATGTCGATCCGCATCTCGGGCGCGATCCGCGCCGCCAGATTGCCGAAATCGAGCCCCGCGAGCGCCTTGCCATCGGGGGCGTAGAAAGCACGCGTCTCCATCACCGTATTGCCGAGCATCATCGGGATGCCGAGCGACTGCGGCGCGGCGTCGGGCCAGAAGGGGTGCCGCGTCAGATGCACCATGTCGAGCACCGGTCCCATATAGACACCGCCGCCGAGGTAGGGATCGGGGGCGGACAGCGCGGCGATCAGCCGCTCGACGGGTGCAGTCGCGGGATCGACGCCGTCGCCGAGCTGCGCGAGGAACGCCTCGGCGCGCGCGGTCGCGTGGAGCGGCCCCGAGGCGGTAACCTGTTGGCCGCTCATCGTGATCGCCTTGTGGAATAGCCCCTTTGCCTCCGGCATCGCCATCAAGGTCGCGATCTTCGCGCCGCCGCCCGACTGGCCGAAGACGGTGACATTGCCGGGATCACCGCCGAAGGCCGCGATATGCCGTTGAACCCATTGCAACGCCGCGATCAGGTCGAGCTGCCCGGCGTTGCCGCTGTCCGGAAAGCGCGGGTCGAGGCGTGCGAGATAGAGGTAGCCGAGCGCGTTGAGCCGGTGGTTCACCGTGACCACGACGACATCGCCGCGCACCGCCAGATGCGCGCCGTCGTTGACCGGATCGGTGACACTGCCCGCCGAATAGGCGCCGCCGTGGATATAGACCATCACCGGGCGCGGTTCGGCGGCCTCGGCGGGCGCCCATATGTTCAGATAGAGACAATCCTCCGACTGCGGCCGGTAGCGGTCGCCGCGCTGCGGACAGACGGGACCGAAGCGGCCGCCGGGGCCCGGCATCGCGTCGTCCGCCGCCATCGCCGGCGCCTGAAAGCGGGTGGCGGTGGCGTAGCGTATGCCCTTCCACGCCTTCACCGGCCGCTCGGCGCCCTGGGCCCACAAAGGGGCTGCGGCGAGCGCGAGACCGCCGGCGAGGACGGTGCGGCGGCCGATCGCGTCAGCGCCGGACATCGAGCCCGCCGCCGTGAAAGGCGTCGATGTCGGCCCGGGTAAAGCGGCTCGCGTCGCCCGGCAGCGAATGTTTGAGGCAGGTGAGCGCGAGGCCCGTTTCGGCCATCGCGCGCGCATCGCCGCCCGCGAGATGCGCGTGGAGCACCCCCGCAGCAAAGGCGTCGCCCGCGCCGATCCGATCGACGATGCCGGTGACGTCGACCTCGCCGGTCTGGTGACCGCGCTCGCGCAGATCGACCCGCGCCGCTATGCGATGATGGTCGGCGGTCAGCGTATGGCGCGCCGTCGATGCGATCAGCTGGAGCTGGGGAAAGGCCGCGAAGCCGGCTTCGGCGGCTTCGCGGCGCCGGTCTTCGCCGTCGCCGCTGAACGTCTGTCCAAGCACAAGCGACAGGTCGCGGTGGTTGCCGAACAGGATGTCGGCGAGGCCGATCAGCCCGGACAGCACGGCGCGCGGGTCGCTGTCCCATGCCTCCCACAGCATCGCCCGGTAATTGCCGTCGAAACTGACTGGGACGCCAAGCCGCTTTGCCGCACGGGCCGCGGCGAGCGCCGCTTCGGCCGAGCGCAGCCCGAGCGCCGGGGTGATTCCCGAAAGATGCAACAGCCGCGCACCGGCGAGCAGGGAGTCGAAGTCATAGTCGCCGGGGCCTGTCGCCGCGAAGCTCGATCCCGCGCGGTCATAGACGATCTCCGACGCGCGCAGTCCGGCGCCGACGCTGAGGAAATACAGCCCCATGCGCCCCGGCCCGGTCGTGACGGCGGCGCAGTCGACGCCCGCGCCGCGCACCGCCGCCACTGCGCCGCGACCCAGCGCATTGTCCGGAACCTTGCTCACCATCGCGCAGTCGTGCCCCAGATGCGCGAGCCCGACCGCGACATTGGCCTCGGCGCCGCCGACGTGCAGCTTGAGCGATGGCGACTGCATCAGCAATTCATTGCCCGGCGCGGTCAGCCGGATCAGCAGTTCGCCGAAGAAAACCAGTCTGCCTTGCGCCATCCCCGCCTCCGTTCGCCCGCGACCGCAAGCTTCTTTTCCACTGTCTCGATGCTAACGCGCCAGCCAGCCGCCGTCGACGGCGAGAATATGCCCCTGCACATAGTCCGACGCCTGCGAGGCCAGAAAGACCGCAGCGCCGCCGATGTCTGCCGGGTCGCCCCAGCGGCCTGCCGGGATGCGTTCCATGATCTGCCGGTTGCGCGTCTCGTCGGCCTGCAGCGCGGCGGTGTTGTTCGTCGCGATATAGCCGGGCGCGATCGCGTTGACCTGCACCCCCTTCGCCGCCCATTCGTTCGCGAGCAGCTTGGTGAGCCCGCCGACCCCCGATTTCGACGCGGTATAGCTGGGCACGCGGATGCCGCCCTGAAAGGTCAGCATCGAGGCGATGTTGATGATCTTGCCCGAACCCCGTTCGATCATATGGCGGCCGACCGCCTGGCAGAGAAAGAAGAGCGTCTTCAAATTGGTGTCGATCACCGCGTCCCAATCGTCCTCGGTGAAATCGACCGCATCGGCGCGGCGGATGATACCGGCGTTGTTGACCAGGATGTCGATGCGCCCGAAGCGGCCGAGCACCGCATCGACGAGCGGCTGGACCGCGGCAACGCTCGACAGGTCGGCGGCGAAATTTTCGGCCTTGCGCCCGAGCGCGCGCGCCTTCTCCACCGTCTCGGTCGCGGGCGAGCGGCCCGCGGCGGCGATGTCGGCGCCCGCCTCGGCAAGCGCGAGCGCGATTCCCTGCCCGATGCCGGTGTTGGCGCCGGTGACCAGCGCGACTTTTCCTGTGAGGTCGAACAATTGCATCCTCTCCACTCCCTCGTCATGCCGGACTTGCTCCGGCATCCATGTCTTCGGCGCCGCCTGGACCCCGGATCAAGTCCGGGGTGACGAGGGAAGGTTATTTCAGCTGGCAGATGTCGAGGACATTCATGTCGGTATAGTCGAGATTCTCGCCGCCCATCGCCCAGATGAAGGCATATTTCTTGGTCCCCGATCCCATGTGGATCGACCAGGGCGGGCTGATTACCGCTTCCTCGTTGGCGATCACGATGTGCCGCATCGAATCGGGTTCGCCCATATAGTGAAAGACGCGGTCGCTTTCTTCGGGCAGGTCGAAATAGAGATAGATTTCGCTGCGCCGGTCGTGGAGATGCGGCGGCATCGTGTTCCATACGCTCCCCTCTTCGAGCACGGTGAGCCCGAGCAGCAGTTGCGCGCTTTCGCAGACGCCGGGGATGACGAGCTGATAGATAGTGCGCTGGTTCGAATTGGCGAGGTCGCCGCGCGCGAGCGGGTTCGCCTGATCGAGCGTGATATGCTTGATCGGGCAGACCTTGTGCGCGGGCAGCGACGCCAGATAGAAGCGCGCACCGTCGCCTTCGAACGCGACATCTTTCGACCCCATCGGAATGTAGAGACATTCCTTGTTCTTCATCTCGAAGCGCCGGCCGTCGACGGTGATCGCCCCGGGGCCGCCGATGTTCACCGCCGCCATCTCGCGCCGCTCGAGAAAAGGATGCCCCGCCGCTGATGCGGGCTCGCTCTGCTCGGGGAGCTTGAGCGCTCCGCCCTTCGGCACCGCGCCGCCGATGACGAAGCGTTCGTTGTGCGAATAGTTGAGGGTGATCTTGCCATCCACGAACATGCCCGAAACGAGATAGCGGTCGCGCAGATCGTCGTTGTCGACGCAGTCCATCATGTCGGGATGGGTGGCGTGATAGGTCTTGGCGAACATGGCATCCTCGCTTTTCGATTGGAATAAGCTGCCTCGATACAGAGCATGGTAACCGGTGTCAATCATCGAAGGGCGGCAGGCGGCTGCCGGGACCGCGGTAGCGGTCGGACGCAAAAGCCGATTGCACCGGACCGCCATTTCGCTATGGGCGGCGGCGCGGGGGTTTGCCCCCCGCAAGATCGCGCCGGTGCCCCGCAAGGGGCTTAAAAGGGAACGCGGTGAGATCGACCGGCAACGGGCGATCGAATCCGCGGCTGTCCCTGCAACTGTAAGCGGAGAGCGCGATGCACCGTTCCGGCCCCGCCGGAACAGCCACTGGGATGAATATCCCGGGAAGGCGTGCATCGAGCGACGACCCGCGAGCCAGGAGACCTGCCGGCGTGGGTCGCTCAATGCTCGGGTCCAGGGAATGGCCAGGGCACGGAGGTTTCCGTCGAGCGACGACCAGGCGGCCGGAGCCGCCTCGGCGCGGGGGATGCGGGCGACGACGCCAGCCTTGCTTCACCGCACCGGTCGATCGCCCCGCGCGCATCGGCAGGCTCCAGCCTTCGTTGCCGGCGTGCGGAGCCTTTTATGTTCAGACATTCGCTTGTTTCCTCGGTCGCGCTGATCGCCGCGACCCCTGCCCTTGCCCAGACGCCCGACACGTCGCCGGACGCGCCGGGCGACCAGATCGTCGTCACCGCCTCGCGCTCGGGCGAAGGCGTGCGCGCGGGTCAGCTCGGCGCGTCGGTGACGGTGCTCGACGCCGAAGCGCTCGAAACGCGACAGACGCGGATCGTTTCCGACGTGCTGCGCGACGTCCCGGGCGTCGCGGTGAACCGCTCGGGCGGGGTCGGCGGGCTGACCCAGATCCGCATCCGCGGCAGCGAGAGCAATCATGTGCTCGTGCTGATCGACGGGATCGAAGTGTCCGATCCCTATCAGGGCGAATATGATTTCGGCACGCTGATCGCCGATCCGGCCGCGCGGATCGAGGTGCTGCGCGGGCAGCAAAGCTCGCTCTACGGCTCCGACGCGATCGGCGGGGTGATCAACTATATCACTCTGTCGGGCCACGAAGCGCCGGGCTATGCGGCGCGGATCGAGGGCGGCAGCTTCGGCACGATCAGCGGCGGCGCGCGCGCCGCCGGCGCGTCGGGCGACTTCGACTATGCGCTGTCGGCGAGCTATTATGGCACGCAGGGCTATGCGACCGCCCGCGGCGGCACGCGCGACATCGGTTCGGACAGCGTCGGCGCCACCGCCAAGCTGAACTGGACGCCCAGCGATGCATTCAAGCTCAGCGGCGTTCTGCGCTACAGCTATACCGACGCCGAAACCAATCAGACCGACAATGACCCTGCGAGCCCCGCGTTCGGCTTCATCATCGACAGCCCCGGCGTTCATTCGCGCAACGAGGCCTTCTACGGCTTGCTCTCGGCCCAGTTCAGTGCCCTCGACGGACGCTGGGTGAGCACATTGTCGGGGCAGTTCGCCGATACGACGCGCAAGAGTTTCACGCCCGCGGGACTCGACTATGGCGACAAGGGGCAGCGCTACAAGGGCAGCTTCACCTCGAGCCTAAGCCTCGGCACCGAAGCCGTGACCCATCGCCTGACCGGCGCGGTCGATGTCGAGCGCGAGAATTTCCAGAATATCACGCCCTCGGCCTTCGCCTTTCAGGGCAAGCGCCACACCGACAATGTCGGCTTCGTCGGCCAATATGAATTGCTCGCGGGAGACCTCTCGCTCGGCGCGTCGGTGCGTTACGACGACAATGACCGCTTCGACGATGCGACGACGTGGCGCCTGCAGGGCAGCTATCGCCTGCCCACCGGCACGCGGCTGCGCGCCGCCTATGGCACCGGTGTGAAGAATCCGGGCTATTTCGAACTCTATGGCTATTCGGACGGGCGCTACATCGGCAATCCGGACCTGAAGCCCGAAAAATCGAAGGGGTGGGAAGCCGGGATCGAGCAGAGCTTTGGCACGGACGAGTGGGGGACGATCGGCGCGACATATTTCGATGCCAAGCTGACCGACGAGATTTTCACCGACTATCCAGCGCCCGACTATGTCGCGACCCCCGCCAACCGCACGACCGACAGCAAGCAGCACGGGATCGAGGCCTTTGCCAGCGCGCGGCCGATTCCGCAGATCCGCTTCGATCTCGCCTATACGTGGCTGAAGTCGGAGGAAAATGGCGTGCGCGAAGTGCGGCGTCCGCGCCATATGGGCAGCCTCAACACGACGATCTTCAGCGCCGACCAGCGCTTCTCGGGAACGCTGACCCTGCGCTACAACGGGGCAATGACCGACGCGGCCTATATCGATCCGAGTTATGTTCCGATCACGGTGACGCTGCGCGACTATGTGCTCGTCAATCTCGGCGCCGATTATCGCCTGTCGCCGCGCGTCGCACTGTTCGGGCGCGTCGAGAATCTGCTCGACACCGACTATGAGGAAATCTTCTCCTATCGCGGCGCCGGCCGCGCCGCCTATGGCGGCGTGCGGGTCAATTTCTGATGGCCGGTCGGTGAACAGGCGCCCGCTCCTTCTCGCCCTGTCGCTGCTTGGCGGCGCGGGCGCGTTGTGGGCGGCGACGGGGACGGGACGGCCGGCAACGGCGCCCGCCACCCCGCAGCGCATCGTGTCGATCAACCTGTGCACCGACCAGCTCGTCCTCGCGCTCGCCGATCGGCGCCAGATCGCGGGACTGACGATCAACGCCGCCGACCCCGGCATGTCGGCCGAAGCCGCGCGCGCGCGCGGCCTGCCGATCCTGCGCAATTCGGCCGAGCAGATATTGGCGATCGACCCCGATCTGATCGTCGGTATGCCGGCGACCGGCAGCCCGGCGCTCGCCGCGCTGCCCCATGAAAATCACCGGCTGCTCGATGTCGCCATCGCGAACGGTCCCGCGCAGATTTACGCGACGATCCGCCAGACGGCGGCGGCGGTCGGCCACCCTGCGCGCGGCGAATCGCTCGTCGCGCAGATGGAAAGCGACCTCGCCGCCCTGCCCCGCCCCGGGCGCGGGCGCGTCGCGGCCTATTATCAGCGGCGCGGTTATATGACCGGCGCGGGAACGCTGGTCGATGCGATGATGCGGCGGCTTGGCCTCGTCAATCTGGCGACGAAGCTCGGCAAGCCGCCCTTGTCGCAGGTCAGCCTCGAGGAAATGGTCGCGGCGCAGCCCGATTTCCTGATCGTCGAGCGCGCGACCGACCGGATTGACGACCAGGGCAGCGAAATGCTGCACCATCCCGCGCTCGCCGGCATCCCGCGCATCGGTGTCGCGCAGGCGTCGACCGTGTGCGGCGGCCCCGCCTATGTCGAGGCGGCGCGGAGTATCGCGGCGCAGATCGCGCGCATCGACGGAGCGCGGCATTGATGCGCGCCGCGCCGCCTCGATCGGTTCTGCTCGCCGCGCTCATGGCGCTGATGCTCGCGGCCGCGATCGCATCGCTGCGCTTCGGCCCGGTCGAGCTTTCGGCCGGGCGGCTGCTCGCCGCGACGCTGGGGAACGGCGATCATGTGTCGCAAGTCATCCTGTTCGAGCTGCGCCTGCCGCGCACCTTGCTCGCGCTTGGCGTCGGCGCGATGCTCGGGCTGTCGGGCGCCGCACTGCAGGGCTATTTGCGCAATCCGCTCGCCGAACCGTCGGTGCTCGGCGCCTCGAACGCCGCGGCGCTCGGCGCGGTCGCGGCGCTCTATTTCGGGCTTGCGGCGCTCCACCCGCTGATGCTGCCGCTGCTTTCGATCGGCAGCACGATCATTGCCCTCACCCTGCTGTTCCTGCTCGCCGGACGCTCGGAAAGCCCGCTGACGCTCATCCTCGCCGGGATCGCCATCGCGACGCTCGCGGGGGCGGGGATCAGCCTGGCGCTCAACCTCGCGCCCAATCCCTTCGCAGCGATGGAGATCATGACCTGGCTGCTCGGAAGCCTCGAAAACCGGTCCTTCGCGCATCTGTGGATCGCCCTCCCCTGCATCGCCGTCGGCGGCGGCCTGCTGCTGTGGGGCGGGCGCGACCTCGACGCGCTGACGCTCGGCGAGGACGGCGCGCAGGCGCTCGGCGTCGATCTGCGGCGCACGCGGCTGCGCCTGCTGCTCGGCACCGCGATCGGGGTCGGCGGCGCGGTCGCGGTGTCGGGCGCGATCGGCTTCGTCGGACTGATCGTCCCGCATCTCGTCCGCCCCTTCACCGACCGCAGCCCCTCGGCGATCCTCCTCCCTTCGGCGCTTGGCGGCGCCGCGCTGCTCACGTTCGCCGACATCGGCGTGCGCACCATCGCATCGACCAACGAGCTCAAGCTGGGCGTCGTCACCGCCTTTCTGGGCGTGCCGGTGTTTCTGATCCACCTGATGCGCGAGCGCCGGCTATGGTGATGCTGACCCTTTCGGATGTCGGCGTGACGCTCGGCCGGCGCCGCGTCCTCAGCGGAATCGACGCGCAATTCGCCCCCGGCTCGCTGATCGGCATCGTCGGGCCGAACGGCGCGGGCAAGTCGACGCTCGCGCGCGCGATGCTCGCGCTCGTTCCGACAGAGGGCCGGATCGAGATCGACGGCGTGGCGCCCGCCACCCTGCCCCGCCGCGAACTCGCGAAGCGCATCGCCTATCTGCCGCAGGGGCAGTCGCTGCACTGGCCGCTCACCGTCGAGCGGCTGGTCGAGCTGGGGCGGCTGCCGCACCTTGCGCCGATGTCGCGCGTCGGCGCCGCCGACCGGCGCGCGATCGAACGGGCAATGGCGCGCGCCGACGTCCTCGATCTGCGCCATCGCGACGCCACCGAATTGTCGGGCGGCGAACGCGCCCGCGCACTGCTGGCGCGCGCGCTTGCTGTCGAGGCGCCGGCGCTGATCGCCGACGAGCCGCTTGCCAGCCTCGACCCCGGGCACCAGATCGACGTGATGGAGCTGCTGCACGCCGAAGCCTCGGCGGGCGCACTGGTGATCGCGGTGCTCCACGATTTGACGATGGCGGCGCGCTATTGCGACCGGCTGCTCATCGTCGATGCGGGCCGCATCGCCGCCGACGGGCCGCCCGCCGCAGTGCTGACCCCGGCGCTGTTGCGCACCGTCTATGGCGTCGAGGCAAGCGTCGAGACCGGCGGCGTCTGGCCCGCCGTCACGATCCTGGGCCGAGCCCCCGATTGACGTCCTATTCGAACCGCCCGCCGCGCCCGGCGCCTTCGGCAAAGCGGCCCGCACCCGCCGACGCTTCGGCTTTGAGCGGCTTCGCGCCCTCGCGCCCCTCGAAGCGCAGCGCTTCGGCGAGATCGAAATCCCACTGGCGATAGGCCGACATGCGATCGGTCTTCATGCAGAGCGCGGGGAAGCGCGCGATTTCGGCGGCGAGCGCCTGCGCCGCCGCGAGCGCACCGCCTTCGGGCGCGAGGCGGCTCGCGAGCCCGATCGCCATCGCCTCGGCGGCATCGACCGGCCGCCCGGTCAATATCATGTCGAGCGCGCGGCCCTGTCCGACAATGCGCGGCAGGCGGACGGTGCCGCCGTCGATCAGCGGCACCCCCCAGCGGCGGCAGAAGACGCCGAAGATCGCGCTGCGCGAGGCGACGCGCAGGTCGCACCACAGCGCGAGTTCGAGCCCGCCCGCGACCGCATAGCCCTCGACCGCGGCGATCACCGGTTTCGACAGCAGCATCCGCGTCGGCCCCATCGGCCCGACGCCCTCGGGCTCATAGCGGTCCTCGCCCGATCCGACGGCCTTGAGGTCGAAACCGGCGCAGAAATGGCCCCCCGCGCCGGTGAGCACCGCGACCGCGGCGCTGTCGTCGGCCTCGAAATCGGCGAAGGCCTGCCGCAAGGCATCGGCGGTCGCCGGATCGACGGCATTGCGGCATTCGGGCCGGTCGATGGTGACGGTGCGGACCGCGCCGTCGTTCGCGACATGGACGCTCATGCCGCGGGCATCGCGCGGTCGATGATCGCGCGCGTATCGACCGCCGCGTCGAAGGCGCCATAGGCGCTGCCGCGTGGGGCGAGCCGCAGACGGCAGAAGGCTTCGGCGAGCGGATTGTCCTGCGCGAGCAGCACCGCCGCCTGCGCCGCCAGCGCGACGCGCTCGACGAACAGCCGTGCGGTGCTTTCCTGTACGCGCGCCGGGTCGATACCCTCGATCCACGCATCATAGGCGGCGTCGCGGCCGCGTTGCGCGGCGAGGAAGGCCTGCAAAGCCTCCACCCCCTCGGGCTCGCGCGCGATCGCACGCAGCACGTCGAGCGCGATGACATTGCCCGACCCTTCCCAGATCGCATTGAGCGGCGACTGGCGGAACAGCCGCGGCATCGGCCCCGCCTCGACATAGCCCGCGCCGCCATGCGCCTCCATCGCCTCGTAGACGAGGCCCGGCGCGCGCTTGCACACCCAATATTTGGCGACCGGGGTGAGCAGCCGCGCGAGCGGCTCGCCTTCGTCGAACGCCTGCGCGAGCCGGAAGCCGAGCGCGGTCGCCGCCTCGCTTTCGACCGCCAGGTCGGCGAGCACCGCCGCCATCGCCGGCTGGTCGACCAGCCGCTTCTGGAACGCCGAGCGATGCGCCGTATGCCATAGCGCCTGCGCGAGCGCGCCGCGCATCTGCTGCGCCGATCCGATCACGCAATCGAGCCGCGTGTGCTGCACCATCTGGATGATCGTCGCGACCCCGCGCCCCTCCGGCCCCAGCCGCTGCGCGAGCGCGCCATGATATTCGATTTCCGATGAGGCGTTCGAGCGGTCGCCCATCTTGTCCTTCAAACGCATCACGCGGAACCCCGCGTTGCGCGTCCCGTCGGGGAGCCAGCGCGGCACGAGGAAACAGGTGAGGCCGCCCTCGGCATAGGCGAGCGTCAGGAACGCATCGCACATCGGCGCCGAGCAGAACCATTTATGCCCGGTCAGGCTGTACCAGCCCTCCTCGCCAGTCGGCACCGCGCGCGTGGTGTTGGCGCGCACGTCGCTGCCGCCCTGTTTCTCGGTCATCGCCATGCCGATGGTGACGCCGGCCTTTTCCGCCGCCGGGCGGAATGCGGGATCGTAGCGGCCGCTCGTGATGCGCGGCACCCAGACATCGGCGACCGCCGCCTCGGCGCGCAGCGCGGGCACCGCGGCATAGGTCATCGTCATCGGACAGCTCGTGCCCGAGTCGGCCTGCCCGGTAAGGAAGAGGATCGCGGCGTGGAGGGCATGGCCGCGCGCGCTGCCGTCCCACGCCGACGCCGCGAAGCCGCTGCCCAGCCCCAGCCGCATCAATTCGTGATAGGCGGGGTGAAAGCGCACCTCGTCGACGCGGTGGCCATAGCGGTCGAAGGTTTCGAGCACCGGCACCTGCCGGTTCGCCTCGACGCCCCATTCGATCACTTCGGCCGAGCCGCAGCGCTGCCCGAGCGCGGTCAGCCGCCCGCCATGCTCGCCCGCGCCCGCGTGCGTCACCGCATCGACGAGCGCGCGGTCGCCGGTGAACAGATTCACATTTTCGAACGGCGGCGGCTGGTTGAACACCTCATGCGTGTCGAGGCGGTCGATCGGCTGGATCGCGGTCATATTCTCTCTCCTCAATCGTCGGCGGGCAGGCGCTTCGACACCTGGCTCGCGATCGGGTCGCCGCTGTCGCGCTCGGCGACCGCCTGTTTGAAGCCGACCTCCTGCGCGCGTTCGCGGAACCAGATGCCCTCGGGCGAATGGCGCGAAACGCCGTCGAACAGCGTCGCGAACATCTGCGTATTGTTGAGGCCCATATTGTCATAGGCCTGATTGACCACGGTCTTGGTCATCATCAGCTGGTTCCTCGGCACCCCGCGCAGCCGCCCGGCAAGCCGCTCGACCGCATCGTCGAGTTCGGCCTCGGGCACCGCTTCGAGTGCAAGGCCGATACGCTCCGCCTCGCGCCCGTCGATCAGATCGCCGGTCATCATCATCCGCTTCGCCATCTGCGGCCCCAGCCGATAGACCCACATCGCCGGAGTCGGCACGCCCCAGACGCGCGCGGGAGGATAGCCGATGCGCGCATCCTCGGCCATGATCAGGAAATCGCAGCACAGCGCGATGTCCGACCCGCCCGCGACGGCGGCACCGTGAACGCGCGCGATTGTCGGCTTGGTCGCGCGCCACAGCGCCATGAAATCCTGCGTGTTGCGCCACATCATCTGGAAATCGAGCGTCGGGTCCCACGGCATGTCCTGCGACCCGCTGATCTCGCCCTTGCGCTCGGCATAATGTTTGAGGTCGTATCCGCCGCAAAAGCCCGGCCCCGCCCCGCGCACGACGATGACATGGACATCGGGATCGGCCTCCGCCTTCTCGACCGCGGCGCGGATTTCGCGCGGCATACCATGCGCGATCGCGTTGAAATGGCCGGGGCGGTCGAGCGTGATCGTCGCGACGCGGTTTTCGGTAGCATAGGACAGCGTTTCGAAGGGCATCAGTCGGTCTCCTGCGGCGCGTGGACGGCGCCGGTTTGAAAGGCAGCAGCGATCTCGTCGGGGTCGAGCCCGGCGTCGGCGAGGACGGCGCGGCTGTGTTCGCCGACGCGCGGCGCATGGGCGTCGAGTCCCGGCCTTGCGCCGTCGAAGCGCGCGACCGCACGGGTGCGGCGCACCGTCCCCGCCTGCGGATGATCGGTCAGCGCGACGAAATCGTCATGAACGAGCTGCGCATGGCCGGGCAGCGCGCCCGAGCGGTTGGCGACCCCGTACGGCACGCCCTCGGCGACCAGCCGCGCCACCGCTTTTTCGGTCGTCAGCGCGGCGATGCGCGGCGCCGAAATCGCCCGCAGGTCGTCCCAGTTCAAAAAGCGCGCGGTCATATCCGCAAAGCGCGGGTCGGCGAGCAGCTCGGGCGCGTCGATCGCGCGCGCCCAGCCTTCGAACTCGGACTGCGAGAGCATCACGACGACCACCCAGCCGTCGGCGGTCGCCCAGGGGCGGTAGACGGCCGCGATATTCGGCATCCGCGACGGGCTATCGGGAAAGGCCTGATCGCCGTGGAGGTCGATCCAGCCATAGGCGACCGCCGCCTCGAGCATCGAGATGTCGACCACCGCCCCCTTTCCGCTGCGCTCGCGCGCGACGAGCGCAGCAGTCGCCGCCTGCGCCGCATAAAGCCCTGCGGTCTTGTCGCAGATCCATTGCGGCGCGAGCACGGGGCCGTCTTCGCCCCAGCTCACCATGCCCGATTCGGCCTGCACGATCGGATCATAGGCGCGCGCACCCGCCATCGGTCCCTCCTGCCCGAAACCGCTGATCCGCGCGATCACGAGGTCTGCGCGAAGCGCGTGGAGCGCGTCGGTGCCGAGTCCCAGCCGCCCCATCACCCCCGGGCGGAAATTGTGGATGAGCAGGTCGGCGTGCGGCACGAGGCGGCGGAGCAGCGCCTGCCCCTCCGCGCGCGCGAGGTCGATCGCGACCGACTGCTTGCCGGCATTGAGCGCGACATGCGCCGAACTGAACCCCGGCGCCGCGACCGCGCCGAGCAGCCGGGCGCGGTCGCCCTCGGGCGGCTCGACCTTCCACACGCGCGCGCCCTGCTGCGCCATGATCTGCGTCGCGAGCGGACCGGCGACGACGCTGGTGAGATCGATCACCGTGATGCCTTTTAGCGGCAGCATCTTCCTCTCCATGAAAATTTATTGCATATATTGTCTGATATGGACGAAATACGCAATATAGCAAAATCCGCCGATGCGCCGATGAGCGCGCGGATGCTGATCCTCGACCTGCTCGACACCGGCGATCCGCCCTCCTTCTCCGCCGCCGAGCTTGTCCGCGCCGGCGCCGCCTTCGGGATCGAAGCGCCCGGAATCCGCACCGCGCTCACGCGGCTCAAGGCCGAAGGGCGCGTGCGCACGCTCGCGCGCGGGCGCTACACGATCGGCGCACGCGCCGAGCCGCTCAAGGCGCGCATTCTCGGATGGCGAACGCGGCTCGACAGCCGCCGCGAATGGGACGGCCGCTGGCTGCTGGCGTTCGCGGGGCCGCAGGAACGCGCCGACCGCACCGCGTGGCGCCGCACGCTCCGCGCGCTCGAGCTCGAAGGATTCGCCGAAGCCGAGGTCAATCTGTGGGTCCGCCCCAACAATCTCGACGGCGGCGCCCCCGGGCTGCGCGACCGCCTCGCGCTGCTCGACGCGGCACGATCCCTGCTCGTCGTCGAAGCGGGCGGACTGGACCGCGACCGCGAAGACCGGTTCCGGCGGCTGTGGGACGGCGCCGGCCTGTCCGCAGCGCACGAACAACTCGGTACGATGCTCGAACGCAGCGCCGGGCGGATCGACACGATGCCGATCGAGGCCGCGGCAGCCGAGACGCTGACGCTCGGGCGCCAGGCGATCCGCAGCATCATGCGCGACCCGCTGTTGCCCGAGGCGCTGTGCGCGACCGGCTCGCTCGCCCGCCTGATCGCGGCGATGACCGGTTACGACCGGATCGGCAAAACCGTGTGGCGCGATTATCTGCGCGGGTAGCGCGGGCGACCTATAGCGCCAGCGTCACGGCCGCGAGGGTCGCGGCGACGATCGCGGCGAGAAGCAGGATGCGCGGCACATGACGGCGCAACAGGCGCGCCATTCGCGATTCGGGCGGCGGCCATTCGCCGAGGCCGGCGGGCGGGCTGTCGCGCGGCGGCGCGTCGACACCCGGCGCCGCCGACGACCGGGCGGTCAGCTTGGGCCCGCTGATCCCGCTCGCCAGCGCGAGCTTTTCAAAAGCGATCGCCATCTTCTCTTCCTTGAGATGTCCGCCGATCGCCTCCGGCCATGCCACAGGCGCGGGCAGAGCCAGCGCCTCGACCGCGCGCTCCATTTCCAGATCGAGCGCGTGCAGATGGTCGATGGCGGCCATCGCCTGCACCCGGTCGCCGCGCTCGAGCGCCAGTTGCAGCCGGGTGAGCGACAACAGGCCAGCGCGGCAATATTGCAGGTTCAACGCGAGGCCGGCGGCCGGCGGCCGGCCATCTTCGTGCGGCGCAGCGGGACGAGGCGCGGCGTCGCTTCCCTCCGGCATCGATAGCGCGCCCATGGTCCCGTCTCCTTCCTGCTGAACGACCCCAAAGGCGTAGGACGATCGGGCAGGACGCAGGAGTCCCGGTCGGGTCCGCCGTGCCCGGGACGCGGCGGACAGATTCCGCGGGAGAAAAGAGCCATCGGAAGGCGCTGGTGGGAAATGCCGGGCGTGTGACCTAGGATGGAGCGCGCCGCGGGCCTTGCGACTGTCTTCGCCGGTTCAAGGCGATCCCGTCGCCGAGGGCGCGCCCGAGCGCAACGAGCCGCGCAGCCTCCTGCCTGCAGTCATAGCGCAGCCCCGGTTCGCGGCAGAAATCGGGCCAACGGTTGGTGCGGCGCCAATAATCGACCAGGCCGATCTGCGCCATCTTGACGAAAAAGCGGGGGTCGCGGCGTAGCGGCGCCACCGACGGCCAATAGAGCAACGACCATTGCATTGCCGTATCGCGCACCGGCGCGCGATGAAGCCAGGCCAGGGCCTTCGCCATGTCGCCAGCCCGGCTATAATGCGCCGCGAGGTAATAAGCGATGTAGGGATGGCGTGCGAACTCCTCTTCGGCGATCGCGTCCAGCGCGCTGTGGTCGGCGGCCGGGTCGGCGATATGGTGCAGCAGGAGCATCTCGAAAGTCCGCCGCTCGTCGGGCTTCGCTGCCCGATAAAGCGCGACCGCGGCTGTCCGGCCATATTCTTCGGCCAGCCGGCGGCGATGTTCGGCAAGATCGGGGTGCCCCGGCCACAAGCGCTCCACTTCGGCGAAACGATCCGAGGCGTCCTTCAGCCGCCCGGCCGCCGCCAATCGCCGCACCACTCCAAGTGCCTTGGCGATCGAGGTTGGATCGGCCTCTGCCGCCCGTATCGCCGGATCGACGCTGGCACCGACAAAGCCGGCCTGGAACAGTCCGATCGCGCCCGCCATCAGCGCCGGCGGAAAATCGGGGTCGATCGCCAGCGCCCGGTCGATCTTCGGCAACCCCTCGACCGCAAACAGTTCGCCCCTGCCGGTCCACGACCAGGCGACGAGCGCCAGCACATTGGCAGGATCGAGGGCAAGGGCACGATGCACGTCGCGAATTGCGGCCTGTCGCCGCTGTTCCCGTTCGCCCCGCTTGTCGCTCTCGCCGATATACATCGCGCGCGCGAGGGCCAGCCACGCCCATGCCGATGCGTCACCGGGCCAACGCCGTGTCATCTCTTCAAGAAGGCCGGTCATGCGGGCGATTTCCCCACGCCGATTGGCATCGCAAATCGCGAACACCAGGACGCGGCGGTCGGCATTGGTAGTGAGCGCGCGATCGCGGCCGTTCATCGACAGTCCGCAATCGACCATGTTGGCAACCGATACCGCCGTCCGTTCGCGAAGGAGCGTCAGATTGCCCCTCGTCTCGTACAGCCGGTTCGACCACAATAGCGATCCGCCGACCGCGTCGACGACGCGCGATTCGCTGCTCAGCGCGTTTCCTTCGCGATCAATCGCGACGCGAACGATGAAATCCTCGCCATCGCCCCGCGTCCGGCCGTCCAACACCCGCACCACCCCGCCCGACGCGGTGGCTAGCCGGACGAAATCCGCTGCCAGCGCGTCGGCGAACTGTTGTTCCAGCGCATCTCCACCGCGCGGGACGACCGGTTCGATCCGCACGACCGGCGCGGCAAATGCCGCGGCGCGCGGCGCGCCTCGCGGCGCATCCGCTCCCACAAGCGACAAGGCGACAATCCCGGCGGCGAGCACCCCCACCCTTCCGGCAAACGGCCTTCCAGCCGGCCGCGCGGTCTGCTGATTGCGGGAGCGCAAGGGCACAATGGAGGCAGGAACCAAGGGCGCGGGACGTGGCGGGCGGCTCGCCGTCAGATTCTTGTAGAGCGTCCTGGTTTCAGGAGACGGCTTGCCGTCGAGCCCGCGTGCTACCGCGTCCTCGATCCGTTGCCAGGCGTGGCGCACCCCATCGTCGTCGCCCGCCTGCCACCGTGCGCGCATCACCAGCCGCGCCGCATGTTCGCTACACGGATCGAAGCGCGTCATTCGCTCGGCCACCGCCAGCGTCTGGTCGATTGCGCCGGCGTCGAACAGCCGATCGGCCATCGCCAGCACCTCGCGGACGATCCCCTCATGCCGGCGCGCACGTTCGGCGGCCAGCCAGTCGTCCCACACCTCGTCGATGCCGCCGAGGTCGGCCAGCAGGGCGGCGCCCTCGCCCGGCAACCAGCGAAGCGCCTTTTCGGTGTCGTCCGCGGCGCAAGCCGCCAGAAGAAACGACATGTCATCGGCGACCTGCGCCCGGTCTATCCTCACAGTGTCGCGATCGGCATGGATGAGCGGGGGCGAGGCGCGCGTCCACGCCTTCAATTCCATCAGGCACTGGCGCAGGCTGGCGTGCGCCTGGGTCTCGGCGCGGCGGCTCCAGAACAGCGTGCTCAGCCGGTCCCGTGTAAGCGGACCGTCCGCCAGCGCCAGACGCGCGAGCAGCGCCCTGGCCTTGCGGCCGTGCGGAACGAAGGCGGGGGGATCGACGGTAAAGTCCCCGAGCAACCGGAATGTCGGTGTCGGGGCCGCATCACTCTGCGCGCCGATAGCGCGAATCGCATGCACGGGCGTGCCTCCTCCAACGGGGATCGGCGCGCCCAGATATTGCTTTCGACAAACGGAATACCACCGATTTCACGCGAAATGAACGAAAAATTGCCCGACATCGCCGACTGACGAACTTTTAATATAGTTTTGACGCTGCTTTCACGGCCGCCGCCATGGCCCTGCCGCATAGTCCTTCTCGTCCACCGCCGCGCGACGACTGCGGGCGGCGCGGCCTTTGAAAAGGAGGAAGCCCATGAATCGCCTTATTTGCCTGACCGTCCTGTCGCTCGCCGCCACGCCGGCGGCCGCCCAGCCCATCATCGCCACCGCGGCGAGAGGCGAAGGCCAAACCGTCCTCGTCCACTATAGCGATCTGAACCTGAGCTCGGAAAGCGGGATGGCCCGTCTCGACAGCCGCCTGCGGGCCGCCGCCCGTCAGGTGTGCGACGTGCGTCTGGACAAGGAGTCGCTCCGCACCATGACCGCGGAATCGCGCTGCTTCGACACCGCGCTCGAACAGGGCCGGCAAGCGGGGCGCGAAATCATGGCCGCGCGCCAGTCCGGTCAGCAACTCGCAGCGCAGACCATTACCGTCGCCCGGCCCTGAACGCCGCGACAGCCGCAAATTTGCTCCCTATGTCCCTTGCGGGAGCAACGCCGGAACCGTTCGCGAACGGTTCCGGCGATTTGCTCTGCTCGCCGTCTGCGTGGTCGGCGCCAGCCTCATTCGGGGGCCGGTCGGCTTTTCCAGTATCGGATAGCGGTTTTCGCCGGCCCCGGCAGGCATCGGATCGAGCGTCGGGAGCGGAAGGCGGACAGGCCATCTTCCAAATCACCTCAGCAAGGGGCTTGCAAATTGTAGGAGTATATAGCTACCATCGGGGCTGATCGAATTGGCTCCCTCATGGCGAAGGAAGATTCCTTGCCCCACATTCTTCCTTGTACCCGGCCGTCGCGACGGGATCTCCTTGCGAGCGTCGGCATCGCCGCTGTGACGATCGGCCTCGGCCCGCTGCGTGCGGATGCGGCGGTCGTCGGACCCGCGGCGGCCGAAGCGAAGCCAGCGCGCCTCAGGCCTTTCGATATGGCGGACGTAACATTGGCCGAGGGCCCGTTTCTGCACGCCCAGCGCATGACCGAAGCCTATCTGCTGCGGCTTGAGCCCGACCGGATGCTGCATAATTTCCGCGTCAATGCCGGATTGCAGCCGAAAGCGCCGGTCTATGGCGGCTGGGAATCGGAGCCGACCTGGGCGGACATCAACTGCCACGGCCATACACTGGGCCACTATCTCTCCGCCTGCGCATTTGCCTATCGTTCCACCAAGGACGCGCGCTTCAAGCAGCGGATCGACTATATCGCCGGGGAGTTGGCCGCGTGCCAGAAGGCCTCGGGTTCGGGGCTGGTCTGTGCCTTTCCCGACGGGCCGGCGCTGGTGGCGGCGCATATCAGGGGGGACAGGATCACCGGCGTTCCCTGGTACACGCTGCACAAGCTCTATGCGGGGCTGCGCGACGCCGCGCAGCTCGCCGACAGCGCCGCCTCGCGCGAAGTGCTGATACGCCTCGCCGACTGGGGCGTCGTGGCAACCAAGGCTTTGACCGATGCGCAGTTCGAAGCGATGCTGGCGACCGAACATGGCGGAATGAACGAAATCTATGCCGATCTCTATGCGATGACCGGCAAGGAAGAGTATCGCACGCTCGCCGGGCGTTTTTCCCACAAGGCGGTGATGGAACCACTGGTGAAAGGGCGCGACCTGCTCGACGGGCTGCACGCCAACACGCAGGTGCCCAAGATCGTCGGGTTTCAGCGCGTCTATGAAGAGACCGGCGACGAACGCTATGCGCAGGCGGCGGCCTTCTTTTTCCGCACCGTGGCGCATACCCGCTCGTTCGCCACCGGCGGGTTTGGCGACAACGAGCATTTCTTTGCGATGGCCGATTTCGACCGGCATGTCTTCTCGGCCAAGGGGTCCGAAACCTGCTGCCAATATAATATGCTCAAGCTGGCGCGGCTGTTGTTCATGCAGGACCCGCAGGCCGACTACGCCGACTATTATGAGCGCACGCTCTACAACGGCATCCTCGCCTCGCAGGACCCGGATAGCGGGATGGCCACCTATTTTCAGGGCGCTCGGCCGGGCTATATGAAGCTGTATCACACGCCGGAGGACAGCTTCTGGTGCTGCACCGGCACGGGGATGGAAAACCACGTCAAATATCGGGATTCCATCTACTTCCACGACGACCGGTCGCTCTATGTGAACCTCTTCATCCCCTCGGCGGTGGCGTGGAAGGAGAAGGGAGCGCAGCTGGTCCAGCGCACCAGCTTCCCCGACGTGCCGGCGACCAGCCTGCAATGGACGCTGCGCGCGCCGGCCGAGATCGCGCTCCAGCTGCGCCATCCGCGCTGGAGCCGGACGGCCATTGTCCTCGTGAACGGGCGGGAGGTGGCCCGGTCTTTGGTGCCCGGCCGCTATATCGAGGTCGCGCGGCGGTGGCAGGATGACGACCGCGTTGAACTGCATCTCGAAATGGAGGCGGCCGTCGCAAGCGCGCCGGCCGCGCCCGACATCGTCGCCTTCACCTACGGGCCGATCGTGCTCGCCGGCGCGCTCGGCCGGCAGGGGCTGGAACCCGGCGGCGACATCGTCGTCAACGAGCGCAAATATGGCGAATATAACGGAGGAGAGGTGGCGGTGCCGGCGATCGCCGGCGATCCCGAAACGCTCGCGGCGCAGTTGACGCCGGGCAGCGCTCCGCTGGAGTTCAGCATGGCGGCCGAGGACGGGACGCCGGTGCGCCTGATACCCTATCACCGCATCGCGCACGAACGCTATGCGACCTATTGGAAGGTCAAGCCCGGCATCGCCTGAATCGCGAGCCGCAACAGCCGGCGGGCTCTCCGTTCCCCATCAGGACCCGCCAGCATCAGTTCGAGTTCGGCGCCCAAAATCCGCGACCTAGGGATATTGATCAGCGTGCGGGAAGGTGATCGACACCGGAACGCTCTGCAAATTCTCCTACCGGCGCTGTTCGGTGACGACAATGTCGTCCGCCGCATCGCCGCCACCGTCCTGCGCCAGCGCCGTTATCGCCCCGGCAAAGACGCCGGGCGCCGCGACCAAACCGGCGTCCAGTCCCTTCATATCCCAATCCCCTTCCTCGCCGGCGGCGTGGCGCTGGGGAACGAAGCCGCCGCGCGCGCACCCAAAGGCGGGAGCGACTAGGTTCTCGACGTGGCGATCGTCGGCGCCGGCCTTTCGGGCCTGACGACGGGGCGCGAGCTTCGCCGGGCCGGGCTCGATTCCTTCGTGATCCTCGAAGCGCGCGACCGCATCGGCGGCCGAACGGTCAACCACGAGATTGGCCACGGCGTAATCTCTGAGGGCGGCGGCCAGTGGATCGGTCCGGGTCAGACCGAAATCTACAACCTCGCCGCCGAGCTGGGGGTCGAAACCTTCGACAGCTATCACAAGGGGAAAACGGTCTATTTCGTCGGCGATCAGAGCTTTACGCAGGAGGATGGCGAAGGCGGCATCGTCGGCGACAGCCCGATCGTCGAGAGGATCAACGCGATGGCGCGGCAGGTGCCGAGCGCGGCGCCCTGGACCGCGCGCCACGCCGCCGAGTGGGACCGCTTGTCGCTCGCCGACTGGCTCGCCTCGCAGGATGCGAGCGAAGAGGAAAAGGTCAATTTCTTCCTGTCGGCGACGCTGACCTATGGCGCCCCGCCCGAAGCGCTGGGGCTGCTCCACTATCTGACGCTGATCAATTCCTTCGGGTCGAGCCTTCAGAAGCTCGAAGCGATGGAAGGCGGCGCGCAGGAAAAGCGGCTCGTCGGCGGCTCGTGGATTCTCAGCAAGAAGATGGCCGAGGGATTGCAGGACAAGATCCGCCTCTCCTCGCCGGTGCGAAAGATCGTCGGCTGGGACCGCGACATCGTCGAACTGCACACCGACACGGGCATCGTTCGCGCGCGGCAGCTGGCCTTTTCCGCGAGCCAGGGGGTCGCGAGCAGGATCGTCTTCGCCCCCGCCCTCCCCGCCGCGCGCGCCGCGATGCACCGGGCGTGGCCGGTCACCGCGAAGATGCGCAAGGCGGTGCATGTCTATGCGCGGCCCTTCTGGCGCGATGCCGGGTTCAACGGCCAGGTGCTCGACATCGGCGGCGCTTTGCTCTGGTCCGCCGACAATTCGCCGCCCGATGCGTCGGTCGGCATCCTCACCTGCTTCGTGCGCGAAGGCGCGCTGCCCGCCGATCCGGCCAAGGCGGGGCCGATGCTCGCCGCGACCTATGCCCGGGCGCTCGGCGAGGCGGCACTCCACCCGCTCAAATATCACGAGATCGACTGGGGCAGCGTCGACGAATGGACGCGGTCGTGCGTCTCGCCCTATCCGCCGGGCTTTCTGACCCGATGGGGCGCGGCGTCGCGCGAGCCGATGGGGCGCGTCATCTGGTCGGGAACCGACATGGCCGAGCTTCACCCGAGCTCGATGGACGGAGCGATCCGGGCCGGGCGCAAGGCGGCGCTGCAGGCGCTCGCCGCGCGAGTGCGGGCGTGACCCGCGCGGCGTGGCGCTCGATCGGCGGCTGGTTAGAAGAACCCGCCGACCTTCGCCCGCCGCTCGAAGGCCCCGCCGGCGCCGGTGTCGTCATCGTCGGCGGGGGGTTTCGCCGGACTGTCGACCGCTCTCGAACTTCGCGCAGGCGGCGCCGATGTCGTGCTGATCGAGGCCGTGTTCGCAGGCTTTGGCGCGAGCGGGCGCAACGCGGGCCTATTCGGCGCCCGATCCCGCGACCGCGACGACGCGCACCTCGACCTTATATTCGGGTGCCGCCAGATCCGTGACACCGACGCGCGTCGCGGGGGCGAAATGATAGCTGTCGTAGAGAAATTGGGTGCCCGCGGGCACGATCTGCTGTCGCTTCGCGCTCATCGCCGCCTCCCCCTCAATGGACCTTCCGGAACACCGGCGAACGATAGGGTTCGCCTTCAGATGCCCGGTTTCCTTCTGAAACAGGAAGCCATGCTGCGTGAAGCGGCTCTACGACGCTATCGAGAACGGAATTGCCGACGTGGACGACCCAGCTCTCAAGGAGCGCATAGCGACGCTCAAGGCGACGCGCGATCAGGCAAAGGCCGACGCTGAGCGCGTGGCGGCTTCGCTCAGCGCTGAGGGCCGGAAGGCGGTCGCGCCCGCCATGCTGGCGAACTTCGCCAGCGCCGCGCGCAAGCGGATGCGAAATGCGAACGGCGGCTATCGCCGCAATCACCTCCGCGCGCTGGCGCAAAGGGTGGAAGTCGCTGCCCATGAAGTTCGGATTCTCGGCTCGAAAAGCAATCTGCTGCAAGCGCTGATCGCAGGGGTCGCCGAAACAAAGCCGGGCGCAGTGCCCAGCTTTGTTCCGAAATGGTGCGCCCGACAGGATTCGAACCTGTGGCCCCCAGATTAGGAATCTGATGCTCTATCCTGCTGAGCTACGGGCGCGCCGCGGTTCGTGTAGCGGCGTCGGGCGTCGCGCGTCAATCGGCGGATCAGTTCACCGCGTCGGGCGGGACAAAGGGCACCAGCAGCGGGATTGCGGCGATGCCGTCGTCATGCAGCGCCTGCGCCTCTTCGGGCGAAGTCTGGCCGTGGATCATATCCTCGGGCGCCCGGCCCTCGTGCATCGCGCGCGCTGCCGCCGCAAAGTCGCGGCCGACCCAGCGCGAGCGCGGCAGCATTTCGGCCTGCTTCGACGCAATCGCCGCGAGTGCGGCGCGGATCGCCTCGGGCACCGGAGCGTTCGGCGTTTCGGCGGACACGGGCGCGGGAGCCGCGGACGCTTGCCGGTTCGACTTCGCGCCAACGCGCGGCGCCATCACCGCCTTGCGCACATCGTCGTCGCCGCAGACGGGGCAGGCGATCAGCCCGCGCGCCTGCTGATCGGCAAAGCTTTCGCTGCTCGCGAACCACGCCTCGAAACGGTGGTCGCCCGCGCCGCAGCAAAGATCGAAGACGATCAAGCGTCAAGCCTTTCCGAGCAGCGGATCGAGTCCGCCCTTCGCATCGAGCGCGGCAAGCTCGTCGCTGCCCCCGATATGCCGGCCGTCGATGAAGATCTGCGGGACCGTGCGGCGGCCGCCCGCGCGCTCGACCATCGCGTCGAATCCGGCGCGGTCCATCGTCACGTCGATTTCCTCGACATTCACCCCCTTGCGGTCGAGCAGCGCCTTGGCGCGCGTGCAATAGGGGCAGAGAAATTTGGTATAGACTTCGATTTTGGCCATGCGGCTATCCTGTCATCCTTTCGTCACCCATATCGGAATCCAGCGTGGCAAAGTCAAATGGCGCGCCCGCCGTCATGGCTTCGGGGACCACGCGCGCCCAGGTCAGCGCCGACACGCGCGCGGCGCCGCTGCGGCGTAGCAGGCGCGCGGCTGCGCGCAGCGTGGCCCCGCTCGCGTGGACATCGTCGATGAGGATCAGGTGGCGCCCCCGACAGCGCGTCTTGGCACCCGCCCCCAGCGAAAAAGCACCCGCGACGATGCGTTCGCGCTCGCGGCGCCCCTTGCCGCGCAGCGACGGAGTCGCCTTGCGCCGCATCAGCAGATGGGGATCGTGCGCGACGCCGCTCAGCCGCGCCAGCTCGCCTGCGATCAGGGCGGCTTGATTGAAGCCGCGCGACCAAAGCCGCCAACGGTGAAGCGGCACCGGAACCAGCAAAGCCTTTTCCGTCGCCTCCTCTCCGGCAAGCGCGCGAAGCGGGCGCAGCATCAGTCCCGCCATCAATCGCGCATGGCCGAGGCGGCGGCCATATTTGAGGCGAAGCGCCACCGTTCGTGCAGCGCTGCCATAGGCCACTGCCGCCGGCGCGCCTTCGAACGGCGGGAGAGCCGCAAGGCAGGCGCCGCATTGCAGGTCCGCACCCGCCGCGGCGCCGGGCAATGGAATCGAGCAAAGCGCGCAGGCGGGACCGTCCAGAAAATGCAGCCCCGACCAGCAGTCGAGGCAGAATTGCCGGTCGGCGGCTACGATGGTGCCGCACGCCGGACAGCGCGGCGGCAGCGCATAGTCGACGACCGCGCGCGCCGCTTCACGCAGGCCGTCGATCAGCCGCGCGGGCTTGCCCATGGCGGAAAATCCCCCTTCCCTGGCCATGAGACCCTTGTGAAGCAGGATGCGGGACGGCACAAGCGCGCGATGGCCGCTTCCCCCGCCCCGCTCTTCTCGTCCGCGCGCCACCGCGCCCAGCGCGATCGCCTTGCACGGCAGCCCGCCGGCGCCGACTTTCTAGCGCCGATCGTCGCCGAAACCCTGCTCGACCGGCTGTCGATGGTGACGCGCGACTTCGCGCGCACGCTGCTGATCGGCGGGCATGACGCGTCGCTCGCCGGCGCATTGCAGGCGACCGGAACCTGCCTAACGATCCTCGAAGCCGGGCCGCGGCTCGCGGCGCGAACCGGCGCGATCGAGGCCGAAGCCGACACGGTGGACCTGCCGTTCGCCAGCTTCGACCTGATCGTCTGGCCCGGCGGCCTCGACAGCGTCAACGACGTTCCCGGCGCGCTCGTCCGCCTGCGCGCGCTGCTTGCCCCCGACGGCCTGTTGCTCGGCAGCTTCGTCGGCGACGGCAGCCTGCCGCGGCACCGCCGTGCGATCATGGCCGACGGCGTGCGCCCGATCGCGCGTATGCACCCGCAGATCGACCTTTCCGCGATGGGCAACCTGCTCCAGCGCATCGGCTTCACCATGCCGGTGGTCGATGTCGAGGCGCTGACCGTGCGCTACGGCGACTGGTTCGCACTGGTGCGCGACCTGCGCGCGACGGGGCTCGCAAGCCGCCTCACCCCCGCACCGCCGCCGCTGACGCGCGAAGAGGTGGCGCGGATCGCCGCCGCCTTTGCCGCGCAGGCCGACCCCGACGGGCGTGTCGCCGAAAGCTGGCGGCTGATCCATTTCAGCGGCTGGGCGCCGCACCCCGACCAGCCGCGCCCGGCCCGGCGCGGCAGCGGCACCGCCTCGCTTGCCGAGGCGCTGAAACCGAAACAATAATCTTTGCCCCGGCGAAGGCTGGGGCCGTTATCGGTATAGCGCAAGCTTGCCGGCGGCCCCGGCTTTCGCTGGGGCGACGACGCTTCAAATCAGCGCCTCGAGCAGACCGATCAGCGGCCGGTCGGCGGGCGGCATGTCGAGCGCGTAGAGATCGACGGGGCGCACCCAGCGCAACGCCGTCGCATGGATCGGCTGCGGGGTGCCGCGCCATTTGCGGCACGCATAGACGAGCAGCAGCAGGTGCCGATCGCCAATCCGGTCGCTGGCGAAGCAGGCGGGGGCAAGGCAGGCGGTCTCGACGTCGATCCCGAGCTCCTCGTGCAGTTCGCGCACGAGCGCCGCTTCGGGCGTCTCGCCCGCCTCCAGCTTGCCGCCGGGAAATTCCCACAGCCCCGCCATCGCCTTGCCCTCGGGACGTTGCTGGACGAGCAGCCGCCCATCGCCGTCGACGAGCGCGGCGGCGACCACGATCAGGCCGTTTTCTGCGGGTTTCGCGGGGGGCGGGGCGATCAAATTGTTAACTTTCCTGTGCGACCATGGACGCCTCGGGAACTATAAGTTTGTTAGGGGTGGAACAATGTCTATCTTTTTCAGGCTGCTGCGGTCGACCAGGGCCGCAACGGCCATCGAATATGGGCTGATTATCGCGCTGATCTTTCTGGCCGCCGTATCGGCGATGACGTCGGTCGGCAAGTCGACCGCGGGCATGTGGAATCGTGTTTCCACGACCACGACGAACGCGGTGAACAAAAACTGAGCGTCCGGTCCCGGCACATCAGCGCCGATTTATCGCTTCGGTCCATTAAACTTTTCAAAACCAATTCGCCTTAGACCCGCAGCGTTGACCACGACCAGACCGTCAACAGGGTAAGTGACTTATCAGGAGACCAGACATGAAGTTCATCAAGAAGTTCGTTCGCGACACCAAGGCCGCGACCGCCATCGAATATGGCCTGATCGCCGCGCTCATCGCCGTTGCCGCGATCACCGCGCTCAGCAATGTCGGCAACAGTGTCAGCAACACCTTCACCAAGGTCGACACCAAGATGTCGGAAGCCAACAACAAGGTCCAATAATAAGACACACAAATCACGCCAGTCAGCGCCTCGACTTGATAGTCGAAGGCGTTCACCAGCGAAGGGCGGCGAATATTTATTCGTCGCCCTCTTGATTAGCAAGATCACCGCCCCGCGTACACAACCAGCTTTACCTTCTGCCCCGGCATCAAACGCGCGTTGGCGGCACGCCGGTTGAGCACCTGAAAGCGCTCGACCTGATAGTTGCTGTACGCCATGCGGCGCGACAGGTTCGCAGCCGTGTCGCCGCTCTTCACCGTTACCACATCGACGCGCCGCGGCTTGATCGCCGCCGCTTCGCTGGCGCTCAGGCGGCGCAGGCTGCCGAACATCGAGTTGAAGGTCCCCGCTCCGCCCGCCTTGGTCAGCGCGACGAAATGAAACGCGCTGCTGCGCGAAAATTCATAGGCGAAGACGGTGACATCGACCTGCCCCGACTGGCTGTTGGCGCGGACGGTGGTGTAATAGGCGGGAATAGCGTTCACCGTCGTGCGCTGGATCGTGCCGGGCGTCAGATTGGCGTCGCCGCCGATCGCCTTCAGCACCGATGCGATATAGGCGTTCATGTCGCCATTGTAGCGCCCGGTCGAAAATTGCGCCTGTCCGCCGTTGCCGCTGATGTCGACCGCGGTCGTTCCGTTCTGCATGCCAAAGCCATTGGGCACCGTGAATGCCAGCCGCAAGTCGGGATGCAGGAACTGCCGTCCCTCGACGACACCCTGCGCGGGATCGTCGCCATAGAGCACGCCGTCCACCGAGGCCATGAACGCATCGGCGTTGCGAACGCCGCCGGCTCCATAGCGGCTCGCGAGTTGCTGCGCGTTGCGCACGCGCGAAGCCGGGTCGGGGTGCGTGCTCGCCCATTCGGGGATCGAGCGCGCATCGCCGGCGATCCGCGCTTCGAGATCGGTCTGGTTCGCGAGGCTCGCGAGCATCGTCGACAGCGCCAGCGGATCATAGCCCGCGCTCTTCAGATATTGCACGCCGAGCTGGTCGGCCTCGAGTTCCTGGCTCCGCGAAAAGCCGAGCGTCGCGAGCTGCGCAACCTGCATCGCATTATTCTGAAGCAGCCCGCCGAGCGAGCCGAGCAGCCCGCCTTCGCCGCCGATCGCGCTGCCGAGCACGGCGCCGAGCACGCCGAGGATGCTGTTGCGCGTCGCGGCCGACTGGCGCTTTTTGCTGTGCTGCGCGGCGACATGGCCGACCTCGTGCCCCAGCACGCCCGCCAGCTCGGCCTCGTCGTTCATCAGCGCCATCAGCTGGCGCGTGACATAGACATAGCCGCCGGGAATCGCGAAGGCGTTGTTCACCGGCGAATTGAGCAGGGTAACGGTGAAGTCGCCGCGCGCGTTCGACATGCCCGACTGGACGGCGATAGTCTGGCCGACGCGCGTGACATAGGCGGTCTGCGGCCCGGCATAGGCGCCGCCGAATTCCTGGAGCAGCTGGGGGTGCGCCTCGGCGCCCTGCTGGCGTTCGGCGGGAGTGATGCTGGTCGCGGTGCGGATCGTCTTGGTCCTGGCGTCGGCGGGACCGCTTACCCCGCTCCCCGCCATCGCACATCCCGCCAGCGCCATTGCCAGCGCCGTCGTCATCGTCGTTCGGGCCATGAAATGCGTCTCCCTTTTCCTTTTCAAGCCCCTCCCCTTCAGGGGAGGGGCTTGAAAAGGAACGCCATCGCAAGCGATCGGGTTCCCGTCCGCACCATGATCGTCTTCGATCACATCATTGTGTGTCCCCGCAAAGGCGGGGACCCATCTCCGGTCGGTTTGAAATAGCACCGGCGGGAGATGGACTCCCGCCTTCGCGGGAGCACGCAGGTTTCGAATCGCAGTCTAACCGCGCCCCATCGCGAGGAATTTCTCTTCGCGCGCCGACAGCAGCGCATCGCGGGGGAGATCCGAAAGCCCGTCGAGTTCCTCGGCGATCGCATCGCCCAGCGCCTTGATCGCGACGTCGGGCGCGCGGTGGGCACCGCCCACCGGCTCGGGCACGATCCGGTCGATCACCTTGAGCGCGAGCAGATCCTGCGCCGCCATCTTCATCGCCGCCGCGGCTTCGGGCGCCTTGTCGGAGGTGCGCCACAGGATCGAGGCGCAGCCTTCGGGCGAGATCACCGAATAGACGGCATTTTCGAACATCAGCACGCGGTTCGCCGCGGCGAGCGCGATCGCCCCGCCCGATCCGCCCTCGCCGACCACCGCCGCGACCATCGGCACGCCGAGCGCGAGGCATTGTTCGGTCGAGCGCGCGATCGCCTCGGCCTGTCCGCGCTCCTCGGCCTGGATGCCGGGAAAAGCGCCCGAGGTGTCGACGAGCGTCACGACGGGCAAGCCGAAGCGGTCGGCCAGCTGCATCAGGCGGATCGCCTTGCGATAGCCTTCGGGCTTCGCCATGCCGAAATTATGCTTCATGCGCGACGGGATATCGTCGCCCTTTTCGTGGCCGATCACCATCACGCGGCGGCCGCGAAAGCGCGCGAGGCCGCCGAGGATCGCCTGATCGTCGCCGAAATTGCGATCGCCGGCGAGCGGCATCCAGTCATCGAACAGGCCCGCGACATAATGTTTGAAATGCGGCCGGTCGGGATGGCGCGCGACCTGCGTCTTCTGCCATGGCGTCAGCCTGGCATAGATGTCGCGCAGCATCTTCGCGGACTTGGCCTCGAGCCGCGCGATGTCGCCGTCGATGTCGAGCGTGGGATCGCTCCCCATCTCGCGCAGTTCGGTGATCTGGCGATCGAGGGCGGCGACCGGTTTTTCGAAATCCAGAAAGGCTGTCATGCGGAATCGCTAGGCGGAAGGCGTCGTCAGGTCAACGTCCTCCATCCGCGCCAGCGGATGACGGCGATTGACCAGTTCGACGAGGCGGCGGCTGTCGACATGGGTATAGATTTCGGTGGTCGCGATGTCGGCATGGCCGAGCATCAGCTGCAGCGCACGCAGGTCGGCGCCGCCCTCGAGCAGGTGGGTCGCAAAGGCGTGGCGCAGCACATGCGGGCTGATCGCGGCCGGATCGAGCCCGGTGCGCGCCGCGAGTTCACGCAGCAGCTGGAACAGCCGCACTCGTGTCAGATGTCCCTTGCCCGACGGAAAAAGCCACGGCGAGCCGTCGCCGGCGAGCGGCAGCCACTGGTCGAGCGCCCCGCGCGCGCGATCGGACAGCGGCACGAGCCGTTCCTTGTCGCCCTTGCCGCGCACGATCAGAAAGGCGCGTTCGCCCGTAATGGCGCGGCGCGGTAGCGACACGAGCTCGCTCGCGCGCAGGCCCGAGCCATAGAGAAGTTCGAGGAGGAGCAGCTGGCGAACCGCGGCGGCGGGCGGCGCCTCCCCCGCCGCTTCGTCGCCGGCCTGCGCGAAGAGGCGTTCGACGTCGGCGTGCGTCAGCACGCGGGGCAGCGGCCGCCGGGTCGCGGGCCGCGCGACGTCGAGCGCCGGATTGTCGGCGCGCTCGCCTTCGTCCGCCAGAAAGGCAAAGAACTGCCGCAGCGCCGACAGCTTGCGCGCCGCGCTGCTCGCCGCGAGCGAGCGATAATCGGCCATGATCTTGCGCAGCATCGCCGCATCGGCTTCGGCGAGCCGGCCCTTTGCGAAACGCGACGCCTGTTCGAGATCGCGGCGATAGGCGGCGAGCGTGTTGCGCGCGGCGCCGCGCTCGGCCGCCATCATCTCCAGAAAGCGGTCGATCGGCGCCGCGTCAGACACGCACCAGCGCTTCGGCGGCGATCATCCGCGCCTCCGCCTCCAGTCCGACGTCGCGCAGCGCGCGGACGATGTGATAGAGGTGATAAGCGGGCACTTTCGACCAATCGCCCTGCATCCCCGTCGCCGCAAGCAGCGCCACCATGCCGGGTTCGCGGCGCCGTGCCGCGGTTTCGATCGCCTGCGTCCAGCGCGTCTGCTTGCCGAGATCGACGCCAAGATCCTGCGCCGCCGACGAGGCCGCCCCCGCGTCGATCCGGCCGAGCCCGGCGAGCCCCGCGAGCAACAGCTTCGAGCGCAGTTGTCCGGCGCTATCGTCGCCTTCGGCGAACTGGCCGATCCGGCCCGTGCTCGTCCCGCCGAGCGGCTGCGGCAACCCCACGGCGAGCACGCCCCAAGCGTGGCTTCCCGCATCGACGCGCGCCGCCCAGTTCGCGGCGTTGCGGTCGTACCCGCCGGCGAGCATCGAGCCGATCAGCTGCCACGGATCATCCGCCACGGCGGTCGCCGTCGGCAAGGCGGCCGCGGCGCGCGCGGTCGAGACGATCGCCGCATAGCGCGCGATCGCATTCCCCTCGCCGCCCCAGATCTCCTGCATCGCGGCGTAGCGATCGGCCGCGGCTGGCGCGGCAAAGGCGTTGCGCAACGTGTCGGTTTCGGCCGCGAGCGGCGCGGCCGGTTCGGCCTCGCTCGCCGCCGCACTCAGCAACGACAGATAGGCTTCGCTCGACAGCACGCCGCGCGCCGCCGCTTCGGGCGCCGCGGCGATGCGGTCGGGCATGTCGGTCATCGGCGCGAGGACCGTCCAGCCGCGCATGTAGAAAGGTTCGGATGCGCGCAATTCGGCGGGAATCCCTATTCCGGTCGCCGTGGCCATGCCGAAACGCCAACTCGTCAGGCGCTCGACATTGTCCCATTCGATCGTCGTCGAGCGCCGCCCCGCGCCCGTCGCGCCCAGCACGCGCTCGGCGAGCAATATGTCGAAATTGGCAATCTGGCCGCGCGACCGCACGCGGCCGATCGCCCAGCCGGCGGGGCCGGCGTCACCGGTCAGGCCCGAGCAGATCGCCGAGGCCAGCCGCCACGTCTGCTGGTCGCCATGCGCGAGGCCCGCAGGAACATAGGGGCACATTCCCGCTGGATCGGCGTTGGCGAGATAGGTTTGCTGCGCGACGGCAACGAGCCGCCTGCTCGCGCGGTCGTGATCGACCGACTGGACGATCCAGCGCGCGCCGACCGATTCGCCCATGCGCAACAGCAGCGCGGCGCGGTCGGCGGCAAGATCGGCACCGTTGATCGTCTCGGGCGTGTCGATCGCCGAGAGCAGCGCGCGGCGGAGCAGAATCTGCACCCAGCGCGAGGCGATCCGGCCGTTCGTATTGCGCATGATTGCCGCGGCATATTGGCCGCGCACACCGAACGCATCGGGCGCCATGCCGCCCGTTTCGGGGGTCAGCGGGCCGATGCGGGTGAGCAGGCGCCGTGCGCCCGGCGGCAGGTCGTATTTGAGGCGGCTCGAGATTGCGCCCTCGACTTCCTCTTCTTCCTCGTCGGCCGCCTCATCCTCCGCGTCCGCGGCGTCCTCGACGGTCGGCTTTGCCCCCGGAGTCGCCGGAACGCCCGGCTTGGGCGCCGACGGCGCCGAAGGCGTGGGGGTCGGACCGGGCGCGGGCGTGGGTGCCGGCGTCGGCGCGGGCGGGCTACCGAAACCTTCGGGCAGCAGCGATTCCTGCGCGGTCACGGGCAGGATCAGCGCCGCGGCGAGCGCGCTTCCCGACAGGCCGAGCGTCAGGGCGAGCAGTTTCTTCTTCATTGCGGCGCCCCCGCGGCAATCGTGTCGGTCACATCCACCTCAATCCATTTCGGCTCGGCGGGCCGGCCGAGGAACCACAACAGAGCTGCAAAGGCGACCAGCAACAACGCCAGCACGAGCAGCCGCCCGATCCACCGGCCTTTTCCCGATCTTTCCTCTGTGTGCAATATCCCGGCGACCCTTGGCTATACATATGCGCCGAAAACCATTGTCCCGCGCGGTCCGGGCGGTATAGCCGCGCGCATCATGGCGCGAAACCCGAAAAGCCCGGCCCTGGCCATCGACCCCGCGATCCGCGCGCGGCCGATCGTGCTCGTCGGCTTGATGGGCGCGGGGAAATCGACCGTCGGCCGCCGCCTCGCGCAGCGCCTCGGCATGGCCTTCGCCGACGCCGACGACGAAATCGAGCGCGCCGCGGGCATGACGATCTCCGACATTTTCGCGAAATTCGGCGAAGCGCATTTCCGCGATGGCGAGCGCCGCGTGATCGCGCGACTGCTCGCCGGAAAGCCGCTCGTCCTCGCGACCGGCGGCGGTGCCTTCATCAACGACGAGACGCGCGCGCTGATCCTGAAGGACAGCCTTTGCATCTGGCTCGACGCCGACATTCCAACGCTCGTCGAGCGCGTCGGACGCCGCAGCCATCGCCCGCTGCTCAAGGACCGCGACCCCGGCCAAGTGCTGCGCGAACTCGCGGCGGTGCGCAATCCGATCTATGCCGAGGCGCATCTGCGCGTCGGATCGGCGAGCGACCCCCACGACCATACGGTGCGCGCGATATTGGAGGCCCTGTCAACATGGGAAGATCCGGCATGCAAAAGCTGACCGTCGAACTGGGGAGCCGCAGCTATCCCATATTGATCGGCGACGGATTGCTCGAAAAGATCGGCGCACATGTCGCGCCGCTGCTCAGGCGTCCGCGGACGATGATCGTGACCGACGAGCATGTCGCCGACCTCTATCTAGCGCGCGTCGGCACCTCGCTCGCGCAGGCGAATATCTCCTTCTCGTCGCTCGCGCTGCCCGCCGGCGAAGGCACGAAAAGCTGGGAGGGGCTGTCGCGCCTCAC
Organism: Sphingopyxis indica; assembly: GCF_032879645.1. Lineage (NCBI taxonomy): Bacteria > Pseudomonadati > Pseudomonadota > Alphaproteobacteria > Sphingomonadales > Sphingopyxidaceae > Sphingopyxis > Sphingopyxis indica. The sequence goes on from NZ_CP076394.1 coordinate 2,660,495, forward strand.
CGAATGGCTGATCGACCAGGGCATCGAGCGCAGCGATCATGTGATCGCACTCGGCGGCGGCGTGATCGGCGATCTCGTCGGCTTTGCGTGCAGCATCGTCAAGCGCGGCTGCGCCTTTGTCCAGGTGCCGACGACATTGCTCGCGCAGGTAGACAGCAGCGTCGGCGGCAAGACCGCGATCAACGTGCCGGCGGGCAAGAATCTGATCGGTGCCTTTCACCAGCCAGCGCTCGTCGTGATCGACCCGGCAACGCTCGCGAGCCTGCCGCCGCGCGAGCTGCGCGCGGGCTATGCCGAGGTCGTCAAATATGGGCTCATCGACGATGCGGACTTCTTCGCATGGTGCGAGGCGAACGGCGCAGCGCTGCTCGCGGGCGATACGGGCGCGCGGCATCGGGCGATCGCGCATAGCGTCGCCGCGAAGGCGCGCATCGTCGCCGCCGACGAGCGCGAAACGCAGGATGTCCGCGCCTTGCTCAATCTCGGCCACAGCTTCGGCCACGCGCTCGAGGCCGAAACCGGCTATTCGGACCGGCTGCTCCACGGCGAAGCGGTCGCCGCCGGCATGGCGCTCGCGCATCAATTTTCGGCCGCGCAGGGCCTCTGCCCCGCCGCCGACGCGGCGCGCGTGCGCGATCATCTCGCGAGCGTCGGCCTGCCGCACAGTCTGGCGAGCGCCGGAGTGGGCACCGGCGGCACGGCGCTCGCGGCGCATATGGCGCACGACAAGAAGGTGCGCGGCGGCAAGCTACCGCTGATCCTGACCCGCGGCATCGGACAGAGCTTCGTGACCGAGGAGTATGGGCTCGATGCGGTGGCGGCGTTTCTGGACGGGGCGGGCTGATCCCACTCCCCTGAAGGGGAGAGGGCAAAGGCTACGCCGTCTCAGGATCAGCCACCTGCATCGTTTCCTCTTCGCGCGCTGCTTTCGCTGCCTGCCGCCGCTGGCGCAGATTTTCGAGCACGCTCGCCGCCTCGCGGCCGCCGCCCGGCTTGAAGCGATGGTCGCGACCCGCCGCCAGATCGCCTTCGTCCATCTGCGCGGCGAGCCGCGTTTCGTCGAGCTGCCGCAGCGCCGTCTCGACATCCTCCACCTCGCGCGGATCGACATCGAGTTCGGCGAGTGCGAGGCGCCCGAGCGCAATCGAGCTTTCGAACACTTCGCGCACCGCGCCGGCCGCCCCCGCGCCGTCGATCGCCATCAGCTGGCGCCGGTCGAATACGCGGATCAGCACCTTCGCCTGCGGAAAGGCTTCGACGATCGGGCGCAGCGCCTCGGCGTCGACCGAAGCGTCGTCGATGCAATAGATAATCAGCCGCGCCTCGTCGGCGCCCGCGCGGCGAAGCAGGTCGAGGCGCAGCCCGTCGCCATAATAGACTTTGGTGTCATAACGGCCCGACTGTTCGATCTGGCTCGGCTTCTTGTCGATCAACGTGACCGAGCAATCGACCGCGTGCAGCATCTGCGCGACGGTCTGGCCAAAGCGGCCATAGCCGATGACCAGCGCCGACCCGCGCGGCGCCGCGTCGGGGCCTTCGGGCATCGGACCGTCGCGATCGGGCGCGAATTCGAGGTTGCGGGCGAACAGCATCAGGAACGGCGTCGAGACCATCGACAAGGTCACGACCGCGCTGAACAGGCTCGCCGCCTCGGGCGCGATCAGCAGCGCCTGCTGTGCCTGGGTGAAGAGCAGAAAGCCGAACTCGCCGCCCTGGCTGAGCAGCAGCGCAAGCCCGAGCGCGGTTTTCCACGACTTGCCGAACGCACGCACGAGCAGCGTCAGCACGACGACTTTCGTGACGACCAACCCCGCCGCGAGCCCGAGCACGCGCAGCGGATCGGCAAGCACCACGCCGACATCGAGCACCATCCCGACCGCGAGGAAGAAGAGGCCGAGCAGGATCAGGCGGAAGGGCTCGACGTCAGCCTCTATCTCGTGGCGATAGGGCGAGTCGGCGAGCATCACCCCCGCGACAAAGGCGCCAAGCGCGGTCGACAGGTGCAGGCTGTGCATCAGCGCCGCGCTCGCGAGTACGACGAGCAGCCCGACGACGACGAACAGCTCGCGCTCGCCATAGCGGCCGATGACCTTGAGCAGCGGATTGACCACGAAGCGCCCCGCCAGCACCAGCCCGATGATCGCCAGCACCGTATAGAGCGCGAGCATAGCGCCGGGCGGGGTCGACGGGTCGGCAGGCGCGCGCGACAGCGCCGCGACGATCGTGATCATCGGCACGATCGCCAAATCCTGAAACAGCAGGATCGAGAAGGCCTTTTCGCCGAAGGGCGAGTTGATGCGCCCCGAGCTTTTGAGGCTCGGCAGCACCTGTGCGGTCGACGAGAGCGCGAGCGGCAGGCCGAGAACGAGCGCCGCCTGCCAGCTGAAGCCCTGCGTCAGCAGAATCAGCGCGGTGAGGACGAGCCCCGTGACGACCACCTGCGCGAGCCCGAGGCCGAAGATCGCCTTGCGCAAATCCCATAATCGGCGCGGATGCAGTTCGAGTCCGACGAGAAACAGCAGGAAGGCGATGCCGATCTCGGCGATCGCGAGCTTCGATTCGCCGCCGCCCACGAGACCCAGCCCGTGCGGCCCGACGAGCGCGCCGGCGATCAGATAACCGAGCACCGCACCGAGCCCGAGGCGGCGGAAGATCATCACGAACAAGGTCGCGACGCCGAGCAGGATCGCGCCTTCGAACAGCAAGGTATCGGTCGGCGTTTCGGCCGCCTGTTCGACCGCGGCGGTTCCCGCGGCGAGCAGCGTGGCGATCATGCGCGCACCTCTGCGCTCTCCAGCGCCGCGACCGCGGCATTGAAGGGGAGCAGGATCGCGCCGTGGCGCGCCGGATAGTCGCGCGCGGGCGCGAGCAGGTCGAACCCCGGCCAGTCGGGCCGTTCGCCCTCACCCGCGAACCAGCTCGCGATCGCATCGCGCGCGGCGTGGAGGTCGGCAGCGCTGCGCCCCGCAGCGTGGCGCGCGAGTAATGCAGCCGAGGCCTGACCGAGTGCGCACGCCTCGACGTGCAGGCCGACGCCCCTGACCAGCCCGTCCTCATCGGCGTCGACATCGACGATGATGCGGCTGCCGCACAGCGGCGCGCGCAGCGAGGCGCGGCGCGCATCGGTGAGCAGCGGAAAATCGGCGGTCGCCACAGCCAGCGCCAATATGTCGCGATTGTAGAGCGGCGCACTCATCGGGCCTTGTCCGTTTCTTCTCTCGCCGCGACGTCGGCGTCGCGCGATTCGGCACGGCGTTCGGCGATCACCTTGCTCAACGCCGCGCTCGTCGCATTGAGCGCCGGATAGGTCCGGCTGTCTGTCATCCAGACGGGGCGTGCCGCACTGCCATAGCCGATATCGTAGAGCAGCGTCGCGCCCATGAACAGCACGGTCGCGAGCGCCAGTCCCTTGACCGCGCCGAAGCCCGCGCCAAGCCCGCGATCGAAGCCGCCGACGAGCGACGCGCGGCTGCGCTGCCCCATCGCGCGCGACGCCCATTTGGTCACCGCGAACACACCGCCGAACAGCAAAACGAAGGCGAGCATCGCCGCGGCGCCGGGCGCGCTGACATAGTCCGCGAGCAGCCCGGTCAGCGTCGCGTGAAAGAAGCGCACCGCGAGGATCGCGAGCAGCCAGGCGAGAAGCGAGGTCACTTCCTGCACCAACCCGCGCGAAAAACCGAGAACCGTGCCGCCGCCAACGAGCAGCAGCACGACGATATCCATAGCCGTCAGACTTCCCATAGAGGCGAGCTAGTCGCGCCCGAGCATCAGGTCAACGAGTTCGCCGAGCCGGCCGAATCCGTTGACCCCGATCCCCTTCACGGCCTTCATCCCCTTCGGCCCCCAGCCCTTTGAAAAACCGAGCTTTGCCGCTTCGCGCAGGCGCAGGGCGTCGTGCGCCACCGGGCGCACTTCGCCCGACAGCGACAGCTCGCCGAAAACGATCGCGTCCGACGGCACCGGCCGCTCGCTGAAGGCCGAGATCAGCGCCGCGGCGACGGCAAGATCGGCCGCCGGATCGGTGAGCCGATAGCCGCCGGCGATGTTGAGATAGACTTCGGCTGCGCCCATCTGCAGCCCGCAGCGCGCCTCCAGGACCGCGAGCACCATCGCGAGCCGCCCGCCGTCCCACCCGACCACGGCGCGACGCGGCGTCGCCCCGCTCGCCAGCCGCACGGTGAGCGCCTGCACCTCGACGAGCACCGGGCGCGTGCCTTCCAGGGCAGGAAAGACGACCGATCCGGGTACGTCGCGGCTACGATCGGTCAGGAACAGGCTCGAGGGGTTGGCGACCTCACCCAGCCCCTCCTCGCCCATCGCGAAGACACCGATCTCGTCGGTGCCGCCGAAGCGGTTCTTGACCGCGCGCAATATGCGATAAAGATGGCTGCGCTCGCCCTCGAACGACAGCACCGTATCGACCATATGTTCGAGCACGCGCGGCCCGGCGATCGTGCCGTCCTTGGTGACATGGCCGACGAGTACGACCGCCGCGCCGCTGTCCTTGGCATAGCGGATCAGCTCCTGCGCGCTCGCGCGGACCTGGCTCACCGTGCCCGGTGCGCTGTCGATCAGGTCGCTGTGCATCGTCTGGATCGAATCGATGACGACGAAGTCGGCCGCGCGGCCTTCGAGCGTCGCGAGGATGTCGCGCACCGAGGTCGCACTCGCGAGCGCGACGGGCGCCTCGCCGAGCCCCAGGCGCTGCGCACGCAGCCGCACCTGCCCCGCCGCTTCCTCGCCGCTGATATAGACGACCGACCTGCCCGCCTTCGCAAGCCGCCCCGCGGCCTGAAGCAGCAGCGTCGACTTGCCGATCCCCGGATCGCCGCCGATCAGCGTCGCCGACCCCGCGACGAAACCGCCGCCCAGCGCGCGGTCGAACTCGGCGATTCCACACAGCATCCGTTCGGGCATCGGGCTGTGTTCGCCGAGCGTTTCGAGCGCGAGGGCGCGCCCGCCCTTCGACAGGTCGTGCTTCGCCGAAAAGACGGTTTCCGGCGCCTCTTCGACGAGCGTGTTCCACTCGCCGCAATCGCCGCACTGCCCCTGCCAGCGATAGGAGACGCCCCCGCAATTCTGGCAGACATATTGTCGTTTCGCTTTGGCCATGCGGCTCGCTTAACTGGAACAAAGGCGGAACGCCAGCATTTTCCCGTCATCGTCATTGCGAGCGAAGCGAAGCAATCCAGAGCCTGCGCAAACCGCTCTGGATTGCTTCGCTTCGCTCGCAATGACGCAGAAAGAGCAGTAGGGGGTATCGCAATCCCGAATCACCGTCCCCAAAGGAAAGCGCACCCCATGAAATTCTTCGTCGACACCGCCGAAATCGCCGCCATCGAGGAGCTTGCCGCGACCGGCCTGCTCGACGGCGTGACCACCAACCCGTCGCTGATCGCCAAGTCAGGCCGCGACTTCAAGGAAGTGACGAAGGAAATCTGCGCCATCGTCGACGGTCCGGTGTCCGCCGAGGTGGTGGCGCTCGACCATGAAACGATGATGAAGGAGGCCGAAGTCCTCCGCAAGATTGCCGACAATGTCTGCATCAAGGTGCCGCTGACGATCGACGGCCTCAAGACCTGCAAGGCGCTGACCGGCGACGGCACCATGGTCAATGTCACGCTCTGCTTCTCGGCGACGCAGGCGCTGCTCGCGGCAAAAGCCGGCGCGACCTTTGTCTCGCCCTTCGTCGGCCGCCACGACGACAATGGCTTCGACGGGATGCAGCTGATCGCCGACATCCGCCTGATCTATGACAATTACGACTATGGCACCGAAATCCTGGTCGCGAGCGTGCGCCACGGCATCCATGTGCTCGAGGCGGCAAAGATCGGCGCCGACGTGATGACCGCGCCGCCCGCGGTCATCAAGGGGCTGTTCAAGCATGTCCTGACCGAAAAGGGCATCGAGGGCTTCCTCGCCGACTGGGCGAAGACCGGCCAGTCGATCTGACGAACCTCGTCATTGCGAGCGGAGCGAAGCAATCCAGAGCGGTTTACGCGACTCTGGATTGCTTCGCTCCGCTCGCAATGACGATCAGCAGTTGACGTAAACGTCAACCTCCCGCGATACTCGCCCGAAAGGGAGAGAGATTCGCGATGACCGACACCACCATCCTCACTGAACGCCGCGGGCACCTCCTGATCGTGACGATCAACCGGCCCGAGGCGCGCAATGCGGTCAACGCCGCGGTGCATGTCGGCATCGGGACCGCGCTCGAGGCCGCCGAGGCCGATCCCAGGATCCGCGCCGTGATCATCACCGGCGCGGGCGACAAGAGCTTTTGCGCGGGCGCCGACCTGGTCGCGCTGTCGCGCGGCGAAAGCCTGGCGCCCGACAATGCCGAGCAGCAGGCGTGGGGCTTTGCGGGCATGGTGTCGCACCCGATCTCGAAACCGATCATCGCCGCGGTCAACGGCTTCGCCTTTGGCGGCGGATGCGAGATCGCGCTGATGAGCGACATCATCGTCGCCGCCGATCATGCGCAGTTTGGCCTGCCCGAGGTCAAGGTCGGGCTGTTCGCCGCAGCGGGCGGCGCCTTTCGCCTCGCGCAGCAGATGCCGCGCAAGCTCGCGATGGAGCATATGCTGACCGGCGACCCGATCCCCGCCGCGCGCGCCGCGGCGTTCGGCCTCGTCAACCATGTCGTCCCGCTCGCCGATCTGATGCCCACCGCGATCGCGCTCGCCGAAAAGATCGCCGCCAATGCCCCGCTCTCGGTGCAGGCGACGAAGCGCGTCGCGCTCGGCATCCAGCACGGCCATATCGCCGCCGACGCGCCCTATTGGGAGCACAACACGATCGAACGCGCCGCGCTGATGCGCAGCGAGGACGCGCGCGAAGGCCCGCGCGCCTTCGCCGAAAAGCGCAAGCCCGAGTGGAAGGCGCGCTGATACAATGACGGTTGACGCTATTTCCGTTCGCATCGAGCGAAGTCGAGATGTCCATCGACTTGGCGTTTGCCCTCAGCGTGTCTCGACTTCGCTCGACACGAACGGAGACATCGAATGACCGATCCCGAGCGCATCCCCGTCATCATCGGGGTCGGGCAGCTGAACGACCGCCCCGACGATCCCGACGAAGGGCGCGATTCGCTCGGCCTGATGGTCGCGGCGCTGCGGCTCGCCGCTGAGGATGCGGGCGTGCCGCTCGCGGAGATCGACAGCCTCGCGATCGTCGACCAGATCAGCTTTCGCCACCTTGGCCAGCTCTGCGAGCCGCTCGCCGCCGCGATCGGCGCCGCCCCGGCGATCAATTACCAGTCCGCCGCCCCGCACGGCGACACGCCGGTCCGGCTGCTCAACGAAGCCGCGAACCGCATCGGCGCGGGCGAGGTCAAACTCGCCGCGGTGGTCGGCGGCGAAGCGCTACGCACCGCCGCTGGGCGCGCCGCCAAGGCCGCGAGCGGCGAGGACAAGAGCTATAATGCGATCCGCAAGGTCGCGACCCGCCGCGAGCCCGATTATGCGCAGAAGCACGGCCTTGCCGCGCCGGTCGACGTCTATCCGCTCTATGAAAATGCGACGCGCGCCGCGTGGGGCCAGAGCCTCGCCGAAGCGCAGGCCGAGAGCGCCGAAATCTGGTCGCGCTTTTCGCAAGTCGCCGCCGCGAACGACGGCGCGTGGATTCGAAAGGCTGCCGCGCCCGCCGAGATACTCGACGTCAACGAGCGCAACCGGCCGATCGCCTTTCCCTATTCGAAGCTGATGGTCGCCAATTCCTCGGTGAACCAGGGCGCGGGCTTCCTGGTCGCGAGCCTCGCCGAGGCGCGGCGGCGCGGGATTGCCGAGGACCGCCTGATCTATGTCGGCATGGGCGCCGCAGCGAAGGAGCCGCCGAGCATCCTCGCGCGCGACCGATACGACGGCAGCGTCAGCATGGAAACGTCGATCCGCCGCACCCTCGACCTGAACGGCATGACCGTCGAGGATTTCGATTGCGTCGAGCTTTACAGTTGTTTCCCCTGCGTCCCCAAGATGGCGCGCCGCATCCTCGGCTGGCCCGCGGACCGGCCAGCGACCGTGTTCGGCGGGCTGACCTTCGGCGGCGGGCCGATCGCCAATTATATGAGCCACGCGATCGTTTCGATGGTCGAGCGGCTCCGCGACGCGGGCCGCTATGGCTTCCTCTTCGCCAACGGCGGCTTCGCAACCGACAATCATTGCATCGTGCTCGGCAGCGCGCCGATCGCGGCGGCGCGCTTCCCGCAGGATTTCGACTATCAGGCCGAGGCCGAGGCAAAGCGCGGGCACGTCCCGGCGCTGGTCGAGGATTATGCGGGGCCGGCGACGATCGAAAGCTACACCATCTTCTATGCCCGCGACGGTGCGCCGCGCGCCGGCGTCGTCGTCGCGCGGACGCCCGAAGGCGCGCGCACGCTCGCGCATGTCGACGTCGGCGACGCGGCGATGCTCGCGTTCCTGACCGACGGCGCGGCCGAGCCGGTCGGGACGTCCGGGCGGGTTGTGGCGCTCGACGAGGGCTTTGGCTGGCGGGCTTAGAGCATGATCATATTTCTTGGACGCATGAGTGCTCCCGCGAAGGCGGGAGCCCATCTCCTGCCGGCGCCATCTTGAACCGGTAGGAGATGGGTCCCCGCCTTCGCGGGGACACACGAACCTTTGCAAGCGTTTCACTCAAAGTTGATCGCGCTCTAACTTCATCCTCCCTGCCCCCGCCCTTGAAACTTGCGGGCCGCAGAGTATCGCAGGGGCGACGAGATTGAAACCGAAAGCGGGAGAAGCTGACGTGTCCGACCTACCCCCATCCGAACCGCTGGTCCCCGTCCCCGCCGACGCCGCCGCGAACACGCACTGCACGGCCGCCGATTATGATCGGCTCTATGCCGAGAGCATCGCCGATCCCGACGCTTTCTGGGCCGAGCAGGCGAAGCGGCTCGACTGGGTGCGCGCGCCGACGAAGATTGCGAACTGGTCCTTCGACCCGGTCAGCATCAAATGGTATGAGGACGGCGTCCTCAACCTCTGTCACAATGCGCTCGACCGCCATGTCGCCGCGGGGCATGGCGAGCGGACCGCGATCATCTTCGAACCCGACGCCCCCGACGGCGAGACGCGCCATATCAGCTATGCCGCGCTGCTCGCCGACACGATCCGCATGGCGAATACGCTGAAAAAGCTGGGCGTGAAGAAAGGCGACCGCGTCACCATCTATATGCCGATGGTGCCCGAAGGGGCGGTCGCGATGCTCGCCTGCGCGCGCATCGGCGCTATCCACAGCGTCATCTTCGGCGGCTTCTCGCCGGAGGCGATCCACGGCCGCATCGAGGATTGCGCAAGCGACTGGGTGATCTGCGCCGACGAGGGGCTGCGCGGCGGCAAGACCATCCCGCTCAAGGCCAATGTCGACAAGGCGCTCGAAAAGGTCGCGGTGAAGGGGGTGCTCGTCATCGCGCACACCGGCGGCGACGTCGCGATGAAGGAAGGGCGCGACCATTGGTACGACGCACTCTCCGCCGACGTCGACGCCGACTGCCCGTGCGAGCCGATGAACGCCGAAGATCCGCTGTTCATCCTCTACACCTCGGGCTCGACCGGCAAGCCCAAGGGCGTGCTGCATACCGTCGGCGGCTACAGCGTGTGGACCGCGACGACCTTTTGGTACGGCTTCGACTATCGCCCCGGCGAGATTTTCTGGTGCACCGCCGACATCGGCTGGGTCACGGGGCACAGCTATGTCGTCTATGGCCCGCTGCAGAATGGCGCGACGACCTTGATGTTCGAAGGCATCCCCAACTATCCCGACCATGACCGTTTCTGGCGGGTCGTCGACAAGCATCGGGTCAATATCCTCTACACCGCACCCACCGCGATCCGCGCGCTGATGCGCGAGGGCGACGATTATGTGACGCGCCACGACCTTTCGTCGATCCGCCTGCTCGGCACCGTCGGCGAACCGATCAACCCGGAGGCGTGGCGCTGGTATCACGATATCGTCGGCAAGGGCCGCGTTCCGGTCATCGATACCTGGTGGCAGACCGAGACCGGCGGAATCATGATCACCACCCTGCCCGGCGCGCATCCGATGCAGCCGGGGAGCGCCGGACGTCCCTTTTTCGGCATCCGTCCGCAGCTGGTCGATGCCGAGGGCGGCGTCCTCGCCGACGAACGGACCGGCGGCGCCGCCGAAGGCAATCTGTGCATCACGCACAGCTGGCCGGGGCAGGCGCGCACAGTCTATGGCGATCACGACCGCTTCGTTCAGACCTATTTTTCGACCTATATGGGAAAATATTTCACCGGCGACGGCTGCCGCCGCGACGCGGACGGCTATTGGCGGATCACCGGGCGCGTCGACGACGTCATCAACGTCTCGGGGCACCGCATGGGCACCGCCGAGGTCGAAAGCGCGCTGGTGCTGCACGAAATGGTCGCCGAGGCCGCGGTGGTCGGCTTTCCCCACGACATCAAGGGCCAGGGCATCTATGCCTATGTCACGGTGAACGCCGGGATCGACCCGAGCGACGAACTGCTCGCCGAACTCAGGCAACAGGTGCGCACCGAAATCGGCCCGATCGCGACCCCCGACCATATCCATTTCACCCCCGCCCTGCCCAAAACGCGCTCGGGCAAGATCATGCGCCGCATCCTGCGCAAGATCGCGGAGAATGACTTCGGATCGCTGGGCGACACCTCGACCCTCGCCGATCCGAGCCTGGTCGACGGGCTGATCGAGGGACGGAAGAATCGGTAGCATCGCGCGCTGGGGCGGCGAGGCTGAAAATGCCGTGCCCCCCGCGAAGGCGGGAGTGCATCTCCGAACGGCGCCACGATGAACCGGTTGGAGATGGGTCCCCGCCTTCGCGGGGACACACGCTTCCATCGGAGCGGCGTTGCGCTCTAAAAATGAAAGTCTGGCAGTTCGGCGAGCGCGATCCCCAGCGCCTCGGCCCACCCCTCCGACACGCGGCGGAAATAGGGATCGTCGCGCTCGAAGCGGCGCTCGCGCACGGTGGTGAAATCGTCGCGTTCGTGGATCTTCAGATCGATCGGCAGATCGACCCCGGCATTGGCGCGGATCGTCGAATCGAACGAGACGCAGAGCAGCTTCACCGCATCCTCGAACGACATGGCGGGGTCGTAACTGCGCACGATGATCGGGCGGCCATATTTGGTTTCGCCGATCTGGAAAAAGGGATTGTCCTCGCCCGCCTCGATGAAATTGCCTTCGGGATAGATCAGGAAGAGCCGCGGTTCCTGCCCCTTGATCTGCCCGCCGACGATCAGCGAGGCGCGAAAGATCGATTCGGCGACCGGCCCCTCGTCATTGTGGCGCATCACGATGCCGCGCAGCACTTCGCCGATCGTCGTTGCGATCTGGAACATCGACGGTGCTTCGAGGATCGAAGGATGGCGTTCTTCGGGCGCCTTGGTGCGCTCGTCGATCAGACTGACCACCGCCTGCGTCGTCGCCAGATTGCCCGCCGACATCAAGGTGATGACACGCTCCCCGGGCACATGCCAGCTGCGCATCTTGCGGACCTGCGAAATATCGTCGACGCCGGCGTTGGTACGGGTGTCCGACATGAACACCAGCCCCTTGTTGAGCCGCATACCTACGCAATAGGTCATCGAATCCCGTCCGCCCCGCTGTCCAAACCCGATTATTGCTGGACCTGCAATTGGACAACCAGATTTTCCTGCGCCGCACCATAGCGCATCCCGCGAACCGGGGCGGCGTCGCGATAATCGAGTCCCGTCGCCACGCGAATATAGCGCTGGTCGGGCGAATGTCCGTTACTGATGTCGAAGCCAACCCAGCCGATGTGGTCGAAATGCGCCTCTGCCCAGGCGTGGGTCGCATCCTGTTCGGTGCGGTCGTCCATGCGCAGATAGCCCGAGACATAGCGCGCCGGATGGCCAAGATGGCGCATCGCGGCGATGAAGATATGGGTGTGGTCCTGGCACACCCCGCCCTCGCCGCCCAGTGCCTGTTCGGCGCTCGTTTCGGCGTCGGTCACGCCGACCTTGTATGCGAGCCGATCGAGGATCAGCGCCGACAGCGCATGTGCCTGTTCGATATCCGAAGCGAAGTCGCGCCCCAGCGCCGCGGTCAGCGAGCGCACATGCCGCCCCGCGCGTGTCAGCGCGGTCGGCTGAAGGAAACTCCACAGCGGCATTGCGCCGCGGTGCGCGCCGATCACGCCGTCCCATGTGTGCAGTTCGACCTCGCCGCGGCAGCGGACAACGAGTTCGCGCGCGCCGCTGCCCACCGCGATCAGGTCGACGCCATTGCCATGATGGTCGGTATAGTGAAGCTGCTTCTCGCCGCCCTCGACCTCGATCGTCCAGCCGTGGACGCTCTGCTGTCCCGGACGGTCCTTGGGTGTCAGCCGCACCTGCTGCAATGCATAGCCGACCGGGGCATCATATTGATAATGGGTGATATGGTCGACCAGCAGCTTCATCGTCATTCCACGAACCGGTAATCGCGCTCGATCTGTTGCGCGAGCATGGCGTTGGCCGTCAGAAAGCCGCGCAGATATTCGTGCAGGCCGCCGTCGAAGATCGACTGGATCGGCGCCGACAGCTTGTCGCGGCAGATCGTGCGCGCCATCCGCCCTGCCTCGGTTTCTTCCCCATAGCCGCGCTGCAGCCAGTCGAGATTATCCTGCATCTTGTCGCAGCAGAAGGCGAGGCTGCGCGGCATCTGGCGATAGAGGATCAGAAATTCGGCGATCTTGAGCGCGCTGATTTCCGCCCCGTAAAGCCAGCGATAGGCGCGGTGCGCCGACACCGAGCGCAGGATCGTCTCCCACTGCACATTGTCGATCGAGCTGCCGATATGCGCAACCGAGGGGAGCAGCAGATAATATTTGACGTCGAGGATGCGCGCGGTGTTGTCGGCGCGCTCCAGGAAGGTGCCGAGCCGCGCGAAATTATAGCCGTCGTCGCGCAGCATCGTCCCCGCAAGCACGCCGCGCACCTGCGCATTCTGCTGCCGGATCGCCGCGAGCACGTCGGGCAGGTCGTCCTCGCGCACCTGCCGCCTGAGCAGGCCGGTGAGCGTCATCCAGCTCGTGTTCACCGCTTCCCACACCTCGCGCGTCAGCGCCGTCCGCGCGGTGCGCGCATTGTCGCGCGCGCGTTTCAGGAGCGACACGATACTCGACGGATTGGCCGGATCGCGAAGCAGAAAATCGACGACGCGTGCCGAGCTATAATCGTCGTGCGCCGCCATGAAGGCCTGATCGACGCCTGCGGTGCCGAGGATCGACTTCCATTCGGACGGCGCGGTCTGCCAGCGCGTCAGCGCGATGCGGAAACCGGCGTCGATCAGTCGCGCATTATTCTCGCTACGCTCAAGATAGCGCGCCATCCAGAACAGGGCTCCGGCGGTCTTGCCTAGCATGGGACGACGCCCTCGAAAGCATCGTCATTGCGAGGAGCCGAAGACGACGCGGCAATCCAGAGCGAGCGCAAACCGCCCTGGATTGCTTCGCTTCGCTCGCAATGACGAAGAAGATCGACACTCGCCGCCATCAATCCTCCAGCACCCACGTATCCTTGGTCCCGCCGCCCTGGCTCGAATTGACCACCAGCGAGCCCCGCTTCATCGCGACGCGCGTCAGCCCGCCCGGCGTGATCGTCAGCCCCTGGGGCGACATCAGGACGAAGGGCCGCAGGTCGACGTGACGCGGGGCAAGGCCGGCCTTGGTGAAGATCGGCACGGTCGACAGCGAGAGCGTCGGCTGGGCGATATAATTGGCGGGGTTCGCCTCCAGCTTCTTGCGAAACGCCGCGATCTCGCGCTTGCTCGCCGCGGGGCCGACGAGCATACCGTAGCCGCCCGACCCGTGAACCTCTTTCACCACCAGCTCGGGCAGGCGGTCGAGCACTTCGCGGCAATGCTCCTCTTCGGAGCAGCGCCACGTCGGCACATTGGGCAACAGTGCCTTTTCGCCCGTATAAAATTCGATGATGTCGGGCATATAGCTATAGAGCGCCTTGTCGTCGGCGATGCCGGTGCCCGGCGCATTGGCAATGGTGATGCCGCCGGCGCGATAGACATCCCAGATCCCGGGCACCCCGAGCAGCGAGTCGGGCCGAAAGTTCAGTGGATCGAGGAAATCATCGTCGACGCGGCGATAGAGGACGTCGATCGCCCTATACCCCTGCGTCGTGCGCATCGCGATGCGCCCGTCGACGACGCGCAGATCATGCCCTTCGACCAGTTCGGCGCCCATCTGGTCGGCGAGGAAGCTGTGCTCGAAATAGGCGCTGTTGTGGATGCCCGGGGTGAGCACCGCCACGGTGGGCGTCCCCCCGCACATCGGAGGCGCGCAGGCCGACAGCGATTTCAAAAGGTTGATCGGATAGTCGCCGACCTCGCGCACCGCGACCTTCGCGAACAGCTCGGGAAACATCTGGAGCATCGTTTCGCGATTTTCGAGCATATAGGAAACGCCCGAGGGTGTGCGGGCATTGTCCTCGAGCACATAGAATTCGTCGGGGCCGGTGCGGACGATGTCGATGCCGCTGATATGCGTATAGATGCCGCCGGGCGGGTCCATCCCCATCATCATCGGCAGAAAGGCGTCATTGCGCGCGATCAGATCGACCGGCACGCGGCCCGCGCGCAGGATTTCCTGCCGGTGATAGATGTCGTGGAGGAAGGCGTTGAGCGCGCGCACGCGCTGCTCGATCCCGCGCGACAGCCGCCGCCATTCGCGCGCCGCGATGATCCGCGGCACGACGTCGAACGGGATCAGCCGCTCGTCGGCGTCGGCGTCGCCATAGACGTTGAAGGTGATGCCGATCGTGCGAAAAAAAGCCTCGGCCTGCTGCGCCTTGCGGTGGATGCGATGCGCATCCTCGCGGTCGAACCAGTCGAAATAGTCGCGATAGGACGGCCGGACGCCGCCGCCTTCATCCGTCATTTCGTCGAAGAAGCTGATACTCCGACCCTTTCCACGCAGACATGCCGTCCATCGCCGTGCAAGAGGCACGGCGCCGATGTCCCTGCTGCTGCGCGCCCGCCGGCTTCGTGGCCGCCAAGCTTATGGAAGGGATGCTAATCGGCGCCGCTTGCCTTGGCAAGCGAGTGTGTTCGTCGCCCCCGCGACGGCGGGGGCCGCTGGCGGTTTACACGGCGGGGCAGGAAAAGGTGGCCAACGGCCCCCGCCTTCGCGGGGGCGACGCGCGACTACATCGCGCCGTGGCAATGCTTGTATTTGCGGCCCGACCCGCACGGGCAGGGCGCGTTGCGGCTGATGTCCATTCCCGCATAGGGATTTTCGCCGCGCGCCGACGGCTTCGGCACCTGCATCGGGGGCAGCGTGTCGGCGATAACGCCCAGCGCGCCGCCGTCGATGTCGGCGCTATTGTCCTCGCCGGTAAAGGGGTCGATGTGCGTCGTCAGAAAGTCGGGCAGCTCGGGGAGCGGCATCGGTTCGGGTTCCTGGAACTGGAAATCGATCCGCGCGACGGTGCGCGTCACATCCTCCCGGATATTCTGCAACATGCGTTCGAACAGCGCGAACGCCTCGGCCTTATATTCGTTGATCGGCTGCTTCTGCGCATAGGCGCGCAGGAAGACGACCTGACGCAGCGCGTCGAGCGTCGAGAGATGTTCTTTCCAATGATGGTCGAGCGTCTGGAGGAGGATCGACTTTTCGATGCCGCGCCAGGTTTCGGGATCGACCTGCGCCGCCTTTTCGGCAGCGGCCGCATCGGCGAGCGCCTGGATGCGCTCCTCGAAGATTTCGGGATCGACCGCATCTTCCTGCATCCAGTCGTCGATCGGCGGATCGAGCTGGAGAATGTCGGCGACGCGCGCCTTCATCCCCTCGATGTCCCACTGTTCGGGATAGCTTCCCGGCGGGCAGGCGTCGGCGACGATCGCATTGACCGTCTCGGCACGCATACCGAGCATCGCTTCGTCGACCGTCTCGCTGTCGATGATCTCGCCGCGCTGGTCATAGATGACCTTGCGCTGGTCGTTCATCACATCGTCATATTCGACGACCTGTTTGCGGATGTCATAGTTGCGCGCCTCGACCTTCTTCTGCGCGGTCTCGATCGCCTTCGACAGCCACTTCGATCCGATCGCCTCGCCATCCTCGAGATTCTTGTTCATCATCTTGGCGAACAGCGTGTCGGGACCGAAGATGCGCAAGAGGTCGTCGTCGAGGCAGAGGTAGAATTTCGACAGGCCGGGGTCGCCCTGGCGCCCCGAACGGCCGCGCAGCTGATTGTCGATGCGGCGGCTTTCGTGGCGTTCGGTCGCGAGTACGAACAGCCCGCCCGCGGCCTTCACCGCCTCGCGTTCGGCGGCGACTTCGGCGCGGATGCGCGCAATCGCGGCGTCGCGCTCGGGGCCTTCGGGCATGTCGCGAAGCTCGTCCTCGATGCGGAATTCCTCGCTGCCGCCCAGTTTGATGTCGGTGCCGCGCCCCGCCATGTTGGTCGCGATCGTCACCGCGCCCGAGCGGCCGGCCTGCGCGACGATATGCGCCTCGCTCTCGTGGAAACGGGCGTTCAGAACGCTGTGCGGCACGCCTTCCTTTTCGAGATAGGAGGAGAGCAGCTCCGACTTCTCGATCGAAACGGTGCCGACGAGCACCGGCTGGCCGCGCTCGTTCGCCTCGCGGATCGTGCGCGCGATCGCACCGAACTTGTCGGTGATATTCTTGTAGAACTCGTCCTCCTCGTCGATCCGCGCGATCGGACGGTTGGTCGGGATGGTGACGACGTTCATCTTGTAGATTTCGAAAAATTCCGCCGCCTCGGTCGCCGCGGTGCCGGTCATGCCCGAAAGTTTGGGATACATGCGAAAATAATTCTGGAAGGTGATCGACGCGAGCGTCTGGTTCTCGGGCTCGATCTTGACGCCTTCCTTGGCCTCGACCGCCTGGTGCAGACCGTCGGACCAGCGCCGCCCGTCCATCATGCGGCCGGTGAATTCGTCGATGATCACGACCTTGTCGTCCTTGACGATATAGTCGGTGTCGCGGCGGAACATCACGATCGCCTTCAGCGCCTGGTTGACGTGATGGACGACCTGCGTGTTCTCGATGTCATAGAGGTTGCTGCCCTGGAGCAGCCCCGCGGCCTCGAGCAGCCGCTCGACATGCTCGGTACCCTCTTCGGTCAGGCTGATCGACTTCGCCTTCTCGTCCTTTTCATAATCCTCTTCGCCGAGCTGGTGCACCACCTCGTTGACGCGAATGTAGAGTTCGGACTTGTCGTCGGTCGGTCCGGAGATGATCAGCGGCGTGCGCGCTTCGTCGATCAGGATCGAATCGACTTCGTCGACGATGCCGAAGTTGAACGGGCGGTGCACCATCTGCGACCGCTCGAACTTCATATTGTCGCGCAGATAATCAAAGCCCAGCTCGTTGTTCGTCGCATAGGTGATGTCGCTGTTATACGCCTCGCGCCGCTGCATCTCGTTGAGGTTGGGGACGATCACCCCGGTGGTGAGGCCAAGGAAGCTGTACACCTCGCCCATCCATTCGGCGTCGCGGCGGGCGAGATAGTCGTTCACCGTGACAACGTGAACGCCCTTCCCTTCGAGCGCATTCAGATAGACAGGGAGCGTCGCCATCAGCGTCTTGCCCTCACCCGTCGCCATTTCGGCGATTTCGCCGCGGTGGAGGACGATGCCGCCGATCATCTGCACGTCGAAATGGCGCATGCCGAGCGTGCGCCGCGCCGCCTCGCGCACCGTCGCAAAGGCTTCGGGCAACAGGTCGTCGAGTGTTTCGCCCGCGGCGAGCCGCTCGCGGAATTTCGGCGTCTGCGCCTGCAGCGCCGCGTCGTCGAACGCTTCCATCTGCGGCTCGAAAGCGTTGATCCTGTCGACGATCTTGCGGATCGAATTGACGTAGCGGTCGTTGGACGAGCCGAAAAGGCTTTTGGCAATGCTGCCGAACATACTGGTTTCCTTGATTTTTCTATGCTGAAGGCGGCAACGCGACGGGCTGCCCGGCCGCACGCGATGCAGCCGCGAAGAGACGGTCAGGCGAGGATCGCCCGGCCGAAAGAGCTATTCGAGGGCGCGGTCCGACCGGCCGAGGATGCCCGGCAGATAGGGTGGCGCCGGAGGCACCGGCTTGCGGCAACCGCATGAGGCGCGGCGCGAGGGCGGCGGATCGGCCGGCCGGCGCGCCTTGTCGGCATTGTCCGACTGCGCGGCGCTTTCGGCGAGCATAACGAGCGTCCCCATCGCCGCCGGCGTAACCGGCGCCGCCTGCGCGCGATCCGCGCCGGCAAGGCCGGTCAGCAGCGCGAGCAGGGTCAGGAATAAACGCAAGTAAGGCCCCTCTTTCGTTCCAGCGAACGGCTTAGTGTCCGCTGGACGCTGAATATAGGATGAAAGCGGCGCCACGTCCAGCGCTCCAGCTACTGGATCGCGGCGGGCGCATCCTCGATTGTCAGGTCGCTGCGCAGGATCACGCGTTTTGCGACTGGCCTGCCGTCCGCGTCGGTGAAGGGCGTATAGCGCGTCTGCCGCCCGAACATGTCGCACGGCGTCATGCCGTTCGGCGCGGCTCCGAACTTGCCCGTGTTCGAAAAGCGGCAATCCTGAACACGGCCGTCGGCGCCGACCAGCACGGTCATCGTCGCGCTGCCTGGTTCGCCCATCGGAAAGTCAGGGTCGGGCGCCACTGATACGCCTTCGCCGCCTTCGCGCACCTGATCCGGCAGCGCCCAGCGGAATTTCGCCGCAAGGACGCCCTTGGTCGGCTTGCCGTCGCTGTCGAGAGCTGGGGAGAATTTGCCTTCGCTGTGCATCAGCGCGCACGCCGCGTCGTCGAGCGCTGCCGACAGGCTGCTCTCATTGACCTTGCACGCTGAAACCCGTCCGGCGCTATCGACGGCTAACTCCATATGGACGGTGCCTTGCTCGCGCGCGGCGAGCGCGGCCGGTGGATAATGAGCGGCGGGATCGATCCGCGTGAAGGCGTCGTCGGGAATCGCGCCGCGCGGCCAGCTTTCCTGTACCGTATCGAGTCCGAAGCCCGCGACCTCCACCGCATGATCGCTTCCTTCGGGAATCTGCCAACGTATCCGGTTGCTATAGGTTCCGCCGACCGCTTCGCCGCGCGCGTTGCGCCCCGGCGTGAAGCGCGCACGTTCCATAATCAATCGGCAGGTTTCGGCGTCGAGGTCGGCATGGCCGCTCGGCGCGGTGATTTCGCAGCGGGTGGGCAGGCCGTCGGTTCCGATCGTCAACCGGAACCCCGCCGTCCCTTCACGCTCCTCGCGCATCGCGCTCGCCGGATAATCGTAACTCGTGACCCAACTTCCGGGGTTGGTCGCGGGCGCGGGCCCCGTTTCGGTCTCGTCCCCCCGGGCCGGCGCGCCTTGCATCGCCAGCAACAACATCATCGTCAGCATCGTCCCCCACCTTATTCAAGCCCCGGATTCAGTCGCTTGACCTCCAAGAGGAAGCTCTTGGGCTTTTTAAAATACTCGCTGTTGCGATTGACCTTCAGCCCCGCGGCCGCCGCCATTTCCATCAGGAAATGAACGCAGTTGCGCGTGCCGAGGTCATAGCTCGGCTGTTCACGGTCCTGCCATTCGCGAACCTTGGTCAGCAGCCGGCCATAGGTCGCGTCGTCGACGGTCACGCTGAACTGCCGGTCGCTTTTCGTCACATATTTCTCTTCCTTGCTCTGCACATAACCCTTCACCGCGCCGAGCAGGATCGCCGGCGTCACCGAGCGCGCGGTGAAGCCATAGTTGTAATCGACTATCTGGCCGGTCGAATCGACGCGCCCCTTGAGCGTCACGAAGCCGTGCGGAAAGCGCTCACCGAAGTCATGGCTGTAAAAGCTGACGACGACCTTCGCCTGTGCCGGAGCGGCAGCGGCGAGGACGATGGCGACAAGGGCGGCGAGCAGCGAACGCAGACGATTCATGCGGCGTTGATAGCCAGCCTTCGCGGGCCTTGCCAAGCCGCGATTGCCGCTTGACCTTTGACGCGCCATCGCATTTTGTCTCGCTGACACGAATGTAAGGGAGGATGCAGCATGGCGCGCAAGGCGATTTTCATCACCGGTGGCGGATCGGGAATCGGGCGCGCCACCGCACGCCATTTCGCGGGCCAGGGCTGGTTCGTCGGCGTCGCCGACGTCAACGCGCAGGGGATCGACGAAACCGCCGCGCTGCTTCCCGAAGGCGCCTCGTCGCGTCATGTCATGGACGTGCGCGACCGCGACCAGTGGCAGGCGGCGCTCGCCGAATTTGCGAAGGCGAGCGGCGGGCGGCTCGACGTGCTGTTCAACAACGCGGGGATCGGGTCGGGCGGCCAGTTCGTCGATATGCCGCCTGCCGACGCCGACCGGCTGATCGCGATCAACTTCGGCGGCGTGGTCAACGGCATCTACATGGCGCTGCCGCTGCTGCGCGCGACGCCGGGTTCGGCGATCCTCAACACCGGGTCGGCGTCGGGTTTTTATGGCGTCGGCGGGCTCGCGGTCTATTCGGCGACCAAATTCGCGGTGCGCGGGCTGACCGAAGCGCTGGAAATCGAATTCGCCAAATATGGCATCAAGGTCCGCTCGCTGATGCCGGGCTTCATCGACACGCCGCTGCTCGATCAGGTCAGCGCCGACAGCAACGAGCCCGCGCGGAGCCGTCTGGCGGCCAGCGGGTTCGAGATTTCGCCCGTCGAGGACGTCGCCAAAGCGGCGTGGGACGCGGTCCATGGCGACAAGGTGCATGTGCCCGTCGGCAAGATGGCGAAGCGCCTGTCGCGCCTCGCGCGCTTCTTCCCGGGACTGGTCGCGAAACAGTCCAAGAAGGTCGATGGATTGGGGACCGCGGCGCACTGAACCAGAGGTATGACTGTCTTCGAACAAAGTGAGTTCGTGTGTCCCCGCGAAGGCGGGGATCCATCTCCGGCCGGTTCAAAATGGCACCCGCAGGAGATGGGCTCCCGCCTTCGCGGGAGCACGCACGCTGCAATGAAAGAGGACAGCCGCTAGCGTTCGATCCCGCACTCCACGGTGCCGCTGCCGACGTTGCGCACAGTGCAGGTCGGCCGGCCGAGCACGACGGTCTTTCCGGCCCCGCGCGCGGTGATGTTCGCGCTCTTGACCGCGCGGAAGCGATGGTCGCCCGCGCCTTCGCTGTCGCTCGTCAGATTGTCGATGGCGAGCCCGCCCGCATCGACCGCGCCCGCGCCCGACAGCAATATTTCGCCGCGCTTGGCCGCCCCGCCGAGCGTCATCGTGCCGTTGCCGATCATCGCCACCGAAAGCCGGTCGGCGTCGATCTTTCCGACCACCAGCCGCCCCGGTCCGTGCAGCCCGATATCGACGCGGTCGCCGCGCAACGTGTCGATTTCGAGCGACCCCGCACCCGCGACCATCGCCGCGCGCAGATTGGCGGCGTTGACGCGCACGGTCGCCGAGCGGTCGCCCTTCGCGCGCTCGTCGTCACCGGCAAATCGGCGCATCTTGATCACCAGCTTGCCGCCCTGCGATTCGACGCTCAACCGGTCGAGGGCATCCTGCGATCCCGTCGCGACCGCGCTGACCGGCGCGCGCGCAGTCACGATCACCGCGACATCGGCATCGACCTCGATCGTTTCGAAGCTGGTCAGCCCGTAGCGCTTCTCGGCCGCCGAAGCGGGTGCGGCGCCGAGTGCGAAGGCCACCGCGAGCGCGGCGTATCGGTGGAGCATGGTCATGCCCTGTCCTAGCCCGCCTGCCGCGCCTGCGCCAGCGCGCGATCAGCCGCAGACGATGTCGCCCGAACCGGTCTTGCTCGTCGAGCAGCTCGCGCCGCCGCCGATCTTGACGTCGCCCGATCCGAGCACCCGGACGTCGGCCGTCCTGATTGCCTGCGCCTCGACATTGCCCGAGCCGGTCACCGAAACGTCGAGCGTATCGGCAACGAGCCCGCCGGCGTCGATGTCACCCGATCCGGTGACGCCGACGTCGCCCGAACCGATCTTGCCGCCGGACACTTCCAGATCGCCCGATCCCGACATGGTGAGTTTGGCGCTGGCTGCGGTCAGCTTCGCGATCTTGAGGTCGCCCGATCCGGTGACCGCCGCCTCGGCCGCATCGCCCTCCACGCTGTCGGCGTCGATCGAGCCCGATCCGGTGAGCTTCAGCTTTTCGACCTTGGGCATGGTGATGGCGATCGAAACCTCGTCATGATCGCCGAAGCTCCAGCTGCTCCGCTTGCGGCCGATCGACAGCGTCGCGCCGTCGCGTTCGATTTCGAGCTGATCGAGTTCGGCCTGCGGCCCCTTCGCCTGGATCGAGAAGGCATCGCCGTGGCGGATGGTGACGTCATAGGGGCCCGCCATCTCGACCCCGGTGAAACCGTCGAGCGCATATGCTTTCGTCGTCGCCGGGCCCATGTCGGCGGGGCGCGTCGCGCCGCTATTGTCCTTGCCGCTGCAACCGGCCGCGCTCGCCAGCACCAGCGGTAAAATCGCCATTGTCGTCCAGATTCGCATCGTCGATCTCCTTGTGTGTTAGATAGATAACACACAATCGGAATCTGTCCAGCGCGAAGCGGTCCTACCAGCGCAGCCATCGCGGCAGCACGAGGCGGCCGGCCAGCGTCGCGATCAGCACCGCGCCGCCGTGCCACAATGCGATATGGACGATATTGTCGACCGGGCAATGCAGCGCCGTGACGGTCGCGCCCGACGCGCCCGCGGCGAGCCCGATGACCCAGCCGGCACGGGCCGGCGAGGTCGGTGCCCCCGCGCGCAGCCACGCAAAGAGTGCGCCGCCGACGCCGAGCCCGGCGAGCAAGCCGACGAACAGGCAGCGCCCGTCGTCATGCATCGCCTGCGCCGCCGCACGGCCATCGCCCATCGCGACGAACAGCGCCGCGACCGGCAACGCGAGCGCCGCGAGCCCCGCCCAGCGCCAGCCGCTATAGTCGCGCCCGACGCCGGGCAGTCCCATGCGCAGCGCGCTGCCGATCGCCGCGACCGCGACCGCGGCGATGAGCCAGAAGCACAGCATCGACATTTCGGGCATCGCGGCGACATCGTGGCGCATCCCGAAGGCCCGGAGGAGCAGCACCGCGGCCGCGAGCCAACCCGCGCCGACGAGCAGCCAGCCGCGCGCGATCCGGCGCGGGCGCACCGGGCCCAGGTCGTCGGCCAGCCCCTCGATCAGCTCGTCGATCGACGCATTCTTCATCTCATTCGCTTTCCACCAGCCCCGCGAGCTTCCTGAGCCCGCGATGGATATTCACCTTGACGAGCGATTCGCTCTGCCCCGTGATCCGCGACGCCTCGGCGATCGAGGCACCCTCGATCTTGACCAGTGTGATCGCCTGCGCCTGCCCCGCCGGCAGCAGGCCGAGCAGCCGTTCGAGGCTGAGCCGCGCGTTGACCGCCTCGTCCCCGGCCGCGACCGCGGCGTCGCCTTCGCCGAGTTCGGCTTCGTCCTTCTGCCGCCGCAGCATGTCGATCCAGCGATAGCGCGCGATCGCCGCGAGCCACGGCAGGAAGGCGCGGCCGCTGTCCCATGTCGCGCGCTTGCGGTGCAGCGAGACGAGCGTTTCCTGCACCAGATCGTCGACCGCGTGCGGCGCGATGCGGCGCGCGAAATAGCGCGTCAGCCAGCGGCGGCAATCGGCGAGCAGCGCGCGATAGGCGGCGCGGTCGCCGCGCTGCGCCGCCGCCATCAGCCGCGCCAGCGAAGGCTCGTCGATGCTCATCGGACGCGCACCCTAGCGGGGGCGGCGGCGGAGCGCGAGAGGCAGGATGAGGGTGGCATCGTCCGTCATTCGGCGCCGCGGCGGCAAAGGTTACGCGCGCCATCTTGTCGCCACCTTCGGCTGGCACAAGGCGGCTCCCCTCCCCGAAAGCGAGAGAATAGTGAGCGTAGCGTTCCGCCGCGAAAGCGATGACGAGCATATGGAGCCGGTCTTCGAATGGCCGATCCCGCCGGGTGCGAATCTGGTCACGCCGCGCGGCCTCCGCCTGCTTGGCGAAGACCTTGCCGCGCTCGAAGCCGCGATCGCCGCCGAAGCCGATGTCGAGGCGCGCAAGAAATTACAGCGCCGCCAGCGCTATGTCGCGACGCGCCACGCGACCGCAGAGGTGCAGGCCGCGCCGGAAAACGGCGTCGTCGGGGTCGGCAGCGCGGTGCGCTATGCGCTGAACGGCGCCGAGCGCGCGGCGACGATCGTCGGACACGACGAGGCCGATCCCGCCGCCGGACTGATCGCCTTCACCGCGCCGCTCGGCCGCGCGCTGATGCGCGCCGAGGCAGGCGATATGGTGGCATTTCAGGGCCGCGAGGATGCGATCGAAATTCTCGCCGCTGTGGCCGATGCGAAGGTGCAGGCATGAAGGACCGGTTCGAACGCCACAAGCAGCCTTGGACGCCCGCCGAGGTGCAGAAGCTGCACATGCTCGCGAAAAAGGGCATGGCGCTCAAAGCGATCGCCAAGGCGCTGACCCGCAGCGAGGAATCGGTGAAGGTGCGCGCCAAGCAGGACGGCCTGTCGATCGCGAAGCTGCACTGACGATACGATGACGACGAACGACTACGACGCCATCGTGCTGGGTGCCGGCGCGGCCGGGTTGATGTGCGCGGCCGTCGCCGGGCAGCGCGGGCGGCGCGTGCTGCTGCTCGACCATGCCGAGCAGGTGGGCAAGAAGATATTGATCTCGGGCGGCGGGCGCTGCAACTTCACGAACATCCACACCGTTCCCGAGCGCTATCTGTCGGCGAACCCGCATTTCGCCAAATCGGCGCTCGCGCGCTACACGCCGGCCGATTTCATCGCGCTCGTCGACGCCTATGGCATCGCGTGGCACGAAAAGACGCTGGGGCAGCTGTTCTGCGACCGATCGGCGAAGGCGGTCGTCGCGATGCTGCTCGACGAAGCGGCGAAGGGCGGGGTCGACGTGCGCTGCGGCGCGCCGGTGCGCGGCGTCGAACATGGCGATGGCCTGTTCCGCGTGACCTTTGGCGATCGCGCCTTCGCCGCGCCCAATCTGGTGATCGCAACCGGCGGGCCGTCGATCCCCAAGATGGGCGCGAGCGGCTTCGCCTATGACCTCGCGCGGCAATTCGGGCTGAAAGTCGTCGAGCCGCGCCCCGCGCTGGTGCCGCTGACGCTCGGCGGTGAGGATGTGCTCTTTCGTGAGCTGTCAGGGGTCGCGACGCCGGTCGAGGCGCGCGCGGGCAAGGCGGCGTTTCGCGAGGCGGCGCTGTTCACCCACCGCGGGCTTTCCGGCCCCGCGATCCTGCAGGCGAGCAGCTATTGGCGCCACGGCGAGCCGGTGACGATCGACTTCCTGCCCGATGCCGCGCCCGGCTGGCTGGTCGAAGCGAAGCGGTCGCGGCCGCGCGCGACACTTGCCGCCGCGCTCGGCGGCGTCCTGCCCGACCGGCTCGCGCAGACGCTCGCCGAGCGCCTGGCGCTGCCCGGCGAACTCGGCGCGCAGGCGGACCGCAAGCTCGCCGGCGCCGAGACGCGGCTGAAGCGCTGGACCTTTCATCCGAACGGCACCGAAGGCTTTGCCAAGGCGGAGGTCACCGCGGGCGGCATTTCGACCGCCGGCCTGTCATCGCAAACAATGATGGCCAAAAGCGTCGCAGGCCTCTATGCGGTCGGCGAAGCCGTGGACGTCACCGGGTGGCTGGGCGGCTATAATTTTCAATGGGCCTGGGCCAGCGGATATGCGGCGGGACGGGCGCTTTAGGAAAATGGGTTAACCGATCGTCATGCCGGACTTGATCCGGCATCCATGCGCCAATGCTCTCCCTTTGGATTATGGACCCCGGATCAAGTCCGGGTGACGAACAGAAATTGGCGGGCATAATCCGCCACGGAAAAGAAGAACAAAATGACTTTCGACCATCTTTCACCCGTCCTTTCGGACGCCCTCACCGCGCGCGGCTATGAAGCGCTTACCCCCGTGCAGGCGCAGGTCACCGAGGCCGAGGCGCACGGTCGCGACCTGCTCGTGTCGGCGCAGACCGGGTCGGGCAAGACCGTCGCCTTCGGTCTCGCGATGGCGGACGAACTGCTCGCGGACGGGCGCCTGCCCTTTGCGAGCGCTCCGCTGGCGCTGATCGTCGCGCCGACGCGCGAGCTGGCCTTGCAGGTCAGCCGCGAACTCGGCTGGCTCTATGCGCAAGCCGGCGCGCGCATCGCGACCTGCGTCGGCGGCATGGACGCCAGCCGCGAGCGACGCGCGCTCAATCAGGGCGTGCATATCGTCGTCGGAACGCCCGGACGTCTGCGCGACCATCTGGAGCGCGGCGCGCTCGACCTTGCGGCGCTGCGCGTCGCGGTGCTCGACGAGGCCGACGAGATGCTCGACATGGGCTTTCGCGAGGACCTCGAAGAAATCCTCGACGCGACCCCCGCAACGCGCCGCACCCTGTTGTTTTCGGCAACGATTCCCAAGCCGATCGCCCAGCTCGCCAAACGCTATCAGAAGGACGCGCTGCGCATTTCGACCGTCGGCGACACGCGCGGGCATGGCGACATCGCCTATCAGCTCGTCACCGTCGCACCCGCCGATATCGAAGGCGCGGTGATCAACCTGCTTCGCCTGCACGAAGCCGATACCGCGATGCTGTTCTGTGCGACGCGCGATAATGTCCGCCGCCTGCACGCGCGGCTGGTCAACCGCGGCTTCGCGGCGGTCGCGCTGTCGGGCGAGCATAGCCAGAACGAGCGCAACCATGCGTTGCAGGCGCTGCGCGATCGCCGCGCCCGCGTGTGCGTGGCAACCGACGTCGCGGCGCGCGGGATCGACCTGCCGAGTCTGAGCCTCGTCGTCCATGTCGAAATTCCGCGCGATGCCGAAACGCTCCAGCACCGCTCGGGCCGCACCGGGCGCGCGGGGAAAAAAGGGACGGCGGTGCTGATCGTCCCCTATCCGCGCCGTCGCCGCGTCGATGCGATGCTGCGCGGCGCGAAGATCGAAGCGCAATGGATGCCGGCGCCGACCGCCGCCGATGTGCGCGCGCGCGATCAGGAGCGGCTGATCGAAGCGCTGCTCGCGCCCGTCGAGCATGAGGCCGACGACCTCGAACTCGCGCAGCGGCTGCTCGCCGAGCGCTCGCCCGAGGACATCGCCGCGAGCCTCGTCCGCGCGCACCGCGCGACCATGCCGCCCCCCGAGGAACTGATCGACAATGGCCCGCCGGCACGCGGCGAACGCGGCGAGCGTCCCGACCGGACCCCGCGCCGCGAAGGCTTCGACGACAGCGTCTGGTTCCGGCTCGACGTGGGGCGGCGCCAGAATGCCGATCCGCGCTGGATCCTGCCTTTGCTCTGCCGCCGCGGCCATGTGACGAAAAACGAGATCGGGGCGATCCGCATCGGGCCGAACGAGACGCTGTTCAACATCCCGCTCGCCATCGCCGACCGCTTCGCCGAGGCGGTCGAGCGCACCGCGGGCCGCGACGGCGGCGAAGACGACAGCGGCGTCACCATCACCCCCGCGCCCGAGGGCAGCAGCTATCCGCCGCGGCGCGACAAGCGGCCGTTCAAGGGCGGCCCGCGCGGCGACGGCCCGCGCAAACCCCATGGACAGGGCAAGCCCGGCGGCGGTTTCAAGCCGAAGCCCTATGCCAAGGGAAAGAAGAGCCGGCAGGGGTAAAGGGAATAGCATTGGCTTGAACCGTCATTGCGAGCGGAGCGAAGCAATCCAGGGCGGTTCAAGCTGGCTTCTGGATTGCCGCGTCGCCTTCGGCTCCTCGCAATGACATCCCATACAGGCCGCAATCGCCCTTGCACCGCCCCGCCCCACGCTCCAGATTGGCGGCGGCAGGAGACGGCAGATGCAGGCGATCCAGGCATATATCGAAAAGCAGGGCGGTCCCGAGGTCATCGAATGGCGCGAGGTTGCGCTCGGCACCCCCGGCCCCGGGCAGGTGCTCGTCCGCCAGACCGCGGTGGGGCTCAACTATATCGACACCTATCACCGCGACGGCACCTATCCCGTCGAGCTGCCGGGCGGGCTCGGGATGGAGGCCGCGGGCGAGGTCCTGTCGGTCGGCGAAGGCGTCCATGCACTCGAGCCCGGCGACCGCGTCGCGACCTTCGGCCCCGAGCGCAGCGCCTATGCGAGCGCGCGCTTCGTCAAGGCGTCCTCGCTGTTCAAGCTCCCCGCCGACATCGAGGACGAGACCGCCGCCGCGGCGCTGCTCAAGGGATGCACCGTCGAGGCGCTCGTCGAGCGCTGTGCGAAGGTCGAGGCGGGCTGGCCGGTGCTCGTCCATGCCGCCGCGGGCGGGGTCGGGCTGATCCTCGTCCAGTGGCTGAAGGCGGTCGGCGCGACGGTGATCGGCACCGTCAGCACCGAAGCCAAGGAACATGCCGCGCGCGAAGCCGGCGCCGACCATGTCATCCGCTACAAGGAGGAGGATGTCGCTGCGCATGTCCGCGAAATCACCGACGGCCAGGGCGTGCCGGTGACCTTCGACGGCATCGGCATGGCGACGTGGGAGGTTTCGCTGAAGGCCACCGCAAGGCGCGGGCTGATCGTCAGCTATGGCAACGCCGGCGGCCCGGTAAGCGGCGTCAACCTGGGCATACTCGCGCAGCACGGATCGCAGTTCGTCACGCGCCCGACATTGTTCGACTATTATCTCGACCCCGGCGAGCGCGCGGCGGGCGCGGCGCGGGTGTTCGAAATGATCGGCAGCGGCGCGGTCGAGGTGACGATCGGCCAGCGCTATCCGCTGCGCGAGGCGGCGCGGGCGCACGAAGATCTGGAGGCGGGGCGGACGACGGGATCGACGTTGCTGGTGCCGTAAGGCTCCAAGCCCCTCCTCTTCAGAGGAGGGGACGGGGGTGGTGAAGCTCGGTCGGGCTCGATGCCCGAACGAGCTTGTTCCAAGCTCGCCACCACCCCAAACCCCTCCTCTGAAGAGGAGGGGCTTTTTCTGGTCAAGCCTTCAACCGCTCGGCGTGCCAGCCGACATGCTCGGCCATGAAGGTCGAGATGAAATAATAGCTGTGGTCATATCCGGGCTGCATCCGGATCGTCGCTTTCTGCCCGGCCTTTTCGCAAGCCTCGGCCAGCAGATGCGTCTTGAGCTGTTCTTCGAGGAAGTTATCGGCCTCGCCTTGATCGACGAGCAGGTCGGGCAACCGTGCGCCGCCTTCGATCAGCGCGCAGGCGTCGTACACCGCCCACGCCTCGCGATCCTCGCCGAGATAGTTCGACAGCGCCTTTTCGCCCCACGGGCAGTGCATCGGCGCGACGATCGGCGCAAAGGCCGAGACCGAGCGGAAGCGGTCGGGGGTGCGCAGCGCGACGGTGAGCGCACCATGGCCGCCCATCGAATGGCCGCTGATCCCCTGCCGCGTCATGTCGGCCGCGGGAAAGTCGCGCAGGATCAGCGACGGCAGCTCGTCCTCGATATAGGAGCGCATACGGTAGTTCGCCGCCCATGGCTCCGCGGTCGCATCGACGTAGAAGCCCGCGCCGAGCCCGAAATCCCACGCGCCGTCGGGATCGTCGGGAACGCCCTCGCCGCGCGGGCTGGTGTCGGGTGCGACGAAGATGACGCCATGCTGCGCACAGGCGGCGCGATATTCGCCCTTTTCCATGACATTGGCGTGGGTGCAGGTCAGCCCCGACAGATACCAGAGCACGGGCAGCTTCGCGCCCGCGTCATGGTCGGGGACGAAGACCGCGAAGCTCATGTCGGTGCCGGTCGTCGCGCTCTTGTGCCGATAGACGCCCTGGGTGCCGCCGTGGCTGCGGTTGGTCGAAAGGGTTTCGAGGGTCATGCGCTGTCCTGCATCGGAATGGGGGCGGTCCTGGGATCATGGCCCCAATGGCGCAGCAGGTCCAGTATCGCGGCGCCGGGCAGGCCGAGTGTGCCGGTATTGCGCAGCGGATGGACGTTGACGCGCGGCGCCGCGGCGAGCGCGGCGTCGAGCACCACCGTGATGCTTCCCGGCGCGGCGTTGATCGCGGCGAGCGGCGTCACCGACCCCGGCGCGATGCCGAGCAGCCGCTGCATGTCGTCGGCCCTGCCGAAGCTCACGCGCTTGCAGCCGATCGCGGCGGGCAGCGCCTTCAGGTCGACGCGGCTTTCGCCCGGCACGGTGACGAGCCAGAAGGCGCCGCCCGCGTCCTTGAGGAACAGATTCTTGGTATGCGCGCCGGGGATCGCGGCGTTCACCGCGTCGCTCTCGGCAACGGTGAACACCGCGACATGCTCGTGCGCGGCGAAGGGGATGGCGAGCGCATCGAGGTCCGCCAGCAATCCGTCTTCGCCGCGCATCATCCCGCTGGCGCGCTCAGACGACGCGGTGCAGCGCGCAAAGCTTGTTGCCCGACGGATCGCGCAGATAGGCGAGATAGAGCTGGCCGAAACCGCCTTCGCGAATACCCGGCGGATCTTCGATCGCGGTGCCGCCATTCTCGACGCCCGCCTTGTGCCATGCGTCGGCCTGCTCGGGGCCGTCCATCGCAAAGCCGATCGTGCAGCCGTTGCCGACCGTCGCCGGCTGGCCGTCGATCGGCGCGGTGACGAGGAACAGCCCGCCATTGTGCATGTAGATCAGGCGTCCCTTGTCGTCGACGATCCCCGGCTTGCCGCCGATCGCCTGAAAGGTCGCGTCATAGAATTTCTTCGATGCGTCGAGGTCGTTCGACCCGACCATATTGTGACTGTACATCGCCTCTGCCTCCTCCTGATTCGTTGCAATTCGGGACTTATATTGTTCGATAGCCTAGCGAAAGACCACCGTCTTGCGTCCGTCGATCAGCACCCGCTGTTCGGCGACCCAGCGCACCGCGCGCGCGAGCACCTGTGCCTCGATGTCGCGCCCGGTGCGGATCAGATCCTCGACCGAGTCGCGATGATCGACGCGCTCGACCGCCTGTTCGATGATCGGCCCTTCGTCGAGATCGCTGGTGACGAAATGCGCGGTCGCGCCGATCAGCTTGACCCCGCGCTCGTGCGCGCGGTGATAGGGCCGCGCGCCCTTGAAACCCGGCAGAAAGCTGTGGTGGATATTGATGCAGCGGCCCGCAAGACTCGCCGACAGCTCCTCCGACAATATCTGCATATAGCGCGCGAGCACCAGATAGTCGGCCGCTCCATCGGCCATCACCTTCAGGATCGCGGCTTCCTGGCTCTCGCGATTGTCCTTGTCGACGGGCAGATAGTGGAACGGCAGCCCGTGCCATTCGGTCAGGCGGCGCAGATGCTGATGGTTCGACACGACGCCGACGATGTCGATCGCAAGGTTGCCGGTCGACCAGCGATGGAGCAGGTCGTTGAGGCAGTGGCTGCCCTGCGACACCGCGATGACGAAGCGCGGCTTGGCGCCCGCGTCGCTGATCCGTGCGTCCATATGGAAGCGCGCGACGATCGGGGCAAAGGCGGCGCGCACCGCGTCCAGCCCTTCGGGGAAGCGCGGCCCCGCACCGCGAAACGCGACGCGCATGAAGAAGCGCCCCGAATCGAGGTCGGCATATTGCTGGCTATCGAGGATGAAGCCGTCGCGCTGTGCGAGCAGCCCCGTCACCGCCGCGACGATACCCACGGCATCGACGCAGCTGAAGGTCAGCACATAGGCGGGCCCGCGATCTTCGGCCATGTCAGCCCGAAATCTTGTGGAAGCCGCAGAGCTTGTTGCCATCGGGATCGCGCAGATAGGCGAGATAGACGACCCGCCCCTCGGTCGCGTTGCGGACGCCCGGCGGGTCTTCGGCGGTGGTGCCGCCGTTCGCGACCCCCGCGGCGTGCCACGCATCGACCGCCGCGGGCGTCGATGCCAGAAAGCCGAGCGTGTGGCCGTTTCCACACGCGGCGGCATTGCCATCGACCGGCCGCGTGATCACCAGCCGGCCGCCGGCGTGCATATAGATAAGCCGCCCGCGCTCGTCGATCACGCCTTCGGGCGCGCCGAGCACGCCGAGGATCGCGTCGTAAAAGCGCTTGCTCGCGGCGATGTCGTTCGACCCCAGGGTCACATGGCTGAACATGGCGTGTCCCTCTCCGCGTCAGTAAACGACGACGCTGCGGATGCTCTCGCCCGCGTGCATCAGGTCGAAGCCCTTGTTGATGTCTTCCAGCCCCATGACGTGGGTGATCATCGGGTCGATCTCGATCTTGCCCTGCATATACATGTCGACGATCTTGGGCACGTCGGTGCGGCCCTTGGCGCCGCCGAACGCGGTGCCGCGCCAGTTGCGCCCGGTGACGAGCTGGAACGGGCGCGTCGCAATCTCCTTGCCCGCCTCGGCGACGCCGATGATGATCGAGGTGCCCCAGCCGCGGTGGCAGGCCTCGAGCGCCGTCCGCATCACTTCGGTATTGCCCGTCGCGTCGAAGGTGTAATCGGCGCCGCCGTCGGTCATTCGGACGATCGCCGCGACGACATCCTCGCGGCTCATGCCTTTCGAGTTCAAAAATTCGGTCATGCCGAACTTGCGGCCCCATTCTTCGCGGGTCGGATTGATGTCGACGCCGATGATCTTGTTCGCCCCGGCAAGCCGCGCGCCCTGAATCACGTTGAGCCCGATGCCGCCAAGCCCGAAGACGACGACATTGTCGCCGACCTGCACCTTCGCGGTGTTGATGACCGCGCCCACGCCGGTGGTCACGCCGCAGCCGATGTAGCAGCTCGACTGGAACGGCGCGTCCTCGCGGATTTTCGCTACCGCGATCTCGGGCAGCACGGTGAAGTTCGAGAAGGTCGAACAGCCCATATAGTGAAAGATCGGCTGGCCCTTGTAGCTGAAACGCGTCGTGCCGTCGGGCATCAGTCCCTTGCCCTGCGTCGCGCGGATCGCGGTGCAGAGGTTGGTCTTGCCCGAAAGGCAGCTTTTGCACTGGCGACATTCGGGGGTGTAGAGCGGAATCACATGATCGCCGGGGACGACGCTGGTGACGCCCGCGCCGACCTCACGCACGACGCCCGCGCCCTCATGCCCCAGCACGCTCGGGAAGATGCCCTCGCTGTCGAACCCGCCCAGCGTATAGGCGTCGGTGTGGCAGATGCCGGTCGCCATGATCTCGACGAGCACCTCGCCCGCCTTCGGGCCTTCGAGATCGAGTTCGACGATTTCGAGCGGCTTCTTCGCTTCGAACGCAACGGCGGCGCGGGTCTTCATGGGCGGTCTCCTTCTCGGGCGCTCCAATCAGGCAAATGGGGTCGCAATGCAAGATGCGAGGGTCGCATTCCCAGCCTTCGTCATGCTGAACGCGTTTCAGCATCCATGGCCCGGCGCTATCCAACTAGGGCGGCGCCAGTTTGAGTTTCGCACAAAGACACAAAGCCACAAAGAAGAGGGCTTGGACCCGACAAGCCCATTATTCCCGTCAACGGTGTGGCGGGCCGTGCCGTCGCAAAGGAAAGCCGCTTCGCGGTCCGCACGACATCTTCGTGGCTTTGTGCCTTTGTGCGAAACAAAGAAGCGCGGCGTTGAAGGACAGGTCAGGCCATGGACCCTGAAACAAGTTCAGGGTGACGAGGATGAAGGAAGCACGGCGTCTGCCAGCTTCCCGATTTCTATGTGATGCCGCATCTGCAAAGCGGCGCGTTCGCCTCGCTCCTCGATCCGCTGCGCCCGCAGGAGGAACCGGTCTATCCGCAGCGCCGCCACCTGCTACCGAAGGTGCGGCTGCTCATCGACAAACTGCGCGAAGAATTGCCGGCGTTGCGGCGGAGTGGGGAGGATAGGCTACCGACGATAAGCTAACGTACAGGCGGCGGCGTAGGCACAAAAATAGGGTTCGGGTTTTTACCTCGACACAGTTCAAAGTTTCCCGCTTCCTGTTTTTGGAACCGGGTCGGCCAGCCTCCAATGCAATCCGTTGGCGTAGTATCGATGCCGTCGGTGATCGCGATCGACATTGAATTGATCCTTGCTTCGCCGATAAGACAATTCAAATTTGCTTTCGGCATTCCATCTATCTTGACGAATGATGACCCTGCATAGTCCAATTGCGACGTATCCGTAACAAAGGCCTCAATCTTGCAGTTCCTGATGATCTTCGTGCTCAGAGGGCCGTCTTCCGGCTTATGGTTGGGCCCAAGAATATAGTCATAGTTGTCGTCGATAATGCGGAGATATTGATTAGGCTCGTCATCAGACATCCAAGATGCCATAGCCATTGATGAAATCGCAAATATTGCGCCGATCAACGTACCAACAAGAAACGTTCGGCGGCTCGACGTCTTTATCATGAAATAGGAGCTTACCGAGGATTCCCCTGCTGGCAAGCTTTCGATTTCATACCATCGTCATCCCGGACTTAATCCGGGATCCACAGCAGCGCCGAAGTCATGGACCCCCCTGAGTTCACAAACGAAGTGCAACACCTCAAGCAGGTGGTGCCATGTCGAGATACCGTCATTTATCGCTTGAGGAGCGCTGTTCGATTGCCCGTCTTCATGAAGACGGGCAATCGATCCGGCAGATCGCTGCAGCTCTGGATCGCCAGCCGTCGACCATCGCGCGCGAGTTGAGGCGCAACGCGGGCACCAAGGTCGGTTACCAGCCCGCCTACGCGCAGGCGCAGGCTGAAGCCCGGCGCTGGACCGGCGCCCGGCTGGACCGCGATGATGCCTTGCGTGGGGAGGTGCTCGACCGGCTCGCGTCGGGCTGGTCGCCCGAACAGGTGGCGGGCCGCCTCGCCCGCGAAGCGGGCCATAAGGTCATCAGCCACGAGAGCATCTACCGCTTCGTCTATGCCCAGCTCAAACGCACCAACGACCGGCGCTGGCGCTTCTACCTCCCGCGCGCCAAATACAAGCGGGGATGGCGTACCAAGGGCGGCTGGCCGCGCCACACCGATCGTCCCTCGATCCACAACCGCCCCGACAGCATTGCCGCCCGCAAGCAGGCAGGCCATTGGGAGGCCGATGCCATGCTCTTCTCCGCCCCCGGACAGGCGATCCTCCTCGCACATGAACGCCACTCGCGGCTCACCATCGCCGTGCCCCAAAACAGCCTCAAGGCCGATCCCGTCGCCGACGCCATCGTCCAGTTGCTCCAGCCAATGCCCGCGTCGCTGCGACGGTCGATCACCTTCGACAATGGCACCGAATTTACCCGCCATCACCGCATCGAAAGGCAACTCGCTATCCAGGCCTTCTTCTGCGATCCGCACGCCCCATGGCAGAAAGGCGGCATCGAAAACGCCATCGGTCGCCTCCGTCGATACCTCCCCCGAAAAACCAGCCTCGACGACTTGCCCCCCAACGCCTTCGACGCCATCATCGCAATCTACAATAATACTCCCAGAAAATGCCTCGGCTTCCAAACCCCAGCCGAAGTCTTCATACCGTTGCACTTCAAATGTGAATCCACACCCGGATCAAGTCCGGGGTGACGATAAAGGGAGCGTAGCCCTCAACACTCCACCACGCTGACCGCCAACCCGCCCTTCGACGTTTCCTTATACTTATCGCGCATGTCGCGGCCCGTTTGCAGCATCGTCGCGATCACCGTGTCGAGGCTGACGACATGCGTGCCGTCGCCGATCATCGCGATGCGGCTCGCGTCGATCGCCTTGATCGCGCCCATCGCGTTGCGTTCGATGCACGGGATCTGGACGAGGCCGCCGATCGGATCGCAGGTGAGGCCGAGGTTGTGTTCCATGCCGATTTCGGCGGCATTCTCGACCTGCGCGTTGGTGCCGCCGAGCGCGGCGGTCAGCCCCGCCGCCGCCATCGAGCAGGCAACGCCGACCTCACCCTGGCAGCCGACTTCGGCGCCCGAGATGCTGGCGTTACGCTTATACAGGGCGCCGATCGCGGCGGCGGTGAGCAGGAAGGTGCGCACGCCCTTCGCATCGCCGCGGCAGCCGCGCTTGTAATAGCGGATCACCGCGGGAATGATCCCGGCGGCGCCGTTGGTCGGCGCGGTGACGACGCGGCCGCCGGCGGCATTCTCCTCGTTGACCGCCATCGCCCACAGGTTGATCCAGTCCATCATCGCGAGCGGTTCGGACAGGTTCGCCTCGTGCCGTTCGCGAATGTCGGCGGCAATCTGCGGCGCGCGGCGGCGGACCTTGAGCCCGCCGGGCAGGGTGCCGGTGCTGCAACAGCCCGAATCGATCGAGGCATCCATCGCCGCCGCGATCGCGTCGATCCCCGCCTCGACCTCGGCGAGGCTGCGGTGCGCGAGCTCGTTGTCGAGCATCATCTCGCCAAAGCTCTTGCCCGACGCCGCGCCCATTTCGATCAGGTCGGCGCCCGAGGTGAAGGGATAGGGCAGCTCCACCTCATCCTCGCCGCCGCGGCTGTTGCGTCCCGCTTCCTCCTCGTCGACGACGAAGCCGCCGCCGATCGAGAAATACATGCGCTTCGCCAGAATCTCGCCCGCGTCGTCGCGCGCGGTGAAAGACAGCGCATTGGTGTGGAAGGGCTGGCGCTGGCGCGTCAGGAAATGGAGGTCGCGCTTGGGCTGGAAACGCACGCGGCGGCGCCCGAGCAGATAGAGCGCGCCCTCGGCTTCGGCGCGCGCCCAATGCGCCTCGATCGCCGTCAGGCTGGTTTCGGCGGGGATTTCACCCGCGAGCCCCGCGACGAGCGCGGTGTCGGATGCGTGCCCCTTTCCGGTCAGCGCGAGCGAACCATAAAGGTCGGCCTCGACATGCGCGGTGCGGTCGAGCAGCCGGTGCTCGTCGAGCCAGAGGCCGAAACGCCGCCCCGCGACCATCGGGCCGACGGTGTGCGAGCTCGAAGGGCCGACGCCGATTTTGAAGAGTTCGAAGAGGCTGATCGTCATGCCGGCGGCGTATAGGCGAAGGCGCGCCGGGGCGATAGGACATTACAGAGTATCGCGAACCCGAAAAACATGTGCTCCCGCGAAGGCGGGAGCCCATCTTCCGCCGGCGCTATTTTTAACCGGCAGGAGACGGATCCCCGCCTTCGCGGGGATACACGCTTTCTGATAGCGGAAGATCAGCCCGGATAGGTCCAGCTGCCGTCGCGCGCGAGGTTTTCGGCGGCGAAGTCCCAGTTGAGCAGCTCGTCGACCACCGCATTGACATAGTCGGGGCGGACGTTCTTGCGGTCGATATAATAGGCATGTTCCCACACATCGACGACGAGCAGCGGCTTGACGCCCTTCGTCGCTTCAGTGCCGGCGTCGTGGGTGTCGGTGACCGACAGCTTGCCGTCCTGCGCGACGAGCCACGCCCAGCCCGACGCGAAATGGTTGATCGCGGTGTCCTTGAGCTTCTTTTTCAGATCGTCGAGCGAGCCGAAGTCGCGGTCGATCGCCGCGGCGAGATCGCCCGAAGGCGCGGTCTTCTTGGGCGCCATGCTGTTCCAGTAGAAGGCATGGTTCCACGACTGCGCGCTGTTGTTGAACAGGCCCTTGTTGCCCGCGCTTTCGGCGTGGCGGATGATGTCCTCGAGGCTCTTGCCGGCAAGATCGGTGCCCTCGATCGCGGCATTCACCTTGTCGACATAGGTCTTGTGATGCTTGCCATGATGCGTCTGCAGCGTTTCGGCCGAAATATGCGGCGCCAGCGCGTCGTCGGCGTAGGGCAGCGGCGGAAAGGCGATGGTCATGGCAGTCTCCATTTTCTGTATGAACTATGGGGTCACTAACTCGGTATCGCGCTTAGCGGTTGCAAGGCCGTGAAAGCAAATATTCCTGCAACCAAGCCCCTCCTTCCGAAGGGGGAATTTATTCTTTGCATACGCGCGCCGGCGCCCACCCCTATGCTTCGCGCCACCGTGCGGGCAACGCGATATCGACGACCAGGCCCGTCGGTTCCCAATGGCGCTCGATCGTCCCGCCCAGGTTGTTGCGCACGCTGCGCTCCATCAGCAAGGTGCCGAAGCTGGTTCGGTCGGGCGCCACGACCATGCCCGTGCCGCCGCTCTCGCGCCAGCTCAGCCGGAACTTGCGATCCTCGGCGTCGCCCTCGTCCTGCGTCCACGTCACGTCGACGCGCCCGCTGTCGTTCGACAGCGCACCGTGCTTGACCGCGTTGGTCGCGAGTTCGTTGAACAGCAGCGCCATCGCGACGAGCGCATTTTCGGGCAGCACCAGATCGGGCCCGGCCCAGCGCACGCGCGGAAAGCCGGCCTCGACCTCGCGCATCAGCGCGTGCATCGACCCGGTCATGAAATTGGCGCCGAGGAGGACATTCTGCGCCCGGTTGAGCGCATCGAGGCGGCTGTTGATGCGCTCGACATAATCCTCGACATCGCGCGCCGAATGGCGGGTCAGCGAGATGATCGCGCTGACCGTCGCGAACAGGTTGCGCATCCGGTGGTGCAGCTCGCGCATCAACAGATTGGCGGTTTCCTGCCGGCTCTTCTGTTCGGTGATGTCGACGCAGATCCCCGTCAGCATCGCGTCGTTCGCGCGCACGTCCCAATCGCCCCGCGCGCTGATCCAGCGCACGCCCCGCTCGGGATGGTTGATGCGATATTCGGTCGCATAGGGGTCGCCGCTGTCGATCGATTCGTCGAGTATGCGGCGCACCGCCTCGCGATCGTCGGGATGGACGCGCGCGAAAAAACCCGCGCCGGTCGACAGCGCGGTTTCGAAATCGGCGCCCCACAGTTCGGCGGTCGCGCCGCGCCAGCGCAAATCGTCGGTCCGCGGGTCGAACTGCCACGACGCGATGCACGAAAAGTCGAGCGCGCGCTCGAGCATTTGCCGCGCCTCGTCGCGCTCGACCGCGGCGCGGCGCAGTTCGGCCTCGCCCATGATGATGGCGGCGAAATCCTCTAGCCGCGCAAGCTCGCGCGGCCCGAAGGCTGCGCGCGGTTTCGTGTCGATGATGCACAGCGAGCCGAGAATGAGGCCGTTGTGCGCGCGCAGCGGCACGCCGGCATAGAAGCGGACATAGGGATCGCCGGTCACCAGCACATTGCCCCGAAACCGCGCGTCTTCGGCGGCGTCGGCGACGACGAGCGGCTGGTCGCCGGCGATCATCTGCTGACAGAAGCTGATGTCGCGCGGCTTTTCGGGCGCGTCGAGCCCGTACGCCGATTTGAACCACAGCCGGCGGTCGTCGACGAACGAAATCAGCGCGATCGGCACCTCGAACAGATCGGCCACCAGCTTGGTGACCCGATCGAAGGCCGGTTCGGGCCTGGTGTCGAGAATATGATAGTCGCGAAGCGTCGTCAGCCGCCGCCGCTCGTTGAAGTCCGCATCCCTGTCCCCGCCATCTGCCACATTCCGCCCCTCGCCCCTCGATGCCGCGGCATCGCGATTTTTCCCGGGCCGCTGTGCCATGAAATTGGTCCCTACAAAAGCCTGGCAGCCCGACAGGCGCGCGACTGGTGCCGTTTGACCCATGTCCGCCTTCGGCCCCCGGTGCGTCCCGTACCGTCTTTTACGCACCGCCCCGCAACAAGTTGCAGCCCCCGATTTTCATTATTGTCTCAAAAAAGGAACCCGGGGCAGCGAAGCCGCGTATGATGATTTTAAGAGGGAGGAACCCGCATGAGCCTGGGCGATGAAATCCGCGGCCACCTGCCGTTTCTGCGCCGCTATGCGCGCGCGCTGACGGGAAGCCAGCAGCATGGCGACAATTTCGTCCACACGCTGCTCGAGGTGGTCGTCGCGGCGCCGGAGGAATTTTCATCGAACCGGGGCACCCGCATCGGCCTCTACCGCGCCTTTCACCGCATCTGGGAAAGCGCCTTCATCGACGAAGGCGGCGGCGACGATGAAGAGGATGCGCTCGTCCGCGCCGCGAACCGCCGGCTCGCGCGCATCACGCCGCTCGGACGGCAAATTCTGCTGCTGACCGCGCTCGAAGGCTTTTCGATCGAGGAAGCGGCGCTGATCACCGGCACCGACGATGCGACGGTCGCGACGCTGCTCGACGAGGCGGTCGCCGACCTCGACCGCGAATCGCGCACCTCGGCCCTGATCATCGAGGACGAGCCGCTGATCGCGCTCGAACTCGAACAGATCGTCGAGGCGCTGGGGCACAGCGTCGCGGGCATCGCCGCGACGCACGCCGATGCGGTCGCGGCGTTCGAAAAGACCGAAGCGGGCCTCGTGCTCGCCGACATTCAGCTCGCCGACGGATCGTCGGGGATCGACGCGGTGCAGGAAATATTGGGCGTGGCGCCCGTTCCGGTGATCTTCATCACCGCCTTCCCCGAACGGCTGCTCACCGGCAACCGCGTCGAGCCGACCTTCCTGATTTCGAAACCGTTCCGCGAAAATACGGTGCGCGCGGCGATCAGCCAGAGCCTGCTGTTCACGCCCGAACTCGCGGCCTAGCGCGCCTATCAGTCGCCGCCGGGGCCGTTCGCGGTCAGGTCGTCGACGCGGTCCATGATCGCGCGAAAGGTTTCGCTTGCGGGCAGTTCGTCGTCGCTGCGCAGCGGCATGTCGCCGCCCTCCAAAATCTCGTGCAGCGCCGCGCGCGCGCGCGACACGCGGCTTTTCATCGTGCCCACCGCGCAGCCACAGATCGCCGCGCCCTCTTCATAGCTGAGCCCGCCCGCGCCGATCAGCACCAGCGCCTCGCGCTGATCGACGGGCAGCAGCATCAACCCGCGCTGCACATCGGCGAGGTGCAGGCTGTCGTCCTGATCGTCGGGGGCGACGAGCAGCCGTTCGGCGGCGAGCTCGTCATAGTCGGCGGTGAATTTCTTGCGCCGCATCTGCGACAGGAAACAGTTGCGCAGGATGACGAAGGCCCAGCTTTTCATGCTCGACGGCCCCGGCACATATTGCGCGCGCGCCTTCCACGCCTTCAGCATCGTTTCCTGAACCAGATCGTCGGCGAGATCGGCATTGCCGGTGAGGCTGCGCCCGAACGCGCGCAAATGCGGCAGCATCGCGGCAAGTTCGCGCTTGAAGCTCGCATCGTCGAGCTGCTGGGGGCCTGTGTCGCTCGTCATACCCTGCGTCGATCCGGACGCTGGAGCGGCGTCGGGGAAAAACTGTTCATCTTCATATCGCTTAGCGGCTGGTCGCGGCCAAAGCAAAGCAGAAGTGGGGCGGACGGCGGTGAGAGAAGGGCTCGCGCCGCCCGCCCTCCCGCCGGCCGCCAACTGCGCGAGGTCGGCGCCGGGGCACGAAACGGCGGCAGTGACGATGGGCCGCAAGCATGGATCAGAGGGCCGCTGTGTCTTTCAGGCAACGCACCGGCGCCAAAAAATGCATGGCCGGGGAACTTGCGTGCCCTTCTGTCGTTGCTTCGGCATGGCAACGCATGGCGACGACGGAATGAACGGAAAGCTCAGCTTGCTCCCGATCGCGGAAGCGGCGCACCGGCGGCAAGGAAGTTTTCCCGGCGTCGGCGGCGACCAATGGCATCGCGCACTGACCGGCCGCCAATCGCCGGAGCCGGTGAGCGCGAAGCTGCGCATGATCTATGGCAAAATCGTTGCGGAGGACCTGCCCGACCGCATGCTCGACCTTTTGTCCCAGCTCGATCAGAAAAGCCCCGGATGACCCGCCCCCAAGCTGCGACGCAGCCGAAAGAAGAAGACAATCTTTCCGACAGCGAATTCAAGGCGTTGCTTGCCGACGTCATTCCGCATCTGCGCGCCTATGGCCGCAGCCTGTGCGGCAATCCCGATCTTGCCGACGATCTGACGCAGGACACGATGGTCAAGGCGTGGGCCTCGCGCGACCGCTTCGAGCGCGGCACCTCGATCAAGGCGTGGACCTTCGTTATCCTCCGCAACACCTTCCTCTCGCAGATGCGCCGCAACAAGTTCAAGGGCGAGTATGACGAGGGCGTCGTCGAGCGCACGCTGTCGACCCCCGCGGCGCAGGAGGATTCGGGCGACATGGCCGACCTTCAACGCGGGCTGATGGAATTGCCGCAGGACCAGCGCGAGGCGCTGATCCTCGTCGGCGCCGGCGGCATGTCCTATGAGGAAGCGGCGCAGATCTGCGACTGCGCGCTCGGCACCATGAAGAGCCGGGTGTCGCGCGCGCGCACCGCGCTCGAAGAGATTATGAGCCGCGGCCAATTCTCGCAGAAACGCTCCGATGCCGCTCCGGCCAGCGAGGCGGTCAGCGCGATCATGGACAGTGTCGAGGAAATCGCCGCGCGGCGCGAAGCCGAGCGCTGAGATATGAAGATTTTTTCCTGGCGATTGTGTGTCCCCGCGGAGCCGAAGGCGGCGCGTAGCGCCAACGCAGGGACCCATCTCCTGCCAGCTCGAAATAGCGCTGCCGGATGATGGGCTGCCGCCTCCGCGGGAGCACACCGCTTTTCTTTCGGAGGTCCTCTTGCTGTAGCCTCGCAGCCCTCGCCCTGCCGACAGACACCCTCGACTTTGACAGGATGGCGCGGCAAAATGCCCGCATTCCACAACAAGGCGAGCCTCTCCCCATGAAAACCCTTTCGACCTTTGCGCTTTCGGCGGCCCTTGCCGTCGCCGCCTGCTCGGGCAGTTCGCCGAG
Source organism: Sphingopyxis indica (assembly GCF_032879645.1). Classification (NCBI taxonomy): domain Bacteria; kingdom Pseudomonadati; phylum Pseudomonadota; class Alphaproteobacteria; order Sphingomonadales; family Sphingopyxidaceae; genus Sphingopyxis; species Sphingopyxis indica. The sequence goes on from NZ_CP076394.1 coordinate 2,702,810, forward strand.
CGAAGCCGCGCCCGGCGACACTGCCGCGCTCGACGCCTCGGGCGCGCAGCCCGCTGCGCCGCTCGCCGATGCGCCCTTCACCGTCGAGGAGGTCGCCAGCTTCGACGAGCCGTGGGCGATGACCTTCCTTCCGGGCGGCAAGCAGGCGCTCGTCACCGAAAAGGCAGGCAAGCTCAAACTCTGGCGAGCCGATGGCCCGATCCTCGATGTCGCGGGCGCGCCCGCGGTCGCCTATGGCGGACAGGGCGGCTTCGGCGACGTGATCCTCGCACCCGATTTCGCCGCGACCGGCACCGTCTATCTGAGCTGGGTCGAGGCGGGCGGCAGCGATACCTTTGGCGCGGTCGTCGGCAGGGCGAAGCTCGTGCAAGGCGCCGCGCCGCGCCTCGAAGGCCTCGACATCATCTGGAAACAGGACCCCAAGGTGCCGGGGCGCGGACATTTTTCGCACCGCCTCGCCTTCTCCCCCGACGGGCAATATCTGTTCATCGCCTCGGGCGAGCGGCAGAAATTCGACCCCGCGCAGGACATGACCAAGAATCTGGGCAAGCTGATCCGCCTGAAGCCCGACGGCAGCGTTCCCGCCGATAATCCCTTTGCCGAAAAGGGCGGCGTCACTGCGCAAATCTGGTCGCTCGGCCACCGCAACCTGCTGGGGCTGGCGTTCGACGGCACCGGCAAGCTGTGGCAGCAGGAGATGGGGCCGAGGGGCGGCGACGAGGTCAACCTCGTCGAGCGCGGCGGCAATTACGGCTATCCGGTCGTTTCGAACGGCGATCATTATGACGGCAAGGACATCCCCGATCATCCGACACGTCCCGAGTTCAATGCCCCGAAACTGTGGTGGAACCCGTCGATCTCCCCCGCCGGGCTCGCCTGGTATGGCGGCACCCTTTATCCGGGCTGGCAGAACAGCCTGCTGATGGGGGCGCTGTCGGGCGAAGGTCTGATCCGCATGGCGATCGACGGCGAGGCGCTGCACAAATCCGACCGCTGGGACTTCGGGGAGCGCATCCGCGAGGTCGAGGTCAATGAGGACGGCTCGGTCTGGCTGCTCACCGACGGCAAGGACGGCAGGCTGGTGAAGCTGGTTCCCAAGGACGGATGATCCGCGCCTTCCTCTCCCGCCGCGCCGAATGGCCGGCGCGCGTGCCCGATCCCGACGCGCCGCCGCGCCTCGGGCTGTTGTGGCGTGAGGCAGGGGCGCTCGTCCGCGCGATCGGCGGGCGCATCCGGCCGATGCCGCCCGAGCCCAATCCCGACAGCCCCTATCCGCCCGTCATGGTGCTGCCCGGCTTTCTGTCGGGCGACTGGGCCACGAAGGGCCTGCGCGCCGACCTGCGCCGCGCCGGCTTTCGCTGCTACGCCTGGGGCCTCGGCTTCAACCGCGGCGCGACCGCCGACATCATCGACCGCATCGACGGCCGCGTCGATTGGATCATCGACCGCACCGGGCGCGCGCCCGCGCTCGTCGGCTGGAGCCTCGGCGGCATCTATGCCCGCGAATATGCCAAGCACCACCCCGACAAGGTCGCGCGCGTCGTCACGCTCGGCTCGCCCTTTTCGGGCAGCCGTCGCGCCAATCGCGCGTGGCGCCTCTATCATCTGATCGCGCGTCATCCGGTCGACAATCCCCCGATCGACTTTCACCCCGCGCCGCGTCCCGAAATGCCGACCTTCGCGCTCTGGTCGAAGCATGACGGGGTGATCGCTGTGAACAGCGCACGCGGGCTGCCGCACGAAAGCGACCGCCAGATCGAGGTCGATTGCGGCCATATGGGCTTTGCCTATGCCTCGACCTCGGTCGCGGCGATCGCCAAGGCGCTGACCGAAGAGGTCGGCGAGGACGCCTCCGCCGAGCGATGACCGACGCCGAAATCGCGGGCTTCATTCGCGCCAACCTGCCCATCGCCCCGGTCCCCGGCGTCCCCGAAATCCGGCTGCACAGCGCGGTGCCGTCGAGCCGTATCGGCCGGCTGACGCAGGATGACGAGGCGGCGGATGCACCCTATTGGGCGCATCGCTGGGCGGGCGGGCTTGCGCTCGCGCGCCATATCCTCGACCGGCCCGAAACCGTGCGCGGCCGCCGTATCCTCGACCTCGGCGCCGGATCGGGGCTGGTCGGAATCGCCGCGGCGAAGGCGGGTGCGCGCCGCATCACCGCCGTGGAGACCGGCCGCCACGCGGTCGCTGCGCTGCGGCTCAACGCCAAACTGAACGGCGTCAACATCGCGGTGCAGCGCGCCGACGTCGCGGCACTGCCGCTGCCCGACGCGGACACCGTGCTGGTCGGCGACCTCTTCTACACCGACGAGCTCGCCGAGCGCGTAACCAACTTCCTCGACGGCTGCCTCGGCGCCGGGATCGACATCCTCGTCGGCGATCCGTGGCGCCGCCCGCTGCCGCTGGGCCGGCTTCGGGAAATCGCGCGCTACGACGTCTTCGAAAGCGGACTGCGCAGCGTCGCCAGCGGTGTCTTCCGCTTCGGCGTTCAACAGACGTCGAAGCGGTAATCGGGCTCGGCGCGCCACCGGAAGCGCATCCGTCCGGGCCGGTGCCCAGCCTCGCCCGTCGCCGCGAAACCCAGCCGCAGCAGCAACGCGCGCGACCGCTGGTTGGCGGGGCGGCATTCGGCGACGATCGCGCAGTCCGGCCGCGACGCAGCAAGCGACGCGACCATCGCGCCGACCGCTTCGGTCGCCAAGCCCCTGCCCCGCGCCGCGGCGGCGAACCAATATCCGACCTCATATTCCGGGCCGGGGCGGCGGTGGACGCCGATCACTCCCAGCAGCGCCGCATCGCGCCGGTCGCGCACGGCGTGGAACACATCGCCGCCGCCCGATCCGGCGATCAGCGCGCGCGCGTCGCTTTCGGTGAAGGGGGTGGGGAGGAAATGGACCTGGGACGTCACCGATTCATCGGTGATCGCAGACAGGGCGCGCGCATCGTCCGCCAGCAGGGGCGTGATGCGGATATGGTCGGTCGACAGGGCAAGCAGAGTATCGGTCATGTCGCGTCTTCTTCAAAATACGCACGCCGTGACCGGGGGGTAGTGGTGTGATGATGACCATTCGCCTGTCCGAACACGGCGGCGATGGTCACAGGATGATGCCACGCCGCTCCTAGATAAAGGAGCGCCAATAGGCCTTGAATCGCAGGGATCGGTCGGTGGTCATCACGATTGCGGCGCTATCACCGCCGCGCGCCGCGATCAAGTGCGGGTTGACTCCTTCGTTTCTCGCACTAATTAAAGTTACATGAAACGCGACAGCCGACTTTCGGGCGTGCTTCACGTCCTTCTCCACATGGCGGAGGACGGGGGACCGTTGACCTCCGAACAGCTCGCCGGGGCGATGCGGACCAACGCCGTCGTCGTCCGCCGCATCCTCGGCGGGCTGCGACAGGCGGGATTGGTGCATAGCGAAAAGGGGCATGGCGGCGGCTGGACGATCGCCCGCGAGCCGTCCGGAATCACGATGCGCGACATCTATGACGCGATCGGGCGCCCGCGGCTGATGGCGATGGGCAATCGCACCGATGCGCCCGGCTGCCTCGTCGAACAGGCGGTCAATGCGGCGCTCGACGCGAGCTTCCGCGACGCCGAAGCGCTGCTGCTCGCACGTTTCGAGGCGGTGACGCTTGCCGAGCTCGCCGCCGATTTCCACCGCCGCATGGCGGCGCGCGCCACCCACTCGCAGGAGCATGGTCATGGCTGAAGGCGTCCAATATTTCCTCGACAGCTTCAAGGACCCCGCCGCGGTCGCGCGCTATAGCGAAGGCCCGCGCCGCTTCGTCCCCGGGCTCGACGGGCTGCACCGGATGACGGGCCTGCTGCTCGCCGAGCGCGTGCCGGCCGACGCGCATATTCTCGTGCTCGGCGCGGGCGGCGGCAGCGAGATGAAGGCGATGGCCGACGCCTATCCGGGCTGGCGCTTCACCGGCGTCGATCCCGCGGGCCCCATGCTCGACCTCGCCGCCGAAGTCATGGGGGCGGACGCCGACCGTGCCGAACTGGTCGAGGGCTATATCGACGATGCCCCCGCCGGCCCCTTCGACGGCGCGACCTGCCTCCTCACCCTCCATTTCCTCGACCGCGACGAGCGTGTCCGCACCGCGGCCGGGATCCGGGCGCGCCTCAAGCCCGGCGCGCCCTTCGTCGCCGCGCACGGCAGCTTTCCCCAGGGTGCCGACGAACGCGACCGCTGGCTCGACCGCTATGCGGCCTTCGCCGTGGCGTCGGGCGGCGACCCCGAGCAGGTCGCCAAGGGCCGCGCGGCGGTCGCGACGCATGTGGCAATGCTGAGCCCCGAGGAAGACGAAGCCGTGCTGCGCGCGGCTGGCTTCACCGGGGTCGAAGCCTTTTACACCGCCTTCACCTGGCGCGGCTGGGTCGGCTACGCCTGAAGGTCAGGGAGCAAGGCACGCTTCCGCGATCGCGGTGACGTGGCGCAGGTCGGTGCCGCAGCAGCCGCCGACGACCCGAATCCGCGGGAAGCGTTCGATCAGCGCGCGATGCCGGGCCGCGAGGTCTGCGGGGTCGCCGATGTCGAGTTCGGTCATCGCATCGAGTTCGGCGTGGCTGAGGCACGAGGCGTTCGCGCGCACCCCGCCGATCCGCGCCGTCCAAGCTGCGTCCGCATCGAGGATGCCGTCGAAATGCGTCGGATGGGCGCAGTTGATCATATAATAGGCCGGGTAATCCTCGGTCGCGGCATCGACCGCTGCGATCGCGTCGCCGAGCGCGTCGCCCGTGGGCAGCCGCCCGTCGGTCTCGACGGTAAAGCTGATCGCGACCGGCAAGCCGAGCGCCTTTGCCGCATTCGCAATGCCGACCGCTTCGGGGATGGTGGTCATCGTGATCGCCGCCAGCATGTCGGCGCCCGCCGCGGCCAGCACCCCCGCCTGATGCGCATGATAAGCCTGCGCCTCGTCGGGGAGCATGATCCTGCCCGGATCGTAGCCGTCGCCGCGCGGACCGATACAGCCGCTGATGACGGTCGGCACATCGGCATATTCGGCGCGCAGTCCGCGGAGCAATTCGATCGCGGACCCGTTCAGCCGGTCGAGCTCGGCGAGCGACAAGCCCAAGGGCTCTGCCCAGTCCGGGCTCGCGCGCCAGGTCGCGCTTTCGAGCACCAGCCCCGTCCCCATCCGCCGCGCGAGGTCGAGGAAACCCCGATAATAAGCGTCGAGCACGTCGAGGCTCTCGTCCGATGCAAACAGGGTAACCGACGAAAAATGGGGCAAGTCGATGCCCTTGTTGAACAGGATATCGGTTTCGAGTCCTGCGTCGGTCAGGAAAAAGCGGTTCAGTTGCGGTAAGGAAGCCATCGCCGATACCCCCCGGAGACCGTGGCCAAGTTAGCGGAGCGAGGGGGCCTTGTCCATCGAACCACCCGCCGGATCGCTATCGAGAAAAGGCGCAACAATTTCGTCGCTTACGCGAAGCGGCCGGCCGCTCGCCTTGTCGAGCAATGCCCAGACCGTGCGTGCGCGGACGTGGACCCTGCCGTCGGCACCGGTGAATTCCATGAAGCGATCGAATTTCGCGCCGTGCGGCTTGTCGGCAACCCATGTCCGCGCGATTACCGTCTCGCCGGGGCCGAGCGCGCGCAGATAGTCGATCTCGTGCCGCACCACGACCCAGATATAGGCGTCCTTGTGCGCCTGCGGCGCGGCGGCGTCCCAATGGCCGGTCGCGACCTGCTGAATCCACTGGACCCACACGGCATTGTTGACGTGACCGAGCTCGTCGATGGCATCGGGCGTGGCGGTGAGGGAGAGGGTGAAGTCTTTCATCGGCCGACCATAGCAATCCCCTCCCGCAAGCGGGAGGGGCAGTGAGACTTGCGAACTTGTTCGCTAGTCGCAGCGGGGTGGGCATGCAGCAAGGCCGGTCTGCCCACCCCGCTGCGGCTAGGCAGCAAGCTGCCAACCCTCGCTGCCCCTCCCGCAAGCGGGAGGGGAACTTAAGCCAGCTCGACCGTCGTCACCATATAGCCCGCATCGCGGAGCGCCGCGACGAGGCTGTCGAGATGCTCGCGGTCGCGCGCCTCGCATTCGATGTCGGTGATCAGCCCCTTGGCGGGGAGCGTCGTGAAGATGCGCTGGTGATAGATTTCGATGATGTTGACCTGTTTCTCGTCGAACAGCTTCATCACCTTGAACAGCGCGCCGGGGCGGTCCTGCAAGCGGATGCGCAGGCGCGCGATGCGCCCCGACCGCGCAAGGTCGCGCAGCAGCACATTGGCGAGCAGCCGCGTGTCGATATTGCCGCCGGTCAGGACGAGCCCGACCTTGCGCCCGGCAAATTCCTCGGGATGCGCGAGCATCGCCGCGAGACCCGCGGCGCCCGCACCCTCGACCACCGTTTTTTCGATCTGGAGCAGCAGGCTGACCGCGCGCTCGAGATGGCGTTCGGCGACGAGCACGATGTCGTCGTTGAGCTCGGCAACGACCTTGCGCGTATAGGCGCCCGGCTCCTTGACCGCGATGCCCTCGGCAAGCGTGTCGCCCTCGCACGCCATGTCGACCCCGTTCAGTTCGGCATACATCGACGGGTAAAGCTCGGCCTGCACGCCGACAAGGCGCATGTCGTTCTTGATCCCGCGCGCCGCGGTGCCCATGCCGGTGAGCAGCCCGCCGCCGCCGATCGGGACGATCAGCGTGTCGAGCTCGGGCACGTCCTCCAGCATTTCGAGCGCGACCGTCCCCTGCCCCGCCGCGACATGCGGATGGTCGAAGGGATGGACGAAGGTGAGTCCACGCTCTTTTTCCAGCTCGCGCGCATGGGCGTAGGCGTCGTCGAACTTTTCGCCGAACAGCACGATCTCGGCGCCGTGGCTCGCGGTCTGCGAGACTTTCACCTGCGGCGTCGTCTTCGGCATCACGATCGTGACGGGGATGCCGAGGCGCTTGCCATGATAGGCGAGGCCCTGCGCGTGATTGCCCGCCGACGCCGCGATCACGCCGCGCGCGCGCGCCGCATCGTCCAGCAGCAGCAGCGCGTTGAGCGCCCCGCGCTCCTTGTAAGCGGCGGTGAATTGCAGATTTTCGAATTTCAGCCACACCTCGGCGCCGACCATTTCGGACAGCGTCTGCGACTTGAGCGTCGGGGTGCGCACCACCGCGCCGTTAATTCGCTCTGCCGCCGCGCGCACGTCGTCGAGAGTGATCGCCGGAAAATCGGCGGCGAGCGTGGGGGTGGCAAGGTCTGTCATAGCGACAGGCGCCCTACCCCATCTGGCGCGCGAAGCAAACAATGCTATGGACCACCCCATGAGCGAAGAAAAATTGCGCATCGCCTTCATCGGCACCGGCGTCATGGGCGGACCGATGGCGGGACATCTCGTCAAGGCCGGCCACAGCGTCACCGTCTATAACCGCACCCGTGCCAAGGCCGACGCCTGGGCGGCAAAATATGGCGGCAACGCCGCGGCGACGCCCGCCGAGGCGGCAAAGGGCGCCGACGCCGTGCTTGCCTGCGTTGGAAACGATGACGACCTTGCCGAAGTGACGCTGGGGACGAATGGCGCGTTCGATGCGATGAAGGCGGGTGCGGCTTTCGTCGATCATACGACCGTCTCGGCGCGAATCGCGCGGCGGCTCGCCGATGAGGCGGGGGCGCGCGGGCTGCTGAGCGTCGATGCGCCGGTGTCGGGCGGCGAATCGGGCGCGCAGGCGGGCAAGCTGTCGATCATGTGCGGCGGCAGCGATGCGGCCTTTGCCGCCGCGCAGCCGGTAATGCGCGCCTATGCCGCGCGGATCGTCCATATCGGCGGCCCCGGCGCCGGGCAGACGACGAAGATGGTCAACCAGATCGCGATCGCCGGGGTGCTGCAGGGCCTGTCCGAAGCGCTGCGCTTTGCCCAGGCGTCCAGGCTCGACACCGACAAGGTGTTCGAGGCGGTGTCGGGCGGCGCGGCGGCGAGCTGGCAGATGCTCAACCGCTGGGACACGATGGCGAAAGACGCGTTCGATTTCGGCTTCGCGGTCGACTGGATGCGCAAGGATCTGGGCCTCGCGCTCGAGGAAGCACGGGCCAATGGCGCGACGCTGCCGGTCGCGGCGCTCGTCGATCAATTTTATGCCGAGGTGCAGAAGGCCGGCGGCGGGAGAAAGGACACCAGCTCGCTGGTGACGAGGCTGCCGAAGTGATCCGCGCCGCGCTTTGTGCTTCGCTCGCCCTGCTCTTCGCCGCCCCCGCGCATGCCGATACGCTGATCGACAATGTCAACGGCATCACGCTCGACAAGGACGGCAAGCTTATCCGCTTCACCGGGCTCGTCATCGACAAGGACGGCAAGGTCGCGAAGCTGCTCGACCGCAAGGACAAGCGCCCCGAGCGCCCTGACTTCAAGGAGGACGCGAAGGGCAAGACGCTGATCCCGGGGCTGATCGACGCGCATGGTCACGTCATGGGACTTGGCTTTTCGCTGATGACGCTCGACCTCAGCGAAACGAAATCGCTCGACGAGGCGCTCGCCGCGATCCGCCAATATGCCGCCGACAATCCCGAGCTGCCGTGGATCATCGGGCGCGGCTGGAACCAGGAAGCCTGGGGGCTCGGCCGCTTTCCGACCGCCGCCGACCTCGACGCCGCCGTCCCCGACCGCCCGGTGTGGCTCGAGCGTGTCGATGGCCATGCGGGCTGGGCGAACAGCGCCGCGATGCGCGCCGCGCGCGTCACCGCTGCGAGCAAGGCACCCGAGGGCGGCCGCATCGAAATGGCGAATGGTCAGCCGAGCGGTGTGTTCGTCGATGCTGCCACAAATCTGATTGCCGCTGCGGTGCCGAAGCCGCTCGCGCGCGACCGCGACCGCGCCTTCCTGCTCGCGCAGCAAAAGCTGCTCGAACAGGGGATCACGACGATCGCCGACATGGGCACGACGATCGACGACTGGCAAAGCTATCGCCGCGCCGGCGACAAGCATCAGCTTGCCATCCGTATCATCAGCTATGGCCATGACGTCGACAATATGGCGCTGATCGGCGGGCCGGGACCGACCCCCTGGCTCTATGACGACAAGCTGCGCATGGTCGGGGTGAAACTCTATCTCGACGGCGCGCTAGGGTCGCGCGGGGCGTGGCTGAAGGCGCCCTATGCCGACGCGCCGGGGCAGAAAGGCCTGCCTTTGCTCACGCCGGCGCAGCTGCGCAACAAGATGGTGCGCGCGTCGATGGACGGGTTCCAGGTCGCGATCCACGCGATCGGCGATGCCGCCAATGCCGAAGCGCTCGACGCGATCACCGACCTCAACGCCGACCTGCCCGGCGAGCGCCGCTGGCGCATCGAACATGCGCAGATCGTCGATCCCATCGACATCCCGCGCTTCAAGCAGCTCGGCGTCGTCGCCTCGATGCAGCCGATCCACCAGCCGTCGGACCGGCTGATGGCCGAAGCGCGGCTCGGCCCCGCGCGGCTCAAGGGCGCCTATGCGTGGCGCAGCATGGAGCAGGCGGGCGTGCGCCTGGCCTTCGGGTCGGACGTGCCGGTCGAGAGCGCGAACCCCTTCCCCGGCATCGCCGCCGCGATCTCGCGCACCGACGCGCAGGGCCAGCCTTTCGGCGGCTGGCACCCGGAGGAAGCGGTGAGCCGCGAGACCGCGCTCGACGGTTTCACCCGCAGCGCCGCCTTCGCGGGCTTCGCCGAGGACCGCATCGGCACGCTGATGCCCGGGATGCGCGCCGACTTCCTGATCCTCGATGCCGACCCGCTGCTCGCGAGCCCGAGCGAGATCCGCGGCATGGCCCCGCGCGAAACCTGGATCGGCGGCTATCGCTATTACAAGCGCAAGGGCAGCTGAATGGATCGCCGCCGCCTGCTCGCAGCGATGGCGACCGCCCCGGCGGCACTGGCGCTCGGTGGCGCGAAAAAGCCGAAACGGAACGATCCGCCCGAGCCGCGCCGCTCGCGCCGGCGCAAGGGCGCCAAGGCGCCCGAACGCCACGTCGATGTCGCGGTTGTCGGCGCCGGTGCGCTCGGCGCATGGACCGCGTGGCACCTCGTCCGCAAGGGGCTGAGCGTGCGGCTGTTCGACGCCTATGGCGCGGGCAACGGCCGCGCGGCGTCGAACCTGCCGTCGATGATGCTCGATCCTGTGCAGGGCGGCGACGCGCTCTATGCGGGGCTGGTCGAAGAGAGCCGCGCGGCGTGGGAGCGGCTTTCGGACACGGCCAGCCTGCCGATCCTTGCCCCGTGCGAAGCGGTGACGACGCTCGCCGCGACCGACAATTTCGCCGCGATGCGCGGCAGCGAGCGGCTGACCGGCGAGGCGCTCCGCCCGCGCTACACGCAGGTCGCCTGGCGGCCCGAAGAAGCGGCGCTGGTCGCCGAAAAGGGGGCGATGCTCGCCGGACGCCGCGGCGTGCTCGAAACGATCCTCGACGCGCAGGTCACGCCCGAGGATATGGTGATGCCCGCGCCGCTGCGCGACAAGCGCCGCGACCGCTATGTCCTTCCCGACGGCGGCAGCGCGGACAGCCTCGTCTATGCGAGCGGCGCATGGCTGACCGAGCTCTTCCCGCAGCTTTTGACCCCGCAGCATCTGTCGGCGGTGCGCCACAATATCTTCCACTTCGGCCCCGGGCAGGGCGACACGCAATTCCGGCCGCCCGCAATGCCCGCGCTCGTCGACCGCGCCTATGGCTTCAACCTGCTTCCCGATGTCGAGGGCGTCGGCGTGCGCGTATGGAAGAGCACGCCCGATGCGAGCGTCGATCCCGACAGCTTCGACCGCCGCGCCGATGACCGCGCGCTTGCCGAGGTGCGGCAATGGGTCGCGGCCCGCCTTCCCCGCCTTGCCGATGCGCCGGTCGTCGCGAGCGCGGCGACGCACGATTGCCGCACGGCGACCGGCGACCTGCTGCTCGACCGCCTGCCCGGCCACCCGCGCGTCTGGCTCGTCGGCGGCGGCGCCGGCCGTGCCTTTGCGCTCGCCCCGGCAATCGGCGCACGCATCGCCGCGCATGTCGAGGAGGCGAGCCGGCCGGTCGAGCCGCGATGGGCGCTCTCGCGGCTGGTGGGAGGAGCAATATGACGATCAGCGACGCGCGTTCATCCGTTTCTTCACCGTTCGCATCGAGCGAAGTCGAGATGCCCATCGGCTGGGCGCAATCTCGATGGGTGTCTCGACTTCGACCGAAGGTCGAAGTTTATCCTGAGCGCCTGTCAAGGCAGTCGAAGGGCTCGACACGAACGGAGACGAAAGAATGAAACTCGCCGACTGCCATAATATCGACGATTTCCGCGCGCTCGCGAAGCGGCGGCTGCCGTGGCCGGTGTTCGACTATATCGACGGCGCCGCCGACGACGAGGTGACGCGCCGCCGCAATCGCGCGGCGTTCGATGCCTGCGACCTCGTCCCGCGCGTGCTCGCGGGTGTCGAGACGGTCGACATGCGCACGACCTTGTTCGGGCGCGAAATCGCGATGCCGCTGTTCCTCTCCCCCACGGCGCTCCAGCGGCTGTTCCACTGGCAGGGCGAGCGCGCGGTGCTGCGCGCGGCGGCGAAGGCGGGGACGGTCGCCGGCATATCGAGCCTCGCGACGATCGGCCTCGCCGAAGCGGGGGCGCTCACCGATGGGCCGAAGCTGTTCCAGCTTTACGTCCACAAGGACGAAGGGCTGAATCGCGCGATGCTGGAAGCCGCGCGCGACGCGAGGTTCGATGCGGTGGCGCTCACCGTCGACACGATCGTCGGTGGCAATCGCGAACGCTGCCTGCGCTCGGGCTTTACCTCGCCGCCGCGTTTCACCGCACGCAATATGCTGAGCTATGCGGCCAAGCCCGGCTGGGGATTGAACTACATCCTGCGCGAAAAATTCAGCCTGCCGAATCTTGCGACGCATGTGTCCGAAGGATCGAGCGTCCCCAAATCGGTCGCCGACTATTTCACCTCGATGCTCGACCAGAGCCTCGACTGGAAGCGCGCCGAGGCGATCCGCAAAATATGGGACGGCCCCTTCTGCCTGAAAGGGATCGCCGCGGTCGAGGATGCGAAGCGCGCGGCCGACATCGGCGCGACGGCGATCATGGTGTCGAACCATGGCGGGCGCCAGCTCGACGGGAGCATCGCGCCTTTCGACGCGCTCGCCGGGATCGTCGATGCGGTCGGCGACAAGCTCGAGGTGATCTGCGACGGCGGCATTACCCGCGGGACGCATGTGCTGAAAGCGCTGTCGGTCGGCGCCAAGGCCTGTTCGGGCGGACGGCTCTATCTTTATGCGCTGGCCGCCGCGGGCGAGGCGGGGGTCGATCGTGCGGTCGCGCTGCTGCGCGCCGAGATCGAGCGGGGCATGAAGCTGATGGGCGCAAAGGGCCTCGCCGACCTGGGGCGGGACAATCTGCGCTGGCGATAGTCTGAATCGTCATTGCGAGCGCAGCGAAGCAATCCAGAGCGGTTTACGCACGCGCTGGATTGCTTCGCTGCGCTCGCAATGACGACAATAGGACGGGGCGGCCTCCCCCCAGAAGCCGCCCCGGGCCCGGCGTCAGAAGGAGACGCCGAGCGAAAAGATGACCGCGCCGTCGGCGCCGACGCTTTCCTTGTAGCCGAGCGCCTTGGGCGCATCGGTGTTCACATAGGCGACGCTGCCCGTGAGCGCCTTCCAGCTCGCCGATACGCCGATCGAATAGTCGACGACGCTGCCGTCGGCGCCGCCGAGGAAGCTGTCGCTTTTGGCGAAGCCGATATGGCCGTTGAGGCTGAACGGCGTGCTCGGGATCGCCACGCCGGCGTCGGTGTAGATATAGACGCCGCTGTCGTCTCCGAGCGAATCCTGCCCGCTCGGCGCCCAGGCAATCGCCGTCTTGATCGACGCGGGGCCGATATCGCCCGACATCGCGAGATAGGGCTCGATGATCGAGCTGTCCGCGGTGCCGGGATAGAGATAGAGGGTCGCGCCGATGTCGGCGGTCAGGCCCGGAACAAGCTCGTGCGAATAGCCGCCGACGACGTCGATTTCGGTGCCGTTGGCAAAGCCGATGCTCGACCCCCAGGTCCCGATATAGAGGCCGCTGTCGTGGCTGATCGTGAAGCCGCCCTGGATCGCGGCTTCCTCGTTCGACTGGCTGAAGCCGCGGAAGCGATAGTCGCTGACGACGGTCGCGGTGCCCGAAATGGAGATACCGCTGCTGTCTTCTTCTTCCTGGGCATGGGCGGCCGTCGGAACCGCGGCGGCGGCGAGAAGCATGCCGAGGCACGCGCGGGAGAAATTCTTCATGGACAGATCCTCTGAACAAATAAACGGATCGTCCCTGCCTGCTGCCTGATGGCCGGCCTCTTTTTCGGGCTCGGTCCTGTCAGACGAGCCCTCCTCTTTCACAAAGTTGCCGCACCGCACAATGGGAAAAGTTCCATGAGCTGCCCAAATAATGGGCTATGTGACAAATTTGCAACAACTACCTTTCGCTAAACCGGTTACACCAGCAATATTATTTCAAAATACTAGAAAAGAAGGCCGATACCGAAAACCAGGGTCGGATCGTAAAGCGTATCGACCGCCTTCACCCCCGTCTTGCGGATGTCGGTATCGACATAGCGTGCCGACAACGTCACCGGCCCGTGTATGATGCGCGCGCCGAGCGACCAGTCGAGATAATGGCCGTTCGTCGCCGCCGTCCCGAGCGCACCGTCGGTGTAGCCGACCGACGCGGTCAAGGTGACCGGGCTATTCGGAATGCCCGACGACAGATCGAGATTGAGATAGAGATTGTCGTCGTCGCCGAGCGATTTCTGCTTCGGCGCATAGGCGAGCATCGCGGTTGCGGAGACAGGGCCGAGATCGTGCGACAGCCGGCCCGCCGCTTCGACATAGTCGCTCGGGCCGGCCCGGTCGCGATTGCCCGGATAGACATAATAGGTCGCGCCGAGGTCGATCGAGGTGCCCGGCGCAATCTCGGCCGCATAGCCGCCATAGAGATCGAGTTCATATTGGCCGTAGCGCGGGCTGTCGGGCAGTCCCGATCCCCAGGCCCCCGCATAGAGCCCGCTTATATGGCTGACGGTGACCGTCGATTGCAGCTCGACCTTTTCTTCCGATTGCGAAATGCCGCGGAAGCGATAGTCGGACACGACATTGATCCCCCCCGACACCGAAAGCGGGCCGCTCGGAACGCCCTGCGCCGACGCGGCGGCGGGAACGAACGACAGGGCAAGCAGCGCGCCGCAACACGCCTTGGCCGGAAACTGCATGGAAACTCCTCTCGAAATCGGGACGGGCCGCCGGTCCCCCGCCCGCATGGCCTTTGCCAAGCGACGGCCGGACGTCTAAAGAGCGGCCACGGCTCCTCTTTTATCTGGCATGCAATATGAGCGATCACAATCCCGGCCTGCGCCCCTGGCGCGACATCGCGCGGCGGACAAGCCGCCGGATCATGGTCGGCAGCGTTCCGGTCGGCGGCGGCGCGCCGATCACGGTGCAGACGATGACCAACACGCCGACGAGCGATCCGGTGGCGACGATCGACCAGATCCGCCGCTGCGAGGATGCGGGCGCCGACCTGATCCGCGTCTCGTGCCCCGACACCGACAGCACTGCCGCATTGGGCAAGATCGCCCGCGCGGCGCGCATTCCGATCATCGCCGACATCCATTTCCATTATAAGCGCGCGCTCGAAGCCGCCGATGCCGGTGCCGCCTGCCTGCGCATCAATCCGGGCAACATCGGCTCGTCGGAGCGCGTCGGTGAGGTCGTCCGCGCGGCCAAGGCCAATGGCTGCGCGATCCGCATCGGCGTCAACGCGGGGTCGCTCGAAAAGGACCTGCTCGAAAAATATGGCGAACCCTGCCCCGAGGCGCTCGTCGAAAGCGCGCTCGACCATATCAAGCTCTTACAGGACCATGATTTCCACGAATATAAGGTCGCGGTGAAGGCGAGCGACGTCTTCCTCGCCGTCGCCTCTTACATGCAGCTCGCCGAAGCGGTCGATTGCCCGCTCCACCTCGGCATCACCGAGGCGGGCGGGTTGATCGGCGGCACGGTGAAGAGCGCGCTCGGCATCGGCAACCTCCTCTGGGCCGGGATTGGCGACACGATCCGCGTCAGCCTGTCGGCCGAGCCCGAGGAAGAAGTGCGCGTCGGCTATGAAATCCTGAAATCGCTGGGCCTCCGCACCCGCGGCGTCCGCGTCGTGTCCTGCCCCAGCTGCGCGCGGCAGGGCTTCGACGTGATCCGCACGGTGCAAAAGCTCGAGGATGCGCTTCAGCACATCAAGACCCCGATGTCGCTCTCGGTCCTCGGCTGCGTCGTCAACGGCCCCGGCGAAGCGCGCGA
This sequence comes from Sphingopyxis indica, assembly GCF_032879645.1. Taxonomy (NCBI): domain Bacteria; kingdom Pseudomonadati; phylum Pseudomonadota; class Alphaproteobacteria; order Sphingomonadales; family Sphingopyxidaceae; genus Sphingopyxis; species Sphingopyxis indica. Next base: position 2,718,086 of record NZ_CP076394.1, read on the forward strand.
AACCGACATCGGCATCACCGGCGGCGGCAACGGCAAGCATATGGTCTATCTGTCGGGCGTCACCGACCACCATGTTGAGGACGCCGACATGATCGGCCATATCGTGAGGCTCGTCGAAGCGAAGGCCGCTGAGATCGAGGCGGGCAGCGCGGTGAGCATGGATACTCTGCACGGCAAGGCGGCGTGAGCCACCGTCCCCGCTGGATGACCAACCCCGCGGACGTGGGGAGCGGACATTTGCTTTCTTCGTCATCCCGGACTTGATCCGGGATCCATCCCACCGGCGCCGCGCCCATGGACCCCGGATCAAGTCCGGGGTGACGAGGAAGAATGTCCCGTAACGGTCGAAGTTTGACATGACGCACTCAACCCGACACAGCGCCGACATGACCCTCTCGATCCGTCCTGCGGCGCCCGCCGACCTTCCGCTCATCGCCGCCTTTATCCGCGAACTTGCGGAGTATGAGAAATTGCTGCACGCGGTCCGGTTCGACGAAGCGGCACTCGGCGAAAATCTCTTCGGCGCGCGCCCCTATGCCGAGGTGGTGATCGGCGAGATCGACGGGACGCCGCAGGGTTTCGCGCTCTTCTTCCACAATTTTTCGACCTTCGAGGGCAAGCCCGGCATTTACCTCGAGGATCTGTTCGTGCGTCCCGACGCGCGCGGTGCCGGGCTCGGCAAGGCGCTGCTCGCGCATCTGGCGAAGCTCTGCGTGACACGCGACTGCGCGCGGCTCGAATGGTCGGTGCTCGACTGGAACGAGCCCTCGATCGGCTTCTACAAAAGTCTCGGCGCGAAGATGATGGACGAGTGGACAGTGATGCGAGTCGACGGCGACGCGCTCCCCGCGCTGGCCCGGTCTGATACCAAGGTGCGGTGATCGCGGCCGCCGCCCGTCAGGGCCGGCGCGAAAACCAGATCAGCACCACGCCGACGACGGCAAGAACGACGCCGTTGCGCGTCCAGGTGGTATCGCCGAGCATGAAGCTGCTCGACGGCCAGCGCACGATGTCGAGACCTTGCAAGATCCAAAGGCCGCCCATCAGGATCGCCGCCACCCCGACGATCGCCGCTATTGCCTTGATCGAACCCATGTCATCCTCCCGAAATATTTGCCGAAGGCTGGCACAAAGCCGTCGGCCTGTCACGCGCCTTGCGTTGCAGCCCGATCAGCGGGCGCAACCAGCCGACGCGCCGCCCGCCGAGGTAGAAGGCCCAGCAGCCCGCGACGGTCGCCGCGACGAGGACCAGGAAGGATGCGAGCGGCCCGACGCCGCCGAGCAGCAGCCAATAGCCGACGAGCACGATGATCGTCTGGTGGATGATATAGAAGGGAAAGACCGCCTCGGCGAGCATCGCGCGCCCGGGATGATCGCGGTTCGCGAAGCGGTCGGCGACCCCGACGAGCGCGACGATCGCCGCCCATCCCTGCACCAGCCGTATCGCCATGAACAGGGTGACCACGCCTTCGGGCGGCGGCCCCTCGCCCGGCGCGGTCCACAAGGCCCACGCGACATAGGCATAGGCCGCGATGGCGACGACCGCCGCGACCGGCCAGCAGCGCGCGACGGTATCGAACAGCGCCGGCCGGACGCGCAGCAGCCAGCCGATGAAGAAGGGGACGAGATAGTGAAGATGGTTCGGCCCGTCGTCGAACAGCGCGTGCGTCTCGCGATAGCCGGGGAAAGCGAAGAGAATGGCCAGCCATGCCGCGAGCGGAACGAACAGCATTCCCCAGCCGGCGAGCAGCCGCGCCGCGCCGTCGGCGATAGCAACGCGGGCACGCTCGGGGATCGCGGCGAGCACCATGGCCGCAAGCAGCGTATAAACAAATAGATAGACGACGAACCACAGATGCTGCCACGTCGGCAGCACGATTCCTTCGAGCGTCCCGAAGCGGAAATAGTCGCGGCTCCAGAAATGGAGGAAGCCGCCCGCATAGTCATGCTGGGTGACGAGTTCGATCCACGGCTGCACCGGGATGATCGCGATCATGCCGAAGGCGAGCGGGATGAGCAGCCGCGCGCTGCGCGAGCGCAGAAAGGGGCCGGCGCCGCCGAGCTTTGCGAACAAGGCCGCGCTGGCATAGCCCGAGACGAGGAAGAGCAGCGGCAAGCGCCAGCTGTTCGTCGCCATCATCGGGATCTGCACCCAGTCCATCGGGTGCGGCGTTTTGACGTGCCACCCCCACGGCACGAAATACATGCCGATATGATAGAAGATCAGCAGCGCGAAGGCGCCGATCCTGAGCCAGTCCATTCCGTAGTGCCGGTTCGTGTTCATCGCGGCGAATCTCCGTCTTGCCCCGTTCATCCTGAGGAGGGGCCGAGCGAAGTCGAAGACCCGTCTCGAAGGACCCCGGTATAGCGTTTTGGTCCTTTCGAGACGCCATTTCGACGAGCTCAATGGCTCCTCAGGACGAACGGCGTTGTGCAGGAACCCGAAACTGGTCAAAGGATCGCCTTGAAACCATTGCAGCGGGACGAGATGCGGAGCCGATGTGACGGACGAGCAGCGGTCAGGGACGAGCGGCGGCGAAGCCGGGACGAGCGGACTCAGCGCGCGGGCGCTGACCGCGCTGCTGCTCGCGGCGATGTTCCTCTTCGGCCTCGTGCGCATCGCCGCCAACGTCTATTCCTATATCGCCGACCGGCAGGGTGCGGGCCTCGCCACCTCGCCGACGATCGCATGGCTGCTCGAGGGATGCAGCCTCGTCGCCTGGGCGGTGATGATGATCCCCTGCTGGTTCAGCGTGCGCCATATCCGCCCGCCGCGCTTCGGGCTCGCCGCCACTGCGGCGATCCACGCGCTGCTCGCGATCCCCGTTTCGCTCGGCCATATTGCGCTGATGGTCGCCTTTCGCTCCGCGACGTGGTGGGCGATCGGCAATACCTATCATTTCACTTCGCCGGACGGCAGCCCGCTGCACTATGAAATGCGCAAGGATGTGTCGGCCTATGTCGAGCTTGTTTTCATCCTCTTCCTCGTCCAGTGGCTCGTCGCGCGCTATGCGGCGGCGGCGGCGCCCGCCCCGCCGCAGCGGCAGATGCTCGCCGTCGGCGACGGCTCCGTCACCCATCACCTGCCCGTCGACGAGATCGAGCATGTCGCAGCGGCGGGCAATTATGTCGAAATCGCCTGGAAGGGACAGCGGCTGCTCCACCGCGCAACGCTGAGCGCGATCGAGGCCGAACTGGCGGGCGCGGGCTTCGCGCGCATCCACCGGAGCCGGCTCGCCCGCAAGGCCGCGATCCGCCGCGTCGTCACGCAAAAGAGCGGCGACTTCGACGTCGAGATGGACAGCGGCGAGACGCTGCGCGGCAGCCGACGCTACCGGCCGAATATCGAAGGCTGAGACGCGCGATAGCCCAACCTCGTCATTGCGAGCGGAGCGAAGCAATCCAGAGCGGTTTAAGCGGGCCCTGGATTGCTTCGCTGCGCTCGCAGTGACGCCAGGGGATCAACGCCAAATCATCATGATCTATTCGCTGTCGGGCAATTGCTCCTCGACCAGCGGCGCGAGGCCTTTCGCGATCACCGCCACGCCCTTGGCATTGGGGTGCATATGGTCGCCGAGCATCAGCGACGGATCGGTGACGACATCGTCGAGGATGAAGGGATAGAGGCTCGCATCATATTTGGCCGCAAGTTCGGCGTAGATCGGATTGAATTTCCGGGCGTAATCGGCGCCGAGATTGGGCGCGGCGACCATGCCGGTGAGCAATACCGGAATGTCGCGCCGCTTGAGTTCGGCGAGCATTGCGTCGAGGTTGGCGCGCGTCTGATCGGCGTCGATGCCGCGCAGCATGTCGTTGCCGCCGAGCCCGAGCAGTACGAGCGCGGGCTTCGCCTTCGCATTGTCGAGAACGAAGTTCAGCCGCTGGCGCCCCGCCGCGGTCGTGTCGCCCGACACGCCGGCATTCTGCACTCGCGCCGCGACGCCGTCGGCGGCGAGCGCGGCCTGAAGCTGCGGGGCGAGCCCCTCCTTCGGACCGAGTTGATAACCCGCATAGAGGCTGTCGCCGAAGGCGATGACAAGTGGCGCATCGTCCGCGATCGGCGCCCTGGTTTCGGCCCCTTCGCGCTTCGCCGCGGGCGCCTCGGCGCTTCCACAGGCAGCGAGTGGTTGGCAAAGCGCCACGGCGCAACCATATATGAAGGCCGAACGCCATCCGGCGGTTTTCATATCCAAAGGGTTCCTTCCTTGTCCGACGCGCCCCGACCTTCGCCGAGCCTGGCGATCGCCGCCCATAATGTGACGCTGACGCTGGGGAGCGACAAGGCCCCGGTCGAAATTTTGCGCGGGGTCGACCTCGAGGTTGCGGCGGGCACCTCGGTCGCGCTGCTCGGCCCGTCGGGATCGGGCAAAAGCTCGCTGATGGCGGTGCTTGCGGGGCTCGAGCGCGCGAACGGCGGCAGCATCCGGGTCGCGGACCTCGATTTCGGCACGATGGACGAGGACGCCCTCGCCCGCGCGCGCCGCGGGCGGATCGGCATCGTGCTCCAGGCCTTTCACCTTCTCCCGACGATGACCGCGCTCGAAAATGTCGCGGTGCCGCTCGAGCTTGCCGGGCATGGCGATCCGTTCGCACGCGCGGCGGCGGAGCTGGAGGCGGTCGGCCTCGGCCATCGCCTCACCCATTATCCCGCGCAGCTTTCGGGCGGCGAGCAGCAGCGTGTCGCGATCGCCCGCGCGATGGCGAGCGAACCGGCGATCATCTTCGCCGATGAGCCGACCGGCAATCTCGACACCGCGACGGGCCATGCGATCATCGAGCTGATCTTCGCGCGCCGCGCCGCGCTCGGCGCGACGCTGCTCATCATCACCCACGACCCCGAACTCGCCGAACATTGCGACCGCGTCGTCACGATGCACGACGGACGGATCGAGGAGCGGGCGTGAACGGCGCCCTACGATCCTCCCCCTGGGGGAGAGGGAAATCGCATATGCATGCGACGGTGCCTCCCCCCTCCCGCTTGCGGGAGGGGTTGGGGGTGGGCAACGACGTCGCTATGGCCCACCCCGCTGCGACTAGCGAGCAAGCTCGCAAGTCTCGCTGCCCCTCCCGCAAGCGGGAGGGGAAATATCGACGCGCAGAAATCTCAGATGCGATTGCCCTGCGCCACGGTGGGAGGATCTGATGCTCCCGCTCGCGACGCTCTGGCGCATCGCCCGCCGCGATCTTGCGGCCCGCATCCGCGGGCTGCGGTTGCTCGCGGTGTGCCTGTTCCTCGGCGTCGCAACGCTCGCCGCGATCGGCAGCCTGACCCGCGGGATCACTTCCGAACTCGAAACGCGCGGGCAGACGATCCTCGGTGGCGACGTCGAATTCGAACTGCCGCAGCGCGAGGCTACGCCCGCTGAAATGGCGGCCTTCCGCCGCGCGGGAACGGCATCGGCGACGGTGCGGATGCGCGCGATGGCAGCCGTGCCCGGCGGCGACGCGCTGCTCGCCGAGCTGAAGGCGGTCGATGCCGCCTATCCGCTTTATGGCACGATGCGGCTGGAGAGCGGAACGCGGCGCGGTCCGCCCCCGCCCGGGCGCGTGTGGATCGGCGCCGACCTCGCCTCGCGATTGGCGCTGAAGGTCGGATCGCGCGTGAAGTTCGGCGAAAAGATGTTCGTTGTGGACGGCATCATCGCCGACGAGCCCGACCGGCTCGGCGAAGGCTTCACGCTGGGGCCGGTCGCGATCATCGGCCTGGGCGACCTGCCGGCGACCGAGCTGATCCAGCCCGGCAGCCTCTATGAAAGCAAATATCGCATCCGCCTGCCCGGCGGCGCCGACCCTGCCGCGGTCGGCAAGCGCCTTTCGGCCGAATTTCCCGATGCCGGCTGGGACGTCAACGACCGGAGCAACGGCGCGCCGGGGACGCGGCGCTTCATCGAGCGCATGGGGCAATTCCTCGCGCTCGTCGGGCTCGCGGCGCTGGTGATCGCCGGGATCGGGGTCGGCAATGGCGTCGCGAGCTATCTTGCCGGCAAGCGGCCGGGCCTAGCCACGCTCAAGATACTCGGCGCCGACAGCGCGACCGTGATGCGCATCTATGCGCTGCAGATTCTGGCGGTCGCGGCGGCGGCGATCGTCGCCGGGCTCGCGGTCGGGGCGTTCGCGCCGTCGATCATCACCGCAATTGCGGGCGATGTGCTCCCCGTGAAACCCGGCGTCGCCGTCTATCCGCTGCCGCTCGCCGTCAGCGCGGCCTATGGCCTGCTCATCGCGATCGTCTTCGCCCTGCCCCCGCTCGCCGCGGCGCGGCAGGTGCCCGCGGCGGGGCTGTTCCGCGCCACCGTCGACGGCATGGCACGCCCCGAGCGGCGAACGGTGGTCGCCGTCGGCGTTGCACTTGCGGCGATCGTCGCGCTCGCGGTCGGGACGGCGCGCGAGCCGCTGTTCGCGCTTGGCTTCGTCGGCGCGGCGGCGGGCTTGCTCATAATCCTCGTCGGGCTCGGATGGCTGGTGCGGCGCATCGCCAGCCGCCTGCCGCGGCCGAAGCGGCCTTTGCTGCGTCTCGCGCTCGCCAACCTCCATCGCCCCGGCGCGGCGACCGGGGCGCTCGTCGTCGCACTCGGCCTTGGCCTCACCCTGTTCGTTACCCTCGCCGCCGTCCAGACGAGCATCACCGCCGAGATCGCGCGCACCGTGCCGCAGCGTGCGCCGAGCTTCTTCATCCTCGACATTCCGCGCGATGGCGCCGCGCAGTTTCGCGCACTGGTCGCGCAGGCGGATGCGAAGGCCGAGGTCAATATGATCCCCGCGCTGCGCGGCAGCATCACCGAATTTGGCGGCCAGCGCGTCGATCAGCTCGAAACGCTGCCCGAGGGCGCGTGGGTGCTGCGCGGCGACCGCGGCCTGACCTATAGCCCCGATCTGCCCAAGGGCAGCACGCTCGTCGGCGGCGCGTGGTGGCCCGCCGATTACAAGGGGCCGCCGCTCGTCAGCGTCGAACGGGACGTCGCACAGACGCTGGGTCTCAGGATCGGCGACACGCTGACGGTCAATGTGCTGGGGGTCGAGGTGCAGGCGAAAATCGCCTCCTTCCGCACCGTCGAGTGGGACAATTTCGGGCTCAACTATGTCCTCGTCTTCTCCCCCGGCACCTTCGCCGCCGCGCCGCACAATATGGTCGCGACGGTCGCGGTGACCCCGGCGGCCGAGGCCGAACTCGCGCGCAGCCTCCCGCGCGCCTTTCCCTCCGCCTCGCTGATCCAGGTGCGTGATGTCGTATCGCAGGTCACGACGCTGCTCACCCAGATGAGCCAGGCCATCGCCGCGGCGGCGAGCATCGCGATCCTCGCCGGCATCGCGGTGCTGATCGGCGCGATCGCGGCAAGCCGCGAGCGGCGCGTCTACGACAGCGTGATCCTGAAGCTGCTCGGCGCGACGCGCGGGCAGATATTGGGCGCGCAGGGGGTCGAATATGGAATATTGGCGACCGTCCTCGCCATATTGTCGCTCGGGCTCGGTCTCGCGGCGGCGTGGTACGTCGTGACGCAGATCTTCGATTTCACCTTTGCGCCCGACCCGCTGATCGTCGGCCTGACCCTGCTCGGCGGCGCCGGCCTGTCCTTCCTGATCGGCATCGCTGGAAGCTGGCCGCTCCTGTCGGCGCGCCCGGCGCGCGCGCTGCGGAGCCTCTAGAGCATCGTGCCGGAAATCTGCACCGTTTCCCCGAGCGAAGACGAGGGGCCTTGCCGAGCGAAGTCGAGGCTGCGACGCTGCGGTTCTCGCTCCGCTCGAACGAGCCCCTCGTCTTCGGCCAAAGGCCGAAGTTCATCCTGAGCGCCCGCCAGGGCAGTCGAAGGGCTCGGGGATGCGGATGATTCAGATTTCGCGCAATTTGCTCTAGTCGATCAGCCGCACGACTGCGGAGATCGCGGCCAACCCGAGCACGACCGCCACCATCGCCTGCCAGACATGCGGCGGCACGCGCCCGAAATGGCCGCCGCCGACGCGGTTGCCGAGCCACATGGGCGGAAAGAGCAGCAGCGCGAACAGGAACAGCCTGGCGGTCGCGATCCCGACCCACAAGGCCGCGAGCGTGCCGGCGATCGCGGTCAGGAAGAAGATGAGCAGCATCGACGCGCGCGACACCTTCGGGTCGAGCGAGCGGCGCAGATAGAAAGGCACGACCGGCGGCCCCGGCATCGCGGCAAAGCCGGTGAGCAGCCCCGAAGCGATCCCGGTGCCAAACACCGCCCCGCGGCCGGGCCGGTGCCCCTCGGGCTGCTTGGGCAGCAACACCGCGACGAAGGCGCCGACGGCGACCGCGGTAATCAGCAGCCGCGCGACATCGGGCCGCGTCACGTCGAGCACCGCCATGCCGAGCGGCGTCGTCGCCATCGCGGTCAGGCCGATCGGGATCGCCGTCGCGCGGTCGGCGTCGGCGTGGATCAGCCCGATCCCTACGGGGCCGATCAGCAATTGCAGCAGAATGCCGAGCACCACCGCTTGTGCGGGCGGGATAATCAGGCCGAGCAGCGGCACAAGGATGATCGCCATGCCGAAGCCCGTAAGCCCGCGCACATAGGCCGCGGCAAAGGTCATCGCTGCTGCGCCGAGGAGCGTGAGCGGCGCAACGCCGAGAAGACTGTGGCTGGCGATCGGACGTCCCCTCACCTGGTGGTCCGCGCCCGATACCGAAGGATAGGCGCGACGGCCAGCGGAGAGATCAGGCCGGCAGCGGCCAGAGCGCGTCGATCGGCCGTTCGAGCACCCGCGCCGCGACCGCATGGAGCCGCGGCGGCGCGAAGCGCCCCGCCTTCACCGCCGCCGCGAGCCAATCCTCGATCGACCCGCCGGTGTCGATCCAATGATCGTCGCGCAACATGCCATAGATCGCCCCCGCGAGCACATGGATGCCGTCGTCGGCCTTGCGCCAGCGGTCGGCGGGATTGCGACCGACGCCCAGCGCCTCGCTGATCAGCTGGTCGAGCGCCTGCGCCATATCCTCGTTGAGCAGGCCTTCGAGCGTCGTATAGCCCCATTTGGGGTCATGCTCCTTGACGATGCGGGGGATCAGCGGATCGCGCGCCAGCGCCGCGAGTGCGGCGATCGCCGCCGCGCCGTCCATCGGCACCGGCGGATGCAACATCTCGTGCGCCGCCACGCGAACGGTGATCGGCGTGTTCCAGTCGGCCGCCTGAAGGAAGGTCTGCCCCTGCACGCTGATCCCGTGCGGCTTGCAGAATTGCAGCAGGACGACCTCGATTTCGGGATCGAAGGTCCGGCCGGTCAGCTTTTCGTGCCAGCGAATGACATCATAGGCGCCAAGGTCGCTCTGAAGCTGCACGATCCGCCGATCGAGATCGCCGATGCGTTCCGCGCGGAAGGCGGCAAAACCGGCGCCCTGCATCGCCTCGAAGATCATCTTCAGCCGCGGCGCGACGCCGAGGAACCAGCGCCAGTCCTTTTCATCCCATTTGTCGCTGCCCCTATAGGACGCGAGCAATCGCGCCTCGGGCGCGGCCGCCGACTCGATCAGCGCCGCCATGCTGCTGTCGTCGTTCCCCGAGAAGAAGACCGACAGACCGGGACCGAGCAGTCCGAAGCCCGAATCCTCCGCTTCCTGCCACAGCGCCTTGATGTCGGCGCGCAGCGGCTCCGACAGGCGCGGCGCGAACGCCTCGGCGTCGTTTTGATAATATTTCAGATAGAGTTCGCGCCCGGCGAGCGGGCCGAGGAAGGCGAGCGCGTCGAAGCCTTCAGAGGCGCGGACCTTCCAGCGCGTGCGTTGCGAAACCTCCTGCGCCCGGACGAGCGCGGGAAGAGCGAGACTGCCGAGCGAAGCGGCGAGAAAGAAGCGGCGATCCATGCCCCGCGGCTTAACGGTTGGCGGAGTTTCCCGCTTGAACGGACTTTGCCCGGATCGCCGCTGGGGGCATGCCGGTCATTATAGCGACGGCGCGCGTCATATGCGCCTGGTCGGCAAAGCCCTCTGCCGCGGCGAGATCGGCGAGGCTTCCCTGCCAGCCATCGAGCGCCGCAAGCGCGCGCCGCACCCGCGCCTCGAGCCGGAAGCGCTTCGGCGTCACGCCATAGGCTCGAGCAAAGCCGCGGCTGACCGACGCGGGGTCGAGCGCCGCGCCGCGCGCCCAATCGGTCAATCGAAGATCGGGGTCATCGCGCAGCGCCGCAGCGAGCAGGTCGGGCCAGTCATCGACGGGCGAAACGATCGGCACGATATGGTCGCGCACATGACGCGCCGCCGCGACCGGATCGCGCTCGCACAAGCGCACGGCGAAATCGGGATCGGCGAGCCGCCCCGCCCCCGGTCTCATGCCGACGACAAACGGCAGGTTGAGCACCTCGGCCCCGCGCCGCCCGAACAGGTCGCGGTGCGCCGTCCAGCGGTCGTGGACGACGACGGTGCCCGCGTCGGCGTCGATCCGACCCTGATCCCCCGCCTCGACATAACCGCCACTCAGCACCACCGCGACATAGGGTTCGGCATGGCGGTGACGCGGCAATGCCTCGCCCGCCGCGTGCCGGCCTATGCCGGGCAGACTCACGGCTCGCGCAGATCGGGCGGGGTCGCCTCGCCCTTCAGCATCGCGATCGCTTCGGCGAGCGGCATGATGCGCTGCCCTTCCTGCCCGAGCGTGCGGATCGCGACCGTGCCTTCGTCGGCCTCGCGCTTGCCGACGACGAGCAGATAGGGGACTTTGGCGAGGCTGTGTTCGCGCACCTTGTAGTTGATCTTTTCGTTGCGCAGGTCGGTTTCGACGCGAATGCCCGCGGCTTCGAGCCGTGCCGCCGCATCCTTTGCATAATCGTCGGCGTCGCTGACGATCGTCGCGACCACCGCCTGCACCGGCGCAAGCCAGGTCGGGAAGCGACCGGCGAAATGTTCGATCAAAATGCCGATGAAACGTTCGTAGCTGCCGAAGATCGCGCGGTGGAGCATCACCGGGCGGTGACGCTCGCCATCTTCGCCCACATAGGAGGCGTCGAGGCGGTCGGGAAGGACGCGGTCTGACTGGATCGTCCCGACCTGCCACGTCCGGCCGATCGCGTCGGTCAGATGCCATTCGAGCTTGGGCGCATAGAAGGCACCCTCGCCCGGCAGTTCCTCCCAGCCATAGTCCTCGGTCGCGAGCCCCGCGCGCACCACCGCGTCGCGCAGCTCGGCCTCGGCCTGGTCCCACATCTCGTCGCTGCCGAAGCGCTTGTCCGGACGCAGCGCGAGCTTGATCGCATAACCGTCGAAACCCATGTCGCGATAGATGCGGTCGGCGAGCTTGCAGAAGGCCTGCACTTCGCCCACGATCTGATCCTCGCGGCAGAAAATATGCGCGTCGTCCTGCGTGAACTGGCGCACGCGCATCAGCCCGTGGAGCGCGCCGTGCGGTTCGTTGCGGTGGCAACAGCCATTTTCATAGATGCGCAGCGGCAGGTCGCGATACGACTTGATCCCCTGGCGAAAGATCAGGACGTGCGCGGGGCAGTTCATCGGCTTCAGCGCCATCCACTCGGCGGCGTCGGAGACGAGCGGGCCTTCGTCCTCGATATTCGGCACCTCGTCGGGAATGACGAACATATTCTCGCGATATTTGCCCCAGTGACCCGACGCCTCCCACTGGCGCGCGTCCATTACCTGCGGCGTCTTGACCTCCTTATAGCCTGCGCCGTCGATCGCGCGGCGCATATAGGCCTCAAGCTCGCGCCAGACGATATAGCCGTGCGGGTGCCAGAAGACGCTGCCGTGCGCCTCTTCCTGAAGGTGGAACAGGTCCATCTCGCGCCCGAGCTTGCGGTGGTCGCGCTTGGCGGCTTCCTCGAGCTTGTGCAGATGCGCGTCGAGCTGCTTCTTGTTCAGCCAACCGGTGCCATAGATGCGCGTGAGCTGCGCATTGCGCTGGTCGCCGCGCCAATAGGCGCCCGCGACGCGCATCAGCTTGAACGCCTGCGGGTCGACCTTGCCCGTGCTCGCGAGGTGCGGGCCGCGGCACATGTCGAGCCAGTCGTCACCCGACCAATAGACGCTGAGTTCCTCGCCCTCGGGCAATTCCTTCGCCCATTCGGCCTTGAAGACCTCGCCGTCCTTTTCCCATTTGGCGATCAGCGCGTCGCGGCTCCACACCTCGCGGCGCAGCGGCTTGTCGGCGCGGATGATCTCGCGCATCTTTTCCTCGATCGCGGGCAGGTCGTCCATCGAAAAGGGATCGCGGCTCTCGGGCGCCTTCACATCGTAATAGAAGCCGTCGTCGGTCGCGGGACCGAAGGTGATCTGCGTTCCCGGCCACAACGCCTGCACCGCTTCGGCGAGGATATGCGCATAGTCGTGGCGAACGAGCTCGAGCGCCTCGGCCTCGTCGCGGTTCGTTATCAGCGCGAGGTTGGTGTCGGCCTCGAGCGGGCGCAGGATGTCGCGGACCTCGCCGTCGACCTTCGCCGCGAGGGCGGCCTTGGCAAGGCCGGGTCCGATGTCGGCGGCAATCTGCGCCGGGGTGGTGCCGCGCGCGACTTCTCGGGCAGAGCCATCGGGAAGGGTGACGCGGATCATCTCGGACATCGAAAAAGGGGCCTTTCTGGCGGGGTAAAACTGCGCCCCTTTGCCAGTATGCGACAGGAGCGGCAAGGGGTGGTTTCGCAGTCGCCCCTTGCAATGATACACTATATCATTATCTGGGCGGGCGATCCTCTTTCGGAAAGCCCCTGTCGCATGTGCCTCCCCTCCTCCCGCGCGCGCCTGTTCGACGCGGTCGGCGTCGGCCTGTCCTTCGCCTGCCTGATCCATTGCCTCGCGCTGCCGCTGCTGTTGCTGCTCGCGCCCGCGCTCGCCGCATGGCTGTCGCTGCCCGAATGGATTCACGCCGCGATCCTGCTGCTCGCCACGCCCGCGGCAGCCGCGGCGATGACGGACGGGTGGCGCGGACACCGGCGGCTGGCGCCGGGGCTGCTCGCCGCGAGCGGGCTGACCCTGCTCGGCCTCGGTCTCGCCGGTCACGCAGGCTGGCTCGGCACGCTCGATCCCGAAGCCGCCGACCGCTGGTTCACCTCGGCCGGCGCGCTCGGCCTCGCGGCGGCGCATCTTGCCAACTGGCGGCTGCGGCACCGGATGCCCGCCGGGAGAGGCGGCGCGGGAGAAGAGAGGTAAGGTCGCCCCAGCGAAAGCCGGGGCCGCTGGCGTAGCGCAAGAACACGAGCGATCCCAGCTTTCGCTGGGATGACGGAGGTTGGAGGCGGCCGTCATCCTTTCTCGACAAGCATCCCAATCATTATGTCAATGTCGCTTGACTTCTCTATCGGAATATGTCAACTTCCCTTGACTGATTAACAAGGGAGATTGACCCATGCCGTCCATCCGCCACGCCCTGCCCTGGATCGCTGCCAGCCTGTTCTTTGCGCTGGCGAGCATCTTCGAGCTTATCCCCCGATCGCTGGCGCAGACGATGATCGTCGTGCTCCCCGCGCTGATGGTGGCGAGTCTGAACGGCAAGGCTTGCGCGCTTCGCCGCAAGGGCGCCTGACATGGCCGAGGACAGCGAAATCTCGGGCGGCCGTGCGCCGCTCTATTGGGCCGCCGCCTTCGTCGCCGCGATGTTCGGCGCGGGGTTCGGGGCACGGTTCGCAGGCCTCTCCGGCTTCTGGACGATGGTCGTCATGCTGCCGCCGATGCTGCTGCTGATCCCGCTGGTCCGCTCGACCGAGCGCGGCGGCAATTTCGCCGGTTGCGCGTCGCCCGCGCTCAGGCGCTACAACCGGCGCGGGCTGATCTGGGCCTTCACTTATATGGCGGCGCTGTTCTTTGCGATTTCGGTCAACGACTGGCTGAAGCCCGAAGGACCGCTCCTGTGGCTGATCGCGGTGCTGCCGGCGCTGCCGATCGTCTATTTCGTCTGGTCGCTCTATCGCTATCTGATCGAGGAAAGCGACGAATATCTGCGGATGCGCTATGTCGGCCACGCACTGTTCGGGCTCGGCCTGCTGCTGATCGTCGCGACCGTGTGGGGTTTCCTCGAAAGCTTTCAGGTCGTGCCGCACGTCGAAAGCTGGATGGTCGTCCCCGTGTGGGCGATCGGGCTCGGCCTCGCGCAGATCGCGCAGCGGGTGCGCGGCGCGTGAGGAACCGCCTCAAGGTCCTGCGCGCCGAGCGCGACTGGAGCCAGGGCGACCTCGCCGAGCGGCTCGAAGTGTCGCGCCAGTCGGTCAACGCGATCGAGACGGGCAAATATGACCCGTCGCTCCCCCTCGCCTTTCGCATCGCCGACGTGTTCGGCCTGCGGATCGAAGATATTTTCCTGAAGGATTGAACGCGATGAAGAAGAAAATTCCGCTTGGCGCCGCCGTCGCCATCGCCATCGGGATCGCCACGGCGCTCGTCGTCGCGACCGGCGCGCGGGCGGCCGAGCCCGCCGCCTGTGCCGCGCCATTCGTCGAGCGCGACCGCGTCACGATTGCGGTCGAGGGCAAGGGCCCCGACGTCGTGCTGATCCCCGGCCTGTCTTCGCCGCGCGCGGTGTGGAACGCAACCGCCCAGCGGCTGAAAGGCCAATATCGCCTGCATATCGTGCAGGTTCGCGGTTTTGGCGATAATCCGGGGATCAATGCGGCAGGGCCGGTGCTCGACCCGATGATGCAGGAGATCGCGACCTATATCGGCGATTGCATCGCCGGACAGGGCCGCCCTGCCCCCGCGATCATCGGCCATTCGCTCGGCGGCCTCACCGCGATGATGATTGCGGCGCGCGAACCAAAGGCGGTCGGCAAGCTGATGGTGGTCGACAGCCTGCCCTTCTTCGGAATGTTGTTCGGGCCGACAGCGACCGTGGCGACGGTCGAACCGCAGGCCGCCGCGATGCGGACCGCCCTCGCCGCGCGCGACACGGCGGAGGCCGACGAGCGGACCTTGCAGATCATGTCGGCGACCGAAGCGGGCCGTGCGCAGGTCAAGGCCTGGACCACGGCGGCCGACGCCAGGGTCGCGGCGCAGTTGATGTACGAAGACATGACGACCGACCTGCGTCCCGAACTGGGCAAGATCGCCGCGCCGCTGACAATGCTCTATCCGCTCGATGAAAGCGCCATGCCCGCCGCGACGGTCGATAGGCTCTACCGGGGCGCCTATGGTCCGGTGAAGGGGGCGACGCTGACGCGTATCGACGACAGCCGCCACTTCATCATGCTCGACCAGCCCGATGCCTTTGCGAAGGCGGTCGATGCCTTTCTGAACGAATAGCCGTCATTCAAACACCCTCGTCATTGCGAGCGAAGCGAAGCCGCCTCGCTCGCAATGACGGCAACGGGTTTGCCTCCCTTGCCGGAATCGCCCGTCCCCGCTAGGGCGGCGGCAACCGGAAAGGAGCCGCCATGTTCAAGCGCCTGTTCGTCGATCATCCCAGGAGCGTCGATGAAAATTACCTCGAGCATTTCGGGGTCGCCTCGCGTTTCGGGCTGACGATGATCTGGGGCGGGCTGTGCGCGCTCGTCCATGCCGTGGTCCCCGGCTGGTGCATCACGACCGGCAGCGACACGATCCAGCGGCTCAACCGGATCATGGTCGAGCAGCGCCGCGCCAAAGGGCGGGCGGTCGCGCAAATGCAGACCGTCGACTGGGTCATCTGACCGCACCGTGACCGATATAACGCCTCCCGCCTATCTCGAGCGGCCGGGCCGACCGCGGCTCGCCTATCGGCACGTCGCCGGCAGCGGGCCGACGATCGTCTTTCTGCCCGGCTATATGTCCGACATGGAGGGCGGCAAGGCGACCGCGCTCTTCGCCTGGGCGGCGGCCGAGGGGCGCGCCTGCCTGCTGCTCGATTATGCCGGCTGCGGATCGTCGGAGGGGCTGTTCGCCGAACAGAGCCTGCTCGACTGGCGCGGCGACATTCTGGACCTGATCGACGCCAAGGCCGAAGGTCCGGTGCTGCTCGTCGGATCGTCGCTCGGCGGCTGGCTGATGCTGCTCGCCGCGCTGGCGCTTGTGCAGCGCGACGGGCCGGCGCGCGTCGCGGGGCTCGTCGGCATTGCCGCGGCGCCCGACTTCACCGACTGGGGCTTCACGAGCGAGGAAAAGGCGATCATCGAGGCCGAAGGCGAACTCAGCGAAGCGACGCCCTATAGCGACCAGCCCTATGTCACGACGCGGCGCTTCTGGCAGTCGGGCGAAGCAAACCGCCTGCTCGGCACCGAAATCCCGCTCGCCTGCCCCGTGCGCCTGCTCCACGGGCAGGAGGATGGCGACGTCCCGCCCGAAATCAGCCTGACGCTGGCGGCCGCGCTCGCGAGCGCGGACGTGCAGGTCACGCTCGTCAAGGGCGGCGACCACCGGCTCTCGCGCGAGAGCGACATCGCGCTGCTCATCGACACCGTCGCGCGCCTCGCGACGCCGCTTAGCTGAACCAGAGGATCATCCATGGCCCGGAACGACTTTCGTTTCCATGTCACCAAGCGCGTGCGCTACGCCGAAATCGACGCGCAGGCCGTCGTCTTCAACAGCCGCTATCTCGAATATTTCGACATCGGCATCACCGAATATTGGCGCGCGGCGGGCGTCCATGATCGCTGGCCGCACCATGCAAGCCCCGAGTTTCACGTCGCGCGGGCCGAGGTCGATTACAAGGCGCCGATCCTGCTCGACGAAGAGATCGACATTTGCGTGCGCGCATCGCGCGTCGGCCGCTCGTCGATGAGCTATTTGTTCGAACTGCACGGCAAGGGGCGCGAGGATCTGCGCGCGGGCGGGCTGCTGGTGAACGTCCATGTCGGCGAAGCGCGCGGCGCGCCGGCGCCGGTCCCCGATGAATTCGTATCTTTGTTCGAAGCATTTGAAGGGTGCGGCCTTCGCGCCTAATATAGCTCCATGACCAAATATCTCCACACGATGATCCGCGTAGCGGACCCCGACGCCACCGTCGCCTTTTTCAAGCTGATCGGACTCGAGGAAGTGCGCCGTTTCGACAATGAGGGCGGCCGCTTCACGCTGATCTTTCTTGCGCCGCCGGGGCAGGAAGGCATCGCCGAGGTCGAGCTGACCTATAATTGGCCGCCCGAGGACGGCAGCGCGCCCGAAACCTATACCGGCGGACGCAATTTCGGCCATCTCGCCTATCGGGTCGAGAATATCTATGACACCTGCCAGCGGCTGATGGACGCCGGGGTGACGATCAACCGCCCGCCGCGCGACGGACATATGGCCTTCGTGCGCTCGCCCGACGGCATTTCGGTCGAGTTGCTGCAGGACGGCTATCTCGACCCCGCCGAACCCTGGGCCTCGATGCCGAATACGGGTAGCTGGTAGCCAAGGGGCCGGCGTCGCGGCATAATCGCGGCGCGCGCCCCGAACGACTCCGTCGCGCGGCGGGACCGCGGCGCAGAGAGGAGACCGACATGGCCAGGCTCGAGATCGTCCGCATCCCCGTGCTCAGCGACAATTATGTCTGGCTGGTCCACGATCCGGGCAGCTTCGAGACGATGGTCGTCGATCCCGCGGTCGCCGATCCGGTGCTGGCCGAGGCGGAGGCACGCGGCTGGCCGATCACCGCGATCTGGAACACCCACTGGCACCCCGACCACACGGGCGGCAACGCCGACATCAAGGCGAAGACCGGCTGCGAGATCATCGCGCCCGCCGCCGAGCACGAACGCATCCCGACCGCCGACCGGCTGGTCGGGGGCGGCGACACGGTGACGCTCGGCGCGCACGTCGCCGAGGTGTGGGACGTGCCCGCGCACACCGCGGGTCATATCGCCTATCATTTCGCGGGCGACGGCGCGATCTTCGTCGGCGACACGATGTTCGCGATGGGCTGCGGCCGGCTGTTCGAGGGCACCGCGGACCAGATGTTCGCGAATATGCAGCGGCTCGGCACGCTCGACGATGCGACGCGCGTCTATTGCGCGCACGAATATACGCTGTCGAACGCGCGCTTCGCGGTGACGGTCGAACCGGACAATGCGGCGCTGGCGGCGCGACTTGCCGAGGTCGAGGCCGCGCGCGCAGCCGGCGAAGCGACGGTGCCGACGACGATCGGCGCCGAACGCGCGACGAACCCCTTCCTCCGCGCGCCGAGCGCCGCCGAACTCGGACGCATCCGCGCGCTCAAGGACGCGGCGTGAGCGGCCGCGTAAGGCTGCGTTCATCGGAGTCCGTCTAACGAACGTCAGACTGCAAGGAGTATGATCATGGCCAGGCCGACATTCCTCTGCACCGCCGCCCTGCTGGCGGCTTCAGCCCCGTTCCTCACCGGCTGCGCGCCGTCGGGCACCGCCGAGGCCGGCGCCGCGGCACTGACGCCCAAACAGGCGGAGACGCTCGACAAGCAGCTGGCCGGCAAGGTCGCAGGCAAGCCCGAAACCTGCCTGCCCAGCTATCGCTCGAACGACGTGATCCGCGTGTCGGACAATATTCTCCTCTATCGCTCGGGCGGAAACCTCGTCTATCGCAACGACCTGAAAGGCAGCTGCCCCGGCCTTGCGCGCGACAGCGACATCATGGTGATCGAGCAATATGGGTCGCAGGTGTGCAACGGCGACTTTTTCCATCTGGTCGACCGGTCGAGCGGCATCCGCGGCCCGACCTGCGTCTTTGGCGACTTCGTCCCCTATCGCAAACCGGCGGGGGACGCTGGCTGAGCCCATGGCTCGGCGACGGGCGGGGCTCCGGTTTGCGCCGAGCTCTTCGGGTCGCAACCCCGCCCGTCATGGATCAAGTGCCGGTCTTCCTCCGCCGGACAGCGGTTTGCCTTGTGTCGGCTTTGGGGTGGGTAGCGGACGTTTGACCAAACCCCTCCTCTTCAGAGGAGGGGCAGCGAGACTTACGCGCTTTGCGCGTTAGTCGCAGCGGGGTGGTGCTCGAAGTCTTGCGCGCTGTCGCGCGCCACCACCCCCAACCCCTCCTCTGAAGAGGAGGGGCTTAGGAACGGCCGCAACCGCCCGAAAGCCGACATCGCCCGCAAATAGCCCGTCCCGGACGGCCCCTACCCCCGATAGAGCGCCGCGATCCTGTCGGCATAGACGTCGCGCAGGATGTGGCGGCGGATCTTCATCGACGGCGTCATTTGCTCATTCTCGATGCTGAAGGCTTCGTCGGCGAAGTCGAACTTGCGCACCTTTTCGATCACCGACAGCTGGCCGTTGACGCGGTCGACCGCCTCGCGGATCGCGGTGCGGAATTTCTCGTGCTCGCGCAGGCGCTCGAGCTCCTTGGGCAGCCCCTCGGCCTCCGCCCATTCGGCCATCCACTCGGGGTCGGGGACGAGGATCGCGACGAGATGCGGGCGCTTGTCGCCATAGACCATCGCCTGGAGGATTTCGGGCTGGAGGGTCAGCATCCCCTCGACGCGCTGCGGCGAGACATTGTCGCCCTTGTCGTTGACGATCAGATCCTTCTTGCGATCGGTGATGACGATACGCCCCGCTTCGTCGATATGCCCGATGTCGCCGGTGTGCAGCCAGGGGGCGCCGTCGGGATCGGCCGGATCGGCGATCAGCACGCGCTGCGTTTCGGCCTCGTTGCGCCAATAACCCTTCATCACCAGCTCGCCGCGCACGCAGATTTCGCCGTCGTCGGCGATGCGCACTTCGGTGTTCATCAGCGGCGGGCCGACGGTATCCATCTTGAGCCCGGTCTTGGGGCGATTGCAGCTGATCACCGGCCCCGCTTCGGTCTGGCCATAGCCTTGCAGCAGGGTCAGCCCGATCGAGTGGAAGAACACGCCGATCTCGGGATTAAGCGGCGCACCGCCCGACACCAGCGCCTTCATCCGCCCCCCGAAGCGTTGCTGGATTTTCGGCCGGAACAGCTTGTTGAGGAGAAGATCGACCGGCCGGTCGATCAGCCCCATGCGCCGCTCATAATCTTTTTCGCCGATGCGCAGCGCCTGGGCGAGCATCCAGTTCGCGAGCTTGCCCTGTTTCTCGACCGACTTGATCATCCGCGCGCGGATCACCTCGAACAGACGCGGGACGACGACCATGATCGTCGGCTTCGTCTCCTCGATGTTCGATACGAGCTTTTCGAGCCCCTCGCTGTAATAGATTTGCGCGCCGACCATGATCGGCAGGAACTGGCCGCCCGAATGTTCATAGGCGTGGCTCAGGGGCAGGAAAGAGAGGAACACCTCTTCGTCGCCAATCCCGAAGTCGTTGACCAGGATTTCGGCCGCGCCCGCCGCGTTGTGCAGGATCGCGCCATGGTGCTGCATCACCCCGCGCGGCGCGCCGCCGGTGCCGCTGGTGTAGATCAGGCAGGCGATGTCGTCGCGCGACATCGCAAGGCCGTGCGCTTTCGCTTCGTCGACATGCGCCTCGCCGCCGGTGACGAGCGGCGCCCAATCGTGGACCTCGACCTCGCCCTGCTGGCCGACGCGCAGCGGCTCCATGCTGATGACGAGGCTGGCGTTCGAGCGCATCACCGCGGGCATCAACGTGCGCGCAAGCTTCGCGGTCGAGACGATCACCGCGCGCGCGCCGCTGTTGTCGAGGATATGCTGGTGATCGCGCTCGGTATTCGTCGTGTAGGTCGGCACGGTGATGCACCCGGCGGCCATGATCGCAAGGTCGGCGATGCAGAATTCGGGCCGGTTCTCGCTGACGAGAACAACCCGGTCGCCCTCCTTCAGCCCCAGCCGCCGCAGATTATGCGCGAGCGCCGCGACCTGGTTCGCGACCTGCCGCCAGCTGAGCGGTTGCCACACCCGGTCGGCCTTGCGCCACAGGAACGGGTCTTCGCCGCCCCGTTCGGCGCGGTCGAAGAACATCGCGACCAGACTCGGAAAATGGTCGAGATGCGGGTTGTCGAGCTTCATGCCTCTTCTCTCCCGGGAGGATGCTGCGTCTGTTGTTTTCTATTATCTTATTCGGCCGCCGCGCTCGGATCGTCGGTCGCCCAGGTGCCGGGTGTACGCGGGTCGGCGGCACCGCGCCAGCCGGCCGGGGTGCGCTCGATCGCATTGACCTTCGATCCGAAATCCTCGGGCCGGATCGGCTTGCCGAACACCGCCGATTCCTTTGCGATCCGCTGCCCCATCGCATTATCCTCGATGATCGCGCCCTGATCGTCGAAATAAAGATTGGGGAGCGCGATCGCATCCTCGGCGGACAGGCCCCAGTCGAGCACGCCGATCAGCGTCTTGGTGACATGCATGATGATCCGCTTGCCGCCGGCCGAACCGAGCGCGAGGATCAGCTTGCCGTCGGGACCATAGACGATCGTCGGCGACATCGAGGACAGCGGGCGCTTGTTCGCCTCGACCCGGTTCGCGACGGGTTTGCCGTCCTTTTCGGGCACGAAGGTGAAATCGGTGAGTTCGTTGTTGAGGATATAGCCGTTGGCGACGAGCTGGCTGCCGAAGATCGATTCGACCGTCGAGGTCATCGTCGCGACATTGCCGTCGCGGTCGACCGCGACGAAATGCGTCGTGCCATGCTCGGCGACCGGCCCGGTGGGGGTGCGCGGTTCGGCGCCCGGCGGCGAGCCCGCGGGATAGTCGCTGCGCACCGAATAGGGCGAGATCAGCATCCGCCGGCTCGCCAGATATTGCTTGTCGAGCAGTCCCTTCACCGGCACGTCGACGAAATCGCTGTCGCCGAGATATTGGCCGCGATCGGCATAGGCGAGCTGCATCGCCTCGGCGAGCAGGTGCCAGCTCATCACATTGTCCTTGCCCATCGCCTTCATGTCATAGGCTTCGAGCATGCCGAGGATGCCCTGCACGGTCGTCGCGCCCGACGAGGGCGGCGCCATCCCGCAGACCTTGTAGATGCGATAGGTGGTGCAGACCGCCGGGCGCTCCTTCGCCCGATAGGCCTTGAGGTCGGCGAGCGTCATCTTCGCCGGATTGCGCGGCGCCCGCGTCACCGCCGCAACGATCGCCTGCGCATTGGCGCCGGTATAGAAAGCGTCGGGGCCGCGCGCCGCGATGTCGCGCAGCAGCTTGGCATAGGCCGGGTTCCTGATGACCGTGCCCACCGGCGCGGGCTTGCCATCGACATAATAGATGGCGCGAAGCTCGGGGAAATCCTTCCACACATCGGCATAGAGCGTCATGAAACGGTTGAGGACCGGGGTGACCTCAAACCCCTTGTCGGCAAGGTCGATCGCGGGCTGGAAGATATCGGCCCAGGCGAGTTTGCCCCAGCGCTTGTGAACCTCTTCCATCAGGCGGATATTGCCGGGGACACCGACCGACAGCCCGCCGGGAACCACATCCATGAACCCGCGCGGTTTGCCGTCCTTGTCCAGAAAGCGCTCGGGCGTCGCCGCCGCCGGCGCTTTTTCGCGGCCGTCGATCGTCGCAATCGTCCCCGTCTTCGCATCATGATAGAGGAAGAAGCCGCCGCCGCCGATGCCGCTCGACTGCGGCTCGACGAGCGTCAGCACCAGCATCATCGCCATTTCGGCGTCGGCCGCCGATCCCCCTTTCATCAGTATCTCGCGCCCCGCTTCGGTCGCGCGCGGATCGGCGGAAGAGGTGACGCCCTGCGCCGCGGCGAGCGACGGGATGGCGATGACGAAGAGGCTGAGGACGGCAAGGATTCGTTTGATCATGCGCGCGACATTGGCGCGGGGCATGGAGCGTTGCAACCCCGACAACATCCTCCCCTCCCGCCTGCGGGCGGGGTGCCGAGGCTTG
Source organism: Sphingopyxis indica (assembly GCF_032879645.1). Taxonomy (NCBI): domain Bacteria; kingdom Pseudomonadati; phylum Pseudomonadota; class Alphaproteobacteria; order Sphingomonadales; family Sphingopyxidaceae; genus Sphingopyxis; species Sphingopyxis indica. The sequence continues at coordinate 2,740,666 of NZ_CP076394.1, forward strand.
CGAACTTGTTCGCTAGCCGCAGCGGGGTGGGCTGACCGCGCCGCCGCAGGCCCACCCCTGCCCCCTCCCGCAAGCGGGAGGGGAACCGGCTATTCGGCCGTCCCCACCGCGTCGGCAACGCGCGCAAAGCCGTCGCGCGCCGCCAGCTCCTCCAGCCCGCGCGCGATGCGCGCGGCGAGACCCGGGCCTTCATAGACCATCGCCGAATAGAGCTGCACCAGGCTCGCCCCGGCGCGGATGCGTTCCCATGCCTGCCCGGCGGTCGCGATGCCGCCGACGCCGATCAGCGGCACGCGCCCGCCGCTCGCGGCGCGGAAATCGCGGAGCCGCTGGAGCGCGAGGGACGCGAGCGGCGCGCCCGACAGCCCGCCCGCCTCGCCCGCATGGCGCGAGGCGAGCGCCGGGCGCTCGACCGTCGTGTTCGAAACGATGATCGCGGCCAGCCCCTTGTCGATCGCCACCGCAACGATGTCGTCGATGTCGGCGGGTTCGAGGTCGGGCGCGACTTTCAGAAAGACCGGCTTCGCCAAATCGCCCTGCGCCGCCGCGACGCCGTCGAGCAGCGCCTCGAGCGCGCCCCTGTCCTGCAGCGCGCGCAGCCCCGGCGTGTTGGGCGAGGAGATGTTGACGGTCAGATAGTCGGCGAGCGGCGCCATCGCGGCGGCGCCCTTCGCATAGTCGGCGATGCGGTCGGCGCTGTCCTTGTTCGCGCCGATATTGATCCCGAGCGGCACCGGCAGGCCGTAACGGCGCAGGCGCACGATGCGCTCGGCCGCGCTTTCCTGTCCGCCATTGTTGAAGCCCATGCGGTTGATGATCGCGCGGTCCTCGACCAGCCGGAACAGCCGCGGGCGCGGATTGCCCGCCTGCGGCAGCGGGGTCAGCGTGCCGACCTCGACGAAGCCGAAGCCGAAATGCGGCATCGCGTGCGCGACGCGCGCATCCTTGTCGAACCCCGGCGCGAGGCCGACCGGGTTGGGAAAGGCGATGCCGGCAAGCTCGGTGGCAAGCGCCGGGCTGGTGAGCGCGCGCCGCGCGCGCGGCAGCGGCTGGAGCGCGGCGAGCGTCAGATCGTGCGCCGCCTCGCCGTCGCTGGCATGGACGAAGGGGCGGATGAGCGCGTAGGCGGCGTCGGCGGCGGAGGCGAGAAACGACATGGCTCGCCATTGCGCCGCGCGGGGCACTATGGCAAGCCCCGCGGCGGGCCAGAAAAAAGCTATGGAAAAACGGGGAGTAATCGTGTCGCACCTTCGCCTTGCCGCCAAATTGTCGAGCTGCCTGTTCGTCCTTGCCGCCGCCGGCTGCGCCCCCGCTGCGGTCGAACAGGCGCCGCCAGCCGCCGCGTCCGCGGCGCCGGCTGGTGCCGGGCTGGCCGAATTTTTCGAAAAATATGACGAAGCGCAGCTTTCGCTCAGTCCGCTGAGCAAGGCCTATCGCGGCATCCGCGACGCCGATTACGGCAAATGGGACGATGTCAGCGACGAGGCGGAAGTCGCCGAATACAAGCTGCAACAGGCGGCGGCGGCGGCGATGCGCAGCAGCTTCGATCCCGCGACGCTGCCGGCCGACGATGCGCTCTCCTTCGAATTGTTCAACGCGCAGGCCGAGCGCGACGAGCGGTTGTTCGCCTTTCGCGACCATGGCTATATCTTCGATCAGATGAACGGCGCGCAGAGCCGGATGCCCGCCTTTCTGATCAACATCCACCGCGTATCGAATCTGAGCGAGGCCGAGGCCTATGTGTCGCGCATTCGCGGCATGGGGCCGGTGCTCGACCAACTGTCGGCGCAATCGGCCGAGCGCGCCGCCAAGGGTATCCAGCCGCCGAAGTGGGTCTATGCCTATGTCATTTCGGACATCGAGAATCTGCTGCGTCCCGACAATGCCGTGATCGAGGATGTCGAGGCGAAGGCCGCCAGGCTCGATGCCGCCGACGCCGACAAGGCGCGGATCGTCGAGGCCGCAAAGGCGGCATGGAACGAGAGTGCCGCCCCCGCCTATGCGCGCCTGCTCGCCGAAATGCGGCGGCAGCAGGCGGGTGCGCCGACCGAGGACGGCGTGTGGCGGCTGCCCGACGGCGCGGCCTATTACCAGGCGCTGCTCGCCAATTACACGACCACCGGCATGACCGCCGACCAGATCCACGAACTCGGCCTGCGCGAAGTCGCGCGGATTCACGGCGAGATGGAAAGGATCAAGGACAAGGTCGGCTTCAAGGGAAGCCTTCAGCAATTTTTCGAGCATCTGCGCACGAGCCCGCAATTCTATTACACGAGCCGCGAAGCCTATCTGGCCGATGTCGATGCCAAGGTGAAGGCGATGGAGGTGCGGCTTCCCGCCTGGTTCAACACGCTGCCCAAGGCGCCTTTGCAGGTGAAGGCGGTCGAAGCCTTTCGCGAGAAATCGGCGGGCAAGGCCTTTTACCAGTCGCCCTCTCCCGACGGATCGCGCCCCGGCACCTATTATGTGAACCTCTATGATCTCAATGACATGTCGAAGACCGAGCTCGAGGCGCTCGTCTATCACGAAGGCGTTCCGGGGCATCACTTGCAGCGCGCGGTGCAGACCGAACTTGAAGGTCTGCCCGCTTTCCGCCGCTTCGGCGGCTTTACCGCCTATACCGAGGGTTGGGGACTTTACGCCGAGGAACTCGCGAAGGACATGGGCGCCTATACCGACCCCTACAGCGACTTCGGGCGGCTCGGGATGGAATTGTGGCGCGCGTGCCGGCTCGTCGTCGATACCGGGATTCATGACCGGCGCTGGAGCCGCGAGCAGGCGATCGCCTATCTGAAACAGAATACGCCCAATCCCGACGGCGACATCGAAAAGGCGATCGAGCGCTATATCGTCTATCCGGGGCAGGCGACGGCCTATCTGATCGGCAAGCTCAAGATCATGGAATTGCGCGAACGATCGCGCGCCGCACTCGGCGATCGCTTCGACATTCGCGCCTTTCACGATGTCGTGCTGAAATCGGGACCGGTGCCGCTTAACATTCTCGAACGGCGCGTCGACGCGTGGATCGCTGCGCAAAAAGGCTGATCGGCGGCATAAAATTGCCTCTTGACGGGTCGCGCTGAAAAGCAAATGCTTTGTTTCAAGCAACAAGGCAGCGACAGCTGTCGGGGTCGGTCTCGTCATGACGCAAAACACAACGCCGCCGCCGGGTGACGGCGAACCGCCGTTCGAGCTGCAATATTTCGCGCCCGATCCCGATCTGGCCGAGATGGTGTCGAGCTTTTACGTCGCGCGCATCAACATCCCCCATTTCGACGAATATGAACGCGCCGACCGGCCGCAATTCCGCGTGATGAGCAATCCCGACGGCGAATATATCTTCGCCGACGGCCATGTCGTCCCGGCCAGCCGCGCCACGATCATCGGCCCGACGAGCGGCCGCGTGCGCGCGATCGCCCGCGGCACGACGCGCCTTTACGGTTTCGGCATGATGCCCGCGGGCTGGGCCACGCTGATGGGCGACGATGCCGACAAGCTGACCGATCGCGCGATCGACGCGACCGCGCTGTTCGGCGACTGGATGGTCGAGGTTGCGGACGCGCTCGACAAGGCTTCGGGCACCGAAGAACGGCTGGTGATCGGCAATAATTTCGTCCGCGAAATCCTGAAGAAGAACGAGCCCGCGCCGGTGTGGTTCACGCGCACCGTCGACGAATGGCTCGCCTCGCACGCCTCGCCGCAGGTCAGCGACCTGGTCGAGGCGACGGGCATGTCGATCCGCTCGGTCGAGCGGATGACCAAGCATTTCTATGGCCTGCCGCCGCGGATGCTCGCGCGTAAATATCGCGCGGTGCGTGCCGCCGCGGCGCTGGCGCGCGGCGAAACGCTCGACGATGCGATGCTCGCCGACGCCTTCTACGACCAGTCGCACCTGATCCGCGAGATCAAGCGCTTCGCCGGGGCGACGCCTGGGCAGCTCTCGCACCCGACGCTTTATACCAAGGCGACGACACGCGGCCGCAAGCAGCTTGCGGGCCGGGTTAGCCCGCTGGTGTCAGACACCTGACACGAAAGCGTCACCGCGCGTTAACCAACTAAAATTGCGCGTCTCGACGTTTTGGCGTTTCCATACAATCCCGAATCATCGCCGAAGCCTATTCGGCCCTTGCGACCCAGAAGAGCTCTTCCTCCTGACGAGGACTGAGACCTTCATCTCGGCACTCATTTGGCTTCGGCCAGATGGGTGCCATTTTTTTATCGTCGCATACGAAGCCGCACGGGTTGCACCGCCGGAACGTCCTCTCTATATAAGTGGAGTAATTTACTCCAGTTAAGAATCGTTCGCAATTCGAACGGGAAAGAGCCCGGACCAAGCGATGCGCCTGTCCAATCTTGCCGACTATGCCGTGGTGCTGATGAGCGCTGCCGCGCGCCAATGCGGGTCGGTGCCGCTGCACGCGGGGCTGCTCGCCGAACAGACGGGGATTCCGGGGCCGACCGCGCAGAAGCTGGTGAGCAGCCTTGCGCGCGCCGGCCTGCTCGTCTCGACGCGCGGCACCGGCGGCGGGGTGCGGCTGGCGCGCCCCGCGGCGGCGATCAACGTTGCCGACATCATCGAGGCGGTCGAGGGACCGATCGCGCTGACAAGCTGTGTCGAGGCGGGGCGCCACGATTGCGCGCTCGAGGGCAATTGCAAGGTGCAGCCGCATTGGGGCGTCGTCAACGGCGCGGTGCGCGGTGCGCTGGCTGAGATCAGCCTCGCGAGTCTCGTCAAACCCCTCCCGCAAGCGGGAGGGGTTTGGGGAGGGCCTGTAGAGGCCGCCCATTCCACGAATATCCCCTCCCGCAAGCGGGAGGGGAGGATAGAAGCATGACCGAAAACACCGGAACCCCCACAAAAGATATCGGCGTCAAGGATCAGGCCGCGCGCGAAGCGGCGCTGCGCGTCGCCGATTACGAGCATGGCTGGTCGTCCGACATCGAAACCGACTTCGCGCCCAAGGGACTCAGCGAAGATACGGTGCGCTTCATCAGCGCCAGGAAGAACGAGCCCGAATGGATGCTCGACTGGCGGCTGAAGGCCTATCGCCATTGGCTGACGATGACCCCGCCCGACTGGGCGAAGCTGAATGTGCCGCCGATCGACTACCAAGACGCGTACTATTATGCGGCGCCGAAGAAGAAGGAGGCGCTCAAGAGCCTCGACGAGGTCGATCCCGAAATCCTGAAAGTCTATGAAAAGCTGGGCATTCCGATCGAGGAGCAAAAGGTGCTCGCGGGCGTCGAGGGCGCGCGCAAGGTCGCGGTCGACGCGGTGTTCGACAGCGTTTCGGTCGCGACCACCTTCCGCGAGGAGCTGAAAAAGGCCGGCGTCATCTTCCTGTCGATCAGCGAGGCGATCCGTGAATATCCCGAGCTGGTGAAGAAGTGGCTAGGGCGTGTGGTGCCGCAGCACGACAATTATTTCGCGGCGCTCAACTGCGCGGTCTTTTCGGACGGCACCTTCGTCTATGTGCCCGAAGGCGTGCGCTGCCCGATGGAGCTGTCGACCTATTTCCGCATCAACGCCGAGAATACGGGGCAGTTCGAGCGCACTTTGATCGTCGCCGACAAGGGCGCCTATGTCTCCTATCTCGAAGGCTGCACCGCGCCGATGCGTGACGAGAACCAGCTTCACGCCGCGGTGGTCGAACTGGTCGCGCTCGACGATGCCGAGATCAAATATTCGACGGTGCAGAACTGGTATCCCGGCAACGCCGAGGGGCAGGGCGGCATCTATAATTTCGTGACCAAGCGCGCGCTCTGTCAGGGCAAGCGCAGCAAGGTGTCGTGGACGCAGGTCGAGACCGGCAGCGCGATCACCTGGAAATATCCGAGCTGCGTCCTCAACGGCGACGACAGCGTCGGCGAATTCTATTCGGTCGCGGTCACCAACAATTATCAGCAGGCCGACACAGGCACCAAGATGATCCACAATGGCAAGCGCACGCGCTCGACCATCGTCAGCAAGGGCATCAGCGCGGGCAAGTCGAACAACACCTACCGCGGATTGGTGCGCGTCGCGCCCAATGCCGAGGGCGTGCGCAACTTCACCCAGTGCGACAGCCTGCTGCTCGGCGACAAGTGCGGCGCACACACCGTCCCCTATATCGAAGTCCGCAACCCCTCGGCGCAGGTCGAGCATGAAGCGACGACGAGCAAGATCAGCGACGACCAGCTCTTCTACGCAATGCAGCGCGGGCTGGATGCCGAGGAAGCGGTGGCGCTGATCGTGAATGGGTTTGCGAAGGAAGTGCTGCAGCAACTGCCGATGGAGTTTGCCGTCGAGGCGCAGAAGCTGTTAGGTATCAGCCTAGAGGGGAGCGTGGGTTAGAAACGAGCAGATTTACCCAATTGAGGAGATGATCATGACTCAGAAAAATGGCCTGAAAAAATTGTTCGCTGTTGCCAGTGCTGCCGTACTGACATGCGGCGTCGCTCCCAGCGCAGTGGCAACTTCTACCTCCTATATCGAAGGGGCGAGTGTTCCCTTCGCCCTCGCCTACGGAACATGCATTTACGCTGAGCCTGGCCCGGCCGATTGCGCAGCCGTTCGTGATTCGCTTCTTGCCGAAGCGGATCCGATACTCAACCGTTTCTATTTTGCAGACGGACTCGAAGCGCGGCGAAGCCTGCGCACATTATTCGACGATATGGATCGTCAAGCCGTCAAGCTTCGCGCTCAGGACAAGACACTCGCTCCTGAAACGCTTTCGTTCATGGGATGCGTCTCCGATGCGATCCGAAACCAGAAGGATTTTCGGCGCGGCGTGTTTATCAGTGGATCTGACGCGTTCAGGGCATGCAAGGGAAATTATGATGCCTATCTAGCGCGCGATCGCTCGACAAATTCGGTCCAGCGCAACGTAAATTTCATGCGATATGTGAAAGCAATTTTGCCCAACACCTCGACTGGTAATCAGCTTATTCACGACGACGGCTTGCTCATCGAACGAGGCCCGCGCGGCTGACGGCATGAGGCCGCCCAACGGGCGGCAGCCAGTCGTCGGCAATAACGACAAAATGCTCCCGCCTCGGTGACGGGCGCGGCGCGTTGGTTGCGTGGGAAGCACCGCTGCTCGCATAGTCAAACAGTTTAGTCTCGCGCTTGGAAGTAAGAAACCGCGCCCCGATCACTACCAAATATCATAGATAGAAATTTATGCTCAAAATCGAAAACCTCCACGCCGCCGTCGCCGACAAGCCGATCCTCAAGGGCCTGTCGCTCAGCATCAACGCGGGCGAAATCCATGCGATCATGGGGCCGAACGGCGCGGGTAAATCCACGCTTGCCTATGTGCTCGGCGGGCGGCCGGGGTATGAGGTGACCGAGGGGTCGGTGACCCTCACCGATCCTCGTCATGCCGGACTTGATCCGGCATCCACGACTGCGGCGCCGGAATGGACCCCGGATCAAGTCCGGGATGACGATGGAGAGGAGCTCGACCTCCTCGCCCTCGACCCGCACGAGCGTGCTGCGGCGGGCCTGTTCCTCGGTTTCCAATATCCGGTCGAGATCCCCGGCGTGTCGAACGTCCAGTTCCTGCGCGAGAGCCTGAACGCCCAGCGCAAGGCACGCGGCGAAGAACCGTTGTCGGGCGGCGATTTCCTGAAACTCGCGCGCGAGAAGGCGGGGCTCTTGAAGCTCGACATGGACATGCTCAAGCGCCCGGTGAACGTCGGCTTTTCGGGCGGCGAGAAGAAGCGCAACGAGATGGTGCAGATGGGCATCCTCGATCCCAGACTCGCGATCCTCGACGAAACGGACTCAGGGCTCGACATCGACGCGCTGCGCGTCGTCGGCGAAGGCATCAACACGATCATGCGGCGTCCCGACAAGGCGGTGCTGCTGATTACGCACTATCAGCGCCTGCTCGACTATGTGGAGCCTGATTTCGTCCACGTCCTCGCCGCCGGCCGGATCGTCAAGTCGGGCGGCCCCGAACTCGCACGCGAACTCGAAGCGCATGGCTATGCGGAGGTGGCGACTTGAGCATCTACACGCACCTTTCCTTTCATCGTCATGCCGGACTTGATCCGGCATCCATGACCGCGTGGACCCCGGATCAAGTCCGGGGTGACGACGCGTGGGAGGTCGCGGCGTGACCACGGCTTCCCTCCCCACGCGCCGCGATGAGGCGTGGCGCTATAGCGATATCGAGGCGCTGGCGCGCCTCTGGCCGCTGCCCGCGCCCGAGAGCATCGTCGTGCCCGCGGGCGGCGATTTCAAACGCGCGATCGTGCAGGATGAAGGCCGCATCCATCAGATCGAAATGAGCATCGGCAGGAATGCCAAGGCGGCTTTGCATTTGCTCAACATCGGCGGCGCCTATGGCCGCATCGAACTGACCGTCACGCTGCACGAGGGCGCCGACTTCACGCTCGGCGCCGCGCAGATCGGCGGCGGCGAGCAAACGCTCGAGATCATCACCACCGTCACCCATGCCGAGCCCGGCGCGACGTCGCGGCAGGTCGTGCGCTCGGTGCTCGGCGGAACCGCGACGGGCACCTATCTCGGCAAGGTCGCGGTCGCGCGCGATGCGCAGGCGACCGACAGCGAGCAGGATGTGAAGGCGATGCTGATCGAGCGTAGCGCGACGGCCAACGCCAAGCCCGAACTCGAAATCTTCGCCGACGATGTGAAGTGCGCGCACGGCTGCGCGATCGGCGAACTCGATGCAGAGGCGCTATTCTATCTCCAGTCGCGCGGGATGCCGCCGGCGGAGGCGAAGACGATATTGCTGCAGGCGTTCGTCGCCGGCGTGTTCGACGGCGCCGAGGATGAAGCGCGGTTGCAGGAACTGGCGCTGGCGAAGCTGGGGGAATTGGTGTGAGCGGCGACGCAAAAATCCTCCCCGGCACGGGGAGGGGGACCAGCGAAGCTGGTGGAGGGGCACCCTCGGGGACACGCTCCACCGATACATCGCGCAAACCGCCTGTGCCCCTCCACCATCCTGCGGACGGTCCCCCTCCCCGTTCCGGGGAGGATTTGAGGAAGGACTTCCCTGGCCTGACCCCCGGCTGGCACTATCTCGACACCGCCGCCACCGCGCAGAAGCCGCAGGCGGTGATCGACGCGACGGTCGCCGCGATGGGCCGCGACTATGCGACCGTCCACCGCGGCGTCTATGCGCGCTCGGCCGACATGACGCTTGCCTATGAAGCGGCGCGGCGGCGGATCGCGGGCTTTATCGGTGCACGCGAGGAGCAGGTGGCGTTCGTGCGCGGGGCAACCGAGGCGATCAACCTCGTCGCCTATGCGCATCCGAAGAAAGGCCGCGTGCTGCTGTCGGTGCTCGAGCATCACAGCAATATCGTGCCGTGGCAGCTCGCGGGGTGGCAGGTCGACGTTTGCCCGCTCACCGACGACGGCCGCATCGACCTCGATGCCGCCGAAAGGCTGCTGACCTCCGAGCATAATATGGTCGCCTTCGCCCATGTCTCGAACGTGCTCGGCAGCCCGCTCGACGTCGCGCGTGCCGCCGATCTCGCGCACCGCGTCGGCGCCGAGCTGCTGATCGACGGCTGCCAGGCGGTGCCGCGGCTGCCCGTCGACGTGTCGGCGCTCGGCTGCGACTATTATGTCTTTTCGGGGCACAAGCTCTATGGCCCGACCGGCGTTGGGGTGCTGTGGAGCGACAAGCTCGATGCGCTGCCGCCGTGGCAGGGCGGCGGGTCGATGATCGACCGCGTGACCTTTGCCAAGACGACCTATGCCCCCGCCCCCACGCGCTTCGAGGCGGGGACGCCGGCGATTATCGAGGCGCTCGGGCTCGCGGCCGCGGTCGATTATGTCGATGCGATCGGGCTCGACGCGATCCATGCGCATGAATGCGCCCTTGTCGGGCGGTTGCGCGAAGCGCTGGCACGCAAGAACAGCGTGCGCCTGTTCGGCCCCGAAAACAGCGCCGGAATCGTCAGCTTCGCGATGGCGGGGGTTCATCCGCACGACATCGGCACTATCTTGGACGAAAGCGGGGTCGCGATCCGCGCCGGGCACCATTGCGCGCAGCCGCTGATGGAGCATCTGGGCGTTCCGGCGACCGCGCGCGCGAGTTTCGGGCTCTATAGCAATGAAGACGATGTGACCGCGCTGATCGAAGGACTGGCGCGCGTCGAAAGGATTTTCGGATGAGTGAGGACAGCAGCATCAGGGTCGAGGAAGTCACCAGCGTCGAGGCGCCGCCCAAGGCGCGCGTCGCCGACGCCGAGACTGCACCCGAAAAGCTGGAGCGCAAGCGCGACTATCTGGAGGGCTTCCTTACCGCCAGACCCCCGGCGGCCGACCCCAATGCGGTCGGCGGCGACCTCTATGAAGCCGTCATCAATGCGCTGAAGGACATTTACGACCCCGAAATCCCGGTGAACATCTATGATCTGGGCCTGATCTACAATGTCGAGATCGACGAGGGGCATGTGATGGTCACGATGACGCTGACCACGCCGCATTGCCCGGTCGCCGAATCGATGCCGGGCGAGGTCGAACTGCGCGTCGGCGCGGTTCCGGGGGTCGGCGATGCCGAAGTCAATCTCGTCTGGGACCCGCCCTGGTCGCCCGCCAATATGAGCGACGAGGCCCGGCTCGAACTGGGGATGCTGTGAAGGATTAAGCCCCTCCTCTTCAGAGGAGGAGTTTTGGGGTGGTGAGCACCGTGCAGGAGCACCACCCCGCTGCGACTAGCGAGCAAGCTCGCAAGTCTCGCTACCCCTCCTCTGAAGAGGAGGGGGTTAGGAGTGGAGATATGACCGAAACAAAAACCCGCACCCGCCCCACCGCAGTCACGCTGACGCCCAATGCCGAAGCGCGCGTCGCGAAGCTGATGGCCGCTGCCCCCGAAGGCGCGATCGGCGTCAAGCTGTCGACGCCGCGCCGCGGCTGTTCGGGGCTCGCTTATTCGGTCGACTATGTGACCGAAGAGGAAAGGTTCGACGAAAAGATCGAGACGCCGGGCGGCACCTTCTACATCGACGGCGCCTCGGTCCTCTATCTGATCGGCAGCACGATGGACTGGGTCGAGGATGATTTCGCCGCCGGCTTCGTCTTCGACAATCCCAACGCCAAGGGCGCGTGCGGCTGCGGCGAGAGCTTTACCGTCTAAGCTAACGGCATACTGACCATCCCGCGGTCCGCACCGCCATGTCGAGGTGCAGATGATCGGCGTGGGCGCGGTTATAGTCGGGTGACAGCACGGTGCTGAACAGGTCGCACGATCCGTCGCGCACCGCATGAAGGAACTCGCTGCGGCGGTCGCCCTGATCCCAGTCGTTGATCAGCGATACGCGCGTCCCGTCGGCAAAGACGAACGCCGAAATGTCGATCGCATTGGCGGTCGAATGCTCGCTCTGCGCCTGCCGCCCGGCAATCTTGCGGCAATTATAGCTGCCGAGATTTTCGAGCTTCGCGACCTTCTGCCCGAAATATTTCTGCGCGAGCGGCTGGACGACATCGCGCGTCCACAGCGCCATCGCCGCGGTGACCGCGCAGCCGGGCGCCGCATTTGCAGGCTGCATCGTCGGTACAAACGCATTGCCCGTCAGGATCATCCGCTGGCTCGCGCGGCACGCGCCCTCGCCCATCGGCGCGCGGCGCTCGTAGCCCGCGCCCGCGCGGTCGAAGGCGGCAAAGCAGGCCGTGTCGTCGCCGGCGAGCGCGAGCAGCTTGCGTCGCGTCGCCCAGCCCTGCGGCTGCGCGAGTTCGAAGCGTGCGGTCGGGTCGTGCTCGGGATGCGCGCGCAGCCAGGCCATCGCGCGGATAGCCGCGATGGTGAGCAGAACGGCGATGCCGAAACCTATGAGATAGGGGCGGAAACTCTTCACCGCCGCACGGTGGCTCAGCCCGCTCCGGCCCGCAAGCTCAGATCGGCTCGAAGCGCACCGTCAGCCCGTCTTTCGGCCGCGGGATCGGCCACATCTGCCAGTCGGGCGCATAGCCCTCGGCGACCGTGATACGGTGCGTCGTCAGCACATGGTGGAAGAAGATCTTCGCCTGCATATAGGCGAAGTGGAGCCCCAGGCACATATGCGCGCCGCCGCCGAAGGGCACCCACGCATATTTGTGCCGCCCGCGCACCGCCTCGGGCGCGAAGCGCATCGGATCGAACCGCTCGGGCTCGGGCCAATATTCGGCCATCATATGCGTGTAGGCGGGATTGATCCCGATGTTGGTGCCGGCGGGTATGTGATAGCCGCCGAATTCGAAATCGCGCAGCGCGCGGCGCGGGATCGCGGGGACCGGCGGGATCAGCCGCAGCGCTTCCTTGAACGCCATTTCGGTGAGTTCGAGTTCGCCGAGGCTGTTATGCCCGACGCCCTCGCCCGCCGGCGCGACCGCGAGCATCTCCTCGCGCAGCTTGTCCTGCCATTCGGGGTGCTTCGCGAGCAGCCAGACGAGCGACGTGATCGAGCTGGTGATCGTATCGTGCGCGGCCATCATCAGGAAATTCATATGATCGACGATCGCCTCGACCGACAGATAGTCGCCGCCCTCGTCCTTCGCCTGACAGATTTGCGTGAAAATGTCCTCGCCCGACGACGCGCGGCGCTCGGGGACCATCTGTGTGAAATAGTCGACGAGATATTTGCGGCCCGCGACGCCGCGCCCCATCGCGGTAAAGGGCATTGGCACGCGGACGATGCCGATCGACGCCTGCACCATGTCGACGAAGGCCTTGTTGACCTTCTCCGCCTCCGGCCCCCATGGAATGCCGAGAAAGCTCGTCGCGGCGAGGTCGAGCGTCAGCTGTTTGATCGCCGGATAGAAGGGGAAGGTCTTGCCGCTCCAAGCGGCGACGCGGTCGCGGATGCCGTCGTTGAGTGCGCCGGCATAGTGGCGCATCGGTTCGGGCTTGAACGCGACCGACAGCGTCTTGCGGTCGGCGCGATGCTTGTCGAAATCCATCAGCATCAGCCCGCGCGGGAAGAGCAGATTGAGGACCGGCCCCCACCCCTGTTCGGACGAAAACAGCTTGTCGCGGTCGAAGAGCACCAGCTCGTTCGCTTCCGCCCCGACGAGCGAAACGCCGCGGCCGCCGAAGCTCTTCGCACGATAGACCTTGCCGAAGCGCGCCACCATACGGTTGGTGAAGCCGGTCGGGTCCTTGAGCTGCGCGAGCGTCGTGCCGAAAACCGGGATGCCGTCGTCGCCGGGAATATGGTCGAGGCTGCTGCCGGAACTGCGCGGCAACCAATGCTGCGTGTCGGGCCCGAAACGCGCCTGTGACCATTCGATCTTCGCCGGGGCATTCATCGTGCGCGACTCTCCATCCATCTCGCCTGATGCAAAGGCTATCGCACTACTGACAGTGATGCAAGTAACGTGCGTCCGCCGCGCCGCGCCCATTCAGCGCAAATTCAACTCGCCTCGGCCATTCAGGCAGCGAAAGCGAAGATCCGCGTGGTCGGATTTTCGCAAGGATCGAACCCATGCGCAAATATTTCCGCCGTCCCCTTTCGCTCACGCTCGGCGCGCTCGCGACGACGACGCTCGGCGGCTGCTATTACGGCGACGTCTATGGCGCCGGCTATGGCGGGGCGGGCTATGCCTGCGGCAATTCCTATTATGACTACGACCCCTATGCTTACGACGATGGTTATGGGTACGACTGCTACGATGCGGCCGACTATGGCAGCGGCTTCGTCAGCATCGGCTTTGGCGGCGGTTGGTACGATAATTATTTCTACCCCGGCTATGGCCTGTGGATGTACGACAATTACCGCAACCGCTATCCGCTGAACGGCCGCTACCTCAACTATTGGGGCGGCCGCCGCGCCTGGTGGAAGCATCGCCGCGATCGCGACGACTGGAACGGCCGTCCCGGCAGGCCTGGCCGCCCCGGCAATTGGAACGGGCACGACCGCGACAGGGACCATGACGGCCGCCCGGGAGGCTGGAACGGACATGATCGCGACGATGATAAGGGGCGGCCGAACCGACCTGGCCGTCCGGGCGGCTGGAACGGTCATCGCGACGACGATCGATCGGACGGAGCGCGACCCGGCAGCAGGCCGCCCGCCGCAGATCGTCCGCAGCGCCCCGATCGTCCCGCCGCCGTGCGGCCGCGACCACAGCGTCCCGGCCTGTCTTCCGATGCGCCCGGCGAGGCCGCCGGACACCGTCGGCCAGTGAGACAGCCCGTAGCGCGCCCGACGCCCCGCCCCAGCCGCCCGGCCGCGACGGCACGACCGGCGCGGCCCGCACCGGCGGCGCGACCGGCACCGGCGCGCTCCGAGCCGAGAATCGCGCCAGCACGCCCCGCCGCGCGCGCGGACCGGAGCACGCGGTCTCGCGCTGCCCGCAACGAATAGCCGCGATCAGGCGGGCGGCGCTGCGGTCATTGCCGGCTCATCCTTGACCCCGGCCGACACCACCGTCGCGGCGACGAGATCGCCGATCACGTTGAGGACGGTGCGGCACATGTCGAGGAAACGATCGACCCCGAGCACCAGCCCGATCCCTTCGGGCGGCACCCCCACCGAGGCGAGGATCAGCGCGATCACCGGCAGCGATCCCGCGGGAACCCCCGCGGTGCCGATGCCGCCGAGAATGCACACGAGCATCACCGAGATCTGCTGCGTCAGCGTCAGGTCGATGCCGAAGAATTGCGCGAGGAAGATCACCGTCACGCCTTCGAACATCGCGGTGCCATTCTGGTTCGCGGTCGCGCCGATCGTCAGCACGAAGCGCGCGACCCGGTCGGGAAGGCGCAGCCGGTCGTGTGCGACGCGCAGCGACGTCGGCAGCGTCGCGTTCGACGAGGCGGTCGCAAAGGCCATGACGAAGGCTTCCTGCGTCTCGCGGAAAAAGGCGATCGGCGATTTTTTCGCGAACAGCTTCAGGATGACCGGAAAGATCACGAACATCTGCAGGCCGAGCGCAAGCAGCACGACGAGGACATAGGCCGAAAGCCGAGCGATCAGATCCCAGCCGAAATGCGCCGCCAGATTGAACATGAAGCAGAAGATCGCGATCGGCGCGAGCTGGATGACGAGGCCGATCAGCCGCATCGCAACCTCGAACACGCCCTCGATCGCAGTCTTCAGCACCTGCGTCTGCGGCGTCTGGACCAGCATCAGCCCGATGCCGAAAAAGAGCGCGAAGAACATCACCGCGAGCACGTCGTTCTGGCTCATCGCGTTGAAGAAATTGTCGGGGACGATCGCGACGACCGCGTCGATGCCCGATTTCGATTCATGCGCGCTCTCGATGATCGCCCCGGCGCGCGCCGCGCCCTCGGCGAGCAGCGAATTGGCGAGCACCGGATCGACCCCCGCGCCCGGCCGCAGCACGTTGACCATCACCAGGCTGACCGCGACCGCGACCGACGACACGATGATGGTGTAGAAGAGCGTCCGCAGTCCGACCGTCTTGAGCGCCCGCATCTCGCCCATTTCGGCGACGCCGACGATCAGTGCCGACACGAGCAGCGGGATCACCAGCATGAACAGCAGGCGGAGGAATATCTGGCCGATCGGTCCGGTGACATAGGTGGTCACGGTGTCGACCCACGGCGCGTCCGCCGCGCCATAATGGACGGCTAGTCCCGTGAACAGGCCCACGGCAAAGCCGACCAGCATCCGCCATTGCAGCCGCCTGGCCCTTGCCTCTTCGCCCTTTTCCGGCGTAGCGGCCGTTGCCTCGTTCATCCCTGTCCTCCTCGTCCTGCCCTGCGCGACCCGTCGCAAGCATAAAGCCGGGGGCGTAACAGTCCGCCGGTCCGCGGGCAATCGCGAGTTTTTTGAGAAGCTACATGAGCAAAGTGATGGCGACGCAGGTCGCCGAACCGACCGCGAGCGTCATCGGAATGCCCGCGCGGAAGAAATCGACGAAGCGGTAATTGCCCGCGGCATAGACCAGCGTGTTGGTCTGATAGCCGATCGGGGTCGCGAAGCTCGCCGAAGCGGCGAACATCACCGCAACGACCATCGGATAGGGATCGACGCCGAGATCGCGGGCGAGCGCGATCGCAAGCGGGGTGACGAGGATCGCGACCGCATTGTTCGTCACCACCTCGGTCAGCAGGACCGACACCAGATAGGTCGCGACGACGAGCGCCCATGGCGGCACCTCGCGCAGCAGCGGGGTCAGTTCGCCGACGATCAGCGCGACGCTGCCCGAATTTTCGAGCGCGAGCCCGACCGCGAGCATCGCAAAGATCAGCACCAGCACATTGCCGTCGATCGAATCCCACGCCTCGTCGGCGTCGATGCAGCGCGTGACGAGGATCAGCCCGACGCCGATGATCGCCGCGACGCCGATGTCCATCAGGTCGAAGCTCGCGAGCAGGATCACCCCGAGCAGCGCCCCGATCGCGATCGGGGCCTTGGCGCGGCGGAATTCGCGTTCGCTGGTCGTGCCGACGCCATAGAGGTGCGGATTGCCGTAAAGCTGTTCGATCTGTTCGGTGGGACCGGTGACGAGGATGCGGTCGATCGCCTGGACGCGGGCATTGGGAAGGTCCGGGCCCGGAGTCTTGCGAAAGCGCGCGATGCCGAGGATGCGCACCTTGAGCGACGAGAGGAAGGGAATTTCGAGCAATCGCCGGCCGATCGCCGGGTGGCTCGGCGCGATCATCGCTTCGACGATCGCTTCGTCGTCCTGGTCGACTTCCTCGCTGCCCGCGGTGAGGCCGATCGCGACATTCTTGTTCGCGCGCATCGACAGCAGCTCCGAAAGGTCGAGCCGCAGGACGAGCCGGTCGTCGGCTTCGAGTATTTCGTCGGCAAGCCCGGTGCGGCGCAGCGCCGAGCCGCGCTTCAGTCCGACGAGCTTGACGCTCGCCCGCTTCGTGAACGGAACGTCGCGTAGCCGGCGCCCGACGAGATTGCCGCCCTTCAATATACGCACTTCGGACAGGAAGCTGCGATGTTCCTGGCTGAGCGCGATCTGGCTGGCGGTATCGTCGGGCAGGAAGCGCCGCGCGATCAGGACGAGCGACAATATGCCCGCGACGCCCGCCACCATGCCTACGGGCGTGATGGTGAAGATGCCGAAGCGGTCGAGCCCGTTATCCTCCGCCACCGCCGCGACGAGCAGGTTCGTCGAGGTGCCGATCAGGGTCGTCGTGCCGCCGAGGATCGAGACGTATGAGAGCGGGATCAAAAGCCGCTTGGCGCTGATGCCGAGCGCGCTCGCCAGCTTGAGCATGATCGGGATCATCACCACGACGACCGGCGTGTTGTTCAGAAACGCCGACGCGACATAGACGCCGAGGAACATCTCGGCGAGCGCCAGCCTTGGGTGCCGCTTCGCGCGCGCGATGATGCGGCTCGCGATCGCGTCGAGCGTCCCGGTGCGCAGCAGGGCGCCCGACAGGATGAACATCGCGCCGATCGTCACCGGCGCCGAGTTGGAAAAAACCGAAAACAGGTCCTTCCCGGTCAAAATGCCGAGGAAGAGGAAGGTGCAGGTGCCGAGGATCGCAACGACGGTCGCCGGAAAGCGCTCCATCACGAAGCCGACGAACATCAGGCCGAGGATGACGAGGCCGATGACCGCCTGATGCTCGGTGACGAAGGCCTCGACAGCGGCGATCATCGGCCGCTAGCACCCGCTCTTCTTCGTCTGAATCGTCATTCCGGCGAAAGCCGGAATCTCGCGCTCACGGTAAAAGGCCACGGCGAGATTCCGGCTTTCGCCGGAATGACGACAGGGAGCGAGGCGGTGTTTCAATCTCATGTCATCAGGCTCTACCCGCACTGCGCCCGGTGCAGCAATTTATGGTCGGCGAGCACGAGCGCCATCATCGCCTCGACCACCGGCGCACCGCGGATGCCGACGCAGGGGTCGTGCCGCCCCTTGGTCACGATATCGGTTGCCTCGCCCGCGCGGTTGACCGTCGCGACCGGCGTGAGGATCGAACTCGTCGGCTTGAAGGCGACGCGCACCACGACCGGCTGGCCGGTCGAAATGCCGCCCGCAATGCCGCCGGCGTTGTTCGAAAGGAAATCGGGGCGATTGCTGCCGTCGCTCGCGGGGCGCATCGGGTCGGCATTTTCCTCGCCGCGCAGCTTTGCCGCGGTGAAGCCGGCGCCGATCTCGACGCCCTTGACCGCATTGATCCCCATCATCGCGGCGGCAAGGTCGCCGTCGAGCTTGGCATAGACGGGCGCGCCCCAGCCGGCGGGAACGCCGCTCGCCGCGCATTCGATCACCGCGCCCAAGGAACTGCCCGCCTTGCGCGCGTCGTCCATCAGGCCTTCCCAGCGCTGCGCGGCGGCGGGATCGGGACAGAAAAAGGGATTACGATCAATCTCTTCAAGGTCGAAATTGGCAGGATCTATCGCATCGCCGCCGATCTCCGCCACCCAGGCGTGGATCTGCACCTCGGGGATGACGAGCCGCGCGACCGCCCCTGCCGCAACGCGCGCCGCGGTTTCGCGCGCGCTCGACCGTCCCCCGCCGCGATAGTCGCGAATGCCATATTTGGCGTCATAGGCATAATCGGCGTGGCCGGGGCGATAGGCCTGCGCGATCTCCCCATAATCCTTCGAGCGCTGGTCGACATTCTCGATCATCAGGCTGATCGGCGTGCCGGTCGTCTTGCCTTCGAAAATGCCCGACAGGATGCGCACCTGATCGGGCTCGCGGCGCTGCGTCGTATGGCGCGACTGGCCGGGGCGCCGCTTGTCGAGGAAGGGCTGGATGTCCTCTTCGGACAGCGACAGCCGCGGCGGGCAGCCATCGACGACCGCGCCGAGCGCCGGCCCATGGCTTTCGCCCCAGGTCGTGAAGCGCAAAACGCGTCCGAAGCTGTTGAAACTCATGCGCGCGGCGTCCTGTCCATGAATTCGATCCGGTTGCCGAAGGGGTCTTCGGTGAAGAAGCGGTGCCGCCCGTCAATCACGCTGTCGTCGTGCGTCGTGAAGCCGGCGCGTTCGAGATGCGCGCGCAGATCGTCGAGCGCGTCGGTCGCGAGCGCGACATGCGCCCTTTTCGCGGGGCGGAAATCGCGTTCGGCGCCCATGTGCAGCTGGCGGTCGCCGAGCGCGAACCAGCAACCGCCGCGCGCCGCCATATCGGCGGGCTTGGGCAGTTCGGCAAGGCCGAGCAGGCCGCCGAAAAAGGCGCGCGCCTCCGCCTCGCCGCCGACCGGCATGGCGACCTGCACATGGTCGATGGCGAGGGCGAGGTCCATAATGGGTCGATGGCGGGATTCGCGCCGCAATTCAAGCGCAACCGGTGCGGCGATTTCAGCCGAGGCGGGCGAAGGCGGGCGCATAGTCGGCGCGGCCCTCGCTTGGCCACGCGCCGCCATCGAGCCTCATCGCCATGAAATACGGGCCGGCAAAGGGCGAAACGAAGCGCGCGCCAAGGTCCGCCGAATAGCCGAAGCGCGAATAATAAGCGGTGTCGCCGAGCACGAAACCGATCGCAACGCCCCGTTCGCGCAGCGCATCGAGGCCGGCGCGAATCAGCGCCCCACCAATGCCCCGCCGCTGATGCACGGGCGACACCGAAAGCGGGGCGAGGCCCGCTGCGGCAAGCGAGCGGCCATCGGCTTCGACATTCATCCGGCTGAACAGGATATGGCCGGCGATCGCGCCCTCGACGTCCGCGACCAGCGACACGAGCGCATCGCCGTCGGCTTCGATTCCGTGAACGAGCTCGGCTTCGCCCTGATAGCCATGGGTGCTACCTGCAAAGGCGGCGCGGATCAGCGCGTCGATCGCTTCGCCGTCCGATGCCTCCGCCGGGCGGATGCGGACGCCGTCAGGCAAGCGCAATGTCCGGCGCATCCTCCTGCTTCATGCCGACGGTGTGATAGCCCGCGTCGACATGATGCGTCTCGCCGGTGACGCCCGAGGCGAGATCGCTCAACAGGTAGAGCGCCGAGCCGCCGACGTCGTCGATCGTGACGTTGCGGCGCAGCGGGGCGTTATATTCGTTCCATTTCAGGATCAGGCGGAAATCGCCGATGCCGCTCGCCGCCAGCGTCTTGATCGGCCCCGCCGAAATGGCATTCACGCGCACCCCCTGCGGGCCGTAATCATTGGCGAGATATTTGACGCTGGTTTCGAGCGCCGACTTGGCGACCCCCATGACATTATAGTGCGGCACGACCTTTTCGGCGCCATAATAGCTCAAGGTCAGCATCGCGCCCCCGCCCTCGCCCGTTTCGGGATCGAGCGGCTTCATCATCGCCGCCGCGCGCTTGGCGACCGCGGTGAAGCTGTAGACGCTGATGTTCATCGTCAGCAGGAAATCCTCGAGGCCGATGTCGGCATAATGGCCGCGGAGCGCTTCCTTGTTGGTGTAGCCGATCGCGTGGACGACGAAGTCGATCGTCGGCCAGCGCGCCGCGAGCGTCGCGAAGGCCTGGTCGAGATTCGCCATGTCGGAGACGTCGCAGTCGATCAGGAAGTCGCAGCCGAGTTCGTCGGCGAGCGGCTTCACCCGCTTGAGCATCACCTCGCCCTGATAGCTGATCGCGAGTTCGGCGCCCGCGCCGTGGAGCGCTCTGGCGATCCCCCAAGCGAGCGACTTGTCGTTCGCGAGGCCCATGATAAGCCCGCGTTTTCCCTGCATCAGACCCGTCATTCCATATCTCCGACATTCACATCGTCGATGCGCCCAATAGCGTCGTGGCCCAAATCCTCAACCTCGACCAGCGCGGCATTGAGTTCGGCGCCGATCACCATACCCAATCCGACGAGGTAGAAAAAGAACAGCGCGACCATCACCCCGGCGAGGCTGCCGTAGGTCGCATCATAGCGCAGCAGGCTGGCGAGGAGCGGCGGCAGCGCCAGCGTGACGCCGATCCACCAGCAGGTCGTGAACAGCGCCCCGGGCCATTTCGGGCAATGCTTGAGCCGGCGATATTTGGACGGGGTGAGCGAATAGAAGAGCATGTAGATCGCCAGAAACAGGCCAAGCCCCGATATGCCGCGCGACAGCAGGACGACCCCCCACGACTGATATTGTTCGGGGAGCACCCGGGTGACGAACTGCTCGATCCCGACGATCAGCACCTGCATGCTGAACGACAGCAGCATCAGCACGACCGCGCCGGTGATGATGCCGATCGACATGATCCGGTAGTGGAAAAAGCCGCGGCTGAAATGCGTGCCATAGGCGCGGCGGAGAATGTCGCGGATCGTCTCGACAAGGCTGCCGACCGTCCACAGCGCGACGAGCGCGCCGAGCCACAGGAAGAGCCCGGTGCGCGCGCCCATCACCTCGCGGATCGGCTCGGCGAGCGTGCGCGAAACGGTCGGCGGCATGATCGAAAAGACCGCGTCGATCGCCGCCTCGCCTCCCGCGCTGCCGCCGAACAGGCTGAGCGCCGCGGCGAGCAGGATGAAGAAGGGGAAGAGCGCGATCAGCGCGAGATAGGCGAGATTTCCCGCATGGATGAAGCCGTCGGTATAGGTGCCGACGATGACGCGGCGCAGAACCTCGAAGATGCGCGTCCCCGGACCCAACCGCTCGCGCGCGTCTTCGATCACGCCCTGCGCGCGTGCCTTCAGATGCAGCCGCTTGGCGCGCTCGGCGCGCGCCTCGGGCGACTGCGGCGAATGGCCCTCGGCCAGAAATTCGCGATCGACCTCATCGGCGACCTCGCGCTCGAGCGCTTCGGTGGATGGTGTTGGCGGGCGCTCAGCCACGCATCACACGCCGAGGTCGGCCCTGACCGACCGGCTATCGGTCCACTCGTCGACCAGCTTGGCGAGTTTCTTGTCGTCGGCGGGCAGGTCGACCATCAACCGCACGAGCTGATCGCCGCGTCCGCCGCCCTTTTGCGAAAAGCCCTTGCCCTTCAGCCGCATCACCTTGCCGGAGGTCGAGCCGGCGGGAATCGACAGCATCACCGGGCCGTCGACGGTCGGCACCTTGATCTTCGCGCCCTTCACCGCCTCGTTCAGCGTGACCGGCAGGTCGAGACGGATATTCGCGCCGTCGCGTTCGAAGAAAGGATGGCTGCCGACGGTGATCGTCACGATGCCGTCGCCGTTTCCGCCCGGCCCCGGCTGCCCCTTGCCCGCGAGGCGCATCTGGGTGCCGGTCTCGACCCCCGCGGGCAGCTTGAGGTCGATCGTGCCGCCATCGGCGAGCGTGATGCGCTGCGTCGCCTGCGTCGCGGCGTCGATGAAGGAAACCGACAGGCGATAGGCGACATTGGCGCCTTTCTGCGGCGGCGGAGCACCGCGCCCGCCGAAACCGCCGAACGGACTGCCGCCACCGCGGCCGCCGAACAGCCCCTCGAAAATATCGCCGAAGTCGGCGCTCTCTCCACCGAAGCCGCCGAAGCCGCCCTGCGCCTGCCCGCGCGGATCGCCGCGAAAGCCGCCGCCGCCATAGCCGAAGGGCATCGCGGGATTCCCCTCGGCGTCGATCTCGCCGCGGTCGAACTGGCCGCGTTTCTCCTTGTCGGAGAGCAGGTCATAGGCCTTGGTGACGTCGGAGAATTTCTCCGCCGCCTTGGGATTTTCCTTGTTCCGGTCGGGATGCAGTTCCTTGGCGAGCTTGCGATAGGCGGACTTTATCTCCGCTTCGCTCGCGCTTTTCGACACGCCGAGGGTGGAATAGGGATCTGCCATATCTCTCCTGTAGCCCGATAAGGTCCCGGCCGGGAAGGCCCGTTGCTTCGGGCCATGTGGGATTGTTGCGAAAGCCGGTCAAGTTCCGTCGGCCGGAACGTCATTCGCTCTCTTGGTTCAGCTTCGAAGACGGCTTTTGCTCGACCCTGCGCCTCCGCCTGATTAAGAGCGTCGCCATGACCACCGAGCCCTTCGCCCTGTTCGATGCCTGGTATGCCGAAGCCCGCGCCAGCGAGCCCAATGATTCGAACGCGATGGCGCTCGCAACCGCGACCGCCGACGGGCGGCCGTCGGTGCGGATGGTGCTGCTGAAAGGCCACGGCCCCGACGGCTTCATCTTCTACACCAACCTCGACAGCCGCAAGGGCGGCGAGCTTGCGGAAAACCCGCAAGTCGCGCTGCTCTTTCACTGGAAGTCGCTGCGCCGCCAGATCCGCATCGAAGGGCCGGTTGCGCCGGTCGCGGACGGCGTCGCCGATGCCTATTTCGCGACGCGCAGCCGCGATAGCCAGCTCGGCGCCTGGGCGAGCGACCAGTCGCGCCCGCTCGACAGCCGCGCGACTTTCGAGGCGCGCTTCGCCGAAATGCAGGCGCGTTTCGAGGGGCGCGACGTGCCGCGCCCGCCGCGCTGGTCGGGCTGGCGCGTGACGCCCGAGCGTATCGAATTCTGGCAGGATCGCGCGCATCGCCTGCACGAGCGCACGCTGTTCGTGCGCGATGGCGAGCGATGGACGAAAGGATTGCTCTACCCATGAGCTGGCGGCACCTTCCCCTCACCCGCGTCGACGCCTTCGCCGACCGGCCCTTCACCGGCAATCCCGCGGCGGTGATGCCGCTCGACGAGTGGCTGAGCGACGATCTGCTGCAGAAAATGGCGGCCGAGAATAATCTTGCCGAAACCGCTTTTCTGGTGCCCGACGACAGCGGCGAGGCCGACTATGAGCTGCGCTGGTTCACCCCCGGCGTCGAGGTCGCGCTGTGCGGCCATGCCACGCTGGCGAGCGGGCATGTGCTGCTGAGCGCCGCGCCGTGGCGCAACGACATGCGCTTTCGCACGCGCAAGGCCGGCATTCTCACCGTTTCGCGCGACGGCGAGGGCGACGGCTATCGCATGGCGCTTCCCGCCTATCCGCCGGCCCCTAAAACCATGCCCGATGTCGCGCGCGCGATGGGCGGCGCGGTGCAGGATATGCTGTGGCACGAAGGCGGCTATGCCTTGCTCGTCTACCCCGACGCAGCGAGTGTCCGCGCGCTCGAACCCGACCTCCGCGCGCTCAAGGAAGGCGGCGACGTCCTCTACATCGCGACTGCCCCCGGCGAGGGCGACCCCTCGGGCGCCGACGTCGTCAGCCGCGCCTTCGCACCCGGCGCCGGGATCGACGAGGACCCGGTGACCGGCTCGGCGCACAGCGTGCTCACCCCCTATTGGACACAGCGCCTCGGCCGCGACCGCTTCGCTGCCTATCAGGCGAGCGCGCGCGGCGGCCATGTCGGATGCCGGATCGACGGCGATAGGGTCGAGCTGTCGGGCCGCTGCGTCACGACGCTGACGGGAGAATTTCTGCTCTGACGGGCGGAAAGGTTCGCGCAGAGACCGCAAAGATTCGTTCGCACGGAGGCGCGGAGCATGTTTGTGTGCTCCCGCGAAGGCGGGAGCCCATCTCCCGACGGCTCCATCTTGCGCCAGCCGGAGATGGGTCCCCGCCTTCGCGGGGACACACGGATGATCGGGCGCAATCTCGATCATATCGCAACATTGGCGAAAAGAAGCCGCTTCTTGTAGACGCGGCTTCTCCGCGTGAACAAATCTCGGCCGCCTCTGCGCGAAACCCCTCCAATCCTGCCGTCAAAGCGCGCCCTGCAAATCGGCCAGATGGCCGCGCAGCGACGGAAACTGGTCGTCGCGCGTGATCCCCAGCCGCACGATCGTCACCCGCTGTGACGGCGAGACGATGATATATTGCCCCTGGTGGCCGATGCAGGCGAAGAGGTCGTTGGGGCCGCGGTCGGGCCACAGCGCCGGGCCAACGCCCGCCGGGCGCGAACGGTTGAGCCAGATGTGCCCGCCATAACCGCCGTCGGTCGGCGAGGGCGTGAGCATGAAATCCATCCAGCTTTCGGGCAGCAGGCGCTGGCCGTTCGCGACGCCGCGATTGCGCAGAAACTCGCCGAAGCGCGCATAATCGCGCGCGGTCGCGTGCATGATCGACCCGCCGATCATCGTGCCCCTGGCATCGAATTCGGGGGTCAGGCTGGTCATGCCGAGCGGTTCGATCAGGCGGCCCTGGATGAACTCGCGCATCGCCTCGCGCCGGGCGTCGGCGCCTTGCGACGGGGTCAGCGCGTCGGTCAATATGTCCGCGAGGATGACGCTGGTCGACGAGCTGTAGTTGAAGACTTCGCCCGGCCGCGCCACCGCAGGCTTCGCTTCGGCAAACCCCGCCATATCCTGTGCGCCTGTGCCGAACAGCATCGTCACCGTATCGCCGTTCCAGACCGGATCGCCCTCTTCGACATGCTCGAGCCCCGACGACATGTGGAGCAGGTCGGCGAGCGTGATCGCGCCGCGCGGATCGCCGCTGCGCTGCCACGCCGCCACCGGCGCGGGAGCATTCAGCGAAAGCTGCCCGTCGGCGACGAGGAAGCCGGTGAGCACCGCGGTGATGCTCTTTGCCATCGACCAGCTGATCAGCTTCGTATCGGGACCGAAGCCGGTGCCATAGCGTTCATAGATCGGCCGGCCGTCGCGCAGCACGAGCAAGGCGCGCGTCTCGCCGACTGCGGCCGCGTCGGTGAACAGCGCATCGGCCTTTGCCTTGATCGCGGGATCGAGCGCCGGCAGCGGGTGCGGGGTATCGGCCGGAGCATCCGGAAGCGAATGGCCGAAGCGCGGCCCCGGCGCCGGGGGCGCCATCTGCCCCGCCGCATGGGTGAGCGACCAACCCGTAAGGAGCGCGAGCGCGGCACTTGCCAGCAGGGTCTTTTTCGTGATCATGGCGCGCCGTGACTAACACCAACCCGCCCGAGCCGGCAACGGCAGAACCGACACCCGCGCCGCCGCCGCCCGCCGAGCGCCCGCGCAAGGACAAGGCCCCGAGCCGTTGGGGCGGATGCCTGCCGTGGGCGGCCATCCTGTTCGTCCTGCTCGCGATCCTGCTGGTCTGGAAATTCCCGTCGCTGAAGGCGCAGGCCGAACTCGGTTCGGCCTATGCCGCGCGGGTCGGCTGTTCGTGCCGCTATGTCCAGGGACGCACCCTCGAAAGCTGCCAGAGCGATTTCGAGCCGGGAATGGAGATGGTCTCGATCAGCCAGGACCCCGAGACGAAGACGATCACCGGCAGCGTCCCCCTCCTCGCCTCGCGCAGCGCGCATTATGCGGGCTCGAGCGGCTGCCTGCTCGATCCGCCCTAGAGCAAATTGCAGGAAATCTGAATCGACCCGTCTCCCCGAGCGAAGACGAGGGGCTCGTTCGAGCGGAGCGAGAACCGCAGCGTCGCCGCCTCGACTTCGCTCGGCAGAGCCCCTCGTCTTCGCTCGGGAAGACGGTGCAGATTTAAGGCTCGCTGCTCTAGGCGGGAACCGCCGTTCTTTCTAAAAATTCGTCCATCGCCGCATTGACCCGGTCCGGCGCCTCCCACGGCACGAAATGGCCGCAGCCCGGCACCTTCACGATCGTCGCATTGGGGACCAATTCGTCGAGCCCGTCAAGATTGCAGGCGGGGAGCGCGACATCGTCGAGCGCCCAGACGACCAGCGTCGGGATGGTCAGCTTCGGAAAGGGCATGGCCGGCGGCTCGGCGTAGGGCGCATCCATCGGCGGCACCTCGGCCGGCGAGGCGCGATACCAGTTGATCATCGCGCGGCAGGCATCGCGATCTTCCCAATCCTTCAGCAATCGGGCGATTTCCTCGGGCGGCTGGATACCGCCGCTCGGCACGCGGCCGGCAAAGGCTTTGGCAAGCAGGCCCGCAATCCCCTGTTCCTCGATCAGCGCGTCGCTCGCGGGATCGCGAAAGATGCGGATATATTGGCTCGCCTCGCGCTGCTCGGCATTGGTCGCGAGCAGCCGCTGGAAGATCGCGGGATGCGGCGCATTGGCGATCACCGCGCGGGTGACCCTGCCCGCCCATTGCGGATGCAGCCCGCCCGGCTGGCCGCCGAGCGCAACGCCCCAGGCGATCGCTCCGCCCCAGTCGTGCCCGACGATCGTGAACTGTCCCACATCGAGCGCGTCGGCGAGCGCGAAGATGTCGGCGATCAGCTTGTCGGGGGTATAGGCTTCGACCTCCTGCGGCTTCGACGAGCCGCGATAACCGCGCTGATCGGGGGCGATGCAGCGGAAGCGCTCCGCGAAATGCGGCAATTGGTGGCGCCAGGTGCGGTGCGATTCGGGAAAGCCGTGGAGAAAGATCAGCGCGGGCGCATCCGTCGGCCCCATATCCACGACATCGAGGTCGACCCCGGTCGAAAGCGTCACCCGCCGCTGCTCGAAATCGCCGCTCATCACCCGCTCCTATTGGTTTCAATTCGCAACGAAGGTGGCCGGGTTTGTCGCGTCTGGCAAGCCCGTTGGGCCGGGCGGAATGATTATTGCGCGCAGAGGCGCAGAGAGCGCCGTTCGAAGAGATTCACGCGGAGACGCGGAGGCGCGGAGAAATGGCACTCGCCGCGAAGCGGCCCTCTTTCCCAAACGTCGTGACGTGATCGAGTTTGCGCCTGATCGTGTGTCCCCGCGAAGGCGGGAGCCCATCTCCTGCCGGCTCAACATGGAGCCGTCTGGAGATGGGCTCCCGCCTTCGCGGGAGCACACAAACGCTCTCCGCGTCTCCGCGCTCCGCGCTCCGCGTGAACCCAAATCTCCGCGCCTCTGCGCGCAAATCACGGATAGGCCGGCGTCGTCGGCATTCCCGGCAGCGGGATATATTCCTCGCTGTCGCCGGGAACGAGCGGGAATTTGCCGTCCTTCCAGTCCTGCTTCGCCGCATTGATGCGGTCGCGCGACGAGCTGACGAAATTCCACCACAAATGGCGCGGGGTCGAAAAGGCTTCCCCGCCGAGCAGCATCACGCGCGCGTCGCTCGCCGCACGCAGCGTCATCGCCTCGCCGGGTTTCAATATATAGAGGCTGTGGCGCACGAGCGGCTCGCCGTCGAGACTCGCATCGCCGATCGCGACGAGCACCGCGCGCTCGTCGGCTTCGGCCTCGATCGGGATGCTGGCGCCCGGCTTCATCAGGATGTC
Organism: Sphingopyxis indica; assembly: GCF_032879645.1. NCBI lineage: Bacteria > Pseudomonadati > Pseudomonadota > Alphaproteobacteria > Sphingomonadales > Sphingopyxidaceae > Sphingopyxis > Sphingopyxis indica. Next base: position 2,768,443 of record NZ_CP076394.1, read on the forward strand.
GGCATAGATGGTCGCGGCATGCTGGGTGATCGGCGAGGTCGCGCCCCACAGGCTGCCCATGATCACGCGCGCCGACACGCCGCCATCCTCGATCAGCGGCAACTCCTCCTTCGCAGCATGTTCGAACGCGGGGGCGATCTCTTCCTTGCCGTCGGGAAGCGCGAGCCAGGTCTGCATCCCCGAGATCGCCGAACCGGTCGCGCGCTCGGCGGCGGGGGTGCGCTCCGAATGGACGATGCCGCTGCCCGCAGTCATCAGGTTGCACGCGCCGGGACGGATCGTCGCATAGGTGCCGAGGTTGTCGCGATGGTCGATCGCGCCTTCGAACAGATAGGTGACGGTCGCAAGATTGATGTGCGGATGCGGGCGCACGTCCATCCCCTGCCCGATGTCGAAATGCGCCGGCCCGAACTGGTCGACGAAGATGAAGGGGCCGACCATCGTGCGCGCCTTGTCGGGCAGCGTCCGCCGGACGTCGAAAGCGCCGATGTCGTGGGTCGAGGGTGTGATGACGGTGAACATCGGCCAAGCCTTTCCTATGCGGCGGTCCGCAAGATTTTTTCCATCTTCTTGCCTCGCGCCAATTCGTCGATCAGCTTGTCGAGATAACGGATCTCGCGCATCAGCGGTTCCTCGATCTCCTCGACACGGATGCCGCAGATCACGCCCTTGATCTGGTCGCGGGCCGGATTCAGCGCGGGCGCATCGCTAAAAAAGCCCTTGAGGTCGGTTTTGGCCGCGATCTGATCGTCGAGTTGCTGCTGGCTATATCCGGTGAGCCAGCAAATGATCGCATCGACCTCGGCCTTCGTCCGCCCCTTGCGCTCGGCCTTGGTCACATAATGCGGATAGACGCTCGCAAAGCTGTATTTGTAAACGCGATGCTCGTCCACGGCCGCTCCTCCTATTCCCCCGGCGCGAGCGCCTTGATCGCGAGCGCGTGAACGCGCTGGCCCGGCAGGTCGCCGAGCGCCCTGTTCACCAGCCGCTGCCGCGCAACGCGGTTTTGCCCTGCAAAGCCGTCCCATATGATGAGCAGGCTGAAATGCGATTCGCCGCTGCCGTCGTCGCCGGCATGACCGCGATGCTGCGCGCTGTCGTTGCTGAGGGTGATATTCGCGCCCGGAAAGGCCGCGGCGAGCAGCCCTTCCATTTCGCGTTGCACTGGACCTTTTTCCGCCATGACCCCATGTTGGGGAGGAACGACGACTATGACAAGCCCCCGACCCAACCGATTCCACGGCCGCGTGCCCCGCGAAGCGCAGTGCGACATGCCCGGCTGCGATGCGCGCGGCGAATTCCGTGCGCCCGCTTCGCGCCACCGCTCGCCCGACGGGCCGCCGCCCTACCGCTGGCTGTGCCTCGACCATGTCCGCGAGTTCAACGCGGGCTATAATTATTTCGAGGGCATGAGCGCCGACCAGATTTTCGCCGCCCAGTCGCCGACCTCGGGCTGGGAAACCGAAAGCCGCGCCTTTCGCGCCGCGGGAAGCGCCGACCTGCCGCCGCGCTGGGCCGATTTCAAAGACCCTATGGATGCGCTCGGCGCGCGCTTCCGTCAGCGGATGGATCAGGCGCGGCGCGAAGCGAATGATCCGCGCTTCACCGCCGAGGAGCATCGCGCGATGCAGGTGCTGGGGCTCGAAGCAGGTGCCGATCGTTCGGCGCTGCGTCGCCGCTACAGCGATCTGGTGCGCAAATATCACCCCGACCGCAACGGCGGCGACCGCAGCTATGAAACGCGGCTCGGCGAAGTGGTTGCAGCCTATCAGCTTTTGCGGAAGAATGGCGTTTTCGCATAGGAGGCGGGCGATGGCGGACCTCGACGACCGGCGGATCGAGACGGTGAAACGCCATATGGCGCTCGAGATCACGCATGATTGGGACGGTGTTCTCGCAACCTTCGACCATCCGCGTTACGAGCTGATGGGCCCCGGCACCGTGTTCGACGGCGAAGCGGCGGTCCGCTCCTATTTCGCGATGTCACGCGAACCCTTTCCCGACCAGGCGAACGAGATCATCGCGATCGCCGCCGATAGCGGAAACAACACGGTGCTCGTGGAATTCTGGCTGACGGGAACGCATCTGGGTCCGCTGAAGCTCGGCCTGCGCACGATCGAGCCGACCGGCAAGGCGTTCCGCATCCGCATGGCGGCAAGTTTCGAATTTGCGCCGGGCAGCGACCGGATCGTCTGCGAGCGGCCCTATTACGACCAGTCGGCGGTGCTCCGCGCGCTCGGCATCGTCTGAAAAGGCGTTGCAAGGCGCAACCCATGGCTATACCGGCTAGCCGACGCGCCGCCGGGCGCCGACTCTCCCTGTCTGTGTTGGACCGATTGCCATGACCGATATCCCGAACAGCCTCCCCGACCATCACGGTTCGACGCTCCTCGCGGCGCCCGATACCGAGGTCGATGCGCGCGAGATGTTCGGCGTCGATATCGACATGACTGTGCCCGCATTCAGCGAGGCCGACGAGCGCGTTCCCGACCTCGATCCTGCCTATGTCTTCGACGGCGACACGACCCTCGCGATCCTCGCGGGCTTCAAATACAACCGCCGCGTGATGGTTCAGGGCTATCACGGCACCGGCAAGTCGACGCATATCGAACAGGTGGCGGCGCGCCTCAAATGGCCGTGCATCCGCGTCAACCTTGACGCGCATATCAGCCGCATCGACCTCGTCGGCCGCGACGCGATCGTGCTGCGCGACGGGCAGCAGGTCACCGAGTTCCGCGAAGGCCTGCTTCCCTGGGCGCTCCAGACGCCGACCGCGCTCGTCTTCGACGAATATGACGCGGGCCGCCCCGACGTGATGTTCGTGATCCAGCGCGTGCTCGAGGCCGAGGGCAAGCTGACGCTGCTCGACCAGAATCGCGTCATCCGCCCGAACCCCAATTTCCGCCTCTTCTCGACCGCGAACACCGTCGGCCTCGGCGACACGAGCGGCCTCTATCACGGCACGCAGCAGATCAACCAGGGCCAGATGGACCGCTGGAACATCGTCGTCACCTTGAACTATCTGCCCGCGGCGACCGAAAGCGCGATCATCCTCGCCAAGGTGCCCGCGGCCGACGAAAAGACGGTCGAGAATATGGTCAAGGTCGCCGACCTGACGCGTCAGGGTTTCATCAATGGCGACATTTCGACCGTGATGAGCCCGCGCACGGTAATCAGCTGGGCACAGAATGCCGCGATCTTCAACAATATCGGCTTCGCCTTCCGCCTGTCCTTCCTCAACAAGTGCGACGAGGCCGAGCGGATGATCGTCGCCGAATATTATCAGCGCGTGTTCGGCGAGGATCTGCCCGAAGGCGTCATCGGCAAGTGAGGCCCCCGCGCCTCTCCCTCCTCCCCCTCGATGGGGGAGGCAGCGAGACTTACACGCTTGCGCGTTAACCGCAGCGGAGGGGGTGAGGCAGCGGCATGAAGCGGCATTTTCGGTGGATAGCCCTGCCAGTCATCATGCTTCTGTCGGGCTGCATTTCGGGGGTCGATTACGGCAAGGTCCGCCATGCCGACTATGTCGCCGACCCGCGCTGTACGCCCCAAGCCGGCGCGCCGGTCGATGGCGCGGCGCTGCCGCTGTTCTTCGTCACCAGCCGCCTGCCCGATTGCCGGACCGCCGACATCGAGCTGCTCAGCTATCGCGGCGACCGGGTGCGCTATGGCCGCTTTGCGGCGCCGCGCGACGTCAAAGTGGGTGGCAAAGAGCGCTTTCGCACGCCGCTCGCGCTGCAAGACCAGAGCGACTGGTGGCGCGCCTTGCAGGCCGAAACCGACAGACGGCACGGCCGCGTGCTGCTCTATGTCCACGGCTATCGCGAAAGTTTCGAAACGACGACCAAGGATATGGCGCAGATCGCGCGGATGACCGGCTTCGACGGGCCAGTAATCGCCTATAGCTGGCCGTCGCAGCACGATGTGCTCGGCTATGCGGTCGACGAGACGAACATGTATCACGACGTCCGCAACTTCCGCGACTTCCTGAAATCGCTCGCCGAACAGCCATGGGTCAGGGAAGTGGTGATCGTCTCGCATTCGCTCGGCGCGCGGCTCGTCGTTCCGGCGATCGCCTATGTCGACCGCGCCGCGCCGAGCGCCGACAGCCGCAACATCTCGAACATCATCCTCGCCTCGCCCGACATCGACCGCGAGACGTTCGAGCGCGATATTTCGGATGGCGTGCTGACCGCCGCAAAGGTCGCGCGCGACCGGCGCATCACCCTCTATGTGTCGCTGAAAGACAAGGCGCTTGCGGCGTCGCGCGCGCTCCACGGCTATCCGCGGCTCGGCTCGCCCTATTGTTTCGATCCCTATGAGGCCGCCGACCTCACGGCCGAAGGCCTGCCCGAACGCTGCTACCCCGATGCGATTCCGGGGCTCACCGTGATCGACACGACCGACGTGTCGCGCGGCACGACCGGCCACAGCAATTTCCTGCTGAGCGCCGCGGCGTGCCGCGACTTCATCGCTGTGATAGCAGGCAAAAGGACGCGGCCCGAGCGCAGCCCGACACGCTGGCGCCACGTCTTCCGCTTGCTTCCCGACCCGTCCATGCCCAAGGAGATGGACGAAACCATCTGCCACCGTAACGCCGAAGCCGAAACGCCATGAGCAATCCCACCCCCCTCGACGACCTGAAAACCGCGCTGTCGAGCGTCGCGCGCGCGGTCACCCGCGATGCAGAGGTCGAGGTCGGCTTCACCGCCGACGCGCCGGCGCAGATCGGCAAGGCGATCAAGGTGCCCACCCCGTCGCGCACGCTGCCGCGCGAACAGGTCGCCGAGGCGCGCGGCTTCGCCGACGGCTATGCGCTCAGGATGAAGCATCACAGCGAAAAGCTGCACGCCGCGGCGCGCCCGTCCGAACCGCTCGCCGCCGCCGCTTTCGATGCGATGGAGCGCGCGCGGGTCGAGGCGCTCGGCGCGCGCAACATGGCGGGGATGCGCGCCAACCTGTCGGCGAGCCTCGCGATGCGGATGCGCAGCGACCCGATCAGCCGCGCGCAGAGCCGCGACGAGGTGCCGGTCTCGACCGCGCTCGAATTGATGCTGCGCGAGGCGCTGACCGGCGAGACCTCGCCGCAGGGCACCGAGACCGGCCTGTCGATGGTCCGCGAGTGGATCAATCAGGACGCCGGCGCCGACCTGACCGCGCTGTCGATGCTGCTCGACGACCAGGCCGCCTTCGCCCAGACCGCGCGCCTCGCACTCCAGCACCTCGACCTGATCCACGGCGACGAGCCGCTGGAGGAAGGCGCCGAGGACGGCGGCGAGGAGGATGAGGCCGAGGCCGAGGAAAGCCAGGACCAGCAGGAAAGCGAAGAGGGCGCCAGCGGCGAAAGCCAGGTCGACGCGCGCGCCGAGATGGACGGCGATCAGGCCGACGACGGCGACACCGATCCCGACGCGCAGGAGATGGAGGCCGACGGCGAGCCAGAAATGGGCGGCGAAGGCGACGAGGGCATGCTGCCCGTCCGTCCGAACCGCCTGCCGACCGACGTCCCCGACTTCAACTATGTCCGCTTCACCGAAAAGCATGACGAGATCATCGCCGCGACCGAGCTGTGCGACGCCGACGAACTCACCCGGCTGCGCGCCTATCTCGACCAGCAGATGGCGCATCTGCAGGGCGCGGTGACCAAGCTCGCGAACCGCCTCCAGCGCCGCCTGATGGCGCAGCAGAACCGCGCGTGGGATTTCGACCAGGAGGAAGGCCAGCTCGACGCCGCGCGGCTCGCGCGCGTGATCGTCTCGCCCGGGCATTCGCTCTCCTACAAGATCGAGCGCGACACTGATTTCCGCGACACCGTCGTCACCCTGCTCATCGACAATAGCGGCTCGATGCGCGGGCGGCCGATCAGCATCGCGGCGATCAGCGCCGATATCCTCGCGCGCACGCTCGAACGCTGCGGGGTGAAGACCGAAATATTGGGCTTCACGACGCGGACGTGGAAGGGCGGGCAGAGCCGCGAGGACTGGCTCGCCGCGGGACGCCCCGCGCACCCCGGCCGCCTCAACGATCTGCGCCACATCGTCTACAAGCCCGCCGACGAGCCCTACCGCCGCGCGCGCCGTTCGCTCGGGCTGATGATGCGCGAAGGGCTGCTCAAGGAGAATATCGACGGCGAGGCGCTGATGTGGGCGCACAGCCGCATCGTCCACCGCCCCGAGGAACGCCGCATCCTGATGGTGATCAGCGACGGCGCCCCGGTCGACGATTCGACGCTGTCGGTCAATCACGGCGCCTATCTCGACCAGCATCTGCGCCAGGTGATCGAGTGGATCGAGACCAAGTCGCCGGTCGAACTGTGCGCGATCGGCATCGGGCACGATGTGACGCGATACTACAGCCGCGCGGTGACGATTATGGACGCCGAGCAATTGGGCGGCACGATGGTGGAGCAGTTGGCGGGGTTGTTCGATATCGAGTGAGTGGGCGGCTCGTTAGGTTGTCGATGATCCTTAGAGGCAGTTCAATCATCGCCCGGACTGAATTTTCCAGTTCTTAGCCAGTTGATATAAATCATTATAGTCGCGATTATCCATCCCAACGCCTCTAGGACGGCAGCAGATACCAAGCCCCACATTCCCACGACGAACAGCACGACGCCAACGGGTATCAATCCCCTGTTGGCGAACTTGGCCAATGCGCGGCGTTCATCATCGTGCCGACCTAGCCACGATTTCCTTGCTTCCAGCTGGGCTTCAAACGCACGCATCGACGCCTGACAATCCAGTTGTTCGTCATAAGTTGGTTTCCGCCAACCAGCATAGATGTTCGTGTTATCAGCAAGGACGTCACGGCTGCAGCTTTCCATTCGGCTCTGAGTCCAGAACTCAGCGGCCGATTGTTTGTCCGCCTTGTATTGAGTGAACCCCTGATAGCCTGTCCATAGCAGCCAGAGGACGGCTAAGCTTGATCCCAATCGAAAGGCTAGTGTGTCCGTTCGGAAGTGTTGTTTCGTTATCATGGCAGGGAGCGTCATACCATAATAACAATTACCAGAACATCACCTACCAGCTATTGCTCACGCTCATCAAGTCCGTGCAACCCTCAGAATTACGGCGATGGTGTGGACGGCGCTCCGCTGCGCAGTATTTGTATATACGCACACTTGACCGCTGCGCATTTCGTATATACAATAACCCATAATGATCCTCTGGGACGAATCGAAGCGGCAGATCAACCTCGCCAAGCACGGTTTCGATTTCGCCGATCTGTCGGAAGAGTTTTTCCTGTCGGCCCTGGTGATCCCGGCGAAGAGCGGTCGGCATATGGCGATCGGCCGCCTCGCCGATGGAACGATTGCGGTGGTGTTCGCCCTTCTCGGCACCGAAGGGGTGTCGGTGATCTCGATGCGCCACGCCAGCAAAAAGGAAAGAGGCCTGTTATGACGATGACCGGACGTCCGAGCGAAAAGGAAATCCAGCGGATGATCGCCAGCGATCCCGACGCGCCCGAAGCGACCGACGAGCAGTTGGCGCAGGCGCGCCCCTTTGCCGACGCCTTCCCCGCGCTGGCGGACAAGATGCGCCGGAATGTCGGCGGACGGCCGAAAGCCGACAAAACCAAGGTCGCCGTCTCGATCCGGCTCGATCCCGAAGTGCTCGAGGCCTTCAAGGCTGGCGGCCCCGGCTGGCAGTCGCGCATGAACCGGGCGCTGCGCAAGGTCGTGGGGTTGTGACGTTATGGCGCCGGTCAGCCAAATAACGTGAGGGAATTAAGGCGAAAGTTTACTTAGCCCGGCGGCGCGCTCCGGCGGGGGAAGCCCGCCGCACAATTTCCGAGTGAAGTGGCACAGTTTTCTGCGCTTTTCGTAACCCCCCTCTTCCTCTGCGATCTCTGCGGCCTCTGCGCGAAACATATTGATGGCGCCGCCGGCTTGCCCACCCCGCTGCGGCTAACGAGCAAGCTCGCAAGTCTCGCTGCCCCTCCCCTAAAGGGGAGGGGGTGAGATGGGCATTTTCGCGTCATTGCGAGCGGAGCGAAGCAATCCAGAGTGGGCGTAAGCCGCCCTGGATTGCTTCGCTTCGCTCGCAATGACGGTGGTTTGGGTCGCGGGCCACGCCCTGCGTGACAACCCCCATGCCCCTCGTTACAAATCCTCGCGGCGCAGCAGGGACTCGCGGCCTTATGACGAAAACCGCTGCATCGAATCTGTGCTGACGGTCGCCAGCACCGACTTGGGGGAGCGCATCATTCGATGCGCGGCTGAGGGGGCGACGGCGCGTGAAAAAAGCATCCGACCTGTTCATCGAATGCCTGGAGGAAGAGGGCGTCGAATATATTTTCGGCGTGCCGGGCGAGGAAAATCTCGACTTTCTCGACAGCCTGTCGCGGTCGAAGAAGATCCGGCTGATCCTGACGCGGCACGAGCAGGGCGCGGGGTTCATGGCCGCGACCTATGGGCGGCACACGGGGAAGACCGGCGTGTGCCTCGCGACGCTCGGCCCCGGCGCGACCAATTTCGTTACCGCCGCCGCCTATGCCCAGCTCGGCGGGATGCCGATGATGATGATCACCGGGCAAAAGCCGATCAAGAAGTCGAAGCAGGGCCGCTTCCAGATCCTCGACGTCGTGCGGATGATGGGGCCGATCACCAAATTCACCCACCAGATGGCCTCGTCGGACAATATCCCGAGCCGCGTGCGCGAAGCCTTCCGGCTCGCCGAGGAGGAAAAGCCCGGCGCGGTGCATATCGAGCTGCCCGAAGACATCGCCGACGAACAGACCGACTCCACCCCGCTCAAGCGCAGCCACAGCCGCCGCCCGACCGCCGACGTCAAATCGGTGCGCGAGGCGGTGAAGGCGCTCGAGGCGGCGAAGTCGCCCGTGCTCGTGATCGGCGCGGGTGCGAACCGCACGATGACCAGCCGGATGCTGCTGCAATTCATCGAAAAGACCGGCATTCCCTTTCTGACCACCCAGCTCGGCAAGGGGGTGATCGACGAGCGGCACCCCAAATTCCTCGGCTGCGCGGCACTCTCCGCCGGCGACTTCGTCCACCGCGCGGTCGAGGCGTCGGACTGCATCGTCAACATCGGCCACGATGTGATCGAAAAGCCGCCCTTTTTCATGAAGGCGGGCGGGCCGACCGTGATCCACGTCTCGACCAAGACCGCCGAGGTCGATCCCGTCTATTTCCCGCATATCGAGGTGATCGGCGACATCGCCAACGCGATCTGGCAGATCAAGGAAGACATCGTCCCGAACGGCGGCTGGAAATTCGACGACCTGCTTCGCTACCGGCAGGCCGAGGTTGCGCACACCGCGCCGCTCGCCGCCGACGCGCGCTTCCCGATCTTTCCGCCGCATCTGGTGCGGCAGGTGCGCGCGGCGATGCCCGACGACGGCATCATCTGCCTCGACAATGGCGTCTATAAAATCTGGTTCGCGCGCGGCTACACCGCCTATCGCCCGAATACCGTGCTGCTCGACAATGCGCTCGCGACGATGGGCGCGGGGCTGCCGAGCGCGATGATGTCGGCGATGCTCTATCCCGAGCGCAAGGTCATGGCGATCTGCGGCGACGGCGGCTTCATGATGAACAGCCAGGAAATGGAGACCGCGGTTCGCCTGGGCCTCGACCTGACCGTGCTGATCCTGAACGATTCAAGCTATGGCATGATCCGCTGGAAGCAGGCGAACATGGGGTTCGAGGACTGGGGGCTGACCTATGGCAACCCCGATTTCGTCCGATATGCCGAAAGCTATGGCGCGCACGGCCACCGCGTCGAGAGCGCGGCGCACCTCAAGGAACTTCTCGCGCACTGCCGCGATACTCCGGGTGTGCATCTGATCGACTGTCCGGTCGACTATTCGGAGAACGACCAGATTTTGAACAATGATATCAAACGGTTGTCGAAGGAATTGTAATGTCTGCCCCCTCCCGTTTGCGGGAGGGGCAGCGAGACTTGCGAGCTTGCTCGCTAGTCGCAGCGGGGTGGGCTAGTTCACCGCCGCTGACCCACCCCCAACCCCTCCCGCAAGCGGGAGGGGGGAGAAGCTGAATGAAACTCAAGGACACCTACCCGCTCTATCTCAACAACAAGGCGGCGCAGCCGAATAGCGACCTCGTCGTCACCGACAAATATACGGGCGAGGTCGCCTTTCGCACCGCGCTTGCGACCCCCGACGTGATCGACGAGGCGATCGCCGGGGCGGTGCGCGCGGCGGCGCCGATGGCGAAGCTCGCGAGCTATGAGAAGCAGGAGGTGCTCAACCACTGTGTCGTCCGCTTCAAAGAACGGTTCGACGAGCTTGCCTATGCGCTGTGCGTCGAGGCGGGCAAGCCGATCAGGGACAGCGAGGGCGAGGTCACGCGGCTGATCGACACCTTCCGCATCGCCGCCGAGGAAGCGGTGCGAAATTATGGCGAGGTCCAGCCGCTCGACATTTCGCCCCGCGCCAAGGGCTATATGGGAATGTGGAAGCGCGTGCCGATCGGGCCGTGCAGCTTCATCTCACCGTTCAACTTCCCCTTGAACCTCGCCGCGCACAAGATCGCGCCGGCGATCGCGATGGGCTGTCCCTTCGTGATGAAGCCCGCGTCGATGACCCCGCTCGGCGCGATCATCATGGGCGAGGTGCTCGCCGAGTGCGACATATTGCCCGAGGGCGCGTTCAGCATCCTGCCCGCGACGCGCGACGGCGCCGACCTGTTCACCACCGACGAAAGGCTGAAGCTGCTCTCCTTCACCGGCTCACCCGGCGTCGGCTGGAACCTGAAGGCGAAGGCCGGAAAGAAGAAGGTCATCCTCGAACTCGGCGGCAATGCCGCGGTGATCGTCGACAAGGACGCCGACCTCGATCACGCCCTCGAACGCATCATCTTCGGCGCCTTCTATCAGTCGGGCCAATCGTGCATCGGCGTGCAGCGAATCGTCATCCACGCGGAAATTTACGAAAAATTCCGCGACATGCTGATCGAAAAGACCAAGACGCTGGTAGCCGGCGACCCCAAGGATCGCGCCACCTTCATCGGCCCGATGATTTCGGAGAAGGAGGCGGCGCGCCTCGACGACTGGATCCAGGCGGCGGTGGCGGACGGCGCAAAGCTGCTGACCGGCGGCAAGCGCGAAGGCGCGATGCTCGAGGCGACCTTGCTCGAAAATGTCGACCGCGGCGCGAAAGCCTATCGCGAGGAAGCCTTCGGCCCGCTCGCGATCCTGTCGAAATTCAGCGACTGGAAGGACGCGATGGCCGAGGTCAACGACAGCAAGTTCGGGCTGCAAGCCGGGCTTTTCACCCGCGATTTCCAGCAGATACTCGATGCGTGGGACGAACTCGACGTCGGCGGCATCGTCGTCAACGACGTCTCCTCCTACCGCGTCGACAATATGCCCTATGGCGGGGTCAAGGATTCGGGGCTCGGCCGCGAAGGCATCCGCTTCGCGATGGAGGATATGAGCGAGATCCGGAATATGGTGATCCGGCGGGCTTGATTCTTCACAGGTTTCGTCATTGCGAGCGAAGCGAAGCAATCCAGCGCGGTTTACGCCACGCTGGATTGCCGCGTCGCCTGCGGCTCCTCGCAATGACGGGACCGGAAACGACCCAGCGGTCACAAAACCGCCCTCGAACCTTCTTCAAACTGTCGCGAGTTCGAATCGCCCCCTGTAACAAATCTCGTGTCTAGGCCGTGGGCAGCCAAAGGCTGTTTACGGAGTAGGACATGGCCTCGATTTCGACCCTGCCGATCCCCGCCCACTTTCCCGATCCCTACAGCGCCAAGCCGCATGTGCCCGAGCGCGTGATCGGCAAGCGGCGGAGCTATCGCACCGTGTGGGTCAGCGACATCCACCTGGGCACGCGCGGCTGCAACGCCCCGCTGTTGATCGACTTTTTCGACCATGTCGATTGCGAGACGCTCTATCTCGTCGGCGACATCATCGACGGCTGGCGGCTCAAGAAGCGGCATTTCTGGCCGCCCGAACATAATGACGTCGTGTGGCGCGTGCTCAAGCGCGCGAAGCGCGGCACGCGTGTGGTCTATGTCCCCGGCAACCATGACGAGATGGTCAAGCCCTTCGACGGCTTCAATTTCGGCGGCGTCGAAATTCTCCGCGAGGCGGTGCATGAAACCGCCGATGGCAAGAAGCTGCTGATCGTCCACGGCGACGAGTTCGATGCGGTGATGCTGGCGCACCGCTGGCTCGCCTTCGTCGGCGACGCCGCCTACACCGCGCTGATGAAGGCGAATGTGGTGGTGAACGCCATCCGCAACCGGCTCGGCCTGCCCTATTGGTCGCTGTCGAAGGTCGCCAAGCACAAGGTCAAGAATGCGGTCCAGTTCATCGGCCGCTATGAAGAGGTCGTCGCGCACGCCGCGCGCGCGCGCGGGGTCGACGGCGTCGTGTGCGGCCATATCCACAGCGCCGAAATGCGCGAGATCGAGGGCGCCCTCTATTATAACGACGGCGACTGGGTCGAAGGCTGTACCGCGCTGGTCGAACATCACGACGGGCGCATGGAAATCCTTCACTGGGCCGAGGAAGTCGCCTCGCGCGATGCACCGACCCCGATCGACCGGCAGGCTTCGGCGCGCGCTGCATGAGGATATTGATCGTCACCGACGCCTGGGAGCCGCAGGTCAACGGCGTCGTCCGCACGCTCCAGGCGACCGTGAGCGAATTGCGTGCCGGCGGGCACGAGGTCGAAATCGTCTCGCCCGACCTGTTCCGGTCGATCCCCTGCCCGACCTATGGCGAAATCCGCCTCGCCTTTGCCGGGCGGCGGGCGGTCGCGCGGCATATTCGCGCTTTCGCCCCGCACGCGATCCATATCTCGACCGAAGGGCCGCTTGGGCTCGCGGCGCGGCGCTGGTGCCTCAAGAACCGCTTTCCCTTCACCACCGCCTATCATACGCGCTTTCCCGACTATGTCGCGGCGCGGCTGCCGGTGTCGCCCGATCTGATATGGCGCTTCATCCGCTGGTTCCACCGGCCCGCGCGGCATATCATGGTCGCCACGCGCAGCCTGGCGCGCGAACTCGCCGAGCGAGGCCTCGGCCAGACGATGATGTGGGAACGCGGCGTCGATCACGCGCTGTTCCGCCCCGACCGGGCGCCGCATCCCGCCTTTGCCGGAGTGGCGCGCCCGATCCAGCTCTATGTCGGCCGCGTCGCCATCGAAAAGAATATCGAGGCGTTTCTCGAGACGAAACAGCCGGGCACGAAGGTGATCGTCGGCGACGGGCCGGCGCTGACCGAATTGCAGGCGCGCCATCCCGACGCGCTGTTCCTCGGCAAGCTCGGCGGCGAGACGCTCGCGGCGGCCTATGCCGGCGCCGACGTCTTCGTCTTTCCGAGCAAGACCGACACCTTCGGCCTCGTCGTCATCGAAGCGCTGAGCTGCGGAACGCCGGTCGCCGCCTATCCGGTCCCGGGGCCGGGCGACATCGTGACCGGGGGCGCAGGGGCGCTCGACGACGATCTCGACGTCGCGATTGCGCGGGCGCTGGCCTGCGCCCGCGACGATGCCGCCGCGCTGGGCGCGCGCTACAGCTGGTCGCGCTGCACCGCCCAGTTTCTGAACGCGCTGACCTTCGTGCCTTCGCAGTCGGCGGCCGGCGTCCCGGTCAGGACACCACGGCTCGCGTAGATTACAGGCGGCAGGAAGGACCGGTTGAGGGACAGTCTGCGTCTTATAGCTTCGTCATTCCCGCGAAAGCGGGGATCCAGAACGTGCGCCAGTTGACCCTACACTGGATTCCCGCTTTCGCGGGAATGACGAAGATGGGGGACGGCAGTTCACCATCTCGAAGCCGCCGTCCCCGCTCGTGATTTCGGCGACCTAAAAGGATTTCCGCCACTCCAGCTCGATATAGCGGCCGAGCGGGTCGGTGTAGCCGGGCTGGTAGCTGAGCGGCACAGCGCCGCCCGCGTCGGTTACCCTGCGCTGCGCGTCGAACAGATTGTCGATCGACAGCCGCAGCCGCGAATTTTTGAGGAAGGGCAGGTCGCCGGTGACCTTTGGCATCTGGCCGAAGTCGGCGAAGAAGCGCAGGTCGAAGGTCGCGAGCGGATGGAAGGTCAGGTCGCCGTTCGCGCCGCCGACGACGCTGCTGCCGCTGTCATATTTGGCGCGGACGCGCGCGCCGACCCCCTTGTAGAAGACGCCGCCGTCGAGTTCGACGAGGTTACGGTTGGAGCCCCCGCCGCTGCCGGTCGCCGATCCGTTCAGCAGGTCGAGTTCGGGGACGCCCGGACGGATGAGCACCGTGTCGGTGAGCTTGAACGTATGATAGAGCGAGACCTGCCAGCGGCCGCCCTGCGGCCGTCCGAAGCCTCGTCCACCGCCGCGCCGTCCCATGCCGCGACCGCCGCGAGGGGGGCCACCGCTGCTCGCGCCGGGCGGCGGCCCGGCCTGCTGTGCTTCGCCCGCGCTGCCTTCGCGCCGCGGCGGGGCGTCACCCCCTTCGGGCGGCGGTCCGCCAGGCGGCGGAGCCTCCGTCGATCGTTCGCGGCGGCTGCTCTCGCCGGGGCCGGTTTTCGGCTCCCCGAAGCTCTTGCCGAAATTGAAGCCCCAGCGGATCTGCGAATTGGTCGCGCGGTCGAAATTGACCGGGCGCAGGTCGACCGCGAGCAGGGTGCCGTCGGTATCGCGCACCACGCGGTCGGGAAAGGCCGCCTCGATCTCGGGGGTGAGCAAGGGAAAGCTGTTCGCCGTATCGTCGCTGCGATTATGGTTATAGTCGATCGAGAAGCTCAGCCCGTCGAGCATCGGCACGTCCCAGTTGAGACCGAGCTTGATGTCCTGCCGCTTTTCGGTGAGCAGGTCGGGGTTGCCGCCAGTGATTGTCGTGATCTCGACCGTCTGGCCCGTGGCGAAATCATAGGTGGTCACGCCATCGGTGGTCAGCGGAGCGGCGCCGAGCTGGGTCATCGACGGCGCCGCCTCGTCGCGCTTGTAGCTCGCGATCAGCGACAGATTGCCGGTAAGCCCCCAGTTGAAGGTCGCGCCCCAGCTCGTCAGCGCCGAAAAGTCGCTCGGACGCTCGGCCTGGGCGTTGAGGGTCAGCGACAGCCGGCCGACCTTGCCGACATTATAGTCGGGGTCGAGCAGCGGCACGGTGAGCGATCCGAAGACGCTCGGCGTATCGCGGCCGAGGTCGCTCGTCGTGATGTCGCCCCCGGTCGCCGCGCGGCTGTCGTAGCGCGCGCTGGTGAAGCCGCCGGTGATCGACGCCTGAAGCGGCCCCGCCCACCCCTCGATCACGCTGCCCGAAATATTGGCATTGGCGCCGATATTGCGCTGGCTGCTGTCGAAGCGGTCGGTCGTGCCGCCCGTCCGGTCGGTGAAGATGCGCTGATCGCTGTCCGAATAATTGCCGGTGACCGACCAGCGCCAGCTGTCGAGCATGCCGTTGACGCTCGCCGAGCCCTCCCAATTCTGGGTGCGGCTGTCGCGGCGCAGCGGATCGCCGGGACCTCCGTCGCCGGGGCCGAGCAGCGCCAGGCTGTCGGTCTGGTCGAAGCGCAGGCTTCCCTGCACGTCGGTAACCTTGTCGAGATTGCGGACGATCGTGCCTTCGATCCTATATTCGTCGCTCGCCGGGAGCAGGCTGCGCGCCGGGGCTTCGGCGGCGCGGTCGGCGCTTTCATATTGAAGGTCGCGCTCGCTTTCGAGCAGCATCGTCTGATGCTCCCAGCTTGCGTTGAGGTTGAGCCGGCCCGTCTCGCCGATCGCGATGAAGCCGGGTTCGAGCTCGCTCTTGAATTGCCCGCCCTGCGTCGGCACCCCGGCTTCGGCTTCGGCCGAAATCTGCCGGAAATTCGGCTTGAGCACGATGTTGACCACGCGCTCGGTCGCGGCATAGCCATATTGCAGCGCGACCTCTTCGGGGAAGACCTCGACCTTGGCGATTGCCTCGGGCGGAATATTGCGGACCGCGCCGAACCCCGAAATGCGGCGACCGTTGACGAGCAGCACCGGCCGGCCGCTGCCGCGTCCGCGCCCCGAACGGGTGATCGGCTCGATCGCGGCGAGCAGCTCCTCGACCGACGACACGCCGTAGCTCGCGACCGCCGCCTCGTCGAGTTCGACCTCGGCGGCGAAATCAGTGTCGAGCTGGCCCGCAAGGCGCTGTCCGGTGACGACGATCTCCTCCTCGTCGTCATAATCCTGATCGTCCGGGTCGGGACTAGCCACCTCTTCCGCAGGGGGCTCGGTCGACGCCGCCGCCGCCGGAAGCATAGCCTCGCTATGCGCGAAGGCCGGTACGGCCAGCGAGGCGGCGGTCGTCAACAGCAGCGCGCGGGAGGTCGTCGAGAGGCGATATTTTTTCATCGGGAGAGGAGCCTTCTATTATATTTCTGTGCGTCATGTCTTAGCCGGCGCGGCTGAATACAGCCTGATGCCTTTTTGCCCCGCGGGTTCATCTGGTTGCAATTTGTCGCAACAATATGGCAGTGCCACCGCTGCTCCACGAACGGGCGATAGCGACCGCTGGACAGCATGGCCGCGGCTCTTTATCGGCCACCCATGCCGACTCCAGATGCCCCGCCCGCTCCCGAATCCATCCTGATCGTCGACTTCGGCAGTCAGGTCACCCAGCTCATCGCCCGCCGCGTCCGCGAGGCCGGCGTCTATAGCGAGATCGTCCCGTTCAGCGCCGCCGAAGCCGCGCTCGAACGGATGCAACCGAAGGGCGTGATCCTGTCGGGATCGCCGGCGTCGGTCCCCGCCGCGGGCAGCCCGCGCGCGCCGCAGTCGGTGTTCGACAGCGGCGTGCCGATCCTCGGCATCTGTTACGGCCAGCAGGTGATGAGCGAGCAGCTCGGCGGGCGCGTCGAGCCCGGCGGCAGCGACGGCGAGCGCGACGGCGAATTCGGCCGCGCCTTCCTGACCGTCACCGAACCTTGCGTGCTGTTCGACGGCCTGTGGGAGGTCGGCGAGCGCCACCAGGTGTGGATGAGCCACGGCGACCGCGTGACCGAGTTCGCCCCCGGCTTCCGCATCGTCGCGGTCAGCGACGGCGCGCCCTTCGCGCTGATCGCCGACGACGAACGCCGCTATTATGGCACTCAATTCCACCCCGAGGTCGTCCATACCCCCGACGGCGCCAAGCTGATCGCCAATTTCGTCCGCCACGTCTGCGGCTGTTCGGGCGACTGGACGATGGCGGAGTTCCGCGCGACGAAGATCGCCGAGATCCGTGAACAGGTCGGCGACCAGCGCGTGCTGTGCGGCCTGTCGGGCGGCGTCGACAGCGCGGTCGCGGCGGTGCTGATCCACGAGGCGATCGGCGAGCAGCTCACTTGCGTCTTCGTCGACCATGGCCTCCTGCGGATGAACGAGCGCAAGCAGGTCGAGGAGCTGTTCCGCGGCCATTACAATATCCCGCTTGTCGTCGTCGACGCCGAGGCGCGCTTCATGGCGGGGCTCGCAGGCGTCACCGACCCCGAGAAAAAGCGCAAGTTCATCGGCGCCGAATTCATCAACGTCTTCGAAGAGGAAGCGAAGAAAATCGGCGGCGCCGACTTCCTCGCGCAAGGCACGCTCTATCCCGACGTGATCGAGAGCGTGTCGTTCACCGGCGGCCCGAGCGTCACGATCAAGAGCCACCACAATGTCGGCGGCCTGCCCGAGCGGATGAACATGAAGCTCGTCGAACCGCTGCGCGAACTGTTCAAGGACGAGGTGCGCCTGCTCGGCAAGGAGCTTGGGCTTCCCGACATCTTCGTCGGCCGCCACCCCTTCCCCGGCCCCGGCCTCGCGATCCGCATCCCCGGCGAGGTGTCGAAGGAGCGCTGCGACATCTTGCGCAAGGCCGACGCCATCTATCTCGAAGAAATCCGGAACGCGGGCCTCTATGACGCGATCTGGCAGGCCTTCGCGGTGCTGCTCCCGGTCAAGACCGTCGGCGTGATGGGCGACGGGCGCACCTACGATCATGTCTGCGCGCTGCGCGCGGTGACTTCGACCGACGGCATGACCGCCGACATCTACCCCTTCGACGCGAGCTTCCTCTCGCGCTGCGCGACGCGGATCATCAACGAGGTGCAGGGGATCAACCGCGTGGTATACGACTATACGTCGAAGCCGCCTGGGACGATCGAGTGGGAGTAAGGCATGACCATCGCCTATATCACCATCGGCACCAACGACATGGCGCGCTCCCGGATCTATTATGATGCGGTGATGCCGCATCTCGGCGGACGGCTGGATGTCGAGTATGGCGATCAGGCCTGTTGTTATGTGATGCGCGACGAAAGGCGCGTCTGGATCGGCAAGCCGCAAGACGGCCAGCCCGCGACGGCGGGGAACGGCATCATGCCCGGATTTCTGTGCGACGACCCGGCGGCGGTCGATGCCGCCCATGCGGCGGCGCTGGCACATGGCGGAACCAATGAGGGCGACCCCGGTCCGCGCCCTCTCTACGGGCCGGATTTTTACGGCGCTTATGCTCGCGACCCCGAAGGGAACAAGATGAGCTTCGTCCATTTCGGCTTGTCGGACGCTTGACCAAACCGTTGGGCTGAGCGAACTTCCACCTTCGTTCGCCCTGAACTTGTCGAGGGAGGTAGGGTATGACTGAAACAACCTCCGCGCTCATCGACGAAATCGCCAATGAGGTTGCGGCGCTTGGCACGGTCCTGTTCGCCGCCGCGAACGCCAACGGGGATGGCGCAGGTGTCAGCGAAGCGATCCGCAGCGTCGCATATCTTCTGGATGATTATCGGAATATCGAAGGCGAGGACCCGGCTCCAAGCCTGATCACGCGCCAGCTTCGCATCAATGGTTTGACCGGATGACAGCCGACGCCAACATCCGGCGCTACCCCGTGCCCTTCGTCTGAGGAAAGCAAGATGGACCGGATCGAAACTCACGCCTCCGGCGGCTGCCAGTGCGGCGCGGTGCGTTATCATGCGAGCGCGATGCTCGACACGTCGCACATCTGCCATTGCCGCATGTGCCAGAAGGCGGCGGGCAATTATTTCGCGGCGCTCGTCGGCATTCCGCGCGATGCGCTGACCTGGACGCGCGGGACGCCCGCAGTCTTCAAAAGCTCCGACCCGGTCGCGCGCGGCTTCTGCCGCGACTGCGGGACCCCGCTCTATTACGACTATCTGGAGAGCAGGCATCTGAGCGTCACGACGGGCTCGCTCGACGACCCCGCGCGCTTTCCGCCGAAGATGCAGTTCGGCGTCGAGGGCCGGATGCCGTGGTTCGACACGCTTCCCGGCCTGCCGCAGGAAGGGACGACCGAGGAAACGATGCGCGCGCAGGTCGGCGCGATCGCGGCTACCAACCATCAGCATCCCGACCACGACACGGAAAATTGGCCCGAATGACCCCCACCGCGAAGATATTGCTCCTCGGCTCGGGCGAGCTTGGCCGCGAGTTCGTGATCTCGGCGAAGCGGCTCGGCTGTCATGTCGTCGCATGCGACAGCTATGCCGGCGCGCCGGCGATGCAGGTCGCCGACGAAGCCGAGGTGTTTTCGATGCTCGGCGGCGACGCGCTGCGCGCCGCGATCGAAAAGCACCGCCCCGACCATGTCGTGCCCGAGATCGAGGCGATCCGCACCGAGGTGCTCGCCGAGCTGGAAGCCGAGGGCGTCCATGTCGTCCCCTCGGCGCGCGCCGCGCAGTTGACGATGAACCGCGACGCCATCCGCGACCTCGCCGCGAGCGAGCTCGGCCTCGCCACCTCGACCTTCGAATATGCGACAAGCCGCGACGAACTCGCCGCAGCCGCGACGCGCATCGGCTTTCCCCTCGTCGTGAAGCCGGTGATGTCCTCGTCGGGCAAGGGGCAAAGCACGGTGAAGGACGCCGCCGGCATCGACGCCGCGTGGGACTATGCCGCCGCCGGGATGCGCGGCGACCGGCTGCGCGTGATCGCCGAGGCGTTCGTCGACTTCGATTATGAGATCACTTTGCTCACCGTGCGGCACAAGGATGGCGTCGCCTTCTGCCCGCCGATCGGTCACCGGCAGGAGCGCGGCGACTATCGCGAAAGCTGGCAGCCCGCCGCGATGTCGGCGGCGGCGCTGCGATCGGCGCAGGAGATGGCGGCGAAGGTCGTCGATGCGCTCGGCGGCCACGGCATCTTCGGGGTCGAATTTTTCGTCAAGGGCGACGCGGTGATCTTCTCCGAACTCAGCCCGCGCCCGCACGACACCGGCATGGTCACGCTGATCTCGCAGGATCTGTCCGAATTCGACCTTCACGCGCGCGCGATCCTGGGCCTGCCGATCCCCGCCGTGGCGCTGCGCGGTGCGAGCGCGAGCGCGGTGCTGCTTGCCGACCGCGATGCCGAGGATTTCGCGATCACCGGGCTGGCCGAAGCCTTAACCCCGCCGGACGCCGGCACCGCGGTCGATGTGCGCATTTTCGGCAAGCCGGTGACGCGTCCGTATCGCCGCATGGGCGTCGCGCTGGCGCGGGTCGATGGCGGCACCACCGACGACGCGCGCGCCGGGGCGGTTGCGGCGGCGGGGAAGCTGGCGATCGACTATCGGGGGTAGGCTGCGGAGTGGCGGGACGGCTGCAGCCGACCGATTGCTGCCGTCAGGCCATCACCAGATTCGCGCAGAGACGCAGAGAACGCAGAGGGCAAGCGTAAAATCTCTGCGTTCTCTGCGTCTCTGCGCGAAATGTTTGGAAAGGCGGCATCCGACCGGTTGCCGCCCTTCTTAAGCCCCTCCTCTTCAGAGGAGGGGTTTGGGGTGGTGGGCAACGGTGAAGGCGCACCACCCCGCTGCGACTAACGCGCAAAGCGCGTAAGTCTCGCTGCCCCTCCTCTGAAGAGGAGGGGTTGGCGCAACGTCTCGAATCCACCCCTAAGCCGACTTCGAAAAAAAACGCTGTCCTACATCATTCGGCTGTGCCAGCCTTCGTCTCGGCTCTTTCGATATGTGGATAAAGGCAGTCACGGCCCGGTTTACGGATGCGGGCGGGAGCCGGTGCGGCATGTTTGCCAAACGCGACCAATCGGCGGCTGCACAAGGCTGAACTTTGCTGAACTTTGCAACGACGACGCGGACCCGGCCCGCAACACACGCACCGACGCAGCTAGGCCGCCCCCCTTCCCCCTGCTACACCCCGCGCCATGTCCACGAAGAATCACCTCTATCTGGTCGATGGCTCCAGCTATATCTTTCGCGCCTATCACCGCCTGCCGCCGCTGACGAACCCGAAGGGCGTGCCCGTCGGCGCGGTCTATGGCTATACGACGATGCTGTGGAAGCTCGCGAAGGAGCTGCACGAAGCCGACGGGCCGACGCACCTCGCGGTGATCCTCGACCATTCGAGCGAATCCTTCCGCAACGAAATCTATGACCAGTACAAGGCGAACCGGCCCGAGCCGCCCGAGGATCTGATCCCGCAATTCCCGCTGATCCGCGACGCGACGCGCGCCTTTTCGCTGCCGTGCATCGAGATGGCGGGCTATGAGGCCGACGATCTGATCGCGAGCTATACCGAGGCCGCCGTCCGCGAAGGCTGGGACGTCACCATCGTCTCGTCCGACAAGGATCTGATGCAGCTGGTGCGCGAAGGCGACGGCGCCCCGCAGGTCGATATGCTCGATACGATGAAGAATGTCCGGCTCGGCATCGAAGCGGTGGAGGAGAAGTTCGGCGTCGGCCCCGAGCTGGTCGGCGACATTCTCGCGCTGATGGGCGATGCGGTCGACAATGTGCCCGGCGTGCGCGGCGTCGGGCCAAAGACCGCGACCAAGCTGATCCTCGAATATGGCGACCTCGAAAAAGCGCTGCTGGGCGCGGCGACGATGAAGCCGTCGAAGCTGCGCGACAATCTGATCGAACATGCCGAGATGGCGCGGCTGTCGCGCATACTCGTCGAGTTGAAGCGCGACTGTCCGCTTCCCGACCCGCTCGACGCCTTGAAGCTCGGCGCGATCCCGCCCGCGCCGCTCAAGGCCTTTCTCGACGAACACGGCTTCCGCTCGCTCTCGGCGAAGCTCGACGTCGGCGCCGCGCCGGGCGGTCCGCCGACCCCGCCGCGCGCGGGCGACGAACCCGCTGCGCCCGCCGAGGCGCCGGCATCGACCCCGACCTTGCCGCCAATGCCGCCCATCGACCGCTCGCTATACGAATGCGTGACCAGCATCGACGCGCTCGATCGCTGGATCGCCGAGGCGAAGGCCGCGCATGTCGTCGGGGTCGATACCGAGACCGCGAGCCTCGACAGCGTGACCGGTGCGCTCGTTGGGGTGAGTCTGTCGACCGCGCCGGGGCGCGCCTGCTACATCCCGCTCGGCCACGGCGGCACCGACATGTTCGCCGAACGCCCCGATCAGATCGCGATGGCCGATGCGCTGCCGCGGCTGGCCACGCTCTTCGCCGACGATGCGGTGCTCAAGGTCGGGCATAACCTCAAATATGACATCGGCGTGCTCGCGCAGCACGGGCTCGTCATCGCACCCTATGACGACACGCTGGTGATGAGCTTCGCGCTCGATGCCGGCAAGCAGCAGCACGGGCTCGACGAACTGGCGAAGCTCCACCTCGATCACACCTGCCTGACCTTCAAGGAGATGTGCGGGACGGGCAAGTCGCAGATCAGCTTTGCCGAAGTGCCGCTCGACCGCGCGACCCAATATGCCGCCGAGGATGCCGAGGTCGCGCTGCGCCTGTGGAAACTGCTGAAACTCCGCCTGCCGCTCGAGGGCGGGACGCGCATCTATGAAATGGTCGACCGCCCGCTCGTCGCGACGGTCGAGGCGATGGAGCGCGCGGGGATCATGGTCGACCGCGACTATCTGGCGAAACTGTCGGCCGAGTTTGCGGGCGAGATGCTGCGCATGGAGGGCGAGATCCACGCCCTCGCCGGCCAGCCCTTCACGATCGGCAGCCCGAAGCAGCTCGGCGAGATATTGTTCGACAAGATGGGGCTGAAGGGCGGGCGCAAGGGCAAGTCGGGCGTGTGGTCGACCGACCAGAACGAGCTCGAACGGCTCGAACGCGACGGGGTGCCGATCGCGCGCAAGATTTTGGAATGGCGCCAGCTCGCGAAGCTGAAGTCGACCTATACCGACGCCTTGCAGGAACAGATCAACGCGAAGACCGGGCGCGTCCACACGAGCTACAGCCTCGTCGGCGCGCAGACCGGGCGGTTGTCGTCGACCGATCCGAACCTCCAGAATATCCCGATCCGCACCGAGGTCGGCCGCCAGATCCGCGACGCCTTCATCGCCGCGCCGGACCATGTGCTCATCGCCGCCGACTATAGCCAGATCGAGCTCAGGCTTGCGGCGCATATGGCCGATGTGCCCGAACTCAAACAGGCGTTCGCCGAGGGGCAGGACATTCACGCCGCGACCGCGATCGAGCTGTTCGGCGAGGTCAATCGCGACACGCGCGCGCGCGCCAAGACGGTGAATTTCTCGATCCTCTATGGCATTTCGCGCTGGGGCCTCGCGGGGCGGCTCGAGATCACGCCCGACGAGGCGCAGGCGCTGATCAGCCGCTATTTCGAGCGCTTCCCCGGCATTTCGGACTATATACAGACGACGCTGGAGGGCGCGCGCGAGCGCGGCTATACCGAGACGCTGTTCGGGCGGAAGACCTGGTTCCCGCGCATCAAGGCGGCGAGCCAGAACGAGCGGCAGGGCAGCGAGCGCGCCGCGATCAATGCGCCGATCCAGGGCACCAGCGCCGACCTGATCAAGCGCGCGATGGCGCGGATGCCGAACGCGCTGGCCGATGCGGACCTGAGCGACGTCAAGATGCTGCTCCAGGTCCACGACGAACTCGTGTTCGAGGCGCCCGCCGGCAAGGCCGAGGCCGCGGGCGCAGTCATCCGCCGCGTGATGATGAGCGCCGCCGAGCCGGTGCTGACGCTGTCGGTGCCGCTCGAGGTCGAAATCGGCACGGGCGCGAGCTGGGGCGACGCGCATTGATGTTCGCGCTGCTGCTGCTCGCCGCCCAGTCGATCGCTCCGCTCCCGCCCGCCGCGCCGGCCGGCGCCGAAGCAGCGGCGCCTCCGCCCGTTGCCGAGGCGGACGTGCGCGAATATGCGGCGATCATCGGACGCAAGGCGGTGGGCAAGCCCGTCAGCGGCCCCTTTGGCACCGCCGACAAGGTGCTGGTCCTCGCGCGCGACGACAAGGGCTATCCGGTCGTCGGCGCGAGCTTCGGCTATCCGGTGCGCGACAGCTTGCCCCCGCCACCGGGCGGCGCGCTGGCGGTGGTGCGGCTGCACCAGAAACCGAGCACGATCGTCCCCGGCCCGACCGACGACGATCGCGCTTTCGTCGCCGCGAACAGGCTTCCGCTATTCGTGATCGGCGAATGGCAGCGCCCGGCACCGATGTGGGAAGTCGCGTGGCTCGACGGCGCGGTGCGCATCCGCTCGATCGGCGAGGTCGGCGAGATCGGGCCGTGGCAGGACTGATCGGCGCGACAGATTGCGCCCCCCGCCCTTTCAATGGGCCGCCCCCGCGTCTATGACGATGCGGTGACGTCTGGCTGACGCAGATGTGACAGCCACCGACGAAAGGCCCGCATGACCCTCCATTCACCCCATTCCGCCGCCAAGATCCAACCGCCGACGCGCATTCAGCAGAATATTCTCGCGCGCGGCGAGCGGCGGGTGCTCAACTGGCTGTGCGCCCGGCTTCCCGCCTGGGTGACGCCCGACCAGCTCACTCTGCTCGGCTTCCTCGGCGCGGCGCTCGTCGCCGCGGGCTATATGCTGAGCTGGATCGACGACGAATGGCTCGGCCTGTCGCTCGCGGGCTATCTCATCAACTGGTTCGGCGATTCGCTCGACGGCAGCCTCGCGCGCTGGCGGCGGATCGAGCGGCCGGCTTATGGCTATTTCGTCGACCACAGCGTCGACGGACTCGCGATCCTGCTGATCGTCGGCGGGATCGGGGCGAGCCCCTATTTCCGGCTCGACGTCGCGCTGCTCGGGGCGGTCGGCTATCTGCTGCTCGCGATCCACACCTTCCTCTCGGCAAAGGTGCTCGGCGAGTTTCGCCTGTCCTATATGGCGGGCGGACCGACCGAACTCCGGCTGGTGCTGATGGCGATGACGATGGTCATGCCGCTGGTCGGCGGCGCGACGGTGCTCGGCACCGATTTTTCGGCGTTCGACCTGTTCGGCCTCGTCGTCGCGAGCATCCTCGTCACGCTGTTCGTCGTCCAGAGCCTCGCCACCGCGAAGCTGCTCGCCGCGCGCGGCGGCTGAGCTCAGCCGCGCACGCGCGCCATCGGATAGGTGCCGAGCAGGGTCAGCGACTTGGTCTGGAAATCGAGTTCCTCGAGCGCACGGTCGACCGTTTCTTCGCCGGGCGCGCCGACGATATCGGCATAGAATTTGGTCGCCGCGAAGCTGCCCCCGACCTGATAGCTTTCGAGCTTGGTCATGTTGACACCGTTCGTCGCGAAGCCGCCAAGCGCCTTGTAGAGCGCGGCGGGGACATTCTTCACCTCGAAGACGAAGGTGGTCATCAGCGGCGCGCCCGTAGCCGCGCCGGGGGCCAGCGGCTCGCGCGCCAGCACGACGAACCGCGTCATATTATGGTCGGCGTCCTCCATGCCGGTGCCATGCAGGGTCAGCCCGTAGAGTTCGGCCGCGTGCGGCGGCGCGAGCGCGGCGAGGCCGACCTCGTCGCTGTCGGCGACCCACGCCGCCGCGCCCGCGGTGTCGCTGTGCGCGACGGGCGAGATATTGTGGGTGCGCAGCCAGTTCCGGCACTGGCCGAGCGCCTGTTCATGGCTCATCGCGCGGGTGACGGGGCCGAGGTCGCGGCTCATCAGGCCATAGCGGATCGGCAGGAAATGCTCGCCGACGATGTGCAGCCCGGAATCGGGGAGCAGGAAGTGGATGTCGGCGACGCGGCCGTGCAGGCTGTTCTCGATCGGGATGATCGCGCGGGCGACGCGGCCGTCGCGGACGGCGTCGATCGCATCCTCGAAGGCGTAGCAGGGAAGCGGCAGCGCCTGCGGATCATATTCGCGCGCGGCAAGGTCGCTGTTCGCGCCGGGCGCGCCCTGAAACGCCAGCCCGCGTGCGGGATCGGCGAGCGCCGCCGCCTTCATCCCGTCGACCAACCGCTGCGCCGAAGCCGAATAGCTGCCCATATCTGCCTTCCTGAAGTGCGCCGCGGCGCATAGCGGGCGACCGCACCGCGCGCAACCTTGCCCGCGTGCGCGAAACCGCGTTCATCCCCTTGCGCCGCCGCGCGCGCGTCAGTAAGGGAGCGACCAATTCTATCAAGCGCGCCGACAAGGGGGCGCCAGCGAACGGGGCTGCACGCATGGACAATCGCAACAACACTATTGCCGGATGGGTCTTGTTTGCCGGCATTTGCGCGCTCGGGCTGTCGATCGGCTCGGGCATGGTGTTTGCGACCCACCACCCCGAAAAGGAAGGCTATCCGATCGAGGATAGCGAAGCCGGCGCCGGCGGCGAAGCGGCAACTCCGCTCCCCAATCTGCTCGCCGCGGCCGACCCCGCGAAGGGCGAAGCGGTATTCGCCAAATGCGCGGCGTGCCACACCGTCAACCAGGGCGGCGCCAATGGCATCGGCCCCAACCTCTATGGCACGATGGGCGAGGAAATCGGCCACGGCAAGCAGGGCTTTGCCTTTTCGGCAGCGCTCGCGGGTGTCGGCGGAAGCTGGGACTTCGAAAAGATGGACGCATGGCTGACCAGCCCGCGCAAGTTCGCGCCGGGAACGAAAATGTCGTTCGCAGGCCTGTCGAGCCCCGAGGACCGTGCCAATCTGATGATCTATCTGAATTCGCAGGGATCGAACCTGCCGCTGCCCGCACCGGTCGAAACCGCCGCGGCGGAAGGGGGCGAAGAAGCTGCGGCCGCTGCGGCCGAGGGTGATGCGGCCCCGGCCGAAGCCGCTGCCGCACCGGCAGAAGGCGAAGCGCCCGCTCCGGCCGAAGCCAAGAAATAATGCGCGCCGCGCCCGTCCTGCTGGCGGGCGCGCTCATCGCCGCGTCGCTCGGCGGCTGCGGCAAGGCGAGCAAGCCTGACGAAGCCCCGGCGGCGCAGTCTGCGCCGGCCGAGCCCCCTGCACCTGCTGCGATCGAACCGACCGCGGCGATGGGCGAGCAGATTTTCCGTCGCTGCATGGCGTGCCACACGGTCGACAAGGGCGGCGCGAACGGCATTGGCCCGAACCTCCACGGCGTGGTCGGCCGCACGGTCGCCGCGCATCCGGGCTTTTCCTATTCGGGCGCGATGAAGGGTAAAGGCGGCGTGTGGGACGAAACCGCGCTCGACGCCTTTCTCGAAGATCCGATGAAGACGCTCCCCGGCACGCGCATGGCATTTGCCGGCGTCATCGACGCAGCGGATCGCGAGGCGTTGATCCTGTATCTGAAAACGCAGTCCGAATAGCCCCTCCTCTTCGGAGGCGATTATAATATCTGCAAATGCGCGTCGGCTTTGGGGTGGGGAGGAGCTGCCGTTCGACAAAACCCCTCCTCTTCAGAGGAGGGGCAGCGAGACTTGGGAGCTTGCTCCCTAGTCGCAGCGGGGTGGTGCATGGCGTCTTGCGCGCTGTCGCGCGCCACCACCCCAACCCCTCCTCTGAAGAGGAGGGGCTTGAGAACGTCCCGTCCGGCCCGAAAGCGACCCTCAATCCTCGGCATTCTCGTAGAAATGCTGGATGATGCTCCACGCCTCTTCCGCCGTTTCGACGAAGGCGAAGAGGTCGAGGTCGCGGGCGCTGACGACGCCTTCTTCGACCAGCGCGTCGAAATTGACGACGCGGTGCCAGAACTCCTTGCCGAACAGGAGCACGGGGATCGGCTTGATCTTTCCGGTCTGGATCAGCGTCAACAGCTCAAACGTCTCGTCGAAGGTGCCGAAGCCGCCCGGAAAGACGCACACCGCGCGCGCGCGCAGCAGGAAGTGCATCTTGCGCAGCGCGAAATAGTGAAACTGAAAGCTGAGGTCGGGGGTGACGAAGCGGTTCGGCGCCTGCTCGTGCGGCAGGACGATATTGAGGCCGATCGATTCGCGCCCCTCGTCGGCGGCGCCGCGGTTCGCGGCCTCCATGATCGACGGGCCGCCGCCCGAGCAGACGACGAAATGACGGCACCCCTTGTCGTCGCACGGATATTGGCTCGCGAGCCGCGCGAGCGCGCGCGCTTCGTCATAATATTTGGCCTTGGCCTTCAGCCGGCGCGCGATGTTGCGGCTTTCGTCATCGGTCGCGGCCGCTTCGAGGCCGTCGGCGACGCCCGGTTCGGGAATGCGCGCCGAGCCATAGATGACGAGCGTGGATTCGATTCCCGCTTCCTCGAGCAGCAATTCGGGCTTGAGCAGTTCGAGCTGGAAGCGGACCGGGCGCAGATCCTCGCGCAGCAGGAAGTCGGTATCCTGAAAGGCGAGCCGATAGGCCGCGCTCGCGGTCTGCGGGGTGGAGAGCGCCTGCTTCGCGAACTGGGCGTCGTCCTTCGCCTTGTGAAAGCGCGAGCGGTGCGGTTGTTTGTCTTCTGCCATCCGCGAGCGGCTAGCCGCTCCGCATGACTTTGCCAAGACGAACCCGCGTCAGCGGCAATAGCCGTTGCCGCTCATGTCGAGATGGAAGTGATTATAGTGCGCCGCATTATAGTCGGGGCTGAGTACGGTGCCGAAGCGGCGGCACGCCGATGTGTGCAGCGCGCGCAGGAACTGCTGCGACGATTTGTCGCCGTTCCACCCGCCGTCGAGCATGATCCGCCGGCCATCGGCGAGCACGAAGCCCGAGACGTCGACAGCGTTCGACAGCGCATGCTGCGACAGCCGGCCAGAGCGGCCGCCATAGATATTGCGGCAGCTGTAGGTGCCGAAGGTTTCGACCCTTACCACCTCGGTCCTGAAATAGAGGCGCGCCGCGGGGCGCACGGCATATTCGACCCACGCGGCGAAATTGCGCGCGAGCGGACAGGTCATCGGCCCCAGATTGGTGACCGGGGTGCCGATGTCGAGCAGCTTCACCGAATCGATCGACGTGCAGCCGCCGCCGTGATCCGCATTGGGCAGCGGGGTGAATTTCACCCCCGCTTGCTGGAGGTCGGCGGCGCATTGCCGCGCCGCCGCGCTGGTGAAGGAGGGGGTGAGGGTCGCCTGCGGGCGCGACGACGGACTGGCAGCCGGGCGCTGCGACGCGCTGCGCTTCATCGCATCGGGGGTTCCCGAGCAGGCCGCGACGGCCAATGCGGCAGCAACCGCCACAAGGGTCCGCGGCCGGTGGGCCAGGGTCATCGCCATGGCGCCAACCTACCGAAAATCTGGTTAACAAGCTGCAAAGCATTTGCTCGGCTCACCGAAAATTTCGCACGGGCAGCGCAATTTGTTTGACTCGTGCGCGCTCGCCCTTAAACGCGGCGCCGGGCCACGCGGTCCCAACGCCGCGCGTGCTCTCTGTAAGGAGAGTTTTATGATTGACGCCACGAAGCCGCAGGTGCGCCCTGCGCGCGCCACTTTCTCTTCCGGTCCCTGCGCGAAGCCGCCGGGCTGGTCCCCCGAAAAAATTTCCACCGAATCGCTCGGCCGTTCGCATCGCGCGAAGATCGGCAAGGCGCGCCTCCAATATTGCATCGACCTGATGCGCGAGGTGCTGCAATTGCCCGACACCCACCGCATCGGCATCGTCCCCGGATCGGACACCGGCGCCTTCGAAATGGCGATGTGGACGATGCTCGGCGCGCGCCCGGTGACGACGCTGGCGTGGGAGAGCTTCGGTGAGGGCTGGGTCACCGATGCCGCCAAGCAGCTCAAGCTCGACCCGACGATTATCCGCGCCGATTACGGCCTGCTTCCCGACCTCAGCCAGATCGACTGGTCGAACGACGTGCTCTTCACCTGGAACGGCACGACTTCGGGCGTCCGCGTTCCGAATGGCGGCTGGATCGCCGATGACCGGCAGGGCCTGAGCTTCGCCGACGCGACCAGCGCGGTGTTCGCCTATGACCTGCCGTGGGACAAGATCGACGTCGCGACTTTCAGCTGGCAGAAAGTGCTCGGCGGCGAAGGCGGCCACGGCGTGCTGATCCTCGGCCCCCGCGCGGTCGAACGCCTCGAAAGCCATACTCCTGACTGGCCGCTGCCCAAAGTGTTCCGCCTGACCAAGGGCGGCAAGCTGGTCGAGGGCGTGTTCAAGGGCGAGACGATCAACACGCCGTCGATGCTCGCGGTCGAGGATGCGATCTTCGCACTCGAATGGGCGAAGTCGCTCGGCGGGCTCGACGGGCTGAAGGCACGCAGCGATGCGAACGCCGCGGCGCTCGATGCGATCGTCGAGGCGCGCGACTGGCTGAGCCACCTCGCCGCCGATCCCGCGAGCCGGTCGAAGACGTCGGTGTGCCTGTCGGTCGCCGGAGCGGATGCGGATTTCATCAAGAAATTCGCCGGCCTGCTCGAAGCCGAAGGCGCGGCATACGACATCGCGGGCTATCGCGACGCGCCTCCGGGGCTGCGCATCTGGTGCGGCGCCACCGTCGACACCGCCGATATCGAAGCGCTCGGCCCGTGGCTCGACTGGGCTTACGCTTCGCTCAAGTGATTTCTGTGTGTCCCCGCGGAGGCGGGGACCCATCTCCTGCCATTTCATTCCGCAAGCATCGGGAGCTGGGCTCCCGCCTTCGCGGGAGCACACGGAAGGTATTATTCCAATGACCACACCCAAAGTCCTCATCAGCGACAAGATGGACCCCAAGGCCGCGCAGATCTTCAAGGAACGCGGCATCGACGTCGACGTCATCACCGGCAAGACGAAGGACGAGCTGATCGCCATGATCGGCGATTATGACGGGCTCGCGATCCGCTCGGCAACGAAGGTCACCGCCGACGTCCTCGCTGCGGCAACGAAGCTGAAAGTTGTCGGGCGCGCGGGCATCGGGGTCGACAATGTCGACATAGCCGAAGCGTCGAAAAAGGGCGTCGTCGTGATGAACACGCCGTTCGGCAACTCGATCACCACCGCCGAACATGCGATCGCGATGATGTTCGCGCTCGCGCGCCAGATCCCCGAAGCCAATGCGCTGACGCAGGCGGGTAAATGGCCGAAGAACGACTTCATGGGCGTCGAACTGACGCAGAAGACGCTCGGCCTGATCGGCTGCGGCAATATCGGCAGCATTGTCGCCGAGCGCGCGCTGGGGCTGAAGATGAAGGTCGTCGCCTTCGACCCCTTCCTGACCCCCGAGCGCGCGATCGAACTCGGCGTCGAAAAGGCCGATCTCGACACGTTGCTGGCAAGAGCCGACTTCATCACGCTGCACACGCCGCTCACCGACCAGACGCGCAACGTGCTGTCGAAGGAGAATCTCGCCAAGACCAAGAAGGGCGTGCGGATCATCAATTGCGCGCGCGGCGGGCTGATCGACGAGGCGGCGCTCAGGGACGCGCTCGATTCGGGCCATGTCGCGGGCGCGGCGCTCGACGTGTTCGCGACCGAGCCGCCGGCGGCCGACCATCCGCTGTTCGGTGCGCCGAACTTCATCTGCACCCCGCACCTCGGCGCGTCGACCGACGAGGCGCAGGTCAATGTCGCGATTCAGGTCGCCGAGCAGATTTCGGACTATCTGCTCACCGGCGGGATCACCAACGCGCTCAACGTGCCGAGCCTGTCGGCCGAGGAAGCGCCGAAGCTGCGCCCCTATATGAGCCTCGCCGAAAAGCTCGGCAGCCTCGTCGGCCAGCTCGCGCACGACAATCTCAACACCATCTCGATCGAGGTCGAGGGCGCGGCGGCCGAGCTCAACATGAAGCCGATCACCGCGGCGGTGCTCACCGGGCTGATGCGGCGCTATTCGGACAGCGTCAACATGGTCAACGCGCCGCATCTCGCGCGCGAGCGCGGAATGGACGTGCGCGAAGTGCGCCACGATCGCGAAGGCGACTATCACACGCTGATCCGCGTCACCGTCGCGACGAGCCAGGGCGACCGCTCGGTCGCGGGCACGCTGTTCAGCAACAACGACCCGCGCCTCGTCGAGATGTTCGGGATCAAGGTCGAGGCCGACCTTGCGGGCGACATGCTCTATATCGTCAACGAGGACGCGCCGGGCTTTATCGGCCGCATCGGCGGCACGCTCGGCGATGCCGGGCTCAACATCGGCACCTTCCACCTCGGCCGCCGCGCCGCGGGGGGCGAAGCGGTGCTGCTGCTCAGCCTCGATTCGCCCATGCCCGAACCCTTGCTGTGGCAGATTTGCCAGCTTCCCGGCGTCAAGACGGTGAAGGGGCTGAAGTTTTAGGCCAACGCCCCCCTCCCCTTCAGGGGAGGGGCAGCGAGACTTGCGAGCTTGCTCGCTAGTCGCAGCGGGGTGGGCAAACGCACCGCCAGATGCTCGCTTCGCTCGCGCCCACCCCCAACCCCTCCCGCAAGCGGGAGGGGAGATTTGTTGAACTCGCAGCCCCGCCATCCTAAGGCCACCGCAATGACCAAGGCCCCCGCCCTGCTGCCCGAAGGCCTCCGCGACCGCCTGCCCGCGCAGGCGGAAGCGGCGTCGCGCGTGACGCGCGCGCTCGTCGATGCGATGCGATCGCACGGCTATGGCCGGGTCGCGCCGCCGCTCGCCGAATTTCGCGAGACGCTGGGCGGCGACGACGAGCGCGCCTCGCGCGACCTGCTGCGCTTCACCGATCCGGTGTCGCAGCGCACGATCGCGCTGCGCCCCGACATGACGCGGCAGGTCGGCCGCATCGCCACCTCGCTGCTCGCGCAGGCGCCGCGACCGCTGCGGCTCTGCTATGCGGGGCAGGTCGTCAAGCTGCGCGCGAGCCAGCTTCGCCCCGCGCGCGAAATGTTGCAGGTCGGCGCCGAGCTGATCGGCAGCGACAGCGTCGCCGCGGCGCGCGAGATCGTCGGCGTCGCGATCGACGCGCTCGAGGCGGCGGGGATCGGGCCGGTGACGCTCGACTTCACCCTTCCCGACGTCGTCGACCTGCTCGCGGGCGGGCCGCTGCCGGTTGCGGTCGACCGCGACGAACTGCGCGACGAACTCGATGCCAAGGATGCCGGCGCGCTGATCCGCATCGGCGCCGAGGCCTATCTGCCGCTGCTCCGCGCGACCGGCCCGTTCGACCGCGCGATCGCCGACCTGCGCGCTTTCGACACCGCGGGCGTGCTGACGAGCCGCCTCGACGCGATCGAGGCGATCGCCGCGCCGATCCGCGATCGCGTCGCGCTGACGCTCGACCCGACCGAGCGCCACGGTTTCGCCTATCAAAGCTGGTTCGGTTTCTCGATCTTCGTCCCCGGACAGGGCGCCCACGTCGGATTGGGCGGCAGCTATGCGATCCCGGTCGGCGGCGGGCAGGAAGAGCCCGCGGTCGGCTTTTCGCTCTATCCCGACCCGCTGATCGACGAAGGGCTGGCGCAGGAGGACGAGCGCGAGCGGCGGATTTTCCTGCCGCTCGGCCACGACGCCGCGATCGCCGCAAGCCTGCGCGCCGACGGCTGGCGCACCGTCGCGGCGCTCACCGGCGCCGACGATGCCACGCGGCTGGGCTGTGGTTACAGCCTCGGCCCCGACGGGCCCGTTGCGCTCCCCGAATAGGCGTTATTCCGTCGCTTCCGCCGGACAGTCCAGCTCGCCCGGAATCACATCGAAATGGCGCGGTCCGACCATGCCCGCGGGCGCCGGCCTTTCGACGATCGCGACCGGCAGGAAACAGGTGCCGGCCGAGACGCGGTAGAGGTCGGGACGGACATATTCGATCCGGTCGACCTGCTGATCGTCGGGAAGGAGCGCCTGAACCTCGCTGCTCTCCAATATCGCCTTCAACTCGGCAAGCCGCTGATATTTGGGCGGTAGTGCCGCCGTGGCGGGGATCGCGGCAAACAGGAATCCGATGGCGAGAGTCGTCGGCAATCTCTTCATTCTATCCCTCCGTCATTCTGAAAATCCGCCCGTCCAAATCGCGGCACGCCCTTGTTCTGGCCCGGCGGGTCGAGAACGGTGGTGTCCAGATCGAGCGGTTCGCCGATCCAGTGCGCGAGCGTCGTATGGTCGGCGAGGTCGTCGTCGGTGAGCGGATGAACCAGCGCGCGCAGCCCCGCCGCTTCGATTCGCGACGTGACCGCTTCGACCGAGCATGCGCGGAAATGCACCTCATATTGCGGACACGGGTGCGGTCCGACCGGGCGATCGGTCATCGGGCCGACGAGCAGGATCGCCGGATCGCCCGCCAATGCGTCGCGCAGCGCAGCGGCGGCGGGGCGCTCGGCGGGATCGTAATAGATGTGGGCGTGATAGGGGGCGTCGGGATCGGTCATCCCATGCAGCTAGCAAATAGTTTCCGCAAAAGGGAGGGCATCGTTCGCAAAGCCTTGCCCAGTCGCGCTGCGCGCCCTTGTATCCGCGGCCAAATCCGCTAAGGCCGCGCCGGGCCGGCGCTGGTCGTTTCGTGGCCCGAATCTGCAGGACAGCATCATGGCAAATGTTACCGTCATCGGGTCGCAATGGGGCGACGAGGGCAAGGGCAAGATCGTCGACTGGCTGGCCAGCCGCGCCGACGCCGTGGTCCGCTTCCAGGGCGGGCACAACGCCGGCCATACGCTCGTCGTCGGCAACCAGACCTACAAGCTGTCGCTGCTCCCGTCGGGCATCGTCACCGGCACGCTGTCGATCATCGGCAATGGCGTCGTGCTCGATCCCTGGGCGCTCAAGGACGAGATCGCCAAGCTGCGCGGCCAGGGCGTGACGATCAGCCCCGACAATTTCGCGATCGCCGACAATTGCGCGCTGATCCTGCCCTTTCACCGCGACCTCGACGCGCTGCGCGAGACCGCGGCGGGCGCGGGCAAGATCGGCACCACCGGGCGCGGCATCGGTCCCGCCTATGAGGACAAGGTCGGCCGCCGCGCGATCCGCGTCTGCGACCTCGCGCATCTCGATCATCTCGAGCCGCAGCTCGACCGCCTGACCGCGCATCACGACGCGCTGCGCGCCGGCTTCGGCGAGCCGCCGATCGACCGCGAGCAACTGGTCGCCGAGCTGCGCGAAATCGCCGACTTCGTGCTCGAATATGCGCAGCCGGTGTGGAAGCGGCTGAAGAAGGTCCGCAAGGCGGGCGCCCGCATATTGTTCGAGGGCGCGCAGGGCGTGCTGCTCGACATCGACCATGGCACCTATCCCTTCGTCACCAGCTCGAACACGGTGAGCGGCACGGCGGCGTCGGGATCGGGCCTCGGCCCGTCGGCGGTCGGCTTCGTGCTCGGCATCGCCAAGGCCTATACGACGCGCGTCGGCAGCGGCCCCTTCCCCACCGAGCTTGAGGACGAAACGGGGCAGCGGCTCGGCGAGCGTGGGCACGAATTCGGCACCGTCACCGGGCGCAAGCGCCGCTGCGGCTGGTTCGACGCGGTGCTGGTGCGGCAGAGCTGCGCGGTCGCGGGGGTGACGGGCATCGCGCTCACCAAGCTCGACGTGCTCGACGGCTTCGAAAAGGTCCGCATCTGCACCGGCTACCGGCTGCGCGGCAAGATCCTCGACTATTTCCCGAGCCACGCCGCCGATCAGGCCGCGGTCGAGCCGATCTATGAGGAAATGGACGGCTGGAGCGAATCGACCGCGGGCGCGCGCAGCTATGCCGACCTGCCCGCGCAGGCGATCAAATATATCCAGCGCGTGCAGGAACTGATCGAGACGCCGATCGCGCTCGTGTCGACGAGCCCCGAGCGCGAGGACACGATCCTGATCCGCGACCCGTTCAGCGATTGACGTCAATAACATCGTCATTGCGAGCGCAGCGAAGCAATCCGGAGCCTGCGTAGAACGCCCTGGATTGCTTCGCTGCGCTCGTAA
This sequence comes from Sphingopyxis indica, assembly GCF_032879645.1. NCBI lineage: Bacteria > Pseudomonadati > Pseudomonadota > Alphaproteobacteria > Sphingomonadales > Sphingopyxidaceae > Sphingopyxis > Sphingopyxis indica. The sequence goes on from NZ_CP076394.1 coordinate 2,804,189, forward strand.
TGATGGACAGGGCGGCTACCGCCCTTTCCAATTGCCGTCGGCCATGGCACCACTGCCGCCATGACCCGCTCGATCCTCATCCTCTATGGAAGCTATCGCCGCGACCGGCAGGGCATCAAGCTCGCGCGCTGGCTGGTCGACGCCATCAACGACCGCGGCGACCGCGCCGAGCTGATCGACGCCAGGGCGGTCGATCTGCCGATGCTCGACCGGATGTACAAGGAATATCCGAAGGGCGAGGCGCCGCCGGCGATGGAGGAACTGGCCGGCAAGATCCGCGACGCCGACGGCTTTCTATTCGTCACCGGCGAGTATAATTGGGGACCGCAGCCTGGCCTCAAGAATCTGACCGACCATTTCCTCGAGGAATGGTTCTGGCGCCCCGCGGCGATCGCCTGTTACTCGGCCGGTCCGTGGTCGGGAGTGCGCGCGATGATGGGCTGGCGCGACATACTCGGCGAAATGGGGATGGCGGTCACCTCGTCGATCCTCCCGGTCGGGCGGATCGGCGGCGCGTTCGACGCCGACGGCCGGCCGGCGGGCGAGGATGGCGCGCGGCTGGAAAAGGCCTTCCCGCGCTTTGCCGATGATCTGGGTTGGTGGATCGACGCGGCGAAGGCGCAGCGGGCCAGGCAGGCGCCGCCCTATTAGACCATCGCTCCATAAATCTGCACCGTTTCCCCGAGCGGAGACGAGGGGCCATGCCGAGCGAAGTCGAGGCTGCGACGGTACGGTTCTCGCTTCGCTCGAAAATGCCCCTCGTCTTCGCTCGGGGAGACGGAGTGATTCCGATTCCCTGCGATTGGCCCTATCCCGATTTGAGTTCGCTGCCGAGCCGCAGGCTCGCGCGCCAGAAGAAGAAGGCCGGGATCAGCCCCAGCCATCCCGCGCCATAGAGCACATAGCGCACGCTTTCCTCGCCATAGGCCGGCGCGAGCGCGTCCGACAGCACGCCGAACAGGAACGGCCCGAAGCCGAGCCCGATCAGATTCTGCCCGAACAGCATGATCGACGCGGCGACCGCGCGCGCCTGCGGCCGCACCAGCCCCTGCACGCAGGCATAGGCGGGGCCGTAATAGGCCGAGTTCAGGATCGTCGGCAGGACCAGCATGGCGACCGCGACGCGCCAGTCCTCCATGGCATAGCCCAGGAAGAGGATCGGCGCGCCGATCGCCATGCCGAAGGCCGGGAGCGAGAGAATGTGGCGCTTGTCGCGCTTGCCGAAGATGTCCGCGCACTTGCCGCCGAGCCAGGTTCCGAACACGCCGGCAAGCCCGAGGACGATCGCCATCGACAGCCCCGCCTCGGTCGTCGAGAGGCCGTGGCTGCGGATGAAGAAGCTGATCGTCCAAAGCGCCTTGCCATAGCCGAGGAAGGCGGTGACCGACGCCGCGATCAATATATAGACGAACGCGCGCGAGGCGAAGATTTCCTTGAACGCGGCGCGCGCGCCCAATTGCGGGGGCCGCGCCGCGACCGCGCCCTCGATGGCGTGGCGATGGCGCGGCTCGCGCATGAAGAACAGCACCGCGAGCGCCAGCAGCAGCCCCGGCGCCCCGACGAGCATCAGCGCTATGCGCCAGCCATAAAGGTCGTTGACCACGCCGCCGAGGATCAGCCCGAGGAGCGAACCGATCGGCACGCCGAGGCCGTAAAAGGCGATCGCCGACGAGCGCTTTTCGGCGGGCACGCTGTCGGTGATCAGCGAGTGGGCGGCAGGCGTGCAACCCGCCTCGCCGACCCCGACGCCGATGCGCGCAAAGAGCAATTGCACGAAATTCTGCGCGAGCCCGCACACCGCGGTCATCGCCGACCAGATGGCGAGCGCTCCGGCGATCAGGCGGACGCGGTTGGTGCCCTCCTTGTCGGCATAACGCGCGATCGGAATGCCGAGCAGCGCATAGAAGACCGCAAAGGCCGGTCCGGCGAGCAGGCCGAGTTCGGTGTCGCTGAGCTTCAGGCTGTCCTTGATCGGTTCGGCGAGGATGTTGACGATCTGCCGGTCGAGGAAATTGAAGATATAGACGATCAGCAGGATCCACAGCATCACGCGCGTCTGGGCTTTGACACTGTCGGCTGAGGGTGGAGCGACCCCCGCGGCAAGGGCAGGTTTTCCGTTCATTTTTCTCTCCCGGGCAACGAAGGTGCAGAGCCAGGGAGAGGCTGTCAACGCCGTTGCGGCGCCCCGAAAACCGCCGCGTGCGATTGCCGCTACGGCTGCCGCGGCAAATCCGGCGCAAAAATTTTCGCCCGGCGCGGCGGTCGCCTATTCATGCTCGAGAAATTCGGTGGGCACCTTGATCGCGTGGGTCGCCAGCCGGACCTCATAGAGGAACAGGCCGAGCGAGAGCAGCAGGAAGAGCATCGCGAGGACGAACACGCCCGAAATCGCCAGCCCGATGTGTAGTCCGGCCGCATATTGCAGGAAGAGCAGCGACACGAGGACGCACACGACGAGCCCGCCGCAGACCGCGCAGAGGATCGCATTGTTGATGACGCGCATCCGCTTCACGAGCAGGCGCAGCTCGTCGACGAGCCGCGCATGTTCGATGCCGCTCGTCGCGCCGTGCCGTTCGGACAGCTTGCGCGAGCGGTCGATCACGCGCGCCAGCCGGCCGGTGAAGACGTTGAGCAGATTGCCCATCGCGACCAGCAGGAACACCGGCGCGACGGACAATTGGATCGTCTGGGCGATCGTCGGCGCCCCGTCGAGGATGGAAGTCAGCGCCTAGCTCCCGCTACCGGCGGCGACCGAGGGTGTGTTGACGCCGTGCATCGACAGGAATTTGCGGATGTTGCGCGCCGCCTGGCGGATGCGCTGCTCATTCTCGACCATCGCGATGCGGACGAAGCCCTCGCCGTCCTCGCCATAGCCGACCCCCGGCGCAACCGCGACCTTGGCATGGGTCAGAAGCTGCTTCGAAAATTCGAGGCTGCCCATGTCCTTGAGCGCAGGCGGCAGCGGCGCCCAGGCGAACATCGAGGCGGGCGGACTCGGGATATCCCAGCCGGCGCGCGCGAAACTTTCGACCATCACGTCGCGGCGCTTCTGATAAAGCTCGCGGTTCTTCGCGACGATGTCCTGCGGCCCGTTGAGCGCCGCACACGCCGCCGCCTGGATCGGGGTGAAGGCGCCGTAATCGAGATAGGATTTGACGCGCGTCATCGCGGCGATCAGCCTTTTGTTGCCGACCGCAAAGCCCATGCGCCAGCCCGCCATCGAATAGGTCTTCGACATCGAGGTGAACTCGATCGCGACATCCTTCGCGCCCGGCACCTGCAGGATCGAGGGGGTCGGATTGCCGTCGTAATAAAGCTCCGAATAGGCGAGGTCCGAAAGCACCCAGACCTTATTCTCCTTCGCCCAGGCGACGAGCCGTTCGTAGAAGGCAAGATCGACCGCCTCGGCGGTCGGGTTCGACGGATAGTTGACCACCAGGATCGACGGGCGCGGCACGGTGAACGCCATCGCGCGGTCGAGCGCACGCCAGTAATTCTCGTCGGGCGTCGTCGGCACGCTGCGGATCGTCGCCCCGGCGATGATGAAGCCGAAGGTGTGGATCGGATAGCTGGGGTTCGGCGCGAGCACGACGTCGCCGGGGCCGGTGATCGCGGTCGCGAGGCTCGCGAGCCCTTCCTTCGACCCCATGGTCACCACGACCTCGCTTTCGGGGTCGAGCTCGACGTTGAAGCGGCGCGCGTAATAGTTCGCCTGCGCGCGGCGGAGGCCCGGAATGCCCTTCGACTGCGAATAGCCGTGCGCATCGGGCTTTTGCGCGACCTCGCACAGCTTGTCGATCACATGCTGCGGCGGCGGCAGGTCGGGGTTGCCCATCCCCAGGTCGATGATGTCCTCGCCCGCGGCTCGCGCGGCCGCTCGCATCGCATTCACTTCGGCGATGACATAGGGCGGCAGGCGCTTGATGCGGTAGAATTCATCGTCGGACATGGGAAACTAGAACAACTCCTTTTCGTTAGGTAATAAAATGTCGCGAACGGCGCCTCGCCAGCCACGACGTGACTTGTTATACGCAACAGACGAGAGGCTTACCAGCGGGAACCAGCATGAGCGAGCGAGGCCAGGACGGAACGGACGAAGCCGGCAACACACCGAACCCCTTCATGCCCGCACCCGAGGATTTGCAGCACTGGACCAGCGTGATGGCGCGCGCTCAGGCGATGATGCTCGAATATGCGCTGGGGCAGGCGGACGAGGAAAAGGACGCCCAGCCGCTGTTCGACCCGTCGAAGTGGCTCGGCAGCGACGGCGCGCAAATCTGGGCCGAACAATCGGCGAAGATGTGGGAACAGGGCGCGCGCTTCTGGTCTTCGCTCGCGGCGCTCACTCCCGGCCTCACCCCCGGCCTCACCCCCGGCACCGCCGCCGAAGCCCCCAGGGACCGGCGCTTCTCCGATCCCGACTGGACGCAGAACCCCGCCTTTGCGCTGATCCGCCAGACCTATGGCCTGCTCTCCGATCAACTGCTCGAAACCGCGCGCCAGCTGCCCGGGCTCGACGCCGAAGCGCGCGCGAAGATGGAGTTCGCCGCGCGCTCGATGGCCGAGGCGCTGTCGCCGACCAACCTTGCCGTCACCAACCCCGAAGTGATCAAGCGCGCGATCGAGACGCGCGGCGAAAGCCTGCTCAAAGGGCTGAAGCACATGCTCGCCGACCTCGCGCGCGGGCAGTTGAGCCATGTCGACAGGGATGCGTTCGAGCTCGGCGTGAACATCGCGACGACGCCGGGCAAGGTCATCCACGAAACCGGCCTCTATCAGCTCATCCATTATGCGCCGACGACGAAAGAGGTGCTGACCGTCCCGCTCGTCATCTTTCCGCCGTGGATCAACCGCTTCTACATCCTCGACCTCAATCCGGCGAAAAGTTTCGTCAAATGGGCGGTCGAGCAGGGATTGTCGGTGTTCATGGTCTCGTGGAAATCGGCCGACGAGACGATGGGCGACGTCGTGTGGGACGATTATGTCGCGGCCGAGGTCGACGCGATCGACACGGTTCGCGAGTTGCTCGACGTGCCGCACGTCCATACGATCGGCTATTGCGTCGCGGGCACCACGCTTGCGGCGACGCTCGCGATGCTCGCCGCAAAGGGCGAAGCCGACAAGGTGAAGTCGGCGACCTTCTTTACCGCACAGGTCGATTTCGAGCGGGCGGGCGACCTCAAGCTGTTCGTCGACGAAAGCTATCTGGCGCTGCTTCAGCAATTGTCGTCGCAAGGCTTTCTCGACGGCCGCTACATGGCCGCGACCTTCAACGCGCTGCGCGGACGCGACCTCATCTGGAACTATGTCGTCAGCAATTATCTGCTCGGCAACGACTATCCGCCCTTCGACCTGCTCTATTGGAACGGCGACGTCACCAATCTGCCGGCGAAATGGCACCGCCAATATCTGGTCGACCTTTATCGCGACAACCGGCTGGTGATCCCGAACAGCCTGTCGGTGCTGGGCACGCCGATCGACCTCAGAAAGATCCGCACCCCCGCCTATATCCAGGCCGGGCGCGAAGATCATATCGCGCCGCTCGCGAGCGTCTGGCGGATGATGGATCATCTGTCCGGCCCCCGGACTTTCCTGCTTGCAGGTTCGGGACATATCGCCGGCGTGGTTAATCCGCCCGCGGCGGGCAAATATCAATATTGGACCGGCGACAATGCCGCCGGGAGCCTGGAGGAGTTCATCGCCTCGGCAAGCGAGACCAAGGGCAGCTGGTGGCCGCACTGGATCGGCTGGATCGCCGGACAGGATGCCGGAAAACGTCCGGCCAAGGGCGCGCGCGTGCCGGGCAAGGGCGCGAAGAAAGCCATCGAGGACGCCCCCGGCCGCTACGTCAAACAGCGGTAATATCGCTGCCCTATACGGAGGCCGCGCGATTGCGGCTTTCTGACTTTTGTGCGCCGCACAAAAATCTCTTGCAATCCGCGATTCGCTCCTATATTGTGCAGTGCAACATAAAGGAGTTGTCCAATGGCTAGCAAGATGGACAGTGCTGAAAAGGCTTTCGAAGCCGCGACGCTGGAAACGGCCGCCAAGCCGGCGACTCCTGCGGCAACGGCAGCGACCGAAGCCGCCGTTCCGGCCCCCGCGAAGGTCGAAGCGCCAAAGACCCCGACCGTGAAGGCAAAAGCCAAGCCGGTCCAAAAGAAGGCCGCAAAGCCGGCCGCGAAAAAGGCTGCTCCCAAGAAGGCGGCCGCAAAGATCATTGCCCCCAAGCCCACAAAGGCGGCGCCGAAGCCGGCCGCTGCCCCGACCAAAGGATTCAAGACCATGAACGACACCGTCAAGAAGTTCGCTGACGAAGCCAAGACCCGCACCGAAGCGCTGACCGCCGAATTCAACGAAAAGGCGAAGGAAGCGATGGCGAAGAGCAGCAAGCTCGCCGAAGAGGCCGTCGAGTTCAACAAGGCGAACCTCGAAGCGCTTGTCGAATCGGGCAAGATCGCGGCCAAGAACCTCGAAACACTCGGCCAGGAAGGCGTCGCCTTCGCCCGCAAGAGCTTCGAAGACACGACCGCCGCGATGAAGGGCTACACCGCCGTCAAGTCGCCGGCCGAATTCTTCAAGCTCTATGCCGAGAACAGCAAGAAGGCGTTCGACGCCGCGGTTGCGCAGACCTCGAAGACCAGCGAGCTCTTCGTCAAGATGACGAACGACAGCTTTGCGCCGATCTCGAACCGCGTCTCGGTGATCACTTCGAAGATGAAGGCAGCCTGAGGGCCTTCCTCTTTCCCGAACGTCGGCGCGGGCCTCTCTCCCCTCCTCCCCGCCTGCGCCGACGCTCCCAAGGCCGCCCGCTTCCCCCCGAAGCGGGCGGTTCTTGTTTGCCCGGCACCTGCAAAAGGGGGTTAATGGACCGGCACCCTCTTGCGAATCCCCTTACGCGTGCGATATTCTGTCGATGATGCTTCCCGCTTCGATCCCCTATGCGGTCCGCCTGATGGCGGACAAGGACGAGGATACGCCCGGCGCACCCGGCGTGGGCATTGCGACGCGCACGCGCGCGAAGCCCAAGAAGCCGTCGATGTACAAGGTGCTGCTGCTCAACGACGATTATACGCCGATGGAATTCGTCGTGATGGTCCTCCAGCGTTTCTTCAACATGGACATCGAGCGTGCGACGCAGGTGATGCTGCACGTCCACCAGCAGGGCGTCGGCGTATGCGGCGTGTTCAGCTATGAAGTCGCCGAAACCAAGGTCAATCAGGTGATGGACGCCGCACGGCAGAACCAGCACCCGCTGCAATGCACGCTCGAAAAGGCGTGATCTAGCCCGCCTTCGCCAGCCGCTCGGCATCGAGCGCCGGCGATCTTTGCCCTCGCAAGTCCCCGAAACCGAGTTCGGCCCCGCACCCCGGGCAAACGGTGGCCGTGCCGACGTCGGCCCCGCACGCCTTGTGGATATAGCCGATCGCATAGTCGGCTCCGGTCTCGCCCGGCGCATAAACCCAACGCTCGGCCCAGCCGCGCAGCGCATAGAGGACGCCGAACAGATCCTTGCCTTTGTCGGTCAGCCGATAGTCGTAACGCGGCGGGCGCGGCTGATATTCGTGGCGCGTGACGACGCCCTCCGCCACCAGCCGCTTGAGCCGCGCCGAGACGAGTTGCGGCCCCAGCCCGGTATTCGCGGCGATCGCCTCGAACCGCCGGACGCCGAAGAACAGCTCGCGCAGGATCAGCAGCACCGCGCGGTCGCCGAGCAGTTCGGCGGCACGCCCGACGGGACAAAAGGTTTTCGACAGATCGGTGCGTCGGGGCATCTGTGCTCCTTGCCGTGGCGGGACGTCGCGGACATTTTCATCTCGCGGAAAAATCGCTTGCAACTATGATTATCATATCTACTCTTGGCGGCCAAGAGGAGAGTCGCGATGCCCAACCCCGCAGCCGTCATTATCGGAGCCGGCGATGCCACCGGCGGCGCGATCGCCCGCGCCTTTGCCGCCGAGGGGCTGACCGCGTGCGTCAACCGCCGCGAGCGCAATGCCGACGCGCTCGAAGCGCTCGCCGCGTCGATCCGCGAGGCGGGACATGACGCGCGCGCCTTTCCGGCCGACGCACGCAGCGAAGAGGCGATGATCGGCCTCTTCGAGCGCGTCGAGGCCGAGGTCGGGCCGGTCGAGGTCGCGGTGTTCAACATCGGCGCCAATGTGAACTTTCCGATCGCCGAAACCACGCTGCGCGTTTACACAAAGGTCTGGGAAATGGCCTGCCTCGGCGGTTTCCTGATGGGGCGCGAAGCCGCGAAGCGCATGGCCTCGCGCGGCCGCGGCTCGATCCTCTTCACCGGCGCGACGGCCAGCTTGCGCGGCGGTTCGGGCTACGCGGCCTTCTCGGGCGCCAAGGCGGCGCTGCGGATGCTCGCCCAGTCGATGGCACGCGAACTGGGGCCGCAGGGCATCCATGTCGCGCATGTCGTGATCGACGGCGCGATCGACACCGACTTCATCAAGGGCCGCCATCCCGATTTCGACAATGCGAAAGCGCAGGATCTGATCCTCAGCCCGCACGCGATCGCCGCCAATTATGTGATGCTCCACAAGCAGCAGAAAAGCGCCTGGACGCACGAACTCGACCTGCGCCCCTGGGGAGAAAAATGGTGACCAAAAGCCTCGAATTCATCTTCGATTTCGGCAGCCCCAACGCCTATCTGGCAATGAAGGCGCTGCCCGACCTGCTCGAGCGCACCGGCGCCGATCTCGTCATCACCCCCTGCCTGCTCGGCGGCATTTTCAAGGCGACGGGCAACAAGGCGCCGATGCTGCAATTTTCCGGCGTGCCGGCGAAGCTCGCCTATGAAAATCTCGAGATGCGGCGTTTCATCGAGCGGCACGGGCTGATCCGCTTCCGGCTCAACCCGCATTTTCCGGTCAATACGCTGCTGATCATGCGCGGCGCGATCGTCGCCGAAGACGAAGGCCTGCTCGACGACTATGTTGACGCCGTCAACAGGGCGATGTGGGAGGAGGGCCTGAAGATGGACGATCCCGAGGTTGCCACGGCTTTCCTCTCGGAAAGCGGCTTCGACGGCCCCGCCCTCCTCGCCCGCACGCAGGAACCCGCGATCAAGGCCAGGCTCGCCGCCAATACCGAGGCCGCGGTCGCGCGCGGCGTGTTCGGCATCCCGACTTTCTTCGTCGGCGAGGCGATGTTCTTCGGCAAGGAGCGGCTGGGCCAGGTCGAAGAGGCCTTGCTCGGTTGAGAATATGCCGGGACGAGGTCGGCTTTGGGGTGGGGAGCGGCCGGTCCTCCCCCTTGGGGGAGGGGGACCACCCGCAGGGTGGTGGAGGGGCACAGGCGGTTTGCCTTTCCCTCTTTGAACGCAGCGTAAACCGAGGGTGCCCCTCCACCATGCTTCGCATGGTCCCCCTCCCCGTGCCGGGGAGGACCCTTATGACCGCAATCGGTCACCACCGGACATCGCCTTGAGCACCGCAATCACCGCCCCCGCTTGCACGTCCGCGCGCATCGGCTAAAGACGCCCGATGGATCAGATCGTCATTCGCGGCGGCCAGCGACTCAAGGGCCGAATCCCCATCTCGGGTGCCAAGAACGCCGCGCTCACCCTGTTGCCGTGCGCGCTGCTCACCGACGAGCCGCTGACCTTGCGCAACCTGCCGCGGCTCGCCGACGTCGACGGCTTCGGCCATCTGCTCAACCAGCTCGGCTGCTCGACGACGATCGAGGGGTCGCGGCCCGAGGATTTCGGGCGGGTGATGACCGCACGCGCGACGACGCTCACCTCGACCGTTGCCCCCTATGACATCGTGCGCAAGATGCGCGCGTCGATCCTCGTCCTCGGCCCGCTGCTCGCGCGTGCGGGCGAAGCGACGGTGTCGTTGCCCGGCGGCTGCGCGATCGGGAACCGCCCGATCGACCTGCACCTGAAGGCGCTCGAGGCCTTCGGTGCCGAGATCGAGCTTGCCTCGGGCTATGTGAAGGCGAGCGCGCCCGGCGGGCGGCTCGCGGGCGGAAAATTCACCTTCCCCGTCGTTTCGGTCGGCGCGACCGAAAATGCGGTGATGGCGGCGGTGCTCGCCAAGGGGACGTGCGTGCTCGAAAATGCCGCGCGCGAGCCCGAGATCGTCGACCTGTGCAACTGCCTCGTCGCGATGGGCGCGCAGATCGACGGCATCGGCACCGAGACGCTGACGATCGAGGGCGTCGACCGGCTGCACGGCGCGACCTATCGCGTCATGGCCGATCGCATCGAGGCGGGCAGCTATGCCTGCGCCGCGGTCATCACCGGGGGCGACGTCGAACTCGTCGGCGCCAAGGCGAGCGAGATGGAAGCGACGCTCGCCGCGCTGCGCGAGGCCGGCGCGACGGTCGAAGAGGTCAAGGGCGGCATCCGCGTCGCCATGTCGGGCCGCGCCGGACCCGTCACCTTGTCGACCGCGCCCTATCCGGGCTTCGCGACCGACATGCAGGCGCAGTTCATGGCGATGGCGACGCTCGGCACCGGCGCGTCGCTGTTCACCGAAACCATCTTCGAAAACCGCTATATGCACGTCCCGGAGCTTGCGCGCATGGGCTGCGACATTCAGGTCAAGGGCCGCACCGCGATCGTTCGCGGCGTCGATCATCTGATCGGCGCGCCGGTGATGGCGACCGACCTGCGCGCCTCGATGAGCCTCATCATCGCCGGGCTCGCGGCCGAGGGCGAGACGCAGGTCAACCGCGTCTATCACCTCGATCGCGGCTACGAACGGCTCGAAGAAAAGCTGCAGGCGGTCGGCGCCGACATCGAGCGGATCAGCGCGGGCTGACCTTCGCGGTCAGATGCTCGGCGCGGCCGTAGCGGCCCGCGACATCGCCCTTCATCCAGTCGCCGAGCAGCTTCAGATAGCCGTCGGTGATGCGCGTGATGTGCCGCTCGCCAGCCGCATCGGTGGTGAATTCGACCATGCCATGGTCGGTCTGGGGGAAGAGATAGACATCGACCGGCCGCCCCGCGGCGGCAAGATCGGTCAGCGCGCCGCGCGTCGTCTCGATCGGCGCTTCGCGGTCCTCACCGGCGAGCACCCACAGCAGCGGGCTCTCCAGCTTTTTCAAGGCCGCGACCGCGTCATAGTCCCAGATCAGCTCCAGATTGTCGAAACGCGCGCGGCCGATGCGCCGCAGCGTCGCATCGTCCATCCGCATCATCGCGCCGCTATATTCGCCCTCGATCGCCTTCGCCCATGGCTGGCCGGCGAGCGCCGCGCGCGCCGCGTCGAGCTCGGCATAGCCTTCGGTGAAATTCGACAGCAGCAGCTTTGCCGTCGCCTGCGACAGCCGGTTGACCTTTGCCTCGGCATCGGCGCCGAGCCCCGCGGCGCGAACCTCCGACACCAGCTGCTCGCGATCTTCCTCGATCGGCGAGGCGACGAGCCCGAAGCCGACCGCAACGAAATCGGCGGGCGTCAAGGTCGCGGCGAGCGGGGCGACCCAGCCGCCCTGGCTGCCGCCAAAGAAGCCCGCGCGCCCGAACCGGCCCTGCGCCATCGTCCGCGCCTGCCCGAGCGCCGCCGCGGCATCGCTCGCCAGCAGCTCGAAATTCTGCGTATATTCGCCCTCCGACGATCCGGTTCCGCGCTTGTCATAAACGAAGACCGTCAGCCCCTGCGCCGCCATCGCATAGCCATAGATGCCCCCGATCGGCGAGCTTCGCTCCGACCCGTGCACCATCACGACCAGCGGCCGCTTCGGACCGGCATCGACGGGTTCGATCAGCACGCCGGCCAGTTCGGTGCCCGCGCTGTCGAAGGTCGCGGGAGTTTCGCGAAAGGCGATCCGCGTCCATTGTTTTGCCGCCGTGCCCTCACCGACCCGCATTCCCTCGCCGGTGCAATGGACCGGCGAGCCGGCGTCGCCCGTAGCGCCGCGCCGCCCGTCGCGGAACAGGTAGCGCAGCCCGCCGGCGGGGTTCAGCGTCGATTTGGCGAGCGCGACGAAATCGCCATCGGAACCGCGATAGGCGCCGGCCTGACAGGCCTCCTCGGCAAATGCGGGGTGCGCGGTGGCCGCGAACAGTGCGAGCGCGAATAATTTCCTTATCATATCTGTGACTCGAGCCTCTTCTTTGAACCAGGCAAAGGCCGTTCGATCAACCGTCGGATTCGACCGGCAAAGAGACCATATTGCCGCTGACCGACGGCTTCTCGGGCCGCTTCGCCACCGCTATCACCAGTCCGACGAGCGCCACCGCGCCGCCCGCGATCGACAGCGGCGCCCAATGATAGCCCTCGAAGACGGTCGAAAAGCCCATTGCGATGATCGGGATGAGCACGCTCGACCACGCCGCCTGCCCCGGCCCGACCGCGCGGATCACCCCGAAATAGAGCGGGAAGGTCACCGCGCTTGCGACAACACCCAGATAGAGCACGCCGCCGAGGTAGGAAAAGCGCGTCTCGATCACCGGCGGCCCGGTGGTGATCCACGCGAAGAGCGCATCGCCGAGCGTGCCGAACAGCATCGCCCACGCGATCATCACGATCATCGACTGCGCGCGTGCAAAGGCGGTGCCCTGCATGATATTGGCGGTCGACGCGCAAAGCACGCCGGTCAGCGTCAGCGCGGTCCCGGCGACGACCGCCGCCGGACCGAGTGCCGCGGCGCGATATTCGTGGACGATCATCAGCGCGACGCCGACGATCGCGATCCCCGCCCCGAGCAGGAAGCGCCCGGCGAGCGGCGTCTTGAGCATGGCCCGCCCGAGCAGCGTATTGGGCACGATCAGCAGCGCGAACAACACCGCGACGAGCCCCGAGGTGATATGCTGCTCGGCGCGATAGACGAAGTTGAAGTTGAGCGCGAATTGCGCGATGCCAAGCACCGCGGCAAAGGCAAGCGCGCGCGGTCCGGGCCACAGCCGTTCGCGGCGCAGCAATGCAAAAACGAACATTGCGGCCGCCGCGACGCCGAAGCGATAGGCGACCGACCAGCTCGGCGGCACGATGCCGAGCTGCCCCTTGATGACGATCCACGTCGATCCCCAGATCAGGGTGACGAGTGCGAAGGGAAGGAAGACGCGCGGGCTGAGCAGCGTCGGCGGCGTCTCGCTCATAGCGCCGCGATCGCCGCGGCGAACGGCCCCACGGCGGCGGCGTCCTGATCCCAGCTGACCACCAGGCGAGCCGCGCCCTCGCCCCAGTCATAGAAATCGAAGCCGGCCGCGCGCAACCGTGCGGCTTCGTCGGCGGTCAGGCGCACGAACAGCTCGTTCGCCTCGACCGGATACATCAGCCGTCCCTCGCACGCGCGCGCGAGTTCGGCAGCCCCCGCGTTCGCCGCGCGCGCGTTGGCGAGCCACAGATCGTCCTTCAGCATCGCGCGGATCTGCGCGGCGACGAAGCGCCCCTTGCTGAGCAGATGCCCGCCGCGTTTCTTGAGCTCGCGCACCCCCGAACCGCCGCTGCCGCCGAAAAAGACGATCGCCTCGGCCATCATCGCGCCATTTTTGGTAAAGCCGAACGACAGCGCGTCGACCCCGGCGCGCCAGGTCACGTCGGCGGGCGCGCAGTCCAGAAAGGCGACGGCATTGGCGAAGCGCGCGCCGTCCATGTGCAGCTTCAGCCCTTCGGCCTTCGCCACCTCGCTGATCGCGCCGATCTCCTCGGGGCGCCACGACAGCCCATATTCGGTCGCGTTGGTGATGCTGATCGCCGCGGGTTGCACCTGATGCACATCCTTGCTGATGCCCGCGAGCCGCGTCTTCAGCGCGTCCGCGTCGATCTTTGCGCCGCGTCCCGGCAGCGGCATCAACTTGGCACCGCCCGAATAAAAGGTCGGCGCGCCGCATTCGTCGACCTCGATATGCGCTTCCTCATAGCAGAGGATGCCCTGCCACGGCCGCACGAAATGCGCGAGGATGATGCTGTTCGCCGCGGTCCCGGTCGGGATCCACACGACTTCGCAGGTCGTTTCGAACACTTGCGAAAAGGCCCCGTCGAGCGACTGGCTGAGCGCGTCGCCGTCATAGGCGGTATCGACGTGATTGGCCGCGGCCAGTGCATCCATCACCGCCGGATGAACGGCGGCGGCGTTGTCGGAAAAGAAGCGGGTGGCAGTCATCGGCCGCCCTTAGCGCAGGTCGCGGGGCCGCGCTAATCCTTCATTGCATTTTTGGGAACGGCCGCGCTCAACGCGCAACGCGATAGATCCGGTCACCCCGCGACCGCGAGCGGCGAACAAAATAGCTGCCCGGCAGCAACAATCGCGTATGCACCCCCTGTCGATTCATCAGCTTGCCGATACGTGGGAAAATCAGCGAACAGGGTTGCCAATCATATTCATCAAGACCGGCATTCGAAGGCTCGTCCATGCGTACTATCCCGCTTGGCCGCCGCCCTGCGAGCGACGGGTTCCGTTGGCACATCTCGACCCTGTTGCGGCCAGTCGGGTAGCAAATTTTCCGATTCGCGTCACGCGCCAAATCGCGATGATTCCAGAGCGGAACCTCTATATTCAATATCTTGTCTTGCTCGGCGTCACGAGGCCGGGTGTCCCCGGCCGAACGATCACCGGTCGCGCCGGGCGAGCAGTTTCAGGCGCAGCGCGTTCAATTTGATGAAGCCCGCGGCGTCCTTCTGGTCATAGGCGCCGGCGTCGTCCTCGAAGGTCACATGGCGTTCGCTGTAGAGGCTGAACGGCGACTTGCGGCCGACGACGCCGGCATTGCCCTTGTAGAGCTTGAGCCGCACGGTGCCGCTGACCTTTTCCTGACTATGGTCGATCGCGGCCTGGAGCATCTCGCGCTCGGGCGCGAACCAGAATCCATTGTAGATGAGCTCGGCATATTTGGGCATCAGCTCGTCCTTCAGATGCGCCGCGCCGCGGTCGAGCGTGATGCTTTCGATGCCGCGATGCGCGCGCGCATAGATTTCGCCGCCCGGCGTTTCATACATGCCGCGCGACTTCATGCCGACGAAGCGGTTCTCGACGAGGTCGAGGCGGCCGATGCCATGCTTGCGGCCGAGGTCGTTCAAGGCCGCGAGCAGCGTCGCGGGCGACATCGCCTGCCCGTTCAGCGCGACGCCGTCGCCTTTTTCGAAGTCGATCGTGATATATTCGGGCGCGTCGGGCGCGTCCTCGGGGTTCACCGTGCGCGAATAGACATAGTCGGGGGTCTCTTCCCACGGGTCCTCGAGCACCTTGCCTTCCGACGAAGTGTGGAGCAGGTTCGCGTCGGTCGAGAAAGGGCTCTCGCCGCGCTTGTCCTTCGGCACCGGAATCTGGTTCTTCTCGGCAAAGTCGATCAGCGCGGTGCGGCTCGTCAGATCCCACTCGCGCCACGGCGCGATCACCTTGATGTCGGGATCGAGCGCATAGCAGGACAGCTCGAAGCGCACCTGGTCGTTGCCCTTGCCGGTCGCGCCGTGGGCGACCGCATCGGCGCCCGTCTCGTGCGCAATCTCGACAAGCCGCTTCGAGATCAGCGGGCGCGCGATCGAGGTGCCGAGCAGATAATCGCCCTCGTAGCGGGCATTGGCGCGCATCATCGGGAAGACGAAATCGCGCACGAATTCCTCGCGCAGATCGTCGATGAAAATATGATTCGGCGCAATGCCCATCAGCTCGGCCTTGGCGCGCGCCGGCTCAAGCTCCTCGCCCTGCCCCAGATCGGCAGTGAAGGTCACCACCTCGCAGCCATAGGTCACCTGCAACCATTTCAGGATCACGCTGGTGTCGAGACCGCCCGAATAGGCGAGGACGACGCGCTTGATGGACTCGGACATGGCGGGAACCCTTGGCTGGTGTGAACGCGGGCGCGGCTAGCAGGGCGCCACGCGCCGCGCAATGGCAATCACGGCTGGGTGCCAAGCCTGACGCGCCGAAAGAAAGCGGCTAGAGATACGCTGCTTCCGCCGCCGCCATATAATCGCGCGTCAGCGGCAGCGCGTGGCGGCTGCGCGCGAACTGGATCTGGTAATTGCCCATGCCGCCGCTTTCGAACGCCGCGGTCGCGCCCGCCAGATAGAAGGTCCACATGCGGAAAAAGCGATCGCCCATCATCGCGACGATCTCGTCCCGGTGCGCGAGCGTGCGTGCATACCATTGGCGCAGCGTGAAGGCGTAGTGCAGGCGGAGCGTTTCGACGTCGGTGACGATCAGCCGGCTCTTTTCGCTCGCCGCCAACGTCTCGCTGAGCGCCGGGATATAGCCGCCGGGGAAGATATATTTGCGGGTGAAGGCGTCGGTCGATCCGGGGCGGCCGAAGCGGCCGATCGTGTGGAGCAGCATCACCCCTTCGGCGGTCATCAGATTGGCAGAGGCGCGAAAGAAGGTGTCGAAATTATGCGCACCCACATGCTCGAACATGCCGACCGAGACGATGCGGTCGAAGCGTCCGGCCTCGCGCTCCGCGAGGTCGCGATAGTCGATCAGCTCGAAACGCACGCGGCCCGCAACCCCCGCCGCCGCGGCGCGTTCCCTAGCGAGCGCGAGCTGTTCCTCGGACAGGGTGATGCCCAGCACCTCGACGTCGGCGAGCTTGGCGAGCGTGATCGCCATCCCGCCCCAGCCGCAGCCGATGTCGAGCACGCGCTGTCCCGGCGCGAGCGCCAGCTTCGCCGCGATATGCGCCTTCTTCGCCTCCTGCGCCTCCTCGAGCGTCATGTCCTCGCGCGGCCAATAGGCGCAGCTATATTGCATATCCGCGTCGAGGAAGAGGCGGTAGAGATCGTTGCCGATGTCATAATGGTGCGCCACGTTCGCGCGCGAGCGGCTGCGGCGGTTGATCGAATTGATCCGCGTCTTGATCCAGTCCATCGCCTCGCCCACCGGACCGCGGTCCTTGAGCTTGCTGCCGCGATCCCATGGCGTATTGGCGCGCAGCAACTGGATCAGCTCCATGATGTCGCCCTGTTCGATCGCCATCTCGCCGTCCATGAAAGCCTCGGCAGCGCCGAGGCGCGGGTCGAGGACGATCCGGCGCATCCCCTTCCGGCTCGCGAAACGCACCGTCACGTCGGGGAAACCGGCCGCGGGCGTCCCGAAGACTTCGCGCGATCCGTCGGGGGCGATGACGGTCAGCTGGCCCTGGCGGATGACGCGCGAAAGGAAGGGGCGGAGAATGGACATAGGCGATCTTTCCAATCGTGAAAGTTGGAGTCAGATACCAGCATACCATTCATAGTCCACGCGATCTTCCCAGTAACCCCCCTTGCCCGCGCCGATCCGGTCGAGGCTTGCGACCGCCTCGATCGCGGTCAGATATTTGGCGTGCTTGTAGCCGAGCTGGCGTTCGATCCGCAGGCGCAGCGGCGCGCCGTTGGCGATCGGCAGCACCTTATCATTGAGCGCCCAGGCGAGGATCGTCTGCGGATGCAGCGCATCGACCCTGTCGCAGCTTTCGTAATAATCGGCGTCGCCGATCCGGTCGGCGCAGCGAAAGACGATATAGCGCGCGCCGTCGCGAAGCCCCGCCGCTGCAAGCACGCGGTGCAGCGGCACGCCCGTCCACTCGCCGATCGCGCTCCAGCCCTCGACGCAGTCGTGGCGCGTGATCTGGGTGCGCTGCGGCATCGCGCGGATGTCGGCCATCGACAGCGACAAGGGCCGCGCGACCAGCCCCGTCACCTTCAGGCGCCAGTCGGCGAAGCCGCGCGCGACATGCGCGGCATAGTCGGCACCCGCCGGCATCCGCGTTCCGTTCGAGCGGAACACCGGCGACAGGTCGGCGCGGGTGAATTCGCGCGCGAGGGCGTCACGGTCGGTCAGCGCGCGCTGGCTCGCGAAGTGCATCTCCTCGCCGAGCGAGAGGATCTTGCGCACCGGTTCGGCATCGTTGATCGCATCGCAGCCCGAAAGCAGCGGCAGCGCGCCCGCCGCGGCGACAAGGCCGCCGGCGCGCAGGATGAGGTCGCGGCGCGGAAGGATCAGGTCGCTCATTCGGCCTCGCCCTTCGCTTTCGGCAGGCGGAACCAGCCGGTCAGCATCGACCGCACCTCGTTCACCGGCCCTGCGAGCAGCACCATTGCGATATGGACGAGGAAGAAGGCGACGAGCAGCCATGCGACGATGAAATGGATCGAGCGCGCCGATTGCCGCCCGCCGAACAGGTCGAGCAGCCACGGCGCGGTCGCGTTGAAGCCCGGCGACATGGTGAGCCCGGTCGCGACGATCAGCGGCAACAGGATGAAGATCACCCCGATATACGACAGCTTCTGCAGGATATTATAGCGTGCCGCCGCCTCGCCGGCCGGAAAGCGCAGCCGTGCATGATCCTTGATGTCCTGCCAGATGTGCCGCGGCGACCATTCGCCGCGCCGGACGTGCAGATCCTTGCGCAAATGCCCGCCGAACGCGCTCCACAGCATATAAAGCGTCAGCGCGATCGCGAGCACCCACGCAAAGCTCAGATGCCAGCGCCGCGCATCGGCGAGGCTGTAGCGCGTCGGGATCGTCGCCCAGCCGGGAAAGGCCCAGGTCTGCTCTACCCCATCCTTGTCCGTCCAGCGCCCCAGCACCCCCGTCGTCTCGACCCGCAGGCTGCCGACGCGCAGAAAACCCGTCGTCTCGGTCGCCCCGATCGCGAGCCACGCATGATCGTAGTTCGCGCCATATTGTCCCCAATAGAGGCGCGGGTGCGCGTTGAAGATCATCAGCCCGCTCATCAGCAGGACGAGCAGGGTCAGCGCGTTCGTCCAATGCCAGATGCGCGTCGGCAAGCGGTGGCGATAGACGCGGCGCGGCGCGGCGCGATCGTGCGAAACGGTCGACCCCGCCGGCGGCGACTGGGGGGGAGCGTCGGGGGTATCCGGCGGGGCCATAATCCCTGTTCGCTCCCTTGCGGCCTTTGGTTACGCGGCAAGCTCCGCCGCATATTCCTCGCGATAATGATTGCGCAGGCTCACCTTGTCGATCTTTTCGCTGCCGAGCTTGGGCAGCGCCTCGCTCGCCATCCAGATTTTCGCGGGCACCTTGAACGGCGCGAGCCGCTCGCACAGAAATTCGTGCAGCATCGCCGCGTCGGCCTTGCTGCCCGGCGCCATCCACACCACCGCGCCGACGACCTCGCCGAATCGTTCGTCGGGCAGGCCGAACACCGCGCATTCCTTGGCATCGGGATGTTCGTAGATAGCCGCCTCGACCTCCTGGCAGCTGATATTCTCGCCGCCGCGGATGATGATGTCCTTCTTCCTGTCGACGATGAACAGATAGCCGTCCTCGTCGAGGTAGCCGAGGTCGCCGGTGCGGAAATAGCCATTGTCGAAGAAGGCGGCCTTCGTCGCTTCGGGATTGTTCCAATAGCCTTCGAAATTGCAGATCGAGCGGATGCAGACCTCGCCCACCTGCCCCTGCGCGAGCGGCTTGCCCTGTTCGTCGAGGATCGCCAGGTCGACCAGTGGCTTCGACGCCGGCCCCGTCGAGGTCGGCTTTTCGAGATAATTTTCGTTGATGATCCCGCAGCCGACGGCGTTGGTTTCGGTGAGGCCATAGCCGAGCAGCGGCTTGCCCTCGCCCATTTCGGTCGACAGCCGCTTGACATGCTCGGGCGGGCGCGGAGCACCGCCGCCGGCATAGCTTTTGCACGTCGACAGATCATATTTCGAACGGTGCGGATGGACGAGGATTTCATAGCTCATCAGCGGCACGCCGACGAAATAATTGACCTGCTCGTCCTGGATCAGCCGCATCGCCTCTTCGGCATTCCATTTCGGCATCAACACCAGCTTGCGCCCGAGCGCGAAGCTCTGAAGGAACACCGGGATTTCGGCGGTGACGTGGAACAGCGGGGTGCAGATCAGCGTCGCGGGCTGGATGTCCGACATCAGCCCGTCCTCGGTGAGCAGATGGACGATGCTCGCGGTCTGGGTGACATAGTTGAAAATGCCCTGCACCACCGCCTGATGCCGCGAATAAGCTCCCTTCGACTGGCCGGTCGAGCCCGAGGTGAAGAGAATCGTCGCAAGGTCGTCGGGGCCGAGTTGCGGCAGCGCGGTCGCCTCGCTGCCGCCGGCGCTCGTGATCGGCGCGATCGCCTCGTCGATCGGGCGCGTGATGTCGAGCGTGACGACCTTCGCGCCATGCGCCACGCCGGCGAGACGTTCGGCGCGCTGCGGGTCGGCGATGACCAGCTTCGCCTCGCTGTCCTCGATCCCCGCGGCGAGTTCGCCGCCCTGCCACCAGCCGTTGAGCAGGGTCGCGCAGCCGCCCGCCATCAGGATGCCGATATAGGCGACGCACCACGCATTGGCGTTGCGCATCGCGATCCCGACGCGGTCGCCGCGCTTCACGCCATGCCCCTCGACCAGCCCCGCGGCGACCTTGCGCGCCGCGGCATAGACCTGTTTGAAGCTCAGCCGCTCATGCCCTTCGACCAGGAAGGTGGCGTCGCCATGCTGCGCACAAAAATAGGCGACATAATCGACCAGATTCGACGGCGCATTGGTGATGAAGGGCAGCTCGCGCCCGTCCTTTTCGATGGTTCCGACCTGGATCGGCCCGCCCGGGCCGGTGATCAGTTGGTACGCGGCTTCCAGGCGCAGATCGAGCGCGGATGGCATGGAATATCTCTCCTCTTGGTCTCGCAGCACTTACCCCTTATGGGGAAGGCCTCTCCTGGGGAAGGTCCGAGACTTTATGACATTTTCTGCGCTCCTAGCGGAAGCAACGCAATATGTGAACTTCAACGATCTGATGGGCGAAAACAGCAGCATCGCCTTCAGCGTCTTCGGCTGGCCCATCCGCTGGTATGCGCTCGCCTATCTCGCGGGAATCTTCGTCGGCTATTGGTATTTGCTGCGCCTGATCGCCCAGCCCGGCGCGCCGATGGCGCGCCGCCACGCCGACGACATGATCTTCTATGCGATGCTCGGCATCATCGTCGGCGGACGCCTCGGCTATGTCCTCTTCTACAACCTCGGCAATTATGTCCGCAATCCGATCGAGATATTGCGGCTGTGGGACGGCGGCATGTCGCTCCACGGCGGCGTCGCCGGAGTGCTGATCGCCATCTGGTATGTGACGAAGAAGGAAAAGCTCAGCTTTCTGCGCTTCTGCGACTATATCGCCTGCGTCGTCCCCTTCGGCCTCTTCTTCGGCCGCCTTGCCAATTTCGTGAACGGCGAGCTGTGGGGGCGTCCGACCAGCGTGCCATGGGCGATCATCTTTCCGCACAGCGGCACGCTCGATCCGCGCCACCCGAGCCAGCTCTACGAAGCGGGGCTCGAAGGCCTCGTGATGTTCGCGATCCTCGCCTTCTTCTTCTGGCGCACCGATGCCCGCTACAAGCCCGGCTTCCTCTTTGGCATGGCGGCGATCATCTATGGCCTCAGCCGCTTCGCGCTCGAATATGTGCGCGAACCCGATGCCCAGCTCGGCACGCTGCCGTGGGGGCTGACGATGGGGCAGACGCTGACCATCCCGATGCTCGTTGCGGGCGTCTGGCTCGTCGCGACGGCCAAGAACCGCCGCCAGCGCGTCGAGCCCGTCGCGGGGACCGACAGCGTTGCCTGACGGTCCACCGACGCCGGCCGACCTCATGTTCCAGATCGCCGCGCAGCGCGCGATGAGCGTTGCCGACTATATGGCGGCGGCGAACGCGCATTATTACGCGACGCGCGACCCGCTCGGCGCAGACGGTGACTTCACCACCGCGCCCGAGATCAGCCAGATGTTCGGCGAAATGGTCGGCATCTGGATCGCCGACCTGTGGCAGCGCGCAGGCCAGCCCGCCTTCCGTTATGTCGAGCTCGGCCCCGGACGCGGCACGCTCGCCGCCGACGCGCTGCGGACGATGGCGCGCTTCGGCTGCGTCCCGCAGGGCGTCCATCTGGTCGAGACGAGCCCGGCGCTGCGCGCGGCGCAGGCATCGCGCCTTCCCGAAGCCCGGCATCACGCCGATCTTTCCGAGCTCGACGACGATGTCGCGCCGATCATCGTCGCCAATGAATTTTTCGACGCGCTGCCGATCCATCAATATGAAATGACGGACGGCGGCTGGCGCGAGCGGATGGTGGCGCGCGAGGCGGGACGGCTCGCGGCAAGGCCCGGCGACGTCCCCGCCGACGAAGCCGTCCCCCCCGGGCTGCGGCACCAGCCCGTCGGCACGATCGTCGAAACCGCGCCGGCCGCCGCCGCGGTCATGCAGAGCTGCGCCTTTCGTCTGTCGCGCCGCGGCGGCGCGCTGCTCGCCATCGACTATGGCTATTGCGGCCCCGCGGCGGGCGACACGCTGCAAGCCGTCAAGGCGCATCGCTTTGCCGACCCCTTCGCCGATCCGGGCGAGATCGACCTGACGGCGCATGTCGATTTCGCCGCGCTCGCCTTTGCCGCGCGCCACGCCGGCACGCGCGTCCTCGGCCCCGTCGGGCAGGGCGAATGGCTTCGGCGGCTCGGGCTCGACGCGCGGCTCGCCGCGCTCGCCAAGGCCGCGCCCGGCCGCGCCGACGACCTTCGCGGCCAGCGCGACCGGCTGGTCGAACCGCAGCAAATGGGCGAACTCTTCAAGGTGATGGCGGTACACGCATCGGGCTGGCCGACCCCCGAAGGCTTCCCCAATCTGAGAGGTGCCGCATGATCGCCGTCGAAACCGCCACGCTTGCCGACGCCGAAGCGCTGTCGGCCTTTGCCGAAGCCTCGTTCGTCGACACCTTCGGTCATATCTACGATCCCGCCGACCTTTCGGCCTTCCTCGCGGAGTGGAACCCGCCCGACCGCATCGCGGCGCAGATCGCCGATCCCGACTGGACGATCGCGCTCGTCCGCGATGCGGAAGGCACGATCCTCGGCTTCGTCAAGCTCGGCCCGATCGACTTCGCCCTGCCGCCGGGCCAGCCGCACGACGGCGCGACCGAGCTCCACCAGCTTTATGTCGGCGAAGCGGCGAAGGGCACCGGCGTCGCGGCGGCGCTGATCCTATGGGGCATCGCCTGGGCGCGTGAGCGCGCGTCGATCCTCTATCTGTCGGTGTTCAGCGAAAACCACCGCGCGCAGGCCTTCTATCGCCGCTACGGCTTCGTCGACGTGGGGCGTAACGCCTTTCGCGTCGGCAATCATATCGACGAGGACCGGATCTGGAGACTCGACCTGTGAGCCCGCCCTTTACCACCGCGGCGCCGCTCGGGGGCGTGCCGCACGGCTTTTTCGGGCGGCGCGGCGGTGTGTCGACGGGCGAGCTCGCCTCGCTCAATTGTGGGCTCGGCTCGGGCGACGATCCGGCGCTGATCGCCGAAAACCGCGGCCGTGTCGCCGATGCGGTGCTGCCGGGCGCCGCGCTCGCCGGACTCTATCAGGTGCATGGCAACCGCTGCGTGATCGTCGACGAGGCGAGCGATCCGTCCGACCGCCCCGAAGCCGACGCGCTCGCGACGCGCACGCCGGGCATCCTGCTGTCGATCCTGACCGCCGATTGCGTCCCCGTGCTGTTCGCCGACGTCGAAGCCGGCGTCGTCGGCGCCGCCCATGCCGGCTGGAAGGGCGCGATCGCCGGTGTCACCGACGCGGCGCTGACCGCCATGGAAAGCCTCGGCGCCCGCCGCGATCGCGTCGCCGCCGCGATCGGTCCGTGCATCGGCCGCGCCTCCTACGAAGTCGACGACGGCTTCGTAGAGCGCTTCCTGTCCGACAACCCCGCGAACGAGCATTTCTTCGCCGCCGCCCGCCCCGGCCATGCGATGTTCGACATCGCCGCCTATGTCGCCGCGCGGCTCGCCGCGGCAGGCGTCGGCACCGTCGCGATCGGCGGGCAGGATACATGCGCCGAAGCGGATGATTATTTCAGCTATCGCCGCGCCTGCCTGCGCGGCGAGGCGGGCTATGGCCGGCAATTGTCGGTGATCGGCCTGGGGAATCCACAGACACCATAGGTTCGTCAGCCCGGAGTTGAATGGTAATTATCCCTTT
The DNA here is from genome assembly GCF_032879645.1 of Sphingopyxis indica. NCBI lineage: Bacteria > Pseudomonadati > Pseudomonadota > Alphaproteobacteria > Sphingomonadales > Sphingopyxidaceae > Sphingopyxis > Sphingopyxis indica. The sequence goes on from NZ_CP076394.1 coordinate 2,828,033, forward strand.
GCACCCCTGTTCCCGTCATTGCGAGCGAAGCGAAGCAATCCAGAGCGGTTTACGCACACTCTGGATTGCTTCGCTTCGCTCGCAATGACGGGACAAGGGGCGCGAAGGGGATAGTCGCCGACTTGATCCGGGGGCCGCCTTCCTTGAGTAAGGGGCGCCGGCTCGGTCGGGCATGACGCTGCGGGATAGGGGGAGCGATGACGCGCACACGGTTTTTCGGATTGGTCGGCGGCCTGATCATCTTTCTCGTCATGCTTATGCTCCCCGCGCCCGAAGGGATGGCCCTCCCGGCGTGGCGCATCGCCGCGCTGACCTTGCTGATGGCGGTGTGGTGGATGACCGAGGCGCTGCCGCTCACCGCCACCGCGCTATTGCCCTTTCTCGTCGCGCCCTTTGCCGGCGTGATGTCGGCGAAGGACATCGCCAACGAATATTATGATCCGATCCTGTTCCTGATCCTCGGCGGCGCCTTCCTCGCGCTCGCGATCGAGCGGGTCGGCCTGCACCGCCGGCTCGCGCTCGCACTGCTCAAGCTCGCGCCGCCGACGCCGACCGGGCTGCTTTTCGCCTTCATGGGCGCGACCGCGATCCTGTCGATGCTGATCTCGAACACCTCGACGACGCTCATCATGGTGCCGATCGCGCTGGCGGTGCTGCGCGCCGGGGGCGTCGAGGCGGCCGAGACGCGCGGCTTTGCTGGCGCGGTGATGATGGGGATCGCCTTTTCGGCCTCGATCGGCGGTCTCGGCACGCTCGTCGGCAGCCCGACCAACGCGATCGCGGCGGGGCTGATCGAACGCGCGCTCGGCCTGCACATCGGTTTCGCGACCTGGGCGCTTTACGGCATTCCCGTCGTCGCGCTGTCGGTGCCCGCCGCCCTCGTCATTCTCGCGCGCGTCCAGCGGCTTGCCGATCATCCCTTCGACGGCGCCGCGGCATCGAAAGCGCTCGGGCATCAGGCAATCTGGTCGACCGCCGAGCGTCGCGTCGTCCCGATCGTCGCGCTCGTCGTCGGGTTGTGGATGCTCCAGCCGCTGCTCGCGCCGCTGGTGCCGCAGGGTGCGCTCACCGACGGCACCATCGCGGTCACGGGGAGTCTGCTGCTCTTCATCGTCCCCGACGGCACCGGCCGCCCGCTCCTCGTCTGGAAGGAGGCAGACCGCGCGCCGTGGGGCGTCATCATGCTCTTCGGCGGCGGCCTCGCGCTCGCCGCTTCGATCACCGCGAGCGGGCTTGCGGCGTGGCTCGGCAGCGTGCTGGCGCCGCTCGGGTCGATCCCGACGATCGCGCTTGCCGCGATCATCGTCGCGCTCACCATATTGATCACCGAATTTGCGAGCAATGTCGCGACCGCGAGCGGCATCACCCCCGTGCTCGCCGCGCTGATCGCCGCGACCGGCGCCGATCCGATCCTGCTCGCCTTGCCCGTCGCGATGGCGGCGAGCTGGGGCTTCATGCTCCCCTCGGGCACCGGCCCCAATGCGATCGCGTGGGCGACCGAGCATATCGCCCTTCCCCGGATGCTGACCGCGGGACTGGCGCTCGACATCATCGGCGTGCCGCTGCTCATCGGAACGATCTGGATCATCGCATCGTTGGGGTGACGGACGGGGCGAAGCGCGCTAGTTACAGCAGAAACCAAATCAGCTCGCGAGGAACCCATGCCCACCATCGACAATAACGAACTCACCGGCGCACCCGTTCGCCGCAAGCCCAAGCAGGACGTCACCGAAATCGGCGGCCATCCCCTGTCGCCCTCGACCTTGATGATGGGCTATGGCTATGACCCGATGCTCTCCGAAGGGTCGCTGAAGCCGCCGATCTTCCTCACCTCGACCTTCGCCTTCGAAAGCGCCGCCGCGGGCAAGCGCCACTTCGAAGGGATCACCGGAAAGCGCCCCGGCGGCGCCGAAGGCCTCGTCTATTCGCGCTTCAACGGCCCGAACCAGGAGATATTGGAAGCACGGCTGGGCGTCTGGGAAAAGGCGGAGGACGCGCTCGTCTTTTCGAGCGGCATGTCGGCGATCGCGACGCTGCTCCTCGCGCATGTCAGCATGAACGACGTCATCGTCCATTCGGGGCCGCTCTATGCCGCGACCGAGACGCTGATCGCGCGCATATTGTCGCGCTTCGGCGCTTCCTACGTCGATTTCCCCGCCGAAGCGTCGCGCGCGGACATGGACGCGATTCTGGCCCGCGCGAAGGAGATGGCGGAACGGCAGGGCGGCAAGGTCGCGATGGTCTATCTCGAAAGCCCGGCGAATCCGACCAACGCGCTCGTCGACGTGCAGGCGATGCGCGCCGCGGTCGAGGCCGCGTTCGACGCCGATGCGCGCCCGCCGATCGCGATCGACAACACCTTCCTCGGCCCGCTCTGGTCCGCCCCGCTGCGGCACGGCGCCGACATCGTGCTCTACAGCCTGACCAAATATGCCGGCGGCCACAGCGATCTCGTCGCGGGCGGCGTGCTCGGGTCGAAGCAGTGGCTCGGCCCCATTCGCATGATGCGCAACACGATCGGCACCATCTGCGATCCCAATACCGCGTGGATGCTGCTGCGCAGCCTCGAGACCGTCGAACTCCGCATGACCCGCGCCGGCGAGAATGCCGAAAAGGTCTGCGCCTTCCTGCGCGATCATCCGAAGGTCGAGGGGCTCGGCTATCTCGGCTTCCTGAAGGACGGACCGCAAAAGGATGTGTTCGACCGCCATTGCACCGGCGCCGGGTCGACCTTTTCGCTGTTCGTGAAGGGCGGCGAGGCGGAAAGTTTCCGCTTTCTCGACGCGCTCAGGATCGCCAAGCTCGCGGTCAGCCTCGGCGGCACCGAAACGCTCGCGAGCCACCCCGCGGCGATGACGCACCTGTCGGTCCCCGACGAACGCAAGAAGGCGCTCGGCATCACCGACAATCTGGTGCGCATTTCGATCGGGATCGAAGCCGCCGACGACCTGATCGCCGACTTCGACCAGGCGCTGGCGGCGGTGTGATATACGCCCAATTGGCGAGGTGAATGACGGTTTTCGGACGGTTGCGATCATTCTTAAGCCCCTCCTCTTGAGAGGAGGGGTTTGGGGTGGTGGCGCGCGATAGCGCGCAAGAGGTCAAACACCACCCCGCTGCGACTAGGCCAGCAAGCTGGCAAGTCTCGCTGCCCCTCCTCTGAAGAGGAGGGGTTGAGCCAATTATGCTATCGCCGCCGCCAGTCCACGACCTGCCATCCCATTTGCGGCGCCAGACGTTTCAGCTTGCGCGACGGCGTCGTCGCGACCGCCTCGTCGGCGAAGCGGAGCATCGGGTGGTCGGAAACATGGTCCGAATAGGCCCGGATATGCGCGCCCTCGCGGGTGATCGCATTGTCGGCGAGCCAGCCGCTGATCCGCGCGAACTTGGCCTCGCCATAGCAATTGTCGCCCGACAGCCGCGCGTGGATATGATCGCCGCCATCGGGTTCGTCGAGCCGCGTCGCGAGCACATCGTCGATCCCCAGCCGCCGCGCGATCGCATCGACATAGAGGTGGAAAGAGGCGGTTGCGAGGAGCAGCCGGTATCCCGCCGCGCGGTCGGCCGCAATCTGTTCGAGCGCCGCGTCGTGCAGGCCGCGCGCGACGACCCTGTCGGCGTAGCTTTCGGCGAGCGGCGCGATCTCGGCGCGGCTGAAACGCTTGCCGACGAGCAGCCGCAGGTTGATCGCCTTGAGCTGCGAGCGGTCGATCAACCGCAAGGCATAGGCGAGTCCGGCCAGCCCGACGAGCGGCAACAGCAGCAGGCGCCATTGCTGGCGCCGCCGCGCGACGTGCATCAAAAAGCCGCTGTAGGTGCCCGCGCGCGTGATCGTGCGATCCATGTCGTACATTGCGACGCGGTGGGCATAGTCAGGCGGGCCGGGTTCGCTCATCGAACGCTTCTTAGCCCCGCCACATGACGCGGCCAAGGCTTGGCCGCCATGCCACGGATTCGCTTGAGCTTGTTCGGCAAATCATCCAAGGTCCGGCTCGATGGCGGCCAAGGCGGATTTCGAAACGAGCGATGGAGCCGGGGGAGCCGAGGTGCGCTTCACGGGGCGCCTGACGCTCGCGCGGCTCGGCGACCTGCCCGCGCGGCTCGACGCGCTCGGTCCGATAGCGGCGCTCGACCTGTCGGGCGTCGAGCGGATCGACACGGTCGGCGCGTGGATCGTCACCCGCACCGCGAATGCCCATGATGCACGGATTTCGGGCGCCAGCGAGGAAGCGCAGCGGCTTTTGCAGGCGCTCGCCGACGACAAGAGCGAGTATCGCGTTCATCGCGACCGCCGCCCGATGTGGGCGCGGATGCTCGAACAGCTCGGCACGGCGAGCGCGGGGGTTTGGCACGAACTCGTCGGCATCGTCGACTTCTTCGGTGCGATGCTCATCGCGCTCTTCATCCAGATTCGCGCGCGGCGGCGCATCCGCTGGAACGCGATCGTCACGCGGTTCCAGGCGGTTGGCGTCGATGCGCTGCCGATCATCGGGCTGATGAGCTTTCTGATCGGGATCGTCATCGCGCAGCAGGGGGCGGTCCAGCTCGAACAATTCGGGCTCGATGTCTTCACCATCAACCTCGTCGGGCGCGCGTCGATCCGCGAGCTCGGCCTGTTGATGACCGCGATCATGGTCGCCGGCCGGTCGGGATCGGCCTTTGCGGCACAGATCGGGACGATGAAGCTGACCGAAGAGGTCGATGCGATGCGCACGATCGGCGTGTCGCCGATGGAGGCGATCGTGCTGCCGCGCGTCGCGGCCTCGACGATCGTCATGCCGTTGCTCGGCTTCTATGCCAGTATCTGCGCGATCGCCGGCGGTGGCGTCTTTTCGTGGATCGGGCTCGACATCCCGCCGCTCACCTATATTCAGCGGCTGCGCGAGATCATCCCGATGACCGATTTCTGGGCGATGCTGATCAAGGCGCCGGTGTTCGGCATATTGATCGGCGTCACCGGCTGCTATTCGGGGATGCAGGTGCGGCAAAATGCCGAGGAAGTCGGCCGCCGCACGACCTCCGCAGTCGTCGCTGCGATCTTCCTCGTCATCGTCCTCGACGCCTTCTTCGCCGTCTTCTTTTCCTCGATCGGATGGAATTGATGAGCGAAGACGAGGAACAGGCCGAAATCCGGCACGAACTCGCATCCGCCGAAGCGGTGCGTCCCGAAGAGTTCGACGTCGCGATCCGCGTCCGCGGCCTCGTCAACCGGTTCGGCGACGCGGTGGTCCACGACCATCTCGACCTCGACGTGCGCTCGGGCGAGATTTTGGGCGTTGTCGGCGGGTCGGGGACCGGCAAATCGGTGCTGATGCGCTCGATCGTCGGGCTGCAAATCCCGCAGGCGGGCGAGATCGAGGTCTATGGCAAGTCGCTCGACACGATCGCCGACGAAGAGGAATCGCGCGACCTGCGCCGGCGTTGGGGCGTGATGTTTCAGGGCGGCGCGCTCTTCTCGACCTTGAGCGTCGCGGAGAATATCCAGGTCCCCTTGCGCGAATATTATCCGCGCGTCGACCAGCAGTTGCTCGACGAGATCGCCGCCTATAAGGTCGCGATGGTCGGCCTGCCGCCCGATGCCGGACCCAAATTTCCCGCCGAGCTGTCGGGCGGCATGGTCAAGCGCGCCGGCCTTGCGCGCGCGCTCGCGCTCGACCCGGCGCTGCTCTTCCTCGACGAACCGACCGCGGGGCTCGACCCGATCGGCGCCGCGAAGTTCGACGCGCTGATCCGCGAGCTGGCCGACACGATGGGGCTCACCGTCTTCCTGATCACGCACGACCTCGATACGCTCTACGCGACGTGCGACCGCGTCGCGGTGCTCGCCGAAAAGAAGGTGATCGCGGTCGGCACGATCCCCGAACTGCTTGCCACCGAGCACCCGTGGATACAGGAGTATTTCAACGGGCCGCGCGGCCGCGCTGCGGCAGGATGCAACCAAATTGCCGAGCGGCGATAGGAAAAGCTGATGGAAACACGTTCGAATAATGTGCTGGTCGGCGCCTTCGTGCTCCTTTTCACCGCCGCGCTCGCCTTTTTCGTCGTCTGGATGGCGAACGACAGCGGCGGCGCGAAGCGCGAATATGACATTTTCTTCAAGCAGTCGGTCGACGGGCTGAGCAAGGGCGCGCAAGTGCAATTCTCGGGCGTGCCCGTCGGGCAAGTGACCCAGATCGAGCTGTGGCGCGACGACCCGCAGTTCGTCCGCGTGCGCATCGAGGTCGAAGAGCGGGTGCCGATCCTGCAGGGCACCACCGCCGCGCTCGAAGGCGTCGGTTTCACCGGCGTCTCGCAGATCGCGCTCGATGGCGCGGTCAAGGGCGCGCCGCCGATCACCGACAAGGGGCCGGCGGGCAAGCCGGTGATCCCCAATCGCGTCGGCGGGCTCGGCGAAATCCTCAACACTGCGCCGCAATTGCTCCAGCGACTGTCGACGCTGACCGAACGGCTCGCCGAACTCGCCGACGATGAAAATCAGGCGAGCATCCGCGGCATTTTGAAGAATGTCGAACAATCGACCGCGATCCTCGCGCGCAACGGCCCCGCGCTCGAAAAGGCGCTCGCCGACACGCGCGTCGCGATTCAGCAGACGGGCCAGGCCGCCGAACAGATCGGCAATCTCGCCGCCGCGACGCAGGGAACGATCGACCGCAACGTCGATCCCGCGATGCGCAATCTGCGTGATACGCTCGCCTCCGCGAACGAGTCGATGAAGACGCTCGAAGCCGCCATCGCCGATGCGCGGCCGGGGCTGCAGACCTTCAGCCAGACGACGATTCCCGAAGCCAATGCGCTGATCCGCGACCTGCGCCGCACCTCCTCCTCGCTCTCCAGCCTGACCGACAAGCTCGATCAGCAGGGTGCAGGCGCGGTGATCGGCGGAGCCAAGCTGCCCGACTATAAACCATGAGGTATCCGACCATGCTTCGCCGCCTGCCCGCTCCGCTGCTCGCCGCGCTCGGCGCCGCGACCCTGTCCGCCTGCGTCAGCTTCGGCAGCGAGCCGCCCCCCTTCCTGCTCACGCTCGACGCCGACGCGGCCCCCGCGGCGGGACAGGCGCGCACCGCGGGCGAGGATCAGGCGCTCACCATCCTGATCCCGACCGCACCGCAAAAGCTGCGCACCCAGCGCATTCCGGTGCAGCAGGACGATGCGAGCATCGCCTATGTCAAGGATGCGCAATGGGTCGAGGCGCCGCAACGCCTGTTCCAGCGCCTGCTCTCCGAAACGGTTGCCGCGCGAACCAGCCGCGTCATCCTCGACGAAGGCCAATATCTGACCGCGCCGGGCGAGCAGCTCGCCGGGCAGTTGATGGAATTCGGCGTCGACGAGGCGACGAACGAGGCGGTGGTCGTCTATCAGGCGATGCTCGTCGAAGCCGGCGGCAAGACCGTCACCCAGCGCCGCTTCGAGGCGCGCGAGCCGATCGGCGGCAAGATCGAGGCAAAGCCGGTCGGCACCGCGCTGAGCGCGGCGGCTAACCGCGTTGCGGGCGACGTCGCTGGGTGGCTCGCGGGATAGCGCCGATTGCTATAGTATCGGCCGCTGAACGGAGGCGGCCGTGGCATATCGTTTCAAGCTGAAGGACCGGTCCGTCGCCGACGGCATGCGGCGGATCGCCGGCGAGCAGATCGAAAAGGCACTCGCCTCGGTCGAGGCCCGCGATCGAAGCGACGCGATCCACGACATCCGCAAGCGATGCAAGAAACTGCGCGGACTGGTGCGGCTCGTCCGCCCGGTGTTCGACGGCTATGCGCAGGAAAATGCCGGGTTTCGCAGGCTGGCCGACAGCATTTCGGCGGCGCGCGACAGCAAGGTCATGCAGGACACTTATGATGGGCTGGTGAACGAGTTCGCCGACCGGATCGACCGCCGCGCGCTGGACTCGATCCGCCGGCAGTTCGCCCTGCAACGGCGCGCCGAAGCCGGAACCGACGGCGAAGCGCGGATGCGCGACGTGCGCGACGGGCTGCGCGAGGCGCGGGAGCGGGTCGCCATGTGGAATTTGAGCGCCGACGGCTGGGAGGCCATCGCCGACGGGCTTCGCAAGACCTATCAGCGCGCCTGCGCGGCGTCGGCACAGGCGCGGTCGTGCCCCGACAGCCGGAATTTCCACGAACTGCGCAAGCGGATCAAATATCACTGGTATCATTGCCGCCTGCTCGAAAATCTCTGGCCCGACCTGATGGAGGCCCGCCAGCGACCCGCCAGACGGCTCTCGGACCTTCTCGGCGATCATCACGACCTCGGCCTTTTCATCGCCAAGCTGGAGGGCGATCGGCGCGCATTCGGAGACCAACGCGACGTCGAAGTGGCGATCGGCCTCGCGCGCGAGCGCCAGGCGCGGCTCGAAAAGGCGGCCTGGCCGATGATCGACCGCCTGCTCGCGCAGCAACCCAAGCCGCTCGCGCGGCAATTCGGCGCTCTGTGGGCCGTCTGGCGGCAGGAAGACTGAGCGGCGCTATTGCCAAAGCGCCGCGGTGGAGCTAACGGCGCCCGCACGACATCCAGTCTTTTGTGCAGCGCCTCTTTCCGGGTTTCCGGCCTGCACCATCCCGACGAGCCCGCCAACAGCAAAGGACTCGCCTATGGGATGGATCATCCTCGCCATCGCCGTTTTCACCGAAATCATCTGGGCGCTCAGCCTCAAATGGGCCGCATCGCAGGGGACGTGGCAGGCGTCGGCGGTGCCCGTGTCGCTGAGCTTCCTCAACATGGCGCTGCTCGCCTTTGCGATGCGCGAAATTTCGGCGGGCACCGCCTATGCGATCTGGACCGGCCTCGGCGCGGTCGGAGTGATCGTCGGCGGCGTCATCCTGTTCGGCGAAAAGGTGAGCGCGGTGCAGGTCGGCTTCATGGCGCTGATCGTCATCGGCGTGGTGGGGACGAAGCTGTTCGCGGCAAGCTGACCACCCAGGAGAGCCGCACGGCCGTTAACGACCGGTTGCGGTCATAAGGGTCCTCCCCGGCACGGGGAGGGGGACCATGCGAAGCATGGTGGAGGGGCACCCTCGGTTTACGCTGCGTTCAAAGAGGGAAAGGCAAACCGCCCGTGCCCCTCCACCACCCTGCGGGTAGTCCCCCTCCCCCAAGGGGGAGGACCGGCCGCTCCCCACCCCAATGCGGACATCCGCCGCAAAAAACCGCTGTCCTACATTATCCGGCTGTGCCAGCCTTCGTCTCGGCTCTTTCGATATGTAGATACAAGCGGTCACGGCCCGGCTTTGCGGATGCGGGAACCGGCGCGACAGGTTCGCCGAACGCAGCCCATCGGCGGCTGCACAAGGCTGACCTTTGCTGAACTTTGAAACGCCACCGCCAAGCGGTCGCTCGCTACCCCATCAAACTCTTCGACGCCTGCTCGGTCGTATCGCGCGACAGGCCGGGCTGCGCCAATATCCGCTCGAGTTGGGCTTTCATCAGTTCCTGCCGCGCGACGTCGAAGCGTTTCCAGCGGCCGAGCGGCGGGATCATCCGCGCGGCGGTCTGCGGGTTCTTCGGATCGAGCGCGATCACGAGGTCGGCGAGCAGGCGATAGCCCGCGCCGTCGGCCTGATGGAACGCCGCCTGGTTCGCGGCGAAGGCGCCATAGAGCGAACGCACGCGATTGGGGTTGGCGAGCGTGAAGTCGGGATGCTGCGCGAGGGCCGCGACTGCGGCAACGGTGTCGCTGCGCAGCGACCACGCCTGCACCTGAAACCATTTGTCGAGCACCAGCGGATCGTCGCGATAGCGCTGGTAGAAAATGTCGAGCGCGTGCGCACGCTCGTCGCTGTCGCCATGCGCAAGCGTCGCGAGCGCCGCCTGCCGTTCGGTCATCCCGTCCGCCGACGAAAAAATGCCGAACGCCAGCGCCGCCACATCCTCCTTGCCGGTCGCGGCGAGATAGGCGAGCGCGACGCCGCGCAGGCGCCGGCGCCCCTTGGCGGCGGGCGAAAGGTCGGTCGCCGCGGGCGCGGGGTTGCCAAGGATAGCGCGCCATTGGCCTTCGAGCGCGTCCCCGATCGCCCCCTGCAAAGCCATGCGCGCGCTGCGGATCGCGTCGGGGTCGACCGTCACCATCTGGTCGCCGATAAACGCCTCGCTCGGCAACAGCACCGCTTCGGCGACGAAAGCCGGATCGTCGGCCGCGCCCGCCAGCGTCCGCGCGACGGCGCCGATCACCGCGTCGCGATTCCCCGCCTCACCCGAGACGGCCGCGACCAATGTGTCGAGCATCAGTTGCTGGAGCGCTTCGTAGCGTGCGAACGGGTCGTCGTCGTGCGCCGCGAGCCATGCGAGTTCGCCCGGTGCGCGTTCGTAATCGACGATCACCGGCGCCGAAAAGCCGCGGTTGACCGACAGCGCGGGCCGCGCGGCAAAGGCGCCGAGCGGCACGCGCTGCGCCGCCCCGGTCAAGGTCACCAGCGTATCGGGCAGCGCCGCGCCGCCGCCGTCCATCGCAAAGGCGGCGAGCCTGAGCGGCATCATCATCGGCGCCTTGTCGGGCTGGCCGGGGGTCGGGGGCACCGTCTGCACGATGTCGAGAAACCATTCCCCACCTTCTTGCGCCAGCGTCAAATGCAGCTTCGGCGTTCCCGCCTGCTCGTACCAGCGGCGGAATTGCGTCAGGTCGATCCCGCCGCCTTCCTCCATCGCGCGGATGAAATCCTCGCAGGTCGCGGCCTCGCCGTCGTGGCGGTCGAAATAGAGGTCGGTGCCGCGCCGGAAGCGTTCGGGGCCCAGCAGGGTCGCCATCATGCGGATCACCTCGGCGCCCTTGTTATAGACGGTGGCGGTGTAGAAGTTCGAAATCTCCTGATAGGAGTCGGGGCGGATCGGATGCGCGAGCGGACCCGCATCCTCGGGAAACTGCGCCGCGCGCAGCACGCGGACATCCTCGATCCGCTTGACCGCGGGCGAGCCCATGGCGGCCGAAAAACTCTGGTCGCGATAGACGGTGAAACCCTCTTTCAGCGAGAGCTGGAACCAGTCGCGGCAGGTGACGCGATTGCCCGACCAGTTGTGGAAATATTCATGCGCAACGACGCCCTCGACCCCGTCATAATCCATGTCGGTCGCGGTGTCGGGATCGGCGAGGATGTAGCGGGTGTTGAAGATGTTCAGCCCCTTATTCTCCATCGCGCCCATGTTGAAATCGCTGACCGCGACGATGTTGAAGCGGTCGAGGTCATATTCGCGGCCATAGACCTCCTCGTCCCACTTCATGCTGTGCTTGAGCGCCGCCATCGCGTGATGCGTGCGGTCGAGGTCGCCGTCGCGCACCCAGATGCCGAGATCGACCTTGCGGCCCGACATCGTCGTGAAGCTGTCGCGGTTGACCACCAGGTCGCCCGCGACGAGCGCGAAGAGATAGGAGGGCTTCGGCCACGGATCCTCCCACAGCGCCCAGTGCGTGCCGTCCTCACCCTCCCCCGACGCGATACAATTGCCGTTCGAGAGCAGGATCGGGAAGCACGCCCTGTCGCCCGCCATCCGCACCCTGTAGCGGCTGAGCACGTCGGGGCGGTCGGGGTGGAAGGTGATGCGGCGGAAGCCTTCGGCCTCGCACTGGGTACAGAGCATTCCGCCCGAGGCATAGAGGCCCATCAGCTGGGTGTTGGTTGCGGGATGGATCAGCGTATCGACCTCGACCGTCGCAGCGGTGCGATCGCCCAGGTCGACGACCAGGTCGCTCCCCTCCATGCGCCAGTCGTTCCACACCGCGCCGTCGACGCGCACCTCGGCCGGGGTCAGCGCGTCGCCGCGAAGCAGCAGCGGCGCCGGTGCATCGGCCGCGCGCACGGCCGACAGCGCCGCGGTGACGCGCGTTTCCTCGATCCCGAGCGCGAAATCGAGCGCGATGTCGGGGATCTGCCATTCGGGCGGGCGATAGTCGTCGCGGTGGATGGTGACGGGCACGGCGGGAGCGGAAGAGGCATCGGTCATGCGAATGATCTAGGCTTGGCGGCTGCGCTGCGCAATAATACCATATCCCGGTGATCCCGACCGATGAGGATTGGTGGTCCCGTTTGCTGGCGAGGAGCGGCGGCAGCGGCGATGTGGTTCATCGTCGCGACGCCGCGACGGCGTCCAGCGGGCGGGACCACCAACCCGAAGGGCCGTTTCTGGTGGCCCTCGGACCGCGTCGCCTTCTGGCCCCGATGAACCACATCGCCGCTTCGAAGCCTCCTTGCCGAGAACCACCAGAAACGGTCCTCATCGGTCGGGATCACCGGGATATGGTATGAGGCCACCGATGGGCATGATGCTGATTTTCGGAATGGGCTATAGCGCCCGACATATCGCCGACCGCCTGCTCGCGCGCGGCTGGGACGTGGTGGGCACGACGCGCGACGCGCGCGCCGGCACGATCGCGTTCGACGATGAGGCCGCGGTGCTCGCCGCGCTGCGTTCGGCAACGCATATCCTGTCGTCGGTCCCGCCCGCGGAGGGAAGCGACCCCGTGCTCGCGCGCTATGGCGAGGCGATCGCGCTCGCGCCGGCAGGCTGGGTCGGCTATCTCTCCTCGACCGGCGTTTACGGCGATACCCGCGGCGCGTGGGTCGACGAAAGCGCGCCCGTAAAGGGCCGCCGCGAAGCGCGCAACGCCGCCGACGCGGCGTGGGCCATGCTGCGCACCGGGGTGCGGGTCTTTCGACTCCCCGGCATCTATGGACCCGGCCGCTCGATCCTTCAGCGTATCGAAGAGGGCCGCGCACACCGGATCGACCTATCCGAACAAGTGTTCAGTCGCATCCACGTCGAGGACATCGCAGGCGGGGTCCTCGCCTCTTTCGCCGGACCGCCGGGCATCTATAACCTCGCCGACAACGAACCCGCGCACCAGAACCGCCTCGTCGAATGGGGTTGCGCACTGCTCGGCGCGCCGCTGCCGCCGCTGCAATCGCTGGACGAAGCCGGCCTCTCCCCCGCCGCGCGCGCCTTCTATGCCGAGAACCGCCGCGTCGCGAACAGCAAGGCAAAGCGGCTGCTCGGCTGGACGCCGCACTATCCGACGTTTCGCGAGGGGCTCGCCGCCTGCCGCTAAAGCAACACGTCGACCGAGTGGATCGCCACCCCGACGAGCCCGCCGACCAGCGTGCCGTTGATGCGGATATATTGCAGGTCGGCGCCGACGGCATTTTCGAGCCGGTCGGTGATCGTCTTGGCGTCCCAGCCACGGATCGTGTCGGACACGAGCCGCAGCGCGGTCTCGCCATAGCTGTCGACGACGCCGACCACTGCACGCCGCGCATAGCGGTTGAGCGTGCGCTTGATGCCGCGGTCTTCGCCGAGCATCGTCCCGAACTGGGTGATCAGCTCGCCGAGCCGCCCCGCGAGCATCGTGTCGGGATCGCGTGCGGCGCGCAAGAGCGCGCTGCGCCCCTGTTCCCACAAGCCGTCGAGCCAGCGCTTGACCGCCGGATTGTCGAGCAGCTCGGCCTGCACCCGCGCGACCTTTGCCTGAACCTCGGGATTTTCCTGCAGGTCGAGCGCGAGCTTCGCCATTCCCTCCTCGACGCGCAGGCGGATCGGATGGTCGGGCTCGGCCGCCATGTCGGCGAGCAGCTTCGCAAGCCCCTTGACGATGCGGTTGGCAATGCTTTCGTCGAGCCCCGTGAAGCGGACGATCGCGTTCGAATTGTCATGCACCATCTGGTGGATCAGATGCTCGTTGAGATCGAGCGTCTTCGATCCCCATTGGACCGCGGCGTCGAGCAACGGCTGATGCCGCCCTTCGGCGAGCGCCGCCTGTAGCGCCTGACCGAGCAGCGGGGCGAGATCGAGTTCGCGCAGGCGATCGGCAATCGCCGATTTAACCATGCCGCCCAGCCTTTTCTGGTCGAGCGCGCCGAGTGCATCGGCGATGACCCGCGACGCGCCGAGCTTCAAACGCCCGCCGCCTTCGGCCGGCTGCGACAGGAACTTGCCGACCGCGCCCGCGATGTCGACGTCCTGCATCTTGCGCGCGATCAGCCGCGGCAGCAGGAAATTGGTGAGCAGGAAGCGCGCGAGCGTGTCGCCGATCCGGTCCTTGTTGCGCGGGATGATCGCGGTATGCGGAATCGGCAGCCCCATCGGATGGCGGAACAGCGCGGTGACCGCGAACCAGTCGGCCAGCCCGCCGACCATCGCCGCCTCGGCAAAGGCGCGCACGAACCCGACCGCCGGGTGGACGTCCTGAAAATTTTTGGCGGTGATGAAGATCGCCGCCATGACGACGAGAAGCCCCGTCGCGACGATACGGATGTTGAGCCCGCCCGTCGGAAGCGAGACCCCGGCCCGCGAATAAAGGCCGCGCCCTCCGATCGACGGGGAAAGACGGTCGTTCATGTGCTTCAAATGGCGCGCCGCGCCAAAGGTTGCAACCGGCGCAGCGTCAAAGCTGCGCCGGTTGCCCGATCACTCCGCGGGATGCGGCACCGGGTCGGCGTGCGGCTTCGTATCGTCGCCGGGGCGATAGGTCAGCAGATTGCTCGAGAAGAAGCGACCGAGCCGTTTCTCGATGCTGTCGGCCAGGCTGAAACCCGCGGGGACGATCAGCAAGGTCAGCATCGTCGACAGGATCAGCCCGCCGATCACGACCACGCCCATCGGCGCGCGCCACGCGCCGTCGCCGGACAAGGAGATCGCGGTCGGCACCATGCCCGCCACCATCGCGACGGTCGTCATGATGATCGGCTGCGCGCGCTTGCGCCCGGCGTCGATCAGCGCCTCGACCTTGCCGATCCCCTTGTCCATTTCCTCGATCGCGAAATCGACGAGCAGGATCGAGTTCTTCGCGACGATGCCGAGCAGCATCAAAAGGCCGATATAGACGGGCATCGAAATTTCCATGCCGGTCACGAGCAGGCCGAGCAGGCCGCCGAGCGGTGCGAGCAGCAGCGACGACATGTTGACCAGCGGCGACAGGAAGCGGCGGTAGAGCAGCACGAGCGTCGCGAAGACGAGCATCAGGCCCGACACGACCGCGATCATGAAATTCTGGATCATCTCGGCCTGCCACTTGGCATCGCCCTGGATCACCTTGCGGATGCCCTGCGGCATATTCTTGACCGCGGGCAGCGCGTCGATCTTGGCTTGCGCGTCGCCGGTGACCAGGCCGGGCGCAAGATCGGCGCCGATCACGATACGCCGCGTCTGGTTATAGCGGCGAAGCTCGGTCGGGCCCGAACCGAAGCCGATCTCGGCGACCGACTTCAGCGGCACCGTGCCGCCGTTCGCAGTCGGAACCGGCAGATTTTCGAGCGTCGCAAGGCTGCGGCGCGAGTCTTCGGACAAGAGCACCCGGATCGGAATCTGGCGGTCGGACAGCGAGAATTTCGCCGCATTCTGGTCGATGTCGCCCAGCGTCGCGATACGGATCGTCTGGCTGAGCGCCGCGGTCGTCACGCCAAGGTCGGCGGCAAGGTCGAGCCGCGGCTTGAGGATGATTTCGGGACGCGGAATATCGCCCTCGATCCGCGGCGCGCGCAGTTCCTTGAGTCCCTTCATCTCCTCGACGATCCTGTTCGCGTGCTTTTCGAGCGCGACCGGATCGTCGCCGCCGATGATGAACGTAATGTCGCGGCCCGAAAAGCCGCCCGACTGGCTCTGGAACGACACGCGCGCGTCGGGGATCGCCGCGAGCTTGGGTTGCAGGCCGCGCTCCCAATCGACGCTCGAAATCTCGCGATCCTTCTTGAGCGTCAGGAAAGCGTTCCCGCCGCCGACATTGACGTCATAGAAGGCGGTCTCGACCACCGGGCTGTCGTCGAGGATCGCCGAAATCTGCCTCGCGATGACCTCGCTCTGCTCGAGCGTCGAGCCCGGCGGCAGTTCATATTTGACCTGGCTGTAATCGCTGTTGGTCGTCGGCTGGAACTGCTGCGGCAAGGTCGCGAACAGCACGAGGCTGAGCACGAAGGCGCCGACCCCGATGCCGACGATCCACACGCGATGGTCGAACAGGCGCGCATAAGCGCGGCGCAGCATGAACGCCGCCCATTCCATGAAGGCCCAGCGCCGCACGTTGAACGCATAAGCGACGCCGCCCAGGACGATCGCGACAAGTTCGCCGACAAGAAAGGCCATGACCGCCGTCAGCGGCATCAACAGCATGAAGTGCAACGCCGGGTTGGGCGCATCCTGCCCCGCGGGAACGGGCTGGAAATATTGCGCGATCGACGCGAGCACGGAAACGCCCGCGACCACGAGGCCCGGCGCCATGAACGCCAGCCGCGTCGGCACCGCGTCATAGCGCGCGCGCACCGCCTTGTGCTTGCCGCTGTTGAGCGTCCAGCCGAGCACGCGCTCGTAACGGTCGATCCACGGTCCTTCGGCGTGGCTCTGCTCGCCCTGCGCCGAGAGGAAATAGGCCGCGATCATCGGCGTGATCATGCGCGCGACGGCCAGGCTCATCAGCACCGCGAACACCACGGTCATGCCGAACTGGATGAAGAATTGCCCCGACACGCCGGGCATCAGCGCGACGGGCAGGAACACCGCGACGATCGACATCGTCGTCGCCACCACGGCGAGGCCGATCTCGTCGGCGGCGTCGATCGCCGCCTGATAGGCGGTTTTGCCCATGCGCATGTGGCGGACGATATTCTCGATCTCGACGATCGCATCGTCGACGAGCACCCCGGCCACGAGGCTGAGCGCGAGCAGCGACAGGCCGTTGAGCGAAAAACCCATCAATTCCATGAACCAGAAGGTCGGGATCGCCGACAGCGGGATCGCCATCGCGCTTATCAGGGTCGCGCGCCAGTCGCGCAGGAACAGGAAGACGACGACAACTGCAAGCACCGCGCCCTCGATCATCGCCTCCATCGAGCTGCGATATTGTTCCTTGGTATATTCGGTGCGGGTGAAGAGGATCTTGAACTTCACCTTGGGGTTGTTCTTCTGGATCTCGTCGAGCTTCTTTATCGCCGCGTCATGCACGGTGACGTCGGATGCGCCCTTCGCCTTTTCGATCGAGAAGGACAGCACCTGCCGCCCGCCGATCTTGGCGAGGTTGCGCTGTTCGGCGAAGCCATCGGACACGCGCGCGACGTCGGACAGTCGGATCGTGCGGCCATTGCCGATCGAGATCCGCGTTTGTCCCAGTTCATAGGCGCTGCCGGCATTGCCCAGCACGCGCACCGCCTGTTCGGAGCCCGCGATTTCGGTGCGCCCGCCCGCGGCGTTGACGTTCACCTGCCGCAACTGCTGGTTCACCTGGCTCGCGGTCAGGCCATAGCTTTGCATACGCGCCGGATCGAGGATGACCCGGATTTCACGATCGACGCCGCCCGAGCGGCTGACCTGCGCCATGCCGGGGATCGACAGCAATTCCTTCGCCACCGTGTTATCGACGAACCAGCTGAGCTGCTCGAGCGTCATATCGGCGGCTTCGACCGAGAAATAGGTGATCGGGCCGCCGGCGATGTCGACGCGCATGATTTGCGGTTCGAGAATGCCGTCGGGCAATTCGCTGCGGATCTGCGACACCGCCTGATTGACGTCGTTGTAGGCGCGGTCGATCGGCGTGCCGATCGCAAATTGCACGAAGGTTCTGCTGCTGCCCTCGCTGACATAGGAGGACATTTCATCGACCCCGCTCACCCCGCGAACCGCCGCCTCGACGCGCTGCGTCACCTGCGTTTCGAGCTCGGTCGGCGCGGCGCCCGGCTGCACGACGATCACCTGCACCGCCGGGAATTCGACGTCGGGATTGTCGTTGACGTCCATCCGGTTGAAGCTGACGAGGCCCGCGAGCAGCAGCAGAATGAACAATACGATCGGCGGCACCGGGTTGCGGATGCACCAGGCGGAGATGTTGCGGAAATTCATGGATCAAACGCCTCTGTGCAGTGCCGGTGCGATTATTTCGATGCCTTCTGGACGACGGGCTTCACCTTGTCGCCGGGGTTGAGGAAGGCGCCCGCGAGCACGACCACCCTCTCCTGCCCCGTCAGGCCGGACGCGATCGACACGCCGTCGTCGGTGACGGTGCCGACCTTCACCGGCTTCTGCTCGATCTTGTCGTCCTTGCCCACGATCAGGACATAATTGCCCTGCGGACCGCTCTGTACCGCGCTTTCGGGAAGCAGCGGCGCTTCGTCGGCACCGGCGATCAGCCGCGCATCGGCGAAACCGCCGGGGCGCAGCGCCTTGCTGTAGGGCACCGCGATGCGCACCGTGCCCTGCCGCGTGTCGGGATTGATGACCGGCGAAACCTGCCACACCTGCCCCGCGATCTCGAGATTGGTGCCCACCGGCGTGACGATTGCGCGCGTGCCGACCGATATGCGCTGCAGGTCCGCATCGGCGAGCTGCGCGAGCATTTCCATCTCGCCGCCTTTCGCCATGCGGAACAATACGCCGCTGCCCGCGCCGACAACCTGCCCGGGTTCGACCTGGCGCGTCAGGACCAGGCCCGCCGCGGGTGCGACGATGTTGAGCCGCCCGTTGCGCGCGACCGCTTCCTGATATTGCGCCTGCGCGACGCGGACGCGCGCCTGCGCGGCGTCGCGGGTGGCGCGCTTGCGGTCGATGTCGGCCTTCGACACGAAGCCGCGCGCGACGAGGGCCTGCGCGCGGTCGAGTTCGGACTGCGCGAGTTCGGCATCGGCCTGCGCGACGCGGATCGACGCGGCGAGGCTCGCCGCCTGCTGCGATTGCACCGACCGGTCGATCACCGCGAGCGGCTGGCCCGCGCCGACCCATTGGCCGGGTTCGACGAGCACGCGGACCACCTGCCCGCCCTCGCCCGCCACGCCGACGGGCATTTCGCGCCGCGCGGCGATCGTACCGTTCGCGGCGATCGCCGCCTGCACCGACTGCTGGCCGGGGATCATCACCGTAATCGTCGGAACGGTGGCGCCGTCCTCCTCGCCCGCGGCGCCGCCCGCCGTCGCGGCGTCGCCGCCCTTGGCCGCCGAGAAGGCATACCATGCCGCAGCGAGTATCAGTGCCACCAGGACGAGCCCGATGATCAGCCGCATCCGCTTGCGGCGATTGTCCGCCGCCTCATAGCTTTCCGCCTCTTCGTAAAAGCCCTGGGTCGAACCCGCCACGCTGTCCATCGAATCCACTTTCCGCTCGTAGTTCATACCCGCATCCCTTTCTGCCGCTTTCGGCAGCCGGAACCCCGATCGCCCTGCGACCCCGCCCCCCGATCGGCATGACGAGACCTCTGGAAAATCCTCGAAGGTGTATTACCGAATTAAATCACCCCTGACAAGGGGAAACGAAAGGCGTCTATAGCGCCTCCGCCCAAAGCCTCGGGGTGCCGTTCATAAGCCTTTTCGTCAGCGCTTTCCAGCGTGCTGGACGCAAAAAGGACGACCGGCCTTTCGCCGGTCGCCCGTTGCTTCGGTGGGCCGCGAAGGCCCCAGCGACCTTGAACCTAGCGCACCCGGCCGCGACGGATCAGGTTGACGATGGCCAGCAGGATGATCGCGCCAAGAAACGCGGTCAGCAGTGTCATCGGATCGTACCACGCGCCGTCGGACATCTTCCCGCCTTGTAGCCAACGACCCAAAAGGAAGCGGCCCAGAATCGAGCCGACGCAACCGACGATGATGTTGAGGAATATGCCTTGCTGCGCATCGGTGCGCATCACGATGCTCGCCAGCCAGCCGATGATGCCGCCCACGATGAGTGCCATTATGAAATCAAGCATGTCTGTGACCCCCTACGATCAGTAGTACTGCCCGCCATTGCGGACGGGACAACGCTAAAGCAGATCGTCTGATTTACCTAGCGGAATGGCGGCAGCGCTGGGCCGCTGCCGCCATCCGGTCCGCCTTGCGGACGCGCAATCCTTAGCGCACGCGGCCGCGCCGCACGAGATTCACGATCGCCAGAAGGATGAGCGCCCCGACCAGCGAGGCGAGAAAGCTGTAGAGGGTGATCCCCGCATTGATCGAACCGCCGAGCAGCAAGCCGCCGATAAAGGCGCCGACGATACCGACGATGATGTTGAGGAAGATACCCTGTTGCGCGTCGGTGCGCATGATGATGCTGGCGAGCCAGCCGACGATGCCGCCGATGATAAGCCAGATGATGATACCCATGGTTTTGCTCCCTTCGTTGCACCGGAGCGATGGGCGCGCGACGCGTGCTTTCGCAAACGCCCGGTCGCTTCCGACCATCGTTTCGCCGAGTATCAGCACAATGCCACGATGAAGCAAAAGGTTCCCGGCCGCACCGCGAGCGATCCGGCCGGGAGAGTGGGATCAGTTCCGGTCGGGGAACTGCTCCGGGTCGCAAGGCCGGGCATAGGGTGCGATCGGCGGCCGCGATGTGACCGCGATCACAGAGCCGGGATTTTCGGGACGGGCGCCGATGGCTGCGCGCATACGAAATGGGGGCCGGCATCGCTGCCAACCCCCACTATCCGGAATTTGCGCTAGGCTTCTCTGCTTCGGGTCATCCCGGTCCGCTTCTCTTGCGATCGGCGGCCCGCCAAACGATCCGTCGCGGTAGCAGGCAACGCAGTCCGGCGACGGTTTGGTCGGCCCCCTTGCGGGGGCCGGCCGCACCTGAAAAGCCCTTCATCATCTTGTCCGAGCGTCTGCCGAAGCACACAATCTTCAAAAGCGATGGACTGCTTTTCATCCGATCGGGTCGGTTGCAACTCGTGGGAATTGCGGCCTTCCGTGATCGGCTATCGGTCCGTTTCCTCGTCGATCCGTTCCGTTTCAATCGGGCTGGTCTTGCAACGAGCCTTCCTGTCCCGGGGGTTCGACGTCTCTGCCGTCCCGATGAGTTGAAGCTGTCACGAAGCGGGACGCGCGCCAACAAAAAAGCGCGCGAAACCGCGCGTGGTTGTGGATAAGTCGGGCATTAGCAATTTGGCTTTGCCGCGCAGCATTTTTGTAACGCCGCCGCAACATTTTCGGATTCGGATTACGGCCCGAGCCAGCCCTCGCGGAGCTTCGACTCGGATCACCGATCGCGACTCGGACTCACGCCCGCCCCAGATCGCCCTTGCCCACGGTCCCCGACGCCATCTCGAGCATCCGGTCGAGGCTCTTCTTGGCGCCGAGGCGCAATTCCTCGTCCATCTCGATCCGCGGCTGAAGATCGCGCAGCGCGACGTAGAGCTTTTCCATCGTGTTGAGCGCCATATAGGGGCAGATGTTGCAGTTGCAGTTGCCGTCGGCGCCCGGCGCGCCGATGAAGGTTTTTTCGGGCAGCGCCTTTTCCATCTGGTGGATGATGTGCGGTTCGGTCGCGACGATCAGCGTGTCGCCGGGGAAGCTCTTCGCGAACTGCAATATGCCGCTCGTCGAGCCGATATAGTCGGCGTGGTCGACGATATGCGCCGGACATTCGGGGTGCGCCGCGACGGGTGCGCCCGGATGCTGCGCCTTCAGCTTCAGAAGCTCGGTCTCGCTGAACGCCTCATGGACGATGCACACGCCGGGCCACAGCAGCATATCGCGCCCGAACTTGCGGTTGAGATAGCCGCCGAGGTGCCGGTCGGGGCCGAAGATGATCTTCTGATCCGCGGGGATCTGGCTGATGATCGTCTCGGCGCTCGACGAGGTGACGATGACGTCCGAGAGCGCCTTCACCGCCGCCGAGCAGTTGATATAGGTCAGCGCGATATGGTCGGGATGCGCTTCGCGAAAGCGTTTGAACTGTTCGGGCGGGCAGCTGTCCTCGAGGCTGCACCCCGCGTCCATGTCGGGCAGCACGACGATCTTCTCCGGCGACAATATCTTGGCGGTCTCGGCCATGAACTTGACCCCGCAAAAGGCGATGACGTCGGCGTCGGTGTCGGCCGCCTTGCGCGACAGTTCGAGCGAGTCGCCGACGAAATCGGCAAGATCCTGAATCTCGGGCTTCTGGTAATAATGCGCAAGGATCACCGCATTGCGCTCCTTGCGGAGCCGGTCGATCTCGGCGCGCAGGTCGAGGCCGGCGAGCGTTTCGCGGACGGGAGCAGTCATGGCTTTTCCTTATCTGGCCTTTGCCTTGAGCGCCCTCCTACACAGGGGGTCCGGACAGGGCAATTCGGAACCTCAGCCGCCGGCGAGCCTCGCCGCGAGCGCCGCGACGGGGGGCGTCAGCGACAGGCCATAGATGGCGATGCGCGTCGCGATGACAACCCCCGCCACCGCCCGCGTCGCCGGATGGATGCGCCCCAGCGTGCGGCGATCGTAAAGCGCGACGATCCCTACCGCGACCAATTGGCATAGCGCGACGGGGATGTCCGACCAGCCGATCATCAGCGGCAACGGCAGGATGCGCCCGAGCGCGGGTTCGAGGATCACGATCGTCGCGCCGATCATCAGCCGGCGGTGCCAGTCGGTGCGGCGCCGGTTCCGGATCGCGGCGGCGACCATCGCGCCGAAGACCAGCGCTTCGACCGTCGTCAGCGCGAGGAAATAGGGCGGCGTGAAGAAGGGCGGATAGCGATGCAGCACCAGCGACGCGACGCCGGTGAAGATGCCGAGCGCGACGATGAAGGCCGCGAGCGCGGCGGCGATCCAGCCGAGCCGCCGGTGCCGCGCCATGTCATCCCTTATGACGAAGGTCGGCTGCACAACCAGCACGCCCAGCCAGGCGAGCATCGCCAGCCCGTGCAGATGCACCCATGGCGGTGCGCGCAGCGGATCGACGAAACCGCGCGCCGCAAATTGCAGGAAGCCGAAGACGATGAAAACGGCAAGGCCGATCGCCATACGCTGCCAGAACCGTTCCGCGCGCACCGCGCCCGCCACCGTCGCCATGCCCCACCCTCCTGAACCGAGGAGGTGCTGTTTACCCCAGTTCGCGCGCCGCCGGAAGCCGGATTCAGCCGGCGGGCGCGCCCGCAAAACGCGCCGTGACGGTCGCGTCGATTCCGGCGGCCCTCAGCGGCATGGCGAAACTCTGTTCGATGGCATTGCGCGCAGCGCCCTCGGCAAGCCGCATCGGCGTTGCGCCCCTTGCCTGCTTGATCAACTCGGCCTGTGCGGCCTTGCGGTTGGCGGCGTCGAGCACCGCTTCGGCGTCGGTGAGCGTCAGCAGGATTGCGCCGTCGCGAAACTCGCTGATCGCGTCGATGTCAATCTCGGGTCCGGCGAGTCGCAGCGGCGGCAGGGTCACCGTCAGCGATTTGGTCGCCGCGTCCCAGTCGAGGTCCGACGGCTCGAGCTTCGCCAGATCGACCTCGTAACGCACCGTGCCCGGCATGATCAGCGTCTTCTTCGCACTGAGCCCCAGGCGGCTTTGTGTCGAGGTCACCACCGCGACATAGCGCGCGGTGAAGGGGACGAGCACATTCTGCTCCTGCAGCCCCTGCAGGCTCGCCGCCACGACCGTCTGCGGGTCATAGCTTCGCTGCCAGCCATCCCATGCGCGCCAGCCGAGGAACAGCGCGAGCGCAAGGAGCGCGACGACAAGGATGCGAAACGCGCCGCGGGTCATGCGACCAGCCTCCACGCCTCGTCGTCGCGCGCGACGCGGCCGCGCTGTTCGAGATCGAGGAGATGCGCCAGCACCGAGCGGCCCGCAGCGCCGGTCAGGCGCGGGTCGAGCCCCTTGTACATATGCTTGACCATATCGGGGATCATCGCCGTCCCGCGCTCAAGCTCGCGCAAGATCTGCCGCTCGCGCTGCTTGCGATGGCCGAGCATCCCGCGCACGAGCTGGCGCGGCTTGGCGACTGCGGGGCCGTGCGCGGGATAATAGACGCGGTCTTCGCGCTCATGGAGTTTCGAAAGGCTGGCCATATAGGCCGCCATGTCGCCGTCGGGCGGGCTGACGACGCTTGTCGACCAGGCCATGACATGATCGCCGGTAAACAACGCCCCGCTTTCGAGGAGCGCAAAGCAGAGATGGTTCGACGTGTGCCCCGGCGTCGCGACCGCCTCGAGCGTCCAGCCGTCGCCCGCGACGCGATCGCCGTCGGAAAGGATGCGGTCGGGCGCATAGTCGGGGTCGAACGCCGAATCGGCGCGCGGGCCGTCGTCCTTGAGCACCAGCGGCGCGCAGCCGACGATCGGCGCGCCCGTCGCTTCCCTGAGCGGCGCCGCAGCGGGGCTGTGGTCGCGATGTGTATGCGTGCAGAGGATCGCGGTCACGCGCTGCCCCTCGGTCGCGCGCAGGATCGCGTCGACATGGCCCGTGCCATTGGCGTCGGGCGGGTCGCCGATGCTCATGCCCGATCCGGTCGGGCCGGGGTCGATCACCGCGACCTCGGCGCCGGCGCCGACGATCCACGTCTGGGTGCCGGTGAAAGTATAGGGCGATGGATTGGGCGCAAGCACACGGCGCACCAGCGGCTCATGCTGCTCGCACTCGCCGGCGCGGATCGTGTCGGGCCAGGGCTTTTCTTCGGTCACGCGCCTCATGTGGCATCGCCGCCGCCAAAGAAAAAGGGGGGGCGCAACGGAAAAGGGAGCGGGTGAAGTGTCCGCTCCCTTTCCCCGCCCCTGCCGCCGATCCCAACCGGGGACGTGGATCGGCGTCGTAAACCGTCGCGACTCTTAGTGTTTCGTGCGCTCCATATCGGCGATCGCGCGGTCCATGTCGGCGATGACCTTGGCGCGCATTTCGGCCGACAGCTGCGACGACGCCGCGCCGCGCGCAAAGCGATCGCGCGCCTTTTTGAGCGCGTCGATCTGGCCCGAGAAATCGGCCTTGCTGTCGCAGCGGACCATCAACACCTGACTGTGCGAATGGTCCTCGCGATCGACGATCGGCACCGCATTCCCACCGTCGGCACAATGGGCGAACGCCATCGCCTTGCCATCCTTAGCGATCCACGCCGCTTCGGGCGGCATCGGAGGAATCGGCGGCATCGGGGGCAGCGGCGCCAACGCGACGCGGAAGCTCTCGCGGCGCTTCGCCTCCAGCTTGTCGGCGATCGCCTCGGCCTGCGCGCCCGAAATACCCTGTTCGGTCAGGGTGGCGAGAATGTCCGCGCGCGACAGGCGGCCGGAGACGCGAAATTCCATGGGACGAGCGTTGGGTCTGTCCTCGCCGCCTTCGTCGCGGACGACGACGCGCGTCACCTCGCGGCGCTGGTCGCCCGCCGCTTCATCGCCTTCGCGCGTGACGATCATCGTCCTATACACGCCTTCGATGGGTGCGGGCGGCGCGGGGGGAGCGGGCGGCGCGGGAGGTGCCGGAATATCGCTGACTGCGGGAGGGGCCGGCGGCGCCGGAACATCCTGCGCTTGCGCTTTCGCGGTGCCCGCCGGAACGAGCGTCGCAGTCGCGGCGAGCACGCCGAGCGCGGCACCGCCGACGAGCAGGCGCCCGACGAGGCCGCGCGTGGGCGAAATATCCTTCTGCATCAGCATCGTCAGTCTCTCCTGCAAATTGTCGTGCGAGGCCATCGGCGCGGCGAGCGCGAGGCGCGGGCCCACCGCGGTCTTGGCGATCGCGGTCGCATAGCTGGCCGTCCGCGCGCGCCGCTCGCCTGTCGCCGCCGCCATCGTCAGCACGCGCGCGTCGCACGCCGCCTCCTGATCGAAGCGAAAGGCGCGCAGCGCACGCCAGGCAAAGGGATTGAACCATTGCGCCGCGAGCAGCAGCAGCGCCGCGGCATTCGCCCACAGGTCGCCGTGCCGGTGGTGCGACAGCTCGTGGTCGATCGCCAGCGCCCGCTCGTCCGCGGCATAGCGGGCGAAAAAATCGCGCGGCACCGCGATGAAACGGCGCCACAGGCCAAAGGCGACCGGCCCGTCGACCGCATCGGTCATCACCAGCCGGATCGACCCGAACGGATCGAGGTCGGCACCCCCCGCCAGCACCTCCGCCTTGAACCGGCGATGCGCGGCCAGCGCCCGCACCAGCACGAACAGCGTGCCCGCGAGCCAGAGCGCGAAGAGCGGCGGCAAGGCGTCGGCAAACGCCCAGCTCGCGTCCGGCGCGGTCGCCGGGGTTGCAATCGCGTGCGCCGTATCGGCCATTCCGATCAGCACCACATCGGCGGGAACCGCGGGCGCTGCGACGGGCACGGCGGCCGGGTCGCCGAAAGGCAGCGGCGGCAGCACGAGGCGAAGCGCGGGAATCGCCCACAGCGCATAGGTCAGCCCCGGGCCGAAGCGCCGCGCAAAGGGCTTGCGGACGACGAGCACTGCCGCGACGAGCAGTGCGGTCGCGAGCATGGTATCGCCCCACGCCTCGAGCATCAGCGCGGCGCTCACGACTTCAGCCTCTTCAGCAGCGCCTCAATCTCTTCGATATCGGCGTCGGACAGCGCCTCGCGCTCGGCGAGATGCGCGATCAGCGGGCTGACGCGGCCGCCGAACAGGCGGTCGACGAAGCGCTGCGATTCCTCGCCCACAGCCTCGGCGCGGTCGATCGCGGGGCGGTAGAGATAGCGGCGCCCGTCGGCTTCGGCGGTGACCGCGCCCTTTTGCACCAGCCGCGCGATCAGCGTCTTGACCGTCGCCTGGGTCCAGCCGTTCGCGGCG
Source organism: Sphingopyxis indica (assembly GCF_032879645.1). Lineage (NCBI taxonomy): Bacteria > Pseudomonadati > Pseudomonadota > Alphaproteobacteria > Sphingomonadales > Sphingopyxidaceae > Sphingopyxis > Sphingopyxis indica. Next base: position 2,854,408 of record NZ_CP076394.1, read on the forward strand.
CCGATGCGCGCGGTAAGGTCGGCGGCGGTCTGCGGCGCCTCGTCCCACAGGGCGCGCAGCACCTGCATTTCGGATTCGCTTGCGCGTTCGGCCATGGAACCCCTCCTTCGCCTTCATCCTGCAATACGACTACATGTGTAGTCAATTCCCTGAACGCTGGCTGAATGGCGACAGCAAGGGTCAATGTGTCGGGATTTTTGACAGGCAGAGAGGATGGTAAGAAATCAATAACCATCGAACGGGCCCCGAATGCGTGCGACGCGCCATTTGGCACGCGCCTTGTATGGTGTGATGCGTTCCCGAGTGTTCCGCTCAACTGAGCGGCAGGGGATATCGGTCTGGTCCCTGATATCCCCTGCCCTCACCGGGAAATCCCCACTTACCCCCCGAGGCAAATGGGGGGCGAGCGGCCGAAAGGCCCCGCCCCCCGATGCTGCGTCGCTGCGGAGCCATTTTGCCCGGTCCGCTCTCTACGCGCATGTCTGCCACCTTATCGGGCTGAAGGTCCGCGAGCGCCCGATGAGGCCTTGGGTGTCGGCGAAAATCTGCCTATCGTCATCGGGATACTCGCTACGGCGACGCGGCTGACGGGGAAGGATATTCGATGGGCGGCCATAACCAGGGCCATTCGCATGCAGGGCACAGCCATGCGCCGCGCAGCTTCGGCATGGCATTCGCGGTCGGTATCGGCCTCAATGTGGCGTTCGTGGCAATCGAGGCGGTCTATGGCGTCCTGAGCAATTCGCTGGCGCTGCTCGCCGATGCCGGGCACAATCTGAGCGACGTTTTCGGGCTCGCCATCGCATGGGCGGCGGTCCTCGTCGCGAAAAAGAGACCGACGCCGCGCTTCACTTATGGGCTTCAGGGAAGCACCATCCTCGCCGCGCTGGCCAACGGCGTGTTCCTGATGCTGGCGGCGGGCGCGATCGCGTGGCAGGCGATCCTGCGCTTTTCCGACCCCGAACCCGTCGCCGGCAACACGGTCATGACCGTCGCCGCGATCGGCATCGCGATCAACACCGGCACCGCCTTGATGTTCCTGCGCGGCCGCAAGGGCGACATCAACATCCAGGGCGCCTTCCTGCACATGGCGGCGGATGCGGCGGTGTCCGCAGGCGTGGTGATCGCGGGACTCGCGATCCGCTACACCGGCTGGAACTGGCTCGATCCCGTTACCAGCCTGCTGATCGTGGCGGTGATCGTCTGGAGCACATGGGGCTTGCTTCGCGAAGCCGTCGCCATGTCGCTGGGGGCGGTCCCGTCGGGGATCGACGCCGAGGCGGTCGAGCGCCATCTGGCCGCGATCGAGGGTGTCGATGCGGTCCACGACCTGCATATCTGGGCGATGAGCACGACCGAAACCGCGCTCACCGCGCATCTGGTGGTGCCGATCGAGGGCGACCGCGACATTTTTCTGCATCGCGTTGCGGGCGAGATGCACGATCATTTCGGGATCGGCCACACCACGCTCCAGATCGAGCGCGATGCCGAAGCCTGTGCGCTCGAGCCGATCAACGGCAGCGGCTGTCGACCGCCGGGCCATCGGCACCGGCCGGACGGGCTGTGCGAGCGGGAAGGAAGCGCGCAGGCGCACCGCGGCGCTGGACATTGACGCCGCCGCCAGCCAAATTCGCGCGCCATGCGGGAAAGAGAATAGCGAAAATGAAGGCCTGGCGCTTTGCGGTGGATCGCGGGGGCACGTTCACCGATGTCGTCGCGACGACCCCCGGCGGGCAGTTGGTGACCGAGAAGCTGCTATCCCAAAACCCCGGTTTCTATTCCGATGCGGCCAGCGAGGCGGTGCGGCGGCTGATGGCGCGCCACGGCGCGGGGCCGATCGCCGAGCTTCGCATCGGCACGACGGTGGCGACCAATGCGCTGCTCGAACGCAAGGGCGAACGGCTGGCGCTGGCGATCACGCGCGGCTTCGGCGACGCGCTGCGGATCGGGACACAGGCGCGGCCCGAAATCTTTGCGCGGCATATCGTGCTGCCCGAGCAATTGCCCGCGCGGGTAGTCGAGATCGACGAGCGGGTCGGGGCCGATGGCGCGGTGCTGCGGCCGCTCGACGAGGTGCAGGCGCGGGCCGACCTCGCAGCCTTGCGCGGCGAGGGTTTCGATGCGCTGGCCATCGTCCTGATGCACGGATGGCAGTATCGCGATCATGAGGCCCTGCTTGCCCGGATCGCGCGCGACATCGGCTTCGCGCAGGTCAGCGTGAGCCACGAGGTCGCGCCGCTGATCCGCCTCGTCCCGCGCGGCGACACGACGGTGGTCGACGCCTATCTCTCGCCGGTGCTGCGGCGTTACACCGACCAGCTGCAAGCCAGCCTTCCGCCGAGCGGAACACTACGCTTCATGCAGTCGAACGGCGGCCTGGCCGAAGTCGGCGCGTTTCGCGGCAAGGATGCGATCCTCTCCGGCCCGGCGGGCGGCGTGGTCGGCATGGTCGCGGCGAGCGCCCCGCTGGGCCACCGCAAGCTGATCGGCTTCGACATGGGCGGGACCAGCACCGATGTCGCGCATTATGCCGGAACTTACGAGTTGACCGGCGACAGCGTGGTCGCGGGGGTTCGGATCGCCGCGCCGATGATGCAGATTCACACCGTCGCGGCGGGCGGCGGCTCGATCTGCCGCTTCGACGGCTCGCGTTTCCGGGTCGGGCCGGAGAGCGCGGGCGCCGATCCCGGCCCGGCTTGCTATCGCAAGGGCGGGCCGTTGACCGTGACCGACTGCAATCTGTTCCTCGGCCGGATCGACCCGGCCTTCTTTCCCGGCGTCTTTGGCCCGAACGGCGACGAGCCGCTCGACCCGGCGGCGGCGAAGGCGCGGCTGGCCGAGGTCGCGGCGATGCTGCCCGAACCGAAGTCGCTGCACGAAATCGCCGAGGGCTTTCTGGCGATCGCGGTCGATAATATGGCCAATGCGATCCGCAAGATCAGCGTCGCGCGCGGGCATGACGTGACGACCTATGCGCTCGCCTGTTTCGGCGGCGCGGGCGGGCAACATGCGTGCAGGGTCGCCGATGCGCTGGGGATGGAGACCGTGCTCGTGCATCCGCTGGCGGGGATATTGTCCGCCTATGGCATCGGCCTCGCGCCGGTTAAGGCGATCCACGAGGTCAGCCTCGTACGACCGCTCGGGGAGGACTTCGCCGACGATCTCTCGACGCTCGAAGGTCAGGCGCGGCAAGCGTTGCTCGATCAGGGCATAGCCCCCGAGGCCATCGTCCTCGAAAGCCGCGCGCGCCTGCGCTTTGCGGGCAGCGACAGCGCGCTCGCCGTCGCGTGCGGCGACCGGGCCGAAATGGATGCGACCTTCCGCACGCTCCACCGCCGGCGCTTTGGCTATTCGGACGCCGAGACCGCCATCGTCGTCGAGGCGCTGAGCGTCGAGGCGAGCGGGCATTCGGGCGGCCTCGGCGCCATCGTGCCGCAACCCGTCGCCGCGCTTGGCAAGGCTTCGGGCGATTGGCCGACCATCGAGCGTGCGGCGATGCAATCCGGCGAGACGGTAAGCGGGCCGGCGCTGGTGATCGACCCCGGCTCGACCACCGTGGTCGAGGAGGGCTGGCAGGCGCGGCGCGAGCAGGAAGGGAGCCTGATCCTGACGCGCGCCGCCGCGCTCGTGCGCGACCGCGCGGTCGGCACGAAGGTCGATCCGGTGCGCCTCGAGATATTCAACAATCTGTTCATGGCGATCGCCGAGGAGATGGGGGTCGTGCTCCAGTCGACCGCCACCTCGGTCAACATCAAGGAGCGGCTCGACTTTTCCTGCGCCCTCTTCGACCGCGCCGGCGCGCTGATTGCGAACGCGCCGCACATCCCGGTCCATCTCGGCAGCATGGGCGACAGCATCGCCCGCGTGGTTGAGGCGCGCGGCGCGCGCCGGGACGGGCGCGGTTTCCGGCGCGGCGACGCCTATGTGCTCAACGATCCCTATCGCGGCGGCACGCATTTGCCCGACATCACGGTGATCGTGCCGGTCTTTTATGGCGAGGAAAGCGCCGAGCCCGATGCCTTCGTCGCCGCGCGCGGCCACCACGCCGACATCGGCGGCATCGCGCCGGGGTCGATGCCGCCCGAGAGCCGCACGATCGAGGAAGAGGGCGTGCTGATCGACAATGCCCTGCTCGTCGACGAGGGACGTTTTCAGGAGCGGGCGACGCGCGAATTGCTCGCTGCGGCGGCATTCCCGGCGCGCAACCCCGATCGCAACCTGTCCGACCTGCGCGCCCAGCTCGCCGCCTGCACGCGCGGCGCCGAACTGCTGCAAGGCGCGGCGAAGGAACAGGGCGCCGAGGTGGTCGCGGCCTATATGGACCATGTCCTCGCCAATGCCGAGGAAAGCGTCCGGCGCCTCCTCGACCGGCTCGACGAGGGCAGCTTCGCCTATGAAATGGACAATGGCGCGGCGGTGAAGGTCGCCATCCGGATCGACCGCGCCGCGCGCTCGGCGGTGTTCGACTTCACCGGCACCAGCGGCCAGTTGCCGGACAATTTCAACGCCCCGCGCTCGATCACCCGCGCCGCCGCGCTCTATGTGCTGCGGACGCTGATCGACGATGCGATCCCGATGAACGACGGCTGTCTGCGGCCCGTCGAACTGGTCGTGCCCGAAGGGTCGATGCTGAACCCGAAACCCGGCGCGGCCGTCGTCGCGGGCAATGTCGAAACGAGCCAGGTGGTCACCGACGCGCTGTTCGCCGCCACCGGGCGGCTCGCGCCGAGTCAGGGGACGATGAACAACTTCACCTTCGGCAACGAACGCCATCAATATTATGAGACGATCTGCGGCGGCTCGGGCGCCGGGCCGGACCATGACGGGACCAGCGCCGTGCAGACGCACATGACCAACAGCCGCCTCACCGATCCCGAAATCCTCGAAACCCGCCTGCCCGTGCGGCTCGACCGTTTCGCGATCCGCCGTGCCTCGGGCGGAGCGGGGCGGCACCGCGGCGGCGACGGCGTGGAACGGCGGGTGACATTTCTCGAACCGATGCGCGCCAACATGCTCGCCAATCGCCGCCGGGTCGCACCGCGGGGCATTCGCGGCGGCGGCGACGCGCAGCCGGGGCGCAACTGGATCGAGCGCAGCGACGGGTCGCGCGAGGAATTGGGGGCGACGGGGTCGGCGGACATGCGACCGGGCGACGCCTTCGTGATCCTGACGCCCGGCGGCGGCGGATTTGGCGAGGAAGCCCAATGAACTACTGGCCGCTCCTCGGCATCGCCATCGTCGTCGTCGGCTTTGCGCTGCGGTTCAATCCGCTGCTGGTGGTGGTCGGCGCGGCGGTGGCGACGGGCGTGCTCGCGGGGCTCGATCCGCTTGCTGTGATCGAGGCGCTGGGCAAGGCCTTCAACGACAATCGCTATATATCGGTCACCTGGATCATCCTGCCCGTGATCGGCCTGCTCGAACGCTATGGCCTGCAGCAACGCGCCCGCGCGGTGATCGAGGGGATGCGCGGCGCGACCATGGGCAGGCTGCTGGTCGCCTATCTGGCCTTCCGGCAAATCACATCGGCGCTGGGCATGAAGGACATCGGCGGCCATCCGCAGGCGGTGCGCCCGCTGGTGGCGCCGATGGCCGAGGCGGCGGCGATGAAGACCCACGGCGAGTTGTCGGGCGACGAGCGCGACAAGGTCAAGGCCATGGCCGCGGCGACCGACAATGTCGGCCTGTTTTTCGGCGAAGACATTTTCTTCGCCATTGCCTCGATCCTTCTGATCCAGGGCGTATTCGAGAGCGCGGGCTATCGCCTGACGCCCCTGCAGCTTTCGATCTGGGCGATCCCCACCGGGATCTGCGCCTTCCTGATCCACGGCTCGCGCATTCTCGCCTTCGATCGCAGGCTGGGGAGCGTGTCCCGGTGATCACCTATGAATGGCTCTATGGGCTTGCGGGCGCGGCCTTTACCATCTGGTCGCTGCTGTCGCTGCACGACCGGCGCTGGGGCAATGCCGGCTTCTGGGCGCTGCTCGCCGCGAGCTTCCTGATCGGCAGCCATGTGTCCGACCTCGTCAACGGGCTGCTGGTGCTGGCGATGGTTGCGATCGCCGGGCTCGGCGGGCTGAAACGAAGCGATCCGCCGACCACGGGCGCCGAGGAACGGCAGCGCCTGTCGGCGAGGCTCGGCAACCGGCTTTTCCTTCCCGCGCTGATCGTGCCGCTGACCGCGGTCGCGGGGACCTTGCTCTACAACTACACGCCGCTGGGGCAGACCGGACTGTTCGAGGCGCGGCGCGAGACGCTGATCCTCTTCGGGGTCGGCGTGGTGGTGGCGCTCGGGGTCGCGATGCTATGGCTGCGACCGCCGCTGCTCGCGCCCGCGCAGGAGGGACGGCGGCTGCTCGACTCGATCGGCTGGGCCGCGATTCTGCCGCAGATGCTCGCCGCGCTGGGCGCCGTCTTTGCGCTGGCGGGCGTGGGTGAGATCATCGGCGGACTGGCGAGCGCGGTCATTCCCCAGGGCAGCGTGTTCCTCACCGTCCTCGTCTTTGCGCTCGGCATGGCGCTGTTCACGATGATCATGGGCAATGCCTTCGCCGCCTATCCGGTCATGGTGGCGGCGATCGGCATTCCGCTGCTCGTCCAGCAATATGGGGGCAGGCCGGCGGCGATCGGCGCCGTGGGCATGCTCGCGGGCTTTTGCGGGACGCTGATGACCCCGATGGCGGCGAACTTCAATATCGTGCCCGCGGCGCTGCTCGAGCTCAAGGATCAGAACGGCGTGATCCGCCAGCAGATCGGGACCGCGCTGGCGCTCTGGGTCTGCAATGTCGCGATCATCTATGTGGGAGCCTTTCTGCTGTGGAACTGACCGGGGATCTCGCTCGCCGTTTCGCCAGCGTCGCGCTCGGCCATGTGACGCGGCCCTATCCCTATAAGGACGATCATGTCTTCGAAAGCGACGCGGACGTCCGGCCGCCGCGCGCCGCGCATCCCGTTTTTTTCGGCAGCTTCGACTGGCACAGCTGCGTCCATGGGTGGTGGACGCTGCTGACCTTGCGGCGGCGCTATCCGGACATGCCCGAAGCGGCGCCCATCGAAACGCTCGCGGACGAAAGCTTCACGCCCGCCAAGCTCGCGGTCGAGCTCGCCTATCTCGACCGGGCGACGTCGCGGGGGTTCGAGCGGCCCTATGGCTGGGCCTGGCTCCTCTACCTGCATCGCGAAGCCGAACGGCACACGGACCGCGAATGGGCGGCGCATCTCGGGCCGCTGGCACGGGCCTTTGCGATGCGCCTGCGCGACTATCTGAATATCCTGACCTACCCGATCACCGTCGGCACGCATTTCAACACGGCGTTCGCGCTCGTGCTTGCGCGACGCTGGGCCTGCGGCCGCGATGCGGCGCTGGTGGCGCTGATCGACGCGTGGGCAGAGCAAGCCTTCGGCGATCGCAGCGACTATCGCGGGTGGGAGCCGGGGGGCGACGAATTCCTGTCCCCCGTTCTGACCGCCGCCCTGCTGATGGCCGAGGTCCGTCCGCGGCCCTCTTTCGCGCCCTGGTTCGAAGCGCTGGTGGTGGCCAATGGCTGGCTTGCGCGCGAATGCCGGCCGGTTTTCGTTTCGGACCGCAGCGACGGTAAGATTGCCCATCTCGACGGCCTCAACCTCAGCCGTGCGTGGTGCCTGCGCGCCATCGCCGGGGCGCTTGACGACGAGGGGTTGCAATGGCCGCTGGCGCAGCTTGCGAACGGGCACCTCGAAGCGGCACTGCCGCATGTCGCAGGCGACTATATGGGCGAGCACTGGCTCGCGAGCTTCGCGCTGCTGGCGTTGCTCGTGCCGGAATGAATCGAGCCGAAGAGCAGGCCATCGGGCTACCCGCGTGGCCCGCCGCCGCTGCCGGTTTCCCGGACTATTGCCGGGGCGCTCGCCAGCCGGCGTCGCGCGCCGCGCGTTCCGCGTCGGCGTCGAGCGGACCATCCGCCGTCATCATGGCGGCCGCCGTCGCCGCCAACTCGCCCGAGGACGCCTGGCGATAGGCGCCGCCAGCTTCGCTGCGCGCCGTCCGTTCGAGCTGCCAGCGTCCGTCGTCACGGCACCCTATGCCCGCCAGCGCGCCGCTGTCGAAGCTGCGGCAATAGCGCCCTTCGCGGTCGCGGAAGCTGAGGCCGATGCGAACCTCGGCATTTTGCGGCTGGTTCGAGGCAAGCTGGCTGTCCAGCGCCTTCGCCAGCGCTCCGGATGCAACGAGCCGGCCCTGCTCGGATGCAATGTCGGCGGCAGGCGCCCAGGGCTTGAGGCCGATCGTCAGCCCCAGCGCGAGCGAGGCCGCGATCGCCCCCCAATGGATTGCGGCAAACTGCGATCGCTTTGCCTCGCGCCGTGCGGCAAGGCTGGTGTCGATCTTGCCATCGGCCGCCAGGAGCGCGCGCAGCCGTTCGGGCACGGGCTCTTCGGCAATCGGTGCATAATGTGCGGCCAGCCTGCCCCTGAGCGCCCGATGCCGGGCTATTTCGGCGGCCAGCGCCGGGTCGGCTTCGGCCTCGCGTTCGATCCGGCGCGCGGTTGGACCGTCGAGTTCGCCGTCGACGAACGCCGCCACGGTTGCAGGGTCAAAGGTCATGCCGCCTCTCCCAGTAGATGCATCAGCGTCTCGCGCCCCCGTGCGAGGCGCGACGTCACGGTCCCGATCGGCACGCCCAGTATCTCCGCCGCTTCGCGATAGGCATAACCCTCGACAAGAACCAGCATCACGACCTCGCGCTGCTCGTCGGGCAGACGTGCCATTGCGCTGTCGACATCGCCGCGCATCGTGCCGGCCTCGACCTCGGCCGCGCCGTCGCCCGCGATCTGGACAACGGCATCGTCGATCGGGACATGCGCCCCGCGCCGGCCCGCCGCGCGGCGTTCGTCGATCCAGAGGTTGCGAGTGATGCGATACATCCAGCTATCCAGTTTCGTCCCTCGTTGCCATTGGCCCTGCGACTTCAGCGCACGTTCAACCGCCGCCTGGCACAGATCGTCCGCACTGCCGGCGTCGCGCGCCAGCCCACGGGCAAAGCGGCGCAGGCGCGGCAAAAGCTCGACCAGTTCCTCTTCGAAGCGCATCGTCGCCTTTTCGTCCGTTCGGGGAAGAAACGACAGCCTTTTACCGTTTCTTCCATATCGTGCTAAATTTTTGCGCCGACGGGGAGCGAAGGTCAAACAGGACAGGATATGCGATTACCGACCGCCCTATTGCTCGCCGCAAGCCTGCTGCTGACCGGGCCGGGCGCATCCGCCCAGATCGGATTGCCGTCGGTGCGGCTTCCCGATCCGACGCAGACATTGCCGCCGCTCCCCTCGATCGGTGCCGAGCCATTGGCGACGGTGGACGATATGCTGGCCGGCTTGCGGCTCGACCGGATCGCTACCTTGCTGCGCCAGAATCCGGACCGCGTCGAACTCGACGAGCGCGGCGAGCCGGCGGTGCGCGCTGTTCTGATCGCAAGCGGCATCGACGACGCGATGGTGTCGCGCGCGGCCGGTGAGGGTTTCGCGCTTCTCCACCGCGAGCATATCGAAGGCCTTGGCCTCGACCTCGCACGCTTTCGCGTGCCCGACGGACGCAGCCTTGGCCGCGCGCGCAAGCAGCTCGCGAAGCTGCTTCCGGACGCCGAGGTCGATGTCGACAATCTCTATTTTGCAAGCGGAGGCAACGCCGCCGCCGGCCATGCGCCGCTATCGGCGGCGCTGGCGGCCACGAGCGGCGCCGGGACGGCGGCGCTTGGCCTGATCGACGGCGGCGTCGCGGCGCATCCCTCGGTCGCCGGGCGGGTCGAACAGCGCGGCTTCGCAACCGGCGCCCCTGCGCCGAGCCGTCACGGCACCGCCGTCGCATCGCTGCTGATCGGCGAAGGCAGTGTGCGCGGATCGGCGCCGGGGGCACGGCTGCTGGCCGCCGACGTCTATGGCGTCGATCCTGTGGGCGGCAGCGCCAGTGCGATCGCCCGCGCACTCGGCTGGCTTGTGCAGAATGGCGTTGCGGTCACGACGATCAGTCTCGTCGGCCCCGACAACAAATTGCTCGCCATCGCCGTCACCCGCGCCCAGCAGCGCGGGATGCTGATCGTCGCGGCGGTCGGCAACGACGGCCCCGCCGCGCCGCCCGCCTACCCCGCCTCCTATCGGGGCGTATTCGCAGTCACCGGCGTCGATACGAAGGGACGCGCGCTACCCGAGGCCGGCCGGGCCCTGCATGTCGATTTTGCCGCACCCGGCGAGGCCGTGCTCGCCGCGACCGGGGTGGCCGGGACCGACAGGATGCGCGGAACCTCCTTTGCCGCGCCGCTCGTCGCGGGGCGGTTGGCGCGACGCTACCCCGCGCCCGCGGTCGACCGCATCGGCCCGGCCATCGCGGGACTGGTTCTGGAAGCCCGCGACATCGGCAAAAGGGGTCGCGATAAAATTTATGGCCACGGCCTGATTTGCGGAACGTGCGGCCGCTGACCATCACCCACAATCGGTCCGGAAGAAATTCCCGGCCACCATCGTTCTCTCCTCAGGCCCATCCCCTCGCGGCCGCAAATTCAGGAGTAGGACAAATGGCAAATCATATTTTCACCTCGACCATGGTGCTCGCGGCGTCGGCTCTGGCCTTCTCGGCTCCGGCCTCGGCGCAGCTGCTCGGCGGCGGAGGCGGACTCACCGGCGGGCTCGGCGGCACCTTGGGCGGCACGCTCGGCCACCCGGCCGGTCCCATCGGCGGCACGCTGGGCTCCGCGGGCGAACTTGCGGGGTCGGGACGCGGCGAAGCCCATGTCGACCGCCGCGCGGGCCGCGTGCAAGGCCGGGGAAGCGGCGACGCGAGCGGCAGCGGATCGGCCGTTGGCGGCAGCGACCTGATCGGCAACGCGATCGGCGGCAGCGCTGAAGGTTCAGGACGTGCCCAAGGCGGCGGCAGTCTCGATGCGCAACTCATCGGTACCGACCATGTCCGCCAGGCGGGCAGCAGCGCGGCCGGGACCGCGAAGGGCGCCGCCTCGACCGCGACCGGAACCGCCAGCGGCGCCCTTGGCGGCGTTCGCGACCAGGCGGGCGGCGCGCCTTCAGGCGCGGCGGGCGCTGCGAACGGCGCCGGATCGGCGGCTGGCAACTTCGAAGGCAGCCTCGGCGGGCTCGCCGCCGCCGGCACCGGCGCGGCGAACGGGGCCGGCATGTTCGCGGTCGAACCAGGCATGGCGGTCACCGACGCGCGCGGCAAGGTGATCGGCCATGTGCAAGCCGTCCGCCAGGCCGGCCGCGGCCTTGTGCAATCCGTCACCGTCAAGGCCGGCGATCGCTTCGCGACGCTTCCCGCGACCAGCTTCACGGGATCCGGCGATGTCCTCGTCACCGGCATGACCAGGGGCGAGCTCAGGAAGACCGCCAAACAGCAGGAAGAGGCATCGGCCGAACCCCGGCCGCAGCGTAAGGGCCAGCCGGCGCCCGAATCCGCCGCGGCGCGCGGCAACGCCGCCGAACGCCGCGGCGCGCACGCCGACTGACCATTGGAAATCCGGAAAGGATAATGCGCCGGCCTTCGCGCCGGCGCATATTTTTGCCGTCGCGGCAAGCGGAGAGAAAACCGGATGACGGGCGAAGATGACGCATTTTCGAGCCGATCGCCGGGAAAGCCGATGCGCCCGCGTCCTGCGCCGCTTGCAGCGCCTCCCCGCTCGCGGAGTTGGGGAGCGGCGGCAAACCCGCTATGAGCCCACCGCCAGCGCGCTCGCATGGCGGCGACAACAAAAGCTCGTCAGTGCTTGTCATGCGCCAATCACGCTGCTAGGGGCGCCCCTCGTTGCCGCTTTAGCTCAGTTGGTAGAGCACATCATTCGTAATGATGGGGCCACAGGTTCGAGTCCTGTAAGCGGCACCAGTCCTCCCCCTGAAAATGGACCGCTGCTGCTGGATTCGGCGACTGTCCTTTCGCGTCCGCGCCTATCTGCAGGAGCGAAAGACCGTCCAAGCGGCCCCAACATGGCAAGCCTACCTGATTCCGAGGATGTTTGATTAAATCATTTATGCCAAGCTGACGATTGTGCCGCCGAGCGGTGGCGCTTTGGTAATTTGCTTGATCGGACCCGCGGTTGAACAAGGAAGAATCCGGCCACCTCGGCGCCGATCTGCCAGCGCCGCTTCTGCTCGTCGAAGATGAGCAGATCATGCATGTTCGTCTGCGATCGATTCTGGGCGCGCTGGGTTACACCGAAGAGGTGCTTTCCTTCGCGTCGAATCTTGCCGAGGCCAAAGCGCTGCTTGCCGCCCAGCCTTTCGCCATGGCCTTTGTCGACATCGGGCTGCCCGACGGCAACGGCGTCGACCTGATCGGCGAAATGCACAGAAATGACCGCGCGTTGCCGATCCTCGTCATCTCGGCGTGGAGCGACGAACAGATCATTCTCCGCGCGCTTCAGGCCGGCGCGAGCGGCTATCTGTTGAAGGAACGCGACGATATCGAGATCACGCTTTCGATCCGCAGCGTCCTGCGCGGCGGCGCCCCGATCGACCCCTTTGTCGCGCGCCATATTCTGGCGATGATCGGCCCGTCCGAAGCCCCCGCCGAGGCCCCGCCGCCGCCCGCCGCCGGTCCACCTCTCACGCCGCGCGAGATCGAGATATTAACGCTGGTCAACAAGGGCTTCACCAACAAGGAAATTGCGGAACTCGCCGGATTGTCCCCGCTCACGGTCGAATGCCATATCCGGAATATCTACAAGAAGCTGGCGGTGCGTTCGCGTACCGAAGCCGTGTTCGAAGCGCGGGCGCATGGCTTCCTGCCTTAGGTGGTTCGCCTGGCTCGCGATCTTCCTGTTCGTGCCAAGGCCCGCGGAAGCGCGCCCGGCCCCGCTATCGTTCGCAAGCGTCGAAGCCGCGAAAGCGGACTGGGATTCGCAAGCGCCGCCGATCGCAGGCTGGCACCGCGTGGCGTTGCCCGACGACTGGTCGACGCGCTGGCCCGGCCATGACGGTGTCGTCTGGTATCGGCTGACCTGGACGCAGGGGAACGCGGCGCAGCCGGTCGGGGTGGCGGTCGATTACTGGACGCTGGCGGGGGCGGCCTTTCTGAACGGGCAACCGATCGCGCGCGATGCGCAATTGACCGAGCCGCTGTCGCGTTCGTGGAACCAGCCGCGACACTGGCTGCTCACCGCGCCGGCGCTGCGCGAAGGCCGCAACACGCTTCTTTTCCGGGTTTCGGGCTATGCCCGATATCAGCCGGGGCTCGGCCCCGTCACGATCGGCGATCCAACCCGCGTGCAGGCGCATTATGAGGCGGCGCGCAAGATGCGGCGCGTGCTGCCCCTGTTCAATATGGGGATCACCGCCGCGCTCGCCATCTTCTTCCTCGCCATCTGGCTGCTTCGACGATCGGAGACCTCCTACGGCTGGTACAGCCTCGCGCTGCTCGGATGGGCGGGATATTCGCTCAACCTGGTGGCCACGCGGCCGTGGCCGTTCGCCACGAGCGATGGCTGGGCGCGCGCGACGCTGAGTATGCTGATCCTCTTCGCGGCGAGCTATTGCATGTTCGTCATCCGGTTTCTCGAACAGCGCTCGCCCCGCATCGAACGGCTGCTGTGGGTGAGCGTCGCTTGCGCCATCGCCGCAATGTGGCTCGTGCCGCACCATCTGATCGGCGTCACGCGCACCATGCTCGCAATCGCGAGCGTCGCGCTCTATTTCGCGACCGCCGCAATGTTGTTCGCCAAAACCTGGCGCAGCCCCCGCGTCGATTATTGGGTGCTGAACCTGACGCATGGGCTCATGCTGATCGCGGGCGCGCACGACCTGCTGGTCTTCATCGGAATATCGCGCGACAATGTCTATTATTCGTCGATCGTCTCGCAGGTTCTGATCGTCTGCATGGCGGTCGTGCTGGCCCGGAAATTCGTTTCGGCGATGCGGCGCGTCGAGCATTTCAACGAACAGCTGAGCGCCGAGATCGCGGTCGCCCGAAACGAACTCGCCGACATGCTCAATCGCGCACATGCGCTGGAACTCGAACGGACCAAGCTGGAAGAGCGGATGCGGCTTGCCCATAATCTGCACGACGGCATGGGGGCGACGCTGGTCAACAATATCGCGATGCTGGAACATGACGGACGCGCGGTTTCCACCCCCCGTTTTCTGTCGATCCTGAAGGAATTGCGCGAGGAACTGCGGCTCGTCATCGACATGTCGGCAGGGGTTCGTCCGGCCGACCAGCCGCTGGCGGGATGGCTCGCACCGCTGCGTGCCCGGCTGACCCTGTTGTGCGAGAATCGCGACATCCGGTGCCGCTGGGACCTCGACGACCTCGACGGTTTCACGCTGCCTGCCGCGAACAGTCTCGATATCATTCGCATCGTTCGCGAGGGGTTGACCAATGTCATCAAGCACAGCGGCGCCAGCGAGGTGGAGGTTGCCGTCAGGCAGGGGGACGCGGCCCTTCGCATCACGATCGTCGACAATGGACGCGGGTTCGAGGAGCGGTCCACCGGCGAACGCGGAATCGGACTTCAGAGCATGGCCTCGCGCGCCGCGCGGCTGGGCGGAACGTTCGACATCGCCTCGGCTCCCGGCCGAACCGCTCTGACCGTCACCATCGCCCGGCCGGCGGAGCAATAGGGCCGCGAAATCCTTGCAAGCGATGCGGCGCGGGTGCCGTCACCACGAGAGGGTCAGGCCGACATGCGTGCCATAGTGGCGCCCGCGCGGATCGGTTCCGGGATCGCCGATCTGCACCCCATGGTCGAGCCTGAAATCGAGATGATTGCCGAGCTGGTACCGCACGCCGAAGCCGACACTGGCGAGCGAGTAGCGCGCGCGTTCGTCGGGCAGCGGCGAATGCACGAAGCCGAGCCCGTAGTCGACGAACCACAGCAGCTGCATCTGGTCGGCGAGCTTGCCGCCCAGACTTCTCAGCACCGCCATGGGCGGGTGACGAAGCTCGTTGCGCAGGACGAAGCCTTCATCGACATAGACCTGCCCCTCGTCGAAGCCGCGCAGCGACCCGGCGCCGCCCATCGCCAGCTGCTCGCTGCCGAGCAGATTGGTACTGGTCACCTGTCCCCTCAGATCGAACACCCAGGTGAAATCGCCGGGCAGCCGCGTGTGGCGATTCAGCCCGGCGTTCAAATAGGTGTAGCGCGCCCGTGCCCCCGCGCGTTGGGCCTGAAAGGCGGCGTCGGTGTTGCGATCCGAAATGTCGCCGGGGCTCAGCACCAGCGTCACGTCCATCGCGGTCACGCCGCCCGCGTCTTCGAGGCTCGCGCTATAGCCGACACTCGCCTGCATGATGTCGGTGGCGGCACCGAAAACCGGGGCCTCGGCGAACAGCAGATTATTGTCGCTGCGCTTGTAGTCGAGCCCGAGCGTCAGTTCGTGGTGAAAATTTCCCGTGCCCGCCAGCGGGGTCAGATATCGCAGCGAGAAGGCCGACGATTTGCCGCGCTGATCGAGCGGTTCGGGCACCCGGCTCTTGACGTGCCCCACCGAGACGCTGGCGGTGAGCAGGTGCCGCCAGGGCAGCGGCACCGTGTAGTTCACCGAGTCGCTGCGAAACAGATCCCAATCGTCGATCGAATGGGTGTGCTGATAGCCGAGCTGGTGCCCGAGCCCGAAGACATTGCCCCAGTTGAGACCGACGAAGGCGCGGCCATAGCCGGTGCTGCTCGTGCCGCTGTTGTTGATGCCGCCATAGACGCGCAGCGGACGCTGCTCGGTCGTCTGGAGCGTCAGATCGACCTCGCCTGCCGTCGCGCCGGGCCGGGTGACCAGCTGCACGCGGCGAAAGGGGTTGCGGTTCAGCCAGTCGATGTCGGCATCGAGCGCCGCATGGTCGATCGGATCGCCCGGCTCGATCCGCAGCTCGCGGCGATAGCTGGCTTCGGAAAAATATTTCGCCCCCGCCACTTCGATCGTGCCGGCGCGGCCGCGCAGCACGAGCAACTGCACCGCGCCGCCGGGCACCTCCTGCGCCGGCACGACGACGCGCGCAAAACGCTCGCCGCCGTCGAGCAGCGCCTGGGCAAGCGCGGCGCGCATATCGTCGAGCAGCGCCAGATCGAGAGGCTTGCCGATGAAGGGCGCGAGCGCTGCCCGAACGGACGCACCGGGAAGCGCGGCGGTGTCGTCGATCGCGATGCCTTCGACGGCGGCCCCTTGCTTTTGCAACTGCGCCGGATCGGTCAGCACCCGAACGCCGCGCAGAACGCCGTAGCTTTCGGTCGCCGTGTCCGGCGGAGCGGGCGCATCGAGCGGCGGCGGGACCGGCTGCGGCTGTACCGTCCGCAGATCCTGCGCGAACGCGGGGAGCGGCGAGACCAGGGCCAGCGCGGCGGAGAGCGCGCCGAGCGGCCATGTCCGGGCGGCGGGCGATTGCCGGCGATCTGCTGTCACGGCTGCGTCTCCGGCCCGCCCGAAGGCTGGGCGACGGGTTCGGGCGGCGCCACGACGATCGGCGCCATCGGGGTGCCCTGGACGGGCGTCGAGGTCATGGTGATGGTTCCGTCGGGATTGGTTACCGTCGTGGTCTCCAGCGTCATGATTTTCGAAGGATCGAGCACGATCGGCGGCTGTTCGATCACCATGCCGCCGCCCGGAAGGGGGCCGATCTCGGTCGAAGTCGTCGACACCGCGCCTTCGGTCGTGCCGCCCGACAGCAGCGCCGCCAGATTGGCGACCGTGCCCATCTGCAATGCCGGATTGTCGCTGCTGCCCAGCATCTGCGTGATCGACATGTTGCTCCGCGATTGCTCGGCCGCTTCGTAGAGCTTGTCTTCGAACTGGCTGTCGTTCACGACCTTGACTATGCCGCTCACGGCAATTTGCAGCGCCGTGGTGACGATGACCAGCGGCCCCGCAAAGGCGCTGCCGGCCGCCCCGGTCGTGCTTGCGCCATAGCGCGCGACCTGGGTAGCGAGGCCTACCGAGATCTCGGTTATGTTGGCGGCCGCAACCCCGCCGACGCCGGCCCCGACCCAAGCCGAGCCGGCGGCACCGAGGACGCGCGCCATGATTTCCGGATTCGCATCGCCGGGGTTGGCGCCGCCGCCTGCCGCCGTCATCAGCTCCTGCGGCGGACTTTCGCCCAGGTCGAACAGGCCGAGCAGCGTGGGCAGCTTGTCCGCCTTCTTCTGCTCCGACGCGACCTTCCAGTCCTTATAGGCCTGGACGGCGGCATCGGCGGCGGCAATGCGCTTGTTCTGCAGATCGGTCATGATGTAGTCATAGAGCGCGGCATCGCTCGCGCTCGGGACGGTCGTATAGCTCTTCAGATCGGCCAGCCGCTGGCGGAGTTGCCATTCCGATCCGCCATAGTTGAACTGCACCAGAGCCCGCTCGGTAGGCGAAGCCGTGCCATCGAGATAGCGCTCGATCATGCCGATCCGCTCCGCATTGAAGCTGTTGCGTTCATAATCCTGCATCCAGCTCAGGATAAAAGGCAGGATCTGGCCATAGGCATCGGGATTCTGCGCGTTCGCGAGCAGCCAGTTGTTGACGCTGGCGGCGTCGCTGGGCTGGCCCGCGGCGGCCAGAAAGCGTCCGACGATCGTGTCGAGCTGCCCGGTGAAATTGGCGGGCAAGCCGAATATCTTTGGAACGCCGGTAAAATTATAGAGCGGCACCCGTTTCGGGCTGGCATTTTCGACGAGCAATTGCGTCACGGGCGCGAACAGGCATTTCTTGCCTTCGCACTCGCCCGGCAGATGATAGAGGCTGCCGTCTTCGTTGAGGACGGTCAGCGTTCCGCCGCTATATTCGACGTCATAGGGACCATAGCCGTCGCGCACGCCGTCGAAGGTCGCGGGGCCGGTCGGGGTGATCGGATAGAGCCCCGGCGTTCCTATGGTGGCGGTGGTCGTCCAGCCGAACTGGTCGTCGTGAAAATCCTTGCCCTCGCGTTCGGCGGCCTCTGGGCCGCGAAAACCCCTGAAGACGTAGCGCGGGCTGAAAACCAGATCCTGCGCCATCGCATAGAGGTCGGCGATCGACACCGTCAGCGTCGGATTGTGGACCGTCAGCCAGCCGATCCCCACGGGCTGCGCAAGCGTGATGCGATAATTGGGCGACGCGCTGAGCGTCCCCAGATCGAGCCGATAGGCGCCGTTCACCCCGTCGCCGGTAAAGCTGGGGGCACCGCTCAGTCCGAAGTCGGTTCCGGCGAAGCCCGAAACCTGCCATTCGAACTTGTCCTCGGTTCCATATTGGCTCGTGAAGCGCGACCGATAGGTCACCGCACTGCCGGGATTTTGAGCATCGAAATCGCTGGTCATCGACACCAGATCAACCGGCGTGTCGCCGCGCACGACATCGCCCGACAGCAGCCGCACGATCAGCTCGGCGGGCGAAATGGTCAACGTACCGTCCACTTCCCCGGCGAGCTTGTAATTGCCCGAAAGCAGCGTCGCGTTGGGTGCGATAGCGTAGCTGCCGACGTTGCTGCCGACGGCCGCGGTGGTCGTCGGTGTATAGCCGACGACATCCGCGGCGCTGTCGCCATTCTTCAAGCCGGTCACGTTGGCGGTGAAGGCCGGATTGGCTTCGCCATAGAGGCGGCTCGCATCGGCAGCGGTCACCATCAGCGGCGCCGGGGTGATGGTCAGTGTGCCGTCGTTCTGCGCCGCGAGCACATAATTGCCCGAGAGCAGCACCGCGTTGGGTGCGATGCGATAGCTGCCGACATTGCTGCCGGCGGTTGCGGTGGTGGTCGGCGTATAGCGGATGACGTCCGCCGCGCTGTCGCCATTTTTGAGGCCGGTCGCACTCGCGGTGAAGGCCGGGTTGGCGTCGCCATAGACGCGGCTCGCATCCGCGGCGCTCACGGTCAGCGGCGCCGGGCTGATGGTCAGCGTGCCGTCGGTCTGTGCCGCGAGCACATAATTGCCCGAGAGCAGCACGGCATTGGGCGCGATGCGGTAGCTTCCGACGTTGCTGCCGATGGTCGCAGTGGTGGTCGGCGTATAGCTGACGACATCCGCCGCGCTGTCGCCATTCTTCAAACCGGTCACGCTGGCGGCGAAGGCCGGATTGGCATCGCCATAGAGACGGCTCGCATCGGCGGCCGCGACGGTTAGCGGCGCGGGGGTGATCGTCAGCGTGCCGTCGGTCTGGCTCAGCGTGTAATTGGCGGACAGCAGCGTCGCATTGGGCGCGATGCTGTAGCTGCCGACATTGCTGCCAATGGTCGCGCTGGTCGCGGCGTTGTAGCCGACCACCTGTGCGGCATCATCGCCGTTCCTGAGACCGGTGACGGTGACGCCGAAAATCGGGTTGCTGCTGCCATAGAGGCGGCTCGCATCATTCGCGACGACATGGAGCAGCGCCGGATTGATTGTCAGCACGCCATCGACATAGGTGACGTCATAATAGGAAGGCGCGCTCGCGCCATAGGGGCGAATCCAATAGGTTCCGGCATTGCTGCCCAAAAGCGCATTGGTGCTGAACTGCAGTCCGGTAACGTCGCTCGCATCGTCGTCGCCGACGAAGCCCGCATAGCTGGCGGTAAACGCCGGCAAGGCGCTCGCGCCATAGGTCATCGCCTTGTCGTCGGCGGTGATGGTCAGCGCATAGCTCGTCGGCGTGCCGCTGCAGATCAGCTTGCAATGCACCCCCAGGTCCATGAAATTGCCGCCCTCGCCGCGCCATTCGGCGGCGGTGCCATAGCCGCTCGGCACCCAGCCGCCGAGATCGACCAGCGCATCGGACACGCCCCAGATCGACACGCCGGCGGCGGAGGCGAGATTGGTGTCGACCAGCCGGATCGCGCCCTCGCCCACGGCGAGGCGGGTCGGGAAATCATTGTCGGCGATCAGCAACAGGGGGATGCCCGATGCACCCGCCGAAGCGAAACTGCTGTTCTCGAGCAGCACATGGCGGCCCGCCTCGAGGACGACGAGATCGGCGGAATCGACCTGCGTTCCGCCTGGCGCCGTGACGATGTCGCGCCCGGCGTGATATTCGAATCCCCCGCCGCTCAAGCTGCCGCCTGCGCCGCCCACCGAACCGCCGGAGCCGCCATGATCGGCGCCCGTGAATTGCTGGCGAAAACCGGTGGCCGTCCCGCCGAGCTGGATGTCTCCGGTGGAGCGGATCACCAGATCGCCCGCCCCGACGAAGCCCGCATCGACCCCCGCGGTGCTGCCGGCAATCGCGCCGTCGCCGCCGCGCGCGGTCGCCGACAGCATCGTATCGCCGAGCAAAAGGACATCGGCCGCATCGACCTGAAAGCTGCCGGCGGTGGCATTGCCGGCGCCGCCCGAGCCCCCCGGAGCGCCGCCATCGTCGCTTCCCGATTGTCCGCCGATGCCCGTCGCGTCGTTGGAGAGCTGCGCGCCCGCGGCAAGCGTGAAGCGATTGCCGGCGACGAGATCGAACTGCCGGGCCACGGCGGTGGCGATGCCTCCACTGGCTGCTGTGCCCGCGCCGCTCGACGCCCCGCCGGCACCGCCCTGCGCTTCGACGATCTTGGACATCTGGGCGCCCGCCGCGACGGTGATGTCGTTCGCGGCGTCAAAGCGAAAGCCGGACCCTGCCCAAATCTGCGCCGCACCGCCCGCGCCCGCCGTGCTTGCGGCACCGCTGCCGAGTCCCGCCGCGCCACCGGTCGAGCGCACCGACATGGTGACGTCGGCGTTGACCGCGATGTCGCGCCCCGCTTCGAACAGGGTCGACCCCGGGGTCAATTGCACGGTCCCGCCTGCCGTCCCGGTCGCCCCGCCCGAGGCATCGCCGCCGCGTCCGCCGGTCGCCGTAAGCGAGACGGAAAAGGCCTCGTTCAGCACGATGTCGTTCCCGGCCCGAAACAGAAGATCGCCGAGCGTCATCGCCGAAGACCCACCCCCGGCAGCGCCATCCACGCCGGTCAGAA
Organism: Sphingopyxis indica; assembly: GCF_032879645.1. Classification (NCBI taxonomy): domain Bacteria; kingdom Pseudomonadati; phylum Pseudomonadota; class Alphaproteobacteria; order Sphingomonadales; family Sphingopyxidaceae; genus Sphingopyxis; species Sphingopyxis indica. The sequence goes on from NZ_CP076394.1 coordinate 2,875,238, forward strand.
CGGCCGACACGTCGAACCCGGTGTCGAAGACGATGTTGCGCGCCGCGTCGAACGTCAGCGCGTTGGGCAGGCTGGTCGCGAAGGGCGTGCTGCCCCGGAAAATGATGTCGCCATTGCCGCCGCTCACCGCGGCGTCGGTCTCGACGGCGATCGCGCCGAACGCCAGCTGGCTGTTGATCCACTCGTCGGTGAGCGTGCTCGTCGAACCGCTGACGCCATTGGCCAGGGCGTCGGTGTCGACGACGATGTCGTTGGGATCGAGCAACAATTGGCCGGCGACCCCATGGGGTGCGCGCAGATCGGCATGACCGTTCATCGCCAGCTGCTTGCCCGACACTTCGGCAAAGCCGCCGTCGCCGCCCAGGCTGCCGCCGCGCGCCGAAATGCTGCCCGAAAAATCGGTGCGGCCGTCGGACCATACCACGACCCGGCCGCCGTCGCCGCGTTCCGAACCGGCGCCGGCGTCAATGACGGCCGAACCCGTCACGCGGACATTGGCCGCATGCGCGACCGCGGGATCGTCGCCGCGCACCCCGCCCCCGATCAGGATCGTCCCGCCGCTTCCATCGGCGTCGCGGGCCGTGATGGCGCCTTCGACCGCGACGTCTCCGCCATCGGCGGTGAGCACCACCCGGCCGTCTCGCTGGCCGATGCCCGACGCCTCGATCACCCCGCCGGCGCTGACCGCCAGGGCATAGACGTTGCCGCCGGCTGCAACCAGCTCGGCCTCGGCCGCGCGGATGGTTCCGGCATTGTCGATTCCGGTGCCGCCCCCGGGCAGCGCGGTGCGCACCAGGACGCGCTGGTCGCCCGACGATTGCAGCACAATGTCGTTCCCGGCGGCCAGCACCGCGCTCCCCCTCGGCGCCTCTATCGTTCCGCCGTTGACGACATGACGCCCGACGAGCACGACATCGCCCGAAGCCGCGCGAATAAGGCCGAGATTCTCGACCGACGCCCCCGACGCGCCGCGGAAGTTCAAGGCATCGCCCGCCATGAAGGCGGCGTCGTCGACGTCGAGCGTCGATGCGACGAACGACGCGGTCCGGATCATGCCATCGGGGCCGACGAGCACGCCATTGGGGTTGATCACAAAGACGCGCCCGTTGGCCTTGATCTCCCCCATGATGCGGCTCGGGTCGCCGCCCAGCACGCGATTCAGGATCGCGCTGTCGACGCCCGGCTGGACGAACTGCATCCATTGGCCCGCCGCGACCGAGAAATCGCTCCAGTCGATGATCGCGCGCTGGCTGGCCTGCGTGATCGTCGTATTGCCGCCGTCGCGAACGATGCTCGCCTTGCCCGCCACCACCGCGGCATCCTGAGCGTGGGCCGCGCCGAAAGCGAGCATGGTCGCCAGCGCGATGGCGCCGCGGCTCGGCCGCGACAGCCAGACAGTGGATGTGCGCATTTCAGTACCCCCGCAAGCCCGATGAAATCTCCATTTCATCCTACCGCGGCGAGGCCTCCAAAGGGCATCCATGAAATCAGGTAGTTGCGAAGCGCGATGGCGAGGGCGGCGGCAAAGGGCGCCAGCTGCCCGGTCGATGCTTTCCGCCAGGCCGGCGCATCTTCAACATCGACGCCAGGTATCGGACCGCATTTTCAATCCTGTTGCGATCAAGCAGAATTTGCGCAGCGCACAAATTGAACCAAATAATCAGGACAAGTCAGTTGCGGCGGCGATTAACCGGCTGGGAAAACTTAGTGTAAATGCGGCGCCGCCGTCGGGATGGTTGGCGGCGGCGATGTCGATGTTCAGTGCGTCCGCAAAACCCCTTGCGATCGCCAGCCCCAGGCCGCTGCCTCCGTGACGGTCGCTCCCCTTTCCCTGCGCGAACGTGTCGAAGATCGTCCGTTCGGTTCCCGGCTCCAGCCCCTCGCCGCGATCGCGCACGGTCAATGTCACGGCATCGGGGGTCCGGCGGCCGACGATGTCGATCGGACCGGCGCTGCCGCCGTACTGGATGGCGTTGGCGAGGAGATTGAGGAGAATGTGATGGAGCAGCCGCTCGTCGACGCGGACCAGCGGCAGGCCGGCGGGGACCTGGAAGTTGATGTGATGACCGCGCAGGGGTTCTTTGAGATCGTCGACGACGGCGGCGACGACGTCGGTCAGATCGACCGGCGTCAGATCGAGCCGGACGCCGCCGGCGTCGAGACGCACCAGTTCGACGAGATTATCGAGAAAACGGCGCAGTCGCGATACTTCGGCGCGCGCGACGGGCAAGGCGGCAGTGTCGGGATGCTCGTCGGCGATCGCCTCGATCGCCGCGGTCACGCCGGTGAGCGGGGTGCGCAGATCGTGCCCGATCGACGAAAGCAGCGCCGCGCGCAGCCGATCGCGTTCTTCGAGTACCGAGAGGCTGCGCATCTCGTCCTCGAGATGGAGTCTTTCGTGCGCGAGCGCGGCCTGGCCGACGAGCGCCGACAACAGCGCCGCGCGGTCGGGCGCGATCGGATTGCCGCCGTCGTCGCTCGCGATGCCGAGCACCGCGAGCACGCCGAGCCCCGTCTTGAGCGGATGGAATTGCCAGTCGGACGCGACGAGCGTGCTGGTGCCGCGCCCTGCGGGCTCGCCGCTCGTCCACGCCCATTCGGCGGCGGCCTGATCGACCGGCGAAATGCGCGCGTCTGCGGGTCGCGCGACGATCGGGCGCAGCAGGCCGTCGCGTTCGCCGAGCACGACGCTGCGCACGCCGAGCAGGCGCGAGACTTCGTCGCAGGTAGCGGTAGCGGTGGTTTCGCGGTCGGATGCGCGCGCGAGCATCTGCGCGAAGGCCGCGAGCGACGCATTCTCCTGCGCGCTGCGCACCCCGATCCGCGCGCGTGTCCGGAGGCGCCCCGCAAGGTTGCTCGTCACCGCGGCAACGCCGGTGAGGATCAGGACCGTGAGCACGCTCTGCGGCTCGGCAATCGTGAAGGTGTAGAGCGGATGCAGGAAGAAGAAGTTGAACGCCAGCGCCGCCGCGACGCTCGCGAACAGGCCGGGCCGCAGTCCATAGAGCGTCGCCGCGACGATCACCGGAACAAGATAGAGCAGGTCGACCGTCCCCGTGCCGATCCACGGCTCGGCGAGCTTGGCGAGGCCCGTCGTCATGGCGATCAGCAAGAGGGCGACCGCATAGTTGCCCGACCGCCCCCAGCCGCGCGTCCAGCCACCGCGGCGGTGCGTCGTCATGGCGGTTCCGGGCGACGGAATGACATGCACCGCAAGCCCCTCCCCCTCGCGGATCAGCGCCTCGACGATCGACCCGTGGCGCAGTTCGAACCACCAGCTGCGCTGCGAGCGGCCGATGACGAGCTGCGTCGCGCGCAGCGCTTCGATCTGTCCCCGCAGCCCGACGATCACATTTTCGGACGGGACGGTGGCGATCGTCGCGCCGAGCGTAGCGGCGAGCGCGAGCGATGCGGCGATGCGGCGCTGCGCTTCCTCGTCGAAACGCTCGCTGCGCGGCGTTTCGATATGCACTGCCGTCCACGGCGCATTGAGCCCGTCGGCAAGGCGCTTCGCCGTGCGCACCAGCGTGTCGGTGCCCGGCTGCTCGCTGATCGCGACGAGGATGCGCTCGCCCGCGGCATAGGTGCCGGCCAGCCCGGTCGCGTCGAGATCGTGAAGCATCTGCCGGTCGACGCTGAGCGCCGCGCGGCGCAGCGCCATTTCGCGCAAGGCCGACAGATTGGGCTTCGAAAAGAAATGGCCGAGCGCGCGGCTCGCCTCGTGCGGCACATAGACCTTGCCGTCCTTGAGCCGCTCGATCAGCTCGTCGGGGGGCAGGTCGACGAGCTTGATCTCGGCGCCCTCGAACACGCTGTCGGGCACGGTTTCGCGCACCCGGACGCGGGTGAAGCTCGCGACGACGTCGTTCAAACTTTCGACATGCTGGATGTTGAGCGTCGTATAGACGTCGATCCCCGCGTCGAGCAGTTCGTCGACGTCCTGCCAACGCTTGGGGTGGCGGCTGCCCTCGACATTGCTGTGCGCATATTCGTCGACGAGCGCGAGCGCGGGCCTGCGCCGCAGCACCGCGTCGAGGTCCATTTCGGCGAGGCGGTGGCCGCGATAGTCGATCTCGCGCCGCGGAACGACCTCCAGGCCGCGCATCAGCGCCTCGGTCTCGGCGCGGCCGTGCGTTTCGGCGACCGCGACGACGACGTCGGCGCCCTCGCGCGCGAGCGCGGCGCCCTCGGTCAGCATCGCATAGGTCTTGCCGACTCCGGGTGCGGCGCCGAGGAAAATCTTGAGCCGCCCGCGCGCCTCGCGCTTCGCCTGGCGGAGCAGCGCGTCGGGCAAGGGCCGCTTGTGCTCAGAGGGTGGCGGGCTGGGCATGGGCGAGGGTTCGGCGTCCGTTTGAGACAAGGAACTATCCCACTTCCGCCGCCCCGAGCGAAGACGAGGGGCTAGGCCGAGCGAAGTCGAGGTCCGGTGCGGGTTCTCGCTTCGCTCGAACGGCCCCCTCGTCTTCGCTCGGAGCGGCGGAAGATTGGGGAGTTGTTCTTCAAACAAGCCATAGCCCAGCATGATGATGCACGCCAAGCGAAGCCGGTTCGACTTTACGGAAACTTTACGCAAACCGCGAAATTCGCCCGCGAAACTTTACGGCGAAGGGGCGTAGCGGCCGCCACATCCTATCCCGGCCCGTTCACCATCCGGGCCTTTGCCGGAGACCCGCCATGTCCGATCTTTTGTGGCTTGCCCTGCTCGGCGCGCTGTTTGCGCTGACGCTCGGCTATACGCGCCTGTGCGAGCGAGGGTGATGCGATGACGACCCCGATGCTCCTCGCCGGCCTCACCGCCGCCGCCCTGCTCGTCTATCTGCTCGTCGCGCTCTTGCGCCCCGAACGTTTCTGAGAGGAGACGCGACCATGACCTTGTCCGGCTGGGCGCTGATCCTGCTGTTCATCGCCCTCACCGCCGCGCTCGCCAAACCGATGGGACTTTGGCTGTTCGCTCTCTACGAAGGGCGCGCGACCCCGTTCCATCGCCTGCTCGGCCCCGTCGAGCGCGGTTTCTACCGCCTCGCGGGGATCGACCCCACCGAAGAGCAGGGTTGGCGGCGTTACGCGCTCCACTTGCTGCTCTTCAACCTCGCGCTGCTGCTCTTCACCTATGCCATCCTGCGGCTGCAGGGCGTGATGCCGGGCAATCCGCAGGGCTTCGGCGCAGTCGGCGCCGACGGCGCGTTCAACACCGCGGTCAGCTTCACCACCAACACCAACTGGCAATGGTATGGCGGCGAGGCGACCTTGTCGAACCTGTCGCAGATGCTGGGCCTCACCATCCAGAATTTCCTGTCGGCTGCGACCGGCATCGCGGTCGCCTTCGCCCTGTTCCGCGGTTTCGCGCGGCGCGAGGCGAAGACGATCGGCAATTTCTGGGCCGATATAACGCGGATCACCCTCTATCTGCTGCTCCCCATTTGCGTGGTCTTTGCGATCTTCCTGATCGCCAGCGGCGTGCCGCAGACCTTTGCCGGGTCGGTTGATGCGACGACGCTCGAAGGCGCGCGGCAGACGATCGCGCTCGGTCCCGTCGCGAGCCAGGAAGCGATCAAGATGCTCGGCACCAACGGCGGCGGCTTCTTCAACGCCAACAGTGCGCATCCGTTCGAAAATCCGACCGCGCTGACCAATCTCGTCCAGATGCTGTCGATCTTCTCGATCGGCGTCGGGCTGAGCTGGTGCTTCGGCAAGGCGGTTGGCGACACGCGCCAGGGCTGGGCGATCCTTGCGGCGATGGGCGTGCTGTTCGCCGCCGGCGTCAGCATCGCCTATTGGCAGGAAGCCGCGGGCAATCCCGTCCTCCATCAGCTCGGCGTCGCGGGCGGCAATATGGAAGGCAAGGAGGTGCGCTTCGGCATCGCCGCCTCGGCGCTGTTCGCGGCGATCACCACCGCGGCCTCGTGCGGCGCGGTCAATGCGATGCACGACAGCTTCACCGCCTTGGGCGGCCTTGTCCCCCTGTTCAACATCCAGCTCGGCGAGGTCGTCGTCGGCGGGGTCGGCGCGGGCATCTATGGTTTTCTGCTCTTCGCGATCCTCGCGGTGTTCGTCGCGGGCCTCATGGTCGGGCGCACCCCCGAATATGTCGGCAAGAAGATCGAGGCGCGCGAGGTCAAGCTCGCGGTGCTCGCGATCGCGGTGCTGCCGCTCGTCATCCTCGGCTTCACCGCCCTTGCGAGCGTGCTGCCGCAGGGGCTCGCCGGGCCGCTCAACAAGGGACCGCACGGTTTCGCCGAAATCCTCTATGGCTTCAGCTCGGCCGCGGGCAACAATGGCTCGGCCTTCGCGGGCCTGTCGGCGGGCACGCCCTTCTACAACGGCCTGCTCGGCGCGGCGATGTGGCTCGGGCGCTATTTCGTGATCGTCCCCGCGCTCGCGATCGCCGGCAGCCTCGCCGCCAAGCGCCATGTCCCGGCATCGAGCGGCTCCTTTCCCACCACCGGCGGCCTGTGGATCGGCCTGCTCGTCGGGATCATCCTGATCCTCGGCGGCCTGACCTTCCTCCCCAGCCTCGCCCTCGGCCCGATCGCCGACCATCTCGCGATGGTCAGCGGCCAGCGCTTCTAGGAGCCTGATGTCATGACCGCACCAACCTCGATGTTCAGCACCGCGCTCGTCGTCCCCGCGATGCGCGACGCGGTGACCAAGCTCAAGCCGCGCGAACTGGCCCGCAATCCGGTGATGTTCGTCACCGCGAGCGTCGCCGCGCTCCTCACCCTGCTCCTCGCGCTCGGCGAGCCCGGCCTTTCGACGGGTTTCCAACTCCAGCTCGTCCTGTGGCTCTGGTTGACCGTGCTGTTCGGCACCTTTGCCGAAGCGCTGGCCGAAGGCCGCGGGCGCGCGCAGGCGGCCTCGCTGCGCGCGACCAAGGCCGAGTTACGCGCCAAACTGATGCTTGGCGTCGGCGACACCTATGAACTCGTTCCGGCGAGCCAGCTCGAAAAGGGCGAGATCGTGCTTGTCGAGACGGACGACCTGATTCCCGCCGACGGCGAGGTGATCGAGGGTGTCGCCTCGGTCAACGAAGCCGCGATCACCGGCGAAAGCGCGTCGGTGATCCGCGAGGCCGGAGGCGACCGTAGCGCGGTAACGGCGGGCACGCGCGTCATTTCGGATCGCATCAAGGTTCGCGTCACCGCCGAACCCGGCCAGGGCTTCCTCGACCGCATGATCGCGCTCGTCGAGGGCGCCGAGCGCCGCAAGACACCGAACGAGATCGCGCTGACGATCCTGCTCGTCGGGCTGACGATCATCTTCCTGATCGCGGTCGCGACGATCCCGAGCTTCGCCTCCTATGCGGGCGGCGCGATCCCCGTCGCATTGCTCGCGGCATTGCTCATCACGCTGATCCCGACCACCATCGCCGCGCTGCTCTCGGCGATCGGCATTGCGGGGATGGACCGGCTCGTGCGCTTCAACGTCCTCGCCAAGTCGGGCCGCGCGGTCGAGGCAGCGGGCGACGTCGACGTGCTGCTGCTCGACAAGACCGGCACGATCACCATCGGCGACCGCCAGGCGAGCGAGTTTCGCGCGCTGACCGGCGTGGAGGTCGACACGCTCGCCGAAGCCGCGCTGCTCGCGAGCCTCGCCGACGAAACGCCCGAAGGGCGCTCGATCGTCGCGCTCGCGCGCGAACGCTATGCGATCCGGGTCGAGGCGCTGCCCGCGGGATCGGACGTCGTCCCCTTCTCTGCGCAGACGCGCCTGTCGGGCGTCACCGTCGCGGGCGTCACGATCCACAAGGGCGCGGTCGATTCGGTGCTGAAGGCGCATCCGCAGGACGAAAGTGCGCCCGCGGTGCAGGAATTGCGCCGCATGACCGACGAAATCGGCCGCTCGGGCGGCACCCCGCTCGCGGTGATCAAGGACGGGCGGCTGCTCGGCGCGATCCACCTGAAGGATGTGGTCAAGGCGGGGGTGCGCGAACGCTTCGCCGAGCTTCGCAAAATGGGCATCCGCACGGTGATGATCACCGGCGACAATCCGCTCACGGCCGCGGCGATCGCCGCTGAAGCGGGGGTCGACGATTTCCTCGCCGAAGCGACCCCGGAAGACAAGCTCGCGCTGATCCGCCGCGAACAGGGTGAAGGCCGGCTCGTCGCGATGTGCGGCGACGGAACCAACGACGCGCCCGCACTCGCGCAGGCCGACGTCGGGGTCGCGATGAACACGGGGACGCAGGCGGCGCGCGAGGCGGGCAATATGGTCGACCTCGACAGCGATCCGACCAAGCTGATCGAGGTCGTGGGGCTCGGCAAGCAATTGCTGATGACGCGCGGCGCGCTGACCACCTTTTCGGTCGCCAACGACGTCGCCAAATATTTCGCGATCATCCCCGCCATCTTCGTCGCGCTCTATCCGGGGCTTGGGGTGCTCAATATCATGGGGCTCGCGACGCCGCAAAGCGCGATCCTGTCGGCGATCATCTTCAACGCGCTAATCATCCCGTGCCTCGTTCCGCTCGCGCTCCAGGGCGTTCGCTATCGGCCGATGCCCGCCGGGCCGCTGCTCGCGCGCAATCTGTCGATCTATGGCCTCGGCGGCCTCGTCGCACCGTTTGCCGGCATCAAGCTGATCGACCTCGCCGTCTCCACCCTTCATCTTGCCTGAGGACAAGCCGATGCTTTCCGATCTCAAAACCGCCGTCCGTCCCGCGCTCATGTTCACCCTGCTCTTCGCGACACTGCTCGGTCTCGCCTATCCGTTCGCGCTGAGCGGTGTCGGCCAGGCGCTGTTTCCCGCCCAGGCGAACGGCAGCCTGATCCGCGACGGGAGCCGCATCGTCGGCTCGGAACTGATCGGCCAGAAATTCGCGAGCGACGCCTATTTCCATGGCCGCCCCTCGGCTGCCGGCGCCGACGGCTATGACGCCGCGGCTTCGTCGGGATCGAACCTCGGCCCCGCGAGCCAAGCGCTCGCCGCCCGCGTCGCCGCCGACGTCGAGGCCCTTTCCGAAACGGCACCGGGCCGCCCTGTCCCGCCCGACCTGGTGACGACCTCCGCCTCGGGGCTCGACCCCCATATCAGCCCCGAGGCGGCCTTTTTTCAGGTCGCGCGCGTCGCAAAGGCGCGCGGCGCGCCGGAAAGCGACGTCCGCTCGCTGGTGCAGCAAGCGGTCGAGCGCCCGTTCCTCGGCTTCCTCGGCGAACCGCGCGTCAATGTGCTCGGGCTCAATCATGCGCTCGACGCGCACTACAGGGCGCAGTAGAAAGCCGCGATGCCGCAGGTTTCGAAAATCCTCATCGTCGAGGACGATGTACACATCCGGCGGCTGCTGAAGGCGACGATGCAGCGCGCCGGGCACGACGTGGTCGAGGCGGCCGACGCGCGGCAGGCACTCGCCCTGCTCGACATCGAGCATCCCGACATCGTGCTGCTCGATCTCGGCCTGCCCGATCGCGACGGGCTCGAGCTGATCGAGCCGGTGCGCCGCCGCTCGACCGCGACGCTGATCGTCGTCTCGGCGCGCGAGGACAGCGCCGAGAAGGTCGCCGCGCTCGACCTTGGCGCCGACGATTATGTCACCAAGCCGTTCGACACCGACGAGTTGCTCGCGCGGATCCGGACCGCGCTGCGCCATCAACGCGCCACGAGGGACGAAGAGACAGGCGTGGTCGACGTCGGGGCGCTGCGCATCGACCTCGATCACCGCCGGGTTTTGCGCGACGGGGAGGAGGTCCATCTGACGCCGAAGGAATATTCGGTGCTTGCCGAGCTTGCGCGCCGTCCGGACCGCGTGCTGAGCCACACGCAGCTGTTGAAATCGGTATGGGGGCCCGCACAATCCGATCGCGTCGAATATCTGCGGATCGCGATACGCGGGTTGCGCCAGAAGCTCGAAGCGGACCCGTCACGACCGAAGCTGATCGTCAACGAACTGGCCGTGGGATACCGCCTTCGAACTTGAAAGCCGCGCACCGGTGAATCAAGATCTCTCAGCGGGCGTCACCGAAGACCATCCTGCCGTCGATCCAGGTCCGCCGAACCCTGCCTTCCTCGTCAAGCGCTGCCAGATTGGCTCGAAGCCCTGGCGCGATGCTCCCCATTTCGGCCTCCAGTCCGATAAATCGCGCCGGATTTCGCGTCGCCAGGCGGATCGCATCGTCGATCGTCAGATCCAGGAGCGCGGAGGCGTTGCGGACCGCCGATGCCATCTCCAGATCGGCGCCCGCGAGCGTACCGTCGGCCCGCCGGCAAACGCCGCCGGACGCGAATATGGTTTCGCCGTTGAGTTCGAACTCCTTCCGGTCGTGCCCGACCGGCGGCATCGCGTCCGATACCAGAAGGAAGCGATCGAGGCCGCCCTTGGCCTTGATCGCCAGGCGCAGCGCGACCGGATCGACGTGAAAGCCATCGACGATGATCCCGCACCAGCATTGCGGATCGGCCAATGCCGCCCCCACCACGCCCGGCTCGCGCGGCGTGATTTGCGACATGGCATTGAACAGATGGGTCACCCCGGTAACCCCGGCAGCAAAGGCCCGCTCCATTTGGGCGAAGGTCGCGTCGGTATGGCCGGCGGAGACGACGACGCCGCATTGCCGGAGCTGGCCGATCCGCTTTTCATCGGTCACCTCGGGCGCCAATGTCACCAGCGTCCTGCCCCGGCGCAGCCCGGTGATCGCCGCAAAGCCTTCGTCGTCGAGCTTGCGGATCGCCTTGGGGTCGTGCGTCCCCTTGCGGTCCACATTCAGAAAGGGCCCCTCGATGTGGATGCCCGCAATGCCCGGGACGCCCGCCGCGATCGCGGCATCGACCGCCTGCACCGCCTCGCGAATCTTGGGGATGCTGTCGCTGATCAGCGTGGGCATCAGGGCTGTCGTTCCGAAACGGTGATGGGCGGCGGCGATCCTTCGCAATGTTTCCACCGACGGATCGTCGTTGAACAAGGCGCCGCCGCCGCCATTGACCTGCACGTCGATGAGGCCGGGCACCAGCATCGCGCCCGCCAGATCGACCGTGTCGATCGCGGCATCGAGATCGGCCACCGGGACGATGGCCTCGATCCGCCCGTCTGCAATGACGACAGCGCGCCCGTCGAGCATCCGGCCATCGGCAAGGACGGGACCGTTCGAAATGGCAAAGCGCATCAGACGGTTTCCGTCACTTTGCGCAGCAAGGGCGGGCGGTCCGGATCATGCCCCCGCGAAATCGCGAGGCTGCTGATCGCCTTGTAGAAGGACTGGATTTGCAGCATCGGTTGCAGCGCGGCCGGAGCATCGACGACGGGCAGGTTGATCGCACCCCCGCAGGGGCCGGGGCCCGCAACCAGCAGCTTCGCGCCGATGGCCAGCAACTCCTTTATCAACGCATCGACGCCCGATGCCGATTCATCGTCCTGGCGGAAAATCAGCATCGGCAACCCCGTCGCGGCAAGCGCCATCGGGCCGTGCCGGACCTCGGCGGTGCTGAACGCTTCGGCATGAATGCCGCAGGTTTCCTTGAATTTCAGCGCCGCCTCCTGCGCGATGGCGAGGCCCGGCCCGCGACCGAGCACGAACAGGCCCTGACTCTCGTTGAACGCGGCGACCATCGGCGACCAGTCGAGCCGCCAGGCGGCACGCAGCAAGCCGGGCAGAGCAGCGAGATCGGGCGCAATCCCGCCGTCGTTTCGCTCGAGCGAGCCGACGATACGGGCGATCGCGGCGAGCGAGGCAATATAACTCTTCGTCGCCGCGACGCTGTTCTCCGGTCCTGCGCAGAGCGGCAACGTCCAGTCGGCGATTTTCGACAGCGGCGTATCGGGTGCATTGACCAGCGCCAACGTTCGCGCGCCCTGACGCGACGCGCGCTCGACGGCTTCGAGCAGGTCAGGGCTCTTGCCCGACTGCGAGATTGCGAGGAACAGGCTGCCGCCGAGCTTCAACGGTGCTTGATAGATTGAACTGATCGACGGGGCTGCGGACGCCGTGACCCATCCCAGCTGTCGCTCGAAGGCATATTTGGCGAAGGTCGCGGCATGATCCGAACTACCGCGGGCGCAGGTGACGACCATCGACGGCGGATCGGCGGCGAGCGACCGCAAAATGTCGATGATGACGCCTTGCGCGCAGCCAAATTGCCGCTCGACGGCGTCGCCCGCGCTGGCGGCTTCCTGAAACATCAATGTGCGCTCGGCGGATGTCGCCACGTTCATCCCTCCACCAGCTCGGCGATGAAATCATAGGCGTCGCCGCGATAGAGGCTCTCGGTCATCTCGACGATCCGGCCGTCGGCAAGGAAGCCGCGGCGTTCGATCAGCAAGCCCGGCGCCCCCGGCTCGATATCCATGATCGCCGCCGATTCGGCGTCGACCAGAATCGCGCGCAGCTTTTGCAGCGCGCGCACCGGCCGATGCCCCGTCTTGTCGAGCGCCGCATAAAGCGAATCGACGACCGCATCGGGGTCGGTGAGCGCATAGCTTGCAATCGTCGATCGCTCGATTGCCATCGCGATACCGTCGGCACAGCGCAGGCGCGCGAAGCGATAGATACGCGACCCGGGGCTGAGCCCGAGGGACAGCGATTCGTCGGGGGTGACGAAACTTTCGATCCTGTCGAGCCAGCGGCTCGACGGCACGCGGCCGCGCGAAATCATGTCTTCGGAAAAGGAGCTGAGCTTCGCGAACTGCTTTTCGACGCGGTCGACCACGAAGGTTCCGGCCCCGTGCCGCCGCACGAGCAGGCCTTCGCTCACCAGTTCGTCGACCGCGCGGCGCACCGTGACGCGCGACACACCATAGCGCTCGGCGAGCATACGCTCGGGCGGAATCGCGCCGCCGGGCGCGAATTCATGGTTCGCGATACTCGCGCGCAGCATGTTGCCGAGTTGCTGATAGCGCAGCCCGGCCGGCTCGGTGTCGGCCGGTTTGGATTCGTCGCCTGCGATGACCATGGAACGCGTGCCCTCACTCCGATTTGATAGACCAATTCAACACCAATTTTCGACGCAACGCAAGAAAAATTCACAAAATGTCCTATAAATCTTGGAAAATCTCGCTAATTGGCGACGGATACGATTTTTTGGTTGATATTGGTATTTTCTCTATGTTACCAAATTAGGACCATTACATAGAGGGGGACTCGCATGTCTGGATCGAAGCCGCTTTTGGCCACCGCAAGCGCCATCGCCTATATCGCCTGCATCTCGCCCGCTGCCGCACAGGACAGCGCCCCGACCGGAGACGGCCAGGAAATCGTCGTCACCGGCTATCGCGCCTCGATCGCGCAGTCGATCGACGCCAAGCGCGACCTGTCGGTGATTGCCGACGTGATCACCGCCGAGGACATCGGCAAATTCCCCGACCGCAACGTCGCCGAAGCGCTGCAGCGCGTCCCCGGCATCGTGATCAACCGCGAATATGGCGAAGGCGAGCGCGTCTCGCTGCGCGGCACGGCGCCGAACCTCACGCGCACCACCGTCAACGGCCATGCGATCGCGACCGCCGACTGGTTCATCCTCGACCAGCTCGCTTCGACGCGCAGCTTCAACTATCTGACGCTGCCGTCGGAGATCGTCGGCAAGATCGAAGTATACAAGAGCCCACAGGCCGATATCGAGGAGGGCGGCGTCGGCGGCACGATCAACGTCAACACGCGCAACCCGCTCGACCTGCCGAGCTTCACGGTCAGCGGATCGGCGCAGCTCGTCTATTCGGACCGGTCGGACAAGACCAATCCGCAGTTTTCGGGCCTCGTCAGCTGGAAGAACGACGCCGAGACCTTCGGCATCCTGATCGGCGGCGTCTATCAACGCCGCGAGATCCGCCGCGACGGCGTCGAAGTGCTCGGGTATCAGACCGTTCCGGGCGCCGCGGCCGATTCGCCGCTGGCGCCGTCGCTGATCGGATCGGCGCTGTTTCAGCAGGACCGCGAGCGCTATGGCGGCAATATCGGCATCCAGGTCAATCCGTCGGATGCGGTCGAGATCAACGTCACCGGCCTCTATGCGGTGTTCAATGCCGACAATTTCAACCAGAACTACCTCGCCTGGACCGCGAACGCGCTCGGCGGCGGCGGGACGCTGACCGACACGACCGTCGAGGACAACACCTATGTGAAGGGGACGGTCACCTCGACCCCGGGCGGGCGCGCGGTCGTCTATGACGCGATCGACCGTTTCGCCAAGGCGAAGACCGCCTCGGCGGACTTTGACCTCAACTGGCATCCCACCGACGGATCGACGCTCCACTTCAAGGCGGGCTGGACCAAGGCGAGCGGCGACACGACCTCGCAACCTTTTTACGAGGGCGGCGCGCCGGGCGGCTTCACCTATGACCTCACCGGCCGCGCGCCGCAGGTCAGCTTCACCGGCATCGACCCCGACAATCCCGACGACCTCATCTTCGACTTCGCCTCGCTGCACCAGATCACGAACGACGACGAAGAAAAATATGTCTATCTCGATTACGAACATGCGCTCGACCTCGGCCCGCTCCAGGCGATCAAGGTCGGGGTGAAATATACCGACCACGACCGCGAAACGGGCTTCCTCGCAACGACCTATGGCGGCTTTTTCCTGCCGCTCGCTGCCGAAGGCTGCGGCGGCCCCTGCCTGTCGTCGGACTTTGCGGGCGGGTCGCTGCCCTCCGACTTCCTCAAGAACATCGCTTCTCCGGGAACGCTCACGAGCTATTTCAACATCGACCGCAAAAAGCTCGAACAGATCTTCTTCAGCCAGCCCGAATCGGTGCGCGCGCGAATCCTGAACCCGCCCGAAAATTTCACGATCAACGAAAAAACCTATGGCGGCTACGTCATGGCCAAGCTCGGCGGCGACCGCTGGAGCGGCAATTTCGGCCTCCGCATCGTGCGCACCGACCAGCGTTCGTCGGGCAATATCCTCGGCGTGCCGCCCGGACCGGGCACGGTCGACGACAATGCGTTCGGCGTCTATCTGCCGGTCACGATCGACCGGTCGTACACTGATTTCCTGCCCAGCGTGAACCTCAGTTACGACCTCACCGACGCGGTGAAGCTGCGTTTCGCCGCGGGCCGCGTGGTCGCGCGTCCGGACTATACCGACATCGTGCCGCGGGTCAGCCTGAACCCCGGGGCGCTGACCGCGAGCGGCGGCGACCCCTTCGTGAATCCCTTCCGCGCCAATCAATATGACCTGTCGCTCGAATGGTATCCCGAACGCGATACGATCGTCGCGGCGGCGCTCTATTACAAGGATATCCAGTCCTATATCGTCAACCGGACGATCCAGGAGACCTTCCCGGTCGAAACCGCGACGCCCAATCTGTCGCGCTGCACGCCGTCGGGCGGGAGCAATCCCAATCTGTACGACTGCGTCTTCGACGTGAACCGGCGCTCGAACGGCAGCGGCGGCACCAACAAGGGCATCGAGTTGCAGGTGTCGCGGCCGCTGTGGGGCGGCTTCGGGGCGCTCGTCAACTACACCTATTCGGACGCCAAGTCGGAAGATGGCGACCCGATCCCGGGCAATTCGAAACATGCGCTGAACCTGACGGGCTATTATGAAAGCGACCTTTTCTCGGCCCGCCTGTCGTATAATTACCGGTCGAAATTCTTCATAGACATCGACCGCGCCTCGCCGCTCAACCAAAAGGCGACCTCGTCGCTCGACGCCTCGCTCAGTGTCCATATCACCGAAAATGTATCGCTCTTCGCCGATGCGGTGAACCTGACCAACGAGAAGATCGAGCAATATTCGGGAACGACGGCGCGGCCGCGGGCCATTTACGACAACGGCCGCCAGTTCTACTTCGGGGTGCGGGGCAAGTTCTGACCGCCCGGCCCCGGACGGCCCGTCCGGGGCTCGTCCGTCCGAACGGCGGGCGAGCCCCGAGGGGCGCCCGGCTATTGGGGAGATATATGGCACTCGGGCGATCTCTATCCTGTGCGCTGGCCTGTCTGATCGCCTTGCCCGGCGCGGGCGAGGCGCAGCCCGCGGGCACACCGCCGGCCGCCGCCACCGTGTCTGCGACCGGCCAAAGCCAGGCGATCTTTCCGACCCCCCGCCATGTCGAAGCCGCCAAAGGGCACCTCGACCTGACCGCGGGCATCCGGATCGTCGCGCAGCCCGGCGACGCGGCGGCAGGCAGGATCGCGGGCATATTCGGCCAATGGACCGCCGGCCGCTTCCAACCCGCCGGCGGCGCGGGAGCGGCTCTGCACCTTCAACGCGCCAAAGGCATGGCGCCCGAAACCTATCAGCTCGACATCGGCCCCGCGGGCGCGCGGGTGACCGCGAGCGACGACCGCGGGCTATTCTATGGGCTCGTCAGCTTCTGGCAGCTGGCGACCGCGTCCGACGGCCGCTCGATCGCCGCGCAGCGCATCGACGACGGCCCCGCGCTCGGATGGCGCGGCGCGATGCTCGACAGCGCGCGCCATTTTCAATCGCCGCGCTATGTCCGGTCATTCATCGACTGGATGGCCGCACACAAGCTCAATCGCCTGCATTGGCATCTGGTCGACGATCAGGGCTGGCGCATCGAGATCAAGGCGTTCCCGAAGCTGACCGGCATCGGCGCGGCGCGCCGCCCCGCGAGGGCGCCGGGCGCGCCGCCCCTCCCCGACTATCGCGGCTTTTATACCCAGGCCGAACTCCGCGACATCGTCGCCTATGCCGCCGACCGCGGTATCGAGATCGTGCCCGAAATCGACGTGCCCGGCCACGCATTGAGCGCGATCCGCGCCTACCCCGAATGGGGCATGGGCGTGCCGGTTCCGCCGGGCACCGAGGCCGATTGGGGCGTCTTCCCGTGGCTCTACAACAGCGACGCGGCGACGCTCGCGGCGCTCGAGACGATCCTCGCCGAAGTCATCGACATCTTTCCCGGCCGCACCATCCACATCGGCGGCGACGAGGCGGTGAAGAACCAGTGGCGCGCGTCGGCGGCGACGCAGGCGCGCATCGCCGCGCTCGGGCTGAAGGACGAAAATGCGCTGCAGGGCTGGATGATGAGCCGGCTCGCGCGCTTCCTCGAAGCGCATGGCCGCACCGCGATCGGCTGGGACGAAATATTGGAGGGCGACGTCCCGCAATCGGTGGCGGTCATGTCGTGGCGCGGCATCGACGGCGCGATCGAGGCCGCGCGAAAGGGGCATGATGCCGTGCTCAGCCCGTCGCCCGACCTCTATCTCGACCATATTCAGGCACAGCACCCCGGCGATCCGCCGGGGCGCGGCGGCATCATCTCGCTGGCGTCGGTGCTCGCCTTCGAGCCCCGGCCCGCCGAACTGTCACCCGCCGAGCGCACGCATATATTGGGCGTGCAGGCGAATATCTGGACCGAGCATATCCGGACCGAGGAGCGCACCTCCTTCATGGCCTTCCCGCGCCTGTCGGCACTCGCCGAAGTCGCGTGGACGGGACATGGCAGCAAGGATTATCCGGCGTTCCTGCGCCGGCTGATGCCACAGCTCGATCGTTTGCGCCCCTTGGGGTTGGAGCCCTCGTCCAGCGCATGGACACCCGCCATCGCCATCGAGCCTGCCGGTGCGCGCGCGCGCGTCGCGCTGTCGGTGCAGGGCGGCCTGCCCGTGCAATATTCGGTCGATGGCGGCCCTCCCCTCCCCTACAATGCTCCCTTCACGGTCGATGTGCCGGCCGAGGTCGCGGCATGGGCACTGCTCGACGGCCGCAAGCTCGGCGTCGGCACGACGCGCCGCCTGACTGCCGACGGGTTGCAACGGCGCGACAGCCGCGAGCTCGAAACCTGTCAGCGCAAGGTCGATCTGGTGCTCGAGGATGATTTTCCCGCAACCGGTCGACGCGCGGCCTTCCTGATCGACATCCTCGAACCATGCTGGATCTATCGCGGGGCAACGTTCGACAGGGTGACGGACATCGAACTCGGAGTCGGACAGCTCCCCTTCAACTTTCAGGTCGGCAAGGACCGCGATGCGATCCACTTTCGCACGCCGAAAACCCCCGCGGGCGAGTTCGAAGTGCGGTTGGACGACTGCGACGGCCCGGTGATCGCGACCTTGCCGCTCGCCCCGGCCGTGAGCAATCCGGGGGTGACGAGGCTGACCGCGCCGGTCGCGCCGACGACGGGGCGCCACGACCTTTGCCTGACCTATACGGCGACCGGGCCCGACCCGCTGTGGGCGATCGAGACGGTCGACTTGCTGCAACGGGAGCCGAGGTGACGACCCGAATTCATGCGCCGATCGCCGGAATCGTCTGTGCGCTCGAACAGGTCCCCGACCCCGTATTCGCGCAGAAGATCGTCGGCGATGGCCTCGCAATCGAGCCCTTGGCAGACCGTTTGCTCGCCCCTTTCGACGGCGAGATCGTCGCGGTGGCGCCGACCGGCCACTCGGTCACGCTGCGGTCGGACGGCGGCATCGAACTGCTGATCCACATCGGGATCGACACAGTGGCACTGGGCGGCAAGGGCTTCGTGCCGGTGGTTGCGGCGGGCGACCGGGTTGCGGCGGGCGACGCGCTGATCGGCCTCGATCTCGACCATATCGCGCTGGCCGCACCCAGCCTCGCCACCCCGATCGTCGTCACCACCGCCGGCGCCGCGATAGAGTTCAGGGCCGGGCCCGGGCCGATCGCCGCGGGCGAATTGCTGCTCGAAATAGAAGCTCCCGCGGCCGCCGATGCCGCGGCGCCGCGGGGCGTGCAGGCGACCGCGCATGTGCGCGCGATCCTACCGGGCGGCCACGGTATCCATGCGCGGCCCGCGGCGCGGATTTCGGCGCTCGCGCGCGCATTCGGCGGCGAGGTCCGGGTCGCCTGCCGCGATCGCAGCGCCGACGCCAAAAGCGTCACCTCGCTGCTGGCGCTCGGCGCAATCGCGGGCGACGAACTCGATATTCGCGTCGTCGGCCCCGAGCCGCGCGCTTTTGCCGTGCAGCTCGCCGAGATCATCGCGCATAGCGGTGCCGACGACGGCGATGCCGTCACCCCTGCCCGTCCCGACGAGGACGCGGCCGACACGCCGCTCCGGCCCGGCGAATTTCGCGCCGTGCGCGCGTCGCCCGGCCTCGCCGTGGGACCAGTCTTTCGTATCGAGGGCGCCGATGCGCCGATTGCGGTCGAAACCGGTGAACCGCGCGAAGAGCTGGCGCGCCTGACGGCCGCGAGGGAACGGTTGGTGCAGCGGCTCGCCGCGCGCGCGTCCGATCCGGATGCCGGACCCGCCGCTGCCATTGCACAGGCACATATTGCGCTGGTCGAGGATGTCGCGCTGGGTGAGCGCGCCGCCGCGCTGATTGCGGGCGGCGCCTCGGCGGCCTTCGCCTGGCGGCAGGCGTCGCGGCAAGAAGAGGAGGCCTTGTGCAGCACCGGGGTCGCGCGCCTCGCCGAACGCGCGATCGACCTGCGCGATATCGAGCGGCAGTTGCTCGCCGAACTCGCGGGGACCGTCCCCGATGCCGTCGAGGTGCCCGCGGGCGCGATCATCGTCGCAGCGGACCTCGCTCCGTCTTTCCTGCTCGAGCCCGCGCGTGCAAACATCGGCGGAATCCTGCTCGGCGCGGGCGGCGCGACCTCGCATCTCGCCATTCTGGCGGCGGCAAGGGGCGTGCCGATGCTCGTCGCGGCGGGGGCCGGCGCTGCGGCGCTGGCACAAGGCGCGACCATCGTCCTCGACGCCGACCGCGCGCGGGTCGAGACCGCGCCCGATGCCGCGCGGATCGCCGGCGTTCGCACCGATCTCGCCGCGCGCCGTGCGCGGGCCGCCGATGCGCTCGCCGCGGCCGCGCAGGATTGCGTGATGGCCGATGGACGGCGGATCGAGATCTTCGCCAACCTCGCTTCGGCCGACGATGCCCGCCACGCCGTCGCGATGGGCGCCGAGGGATGCGGGCTGCTGCGCACCGAGTTTCTCTTCGCCGAATGCGACACGCCGCCCGGCGAGGATTGGCAGGCCGGCGTCTATGCCGACATCGCCACGGCGCTGGGCGGCAGGCCGCTGATCGTCCGCACGCTCGACGCGGGCGCCGACAAGCCGCTGCGTTGCCTGCCCTTTGCGCCCGAAGAGAATCCCGCGCTGGGGATGCGCGGCATCCGGTTCTCGATGCAGCGGCCGGACGTCCTCGCAACGCAATTGCGCGCAATTTTGCGCGGCGTTCCGGCGACGCAACTGCGGATCATGCTGCCAATGGTCGTCGAGCCCGGCGAGCTTCGCGCCGCCCGCGCGCTGCTCGACGACGCCCGCCGCGACCTCGGCATCGCGGCGCCGGTCGAGCTCGGCGCGATGATCGAAACCCCCGCCGCGGCGATATTGGCCGACGCGATCGCCGTCGAGGCCGACTTCCTGTCGATCGGCAGCAACGACCTTGCGCAATATGCGCTCGCGATGGACCGCGGCAACGCAGGGCTGGCCGCGCGCATCGACGCGCTTCACCCCGCGGTGCTGCGCCTGATCGCCGCCGCAGCGGAGGGCGCACGCAAGCACGGCCGCTGGTTCGGCATCTGCGGCGGGATCGCGTCGGACCCCGACGCCGCGCCGCTGCTGATCGGGCTCGGCTGCCGCGAGTTGTCGAGCGTCGCGAACCCGATCCCTGCGATCAAGGCGCGCGTCCGCACGCTCGATCTCGTGGCGTGCGAGCATCTCGCGCGCCGCGCCTGCGCGCTGGACAGCGCCGAAGCGGTGCGGGCGCTGCTCGAGGAGGAAAAGCCATGAGCGTCAGAACCGTCGTCCAGAACCGCCTGCAACCCATCGGCCGCGCGCTGATGCTGCCGATCGCGGTCCTGCCCGTGGCGGCGCTGCTGCTTCGCTTCGGGCAGCCCGACCTGCTCGGCCTTGCCTTCGTCGCCAGCGCGGGGTCGGCGATCTTCGCCAATCTCGGCCTGCTCTTCGCGATCGGGGTCGGGGTCGGGCTGTCGAAGGAAAATCACGGATCGGCAGGGCTCGCCGGCGCGGTCGCCTATCTCGTACTGACCGAAGGCGCGCGCGCGTTGATGGCGGTGCCGCCCGGCGCGGTGCCGGCGGCGATCGCCGACCCCGCGATCCGCGATACGCTGACCGCGGCGTGGAAGAGCAAGGAACTCGCCAAGCTCAGCGTCCCGGCGGGGATTATCGCGGGCCTCGGCGCGGGTTATCTCTATAATCGTTTTCACGCGATCCGCCTGCCCGAATATCTCGCCTTTTTCGGCGGCCGGCGCTTCGTGCCGATCGCCGCGGGCCTGTTCGGCCTGCTCGCGGCGCCGTTCTTCGGGCTCGGCTTTCCCCTGATGGAAAGCGCGATCGACCATCTCAGCCAGTGGGTGATCGGCGCCGGTTCGGTCGGCCTGTTCCTCTATGGCGTGCTCAACCGGCTGTTGATCGTCACCGGGCTGCACCACATCCTCAACAATCTCGCCTGGTTCGTGCTCGGCGATTTTCACGGCGCATCGGGCGACCTCAATCGCTTCTTCGCCGGCGACCCGGCCGCGGGCGCGTTCATGAGCGGCTTTTTCCCGGTGATGATGTTCGGCCTGCCCGCCGCCTGCCTCGCCATGTATCGCGCCGCGCCGCGCGAACGGCGTCCGGCGGTGCTCGGCATGATGTCGTCGATGGCGCTCACCAGCTTCCTCACCGGCGTCACGGAACCGATCGAGTTCAGCTTCATGTTCGTCGCCCCGCTCCTCTATGCGCTGCACGCCGTGCTGACGGGGGTGTCGATGGTGGTGATGGACCTCATCGGCGCGAAGCTCGGCTTTGGTTTCTCGGCGGGGCTGTTCGACTATCTGCTGAACTTCCGCCTCTCCACACGGCCGCTGCTGCTGCTGCCCGTCGGGGCGGTCTATTTCGGCATTTATTATGCGAGCTTCAGCTTCGCCATCCGCCGCTTCGGCATCATGACCCCCGGCCGCGATCCGGCGGAAGTTGCGGCAACGGGTGCAGGCAACGAAGGGCCGCCGGCCGACCGCGCCGGAGCCTTTGTCGCTGCGCTCGGCGGCCGCACGAACCTGCTCGGCATCGAGGCATGCACCACGCGCCTGCGCCTGACCCTGGCCGACCGCGCGCTCGCCGATCCGCACCGGCTGACGGCCTTGGGGTCAAAGGGCATGATCGCGGTCGGCGACCAGGGCGTGCAGGTCGTGGTGGGACCGGAGGCCGACCTGATCGCGAGCCAGATGCGCGCCCATTGCGACGGAGCTTCGCGCGCCGTCGCACAGCCACCGAAGATGGCGCCGTCCGAAACGCTGCCTTCGGATATCGCGGCGATATTGGGCGGAATGGCCAATATCGCCTCGGCGCGGCGCATGGATCGACGCTGGGTCGTCACCCTTCGCGATTGGCAGGATCGGTATGCGGCGCCCCTGAACGCCAACTGGTCGAACCGCTGGACTCGAACTGCCGCCGGAGCCGTTCACCTGATCCTGGACTGATCAACCTGGCGCAGCTTTCGATCATTCCGCGGGCCTCGCCCTTTTTGCGCTTGGGCAATCCGCTTCGCATGTTCACTTTCGTCGCTCGGGCGCCCCCGATAGGGACCGGCGCGACGCGGCATTGGCCTGGGCGAGCAGCTTGAGGCGCCCCGCGTCACGCAGCCGGTCGACCACCAGCAGCGCGCCTTCATAGGTCAGATGCCCATAGTCGAACTGCGCCGGCGCGCCCGATCGCGTCTGCGTCACGCAGCGCCCCGCGTCGCACATCGCCCGGAGCACCGAGACGTAGCGCACATTGCCTCCCGCTGCACCGACCGCGGCCTCCATCGCGTGGTCGATCCGCTTCACACGCTCGAGTTCGCGCGCGTCGGCGACCATCCGCCCCTCGCCCCGCGTTTGAGCAAGCGCAAGCAGGCGCGGCAGCGGCATCCGGTATTCGACCGGCGGACCGACGACATAGACGCGCCCGGTGCGCCGCTTCAGATAGCGAACCGTGCGCACGAGCGCCCCCACCTCCTCCTCGCGCCAGCGCCCCGCGAGAATGATCGCCGCGAAATCCCGCCGGCGCACCAGTCGCTTCAGCCCCATGCGGATCAGGCCGACGCAGCGGTCGGCGCCTTCGGCGGCGAGAAGCGGGCGGCACCCCGTCGCGGTCACTTGCGCGATCTGCAGCCGGGGGAAGGTCGCGTGCAGCGCCTGATAATATTGCGCGGCATAGCTGTCGCCGATCAGCAGCACCTGCTCGCGCCCCGCCACCGGCGGCGGGATGCAGTGGCGCGCATCGAACGCATCATCCTCCTTGTCGGCCTCGGCGTTGATCAGGCAGGTGCCGGCGCGAAACCGCGTCTGGGCGTCATAGTCGAGATAGGCGATCAGCCGGCTCGACTGCCGCTCGCGCTTGTCGGCAAGCCCCCCGTTCGAAAGCAGCACCACCGCAAGCACCGCAACCAGCGCAGTCGATCCCGCGCCGAAAGTGAAGATCTGCTGCCGATAGCGCGCGATCGGCAGCCGCCGAGCGGGACATTCGACGAAGCGATAGAGAAGCCACGCTGCGACCAGCGAGCCCGCGAACATCGCCGCGAGCCCGAGCGGCGCCGTCTCCGGCCCGTAATTCGCCCGCACCAGCACAACGATCGGCCAATGCACCAGATAGAGCGAATAGGAGATGCGCCCGACGAAGACCAGCGGCGGCAGGCTCAGCCAGCGCCCCGCGACGATCGGCGAGGACGCGCCGGCGTGGATCACCAGCGCCGAGCCGAGCACCAGCGGCAGCGCGACCGGCCCCGGCACCGGCGATACCTCCGACAGCAGCAGGATCGACCCGCCCACGGCCGCCAGCCCCGCAAATGCCGCGCCATCGGCGACGCGCGGCGCCAGCACCCGCGGCCGGGCCAGCGCCAGCAGCGCGCCCGCGCCGAATTCCCAGAAGCGCGTGACGCTGAAAAAGAAGGCCGCGTCCGAATCGCGCTCGACCAGCCACCCGGCATAGACGAGCGAGACCAGCACCATCCCCGCGACCGCGGGCAGCTTCCAGCGCGGCGCATAGCGATGGAGCGCGAACAGCAGGACGGGGAAGACCAGATAGAATTGCTCCTCGACCGCCAGCGACCATGTGTGGAGCAATGGCCGGATATCGCCTTCGGAAAAATAATCCGCCGCCTGATAGAAATAGAAATTCGACGTATAGGTCATCGTCGCGACCGCCGCCTTGCCGACGCGCATGACTTCGGTCGGGAACAGGAGCGGCACCGACGCCGCGAGGGTTATCAGCACGGTGACGACCAGCGCCGGATAGAGGCGCCGGATGCGCTTGGCGTAAAAGCTCGCCATCGAAAAGCGCCCGGCGGCAAGCCCCGCGTCGATCTGGCCGCCGATCAGAAAGCCCGAAATGACGAAGAAGATGTCGACTCCGGCAAAGCCGCCGGTCAGCTTGACCGGATCGAGATGAAACAGCACGACGGCGAGCACTGCGATCGCGCGCAGCCCGTCGATGTCGGCGCGATAGAAGCGCGTCGGGTCCTCGCCCGCAGCCGATGGTCCCACACCGCTCACCCTCGCTGCTCGCCCGCCGTCGGCTGCGCTGTCATGGAATCGCCTCCGAAGGCCGCAGTCATGGCGCCATCATCGCAAGGCCCGGCCCCTCCCGCCATGGCGCATCGGGCTTACTCCGTCCGGGCGGAGACACGCCCTCGCGCAAGACATGCTATCCGGATTGACTTACCGGGTATTGCGAGATTTTCTCGAATGCCCTGAAAAAGGCGAATGGCCGGAGGCGGGATCGAAAGGAGCGCTATGCAGTTGGAATAGTGCAGTTCTTTTTCGGGGGGGGGATTTTCAAGTTACCGCAATTCCGTGCAACTTTCGGGGGCTCGATGCCAGAATTCCATGATCTGTGCTCGTCTTGCGATGAATGAATTACGTTCGCCCCTGGCGCGTCGTGGACTGCCCAGTCCCATCTCTTGCTTACAAGCCGCTTTCACCAATGGGCTGCTGGCTATTTCTGAGACCGATGGCGATCGCTATCAGCCGCTTGTAAAGCTTCGCCGTTTCGGAACCGATTTTATCGATCATTCGGGATTCTCGCGCCTTACTCTCGCCTTGCAGCGTGGCGCGGAATTCCAGGGAAACACCCTCCGATATGGAGGACTCGAATTGTAGCGATAGCCTGCGGCTATGAGGGCGGAAACTGTTTGCAATCGCTGCCAGGGGCGGCGTTGGTATTTGTGCACGCTCAGCTTTGGAGGAACAGAATTCACGATGATACGGGCATGGTTTCGACTGTCGCTTTGGAAGCGGGTGCTCCTTGCTCTCGTTCTCGGCCTGGTTGCTGGGATAGCCCTCGGAGAGGATGCCGTATCCATCAAGTGGATCGGAGATTTGTTCATTCGCTCGATAAAGATGCTGGTCGTACCGCTGATCTTCTTTTCGCTGATTTCGGGCATTACTGCGGTTGGAGACATAGGGCGCCTTGGACGGGTCGGCGGTCGCGCCTTGCTGATCTTCATGGCCACGGCCCTGATCGCCGTATCGTTGGGCATGACATTGGCCGCGATCGTGCAGCCGGGGGCCCATCTGTCAATCGAGCTGCCCGTCGGCAGCGTGGTTCCGTCGGCGCCCGATCAGTCCCTCGTCGCCATGATCATTTCGCTCGTTCCGGACAATCCGATCATGGCGATGGCCCAAGGCTCGATCCTCCCCGTCATCCTGTTCTCGGTGTTGCTGGGTATCGCGATACTCGCCTCGGGCGAAGAAGGTGCGCCGCTGGTCAAGGCCATGCAGGCCGGCTCGGTCGTCATGCAGAACATGACCATTCTGGTGATGGAGCTAACCCCATTCGGCGTTTTTGCGCTGATTGCATGGGTCGTGGGCACATTCGGATTCGACGCTCTGGTCCCCTTGGCCAAGCTGGTCGCGCTGAACTACGTCGGATGCGCCATCATTCTGGCAATCATCTATCCGTTGATCTTGCGCCTCGTTGCCCGTCTGCCCGTACTTGACTTTTATCGAGGCATTATTGACGCACAGGCCGTTGCCTTCTCCACGGCTTCGTCGAATGCCGCTCTGCCCGTGACGCTGCGCTGCGTCGAGCGCAATCTGGGCGTTTCAAACGCCGTCGCGAGCTTTACCGTCGCGCTCGGCGCTACGATCAACATGAACGGCACCGCCATGTATCTTGGCGTCATCGCACTGTTCGGTGCCCAAGCTTACGGCACAGAGTTGAACTGGATGTCCTATGCACTGATTGCACTGACATCCACTTTGGGAGCGATCGGCGCGGCCGGTGTCCCCGGGTCCGGCCTCGTCATGATGAGCCTGGTCCTGTCCTCCATCGGAGTGCCGCTTGAAACCATCGCGTTCGTCGCCGGCATTAATCACATTCTCGACATGGCCCGCACGATGACGAACGTGACGGGAGATGCTGTCGTCGCGGTGGCAGTCGGGCGTTTGGCGGGAGAGCTCGACGTCGACGAATATGTGTCGGCCGACGACATATAGGCAGGTGTGACGTTGCCCTGGCCGCGTTCCACGCGGTGCCCTTCGCTTTCATTTCGCGACGCGAAGCAAAGATCATTCCAGCCACGCGACCGCTTCAATCTCCACATCGCCGGCGACCAGGCCGGAAACCACCGTCGACCGAGCAGGAAAGGGTTCTGCGAATACTTCCCGGTAAACTTCGTTGAAGCCCGGCATCCGGGCGGCATCGGTAAGCCAGGCGGTGACTTTGACCACCTGGTCCATCCGCGCGCCGGCCTCTGCAAGCACGGCTTCGAGGTTCGCAAGCGCCTGCCGGGTCTGGACCTTGATGTCTCCGGCAACAATGCTCCCGTCCGCGCCCCGCGGAAGCTGACCTGACGCGAAGACGAAATTGCCGGCCCGGCGGAAGCGACTGAGCGGGGGACGAACGAAATCTGTCATTTTCACCGGACCTTTCGTGCCGTCATCGTGTCATTGTCGGCAGACTCGACCAGGGCAGCGAGGCGTTCTGCACTGCCGCATGCGAAGGTCCAGCCCAGCATGCCGTGACCGACGTTCAGGAATAACCCTGGCGCGGCCTGCTTGATGATCGGGCGGGAATCGGGCGTCATCGGCCTCAGTCCTGCCCAGTGTGCGCCGGCGCGTTCGTATCTCGCGGCGTGGGGCAGCGCAGCCTTTGCGTCATCGAGAAGCGTCTGCATCCGTGCCGGTTCGATGCTGCGGTCGCGGGCATCGAGATCGGCAAGGCCGGCAACGCGAATGGCGTCGCCGAGCCGACAGAAGACGATCTTGCGCGCCGTGTCGGTAATGCTCACGGATGGAGCATGCCGGCCCGGCGGGGCCGTAAAACTATAGCCTTTCATCGGCAGGATAGGTACGCCTATGCCCATATCACGGAGGAAGTTCGCCGCCTCGGCGCCAAGGCAGATCACGGCACGTCTGGCCGTCAAGGTTTCTCCCGTAGAACTGGTCGCAGAAAATCTGTCCTCGTGGCTTGTGAGGCTGATAACGTCGAAGCCGAATCGCTGATCCACGCCATATTCGTTGCGGAGTATCGAGAGCAGTTCCCGGCAAAAGCGATAAGGATCGCCTATTTCTTCGCCCGGCGTCCAGAGCGCCCCCTCGAACGGGTCCGTATCCTGTAGAGCCGGCTCTATTTCGAGGGCTTGTGACGGCGATAAGAATTCCTGCTCCACGCCGAAGGGACGTTTGATCGCCGCGATCTTGCGGGCGCATTCCATGCCCGATGCTTCCCTGAAGATATGAAGCTTGCCCGGGGTCGCGTGACCGAACTCGAAGGAGTGGCGATACCGCAAGTCGGCCATTGCAGACTGGGACTCCAGGCCAAGTTCAAGCGTGGCGCGCGTGTTCGCAGAGAAGCGGGCCTTCGTACAGTTGCGCAGGAACGCCAGTATCCACCGCGCAAAGTCAGGATCCGCTGAAAGATGGATTCGAAAGGCATGGTCCCGTCCAGCCAGCAGGGCCGGCATCTTTACGAGCAGCCCGGCCTGAGCCAGGGCATCGGTGTAGACGTAGCTAAGCTGCGCCCCGTTGGCGAACGAGCTGCCCTTGGCTGGCCCCTCCGCCCGGTCGGCCACGATGACGGAATAGCCTCTGCGCGCGAGGGCATAGGCTGTCGTAACGCCGATGACGCCTGCGCCAAGGACGAGCACGTCTGCATCGGGACCCGTCCTCCCCGGGGGCTGGAGGCAAAGGCCTCCCTTCGCTGGACGCGAATCTGTCATGTGTTCCTCGAAATTTACCTGCCAGTCGGCGTACGAACCGAAAGCGATGAGTTGGCCTCTACACGCCGACGACAATCATGGCGGACAGGTGCCCGGCGGCGGGCGGTGGCGGATGGCCCTGCCGGCGGCAATTCCGGTCGGTTTCCCGTCAAGAATGGCTGTTTTGCCGTTGACGAACAGCGCTTGGACACCCACCGCAAGTTCGCGGGGCTGAACATATGTGGCCACCGGACGATATTTTACCGGATCCAGTACGACGACGTCGGCTTTGTAACCGGGTTTCAGGTGCCCTCTGTCGGACAAGCCGAACATATCCGCAGTGCGTCCAGTGCTACCGTTGATGAAAGTGGCCAGATCGATCACGTCCAGTTCATTGACATATCGAGCATATTTCTGCGGAAAGGTCGCATACATTCGCGGGTGACCCTCGGACCCGTCGGAACTGGTCACAACCCATGGTTGCTTCATGAAAGCGGCGATGTCAGTTTCCGCCATGTTGAAAGAGACCAGTTTGCCGCTGTGATCCCCGTCTTGGATTATGCGGACGGCGGCGACGATCGGATCGACGGACCAGCTCTTGGCGATTTCATCGAGTCGCTTCGCGGTCCATTCGTGGCCCGGATCGGTCAGCAGCAGCGCATGTGCTCCGCCCCTCCGACGCAGGTTTTCTTTCATCTCCGCTTCGATCTTTTCGCGCGTCGCCGGAGAGTCAAACCGCCTCAGCAAGGCCTCGCGTCCGCCGTCCTGGGCCCAGCCGGGAAGAAGCGCCGCCTGCAGGCTGGTTCCGGACGCATCCCAAGGATACTGATCTGCGGTGACCTGCACCCCGTCAGCCCGCGCGCGCTTGATCTGATCGATGATCTCCCCCGCCTTGCCCTGCACGTCGACGCCAAGTACCTTGATATGGGCAAAGTGGACCGGGATGCCCGCCTCGCGACCTATCGTCAGTGCTTCCTCGACCGATTTGCTTACGCCGATGGTGTATGTCGCCTCGTCGCGCTGATGGGTGTCATAAACACCGCCGCGTACGGCAGCTTCGCGGGCAAGAGCCACGACTTCATCCGTCTTGGAAAAGCTTTGCGGAGCATAAAACAGGCCGGTGGAAAACCCCAGGGCTCCTTCGCACATGCCTTCGGCGACAAGGGCCTTCATCCTGGCCAGTTCAGCATCATCGGGAGCCCTCGCATCGTCCTTCAGGACGGCGCGACGGACCGGCGCGAATCCGACGTAGGCCGCGACATTGGTCCCGAAACTGCGGCGTTCGACATCGTCCAGAAAACCGTCGATCTCAGGCGTGCCGCCGCCGTCCACTCCGGCAAAGATCGTGGTTACGCCCTGCATAAGCCAGGGCAGGTTAAGGCGGTCTTCGCTTGCGTTGCTTTCCAGAAAACGCCTGGCATGGGTATGGGGATCGATGAACCCCGGGGAAACGATCATGCCCTTGGCATTTATGATACGCGCACCGCGCGGGACCTTTCGCCTCGGTCCGACATAGGTGATCTCGTCGCCGTCGATGACCACGTCGCCGATGACGGGCGCTTGCGCCTCCCCGTCGTATATGGCGCCGCCTCTGATGACGATCATTTGGGATTTTTCTGCCGCCGCAACATTCGACGTGTTTCCTGCCACGGCGAGCGACACGAGCACGGCGACCATCGATCTTCCGGACATCAGTTTGCTCCCCCTTCGCCAACGCGCGTGAACAGAAGCTCACCGATGTCTCCGCGCTTCACGAGAATTCGCGACGCATCGTCGGTCGGCGTGACTGTCATTGTGCCGGCGTGGAAGCGCCCATCGTCTTTCGGAACGAAATGCAGCGTGGTCGTGCTTTTCGAGATCGAGGAGGAAATGTCCGCTCGCAGTCCATCACCCTCGGGCTTCAGTCGATAGTCGGCGTCGAGTTCATCCGAATGGAAAAGACCGGTCGGTTGGATGAGCGGCATGCCGGGGTACGAACTGCCGCTGGCCACGACAATCCTTTTCAGCTTTTCGCTGGCCGTCCAGTCACCACGATTGCAGAAGACGACAAAAATTTCACCCCTGTCGGGAAATCGGAGGAAAGCGTGCTTGAACGCTTCTGCCGAACCGGTGTGCTGAACGATGCGCTCGCCGCCCCTTTCTCCCAAATGAAGCCCTCCGCCGTAACCAAGCCCGGCGCCATCCTCGACGGGAGAGCCGTCGGTATATCGGCCCGGCGTAAGCAGGATCTTGGCGATTTCCGGCGTCCACACGCGGTGGACGCGGTCAATATCGTCCACATAGCGGGCAAAGTCGTTCATTGAGATCATGAGCCCGCCTGAACCGCTGAAACGCGGAAAGGTGTCGCGCATTGCAAAGCCGCTTCCTTCGGGAACATAGCCATGCGCGAATGCACCCGGTCGAGGAGCACCGCCGTTCAGAAAATATGCGCTGCGCATGCCGAGGGGCTTGAAGATCGCTTGATTTGCATAGTCGGCAAACGCCATGCCCGAAACGCGCTCGACGATCTCAGCGAGCAGCAGGTAGCCGCCATTGGAATAACGATAGGCTGTGC
This sequence comes from Sphingopyxis indica, assembly GCF_032879645.1. Lineage (NCBI taxonomy): Bacteria > Pseudomonadati > Pseudomonadota > Alphaproteobacteria > Sphingomonadales > Sphingopyxidaceae > Sphingopyxis > Sphingopyxis indica. The sequence continues at coordinate 2,905,778 of NZ_CP076394.1, forward strand.
CGGGAACCAGCGAGGTGTCATTCTGCCTGAATAGCAACTGCAGCGCCTCTTCCTTCGAAGCCTGCCCGACGTTGTCCATTCCTGTCATGCGCAGCAAACCGAGAGAATCCCGAATGCCGGAACTATGATGCATCAGCATGCCCACCGTTACGGGCGCACGATAGGCGGGCAACTCGGGAAGATAGCGCCGGACGTCGTCATCAAGCGAGAGCTTGCCATCGACGATCAAGGTCGCAGCCGCGAGCGCAGTGAACTGCTTGGAAATCGACGCGGCATAAAACTGCGTGTCGGAATCGATCATCCGGCGGGCGTCGAGATCCGCATAACCCTGAGCGACGATGCTGGTGGGGCGACCATGGGCAAATGAACCGGCGATGCAGCCCGGCGCATCTTGATGACTCGGGTCGCTAATGACCGCACGGACAGAATCCTCCGATTGTGGGGATTGCGAATTGCCCCAGGCCGGAAAAGACGACAAGGTCGTTGCCGCAGCCACCCCGAGCAAGAGGAGACAGTAGCGGGGCTTTCGGATTCGAAGAGAAACAGACAAGCGCATTCCTTTGGGCAAGCCGGCTCGCAAGGCATCATCAGGGAGGAATTGTTTGGAGTTCCCGGACACGCAAGGCAATGTCGAGTTCTTGCCCCGCCTATAACCCCAGACTATGGATTGAGCCCCTGACCCGCCCTGACAGCAGCGTATTCCGCCATCACTTCGCGGACCGCTTCGACAAAAAGGCCTGCCAGATCTGCCGACGGGGAGTTTTCCAGCGCCAACGCATAAATGGGGGCCTGGACATCGGGTTCGAGCCGATAGCAGGATAGGCTAGGGGTCGAAAGGGCGGCAGCGGTATATTCGTCGGTTACGGTCACGCCGACGCCTTCGCGCACCAAGGCAAGGGCCGCATAGTAGGTATGCGAAGTGACGATTTCGCGCGGCGCAATTTCCAGCCTGTTCAATTCGTTGACGAAGGCATCCGCCAACGGGCCGCTGTCGCGCAGACCGATGAAGGGAACTTCGTGGAGTGCTTCCATGGATATGGGACGGTCATCCGCACCGAACCGTCCCCGGGGTGCGACGAGCACCATGCTGACGCTGCCGAGTTGAGCATGCCTGAGACGATGCTGCCGCGAAGGACGAAAGCCGATGGCCACGTCACATTCGCGTTCGTGCAGACCGCGTTCCATTTCGCGACTGTGCAGGGTCGTGATTTCCGACGTGACCTCTGGGTGCTGGGAACACAGTCGGGCAAGCGCCCGCGGCGCGGCAGCCAGGGCAATGGCCGGAAGGACAGCTATGCGCAAATGCCCTCCCTTGCGCGCGCCAAGGTTGCGGGCCGTCCGCGCCAGCCGGCTGAGGCTCGTATAAACTTCGGCCACCTCGGCGAAGAGCTCGTGGGCCTGCTCGGTCGGGATCAGCCTCCCCTTTGTCCGGCGAAACAGATCGTAGCCCAGCTGATCCTCCGCATGTCGCAGAACCTTGCTCACCGAAGGCTGGGAAACATTGAGCGCCCGCGCCGCCTCGCTAATCGAACCATGCTCGTAAACGGCGTGAAAAATCTCGATATGGCGTAAGCGCATGCCTCGTTCCAATGTTGAGCGAACCGCCTCGCCGATGTCTGCCGATCGGCGGCGACCGGAATTTTCGCACCTCCCGACATCCACATGCGCAACATGGACAGCCGGAAAGGATTGCAATCCTCCGATTTGCCACCCACGGGGCCGCCCTTGAATCGAACCGGAGATTCGAACCAACCCCAAAAGGCATAACGTCAGGTTATGAACATGCAATCGCTTATTACTTCGCACACGCCGTCTTCATTGCAAGATTGTGACATCACGCAATCAGAGGTGAAGGGGTATATCGTGCGGAACAAATTTGACGAACAGGGGAAGATTGCAGGGAAATCCCGGCAGCGGCGGTCGGGGCTGTTTTGCGGCACCGCGCTCGCTCTGTGCAATGTTTCGCCCGCCCTTGCCCAGCCTGCCGCTCCGGCGGAACCCGCAGAAACGGCTGCCCAACTGGCTGACGACATCGTCGTTACCGGTTCGCTCCTTTCGCGCAATGGCTTCGATGCGCCCACCCCCGTCACGACCATCAGTTCTGACGAGCTTATCCGCACTGCTGCTCCGGACATCGCCGACGTTATAAATCAGATGCCGTCGGTCAGACCGTCTTTGACGCCGGCCAGCACCGGCAATCTCAGCAGCATGGCCGCCGGCAACTATCTTGACCTCCGCGGCCTGGGATTCCAGCGTACGCTGGTCCTTGTCGATGGTCGTCGGTACGTGCCGAGCACTCCGGACGGCGGCGTAAATATCAGCTCAATCCCTCAGGCTCTTGTCAAAAGCGTTGATATCGTGACCGGAGGCGCTTCGGCCGCCTATGGTTCCGATGCGGTAGCGGGTGCCGTCAACATCAAGGTCGACGACGAGTTCCAAGGCCTGAAGGGCAAACTTCAGGGCGGCATCACCGATCACAATGACTATCGCAACTTCCTGGCCTCGATAGCCTATGGCACCAATTTTGCCGGCGGACGTGTCCGACTGACCATCGCTGGAGAAGCCACCCAGAACAGCGGCATCGACTTCATCGGCGATCGCGGCTGGGGCAACAATCCCGCCCGTATTGCCAATCCTGCATACACCGCCGACAACGACGAACCGCGCTATCTCCTCGTGTCCAACGCTCTCGCATCCAATGCAAGCTACGGTGGCGTCATCAACTCGCCCGGCGTCCTGAAAGGCATCCAGTTTGCACCGGATGGTTCGGCCATTCCGTTCGAATATGGCTCGCAGGTTTCGTCCTCCTCCATGATCGGGGGAGACGGGAGCGCGCTCACGGCGGACAACGTCGGTTCAGTGCCGTTGAAGCGCTACAGCGGTTTCGGGCGTCTGACTTTCGAGGCGAGCAGCGCGCTGTCGCTTTTCACCGAATTCAACTATTCGAAGACTACTTCGAACTACCCTACCCTTGCCCGTTCGCGGCAATACACCATTTCCGTGGATAACGCGTTCATTCCGCAATCGGTTCGCGATGCGATGATCGCGCAGAGCATTTCCAGTTTCGTTCTGGGTCGCAATCTGGGCGACTTTGCCAGAAACGACCTGAACATCGAAATCGAGACGATACAGGCCCTTGCCGGAGCTGAAGGCGGGTTCGGCGACGGGTGGTCCTGGGACGCCTACTATAGTTACGGGCGCACTAAGAACACTCTGAATCTGGAACAGTACGTCACCGACAGGTTCAATCTGGCGCTGGACTCGATCGTCGATCCCGAAACGGGCGCGGCCGTCTGCCGCTCCACCCTGACCGACCCGGACAATGGATGCGTTCCCATCAACCTGTTCGGCGAAGGCAATGTCAGCCAAGCCTCGCTAAACTACATCAACGGAATTTCCCGTCGCAAATGGGACCTTCGGCAGCACGTCGTGGCAGGCAAGGTCCGCGGTGAGCCCTTCTCCACCTGGGCCGGCCCGGTGGGCATTGCGGTGGGCGCAGAGTATCGCCGCTCAAGCGTCGACACGACCTCCGATCCCATTTCGCAGGCACAAGGCTATCTTAGCGGCGGTACGATACCCTTCTCCGGCAAGGTGGAAATCAAAGAGGCTTTCGGCGAAATCCTGGTGCCCCTGGCCAGCTATGAAAGCTGGGCGAAAGACCTCAGCCTCAATCTCGCTGGTCGTGTCACCGACTACAGTACTTCCGGCACCGTCGAAACGTGGAAAGCAGGCGTCAGCTATACGGTAAACGATGCGATTCGGTTCCGTGCGACCCGTTCCCGCGATATCCGCGCTCCCGGCCTCGACGAGCTCTTTGCCGTGGGGTCGACCAGTTCGCTGAACGTGCAGGATCCGGAACTGAACGGCGCAACCTATTCGGTTCGCGCACTCAATACCGGCAATCCCCACCTTACTCCCGAAAAGGCCGATACATTTACGGCGGGCGTGGTCTTGAGGCCGGAATTCGCTCCCGGCCTCAACGTCTCGATCGACTACTATGATATCAAGCTGAAGAACGCGATCATCAACCTCACTCCGGCGACGATCGTCGATAGATGCTATTCAACAGCGCCGCAGCTGTGTTCGCTCATCACGCGCGGTCCGGACGGACGGATCGTGACTGTTTTGAACGGACCCGTCAATCTGCAGCGCGTGCAGGAACGGGGAGTCGATGTCGAAACTTCATACAGCACGCCCCTTGGCGATGGCGACCTCGGCCTTCGAGCGCTCGTAACATATATCGACAAGGCCCAGATGAACGACGGCATCACGACGACCGATCTGGTCGATGCCGTCAATCAGCCCACCATCGCTGCTCTGGGCGGAAATCCTCGCTGGAGATTCAACAGCAGCGCAAGCTATTCGACGGACGTCTGGCGCCTGAGCATGGCGGCGCGATATGTCGGCGGAGGGCGCATCGACCCCAGCTATACGGAAAAGGATATCAACATCCTGCGCGTAAGCGGACGCCTCTATTTCGATCTTTCCGGCGAATATACGATCATCGAGAGGGGCGACAGCAAGGTATCGCTCTACGGCAGCATCCGGAACCTGCTGGATCAGGATCCGCCGATCACCGGCGTTGGCGGCTACGGCACCACCCGATCACTCTACGACACTATCGGGCGCGTCTATAATATTGGCGTCCGATTCCAGTTGTAACGCGAGAATCCCGGGCGGGCCAGTGCGCTCGCCCGCGGATCCCGAACCGGGCCGGGGGTGAAGACGCCCAGCGTGGCGGCAATCTGTGCTTCGATCACTTGCGGCTTCTTCCCGAAAATGACTCGCGAACCACGCCCCCCTCCCCCCGCCGGGATACAAGCCAGTCAGCCCGACTGGATTCTGGTACCGATACTTGCGAATAATCTCGCGCAGGGACGCTGGGCGCATCGCCAGGCGCTTGCCATCAGCGAGAACGCGCAGTCCCGTTTCGTCGGGATCACGAGCTGACACGGCCCGGGCTGGATTCAGAGCTTCGTCGGCGCAGCGCCGGTCGACGGCGGCGATGATTGAACATCCCAAACGAGCCTTCATGCATTCTGGCCGGTTGGAGACAGTCCGCTTTCAGAATTTATCTGTCCCACAGTGCATCCTTCCATTCCCGGCTCAATAATGCACCATCAAATGCTGGGACCAAACACCTAGTACAAGACCGGGTCCCATGATCGCACCAAGGTCGCCCTTGAGCAAACCCGCTCGTTTACTCAGCTCCTGCGGGTCCCGTCGGGATTGAGCAGGATTGTTCGGCCCGTCTCGGCCGAGCCATAGATCGCTTCGATCAGACGCAGATCTCGCAGACCCATCTCTCCTGGCGTCCTGATCTGGGCGCCATCGCGGATCGCATCGGCAAGATGATCGAGTTGGCGCGCGAACTGAACGGTCGAGTCACCCGGTGCGAACTTTCGACGATCGCGCCCGGCTTCCAGGACCATCTCGTTACCCGAGTAGGCGGTTGCCGGCTGCATCATCAGCGCCCCCTCAGTGCCACGCGCTTCGGCAGCATTGATGCCGGCCGAATCATAAGAGGTGACCAGCTGAGCAACCGCGCCCGACGGGAAGCGCAATTGCGATGAGACATGGGCGAAGATTTCGGCAAAGCGCGGGTCGTTGGAAGGCCGGAAAGCGGTGGCGCTGATACTTTCCGGCATCTCGCCGGACAGATAGAGTGCGGCCTGAAGCCCGTAGATCCCATAATCCTCGAGCGGACCGCCGCCGGCCAAGGCTCGGTTCGCGCGCCAGTTCTCCATCGGGCTTGTCGGCCCCATCCGATAGGATTGCTCGGTGCGTATCAGCCGGAGCTGGCCGACGGCCCCCTGGCCCATCAGGTCCATGGCCTGCAGGTTGTACGGCTCGAAATGACAGCGATAGGCGATCATCAGCTTTCGGTCAGCTCGGCGCGCCGCGGCGATCATTCGTTCGCATTCGGCGCTGGAAAGCGCCATCGGCTTCTCGCAGAGCACGTGCTTGCCAGCGGCGAAGGCGCGCTCGGTCCATTCGGCGTGAAGCCCGCTCGGCAATGCGATGTACACGGCATCGATCCCGCGATTCGAAGCAATGTCAGCGAAAACCTCGTAGGAGTAGCGGGATTGAGGCGGAACGCCGTAGGCGTCCGCTACCCGCTGCAACTTGTCAGGATTCCCGGACACGAGAGCCGCAACATGCGCGCGCTCCGCTTGTTCGAAGCGCGGCATCATCTGATTGAGTGCGTAACCACCCAGACCGACTATGGCGAAGCCGACGCTGTCCGGCCGCTTGGCGCGCTGCGGGTTATCGGGAAGCTTGACCCCATAAGGCATCGGCTGTCCAACGGCAGCGGTGCCCCGCGCTTGCCCGAGCGCGGCCCGGCTGGACAGCATCAAGGAAGCGGCCGCCGCACTCCCGCCGACTTCCAATACCCGGCGTCTTGTAACCCAGTTTCCAATCATCGGTTCTTTCCCGGTCTGCCACTGAAAGCACTGGTCTTGTTTCGCTCGACGAGCTCACCTCATAGCCTGCCACTCCAGCAAACCGAACGGGGCACAATCGGCGTTGCTGAGCAACCGCGAAACCCGAACAGTGCGATAGCAGAAGTTCCACTATTCGACGAGGATGGCTTCCCCTCAGCTTGGCCCGTTGGCCTGGGACCCCTGCGAACACTCCGCATGTTCGACTGCTCCACGGCTCAAGTTGGGCGGCCGCGGACCGGCAGGTTCCGACGTTGGCCGAGCTTCAAGGCGCGCCGAACATTCACAAAAATGGGTTGGAGTTTCCTCGGTGAATACCTCGCTTGCATAGCTGGCGACCTATGACCGACAAAGCGCGATCGATCGCTGCGTCGTCCGTGCGCCACGACGAAAGGCTGAGGCGCCACGCGGGACGCCCTTGCCAGACACTCGCACCAAACCATATTTCCCCGTCGGCGATGATTTGCTCGCGAAGCGCCCTTGTCGATCGGTCGTCGGGCAGCCGCACCAGAACCTGATTCAGGCATGTGCGGTTCAACCTTTCGAATCCCATCGCTTCGAGGCCATGGGCAAGACGCCGCGCAAGCCGGCAATGCTCGTCGACCAGTTGTTCGACCCCGTCGCGCCCGAGCGACCGCAACGCCGCCCAGATCGCTATGCCGCGGGCGCGCCGCGAGAATTCCAGTCCCAGATTCTTCTGGCTGTCCGCCGCCGCGGCCGAATAGGCCGCGTCGCTGTTCATCGCCCCCGCGAGCGCCGCGGCATCGCGCACGATCGCCATCGCGCCGTCATAGGGGGTGTTCAACCATTTATGCGCATCGACAGTCCAGCTGTCGGCGCGATCGACCGCGTCGGTCAAGGATCGAAGGTTGCCGCTGGCACGCGCCCACAAGCCGAAAGCCCCGTCGACATGGACCCAGCTTCCGGCTTCGCGCGCGCGGTCGACGATGGCGGCGAACGGGTCGAATTCGCCGGTGTTGACCTCGCCTGCCTGCAGGCAAATCATCGTCGCCCCATCGAGCGGCGGCAGGCGCTTCGGATCGATCCGGCCGTGGGCGTCGACCGGCGCGACGGTCAGATCGTCGAGGCCAAACCCCAGCACGCGCAGCGATTTCTTCACCGTGATGTGAACGAGTTCGGAGACCACGACCCGCACCCGCGGCGCACCCGCCAGCCCGCGCCGGTCGATATCCCAGCCGCTACGCGCGAGAAGCTCGCGCCTTGCCGCCGCAAGACACGCGATGCCGCACGCGGTCGCCGAGGTTCCGAAGTTCACCGCGCTCGCACGCGGTAGGTCCAGAATTTCGAGGATCCATCGCGCGGCGACCGCTTCGATCCGGTCAGCGGCGGGCGAATTGTCGAAGGAGGAAGCGCATTGGTCCCAGGCGATCGCCAGCCGCTCGGCGGCGGCCGCCACCGGCAGGGTTGCCCCGATTACGAAGCCATAATAGTCGGGACCGTTCGACGCGACCGTCGCCGGCGAGCCATAGCTATCGAGCATGGCGATCGTGTCGGCCGCGCTCGCTCCGGTGGCGGGTAGCGGTTCGTCGAAGGCCGTCAACGCTTCGATCGCCGCCGGATCGGGAAAGGCGCGCCGGTTGCCTATGCCGGCAAGATAGGCGCGGGCGCGCCGGTCGGCCTCGGCCGCCAGTTCGAGTTCGGTCGCGGGATCCGGGTCAACGGCCACAGGCGTCCTCGAAGCGCGGCGTCCCGCAAAGGGCAAATCGCTCTGCGGCCTCACGCATCAGCGCCGCGACGATGTCCGCTGCACCGACGATCGCGTCGATATTGCCGGCGCCCTGCCCCGCGGTCAGGCAGGCGAAATCGAGATCACCCTCGAAATCGGGCGTGGGCAATATCGCGCTGTAACGCGGCAAAGGAACGCGCGCTCCCCCGACGGTCGCGTGCCCCATGGGCACATCGTCGATCGCGACCTGCCCGCCGTGCCGGACGCGCTCGAGGCCGGGGTTGACGATAGCCCGCACCGGTTGGTCGGGCCATTCGGGGCCATAGATCCTCGTAATCGCCGTATCGCCGACGTCGGCGGCGAGAACCGCTGCCTTGTATCCGCTGTGCGCCGACGCTTCGCGCGACGCGAGAAAACGCGTGCCGCACCAGACCGCATCGGCCCCGAGCATCAGCGCCGCCGCCATCGTCGCGCCATCGACGACGCCGCCCGCCCACAGCATGGCCAGCGCCGGATAGCGGCGCCGCAGCCGCGGAAAAAGCGTGAAGATGGACGCTTCCGACCGGTTGTGCCCGCCGGCCTCGGCGCCTTGAACGATGAGCGCGTCGACCCCGGTTTCGACCGCGGCATCGGCCTCTGCGACGCTGCCGACCTGCATCCAGACCTCCGCGCCCACGCCGTGCAGCCGGGCCACCTGCGCCGGCGACGGCAATCGCCAGAAGAAGATCGCGACGGCGACGCGCTCGTCGACGAGGACGTCGACATGGGCGTCGGTCGCGAAATCGCCGATCAGGTCGACGCCGAACGGACGATCGGTCCGGCGCGCGGTCTCGCGCACCATCGCGCGCAGCGCATCGGGGCCTTCGATGTCACAGCCGATCGTTCCGAGACCGCCGGCATCGCTCACCGCCGCGGCGAGCGCGGGGCGGGCGACCATGGCCATGCCGGCATTCGCCACCGGCGCCGTCAATCCCAACCGGCGCGTGACCCGTGTGTCGAACATCCTCACCTCCTCTATACTTCGCATCGCGCCGAATGCGGCGCCAGCGCGCCAATCGCGGTGAGCAATCCGATCTCGTCGATGTGCAGCCAGCATTCGGCAATGCGCCCGCCGTCGATGCGATAGAGAACCATGCCGTCGAAGCCGATGCGCCGGCCACTCGCCGGCACGCCGGCAAAGGCGCCGCAGTGCGTCGATTCGATCCGCCAGCGCGCGGCAACATGCCGCTCGTCGGCGACGAGCGCGCCGACCGTCCAGTCCATTTCGTCGAACGAACGGCGAAAAGTCCGGAAGAAGTCCTTATAGCTTTCGCGGTCGTGCGGATTGCCGCCGGGGAAACCGTGGCAGACGACGCGCTCGGCCACGGTCTCGTCGATCACCGCCAGATCCGAAAGGTCACGCGCATGTGTTCCCGCAAGGAAACGCTCGACGAGCACCCGGTTGGCAGCGCCGTGCAGATCGCGGGTCATGCTGCGGCTCCCTGCCTTGCCGTGAAGGAGTCGCGGGCCGGAACCAGCGCACGGCGCGCAAGGTCGAGCAGGTGCAGGACCTCGTCCTCGCCGGTCGCCGCGGGGAGGTGGCCCGAAAGCAGGCGGGTCGCATCCAGTCGTCTGAGCCGCGCGAGCGCTTCGGCAAGCCGGCACGGCTCGACATCGGCAAGCCACGGCGCATCGATCGCCGACCAGGCGGCGAGGCCGTCGGATAGCGCCGGCGGGTCGACCTCGGCGAGCCGCGCACAAACCCGCGGCAAGAGCGCTCCAAAGCTGTCGACGGCGAACAATGTCCGCGAATTCGAATCGAAAAATCCCATCGATTCGGGCGCGTCATAATAGGGTGGGCGCAGCGCGATCAGCCGCATAGCGCCGATCCTGAGGCTTTCACCCGGGATGACGAGACGGAGCCGATCGGGCCGGATGCCCGCCATGTCCAATTTACCCGCTCCCAGGAAATTGGTGACGAGGGTCGCACCGGGCGCGCGTTCGAGGATTGCGGCCAGATTGCCGGCATGGTCGGCATCGGCATGGCTGAGCCAGATCCATCGCAGTTTCGCAAGGCCGACCGCTTCGTCGATCAGATCGAGCATCGGTTCGCGCAGCGCTGCGAGCCCGGTATCGATCAGGACCGGCTCGCGTCCGCGCAGCAGAAAGGCATTGACCGCGAGCATCCCCTGGCCCGCGACCGGCAACCAGCCGGTCAGGCTCGACCAGCCGCCACCGAGATCGCTCGATCCGGCGAAATGCGGCTTCGGGTTCGCAACGGCTTCGGGTTTCGCATTCATGATCTGCCTCCGTCCAATGAGGCAGCCCATATGTGACAAGTAAAACCATCCCTCAAACGATATGATATTGCTCTGAGAGCAAGTAAATCTTATGCTTAGAGAATGTCGTCCCCGCCGCTTGCCTATTTGCGGACGTTCGAAGCCGCCGCGCGACACGAGAGCTTTGCGCGCGCCGCCGCGGAACTGCACGTTACGCCCGCGGCGGTGAGTCAGCAGATCCGCCTTCTCGAAGACCGGCTCCAGACGCGCCTTTTCGTGCGCGGCGCCCGCAATCTGCGCATCACGCGCGAGGGGCGCGACTATGCGGCGTCGGTGGGTGCCGCACTCGAGCGTATTGAGGAAGCCACCCGCGCGCTGTCGTCGCAGGCGGTCACCGGCCCCTTGCGGATCGGCACCTTTCCGTCCTTTGCGCTGCATTGGCTCTTACCGCGGCTGACCGACTTTCGCGCCCGCCATCGGGGCATCGATCCGCAATTGTCGCTGAGCACGGCGATCGAACCTCTTGGCGCGGGCGGCGTCGACGTCACTATTCGCTTCGGCGCCGGCAAATATCCCGGCTGCAATGCGGAACTTCTGATGCGCGAATATGTCTTTCCCGCGTGCAGCCCGGCGCTGCTCGAAGGGCGTCCCGTTCCCGCTCGGCTCGAAGACCTCGCGGCGCTGCCGCTAATCGACGACAAGGGGCTGGCCGCGGGCGAGCAACGCATGGCGTGGGAAGACTGGCTCGGCGATCATTATACGTCCGCGATGCCCCGCATCTCGCTTCCCGACGGTCTCTTCACGATGCAAGCGGCTCTTCTCGGCCAGGGTGCGGCGATCGTCCGGCAATCGCTCGCCGGCCCCTATCTGCGCGAGGGAAGGCTGGTGCGCCTGTCGAAAGAACGGCGCGCCACCGACTATTCCTATTGGCTGGTCACGCCCCAGGGTGAAATCGACCCGAAAACCGAGCGATTCAAACATTGGTTGTTTGATACGCTTTCCGCGTCCTCGCCGTCCTGAACGCGAAGGTTCGCTATGTGGTTTGCCGATAGGTTAACCGTGCCAATGCCCGGCCTGGCGGATTCAGGATCGCAAAGGGGCGATAGCGGACAAAGCAACACGCGCGGCCGGCAATCGTGGCTATCTGTCGCTATTCGATCACTCACGCCGATTTTCGGCGTTCGGATGGCGGGTGGGGCAACGCTATCAGGAATTTGTGGAACGCTGGCTCTGCGCCCTGCCCGTTTGGCCATCGAGCCAGTCGGCCAGATTCACCGGAAATGGAAAGATAATCGTCGAGTGGCTGCGTTCGTTGGCGAGCACGTTGAGCGTCGAAAGATAGCGTAGCTGCATCGCTTCGGGCACTTCGCTCAGGATGCGCGCGGCTTCCAGCAGCTTGGCCGCAGCCTGATGCTCGCCTTCGGCATTGATCACTTTCGCCCGCCGCTCGCGTTCCGCCTCCGCCTGACGCGCGATCGCCCGGATCATCGATTCGTCGATATCGACATGCTTGATCTCGACATTTGCGACCTTGATGCCCCAGGCGTCGGTCTGTTTGTCGAGGATTTCCTGAATATCGGCGTTGAGTTTATCGCGCTCGGCCAGCATTTCGTCGAGATCATGCTTGCCGAGCACCGAGCGCAAGGTGGTCTGCGCCAACTGGCTGGTCGCCTGAATGAAATTTTCAACCTGAATGATCGCGTTGTTGGGATCGAGCACCCGGAAATAGACGACCGCATTGACCTTCACCGAAACATTGTCGCGCGAAATCACATCCTGCGTCGGGACATCGAGCACGACCGTGCGCAGATCGGTACGGACCATCTGCTGGACGAAGGGAACGAGAAGGATCAGGCCCGGCCCCTTCACGCCGGTGAACCGGCCGAGCGTGAAAACGACCCCTCGCTCATATTCTCGCAGAATCTTGATCGCCGCCCACAGAAAGACCATGCCCAGGATGATGAGGGGCACGAAAAATCCGACGCTTTCCAGATTATCCATCTTCGCCTCCGTTCGCTTGCGTCTCCGATGTCTTCGCTGACGAAACCTCCAATGTGAGGCCGCTGATGCCGTCGACCACGATCGCCTCTCCCCGCCGCAAGGATTGCGGCCCCCGCGCGTTCCACCTCTCGCTGCGCACGAACACATGCCCCTTGCCGGCGGCCCAATCGAGAATCTCGCCGCGCGCGCCGATCATGTCCTGCATTCCCGTTTCGACACGTCCGCGGTGCGACCGCAGCCCGAGACGGGCGATCACGACGAGAAGGCCGACGCTGAACAGCGCCAAGGCCGCGATGACCGACCAGTCGATCTGGAAGGCCGGAACGTCGGTGTCGATGAGAATGGCCGACCCGAGGATGAAGGCTGCCAGCCCGCCCATTCCCAATATTCCGAAGGAGGGCGCAAAGGCTTCGCCGATCATCAAGCCGATGCCCAGCAGGATGAGCGTGACCCCGACGATGTCGACCGGCAGGACGGCGAGAGCATATAGACCGGTCAGAAGCGAGATCGCGCCCACGGTGCCGGGAACGAAGGAGCCGGGATTCATGAACTCGAACAAGAGGCCATAGACGCCGATCATCATCAGGATCAGCGCGACATTGGGATTGGTGATCGTCGCCAGAATCCGCGTAAGCCACCCCGGCTCCACCTTCGTGAGCGCAAGATCGCGCGTATCGAGCCGATGCTCACGGCCGGCCATGACGATCCGCGTCCCGTCGATCTGTGCGAGCAGCGACGTCATGTCTTTCGCGACGAATTCGACAACGCCATTTTCGAGTGCCGCCTTGGCGGAGAGGCTCGCGCTCTCCCGAACCGCCTTTTCCGCCCAATCGGCATTGCGTCCCCGTAGCTCCGCCAAGGCGCGGATATAGGCGACCGCATCGTTGACCGCCTTTTGCTCGCCGGCGTCCCTCGGCGCCGCCGCCTCGCCCTTTTCGCCGGCCTCGTCGGGCACGGCGGGTGCTGCCCCCACCTGTATCGGCGTTGCTGCCCCCAGATTGGTGCCCGGCGTCATCGCCGCCACATGGCTGGCATAGAGAATATAGGTGCCGGCGCTCGCCGCGCGCGCGCCGCTGGGATGGACATAAGCTACGACGGGTATCGGCATCGCCAGAATGTCCCGAATGATCTCGCGCATCGACGTATCGAGCCCCCCGGGCGTATCCATCTCGAGGATGACGAGCACAGCCTTCTCATCGCGCGCATGGCGCAGGCCATCGCGTATATAGGTTGCGGAAGCCGGTCCGATGGCGCCGTCGATTTCGAGAATGACGGCGCTCCTGAGCGACGCACTCGCGGCAGGAAACGCATTCCCGAGATAGACAAAAGCGAGCACACAGCATAAGGCCAGCCGGCGGAAAACCGATAGATCGATTGGGAGGGTAACCATTTCCCCTCCTTTCCGGTGCAGCCCGTCGCTGCGTGTAGCTCGCTCTCCACGTTCAGAATTCGCGTGGGCGAATAGCTATAGCATAGTTTCGGTCAAACGGGAAAATCGTCCCCATCCATCGCGCAGGTTCATTCACTTTCCAACGGGCCGAAATTTCCAGCAAACAAACAAGTGCTGCAATAACGCGGCTGGAGGGAACAAGCGCTGTCGGCCGCTTGGAGATGATCAGCTTCCAGGCGGGGAAGCTAGAGTGCGTTCGGTTTTGATGGAATCAAAACCGGCACTCTAGATTCTTGTTTTGCCGTGATTTCCGAGCCGTGAAATGTTCCATTTCACTCGAAATCACTCTAGGTGTTTAGTCCCAGCATGTGCTGGCGTTGAAGATATCCGGCTTGGATTTCCAGCGCTCTTCGATGGCTTCATAGCCACCTTCGTAGCGCAGCTTGGCGATGTCGAGGTGGAAGTAGCCGATCTCATACGCCTTGAACTTCTTCGGCTTCTCGCGATCCGCCTTCGGCAACCGGCTGATCCCGTGCCGCTGCAGGCAGCGGTGAAGCGACGAGCGCGTCAGATGTGGGATCACGGCCTTCAGGGCGATAAACACATTATCGAAAGGCAATCGGGCCTGAACCCGGAGCGCCACGATCGCCGCTTCTTCCATCGGCGACAGCACGGTGCTGCGCCGTTCCTTCGGCCCCATCGGCATATCCTCTACCGACTGCCGGCTGCGCCACTTGATCCCCCTCTTCGCGCTGCTCGTTCTTGCCGAGAGACTTGGCCCGATCGGCGTCGTCGATCTGGCTGGCCGTGTCGGTCGCGACTACACCACCGTCAGCCGGCAGGTTGCTCAACTGGAGGCGCTGGGCCTGGTCACCCGGCGTTCGAGCGCAGCTGACGAGAGATTTCGCGAAGCCATTGTCACACCGCAAGGAAAAGCGGCGACAGACGCGCTCCATGCGGCGCGGGAGCAAATGGAGGCGCGGCCATCTGGCAATAATCGGCGCTTTCTCAATAATATGCTGCATATGTCGCGGGTTGGCTGCATCCCGACCGGTAGCGATGCTTCCGATTGCACCGCTGCCGGAACCGCTGATCGCAGTTTCTCGTCGCCACACCCGATCTGCCCGAACGTACCGCGACGAAAAATTGTCAATGAAATTGAAAATAAAATCATTAGCGACATTTTGGTTGTGCCAGCGCCGCTTTTGGCTTTCCTTGTGCATCACCGGCACAGATCGGATGAACTGGGAGTGATAGAAATGACGAAGGCACGTTCGGCAGGTCTGGCAAGTCTGATCAGCCATATTGCGGCAGGTGTTTCGCTGGCTGCGCTGATATCGCCGCCGGCCATGGCACAATCCGCCGAGGCGCAAGGCGATAATTCGGGCGATGAAATGGAAGCGCTTCCATCGCCGGCGGAAATCGTCGTGACCGGTAGCCGCGTCAGCAATGGCGCTCCCGTTGGAGCCACCGCGATCGTGCTGGGCAGGGAAGAGATCACCGAGTCGGGAGCCATCACGATCGACCGCGTGATCAAGGAACTGCCCCAGAATTTCGACCTCGGCGTGTCCGAGAATTCGCGCGGCCAAGCAGGGGGGTCGGGCAATATCGTCTATGGCAATACCGTCAACCTGCGCGGTATCGGCCCATATGCGACGCTGGTGCTGATCGACGGGCACCGGGTCGTCAACAATAGCCGCTCCACCGACCCGTCGGTGCTACCGACGCTTGGCGTCCAGCGGGTCGAGGTGGTCGCCAACGGCGCGTCGGCCATCTATGGCTCCGACGCGGTGGCCGGCGTCGTCAACCTGATCCCGCGCCGAAACCTCGACGGCGTGGAAGCCTTCGCTCGCTATGGCACGGCCGAGGATGGCGCCTTCCACGAATGGTCGGCCGGAGCGGCGCTCGGCAAGACGTTCGACCGCGGCCAGATCATGATCGCCTACGAACATGTCTATCGCTCGAACCTCAGCGGAGACGACCGGGATTTCTTCACCTCCGACCAGCGCCGCTTTGGCGGCAACGACTATCGCATCACGGGATGCGCGCCGGGCAACCTGACCTATGACGGCAATAGCTATGCTCTGCCCGACCGCTACACGCAGGCCAATGCCGGCGAAATCCAGGCAGGCACCCTCAACCGGTGCGACAGCAATCCCGGGCAGGACCTCTTTCCGCAGCAGCAATATGATTCCGTCAACGCGACCGCCACCTACGACATTGCCGACTGGCTGACGTTCTCGTTCGACGGCTTCTATTCCAAACGCAAGTTCCGCAGGCTCGGCCCGGTGATCAACACGCGGCTTACGGTGCCGGATACCAACGCCTTTTTCGTGACCCCGCCGGGCTTCACCGGTGACAGCTATACCATCGACTACAGCTTCATCAACGACGTGCCGACCACGCAAACGACCGGCTTTGCGGAAAGCTGGCAGGTCGCCCCCGCCCTGCGCGTGCAACTGCCCTTCGACTGGGAGTTGAACACGCTGGTCAGCTATGGCGAGACCAGCGATTTTTCGGGCAGCTACGACGGATTGAACCGCGCCGCGCTGACCGCCGCGCTGGCCAGCAGCGATCCCGAAACCGCCCTCGATCCTTATGGGTTGGGCCGCACCCGACAGGCTGTGCTGGACGAGTTGTTCAACCAGATCTTCCTTGCCCCCACAAAGGGCCAGCTGACCTTCTATGAGGCTTCGGCCAATGGCCCGCTGTTCGCGCTGCCGGGCGGCGACGTCATGCTGGCGGCGGGATATGAACGGCAGGATTTCGACGCACAGCTGGGACTGGCGCGAGGCAATCCCGATACGCCGATCACCTTTCGCAAGTTCGGCCGTAAAGTGGATTCGGTCTATGGTGAAATGCTGATCCCGGTCTTCGGCCCCGGCAACGCGATTCCCGGCTTCCGCGAACTGAAGGTCACCGCGGCGGTCCGCTATGATAGCTACAGCGACGCGGGCAGCACGACCAATCCGCAGTTCGGGGTCAATTGGCGCCCGTTCGACATGCTGACGCTGCGCGGGAGCTATGGCACTTCGTTCCGTGCGCCAACCATTCCCGAGATTTATGGCAATAGCTCGGCCTTGTTCGGGCAGAGCTACCAGAACCCCGATGGCGGTCCGCCGTTGCTCGGTTTCGCGCAATCCGGCGCGAATACCGACCTCCGCCCCGAAACCGCGACGACATGGTCGGTGGGTGCGGATCTGGACCCGCTCGACAATCTGCGCCTGTCGATCACCTATTTCGACGTGGCGTATGACAATCAGGTATCCGCCAACCTGTCGAACCTCGCCATTCTCGCGTCCGAGGATCAATATGCCGGTACCGGCGTCATCCTGCACGGCCAGGAAGCGCGCGACAGGGTCCAGTCGCTCATCGACCAGGGCTATGCCGTGCTCAATCAGCCGATCCCCGGCGGCGACATCAACAATGTCGATCTGTTCGTCGACGGCCGCAGCCTCAATCTCGGCAAGTCGATCACACGCGGCATCGACTTCAATCTGCGCTATCTTCTGGACCTCGGCACCGACGACCGGCTGACGCTGACCGCATCGGGCACCTATCTGACCGATTACAAGGTCGCCGTGGCGCCTGCGGGCGACCTGCTCGACCAGCGCAACCTGATTTTCCAGCCGCTGAAATTCAAGGCTCGCTTTGCGGCGAACTGGGATCACGGGCCGATATCGATGCGCGCCGCCGCGACCCATGTGGGCGGCTATACCAATATCGCGGTCACGCCTTCGGAAAAGGTGGACTCATTCACGCCGGTCGACCTGTCCGTGACCTGGCGAGTCGGCGAGAGCTTTCCTGGCGGCATGATGAAAGGACTCGAACTGGTCGCGGAGGCGCGCAACGTCTTCGATACCGATCCGCCCTATGTGAATATCGCGCCGAGCGGCAATGGCAGCGGCGGCTATGACGCCAGCGCGGCCAATCCGATCGGCCGCCAGTTCGCGATCGGCGCGCGGGTCAGCTTCTGAACGGAACCCGCAACCCAGTGTGAAAGCGCCGGTCAGGCGCTTTCGCGCGCGATAATTCGAAAGCCCACGTCGATGGCCTTGTGCGAGATTTCCTCGCCTGCGCCATGGCGGCGAAGGACGGCCATCACCTCGCGCGCGATGCGCGAGCCGTCGATGTCGACCGTGGTGATCGTAGGGCGCATCTCGCCCGCGATGAGGCTATTGCCGAACCCCATGACGGCAAGGTCGTCCGGTATTCGCAGGCCCGTCGCCTGCGCCTCGACGATGATGCCCTGGGCAAGATAGTCCGAACCGCATACGACGACGTCGGGCATGGCATCCAGCCGGCGCATTTCGGCAAAGGCGCGGCGCGCGTGACCGAAACGGGAGGGGATGTCGACCAGCGTCTCGTGCGGTTCGCCGCCACCGCCCAGATTGCGCCATTCCTCCAGGAAACTGTCGCGTCGAAGGCGCGCCCTGCTGCCGTCGGCGGTGACGAGAAACGGCCTGCTGTACCCACGCGAGGTAATAAAACGTGCCACGTCGCGGCCCGCATCGCGATGGGAAAAGCCGATCGCCATACCCACCGGGTCTTCCGGCAGTTCCCAGATCTGGATGAAGAGTGTGTGGCTGCGCCGGATGACATCCACAATCTCTTCGCTGATCGGCCCGGTCGAGATGATCGCATCCACCCGACGCGCCAGCGCCGCGCGGATAAGGTCCTCCGTCCGCGCAACCGACGTTCCGGTCAGGCCCAGCATCACATTGCTGCCGCTGACGGTCAGGTCCTCGGTCATGCGCTCGATGGTGTCGTTGAAGAGCGAGTCGGTCAGATGGGGGATCAGGACCGCGACCATACGGCTCTTGCTCGATGCCAGGCCGCCGGCCAGCGCATTGGGAATATAGCCGACCCGTTCCACGGCTTCGCGGATCCGTTCAGCCGTCGCCTCGGCCACAATCTTTGGATTGTTCAGGAAGCGGCTTACCGTCGCAGGAGATACCCCCGCATACTGCGCCACATCGTCCAGGGTCGGCACGCGAGCGGTGGGCGCGGCCATGTCGGGATTATCGCTCATGTCGATCTATTGCCCCAGCGGAAACGCAAGGGCAATCGCTGCTATTCGAAGCGGAGCGGTACCGACAGGGCGCCGATTTCAGGCCAGCGGGTCGGCACAACCGGACCCGATACCTCGAATCCGTGCGTTGCCGCCAGCAGTTCCTCCAGCGCGACGCGCAGTTCCATGCGCCCGATATGCAGGCCGGGGCAATTGTGCGGGCCGCGTCCAAAGGCGAGGTGATCGGAGATATTGGGCCGGTCCATCACGAAGCGGTCACCATCGGGAAAGACCTGCTCGTCGCGATTGGCCGAGGCATATAGCAATGCCACCGCCTCTCCCTTGCAGATCGTCCGTCCGCCGATCTCGACATCGCGGGTGGGCGTGCGGGCAAAGCCGCGATACGGGGAATAGAGGCGCAGGAACTCTTCGACCGCGCCAGGGATCATCGACGGGTTTTCGCGCAACCGGGTCT
This sequence comes from Sphingopyxis indica, assembly GCF_032879645.1. NCBI lineage: Bacteria > Pseudomonadati > Pseudomonadota > Alphaproteobacteria > Sphingomonadales > Sphingopyxidaceae > Sphingopyxis > Sphingopyxis indica. The sequence goes on from NZ_CP076394.1 coordinate 2,925,043, forward strand.
GCAACTCGCGATGACGCGAAAGGTGGACGCAGATCGACCCCACCATGACCATGGGCGCAACCATGCCGACCACCAGAATCTGACGGACCGTGCCCACGACCATCTCGTCGTCGAGGGGTTCGCCATTGACCCGCGTCGCCAGTAGCGCGCTCGTTGGATCGATGGCGGGATCGTGCGGATCGACCCTGCGGCGGGCGATCAGTTCGCGGGCCATCTCATAAAGCGCGAGGCTCGTTTCCTTCATCGCGTCGGGCTTGGTCGAATGAACCGCGAGGATGAAGGCGCGCCCGGCGTCGTGCAGCGTATCCAGCCAGTCGTCGGGCACGCGCATCCATTCGCCGAATACATGCACGGGCAGGTAGCTGGAAAACTCGGCGCAAATATCGCCGCCGCCCTTGGCCACCATGGGGGCGAGCAGTTCGCGGGCCAGTTCGCGCGTGCGCGGTGCAAGCGCTTCCGACCGCTCCTGCGACAGCAGCGGATTCAGCGCGCGGCGATAGGGCGTATGATCGGGCGGATCGAGATGCAGGGGCGGTCGCCGACCGGTAAAGGCGACCTTGGGGATCACGTTCTGGACCGTGGTCGTAAATGTGCGGGGGTCGCTGGCGGCCCTCTGCACGTCGTCGTAACGGGTCAAGGCCCAGAAGCCGCCCAACCTGTCGGTATGGGCGACCGGACATTCGGCACGCAGGCGCGCGTAATCCTGATGGGCGCTGTCGAAATTCTCCGGCAGGTCGGGATCAAAGTCTCGTTCGAGGTCTTTCGCGCTCATTTCTTGTCCATCATTGGTGGGAAGCCAGTCCGCGCCCGGCCAGCGCGTGCCTGAGGGCACGGCCACGCATCGAACAAAGTCCGGCAGCCGCTGCGGGGACTGATAGGGTCGGAAAACGGATTACGCAAGCGCTTTCATTTGCCCTTTGGGCGCGTTATCAAAGCGCTGGAGGTCACGCCAATGACGACGACAGACATAGAAAGCGCCATCGGGCGCAAGGTGCTGTGGCGGCTTGTCCTGCCAAGCGCGTTGTTCGTCCTCATCGGCGCGATCGACCGCACGAATGTTGGCTTTGCCGCCCTGCAGATGAATGAGGCCATCGGTCTCAGCGGCGTGCAATACGGCTTTGGCGCGGGCGTGCTGTTCATCGGCTATCTCGCGGCCAAATATCCCAGCGTGCTACTCTATGAGGCAGTGGGCATGCGGCGCTGGCTGGGCATCATCACCTCGGTCTGGGGGATTGCAGCCTGCCTGATGTCACTGATCGGCAGCGAGTGGGAGTTGTATGCTCTGCGAGTCCTGATCGGCTTTGCGGAGGGCGGCCTGTCCTCGGGCTTGATGATCTATCTCAGCGGCTGGGCGACGGAGCGTTATCGCGCCTCGATCCTTGCCATCCCGATCATGTCGATCTCCATCGCGCAGGTCGTCGGCGCGCCGGTCTCGGGCTGGTTGCTGACGGTCGATAACCCGCTGGGGATCGAGGGGTGGCGTTTCATGTTCATCGCGGAGGGCCTGCCCGCGGTGCTGCTGGGCCTGTTCGCCTGGTCCTATTACCCCGACAGCCCGCGCGACGCGCGCTGGCTTTCCGCCGATCAGCGGACATGGCTGGCCGCCCATGTGCAGGGCGCGACCAAGCCGGTCACGACAGCAGACCGAAGCGAACGCTGGGCCGCGATCAAAAGCCCCATCGGATGGACTTGCGCGCTGATCTGGTTCTGCATCCTCGCGGGCAATTATGGCGTGATGTTCTGGCTGCCCCAGATCGTCGAGGGGATGGCCGGACTGACTCCGCGCGAAACGGGATGGATTGTGGCCCTGCCGTGGGCGGGCAGCGCAATCGGGCTCTATTTCAACGCGCGCCATTCCGACCGGACGCAGGAGCGCTTCTTCCATATTGGCGTGCCCGCACTAATCGGGGGAAGCGGATTGATTTCGGCCTATCTGCTGGGGCCTGGCCTGCCGGGATTGGTCGCGCTGATCCTGGGCGGGGCCTGCACGGGCTGCACCGTTGCCGCATTCTGGGCCATCCCGACACGGTTGCTCAAGCCCGGCAGCCTCGCAATGGGCATCGTGATGATCAATATCGTCGGCAGCATGGCTGGCGCGACGATCCCGCCGCTGATGGGCCTTCTGGCCGAACGGTCCGGATCATATCTGCCCCCCACCCTGCTGCTGTTCGGCCTTGCCGTGCTTTGCGCGTGCCTGTGCCTGTTCGCCCGGGCTCAGGACCGGCAGCTGGCGGCCGCGCTGCAGCCAGCGTGAAAGGCCGGGCGCGCCCCGCCGTGAGGCGCAGCACGATCGTTGCGCTGGCCGGGATTTCGGCGATGGGGTCGATGGCCACGCACATGATCGTACCCGCATTGCCGCGCATTTCCGATGATCTCGGAATCGGTATCGGCACGGCACAGAATGTCATCGCGGTCTATCTCATCGGGCTGGCGGTCGGCCAGCTGATCGCGGGGCCGATCGTCGACCGCGTGGGTCGCCGCCCGGTGCTCCTTGCCGGTCTGGTTCTGTTCGTCGTGGCGGGCTTCGCCTGCACCTTTGCGCCGGGCGCGGCCTTGTTGCTAACCGCCCGTTTCGCGCAGGGGGTGGGCGCGGCGGCCGGGATCGTCACTTCTCGCGTGATGACCGGCGATCTGTTCGACAAGGCGGAGGGCGGCCGAAGGCAGGCCAATCTGATGAGCGTGGTCATGCTGTCTCCCGCCATAGCGCCGGTCGTGGGCGGCATGCTGGCCGACACGGCGGGATGGCGGCCGATCTTCGCGCTGGTTGCAGCGGCAGGCGCCGCGGCTCTTGTTGTGGTGTGGCTGACCGTGGCCGAATCGATGCCGGCCACCATGCACCGCCATCGTGCCACGCACCTTTTTCATCGCCATGCACGCCTTGTCCGCAATCCCCGTTTCCTGCGCACCGTCGCCGCCATCGCGGGAGGGAGCACCGCGCTCTATATGTTCCTGTCGGTCGCGCCGTTCCTGCTGATCGACAATTGGGGCCTTAGCGAACGACAGGCAGGTTTCTGCCTTCTTGCTGTGGCGTCGGGCGGAATCCTCGGCACGCTGCTCGTGGGCTGGATCGAGCGGCGGTCCGATGCCCTGCGCGCCGGACTTTCGTGCAGCGTGCTCGGCGCCGGATTGGCGGTGGCCCTGGCGCTCTATGCGCAGGGCGGCGGCAGTTGGGCGATGCTGATCGGTCCGATGATCCTTGTAGCGCTGGGAGCCGGGATTGCGGGCCCGTCCGGCATCGCGGCCATCATCCACATAGAGGAAGGCGTCGCGGGCACCGCCGTCAGCCTGTCCGGCTCGATCCAGATGGCCGCGAGCAGTGCCGGCGCGATCGCGCTGGGACATGTTGCGCATCCTGGCTTTCCCATCCTTTCGGCCGCCTTGCTGGCCGTCAGCCTCCTTTCGCTGGCCATCGCTCCCCGAAAACCGTTCGAATAAGGGCGGCCGCCCTCATGCAAGCCCTTTCATAACGTCCTTGCAAGGGCTTTCATCGTTGATATAAGCCTCCCAAACAAATTGGGAGGATGAGCATGTCCATGCGTATCACAGCGCGGCTCGCGGCTTTTCTGGCTGCGGGCGTCTCGACTGCAGCGATAGCTCAGGAGCGAGCGGCAGATAACGGGCCCGTCGCGAGTAGCGGTCTTCAGGAAATCGTCGTCACGGCCGAACGGCGGGAACAGAGCCTGCAGGACGTGCCTATCTCGGCCACGGTTCTGACCGGCGACGATCTCGAGAAGAAGGGCGTCGTCAACATCAATGACATTCAGCAAGTTGCGCCGTCGATTGCGATCAATAGTTTCAATCGCTCGACCTTCATCAACATTCGCGGGGTCGGCATTGCCCAGTCGGCGCCTACGTCCAATCCCGGCGTTGCCTATTATATCGACGGGCAATTGATCCCGCACGAACAGTTCATCGGCCAGAGCTTCTACGACATCGGCACGATCGAGGTCCTGCGCGGGCCGCAGGGTACGCTGACCGGACAAAATTCCACCGGCGGCGCGATCTATGTCCGCACGCCAGAACCCGAATTCGGTGCGAACTTTGGTTCGGGTGAACTGACTGTGGCGAACTACGACCAGTATCGCGGCGTCGTCACCGCGAACCTGGGCGGCGATACAGTCGCCCTGCGCATCGCGGCCGTCCATGACGAGCGCGACAGCTTTACCGCGAATATCGGCCCCGCTCCCAGCCAGCCGGGCAATTCGAACCTTGACGCCGCACGATTCAACCTGCGGATGCTGGGCTTCGATGGCCGGCTCGAGCTTCATGTGCGCGGCGAATATTTCAATCTCAAAACCGACAATAACGCCGTCAAGAACCGCAATGACGCAGTAACGGACGATCCCTTCGTGATCGAGGAGGATGGCCGTTCCTATATGAACCAGCAGGGCTATCGCCTCTCTACCGAGGCGCGCTACAACCTGTCCGACGCCGTTCAGCTGCGCGGCCTTGTTTCGTGGCAGGATGGCTATACCCACGACCAGACCGATGGGGACCGTACAGCCACCGCCTTGCCCGTGCCCGCGGGGCTGCCCGCCACCGGAGCCAATCGCTCAATGTATCCCGGCCGCGTCAGCCGTGCGAGTACGGATTTCCGGACTCTGATTACCGAAGTCAATTTGCTGTCAAGCGGTTCGGGGCCGCTCCAATGGGTCGTCGGCGGATTTTACATGGACGAAGATGTTCCCGTTACGCTGGAGCGCGACAATTACCACACCGACGATTTCTATTCATCGAGCAGCGACATTATTACGCTGGCCGAAAACACCAGCAAGTCGCTGTTCGGGCAGGTCAATTATTTCGCGACCGACCGCCTGGAACTGCTCGTCGGCGCGCGGCACAGCTGGGACAAGCAGGTCTATACCCGCTATGCCGTGCCGGGACCGCCGCTGCCCGAACCCTATGTCAGCGATGAGACGTCGAGCGAATGGACCGGAAAGCTAGGCGCAAACTATCATTTCGGCGACGACAATATGGTCTATGCCTCCGCCTCCAAGGGCTACAAGGCGGGGGGTGTGAACCTGACGCCGGGGCAGGACCCGTTCGGCCCGGAAACGAACTATGTCTATGAAATCGGATTCAAGACGGAGTTGCTCGACCGGCACCTGCGCGTGAACGGTGACCTCTTCTATTCCGATTACAAGGATATCCAGTTGGCGAGCCTGTTGAATGGCCTGCCCATTACGCAAAACGCGCTGTCCGGCGAAGCCAAGGGCGCAGAGGTCGAGGTGATGGGTCAGTTCGGCGGCCTCGCGTTCAACGCGGGCGTCGGCTATCTCGATGCGAAATTCGCCAATGCGGATTGCATCACCGACACCAATGCTCCGGGCACCGACGATGGTTGCCCCACCAATTTGCGCTTCGTGCCCAAGGGGCGCGTGCTGCCATTCAGCCCGAAATGGACGATCAATGCAGGGGCGCAATACACCATCGACCTGACAGGCTTCAGCCTGACGCCGTCGATCACATGGTCCTATCTGTCGAAGCAGAACGCCACGCCCTTTCCCAGCGAAAACACGCTGGTGCCGGGCCGCAATGTCGTGAACGCGCGCCTCACCGCCGAAATCGGCGATCGCTACACGATCGAGGGCTTCGTCAACAATCTGACCGACAAGACCTATATCGCCACGCAGATCCAGAACAGCTCCAGCGCCGATGGTGGGATCATCTATGGCGCGCCGCGTACCTATGGCGTGCGAGTCAAAGTGACGTTCGGAAACTGAATTGAGACGCGGCCCCGACTCCCGCCGCCCTTCTCCCCGGGCCATGCGCCTCGCTACATTCGCCGCGGCGGCGCTGGTTTTCGCGGGGTCCGCCGTCGCCAGCGGCAACGGAGCGAGCGATGCGCCCGGCCGCTGGTGGCAACCCGGGGAGGGCCGCGTCATGCCGGCCGAGCTGGACTATGAAAACGATAGGGGCGTGCTGCGAACCGTCCTGATCGACGGGCCGATGGAAACCGCGGGACATCCGTTCTTCGAGCCCATCGGCCCCGACGGACGCGCCTGCGTCACATGCCACCAGCCTGCCGACGCCATGGCGCTTTCGGCGCGGAGCGCGCGCGAACGCTGGGACGCGACGGGCGGAAGAGACCCGCTGTTCGCCGCCTATGACGGCTCCAACTGCCCGATCCTGCCGCAGGGCCAGCGCGCCTCCCACTCCCTTCTGCTCGACCGCGGGCTGATCCGCATCCAGCGCCCCTGGCCCGTCACCAAATGGAACGGCCGCCCGGTAACGCCCGACTTCACCATCGATGTCGTGCGCGATCCCAATGGCTGTAACAGCGCGCCCGGCTATGGCCCCGATGCGGGCAATATTTCGGTCTATCGCCGCCCTCGCCCGGTGGCGAATATGAAATATCTGCTCGCGGTGGGCTTCCCCTTCGATCCCAAGCAGGGGCTGGCCCTGCCGCGCGATCCGGACACCGGCCGGATGATGTCGGGCAATCTGACGGCCGACAACCGCACCGGCTCGCTGCGCCTGCAGATGGACGATGCGGCCAGGACCCATCTCGCCTTTGCCCAGCGGCTCACGCCCGAGCAGCGCGATCGGATCCGCGATTTCGAGATGCGCGTTTTTACCGCGCAGCAATCGGGTCCCGGCGGAGCAGCGGACAGCGATGGCGCAAGTGGGGGTCCGGCGGTGCTGCGGGATTCGGCCGCCGGCGCATTGGGCAGCATCGGCGTTCCGGTCTGGAGCGAGTTCGAGGCGTGGGAGCATATGTCCGACGCCGAAAAGGCGAAACTGACGCCGGAACAGATCGCCTTTCGCGAATCCGTCGCGCGCGGTGCGCGGACATTCCGGGAAAAAATGTTCCTGATCACCGACACTTCCGGGATCAACACCCCGATCGGCTTCGGCAATCCGGTACGTAACAGCTGCGTTTTCTGCCACAACATGACGCGGATGGGGAATGACGTGGCGCCCGGTCAGGTCGATCTGGGCACCACGACCCTGCCCTTTGCCGATCCCTGGGACGATCTTCCGCTGTTCCGCATCACCTGCCTGAAACAGCCGCATCCCTATTACGGGCGGGTAATCTATACCTATGACCCCGGTTTCGCGTTGACGACGGGCCGCTGCGCGGATGTGGGCAAGATCACGCTGCAATCGATGCGCGGGCTCTCGGCGCGCGCGCCCTATTTCTCGAATGGCCTCGCAAAGGATCTCCGCGGCGTCGTCGATTATTACGAGCGGCGCTATAACATCGGCTATACCGAACAGGAAAAGCAGGACCTCGTGAACCTGATGAGCATGTTGTGAAGCGCGCCGCCCTCACCCTTGCCGCGTTGGCGGCGCCACTGTCCGCCGCCGCGCAGGACACCGGCGAATTGGTCCGTTTCGTCAGCTGCCCCATCTATCGCGATACCGATGCGGGCCGCAAATCGGGGTGCTGGCTGGCCGACGATCGCGAAAGCGGGCGTCGCTATGACGTGACCAATTCGCCCTACAAGCCGGACTGGAACCGTGCCGTTCTGGTGGAGGGCCGCGTGTCCGACGCCCCGTCCGATCCATGCGGATCGCCGGTGCTGGACCCGGTACGGACATCGACGCTGATGGACCAGAACTGCCCGAGGCACATGATCCCGGCAGAGGGTTTTCCCGGTCACCCCTATTCGCTGCCCCCGCGCAATATCGCCCCGCTGAGTGTGGAGCGAAAGGCACCCGAGGGACCGTTTTCGGAAACGACCTTCCACCTTTTCTTCGAATTCGACCGTAGCTTCCTCGTCTATCAATATGACGATTATCTGATCGACCGCGCGGCGACGTGGATCAGGGCGGCAAGGCCAAAGAGGCTTGTGGTCACAGGCTTTGCCGCAGCCCAGCCCGAAACCGTGTCGGGCCGGACGCTGGCCGAACGTCCCGACGTCGCACGCGAGCGCGCCGAAGCCGTCGCCCTCACACTGGAACGGCTGATCCCGGGCATCGCGATCGAGACGCGCTGGGAAACGGAAAGTCCGCCCGTCGACTTGCCCGATGCCGATACCATCCCCGGCCAGTCCCAACGCCGGGCCGACATCAGAGCCGTATTCTGAAGCCGGATCAGGCCAGCACTTCTTCGTGAAGCATCGACAGAACGCCAAGCCCTGCGCTGATATGCGCCTGCATCTCCGCATTGGCGCGCACCGGGTCATTCGCCTTGATGGCGGCTATCACGCGATGATGGTCGGCATTGGCTGCGCTCAGGCGATCGGTGCTGTAGAAGCTTTCGAACATCAGCCGATGGATCGGGACATGCAATCGTTCCAGCAGGCTGGCAGCGACTTCATTGCCCGCCCCCTCGATCAGCTTGCGGTGCCACGCCAGGTTGAGCCGACCGAACTGCTCCGGTATGTGCTTTTCGACGCATTCGTCGAGCTGGCGCTGGATTTCCATCAGTTCCTCGCGCTGGTCATCGCTGGCATTGGCGATGAACTCTGCGGCGCACAGCCCCTCGAGCGCCGCGCGGCAGTGATAGATCTGGCGCACTTCATCGATGCCGGCGTCGCGCACCGATGCCCCGCGATATTCCTCGATTTCGACAAGGCCTTCCACTTCCAGTCGCTGGAATGCCTCGCGAACCTTGGCCCGGCTCGCGCCGGTCTGGCGAATGATCTCGACCTCCACGAGACGCTGCCCGGGAACCATACGACCCCGCCGAATCCGGTCGCGAATCCAGTCGGCTACCTGCAACGCACCGGGCGCCTTGGAGTTCGATCCCAATGTGAATTCCATGCAATGACCTCCCATTGATCCGCGCTCTAGATTGTTGACGATATTATTTATGATAAAGAAGTTGCAAGCGGATTCGCCAATCGCGATGGTCCCCTGCAAGAAAGGACGGGAGAGCATCGATGCGTATCACCAATGCCATCCGCGCGGGCGCGCTGGGCCTGATGGTCACGTCATGCAGTCCGGCCGCCATTTCGGTCGCGCCGACCTCCGCGCCAGCTCCGGTCACGGCAGGAACGGCGACAACCGCCTCTTATCCCGATACAGTCCGCACATCATTGTATGTGCCCGTGCGCGACGGGACGCGGCTTGCCGTCAATATCTATCGCCCAGCGACCGGCGAAACGCCTGCAGCGGAAAAACTGCCCGGCATCTTCGTCGCCACGCCCTATCGCGCGCGCTTTAGAGACGACAAGGGCGAGGTCGTCGAACTGGCCGACAGCGACCGTCTGGCCGTGCAGACCCTGCTCGAGGCGGGCTATGTCGTCGCGGTGGCCGATATTCGCGGCAAGGGCGCATCCTTCGGCACCCGGCGCGGATTTCAGGATCGGACCGAGGCCAGGGACAGCTACGACCTGATCGAGTGGCTGGCGAAGCAGGATTACACCACCGAAAAGGTGGGCATGATCGGCTGCTCCTATCTGGGCGGCACCACTTTTCATGCCGCGACCGCGGCGCCGCCGTCGCTGAAGGCGGTGTTCGTGGGCGCTTCCGACCTCGACAAATATGGTTTCGTGCGCCGCGGCGGCATTCCCGCGCAGTTCAACACGCGCCCCGACGAACCGCCCGAGGTGGATCTCGCCAGCATTCCGGTCGATGCCGACACCGACGGATCGCAATTGAAGGCGGCCGTTGCGCAACATGCCGGCAATACACCGATGGCCGGGCTGTGGTACGGCATGCCTTATCGCGACAGCGTTTCCGCCTATACCGGCAACCGCTTTTGGGAAGAGGTCGCGGTATATCGATATCTCGATGCGATCAGAAAAGCCGGCATCGCCACTTATTTCTGGGGCAACTGGCATGACGAGCCCACGGCGCAGTCGATCCTGAGCGCGGCCAATATGCCGGGTTCGAAATTCCTCGCCGGTCCGGGCGATCATTGCGTCCCGCCGCCGGGTTTCGACTTTACCGGAGAGATCCGCCGCTATTTCGACCATTATCTGAAAGGCGTCGACAACGGCATCGAAGGGGAGGCACGCGCCAAATTCATCGTCGAGAACCAGGGCTGGATGCAGTCGGACAAGCTGCCCGGCGAATTCGCGACCGCAGTGCCTTTCTATCTTGCAGGCGGCAAGTCCGGCACCGCGAAATCGGTCAATGACGGGACGCTGCTCGCGTCACCGTCCGTTGCCGGGAGCGACCGCTTCACCGTCGATTATAATGTGCCCGACAGCGAATATTTCGCCTTCTGGGCACCGCCGATGGACGCGCACGGACTGAGCTATACGAGCGCGGAACTGGATGCGCCGATGACATTGGTGGGCTATCCGGTGGTCCATGTGCCGGTATCGTCGAGCACAGCGGACGCCAACGTGTTCGTCTATCTCGACGAAATCGACGCGAGCGGAAAGGACGAGGTTATCGCCTTCGGCCGGCTGGCGCTGTCGCACCGCAAGACCGGCAAAGCGCCGTTCGATACGCTGGACCTGCCCTGGCACTCGGGAATGGAGGCCGATGTCTCGCCGCTACCCGCCGGACAGAAGGCCGATCTGGCCATCGATCTCACTCCGATTTCACGGGTCGTCCCCGCGGGACACCGCCTGCGCGTCACCATCACCGGGGCCGACCCGCGGCAACGCAATCTGGCCGAGATCAAGCAGAATCCCGCGCCGGTGCTGACGGTGTGGCGCCGCGGCGGTGCGGAGTCCGCCCGCATTGACCTGCCGGTTGCCAATCCGGGCGCGATGGAGCCGCTGGATTGAATGACAATGCCCCTGACGACCCGCGTGAAAAACCGGACATGAGCGCGCACGACCCGATCCGTATCATCGTTACCGGCGACCTGGTGCTGGACGAGCCCGACGGCGATCACTGGCTGTCGGGAATTGCGCCCGCATTGCGCGGCGCGGACCTCGTCATCGGCCATCTGGAAGTTCCGCATGCCGAGGGCGCAGAGGAATTGGCGGGCGATGTCCCCGCCCCCGCGGCTCCGCCCGAAAACCTCGCCGCCCTCGCTCGCGCAGGCTTTGGCATGGTCAGCCTTGCGGGCAATCATATCGCCGACTGCGGGGCACGCGGCATTGCCGAAACGCGCGCCGGGCTGGCAGCGCAGAATATCGCCTTTACCGGTGCGGGAGCCGACATGGTCGAGGCGAGCGAGCCGGCCATCGTCACGATCAAGGGCTGGCGCGTCGGTTTCCTCAGCTATAATTGCGTGGGTCCGGAGGCCGGGTGGGCCACCGATAGCCGCGCAGGCTCCAATTATCTGCGCGTCGACACCGCCGATGGATCTCCCGTCGCACCCGCCGCGCCGCTGGCGCATGTGCCGCAGTCCGAACTGGACCGGTTGACGCAGGACATCGCCGCACTGCGCAAACGCGCCGACATCGTGCTGGTCGCCCTGCACAAGGGCAAGGTGCATACACCCGTCCTGATCGAACCCTATGAGCGGGCGCTGGCCGATGCGGCCATGGCGGGCGGCGCCGACGCCGTACTCGGCCACCACTCCCATATCGTGCGCGGCATCTCGTTCGCGGGCGACCGACCCATCTTCCACGGTCTCGGCAACGGCTGTGTCGTGACAAGCGCACTCGGCCCGGTGCAGGATCACCCCGCCCGGCGCGAATGGGCGGAACGGCGTAAGCGCCTGTTCGGCTTCGAACCCGATCCCGCCTACACGTTGGCGCCATTTCACCCCGAAGCGGTCAATGCCTTCATGGGCGAACTGATGTTCACCGGGCACGCTCCGGTGCAGACCTCCATCATAGCCGTGCGGGTAGAGCCGCCCGGCCGCCCCGTACTGGCCAAAGCCAGTGAGTGCGGGCCGATTTTCCGCTACGTCGAGGCAATCACCGAAAAGGCCGCACTGCCGCCGATCGCCATCGCTGCAAACGGCAAGGTCGCTCCGGCATGAACCGCGCCCTCCGTTGGCTCAGCTGGCTGGGCGGGATCGGCCTGCTTCTGGTCACCGCCGTCGATACCGCGGGGGTGATCGGCCGCCATATCGGCCTGCCGCTGCACGGTTCGATCGAGTTGATCCAGCCCGCGATCCTGCTCGCGGGGGTCGCGGGGCTGATCGCAGCGACCGATGCCCGTTCACATGCGAAGGTCCATCTTGTCATCGACCGGCTGGGCGAAAAGGCTAAGCACCGGGCGCGCCGCACGGCCGATATGGCTGCCCTGCTGTTCTTCGCGGGCCTGCTGGTCGGCAGCGGCTGGATCCAGATCGACATGTGGAACAGCCACGAACGCAGCGAGCTGCTTGGCGTACCTTGGGCCGCCATGCGCGCGGTGGCGACGGCGGGACTGTTTGCCATCACCTGCCTGCTCGCCTGGCGCGTCGTGCGGAGGCAGCCATGATCTTCGCCAATGCCCCGACCGGGCTTGTGGGCGTCGTCCTGCTGTTCGCACTGCTGGTGGCAGGCATGCCGATTGGCGCGGCGCTCGGGCTGGTCGGACTGGGCGGGCTGATGCTGATCCTCGGTATCGAGCCCGCGCTGATCAAATCGGGCGTGATTGCGATCGACACACTCACGCGGTACGAGCTGGGCACGCTGCCCCTGTTCATCCTGATGGCGCAGCTATTCTTTGCCGCCCATGCCAGCCGCGACCTGTTCGACGCCGCTGCCAAGTTCATGGGGCACCGCCGCGGCGGACTTGCCTATGCCGCGGTCGGCGGCTGCGCGGGATTCGGCGCCATCAACGGCTCCAGCCTCGCCACCGCCGCTACCATCGGCATGGTCGCGCTGCCGGAAATGCGCAAGCGCGGCTATTCCGACGCGCTGGCCACCGGGACGGTCGCGGCGGGTGGCACGCTGGGGCAGATGATCCCGCCATCGGGCGCGCTGATCGTGTTCGGTATCATCGCCGAACAATCCATCGGATCGCTGTTCACCGCGGCCATCATCCCCGGCATCACGCAGATGCTGTTCTATGGGCTGGTGATCTGGCTGCTTGTCCTGTTCCGCCCCTCCATCGCCCCGCGCAGCGAGCGCGCCAGCTGGCCCGACCGGTTTCGCGCCCTGCCGCGCATCCTCGACATGCTGGTGCTGATCGCGCTGGTTATCGGCGGAATCGCGCTGGGCTGGGTGAGCCCGACGGAGGCCGCCTCGCTCGGCGTGTCGGGGGCATTGCTGATCGCGCTGCTGCGCCGCCGCCTCTCGCTCGCCATGCTGCAGAGCGCCTTTGCCGAGACGCTGCGCACCAGCGGCATGATCCTGCTGGTGGTAATCGGGGCGCTGATATTTTCCGTCTTCGTCAGCGTTACCGGACTCGCCGATGCCTTGGGCACCCTGGTCACGGCGTTCGACCTCGGCCCCGTTTCGACGCTGCTGCTCGTCGCACTGCTGCTGCTCTTGCTGGGTTCGGTGCTCGACGGGCTTGCGCTGATGCTGCTGACGACGCCGATCCTGCTGCCGATCGTGCAGCAAATGGGCATGTCGCCGATCTGGTTCGGCATCTTCATCTGCCGCGCGATGGAAATCGGCTTCGTCCACCCGCCGCTTGGGATGAACCTGTACGTCATTCAGGGCGTGGCCAAGGACGTGCCGATCTCCCGCATCTTCAAGGGCGTCACGCCCTTCCTGCTCAGTGACCTGCTGCATCTGCTGCTGCTGATCCTGTTTCCCGCCATGGCCCTGTGGCTGCCAACGATATTGGGATGAACGCTATGATCGCCTCCGTCGGGCCGGTGCTGCCCCTTCCCCTGCTGCGCGCGACGGGCCGGTATCGCGGCCCGCTCGCCTGGAACGTCGATCGCGCCATGCCCTTCGCCGATCGATGGCTCGAAACGAAATTCCCGCCATGGGCCTTCTCGATCCTCGAAGACTGGGCTGCGGGGAAGTTCGACAATCTGGAGGCTGTGGTCTTCTCGCGCGCGGAAGATGCCGCGCAGCGCCTCTATTACTATGTCTGCGAATTGCAGCGTCGCGGCATAATAGGCGGGCCGCAGCCGCTGATCTGCGACGTGTCGCTTATTCCGCGCCCAGAAAGCATGGCCCATCTCGAAGCGGCGCTGGCAAGACTGGCAGAAATACTGGGCATCGGCGACGATGCGCTGATCCGCGCTCTGGGGAATGCGGGAACCGATACACCCCCCTCCGACGCCGGGACCGGCGCGCTGTGCCTGCTGGCTGGAACGCCTCCGCCCGACCGCCGGCTGCACGATGCCGCGACGCAGGCCGGCTGGCGGATGCACGGCCCCACGCTGGCCGAAAGCTGGAGCGAAATGGCGCCCGTGACGCTCGAGCCGGACGAAAGCCCGTTCACCGCGCTCGCCCGCGCGATGCGCGGCACCGCGGCGGGCAACCGGGATTTCCGGGACCGCAAGGCAGCGCTCGCGCGCGAAATCCGCCAGACCGGGGCCAGCGCCGCGGTGCTGTGGTTCACCGAAGACGACGAAGCCCGTATCTGGGATCTGCCCGGCCAGCTGCGCGTGCTGGACGAAATGGGGGTGCCGGCACTTGCGCTCACCCGCCGCGACTGGGCGGCGCGCGACGGCGCGGGCAGCGAAATCCGTCAATTCCTGAAGGAGCTATCCGCATGAAGCCGCTGGCCGGACACCGTGTTGCGACGCTGGGCGCCATGCAGGATCGCCCGCTCGCCCGCTATCTTCTGTCCCTGGGTGCGCAGCCTTGCGACCGGGTGGAGGATGCCTCCTTCGTCATCGACGATCTTGGCCTCGAAGCGACACGCGACCTGCCGATCTCCGCGAGCGCGGTCCATGTCTCGGTCACGCCCTTCGGATCGGGCGGACCGATTTCCGGCTGGAGGGCGGGCGAGCTCGTCGCCTCGGCCATGGGCGGGGCGCTAAGGGTCACGGGCGAACCGGGCTTGCCGCCGGTCAAGGAAGCGCTCGACGCCTGCACATTTCATGCCGACATGGTGGCCGCATGCGGCGCGATGGCGGCGCATTATGCGCGTGGAAGTGACCGGCACGGGCATGGGCGCGGGCAGCATGTCGACGTTTCGATCCAGGAGGTCGCCTTCAGCCGTAATTTCAACGGCGTGCTGGTCTGGCAGTTCGACCGGCGCAAGCTCGAACGCGTCGGCGGCGCCCTCGCCTATGGCAAGGCCAAGGTGCGCGCAATCTGGAAACTGGCCGATGGCTGGTGCTTCCATTCGCTGATGACCGGTCGGCTGGGCGCGCCCGCGAACCAGGCGCTGTCCGACTGGATGGACGATGCGGGCATGCCCAATCCGCTGGCCGGCACCGACTGGCTTTCGTACAACCGCTCGACGCTGCCTGCCGAAACGCGCGCCATCTGGGAAGCCGCCATCGCGGCCTTTTTCGCCAGCCGGACCAAGCTGGAAATCGCCGATGAGGGACACCGGCGCGGCATCAATGCATGCGTCGTGAACGAACCGGCGGACGTGCTGGCCGACCGGCACCTCCAGGCCCGGGGCTTCTTCGATACGCCCAGCGGCCTGCCCGAACGTTTTGCCGTCCTGCGTGAAGGAGCGGCGGCATCGCCCCCTGCCCCCGCCGTGCAGACCGGCGACAGGCCCGGCCCGCTGGCAGGGGTGAAAGTGCTGGATTTCGCCTGGGCGCTGGTGGGATCGATCACCACCAAGACGCTGGGCGACATGGGGGCCGAAGTCGTCAAGATCGAAAGCCGCACCCGGCCCGATCTCGCACGCCTCGACGTGCAGGTATCGGCGTCGGAACACGGCAACCTCGACGACAAGCCATGGTTTGCCCATCTCAATAGTTCCAAGCGCAGCCTCTCGCTCGATATGAAGAACCCGCGTGCGCGCGAAATTCTGAACCCGCTTATCGAATGGGCCGACGTGGTGGTTGAGAATTTCTCACCCGGCACGATGGCAAAGCTGGGGCTCGACTATGAGGCGCTCGTGCAGCGCAACCCCGGCATCGTGATGGTATCGGGCAGCGTGTTCGGCCAGACCGGACCGATGGCGCAGGAATGGGGCGTGGATGGCACCGGCGGCGCATTGTCGGGGCGTACCTATCTCACCGGCTACCCCGATCGCGATCCGGTGATCCCCGGCGCGGTGCCCTATGGCGACGTCATCGTGCCTTTCGTGATGGCTGCTAGTGTCGCTGCCGGGCTCCAGCACCGGCGCGAGACGGGACGCGGCTGTCACATCGACGCGTCGATGTACGAGATCTGCGTCCAGCAGATGCGCCCCAGCCTTGCCGCCGCGCTGGCGGGCGAGCGTCCGCAGCGCATGGGCAATGCCGACCCGCAGGTCCATTTTCAGGACGTGTTCCCCGCCATGGGCGAGGATCGCTGGGTCGCGATCAGCGCGTTCACCGCTGCCGAATATGAAAAGCTGACCGCGATCACAGGCAGCGACATCGCCGCGTGGACCGCCGTGCGCGAGGATCGCGCCATTGCCGAGCAGCTTCAGGCGGCGGGCATCGCCTGCGGTGTCGTGCAGGATGCCGAGGATATGATCGAACGCGACGCCCAGATTGCCGCCCGCGGTGCTTTGATCACGCTCGACCACCCGATCCTTGGCCCGTTCGGCCATATCGCTACCCCGATCCGCTTTTCGCATGATGAGCTTGCCCCGTTCCGTGCGCCGCGCATAGGCGAGCATTGCCGGGAGATCGCCCGCGACATTTGCGGCCTGGACGATGCCGCCATCGACGAGCTCACACAGGCCGGAGTATTCCAATGAGCAACGCCCCATCACCGTCCGCTACCGGACAGCGCATGCGCAAGACGCTGGCCTGCACCGCCGAGGCCAATGCCTATCAGAAGGCTTATGGCATGGACCTTCGCCGCCGGGTGGTGGACGAAGGCGAACCCTTCGCCATCGTGCAGGCCGACACCCCGCACGAGATTTTCCACGCCATGGACATCCCGATCATCACCAACCAGTGGTGGTCGGCCTATATTTCGGCCAAGCAGTTGTCGGGCCATTATTTCGAGGTGCTGGCGGACAAAGGCTATCCCGGCAACAGCTGCAAATATTGTTCGCTGGGGCTCGCCTGCACGCTCGCGAACGATCCCGCCACCGCGCCCTGGGGCGGATTGCCGCGCCCCACCGTGCTGGTCGCGCGCCTGACCTGCGACTGCATCCAGCACGTGTTCGGCCAATGGGCAGCGGCGATGGATACCGAGTTTTTCCCGATGGAAGCCCCCGCGTGGGAGCATAAGGACCCGTGCTGGTTCGAAAAATCGCGCGACAGCTGGGAAGAAGTCTATGGCCCGGCCCGCATCGACCTGATGGTTGCGGAAATGCGCGAGTTGATCGCCATTCTGGAACGGCGCACCGGGCGGCGCTTCGACGAGGAGAAATTCCGGCACCTGATGGAGCAGATCAATGTGCAGGAAGGCTATATCTGGGAAGCGAACCAGGCGCTGGCCAAGGCGCGCCCCTGCCCCGTTTCCATCGGCGAGCAGATGTCGAACACGATGATCCCGCAGTGGCATCGCGGATCGGACTGGGCCGTCGCGCATGCGAAAAAATTCCGCGACGAGGTGCTGGAGCGGATCGCGCAGGGCGAAGGCGCCGCGCAGACCGAAAAGGTTCGCCTGATGTGGATCGGCGCCGGCGTGTGGCACGACCCGGGCTTCTACCAGGCGCTGGAGGAGACGATCGGCGCGGTCTTCGTGTGGTCGATGTACATGCCCTTTGCCGGGCCGCAATATATCCGCGAACTGAAAGGCAGGCCGATGGAGGCGCTGGCCAGCCGGATCTGTTCGATGAACGAGGTTCTGCACTTGCCGCCATGGATGAACGGCTGGATCGGCAACGAGGCCCGGCGCTGCGACATCGATGCCGCGCTGGTGCTGCTGCCGCCGGATAATCGCCTGTCGCAATCGGGCACGAAGATAACCGCGCACACGCTGGAGGAAAGTGGCGTGCCGGTGCTGATGCTGGATGCCGACATGGTCGATGCGAATAAATGGGACCATGACCGCATGGTGGCGATGGTGTGCGACTTCCTGAAGGAAAAGGGCGTGGCATGACCGCCGCGCGCGCAACGCTTGGCTCATGGGCTGCAAGATGGCTGCTCGTGGCGCTGGCCGCGCTGCTGGCGGGTTGCGCCCGTCCTGCTCCGCCGGGGGTGACCGTGCTGACCTATGCCAGCCCCTATGGCCCCGGCCACCCGTTCAGCCGCGCCGACCGGGCGTGGATCGACTGGGTGGAAAGGGAATCCGGCGGCAGCATCCGGATCCGGCCCAACTGGTCCGGCCAGCTACTGTCGTCCGACATGTCGCTGGAGGAACTGCGCCACGGGGTAGCCGATATCGGTCTTATCACGCCGATCTATTCGCGCGGCGGCACACACCTCACGCGCATCCAGACAGGGTTCTACTCCGGCGCGGACAGCATGCCGCAGCAGCTTGCACTCTATCGCTGCATGCTGCGCAACAGCCCCGCACTTGCCTCTGAAACCGCCGGACTGAAAGTGCTGGCCGTGCAGGGCGGGCCGACCGTCGGCATCGTCACGCGCAATCGCAGGCTGAAAACGCTGGACGATCTGAAAGGCCTGCGCATCCGCGCGCCGACCGAGCTTTTGACCGTGCTGGGGACGCTGGGCGCCGACCCGGTCAACATGCCGATGGGCGAGGTCTATTCCGCGCTGGCCAAGGGCGTGATCGACGGGGTCGTCGCCCCGGCCGACACCTTTCGTTCGCTGCATTTCGCCGAGGTGGCGAAGCATTTCAACACGCTGGTCATTCCGCGCGGCGCCTATCCCGCCCGCGCGATGTCGCAGGCGCGTTGGGACCGACTGACGCCGGAGCAGCAGGCGCTGCTCGAACGCGGCATCGGCGTGTGGGAAGCGGCGATGATGGCCGAATTGAAGACCGCCTGGCAGCAGGGCTATGACGAGGCGGTGGCGCAGGGGATCGAGATTTCGGGCATGTCCGAAGCCGACCAGGCCCGTTTCGACGCGCTCTACCTTGCAGATGCAGAGCGCAATGCGAAGGCGCTGAACCGGTTCGGCATCGACGGTGAGGCGGTGTTGCGCATCGCCCGGCGCAGCCTGCGCGGAACCGGTGTGATCTCATGCGAACAGGGGAGTTGACGATGGCGCGGACACGAGCGGGCCTGCGGCGAACGGCCGCGGCAATCGCGATGGGCGTGGCAGTACTGACGATGGGCGTGCCCACAATAGCAGCAGCAGACAAGGAAGCGCCCGCTCCGCCGGGACCGATCGGCGATCCGACGGGCAATGGCGCGTGGCCCGCGATCGCGGAATCGCGCGCCGATGCGCCGGGCTATACGATCTATCGCCCTGCGGACATGCCCGCGGAGCCCTTGCCGCTCGTGCTCTGGGGCAATGGCGGCTGCCGTGATGCGGGGCTGACGGCGAGCCATTTTCTGCGCGAGATCGCCAGCCACGGCTATGTCATCGTCGCCAATGGCGCCCCGCGCGGCGAGCGCCCCGTCAAAACGGGCATCCCCGGCGAGGATGCCGTCGGAGCGCCTGCTCCCACCCTGCCCCTCACGCCTCCAAGGCGGGAGCCTGACGAGACCAGCACCGACCAATTGCTGGCCGCGATCGATTGGGCCGCGGAGGCCAATGGGCGGACGGGCGACGATCTGGAAGGCCATGTCGACACCACTCGCATCGCAGTGATGGGGCACAGTTGCGGAGGATTGCAGGCATTGCAGGCCGGCGCCGACCCCCGCGTCGATACGGTGGTCGCCTTCGCCAGCGGCGTCTATGTCCGCCGCGGTTCCGGGCTGAGCGGGGTCGATATTACCAAGGCGGATCTGGTCAGGCTGCACACGCCCGTGGCCTATGTACTCGGCGGGCCGACCGACATTGCCTATGCGAACGGCATGGACGATTTCGACAGGATCGGTCACGTGCCGGTGATGGCCGCCTCGATCCCCGTCGGGCACGACGGCACATTGTCCTATGCCGCGGGGGGCGATTGGGCCTTGGTCGGAACCGCGTGGCTCGACTGGCAGCTCAAACAGGACGAGGCGGCGCGGCACTGGTTCGTCGGCCCCGATTGCCGCCTTTGCGTATCGCCGGAATGGACCATCCAGCGAAAAAACTTCCCGGAGACCCCATGAGCCAACCCCTAACCGGTATTACGATTGCCGATTTCAGTCATGTCATGGCAGGCCCTTATGCCACGCATCTACTGTGCATGCTGGGCGCCGACGTTATCAAGATCGAGCCGAAGTCCGGCGACAATTTCCGCAACTATGGCGGCGATCGGCGCTATGACGGCATGTCGCCGGCCTTCATCGCCGCCAATGCGGGGAAGCGCTCGATCGCACTCGACCTGAAAGAGGAAGGCGATGCGGCCATCGCACAGCGCCTTGTCGCGCGCTGCGACGTGGTGGTGGAGAATTTCCGCCCCGGCGTGATGGCGCGGCTGAACCTCGGCTACGACCATGTACGCACGGTCAATCCCGACGTGATCTATTGCTCGATTTCAGGCTATGGGCAGGAGAGTCCGCAGCGGGACTGGCCCGCGATCGACAATATCGTGCAAGCCACCAGCGGGATGATGCTGCTCAGCGGAAGCGAGAGCGACGATCCGGTGCGCGTAGGCTTTCCCATCGTCGACACGCTGACCGGCCAGTCCGCGGCCATCGCGATATTGAGCGCGGTCCTGCGCAAACAGAATGGCGGCGGCGGCAGCCATATCGACGTCGCCATGTTCGATGCCGCGCTGGCCTTCATGACCTCCGCGCTCACGCCTTTCATGGTCACGGGCCAATCCATGCCGCGCATGGGCAATACCGGCTATTCTGGTCTTCCCACGGCCTCGCTGTTCACCGCCCGCGACGGGCGCGAGATTTCATTGGGCGTCGTCCAGCCCAATCAGTTTACCGCCTTGGCCCGCTTTCTGGACAGGCCGGACTGGCTCGACGATCCGCGCTTTGCCACCCCCGATGCACGGCGGGCCAATTTCGCAGCCATGACGGAGGAACTGGCCAGGATGTTCGCCGCCCGTGACGCGGCCGAATGGGAAGCCGAAATGAGCGCCGCCGGGATTCCATGCGGCATGGTGCGCAAGGTGGACGAAGCGGTGGCAATGGCCGGACCCGACGCGCTGCTGAACATTGCGATAGAGGGGATTCCGGGCGCGGGTACGGTGTCCATTCCCAATGCCGGTTTCCGCATGACGCCCGATGGTCCGGGCACCGCGGCGCCCCCGCCCAGGCTCGATGCCGATCGGGCCGACATTTTGGCATGGCTCGACAGCGATTGAACGATTGCTCGCCGGTCTTGGATAGCGCTCATCCAGCGCCCGCCAGCCGGCGCCGCATCAGGACCATCCGTCCTGCGCCTCGAGGCTGGCGGCGAGCTCGCCGATCACGCGATAGCAATCGAGAACGTCGGAAACCGAGCTGTTGGGGTGCCGCCCTTCCTTGATGGCGGCGACGAATTCGCGGTCCTGCAATTCGATGCCATTCATCGACACATCCACGTCCGAGACGTCGATCGGCTCCTCACGTCCCGTCACCAGATCGTCATAGCGGGCGATATAGGTGCCGGTGTCGCCGATATAGCGGAAGAAGGTGCCGAGCGGTCCGTCGTTGTTGAACGAGAGCGCCAGCGTCAGGATCTGGCCCGCCTCGGTCTTCAACTGGATCGACATGTCCATCGCGATGCCCAGTTCCGGATGTTTCGGGCCCTGCAGCACATTGGCGGCAACGACCCTGGAGCCGGTCATATACTGGAAAATATCGATCGAGTGCGCCGAATGGTGCCACAGCAGATGGTCCGTCCAGCTGCGCGGCTGCCCCTTGGCGTTCATGTTTTTGCGGCGGAAGAAGAAGGTTTCGATGTCCATCGCCTGGATGTTGAACTCGCCCGCGTCGATCTTTTTCTTCACCCACTGGTGGCTGGGGTTGAAGCGACGCGTGTGGCCGACCATGCATATCAGCCCTGTTTCCTTGGCTTTGGCCTCTACCGCCAACGCATCTTCCCAGCTGTCGGCCAGCGGGATTTCCACCTGCACATGCTTGCCCGCTTCCATGCAGGCAATCGCCTGGCCGGCGTGCATCTGCGTGGGGGTGCACAGGATCACCGCGTCGACGTCGGGCAGCGCGAGCGCTTCGGACAGATCGGTGCCCGAATGCGGCGCTCCGTATTTGGCGGCGACTTCGGCGGCCTGCTCGGCCTGCCGGGAAATCACCGAAGCAATTTCGACCCGTTCGATGTTCTTGAGGCCGTCGAGATGCTTTTCGCCAAAGGCGCCTGCGCCGACGAGTGCGATTTTCATGGGATAGTCTCCTGAATGATGTTTTTGCGAAGGGATCAGGCGATCCGCGCCTGTGCCGCTGCACTGTTTCCTTCGAGCGTCGGGCTGGGCGGCACCGTTCCATCCACCGGTTCCAGCACCATATGGCCCAGCGCTGTATTGCTGACGGGCACGTGGTAATGGCGGTGCAGCGCTTTCGTGCTCTTGCCCAAGGCGCCGCGCATGATCAGCCACATGACCATCTCGATCCCCTCGCTGCCGGTTTCGCGCAGATATTCAATATGGGGGATATGGCGCAGTTCCTGCGTATCACCGACCAGCCGGTCAAGGAAGCGGTTGTCCCACTCCTTGTTGATCAGCCCCGCACGCGGGCCCTGTAACTGGTGACTCATGCCGCCGGTGCCCCAGACCTGCACCTTCAGATCCTCGGGGAAACTCTCCACCGCACGGGCGATCGCCTCGCCCAGCGCCCAGCAGCGGTTGCCCGACGGCGGTGGATAGGTGACGACATTGACGGCGAGCGGGATCACTTTCGTCGGCCATTTGTCGACATGGCCGTACATCATCGACAGCGGCACGGTCAGGCCGTGGTCCACTTCCATCTCGTTGATGATGGTCATGTCGAATTCGTCGAGGATCAGGCTTTGCGCGATATGCCATGCCAGATCGGCATGGCCCTCCACCGGCGGCACGGGCCGCGGGCCGAAACCTTCGTCGGCGGGCCCGTAAAGCTCGCCGCAGCCGATGGCGAAGGTCGGAATGATCTTCATGTCAAAGGCAGAGGCGTGGTCGTTATAGACCAGGATGACGACATCGGGCTTTTCTTCCGCCATGAACTGCCGCGTCCACCCGAAGCCGTCGAAGGCGGGTTTGAAGTAAGCCTCGCCTTCCTTGCCGTGATCGAACGCATAGCCCAGCACGGGAATGTGGCTGCAGGCGATGCCATGGGTAATGCGGGCCATCAGTTCTTGTCCTTGATCGAGCGCACGCCTTCGGGCGAACGTCCGCCGGCGTTCATCATCGCCTGATAGTCCTCGACGCTCATGCCCGTCATCGTCGACACGGCCTGCACGAAGGACAGTCCGTCCGACGAGAACAGCTTGGAGAGGAAATAGATATTGCCGCCAAGGTCCAGCAGCCGGTTATAGTCGCGATCGAGAACGGCCTGCTTCTGCTCGTCGGTGATCGGCCATTCGTCGAGATAGGCCCGCTCGTCAGCGTGGAAACGCTTGCGGTTTTCTTCCTTCATCAGGCTCATCGCGAACTGGTTCAGCTGATAGCCCTTGCGCGCACGGGCGGCGGTATAGACCCGCGTGCCGGGGATATCGTCGAATTCGGCGAGATAATCGTGGATGTCAGTCACAATCCGTCCCCCCCTTACAAATTCTTGGCCTTGAGCATCGCGTCGAGGCGCGGAAACACCTTGCGCGCATTGCCTTCGAAAATGGCGGTACGCTCCTCGTCGGAAATATCGAGCGCGTCGATATAGCGCTTGGTGTCGTCGAAATAGTGGCCGGTCTGCGGATCGATCCCGCGCACGGCGCCCACCATCTCGCTGCCAAACAATATGTTCTTGTTGTCGATCACGTCGACCAGCAGGTCGATGCCCGGCTGGTGATAGACGCAGGTGTCGAAGAACACATTATTCATGATATATTCGTCGAGGCCGGGCTTCTTCAGCATGTCGGCAAGCCCGCGATAGCGACCCCAGTGATAGGGCACCGCCCCGCCCCCATGCGGGATAATGAAGCGCAGCTTGGGGAAACGGCTGAACAGGTCGCCCTGCATCAGCTGCATGAAGGCGACCGTGTCGGCGGCAAGGTAAAAACCACCCGTCGCGTGCATCGCGGGATTGCAGCTGCCCGACACATGGATCATCGCGGGCACGTCCAGTTCGCACATCGCCTCATAGATCGGGAACCAATATTCGTCGGTCAGCGGCGGATGCTCGAAATGGCCGCCGCCCGGGTCGGGATTCAGATTGCAGCCGATGAAGCCCAGCTCCTCGACACAACGGCGCAGCTCCTTCACGCTAGCGGCAAGGTCCGCCTTGGGGCTCTGCGGCAACATGCAGACGCCGACGAAGCTATCGGGGAACAGCTTCGTCACGCGATAGACCAGATTGTTGCAGTGCCGCGCCCATTCCTCGGACACGGCCTGATCGCCGACATGGTGCGCCATGGCCGAGGCGCGCGGGGAAAAGATCGTCAGGTCCGCGCCGCGTTCCCGGATCAGGCGCAGCTGGTTGTCCTCGATGGTCTGACGGATATCGTCGTCCGAAATCTCGGGATAGGGGGGCGGCGCCTCGCCGCGCTCGAAGGCGGCCTTCTGCTCCTCGCGCCATTGGTCGTGACCCTTGGGCAGCACCGTGTAATGGCCATGGCAATCGATGATCAGGCTCACGCGGGTTCACTCCTCTGCGCATCACATATCGGCGCGGCGCCCGCCATCTCGCGCTGGCGGCGCACGGTAGCGCTGGTCATGGCCGGATCGACGCCCAATGCCGCCAAAGTCTTGGCGCTTTCTTCCATTTCGGCGGCGCGGCGCAGGCCATGGGTGGCCATGCGCTCCAGATTATAGGCGGCGCGCTTGCTCCAGCCCCAGTCCTTCTCGCTCGCGTCGAGCGAGGCGAGCACGTCGTCGACCACGCCCGCACGTGTCGCGGCCAGCATCATCTCGGCCGTCAACGCCTCGATCCCCTTTACCATGACCGAGCGGAGCATCTTGATAGCAGAAGCGCGGCCGACTTCGGTTCCGACGATCCGGATATCGGCGAAACCGGCCCGCGACAGCGCCGTGGCGGCATCCGCCGCAGCTTCGCCCGACAGCAATAGCGGCACATTCAGCCGACCCGGTTCGACGGGGGCCATCACCGCGACATCCACATAGCGCCCGCCCGTCGCATCGACGGCAGCGGCAGCCTCGCGCTTCGTTTGCGGCGCGATGGAATTCATGTCGCAATATAGTGCGCCATCGGTCAACAGCGGCGCGGCGGCGCGAGCCACATCGGCCGCCGCGTCGGCCGTCACCAGCGACAGCACAAGGCTCGCACTCGCCAGCGTATCGCGCAGGTCGGCGCCACAGGCCACGCCAATGTCGTGCATGACGGACGCACGCTCGGGCGCGACGTCATAGGCGCAGGCGTCCGCTTCCCAACCGGCAGCGGCCGCAAAGACCGAACCGGCCTCTCCAAAGCCGATGATGGCGATCGTCTTGCTCATGGGCCCTGTCCTGTCCCAGCCGGACCGCACAGGCCAATGAATTGATTGACCGCCGCATTAGAATTTACGAAAGATCGAGTCTTCCCTTTTCGCGCAACAGGTCGAGCATGGCCGCTTGCGGCTCGGTCGGACGCCAACCGATGCGCGTGGTGATCCCGATCCGCCGCATCACGGGAACGGGCGGCTCGATCGCCACCAGCAACCCTGCCTGCAGCTCGACCCGAAGCTGCGCAGGCGAAGCCATGCTCATCATGTCGCTGGCGATCAGCAGTTCGCGGATCGTCAGGATCGAACCGCAGGTGATCTTCACTTCGGGCGCGTCCAACCCCAGCGCGGCGAACATATCCTGCCAGTAATGCCGAAGCGGCGTATCGGGTCCGGGCATCACCCAGTCATATTTGGCCAGTTCCTGCGGGTCGCAGCACTTCGCAAGCGGATGACCGGTGCGACAGACGAGCCGAGGCCGGTCGTCGAAAACCGCTTCCTGGACAAGGTCCTCGACCCCCGGCCCGTCCCGCACTGCGCCCAGAAGCATGTCGATCTCACCATCGCGCAGGGCCGGAGAGAGATCGGAGTGGCTCCCCTCTACCACGCGCACGCCGACATCGGGATAGGCCCGTGCAAAGATCAGCAGCACTTGCGGCAGCCAGCGTGAACGCGACAGCGGCATGGCACCGATCGTCACCGATCCCGCCGCCTTGCCCTGCCAGCGCGCAACCTCGTCCAGGCCGCTGCGCAATTCGGCGCGTGCCAGTCCGAAGGCCCGGGCGCGGCGCAGGCCCGCAGGCGTCAGCGCAATCGTGCGCCCGCGCTTTTCGATCAGGCGCTGGCCCAGTGCGACCGTCAGGTCGGAAACCGCACGATGCAGCGAAGCCGCCGCCAGCCCGGTCTCTTCCGCCGCCCCCGCATAGCCCCCGGCGCCCGCGACGGCGAGAAAGGCGCGCAGCTGGGTCGACGTGACGCGCCATGATCCGATCAGCGCCAGCGCCGTTTCGGCGCGCGCGATCAACAATAATGCGGGTTCGGTGGGCTTCATTCCGTCCGGGGCACGTTCGAACAAGGTACAGTCCAGCTCACGCTCCAGACCTGCGATGGCCTGCGTCAAGGCCGGCTGGGTCAGATTGATCTGGCGGGCGGCCCGCGTGACGCTGCCCGAGCGGGCTGTGGCGACCAGCGCGGCCATGTGCCTGATGTTGGGAAAGGACCAGTCCATCCATTGATGATTAGCATTAATTTATTCCCCGCGCCAAATTCGGATTGGTCCCGCTCGCTCCCGCGCGCGCATGACGCGGCCTCAATGCAAAAAGGAGATCGCGGCATGGGTGGCATCGTCGTACAGAATATCGAGCGCGCACCGCGCGACATCATCGACGGGCTGGCCGAATGCGGGGTCGCCACCGTTCACGAGGCGCAGGGCCGAACCGGCCTGCTCGCCAGCTATATGCGTCCGATCTATGCGGGCGCGCGCATCGCGGGCAGCGCCGTAACCATCAGCGCCCCGCCGGGCGACAACTGGATGGTCCACGTCGCGATCGAGCAGCTTCAGGAAACCGACATTTTGCTGCTCGCTCCCACTTCTCCTTGCGAGGATGGCTATTTCGGCGATCTGCTGGCCACCAGCGCACAGGCGCGCGGCTGCCGGGGACTGGTGATTGACGCGGGCGTGCGCGATGTACGCGACCTGACCGAAATGGCCTTCCCGGTCTGGTCCAAGGCGATCTTTGCGCAAGGGACGGTAAAGAACACGCTGGGCAGCGTGAACGTGCCGGTGGTCTGCGCGGGCGCCGCGGTCAATCCCGGCGATGTGATCGTTGCCGATGACGACGGCGTGGTCTGCGTGCCCCGGGAGAAGGCGGCCGAAGTGCTGAAAGCCGCGCGCGCGCGCACCGCGAACGAGGACGAAAAGCGCGAGAAGCTGGCTTCGGGCGTGCTCGGCCTCGACATGTACAAGATGCGCGAGCGGCTGGAGAAGGAAGGGCTGAAATATGTCTGATCGCGCTCCTTCGGCGGAAGCGGGCACCGGCCCCGCCCTTCGAAGGGACGGAGGAACGACCGCATCCGCTCCCGTTATGTGGATGCGGGGAGGAACGTCCAAGGGCGGCTATTTCCTCAAGTGCGACCTGCCCTCCGACAAAGAAGCGCGCGATGCCTTCCTGCTCCGCGTCATGGGCTCGCCCGATCCGCGCCAGATCGACGGCATGGGCGGCGCCGATCCGCTGACCAGCAAGGTCGCTGTCGTGTCCAAGTCCGATCGCGCGGGGATCGACGTCGATTATCTGTTCCTGCAGGTCTTCGTCGATCAGGCGATCGTGTCCGACGCGCAGAACTGCGGCAATATTCTTGCCGGCATCGGCCCCTTTGCGATCGAACGCGGGTTGGTCGCGCCCGCCGGCGAGACAACTAGCGTGTCGATCTATATGGAGAACACGGGACAGGTCGCGGTCGCCACGGTGGAGACGCCCGGTGGCATGGTCAACTACACGGGCAATGCGCGTATCGACGGCGTGCCCGGCACCCACGCGCCTGTCCCGCTGGAATTTCGCGACACGGCAGGCTCCTCCTGCGGCGCACTGCTGCCCACCGGCAATGCGGTCGACGTGATCGAGGGCGTGCCCTGTACGCTGATAGACAATGGCATGCCCTGCATCGTCTTCAAGGCGGAGGACGTAGGCGCGACGGGCTATGAAAGCCGCGAGGAACTGGACAGCGACACTTTTGCTCCGATCCGCCAGAAGATCGAGGCAATCCGGCTTGCCGCCGGGCCGCTGATGAACCTTGGCGACGTCAGGGATAAGAGCGTGCCCAAGATGACGCTGGTTGCCCCGCCGCGCAACGGCGGCACGGTCACCACGCGCGTGTTCATTCCGCACCGCGCCCATGCCTCCATCGGTGTGCTGGGCGCAGTGACCGCCGCAACCGCCTGCCTCGTCGAAGGGTCGCCCGCTGCCGAAGTGGCCGAGACTCCCGACGGCCCCCGCAAGATTCTCTCCATAGAACATCCCAGCGGGGAAATGAGCTGCATTCTCGAAGTGGGCGAGAGCGGCAATGTTACCTCGAGCGCCCTGCTGCGCACCGCGCGCAAGCTGATGGATGGGATCGTCTATGTCTGACCGTATTACCTCGTGGCATCCGACCCCGTCGAAGCCGAACTTCACTCCGCCCAAGGGCGCGGTCGACGCGCATTGCCACGTGTTCGGCCCAATGGCGCAATTTCCTTTCAGTCCGAAGGCCAAATATTTGCCTCAGGATGCGGGGCCGGACATGCTGTTCGCGCTGCGCGATCACCTGGGTTTTTCACGCAATGTGATCGTGCAGGCCAGCTGTCACGGCACCGACAATGCGGCGACGCTCGACGCGATCGCAAAGTCGAACGGAAAAGCCCGCGGCGTGGCCGTGGTCGATCCCGACATTTCCGAAACCGATCTTGCCGCGCTGCACAACGGCGGCATTCGCGGCATCCGCTTCAATTTCCTGAAGCGCCTTGTCGACAACGCGCCCAAGGACAAGTTTCTGGAGGTGGCCGCGCGCCTGCCCGCCGACTGGCACGTGGTGATTTATTTCGAAGCCGACATCCTTGAGGAAATGCGCCCCTTCGTTGCCGCCATCCCCGTGCCCGTCATAATCGACCACATGGGCCGCCCCGACGTGACCCAAGGACCCGACGGGGCCGACATGACCGCATTCCGCTCGCTTCTCGACAGCCGCGAAGACATCTGGTTCAAGGCCACCTGTCCCGAACGGCTCGATGCGAAGAAGGAAGGCGGCATGGGCGACCCGTGGGACAATTTCGCCGCCGCAGTCGCGCCGCTGGTCGCCGATTACCCCGACCGCGTGATCTGGGGCACCGACTGGCCGCACCCGAACATGCAGGACGAGATTGCCGACGATGGCCATATCGTCGACATGATCCCGCGCATCGCGCCGACGGCCGAATTGCAGCGCAAGCTGCTCGTCACCAATCCGATGCGGCTTTACTGGCCAGAAGACCTTCAGACGGGCAGCCCGACGTAATTCTCCGCGATAGAGGTCTGCGCTGCGCGGCTGGAGGCGATGTAATCGAGTTCGGCCACTTGCATCGCGCGTTCGAAGCGACCGTCTTCGGGGAAACGGTGCATCAGGCGGGTCAGCGACCAGCTGAAACGCTCCGATTTCCACACGCGGGCAAGTGCCTTGTCGGAATAGGCCGCGATGGCCCCGCCGTCATTCTTGCCGAAGAAACCGATCAGCGCTTCGACCGCGTAATAGACGTCGCTCGCCGCAAGGTTCAGGCCCTTGGCGCCGGTCGGCGGTACGATATGCGCGCTGTCGCCGCATAGCAGCAGCGATCCGTACCGCATCGGTGCGAAGACATAGGATCGCAGCGGCGCGATGCTCTTTTCAATGCTTGGCCCGCGGGTGATGTTGGCGGCAGCTTCGGGGCCGAGGCGGATCGCCAATTCGTCCCAGATGCGTTCGTCCGACCAGTCCTCGACCTTCTCGGTCAGCGGCACGTCCACATAATAGCGGCTGCGCGTCGCCGAGCGCATCGACGCCAGCGCGAAGCCGCGTTCATGATTGGCATAGATCAGCTCGTGATTGCAGGGCGGCACATCGGCCAGGATGCCCAGCCAGCCGAACGGATAGACACGCTCGAACTCCTTGCCTTCGCTGGCCGGAATCGCCTGACGGCTGGGACCGTGGAAACCGTCGCAACCGGCGATGAAGCGGCAATCGACGCGCTGCTCCAGACCGTCCTTCACATAGGTGACATAGGGGCTGGCGCTGTCCACGTCGTGGAGCGCGACATCCTCCGCCCCATACACCACCTGAAGATCGCGTTCGGCGCTGGCATCCATCAAATCGCGGGTCAACTCGGTCTGGCCATAGACCATGACGTGCTGGCCGGTCAGTTCTTCGATGTCGATACGGATCAGCCGCTCGCCGTCGGCAAGGTTGAACCCGTCATGCGGCAGGCCTTCACGCTTCATGCGGCCATCCAGCCCAAGGCGCCGCATCAAGCCGACCGTCACCTGCTCGAGCACGCCGGCGCGAATACGGCCCAGCACATAATCGCCGGTGCGTCGTTCCAGCACCACGCACTCGATGCCCTCTGCACGCAGAAGATGACCCAGCAACAGCCCGGCCGGCCCGGCCCCGATAATGCAGACCTGTGTTTTCATGGCTTTGCTCTCCCGCGTTCGCCTGTCGCCTTGCAATGCCAGCAGCAGCGCGAATTCGAAGGGACAGAAGCGAAATAATCTGGTATTTTCCGGACATGACCAAACCATCCCCGCAAATTCCGCGCTATGCGCTTCTGGGCGAGGCGCCCAGTGGGGACAGCGAGGAACTCGTGCATTGCGAGACGATCGCCGCGCGCAGCCTTCGCTACGACTGGAATATACCGGCGCACCGTCATCCGGCCTTGTGCCAGTTGCTCCTGGTATTTGACGGACAGGCGGCGACGACGCTCGGCTCGCATGTCGCACGGCCGCAAAGCCCTTTTGTCCTCGTAGCGCCCAGCGGGATCGTCCATGCCTTTCAATTCCAGCCGGGCATCGACGGGCTGGTGCTGACCTTGTCCAACCCGCTGGTGCAGACGCTGTCGAAGGACGAGCTTTTGCGCGGTCTGCTGGCCGAACCGCTCGTCCTGCCTGTCAGCGCGGCCATTGCGCAGCGCATCAGGGGAGTCGGGCAACAGATTCTGCTGGCATCCGGCCAGGACAGCGGGCGAGAAAGGTTGCGCCGCACGCTGGCCGAAGCCCTGCTGCGCATTGCGGCAGAGGCAGTGGAGGAACCGGCGCGCCATCATGGCGATCGGCTCGTCTCGCGCTTCCAGGCGCTGGTCGACGCGCATTGCCGTAGGGAACGGCGCTTGGGCTTCTATGCGGACGAACTGGGCTGCACCGAACGCACCCTGTCCCGCCATGTGCGCGAAGCGCTGGATGTGACGCCGCTGGCCTTCATCAACCACCGCGTCGCGGTCGAGGCGACACGCCTGCTGCGCTTTACCAATGCCGGGTGCGCCGACGTGGCCGACGAGCTGGCCTTCGAAGATCCGTCCTATTTCTCCCGCTGGTTCCGGCGCATGACCGGTCGGCGCCCGAGCGAAATCTCGGGCATGGAGACTGGCTGAATACGGCCACGGCTAGGCGTTCTCCTGCTGCCGGATCGCGCGGTCTATTGCTTGCCGCGCGCGAACGCCGCCCTGATCGATGGCATAGGCGTTGAGCTTCAGGTCGGGATTGTCCCGGATCGCCCGCTGCTGCGCTTCGAGGATGACCTTGTCCTCGGCAAAGACGCCGCCCTGCTGGCTGCGAAAACGCGCGGTGAAACCCTTGTCGTCGATGTCGAAATTGCGCGCCATGCCCCAGAAATAATGATGGCTTGTTTCGCTCTCCGGCGTCATGAAATCGATCACCATCCCGCGCACGCCCTGATCGTGCTGCTCCAGCGTGGCGCCCGCTTCAACCGGCGCCACGCCGACGTCGATCATCACCAAGGACGGCAGGTTGAACTGGCAGACCTGCCAGCGGTCCACCGGCCCCGGCTGCTTCAGCGCGCCGCGCCAGAACGGGGGCGCGTCGATACCCGGCATCCAGCGCGAGAGCCAGACGGTCGATCCCTCCACCCGGCATTGCAGCGGCGCCTCCAGGATTTCAGGCTGCCCGATGGAGCCGGAATGCACATAGGTCTCGTGCGTCAGGTCCATCAGATTGTCGATCATCAGTCGGTAATTGCAGGCGACGTGGTAATAGCCGCCGTCATGGGTCCAACCCTCTTTCTCACAGGGCCACATGTCGGGAATGAGCGCGGGATCGGCCTTTTCCCTGTCGCCCACCCAGATCCAGACGAAACGATAGCGTTCGTGGACGATGAAAGTCTCGGCGCAGACGCGGCGGTTCACCGCCTCGCTTTTCATCGGCATTTCCTCGGCCACGCCGTCGGGGCCAAGCTTCAGCCCATGATATTTGCAGCGTATGGAATCGCCTTCTCTCATGCCCATCGACAGGGGCAGCATACGATGCGGACAGGCATCGCGCATCGCCACGACCGAACGGTCGAGCTTGCGATAGAGCATGACGGGCACGCCGCAGATCGTGCGTGCCAGAGGTGCACTGTCGACCTCGTAATCCCAGGCCGCGATATACCAGCTGTTGCGAAGCCAATCACTCATTCACTCTCTCCGAACGCCGCATCTGCGGCCCTGTTATTTTTCAGCGCCGGCGCCGCCTCAACGCCCGAACAGCAGGTCCAGCGCATTGGTCTTCAGAATCGGCTCGTGAAGCTCCGGCTTGAACCCGGCCTCGCGAAATGCCGCGATCCATTTTTCCGGCGGCAGCAGCGGATAGTCCGACCCGAACAGGAATTTGTCGCCCAGCTGGCCATTGGCATAGCGCACGATCTGCGGCGGGAAATATTTGGGGGACCAGCCCGACAAGTCGATAAACACGTTGGGCTTGTGCAGCGCCATCGACAAAGCCTCGTCGGTCCAGGGCCAGCTGGGATGGGCCAGGATGATCTTCATGTTCGGAAAGCGCACCGCAACATCGTCGACCAATATGGGCTGGCCCCATTTCAGCCGAATTCCGCCGCCGCCGGGCATACCGGTGCCCATGCCCGAATGGCCGGTGTGGAAGATTGCGGGCAAGCCGTAATGGTCGATGATCTCGTAAAGCGGCCACGCCATCGGATCACCGGGATCGAAGTCCTGAAGCGGCGGGTGGAACTTGAAGCCCCTGACCCCATAATCCTCGATCAACCGGCGCGCCTCGAGCGCACCGGCCTTGCCCTTGTGCGGGTCGATGGAAGCGAAGGCCATCATGATATCGGCGTTTTCGCCCGCCGCCTCGGCGATTTCCTCGTTCGGGATGCGAGTGATGCCGGTTCCGCTTTCCATGTCGACGGTGAACATGACGAAGCCGATGTTGCACTGACGGTAATAGGCGATGGTCTCGGCAATCGTGGGTCGTTTTTCGGGGATACCGAAATAGGTCGAGGCATGGGCGTTGAATTCGGCCTGGATCGGATCGAGCGGCTGACGGCAACTGATCTCGGCATGCACATGCACGTCGATGGCCGCCAGCTTTTCCGCTTCTTCCCGGTTTCGCATGACCTATCCTGCCTGCATCAGCGCATCCAGCGCAACACATCCCTCGCCTTCCGGGAAAACGACCACGGGGTTGAGATCGATTTCCCTTATTGCGGGCGTGCCGCGCACGACGGCTCCCAGCCTTTCGACGAGCGCGGCGAGCGCCGCAATGTCGAGGGGAGCCGAACCGCGAAACCCGGTCAGCAGCGCCGCGCCCTTGAGCGCGAGCAGTTCGGCCTTGATAGCCTCGGCCGACAGATCGGGGGTAATAAGGCGCACGTCCTGGTGCAATTCGGCCTGCACGCCGCCGAAACCGGCAAGGATCACCGGACCCCAGTCGGGATCATTCCTGGCGCCGACGATCATTTCCACGCCGCGCCGGCCCATTTTCTCGATCAACACGCCGTCGAGCGTCAGCGCCGCGTCATAGGCCGCGACATCGGCGTGGAGCTTCGCCCAGGCTTCGGTCATAGCGGCATCGTCGACAATATTCAGAATCACACCGCCCGCGTCGCTCTTGTGGCTGAGCCGGGCCGACTGGGCCTTCAACGCGACCGGATAGCCGACCCTTGCCGCCACCGCCTTCGCTTCCCCGGCGGTGGTGGCAAAGCCCCGGGGAGGGAATGGGATGCCAGCGGGCGCCAGCAAGTCCTTGGCGCGATATTCGGCTATGGTGCCTGCCATCGGGACGTCGAGCGCAAGCGGAGCCATTGCCGAGCGCGAGACGCTCTTGCCCGCCGCCTCGCCGTAGCGCCTTATCGCGCGGAATGCGCGATCGGGTGACGGGAAATAAGGCACGCCCAGGTCCCGCAGTCGTGCAATATAGGCGGCCGGAACCTCCGCTCCGTCATCCATTCCGGCGAAGATCACCGGCGTATCGGGGCGCAATTCCTCTATCGCGGCGATCACGGCGGGGAATTTGCGTTCGCTGGTCGGCACGTCGGTCTGGATCAGCGCAAACACCACGCTGCCATATTGCGGATCGGCCAGCAGTGCCTGCAGCGCGCGGCGATAGAGATCGGGATCGACCAGCGCCTGCGCCGTCAGATCCATCGGGTTCGAAACAGGGATGAAGTCGGGCATGGCTTCACGCAGCCGGGCACTCGCCTCGTCCGATGGATGCGGCAATTCCAAACCGATCTGTTCGCCCAGATCGAGCGTGAGCGCCTTGAACGCGCCGCTTTCGGTGAGCACGGCCGCCGCACCCACAGGAGGACGGGGGACACGAGCCGCAAGGTCGAGCACGTCGCCCAATTCCTCCAAACTGTCGACCAGCACCACCCCCGCATCGCGCACCTTGGTCCGCATCAGGCTGTAATCGCCCGCCATCGCCCCGGTATGGGTGGCGGCGGATTCGCGCGCCGCCGCGGACTTGCCGGGATGCAGCAATATGACGGGCTTGCCGATCTCCGTCGCGCGGCGCGCGAGCGAGAGGAAGCGCGCCGGATCGCGAAACTGCTCGACGATCATGCCGATGATGTGCGTGTCGTCATCGTCCAGCATCTGTTCCACATAGTCCTCGACGCCCGTCGCCGCCTCGTTCCCGGTCGAGATAAAATAGGACAGGCCCAGCCCCTTGGCGATCAACGTCGTCGTCTCGACGATGGCCATCGCGCCCGATTGCGACACCAGCGCGATGTTGCGGCCTTCGCGGCGCGGAACCGGCGGGATTTCGACGAAGGTCAGCGGAATCCCGTCGATGAAATTGGCCATGCCCAGGCAATTGGGCCCTTCGATCACCATGCCCGATTGGCGGGCGATCTCGCCGATCTCGGCCTGCGCGGCCATCCCTTCGTCGCCGCCCTCGGCAAATCCGGCGGCGAATATGATCACCGCCCCTGCCTTGCGCCGGGCCAGCGCGCGCACGCTGTCGAGCACGGCTGGCCCCGGAATGGCCAGCACCGCCGCGTCGACGCCTTCGGGCAGATCGTCGATGGAAGCGACGCAGGGCCGTCCGTCGATCTCCGCCCGCTTGGGATTCACCAGATGCAGATCGCCCGCAAAGCCGAGACGGTCGAGATTGCGCATCACCGAATTGCCCAGCGCGCCCGGCGTGGGCGACGCCCCCACGATCGCGACGGATCGCGGTCTCAACAACCGCGACACGTCGGGCGCACCTGCCGTTCCATCGGCACCGGCGGCGGACAGGCTGTCGGTCGCCATGGGGATCAGCTCTGCTTGCTCAGGTCATAGGCGCCAAGGCCCGGTTTATAGGTCTTTTCGTCGATGAACTGCCTGATGCCTTCCTTGCGACCTTCATTGTCGTAGCTATTGGCCGCTTCCTGCGCTCGCACGAGAAAGTCCTCGGCATTGTCGTATGTCATCTCGCCCACGCGGCGGATCGCATCCTTGGTGGCCTTGAGCGCCACCGGGTTCTTCTGCAGCAGCACCTGCGCCACGTCGGACACGCGCTGCTTCAGCGCGGCGCCGGGCACCGCTTCGTTCACCAGCCCCCATTCGGCGGCGGTCTTGCCGTCGACATTCTCGCCCATCATCGCGTGATACATCGCGTTGCGGAAACCGGTCAGCTCGCGGATGATCTTGGTCGCGCCGCCGCCGGGCAGAATGCCCCAGTTGATTTCCGACAGCCCGAACTGCGCATCCTCTGCCGCAAAGGCCAGGTCGCAGGCGAACAGCGGGCCATAGGCGCCGCCGAAGCACCAGCCGTTGACCATCGCGATGGTCGGCTTCTGATACCAGCGCAGGCGCCGCCACCAGCCATAGGACGAGCGCTGCGCCGCGCGCGTCGCGCCAAGGCCCTTCGCCTCGGTCTCCCGGAAATATTCCTTCAGGTCCATGCCCGCGGAAAAGGCGGTGCCCTCGCCCGTCAGAACCAGCACGCCGAAATCGTCGCGAAATTCCAGCTCGTCCAGCACCGCGTTCATGTCGTCGTTGAGCGTCGGATTCATGCAATTGCGCTTATCGGGGCGGCTGAAATAGAGCCATGCAACCCTATTGACGATCTCATAGGCGACGGTGCCGCTCGCGGTGGTAATTCTGCTCATGCAATGCTCCTTGGGTAAAACGGTCCGGCCTATTCGACCGAGTAAAAATCGATGATCACGCGATCGGGAAAACGCACGCCGCGCGCGACGAAAACCTGCCGCTCGAGCCATTGGTGCGGGCCGTCGGCCACGCGAAAGCGCGGTTGCGTACGGAAGTAATAGCTTTCCTGCTCCACCGGTTCGCCGATACGCAGCTTTTCGATGGTCGCCTCGTCCGCGACGCGCACGCCGGGATTATGGACCTCGATCACGGTGCCGTCCTCGGCCTTCAGGAAATAGCGCGCCTCGATGTCGGTCAGCCCGTCATTCCGGATGACCTGCCAGTCGCCGCCGCCGGGCAGCACCGTGCCCTTCAGCCTTGGACCATAGACCTGGCCTCCGGTAATCGGAATGAAGCGCGCGGCGCCGCCGTCGATCTCGCCCTGCTCGATCGTCGGGCCAACCTCGACCCGAACAGCAAAGACCCATTTCAGTTCGGGCATGGGGGCGACCGGGCCGGACTGGCCCTGTGCCGCCGCACCCGATGCCAATCCTGCCGCTGCGGCGGTGGCCATGATCATTCTGCGCATTGGACTAGGCCGTAAACTCATAACCATCGCCGTCGAGGCGCCCAAATGGCGAACAGCTCGGGGCGAAAGACGCGCCGGGAAGGCTGGTTGCCTTTCCAAGCGGCTTGCGCCCCGAGATGGAAGCCATTTGGGCGTCCCGAAGGGATTTGACCAAAATGGCCCATTGCTTCGTCAAGAAGCCTTGAAATATCGACATATTACTGCGCCTTCTCTCCTCGCACTGGGCCATTTTGCTTCAAACCTCGATGGCGATGGTTATGAGTTTACGGCCTAGGCTCGTCGATCAGATCGGGAAATGGCCGGGCTGGGTTTCCATCGTGATCCAGCGCGTTTCGGTAAAACTGTCGACGCCCTGCCGCCCACCGAACCGGCCATAGCCGGACGCGCCAACGCCGCCGAAAGGCATTTGCGCTTCGTCATGCACGGTGGGCCCGTTGATGTGGCAGATACCCGACTTCACCTGTCTGGCGACGCGCAGACCGCGCGCTGCGTCCTTGGTGAAGACCGCAGCCGACAGGCCGTATTGCGTATCGTTCGCCAGCTCGATCGCGTGCGCCTCGTCCCGCGCGCGGATCATGGCGACGACGGGTCCGAAGCTTTCGTCGCGATAGAGCTTCATCGCATCGGTGACGCCGTCGACCACCGTGGCAGGCATCAGCACGCCATCGGCAGTGCCGCCGACCAGCAGCTGCGCACCCTTGACTTCGGCGTCTTCGATCAGCGCATTGACGTGATCGACGGCCTTACGGTCGATCACCGCGCCCAGCGGCGTATTGCCCTCACGCGGGTCGCCGGTCGCCATCGTGCCGACCTTGGCCGCGAATTTGTCGGCAAAGGCGTCGGCCACGGCATCGACCACGATGATCCGTTCGGTCGACATGCAGATCTGGCCCTGGTTCATGAAGGCGCCGAACGCCGCGGCCTTCACCGCCTCGTCCAGATCGGCATCGTCGAGCACGATGAAAGGCGCCTTGCCGCCCAGTTCCAGCAGGCAGGGCTTCAGATGCTCGGCCGCGCGTTTGGCAATGATCCTGCCGACGGCGGTCGATCCGGTGAAATTGACGCGCCTTACCTCGGGCGCGTCGATCAGCGCGCCCACGACTTCGGCGGCATCCTCCGGCGCATTGGTCACTACATTGACGACGCCGTCGGGGAAGCCCGCTTCGGCAAAGGCCTCTATAATCAGCGCATGGGTGCGCGGGCAAATCTCGCTCGCCTTCAATATGACGCTATTGCCGCAAGCCAGTGGCACCGCGATTGCGCGCACGCCCAGGATGATCGGCGCGTTCCACGGCGCAATGCCCAAGATGACGCCGACCGGCTCCTTCAGCGCCATGGCGAGGCAGCCCGGTTTGTCGGAGGGGATGACCTCGCCCGCGATCTGGGTGGTCAGGGCCGCCGCCTCGCGCACCATGCTGGCAGCGAGGCCCAGGTTGAACATCGCCCAGCCCGCGGTCGATCCGGTTTCGCTCATCATCGCCGCGACGAAATCATCCTTGCGGGATTCCAGCGCATCGGCGGCCTTGGTCAGCACCGCGCGGCGGGCATTGGGACCCATTTGCGACCATTCGATAAATCCTGCCTGCGCCCTGGCAGCGATGGGCGCAATGTCGCCGGTCTTCATGGCGGTCGCGGTGGACGCGACTTCCCCCGTCAGCGGATCATGACGCGAGAATTGTTCGGCGGTGGATCGTTCGGACGCTGTGGCCATTCTTCCTCTCCTCAGTTGTTATGGACCATAACAATAAGAGGCGTTGGGTGCAAGCGGTTGCATCCGGAAATTCTCGCCGCCCGATAAATGTTGTGCGAAATAACAATATCAGTATGACCGGACCCGACAACAAGGACTGCATGACAGCCCGCAAAGAGAGGATTTTTGCAAGATGGATCCCCGCAGGACAATCGAAACAGGCGCCATGTCCCGCTTTCAATGGTCTGTGGTGGCGATCATGGTCGGGCTGCTCGCGCTGGACGGGTTCGATGTGCTGTCGATCAGCTTCGCTTCACCCGGCATCGCCGCAGAATGGGGCATCGATCGGTCGGCACTGGGTCTCGTGTTGTCCATGGAGCTGATCGGCATGTCCGGCGGGTCGATTCTGTTCGGAAGGCTGGCGGACAGTTTCGGCCGCCGCTCCACGATTCTTGCCTGCCTTGGCGTCATAACGTTCGGGATGCTGGGCGCTTCAACGGCGACCGGGATCGTCTCGCTGTCGGCATGGCGCGTCGGCACCGGACTGGGCCTGGGCGGTATGCTGGCGGCGACCAACGCGGCTACGGCAGAGGTCGCCAATGGCCGCTTCCGCGCGCTGTGCGTGGTGATGATGGCCGCAGGCTATCCGCTGGGCAATGTGATCGGCGGCAGCGTGGCGGCGCAATTGCTCGCGGTGTACGACTGGCGGGCGATCTTCCAGTTCGGCGCGATCGTCGCGGTGCTGTTCATCCCGCTCGTGTGGTTCTACGCGCCGGAATCGATCGAATTTCTGATGCACCGCCGCCCCGCGGGCGCCCTTGCCAAGGTGAACCGCACGCTGACCCGCATGGGCAAGCCCGCGATCGACACGCTGCCCGACTTGGAATTGGAGCGTGGAAAGGCGGGGCTGCGCGCACTGATGAAGGGCCAGCACATGGTCCCCACTCTGGCGCTGACTTTCGTTTATTTCGCCCATATCATGACCTTCTATTTCATCCTGAAATGGATCCCGAAGATCGTCGCGGACATGGGCTTCGAACCGTCCGCCGCAGCCGGCGTGCTGGTGTGGGCCAGCGTTGGCGGGCTGCTGGGCAGCGCCTCGCTGGGCCTTTTGACCATCCGGGTCCGGGTGTTCTGGCTGACGGTTGTCGCGATGGCCGTCTCGTCGCTGATGGTGGTCTGGTTCGGACAGTCGCAAAGCGATCTCGCCTCGCTCTCCCTAACGGCAGCGGCGGCGGGCTTTGCGACCAATGCGGGCGTGGTGGGCCTCTATGCCGTGGTCGCCTCTGCCTTTCCCACGGCGCTCCGCGCATCGGCGACGGGCGTCGTCATCGGGATCGGGCGCGGCGGTTCGGCGCTGGCCCCCGCTCTGGCCGGCTTCCTGTTCGCCGCTGGCTATGGCCTTGGCGTGGTTGCGCTGTTGATGGCGCTGGGTTCGCTCGCGGCAGCTCTTGTGCTGCTGCTCGTCGTGCGCCATGCCCTCGCGACATGACCGACCAACGCGACAATCTCGGCCCACTCGATCATCTGGCCGGTTATCATTTCCGCCGCACCTCCAGCGCGATGCGCAAGGATTTCGAAAAGGCGGTGGAGGGACTTGGCGTCGGCCAGGTTTCCTTTGCCGTGCTGTCGGTCATTTCGGCCAATCCGGGCGTCCGGCAGGGTGAAGTCGGCCGCATGCTGGATATCCAGCGCGCGAACATGGTCGCCGTGATCGGCGATCTGGTCAAGGCCGGGCTGGTCCAGCGCGGCTGCGACGATTCCGATCGCCGGGCGGTGACGCTGTCGCTGACACCGCGCGGCGACGAGCTTCTCGCGACCAGCCTCAGCCGCATACAGGCGCGCGAGGCGAAGGCGTTGGCGGGGCTTGACGCGGAGCAGGTCAAAACGCTGATCGCGACGCTGACCGCCATCCGACGCAATTGCGAGAATTCGGACTGATACCAAGGAGCCGCCGGAGACCGGTGCGAGAAGCGACCAGCCTCCGGACGGCGCGTCTTGCGTCAGAACTCCGCTGAAAGCTGGACGTACCAGTTCCGCGGGCGGGCATAGATTTTTTCGGCATAGCCCAGCGTGCCCAGCGATGCGTTGCCCTGGATCAGATAATCCTTGTCGAACAGGTTGATCACGCCTGCCTGCAGGCGATAGCGATCGAGGAAACCCAGTTCGATCGAGGCATTGCCGACGAAATAGCCACCCTGTTCGATCTCGGGCACGCTGCCGGTGATGAAGACGAGGCTGGAGGTGTAGCTGCCGTCGAAGCGCGGCGTCAGCGTATAGCCGTCCCCCAGTTCGAATTCGTAGCCGATACCGAAATTGCCCTGGAACGACGGCGTCAGCGGCAGGTCGTCGCCCGGCTGCACCGTTGCCGTCGCGCCCGGCACTTCGGTGATCGATTTGATCTTGTCATCCAGCAGGCTCATCCCCGCGTCGAGCCGCAAACCGGTATCGAACGGGTGATAGCTCACCTCAGCCTCAAATCCACGAATGCGCGCCTTGCCGGCATTGAACAGCAGCGGCACCACGCCCTGCCGGAAGACCAGTTGGATATCGCTGTATTCCGCGTTGAACGCCGCGAGGTTCAGGCGCACATCACCCAGCTCCATCTTGGCGCCGACCTCAAAGCTGTCCACCGTCTCCTCACCGAAGGGAACCGGCTCGAAATCGGGTGGCGGCGCGTTGTAGCGCGTGTTGAAGCCACCCGACTTGAAGCTGCGCGAGTAGGAGACATAGGCGTTCAGCCAGTCCGTAAACCGGTATCTGGCGCTGGCCGATCCGGTCAGCGCGCTGAAGGTGTCGCGAAACGGCTCGTCATAGATGAACAGCGGGCCGCCTTCGGGAATGGCCTTCGTCGGCAGGGGGTCGGGATCGGGCAAGGTCGCGGGGAACAGGTTCAGCACCGTCCCCGCATAAGTCTTGCGATCCTCGGTATAGCGCAGGCCGCCCGTCAGTTCGAGATCGGTGACGACCTCGACCGATGCCTCGCCGAACACGGCGATGGAGCGGGTTTCCAGCGTCGAATATTGCAGATCCCGCGTGCCCGGCCCGCCGGACAGGATCGAACCGACGACCGGCGGCGACGGCGGGAACGACAGCGGCACCGTCGCCCGCTCGCTCGTATCCTCGTCGAAATAATAGACGCCCAATATACCGCTGAGCGGGCCGGAATCATATTGCAGCTGCAGTTCCTGGCTGAACTGGTCGGACTGCGATCCGACATCGGTGGTGATCATCAGGAACGGCGTATTGTCCGCATCCCGAATCCCGCGGGAATCGGTCGAGCGATAGGCGGTGATGCTCTTGAGCGTGATGCTGTCGGACAGGTCCAGCGTCACCGTGCCTGACAGGCCCCAGACTTCCGACGAGCTCATCACATCGGCGGTGCCGCCATTGGTGAACTTGCCCAGCGCCTGAAAGTCGTTGGCACAGCGCGGATCGTCGATGCTGGGCACGAAGGGCGCACCGAAGTTCGGATCGCCGGGCGCGACCGGCGCAAAGGGGATCGTCGCGCCCGGACAGCCAGCCGCCACGCTGACGATGGCAGGCACGGGCGCGGTCTCGTTGATGCCGGCAAAGACGAAGGGTGCGCCATGCTCCTTGCGCTTCGTATAATCGCCGCGCAGCGAAATCTTGAGATTGTAGGCCGGTTCCCAACGCAGCGCGGCGTTCAGCGTGCGGCTATTGTCATTGCCAAGGTCCAGCCCGTCATAGGCGCGGATGACATAGCCGTCGCGCTTGCGGAAGCCGCCGGATACGCGCGCCGCGATGCTTTCGCCAATGGGAAGGTTGAGCGCGGCGAACCCCTCGATCAGATCGTCCTCGCCGGTGCGGAACCGTCCATTGCCGGAAAATTCGCCGAACTCCGGTTCCTTGGTGCGGACCAGGATGGCACCGCCAATGGTGTTGCGTCCGAACAGCGTGCCTTGCGGACCGCGCAGCACTTCGACGCCGGCGATGTCGCCGAACTCGATCGTGCCCCCGACGGCCCGGCCGACATACACCTCATCGATATAGATGCCGACGCCCGGATCGACCGCCGCGGTCGGATCAAGCTGTCCGACGCCCCGGATGAACACCACCGA
The DNA here is from genome assembly GCF_032879645.1 of Sphingopyxis indica. Classification (NCBI taxonomy): domain Bacteria; kingdom Pseudomonadati; phylum Pseudomonadota; class Alphaproteobacteria; order Sphingomonadales; family Sphingopyxidaceae; genus Sphingopyxis; species Sphingopyxis indica. Next base: position 2,967,703 of record NZ_CP076394.1, read on the forward strand.
AGACGCGCTATTGCCCGAGAGTTGCCCGGCGGGCTTGAACTGCAGGCTGGGCGTGATGCGTTCAAGGTCCTGCGTCTGCGTGATCAGCCGCTCCCGCAAGGTTTCGGCGCTGAAGGCGGAAATCGCGATGGGCGTTTCCTGCAGGCTCTCCTCGCGCCGACGGGCGGTCACGATGATGGTATCGTCGGGTTGCTGGGCGCGTTCGGCCTGCTCCGCACCCGAACCGGCGGCGCCTTCCGCGTCCTGCGCGGCCGCCGGACAGGCGTACATGGCGGCCATCATCAGCAAGGCCGAACCGCCCAGCAAATGCAGCTTGCGCACATCTGATGTCGTGAAAGTCATCGTCAATCTCCCCCAATTCTGTCCCCGCCTTTGCGTCGAGTCAGACTTTTCTGGCATTTTGTTATCAAGGATAACAGATATAGCCAACAACAATATTCCTCCGCGTAAAGCGAACGCGAAGCGCAACATGTCCGTTCTGAGGGGGGAGCGGCTTTCGAACAGCATTGCCGGTCAGCCGGAGCGTTCAGGTCAGGGGCACGAAAAGGCTCCTTACTTCCTTGATTTCGTGAATATTCTTGGCCGCATCGGCCAGCCGGTCGATCCGGTCGGCATCGGGGCGAATGGCGGCACGCGATGCGCAATCGACAAACTTGGCAACCAGTTCGTCGTCGCCAAGCGGACGCGATGGCGCACCGCGCGCGACGGGAATCGTATGACGCTGGCGCGTACCATCCGTCAGGCGCACGCTGGCCGCGCCGCCGGCGCCGCTGTCCAGGACTGAATTTTCCACGACTTTGGCAGAGATCCGCCTTGCCATCGCCCGTATCACAGGGTCCTGCAAGGAGGCCGGCGCGAAATCGTCCAGCGTCACCCTGCCCCGCACGATGGCCAGCGCCATCACGAAGGGAATCGAGAATTTCGCGTCGATGACGACGTCCGGCGCCCGCTTGCGGTCCAGCGGATCGACCAGCATCTGCTGGACGGCACTGACTTCGACCTCGATGCTTTCGATCATGGATGGATCGGTTTTCGCCAGGGCCAGCCCGATCTCGATGAACGGATGCGTGCCCCGGCAACTGGGCCAGGGCTTGAAGGTCAGCTCCTCGATAAAGAAACGCTCGCCTATGCCTTCCACCAGCCGCTCGGGCGAAAATGCGCCGCCGGCGAACAGGGCATAGAAACCGCTTTGCCCTTCCAGCGGCGTCTCGAACCCGGCCACACCGCTTGCGGCCAGTTCGGCGCTGGTGACGGCCGCCTGCGCAGGAAACGCTTCGCGCACGGCCCGCAGCACCGTGCCGCGCGAATATTTGATCTCTCCGGGCATAACGGCTTGGCACAGCATCATCGAAATCGCGTCGCGCAGGCCGCGCGCATCCAGACCCAGCATATGCGCCGCCCCTAACGCAGCGCCGAACGCGGCGTTGATCGGTGGAGGATACCATCCCCCCTCCTCCATACGCCGGTCGAGCGCGAGGCCGATGCGGCAGGACAGATCGCAGCCCAAAGCAAGGGCCGTCACCAGACGCTTGCCGTCCACGCCGCCCCGATCCTGCGCCAGCGCCAATAACGCCGGAACCAGCGAGGCATTGGGGTGCGCTGGCGCGGCGTCGAACGCATCTTCGTAATCCAGTGCATGGGCCAATGCCCCGTTGGCGAACGCCGCCTGCGGTGCGGCGGCGGTCAGCCCGGTGCCGAGAATGGTGCAGGGGCCGGGCGATTTCGCGGCGAGGTCGATGAAAGGCCTGGCTTCCGGCGCCATGCCGCTTGCCGCCATCATCACTCCGCTTGCATCCAGCAGCACCCGGCTGCACGCCGCCACCGTGCTTGCGGGCAAGTCGTCAAACCCGATGGCCGCATAGGCTGCGCACAGCCTGTCGGTGACGTCGGCGTACATCGCTCAGGCCGCCTCCGCCCGTGCCCGCCGCGTCGAGACATCCAGGCGCGGCGCCACCGACAGCAGCACGATCGCCGCGATCAATATGCCTGCGCCGATCAGTTCTGCCGAGCGCGGCTCCTTGAGCCCCCAGAACCATGCCAGCAATAGTGCCGCGCCGACGCCCGCGACCAGACTGGCGGCGCGCTCCAGTGGCACGCAATAGGCATTCTCTCGCGGGTCGAGCAGGATGATGATCGCCACCACCGAAATCGCCGTCAGCGTCAGCCCGATCCAGAAGATCGGCCACAAGGCGGGATCGGTCCAGATCTCGACGAAGCCCCATTCCAACTCTCTCGGCTGGCCGCCGATCCCGGTGGCCGACAATATCGCCAGCGCAGCGACGGAAAGCGGAAGCGCGACGAGCTTTTCTTCGACGAAATAGCGGCGCACCATGCCGGGGTCGCCGTTCTTCGCCGTCTTGTTCATCACCACCAGCCGCAGGAAATAGCCCGCCGTATAAAGCACGATCGTTGCAATCGCGATCGGCGGCAGCTTCAGCCCGCCGCGGTCGAACAGGGTCAGCGCCAGCGCCGCCAGCACCATCACCAGCGCGGTCCAGCTCCACCAGCGCACCCTGCGCCCGAACATCAGGTCGACGATCGGCGCGATGATCAGGATGTCGCCGCGCATCAGCAATTGCATGAAGGGGATCGAAACGCCCTCGATCGTGAACGACATCGGCACGGTGAACAGCACCAGCGCGGTCCCGACGCCCGACAGCGCGGTGTAGCGCGTCGGTAGCGGCACCCGAAGCCCCCCCAGCTTCACACCATGCGCATCGCGGTGCCAACCCGAAAGCCAGATGAACAAATAGGTCAGCACCAGCGACACGGTCAGCGAAGCCGGCAGCGTTTCCAGACCCGTCAGCGGTCGGCCAAGGCCGGGATGTGGCGTGCTGGTGATCAGCTTGGTGATCATCGCATTGGGAAGGTAGAGAAGAAGGTAGAGGACGATCCACCCTTCGATCGGCAGCGCCGCGATCAGGCTTTTGCGACCGGTCATGACAGCAGCACCATATGGTCCCCCGCACTGTAGCGCGCGTTGAGTCCGGCCTCCTGCGTCACGGCGCTCATATATTCGACGATCTCCTGATATTCGGCGCTGCCGGGGACGGCGAAGCGCGGCACCGCGTCGCGCCCTATGGTGACCGGCAGGAATCCGGCGCGCAGCAGTTTGCCGTCCGCGATCTCCAGCCGCGCGACGATATTCTTGCGGCTTTCGGCCGGAAAATTGAACAACCCCTCGAAATCCGGCTCCCACTCCTCGGCCAGCACGCGAATCTCGTTCCAGCTCTTCGACTTGGCGTGCGCCTCGTCCATGCGCAGGTCGACCGCGAAGTTCGACAGCGAGTAGAATACGGGCTTTCCGTCGATCATCTCGCAGCCCTTCAGCACATGCGCGTGCGTGCCGAGGATCGCGTCCGCTCCGGCGCCAATCGTCGCGCGGGCCACGTCGCGCTGATAGTCGGCTATGGTCGCGCGCACGAAATGGATGCCCCAATGATGTGACACGATGACGAGGTCGGCGTGTTCCTTCGCCGCACGAATGTCGTCCTGCATCGCCTGAAGATCGCCCTGATGCGGCCAGGTGTGGATGCGGGCCGGCGTGCCGGGCTGGTCATGCTCGATCTGCTCATAATGGGTGAAGGCGCGCATCGGGGCGCAGCCGGGGCGGCGCTCGTCCGCCCAATAGGCCTGCGGCAGGATCGAGGAATAGGCCAGCATCGCAAGCCGCGTGCCATCGCCCAGGGTGAAGATCGACGGAGTGCGCGCCTCGGCGATATTGGCGCCCGCCCCGACCACGCGAATGCCCGCGGCCTGCAGATTGTCGCGTGTCTCGAGGAGGGCTTCGTTGCCCCAGTCGAGGCAATGGTTGCCCGCCATCGACACGCAATCGAACCCCGCCCGGCCCAGCGCGGCGGCTCCTTCGGGCCGCGCCATCACCGCATGGCGGGCCTGCGGCATGCGCGTTCCGCCCGAAGCGAAACTCGTCTCGATCTGCCCGAATGTCACGTCGGCGGCGCGCAGAACGTCTGCCGTCGCGACGAAGCTTTCGTCATAATTGTCCCGGTCCATCGCAAGGTCGCCGGTCGCCAGCAGAATATGGGGGGCGCTCATGCGCGGTCCCTCAGCGGTCGAAGGGTGGTAAAAAACATATCCGGGTCATCTCGCATTGGAAGGGAAAGGGAAGCAGAGCGTTTCACGAATTGTCCAGCATCGCGCGCAGAACGGGATCTTCCGCGCAAGCGAAGGATTCGGCGTCATCGGTCGACGCGCCGCTGCGGTGGCGGGCGCTTTGCGGGAACGGGCACAGCCGGCGGGTCAGCCCCGGCGTACCATCGGGATCGCGCGCCGCCACAATGCTCTCAGGCTTGCGTCCCTCCTCCACCCAGCGGATCAGCGCCCACAGCATGTCGCGCGTGGGATCGGCACCAGCGGCAATAGGAAGCTGGCCCGAACCGCCAAAGATGTCGGCGCCCGACCCGCCCCGGCAATGGTACATCCCCGGCACCATGAACAGGCGCACCGTGTCCGACAGCGGACCGATGCCGCCATTGTCGCGGGCGAGCGCGCGATAGAAGTCGATCGTCGGTCCGGCATTGGTCGATGGATCCTGCCAGCCCTGATAGATGATCGCCTTGTTGCCGCGCGCGATGAAGGGACCGATCGCCGTCCTGTCGGCGCGCAATTCGGGCATGGCGGCATTCGCCTTGGCCAGATCGCCGCTGCGAGAGAAACGCATCGCATCCCAGTCGGGATCGTCATAGACGCCATCAGCCCACATCGCGCGCAGCAGCGGCGATGGCGGTCCGGGGCGCGTGCGCACGCCGGGGAACAGCCCGCCATCCATCGGCGCGCCCTGTTCGTCCGGCATGGGCGCGATAATGGCGTCCAGCATGGCAAGACGCGGTGCGGTCAGGCAGCCGCCGATTTCGCCGGGCTTGCACAGCAGCTTTGCGGTATCGAATTGGCAAGCGGCCGGATTCTCGACGATTCGGTCCCGCACCCCGTCATTGGCATCGCAGGTCCTGGTCACGCTGGCTTCATAGAGCGCCCAATCCTCTTCGCGCAGCGACCCCTGCGGGGTGCGCTGCTGCTCCAGCGCAAACCATAGCATACGCACCGACTGCAGCGGCATATAGGGGCCGGGCGCGCCCGCGAGTACGCCGTCATAATCGTCCGGGTAGTTCTCCATCTCCTTGAGCGCCTGTCGCCCGCCGCCCGAACAGCCGGTGAAATAGGCGTGCAAGACCGACTGCCCGTAATATCGGTTCGCCAACGCCTTTGCGGCGACGGTCGCGAGATGGACGGCGCGATGCTCATAATCCACGCGAGCCTTGGCATCGGCCATCCAGCGCGCGTCCGCGGCCTTGTGCCCGCCATCGGTGGTGACGGTGGCAAACCCCTGCGAAAGCCGGGCCGCCATGTCGGTATAATTATAGACGCCCGCGGGGCCGCCCACGCCCGCGCCCAAAAGTCGCCCGTTCCAGCTGCGCGGCAGCCAAAGCTCGAAACCGATATTACCTTCGATCCGCCCCGCGACGCGGCAGAACACATCACGCACCGGCACAGCGCGGATACCGGCTTCGGGGTTGGCGACGAAGAAGGGGTCGGGGACCACCGGCGTGGCGCTCGACACCTCGACCTCGCCGCGACGTCCGGCCAGTGCGGAGCACTCATCCTGCCACCGATCGGCCGGGGCGGCGGCAGGGGCCGCGGCGCTCGTGTCAGACGGTGCCAGCTGCGCAGCCAGCAGCGTCAAAATTGCCAGGATCATGCCATTCTCCACTTGCGAGGATGGACGGGGACATGGACGATCGCCCCATGAGGCGGGCCAAAACAGGCGGGCCTGTCCGCCCGCGCCATTGCCGGGGTGCCTGTCACAGCTTCAGGCCTGCCCTGATCGCGATGGTGCGCGGCAGCGGGTTGGACGATTGCGGATCGTAGCCGCGCTCGACATCGACGAAGGGCGGCTTTTCGTCGAACAGATTGCGCACATCGACGCCGAAGCGGAATTTTTCGCTGACGTCCCAACCCAAGCTGAGGTCGAACGTGTTGTAATCGGAAACCTTCTGCACCGGATCGACCGTATCATTGTCGTAACCGGGCAAGTAGTTCCACGTCAGCCGCGCGCTGAACGAGTCCCACGTCCCGCCGATATCGGCGCGCAGACGATATTTCTGCGGATTGTTGACGGTGCCAAGGACGTCGTCCAAGCCAAGTCCCGGCACGGATTCGAACTCATATTTGGTATAATATGTGCCCTGCAGGCTGCCATCCATCATCACCGAACCGAGATTCCACGCGCCCAGAATGCCAAAGTCAAAGCCGCGGACGATGGTCCGGCCCAGATTCTGGCGGCGGCCGTCTGCAATGAAGCTGACGTCCGACGTATCGATCGGCGAGTTGATCGGCAGGCCCGAAGCGATCAACGCGGCCACCTGCTCATCGGTGGGATCGAGAATACGGAACGGCGCATAGGCCGGATTGGTCAGATAGCCCGGCGTGCGGCGCAGGGCGATGATCTGGTCCTTATAGTCGATATCGAAATAGGTGGCCGTGAGGCGCAGGTCGCGGGTCGGTTCGAATTCCGCGCCCAGCGACCAGGTCGTGGCAGTTTCCGGCTGCAGGTCCGGATTGCCACCCGCAATGCCGATACCGTTCAGCAGCGTGCCGTTCGGTCCTGGCTGGTTGCGATCGTAGTACAGCCCCGCGCCGCCCGCGATTTCCGACACCTCGGTAAAGGTCGGAGCGCGAAACGACGTGCCATAGCTGCCGCGAAGGACGAGTGCGTCGACCGGGCGATACGTCACGCCGATCTTGGGATTGGTCGTCGATCCGAAGTCGCTGTAGTCCTCGTAGCGCCCCGCGACCGACAGCGACAGTTCCGCGATCCCGGGCATGGCATTGTCGACGCCCACGATGGGCACATAGAGCTCGCCGAAGATGGCCTTCACATTACGCGATCCGCCATCGGCGACGTCGTCATACGCCGCGCTCGACCCGATCTTGAGGCTGGTGAAGGTATATTCGTCGCGATACTCGCCCCCCACGGCAAGCCGCACCGCGCCGCCCGGCAGGTCGAACAGCGAACCGTCGGCTTGCACGTTGAACACGTCCAGCTTGGTCTTGCCATAGATGACGAACAGCCGATCGCGGATCGCGGCGATGGTGTCGAGATTGTTCGGCCCGCCGAACACGTTTAGCGCGGTGGCCGGATCGGTGTCAGCCAGCGCCGCATTGAGGGCATCGCCGTTGAGCCCGATACGGCGATCAGCGATGTCTTCGGATTCGCCGTGCTGGTAATAGGCCGTCGCGCGCCAGTCGGAAAAGGCGCTTGCCTCGACGCCGCCCGCGATATTCCAGAAAGTGCCTTCATAGGGGTTGACGTCCGGGCCATATCGGGGCGTCAGCGAATAGGCGACATTCACCGAGGTCGCGCCGGCCACCGGTGAAACGAAGAATGGATTGGTGTTGGGCACGACCGCGTTGATCGCGCTCGTCGCCGCGATCTTACCCTTGCGGTGCGAATAGAAGCCATCGGCAAAGAGACGGACGCCGGGCCCCAGATCCTGTGAGAAATTTCCGGCGAAACTGTAGCGGCTTTCGGAAGGGATGACCGTTTCCTGCCCGGTGTAATCGCATCTATTGGACGTTCCCGCCACCAGCGTGCTTTCTTCGCCCGGCACGACGCCGCCATCCGGAATGGCATATGTCTGTCCGCCTGCGGTGATCGTGCCCGGGTCGCAGTTGGTCGTGCGGAAATCGCGGCCGCCGCGGTCGCTATTGTCCAGGCGATAGAAATCGAGATCGCTGCCCCGCAGCATCGAGTTATGGGTGTATTCGCCCGCAATCGTCAGCGAGCCGCTGCCCCACGTCTTGCCGACGATGCCGGACAATTGCTGCTCGGCGTAATTGCTGTCGCTGAAACCCGAACGCGCGCGGAATTCCGCCCCATCCATGTTGCGGCGAAGGATGAAGTTGACGACACCCGCGATGGCGTCCGATCCATAGATCGCCGATGCGCCATCGGCCACGACCTCCACCCGCTCCAGCGCGATGGTCGGAATGACGGAGGGGTCGGTATATTGCCCCTGCGTGCCCTGCGGCGGAAAGCGGCGGCCATTATACAGCAGCAGCGTCGCGTTGGTCGAAATGCCGCGTAAATTGACGCCGCCGCCGCGCGTGGCGTTGGCCGCGCCGTTCTGCGCGCTGCCGCCCTGCTTGTTGGCGCCCAGCGACACGACCTGCGGCACCCGGCGCAGCAGGTCGCCGGTCGACATGACCGGTTCCTTCGCGATCTCGTCAACGCCGATCGCGATGACATTCGAACCGACAGCGTCGACGCCGCGAATACGGCTGCCAGTGACGATGATTTCGTTGTCCGGATTGCCCGCTGTCGGCGCCGGAGACGCTGAATCGGTTTCGACCGGGGTATCCTGCGCCCATGCGGGGGCCACCATGCCTGTGATCGCGAGAACCGAGGCAGCGCATGCCAGGCGCTTGATAGTTTTGCCGTTCATGTTTCTTCTCCCAGATATTATGTGTCACCTTGCGCCCAGTTCGGACGCAGGTGGCGGAGTTTGATCGATGCAAGCCCTTTCAGGAGCTCGCGCGCGACCGCTGACGCCAATGTTGAATGCCCCTAATCCGTGGCCCTGCCCCCATTGCGCTTGAGGGGAAGGTCCAGTCGCGACGGGTGCTGCGCGTCGCGCCATATGCTGATCGTGGCCCCATTTCCCGCGAGCGGCGCGGCCTGGTAGGCATTGCCCACATCGGTTGCGATGCTCAGCCGGATGCGATGCCCCGCGCGGAACACATAGGAGATGGGGAAGAAATCGAAGGTCAGTTCGGCGGGGACGCCGGGCTGCAGCGGAGCGATGTCCTGCTCCAGCCCGCTGAGCCAGCGCAGGTCCCCCTGCCCCCAGTCGGGTGTCCGCAAGCGGCGCCACGAAGCGCGGGCCATGCCGTCGGTCACATAGTACGCGCTGCCGTCCGGGGCCACGTCCTCGATTACGGCGAAGACATTGGTGTCGGGCTTGTCCGCGCTGATCCACAGATGTGCGACGGGCGTGCCCGTCATCTCGACCGCCTCGACCAGCGGGGCGCCGGTATGAACGAGACTCTTGGCATCGGCAGCGCCCATGTCGCCAGGCCACCAATGCGCAAGCGGCGTATATTTTCCGTCGAACCAAAGCACGGTCCGCGGCGCATATTCCGCCGGCGTTCCGCGCTGCGGGCGCCGAGATACCAGGGCGCCATCGGCCAGAAACAGCGCGCTGTTCGAAGCGACGACCGGCCAGGATTCCACAGTGCGCCATTCGTCGCCTGCCGGGGCGTTCATGGTGTAATAGGTGATCCCGTCGGCGTTCACGCCATTGTCGGCGCCCTTCAGGAAATGGTCGAACCATCGCAAGGTCAGCGCCTTGAGATCGAACTCCGCATTGGGGAAGGCGCTGCCTTCGGGCACATGATTCCCGTGGAACCACGGCCCCATCACGACGCGCCCGCCGAACAGGCGCTGCGCCTCGATCTGCCCGGCGACGGCGGCGTCGTACCATCCGCCAAGCTGCAGGATCGCAATGTTGGACGCCGCGATGTTGCGCCAGCGGGTCATTGGCGTATCGTCGACCCCGGGATGCCCGCCGGTGAAGCCATTGCCCCCGTCGCGCGGCATGTTCAGCCAATATTGCCCCAGCATCGGCGCGGTGCAGCCGCGCGTCGCCAGAGCCTCGGTCAGAAGCGAACCGTCGCTGTCGCTCTGAACGGGTTTCGGTGGCGAGGGCGGCAAGCCGGGCGCGGCGCCTCCACGCGTCCCTTCGGGACAGGTGCCGTCATAGGGTGCGGGCTTCGCCGGAAAGATGGGGACGCCGTTGCGGGTGACCGCATGGTCAAAGAACATCGGGCTGGCGCAGGCAGGCGCAATGGCCTTCAGCGATGCAGGTTGCAGCGCGGCGACGCCATATTGCCAGATGCCCTGGTTCGAGCACCCCATCGCGCCGGCCTTCCCGGTCGAAAAATCCTGGCGCGCCAACCAGTCGATCACGGCCTTCGCGTCGCGGCGATCGGCATCGTTCACGAATCCGGCTTGGGTGCCGAAAGAGGCCCCGGTCCCGCGGCGGTCTTGTGACACTACAATATAGCCGCGAGTGACGAAATATTTGCGGATCGGATCGAACCGTTCGGGATCGGAGCTGCGATCCTGCGTCACGATGACCGGCAGCCGTTGCTGCTCGACCTGTCCGCCAATCGTCGGGCGATAAATGCTGACGGCAAGGCGCGTGCCGTCATAAGACCGGATATAGAGCGAGGTTTCCTCCACGCCGTCATAGGCCGGCGTTTGTCCCGACGCGGCGGGCGCGCTGGCCACGGCAGTTTCAAGCGCGGTGGCGCTGCCACCCGCCAGCGCCGCGCTGACACCGGCAAGGCACGATGCGACGATGGCGGTCGTGCGCAAGCTCATTCGCCCTGCGCCTTCGTATCGGCCAGAAAGCCCTGTTCCCCCAGCCATGCGATCAGCCGGTCGCCCCAGAGAGAGATATTCATCGCATCGGTGGGAACATCATAGACATGCAGTTCCACAGCGGCTCCCGCGGCCGCCCAGATGCCACGCAACGCAATGATGCCGTCGGTCACCGGACCGTGGTCGGCGTCCACCGCCAGGAATAGCGGCGGCGCATCGTCCGTTATCGCCACGTCCTGAAGGGCCGGCCCGAAGTTCGAGACAATGAAGTCGGGGCGCGTGGCGGCGTCGCCCGCCAGCAAAGCACCAAAGGCGACACCGCCGCCCGCCGAAGTGCCGATCATGCCCACCCGGTGCGGATCGACGCCCCATTCGCCAGCATGGGTGCGCACATAACGCATGGCGGTTTCGGCATCATGCGTGGCGAATTCCAGCACCTCGTCCATCGCCGGATCGCCGCGGGCGGGATTGGCGTTGCCCTTCACGATCTCAACCGCTGGAAGATTGCCGGGCGATGGTCCGCGCTGCGGCGGAGCGTCCGGGTCGACCTGCAGGATGCGGTATTTTAGCAAAATCGCCGTGATGCCATGCGCGTTCAGCCGCGCGATCATCGCCTGCGTATCGTCGCCCACGCTCAGGATGCGGAGGCCGCCGCCGGGAAGGATGACGACGGCCGCGCCGTTCGCCACTTCGGAATCGGCGGGATAGACGCTGAGTTCGGGATTGCGGACGTTATGGATGATGCGGCGCGGGCCGGATTCCTCGATCCGCTCGGCATAGGTCCAGCTTTCCGATCCGGGCGCTGGTCCCTCATAGAGGCGAACGATCCGATCCTGCGCACATAGCGTCGCCGACGTCAGCAGGCTGCATGCCAGCAGCATTTTCGAAATCTCGCGTGCCATCGCCGCCCTCCTCTCCGCGGCGCGCCTCTTCCAGGGCGCGTTTCTCTGGTTGGCGCATCTCGCCTCAGGAGAGTTTGTTATCAGGCACAACAATTTTTTGCAAGCGCTTGCACAGGAGTTGTTCGTCATTGCGCAACTCGTTGCGTAGCGACGCTTTTCGCGGATATCAGAACGCGAACTCGGATCGGCGGGTGCAGCGGACGCAAGGGGCCTCGCGCTTATCGCGCGCCATCGCGAGGCCGGTGTCGGGATAGACACCCAAGGAAATCGTCTTTCGCTTGCCCGCGAACCTGTAGCTGAAGCGCCAGTAGCGGGCGCCGTTCGGCATCACGAGAAGATAGAGCCCGCGCTCGTCCCAGAGCTTGTACTGAAGGGCCTGCGGACGGGCGTGCGCAACGGCTGTGGCGCTGAGCATTGGCGGTAACTCCTTTCGCTCACCTGCGATAGTTACCGCAAATCTGTGCGAAAAGAGGCTGGGATGCAAAGCGACGCCCCGAGACGAGGCGAGCGGATAAATCATTTATTCGGAATGACTTACCGGACGTTCTGGGATTATTTGGAATGCCCTGAAAAGGCTAATGGTGCCCGGGGGCGGGATCGAACCACCGACACTGCGATTTTCAGTCGCATGCTCTACCAACTGAGCTACCCGGGCACGGGATTTGCGAGGCCGAGGCCTGTTCGCGAGCGGCGGCTATAGGCAGCGTGCCGCGCCGTGTCCAGCGTCTTTTCGGACCAATTTCATGCCCCTCAATCCTGGGGTCAGGACCCATTAATTGCACGTTCGAGGTTTGAAGCGATTTTGCTCAGGGCGAGGAGAAAAGGCGCAGGAATATGTCGATATTTCCAGACTTTTCGACGAAGCCATGGGCAAAATCGGTCAAATCGCGAAGCGACGCCGAAATGGCTTCGATCTCGCCTCCGCACGGCCTTGCGGGTAGCGATGCTACCCGCTGCACCCGCCCGAACCCGATCTCTTCGCCATTTCGACGCCTCGAACGTGCAATTCATGGGTCCTGACCCTAGTCGTAGCGGTCGGTCTCCATCGTGCCGTCGGGCGCCTGTTCGGCGGGAACGCGATAGTCTTCGTCGAACCAGCGATTGAGGTCCCGGTCGCGGCAACCGCGGCTGCAAAAGGGTTTATAGGCCTCGTCGCGCGGCTTGCCGCACAGCGGGCATTTGCGCGGTTTGGCGCGCGATTCACTGGGCATGGCCCGCTCCTTTGACTTGCGCGTCGGCGACGATCTCGACGCGGCGGCCGACGCGCGCCTGCAAGGCATCGACCCAGTCGCGGCGCGCGGCGATATGATCGGCAACGGCCGGACGCGCGACGAGTTGCAGCGTTCCCGTGCCGACCGCGCGCCCGGCGTGCCGCAACAGCTCGGCCGCGTCGGTCGCCACCGCATCGAATCGCACCTGCTCGATCAGCGAGGGGCGGCTGCGGCGACGGACGATCTGCATGAAGCCGAAGCCGTTCGTCGCGGTACGCTCGAAAGGTTGCGGCAGCAATGCATCGACGAGCGCGTCGACCGCCTGCCGCTCGGCGCGCCCCGCGAGCGAAGGAAAGTCGATACCGATCGCGCCGCCGACATCGCAGCAGCGCACGACCTCGATCGCCGCCGCGGCGCCGGCCTTTGCGAGATCGAGCGGATCGCCCTCGCCGTCGATGTCGATCAGCAGCATCGCCGGGGTCGGGTCGATCCACAGCGCGCCGCCGGCGAAGGGCCAATGCCCTTCACGAATCCGCTCGATCAGGTCGGACCAGCCTGCCGCTTCCAGCCGATCGGGTCCGTTCGGCGACAGCTCGACGACCGGCGCATCCGTCGCCGCGATCCGTGCCCGCAGATCGGGGCCGTCGGTGAGCGCCGCGCCCTCGCCCGCGAGGCGCGCGCGCGCCGGCTTGGCGCGGCCACGCTCGCGCAGCGCCATGCGGGTGATTTCGACGATGAGGCGGCTGCCGAGCGACAGGCCGCGCGTCCCGGACAGCGTCGCGATCGGCTCCCCGGGCGCATCGAGCGCGACCTTGCCCGGCTCGACCAGCCGCGCAGCCAGCACCGCACCGACGCGCGGGCCGTCGCTTGCGCGTTCGATCCGCGCCTCGATGATCCGACCATCCTCGGCCAGCGCCGCGCGCGTCTCGCCGATGCCGGCATCATATAGCCATTCAGCCAAGCGGCACCCCGACGCTGGTCAGCAGCGCACGCGTTTCGAACAGCGGCAGGCCGACGACGTTCGAATGGCTGCCGGACAGGAAACGCACGAACATTTCGGCGCGCCCCTGGATGGCATAGCCGCCCGCCTTGCCCATCCCCTCGCCGCTTTGGACATACCAGCCGATCTCGGTCTCGGTCAGCCGCTTGAAGGCGACGACAGTGTCCGCCACGCGGACGCGCGGCTTGCCGTCAGGGCCCACAACGCAGACCCCCGACCAGACATGGTGCCGACGCCCCGACAGCAGCGCGAGCATCCGGCGCAGATCGGCCTCGTCGGCGGGTTTTTCGAGGATGCGGCGTCCGACCGCGACCGTCGTGTCGCCCGCGAGCACGACCTCGTCCGCGGCACGCTCGACCGCGAGCGCCTTGCTTGTCGCAAGACGCGCGACATAGGCGCGGGGAAGCTCATCCTTGTGCGGCGTTTCGTCGATGTCCGGGGCCGCGATGCGGGCGGGCTCGATTCCGATCCGCGCCAGCAACTCGCGCCGGCGCGGTGACGTCGAGGCAAGAACGAGCGCGGGCATGATCGCCGCGCCGCTCACTTGAAGCGATAGGTGATCCGACCCTTGGTCAGGTCATAGGGGGTGAGTTCGACGAGCACCTCGTCGCCCACCAGAACGCGGATGCGGTTCTTGCGCATCTTGCCGGCCGTGTGGCCCAGAATCTCGTGGTCGTTTTCCAGTCGCACGCGGAACATCGCGTTGGGCAACAGCTCGACCACCTGGCCGCGCATTTCGAGAAGTTCTTCTTTCGCCATCAATCCTCTATGGGCTCGAAAAATCTGGATGCGCGCCCATAGCGGCAAATGCGCCCAATTGGAAGCGATCTGTCGCGCTTCAGTTGACCAGACGCAGCCTGCGCGCGATCCGCCAGCCGACGGTCTTGATCCGCGCATGGCCGGGCCAGCGCGGCGGCATGGCCGGGTCCATCCCCATCCGGCGCAGCAGCGCATTGGCGGCATGCGCCTCGGACTCGCGATAGCTCCATTCGCTGCGCCAGGTGATCGACAGCGAAATCGACGGCGCATCGCCATTGGCGACGAAGTGCGGCGCCATCACCGGGACGAGCACCGCGTCGCCGGGGGCGAGCGGCACGCGCTGTTGATGCCCCTCAAAGGCCTGTTGCCACGGCAGGTTGCGGTGGCCGCCGCTGTGATAGCGCTCATGCTCGATCCGGTGCGCGAAACGCTCGTCGCCCGCGGGCCAGACGTTCATCACCTTGCTGCCCCTCAGCTGCAGCAGGATATTGTGCTCGGGGTCGAAATGATAGGGCGTGATCGAGCCGGGCGAGGAGACGAAGATGAAGCCCTGCGGCGTCAGCATCGCGCCGGTGCGCGGCTCGACGACCGGTTTCAGTTCGCCCAGCAACCGCATCAGCAGGTCGCGATAGGCGGGCTCGCTCTCGATATTCTTGAGCACCGCCCAGCTGCGATTGCTGTCGATCGTGCGGATCGTCTCGCCGATCGACAGGCCGTTCGAGGGAACATCTTCGGGCCGGATGCCGACCGGCAGATCGCCCGGATTATATTCGACCTGACTGGCAGGCAGGCCTTCGCCGAGCGCCGCGAGCGCGTCGAGCGACAGCAGCGGATGGTCGGGCAGGCCGTGGCGCAACGCCCCCGCCTGCGACGGGTAGAGCGCCGCCACCCGCTCGAGCGTCTCGGCGGGAAAGACGGGGGCAGTGATCGGCTGATGCATCGTCATGACGGGTCCTGTTCCTGCCCCACCTTAGCCGCGGGACGCTTCCAGCGCCGCCACAATTTTTCGGCCCGCGCCAGCGCGTGAAAGCGCCAGCGATCGCCTGCCGCCGACAGCGGCACATTGACCCAGACGAGCCGGCGGCGCTCGCGCCAGATGCTGTCGATCATCGGATGGCCGGGCGCGGCGCAGCTGTCGACCCAGTCGATACGATCGTCGCCCAGCAGGTCGAGATTGGCCTGCTGGAGCAGGACGCCCGGCGAAAAGCGCGCATACTCCTCGTCGAACGCGGTCTTGAAGGAAAAGCCGCCCGGCGGGCAGAGGAAGTTGATCAGCATCGCGAGCGGCCGCTCGCCCAGATAGAGCGCGCGCATGTCGAGCTTGCCGGCCTCGGCAGCGCCCGCCGATATGGCGCGGAACCAGGCTTCGGTGTCGCCATGGCTGGCGAGCGCCGACCCCGCGCGTCCCTTCCACCCGCGTGCTTCGAGCGCCAGGAACGCGTCGAGCCACGGATCGAGCGCCTCGCCCGCCTGCCGGCGGCGGATGACGATCGCCCCCTCTTCGGCCAGCCGGTTCGCTTGCCGCCGGAGTTCCTTGCGCTTCTTGGCGCGCATCGCCGCGTCCCAATAGGCGTCGGGTGAGAGATCGCTTTCGAGCAGCGCGCGTTCTTCGTGGTGAACCACTTCGGCGTCGCCGCCGCGCATATGCGCGACCTCGATCAGCTTGCGGTGGAGCGGGCCGTCTTCGGTCAGCCGCGGGATATGGACGAGCGTCTTCGCCCAGGTCGCGGCGTCGCACCAGCCGAGGAGGATCGACCAGAACAGGCCTTCGAACCCCGCGCGCACGAGCGGCGCACCATGGAAATGATTGGGATGCGCCCAGCCTGCGACGTGTCGCAGCGGCAGACGGCCATAATGGAGCGCGGGGGCGAGCGGCATCACGCCGATCACCGCCCCGCCCTCGCCGTCGCGCACCATCACGAGCCGCGCCTGCCGCTTGGGATCGAGCAGGTGCAGCGCCGATTGCAGGCACCAGCGCTCGGCAAAGGGATTGGGCTCGCTCGCATCCGCGGCCAGCGCGTCCCATGCAGCGGCAAGCTCGTCCGAGAGCGACAGGGGATCGACGACACGCACCGCCAGCGGCGCGGCAGGCCCGGCGGCCGGGAAAGCAGGATGGACCGTCATCGGATGCAGCCTAGCCGCGAAGCGTTAAAAGGTGGTGGCGATTTTGATGGGACCTTCCCCTTGTGGGGGCTGACGGTAGGTCGCTGCCATTTTTAAAGCCCCTCCTCTGAAGAGGAGGGGGTGGGACAAGGCTTCAAATCCCGAACAATTTCGCGAGCGATTTTTCGAGCATGAAGAATTGCCAGATCAGCCGCCCATGGTCGCGCCGCCCCGACTGATGCGCGGCGACGATCCGTTCGATCTCGGCCATGTCGAACCAGCCCGCGCGCGCGAGCGTCGATGAGGTCGAAAGCGCACGCGCCTGAGCGGTCAGGGCCCCACGGAACCACTGCGACACGGGCGTCACGAACCCCATCTTGGGCCGATAGAGAATATCGCGCGGCAGATAGGGCTCCATCGCCCGCTTGAGGATCGCCTTGCCGGTGCCGCCCTTGACCCGCATCGCGGCGGGAAGCGCCGCGGCGAATTCGACCAGGCGATAGTCGAGCAGCGGCTCGCGTGCCTCGAGGCTGACGCCCATGCTCATGCGGTCGGTCTTGGTAAGGATGTCGCCCGGCAGCCAGATCTTGAGGTCGGCATATTGCGCGCGGTCGAGCCGCTCGCGCGCCGGGGCCTCGGCCATCGCGCGCCAATAGCGCCCCTCGGCGACATGATCGCCGAGCGCCGCCTTCGCCGCGCCGTTGAACAGCCGCGCGCGCTGTACCGGGCCGGTGACGCCGACCGCTTCGGCATAACCCTCCGCCCCGCTCTTCGAGAGGCTCGCGAGCGTCGCGCGGGCGCGGAGCGGGCGCGGCGCCCAGTCCATCTGCGGCCAGACGCGCGCGAGCGGGCCGAGCAGGCCGCGCCGCAGCACCGGCGGGATCATCGCGCGCAGCCGCTCTTCCTGATGCTGGAAGACGAGCCGGCGATAGCCCGCGAACGCCTCGTCGGCACCGTCGCCCGACAGCGCGACGGTCACCGTCTCGCGCGCGAGTTCGCACACGCGGTAGGTCGGGAGCGCGCTCGCGTCGGCGAAGGGTTCGTCGAACAGATCGGCGATGCGGTCGATCAGCGCGAAATCGGCGGCGGCGACGGTGCGCGTGCGGTGGTCGGTCGCGAAACGCTCGGCGATCGCCTGCGCATAACCGGTTTCGTCGAGCGCCGCCTGATCGAAGCCGATCGTGCAGGTCTTGACCGCCTTGCTGCTCGCCTCGGCCATCAGCGCGACGACCGCGCTCGAATCGACGCCGCCCGAAAGGAAGGCGCCCAGCGGCACGTCGGCGACCATGCGGCCGGTCACCGCGGCGCGCATCAGGTGGACGAGATGCTCGGCCGCTTCGCCCTCGCTGGCGCGGATGCGGTTCGAGAAATCGGGCGCCCACCAGCCGGTCGGGGCGGGCACCCCCTTGCCGCGTTCGAGCAGCAGAAAATGTCCCGCGGGCAGCTTTTGCACGCCCGCGACGATGCAATTGTCGTCGGGGACATAGCCGAGCGCGAGGAAATCCTCGACCGCCGACAGATTCGCCTCTTGCCGCAACAACGGGTGGCGGAGCAGCCCCTTGAGTTCGGACGCAAAGGCGAGCGAGCCGTCGGACAGCCGCGCATAGTGGAGCGGCTTCACGCCCAGCCGGTCGCGCGCGAGGAACAGGCAGCCGCGCCTATGGTCGTGGATCGCAAAAGCGAACATGCCATTGAGCCGGGGCAGGCACTCAGGCCCCCATTGCCGCCACGCCGCGATGATCACCTCGGTATCGCCGCTGGTGCGGAAGCGGTGGCCGCGATCCTGCAATTCGGCGCGCAGCTCGCGATAATTATAGATTTCGCCGTTGAAGCTGATGGTGACGGCCTCGTCGTCGCTCGCCATCGGCTGCGGGCTGCCCTCCACGTCGATGATCGACAGGCGGAGATGGCCGAAGCCGACGCCGGGCGCGGTCCAGGTGCCCGATCCGTCGGGACCGCGATGCGCCATCGGATGCAGCATCGCGCGCAGCCGCGCCGGATCGACAGGCTTTGCTGTTTCGAGGTGAAAGATGCCCGCGATGCCGCACATATCAGAGCGACGATCCAGGCTTGATCCGCATCCCCGAGCGAAGACGAGGGGCCGGGCCGAGCGAAGTCGAGGCTGCGACGGCGCGGCTTCTCGTTTCGCTCGAAGAAGCCCCTCGTCTTCGCTCGGGGAAACGGAAATTTGATGCACCAATCATAGATGATCGAAGGCCTAGCGCAGTTTCAGCGCGCGGTCAGCCATCGCCTGCGCACCGCCCGATGCAGCGACGAAATCGGCGATGGCGCCGCGCCCGCCCTGCCCCGCTTCGCTCGACACGATCAGCGAGAGTGCGCGCGGATCGCCGCCGATCAGGCGCGCCCTGAGTTCGGCGAGCTTTGCCGCGCGCGGATCGCCCGTCGCCCGGCCACCCACGACATACCAGGTCGCCGCATCGCGCAGCAGCGGCCCCGGATGGAGCAGCCGCTCGGTCTTGCCGCCGTCGACGCCGGGCAGCGACGCGCTCCACATCCATCGGCCGTCGGGATCGGCGGCGCCCTGTCCGAAACCGACGACCTCGCGCCCTTCGTCCTGCCGTTCATAGCCGCCGATCGCGACCGTGACGCGGCGCCCCTTCGCATCGACGAAATCGCGGATCAGCCGCTGGTCGGCGCCGTCGAAGCGCGGGTGCCACGGCGTCCCCTCGCTGGGCGCCTCGCTCCAGCCCGGCGGCACCGCGAGCGGCATGGTCGCCGGCAGCTGTGCCGAACGCCCGCCGACGAGCACCGCCCAGCCGGCGAAGAGGAGCGGGATCGCCAACGCCGCCGGCACGATCGCAGACCCTCGGCCAGCGTGGCGCGGCAAGGCTTTCAGACCGCCAATGTCCACCGCCGGATCGTTCGCCGGCCGGTCGAACCAGCGCCGCGCGACCAGCATGACGAGCAGGATGACGAGCCCGAAGAAAATCCAGCCATAAAAGATATGGTCGATCCCGCCGGCGCGCTCGATGCCCCAGATTTCGGCCGCGACCATCGTGCCATAGGCGCGCAGCGCATTGGCGAGGATCGTCGTCGCGAGCGCCGCGATGACGAAGACGATCCGCCGCGGCCAGCTTTTGAAGCATAGATGCGCGGCGAGCACCGAATAGGCGAGCATCGCGATCAGGAAATTGATCCCCGAACATTCCTCGGCGACTTCGAAAAAGCCGGCGCGCGTGGTGATGAAGACGCCCTCGACCGCCGCTTCGAGACCCGACAAATGGAGCAGCGCGACGCTGATCCGCGCGGTGAAGGTCTGAAGCAGGGGCACCAGTTCCTCGCCGAAGGGCACGAGGAGCAGCGCATAGGCGAGCGGGAAGAGCAGCGCGCGGACGAACTGTCCGCCGAGCGCCGCGCCGACGACGCCCTGCAGCATCAGCACCAGCCCCAGTTGCCGGAACAGCGCCACCCCCGCCGCTTCGCCGACGAGCCACACCGCCCCCGCGCCGGCGAGCCAGAACAGCGCGGGCCACCACCAGACGGGCGTCAGCGCGCGGACGAGCGGCACGCGCAGCGACACGAGCCAGCCGATCATCGGCACCATGAGCAGGCAATGGGTGAAGGTCGAACTGTGCCACCAGATGCCCGCCATATCGGCGGCGTCGCGGTGGAACAGCGCGAGGATCGCCACCGCCAGCACCGCGAGCGCGGCCAGATGCCGCTGCCAGACCGACCAGTGCCGCGGGCGCGCCGGGTCGAAGACCGCCGCCATCAGTCCGCCAGTCCCAAAAGCTGCCCGAGCGGGGCGAGCCGCGCGTCCCAGCCGTAGCGCGCGATCATCCGCGCCCGCGCCGCCGCGCCCATTGTCGCCGCCGCGGCGGGATCGTCGAACAGGCGGCAGACGGCCCGCGCCATCGCCTCGGCACCCTCGGCGACAAGCAGATGCTCGCCATCGCTTGCGTCGATACCCGTCGCCGCGGCCGAACTCGCGACCACCGGCCGCGCCATCGCCATGGCCTCGAGCAGCTTGTTCTGCACCCCGCGTGCGAGCAGCAGCGGCGCCACCACCGCGTCGGCGGCCGCCAGCCACGGGCGGACGTCGGGCACCTCGCCGGTCACGACCACCCCCGGCAATTCGCCGAGCACGCGCACCTCTTCGGCCGGAGCGCGCCCGACGATCGCAAAGCGTGCGGCCGGGTGCCGCTTGCGGATCAGCGGCAGGATGTCGGCGGCGAACCAATGCACCGCGTCGATGTTCGGGCGATAGTCCATCTGGCCGGTGAAGACCGCGAGCGGCCCATCGCCCTCCCCGACCGGCGCGAAGGTCGCATCGGGGTCGAAGCGATCGGTGTCGATGCCGTTTTCGACCGCGAAAACAATGTCGCCGCCGAGCCCGCTTCGCTTGCGGAACAGCGCCGCCTCGGCCTCGCTGACGAACAGGCTCGCGTCGACCTCGCGCGCCACCTTCGCTTCATGGGCCGCCAGTTTCACCGCCTCGCGCGCGTGGACCCAGTGCATCGGCTGGCTTTTGTCCTGCTCGGCATAGGTCGCAAATTTCGCCGAATCGACATCGACGAAATCCATGATCACCGGGCCGTCGAACCGCGACGGCAGATATTGCGCCATCTGCCCCGAAAAGGCGACGATATGCGTGATTGTCCCGAGCGCGAGCAGCGCGCCGACCTGCTCGGCAAGCGCGGCGCTGCGGAAAAGCCGGTTCGAGATGGGCTCGCCATGCAGAACCGCTCCGGCGAGCGCGACGGGTCGCGAGACATCGCGAACTTCGATGCACAGGCTCTTGCAAAGCGGCGCCATTTTCTCCCGCGCCGCCCTCGCGTCGGCCGCATTATCGGCGAGCGCGGCGACATGCACGGGCGCGAGCTTCGCCAGCGCCTCGAACATATGCCAGCTGCGAATGCGGTCGCCGCGGTCAGGCGGCCATGGCGCGCGATGCACCAGAAACAGGATCTCGGCCATCAAAACGCATCCGTCATTGCGAGCGCAGCGAAGCAATCCAGAGCGGCCTTGCCTAGCTCTGGATTGCCGCGCGGCTTCGCCGCTCGCAATGACGAAAGTTGATGGTGCACCACAGGATCTTAACCCAGCCCGCGCGCGATCAGCGGCCCGATGCGGTTCGCGGCCCACAGCGGCAGCCTTTTCCACAGGTCGACCTGCAATCTGTATTTGGTGCTGTTCGGGTTGGTGTCGCGCGGGCGTTCGCCCGGCGCGAGCCACCGCGCATAGACGAGCGGCTGCGGCTCGAAACCCCAATTCTTCTTGTAGGACCAGGGGCCGGTTCCGACCTTCGACCGGCCGAAGTCGAAGCGGCTGCACCCCTTCGCGCGGGCATGGTTCATCAGCGCATAATACATCAGCTCGTTCGCGCGCAGGCCGCGCGCGGCAAAGGTGCCTCCGCCCCAATAGGGCATGACGGTGCCGCGCCAATAGAGGCTGAGCACGCTCGCGACCGGCGTTCCGGCGTGGCGCACCGTGAGGATGTCGGCGTCTTCGCCGAAGGCGTCGAGGACGGCGTCGAACAGCGCCTTCGGAAAGACCGGCGTGCCAAGGTTGCGTACGCTTTCAGCATAGACGCGGTAATGATCGCGCCGCTCCTTCGCGTCCGTCCCCACCGTCACGGTCAGGTTGCTCGCCAGCGCCTTGCGCACCTCGGCGCGCTGCTTGCGCGGAATGGCGAGCAATTCGGCTTCATCGTCGGCGGCGAGATCGCGCGCGAAGCCGGCATAGACGCCGTCTTCGCGCTGCCAGCCGGTGCCGCCGGGAAGCACGCCGCCGCGCAGTTCGACCGAAGGCGCGCGCAAGGTTCCGGCAAGCGTAACCGCCGCGCCTGCAAGCGCCTCCGCCGCCGTGTCACTATTCGCGAGCAACCCGCCATCGACCGCAAAGCCACTCGCGACCAACGCCTGGCCGAACAGCGGCGAGCGGATATGATGGAGCGGCAGCAGCCCGACGAGCGCCCCGCTGGCGTCGCGCGCCGCGAGCGGGTGGCAGCCGTGTCCGGTCGCGCGCGCGATCGCCTCGCACCACGCTCGGCTGTGAAAGGGCGTCGCGGAGGGATGCGCGGCAACATAGCCGTCCCACGCAGCGGGGTCGCCAAGCGGCGCGACCGCGATCTTCGCGGCCGCTGGATGCACCGGGGCGTTCACGCCGCCGCGCGCCACGGCCGGGCGCGCTCCTGCTGCGCCGGAACCAGCACGTCGGCGCGGGTCCAGTCGAATTCGTCGAGCAATTTCTTCAGCTTGCCGGCCATCGCGGCGAGACCGCTGTAGTGGCGGATCTTCGATTTGAGCGGCGCATCGGCGACGCGCGGCTGGCCGGGGTCGATCTCCCACGGATGGAAATAGAGGATCGCCGGATGCCCTTCCTCATTCATGCGCGCGATGGCCCAGCGCGTGAAACGATAGGGCAGCAGCCGCATGAACCCGCCGCCGCCCGCCGCGAGCGTGCGCCCGGCGACCCGCGCCGTCGCGACCGGCCATTCGACGAGGTCGCTGCCCGCCACGGGGCGCCACGCGGTGCGCGGGCTTTGCGGCCAGCCATAATGATCGTGGACAACGGGCGCCACGCTCGACGAATAGGCATAGCCCTGTTCGGCAAGGATCGGGTGTGCCCACGGCGTGCGCGCGTCGATCGAAAAGCTCGGCGCGCGATAGCCGCGCACCGGCACGCCGCCCAGATCCTCGAGGATTGCACGCGATTTTTCGAGGTCCGCGGCAAATTCTTCGGCGGTGAGCGTGAAGACGCGCTTGTGGTCGTAGCCGTGACTCGCAAGCTCGTGCCCCGCCGCGACAATGCGCTTGATCAGTGCCGGGAAGCGCTCGGCGACCCAGCCGAGCGTGAAGAAGGTGCCCGTGACGCCGGCATCGGCGAAAATCTGGAGTACGGCATCGCAATTGGCCTCGACCCGGCTTTCGAGCGCCGGCCAGTCGGCGCGGTCGATCGTCCGCTCAAAGGCGCCGACCTGGAACCAGTCCTCGACATCGACCGACAGGCCGTTCCGCATCGCCGCTCACCTCCGCGCGCCTTTCCATAGCCGAAAAGGGGTCAGGCCGCCCACACCTTTGATTTCGTGGGGTTCGGCGCATTTTCCGGGTCGCGTTCGACCCATTCGATGAGCAGGTCGAGCACGCGGCGCAGCGCCGCATCCTGCTCGACGAGCCGCGCTTCGAGGTCGGCGATCTGCGCCTTCAGCTCGGCGACCTCCTCGGCAGCGACCGGCGGCTCGGAATGGCCTGCCTCTTCGGCCGCCGGCGCTTCGGCGACGGCGGGCGCGCCCGCCCGGCGCTCATCGCCCGCACCGCCCAGCCTCGCTCGGCTCAGGTCGAGCGGCTTTTCAGGCACCTCGGGCGCCGCGAAAGGCGGACGGCTGCCGGCGCGGACTTCGGGCTCGGCGACCGGCCATTCGAGAGCGGTTTCGGCCTGAACGGGGGCTTCAAATGCGCGCGCCACCTCTTCGACCGGCGCCGCCAGCGCGGATTGATCGAGCCCGCGGTCGGCCTCGATCTCGCCGATCACCTCGCGGACATGCTGCGCGGTGATGCGGCTCAACTGCTCGACCGCGCCAAAGAGCAGCAGCCGGCTCACCAGCACGTTCAGCTTGCGCGGCACGCCTTCGCTATAGTCGAAGATTTCCTCGAACGCGTCGGGGCTGAAGCTGGGGTTTCCCGTCCAGCCGACCTTGCCGAGCCGGTGGAGGATATAGGGCTCGACCTCCTCGGGCTCCATCGGATCGAGGTGGTGCGTCGCGATCACGCGCTGGCGCAGCTGTTCGAGCGTCGGCGTATGAAAGAGCGTCTGGCGGAATTCGGGCTGGCCGAGCAGGAAGATCTGGAGCAGCGAATGGCCGCCGAGCTGGAAATTCGACAGCATGCGCAACTCTTCGAGCGCCGAAATGGCAAGATTCTGTCCCTCGTCGACGATCAGCAGGGTGCGGCGCCCGGCGCGGGCCTGTTCGCGCAGATATTGCTCCATCGACCGCAAAAGCTCGGCCTTGCTCTGCCCTTCCCATTCGATCCCGAACTGTTCGGCGACGAGCCGCAACAGGTCGTCGCCCTCGACCTGCGTCGACACGAGCTTCACCGCGGTCAGGCGGTTGGGGTCGATCGTGTTCATCAGATGGCCGACGAGCGTTGTCTTGCCGGTGCCGATGTCGCCGGTGATGACGATGAACCCCTCACCCTGCGCCAGCCCGTAGCCGAGATAGGACATCGCCTTGCGGTGCGTCCCGCTCTCGAAATAGAAGCTGGGGTCGGGGGTCAGCTGAAAGGGGCGTCCGGTGAAGCCGTAGAACTGATCGTACATCGGAATATCCTCTTGTCTGGATCAGAAATTATAGCGCAGGCCGAGCAGCGCCGAGCCGATGAGCTGGCTGTTGAACCCGTCCTGGTCGAAAGCGTTGATCGAGGCCGCCGCGGTGCCGGTCAGGCCGCGCCACAACCGCCGCGAATAGGAGCCCGAAAGGCCCGCCGACTGCGCGTCGGACGCGCCGGGCGCA
Source organism: Sphingopyxis indica (assembly GCF_032879645.1). Classification (NCBI taxonomy): domain Bacteria; kingdom Pseudomonadati; phylum Pseudomonadota; class Alphaproteobacteria; order Sphingomonadales; family Sphingopyxidaceae; genus Sphingopyxis; species Sphingopyxis indica. The sequence continues at coordinate 2,992,553 of NZ_CP076394.1, forward strand.
CCATTGTCGAAATAGTTGACGAAGCCGGTCACGCTGACGCTCGAATCGGCATCGAGCTGGCGGCCAGCGGTCAGGAAGAGATAATAGCTCTCGTCGACGACGCCGTTCAGATCGGCGAGCACCGACGTCTCCGGAACGAGCAGGCGGCGGCGGTCGTAGCCGATACCGACGCCATAGTTCCAGCGGCCGTAGCGCGACGAGAGCAGCGCCTGCACGCCGCTGCTCCGATACTGCGCCGCGGTCGCGCTCGCGAGTTGCGGCGAGAGGCAGCCGCCGCCCTGCTGCCCGAAGACGCACGGGCTGATGCTGCCGTCGACCGGGTTGCGCGTCGGGTCGAACTGCGTCGGCAGCGCCGAAAGCCCGCTCGACAGCCCGCGGCCGAAGCTCGACAGCCCGTCATAGACGCCGATCTGGAGCATTGTCGCATGATCGGGGCGATAGGCGAAGCTGCCGGTGTAGATGGTATCGCCATAGCGGCGTCCGACGCGCGCGGTCAGCGACGTGCGCCGGCTCGGCCGCCACATGACGCCGGCGTCCCAGATCAACCCCTCGGTATCGAAGGCGAGCTGGCGCGGCTGCGATTTGTCGGTGACATAGCGCCCGTCCGAATCGATCACCGGCCGCCCGTCGGCGTCGAGCACGGGGTCGCGCTGGCTGATCTCGATATCCTCATAACCGACGCCGCCGAGCAGCGCGACGGTCGGGCTGATCGGCACGGTCACGTCGGCGCGGACATATTTGCCGTCGTAGCGCTGGTCGAGCTGGCTTGCATCCTCGCGCTCCCAGCCGCCCGAAAGCTGCCAGCCGAACGGCAGGTCGCCCGGCCGCGCGCCGACGCTCGCCCAGGCGACATGGTTGGTCGAGCTGTCGAAAATGCCCTCGGGGATGCCGGCCGTCGCCGCGCCCGGCGTGTCGATGTCGGTCTTGGTATAGCCGAAGCGATAGCCGGCGCCGACGTCGAGCCCCGCGATGCGGCGCGCGAAGGTCGGGCCGGCGTAAAAGGAATAGACGTCGGCGATGTTCGTCGCGTCGGCGAGGAAGATGTCGGCGCTGCCATAGCCGTCGGCGCGGGTGCGCGTCGCGAGCGCGCCGGCCTCGAGATTGAAGCCGCGCGCCGCCTCGAGCCGCGCGCGGAGCAGGCCGCTGATCAGGTCCGAATCGCCGAGACCGCCCGATTCGCCGATGCGATGCTCGTAGCGCAGCGACGCGGCGACCTCGGCGCGGCGCGTCACCACCGCTGCATCGACCCCCGCGGCGAGCGTCGTATAGGTCAGGACATCGCCGCCATTCTTGAGGTCGGCGTTCAGCACCTGTCCGATTTCGAGATAGGGGGTGACGTCCACCGTCCGCTGGCGCTGCGCCTGGCCCGCATCCGCCTCGCCGCCGCCATAAGGGGTTGCGGGGCCTGTCGCCGGCGCATCCCTGTCGCCCGCGCCCTCGTCGCCCGACCATTGCGCCTGCGCGCCGCTCGCCGCCCCGGCGAGCAGGAGCGCGGCAAGCATCGCGCTGCGGCGTGCAAGGCGGAAGCGCGCACTCATTCGGCGGGGCTTCCCTGTCCGTAATAGGTGCCGAAGCGGCGGCCGCCGGGGGAGAATTTCACGCCGTTGAGCAGCAGCTGGATATGCGGGCACGCCCCCATCAGTCCGACCGCATCGCGCAGCGAGGATTCGAGCGTTTCGTCGGCGCGCACGACGATGACAAGCTGGCCGACATGCCCCGCGAGCACCGCTGCGGGCGACGCCGCGAGCACCGGCGGCGAATCGAAAATGAGGATTCGGCCCGGCGCGCCCTGCTCGAGCGCGGCGAGCAGCGTTTCGGTGCGCGCCGATGCGAGCAATTCGGTATCGTGCATGTGCTGCGCGCCGGCGGGCATCACCTTCAGCCCGGCTATGTCGGTCTGGATCATGCAATCGCCGAGCGGCAGGTGCGGGTCGGCGAGCGCGTCCATCAGCCCCGGCCCTTCGTCGAGCCCCAGCACCGAAAGCACGCTCGGCTTGGCAATGTCGGCGTCGATCAGCAACACGTCGTGATCGGCCTCGACCGCAAGGCTGAGCGCGAGATTGACCGCGGTGAAGGTCTTGCCCTCGCCGGGGTTCGCCGACGCGATCAGCACGCGATGCCCGCGCGGGACGACCGGGCGGTTGGCGGCACCCGAAAAGTTCCGGATCAGCTCGCGTTTCACGATGCGATATTCTTCGGCGATTCCCGTCACCGGCGCCCCCGGCACGACCATGCCGTGCGCTGCGAGCCGGTCGCGGTCGATCTTGCCCTGGCGCGCCGGAACGATCGCGGGGGCGGCCCTCGCCACCTCCTTGCGCGGCGACGGCGCGGACGCCAGCTCGATTTCGGGCGCGGCGGGTTCGATCTTCCCGGGCACGGGCGCCTGTTCGGCCGCCTCGATCTTGCTCCTGCTCTTCTTCTTCTCGGGCTCGGGCGGCAGCTCGGCGGGATCGATCGTCGGCCCGCTCGACGCATCTATGCCGAATATGTCGGCGGCGCGTTCGAGGAGCGACGGCTTGCGCTTGAAGGGGCGGTGTTCGTTCATGTCCTTGTCCCCCGTCACGCAACCAGGCCGCGTTGCACGAATTCGGCGACGAGCAGCAGCGCATAAAGCGCGACGAGTGCGCCCGCGCCGCTCGCCAGCCAGACGAGGCGCTTCTTGCGTTCGACCTGACGCTCGGGCGTCACGACCTCGGTGATCGAGCCGATCACCGGCAGCCCGCTTGCCCGCTCGAGCCGGGCGGCGGTCGGATAGCTGGTCCGTATCTGCGCGAGGCCGAAGGCCGCGCCGATCCCCCCCGCGATCCCTGCGAGCAGCACCGCAGTCAGGAACAGCGGCCGGTTCGGCGCCGAGGGCGTCGTCGGCTTCGATGGCGGGTCGAGCAGCTCGACCTTGATCGCGTCGGTTTCGGTCTGCACCTGCCCGCGCAGCCGCACCTGTTCGCGCTGCGCGAGCAGCTTGTCATATTGCGCCTTGAGCGCGGTATATTCGCCGTTGATCCGGTCATATTCGGCCGCCACGCCGGGGTTCTGGATCTGCTGCGACGTGATCCTGGCGATGTCGCCGGTCAGTTGCGCCTTGCGCGCACCGAGCGCGCTAACCGTCGCCTGCCGCTCGGCCCGCATCGCCGCGAGCGAGGCATAGGCCGGGTTCTGCGCATTGCCGCCGCCCCCGCCATTGCCCTCGCGCTCGGCCTGCGCCTTCAGCGCCGCGATCTGGCTCTTGACCGCGATGACGTCGGGATGCGCATCGGTCAGCCCCTTGGCGCGCATCTGCGCCAATTCGTTCTGCGCCCCCGCAAGCTGCTGCCGCGCGACCCCCGCGCCGGTCGCCGGCGCGCCGGGGACGTTGATCGTCGCCGGGGTCTGCGCGAGCTGGCCGTTCGCCGCCGCGAGCGCCGCCTGTGCGGCGACCAGCTGGCTGTCGATCTGGTTGATCTCGGCGCGCATCGCATCGACGCGCTGCGCCGGCGATCCGGCGCCGCCGCCGACGAGGCCGATGTTCGACGCCTCGAACGCCGCGCGCCGCGCCTCGACCTCGCGCAGCGCCTTTTCGCGGTCGGCGATCTGCGCGTCGAGGAATTTCAGCCCCTCGCGCGCGTCGATCCGGCCCCCGCGCAGCTGGTCGTCGCGAAACACGGTTATCAGGCTGTCGAGCACGCCCGAGGCGAGCTTCGCATTGTCGGCGTCGGACAGGCTGCCGACCCCGATGCTCGAGGTGATTTCGAAGATATTGTCCTGCTGCGGCACCACCTTGATATTCTGTTGCAGCATCGCGACCGCGCCTGCCTTTTCGCGCTCGCCCGCTGCCGCCGGCAGCAGGCCGGTGGTCACCGCGACCTTTTCCATGTTGCGCGCGCTGGTCAGCGTCGCGCGGATCTGGTCGACCTGCTGCTGCGCGCCGAGCCCGCCGGGGGTGTCGTCCGGCAATATCTGGTTGACGTCGACGAGCAGGCGCGCGCGCGAATCATAGCGGTTGGGGATCGACGCGATCGCCAGCCAGCCGAGGATGCAGATGCCCCAGGCGACCGCAAGCACGAGCCACCGGCGCGTCCAGACGCTGTGCAGCGCCACCCGGAATTCGTCGTAGAGGCTGTTCATCGGCGGGGGTCGTTCCTTGGAAGATGGCTCGGTCGCGTCGGTTCGTCAGAACATGCTTTCGGGGATGATGATGACATCGCCCGGCTGCAGGCGGACATTCGCCTTGATGTCGCCGCGCTTGATCAGGTCGTTGAGGCGCAGCGCATATTCGTGCTGCTTGCCCGTCCCCTTGTCGAAGCGCACCAGCCGCGCCTTGTTGCCCGCGGCATATTCGCCGAGCCCGCCGACCGCGATCATCGCGTCGAGCACGGTCATGTTCGCCCGATAGGGGATCGACGCCGGCTTTTCGGTCGCGCCGACGACGCGCACCTGCTGCGAAAACGTGCTGTTGAAGCTGGTGACGATGACGCTGACGATCGGGTCCTTGATATATTGGCTGAGGGCGAGCTTGAGATCCTGTTGCAGCATCGTCGGCGTCTTGCCGACCGCAGGCAGGTCGGTGATCAGCGGCGTCGTGATGCGCCCGTCGGGCCGCACCTGAACCTTGCCGCCGAGTTCGGGGTTGCGCCACACAAAGATCTGCAGCTCGTCGAGCGGCCCGATGATATATTCCTCGCCCGGCCCTTCCTGGTTCGCGACGAAATTGGCGCTCGGCAGCTGCGGCGCATCGGCCACATTGCTGCAACCGGCAAGCAGGGTCGCCGCAATGCCGGACACGAGCGCGGCGCGGGCGGCGCGGAGCGCGGGAGAGGACGTCATAATCAATTACCTTTCGACCGGCCGGGGTGAGGCCGCCCCGGCGCGGAAGCCCGTGGCGACAGCCATTGCGTCGGGCTCAGCCATGCTCGGAAAGGGTGAACATACCGTTAGTATTGGGTTATGTTCAAACCTCAGCCCGCCGCAACCTGTCCCGTTATGAAACGGAACGTGGCTGGTTCAAACAAGCATTTCGCGCGCGGGCCCCTGTCCCAGAAAGGCCGACGGGCTCGCCGACGCGCCATAGGCGCCCGCCTGGAAAATGGCGACGAGATCGCCGGCCTCGGCGCGCGGCAGCGCGACCTGATCGCCGAGCCGGTCGAGCGGGGTGCAGAGACAGCCGACCACCGATACGCTTTCGACCGGATCGGCGCCGAAGGCATTGGCGATCGCAATCGGATAGTTGCGGCGAATGACGGTGCCGAAATTGCCGCTCGCGGCGAGCTGGTGGTGGAGCCCGCCGTCGGTGACGAGGAAGGTCTCGCCATGGCTGGTCTTCCGGTCGATAATCCGCGTCAGATAGACCCCCGCCTCGGCGACGAGCCAGCGGCCGAGTTCCATCGCAAAGCGGCTCGGCCCCAGCACCGGATCGCGCGCGGCGAGCGTTTCGGCGAGCCTTGCCCCGACCCGCGCTGCATCGACCGCCGTATCGCCCGGAAAATAGGGAACCCCCATGCCGCCGCCCAGATTGACGAGCGGCGGCGGCGCGCCGACCGCATTTGCGAGGCGCGCCGCGAGCGCGACGGTCTGCGCCTGCGTATCGGCGATCGCGTCGGCGTCGAGCGCCTGCGATCCGGCGAAAATGTGAAAGCCCTGCCAGTCGGCGCCGGCGTCGATCAGGCGCCTGACGAGCCCCGGCACCGCCTCGGCATCGACCCCGAAAGGCTTGGCGCCGCCGCCCATCTTCATCCCCGACCCCTTGAGGTCGAAGTCGGGATTGACGCGCACCGCGAGCCGCGGCGCGATCCCGAGCCGCGCGCCGATGGCGAGCGCCCGTTCGGCCTCGCCCGCCGATTCGAGGTTGAGCGTCGCGCCCGCGGAAATCGCCGCCTCCAGCTCGCGGTCGCGCTTGCCCGGCCCCGCGAAGCTGATGTGCCCGGCCGCCATGCCGCTCGCCAGCGCGGCGGCGAGTTCGCCCCCCGATGCGACATCGAACCCGTCGACGATACCCGCCATATGCGCGAGCAGCGGGGCAAAGGGGTTCGCCTTCATCGCATAATGGAGCTGCACCCCCTCGGGCATCGCGGCGCGCCATTCGGCGGCGCGCGCCTCCAGCATCGCACGGTCGTAGACGAAGAGCGGCGTATCCCCTGCCCGCTCGGCGAGTTGGTCGGCGCGCGCACCGCCGATCAGCAACATGCCGTCGGGGTCGGCCGAAAAGCCGGGCGGGATCGGGCCGTGCGGCTTCACGCCGTCACCTCCGCCTGCCAATCGGCCGCGATCGCGACGCGGTCGAGCTTGCCGTTCGGATTGCGCGGCAGCGCGTCGCGCCATTCGATGAGCTTGGGCTGCATGAAATTGGGCAGGCTCTGCCTCAGATGCGCCGCCAGCGCCTCGCGGTCCGCGGCGCCCTTGCCGCGCACGATCAGCACGATCGCCGCGCCGAGCCGCGTGTCGGGGACGCCGAAGGCGACGGCTTCATAGACCAGCCCCGATGCCGTTGCCGCCTCCTCAATCTCGGTCGGGCTCACCCGATTGCCCGCCGTCTTGATCATCGCATCGTCGCGTCCGACGAAATACAGCAGCCCCTCGGCGTCGCGCCGCACCGTGTCGCCCGACCACACCGCAGTGCCGCCATAGGCCGAAGCGGGCGGCGCCGGCCGGAAGCGCTCGGCCGTGCGTTCGGCATCACGCCAATAGCCTTGCGCGACGAGCGGGCCGCAATGGACGAGCTCGCCCGGCTCGTCGTCCGCGGTAATGGTTCCGTCGGAGCGGCACACCAGAATCTCGGCGTGCGGGATCGCGCGGCCCATCGAGGCCGGATGGTCAGCGACCAGCGCCGGATCGAGGAATGTCGAACGAAAGGCTTCGGTGAGCCCGTACATCGGGTAGATGGCCGCTTCGCGAAAGGTCGCGCGCATCGCGTCGATCAGCGACGGCGTCAGCGCGCCGCCGCTGTTGGTCAGCCGCTTGAGCAGCGCCGCGACCTCGGCGGGCCAGTCGCTTTCGACGAGCTGGACCCAGAGCGGCGGGACGCCCGCGAGCGTCGTCGCGCGGTGCCGCGCGACCGCCTTCACCACATCGCGCGGCGTCAGATAGTCGAGCGGCGCGACCGCACCACCGGCATACCAGGTCGAAAGCAGCTGATTCTGGCCATAATCGAAACTCAAGGGCAGCACCGCGAGCACCCGGTCGTCGGAGATGAGTTTCAGATAGGAGGCGACGCTCTCGGCCCCGAGCCATAGATTCGCATGGCTGAGCATCACGCCCTTCGGCCGCCCCGTCGAGCCGCTGGTGTAGAGGATCGCCGCCAGATCGTCCGGCTGGGCGAGCGACGGCGGAAGGCCTTCGCCGCCCGAATCAATGACTTCTTCGGCAATCTTCAGATCCTGCACCGCGCAGCTTTCGGGTCTCCCCTCGCCGAGAGAGTCGGCACGCGCTGCGTTGGTGACAATCAATCGGGCGCCGCTGTCGGCCAGGATATGCGCGGCCTGCGGCGCCTTGAGCAGCGGGTTGACCGGCACATGGATCAGCCCCGCGCGCGCCGCCGCGAGCGGCATCAGGCAGGCGGTCCGCGTCTTCGCGCTCCAGCTCGCGACGCGCTCGCCGGGGCCGCCCGCCTGTTCGAGCAGCCACGACGCCAGCCGGCCGACGCCCGCGTCGAGTTCGGCAAAGCTCGTGATCCTGTCGCCGATCAGCAGCGCAGGCGCATCGGCCGCGCCGCGGCGGGCGAGATGGTCGATCGGATACGACGGAGGGCTTAGCGGTTCGGTCATCGGCTGTTAGGAGAGTGGTGATAGAGGGCCGCACGATGCAAGGGAACGGTGAAGATCGCGCTAATGATGCCGTGCTGCCCGCCGCAGCACGCGGCACGGGCTTCGCTTCGCCCTTCGACCGCGCGCAATGGTTCGACCTGCTGACCGCGCACGGCTTTGCAGGCGAAGGCCGCGAGGACGCCAGCGGAAGCGCGGGCGCCACGGCTGCCTGGCTACCGCTGCGCCGCGAGCGGGCCGGCCATTATTCGGGCCTCGCCAATTGGTACAGCTTCGCGATCCGGCCGCTCTACACCGGCGAAGACGAACGCCCGGCGGCGCTGGCCGACCTGTTTCGCCGGCTGCGCAGGCGCGCGGCGCGCTTGACGCTCTATCCGGTCCCCGATGCCGAAAGGGAGCCCGTTGCCGCCGCGCTCCGCTCCGCGGGCTGGTGGGTGAACGCCGCACCCAAGGGCGACCGCCACTGGCTCGACCTTGGCGGCATGGACCATGAAGGGTGGTGGGACAGCCGCCCCGGCGCGCTCAGGAATACGGTGAAGCGCAAGGCGAAGAGGGGCGTTGTCGCCATCGAACTGCGCACCGAATTCGACGCTGGCGCATGGGCCGCCTATGAACGCATCTACGCCGCGAGCTGGAAGCCCGAAGAGGGCGACCCTGCGCTGCTTCGCGCCTTTGCCGAGGCCGAAAGCGCGCGCGGCACCTTTCGCATGGGGCTGGCGCGGATTGCGGGCGACCCCGTCGCCGCGCAGTTCTGGACGGTCGAAGACGACACCGCCTTCATCCACAAGCTCGCGCATGTTGAGGACAGCCTGAAAGCCTCGCCGGGCACCTTGCTGTCGGCCGTACTGTTCCGCCATGTGATCGAGGTCGACGGCGTCCGGCGCGTCGATTTCGGCACCGGCAACGACGGCTACAAGCGCGACTGGATGAACCGGCACGAACCGCTGTGGCAGATCGAGGCTTTCAATCCGGCGCGCATCGCGGCATGGGGACCCGCGTTGAAGGCTTTTGCGCGCTCGGCACTCGGGCGCGAGTGAGGACATGAGTGTGACCGATACCGTCGATGCCAATCTCCGCGCGCTGCTCGCCGATGTTCTGGGGCTGGGCGAGGAGCGCGCCGCCGCGCTGACCGCCGACAGCGGCCTGTTCGGCGAACTGCCCGAATTCGATTCGATGGCTGTCGCGACCGTGCTGACCGAAATGGAAGACCGGCTGGGCATCCTGATCGACGATGACGAGGTCGACGGCGAAATATTTGAAACCTATGGTAATCTTCTCGACTTCGCCGAGCGGAAAGTTCGCGGCTGAGGCGGGAAGCGGGGGCGCATGGACGAACAGCTCTTTCGCCTCTCCCCCGCAGGAGCGCCGCGCGCCACCGTCCTTTTCGTGCCCCCGCTGTTCGAGGAAGCGAACCGCACGCGGCGCACGCTGGTGCTCGCGATGCGCGCGCTCGCGGCGCAAGGGTTCGCCGCGCTGCTGCCCGACCTGCCGGGGCAAAATGAGAGCCTCGTTCCGCTCATAGAGGCCGATCTCGAGCGCTGGCGAAGCGCCCTCGCCGAGATCGCACGCGATGTCGATGGTCCGCTGATCGTCGCCTCGCTGCGCGGCGGTTGCCTGATCGATCACGGCGCCGCGGCCGATGCATGGTGGCGCCTCGCTCCGGCAAGCGGCGCCTCGCTGCTCCGCACGCTGCTGCGCGCCCGCATGTCGGCCGACCGCGAGGCGGGAATCGCCTCGTCGATCGAGGGTTTGCAGGCGGCGGCGGCGAGCGAAGCCCTGCTGCTCGCGGGCAACCGCCTGTCGCCCGCGATGGTTGCCCAGCTTGGCGCGGCCGAAGTGCAGGCGGTCGAGCCTTTGCGCACCGTTACGCCCGGCGGCGGCGAGGGGCAGATCGCCGGCACCCCGCTGTGGCTGCGCGCCGAGCCCCGCGAGGACGCCGTGATGGCGCGCGCGATCGCCGCCGATCTCGCCCTGTGGAGCCGGTCATGCGGCGTCATCTGAGCTTTGCCTGCGAAGGCGCCGCGCTCGCGGCGACGCTCGATGACGCGCCAGGCACGACGGGGCTCCTCATCGTCTCGGGCGGCAACGAGATTCGCAGCGGCGCACACCGCAGCATGGCGATGCTCGCGCAGCGGATCGCGGCGGCGGGCCATCCGGTCTTCCGCTTCGACCGTCGCGGCATCGGCGACAGCGAGGGCGAGAATCGCGGCTTCGAGGCAAGCGGCCCCGACATCGCCGCCGCGATCGCCGCCTTTCGCGCGGCGGCGCCACAGCTGACGCGCATCGTCGCTTTCGGCAATTGCGACGCCGCGAGCGCGCTCTTGCTCCACCAGCCGCTCCCGCTCGACGCGCTGGTCCTCGCCAACCCCTGGACCTATGAGGGCGACGAACAAGACGCCGACGAACCCGCCCTGCCCCCGGCCGCCGCGATCCGCGCGCGCTATTGGTCGCGGCTCAAGGATCCCGCCAGCCTGCTGCGGTTGCTGCGGGGCGACGTGAACATCCGGAAACTCGCGCAGGGCCTCTCGGCGCTCGGCAAGCGCAGGACGCCCCTCGCGGTCGAGAGTCTGGCCGCGCGGCTCAACGCCGCGATGGCGTCGCTGTCACTCCCCGCGACCATCCTGCTCGCGACCGGCGACCGGACCGCGCAGGCCTTTGCGGAGGCCTGCCACTGCGGCACGATCCCGGTCGAACGGCTTGCAAGCCCCTCGCACAGCTTCGCGGGCGACGATGCGGACTGGCTGGCCATGCAGATCGTTAAAAGGCTGAGATAGCCACCGGACGGGCCATCGGCGGCTTTGGGTGGAGAGCGGCTATTGAGGGGCAGGTCGCCCCGCGAAGGCAGTTCCCCGCCCGAAACCCGCCGGTCAATAGCCCATCAGGCTCAGCACTTCCTTGCGGCTGCGCTCGTCGTCGAGGAAGCAGCCGAGCAGGCGGCTGGTCACCATGCCGACGCCGGGGGTGCGGACGCCGCGGCCGGTCATGCAGCCGTGCTGCGCGTCGATCACCACCGCGACGCCCTGCGGCTGGAGATTGTCCCAGATGCACCGTGCAACCTCGGCGGTCAGCCGTTCCTGCACCTGCAACCTGCGCGCATAGCCGTTCAGGACGCGCGCCAGCTTCGAAATGCCGACGACGCGATCCTTGGGCAGATAGGCGATCGACGCCTTGCCCGTGATCGGCGCCATATGATGTTCGCAATGCGACTGGAACGGGATGTCGCGCAGCAGCACGATCTCGTCATAGCCGCCGACCTCCTCGAAGGTGCGCGACAGATGCACCGAGGGATCTTCGGAATAGCCCTGGCAATATTCCTTCCACGCCCGCGCGACGCGTTTCGGCGTATCGCGCAGTCCTTCGCGCGCGGGGTCGTCGCCGGCCCATTCGATCAGCGTCCGGACCGCGTCGGCGACGTGCGCGGGCACGACGAGCTTGCCGTCCGCGTCGTAGCGATCGTCCACCAGATCGCCGTCCCCCGGCGTGCCTTCTGCCTGCGTCATATCCCCGCTTTCACTGTTGCCATCATGCCGCACATTTCGGGCACGCGAGGGCGATGCGCAACCCTCGGCCGGCAAGAAAATCAATGCCCGGGCCAAGTTGACGTTGCGGAATCGGACCTTTTTTATCCCTAGGAGTTGCGCGACTTTCGCAGCCTTAGCTTTCGAAACAAGTGACTTGACGCTTTCGTCAACTCGGCGCAACTTTAGCCCTTACAGAGCTCGCCGAAGCGGGCCGTAATCCGGAGAGGCCGGCGTATTCCCCGACGCCGGTGGGAGAGGACGATGACCAGCACCGCTGGCGAGAGGGATTACCCGTGGCGCTCGGCCGACCAGGCCCGGTGCCCTTTGCCATGTCTGGTCGAAGCCCCTCCCCTGACCACAAATTGATCATTTGGGCGGCCGCGCATTCGCGGGGCTGAAAAAGGGAGGCATAAATGAAGTTCAACGCATTGATCGGTTCGTCGATTCTGGCGGTGGCGGTGGCGACGCCGGCTTTCGCGCAGGACGAGGGCGCCCCGCAACGGGATGCCTTCGGCGGCGAGATCGTCGTCACCGCGCAGCGCCAGTCGGAACGGCTTCAGGACGTGCCGATCGCGGTCAGCGCCTTTTCGTCCGAAGCGCTCGAGGCGCAGCAGATCAAGACCCCGTCCGACCTGCAGCTGACCCTGCCGAACGTCACCTTCACCAAGACCAACTTCACCGGCGCGAGCTTCACGATCCGCGGTATCGGCGACCTGTGCGTCGGCACGACCTGCGACAGCGCGACCGCGATCCACCTGAACGGCGACCCGCTGTTTTCGACCCGTCTGTTCGAGACCGAATTCTTCGACCTGGAGCGCGTCGAAGTGCTGCGCGGGCCGCAGGGCACGCTGTTCGGCCGCAACGCGACCTCGGGCGTGGTCAACGTCATCACCGCCAAACCCAAGCTCGGCGCCTTCGAGGCCGCAGCCGAGGGTGAATATGGCAATTATGATTCGATCAAGGGCAAGGCGATGGTCAACATCCCCCTTGGCGAAAATGCGGGCATCCGCGTCGCGGGCATCTACCTCAACCGCGACGGCTATACCAAGAATACCTTCCTCAACACCCGCATCGACGACCGCGATCTCTATTCGGTCCGCGGATCGTTCCGGTGGGAACCCACACCCGATACCACGATCGACCTCATGGGCTCCTATTTCCGGGAAAAGGATCGGCGCACGCGTATCCAGAAGCAGCTGTGCCAGCGCGACCCGACCGGCATCCTCGGCTGTCTCAACACGCGGCTCGACAGCTCGCCGTTCAACGGCAACGCGACCTTCACCGCGGCGCTGACGTCGCAGGAGTTCCTTGCCACCCAAGGTATCCCCGCGGTCTTCGCGCTCGGCAGCCTCTATGGACCCGACGTCTATGCAAACACCACGGTGCCCAGCGATCCGCGCACGGTGAACACGGCCTATACGCCGAGCTATTTCACCAGCGAGCTGATCCTGCAGGGTCAGATCGACCATAATTTCGGACCGGTTTCGCTGCAGGTTTCGGGCCAGTATCAGAAGGTCAAGCTCGACGCGTCGCAGGACTATAACAGCAATGTCGGCGACCGGTCGCTCTATGCCGGCGGGCTCACGACCTTGCAGGCAGCAGCGAATGGGGCGTTTGGCCCAGGGCTCCAAGCCTATTTCGCTCCCATTGCCGCGGCAATCATTCCGGACGGTCCCGATGGCGTGCTGTGCACGTCGCTGGCCGAGGAAACCGGCACCGGCTCTTTCGGCGGCAACAGCATCTGTAGCGACCAGTCGCTCCAGTTCGACCGGTCGAACCAGTATAACAGCAGCTGGTCGACCGAAGCGATCCTGACCAGCGATCTCGACGGGCCGTTCAACTTCCTGCTCGGCGGCATCTATGCCGATTATCACCTGACCGAGAACAGCTATTATGTGAACGCCTTTCCGATCGACTATCTGACAGGCGTCCTCGGCGCGTTCACCGCAGCAGGCAACGGCCTTCCGCCGTCGTTCCTCGGCACGCCGTTCTTCCGCAACAACACCGACGATCTGAAGATCAAGTCATACGGTATTTTCGGCGAAGCCTATTACGAGTTCGACGACCGGGTGAAGCTGACGTTGGGCTTGCGATACAACAATGACAAGAAGTCCGTTGTCGCACGGTCGACGCTGGCCAGTTTCCTGGTCCCGATCGGCCAGACGGGTTCGGCGTTCGATTCACCTACGGCAGCGGGTTTCGACGCCGATCCGGCGACGGTTTGCCCGACACCGGGAAGCGCGATCGTCGGCGGCATCGGATCGGTTGCCGGGTGCGAAGCCTTTCAGGAGCGCAGCGTCAAGTTCAACAAGCTGACCGGTCGCGCCGTGCTCGACTTCAAGATCACGCCCGACAATCTGATCTATGCATCCTATTCGCGCGGCTATAAGTCGGGTGGCATCAATCCGCCGCTCCAGCCGATCTTCGAAGTGCCCGAATCCTTCCGCCCCGAGCAGGTCGATGCCTTCGAAATCGGGTCGAAGAATGCTTTCGACAACGGCAGGTTGCAGCTCAACCTCACAGCCTTCTACTACAAATACAAGGATTTGCAGCTCAGCAAGATCGTGGCCCGCACCGCGGTCAACGACAACGTCGATGCTGATATTTATGGTCTTGAGATCGAAGGCGTCGTGCATCCCGATCCCGACTGGCTGATCAACCTCGGCTTCAGCTATCTGCACACCAAGGTCACGTCGGACAAGTTCACCAGCAACCCGCGTGATTTCGGCGGCGGACGGTCCGACGCGGTGATCATCAAGGACATCACCAACGCCGCCAACTGCGCCGTCGCGCCGGGCACGGCCGGCAATGCGGCGGGCAGCAACGGTTTCGTTAATTTCGTCAACAGCGAGATCAACGCGGGCAATGTTCCGGGTCTCGCCGGCGGAGCCGGGTTGCAGCCGACAACCAGCTTCCCGGCCGACGGCGGTATTGCTTCGACCGGCGCGTTCAGCATTTGCCAGGTGCTACAGGGCTATGCGGATGCAGCGGGCGCCCTCTTCGATCCGAACGGGATCGAAGTCTATTCGGCGGGTATTCCGGTCAATCTGAAGGGCAACAAGTTGCCGCAGGCGCCGAACTACAAGTTCAGCGCGGGCGTGCAATATACCGCGCATCTGGGCGGCGACATGACGCTCGTCCCGCGCTTCGACCTGGCCTACACCGGCGACAGCTATGGCAGCATCTTCAATGGCAGCGTCAACAAGATCGAGGGCTATGCGCAGGTCAACGCCCAGCTGCAGCTGAACGGCGCCGACGACAAATGGTTCGTGAAGGGGTTCATCCAGAACATCTTCGATTCGAACAGCGTCACCGGCCTTTACATCACCGACCAGTCGTCGGGCAATTATACCAATATCTTCACGCTCGAACCGCGCCGCTATGGCATCGCGGCCGGCGTGCGCTTCTGACGACAGCGGCATAGCGCCAAACAAAAACCCCGGTCTCTCGATCGAGAGGCCGGGGCTTTCTTTTGCCCGGGCGCAGGTGGCTGCTCCGCCGGCGATCCGGGTGCTCCCGCGAAGGCGGGAGCCCATCTCCGGCCGGTGCCATTCTGACACGGCAGGTGATGGGTCCCCGCCTTCGCGGGGACACAAGTCTTCAAAAGCCAGCGCGTTATCGTCCCGCGCGCTCGGATCAGAATTTGAAGCGGCCGGTCACGCCATAGGTGCGCGGCTGGCTGGGGTAGCCCGAGACGCTGCCCGACTGCGCGACGGCGGGAAAGATCGTCGTCAGATAGTGCGCGTTGGTGAGGTTGCGGCCCCACACGCCGAGCTCGAGGCCGTTGTTCAAGGCAAAGGTGAACGACGCGTTGAGCTGGTTCACTTCGCGCTTGAACTGGTCAGAGAAGCCGTCGGGGAAGCCCTGCAACCCGTCAACGAGGCGCGTCGGGCTTTCATAGAGATAGTCGACGTGGAAGATCGCGCGATTGCCGCCGTCGAACTCGTGCGTATAGGTCGCGCCCATCGCGGCCGACAGCTCGGGGATCGTCGAGGGCTGGGTGCCCGAAATATCGCCGAACGACGAGTTGGTGAAGCTGTCGTATTTCGGGTCGAGCCACGTCACCGCGAGCGTCAGGTTGAGCCCGCGAACCGGCCGCACCGATCCGTCGAACTCGACGCCCCAGGTCGACTGCTTTTCCGCGTTCACCAGCTCGAAGCCGGTGCCGTTGAAGACATTCGACTGGAATCCCTTGATCGACTGTTTGAACACCGCGACGTTCGCGGCGGCGACCGACCACTGACCCTTCAGGCCGATTTCATAGACTTCGGATTCCTCCGGCCCCGCAAAGCGCGAACCCGCGGCGAGGTTCGGTGTCGTCAGGCCCGCGGCGTCGATCGCCGGCAGGTCGGATGCGAGCGGGCGGCTGTCGCGCGACAGGTTGATCGAGCTTGCCTTGAAGCCCGTCGCATAGGTCGCATAGACGTTGACCGTATCGGTCAGCTCGTAGGCGAGGCGCGCGCTCCATGCGAGGTCGTTGTCATGCGTCTTGCCCGGTTCCACCGCGTTCGGAACGTTGAGGAACGGCGGCAGGAACTGGAACGCCTTGAGGCCTGCGAGCGGGTTGGCGCTGCTGCCGTCGGGCAGGACGATCGTCGGGTTCGCCGCGAGATAGGCGGCGGTCGCCGGATCGACGCCCCCGCCGATCAGCAGCGCCTCACGGAACGGCGTATAGGCCGGCGAATCGAGATCGACCGCCGAGAAAGTGTCGGTGCTCACCACGTCGGTCGAGAAACGCTTGCGGTCCTGCGTATAGTTGGCGCCCGCGGTGAAGGTCAGACGGTCGGTGATTTCGAAATCGACGGTGCCGAAGATCGACCAGCTCGTATTCTTGAGCTTGTACGCCTCGTCCATTCCGTCGCCGGCGCGGAAGAAGGTGCCCAGATATTTGGCCGGATCGCCTTCGAGCGTGCCGAGCGTTCCTTCGAGCGTCGCGACATCGAGCGCGCCGCCGCTCGCCGCCTGGATCAGCGCATTGCCATAGGGGCGGAAGTCGTCGCCGAAGAAAAGCTGGTTCTTCTGGTCGATCTTTTCGTTGAAATAATAGCCGCCGACGAGGAAGTTGACCGGTCCGTCGAAATCGGACGCCAGACGAACTTCCTGCGTGAAGGTGTCGATGGCGACGTCGGCGGACTTGCGGCCGATCAGGTCGGCGGCGGTGAAGTCCGAATCCTGGTTCGCGAACGAACGCACTTCGCGATAGGCGGTGATCGAGGTCAACGCCATATTGCCGAGATCATAGTCGATCTGCGCCGAACCGCCATAATTCTCGATCCGGTTCTCCGACAGGAAATTGTTGTACACGTCATAGGAGAAGGGATTTTCGCGATCGACGCTCGGCCCGCCGACGATGAAGTCGGTGATGTCGACCGTCGGCCCCGCGACGACATTGCCGGCGATGCAGCAATTTTCGTCGATCTTGTCATAGTCGCCGATCAGTCGGATCGACAGCGCGTCGCTCGGTTCGAAGAGCAGCTGCCCGCGCACGCCCCAGCGGTTGCGGTCGTTGACGTCGGTGTCGAGGTAGAGGTCGCGCGCATAGCCGTCGTTGCGGTTGAAATTGCCGCCGAGCGAGAAGGCGATCGTGTCGCTGATCGGGCCGGTGATGTCGCCCTTGACGACGACCGCGTCATAATTGCCGTAGCTCGCCTCGATCGAGCCGCCGAAGTCGAACTGCGGCTTTTGCGTGATGATGCTGATGACGCCCGCCGATGCATTCTTGCCGAACAGGGTCGACTGCGGCCCGCGCAGCACCTCGATGCGCTCGACATTGGGCAGGTCGCCGATCTGGGCGGCCGAGCGCGAACGATAGACGCCGTCGATGAACACACCGACCGACGGCTCGATGCCGGCATTGTTCGCGCCGTTGCCGAAGCCGCGGATGACGAAATTGGTGTTGGCGCTCGACTGGAGCTGGCTGACGCGCAGGCTGGGCACCGACGATTGCAGGTCGATCAGATCGCGAATCGCCGAATTTTCAAGGTCCGCGGCCGTGGCTACCGACACCGCGACGGGCGTATCCTGCAGCGTCTGCGAGCGCTTCGAGGCGGTGACGATGATCTCGCCGCCATAATTATCTGCGGGTGCCGCCGCATCGTCGGCGGGCGCGCTGTCCTGGGCAAAGGCGTAGGCGGGGGCGGTTACGGCGCACAGCATCGTGGCGCCCAACAAAATGTTGCGCAAGGTCATCATCTCTCTCCATCCCGGGGAGCCGGCCCTATGGCCTGAGGAGGGGATACTCCGCCGGTAGCGGGCCGATGTAACGAGGCCGCCGGGGGCGTCAACGAAGACGCTGAGCAAGCTCAGCTTTTTCTTGAGGCAAGTGGCCTATTGGCAACAGTCCACCGATGCGGCGGCACGCCCTGGACCGTGGCGGCCGCCGAAATCGCGCGGAAACTCGGTAGAACGCAGGAAACCAACGGTCTGGCTCGCGCGATAATTGACGCCGGGGGCGCCAGCCAACATGCCCGGGCGAGGCCTCCCCCCGCCCACGCCAGTTGAAAGCCCGAACCCCTTCCATGAGTTTTTTCGACCGTTTCGCGTCCAGCGCGCACGACATCGCCATCGACCTCGGCACCGTGAACACCGTCATCTATGTCCGCGGCAAGGGGATCGTGCTCAACGAGCCGTCGGTGATCGCGCTCGAAACGCGCGACGGGGTGCGGCACGTCAAGGTGGTCGGTAACGACGCCAAGCTGATGATGGGCAAGACGCCCGCGAATATCCAGGCGCTGCGCCCCTTGCGCGACGGGGTGATCGCCGACATCGAGATCGCCGAGCAGATGCTCAAGCATTTCATCGAGAAAGCGCTCGGCGGGTCGAGCCGTCTCAGGCGCCGCAGCAATGTCGTCGTCTGCGTCCCGTCGAGTTCGACGATGGTCGAGCGCCGCGCGATCCGCGACGCCGCCTCGAACGCCGGCGCGCTCGGCGTGCAACTGATCGAGGAACCGCTCGCCGCCGCGATCGGCGCCGGCCTGCCGGTCACCGAGCCGCGCGGCGCGATGGTGATCGACATCGGCGGCGGCACGACCGAAGTCGCGGTGCTGTCGCTCGGCGGCGTTGCCTATTCGGGGTCGATCCGCATCGGCGGCGACAAGATGGACGACCAGATCGTCTCGCACATCCGCCGCAAGCACAATATGATGATCGGCGAAATGACCGCCGAACGCGTCAAGCTCGCGATCGGCTGCGCCGTGGCGCCGCAGGGCAAGGGCATCGTGATGACCGTCAAGGGCCGCGACCTCGTCAACGGCCGCCCGTCGGAGGTCGAGGTGACCGAAGCCGAGATCGCCGACGCGCTCGCCGAGCCGGTCGGGCAGATCATCGGCGCGGTGCGTCAGGCGCTCGAGCAGACGCCCCCCGAGCTTGCGGCCGACATCATCGACGAGGGCATCACCCTGACCGGCGGCGGCGCGCTGCTGCGCCGCATGGACCAGGCGATCGCCGAGGCGACGGGCCTGTCGGTGCGCGTCGCCGAGGACGCGCTGATCTGCGTCGCGATGGGCGCGGGCATGGCGTTCGAGGACCGCGTCTATCGCGGCGTCCTTCTCGCCGCCTGACAAGCCTCAGCCCTCGCGCAGCACGAAGGGGATTTCGACCAGTCCCCTGACGCGCACCGCCTGACCGCCGCGGATCGTCGGCGCCCAGCGCCACTTGCTCACCGCGCGCAGCGCCGCGTCGTCAAGGCGGTCGAAGCCGCTGCTCCGCGCGATCGAAATCGTCTCCACCGTGCCATCGAGGTCGAGCGTCAGCGCGAGCACGACCGTCCCCTGCTCGCGGTGGCGCCGGCTTTCGCGCGGATAGCGCGGCGGCGCGCCCGACAGCATCCGCGTGCCGAGATCGTCGGCCTGAACCGTAGCGGGCGGCGCGGGCGGCGCAGGGGGAGCGGGCGGGACCGCCACCGCGACAGGCGGCGGCGGCGCGGAATCGGGCGGCGCGAGCAAAGCGGGCTTACCGTTGGGCAGCGCGACCAGCGGGCGCGGCGCGGTGACGGGCGCCGCAGGCTGCGGCACCGCTTTGGCGGGCGGGGTCGGCGGCGGCGCGGGGGGCGGCGCGACCGACAGGTTGACGACCGTGAGCTCGGCCGCCGCGGCCTGCTTGTGCCGATAGCCCGCCTGCGCCAGCACCGCGAGAAACAGCCCCGACAGGAGCAGAGTGAGCGCCGCGGCGGGCAGACTGGGCCGGCGATCCTCGCCATAGCGGCCGATCGGCATGGCGGCCGCGGGCCGGACGAAGCTGCGCGGCTCCGTCACCTCCGCCGCCGGGCACCTCGCCGCTTCGTCAGGTCTCCGACCAGCGGCGGAGGAGATTGTGATAGACGCAGGTAAGTTGGAGGACAGCATCGTCGTCGGCCCCGTCTTGGGTGAGTTTCTGGATTGCAGTGTCGAGTTCGAACAGCATCCGCCGCAGCTCGGCGTCGCGCACGAGGCTCTGTATCCAGAAAAAGGAGGCGAGCCGTGCGCCACGGGTCACCGGCTCGACGCGGTGGAGGCTGCTGGCGGGATAGAGGATCGCGTCGCCCGCGGGCAGCGCGACCGCATGTTCGCCATAGGTGTCGCTGACGATCAGCCGCCCACCCTCGTAAGCGTCGGGGTCGTTGAGGAAGAGCGTGCAGGAAAGGTCCGAGCGCAGATGCTCACCGTCCGCCAGATGCATCACCGCGCCATCGACGTGAAAACCATATTCGCCGCCGCCCGCGTAACGGTTGAAGCGCGGCGGCAAGATCCTGCTCGGCAGGGCCGCGGCAAAGAACATCGGGTTGCGCTTCAGCGCCGCGAGGACCGCGGCGCCGAGTTCGGCCTTCACGGGCGAAGCGTCGGGCAATTGTTCGTTGCGCTTGACCTTCGCCCCCTGCGCCCCGACCGTCTCGCGCCCGTCGGTCCAGTCGGCGGCGTCGAGGCGGCGGCGGAATTCGGCCGCCTCTTCGGCGGTCAGGACGTTCGGAATGTGCAGCAACATGCCGGTGTTCCCATCATCTCCAAATGGCGAAGGCGGGAGGCACGCCCCCCGCCCGGCCCCGGTGCCGCTGTGCCCTAGAAACGGACATCGGCGCTAAACAGGAAGGTTTGCGGCTGCCCCGGAACATAGCGATAGCCGCTCTTGTTGATCGCCGCGACATAGTCTTCGTCGAACAGATTATAGGCGTTCACCCGCAGCGTCAGATTGTCGGTCACCGCATAGCCGAGCAGCGCGTCGACCACGGTATAGCCTTCGGTGAAGGCGGGCGTGCCCTGCGCCCCGTCGGTGCCGCGGTGCAGCCCGCCATTATGCCGCACCCCGCCGGCAAGCTCGAGCCCGAAGGGGAAGCGGTAATTGGTCCACAGGGTAAAGGAATCGCCCGGAATATAGGTCAGGTTCGGCGTCCCGTCGCTGGTGATCGGCGCGCCTTCGGTAACGCGCGTCTTCAAATGGCTGTAGCCGCCCGAGATCGACCAGGCGTCGGTGATGCGCCCGACCGCCGACAATTCGATGCCCTTGACGCGCTTCCTGCCCGTCTGCGTCGGATTGCCGTCGTCGTCGAGAATCTCGCTGTTGATCTCGTTGGTCACCGTGGTCTGGAAGATTGCCGCGGCGAGCGCGAGCCGCTCGCCGAGCGCGTCCCATTTGATCCCCGCCTCTATCGTCTTCGCCTTTTGCGGGTCGAACTTCGGGTTGCTCGCGCTGCTCGCCGACGAACTCAGCGTGAAATTCTCGCCGCCCGGCGGCTGCTGCGAGATCGCGTAATTGACATAGAGGCTGACCGGTTCGGCGGGCTTGAACACCGCGCCGAGCTTCCAGTTGAACAGCGTGTCCTTGTCGTCGAGGTCGGCGGTCGTGACGACCGTCCCCTCGGGCGCACCGTCGCACGGAACCGCGCGGCGTCCGGTGCCACCGCACGGCGTGCTGCTGAAAAAGCTCGTCTTGTAGTGATCGACCCGGATGCCGCCGGTGACAAGGAACAGGCCGTCCGCGAACTTCGCGGTGTCGAAGAGATAGACGGACTGGGTATCGGTCTTGCCCCTCGCAATGCCCCCGTTGCGAGCGACGCTGAGCGTGCCTGCGTCGGTCCAGTCGGGATTATAGAGGTTCGCCGGCGGGCGCGCACCCGACGCCGTCTGGCCATAGGTCACCTGCTTTTCGCTGGTGATCTCGATCCCGGCGCTCAGATTATGCTCGACCGCGCCGGTCGCGAAATCGGCGCGCAGGTTGAGCTGGTCGGTGAGGATGCGGTTCGTGACGTCCTTCAGCGTCGGAAGGCTGCGCGCGATCGTATAGGTCGACAGGTCGTTCGGATCGGTCCATTTGATATTGCCGCCCATCGGATCGTCGGCGCTGCCGCCCGTCGACATGAAGGCGGTGAGCAGATAATCCTGCTTCGTCTGCCCCCAGCGCGCGATGTTCGACAGCGTCACATTGTCCGAAAAATCATGTTCGACGCGCAGCGTCGCCATTGCCGCGCTGACATTGTCGCGATCGTCGCGGGTGCCATAGAAATTGGTCGAGGCGACGGGATGGCCGGCGAGCTGTTCGAGCCCCGGCTGCGGTTCCCAGCCCGGCAGGCCGATCGTCGGGACATAGCCGTCGGGGATATTGTCCTGATAGACATAGAGAAGGTTCACATAGGCGCGCGTCGAGGTGTCGAGGCCGAGGCCGAGCGATGCCGCGATGCCGAGGCGCTGATCCTCGACATGGTCGCGGCCCGGAACGTCGCTGTCCTGCCACAAGAGGTTGAGGCGAAGCGCGTTGCTGCTCGCGCTGCCGAGCGTCTGGTTGACGTCGGCGGTGACGCGCTTCTGCCCGTCGACGCCGAAGGAGGCGATCCCCGACACCGCGGTTTCCAGCATGGCCTGCTTGGTCACCATGTTGATCGCGCCGGTCGGCGCGGTGCGGCCGTTGTCGGTGCCCGCCGGCCCCTTTTCGACCTCGACCGCCTCGGTGTTGAAGATGTCGCGCGAAATCGAGCCCAGGTCGCGGATCCCGTCGACGAAAATACTGCTCGACGTGTCGAAGCCGCGCATACGGATCGAATCGCCGGTCGTCGTATTGCCATTCTCGCCGGCATAGAAGGTGCCGACGCCGGGGCTGTTGCGCAGCACTTCGGTCAAGGTCGTCGCGCCCTGTTCGGTGAACAATTGCTTGTCGATCACCTGAATCGTCTGCGGCGTATCGCGCAGCGGCTGGGTGAATTTGGGCGAGGAGGCACGGTCGACCTTGTAGTCATCCTCGTCGATCGCGCTGTCGGTGACCGTCACGCCGCCGAGCATCGGCAGTTTCGCTTGCTCTCCACCATCCTGCGCCGCGGCGGGCGCCGCCGCGAGGCCGAAACAGCTCAATGCCAGATAGGCCGGAGCCGCCGCCGAGATGGAGTCGCGCAAACGCAAGAATGACATGATTTTCCCCTGTTGTGGTTGATGCCCGAATAGTGCCGAAGCGCTATTGCGAGTCGTTCTCATAAATGCAAGCGAATTTGTCGCATTGTGTCGCGAAACGAGCTTTCCGGCTTTCTCGGAGCACGGAAAAGTGCGGATTTCGGGTGGCGAGCCCGCATC
Source organism: Sphingopyxis indica (assembly GCF_032879645.1). NCBI lineage: Bacteria > Pseudomonadati > Pseudomonadota > Alphaproteobacteria > Sphingomonadales > Sphingopyxidaceae > Sphingopyxis > Sphingopyxis indica. Next base: position 3,015,332 of record NZ_CP076394.1, read on the forward strand.
GCCTTCGAGAAGGATCGCAGCCTCTTCGACAATATTGTTGTATTTGCGAATCATTCGCGATACTGGCGCCCGACCCAAATCGACCGGACACCCATGCACCAGCCCCGCATCATCCAGCCCAAAGCACGCAAGAGCCCCAAAGCCTTTTGGCTGAAGCAATTGCATATGTGGCACTGGATGAGTTCGGCGCTGAGCCTCGTCGGATTGCTGCTGTTCGCGGTGACGGGCTTCACGCTCAACCACGCCGCCGACATCGAGGGCGCGCCCGCGGTATCCGAACTCAGCGCCCGGATGCCGCCCGCGCTGCGCGCGGCGCTGGCCTCGGCGCCGGTGAACGGCACCGCACCCCTGCCAGCGCCCGTCGCAGCGTGGGTCGAGGAACGCTTTGACGTGCGCGCGTCGGGCGATGCCGAATGGTCCGAAGCCGAAGCCTATCTCGCGGCGCCGCGCCCCGGCGGCGACGCATGGGTCGCGATCGACCGCGCGACCGGCGCGGCGACGGGCGAGGTCACCGACCGCGGCTGGATCTCCTACCTCAACGATCTGCACAAGGGGCGCAATGCGGGCGGCGTGTGGAGTTTGTTCATCGACGTCTTTGCCGCCGCCTGCCTGATCTTCGCGCTCACCGGGCTGCTGCTGCTCCAGCTCCATGCCGCGAAGCGCAAGAGCACCTGGCCGCTCGTCGGCGCCGGACTGATCCTGCCCGCAGCGCTCGCGATCTTCTTCATCCACTAGGGAGGATATTATGCCGAACCCCCGCACCATCGCCATCGCCGGCAGCGCCGCCGGCATCGGCGCGCTGCTCGCAGCGCCCGCCGCCGCGGCGCCGCGCACGATGGACGTGATCGTGACGATCCCGCGGCTGAAGGTCGCCGAATATCACCGCCCCTATGTCGCGATCTGGGTCGAGAAGGACGGCGCGAGGGCGAAGACCGTGGCGCTTTGGTACGACCATGACATGAAGGGCGACGAGGGCACCAAGTGGCTGCGCGACATTCGCCAGTGGTGGCGCGCCGCGGGCCGTTCGATGCGCCTCCCCGCCGACGGCATCACCGGCGCGACGCGCGCGCCCGGCACGCACAAGCTGAGCTTCTCGCGCGCGCAGCTCGGCGCGGCGGCGCCCGGCACCTATACGCTGGTGGTCGAGGCGGCGCGCGAGGTCGGCGGCCGCGAGCTGCTGCGCATCCCCTTCACCTGGCCCGCGGCGCCCGGCGTCGGCGGAAAGGCGGTGGGGAAGACCGAACTCGGTTCCATTTCCATAGCATTTCGCTGATCGACGAAGGGGTTAGACGATGAAAAAACATATTCTGGGTTTCGCCGCGACCGCCGCGTTCGCCATCCTCGCCGCCGTGCCCGCCGAGGCACATCGCCAGTGGCTGCTGCCGTCGGCGACGGTTCTGTCGGGCGACGATGTCTGGGTCACGGTCGACGCCGCGGTGTCGAACGACCTTTTCTATTTCGAGCATTTCCCGCTGCGCCTCGACGATGTGAAGGCGTGGGCGCCCGACGGCAGCGAGGCGAAGATCGAGAATGCGGCGACCGGCCGCTATCGCAGCACTTTCGACGTCCATCTGACGCAGAAAGGGACGTGGCGCATCGCCTCGGTCGCGGAGATGCTGACCGGCAGCTATGCGCTGAACGGCAAGCGCGAGCGGCTGCCGCGCGGCACCACTGCCGCCAATCTCGCCGAAAAACTGCCCGCCGGCGCAACCGATGTGCAGACCGCCGAAGCGAGCAACCGCAACGAGATTTTCGTGACGGTCGGCGCCCCGACCACCACCGTCTTCGAGCCGACCGGCAAGGGGATCGAGCTGGTGCCCGTCACGCATCCGAACGACCTTTATGCGGGCGAAAGCGCGACCTTCCAGTTCCTGCTCGACGGCAAGCCCGCCGCCGGCCTGCCCGTGACGGTGATCCCCGGCGGCATCCGCTATCGCGATCAGCTGAACCAGATCGACCTGACGACCAACGCCGAGGGCAAGGTTGCGGTGACCTGGCCCGAACCGGGGATGTATTGGCTCAACGTCACGACTCCGCGCGGGCCGCGCGGTGCGGCGGGCGAGGATGCCGCGCCGGCGCGCCGCGCGAGCTATGTCACGACGCTCGAGGTGCTGGCGCCCTGACCGGGCATGTCCTCATCCCGCTCGCGCTGACCCCCGCCGCCTTCGCCGCGCGCGATCCTTCGGCGGCGGTCCAGCGCTTTGCGGGCGAAACCATGGGCACCAGCTGGTCACTGCTCGCGGTCGCCCCGCCCGCCGGTGTCGAACGGGGCGTGCAGGCGACGCTCGACCGCGTCGTCGCGCAGATGAGCCAGTGGGAACCGGCATCGAATCTGTCGCGCTTCAATCGCAGCGCACGGGGCGAATGGCAGGAGGTGCCCGAGGAATTTGCCACGGTGCTCGACGCCGCGCTCGCAGTCGCGGCGGCGAGCGAAGGTGCCTTCGATCCCTGCCTCGGCCGGCTCAGCGAGCTATGGGGCTTCGGCAGCGCCGGGCCGGTCGGCGCGGTTCCGAAGGCGGAGTCGATCCATGCGGCGCGCCGCGCGCCCGCCGCAATCGAGTTCGACCGCGAAGCGTGCCGCGTCCGCCGCACCGGCGACGCGATGCTCGACCTGTCGGGGATCGCCAAGGGCTTCGGCGTCGACCATGCCGCCGAATGGCTGCTCGGCCAGGGCGTGCGCCACTTCCTGATCGAGGTCGGCGGCGAACTGCGCGGCGAGGGCGTGCGCCCCGACGGCCAGCCATGGTGGGTCGACGTCGAGGCGCCGCCGGACGCGCCGCATGACCCCTTCCGCATTGCGCTCCATGACCTGTCGGTCGCCACATCGGGCAGCTATCGCCGCGGCTTTGCGGTCGATGGCCGGCACTATTCGCACAGCCTCGACCCCGCGACCGGCTGGCCGATCGTTCACGGCGTCCAGTCGGTCACCGTGATCCACCGCAGCTGCATGATGGCCGATGCCTGGGCGACCGCGCTGACGGTGATGGGCGCCGAACGCGCGATGGCGACCGCCGACCGGCTGGGCCTTGCCGCCCATGCAAGCGCGGGCGAGCGCCAGCATATGTCGCAAGCGTGGCGCGCGATGCTCGGCTGATCGGCCGTTATTCGGCGCGGGTCGGGACGCCGTCCATCAGCTGGTGCAGTTCGCCGGCTTCCCACATTTCCATCATGATGTCGCTGCCGCCGACGAACTCGCCCTTCACATAGAGCTGCGGGATCGTCGGCCAGTCCGAATATTCCTTGATGCCCTGCCGGATTTCCATGTCCTGCAGCACGTCGACGGTGCCATATTCGATGCCGAGCCGGTCGAGCATCGCGACCGCGCGCGACGAAAAGCCGCACTGCGGAAAGAGCGGCGTGCCCTTCATGAACAGCAGCACGGGATGGTCCGCAACCAGCTTGGCGATGCGGTCCTGAACATTGGGGTCACTCATAATCAATCTCCGGTGGCGCGCGCGGCGCCGAAAATTTCGCTGATGCCCCTATGAAGGGACGGCGGTGGTCAATTGCAAGGCGTGAAGTTCGCCGCCCATCCGCCCGCCGAGCGCGGCATAGACCGCCTTGTGCTGCGCTACCCGGCTCAATCCGCGAAACTCCTCGCTCACGACATGCGCGGCATAATGGTCGCCGTCGCCGGCAAGGTCGGTGATCGTCACCTCGGCGTCGGGAAACGCCGCCGCGATCATCGCCTGCAAATCCTCCTCGCGCATGGCCATTCCGCAGCCGCTCCTCAATTCTCTTTGTCGATGAACTGGCGCCGCGCCTCGGCGGTCTTCTGGTTCAGCGCCTCGCGAATCTCGGCATCGCTGATCTCGATGCTCGCCGCGGTCAGGTCGCCTGCGAGCTTGCGGATCACATCCTCGTCGCCCGCTTCCTCGAAATCGGCCTGGACCACCGCCTTCGCATAGGCGTCGGTTTCCTCGGGCGTCAGTCCCATGCGCTCGGCCGCCCATTCGCCGAGCAGGCGGTTGCGCCGCGCGGTGATGCGGAATTGCACTTCCTGATCGCGCGCGAACTTCGCCTCGAAAGCGCGTTCCCGGTCGTCGAATTGGCTCATTTTGTCCTCGCCTGGTGAAAGCCCGAGCCTTGCAGATAGGTCGCGCCTTGCCCCCGCGCAAGCCGCCTGTGCGCCAGATCACTTCCCATTTTGTCTATAAGGGGTTAGGGTTCGCACCAACGGGATGGGTCGCATTGCAGCACGGGAAACTGCACCATGCCGCTACGCCGCTGCATGGCGCCACGATGCACGGGTTTGGGGGAATTGCGCCGATGATCGTTCGAGTTTCATTTGGCATGCCGATTCTGGCGGGGCTGGCGCTCGCCGCAGCGCCGGCGGGCGCGGCGCAGGCGGGCGACCCGACGCTGCGCGACCGCTTTGCGATCGGCAGTCAGGGCGGCGCGCTGTGCGAAGTCCAGGCGACGGTGCGCGACCGCGTGGTTGCCGGCATGTTCGACCGCGCATGGCTGATCCTGTGCCGCGATGCGAGCCAGCCCGTCGGCACCGTCCGCATGCTGCGCGCGAGCCCCGATGCGGCACGCGAGCGAATCGAACGGGGCCGCGCGGACACCATCAACTGCCCTGCCCCCGACGCCTGCACGGTGAAGGGCAGCGACGTCGCGTGGCGCACCCGCATCGAAGCCGACGGCGACACGAGCTATGCGGTCGAAGGCTTCGCCGCCTATGGCGACGCGCTCGACCTCGCGCTCGAATCGATCCGCCAGCGCCGGATCGTCCCGGGGGTGATCGACGTCGCCACCACCTCGGTCGGCGGGGATGACAGCTTCGCGCGCACGCTCGCCGGGACGGTCGACCTCGACAAGGCGCTCGCCGAAGGATATCGCCGCAATCACAGCGGCGACTATGCCGACGCCGCCGAATTTTTCGAAGCCCTGTCGCGCCGCGCAGAGGAAGAAAGCGGCGTGACGGGTCTCGACCCAACCGAATTCACGCTCAACCGCGCGCTGCAGAAATCGAACCTCGGCCAGTTCGCCGAGGCCGAGCGCCTGTTCACCGAGGCCGAGGCGGTGCCGACAAGCGATCCGGTGCAGCTGCGCCTGCGCCGCAATTTTCGCGCGATCCACGCGCTCAACCAGCAGGATTACGACGCAGCGGCGACGATCCTGCAGACACCGATCGCGCCGCTCGCCAACCCGATCGAGACCGATGGCGCGAGCGTGACGCTGACGCCGCAGATCGCGGCGGGACTCAACAGCGGCGGCGCGGGCGTGGTCCAGCAGGCCGCAGACAGCGAACGGCTGACCCCCGCCGAGCGCGCGACGATCATCGACGCGCAGGCGACGCACCTGCTCGGCGTCGTCGAGCGGCTGCGCGGCGATGCGGCGGCGGCGAAAGCGGCGCAGCTCAAGGGTTTGTCCGACGCGCTCGCGGTTCGCGAGGGCCGCGTGACGTCGATCATCCGGCTGCGCTCGCAGATGCTCGGCGAACTCGCGATGAGCGAGGAGGATCTGGGCGACGAGGCCGGGGCCGACGCGCGTTTCCGCGGTTCGGTGGCGCTGCTCGCGGCCGAATATCCCGAAACGACCGCGCTCGCTTCGGCGCGGGCGCGCTATGCCGCCTTTCTGGCGCGCCACGGGCGCGAGGACGAAGCGCTCGCCATCTATCACGACGTCGTGACCGCGCTCGCCGGGTCGCAACGCGCACTGACCGGCATGGCGAACCGGATGGCTCCCTATTACCGGCTGCTTGCCGCGCGCGCCGCGACCGACCGCCAGGCGATCGCCGATTTCTTCGTCGCGAGCCAGATTCAGGTCCGGCCCGGCGTCGCCGACACCCAGGCCGTGCTCGCACGCGAACTGTCGAGCGGCAGCGACGACGGCGCACGCCTGTTCCGGCAGGCGACCAATCTCGACCGCGACATCGAGCGCGCGCGCATCGAGGACGCCCGCCTCGCCCAGCTTCCCGCGACGCCCGAGATCGCCGCGCTGCGCGCCGACCTCAAGACGCGGCTCGACAATCTCGGCTTCCAGCAGGCGGAGACGCTGGCACGGCTTTCGGCCTTTCCGCAGTTCCGCGTCGTCGCGCCCGGCACGCTGGGGCTCGCCGACCTGCAGGCGGTGCTGCGTCCCGACGAAGCCTATCTGAAGATGCTCGTCGTCGGCGACGCGGTCTATGCGATGCTGGCCGGTCCGGCCGACGCGCAGCTCTGGCAGGCCGATATCGGGGCTGCGGACCTCGAAGGCGCAGTCGACAAGATCCGCGCGACGATCTCGACCGTCGAGGGCGGCCAGCGGGTCACCTATCCGTTCGACGCGGCGACCGCGCGGGCACTTTATGCGCAGCTGTTCGGCCCGGTCGCCGATCGCCTGCCAACGATCGCGCATCTGATCTTCGAGCCCGACGGGGCGATGCTGCGCCTGCCGATCAACCTGCTCATCACCTCCGACCAGGGGCTCGCCGACTATCAGCGGCGGCTCGCCGATCCTGCCGCCGATCCGTTCGACATGCGCGAGATCGCGTGGCTCGGCCGGACCGTGCGGCCGAGCACGTCGGTCTCGGCGCTCGCCTTTCGCAACGCACGGCAGGCGGCGCCGTCGCGCGCGGCGCACCAATATTTCGGCCTCGGCCAGAACCAGCCGGTCACGGGCACACTGCCCTCGCTCGGGTCGCGCGGCGGTGTGCCGGGCACGGTGGACGACGACTGCCAGTGGAGCCTTGCCCAGTGGAGCCGGCCGATTTCGGCGGACGAGTTGCGCATCGCGAGCAGCGCGATGAAGGGCGACGCCGCGGCGCTGCTGACCGGAAGCGCCTTCACCGACACGGCGGTAAGGACACGCGCCGACCTCGATCAATATCGCATCATCCATTTCGCGACGCACGGCCTCGTCACCGCGCCGCGGCCGTCCTGTCCCGCGCGTCCGGCGCTCGTCACCTCGTTCGGCGACGCGAATTCGGATGGGCTGCTGACCTTTCAGGAGATTTACGATCTCAAGATCGACGCCGATCTCGTGATCCTGTCGGCGTGCGACACCGCGGGCGCGGCGACCGTCGCCGCAACGCGCGAGGCGGGGATTTCGCAGGGCGGCGGCAATGCGCTCGACGGGCTGGTGCGCGCGTTCGTCGGCGCCGGGGGGCGCTCGGTGATCGCGAGCCACTGGCCTGCGCCCGACGATTTCGACGCGACCAAGCGGCTGATCGGCGGGCTGTTCGCGGTGCGGCAGGGCGAAAGCGTCGCCGACGCGCTGTGGGCGACACAGCAACGGCTGATGGACGACCGGCTGACCTCGCACCCCTATTATTGGGCGGGCTTCGCGATCGTCGGCGACGGCGCGCAGGCGCTCCTCCACAATGGCGGGACGACCACCGCGGCGGCGGCAGAAGTGGCCGGCGGGCACGCCGGGGGCTGACCGATGGCGCGGGGGGATAGCATCGACGACACGCGCGAGACGCCGGCGACCGACACGGTCGAGGCGGTGCCGCTCGGCAAGCGGGTGCGGCAGCTCGCGACGCAGCTTGGCCCCGCACGGCTGATCGCGACGGTCGTCTTCCTCTGCCTTGCGGTGGTCGTCGCGCGCTTCGGGTGGGAACTGCCGCTGACCAACGCTGCCGAGCGCGCGCTCTACGACGCCCGCGCGACCGCGATGGCCCCATATGTCGGACAGGACAAGCGCATCGTCCTCATCACCTATAATGACGAGACGCTGTTCAACACCGGCATCCGCTCGCCGCTCGACCGCACGACGCTCGCGCGCGCGCTCGCCAATATCGACGCGATGGGGGCGAAGGCGATCGGGATCGACATCGTCTTCGACTCGCCGCGCCCCGACGACGATCTCTTGAAAACCCAGCTGCGCGCGATGCGGACGCCGACGTGGCTCGCCTATGCCGAGCATGGCAGCAATCCCGACGCGATCCAATATGCGCAGCAAAGGTTCCTCGAGGGTTTTCTTGCCGACGTCACGACCGCGCGGACGCGGTCGGCGAGCGTCTTTTTCCTCACCGATCCCGACGGGGTCATCCGCAACTGGCCGCCGCGGCCGAAGGGGCTGCCGCCGCTGATGGCGAACGCGCTGGCGCCGGTCGACGCCGCATATGCCGACTTTCAGGGCAATATCCGCTTCCTGCTCCCCGCGCGCGCCGCCGAAGGGCAGGAAGAGCCGGTGTTCGCCAATATCCCCATCGACAGCTTCGCGATGCCGATGGACGCCGACCTGCGCGCAGGCTTTTCGGAGCTGGTCAGGGACCGCTATGTGCTGATCGGCGGCGACATCATCGACAATGACCAGTTCTATACGCCGTTCAGCCGCTTTCCCGATGCGCAGACGGGGCGCCTCGAAACGATGATCGGGCTCGAGGTTCATGCCCATATGCTCGCGCAGCAGCTTGACGATGCGTGGACCAACCGCATTCCCGGCCCCGCCCTGTGGGTGCTCGCGCTGCTCGTCGTCGCGGCGGGCGGGCTCACCAGCCTGATCGACCTGCGCGCGCGCTGGGTCGCGCTGGCTTTCCTGGGGCAGATGGCCTTTTTCGTCGCCTTTCCCTTCTGGCTGCAGGGTCAGGGGCTCGACACCACGACCCTGCCCGCCGCCGGCTGGGCGCTCGGCTGGCTGTTCGGCTATGCCGCGGTCGGCACCGCCGCGCGCACGATCGGGTCGCGCCAGCGCGCCTTCGCCCAGTCGGCGCTCGGCAAATATCTGCCGGTCGACATCGCCGCCCAGATCATGCGCGACCCCGACCGCCTGTCGCTGTCGGGCGAGAAGCGCGAGATTTTCTGCGTTTTCACCGACCTCGAAGGATTCACCCAGCTCAGCCACGCGATCACCCCCGAAACGGTCGCGCGGCTGCTCAACGAATATCTCGACCGCCTCTCCGACGTCGTGCTCGACCATGGCGGAACGATCGACAAATTTGTCGGCGACGCGGTCGTCGCCTTCTGGGGCGCGCCGATCGGGCGGCCCGACGACGGCGAGCGCGCGGCGGCGGCGGCGGTCGCCATGTATCTGGCCGGCGAGCGCTTTCGCGTCGAACTCGCCGACGGGGTGCCGCCGATCGGCATGACGCGCGTCGGGCTGCATGTCGGCGACGCGATCGTCGGCAATTTCGGCGGCGAGGACCGCATCCAATATACCGCGCTCGGCGACAGCATGAACACCGCCTCGCGTCTCGAATCGGCGAACAAGGCGCTCAAGACGGGGGTGCTGATTTCGGCCGAGGCCGCCGAGCGATCGGGCCGCCGCGATCTCGTGCCGATGGGCCGCGTCACCCTGCGCGGCCGCGCGCGCGCGGTCGATATCTTCACCCCCCGTCCCGACCTGACGCCCGACCAGCGCGCACGCATCGCTGCGATGGTCGCCGCGCACGCCGCGGGCAAAAAAGAGACTTATGTGACCTGCGCCACAGCGGTGCGGGCCGAATTCGCGCAGGATGCCGCCATCCAGTTTCTGGTGGAACGCCTGAACGAGACCGAAGAGGGAGAAAGCTATGTCCTGTCCTGAAGCCCCCACGCGCCGCCTGTGCCTGACCGCGGCGGCCGCGATCATGGCGGTCGCGCTCGCCGGCACCGCCGCGGCGCAATCCTTGGTCGTCCGCTCGACCGGCCCTTCGGCGAGCCAATATCCGACGGGCGCCAGGCTGAAGGCAAATGCGCGGGTGACACTCGTCGCCGGCGACCGCGTCATATTGATGCAGGACGGCAAGACCCGCACGCTGAGCGGCCCCGGCACCTATAGCGCCGGCGGCACGGTGCAGGCGAGCCAGTCGATGGGATCGACGGTGGCGCGGATGCTGTCGCCCGGACCGCAGGGCCGCGCCCGCGGCGGGTTTTCGCGCGGGGACGCGCCCGAAGAACCGTCGGCGCCGAACATCTGGGTGCTCGACTATCGCCAGAGCGGCACCTTCTGCGTCGCGAACCCCGCGACGCTGCTGTTATGGCGCCCCTATATGGAGAGCGACCAGCTGCTCAAGATCGAAGCCAAGGGCAAGAGCGAGACCGTCGCTTTCGTGTCCGGCGCCAACTACCGCAAATGGCCGACCGAGGCGATCCCGGTCGAATATGGCATCGACTATCGCCTGTCGGGCGCCGGGCTGAGCGCGCCGGTGACCGTCCGCTTCGCCGCGATGGACGCGGTGCCCGAAGAGGCCGAAGGCGCGGCCGAAGCCCTGATGGCGAAAGGCTGCACGCCGCAGCTCGACCGGCTGGTCGACGCGATGTCCGAAGCCGAGGCGACGGGCGGATAGGAGTCCGGGCCGGCATTGAACCGGCCCGATCTCTCTGATAATAGGGAAGGAAAGCCGCCAGTCGAGCGGACTCTCCTTTCCTTGGGTCGAAAAACTGGCGGCGCCGCGCCCATGCGGCATGGCCCGCCGAACGGGCGCCGACGCAAAGCGCGGCGGCGCCATTGGGCAAGGGGTGGTGATGAGCGACGTCGGGGCTATTGTCATGGGCCGCCATCCGCGATGCGGCGTCCGCACCGCGCTGGGCTGGTCGGCCGGCCTGATGCTGGCGACGCTGCCGGGCGCGGCATGGGCGCAGCTCCCCCGCCCGGCCCCGACGCGCGAAGAAATCCAGCCGCCGACACTGCCCCCGGCCGCGCCGCCCGCCGAGCGGGTGGTCGCCGCGGACGACAGTGTCGAACGCGCACCCTGCCCGCTCGCCAGCGGCGAATTCGCCGACGTCCGCTTCACGCTGCGCAGCGTCGAATTTTCGCGCGTCGAGGGGATCGACCCGGCGATGCTCGACGCCGCCTGGCACGACCGCGTCGGGCAGGATCTGCCGATCGCGGTAGTCTGTGATATTCGCGACCGCGCTGCGACCTTGCTGCGCGAAAAAGGCTATCTCGCCGCGGTGCGCGTGCCGCCGCAGCGGATCGAGGACGGCGTCGTCAGGCTCGACATTCTGGCCGCGCGTATGAGCCGGGTCGAAGTGCGCGGCGATGCCGGCGCCAACGAAGATCTCCTCCAGCGCTATCTGGCGCGTCTCGATGACGGGACGATCTTCAACATCCGCGATGCCGAGCGCTATCTGCTGCTGGCGCGCGACATTCCCGGCATGGACGCGCGGCTGACGCTGCGGCCCGGCGGCGAACCCGGCGAAGTCGTCGGCGAGGTGCTCGTCACCCGCACGCCGGTAATCTTCGATGCCAATATCCAGAATTTCGGATCGAAGGACGTCGGCCGCTGGGGCGGCATCGCGCGCGCGCGCTTCGCCGGGCTGACCGGCCTCGGCGATCTGACGACCGCCAGCCTCTATTCGACCGCCGATTTCGACGAGCAGCAGGTCGTCCAGCTCGCGCATGAATTCCGCGTCGGCGGCGAAGGGATGCGGCTCGGCGGCAGCTATACCTACGCGTGGACGCGGCCCGACCTGGCCGGGCTCGCGATCAGGACGACCACCCAGGTCGTCAGCCTCTTTGCTTCCTATCCGGTGACGCTGACGCAGGCACACCGGCTGACCGTGGGTGGCGGCTTCGACATCATCGATCAGGATGTGCGGCTCGCCGGGATACCGCTCAACCGCGACCGGCTGCGCGTGCTCAACCTGCGCGCCGACGCGAGCTGGATCGACCCCGCCTCGATCGCCGGCCGCGCCGGTTATAATCCGTCCGAGCCGCGCTGGTCGCTTGCGACGTCGTTCGAAGCGCGGCAGGGTCTCGACATGCTCGGCGCCAGCGACGATTGCGGCCCGACCGGCACCGCCTGCTTCGCGCCGGGCCGCGTGCCGCTGTCACGTATCGAGGGGAAGCCCGACGCCTTCGTGCTGCGCACCGAGGCCATCGCCGAATGGCGGCCGGTCAAGACCTTCACCCTTTCGGTGGCGCCGCGCGCCCAATGGGCGAGCGATCCCCTCCTCTCCTATGAGGAATTTTCGGGCGGCAATTTCACGACCGGTCGCGGCTACGACCCCGGCACGATCATCGGCGATAATGGTATCGGCGTCGCGCTCGAGGCGCGCTACGGCTCGCTCGTTCCCGCCAATACCAAGGCGTTCGCGGTGCAGCCCTTCGTCTTTTTCGACGCCGCCTGGGTGTGGAACAAGGACAGCGCCTTCGACGGGTTCAACCCGCAAAAGCTCTATTCGGCGGGCGGCGGCGTGCGCGTCGCCTATGGCGACGTCGCGCGCCTCGACGTCGCCGTCGCGGCGCCGCTCAACCGTCCCGACCTGCTCGCCCGGCGCCCCGACCCGCGGCTGCTCGTCACGCTGACCACCCAGTTCGGCGTGCGGGCGCGCTGAGCCATTGAGGATGACTGCCATGCGTGCCTCCGATGCCAATCCGCCGATCCGCAGGGGCAAGCACCGCCTGCTCGAAAGCTGCGCGATCGCCGCGGGGCTGATGGCGCTGATGCAGGGCGGCCCGGCGCTGGCGCAAGTGGCGGGCACCGGGCAGGTGGTGAGCGGCAGCGGCAGCATCTCACCGCCCGACCCGCTCGGCCCCACGGCGCCGCCCAATTCGACCCAGGTCGAAGTTTCGACACCGCAGACGATCATCAACTGGACGCCGACCGACGATGCGCCGACCGGCGGCACGATCGACTTCCTGCCCGCTGGCAACACGCTCGAATTCTACGGGACCGGCGACTACACCGTCCTCAACCGCTTCGTCGACGCCGGGGGCGGCTCGATCGGACGGCAGGTTGCGCTCAACGGCACGGTGAACAGCTATGTCGGTTCGCGCTTTGCGAGCAGCGGCAATGTCCAGGGCGGCAATATCTGGTTCTATAATGCCGGCGGCGTGCTGATCGGCAATGGCGCCGCGATCAACGTCGGCAGCCTGCTGCTGACCGCCAACGACATCGACACGACCGGCGGCCTGTTCGGCGCGGGCGGCGAGATCCGCTTCCGCGGCGCCGCGGGCACCTCGCGCGTCGAGATCGCCAATGGGGCCACGATCAACGCCGCGATCGCGGGCAATCCGGGCGGCAGCTATGTCGCGCTCGTCGCGCCGCGCATCGTGCAGAGCGGCGCGGTCCGCGTCGACGGGTCGGCCGCCTATGTCGCCGCCGAACAGGCCGACATCCGCATCAACGGCGGCCTGTTCGACATCGACGTGCTCGTCGGCGCCGACGGCGGCAATGCGATCGTCCACGACGGCAGCACCACCGGCCCCACGCACGAGCAGGGCGATGTCGACCAGAGCCGCATCTATATGGTCGCGATTCCGAAGAATGACGCGGTCACGATGCTCGTCTCGGGCGAGGTCGGCTATGACGATGCCGTCGTCGCGCAGACCGACCCCGATGGCGCGATCGTGCTGTCGGCGGGCTATGGCGTGACGGCGGGCCAGATCGACGCCAGCCCCGCAAATGGCACCGCTGCGAATATCGCGGTCAGCGACACGATCTTCCGCAGCAGCGTGCGCACGCACGCGAGCGGCGCCTTCACCGGCGCGCCGGCCAATCCGGTGCCACCCTCCCCCATCCCCGGCGCGCCCGCGCAGGGTATGCTGGTCACCGAAGGCGATGCAACCTTCATCGGCGATGCGAGCGCCAGCCTTACCGCCGGCATCGGTCAACAGGCGGGCGCGACGGGCAACCTCTCGCTCCAGTCGGGCGGCGCGGCAAGCATCGCCGTCGCCGGCGGGCAGCTGACAACCGGCGGCACGCTCGATCTCGCATCGACCGGACAAGTGCAGGCCGACGGGTCGAGCGTCGGCGGCGACGTCACCCTTTCGATCATCGACGGAACGGTCCAGGCGGCAAGCGTCACCCTCACCTCGACCGGGAACGCCGGCGTCGGAGGCACCGGACAGGCCGGAAACGGCACCGGCGGCGCTGCCTCGCTGCTCGTTTCGGGGACGGATGCGTCGCTGACCGCCGACGACATCGCCGTCCAGTCGGTCGGGCGCGGCGGCGGCCTGACCTCTTCCAGCGGCTTCGTGGTGAGTGCCGCCGACACAGGGGGCGACGGAACGGGCGGCAGCGCGACGCTGCGCGTCGAAAACGGCGCCAGCCTGGCCGCCAGCACCGTCATTTCGGTCGGATCGACCGGCTATGGCCAGACCGGCAATATCCAGTCGGGCACCGGCACGGGCGGCACTGCGCTGCTCAGCGTCAGCGGCTCGGGATCGACCTTGACCGCGGCCTTCACCAGCGTTTCCGCCGATGGTTTCGGCGGCGAGAATTATCTGCAATCGCCGGCGCCCGACTTTCTGACGCTAAATGGCGGCGACGGCATCGGCGGCACCGCGTCCGTGAGTTTCACGGGCGATGTGCCGACCGACACGAATTTGGGGAAGGCGACCGTTTCGGCGAGCGGCTTCGGCGGCGGCGCGAGCGCGGGCGAGAATGCCGTCGGGGGCGACGCGCAAGGCGGATCGGTCGCGATGACCATCGACGGCACGCTCACCATCGAGGCTGCCGAGCTCGACCTGATCGCGACCGCGAACAGCGGCTCGGCCGCGTCGCCGAGCCTGACGACGGCTCTGTCGGGCGACGCGCAGGGCGGGTCGGTCGCCTTCACCGCGACCGGCGGCGCCCTTTTCTCCACAAGCACCGACATCATCCTCTCGGCCGATGGCGCCGTCGGCAGCGGGGAAAGTTTCGGCAGCGGCGCCGGCGGCGACATCGCCGTGACGGCGACCGGCGGCGGAACGATCGGCGGCCAGGGCTTGTCCGCATCGGCCAGCGGCGGCAGCGATGCGCTCGACGCAGCACGCGGCTCGGGCAGCGGCACCGGCGGTCATATCGGCTTCACCGCCGACGGCGGCACGATCAGCAGCATCGCACATAACCTCTATGCCGAGGGACGGACCCCCGACGCCGATGTCGGGGGCGTCGCACAGGGTGGCACGATCGACCTTCTCGCCTCGAACGGCGGGTTGATCGAGGTGAGCGACCCCGCTTCTTTCAGCGATTTCAGCGCCGACGCGCAAAGCGGGCAGAGCATCGACGGCGCGGCGGCGACCGGGGGCGCGATCCGGTTCATCGCCGATGCCGGCACGATCAGCCTGCCGGGGTTCGCCTCGGTTTCGGTCAACGGCATATCGGGCGGCGCCAGCCCTTCCAGCGGCGCGGTTCCGCTCGGCCGCGGCGGCACCTTGCTCTTGCGCACCGTCGCCGAAGCCTCGGACAGCAGCGCGCTCCTCTTCGGCTCTCTCTCGGGCTATGTCGACGGGAGCGCGGGTTTCGGCTCGGAGGGGTCGCCGGGTTCCGGAATACCCGTGGGCAACGGCCTCGGCGGCGACATCAGCGTCGACGTCCAGGGCGGCAGCTTCACCGTCACCGGCCTGCTAAGTCTCGGCGCCACCGGCTATGGCGGCGGCGTCGGGTCGAACGGCGGCACCGGAACCGGCGGGACGGTCGGCTTCACCCAGACCGGCGGCGCCACGATCGGCGGCGACATCGGGATCAGCGCCGACGGCTATGGCGGTTATGATCCGAACGGGGCGGGCGACGGCTTCGGCGGCACGGCGACGATGGACCTGCTCGCCGGCACGCTCAACGCGGCCGAAGTCAGCGCGTCCGCGCGCGGTTATGGCGGCTATGGCTTCGAAGGCGACGATTTCGATCCGGCGAACATCATCCCGGCGGCGTCGGGCGGCGATGGTGCGGGCGGGGTCGCGACCATCACCCTTGCCGGGACGATCGCCGAAACGAGCAGCCTTGCCGCGGTCGCGACGGGGAACGGCGGCGACGGCGCCGGCTTCTATGTCTATAACGGCACGCCCGCCGTCGCGGGCGATGGTGGCGACGGTGCCGGCGGCCTGGCGACGGTCAACATGATCGCGGGCACACTCATCACCACCTCGCTGACCGTCGATTCGCGCGGCATCGGCGGCACCGGGGGCAGTGTCCTCGATTCATCGAGTCCGGGTGCAATCGCCAGCATTGGCGTCGGCGGGACCGGCGGAAACGGCGGCGGCGGAATTTCGACCCTTGCACTGGCCACCGGCGTCGAGCCGGGCGCGGAAGTGACCGTGGTGTCGCAAGGCACCGGCGGCGGCGGCGGCTCGGCGGGGACGGGCGGCGATGCCGGCAGCGGCAGCGGCGGCACCGCGCAGATCGTCGTGACCGACTATGACGCCGACCTGCTGCGAGCGACGGTCGACGCCTCGGCGACCGGCGGCGCGGGCGGCTATGGCGACGATGGCGCCGGCGGCGACGGCGGCGCGGGCGGCGGCGGCACCGCGCGGGTGCAGGCCGACGGGCCGAACGCGCGCGTGACGGTGAGCCAGGCCAATTTCGTCGCGAGCGGCACCGGCGGCGCCGGCGGCGCGGCGCACGGCTATGCCACCTCGGGCTTTGTCACGGGTCCAAGCGGCGGCGACGGCGGAGCCGGAACGGGCGGCACGCTCGAAGTGGTCGCAACCAACGGCGGCGCGCTCTCGGTCGGACCGATCCCCGACACGACAGGAACCATAGCACTCAGCGTCGGCGGGACCGGTGGGACCGGCGGCACTGGCGCCGACAATGATTTCGGCGCCGGCCTTAGCGGCGGCGACGGCGGCGACGGCGGGATAGGCGCGGGCGGCACCGTCCACCTTTTGGCCGATGGCGGGACCGTTGCGACGACCGGCGAGCCGGTCGATATTGCGGTGAGCGGCGTCGCAGGCGCGGGCGGAACGGGCGGCGCGGGTACCGCCGGCGCAGGCGCGGCGGGAGCGCCGGGCACCACCGCTGGCGGACGCGCGGTGATCGAGGCGCGCACGACGACCGTTCCGACGGCTGCGATCAACCTCGGCGACACCAGCATCGGTGCCAATGGCGATGCCGCGGGCCGCATCGAATTCCTCGGCAACGGCGCCATCACGATGGCCAGCCTGACGGCAGAGGC
This sequence comes from Sphingopyxis indica, assembly GCF_032879645.1. Classification (NCBI taxonomy): domain Bacteria; kingdom Pseudomonadati; phylum Pseudomonadota; class Alphaproteobacteria; order Sphingomonadales; family Sphingopyxidaceae; genus Sphingopyxis; species Sphingopyxis indica. The sequence continues at coordinate 3,032,059 of NZ_CP076394.1, forward strand.
GCTGGGCAGCGCCGCGCCGACGAACAATGACACCGATACCGCGGCAAGCGGCATCTTCTTCGGTGTTTATGGCGGAACGGTGCAGACGGCCGGCAACGCGACACTGACCACCGACGGCTCGATCGGCGTCCATGGTCAGGGGGGCGGCATCGTCGCGATCGGCGGCGACCTGAGCCTCCAGGCGGGCGACCAGATCGACATTCGCCACGACTTCCGCGCCGGAACCGCGCCAACGATCCAGGCGGGCGGCAATCTGATAGCGACCGCAGGAACGGGCATCAGCAGCGCCGCAGGCAGCCTGCTCGCCGCGAACGGCACGCTGTCGCTCACGGCGACCACCGGCCTAATCGGGGTCGACCAGCTCCATGGCGCCGACATCATATTGAACAGCGCAGGCGCGACGCGCGTCGAACATGCCGAAGCCGACACGGATTTCACCACGCAGGCGGCGAGTTTCGCGACCGGGCCCAACTCGATCATCACCGGCGGCAATATCGACATCAACGTCCCGGGGGTCGTCGACCTCGGCAATTCGAGCGCGGGCGGCTATGTTTTCGTCGTCGGCCAGTCGATCAGCTTCAACGCGATCGACGCCGGCACCACGATCGGGCTGAACGCGAATGGCGCAGGCGCGGCCGACGGGATCGACGGCGGCGACCTGACAGCGGCGGGCAATATCGTCCTGTCGGGCAATCATGTCGCGGTCGCCGGCACGATCACAACACCCGCGACCCTCGCGATCAATGCCGGAAACGGCAGCGCCGCAGCCAGCCTCGCCGATGTCGGCGGCTCGATCAGCGTCGTCGCGGCGGGCGACATCGACGGCATATTTCGGGCCGGCGGGAATGTCGTGCTGACAGCGGGCGGCAATATCGCCGCCGAGGCCGATGCGGCGGGCGGCTATGTCGATCCGAACGGCATTCCCGCCGAAGGCTATGTCTTCGCCGACGCCGATGGCGAGGCGTTTCTGACCGGCAGCAGCGCCGCGACGATGCTCGCGGTGCGCGCGGGCGGCGCTGCGGGCATCGACGGGGGGGCGGCGGGCGAGGATATCTTCCTGCTCGCCGGTACGACCGCCACCCTCGCGAACCTGACCGCAGGCGACGACATCGACGCGACGGCGGGCGGCGCGATGACGATCGCCGATGCAGCGACGACGGGCAGCGGCAGCGACACGCGCAGCGTCGTCTATGCACCCGGCGCCTCGGTCCCGACGCCCTTCCTGCAAATCCAGGCGAGCCCCGCCGACCTGTCGAACATCACCCTCTCGGCGCCGACCGCGACGATCGCCGCCGCCGACCTGTCGGCGTTCGACAATCTCACCGCAACCGCGGGCGGCGCAGTAGCGGGAACGGGTTTGCTTCAGTCGGGGCTCGCGACGAGTATCAGCGGGAGCGCCCTCTCCTTCGCTGCGATCAGCGCCGGCACCGACCTCGACCTGACCGCGACGACGGGCGGCATAACCTCGACCGGCGTGTTCGCCGCGGGGTATGACGCGACGCTCGACGCGGCAGGCGGGATCGACCTGTTCGAGGTCGACGCGGGCGACGATGCGATGCTGACCGCCGCGGGGCCGGTCGCGGTCGGCGCGGCCTATAGCGGCACCGGCAGCTTCGACGACGAAGGCGACGGCGGCAATATCACTATCGCGGGCGGCGCCACCACGGTGGGCCATGCCGAAGCCGCGGACGATTTCACCGCCGATGTCGCGAGTTTCGCGACCGGAACCAGCACGATCATCGCCGGCGGCGATATCGACATCCGGTCTACGGGCGCCGCCGACCTCGGCAATTCGACCGCGGGCGGTTATATCGCAGTCGACGCCCGGTCGATCGCCTTCGCGGCGCTCGATGCCGGAACGACGGTCGATCTGACCGCCGCCAATGCGATCGCCGGTGACTCGATCGCCGCGGGGGGCGGCATAGCGCTTGCCGGCGGCAGCATCGCGGTCGGAAGCCTCGTCGGCGATGCGGCGCTCTCGGCGACCGCAACGGCTGGTTCCGTGACGGTCAATCAGGCCGATCTGGCGGGATCGGTTGCCGTCGATGCGTCGGGCGATATCGCGGGCAGCTACGCTGCGGGCGGCGATATCGCGCTTTCGGCCGGGGGCGCCATCGACGTGGCGAGCATCGCGAAACAGGGCGCGGGCAGCGTCACGCTGAACGGCGCCGGCGGCATCGCCGCCGATACAATCGTCAATCAGGGCGCCACCAGCCTGACGAGTGCGAACGGCGCGATTGCGGTCGCCTCGCTCGCTTCGGCGGGCGCGGTCGATGCCACGGGCGCGAGCGTCGCGATCGGCGGCAGTGGCGATCTGGTCTTTACCAGCCTCGTTGCCACCGCGGGCGATGCCACGGTCGGCACCGCCGGCACGCTGTCGGTCGCCAGCGCCACCGTCGCCGGCCTCGCCGATCTCGGCGGCGATCAGGGGCTGACCGTGGGGACGCTCGACGCAGGCGAGGCGCGGCTCGCCGCGGCGAACGGCGATATTCTGTTGACGGGCGCCAGCGTCGCGAGCGGCCTCAGCGCCGACGCGGGCGGCGCGATCGCGATCGACGGCACCGTGACCGGCGCGGCCATCGCCCTCGCCTCGCGCGACATTGCGATCGGGGCTGCGGGACAGGTCGGCGCCGCCGGGACGACCGCCAGCCTTTCGATCGCCAACAGCGGGACCCAACAGACCTTCGTCGGCGGCGACGGCAGCGGCGACGGCTATAACATCGACGCCGATGAAATGGCGCGCCTCTATGGCAGCGACATCCGCATCTTCGCGCCGGTTGCGGCGGGCGCTGCCGGCGGGCCCGATCTGGTCGTCGGCGATTTCACGATGACGGGCGGCAGCGACACCTCGAACCTCGGTCCCGCGGGATCGCTGATCCTCGAAACCGCCGGCCGCGCCGAAGTGGCGGGCGCCGTCGCGCTGACCGGCCTGTCGAACGCGAATCAATTGTCGATCATCGCGGCGAGCACGCTCGACATCGTGCTCGGCGAGGGGTCGATCCGGCTGACGGGAGCAAACGATAGCGCACCGGGCGGCCGGCTGTCGCTCGCCGCCGACCGGATCGCCGTCGCGACGCGCACCGCGATCGCCGACGTCGATGCCGCGACCTCGACCGATGCGATCGAGGGCCGGCTGGCGCAGAATGACGGCGTCGCCAGCGACGAAGGCGCGCTGTTCGCGCGCGGCATCGACGTCGGCGCCGTCAGCGGCTTCTATGTCCAGAACAGCGGAACCGGCGTGGATTTCGACCAGCGCCGCGGGCTGACCTTCGGCGACGGCGGGTTCAACGTCGACACCGCCGGGTCCGCCACCCGCCTCGTCCTCAACGGCGTCTATCTCGGCCCGCAAGGGCAGGTCGTCGGGCTCGACGCGATCCCGCTGCTGACGGTCAACGGCAGCGCAGCGACCTTCGGGAGCTTCGAGGCGCGGTCGCGGTTCAACGGCTGCCTGATCGCGGCTCCCGTGCTGTGCGGCCGCGGGTTCGACAGCATTCCGACCTTCCCCGTGCAGGATGTGATCGAAGAGGAGGTCGGAACCGACGGCAAGCCCGACGAGGGCATCACCCTGCCCACCGCGCTGATTATGATCCGCGACATCGACCCGCCGACCGGCGCGCCGCTGCTTGACGACCCGGTGACGGGCGCGGGCAACGACGATCTGTGGACGCCGCCGGCGGAGGACGACGGAAACGAATAGGCTTTCGGTTGACGCGCGCCCCCGCGTCGCGGCATGGGCGCGGGGATGACCGACGACCTCCCCGCCCCCGGCGCGCCGCTGATGCTGTTCGACAGCCTGACGCGCAGCCTTCAGCCCTTCGCCCCCGTGCATCCGGGCGAAGCGCGCGTCTATTCGTGCGGGCCAACGGTCTATAATTATCCGCATATCGGCAATATGCGCGCCTATGTCTTCGCGGACACGCTAGGGCGCACGCTGAGCTACAAGGGCTACCGGCTTACCCACGTCATCAACATCACCGACGTCGGCCACCTGACCGACGATGCCGACGCGGGCGAAGACAAGCTGGAGAAGGCGGCCGCCGAGAAGGCGCAGTCGATCTGGGACATCGCGCGCCACTATACCGAGGCCTATTGGCAGGACGTCAAGGCGCTCAACATCCGCCAGCCCGCGCATTGGTCGATCGCCACCGACTATGTGCCGCAGATGATCGAATTCGCAAAGGCGATCGCCGACAAGCATTGTTACGAACTCGACAGCGGCCTCTATTTCGACACGGCGACCGTCGCCGACTACGGTCGCCTCGCGCGCCACAGCACCGACGAGGGCGAGAGCCGCATCGACCCCGTCGACGGCAAGCGCCATCCCGCCGATTTCGCGATCTGGCGCAAGACCCCGCCGGGCGAAAAGCGCCAGATGGAGTGGGATTCGCCGTGGGGCCGCGGGGCGCCGGGCTGGCACCTCGAATGTTCGGTGATGTCCGAAGCCCTGCTCGGCTTTCCGTTCGATATCCACACCGGCGGCATCGACCATCGCGAAATCCACCATCCGAACGAGATCGCGCAGAACCAGGCGCACAGCTGCTCCGACGCGAGCGGTGCGCGCATCTGGATGCACAATAATTTCCTCGTCGAGCGCAGCGGCAAGATGAGCAAGAGTGCGGGCGAATTTCTGCGTCTGCAACTGCTGATCGACAAGGGCTATCACCCCCTCGCCTATCGCCTGATGTGCCTGCAAGCGCATTACCGGTCGGAACTCGAATTTTCGTGGGAGGGCCTCGGCGCGGCATTCACCCGGCTCAAGCGGCTGGTGATGGCGGCGGCCCCGGTGCGCGAGGCGCAAGCGGCCGATGTGTCGGACAGGCGGCTCGCCGACCTGCTCGCCAAGTTCGATGCGGCCATCTCGGACGACCTCAACACCCCGATCGCGCTCACGCTCATTGAAGAGGCGGCGGCGATGAAGAAGGTCGATGCCGGCCAGAAGCGCGCCGCGATGGACGCGATGGACGCGGTCCTTGGCCTCGACCTGCTCACCCTCTCGCGCGAAGCGCTCCGCATTCGCCCGAAGGCGGCGGTGATCGGCGAAGCGGAGATCGAAGCCCGCCTGACGCGCCGCAGGGAAGCGCGCGCCGCCAAGGATTTCGCCACCTCCGATGCCCTCCGCGACGAACTGAACGCCGCGGGGGTCGAGGTCATGGACGGCGACCCGCTGGGCTGGGACTGGCGGCTGGACAATTGAGTTCCCCTCCCGCTTGCGGGAAGGTTTAGGGGAGGGCATGTTAGGCTGACCCCGTTGCGCGTGGACAGGCCCTCCCCCTGCCCCTCCCGCAAGCGGGAGGGGAGAATTATGACCAAAACCGTCACCGTCCTGTCCGGCCTTATCCGCCCGCTCGTCGAAAATCGCCTGCCCGAATGGGTCGAACCCCGCTTCTTCCAGTCGAAGGACGAAGCGATGGCGCTCGCCCCCGAGGCCGAGATCGGCTGGTTCGACATGTACGACAAGAAGGATATGGCGGCGGCGATCGGCGCGGCGACGCGGCTCAAATGGCTCAACTCGATCTATGCCGGGGTCGACGGCATGCCGCTCGACCTGCTGCGCGAGCGCGGGACGGTCGTCACCAACGGCGCGGGCATCAATGCGATAACGATCGCCGAATATGTCGTGATGGGGATGCTCACCGTCGCCAAGGGCTATCGCGAGGTGGTGCGCGCGCAGGAGCGGCACGAATGGCTGACGGACTCGCCGGGCAAGGTCGAGCTTTACGGATCGAAGGCGCTGCTGCTCGGCTATGGCGCGATCGGCAAGCTGGTCGAGGAGCGGCTGAAGGCGTTCGCGGTCGACGTCACCGTCGTGCGCCGCTCGCCCGGCCCCAACACGCTGAGCCCCGACCAGTGGTGCGCCCGGCTCGGCGAGTTCGATTGGGTCATCCTCGCGGTTCCGGCGACGGCGGAAACCGACGGGATGATCGGCACCGACGAGCTTGCGGCGATGAAGCCGAGCGCCACGCTGATCAACATCGCCCGCGGCACCGTCGTCGATCAGGCCGCGCTGGTCGAGGCGCTGAAGGCGAAGCGCATCGCCGCGGCTTTCCTCGACGTCACCACGCCCGAGCCGCTACCCGCCGGCGACCCGCTGTGGGGCCTCGACAATGCGCATGTCACCATGCACCTGTCGGGGCGCGCGCAGGACAAGATGTTTATGCGTTCGGCGGCGCGCTTCCTCGAAAATCTGGACCGCTGGCACCGGGGCGAGGCGGTCGAGCCGCGGGTCGATCTGGCGCTGGGATATTAGCTTGGCCGCTCGCCTTTCAACTCCTTCACCAGGGGCTGCAACCGCTCGTCATATTTGGCGAGCATCGTGTGTGCGCCGGCATGGTCATAGAAGCTGACGAGTTCGCGCCCGTTCCAATGGTGGAGCGCATAGGCGGGGTCTTCGGCGACGATCATGGGCCGATCGTCGGGATGGTTCTCGTCGATCGGGCGCAGGTCGAGCGATACCTGCGGCGCGGTCGACGAGCAGATCGCGACGGTGCGCCCTTCCCACGCGACGGTGACACTGCGGTGCAAATGGCCGCAGATCAATCCGCGCACCTGCGGGTGGCGGCGCACGACCTCGGCAAAGCGGTGGACCCAGGGTTCGTCGGGGTGGGTGTTCATCCAGTCGATACCGCTTTCGACCGGCGGATGGTGCATCACGATATAGGTCGGCTTTGCGCTGTCCTTTGCCAGTTCGGTATCGAGCCATGCGGCGCGCGCGGTGCAAAAGGCGCCGCCGTGGCGCCCTTCTTCGAGCGTATCGACGGTGACGAGGCGCAGTTCGGGCAGGTCGAGCGCATATTGGACGAAGCCGTTGCCGTCGTCGAACCCTGGGAAGTGCGCGTGGAAATTGTCGCGCAGATCGTGATTGCCGACACTCGGCCAGACGGGAAAGGGGCAGCGCGAAAAAGCGGTGACGAGGCGGCGATAGCTGTCGGCGTCGCCGCGATCGGTGATGTCTCCGGTCGCGAGCAGCAGGTCGGGGCGGTTCGGTCCCTCGATCAGCCGGTCGAGCACCTCGTCGAGGCGCTTGCGATTATATTCGGCCGGATTGTCCGGATCGAAACCGATGTGCAAATCGGTGATCTGGGCGATCAGCATCTCCGTCCCCTGCTCCGCGCCGCTGTCGCGGCCGCGCGATGATTATCCACCCCAATCCGCGTGCCGCAGCGCCGGTCGGCGCCATGCCACAGCGTAAAGGCCGTGCCGAGTCGGCCCTGTGATCTTGCTCACAGCATAGGCATGGGCCGGCGGCGGCTCTGTGATCGCGGTCACAGGCTTCTTGCGCTGCCGCGCCGGCACCCACGGCTTGCCGCCGTCGCTGTGATATTCGTGGCACATCGCGCAGGGCGAGGCGGTCGCGGTCTCGACCTTGACCAGCGTCGCCCCGCCCTCGCCGACGTGGCAGGTGCGGCACTGCGTCAGCCCCGGCACGAGCAGATCGCTCGCCTGCTTCGACCCGCGCGCCGCGGTGTGGCAGCCGGCGCACGCCGTTTCCTTGTGCGCGTCATGGTCGAACCAGCCTTTTTGCAGAAAGCGCGGCGTCTGATGCACCGGCATAACGCGCCAGCCGCTCCCCGATTCCGGCGCACGGATCGTGTGGCAGTCATAGCAGGCGCCACCCTTTGAAAAGACCGCACGCACCGCGTCGGCGGCGCGGCTCGGCCGCACCGCAGTTTCGCGGAAATAGATGTTGTAGACCTGCCCCTCGGCATATTGGCCGGGCCGCCGCCGCGCCATGCCGCCGAGCTGAAGCGGGCGCGCCGGTCCGGTCGAGCGGTAATAGGCATAGAGGTCGGCGACGACCTGATCGGGTTCGCCATGGCGCAGCGTGCGGGTGACGCCGCCGACGGTTTCGAAGGCGAGGCTGTGGCACATCGCGCAGTCGCGCTCCATCTTCACCGGCGCGATGCGAACGCCATCGGCTTCGGGCCGGTGGCAATTTTCGCATTCGAGCTTTTTGCCAAAGTCAAAGCGGCCGCGGAAGCTCGCCGCCATGCGCGCGACACCGCCGTTCGCCGCGAGATGCAGGTCGTGCGGAAATTTGAGCCCGTCGAAATCGGCAACCGGCGCTTCCCCGAGCTTCGCGCGCAGCGGCTTCGCGCCCGGCGCGGCGCGGACGAGCGGGCGAAAGTCGGGGTGGCTCGTCCCGAAGTCGCCGGCGTCGGCAAGCCGCGTCTCGAACCCCGCCGACGTCAGCCGCGCCGCCATGCCGTCGTGGCAATCGGTGCAAAAGGCCTGCGGCGTCGCGGGCATCGGCCCCGCGCCCTCATGTTCGGTGTGACAGCCGACGCAGCGTCCCTCAGGCTTGTTGAACGCTTTGGCAAAGCCCGCCAGCAGCTTGCCCCCCGGCCCCGGCGGCGCCCGCGCGGCGAGTAGCATCGCGGTCGAAGCGCCCGCATGGGCCTGGCTCATCGCCTTGTGCTCGCCGGTGTGGCAGCCGACGCACGCTTTGTCGGTCACCGCGACGAAAGGCTCGACGTGGCAGGCCTGACAGTCGTTCTTCAGGCTCGCGTGCGCGCTCGACAGCGGCCCCGACAGCCACGCCTGGTCGGCATGATAGCCCTGCGGCCGCTCGTCGACGCTCTTGTAGCTGTGCCACGCCCAGATCGGCCCGATCAGGAAGGCGAGCAGCAGCAGCGCCGCGAAGCTCCACGCCCCGATGCGCTTGCCGGGCATCACCCCGGCGAGCGAAAAGGCGCGCGCCTCGTCGACGTCCTTCGACGCCTGCGACAGCTCGTCGATCCGTTCGACGCGCAGGATGACGTCCTCGCCCTCGCGCGCGATCGTCAGCCGGTGCCCGCCGAAGCGCAGCTCGGCGCCCGCCGCGCTGTCGATATCGGCGATGTCGAGCGTGCGTCCGTTGAGGTCGAAGCCGAGCCCTTCCTGCGCCACAATGCGGACGTGGCGCCCGTCGGCGCTGCTGATCGTCGCATGGTGCGGATTGACCGCGAGGTCGGCGACATGGATCGCGTTGCCTGCGTCGCGCCCGAGCGTGATGCTGTCGCCGTCGAGCGGCTGGTCGCGGACGATCTCTTTGCCCGTCTTGGTCGTCGCGATCCGGCGCAGGATGAAGCTCATCGTCCCCTCCCCGCCTTACCAATAGAAAAAGACGCTGATGATGTGCGCCGACAGCGCCGCGATCAGCGCAAAGGTCAGCGGCACATGCACATAGAGCCAGATCTCGAGCAGCGCGCGGAGCCGGAGGTGCCGGCGCAGCCGCGCCAGCGCCGCTTCCTTCTGGGTCAGCAGCGCGATCACCTTCGCGCGCGCCTCGGGCTCGCTGCCCTGCGACGCGGCGAGCGCGCGGTGCGCCGCGGCCGTCGCGCACTTCGGATAGCGGCCCGAAAGCCGCGCGCGGATGCCGCCCGCGAACGGGTCCTCGTCGAGCGCCGCAAGCACCGGTGCCGTATCCGCGGGACCGAGCGGCTGCGCGGCGGCGTGGAGCTGGCGGTCGAAGGCGCGGATCGCCTCGAGCATCTGCATCTGCGTCATCTGTTCGCGATTGTTCGACAGCGCCGCGGGCAGCGTCGCATAGACGGCCACCCCGAACATCCCCGACAGGATGACGAGCATCATCAGCGCCCAAGCGAGCGTGTGGACGTTCCAGCCGAGCTGAAAGCCCGTGTGCCAGGTGCCGATGACGATCAGGCTCAGCCCCAGATAGACATGCGCCGATGTCCACGCCTTCAGCGACCAATAATCGCGCGTCATCCGCCGCTTGCGATAGCCGAGCGCGGTGAGCCACAGGATCAGCAGCGCGCCGATCGTGCCGAGCGTATAGCCGTACCAGCTGCCGCCATTGGGGCGCGGCTGAACGTCGATCAGCGAATAGCTGACGATGACGAGCAGGCAGAGGCCGCCCGAAATCTTCGCCCAGCGGAAATCGGCGTAGCGCAGAAAGCCCTCATGCTTGCTCTCGCGCACGCGTTCGGTCTGCGTGGCCTTGCTGCGGCGGCGCTTGAAAAGGCTCGCCATCAGCCGGCATCCTCCTCGAGCCGGGCGATCGACAGGAACTCCTCGGGCGAGACGCGGATCGCGGCGCCGGTCGGGCAGGCACGGACGCAGGCGGGGCCGCCGGCGATCCCCTTGCACATGTCGCATTTGACCGCGACCTTCTTGGGCTTCTCGTCGCCCAATTGCTTCTTCGTCCATTTGGGCGACGGCTCGCCCGGCCCCGGGCCGCGGCCGAGCAATAGCCAGCTCAAAAGCCCCGGCTTGGGCGGCGGTGCCGCCTCCATGCGGATCACGCCATAGGGGCAGTTGCGCATGCAATTGCCGCAGCCGATGCACCCCGGTTCCATGAACACTTCGCCGTCGGGGCCGCGGTGGATGACGTTGGGCGGGCAATCGGCCATGCAGTGCGGATGCTCGCAGTGGCGGCAGCTCGTCGGCACGTGCAGATGCGCAAAGGTCTTGCCCGCCTCGCGGTCGAGCCGCGACAGGCCTTCGTGGCTGTCGGCGCACGCCTTTTCGCAATTGTCGCAGCCGACGCACAGATTTTCGTCGATCAGCAGCGCGTCGGTCGCCTCGCCCAGCCCCTCCTTCATGATGAAGCCGGCGGTGTCCGAATAGAGGTCGACCGCGCTCGAATAGCTCGCCTTGCGCGATTCGATGAAGTCGTTCATCGCGGCGCGCTCGGCGACCGCGGCCTCGGTGGCTTCGCGCACCTGCGGCCGCGCCGCGAGCATCGCCTTGAAGCCCGCGCCGGTCAGCCTGATCACCTCGCTGCCGACCGCGGCTTTCACTGTCGCATTGCGCTTTTCGCCGCTCAATACCGCCATTTCGCCGAAATAGCTGCCCGCGGGCAGATAGCGCAGGAAGATGGGTTTGCCGCCGATGTCCTTTTCGACGACCATCGAGCCCGATCGGATGACATAGACGTCGTCGCCGTCGTCGCCCTCCTCGACCACCGCCTTGCCTGCCGGAACGTGGATCACCTCGGCCTCGTCGACCACGGGTGCGAGGTCCTCCACGGTCAGTCCGCCCTTGAAGATCTGCAACAGCTGGCGTTCGAGCGAGATGCGGTTGATCGCGCGCTTCGCCCCCGGCACCGCCGCCATCAGCTTGAGCGCCGCGGTGCGCGATAGTTCGACGAAGATGCTGTCCGCGCCCGCGCGGATCGTCGCGCCGCGCTTGCGCCCCGAAATCAGGCCGACCTCGCCAAATATCGACCCCTGCTCGATCGGCACGGTGACGCCCGGCCCTACCTCGACCAGCGCCTCCCCCTCGGCGATGGCGAACAGCGACGACCCCGGCTCGCCCTTCTCGAACACCACTTCGCCCGCGCGGTAGAAGGCGACCTTCGAATCGAGCATGAATTCGCGCATCTGGAGCGGCGAGACGTCGGCGAAGATGCGGACGTGACTGCGCAGGAATTCCAGCCACTCGCTGACCGGCATGTCATAGGGCAGGCTGGCGAAGATCGCCGCCAGATCCTTTTCGTCGGCGGGGGTCAGCGCGTCGTTGCCATTGATGAACTCGGCGACGTCATAGCCCTGGTTCATGCAATGCTTGATCAGCGGATAGCCCGCGAGCGCGCCGATAACATAGATGCCGGGCACCGTCGTTTCGAAGGTTGGCGACAGCTTCGGAAAGGCTTCGCGGTCGGGGCCGGTGAACGCGATCCCCATCGCCTCGACGAAGGCGCGCGGCGCAACCGACCCCAGCCGCGCGACGATGGTGTCGCAGGCGATGCGCTCCTCGCCATTCGGCGTGTCGAGCGTCAGCCACCCCTCCTCGACCAGCTTGGGCTGCGTTTCGGTGCGGATGTCGATCAGCCCGTTTTCGCCCGCGTCCATCAGGTCGGCGACATTCTTCGCCTTCGCGCGCGCGAAATCCTTTGACCGGTTGAGGATGGTCACGCGGTTGCCGAGCGCTTCCTCGGCGACGCCCAGCGCATTTTCGATCCCCGCATCGCCCGACCCGACGACGGTGATGTGGCGGTCACGGAAATCCTCGGGGTCGTCGACCTGATAGATGATGTGCGGCAGCTCGTTTCCGGGGCAGCGCAGCCGGTTCGGATTGCCCTGCGTGCCGATCGCGAGGACGATCGTTTCGGCCGCGATCGTCTCGCCCTTCGCAGTCTTGATGAGAAAGGCACCCTTGGCGCCCGACACCTCGACGACCTCCGCATTGTAGAGGATGTTCAGCTTGTTCGCGGCGGCATCCTCGTCCCAATTGGCGAGGATCGTCTCGCGCGCGCCCTCGCCGAAGCGGCAGTCCGACCGCAGGTCGAGCCGGTCGGGGGTCGCAAGCACGCGCTTGCCCTTCTGATATTTGAAGATGGTATCCGACAGATGGTCGGTCTTTTCGAGCAGGACGTGGCTCAGCCCGAGCTGCGCGGCGCGCGCGGCCGCACTAAGGCCCGCCGGGCCCGACCCGATGATCGCGACCTTGACGGTTTCGCTCATCGCACCGCCGCTCCGATCGCTGGCGGCGGCCTGTATCTGCGCGCGGGCATCCCAACCCCCATCGCCCTTCCCCCTCGGCGACCAATAACGGATGCGACCCGGACTTACGTCCTGAAAATACAGCTATGCCCTTGAACGCAAGGCGAGGTCAACCGGCGGACTAGAGTGCGTTCGATTTTGATAGAATCAAAACCGGCACTCTAGATTCCTGTTTTGCCGTGATTTCCGAGCCGTGAAATGTTCCATTTCACTCGAAATCACTCTAGTGTTTTTGGCGCGGCGTCAGGCGAGTTCGAAGATCGCCGCGACGCGATCCGACGCGATCGGTTCGAAGCGCGACCAGCCGTCGGGGCCCAGTTTTTCGAGCGGGCGGAAGCGCGCCTTGTACGCCATGCGCGCCGATCCCTCGATCCAGTAGCCGAGATAGACATAGGGCAACCCCGCCCGCGCGGCGCGCTGCACATGGTCGAGGATGATATAGGTGCCCAGCCCCTCGCGCAGCGGATGCTGCGTGTCGAAGAAGCTGTAGATCATCGACAGCCCGTCGCCCTGCCGGTCGGTCAGGCAGCAGCCGACGAGCCGCCCGCGGCTGCCGTCGCTCGTCGGCTCGCGATATTCGATCATATAGCTGTCGACCGGGGTCTGCTCGACCATGTCGGCGAAATCCTGCTCGTCCATATCGGCCATGCCGCCGTTCGGGTGGCGCGTCGTCAGATAGGAGCGCAGCAGTGCATATTGTTCCTCGGTCGCCCACGGCCTGCACGCGGTGACGACGAGGTCGCGGTTGCGGCGGACGTTGCGCTTCTGCGACTGGCTGGGGGCGAAGTCATTCGCGCACACGCGCACCGACACGCACGCCGAGCAATCGGCGCAACTCGGGCGATAGGCGACCGACTGGCTGCGGCGGAAACCGATGCGCCCGAGCGCGTCGTTGAGGTCGTTCGCATTATTGCCGCCGAGTTCGGTGAACACCTTGCGCTCGGTCTTGCCTTCCAGATAGGGGCATGGCGCCGGGCTGGTCACAAAGAAGCGCGGGAAACGAAATGGTGCGGACACGCGAGCTGGACCTCCGGATTGGCAACGCGCCCTCCCACGCGGGCGCCGACGCTTCACTGACAGCGACTATGCCGCGCGCCGTCAATGGTTCAAAGCCCATTTACCATTTTTCCCCGTCCCGATCTGAATCAGGCCCGAAATTTTCTGAATCGCCCGGTAACTTTTGTGCCGATTTGAATCGATTCGCGCCGGCGCTCGCGATCGGCGCGCGGAATCGGCGGCTCAGCTATAGCCTTTCAGCTCGTCGCCGGTCAGCGTCGCGACGTGGAGCACATTGGTCGATCCCGGCGTGCCGAAGGGAACGCCCGCCATCATCACCAGCTTCGACCCCGCCTGGCCGATGCCATGGCGCAACGCCATGCGCTTGCCCTTGGCGATCATCTCCTCGAAACTGCCGATGTCCTTCGTCGGCACGGCATGGGCGCCCCAGAGCAGCCCCATCCGCCGCGCCGCCTCGCGCTTCGGCGTCAGGACGAGGAGCGGCGCGCCGGGGCGCTCGCGCGCGACCCGGCGCGCGGTCGAGCCCGACGCGGTGAAGCAGATGATCGCATCGGCGCCGATCGTCCCGATGATGCTCCCCGCCGCCTCGGCGAGCGCGTCGGCGGTCGTCGGATCGGGAAAGGTTTCGGTGAAATGGAGGCGGCGGAAATAATCGGGGTCGCTTTCGACCGAGCGCGCGATCGAATCCATCATCGTCACCGCCTCGACCGGCCAGGCGCCCGCCGCGGTCTCGGCCGACAGCATGATCGCATCGGCGCCGTCGTACACCGCGGTCGCGACGTCGGAAACCTCGGCGCGCGTCGGCGACGGCGAGACGATCATCGATTCGAGCATCTGCGTCGCGACGACGACCGGCTTGCCCATGGCCCTCGCGGTGGCGACGATGCGCTTTTGCAGCGGCGGCACCGCCTCGGGCGGCAGTTCGACGCCCAGGTCGCCGCGCGCGACCATCGCGGCGTCGGCGATCTCGAGAATTTCCTCCAAGCGCGCGACGCCCGCGGGCTTTTCGAATTTGACGAGCAGCGCCGCCTTGCCGCCGATCAGCCGCCGCGCCTCGGCGACGTCCTCGGGGCGCTGGACGAAGGAGAGCGCGATCCAGTCGACATGCTGTTCGAGCGCGAAAGAGAGGTCGCGGCGGTCCTTTTCGGTGAGCGCCGCGAGCGGCACGACGACATCGGGGACGTTGACGCCCTTGCGGTCCGAAATGCGGCCGCCGACCTCGACGAGCGTCTCGATGCGATCCGCCGTGACCTGCTTGACGCGCAGCACCAGCTTGCCGTCGTCGACGAGCAGCCGCGTCTCGGGCTCGAGCGCAGCGAACAGTTCTGGATGCGGCAGGTAGACGCGCGTCGCATCGCCCGGCGTCTTGTCGGTGTCGAGGACGAAGCTCGCGCCCTTCGCAAGCTCGGCGGGTCCGTCCTTGAAGGTGCCGACGCGCAGTTTCGGCCCTTGCAGGTCGACGAGGATCGTCGACGGGCGGCCGGTTTCCTTTTCGAGCGCGCGGATCGCCGCGATCACCTTCGCATGGCCCGCATGGTCGCCATGGCTCATATTGACGCGGAAGGCGTCGGCGCCGGCGCGGTGCAGCGCCGCGATCATCTCCGGATTGGCACTCGCAGGGCCGAGCGTCGCCAAAATGCGCACCTTGCGCTGGCGGGGGGAAAAACTCTGGACCACGATTGCTCCGCTTGCCTGTTTGCCGTTACGGTGAGCGTGGCATGGCGCGTCGCGCCTGCCAAGGCAACCGCCGTATAGCTATTCAATTACCACCAGGAGGCGAAGAATGTCGTGCAGCGAAGATCAGGGGGAGAGAAATGATGCGGTCGACACGCTCGACGATGCCGTCGCCGCTGCGGCCTTTCGCCGCCTCGTCCGCCTGCTCCGGCATCGTCACGACGCCGCGAACATCGACCTGATGGGCCTTGCGGGCTTTTGCCGCAACTGCCTCGGCGACTGGATCGCCGAAGCGGGCGGCATCGACAAGGAAGCGGGCCGCGCGATCGTCCACGGGATGCCGACGGCCGACTGGAAAGCGCGCTATCACGTCGCCGCGACCCCCGAACAGCTTCGGCGGATGGAAGAAAGCATGGCCAAGAATCCCTGACCCGGCTACGGACGCGCCGGGGCGATTCTCGCCAGACCACATCCAATCCAGCGGAGCATAAAATGAGCGAAGCCACCACTGCCGACGAACAACTGCGCCTTTTCATCGAGCGCATCGAGCGGCTGGAGGAAGAGAAAAAGGGTATCGCCGACGATATCCGCGACGTTTACAACGAGTCCAAGTCGCAGGGTTACGACCCAAAGATCATGCGGCAGATCGTGCGCCTGCGGAAGATGCCGGTCCACGACCGCAAGGAAATGGAAGCGATCCTCGACGTGTATAAATCGGCGCTCGGTATCGACTGACGCGGGGGCGCACCGGCAAGGAGACGGAAGGATGTTCAGCACCACCACCAATGTCGTCGAGGGCCGTCCGGTCCGCGAATATCTGGGGATCGTCACCGGCGAGGTGATCGTCGGTGCGAACATCTTCCGCGATCTGTTCGCGAGCATCACCGACATCGTCGGCGGGCGATCGGGCAAATATGAGGACGTGCTCGCCCGCGCGCGCAAGGAAGCGCTCGGCGAGATGGAGGCGGAGGCGGCGAAACTCGGCGGCAATGCCGTGGTCGGCGTCGACATCGACTATGAGGTGCTCGGCCAGAACGGGTCGATGCTGATGGTCTCGGCGAGCGGCACCGCGGTCGTGCTCTGACGCCGCGGTTGTGCGCCGCACGCAGGCGCGCTAGGGGCGGCGCACGATTTTCCGCATCCGATGGAGGTAGGCCGTGGCCGGCCATAGCAAATTCAAGAACATCATGCATCGCAAGGGCGCGCAGGACAAGAAACGCAGCGCCCTTTTCTCCAAGCTCAGCCGCGAAATCACCGTCGCGGCGAAAATGGGCCTGCCCGATCCCGACGCCAATGCGCGTCTGCGCGCCGCGGTCAATGCCGCCAAGGCGCAGTCGATGCCCAAGGACAATATCCAGCGCGCGATCGACAAGGCCGCGGGCGGCGACGGCGACAATTACGAGGAAATCCGCTACGAAGGCTATGGCCCCGGCGGCGTGTCGCTGATCGTCGAGGCGCTGACCGACAACCGCAACCGCACCGCGACCAACGTGCGCACCGCCTTCAGCAAGAATGGCGGCAATCTCGGCACGTCGGGCAGCGTCAGCCACGGCTTCGACCGCCTCGGGCTGATCAGCTATCCCGCCGCGGCCGGCGACGCCGACACCATCTTCGAAGCGGCGCTCGACGCGGGCGCGGACGATGTCGAATCGTCCGAGGACGGGCACGACATCTGGACCAGCATCGACAGCCTGCACGAAGTCGCGAAAGCGCTCGAAGCCAAGCTCGGCGAGGCCGAGGGCGTGAAGCTCGCGTGGCGCCCGACGCTGAAGAGCGAGGTCGGCGACGAAGCGACCGCGCAGACCTTGTTCAAACTGATCGACACCCTCGACGACGACGACGACGTCCAGGCCGTGTGGGGCAATTATGAGATCCCCGACGCGGTGATGGAGAAATTGGGGTGACAAAGCCCTCCCCTCCCGCTTGCGGGAGGGGCCGGGGGTGGGCCGATGCACGGCGCGCCGCTTGCCCACCCCAAATCCCTCCCGCAAGCGGGAGGGGCTTCTGACATGATCGTCCTCGGCCTCGACCCCTCCCTGAGCTGCACCGGCTGGGGCGTGATCCGCGTCGAGGGCAGCCGGATCAGCCATGTCGCCAACGGCCAGGTCAAGACCGACGCAAAGGCGCCGCTGCCGGGCCGGCTCGCGCATCTCGACACCGCGCTGGCCGCGGTGATCGCCGATCATGCCCCGGCGTGCGCCGCGGTCGAGGAGGTGTTCGTCAACGACAATCCGCAATCGACGCTGAAGCTCGCGCACGCGCGCGGGGTCGCGCTGCTCGCCTGCGCGCGCGCCGGCCTGCCCGTCGCCGAATATGCGCCGCGGCTCGTCAAGAAAGCGATCGTCGGCACCGGAGGCGCGGCGAAGGAGCAGGTGCAGGCGATGCTCCGCATCCTGCTCCCCGGCGCGAAGATCACCGGCGCCGATGCCGCCGACGCGCTGGCGGTCGCCATCGCGCATGCGCATCACCGTCCGCGCTGATCCTCGAAGCGTAGAGGGAACTCCTTCGCGCTGTCGCGGTTAGAACAGCGAAAGGGAATGATCATGCCGAACCGCTTCCAACGCTTTCCCCTGCTCCCTGCGCTCGCCGCGTCGCTTGCGGCCGGCGCCGGTCTCGTCGCGCTGTGGCGGAAACACCGCAATACACGGACACCCGCGCCCGCGCCACGCCACGGCGCCGCCTTCGCGGACCACGAAACCGATCCCGAAAACGCCACCCAGACGCGCTCGGCCGGCCCCGGCGCGATGCGCGACGGGGCGCAGCGGCGCTGGGACAATGTCGACGAAGCAAGCGACGAATCCTTCCCCGCGAGCGATCCGCCCGCCTATTGAGCGTCGAAGCGGCCGGGACCGAGCGCTATTGTCCGATCCCGGCCGCGCGGATCAGCGTCCGACCGGCGCCGAAACCTCTGGCAGATTCTTCTTGGTCCAGTTCGACCGCTCGATCACATAGGCGCGGATCGCTTCGGCATCGGCGGGCGTCAGCACCTTCGCAAAGCTCACCATGCCGCGGTCTTTCAGCGCGCCGTCGAGCAGCACGCTCTTCCACGCATCGGCATTGCCGAGCGTGCCCGAGACGCGCAGGTCGGGGGTGAAGCCGTTGCCGATCGCGCTGTCGCCGTGGCAGACTTGGCAATAGCGGCCGAAATGCGCCTTGCCCGCGGCGATCTGTTCGCCCGTACCGATCGGGGCCGGCGGATTCCACGCGAGCTTGGTCGTCGGTGCCGGCGGCAGTTCGACCGTCCCGCCGAGCTTGAGCACGACGAGGCGCGGAATATTGGGCACCTTGCGCGCCGCGCCGCCGGCAATTCCTCCGGCGAGCGGGAAGGCCCCGCCCTTGCTGGTCATGAAGGCTACATATTGAACGCCGCCGACGCGGAAGGTTGATGGTGCGCCGACGATTCCCGACTGCATGTCGAGGTCGAGCAACTGCTTGCCCGTATCGGCGGCATAGGCGCGGAAGCGGCCGAGGCTGGTGCCCTGGAACACCAGATTGCCCGCGGTCGTCATCGTGCCGCCGTTCCACGCCGCGGGATAGTCGACGCTCCACGCCACCTTGCCCGCGCGCGGATCGAAGGCGACGAGACGGCCGGTGGTCGCGGCGATCGCCGCCTTGAACGCCGCGGCGTCGTCGGGGAGCATCGTCCCCGAAAGCGAGGTGCCGACATTGAAACCGAGCACCTTCCTCTTGTCGAGCTCGGTCATGTCCTGAAGATAGCCCTGCGGCACCTGCTGCGCGGGGATATAGACGAGGCCGGTCGCCGGGTTGAAGCTCATCGGATGCCAGTTGTGTGCGCCGAGCGCGCCCGGAATCGCGATGAACGGCTTGCCGGTCTTGTAATAGCGCGCCTCGGGGTTCTCGATCGGGCGGCCGGTCTTGAGGTCATAGCCCGTCGCCCAGTTGATCCCGTCGACGAAGGGTTCGGCACCGACCAGCTTGCCGGTCGTGCGGTCGATGGTGAAGAAAAAGCCGTTCTTCGGCGCATGGTAGAGCACTTTGGTCGGCCGCCCATCGACCTGCTGCTCGGCGAGGATGATCGGCTGCGTCGCGGTATAGTCCCACGTCTCGGCCGGGGTCTCCTGATAGTGCCATTTATAGGCGCCGGTGTTGGCGTCGAGCGCGACGATCGAGGAGAGGAACAGATTGTCCCCGACCCCGTTCGAGCGCGTGCCATGGTTCCACGGATTGCCGTTGCCGACGCCCAGATAGATCTGGTCGAGATCCTTGTCATAGACGATCGCGTCCCACACCGTGCCGCCGCCGCCCGACGTCTTCCACTCGCCCTCGTCCGACCAGGTCGGGGCCGCCTTCGATGCCAATATATCGTCGCTCGCCGCATTGTCGGGGCGCCCGTTCGGGTTGGGCACGGTGTAGAAACGCCATTTCTGCTTTCCGGTGTCGGCGTCATAGGCGGTGACATAGCCGCGCACGCCGAATTCGGCGCCGCCGTTGCCGATCAGCACCATATCCTTCACCACCCGCGGCGCGCCGGTGATCGTATAGGGCTGGCGCACGTCGAAGGTCTGCGTCGACCACAGCTCTTTGCCCGTCTTTTTGTCGAGCGCGATCAGGCGGCCGTCGATCGTGCCGACGAACAGCTTGTCGCCCCACAGCGCGACGCCGCGGTTGACGACGTCGCAGCAGGCGTTGACCGCGCGGTCGCCGGGCACCTGCGGGTCGAACGCCCATAATTTCTTGCCGGTCGCCGCGTCCCATGCATCGACCTTCGACCAGGCGTGGCTGACATAGAGCACCCCGTCGACGACGACCGGGGTCGCTTCCTGCCCGCGCGCATCGTCGAGGTCGGCGTACCAGGCGATGCCAAGCTCGCCCACATTCTTGTCGTTGATGTCGGTGAGCGGACTGAATCGCTGCTCGTCATAGCCATAGCCGATACCGGCCCAGTCGTCGCCATTGCCGCCGGTCTTGAGCAAGGCTTCGCTCGCCTGCTCGGCGGGGTCGAGGGTCGAAACGCTGCTCGTCGCGTCGCTGTCGTCGGTGGTCGATGCGTTGCAACCAGCCAGAATCAGAGCCGCACCGCCCAGCAGCGCGGCACTCCACACCCGTTTCGCCATGTCTCTCTCCCTCGGCGCCTTACTTGACGTTTACGTCAAGTCTGCGCGCAAAGGAGGGCCGGTGCAAGCGGGAAATGGGGGAGGGAGGCAATCCCCTATCGTCACCCCGGACTTGATCCGGGGTCCACGAAGGTCAGCCCTGCGCTGGAAGTTCATGGATCCCGGATCAAGTCCGGGATGACGAAAAACAGTCGGGCTGATCAACTTTGCCAGGGCGGCGCGTTCAGCCCCTTCGGACTCGCGGTGAAAATCTCGCAGCCGTCCTCGGTAATGCCGATGCTATGCTCGAACTGCGCCGAAAGCGAGCGGTCGCGCGTCACCGCGGTCCAGCCGTCGGACAGCATCTTCACGGCATATTTGCCGGTGTTGATCATCGGCTCGATGGTGAAGAACATGCCGGGGCGCAACTCGGGGCCGGTGCCGGGGCGTCCTGCGTGGACGACCTCGGGCGCGTCGTGGAACATCTGTCCGACGCCATGGCCGCAGAAATCGCGCACCACCGAATAGCGGTGGCGTTCGGCGTGACTCTGGATCGCGTGGGCGACGTCGCCCATCGTGTTGCCCGGCTTAGCCTGCTCGATACCGAGCATCAGGCACTCATAGGTCACATCGACCAGCCGCCGCGCCTTGATCGGCACCTCGCCGACGAGATACATACGGCTCGTATCGCCGTGCCAGCCGTCGACGATCGACGTCACGTCGACATTGATGATGTCGCCTTCGCGCAGCGGCTTGTCGTCGGGGATGCCGTGGCAGACGACATGGTTGATGCTGGTGCAGCAGCTGTGGGTGAAACCGCGATAGCCCAGGGTCGCGGGGATGCCGCCGCCCGCGAGCATCATCTCGCGCACCTTGTCGTCGATCGCGCCGGTCGTCACGCCGGGCTGGATGAAGGGAACGAGCGCGTCGAGAATCTCGGCCGACAGCCGCCCCGCCTTGCGCATCCCGGCAAAGCCCGCCGCGTCGTGCAGCTTGATCGTGCCGTCGCGCACCGCGGCAGGGGCGCCGGCGTCGTCGGCGGTTACGGAGATATAGTTATACATGGGGCCAATATAGGTGCGGGGGCGGCAAAAAGCGAGGGTGGTAAGCCCCTCCCCTTCAGGGGAGGGGTTTGGGGTGGGGCCATCGGCCTTGCGCAAGGCCTGTAAGCCCACCCCGCTGCGACCAGGTCCGGCTTCGCCGTACCAAGTCTCGCTGCCCCTCCCCTGAAGGGGAGGGGCGTGGCGATGACCCTATTCGGCCAGCTTTTTCAGCGCAGATTGCCGCTTCTTCATAACGGCCCGTGCAACCGTCAACTGCTGATCCAATTCCGTTGACGCCAAGGCGCGCAAGATGTCGCGGTCCTCGGCCATGCGCATCTTGTCGCCTTGATTGATCGCGCCTTTCCTCACTCCGCCGCCTTCTCGGCCTTGCCCTTGGCCTTGCCCTTGCCCCCCTTGGGCGGTGCGGGGGTGATTTCGAAGGTCAGCGGGTTGCCGACCTTGGCATCCTCGCCCGCCTTCATCTTCACCTTGACCTCGCCGCCGTGGACGAGCTTGCCGAAGAGCAGTTCCTCGGCGAGCGGCTGCTTGATCTTTTCCTGGATCAGCCGGCCCATCGGGCGCGCGCCATAGAGCTTGTCATAGCCCTTCGCCGTCAGCCACTGACGCGCCGGATCGTCGAGCTGGATATGGACGTTGCGGTCGGCGAGCTGCAATTCGAGTTCGAGGATGAACTTGTCGACGACGCGCGCGACGACCTCGGGCGGCAGATAGCCGAAGGGGACGATCGCATCGAGGCGGTTCCTGAATTCGGGGGTGAAGAGTGACTTCACCGCTTCCTCCTGCACATCCTCGCGCGTCGACTGGCCAAAGCCGATCGATTCGCGCGCCATGTCGCTCGCGCCCGCATTGGTCGTCATGATCAGGATGACGTTGCGGAAATCGACCGTCTTGCCGTGATGGTCGGTCAGCCGGCCATGGTCCATCACCTGCAGCAATATGTTGAACAGGTCGGGGTGCGCCTTTTCGATCTCGTCGAGCAGCAGCACGCAATGCGGATTCTGGTCGATCGCATCGGTGAGCAGCCCGCCCTGGTCATAGCCGACATAGCCCGGCGGCGCGCCGATCAGGCGGCTCACCGAATGGCGCTCCATATATTCGCTCATGTCGAAGCGCTGGAGCGGAATGCCGAGCAGGCTCGCGAGCTGCTTCGCCACTTCGGTCTTGCCGACACCGGTCGGGCCGCTGAACAGATAATTGCCGATCGGCTTTTCGGGATCGCGCAGCCCCGCACGCGACAGCTTGATCGCCGAGGCGAGCACCTCGATCGCGGTATTCTGGCCGAACACGACGCGTTTCAGGTCGGTTTCGAGCGTTTCGAGCACCTTCTTGTCGTCGCTCGACACCGATTTGGGCGGAATGCGCGCCATCGTCGCGATGACCGCCTCGATCTCCTTCGCGGTGATCGTCTTGCGGCGCTTCGACGGCGGCACCAGCATCTGCATCGCGCCGACCTCGTCGATCACGTCGATCGCCTTGTCGGGCAGCTTGCGGTCGTTGATGTAGCGCGACGACAGCTCGACCGCCGCGTTGATCGCGTCGCTCGTATATTTGACATTGTGGTGGTTCTCGAACGCTTCGCGCAGCCCCGCGAGGATCTTCTTCGTATCCTCGATGCTCGGCTCGATCACGTCGATCTTCTGGAACCGGCGCAGCAGCGCGCGGTCCTTTTCGAAATGATTGCGAAACTCCTTGTAGGTCGTCGATCCGATGCAGCGGATCACCCCGCCCGAGAGGGCGGGCTTCAACAGGTTCGACGCATCCATCGCGCCGCCGCTCGTCGCGCCCGCGCCGATCACCGTATGGATCTCGTCGATGAACAGGATCGCGTGCGGCAGGCCTTCGAGCTCGGAGACGACCTGCTTCAGCCGTTCCTCGAAATCGCCGCGATAGCGCGTGCCCGCGAGCAGCGCGCCCATGTCGAGCGAATAGATCACCGCTTCCCTCAAGACCTCGGGCACGTCGCCCTCGACGATCTTGCGCGCGAGCCCTTCCGCGATCGCGGTCTTGCCGACGCCGGGATCGCCGACATAGAGCGGATTGTTCTTGCTGCGGCGGCAGAGGATCTGGATCGTGCGATCGACCTCGGCGCCGCGGCCGATCAGCGGATCGACCTTGCCGCCTTTCGCCTTTTCGTTGAGATTGACGGTGAACTGGTCGAGCGCCGTCTCCTTCTTGTTCTTGGCGTCCGACTTTTCCTTCGCTTCCTCCTTCTCCTCGGGCTCGGCCTGCGGCGAGGGCTTGCCGCCCTTGCCGACGCCGTGGCTGAGGTAGGACACGGCATCGAGCCGCGTCAGATCCTGCTGCTGCAGGAAATAGACGGCATAGGATTCGCGTTCGGAAAACAGCGCGACGAGGACGTTGGCGCCCGTAACCTCGTCCTTGCCAGACGACTGGACGTGCAGGATCGCGCGCTGGACGACGCGCTGGAAACCGCTGGTCGGCGAAGGGTCGCTGTGCCCTTCGACCTTCAGGCTGTCGAGTTCGGTGTCGAGATAGTGGACGACCGCCGATTGCAGGTCGTCGAGCGCGACGCCGCACGCGCGCATCACCTCGGCGGCGTGCTCGTCGTCGATCAGCGCATTGAGCAGATGCTCGAGCGTCGCATATTC
Organism: Sphingopyxis indica; assembly: GCF_032879645.1. NCBI lineage: Bacteria > Pseudomonadati > Pseudomonadota > Alphaproteobacteria > Sphingomonadales > Sphingopyxidaceae > Sphingopyxis > Sphingopyxis indica. Next base: position 3,055,920 of record NZ_CP076394.1, read on the forward strand.
GTGATGCCGCTCCGACGCGGCCTTCAGCGCATTGTGCAGGGTCTTTTCGAGGGACTCCGAAAAGGACGGCATGGGTCTTTCTCCTTGCGGGGACCGAGCCGGGGAGAGGCGGCCCCCTCTAGGAACATAAGGTGGCGATGCCACCGCCCCGCCGCAAGGGAAAAGCGGTCGGCGGTGTGAAATTACGATGACAGCCTTGCTTCATGGTTAACGAAGGCTTGTCATTTTTCGAGCGGAACCCGGCGCAACCCACAAAAAGACGGTCGCCGCAAGGGACTGCGGCGACCGTCACCATACTGATCGTCGGGAGGGAAGCGATCAGAAATTGGCCGAAACGCCGAACTTCGCGGTCCAGCTATAATCCTCATATTGCAGCAGACGGCGGCGGCCCTCGAACTGCTGATAGGCGAAATAGGGCGCATCGGTGACATTCACCCATTCGACGAAGACGCGCACGCCGGGCGTGACGCGATATTTGGCCGACAGGTCGAGCCGGAACTGGTCGGCGACGATCCGGTCTTCCTCGGCCACGCCGCCGATCTCGTCGAGATATTTGTCGCGATAGGTGCCGGCGGCGCGCAGCGACAGCGGCCCCTTTTCATAGCCGAGCACCGCGTTGAACGTGTTCTTCGACGAAGAGGGCAGCATGATCTCGCGCGGGTCCTCGATGTCGCCGTCGGCGAACACCGTGCCCTTCGCGTCGGTGTAGGTATAGTTGAACTGCGCTTGCAAACCGTCGAACGGTGCGGGCAGGAAATCGAAAACCTGATTATAGCTGAATTCGAAGCCCTTGACCGTCGCCTTGTCGCCGTTGATCGCGGTCGTCGCCTCGTCGAGCGTCACGCCATTGTAGACGACGTCCTCGAGCGTCTGGTCGACGATATAGTTTTTGACGTCCTTGTAGAAGACCCCGGCCGAGACGGCAGCGTTGCTGCTGAAATAATATTCGGCGGCGAAATCGAGGTTCCAGGATTCATAGGGCTTGAGGTCGGGGTTGCCGAACTCGCCTTCATTATCCTCGATCACCGCGCGCGGCGCCAGCTTCGAAAGCTTGGGCCGCATCAGGCTCTTCGAACCGCTCGCGCGCAGCACGAGGTTCTGGACCGGTTCGTAGCGCACCGTCAGGCTGGGCAACCAGTCGGTATAGCTGCGGCGGAAGGTCTGCGGGGTGATCAGCACATCCTCGTCCTGGATCACTTCGCCTGCATCGTCCTCGATTTCGGGAATGAAGGTCAGGATGTTGCCGGTGATGCGGTTCCTGGTGCGCTCCATGCGCACCCCGCCGATGACGCGCAGCGTGTCGCTGTCCCAGCGGCCGAGCAGATAGGCGGCGGTCACATCTTCGTCGACGCTGTAATCCTCTTCGGCCGACGCCGATTTGGTGTCGAGCGGGTCGAGTTCGAAACTGCCGATATTATCGTCGAAGAAGTCGCGGAAGCCCGTCTTCGACAGTGTGGGCTCGATGATCGCAAGGTCATAATCCTGCTCGCCCAGGAAATCGGCGAGCGTGATGTCGCCGTCGAACCCCTTGTAGATGTCGAAAGTGCCGTTGTAGGATTTGGTGCGCCAGCGCTGCTTGGCGCCCGCCTGGATGGTGAAGTCGCTATTGTCCATCGCAAAGCTGCGCGCGATGTCCGCTTTCAGCGCGAATTCCTCGTCCTCCGAGTCCGACAGCGTGGTGCGCTCGACCTTGTCGAATTCATATTCGGTCGGATCGAGGAAGGCCGCCTGCCCCGCGGTGATCGTGTAGGGGACGTGCATGTCGCGCGCATAGTTGAACGACACGCCGAAATCGTCGCCATTCTCGAACACGCGCTCAAAACCGACGGGGTCGATCGAGCCATGTTCGGTCTCGCTCGATTTCGCCCAGCTGCCCGAATATTCGAGCTTCCACGGGCCGGTTTCGGTCTTGCCGCCGAGAACGAGCGAGCGGATGCGCTGCCGCTCGAAGCGATCCTTGAGGTCGCGCTGGACCGAGATTTCCTGATCCTCGTCCTCCGACGAGAAGCCGACTGCATCGGCGTTGCCGCCGCGCGGGCCTTCCTCCATTTCGAAAGTCAGCCGGCGGCGATATTCCTGATCGTCGAACTGGCTGTAGAGGCCGCGCGCATAAAGCGTCGTCGTGTCGGCCGGACGGAAATCGAGGGACAGCGACCCGCTGATCCGTTTCCGCTCGACGTCATAATCGCGATATTCGACCGTGTCGGCATAAACGAGCCCGTCGTCGGTCGTATCCCAGCCGTCGACCTCCTGATTGTTGGTCGCGAACTTGCGGCGATAGAAGCTGAGACCGCCGGCGATGCCGAAATTGTCGCCGAGCTTCTTCGAGAAATCGACGCTCCCCTTCGGCGACACGCTCTCGGTCAGGTCGTTGTAGCTGCCCTCGGCCTTGACCGCGAACAGGTCCTTCTTGCGGTCGAAGGCGCTGGTCGTCTTGATCTCGATCGACCCGCCCACCGCGTCGGCGTCCATGTCGGGGGTCAGCGACTTCTTGACCTCGATCGATTCGATGATGTCGCTGCTGATCACGTCGAGCGCGACCGAGCGAACGTCGCTCTCGGGCGCCGGCAGGCGGACGCCGTTCACCGAAGATGCGTTGAGCTCGGGGTCGAGGCCGCGGATCGAGACGAAACGGCCCTCGCCCTGGTCGTCGAGCACGTTGACGCCCGGCAGGCGGCGCAGCGATTCGGCGACATTCTGGTCGGGGAATTGCCCGATCGCGTCGCGGGTCAGCACATTTTCGACGCCGTCGGCGGCGCGCTGGCGCGACAGGGCGCTCGCCTGATTTGCCGCCTGGCCGATGACGAGAATATCGCCGCCGCCGGCGCCCGACAGCGCAATATTGACCGTGATCCGGCCCGTTTCGGGAACCTCGACCGTCTGGCGCACCGGTTCGGCGCCGACATAGGTCGTCTCGAGCGTATAGGTGCCCGCGGGAACGTCGGCGAAACTGTAGCTGCCGTCGCGCGCGGTCGTCGTCGCGCGCCCGAGTTCGACGATGCGCACATTGGCCGCCTGCAGCGAGCGCGTGCCCGACGCATCGGCGACATTGCCCGCAAGCTCGCCCGCGTGCGCGATCGTCGCGATGGAAGTCCCCGCCAGCAACAATGCCAGCCCGCGCACGACGCCGAATCCCTTGACCATGAAAGCCCCCTTTTTGAGTATCAATGGCGGGCTCGCTAGGGACGCTCGGTGACAGGGTGGCGTCGCACGGTTGACAGGTTGATGACGCTTGAAGGTCATTTCGGTGACAAGGCGGCCAAGCCCATGCCGCAGCGCAGCATTTCGGCCGGTCGATTTGCAGCGAAGGGTCGGGGAGGCCGAGAAAAGACAGGCCCATTTCCTTGGAGATTGGGGCGCCGATGTCGCGTTTCGGCCGGTTGCTGCCCTGTTGATCATCGTCACCCCGGACTTGATCCGGGGTCCATGACTTCCGCGCTGCTGTGGATCCCGGATCAAGTCCGGGATGACGAAAGAGAGCAGGCGAACGTCCGCTCCCCACCCCAAGCCGGACATCCGCCGCAAAAAAACCGCTGTCCTACATCATTCGGCTGTGCCAGCCTTCGTCTCGGCTCTTTCGATAGGTGGATAAAAGCGGTCACGGCCCGGCTTTACGGATACGGGCGCGAGCCGGCGTGGCATGTTCGCCGAACGCGACCCATCGGCGGCTGCACAAGGCTGAACTTTGCTGAACTTTGAAGCGACGAGGCGGACCCGGCCCGCGATTACCAAAGACGGGCGATGGCAACTGGACACCCCAAAGCCGCCACAGCCGCCGACGCGCGATCGCGTCCTGCCGCATCGAAACACCGCCACAAAAGAAGGAAAGGTGGGACGATTCTGTTGCCCGGCTCGTCCCCAGCCGCTGGTATCCGATTCTGTTGCCCGGTTCGGTCCGAACCGCGTTCTATTTGTCTAACCTTAGGCCGTGAGGCTTATCGGTTAGGCAGCAAGAGCGAGTGCTTCGTTATCGTTAGCACTTATAGGTTTGAGCCTTTTACGGGTTACTCAGCCCGGAAGAAAACATCGTCTTTGAACACACGTCGATCCTGGTTCGGCCCCGTCAGAAGCCCGCGCGCCCCTTCTGGCAAACGCGGGTTTGTGGTGGAGCCGCCGGGTACTGCCCCCGGGTCCGCTGTGTCTATTCCACGACACCATTTATCCTCATAGCCGGCCGAAACCGGCACGACCCATATAGGAAGCCCGACCGCGCATGGAAAGAGCGCAGGCGGGCTTTTTGTCGCGGATACGCCACCGGCGCGGGGCGAGCCGCGCGGGCAAAACGGCTATTTCCTGCGCAGTTCGTCGCGAATCTCGACGAGCAGGTCGACCTCGCTCGGCCCCGCGGGTGCCGGTGCGGCTTCCTCCTGCTTGCGCGTCATCCGGTTCACCGCGCGCACGAGCAGGAAGATGATGAAGGCGAGAATCAGGAAATTGATCACCGCGGTCAGAAAGGCGCCATAGCCGATCATCGCGACCCCCGCCTCTTTGAGTGCGGCATAGTCGCCTGGCGCGACACCCTCGGGAAGCGGGCCGAGGCGGATGAACTGGTTCGTAAAATCGGCACCACCGAAGATCGCGCCGACGATCGGCATGATGACATCTTCGGTCAGCGATTTGGTGATCGTCGCAAAGGCGCCGCCGATGATCACCCCGACGGCAAGGTCCATGACATTGCCCTTTGCGATGAATTCCCTGAATTCTGCCAGCATGTTAAAGCTCTCCTGCGCTTGGCTGCCGAGGCCCAAGGGTGCCGCGATGATTGCGCAAAGGCAAGCGGCATCCTATGTCCTGTATTGTTGCGGCAAAACGCCGCCGGAGGGAGATAAATCCATGAGCTTTCGTTCCGCCCGCTGGATGATCGTGCCCGTCGCGGCAGTGTCGCTGTCCGCCTGCGGCATCAACAGCGTTCCGACCAAGGAAGAGGCCGCCAAGGCGCAATGGGCGAATGTCGAGGCCGCGTACCAGCGGCGCGCCGACCTGATCCCCAACCTCGTCGAAACCGCAAAGGGCGCCGCGCAGATCGAGCAATCGACGCTCGAAGGCGTGATTCAGGCCCGCGCCTCGGCGACGCAGGTCAAGCTGTCGCCCGACGACCTCGAAGACCCGGCCAAGGTGCAGGCATTCCAGCAGGCGCAGGGCAATGTGTCGAGCGCGCTCGGCCGCCTGCTCGTGACGGTCGAAAAATATCCCGACCTCAAGAGCCAGGGGCGCTTTGCCGACCTGATGACCCAGCTCGAAGGCACCGAAAACCGCATCAACATCTCGATCCGCGACTATAACGCCGCGGTGCAGGATTATAACACGACGATCCGCACCTTCCCCGACATCATAGGCGCCAAGATCGTCCATGGCGCGAAGCCGATGACCCCGTACAAGGCGACCAGCCCCAACGCCAACGAGGCGCCCAAGGTCGACTTCGGGCAATAAGGTGGGCCTGAACGCCCTCACCCGCCCCTTCGCAGCAGTGGCGCTCTCCGTGGCGCTGCTGCTGCCGGGCGCACCCGCGGCGGCGCAGGATTTTCCCAAGCTGACCGGCCGCGTCGTCGATCAGGCGGACATCATCCCCGCCGACAAGGAAGCGAGCCTCACCGCGCAGCTCGCCGAGCTCGAAAAGACCAGCGGGCACCAGCTCGTCGTCGCGACGGTGAACAGCCTCGAGGGCAATGACGTCGCCGACTATGGCTACAAGCTCGGCCGCGCGTGGGGGATCGGCGGCAAGGCGGAAAATGACGGAGTCGTCTTCCTGATCGCCCCGAACGAGCGGCGGATGAACATCTCGGTCGGCTACGGGCTCGAACCGGTGCTGACCGACGCCATGTCGGGCCGGATCATCCGCGACGACATCACTCCCAAATTCAAGGACGGCGACTATCCGGGCGGCATCCAGGCCGGGGTCGATGCGATCGCCGAGCAGATCCAGCTTCCGCCCGAAGAGGCCGCCGCGCGCGCGCAGGCCGCCGCCGCCGAAGAACGCGACCGGGCCGACGACGGCAATATCGGCGGGCTGTTCTTTCTGGGCTTCATCGTCTTTTTCTTTTTCATCCTGCCGATGCTCACCGCCTTCGGCCGGCGCGGCAAGCGCCATCGCCGCCACCGGCCGTGGGGCGGCGCGCCGATCATCATCTGGGGCGACGACCATTGGGGCGGCGGTGGAGGCGGCGGCTCCTCGTGGGGAGGCGGCAGCTGGGGCGGCGGCGGTGGCGGCTTCGGCGGCTTTTCGGGGGGCGGCGGCAGCTTCGGCGGCGGCGGCGCCTCGGGCGGCTGGTAGGAGATCGAAGCGATGGCATTGAGGAAAGTCAGCCACGTCAGCGAAGCCGATCATCAGCGCGTCACCGACGCAGTGGCGGCGGCCGAGGCGCACACCGATGGCGAGATCGTCACGGTGATCGCGCGGCAGTCGAACGATTATGACGATGTCGCGCTCGTCTGGGCGAGCGCCATCGCCTTTCTCGCCATGTCGCTCGTTGCGCTCTGCCCCGAATTCTTCCGCGCCAAATATGACTGGCTGACCGGCGGCTGGGGGCACGAACTCACCGCGAACGAATGGCTCGGGATCGTGATCGGGCTCGGCGCGCTCAAATGGATCGGCGTCTGGCTGGTCCTGCTGTGGCGCCCGCTGCGCCTCGCCCTGACCCCGCGCGCCGTCAAGGCCGGCCGGGTGCGCGCCCGCGCGATCGACCTGTTCAAGGTCGGCACCGAGGCAAAGACGCTCGGGCGCACTGGCGTGCTGCTCTATGTCAGCCTGAAGGAGCATCGCGCCGACATCGTCGCCGACGAGGCGATCGCGTCCAAGGTCGCGCCGACGGTTTGGGGCGAGGCGATGGAAGCGCTAATCGACCGCATCCGCGCCGGCGAGCCCGGCGCGGGCATGGCGGAGGCGGTCACGCGCATGGGCGCCGTGCTCGCCGAACATTTCCCCAAGAGCGACGGCAATCCGAACGAATTGCCCGACCGGCTGATCGAACTGTAATACCAAGATGCAATGATCGCAACCTATGAGGACGGCCTTCTGGCGGTTTCCGGCAAGGAACGGCCGAAGGGGGCGATGGGTTCATCGGTCCGAGGGCGTGACGCTGTCCGGGAGCCGCCAGAAGGCCGCCCGCAGGGTTGCCAGTCCCGTCCGCTGGACTTCGTCGCAGCGTCGCAACGATGAACCACATCGCCGCTTCCGCTGCTCCTCGCCAGCAAACGGGACTGGAAATCCTCATAGGTTGCGATCATTGCATCTTGGTATAAGCCCTTCGTCATTGCGAGCGGCGAAGCCGCGCGGCAATCCAGCGTTGGCGCGCACCGCTCTGGATTGCGTCGCTTCGCTCGCAATGACGGATAGGAGATACCATGACCCGCCCCTCCCCCGACACCCCCATCGAAACGCCATGGGAAGGCCGCTTCATCACCGTCAGGCAACAGGGCACATGGGAATATGTCGCGCGCTCGCGCGGCATCCACGCCGCGGTCATCCTGCCGATCGACGATGCGCCCGACGGCCGGCACGTCATTCTGGTCGAGCAATATCGCGTGCCGCTGAAGATCAATTGCCTCGAGCTGCCCGCGGGCCTCGTCGGTGACGAAACGAGCGGCGAAGCGGCGGAGATCGCGGCGACGCGCGAGCTGGAGGAAGAGACGGGCTATGCCGCCGCGCACTGGCGCACGGTGGGCGAATTCTACAGCTCGCCGGGGATGGTGAGCGAGAGCTTTACATTGCTCGTCGCGACCGGGCTCACCCGGATCGGCCCCGGCGGCGGAGTCAGCGGCGAGGACATCATCGTCCACCGCGTCCCGCTCGACGGCATCGCCGACTTCGTCGCGGCGAAACGCAAGGAAGGCTGCGGGATCGACGTGCGCGTCGCGATGCTGCTCGCGGGCGGGTTGCTCGAAACCGCCCAATGATCCCGCGTCCCCGAGCGAAGACGAGGGGCTCTGCCGAGCGAAGTCGAGGCTGGTGGCAGCACCGGTTCTCGCTCCGCTCGAACGGGCCCCTCGTCTTCGCTCGGGGATGCGAGGGAGTTGAAGTCGTCAGGCGATCAACGCCCCCCGAAACGCCAGCGCAGCAGCGGGCGCGCCAGGGCAAGCCCCGCGACAAAACCGCCGACATGCGCCCATATCGCGATCGAACCGAAACCGCCGCTCCCTGCGAAGCCGAGCAGCAATTGCACCCCGATCCACGCCGCGGCGAGCCACAGCGCGCGCACCCAATGGCTGGGGATCGGGCCGATCGCGCGCGTTTCGGACCGGCTGAAGATCAGGGCGAAGACCGCGATCAGCGCCGAAATCGCTCCGCTCGCGCCGATCATCGGCACCGCCGACTGCGGCCCCGACAGCCAGTGCGCAAGCGCGCCGGCATAGGCGCCCGCGACGAGCAGCACCGCGGTCGCCTTCGACCCCAGCGGCGCTTCGAGCTGACGCCCTATATAGAGCAGGACGACGAGGTTGAAGGCGATGTGGAGCACGCCGCCATGCAGGAAGGCGGCGGTGAGCGGCGTCAGCGCGAAGGGCACGAACGTCCCCGGCGGCAGGACCAGTTCGCTCCCCGCGCGCGCCGGAATGAAACCCGCGCGCACGATCGCGTCGACCTGAAATCCCGTGATCGACAGCAGTATGAAAAGGACGACGCAGGCGAGCGCATAGCCCGTGACCAGCGGCGCGGCCTGCGCTTTCATCGCCTGCCGTCCCTCAGAGGAACTCGATCTTCGTCACCAGATAATATTTGTCGCCCGCGGGCACGGTGACCTCGATCTCGTCGTCGACCTTGCGCCCGATCAGCGCGCGGCCGAGCGGCGAGTTGTAGCTGATCTTGCCCGCCTTGGCATCGGCTTCGGCCTGTCCGACGATCTGATATTTGACCGGCTTGTCGTCCTCGTCGGCGAGCGTCACGGTCGCACCGAACACGATGCGGTCGCCCGACAGCGTCGAGGGGTCGATGATCTGCGCGCGCGACAGCTTGTCCTCGAGGTCGCCGATCGAGGCTTCGACCTGGCCCTGACGCTCTTTCGCGGCGTGATATTCGGCATTTTCGCTAAGGTCGCCGTGCGCGCGGGCTTCCTCGATCGCATCGACGATCTGCGGTCGCTCGGCCTTGAGAGCGGCGAGCTGCGCGCTCAGCTTCTCATAGCCTTCTGCCAGCATCGGCACCTTTTCAACGCTTGCCATTATCCTGTTGTCCTTCGTCAATAATCCAGCACCAGCGAAGCTTCGCCGGGCGGCCAGGCCGCTGTTTCCGTCAATGTCGGGGAGTGGAGCGGTGCCTCAATAATAGTCCTGAAGCGGCTTCACTTCAAGGGACCGTGCGCGCAGCGCCCCGATCGCCTCGGCCGCCGCCTCGCTCGCTGCGGCGGTCGTATAATAGGCGATGTCGGCGGCGAGCGCCGAAGCGCGGATCGACTGCGAATCCTGCAAGCTCTGCCATCCCTCGGTGGTGTTGAAGATCAGCTGGACGTCGCCGTCCTTGATCCGGTCGACGATGTGCGGGCGCCCTTCGGCGACCTTGTTCACGCGCTCGACCGCGATTCCCTGCCCGGCCAGATAGTCGGCGGTGCCGCCGGTTGCGATCACCTGCCAACCCCGGTCGGCGAGCTTCCTCACTGCGGGCACGATGCGCGGCTTGTCGCTGTCCTTGACCGACACGAACAGCCGCCCGTCGGTCGGCAGGCGGTCGCCCGCGCCGAGCTGCGCCTTCGCAAAGGCGAGGTTGAAATCGCTGTCGATTCCCATGACTTCGCCGGTGGACTTCATCTCGGGGCTCAGCACCGGGTCGGTGCCGGGAAAGCGCGCGAAGGGAAAGACCGCCTCTTTCACCGCAACATGCTTGATGTCGCGGTTGATCTTCGGCAGGTCGGCGAGCTTCTCGCCCGCCATCACCCGCGCCGCGATCTTGGCGATCGGCGATCCGACCGCCTTGGCGACGAAGGGCACCGTGCGGCTCGCGCGCGGGTTGACCTCGATCAGATAGACTTCGCCGTCCTTCACCGCATATTGCACATTCATCAGCCCGCGCACGCCAAGCGCGCGCGCGAGCGCGTCGGTCTGGCGCTCGATCTCGGCGATGATGCCGGCGGGCAGGCTGTAGGGCGGGATCGAGCAGGCGCTGTCGCCCGAATGGACGCCGGCCTCCTCGATATGCTGGAGCACGCCCGCAACGACGACATCGGTTCCGTCGCACAGCGCATCGACGTCGACCTCGATCGCGTCGCGCAGATAGCGGTCGATCAGCACCGGCGAATCCCCCGACACCTGCACCGCGGTCTCGATGTAGTTTTCGAGCTGCGCCTGGTCGTCGACAATCTCCATGGCGCGGCCGCCAAGGACATAGGAGGGCCGCGTGAGCACCGGATAGCCGATGCGCGACGCGACCGCGATCGCTTCCTCGCGGCTGCGCGCGATGCCGTTCTCGGGCTGCTTCAGGCCCAGCCTGTTGACGAGCGCCGCAAAGCGTTCGCGGTCTTCGGCGAGGTCGATCGCGTCGGGCGAGGTGCCGAGGATCGGGATACCCGCTTCCTCGAGCGCGCCCGCGAGCTTGAGCGGCGTCTGGCCGCCGAACTGGACGATCACCCCGGCGAGCGTGCCCTTCGACATTTCGACGTGCAATATTTCGAGCACATCCTCGACGGTCAGCGGCTCGAAATAGAGGCGGTCCGACGTGTCATAATCGGTCGACACCGTTTCGGGGTTGCAGTTGACCATGATCGTTTCATAGCCGACCTCGTCGAGCGCGAAGCAGGCGTGGCAGCAGCAATAGTCGAACTCGATCCCCTGCCCGATCCGGTTCGGCCCGCCGCCCAGGATCACGACCTTTTTGCGGTCGGACGGATTGGCTTCATTCTCGGGCTCGCCAAAGCTCGGCGCTTCATAGGTCGAATAGAGATAGGGGGTCTGCGCACGAAATTCGGCGGCGCAGGTGTCGATCGTCTTGTAGACGGGGCGCACGCCGAGTTTATGACGTAGCGCGCGCACCTCTGCCTCGGTGACACCGCCGGTCATCGCCTTGACCGTTTCGTGGATCAGCCCGGTGCCGTGCGCGACGCCGCGCCCGCCGTTCCGAAGATGCGCCGACTGGAGCGCCAGATAAGCGAGCCGCTTGTCCGAAAAGCCCATGGCCTTGAGCTTGCGCAAGCCTTCGGCGTCGCGCGGCAAGCCATCCTTCATCACCGCATTTTCGGCGGCGACGATTTCGGCGATGCGTTCGAGGAACCACATGTCATAGCCCGCGATGCGGTTGATCTCCTCGAGCGCCAGCCCTTCGCGGATCGCCTGCGCCGTATTGAGCAGCCGGTCGGGAGTGCGCCGCGCGAGTTCGCTCTTCAATTGCTCGTAGCTCGCGCCGGCGAGCCGGTCGACGAAGTTGAAGCCCGAGAGGCCCGTCTCCAGCCCGCGCAGCGCCTTTTGCAGCGATTCGTGAATCGTGCGGCCGATCGCCATCACCTCGCCCACCGACTTCATCGCGGTCGAGAGCAGGGGTTCGGACCCCTTGAATTTTTCGAAGGCGAAGCGCGGGATCTTGGTGACGACATAGTCGATCGTCGGCTCGAACGACGCCGGGGTCACGCCGGTGATGTCGTTCATAATCTCGTCGAGCGTGTAGCCGACCGCGAGCTTCGCCGCGACCTTGGCGATCGGGAAACCCGTCGCCTTCGACGCCAGCGCCGACGAGCGCGACACGCGCGGGTTCATCTCGATCACGATCAGGCGGCCGTCCTTGGGATTGACCGCGAACTGGACGTTCGACCCGCCCGTCTCGACCCCGATCTCGCGCAGCACCGCGATGCTCGCGCTCCGCATGATCTGATATTCCTTGTCGGTCAGCGTCAGCGCAGGGGCGACGGTGATGCTGTCGCCCGTGTGGACGCCCATCGGATCGACATTCTCGATCGAACAGATGATGATGCAATTGTCGTTGCGGTCGCGCACCACCTCCATCTCATATTCTTTCCAGCCGAGGAGCGATTCCTCGATCAGGACTTCGGTGGTCGGCGAGGCGATCAGGCCGCCGCGGACGATATGCTCGAATTCCTCGCGGTTATACGCGATGCCGCCGCCGGTGCCGCCCAAGGTGAAGGACGGACGGATGATCGCGGGAAGCCCGGTGCGTTCGAGCACCGCGAAGGCTTCGTCGAGCGTGTGCGCGACGCCCGAGCGCGCGCTTTCCAGCCCGATCTTGTCCATCGCGTCGCGGAACTTCTGCCGGTCCTCGGCCTTGTCGATCGCCTCGGCATCGGCGCCGATCATCTCGACGCCATATTTGGTCAAGGTGCCGTCGTTGAACAGCGCGAGCGCGGTGTTGAGCGCGGTTTGCCCGCCCATCGTCGGCAGCACCGCCCAACCACCCGGAAACGCGGTGGTCTCCTTTTCGATGATCTTCGCGACGATCTCGGGCGTGATCGGCTCGACATAGGTGGCGTCGGCGAGGTCGGGATCGGTCATGATCGTCGCCGGGTTGGAGTTGACGAGGACGATGCGATAGCCCTCCTCCTTCAGCGCCTTGATCGCCTGCGTCCCCGAATAGTCGAACTCGCACGCTTGACCGATAACGATCGGGCCGGCGCCGATGACGAGGATGGATTGGATGTCGGTTCTTTTGGGCATTATTCTTTTTCCGTCTGGGCCACGCAGCCCCAACCGTCGCACTCGACGCCGAAACTGTCCTCGATTTGCAAATAAGTCATCGTCAGGTCGCGAATTGCTTCATTGTCCGTCGTTTGCGTTCGGACCAAAAACAACCAAGGCTCGCCCTCCTCGTCGGCCTCGATGAACTCCTGCACGGTAAAGCCGAAATTCTCACACGCCGCTTGGAGCCGCCGGAGCGCGTCCATCGGACCGCGAAAGGAAACGTCAATCTCGCGCGGGACGTCCGGTAAATCGCCATTCTCGCGCAAATTTTGCAGGACATCGAGATCCGCCGCCCAGACCTCATCCCACTTCTCGGGAAGACCCATCTCAGAGTTCACTTCAGCCCGCCCACGAACTTCTCGAACAGATAGAAACTATCCTGTGGCCCGGGGCTCGCCTCAGGGTGATATTGGACGCTGAACGCCTGCTTCCCCGTGATCGCGATGCCGCAGTTCGATCCGTCGAACAGGCTCTTGTGCGTCTCGACCACGCCCGCGGGCAGCGTCGCGGCGTCGACCGCGAAGCCGTGGTTCATGCTGGTGATCTCGACCACGCCGTCGGCGAAATCGCCGCCGACGCGCTGTACCGGGTGGTTCGCGCCGCGGTGGCCCTGGTGCATCTTCACCGTTTTTGCCCCCGCCGCGATCGCGAGCATCTGGTGGCCGAGGCAGATGCCGAAGATCGGAATGTCGCGCTCCAGCAGCCCCCGGATCACCGGCACCGCATAGGTGCCTGTCGCCGCGGGGTCGCCGGGGCCGTTCGAGAGGAACACGCCCGCGGGCTCCAGCGCCAGCACCTCGTCGAGGCTCGCGGTCGCGGGCACCACGGTGACGCGCGCGCCGGCCTTTACCAGGTTGCGGAAGATATTGTCCTTCGCGCCATAGTCGATCGCGACGACATGGGGGCGATCATCTCCCCTCCCGCTTGCGGGAGGGGGTGGGGGAGGACCTGTTTCGGTGGAGGCGGAGGTCGACATGCCCTCCCCCGCCCCCTCCCGCAAGCGGGAGGGGGACTGGTAGCCCTTGCCCAATTCCCATGTCCCAGCATCCCACTCGCCCGTATCTCCTCGGCTGACCTCCTTCGCCAGATCCATCCCCTCGAGCCCCGGCCAGCCGCGCGCCATGGCGAGCAGCTCGTCGATATCGAACTTGCCGTCGGGGCTGTGCGCGATCACCCCGTTCGGCGCCCCCGCATCGCGGATGCGCCGCGTGAGCGCGCGCGTGTCGATGCCGGCGAGGCCGATCAGCCCTTGCGATTCCATCCATTCGGGCAGCGGCATATGGCTGCGGAAATTGCTGGGCGCGGTCGGCAGCTCGCGCGTGATCGCACCGATCGCCGCACGCCGGTCGCGCTCGACATCCTCCGGGTTCGCGCCGACATTGCCGATATGCGGAAAGGTGAAGGTGACGATCTGCCCCGCATAGCTCGGATCGGTCAGTATCTCCTGATAGCCGGTCATCGAAGTGTTGAAGCAGATTTCGCCGACCCCGGCGCCGGTCGCGCCATAGCCCTGCCCCCAGACGATCGTGCCGTCGGCAAGGACAAGGACGCCCGTGGCGCCGGCGGGCTGGGTTTCGGGCGTGGCTTTGGGCGTGGCGGGGGCCATTTCTCGTGCTCCGGTCGGAAGGCTAAACGGCCGACCAACTAGTAGGCAAAAAAGTGATTCACAAGCTATCGGATTATGAATCTTGTCGCTAAAGAGACTTCTTTCCGAAATGGCAGCGCATGGGGACACGCATGATTCGCGATGACATCAAGGCTGCGCAGGTCGCCGCGATGAAGGCCGGCGACAAGGCGCGGCTGGGCACGATCCGGCTGATGCTGGCGAAGATCAAGGACCGCGACATCGAACTCAGGACCGGCACCGCGCCCGCCGACGACGATGTGCTGGTCACCGATGTCCTGCAAAAGATGGTCAAGCAGCGCCGCGAATCGATCGCGATGTACGAACAGGGCGGCCGCCAGGAACTCGCCGACGCCGAAGCCGCCGAGGTCGCGGTGATCGAGGATTTCCTGCCCGCGCAGATGGGCGAGGACGAAGCCAAGGCCGCGATCGCGGCGATCGTCGCCGAACTCGGCGCAACGAGCGTCAAGGACATGGGCCGCGTGATGGCGGCGGTGAAGGAACGCCACGGCAGCCAGCTCGACATGAGCAAGGCGAGCGCGTGGGTGAAGGGGGCTTTGGGCTGAGCTTCCGGCAAGCGCTGTCCTCCCTTGGCCCTGCTCGCAAGCGGGAAGGGAGCAACGGCAGCGATCTTACTTCTCCCCTCCCGCTTGCGGGAGGGGTCGGGGGTGGGCATACGCCCTAGGATGGACGGACAGTTTCAGCCCCGCGACACGCCGCGCGCCAGGGAGTTGCGCAACGCCGCCACGCCAGCCGAGCGAACGCTGTGGCGCTGCCTATCGCGACGAAAAGTCGCTGGTTGGAAATTCAGCCGCCAAATGCCCGTCGGCCCCTATTTTGCCGATTTCCTTTGCCGCGAAGCCCATTTGGTCATCGAACTGGACGGACATTCGCACGACATGCGCCAAACCCATGACGTACATCGCGACAATTGGCTGACGGAAAGCGGCTACCGAGTCCTTCGCTTTACGAACAGCGATGTGATGGGAAATATAGACGGCGTGGTGCGCGAGATCGAGCGGCAGCTTGCCCATCTGCCCACCCCTAACCCCTCCCGCAAGCGGGAGGGGGACATATGACCGCGAACGTGACTCTTCTCCCCTCCCGCTTGCGGGAGGGGTTGGGGGTGGGCATGCCACGCTGATGACCCTCACCCCCCAATGGCTCGACGAACTGCGTTCGCGCATCACCCTGTCGACCCTCATCGGTCGCACGGTGAAGATCACCCGCGCGGGCCGCGAGTATAAGGCGTGCTGCCCCTTCCATAACGAAAAGACGCCCAGCTTCACGATCAACGACGAGAAGGGCTTCTATCACTGCTTCGGCTGCGGCGCGCATGGCGATGCGATCCGCTGGATGACCGACCAGCGCGGGCTGTCGTTCATGGATGCGGTGAAGGAACTCGCCGGCGAGGCGGGGATGGAGGTTCCCGCGCCCGACCCGCGCGCGGCGAAAAAGGCCGAGGCGCAGGCGAGCCTGCGCGACGTGACGCAGGCGGCGGCGGAATGGTTCGTGCAGCAGCTGGATAGCGCGAACGGCGCGCCCGCGCGCGACTATTTGGCGAAGCGCGGCATTTCGGAGGCGACGCGGCGCGCCTTCGGCTTCGGCCTTGCGCCAGGCAGCCGCACCGCGCTCAAAGAGGCGCTCAAGAAATTCCCGACCGCGATGCTCGTCGAATCGGGCATGCTGATTTCGGTCGACGACAAGGAGCCCTATGACCGCTTTCGCGGGCGCCTGATGATCCCGATCCGCGACGCGCGCGGCCGGGTGATCGCCTTTGGCGGGCGCATTCTCGGCGATGGCGAGCCTAAATATCTGAACTCGCCCGACACCCCGCTGTTCGACAAGGGACGCACCCTCTTCAATCTCGACAAGGCCAGCCCCGCGTCGCGGCAGACCGACCGCGTGATCGTCGTCGAAGGCTATATGGACGTGATCGCGCTCGCCGAGGCGGGGATCGCCGACGCGGTCGCGCCGCTCGGCACCGCGCTTACCGAGAACCAGCTAGGAATGCTCTGGCGGATGGTGCCCGTCCCGCTCCTTTGCTTCGACGGCGACGCCGCGGGGCAAAAGGCGGCGATGCGCGCCGCGATGCGCGCGCTCCCCCTCCTCCGCCCCGGCTTCAGCCTTGCCTTCGCGACGCTGCCGGCGGGGCAGGACCCCGACGACCTCGTCCGCGCGAAGGGTGCCGAGGGCTTTGCCGCGATCCTCGAGGAGGCGCAGCCGCTCGTCGAGCGCCTGTGGGCGCACGAGGTCGCGGCGGCGCCGCTGACGACGCCCGAGGAACGCGCGGCGCTCAAGACGCGGCTGCTCGCCCACGCCGATGCGATTCAGGACCCCGACGTGCGGCACCATTATCGCGAGGCGTTTCGCGAACGGCTCGATGCGCTGTTCGCGCGCGCCCGGCCCGAGCGCGGCCCGCGCGTGCCGTGGGCGCCTTCGGGACACCAGCGCGGCGGCGGACGGCGCTTCCTTCCCGACCCGCGATTGCAACCTCCGGGGGCAGAAACGCGTTCGATCGGCGAAGCCGGCATCGCCGCGCCTTATATCGCGGCGCTGATCGGCGGATTGCTGCGCTATCCCGAAGCGCTGGCGCGGCACGAGGAGGACTTGTCGCGGCTGACGATCGGCAATCCGGCCGACGCCGAACTGCTCGCGGCGATGCTTGACAACGCAATCGCTCAGGAAGGGCTTGATTGCGAGGGGTTGCTTGCCATATTGGAGCCGATGAAAGTGTATAATAGGGCGACGACGCTGCTCAGAGCCGATGGAATGCACTTCTCGTTCACTCGACGGCTGGAAGACGGCGAAGGGGCCGATGCGGCGCGGGAAACCGCGCTTCGCGACCTCGACGAATATATCGGCGTGCTGGTGACCCAGCCGGAAATCCGTGCGCGGCTCGCAGAAGCAACCGCGGATTATATGCGCACGATGGACGACGAAGGCCATGCGCGACAGCAGAAACTGCGCGCGATGGACGAGGATTTGACCCGCCGGCTGGCTGCGCTGACCGAAAACAGCCAGCGCTGATATTTGAGTTTATGCCCTTTAGGCAGGAAGAATAGATGGCCACCAAGACCAACGCCGAAACCGATGCTCCGCTGATCGACCTCAACGAAGCCGACGTCAAGAAGCTGATCGCGCGCGGCAAGAAGCGCGGCTACCTCACCTATGACGAATTGAACGAGGCGCTGCCGCAGGACCAGATGTCGTCCGAGCAGATCGAGGACATCATGTCGGCGATCTCCGACATGGGCGTGAACATCGTCGAAAGCGACGAGGACGTCCAGGAAGAGGCCGAGCAGGAAACCGACGACGAGGTCGACGTTTCCGCCGGCACAGGGTCGGTGTCGAACCCCGCGGTCGAGAAGAAGAAGGAAACGGTCGACCGCACCGACGACCCGGTGCGCATGTATCTGCGCGAGATGGGCGCGGTCGAACTGCTCAGCCGCGAAGGCGAAATCGCGATCGCAAAGCGCATCGAGGCGGGCCGCGACACGATGATCCTCGGCCTGTGCGAAAGCCCGCTGACCTTCAACGCGATCATCGAATGGTCGAACGCGCTCAACAATGGCGACATGCAGCTGCGCGAAATCGTCGATTTGGAAGCGATGCTGACCAAGGATCCGGCGCCCGAAAACCTCGACGAAGAGGAAGAGGACGACGGCGAAATCAGCGAAAAGAACGCCGGCGTCTCGTTCAAGGACGACGACGAGGTCGAGGACGAGCCCGAAGCCGATGGCGACGACGAGGATGGCGAAGGGTCGGCCAAGAAGCGCGAAGGCTTCGACGACGACGATGAGGACAATACGCTGAGCCTCGCCGCGATGGAGGAATTGCTCAAGCCCGACGCGCTCGAGAAATTCGCGGCGATCACCAAGAGCTTCAAGGCGTTCCAGAAGCTGCAGGACGCGCGGCTCGAGGCGCTGTCGGCGGGCGAGGAATTTCCCGCGGCGTCGGAAAAGAAATATCACAAGCTGCGCGAAGAACTGACCGCGCAGGTCGAAAGCGTGCAGTTCCACGGCACCAAGATCGAATATCTGGTCGACCAGCTCTACAGCTACAACCGCCGTCTGACCGCGCTCGGCGGCCAGATGCTGCGCCTCGCCGAGCGCCACAAGGTGCCGCGCAAGTCGTTCCTCGACCATTATATCGGCCGCGAACTCGAAGAGAATTGGCTCGACGAAGTCGGCGGGATCGACAAGAAATGGGCCGCCTTCGCCGAAAATGAGGCCGCCGCGGTCGACCGCATCCGCACCGAGATCAGCGAGATCGCGCAGGCCGCGGGCATGAGCCTGGCCGAATTCCGCCGCGTCGTGAACATGGTCCAGAAGGGCGAGCGCGAGGCGCGCATCGCCAAGAAGGAAATGGTCGAGGCGAATCTGCGCCTCGTCATCTCGATCGCCAAGAAATATACCAACCGCGGGCTGCAGTTCCTCGACCTGATCCAGGAAGGCAATATCGGCCTGATGAAGGCGGTCGACAAGTTCGAATATCGCCGCGGCTACAAGTTCAGCACTTATGCGACCTGGTGGATTCGTCAGGCGATCACCCGCTCGATCGCCGACCAGGCGCGCACGATCCGCATCCCGGTGCATATGATCGAGACGATCAACAAGCTGGTGCGGTGCAGCCGCCAGTTCCTCCACGAAAGCGGCCGCGAGCCGACGCCGGAGGAAATGGCCGAGCGCCTGTCGATGCCGCTCGAAAAGGTGCGCAAGGTGATGAAGATCGCCAAGGAGCCGATCAGCCTCGAAACGCCGATCGGCGACGAGGAAGACAGCCACCTCGGCGATTTCATCGAGGACAAGAATGCGATCATCCCGGTCGACGCCGCGGTGCAGTCGAACCTCAAGGAAACGGTGACGCGCGTTCTGGCTTCGCTCACCCCGCGCGAGGAGCGCGTGCTGCGCATGCGCTTCGGCATCGGCATGAACACCGACCATACGCTCGAAGAGGTCGGGCAGCAGTTCAGCGTGACGCGCGAGCGCATCCGCCAGATCGAGGCGAAGGCGCTGCGCAAGCTGAAGCACCCGTCGCGGTCGCGCAAGATGCGCAGCTTCCTCGACCAGTAGGGGCGCGCGGGCGCAGCGTCGCCCTGCCGCCCTTCGCCCATTCATCGAAAATCAAGGGTGGCCGGTCTAATCGGCTGCCCGCATCGCCATGCGGCCTTGTAGGGACGGCACGCGCGTTCCCTAAGGGGCCGCGTTGCACTCTCCCGCCTTTCGGCGCCTCATGATGAAGACAGGATTCGATGGTGTCATTTCCCGAATGATGGGGAAAATTCCCGCCCCGCCCGCGTGCCAAAAACCGGACGCAGGCCTAAAATCATCGGAAAATCGGGCATCTTAGAATTTGGCACATCCCTTGCGGAGAAGGGGACATGAGCGCGGGAAGGCCCGCCGCCAAGACGAAAGACGAAACCATGGACAACGAAACCACCAATCTCTTCCGCCGCCGCGACACCTTCTTCGGGATCTGCGAGGCCGTGGGCCAGGACTTCGGCTTCAACCCGCTGTGGCTCCGCCTCGCGTTCATCGCGCCGCTCTTCTTCTTCCCCGTGCAGACCTTCATGGCCTATTTCCTGCTCGGCGGCGTCGTGCTCGCCGCGCGCCTGCTCTTTCCGGCGCGCAAGGCCGAAGCCGCGCCCTCGGCGATGACCGCGATCGAAGGCGACGCACCCGCCGAAAAGCGCGACGAAATGGCGCTCGCCGCCTGACATTATTGCCGGATTGCCGGGGCCGGCGGGCATCCCTCTCCCCGCTACGCCGCCCCGGCCTTTTTGCGGCCTTCCATCCGCGGGCCGCATCGAAAGGACCGGCTGGCCAGACAAGGCCCGCCGGTCCTTTGTCGCATTTTTCCCCCGGCCCGTCCCCGACTGGCACAGCGACGACGCAATTCCGTCCGGCGCATAAACGCGACGTTTACGACGTTGGCCTAAAGCCATCCCTTGCCATTATCGCGCGCGGTCCGACCATGCTGCGACCAGTGAGGAAGAAGCGTTGAGCCAACCGATCCCGCTCCAGACCCCGACGCGCGGCGTCGCCGACCTGCTCGATGCACTCGTCGCCAGCGAGGGCACCGGTGCGCATCCGCACGTCAAGTCGGGCGCGCTGTCGAGCGGCGCCGACGCGATGCGGAATCTGGCGGACGCCGTTCACTTTATCTGCCTGCTCCACGGCCGGTACCCAGGCGTGATCGACGGCGCCGCGCGCAAGGCGGTCGACAGCCCGGCGCGCCGCTGGCTCGACGAGGCCGCGCAGGCCTTTGCGCAGGAACGCGCCTTCCTGTCGAAGATCGCCGCGGCGGTCGGCCCCGTCCCGAGCACGCCCGGGCAGGACCAGTGCGAAGCCGCGGTCGCCGCCCAGTGCAAGGCGCTCGACATGCTCGCCGAATCCGATCGCCACGGCTGCGCGATCGGCGCCGCGATCGCCCTGACGCTCGACTGGCGCACGATCCGCGTGCTGCTCGACATCAGCGCCCAGCGGCTCGACCTGTCGCCGCAGCGCTGCGCCCTTCCCGACCTGCGCGACACCGCGCGCCTCGCCGCCGCCGTCGCCGACGGCCCCGCGACCGAGCGCGCGATGAGCTTCGGCGCGCAGCAGCTGATCGCGCAGCACAGCGGCCTGTGGGACCTCCTCGCCGCACGCGCCGCCGCGCGGGCGCATAGCTGACAAGATTTCCCCTCCCGCTTGCGGGAGGGGTAGAGAGGCTTGCGAGCTTGCTCGCTAGCCGCAGCGGGGTGGGCCAGCCACACCGCGATCATGCCCACCCCGCTGCGGCTAGGTCCGGCTCCGCCGAACCAAGTCTCGCTGCCCCTCCCGCTTGCGGGAGGGGTGCCAGCCCATGCTTGCGCCCTCCCCCTCCCGCCGCTATGCCGATCCCGAGTTGACGTTCACGTTAAGGGAAAGGTTCTCCGCCCATGCGCTTCGAAGGCACCAGCGCCTATATCGCAACCGAGGATCTGAAGGTCGCGGTCAACGCCGCGACGATGCTGCGCCGCCCGCTGCTGGTGAAGGGCGAACCCGGCACCGGCAAGACCGTGCTCGCCGAAGAGGTCGCGAAGGCGTTCGACGCGCCGCTGATCAGCTGGAACATCAAATCGACGACCAAGGCCCAGCAGGGCCTTTATGAATATGACGCGGTCGCGCGGCTGCGCGACGGCCAGCTCGGCGAAGAGCGCGTCCACGACATCCGCAACTATATCAAGAAGGGCAAGCTGTGGGAGGCTTTCACCTCGCCGCAGCTCCCGGTGCTGCTGATCGACGAGATCGACAAGGCCGACATCGAATTTCCGAACGACCTGCTTCAGGAACTCGATCGCATGGCGTTCCATGTGTACGAGACCGACGAGACGATCACCGCGAAGGAGCGCCCGATCGTCGTCATCACCTCGAACAATGAAAAGGAACTGCCCGACGCTTTCCTGCGCCGCTGCTTTTTCCATTACATCAAATTCCCCGACCGCGACACGATGGCTGAGATCGTCGAAGTCCATTTCCCGGGCATCCAGAAGACGCTGGTGAGCCGCGCGATGGATATTTTCTACGACGTGCGCGACGTCCCGGGGCTCAAGAAAAAGCCCTCGACGAGCGAGCTGATCGACTGGCTCAAGCTGCTGCTCGCCGAGGACATGCCGCTCGAAGTGCTCCAGAACCGCGATGTCGGCAAGGCGATCCCGCCGCTCCACGGCGCGCTGCTCAAGAATGAGCAGGATGTGATGCTGTTCGAAAAGCTCGCCTTCATGGCGCGGCGTCAGGGGAGCTAGGGATGGCCTATACGGGAAGCTGCGCGTGCGGCGCGGTGCGCGTTGAAATCGCCAGCCCCGCACTTGCGGCACGCCAGTGCTGGTGCAGTCATTGCCAGAAACTCGCCGGTGGCGGCCCGATGCACAACGCCTTCTTTCGCACCGATGACATCATTCTCACCGGCGAGCTGGCGTCGAACAGCTACATCGCCGATAGCGGGACCGAGATACGGTGGTATTTCTGCCCGGCCTGCGCGACGCATGTGTTCGCGGGCGCCGATATCCGTCCGCATATGCGCGCCGTGCGCATCGGGATATTCGACCGTCCGCACGACCTGAAGCCAGAGATGGCAATCTGGACGCAGGAAGCGCCGGCTTGGGCTGCGATCGACCCCGCTCTGGAACGATATCCAGCAGCGCCCCTTCCGCCGCCGGCTTTGCCTCAGAGCTGATAGGCGACCTCGACATCGCCCCAACGGCGTCCGCCAATGACCGCGGGCATATAGACGTTGCGCACCGTGATATAGTTGATACCGTCGCCCTCCTGCCGATAGACGGTCATGAAGAAGGGCGCAGTGCTACGCTTCGCCGCAGCGTCGGTCTCGTCGAACAGGATGCGGCCGTTGCGGCAATGCGCGGTGTCATGCTCGATCTCGCCGGTCGGCGTGCGCGAGCAGTCGGTGATATGCGTCGGCAGAAAGCCGTTCATGTCGCCCGCCGACGACATCTTGATTTCAGGATGGTTGGCAACGACGCGGTCGAACAGTGGTCGCCAGTTGGCGTCGGCCCAGTCGCAAAGCGTCGTACGGAAGCGCTCGGGGTTCGAGTTCGGAACGCGCACATAATTGGTGTCGAAGAGCTGCTCCATCGTCAGCTCCCCCTTGGCGAGTGCGGCTTCGGCTAGGGCGACGAACTCGTCGCGAACTGTCGAAGCAAGGTCAACGATCGCCGAATCGCGCGGACTGACCCCTGCGGAGATCACCGCGTTGAACATGCGGTTCGACACATGCTCCATCGACAGGATCGAATCGCGCGTGGCGTTGAGGGTCGCGCCATTTTCGCGCACCGACGTCACGACGCGGTCCATCGCCTCGCGCACCTTCGCGCCATTGGCATGGACCATCGCGCTCGATTGCGCGATGCGGTCGCTCTGATCGTCGAGCAGCGCGACGAGGTGCGTCGCGTCGTGCAAGGCATCAGTGATCGTTTCGAACTGCGCCTCGGCGCGGCTCGATTGCTCGACCCCCGACTGGATCTCGGTGACGAGCCCGCTCGCTTCGGTCGCGAGACTGCCGATCGAGCGGCGAATTTCGTCGGTCGCGCCGCGCGTATTCTGCGCGAGCTTCTTCACCTCGGCGGCGACGACCGCGAAGGTGCGCCCGGCGTCGCCCGCGCGCTCGGCCTCGATCGCGGCGTTGAGCGCGAGCATGTTGGTGGTCTTCGCAATCTGCTCGATCGACTGGCTGACCTGCTGCACCTGCTCCATGACCGCGGCGAAGTTGGTGACATGGGTGCCGAGCCGTGCGACGAGGTCGATAACCGAACGGAATTCGGTGACCGCAGCGTTGACGCGTTCGGCCCCCGCGTCGAGCTGTTCGCACGCCCGCGCCGAAAGCAGCTTCGCCTCGTCGGTCGAATCGGCGATCTGGCGCTGGTCGGCCTCCAGGCTGACGACATAATCCTCGAGCCGTCCGAGTTCGGAAATCTGGCGGTCCATCTGGTCGGTCGCGCGCTTGATCCGGCCCGCGGCTTCGCTGCAGCCAACGGCGAGCTCGCCGCAGTCGCTCGCGACCGACTGGTCGAGCACTGGCTGCGCCGGATTGATCGGATCATGTTTCATTGCGCCACCCACGTGATTTGATCGCGATGCTATGCCCGACATTGGTTAACCGGGCGTCAATGGACCGGCCTGCCGCGCGTCGTCCGCCCGGCCAAAGCGCTTGCACTCGTCCGGCGAATCGGCCACAACTTTACGTGAACGTAAAGGTAAAGCAGCTCGCGAGAGGATTCTTCCCCATGACCGACATCCCGACCTTCGACACGATCAGGCTCGACGTCGCCGACAACGTCGCGACGATCACGCTCAATCGGCCCGAGCGGCTCAATTCGATGCCGCCCGCGATGGCCGACGACATCCGCGCGGCGCTCGACTGGATGGGCGTGCTCGGCGCGCGCGCGCTGCTCATCACCGGCGAAGGCCGCGGCTTCTGTTCGGGTGCCGACCTCGCGGGCGACCGCACCGCGTCGGCCGTCGGCGGCGGCGCGAACAGCCGCAAGGCGCTGCGCAACCACTACAACCCGATGCTGCTCGCCCTCGCCAATCTCGACATTCCGGTGGTCACCGCGGTCAACGGCCCGGCGGCGGGTGTCGGATGCAGCTTCGCATTGTCGGGCGATTTCACCATCGCGGGCAAGAGCGCCTATTTCCTGCAGGCCTTCGTCAACATCGGGCTGATCCCCGACGGCGGCTCGTCGTGGCTGCTGCCGCGCCTCGTCGGCCTGCCGCGCGCCGCGCAGATGATGATGCTCGGCGAAAAGATCGGCGCCGAACAGGCCGCCGATTGGGGCCTGATCTACAAGGCGGTCGATGACGAGGCGCTGATGGACGAGGCGCGCGCGCTGGCGAAACGGCTCGCGAACGGCCCGACGGTGGCCCTCGGCACGATGCGCAAGGTGCTGCGCGGCGCCCTCACACAAAGCCTTTCCGACACGCTCGACGCCGAAGCGATGGGGCAATATGTCGCGGGCAACAGCGCCGACGCGATGGAAGGCATCATGGCCTTCCAGCAGAAGCGCAAGCCCGCGTTCAAGGGTCAATAAGCCCGAAACGAACAAGACCCCGGCGCAAACCGGGGTCTCGACGAGTTCCTAAGGAACTGGGCCCCGGCCGTATCGGCCGGGGCCTGTTTTTTATTCGGCCGGCTCTTCGGTCATCACCTTTTTATAGATGCTCTGCTTCGGCCGCGCGCACAGCCGCATCACCATCGGCTCGAAAAAATCGAGCGGAAGCGTGTCATAGTCGGGATCGAAGGCGGGCTGATCGTATTTCTCGCAGAATTCGGCGCAGGCGGCGGCATAGGGATGGCCGGCGAACTGGTCGCGCATGTCGCGGTCGAGGCCGATATAGTGGAAGAAATAATGGCCCTGGAAGATGCCGTGATGCTGGACGATCCAATGATTCTCTTCCGACAGGAAGGGCTTGAGGATCGCCGCGGCGATATCGGGGTGGTTGAAGGCGCCGAGCGTGTCGCCGATGTCGTGGAGCAGCGCCATCACGACATATTCCTCGTCGCGCCCGTCGCGATGCGCGCGCGTCGCGGTCTGCAGGCAATGCGTCAGCCGGTCGACCGGAAAGCCGCCATAGTCGCCCGCGAGCAGCTTCAGATGCTGAAGGATGCGCGCGCCGTTGTCCGGAGCAAACGCCTTCTGCTCGGCGGCGATGATGTCCCAGTCTTCCTGCGTGCCTTCGGTCATCGCGCGGAATTTGGCGCGCGGGTGCGTCATGTCGTTCATTTGCGGCTCTCCCGATTTTCCAGATCAGTCTAGGCCTTCCGTTGCACTTTGCAACCGGCGTGATCGTCATTCGGGCGCGTAGGTCACGCCATATTTGAGCGCCTCGTCGAGCGTCAGACAGCGGCGCGTCGACTTGTTCTCCTCGGTCGCCACCGCGCTCTGGCGATACATGATGTCGGTCAAGAGCTTGCGCGAAATGCCCATCCGGATCAGGAAATCATTGTCCTCGCTCGCGAGCAGCGCCGAATCCTGCTCGATGTCACCGATCAGTTCGCGCGTCGCGTCGGTCCCCATCGCGACGCTCATGTCGATCGCGCCGCGGTCGCCGGTGCGCGTGAACATATGGACGATGAACAGCCCGCCGGGCTCGATCATCCGCGGCTGCCCGCCCATGAAGACGAAATTGCACGCGCTGAAACACGCCCAGCCGCCGGGGATTCGGGTGCCGAGCCCGAAGTTCGAGCGGATGATCCGCCCCGCGGCATTGCCCGCGCGCGCATCGCCGCCAGGCGAGCGCAGCCAGATTTCGGACACGTCGGGATTGGCCTTGAGCGCGGCGGTCAGGCGATCGGGAAGGCCGGCATCGACCCGCCCTTCGGCCAGCATGACCTTCATATTGCCACGCTTTTCAACGGTCAGCTTCATTTCGGGATAGGCCGACCAGTTGGGCTCGAGCGGACAGGTCGGGTTCGCCGGGTCCATCACCGTCGCCCCCGTCAGGCCGGCCAGCGCAAGCGCGGCGACGAACAGGCGCGCAGGCTTAGGTCGCAAGGACATAGCGCGCATCGCCCGGCCCCTTGCACATGCGTTTGGACACGCGCGTCTCTTCGCCCTCGACGATGATGAAATCATTGACCGTCATGCACCGGCGCCCATCCGATTCATCGTTTCTCGCGACGACGGTCGACGATCCGCTGACATTCTCGCGCGTTTCGCTGGTCCAGCTCGACGATGCGCCGACCTCTTCGCCGCGCACCACCTCCTCGGTCGCCGCCGCCGCCTGCTTCTGCTCTTCGGGATCGAGGCGGCAGGCGATCGCGTCGGTCAGCGTGTCGCTGACCTCGCTGATCGGGACATAGCTATATACTCCGGCCTTGCTCGCCGCATCGCCGACGACATCGCGCAGCACCCCGCCCAATATCCCGCGCCCGACGCTGCTGCCCGACTTGCCCTTGGGGCAGCCGCCATTGTCCTCGCCGTCATTCGAGCTTGGCGCAGGAGCAGTCGCCTGGCGCAAGATGCTTCCGAACTGCGCCGTCGCCGGAGTCGCCGTAAGCCCCGCAACCGCCGCCCACGCGGGAAGCCATAACCATCGTCGCATCGCCTGCTCCAAAAAAGTCAATCTGTTGGCGACCCTTGTTTAGCCGCGAAGCTACCCCCCGCAGTGATTTCGATCAATGGCGCAAAGATTGTCATGCTGACAGGTTGAAATTGTTTTCGAAAGGGCTCAGACAGCGGCCATGCTGTCGCAAAAGACCCGCTATACGATCCGTGCCTTCCAGCACCTTGCCGATCATTGGGGCAAGGGGCAGGTGCAGCTTGCGGACATTGCGGAGGCACAGAATATTCCGCCGAAATTCCTGACCGTGATCCTCTCCGAAATGGCGCGCGAAGGGCTGCTCATCTCGCAGCGCGGACGCGACGGGGGCTATCAGCTCGCGCTGCCTCCGATCGACATCAGCTATGGCGATCTCGTCCGGCTGACGCGGGGTTCGCTCGCACTCGTCCCCTGTGCGAGCCGCAACGCGCACGAGACCTGCAAGAACTGCCTTCCCGAAGCCGAATGCCGGATGCGCAGCCTGATGTTGAAGGTGCGCGACGACACCGCCGCTATCCTCGACAAGATATCGCTCGCCGACCCGATTCGCATGGAACCGGTGTTCGAAAAGGACGAGCTGGCACTCTGAGGCTGGCACCGCGAACGAAAGCCGGGGCCGATTGATCCGTCGCCGGGGGGCGGGCCGAACAACCGATAGCGCAACGGAATTCGCCGTCCCGCGTTTCGATGGGGTTCGAGCATAAATGTCTCGCTCGCGCGCCGAAGGGACGAAGGCCATGGCGACACCCGACGGAATCGAAGAGCCTGCCGAAAAGGGCGGCTTATGGGACCGTCATGCCAGCCCGATCTCGATATTGTTGCTCGGCGCGCTGATGCTGGCCGCGCTTTCGGGGGTAGCCGGAGGACAACCGGGCGAGCG
The DNA here is from genome assembly GCF_032879645.1 of Sphingopyxis indica. Taxonomy (NCBI): domain Bacteria; kingdom Pseudomonadati; phylum Pseudomonadota; class Alphaproteobacteria; order Sphingomonadales; family Sphingopyxidaceae; genus Sphingopyxis; species Sphingopyxis indica. Next base: position 3,083,608 of record NZ_CP076394.1, read on the forward strand.
CCGGCTGGCCGACTTCGGCGAAGCAAAGCTGCTCGTCAAATCGCCCTCGGTCATCCGTAACGGCGAATTTTTCGAAATGGAGATCGCGGTCGAGGCGAAAACCGATCTCGACGCCCCGGCGATCGAGGTCAGCCCCAGCCTGTGGCGTGACATGACGATCAACACGATGATGCCGGCCCCGGCCGAGGAGCTCTTCGAAAAGGGCGGCTATCGCTTCGCCTATGACCGGATGCCCCGCGGGAAGCGCTTGCTGATCAAGATCGACGGGCAGATCAACCCGCCGCTCTTCGCCGGCACGCGCGGCGATATCGCGGTCTATGATGGCGGGCGCCGGCTGGGTGCGATGCCGCTGGCCATAGAGGTCCTCCCCTGATGGATATCGTGCTGCGCGCCACGGTCATGTTCGGCCTCCTCTACCTGCTCCTGCGCTTGCTCGGAAAGCGCGAGCTGGGGCAGATGACGCCGTTCGAATTCGTCATGCTGGTCGTCATGGGCGACCTGATCCAGCAAGGCGTGACCCACAACGACTTCAGCCTGACCGGCGCGATGCTCGCGATTTCGACTTTCGCCTTCTGGGCGCTCGTGCTCAGCTGGATCACCTATCTCTTCCCGCGCGCCAAGGGACTGCTTGACGGCGAGCCCCGCGTCGTGGTGCGCGATGGCCGTCTCGTCGAAGCCAATCTTCGCCGCGACCGGCTGACACGATCCGAAATCGAGTCCGAAATGCGGCTCGCCGGAATCGCCAGCCTCACGTCGGTCGAATGGGCCATCCTCGAACCGCAGGGCAAGATCAGCTTCATCAAAAAGGACGGCGGCCCATCGCGGCAGCGCGACGAAGAGCAGTCGGCGACATAGACGCGGCCGCTGCTTCGGCCCTTCGCTCAGCGCCGCGCTTTGCCGGCGCCGACCGGGTCGCCCGGCCAACCATGCTCGCCGATCAGGGGAACGAAGACGACCGCGCCCAGATCGTCTTCGCGGAAATCGGACGCGCCGGTGCGCGTGACGCGCAGCAGCCGCTGCGATCCCCCTTCGCCGACGGGAATGACGAGGCGGCCGCCGGGCGCCAGTTGGTCGAGCAGCGGACGCGGAACGCGGGGGCTGCCGGCGGCCACGAGTATGACGTCGAACGGCGCCGCATCCGCCCAGCCCCGCGTTCCGTCGCCCGTGCGCAGCGTCACATTGTGGCAACCGAGCGCGGCGAGCCGCTCGGCGGCCCGATCGGTGAGTTCCGGGTGCCGATCAATCGCATGAACGGCGCGGCCCATGCGGCTCATCACCGCAGCGGCATAGCCGGAGCCCACGCCGACCTCCAGAACCCGATCGTCGGGGCCGATCGCCGCGGCTTCGATCATCAGCGCGACGATATAAGGCTGCGAGATCGTCTGCCCCGCCTCGATCGGCAGCGCCGAATCTTCGTAGGCGAATTCGACCATGTTTTCGGGCACGAACCGCTCGCGCGGCACCGCGCGCAGCGCGGCGAGCAGCCGGTCACCGCCGATGCCTCGAGCGACGATCTGATAATCGACCATGGCATCGCGGCGGCTCGCAAAGTCCGACATCGCCCCCGCGTCAGACGTTGAGGCAGCGGCGCCGACCTCGCCCTGTTGTTCGCCGGCATGGCACGACCTGCCGCCTCCGGACATGATGACTCTCCTCGCCGCCCACACCCTATGGAAAACCGCGCGAGACTCCCAGGGTTCCCTCTGTTCGTCCGATCGAACCGGTGACCTCTAATATGCCATAAGCAGCGCTCTGCCGCGCCGCAAAGGAAAATGGTGGAGCCTACCGGGATCGAACCGGTGACCTCTAATATGCCATGAGCAGCGCTCTGCCGCGCCGCAAAGGAAAATGGTGGAGCCTACCGGGATCGAACCGGTGACCTCTAATATGCCATGAGCAGCGCTCTGCCGTGCCGCAAAGGAAAATGGTGGAGCCTACCGGGATCGAACCGGTGACCTCTACAATGCCATTGTAGCGCTCTCCCAGCTGAGCTAAGGCCCCGTGCCATTTCGTGCGATCGCTCTGGGTGATGCGACCGGGACGCCGCCTTTACCAGCGAACGCCCATGATGCAAGGGGCCAAATGCATCGCGCGATGCTTTTTTGGCCCCTCGCCGATACGATCAGCTCTCGTCGTCTTCGTCGTCGCCGGTCGCGACACCAAGGTCGTCGTCGCCGCCCAGATCGACGTCGTTGTCGGGCGAATCGCTGTCCTCGTCGACATCGACGTCCAGATCCAGATCGTCGTCGCTCGACTCTTCCTTCGTCTTGGCGGGCTTGGCCGCCTCTTCGAACGGCATCGGCTGCTTCGACTTGAGCACCGATTCGGGGATCCAAGCGTAGCCGCAATTGATGCAGGTTACCGGATCGTCGTTGGTCAAATCATAGAATCGCGTGGCGCATTTCGGGCAGCTGCGTTTCGTGCCCCATTCAGCCTTTACCATATAAGCCTCGTAAACCTTTGGAAACGGGTGTAGAATTTCGGAAAACAAACGGCGCCTCGCGGCCGATCCGTCAAATCGGCGTGCGCCTTGCCAGATTGTCGGGCCGCTGTCAAAAGCCGCACGCCATGAATGACCCGATCGCCACGCCGCGCGCCTTTTCCGCTTCCGCTCCACTCAAAGGTAGGATCGCCATTCCCGGCGACAAGAGCATTTCGCACCGGTCGCTGATGCTGTCAGCGCTCGCGGTGGGAAGGAGCCGGGTTACCGGGCTGCTCGAGGGCCATGACGTGCTCGCCACCGCGGCCGCGATGCGCGCGATGGGTGCGCAGATCGAGCGCCGCGAAGGTGGCGAATGGGTGATCGACGGCGTCGGTGTCGGCGGCCTGCTCCAGCCCCGCGAAGCGCTCGACATGGGCAACAGCGGCACCTCGACCCGGCTGCTGATGGGCCTCGTCGCGAGCCACCCGATCACCGCGACCTTCGTCGGCGACGCCAGCCTGTCGGGCCGTCCGATGGGCCGGGTGATTGATCCGCTGAGCGCCATGGGCGCCGATATTTCGGCCTCGCCGGGCGGCCGTCTGCCGCTGATGGTGCGCGGCCTCGCGCCCGCCATCCCGCTCTCCTATCGCCTGCCGATGGCGTCGGCGCAAGTGAAGAGCGCGGTATTGCTCGCGGGGCTCAACACGCCGGGCATCACCGAGGTCATCGAGCCGGTGCCGACGCGCGACCACAGCGAGCGGATGCTGCGCGGCTTCGGCGCCGACCTGACCGTCGATACCGACAGCGACGGGACGCGCCACATCCACATCCGCGGCGAGGCCGAATTGAAGCCCCAAGTGATCGACGTGCCGGGCGACCCTTCTTCGGCGGCCTTTTTCATTGTCGCGGCGCTGATCGTCCCGGGATCGGAGGTGACGATCGCCAACGTCGGCCTCAATCCGACGCGCGCCGGGCTGGTTGCGGTGCTCCGCGCCATGGGCGGCGACATCGAGGAACTCGACCGCCGCGACGTAGGCGGCGAACCCGTCGCCGACCTGCGCGTCCGCCACAGCGCGCTGAAGGGCATCGACGTCGATCCGGCGGTCGCGCCGAGCATGATCGACGAATTTCCGATCCTCTTCGTCGCCGCCGCGCTGGCTGATGGGCAGACCACGACGGCCGGGCTCGACGAGCTGCGCGTCAAGGAGAGCGACCGGCTGGCGGTGATGGCGGCGGGACTGCGGGCGATCGGCGCGCGCGTCGAGGAACGCGAGGACGGGCTGATCATCGACGGCAGCGGCGGCGATACTCTGCCCGGCGGCGCGACGATCGCGGGGCATCTCGATCATCGCATCTGCATGAGCTTCGCCGTCGCGGGGCTCGCCAGCAAAGCGCCGGTGACGGTCGACGATATCGCCCCGGTCGCGACGAGCTTCCCCAATTTCGAAGCGCTGCTCGCAGAGTTGCAGGCATGATCGAGGGGCTGTCGGGCACCGCCGCGAATGTCATCGGGCTGGTCGGCACGGCCTGCGTGCTCGCAGCCTTCGCCTATATCAACCTGACCGCAAAGCCCAACGGGGTGCTGTTCAACGCCGCGAACCTGATCGGTGCGCTGCTGCTGATGATCTCGCTGCTCGTCCACTTCAACCTTGCCTCCTTCCTGCTCGAGATCGCGTGGGCGAGCATTGCGCTCTGGGGTCTCGCGCGGGCCCTCTGCAAAAAGGATAATGGAGGCGCGGCATGATCATCGCCGTCGACGGCCCCACCGCATCGGGCAAAGGCACGATCGCCCGCGCGCTCGCCGAGCATTACGGCTTGCCGGTGCTCGACACCGGTCTCCTCTATCGCGCGGTCGGCTATCAGACGCAGCTCAACCACGGCGACGCCGACAAGGCCGAGGATGCCCTTTCCGCGTGCGAGTTTCCCGACAGCCTGCTGGGCGACCCGGCGCTGCGCTATGAAACGACCGGCGGGCTCGCGAGCCGCGTATCGGTGCATCCCGCGGTGCGCAAAGCGCTGTTCCAGCGGCAGGTCGATTTCGCGAACCAGCCCGGCGGCGCCGTGCTCGACGGGCGCGACATCGGCACCGTCATCGCGCCGCACGCCGACGCCAAGCTGTTCGTCACCGCCAGCCCCGAAGAGCGCGCACGGCGGCGCCATGCCGAGATGCATTCGCGCGGGGTCGAGGTCGATTATGCGACCGTGCTCGCCGATATCCACGCGCGCGACGCGCGCGACAGCGGGCGCGCCGACGCGCCGCTGACGCAAGCGCACGATGCGGACTTGCTCGATACGGGCGAAATGACTATAGACGCGGCCGTCCAACGGGCGATTGCGCTGGTTGAGGCACGGACAGGCCGCCGCTCCACCTGAGCGTCGGGCGTGACGGGGCGCACTCGTCGCGCCTTTTTTGCTTTGCCCGCTCCTCCTTCCTCGCCGCGTCTTTGCGGATGTTCCGTTTCGCATTCGGCGAACGGGACGGATCGGCCACAAGACCAGCGGAACCAACCGCTTGGCCGGAACAAATGAAGTAAGGAAGAACTCTCTATGGCCTCTACGGCTTTTCCGACGCGCGACGATTTCGCCGCGATGCTCGATGAATCGCTGGGTGGTGCCGAGGGCGGCTTTGAAGGCCGCGTCGTCAAGGGCACCGTAACCGGCATCGAAAACGACCTGGCAGTGATCGACATCGGCCTGAAGAGCGAAGGCCGCGTGCCGCTTCGCGAATTCGCCGCACCGGGCCAGAAGGCCGACCTCAAGGTCGGCGACGAAGTCGAGGTCTATGTCGACCGCGTCGAAAACGCCAATGGCGAAACCATGCTCTCGCGCGACCGCGCCCGCCGCGAAGCCGCGTGGGACCGCCTCGAAGAAGAATTCAACAAGGAAGCCCGCGTCGAAGGCGTCATCTTCGGCCGCGTCAAGGGCGGCTTCACCGTCGATCTCGGCGGCGCCGTGGCCTTCCTGCCCGGTTCGCAGGTCGACATCCGCCCCGTGCGCGACGTCGGCCCGCTGATGGACCTGCCGCAGCCGTTCCAGATCCTGAAGATGGACCGCCGCCGCGGCAACATCGTCGTCTCGCGCCGCGCGATCCTCGAGGAAACGCGCGCCGAACAGCGTTCGGGCCTGATCCAGAACCTCGAAGAGGGCCAGATCATCGAAGGCGCGGTGAAGAACATCACCGATTACGGCGCCTTCGTCGACCTCGGCGGCATCGACGGCCTGCTCCATGTCACCGACATGAGCTACAAGCGCGTCAACCACCCGAGCGAGATCATCAACATCGGCGACACGGTCAAGGTGCAGATCATCCGCATCAACCGCGACACGCAGCGTATCAGCCTGGGCATGAAGCAGCTCGAAGCCGATCCGTGGGAAGGCGTCGCCGCCAAATATCCGGTCGGCGCGAAACTTACCGGCACGGTCACGAACATCACCGACTATGGCGCGTTCGTCGAACTCGAACCGGGCATCGAAGGGCTGGTCCACGTCAGCGAAATGTCGTGGGTCAAGAAGAATGTCCATCCGGGCAAGATCGTCTCGACCAGCCAGGAAGTCGAAGTCATCGTGCTCGAGGTCGACAGCGAAAAGCGTCGCATCTCGCTGGGTCTCAAGCAGGCGCAGTCGAACCCCTGGGGCGCCTTCGCCGAAGCGCATCCGGTCGGTTCGGTCGTCGAGGGCGAAGTCAAGAACGCCACCGAATTCGGCCTGTTCGTCGGCCTGCCCGGCGACGTCGACGGCATGGTCCACATGTCGGACATCGCCTGGGGCATCTCGGGCGAGGAAGCGCTGCATCTCCACCGCAAGGGCGAGACGGTGCAGGTCGTCGTGCTCGACGTCGATGTCGACAAGGAACGCATCAGCCTCGGCATCAAGCAGCTTGAAAAGGGTGCGCCCGCGGTTGGCGCCGGCGCTGCCGCCGGTTCGCTCAAGAAGAACGAGACCGTCACGGTCACCGTTCTCGAAGTCCGCGACAACGGCCTCGAAGTGCAGGCCGGCGACGACGGCGCGACCGGCTTCATCAAGCGCGCCGACCTTGGCCGCGACCGCGACGAACAGCGCCCCGACCGCTATCAGGTCGGCCAGAAGTTCGACGCGATGGTCATCGGCTTCGACCGTTCGAAAAAGCCGAACTTCTCGGTCAAGGCGCTGCAGATCGCCGAAGAGAAGCAGGCGGTTGCGCAATATGGCTCGTCCGACTCGGGTGCGTCGCTCGGCGACATCCTCGGCGAAGCGCTGAAGGCAGGCAAGAAGGACTGACCCTTCGCGCCACGACGAAGTGACGGAAAGGCCCGCCGAATGTCCCTCGGCGGGCCTTTTTGCATCCGCGATATGTTTTTGATCGCTTCCTGATTCATGTTAGTCTCGCCCGCGCGTTGGGAGGGGTCTCACGCACGGGTGCCGGCAACGACCGGAGGCCGCATCGTCGCGATGCGCGTGACACAGAGGGGAAGCACATGATCCGGTCGGAACTGGTTCAAAAAATCGCGAGTGAAAACAGCGATCTACGCGTCGAAGAGGTCGAACGGATCGTCGACGCTTTTTTCGATTCCATCGTTGACCAGCTCGCCGCCGGCGGCCGCGTCGAACTGCGCGGCTTCGGCGCCTTCTCGACCCGCGCGCGCGAGTCGCGCACCGGTCGCAATCCGCGCACCGGAGCGCCGGTTGCGGTGAAGGCGAAAAACGTTCCCTATTTCAAGCCCGGCAAGGAAATGCGCGAGCGGCTGAACGATTGAACGCCCGATCGGTTTGGAGTGGAACGGGTTCGGGTATCTTCTCCTCCGCTATTGAAAATGCTGTGTGCTCCCGCGAAGGCGGGAGCCTATCTCCGGTCGGAACGATTTCGAGCCGGCGGGAGATGGGTCCCCGCCTTCGCGGGGACACATAATCAATCACGGACGATTATGTTCCGCCTCAATTTTTGAGCCGGTAGCCCGTGCGGAACATCCAGAAGATGACGCAGAGGCACAGCGTCAGGAAAAAAGCGACTGCGCCCATGCTGACGCCGATACCGACGTCGCCCTGCCCGAAGAAGGTCCAGCGGAAACCGCTGATCAGATAGACGACGGGGTTGAACAGCGTCACCGCCTGCCACGCCGGCGGCAGCATCGAAAGCGAATAAAAGGCGCCGCCGAGGAAGGTCAGCGGATAGACGACGAGCAGCGGGATCACCTGCAATTGCTCGAAACTCTGCGCCCAGATGCCGATGATGAAGCCGAACAGGCAGAATGTCACGGCCATCAACAGCATGAAGCCGACCATGAAGAGCGGGTGCGCGACCTCTACGTCGACGAACAGATGCGCGGTCGCAAAGATGATCGTGCCGATGATCACCGATTTGGTCGCCGCGGCGCCGACATAGGCGATCACCATCTCGAGCGGCGACAGCGGCGCCGACAGCATCTCGTAGATCGTGCCGGTCCATTTCGGCATATAGATGCCGAAGCTCGCATTGCTGATGCTTTCGGTGAACATCGTCAGCATCATCAGCCCCGGCACGATGAAGGCGCCATAGGGCACGTCGCTGACCGAACTCATCCGGCTGCCGATCGCCGAGCCGAAGACGACGAAATAGAGCGTCGTCGTGATGACCGGCAGCATCAGGCTGGTCCAGAAGGTGCGCCCGAAGCGCGCCATTTCGAAGCCGTAGATCGAACGGATCCCGCGCAGGTTCGAAATCATGCCGCGCGCTCCTCTTCCCGCTTCTCATGCACCAGCCCGACGAAGATGTCCTCTAGCGAGCTCTGCGTCGTGTTGAGGTCCTTGAAGCCGATGCCGAGGTCGCTCATCCGCCGCAGCAGCGACGGCACCCCCGTCGCCTCGGCCTGGCTGTCGAATTCATAGACCAGCTCGTGCCCCTCGCCCGCCAGCGCGAGATTCCATTGCGCCAGCTCGTCGGGAACGGTCGCGAGCGGCTCGGCGAGGTTGAGCGTCAGCGTCTTGCGGCCGAGCTTCTTGATCAGCGCATTTTTTTCCTCGACGACGATCAGCCGCCCCTTGCTGATCACCCCGACGCGATCGGCCATTTCCTCGGCCTCCTCGATATAGTGGGTGGTCAGGATGATCGTCACGCCGCGTTCGCGCAGACCGCGCACCATGTTCCACATGTCGCGGCGCAGCTCGACATCGACCCCCGCGGTCGGCTCGTCGAGGAACAATATCTCCGGCTCGTGGCTCAGCGCCTTGGCGATCATCACGCGGCGCTTCATTCCGCCCGACAGCTCCATGATCTTCGCGTTGCGCTTGTCCCACAGCGACAGGTCGCGCAGCAACTGCTCGATATAGGCGGGGTCGCGCGGCTTGCCGAACAGGCCGCGCGAAAAGCTGACCGTCGCGATCACCTTCTCGAAGGCATCGGTGTGCAGTTCCTGCGGGACGAGGCCAATCATCGAGCGCGCGGCGCGAAAGTCGCGTTGGTGGTCGTATCCCGCAACGGTCACGGTGCCGCCGCTGGGTGTGACGATACCACAGACGATACTGATGAGCGTCGTCTTGCCCGCGCCATTGGGGCCGAGCAGCGCGAATATCTCGCCCTTGTCGATCGTGAGGTCGATGCCGCTGAGCGCCTGGTGGCCGCTTTTATAGGTTTTCGCCAGGCCAGCGATGGAGAGCACTGGTTGCATGGCGCCCTCCTCTAGCCGACACGAGCAGCCGGGTGAAGCCGCAAACAATCCTTGACCTCTTCGGGGTCATCCGCTTGACCGTCCCCCGGTGCGCGGACGTGGCGGAACCGGTAGACGCAGCAGACTTAAAATCTGCTATCCATATGGGTGTGCGGGTTCGAGTCCCGCCGTCCGCACCAGCGACGGGAGCAGCAGCGATATGACGGCAGGACGCATCGGCGCGCGGATTCTCGCTGCCGGATTGCTGGCGCTGTCGGCGACGAGCTGCGGTCTGTTCGGCGAGCGGGGGCCGGTGCGGATCGCGGCGATCGGCCCGCTCTATCCCGCCGCCAACCCCATCCGCGGCGAGCTTTCGGCGACCAATGCGGCGCTGCTCGAAGCCACCGCGCAGGGGCTCGTCAGCTATGATTCACTCGGTCAGATCGACGTCGGACTCGCCGAACGCTGGACGGTCACTGCCGACGGGCGCAGCTATATCTTCCGCGTCCGCGAAGCCAAATGGTCGAACGGCGACAAGGTCACGGCGGCTGAGGTTGCCGCCATCCTGCGCGGCTATCTCGGCCGGCGGAGCAAGCATGTCCTGAAGGACGATTTCCCCGAGGTCGAAACGATCAAGGCGATGACCGACACGGTGATCGAAATCCGCCTGTCGGTACCGCAGCCCCATTTGCTCGAGCTGCTCGCCCAACCGTCGATGGCGATCGTCAAGCGCGGGATGGGCTGGGGGCCGATGCGGCCGAAGAGGATCGGCGCGGCGATGCTGCTGACGCCCGTTCCCGACCCGCTGGCCGACGACCCCGAAGAAGCCGAGGCGGCCGCGGCCGATCCGGCGGCCTCGATCGAACTCGTCGGCACCGACGCCCCCCGTGCGCTGGCGCGGTTCAAGAACGGCTATGCCGACGGCGTGCTCGGCGGGCGTTTTTCGACCCTGCCCTATTTCGTGGCGTCGAATATCGGACGCTCGCGGCTCGTCGTCGATCCTGTGCCGGGATTGTTCGGGCTTTCCTTCGTGCGTGCCGAAGGCTTTCTCGCCACCGATGCCAATCGCGAGGCGCTGTCGCGCGCGGTGCGGCGGCAGCGCCTGGTCGACGCTTTCGGGCTCGCCGAATGGCAACCGCAGGTGACGCTGCGCCCCGCGCTTTACGCCCGCGACGGCGGCCCGGTGCCGCTGCTTCCCGCCTGGGCCGACTATGACGACGCCTCGCGGGTCGCGCAGGCGAAGCGCGTCGTCGATGCGTGGAAGGCCACGGGGCGCGAAATCGAACCGCTGCGCATCGCAGTGCCCGATTCGCCCGGCGGGCGCATTCTCTATGCCTATGTCGCCGCCGATTTCGAACGCATCGGGGTGCCGAGCAGGCGCGTCGCCATCGACGCCGAGGCCGACCTGACGCTGATCGACGAGGTCACGCCCAACGACGACCCCCTTTGGGGCCTGCGCCGCCTGTCGTGCCGCACCGACACATTGTGCAACGGCGAGGCGCAGCGCAGGATCGACGAGGCGACGGCGGCGACCAGCCCGACCGATCGCGCGCGCCTGATCGGCGAGGCGGAAGCGATCCTCGGGCGCTACGCGCCCTTCATCCCGCTCGCGACGCCGCTGCGCTGGTCGGTCGCATCGCAGCGCCTGTCGGGCCTCACCGCCAACGCGCGTGCGCAGCACCCATTGAATCACCTGCGCGACACTCCCAACTAGGGGGAAGCGTACGCATTCTGTGCGCTCAGAAAAAGGACGCCAATGGCCCCTTCGACTCCCGATACCGACGCGATCTTCGATGCACTGATCCCGAATCGCAACGACCCCGCCGCGCTGCGCAAGCGCGTCGAGACGCTGGAATTTCTGCTCGAACGCAGCTTCACCATCCCCGGCATCAACCGCCCGGTGGGGCTCGATGCGATCGTCGGCCTCGTCCCCGTCGTCGGCGACGTCGTGACCGCGGCGATGGGCGCCTATCTGATCTGGGAGGCGCGCAACCTCGGCATGCCGAAATGGAAGCTGTGGCGGATGATGGGCAATCTTGGCCTCGACACCGCGCTCGGCGCAATCCCGCTCGTCGGCGATGCCTTCGACCTGGTTTTCCGCTCGAACAGCCGCAACCTCAAGATCATCAAGCGCCACCTCGACAAGCATCATCCCGGCACGATCACGATCGACCAATAGCCATGGGCAGCAGCGCCACCGCCCGAACCGGTCGGGCCTGTCTTCGCGATGTCGAAAGATGGGAGGCTGTGTGTCGAACCAATATACTACTACATGGAATGATGCGCGATAACCCTATCCGGGGTCGATCATCGGACAATCGGGACGTTTCCGCCATGAAGATGCTGATATCCATTCTCCTTGCCTGGCTTTTCCAATTGCCGCTATCCGCCGTCGCAAAGGAGCGCGCGGACCTGCTGATACGCCACGCGACGATTGTCGACGTCGCGGGCGCCCGGTTGGTCGCCGACCAGACGGTCGCCACGCGGGGAGACGTGATCGTCGCAGTGGGCGGCGATGCCGAGGTCGCGAAGGCATGGACCGCCAGGCGCGCGATCGATGGCGGCAATCGCTTCCTGATCCCGGGCCTTTGGGACATGCACGTCCATTTCGGCGGCGGCCCCGCGCTGGTCGAGGAGAATCAGGCGCTGCTGCCGCTCTATATCGCGCACGGCATCACGACGGTGCGCGACGCCTCCGGCGACCTGCCGAACGAGGTGCTGGCGTGGCGCGGCGACATTGCGAGCGGCAGGCTTTTCGGCCCGACGCTGCTGAGCTCGGGTCCCAAAATCGAGGGCATCAAGCCGGTCTGGAAGGGCACGATCGAAACCGGTTCGAAAGCCGACGTCGATGCAGCGGTGGCGAGGCTGAAGGGGCTCGGCGTCGATTTCGTCAAGATCACCGACAGCACGATGAAGCCCGACCTCTTCCTCTACGCGATCCGCAAGGCGCGCGCCGCGGGGCTGTGCGTCTCGGGCCATATCCCGCTCGCGCTGACGGTCGATCAGGCGGTCGATGCCGGGATCAGCTCGATCGAACATATCGGCTATGCCTATAAGGCGGGGGTCAAGGACGAAGCGACGATCGCCGCCGACTTCGCGGCGGGGCGCATCGACCGCGCCGAGGCCTATCGCCGCATCGACGCGGGCTTCGACCCCGGAACCGCCATGGCCGCCTATCGCAAGCTCGCGGCGAAGGGCGTGTTCGTGACCCCGACGCTGAACGGCAGCCGCGTCATCGCCTATCTCGACCAGGACGATCACAAGACCGACGATTACCTCGGCCTGATCGGCCCCGGCCTGCGCGCGACCTACCAGTGGCGCGTCGACCGCGCCGCCAACGCCGACGCTGCCGGAATCGCCGCGCGCCACGCCGAATATGAACATGAGGCATCGGTGCTGCCGATGCTGCAAAAGGCGGGCGTGACGATCATGGCGGGAACCGATGCGGGCTTCCTCAATTCGTTCAACTATCCCGGCATCGCGCTGCATCAGGAACTTGCGATCTTCGTCGACAAGGGGCTGACGCCGGCAGAGGCGCTTGCTTCCGCAACGCGCGCCGGTCCCGCGTGGTTCGGCAAGCTCGACCGTTATGGCGCGGTCGAGGCGGGCAAGGCCGCCGATCTCGTGCTGCTCGACCGCAACCCGCTCGAAGACATCGGCGCAACACGCGCGATCCGTGCCGTGGTGCTGCGCGGCGCCGTCTACGACCGCGCAGCGCTCGACAAGATGCTCGCCGACACGCGCTCCAAGGTCGCCGCGTGGGATGCGGCGGCGGCGAAGTAGGCGGAAAGGTTGGATGATGGACGCGCCGGCCGTCTGGTTCGGGGTGGCCATAGCTTGGCATCGCCGCGTCGCGGCGCGCGTTGGAATGCCGACCTGGCACGCCGATTATCGCCGATGCTGTTGGCAATGGCGGCATTGGAGAGCGAAGCAAGGGGTCGTGTGGGACCGAAAGCTCTCCGGGGGCTGCGCACGAACCAGGCAGCGTCAGCCGTTTTTTCCGAGATCGCGGGCGAAGGCGGCAAAGCCCGCGGTCAACAGGATTGCGGCCAGAGGCAGCGCCACGCCCGTCACCAGCGCGATCGAATAGCGCAGCGCGGCATCATCGCCGAACAGGTGGTCGGTGAGCAGCGCGATCAGCATCGGGCCAAATCCGAGACCGGTCAGATTGACGACAAAGAAATAGAGCGCGGTCACGCGTGCGCGATACGCATTCGGCGTAATCAGCTGCAGCGCTACGGTTCCGACACCATGCATCGTCAGCATCGGAAAGGCGCAGGCGAGCATCGCAAAGGCCAGCAGCGCATCGGGCATCAGTGTCGCCGCGAGCAGCGGCGGCCCGCCGAGCAGGATCGACAGGCGCATCACGCGCAGATGCGCATCGGCGACGCCGCGGGCAAAGGTCCGGTCGGCGAGCGTTCCGCCCATCACCAGCCCGGCCGCACCGCCGATTGCCATGATGATGCCGAACCACAGCCCGGCTTGCGACACATCCATGCCATAGGTGCGCGCGAAGAAGGTCGGCACCCATGCGATGACCCCGTACATGACGAGCCCGATCAGCGACATGCCGGCGAACAACGCGCCGAGCGCCGCGCGCTGCTGTTTCAGATGGGCGATAAAACCCGGGGCGGCCCGGTTGCCGGTATCCGCCTGACGCAGCCCGCGCCGCAACGGCTCGCGCACCGTCAGCAGCAGCAGGCAGACGAGGAGCCCCGGCGCGGCGACCCACAGGAAGATCGTCCGCCACGCCGCGACCGGCCCGATCAGCGGCAGATCGACCATCGGTGCAGCAAGCACCGACTGGACGACAAAGGCGCCGAGGACCATCGCGACGCCCGAGCCGAGCGGCACGCCGATCGAATAGACCGCCATCGCCCGCGCCAGCCGGTCGCGCGGGAAGATGTCGCTGAGCATCGAATAGGCGGCGGGCGACAGCGCTGCCTCGCCCACGCCCACGCCCATACGCGCGGCGAACAGGGCCGCATAGCTGCCCGCGAAGCCGCAACTCGCGGTCATCGCACTCCACAGCGCGACCCCCACGACGATCAGGTTGCGCCGGTTCCAGCGGTCGGCGATCCACGCGATCGGGAGCCCGAGCAGCGTGTAGAAGAGCGCGAAGGCGAGCCCGATCAGCAGGCTGACCGCCGTATCCGAAATGTCGAGCGCGGCGCGAATCGGCGCGACGAGAAGACTCAGGATCATCCGGTCGACGAACGACAGCGTATAGGCGAGCAGCAGGACGCCAACGACATACCATCCATAGAGCGGACGAGGCCAACCCGGCGCTTCGCCATCCGTGCCGGAAACCGGTCCCGCCTGCGATCCGCCGTTCGCGGTTCCCATCGACATCCCCTCCATCGCCCGGTTGCGCCCGGTCTTGCGTCGCGGGTCGGCCTGCTATATAGAAATACTTACTTAGCAAACTAAGTATGTAGACGATCCTGTCAAGTATGAACGGGACGCGCGAAAAACATAACAGGTGGGAGAAGCGAGATGGCACAAATCGGAAGGACCCGGTCCGCCCTGTTTCTGACCGGAGCGGCGATCGCGGCTACGCCCGTCGCGGCGATCGCGCAGGACGCTGCCGAAGGCATGAGCGGCGACATCATCGTCACCGCGCAGCGGCAGGAACAGCGACTTCAGGATGTCCCGGTGTCGGTCACAGCATTCGGCGCCGACCAGCTGCGCGAAAGCAGCATCGAAACCGTGCAAGACATTGCGACGCGGACGCCGGGCCTCGCGATCACCGCGGTCGATCCGATCAACACCAATTTCGCGATGCGCGGTATCGGCAGCGCACCGGGAATCAGCCAGAATGCCGGCGGCGATCCGTCGGTCGTCGTCTTCGTCGATGGCGTCTATGCCGGGCGCGGCGGCACCCCCGATCTCGATACGCTCGACCTCGAGCGGGTCGAGGTGCTGCGGGGGCCGCAAGGCACGCTGTTCGGCAAGAATGCGATCGGCGGTCTCGTCCAGTTCGTCAGCCGCAAACCTGACGACGAGACCAGCTTCTATTTCGACGGGACCTATGGCAACTATAGCCGCGTCGGCATAACCGCGCGGGGCAATCTGCCGCTCAGCGACAAAATCTTTCTGTCGGCGGGCGTCGCGCACAAGCAGCGCGACGGGTTCGAATATAATGAAACCACCGGCAATGACGTCAACGACCTCAACCTGACGACCGGCCGCCTCGCGCTGCGCTTCGTGCCGACCGACACGCTCGGCATCATCCTGCGCGCCGATGTTTCGCATCAGGACCAGAAAGGCAATCCGCGCCACAATAATTGCGACGCGACCTTCGACGGCGGTATCCACTGCGTCGGCATCAACCCCGACCCGCGCGTCGTCGATGCCTATATCGACGGGCAGATCAAGCGGACGATCCAGACCTATTCGGCCGAGGTCAATCTGGACCTGCCGTTCGGCACGCTGACCTCGCTCACCGCGCTGCGCAAGGTGACGTTCGATTTCGTCACGCCCTTTTTCAGCAATCCGGTCAATCCGCCCGCGCAGATCGAGTCGACGAGCTTCGGCGACGAGGACGACAGCCAGTTCAGCCAGGAACTGCGCCTGTCGTTCGACGCATGGAACGGGCGGCTGAAGGGCCAGACCGGCCTCTATTTCCTCAAGGAGAACAACGACCGCGTCGAGGGCCAGATTCAGGATTTCCCGTCCCCTGCCATCTCGGGCACCGGCATCTATCCGCAATCGGTCAATGCCCGCAGCTTCGCGGTGTTCGGCCAGGTCGATGCGGAGATCGTGCCGTCGCTCACCGCCACGCTTGGTGCGCGCATGACGTGGGAGCGCAAGAGCGGCCGCTTCGCCGGTTTCAAGGTCGACGATGGCCCGGGCGTTCCGCCGCCACTCGGTTCCGCCGACGGCTATGACGTGACGAGCAGCAAGAAGTGGAACGCCTTCACCCCGCGCTTCGCGCTCAACTGGAAGGCGAACGACGACGTGCTGCTCTATGCCTCGGTCGCGCGCGGCTACAAGAGTGGCGGCTATCAGGGGATTTCGGGCACCGCCGCCGGGGCTTCGACACCCTATGATCCCGAATTCGCCTGGAGCTATGAGGTCGGGGCCAAGACCGACTGGTTCGACCGCGCGCTGCGCGTCAATCTCGCGGCATTCCGCACCGATTATTCGGACCTGCAAATCTCGCAGCTCGTCCCGCTATGCTGCGTCGTCGTGACCAATGCGGCCAAGGCACGGATCAAGGGGTTCGAGATCGAAACGGTCGTGCGTCCGGCAGCTTGGCTCCAGCTCGACGGCAGCTATGCCTATCTCGACGCCAAATTCACCGAATATGCGATCCCCGGCCAGGATTATACGGGCAACCGGCTTCCGCGCTCGCCAAAGAACAAGGTCAATGTCGGCGGCCAGATCGAGGCGCCGGTCGGCGCGCTGGCGGCAAAGCTGCGCGTCGACTACAGCTGGGTGGACGACGCCTATTTCGAGGCGTCGAACATCCCGCAGCAGCTCTGGCCGGCGCATCAGAATCTCGATGCCCGGCTGTCGCTCGCGGGTCCCGACGACCAGTGGGAGCTGTCGGTTTGGGGCAAGAATCTGACCGACGAACTGGTGCCGACCTATGTCACCTATTTCGCGCCCTATCGCCAGATACTGACGCCCTATGCGCCGCCGCGCACCTATGGCGTGACCCTGGCGTTCAAGCTCTGACCAGCGCACGGCGACTTCGCGTCGCCGCCGCCATTTCGAAAGGATGACGATGCAGGAACCGGCTTTTCGCTATCTCTGTTCCTACCGCGCCGCTTTCACCGAGCCACAACAAATGGTCGGGCGCGCGCATTTCGGGCGCCGCATGATCGCCGCGCTGACCGGCGGGGAAGTTGAGGGCGAGCGGTTGCACGGCCGCGTGATGCCGAGCGGCGGCGACTGGGCGACGATCGACGACAGGGATACGCTGCGGCTCGACGCCCGCATCACGCTTGAAACGCATGACGGCGCGCTGATCTATGTTTCCTATCGCGGTGTCCTGCGCCCGCTATCGGTCGCGCACAAACATGCGCGCAACGGCGGGCCGCAGACCCCTGAAGAATGCGCCGAGGTCTATTTCCGTACCACGCCGATGTTCGAAACCGGAGATGAGCGCTATCTCTGGCTCAATGACATCGTCGCAGTCGGTCTCGGTGCCAGCATCGGCGGCGCGGTGCGTTACGACGTGTTCGAACTGCTGTAGGAGCCTCGTTTAGACCGGCGCATCGCCGGCTTATACCAGTTCGCCCCGACGCCGATATCCGGCGGTGGCGACCATCCCCCTCAGCAACGACTGGAAAACTCTTCCTCCGCCAGATTGGCGACGATGCGGAACAGAAGGCCGCGCAGCCGCTCCACCTCTTCGGGCGACAAACCGCGGGTCGCCGCTGCCTGCACCTCCCGCGTGACCGGCAGGAGCGTGCCGGCAAGAGCGCGCGCGTGCGGGGTCAGATAGACGAGCGTTTCGCGGCGGTCGCGGCGATTGACGCGGCGATGGATCAGCCCTTCCTTTTCCAGCCCGCGAAGCGCAACCGCCGTCGTCGCGTCCTGCATCACCAGCCGGCGGCTGAGCTCGTGCTGGCTGACGCCGTCCTCGCGCCACAATTGCCGCAGGAAAGGCCAGTGCCCGGCCGACACGCCATGCTCGCGCGTTTTCGCCTCGCGCAACATTGAAAAGGACCGAAAGACCAGGCGAGCGAGATAGCCGAGGCTGTCTTCGAAAGCCCAATAGGCGGCAGTGCGATCCGCTTCGCTGCTCGTCGGCATTGTCCGCTTCCTACGCCCGCGCGACCTCCATGACCGACCGCACCAGATCGGCCAGCAATCCGGCGAGCATGGGATCGGCGAGGCGCCCGCGCGCGTCGAAGGCGCGGTGCGCGTGCGGCACGCTGAGCTGCTCGGGCACGACGAGCGCCTGCACGGTCGTCAGGATATGGCGGAGCTGCGAAAGCCCCCGGAGACCGCCGAACGGGCTCGACGAAGCCGACACCAGCCCGAAAGCCTTGCGCCGGAATGCGCCATAGGTCTGTGGCGCCTCTCCACGGCTGGGGCACGACATCCAGTCGATCGCATTTTTGAGCATCGCCGTGACCGAGCCATTATGTTCGGGACTGGCGAGGATGACTCCCCCGTGGCTGCGAAACATCGCCTTGAGCGCGAGCGCTTCGGGCACCTCGTCGATCGTCAGCGCCTCGGCGCCGAACAGCGGTAGCGGATAATCGGATAGCGATAATCTGGTCGTCCGCAGCCCCAGATCGTTCGCAATGTCGGCGGCGCAGCCGATCAGCCGTTCGTTGAGCGATCCGGATCGAATGCCCCCCGCCATCAACAGCAGATCGCCCCGCGCCGCCGCCATGTTCAAAAATCCAGCGAGAGCTGCACCGTCACCGTCCGCGGCGCGCCGACCATCGCCATATGGCTGTTGCCGCCGAACACCGGGGTGTTGAAGCCCTGCGTCGTCGTGACCTTGTCGGTCAGGTTACGGCCGACGAGTGCTAGTTCCCACCGCCCGTCTTCGCGTCCGACCGCCAGCCGCGCGTCGAATTTGGTGAACGCACCCTGCGAGTTGAGCGGGTTCATGTCGGGCTGAAAGAAGGAGCGTGACTGGTGGTTCGCCGAAACATGCGCGAGCGCATAGAGGCGATCGGACACCGGATATCTGGCCTCGATGAAACCGCTCGCGGTCCACTCGGGCGCGCGCACGAGTCTCTCGCCGGCCAGATTGTTCGTCTGCGGCGTACAGGTCGGCGGGGCGTCATAGAGGCAGGCGCCGCCCGGATAATCCTTATAATGCGCGTCGAGATAGCCGAGGCTGCCGCCGATCCGCCAATAATCGCCGAGCCCGATGTCGGTATCGACCTCCACCCCCTGCGCGATCGCCGAGGCAGCATTGCCGGTGACGAAGGCGGTGCCATTATATTCGGACACCTGAAGATTGCTGAAATTGGTGCGGAACAGCGCGACGTTCAGATTCCCCTTTCCATCAAGGAAGCGGAATTTGCCGCCGACCTCCCACGACCGCGCGCGCTCGGAATCATATTGGAAGGTCGCGATGCCGTTCTGGATATTATAGAGCAGCAGGGCGTCGTTGGAGACGAAGCCGCCGCCCTTGGTCCCCGTCGCATAGCTCAGATAGACATAGGCGTCGGGGCTGAATTCGTAACGCGCGCGCAGCGAATAGTCCCACAGGCTTTCCTTGCGCGTTTCGGTGAGGTCATAGGGCAGATAGGTCGGCGGAAAGACCCCGTCGTTGAACGAGCGGGCGCGCCCGGTCCGCTTTTCGTGCGAATAGCGCAGGCTGCCGCTGAGCATGATCTGCTCGCTGACCGGCACCTCGAGCGAGACGAAGGGCGACAGCGATTGCCCCGTCTGGTCGAACTGGCGCGTCGACAGGCCATTGAGCGGCGCAGGGCTGCCCGCGCTCGCCGCATTGAACAGCGACGCCTGCTGGATGTGCAGGTCGGTGTCGATATAGGTCAGGCCCGCGATGAACGCGCCGCCGTCGCCTATCGGGCGCTGTGCGCGCACTTCCTGGAACAGCGAACTCGATTCTTCGGTGATGTCCGATTCGAGGAAGGTCAGCGGCCCATCATAATCCGAATTCACCCCGCCATCGAGGTCCTGCCACGCGGTCACCGAGGTGAAGGTCCAGTCGCCGACGTCGAGGTTCATCGTCAGCTCGGCCATCGTCGTGTCGGTGTCGTCATATTCGGGATTCACGGTCCGCGCGGCGCGGCGATAGCTCGGATATTCGGGGACTTCCTCCCCCGAATTGCGCACCGCGTCGCACAGCAGGCAGCCGGCATCGCCGATATAGTTGAAGACCGTCGTGCCGCCGTCGATCCGGTTCGAGCCATGCTCGACCTTGACCAGCGCCTCGAAATTGTCGGTCGGCTCCCACAATATCTGGCCGCGCACCGCTTCATAACGCGATCCGTTTTCGTCGCGTCCCGTGATCGTGTTGCTCATCGTGTCGCCGATCGCGCCGACGCGGCCGGTCAGGCGGACGCTGAGCGTGTCCGATACGGGACCCGATACCGCGCCTTCGAGATTCCAGCCGCCGTGCTCGACCTCACCGCTCGCCCGCGCAAAGCCTTCGAAGTCGCGCGTCGGGCGGCGGGTGACGACGCTGATCGCGCCGGCGTTCGTATTCTTGCCGAACAGCGCACCCTGCGGCCCGCGCACCACCTCGACGCGCTCGATATCGAGCAGCGGGTTCTGGAAGGCGCGCGAACGGCTGAGATAGACGCCGTCGATGAACAGGCCGACCGATTGTTCGAACGACAGATTGCCCGTTCCGGCGCCGAGTCCGCGCATGGTGATCGCGAAATTGCCGTTGGTGCGGTCGATCTGGAGGTTGGGGACGCTGTCCTGCACGTCGTCGAACAGCAATATGCCCTGCTTTTCGATCTGATCGCCGCCGACCACCGCGACCGAAATCGGCACTTCCTGAAGCGTCTGTTCGCGGCGCGTCGCGGTGACGATGATCGCTTCGGGATCATCGAGCGTCCGCGCGCCGGCTTCCTCCGCCTCCTGCGCGAGCGCAGGCGTCCCCAGGGCGAGCGCGAGCGCGCTCCCCCACAACAGTCTCGCAATGGTCATTTCCCTCTCCCCAACTGGATGGATCAGGTCAGCTTCAATGTCCTGTATTGCGAAGCCGGACCCGGATATTCGGCGCCATTATCTTCACCGATTTCGTCTGCAACGAGCGCATTGATCTGGGCATTCAGGCGCTCGATCAGCATCTTGTGCGCGTCCGGCCGCCACGCGAGATTGTCGATCTCGTCGGGGTCGGTCGCAGTGTCGTAGAGTTCGAGGTCGTTATAAGCGACCAAGTCTTCCCAGCGCCGCGGCACATGGTGCTGCGCCGGCGCGAAATAGCGCGCGAACTTGTAGCGCCCGTCGTGAACGCCGCGATGCAGGCGGCGCAACATCAGGTCGTTTTCGGCGAGCGGCTTCGCCTCGGTCACGCCCGGCGCGACGTCGGGCGCGTTCCAGCCATAGCGCACGGCATAGTTGAACAATATCCCCGCCGCGTCGCGCCCGGTGCGCACCGTCGGCATTGCGATCGCCGCCGACAGATCGTGCCCGACGAGCGCCGGATGCCGCTCGCGCCGCTCGGCGTCCGAAACCCCCGCCAGCGCCAGGATCGTCGGCACGAGGTCGACCGAACTGCCCAGCGCCTGCGTCGTCCGTCCGCCCGGCAGGTCGGGATGGACGACGATCAGCGGCACGCCGACATCCTCCTTGTAGATCGTCCCGCCCTTTTGCCGCATCCCGTGCGCGCCCGCGCGTTCGCCATGATCGGACGTGAAGAGGATGATCGTATTGTCGAGCTCGCCCGACGCCGCGAGCGCGTCGAGCACCGTCTTCATATGGCGGTCGGCGTCGCGGACGCAGTTCAGATAATAGTTGAGGTTGCGGCGCCACACCGCCTCGTCGCCGTGCGGCATCTTGCCGTAAAAGGCATATTCGCTCGCGTTGATCGCGGCGTGCGCGCGCGGCTTGCGCGACAGGTCGTCGGCGTAGAAGCTGCGCGGCAGATCGAAACCCCAGTCGCGGTCGTAAACCGGGTCGCCGGGCGCAGGCAGCAGCGGCGCGACGAGGTTGGGGCGCATCCGCGTCGCTTCGCCCTCGCCCGTCGCATCATAGAACATGATGTCGTGCGGATTGACGAAATTGACCGCCATGAACCACGGCGCATCCTCGCCGTCGTTGGCATAGGCGCGGAGCTGGCCGACCGCTTCGGCAGCGGTCACGCCGTCGTTGATGAAGCCCTCCCACGTCAGCCCGACGCGCTCGCCGTCGAAATTATACTGGCCGAAACCGAAGGGTTCGAGAACGTCGACCGTATTGGGAAAGATGCCCCCGGCGACCCCGCGGAAGTTCAGCCCCTTGTTGATGTTCGAAAGATGCCATTTGCCCTTGTAGGTCGTGCGATAGCCCGCCTGTCGCAGCATCGTGCCGATCGTCGGGATGGCGGGACTGAGTTCGGGATAGGGCGGCGAATTGGGGTTGGCATAGACGCCGGTATGCTGGGTGTGCAACCCCGTGTAGATGCTCGATCGCGACGGCCCGCAAGGCGTCGTGTTCACATGGAAACGGTCGAACGACAGGCCCCGTTCGCGCAGCCAGTCGTGCGCTGGAAGCGGCAGCGACGCGGGAATGTCGGCGAGTGCGCGCTCCTGGTCGTTGACGATCAGCAGGATATTCGGCCGCCCTCGCCGCCTCCGCGGCTTTGCCGGCGCCGGTACGGCGGCCTCGGCAGACGCGGCCGGCGCCGCGACGATGGCGGCCGAGCCCCCGGCGAGCAAGGTCCGCCGGTCCATTTCCATTCTCTCCCGCATCTTCGCGCCTCCCAAAAGCCGGACCGATGCATCTTCTTAGTATACTAAGATAATGCTCGCATCTATTTTTTTGTCAAGCATCTTGCGTATTATTTCGCCGCGATCAGAACACGGGCGTGTTCGGCGGCAGCCCGATCAGCGAGCGGCCGAGCAATTCGGTCGCGGCATCGAAGTCGTAAACGACGTGGCTCGCCATCACGTTGATGTCGCGCATCGCGCGCTGCAGCGGGCTCGACAGCATGTGCGCACTCGACCCCGCGCCTTCGACGAGCAGGCGCACCGCGTCGCGGCAGAGATCCATCGCGAGCGCGACCTGCGCGCGCAGCGCGATACGGTCCTCATTGCTCACCAGCCCCGTACCCGCCGCTTCGGTGAGCGCGACGTTGCGGCGCCCGACGTCGCGCAGGATCATTTCAGCGGTCTGTGTCTTCGCCGCCGCCTCGCCTAGCCGCATGTGCGCCGACGCCTTTTCGACCTGCTTGACCGTCGTGCCCAGCATCGTGCGCACACCGATGCGCTCGCGGAAATTCTCGACCGCCGACCGTGCAACGCCGACCGCCGCGATCGCGGCGGTGATGGCGAGGAACGGCGTCATCGGCATCCGGTAAATCGGATTGTGTGCGTGGATCGTCGCGCCAGGTGCGCAGCCCATGCGCATCTCGCCCATGTCCATCACGCGATGCTCTGGGACGAAGACATCCTCGCAGCGAATGTCGTTGCTGCCCGTCCCGATCATCCCGTCGACGTGCCAGGTATCGAGAACCTCGACCTCGCCCGCCGGCACCGCCAGGAACAGCTGGCGCGGCGGATTTTCCCCCGGGATCATGCCGGTGATCATCACCCAGTCGGCGTGCATGATGCCCGTGCCCCATTTCCAGCGCCCGGTCAGCCGGTAGCCGCCGTCGACCGGCTGCGCGACGCCGGGGGGATTGGTCGCACCCGGCGCGATGATGTAGGGAAAATCGCCGCCGAAGGTTTCGTCCTGCAGCGTTTCGGGGAATTGCGCGAGCATCCAGTTATGCTCGACGCAAAAGGCGGTAACCCAGCCGGTCGAGGCGCAGCCCTCGGCGATCGGCAGCATCGCGTCGATGAAGCTGTCGATGTCGAATTCGAGCCCGCCATAGCGCCTGGGCACGAAGTGATAGAAGACCCCGGTCTTGCGGATCGCGTTCCACACCGCGTCGACCGGGCGCCGCAGCGCCTCGCACTCGGCGGCATGCGCCGCGACGAGCGGCTTGAGCGCAGTGGTCCGCCGCACCAGCTCCTCGGGAGTCAGCGCCGCGAGCTCCTCGCGCGACAGCCAGTCCTTCTCCTTGGGAATGCGCCGGTCGGCGAACGCCTCTTCGTCCGCCCGACGCGTCTGAACCGCTATATTCATGCCTCGTCTCTCCCAGCCGGCCCGAATCGGCCTGTCGAGACAAGAATAGTAAGAGGTCTAATTATGTCAAGAAACTTGACTAAAACTGGTCGGCGGCGTGCCCGGTCGGTTGGTCGGCTTCGGCGTCCACGATCACCTCGGGCGGCACGGCGGGCGGATCGCCCCAGTCCATCCGCATCGCGTCGCGAAGGCCGTGATAGGCCGGCAGGCCGATGCGCTCGACGAGCTTGAGCTCGAGGTAGTGAAGGATTTTCGACGCCGCGCGCCGCGTCTCGTTCGCCTCCTCGGCGAAGCGCACGATACGCGCCCGGCGGTCGTCGGGGTCGGGCACGATTTCGACGATGCCGCGCGCTTCGAGTTCGCCGAGCATCAGGCTGATCGCCTGGCGCGTCACCCCCAGATTGCGCGCAATCCGCGTCGCGCGGTGCTCGCCGGCCGAGATATTCGCGATCAGCATCGACTGCGCGCGCGTCACATTGGGAATGCCCGCCTCCCTGAGCGCGGCCTGGAGCGCCTCGTCGAACCAATAGAGCGCGCTTAGCAGATTCATCATCAGATAGGGACTGTGCATCGACGGACCTTCGGCAGACCAGGTCAGCGGCATAATACGTCCGCGGCCGTCAGGGCAACCTGCGGCGAAGGCAAAGGGCGGCCGGCACAGCTTCCTGCCGAATGCGATGGCCGCCCCGAAGTTCAGTGATCGCCGCGAACCGCCCCGGCCGGCGAACAGGTAGCGGCGACAGGCTTGCCCGCGATCGCCTGGCGCGCGAATATTCGCGAGTCCGCAAAGGAGCGATTGAGCGTCGCCGAATGGTCGAGCCCGGGATAGACATGCGCCTCGATCGTCGAACCGGCGGCGCAGGCGCTTTCGACGAGGGCTCGCTGCATCGGCGCGGGGGTATCGACATCCTCGCTTCCTGTGCCGATGAACACCGGGGTAGTGATCTTGAGCGTCGGATAGCCGGCATGTTTCAGCACCGGCGCATAATAGCGCCAGAAATCGCCCTTGAAGCTGTTCGCACGCGTCAGCCCGGCATCGACCACCGCCTTGAACATATCGACCACGCAGGTGTCGGCCGCCTCGGCGAAAGCGGGCATCGCGCGATCGGTCAGGACGGCCGCCGGGTCGTATTTCGGGTCGATCTGCTGCGCTGCCGAGGCGATATAAAGCAGATAGGCGATGATCCGGTCGACCTTGTCGGCCGCGTCGGGGTCGGTTCCGGCCGAGGCCGCCGCCGTGAGGTTCGGGATGCCGGTCGCTATCGTCCCGCGAACATCGACATCGGGCGCATAGTCGGGGGCATAGCCCGCCGTGGCGAAGGCCGCGCCCGCGCCCTGCGACTGGCCGACGACCAACACCTTGCCCGACAGGCCGAAGCCGCCCCCCTGCACCGCACGGACCGCATCGAGCGTCGAATAGGCGGCGGCGCGGCTGTCGAGATAGGGATGCGGTCCCGGCGAGCCGAGTCCCTGATAGTCGGTCGCGACGACCGCATAGCCTTCAGCGAGCCAATGATTGAGATAGGTGCGGTCGCGCAGCGAACGGACGTTGCGCGACGGCGCGCAATCGTCGCCGATGCCGACGGTGCCATGCGCCCAAGCGACGAGCGGCCAGCCGCCTTTCGGCGGGGCGCCCTGCGGCAGGAAGAGCGCACCGGTCACCTCGATCGCGCCCTGCCCCGCCACGCCGTCGGTCGAACCATAGCGGATCGCCAGCGCCCGCCCGGCCTCTTCGAGGCCGAGTTCGGGCGCGAGCGGCCGCGCATCGAGCAGCCGGCCCGGCGCGGCGGCGGTCGTCTCCGCCGCCAGCACCGTCTGCGCGGATACCGCGAACGGCACCGCCAACAGCCCGAATGCCGCGAGCATCGCAGCAGATCGCAACCGGTTCGCCATCATCCTCTCCTTCATCCCGTGCCTCAGAAGCGCGCCGTCGCCGACAGATAGTAGGTCCGGCCGAGCACATCATAGGTGCCCGCATCGGTGGTTCCGGGAACCCCGCTGACGACGGGGGGCGTCTTGTCGAACAGATTGTTGACCCCGAACCGCACGCTGAAGCGCTCGGCGGGATCGACGCGCAGCGACAGGTCGAAATAGTCATAGGCTTTCACGCCCGGCGTCGTGCTCGCGGCGTTGGTGACCATCGACGCATCGTCCATCGCGCCGATATGACGCCAGCGCAGCAACGCGTTGAAGCTGTCGGTGCCGTAGGTGAACGACGTAGTCGAACGCCAGCGCGGCAGGGTGGTGCCCGATCCGATCGTGTCGGCGAAATCCTGGAAGGGCGAACCCGGCAGGTTCTGGATCTCGAACTTGTCGAGATAGTTGATCACCGACGAAATGCCGAAGCGTCCCGATCCGTCGCCGAGCCCGACGTCGGCGAGGCGCACCGACCAGTCGAGCTGGATGTCGACCCCCGCGGTGCGATAGCCGCCGAGGTTCAGATAGGGCTGGAGCGCATTGGTGATGCCCCCGGTCCCCGCATCGCGACCGATCAGCGCGCAATAGAAATTCGCGGCGTCATAGCCCGGATTGCTGCCGTCGCCATTGAAGCATTTGTTGAGCGAGACCGACACCGGGATCACCGCGATCGCATCGTCGATCGCGATATTATAATAGTCGACCGACGCCCGAAAACCCGAGAGCCAGGGCGAAGCCGCGCGCGGCGAAAGCACCGCGCCGATCGTATAGGTGTCGGCCTTTTCGGGTTTCAGATTTTCGTTGCCCGACAGATAGGCGGCGACCTGCGCGACATTGTTGACGTAGACGTCGGCGATCGCGTCGGGCATCCCCTGCGCGACGCAGATGTCGCGCACGTCGCCGCCGTTGCTGCCGGTACGGAAGCTGCTGCGGATATCACACGGGTCGCCGCCGCCGTTCGCGATCAGACCGATCGTCGGATAGAGGCCGGTGGTCGCGGTATAAAGCTCGCCGACATTGGGCGCGCGGATCGCGCGCTGATAGCCGCCGCGCAGCCGCACCCCGTCGGTCACGGTCCAGTCGACGTCGACCTTGTAAGTCGAGACCCCGCCGCTCTGCTTATAGTCCGAATAGCGATAGGCGAAGTCGAGGGTCAGGTCCTGCACCGCGAACATGTCGTGCAGCACCGGGACGAGCAGTTCGGCATAGCCCTCGATCGCGCGGGTCGAACCCGCGGTCGGCGACGTGCGCGCGATCGCGACGACATTGCCCGTCACCTGTTGCGCGTCGGGATCGAAGCTGAACTCGTTGCGGCGATAGCCCGCGCCGACCGCGAAGCGCATTTCGCCTGCGGGAAGCTGCGCCAGCCCGCCCTGGATATTGAGTTCGACCACGTCCTGCTTCGTTTCGGTGCGGTTGCGCGTCACCCCGCTGATATAGGCGACGCATTCGGGTGAATTGGTCGCGCTGAACGGATCATAGCCGCCTGCGCAGATCGACGCGCCGCCGTCGGCCGCCGACACGAGCGTCTGCACGCGGTCGGTAAAGACCGACCCGTTCGCAATATCGTCGACGACGCTCTTGCCGGTCGAACCGTAAAGCTCCCAGCTGATGCCGCTGTCGCCGAACTTGCCCGACGCGCCGCCGAGCAGCTGCCAGGTCGTCGCTTCGTGATCGGTGCGGCGCGGCCCCACTTCACTGTAGCGCTTGGTCACCACGACCGGCGCCGCCGGATTGGCGCGCGCGTCGATCAGCGGGCGCAGCGCGTCGGGGATGAAGGGGCTCGTGACCGGAACGCGCATCGTCCACAGCCCGGCGTTGGGCGCGGCGTCGGCGATCGTCGTCGACGTATAGTCGGTATAAAGGCCCTGCACGAACAGCGTCAGACTGTCCGACGCTTCAAAGGTCGCGCGGCCGAAGGTTGAAATACGCTCGAGCGGGATTTGCG
Source organism: Sphingopyxis indica (assembly GCF_032879645.1). Classification (NCBI taxonomy): domain Bacteria; kingdom Pseudomonadati; phylum Pseudomonadota; class Alphaproteobacteria; order Sphingomonadales; family Sphingopyxidaceae; genus Sphingopyxis; species Sphingopyxis indica. Next base: position 3,111,218 of record NZ_CP076394.1, read on the forward strand.
AATAGGTGAGCTGCGGCGTTGCGAGCAGCGCGGTCCCGGTGTTCAGCACATAGGGGACATCATCGCGATAATTATAGACGCCGCGTCCGGTCGAAAAGAGCGTGCCGTCGGGATTGATACCGATCGACGAACTAGCCGGAACCGAGCCCGGCGCGACGCCATAGGCGGCAAAGGCGGCATCGACCGCCGCCTGGTCGGGGGCGTTGGCGCCGGGGGTGAAGAGACCTAGCGGGATGGTGCTCGATACACCGCGGTTCTCGCGGAAAAAGGCGCGCGAATTGACGTTGATTGCGTCACGGTCGGTGTAGGAGACCCCCGCCGTCACCCGCCCGCGACCGTCGGCGAAGCGCGTGCCCGCGCCGAGTGATATTTCGCGAATGCCGCCGTCGCCCCGGCTCGTGATCGTGTTCTGCCCCGAAATTTCAACGCCGTCGATCTGGCGCAGCTTGAAATTGACCACGCCCGAAATCGCATCCGATCCATAAACGGCGGAGGCGCCGCCGCTGATGATCTCGGTCCCGCCGATCAGGATCGTCGGCAAGGTGTTGATGTCGATGACCTGGCTCGAATTGGAGGGCTGCAGGCGCCGCCCGTCGAGCAGCACGAGATTGCGCTGAGCGCCGAGGCCGCGCAGGTTGAGCGTCGCCTGTCCCGTCGAATTGAGATCGTTCGAAAAGGCGGTCGAATCGGCTGTGAACTGGGGAAGCTGGTTGAGCGCGCCTTCGAGCGTGACGCTGCCGGTCGCGGACACCGCGTCGCTGCCCAGCGTGACGATCGGACTCGACGCCTCGAAGTCACGCCGCGAAATGCGCGATCCGGTGACGACGATCTCCTGCGCCGGCGCTGCTGCGGCGGCTTCGCCGTCCGATTCGTCCTGCGCCGATGCCGGCGCGCTCAAAAGCGAAATGACCGAGGCCGAAATGGCGAGCGTCAGCTTGCGATTGTCCAACATTTTCAAGAAATCTTCCCCTTTTGCCCTGGCGCGGCGGCGACGCGGACGATCGGCCCGAAGCGCCGCCTCATTATCTGTCGTCGCCCCTTAAAATTACGATACAATCATGCATCGAAATAGGCCCTTGGCGCAAAATGGGTTCGCCTGTCAATCGCCGCCTGGCGGCCCCCGCGAACCGCGCGGCGATCGCGTCGAGGTCGAAACGCTTGACCCTGCATCATATTTCGATACATATTTGTATCGTATTTATTTGCTGTCGCATGCGGCGACCCGTTGGGGCATGAGGAACGGGGCAAGATGGACGTCATTATCTTGGGCGATGAAAAGGAAACGGCGGTCGGGCGGCCGCGGCAGGCCGATCTCGACGAGCGCATCAAGCTCAGCGCCGTCGCGCTGCTGGGCGAGGAAGGCTTTGCCGGGCTGTCGGTCAACCGCATATGCCAGCGCGCCGGGGTTCCGCGCCCGACCTTCTATCGCCGCTGGCCGTCCGCGGTCGCGGCGCTGGTCGACGCCTTCAACGACCGCTTCCATGATGCGCTGCTTGTCGACACCGGCGATGCGAAAGCCGATTTGCTGGCGTTCGCGACCAGCGTGCGCAACCGCTATGACGATCCCGTCGTCAGCGTCTGCCTGCCCGCGATCTACGAAGCGCGGCGCCGCGAACCGGCGCTTATCGCACCGATCATGGAGGCGCAGCGGGCGCGCCGCCGGTCCAACGTCGCGACGCTCGAGCGCGCGCTGAAGGAACAGCGGATCGAACCCGTTCTCGGCCCGTTCGAGATTCTCTTCACGCTGACCGCCGCGATCGACCAGGGCTATCTCGCCGGCCGGCCGCTCGCCGACGATTTCCTCGACCGCCTTGTCACCGTAGCGCTGCGATAATCCGGCGGCCGACCCGCGCCGATGGTTTTCCGAGCCGGCGCCCCGTTCCCAGCAAGAAGGACATGAGAATGATGCACAGGAAGCTGCTGACGCTGACCACCGCGCTGATCGCCCTGCCGGCGCTCGCCCAGGCGCCGGACGGCGCGCCGCCCGCCGCCTTCGACGTCGCCGCAGCGAAAGCGCGGATCAACGCGACGCTCGACCGGCAATATCCGCATCTCGACGCGCTCTACAAGGATCTTCACGCGCATCCCGAGGTCGGCTTTCAGGAGACGCGGACCGCGGCGCTGCTGGCCGGCGAGATGCGCAAGCTCGGCTTCACGGTCACCGAAAAGGTCGGCAAGACCGGCATCGTCGCGATCTACAGGAATGGCGATGGCCCGACCGTGCTCGTGCGTACCGAACTCGATGCGCTGCCGATGGAGGAAAAGACCGGCCTGCCCTATGCCAGCCGCGCGCAGCAGGAGGTGAACGGCGAACTCAGCTATGTCGCGCACAGCTGCGGCCACGACAGCCATATGGCCTGGTGGGTCGGCACCGCCGCCGCGCTCGTCGCGATGAAGGATCAATGGCACGGCACGCTGATGTTCATCGGCCAGCCGTCCGAAGAGACGGTCAGCGGCGCCGAAGCGATGATCGCCGACGGCCTGTTCACCCGCTGGCCCAAGCCCGATTTCGGCTTTGCCGCGCATGTCGCGCCGATGCCGGTCGGAACGGTGCTGGTGAAGGACGGCGTCGTCAGCTCGGCCTCCGACGCGATCCACATCACCTTCCACGGCGTCGGCGCGCACGGATCAATGCCCGACAAGAGCATCGACCCCGTGATGATGGGCAGCCGCTTCGTCACCGACGTCCAGTCGATCATCAGCCGCGAAAAGGACCCCAAGGCGTTCGGCGTCATCACCGTCGGCAGCTTCGTCGCCGGAACGGTGAACAACATCATCCCCGATCACGCCGATCTGAAGCTGACGCTGCGCTCGCACGACGATGCGACGCGCAAATTGCTCGTCGAGGGCGTGGAGCGCACCGCGCGCGCGGTTGCCGAGATGGCGCATGCCCCTGCGCCCACGATCGAACATCCCAACGGCACCAATGCGGTCCACAATGACGCAGCGCTTTCGGCGCGGTCGGCGGCGGTCCTGAAGACCGCCTTTGGCAAGGACGTTCTGTTCGTGCCCGCGAGCGAGGCCGGCGGCAACGCCAGCGAGGATTTCTCCGAGTTCATCGACGCCGGCGTGCCCTCGATCTTTTACGCGATCGGCGGCTATGACCCCGCGATGATTGCCCGCTGCAAGGCGGACGGAAAGCCGCTGCCGGTCAACCACTCGCCCTATTTCGCCCCGGTGCCCGAACCGACGATCAAACGCGGGGCCGAAACGCTGGCACTGTCGGTCCTGATGGCGATGGCAGGCAACGAGCAAGAGAAATAGCCGGACCATCGGCGGGCTTCGAAGGAAGCCCGCCGATGGTTCGAAACGCCGCAAAGGCGCCTCGTGGACCTGCTGTTCGCCTTGTGCTCGAAGCGATTGGCGTCGGTCCCGGCGCCGGGATGGCTGCGGCTTTCCGTTACAGGCCGAAATCCTCGTTCCGGAACGCAAAGCGCTCGCGCGAAGGAAAGGCCGCATAGGCGGTCATTTCGCCGCGCTCGAACCGGAAATGCCACGTCTGCGCATTTTTGGGTACAGGGCCTTGAAAGACCGCCGGATCGAAAAGCGCGACATTGGCGCGGTGCTCTGGATCGCGCACCGATGCGTAGCGGATCGCCTGGGTGCCGATGGTCCGGGCTTCGGCCGCGAAAGCCTGGCAGGCCGAATAATCGCCGGGGTCCATCCACAGCGCCTTCGCTGCATCATAGGGCGGCGCGCAAAGATCGAGCAGCCGTTCGATCGCGACCGTCACGCTGATCGCCGTATGCTCGACGATAGAGGCCGGCGGCTGGAAGCCCGGCGAGCGCGAATAGAAGCGCAGCCGCCAGTATGCGGTCTCGGCGAGCGCGGTCGCGACCGTTTCGGCCGCATAGAAGATGCCGGGCTTTTCCCCGGCCTTGCGAAAGCGCGAACTGCTCTTGTGTCCGTAGCGAAACGGCGTCGCGAGCAGGTAATGGAGATGCCGTGCGGCGACGGGCTGTACCGGCTTCACCTCTTCGACGAGTTGTTCGAGCAACGCCTGATCGTCGGCGCCCGACGCGAGACGGTTCGTCGAGATCCGGTGCTGCGCCTCGACGATCCGCCAGAGCTTGCCGCGATAGTCGCGAAACGTCTCGGCCTTGGGCGTGCGATCAGACTCTGGCGCGATAGTCATCGACATAGTCGGCGACGTCGCCGAGGCCGCGGATCGTTCGAATGAGATCGATCGGACGACCGCCCAGATCGAGATTTTCGGCCTTTAGCCAGGACATTGAGGCTGCATCGTCGCTGCCCATCAGCGCGTCGAGGCTACGGAACAACCGCACGAGAAACTGGCCGAGTTCGAAGGCCTTGTCAGGCCTTTCGAGCCGATAGCTGCCCGAACGAAGCCGCGAGGCCGTGGCGGCCGAAATGCCGAGCACCAGACCCAACTGCTCGTTTGTGAACTTCCAGCAGGCGGCCACGCGGGCGACAGCTTCCGAAAGCACCCGCCCCTGATCGACGGCGGAAGCATATTGTGTGGCCATATCATTCTCCTGAACAAATGATAGAAATATCATTCATAGTAACGGAACGAGGGTTTCACAAGAGTAGATGCCTCCCGTCCAGCACAAGATGCCCGTCGCCGCCAAGCCGTGCCACCGCCCGGTTCCCGAAAGGCGTGGTTTTCGAAACCGGCGAGCCATTGACGCGCATAGTTGCAGCCGCAGAAGCCAATATGCCCCGCCTGATGCGACAAAAGCATCGCGACCGTGACGGCAGCCTTCCCGTGTGCCGCAAACTCCGGCCAATAATTGGCGACGGGCTGGTTGTAGTCGATGAAACCGCGGCTCGCCAGCATCGCAAAGCAGATCGCCGCGACGCCCTTGGTCGTCGACCAAACACTTAGGGTCTTTGGCTCGTCCCGATGTCGCGTGCGACAGTCCGTCGAAACGTTCGGTGGTTCTAATTGCGGCCGTCGCCGAACGGTGCCAGTTGGAGACAGAAACGGGGCACCACCAAGCCCACGGTCTCTATTATGTGTCCAATCGGCGCAAATACACCTCCATACGGGTGCAACGAGTCGAGAGCTACAGTATTGAGCTAAGGAGAAAAATGGAGACGTTCGTAGACGATGCAGACGATTTTGGTATGCGACGATGATGAGCTGTTGGTGGAACTCCTCACGCATCGGCTTGGAGCCCGCGGCTACCACGTCGTCGTAGCCGGAGACGGCGGCGCGGCTGTCAGGCAGGCATCGGAATGCGATCCGGATGCCATCGTACTCGACATGATGATGCCCGTACTCGACGGCCAGCAGGTATTGCGACGATTGAAGGCGGATCCGGCCACGGCCGATATTCCGGTTATCATGCTGACCGCGCGGCGCCAGGAGCGGGACATCGTCGGCGCGCTCGATCTTGGCGCCGACGATTATCTGGTGAAACCGTTCATTCCGGAGGAACTGATGAGCCGCCTGAACCGCTTGATGACGACACGCAGATGATCCGCACCTGCTTGTTTGCCTTGGCGCTTAGCTGCGCGACGACCGTACAGGCACAGAATTCCGCGCCCACCGACTATGAGCTCGCCGTACAAGCCCGGCTTGCCGGCGATGCTGCCCGCGCCGCAGACTTGCTCGAACCGTTGGTCGCAGCCGATCCCCACAACAGCGACGCACAGGTCCAACTGGGGCTTGCACGTATGGCTTTGGGCGAGCTGGATGCAGCGGAGGCCGCATTCCGGGCCGCGCTCGCCGTCGCGCCCGGCTATACCGACGCGCATGTCGGCCTCGCCAGGATTGCGCAGCGGCGGGGCGATAACGCCGCGGCGCTTCGCGCGCTGGATGCGGCGGGTGTGCAAAATGCGGAGATCGCCGAGCTCCGCCGCCAGCTTGCCGACGCGCCTTCCGATCCGCGCTGGAAAATCGATGTGGACGCCGCGTATAGCTGGATTGACGGTCCGCAACCCGACTGGCGCGAGCTTGCTTTTCAGCTCCGCCGATCCGAAGGCCGGGCCGCTATCGGCGCCCGGGTCGAATATGCCCGCCGCTTCGACAGGGACGACGTCTATGGCGAAGCACAAATCGATTATCGCCTGTCGGACGCCGCCCGGCTGTACGCGACGCTGGGGGGAACGCCGGATGCCGATTTTCGGCCCAAATGGCAACTCGGGCTGGGCGGCTCGCTTCGCGTCAACGGTGGTCTCAACGCAACGGTCCTGACGCTCGACGGCCGGCAGGCGCGTTTCGTGACCGGCGATGTACAAAGCCTGAGCCCCGGCATCGAACAATATCTCGGCGGGCGCTTCTGGCTTACAGGCCGCTGGATCAACCTGTTCGACGAACGGGGCACGCACCGCTCAGGCTACTTCGTGCGCGGCGATGTCCAGGCCAGCGAAGCGCTACGCCTCTTCGCCGGCTACAGCGATGCTCCCGATACCGATGAGGGTGTCGTCGTCGATGTCCGGAGCCTATTCGGCGGCGTATCGCTCGACCTCGGACGCCGCCATTCGTTTCGGCTGGCGATCGCGCACGACGACCGTGCGACGGGAGCGGACCGGACCCAGCTGACGGTGGGTTTCGGGCTGCGCTTCTGACAATGTTGCGGTTGATCTGGGACCTTTCGTTGCTGCTCGCCAGCGCGGCCCTCGCCTTGATGTCGCTGCTGGTCCTTCTTCGCGCTGTCTCGACCTGGCGAGGCGAGCGACTGCTCGCCGCGCGACGGCGGCTCGCTCCTCTTCTGCTCGAAACTTCCACCGGATCGGACGCGGGAATTGAAGGCATCGCGGATTCCGTCGTGACGCAATTGACCCTCGACCTTATCCAGCTCGTCCGCGGCGCCGAGCGGACACAATTTATCGGGAAGGCGGCAGAACTCGGCGTGCCGGATCGGCTGAGGCGTCAGCTTCGGTCGTTCTCGCGGCGGCGGCGCATGATTGCGGTCCAGGGGCTTGCCCTGTTCGACGATGCCTTATCCCGCGAGGCCTTACTGGACACGCTCGGCGACCGCGACGACGAAATCCGGCTCGCGGCGGCTTTGGCACTGGGACGTGGCGATGACCGCCCCGGGCTCGACGAGTTGGTCGCCCGCCTCGGGCTGCGGGACGATCGATCCTCGCTCCTGACGATCAGTCTGTTCCGGCATTATGCCAATGAGGCGCCCGACGAGGTACAAGCCTTGGTGCTCGATAACGACCTGCCGCTCTCCGTCCGCCTTGCCGCGATTGAGGCGCTGGCCGTCTCCGGCGATTATCGCCTCGTCCCCGCCATCGTCGAACTCGGCCTTCGCGCGCCCCACGATAGCGAAGAATTGCCCCGCTATTTGCATGCCTTGGGACGTATCGGGCACCCTGCCGCACGCGAGGCCGTGCTTGCCGGTCTTGCCAGCAGCTCAATGCCCGCACGCGTTGCCGCTGCTGGCGCGGCAGGCCGGATTGCGCTCCTCGAAAGCGCCGATCAGTTGGCGGGCCTGCTCGACGCGCCGGAATGGTGGGTGCGCTTCCGATCGGCCGAGGCTTTGCTCCAGCTCGGCGACGCCGGCATCGCCCGCCTGCGGGAAGCCGCGGCATCGGGCAGCGAACTAGCCCGCGAGGCGGCCGGAACAATGCTGGCGGAACGGGGGCTCGCACCATGACCGACATTCCGGACTGGTTGTTTCGCGCGGCCGAGATCGTGACGTTGTTCGTGATCGCGTGCGGACTCATCCAGATATTATTCTACATCGTCCAGCTGCTCTTCGCTGCGCTCGCGCTCCATCGCCGGCCGGCCTACGCCTCGACCAGCGCCTTGTGGGACCGCTTTGGCGATATCGCACCTTCGATCGCCATCGTCGCCCCTGCCTATAACGAGGAACTCACCATCATCGAGAGTGTCGAGGCCCTGCTCGCGCTCCATTATCCCGATTTTGAAGTCATTGTCGTCAACGACGGGTCGAAGGATGCGACGCTCCAGACCCTGATCGACCATTATTCGATGCGGCCCGTCGCGCGCTATCACGATCGCGCGCTTGCGCATCAGCCGATCCGCGGCCTCTACGCAGCGCCCGATCGGCCGCGCCTGTTCCTCGTCGACAAGCAGAATGGCGGCAAAGCCGATGCGATGAATGCCGGCATCAATGTCGCCCGGACGCCGCTCGTATGCGTGATCGACGCGGACACGCTGCTCGAGCCTGACGCGCTGATGCGGGCCGTGCGCCCCTTTATCGACGATCCGGCGCGCACGGTCGCCGTTGGGGGAACGATCCGCATCGCCAACGGCTGCCGCGTCGAAGGGGGACGCGTGGTCGAGGCACGCCTGCCCCGCAACTTCTTCGCCCTGATGCAGGTCCTCGAATATCTGCGCGCTTTCCTGATGGCGCGGCTCGGACTGAGCGAGATGCAAGCGCTCTTGATAATCTCCGGCGCGTTCGGTCTCTTTCGACGCAACAGCATGATCGATGTCGGCGGCTTCAGCGCGGACACGGTGGGCGAGGATATGGAACTCGTGGTCAAGCTCCATCGCCGGATGCGCGACTTGAAGCGCCCGTACCGGATCGTCTATATCCCGGAGCCGGTCAGCTGGACCGAGGCGCCCGAGACGGCGAGCATACTCGGCAATCAGCGCGCACGCTGGCAACGCGGATCGCTCGAAACCTTCCGGACACACAGGGACATGTTCCTCAATCCCCGCTACGGTCGGATCGGCCTGGTCGGCTTCGGACAAGTGTGGGTCGTCGACGTCATCGGCCCGATCGTCGAGGTGGCGGGCTATCTGCTCGTGCCGCCGCTGTGGATGCTCGGACTCATTTCGTTCGACTATCTGCTGGCGTTTCTGGCGGTCATTTTCACCTTCGGAGTCTTCATCAGCGTCGCGACGCTCATCCTCGAGGAAGTGCAACTGCGCCGTCTGCCGCGCGCGCGCGACCTGGTAATTCTGACCGCCCTCGCCGTGCTTGAAAATTTCGGCTACCGGCAGCTCAACAATTTCTGGCGGCTGCGTGGCTGGTGGCAGTTTCTGCGCAAGAAACAAGGCTGGGGAGACATGGTCCGCAAGGGCTTTCAGCGATCCTGACGCAGTCCATTCAGGCAATCGAGCAATTCCGTGGCAAGACGTTCGATTTCGCCCGGCGAGGCCTGATCGTCGATCGCTTCCTCCACCGCGCGGGCCGCGTCGCCGATCGGGGCGTGGCCGAACATTCCGGCGCGTCCTGCAAGACTGTGGCAGGGTATCGCCAGCTCCGCCCACGCGCGGCGCGCAAGGCACGCTTCAATGGCATCGGCGCTTTCTATCGCTTGTTCCACGAATCGCGCGCCCAAGGCGGCGAGGCGTTCATCCATTCCGTTCATCTAGGAAATCCCGCACCTGACCTGCCAGCGCCATCGGATCGAACGGTTTGGCAATCACCCCGCAGGCGCCGAGCGCGCGCAAATGGGCGACTTCCTGCGCCTGCGTACGGGCGGTGATGAAAACGACCGGAATACCGGCGGTCATGGGATCCTCTCTCAACAAGCCGAGCACGGTCGGCCCATCGAGTTCGGGCATCATCACGTCGAGCAGAATGAGCGCGGGGTCCCAGTCGCGCGCGGCGGCGATACCTTCGCGGCCCGATCCGCGGGTTTCGACCGCGAAATCCGGATCGAGCTCCAGCGCCATCTGAGCGATTTCCCGAATGTCCGCTTCATCGTCGATGTAGAGGATCCGTATGCTCATCGGTCTTTCTCCAGGTCACTCGCGGCGCCGATCCGTTCGAGCATCTCGCGAACCAGAAGATCGAGGCTAGCCCTCGATTTGACCAGTACGAGGTCGATTTCCTCCGCCGCGTCGACCTCTTGCGCCGTAAAAAGGATGATCGGGATCGCGCCCGATTGCTTGCGCAACGGTATGGCGAGATCGGTCCCGCAGCCGTCGAGCAACCCGACATCGAGGATTGCGCCGTCATAACGATGACGCCGCACGAGCCCGCGCGCTTCCGCCACGCTGGGGGTCGAATGGACCTGTGCCTTGTCCTCGAACATGCCGGCGACGACGGTCAGCATATCGGGATCGTCATCGACATGGAGAATGGTCGGCAGCGACGCATCGTGCGCGTTGGTCTGACCGCCGTTTTTCTTTGGCGCCGCGCCCGGGAGTTCAGCCGTCGGCAGATCGACGTGGAAGACCGTCCCCTTGCCCTCCTCACTTTCGAAGCTGACCGAACCGCCAAGCCGGACGACGATTTCACGCACAATGCTGAGGCCCAGGCCCGTGCCGCCCTTTTGCCGCGAGTCCGAGGCGTCGGCCTGCGCGAACTTTCCGAAAATCCGGCTCCGGAAAGCCTCCGGAATGCCGGCGCCGCGATCGATTATGCTGATGCGGCTGCGCCGGTCCAGCGCAGTCACCCGGACTTTCACTGTCTCTCCGCGCGGCGAAAATTTGATCGCGTTGGAGAGGAGGTTCGACACGACCTGCATCAGCCGATCCTCGTCGGCGAATACCGCTGTGTCCGAGGCCAGAGGCTCGATGTGAATGGACACGTCATACTCGCGCGCGAATCCCGCCATCTGATGCATCGCCTCGTCGAGGATCGGACCGAGCGCCAGGGGCCGGATGTCGAACGGCATTCGTCCCGCCTCGATCTTCTCGATATCGAGGATATCGTTGATCAGCCGTACGAGCCGCGCGGCATTGCTGTGCGCGATCTCGACGAGGCGTCCAATCTTCGGCGGCACCTCGCCGGCCGCGCCGCCGCTGATCAGCCCGAGCGATCCGGCGATCGACGTCAGCGGGGTCCGCAGTTCGTGACTTACGGTCGCCACGAATTCGCTTTTCATCTGCTCGACCTCGCGCCGCTCGCTGATGTCGCGGATCACCGCGAGAAACAGTGTTGCATCCATGAGGTCAACCGGACTGACGGAAACTTCGAGCGGAAAGCTGGTTCCGTCGCTTCGGCGCCCGATGAATTCCTGAATTTGCCCGGGATTTGCTTTCCGGTTCGCGGAGAGGCGGCGAAGGAAGGTTTCGATCTGGCCGCGATCAGGCGCGATCTCGAACAGCGAGCCGATGTCGCGGCGAAGAAGCGATTCCTGCGTTACGCCGAACATCGCTGCCGCGGCCGGATTCAGGCTTTCGATGCTGCCGCTCGGATTCAGGACGATCATGCCGTCCTTCGCGCTGTCGAAAATCGCCTCCTGCCGGGCCGCGAGATCCTGCGCGCGGCGATAAGCCTTGTTTCGCGCCGCCTGGCTGCGCGCGATCAGAACAGTTGAAAGGGCAAGCAGGAATATTAGGCCGACCAACAAGACGACGGTGCGCTGGCGGAGAGATTGGCGCGCGGCGTCCGCGATCGCGGTGCGTTCTCGAAGGCGCTCGCGCTCGGCTTCCGATATCTGCGCCACTAGTGCGCGAATCCGGTCCATCGACGCTTTGCCCGCGCCGCCGGCGATCAGACTGATAGCAGCGACGCGCTCCCCGGCTTCCACTTCGCCGATCGTTCGCGAAACGAAACGCCGCTTTTCGGCCGACTCCCGGCGAAGCTCGGTAACCAGCGCCGCCTGCCCCCTGCCCGCGCGCTTGGCGAAGGCATCGAGATTCGCGTCGATGCTTTCCTCAGCATTCAGATAGGGCTGCAGAAACCGGGTGTCCCCCGTGATGACATAGCCACGCTGGCCAAGTTCGATATCCAGATGCCGGTTCAGGACCGCCTGCAACGCGGCTCTAGCGTCGTAGGAGTCGGAGACGTCCTGCCGCAGACGCGCATTCTCCTCGAAGCCCCTGTTGATGTCGATTGCGAGGAAAAGAAGGATTAGAAGCGCCGCGGCGCATGTGCCGGCAAGCAGACCGTTCGCGATGATAGCGCGATGCCAACCCGACATGGAAATCCGTTCTAAATCAAATCGCCAACTGCAAGGTCGAATAGATACCATGCCCTTTCGTCGACTGCACGCCATGATACCACGACGCGCCAGAAACACCGCCGATCCGGAAGCCGCGATGGGAATTGGCCGGTTGCGGTCTGGCAGCTTTTGGCGCGAATATCGCTAACGCTGACATATGCATTGCCGGTCTGGGGTGATATAAATCAAGCGCACCGGTGTCGTGGGTCGGTCTCGTCCTAACACTGCTCGACCGGGGCGAGGAACGACTGCTTGCCGCCGTCGAGACCGGGCTCCTTCCGGTGAGCTTGGCGGTCGAAATCTCGCGCGCGGAAAGCGACGAAGCGCTCACCCGCCGATGCGTCGCATGGCGCGAGCGGAGGTTCAGAACTGGATGACCGAGCGGTTCGGCGAGCGGGCGGGCAATGCCGGCGCTGAGCGGCAGCAATTTGGCGCTGCCCAGGCCGATGTCATGACGCTTGCCATCACGTTGCGGGCGCAAAAGCCAATAAGCCCCACCCCGTTTGTCGACCTTCAGGAAGAGCCCGTCCCCGTCCTGGTAGGTGCCGGGATTTGCCAATCCCGCCTTGACCGCCAAAGCCGTGAGCTTTGTCATAGGGTTAACCTACTTTTTTGCCCCCACACTCGGAAGCCAGATTTTAAGGGTCGAAAAATTTACCCCCACATTCCCCCCAACAGTTTTCACTGCGCTGCAATGATATCGAAAGAGACGCAGAGGGCCGAACCGTGCGACGATACGCCAGGGTTTTCTGCCATTTCTAGGGATTCTAGGGGATGCCCTCGGACCTGAGGGTGGTGGACAGGGCTGGATTCGAACCAGCGTACGGGAAACCCGGGCAGATTTACAGTCTGCTGCCTTTAACCACTCGGCCACCTGTCCATGGGGTCCGCGTCGGGAAGCGGTGCCATGGCGAAACGAGGCTTGCCTGTCAATGGCAGTCGTGGGAAAGGCGCCGGCATGAGGCAATTTTCCCGACATCGCCGTCCGCAGGGCGGGCAGAATCGCGGCCAGGGCATACGTTTCTGGGGCCGCCACGCCGTGCTCGCCGCGCTTGCCAACCCCGATCGGACCGTCAAGCGTATCTGGGGGACGCGCGAGGCGCTGGGGCAGCTCGATCTGCCGCCCGTCGTTCCCATTTCCTATGCCGACGTCGCCGACCTCGCGCGACTCGTCGCGCGCGACGCGCCGCATCAGGGACTGGTGATCGAGGTCGATCCGCTCGACAGCCCCTTCCTCGGCGATATTTTGCAGGAAGAGGTCGATGCGGGCAGCAAGCGCCCGCTGATCGTCCTCGACCAGGTCACCGATCCGCATAATATCGGCGCGGTGCTGCGCTCGGCGGCGGCCTTCGACGCCGCCGCGATCGTCACGCAGGACCGGCACAGCCCGCCCGAAAGCGGCGTGATCGCGCGCTCGGCATCGGGCGCGCTCGAAAGCGTGCCATGGGTGCGCGTGGTCAACCTGTCGCGCGCGCTCGAGGAAATCGCCGAAGCGCAATATTGGCGCATCGGCCTGACCGGCGACACCGAAACGACGCTGGGGGCGACACTCGACGGCAGCAAGGTCGCGCTGGTGCTCGGGTCGGAAGGCGAAGGGATGCGCCACAACGTCATGGAGCATTGCGACGTGCTCGCGCGGCTGCCGATTTCGCCGCGCATGGAGAGCCTGAATATCTCGAATGCCGCGGCGATCGCGCTCTACGCGGTGGCGACGGCAGGATGATCTTCAAAACCTCGTCATTGCGAGGAGCGTAGCGACGCGGCAATCCAGCGTGGCGCAAACCGCTCTGGATTGCTTCGCTTCGCTCGCAATGACGCTTTCGGACTCAATCCTCTTCGGCGATCCGCACCTTCAGCCCGTCGAGCGCGTCGCTGAAGGGAATCTGGCACGACAGGCGCGAATTTTCGTCACGATCGCTGGTCGAATCGAGCAGGTCGTTCTCGTCCTCGCTCATCGCGGGAAGCGCGTCCGTGTTGCCGGCCTCGACATGGACGTGGCAGGTCGCGCAGGAACAGCAGCCGCCGCACAGCGCGAGCAATTCGTCGAACCCGGCGTCGCGGATATTTTCCATCACGGTCAGGCTGGTGTCGCCCTCGATCTCATGCTCGGTCCCGTCGCGCGTCACCACAATCAGCTTGGCCATGCTTGTCCCCAATATCGTTTGATTCGCGAGGGGCTATGTCGCGCGTTGCGCCGCAAATCAAGCATTGCTAAGGATGGCACAACGGAACAAAAGGGGAATATGCGATGGGCTTGAGCCAGGAACAGCTGAACGCGGGAATCGACGCGCTCGCGGGGCTCGAGCCCCATTTCGCGCGCGCGCTCGGCCATGCCGGCTATCCCGAACCGCGGATTCGCGAGCCCGGCTATACGACGCTGCTGCGCACGATCGTCGGTCAGCAGGTCAGCGTCGCGGCGGCCAATTCGATCTGGAACAAACTCGAAGCCGCGTTCGGCGCAGGGTGTCCGGCGGAGGTGATGGCCGCCGCCGAATTCGACGCGCTGCGCGCGTGCGGCCTGTCGGCGCAGAAGCAGGGCTATGCAAAGAGCCTCGCGCAGCTCGTGCTCGACGGCGAACTCGACTTCGCCGCGCTGCCCGCCGACGATGAGGAGGCGATCGCGCTGCTCACCAAGGTCAAGGGCATCGGGCGCTGGTCGGCTGAAATCTATCTGCTCTTTGCCGAGGGACGCCCCGACATCTGGCCCGCCGGCGATCTCGCGGTGCAGGAAGCGGTCGGCCGCATCCTCGGACTCGAAGCGCGCCCGAGCGAAAAGCGGGTCCGCGAACTCGCCGAAGGCTGGCGCCCGCACCGCGGCGCCGCGGCGATCTTCAGCTGGCATTGCTATAATATGGACGTAATCTAGGCGGGTCGGATCGGGTCCGGTCGAGTCACGAGCGGCACAATATTTCCAAAGTTCAGGGAAGTTCAGCCTTGTGCGCCCGCCGATCCGGGCCTGATGGCGGGGCCGGAGGCCTCCCGTCCGCCTCGCCGGGGCGGTATCCCAAGCGGGGCAGCGACCGCTGTTATCCACCAAATGAAAGAGCCGGATGAAGGTTGGCACAGCCGGATAATGTAGGACAGCGGTTTTTTTGCGATGGCGGTTTTGGGGCGGGAAGTTGTCGTCCCTCACTCTTTGTCATTCCCGCGAACCCGGGGGCACCGATGTTATAACTCGGCTTTGGCCCGGTTGCGGATTGTCGTTTGCGAAGTCAAGGATGCCCATGAGCGAGCCGTGGAGCGTGGCGCCGATCTCGCCGCGCTTATCGCCGGGATGGAGGACGATCTTGCCGACGAGCGACCGGATGTCGGATGAGGCGTCGAGCCGCGCGTCGGGGTCGCTGAGCACATCGGTGAGCGCTGCGACCTTGCGCTTGTAGATTTCGGCGATGCCGGGATGAACGTCGGGAACGGCGGGCGGCACTTCGGCGAGCCGCGCGGTGATTTCCTTGCGTTCGCGCTCAAGCTCGGCCATGCGCGCCTTCATCGACGGCTGATAAAGCCCGTCCTCGATCGCCGCCATGATGCCAGCAACCGCACGGTCGATCTTGGCGAGCGCACGCTCATCGGCATCCGCCTGGATACGTCGCTCGCGGTTTTCGCGGTTAATATGGGCGGCATAGGCGGCAACCGCCGCCTCGATCTTGTCGGGCGACACCAGCCGGTCAACCATGCCCGCGAGCGCACGGCGTTCGAGCAGTTTGCGCTTGATTGTCCGCCCATTGGTGCAGGTGCGCTTGCGGTGATGTCCGGTGCAGCCGTAGCGGTCCTGGACGACGACAGCATAAGGACCACCACAGACGCCGCATTCGAGCAGTCCCGAGAGCAGATAGGCCGGGCGCCGCTTGGCATGCAGCGTGCGCGCCTGTGCCGCTTGTTTGACCGCCGCGTAGCATCTGGCGATGTCCTCCTGTTGGCGCTTGACCGCCGCCCACAGCTCGTCGCTGACGATGCGCAGCTCGGGAACCTCTTTCCTGATCCATTCGGATTCGGGATTCAGGCGCGTGACGCTCTTTCCCGTCGCGGGGTCTTTGACATAATGTTTGTGGTTCCAGACGCGGACGCCGACGTACAGCTCGTTGTTGATGATGCCGGTGCCGCGCCGCGCATCGCCCCGGATGCTGGTATCGCGCCATGCGATGCCTTTCGGGCCGGGGATACCATCGGCGTTGAGATCGCGCGCGATGGCGCGCGGGCTTTTGCCACTCGCGAACTCGCGGAAGATGCGCTCGACGACAAGCGCTTCGGCCGGATCGACCTCGCGTTCGCCGCGCACGAGCTCGCCCTCGCCGTTGAGGCGCCGGACGATGCGATAGCCATAGGCATTCGGCCCGGCGGAAAAACCCTTCTCGACCCGCCCGCGCAGCCCGCGATGGGTCTTTTTGGCGAGGTCTTTCAGGAACAGCGCGTTCATCGTGCCCTTGAGCCCGACATGCAGCTCGGAGATTTCGCCTTCGGCCAGGGTAACGAGTGGCACGCGCGCGAACTGGAGATGTTTGTATAATGTCGCGACATCGGCCTGATCGCGCGATACGCGGTCGAGAGCTTCCGCGATCACCATGTCGAACTTTCCCGCCTGGGCATCCGCAAGCAACGATTGGATGCCCGGTCGCAGGATCACGCTCGCCCCCGATATGGCGGCGTCTTCGTAGCTCCCCGCGATCACCCAGCCTTCACGCTCCGCGCGCTCGCGGCAGAGACGGAGCTGATCGGCGATCGATGCAGCATTCTGTTGGTCGGACGAATAGCGGGCATAGAGCGCGGCGCGGATCATGGCATTGTCCTTCTGCAAAGGGCGGACTGGAAGTCCGCCCGGCCGGACTAGACAGTCTCGCGCGGAATTACCCTAACCTCAACGCTTGGGGGCCGACGGATTCTTCGAGATCGGTTCATTGTCATTCGCCGCTTTGCAGATACCGATATGCTCCCGTGCGATATGGCGTCCGATGGCTTCGGCGATGCGCGTTAGCGCCGCATCGACGGCGGTGGATTCGAGGACGGACGGATTGTCGTTCGCGGCTTCGAGCGACCGCGAGCCAGGCGCCGCATCGCCTTTCATACCGGTTCATTTTCCGGGTCCCGGTTGTCATTGTCGGCGCGGTAGGCAGGCGGATTTGCGATCCAACGATTGACCGCGGATTCGTGCCATCCCGCGCCGTGAACGCTGATCTTCACCTGCTCCGGAAAGGTGCCGTCGGCAATCTTGCGATAGAGCGTCGAGCGTGAGAGCCCGGTACGGGCGAGAACGGTCTGGAGGCGGATGATCCGTTCGGTCACAGGCATGGGTTTACTCCTTCGGCTGGGGTTGGCTGGGCTCCCTTGGGCCTAGAATTGGTGATCCCGCCGCGGGGAACAACTGTCTCTTCGTGGTGTCTCAGGCTGCGCAGGGTGGCGTGTCGTCTCTTGTCGTTTCCTGGCGTCCGCTGTCGTTTGACGGCGGGGCCACAATTTTTTTCCCATGCCGTCCCAGCCACGGATTTGGTGTCGCGCAGGGCAGCCGACGCTTGCCTTTGTGGCCGCGCGAGCGCGCCGAATCGAGTGGGCGGAGCGATTGCCGGCACCATTTCGCTTTCGGCGATCGCCTAGGTTGCGAAAAGATCATTTCATGAGGTCATGCGCCAAGGATTGGCCGAACCGCGCCTCCCGGAAACTACAGTTTCGGCGCGTCTGAGCGCATTCGACGGAATTCAGCGCACAATGTTCGGCGGAAATTACTGACATCACGCCGCAAACCCGTTCACGCCGGACCGTGCTTCAGCTCGCGCCTGATAAGCGGCGTCAATGGTGTTGAGGCTTCGCTATGGGAGTGTGATGGCTCCCGGCCTTATTCTGGTGATCACTAGAACGATCGGTCGGCCATCAGAATCACGGCGGAGATTAGCTTGTTGGAATAGTATTGGCGGAAATTTCGCCGGATCGTCCTTGGTGTCGGTTGGGGGCCAGTACTTTTTGAGGAAGACTATGGTTTCGGACGCCGAGACTGCCAACGGATCCGGCAGCCCGGGAGACCGCGGCAGCTTTGTGAGCCGGTTCGAAATGTACCACACCCGCATCCGACCAACCGCGGTACCTCCGCACGCGAGGCGAATGTCCTGGACCACGCCAGCGTCATTGGTGACTGGTTGCAAAACTGCGGGAATTTTTGACGTCATCGCCACGGTTGTGGACGCGACTATCAGCGGAGCGCGGGCGGCCTTTGGGCGCCGACAGTTCTTGTCGAGCACCATCCAGGCCGGGCTGGTTTTGAGCTGTGCAGCGAGATTGTCGATCTCGGCAACAGCGGCGATCGCTTGCGTGGGAGTCGTCAGCATCTGGTCGTGGGCGGGCCACCAAATCTTCATCAGCAGGCCGGCGAGATACCAGCCGATATTTACGAGCAGCAACAAAGAGAAGGTTAGGAAGGCGCGCAGCAAATATTCATGCGCCATCTTGATGCAGGTGACCTTCCAATTGACCCCTTTGCTGTTGCGGCGAGTATGGAGCAGCAACCGCCGCGCGAGCGTTTGTCTCGGGTGCGGAACCGCCCAAGCCTTCTCGAAATCGGATAGGCCCGGTTCGTGCGACACAGATACCTTCAGCTCTCGGAAGGCCCAGTGGCCCGCGCTTGCCGTATAGGCGACTGCCAGCCCGAGTAACACCATGTTGAGCCAAATCGGTGCGCTGCCGGCCTTCTTCTCCCACAACGCGCTGACCAAAGTCAGTACGAGCGGGATCAAAGCGGCCACCAGCGGCAGGTAGGTCGCGGCCTTTTGGTCAGTGCCGCGGCGGCGCTCCGTCTCACTGTCGGCAAGGCGACGCGCTTCTTCCAAAGCTGCCTCGGGATCCTTGCCGAAATCGAGCGCATCGATCCGCGCCTCGTCGCGCGTGAGATCGTCCTCAAGTTTCTTCTTTTGCGCGGGTGTCAGATCTTCGAGCCACGGCCAGAAGAACTGGCCGGTCGCGAAAAGCCATTTGACGAGCTCTTGCCTCGCTTGCGCGGCGCGCGCCGCGATCCCTGTCATCATTGGATGATCGCTTCGAGTTCATCGACGATGGCGGCGGCGAGCGGCAAGCCGGTGCGGCGCTGGATCCAGGCCCACTGGCCATTGGGGTTGATCTCAAGGAACCAGTACTGCCCGTCTTGGTCGGCGATTAGGTCAATCGCGCCGTAGCGCAGGTCGAGTTGTTTGGTGAGTGCCAGGCATTTGTCGACGATGGCGGCCGGCAGCTCGATCGTCTCATGGCGTAGGTCGAGCCGTGTACCCGACCGCCAATCCACCTCGGTCTCACCATGGTCCTGCGAATGAATCGCCGCGGCAAAGACGCGGTCGCCGATCACGGTCGCTCGGATGTCAAAGGCCTTGCGCACCTCGCGCTGATAGATGACCGGCGCGAGCGACACCGCCGTCTGATCCATCGGGTTGAGTGGATCGAGCCGCGCGGTGAACAGCACCTCGCCGGCCTCTCCACGTTCGACAAGCGAATGGCGGAGTGGTTTGCCAATCACGTTGCCGTCCGCGACGAACGAGCTGGCCGCCGCGAAGTCGTTCGAGATCAGCGTCTCGGGGACACCCAGCCCCAGCTGCGACGCGAGGGTCAATTGACGTGGCTTATCCTCGGCGCGCAGGATCGCGAATGGCGAACTCAGCCACCGGCCTTCCAGCGCATTCCACAGCGCCTTGGTCACCGCCGACCATTCGTCGGTCAGGTATTTGGTTGTGGCCTCATCCTTGGCCACGACTGGCTCGGGTGCACCGGGCCGACGGTAATACGCCGCACCGACGTCGTCGAGGCGGAGGGTGAGGTCGGGCGTCTCAATCTCCCAGCCATGCCCGGCGCGCGGATCGAACCGGACCTTCGCTTGTGGTAGGCTTTCGGTGTTGAGGCGATGAAAGGCGCGACCCCGGCGCCGCAGTTCGACGACGATGAAGTCGGTCGTGAGGTCGCGCTTGTTGGTGACGAGCAGAATCACGGCTAGGACGATCCGATCAATGGATCATCGAAAAGTCGTCATCGTCTCCCTCGACATCGGCTGAGGTTTTGGTCTGGAGTTCGAGCAGCAAGGCGGGAAAATCGTCATCAATCCCCTCCTGATTGTTGAACGACCGGGTCTCGAGTTCCAGCGTGCCCGCGCTCATCTGATCATCGCTTTCCTGCTGCACGTCCGTCTTGGTTGCGAGTTCGGCGAGCATGTCGAGAGGGCGACGCGGCATTCCCAGTGTCTCGTCGCTGGTCAGATCGTCGTCCGCACTTTCCTGACGGACCTTGGTCAACGTGCTGGTGTCGAGCAAAGCATCGAAGCTACGAAGGTCGGTCGACGCATCCTGATCGTCGGCTTCCATCCGCACCAATGTGATCGTCGTCTCGGCGAGCGCGATCGCGGCCAGTTCGGTCATGTTCGAGTAATCTTGATCGTCGCCTTCCTGGCGCACGCGGGTCGAGGTGTTGGTCTCGACAACGGTCGACGCCGCCATTTCTATCACCGGCACGAGCCCGGCCTCGGTCTCGATCACCCAGAGCTGCCGGGCTGGATCGTAGTGACCGGGAAGATCCGCCGACGACGTGCGGGGGGTTGCATGTCGAAAGAGGAGCGGCGCCGCGTGCGCTGTTTTGCCTGGCTCTGGCAGCATCGTCAAATCCCTCCACTGGACGGCAAGCCGTCCTTCCTTTGTTCTATGCCTAGGTCCAAAAACGCCCAAATTCAAATTGTATTGTAATCGACCTGAAGCGCCTCGAGTCACCTGTTCCTCCACATTTTGCCCGGCGCAAAGCGCCGGGCAATCTGCTCTTGCCAAGTGACGGGCATTGCCCGAAGATTCCTGCGCCCATGCGAACCGACGTCGATCATCTTCCCGCCGCCAAGCAGCGCGAGCTTGAGCGCATCGTCGAAATCATCTTCGACGAGTTCGGTGCCGCGACCGAGAATGCGACCGGACGCCGCAAGGGCGCGCGCATCCTCAAGATCATCCTGTTCGGCAGCTATGCGAGGGATGATTGGGTCGATGCCCCGGCATCCGCCAACCAGTATAAATCCGATTATGATATACTGGTCATTGTCAGCCAGAAAGAGCTGACCGACCGCGCCGCATATTGGTCCAAAACCGAAGAGCGGCTGATCCGCGCCTATACAATCGAAAAGACGCTGCGGACGCCGGTGAACTTCATTGTCCATTCGCTGCACGAGGTAAACGACGGGCTTGCGCACGGCCGGGTCTTCTTCATGGAGGTCGCGAAGGACGGCATCGCGCTTTACGAGGCCGATGACCGCGAATTGGCGACGCCGAAACCGAAGACTTCGGAGCAAGCTTTGGCGACCGCGAGAGAATATTTTGAGGACGGATTCCCGTCTGCGATGAAGCGGTATGAATTTGCACGGTTTGGAATCGACAAGGGGTATTTGAAGGACGCTGCCTTCGATATGCACCAGACCACCGAGCGTCTTTATGCCTGCCTACTGCTGACGCTGACCTATTACACGCCGTACAACCACAACATCGCATTCCTGCGTTCGCTCGCCGAGGGGCTGGATCGTCGTCTCTATGGCATCTGGCCCGAAGCTAATCGCCGCGAACGTGCAATGTTCCAGAAGTTGAAGGAGGCCTACACCAAGGCCCGCTATTCCAAGCACTACCGGATCAGCGAAGAGGAACTGACCTGGCTCGGCGAGCGCGTCGAAGAACTCGGCCGCGTCGTCCATCAGGTCTGCACCGACAGGATCGCCGAACTCGAAAGGGCGGCGCGCGAATAAACGCGGTCGTCCGCCCGGCTTGCCGGGACTCCGCGCTTCTGGCATAATCCCGCGCACGGGATGGAATGACTGGCGGCCATCTCCGAGGATTATCCTGCCAGCATCATGCAGGTCCGGCCGAGGGTCGGGCAGTTGCTGTACGCCGCTCGATCGGCACGCAGCGGACACCGCTTGCACATTCGCGCGATGACGCGCGGACCGCCGCTGTGCGAGCTCAACATGCATACCCCCAAAGCGAACGACGTTTACGCGCGCGAAGTCGTGATGGCGCGCGTCGGCCATCTGATCCGCCGCAAGCAGCAGGAGGTCGAACGGATCACACGCATCCTGCGCGCCTGCTTCGATCCCACCCGCGTGCAAGCGCCCCAGCCGGGCGAAATCCGCCGCATCGTCCTGATCGGCCCCTATGCGCGGAAGACTTGGTATGAAGACGACGAGACGATCAACTTTTCCGATTACGAATTCTGGATCGTCGTCAATCATCCGCTGTTCAAGGAAGCCGAATGCTGGACCCGCGCCCGCGAGGTCATCGACAGCGAACTCGGCAACCGCTGCGCTGTCAGCCTCGAACTCTATTCGAAGGCCGACATCCGCGTCGCCAAGGCCGAGCGCGACACCTTCATCCTCGACCGCATTGAAGCGGGCATCACCCTCTATCGCGCCTCGCGCGATGCACCGCTGAATGACCGCGAGCGGAAGGCGGTGCGGTCGTGACCGCGCCGGCTTCGGCGGTCGCCTTCGACGCCTTCTATCGGGCCGAACATGCGCGGGTGAATGGCTTTTTCCGGCGAAAGGTCGGGCGCGACGAGGCGGCCGATCTGACGCAGGAAGCGTTCATGCGCTTTTATGGTAGCGGCAGGTTCGCGACGCTAGAATGTCCCCGGGCCTATCTGGCGACGGTCGCGCGCAACATATGGCTGAACCGGATACGTCAGCAAAAGCGGCGCGGAATCCTCTATCCGCTGGACGAGGAGCGAGAGGCTGCCACGCCGCCCGAACAGGAGCGGCGGTTCGAGGGAAAGGAACTGCGGCGCGCCTATTGGCGGGCGCTTCGCCCCCTGTCGCGAAAGACACGGCGCATCTTCCTGATGCACCGCCTACGCGGCATGACCTACCGGGACATTGCCGACGAACTCGGAATAAGCTGCAAGGCGGTTGAAAAGCGCATCGAGCGCGCGTTGGCGCGATGCCGAAAGGTCGCCGCGCGCCATACTTGAAGCAGAACCCTGATGCGTGCATGTCGATAGCCAACAACAGTGCGGTTCATTCCGCCGGGTCGAGGGAGTATGAAAATGGAAGATGCCGAAGCGCTCGTATCGCTGACCGCAGACATCGTCGCGGCGCATGTCAGCAACAATAATGTCGCAGTTTCCGATCTGCCGCTGATCATCCAGTCGGTGCACGATGCACTCGCCGGACTGGGCAAGGCCGACGAGCTCGAAGTTAAACAGGAACCGGCAGTGTCGATCCGCGCATCGGTGAAGCCCGATTACATCGTCTGCCTCGAAGACGGCAAGAAGCTCAAGATGCTGCGGCGTTACCTGCTGACGCATTACAACATGACGCCCGACGACTATCGCGCCAAATGGAATCTGCCGAAAGACTATCCGATGGTCGCGCCCGCCTACGCCGAGAAGCGCCGCGCGCTCGCGAAAGAGATCGGGCTCGGCACCAAAGGCCGCGGCGGCGGGCGCAAGAAGACCGTCACGCGCCACGCGAAATAGCCGTCAGGCCTTGGCGTCTGCCTTTTGATCAAGCGCATCGGCGATCATCGCTGCGAGCGATTCTTCGGCGCGAATGCGCGCGACCGGGTCTTTGGCGTCGAGATCGCGCCGCACCCATTGCGGCGCGCGCTCAACCACCCGGAGAATGGTGTCGGTCAGTTCCCGCGTCATGGCGCGCCTATGGCATTGGGGTGGTCGTCGGGCAACGCCTCTGCAGCGAATGCCCGCTTGCCGCGCCGCCGCCAGAGCGCAGAAGCATCGGCGCCACCATCGCTCCTGATCTTGTTCGCCATCCACAGGAAAGCGCCATAAAGCATCGCGCGGTCATCGTCGGTCAGCTCGACCAGCCCGGCTTTGACGATGAGTCCACCGAGTTCGATGAGCCTGCGCGTCCGCTCGCGGCGCTTGACCTGCCAGTCGCGCATGTCGCTTCGCGCCTTCGCCGCCTCAAGCCGATGGCGCATTGTTATCGCCCGGCGCAGCGCCTTCGTTATCGCGACCAGCTCGCGGCGCAGGCTTGCGGGCCGAGCGTTGAAAGAAGCGCGCGCCCGCCTTGCGCCAGCCCTCCTTCACGCTTGTATCCTTGGCCGCGACGGCGCCGAGCAATGCGCCGGCGAACATATCGGCATCGAGCGCGTCGGCGCCCGTTGCAATGACGAGTTCGCCAAGCTGGCGAACGCGGCGTTCCTTGAGGGCCTTTGCTTTTGCTTCGAGTGCCTTCAGTTCCGAATCGATATCGCGCGGTTTACGCATGACCAAGTCTCCATTGAGTGACGATGCGGCCATGATAGAAGAAGCGCGGCGCCAGCGCAGTAGTGTCGCCGGGACAGTCTGACACCGCCTAGTCCCGTCCGAGAATTTATTCGAGAAGGGCGCGCTTATACGTCGTGCCGACGTGCGCTTCGCAGTGTAACTGAACGATCGCTATGGCGATCTTCCATTTCAGCGTGCAGGTCATCGGGCGCACTTCGGGCCGCAGCGCGGTCGGCGCAGCCGCCTATCGCGCGGGCGAGCGCCTGCACGACGAGCGCCTCGACCGCGACCATGATTTTCGCGCCCGCTCGGGTGTCGAGCATAGCGAAATCCTCCTGCCCGAAGGTGTGCCGGACCGCTTCTCCGATCGCGAAACCCTCTGGAATGAAGTCGAGGCGGTAGAGCTACGCAAGGACGCGCAGCTCGCGCGCGAAGTCGAGTTCGCGATCCCGCGCGAGATGACGAAGGAACAGGGCATCGAGCTTGCCCGCGATTTCGTCCAGACCGAGTTTGTCGACCGCGGCATGATCGCCGACCTCAATGTCCATTGGGACATCGGCGCGGACGGGCTCGTCAAACCCCATGCCCATGTCATGCTCACTATGCGCGAGGTCGGCGAAGACGGGTTCGGGGCGAAGGTTCGCGAATGGAACGAGCACGCGCATGTCGGCCAGTGGCGCGAACGCTGGGAGGCCCATGTCAATGCGCGGCTCGCCGAACTCGACATCGATGCCCGCATCGATCACCGGTCGCTGGAAGCACAGGGCATCGCGCTTGAACCGCAAGACAAGATCGGCGGCCCCGCGCAGCGCATGGAGCGCGAGGGACAGCTTGCTGACCGCGCAGAAATCCACCGCGAGATTGCGCGCGAGAACGGCGAGCGGATTATCGCCAATCCGGGCATCGCTCTGGACGCCATCACGCACCAGCAGGCCACATTCACGCAGCGCGATATGGCGATGTTCGTGCATCGCCATTCGGACGGACAGGAGCAGTTCAATGCGGCAATGAGCGCAGTGCGCGGCTCACCCGACCTGATCGCGCTTGGCCAGGACGGACGCGGCGAAGATCGGTTCACCAGCCGCGAGATGATCGAGACCGAGCAACGGTTGCAGCGCGCCAGCGAGCTGATGGCGGAACGCGATCGGCACCGCACGTCGGATGCCGACCGGGAGGGCGCGCTGGCGCGCGCGGAGGCGGGCGGGCTTGTGCTGTCGGGCGAGCAGCGCGCGGCGTTCGACCATGTGACCGACAAGCAGGGTCTCAGCGTCGTTATCGGCTATGCCGGAACCGGCAAGAGCGCGATGCTCGGGGTCGCGCGCGAAGCGTGGGAGGATGCCGGGTTCCGTGTGCGCGGTGCGGCGCTGTCGGGCATTGCCGCCGAAGGCCTGGAGAATGGCTCGGGCATCGCGTCGCGCACCATCGCGAGCTTGGAACATGGCTGGGCGCAAGGCCGCGATTTGCTCACCGCTCGCGACGTGCTCGTCATCGACGAGGCGGGCATGGTCGGCACGCGGCAGATGGAACGCGTTTTGTCCCATGCCGCCGACGCCGGCGCGAAGGTCGTGCTGGTCGGCGATCCGCAGCAATTGCAGGCGATCGAGGCGGGCGCGGCGTTCCGCTCGATCCACGAATGGCACGGCGGCATCGAGATTACCGAGGTGCGCCGCCAGCACGAAGGCTGGCAGCAGGATGCGACCCGGCACCTTGCCACCGGCCGCACAGGTGAGGCGATCGACGCCTATGCCGGGCGCAGCATGGTTCATGCTGCTGACACACGCGAGACGGCGCGAGCCGAGCTGATCAATCGCTGGGATCGCGACCGGCGGGCGAGCCCCGATGCCAGCCGGATCATTCTGACCCACACCAATGCCGAGGTGCGCGAGCTTAACGACGCCGCACGCGAGGCGATGCGCGCATCGGGCGATCTTGGCGACGATGTGCGCGTGAAGGTCGAACGCGGCGATCGGGATTTTGCCGTCGGCGACCGCATCATGTTCCTGCGCAACGAGCGTAGCCTGGAGGTGAAGAACGGCACGCTCGGCACGATCGAGCGTATGAGCGAAAGCAGCATGGCGGTGCGCACCGATGACGGGCGCAGCATCGCATTCGACACCAAAGATTATCGCGACTTCGATCATGGCTATGCCGCCACGATCCACAAGGCGCAGGGCATGACCGTGGACCGCGCCCATGTTCTCGCCACCCCCGGCATGGATTGCCACAGCGCTTATGTCGGCATGTCGCGCCATCGCGAGGGCATGGCGCTGCACTATGGCCGCGATGACTTCAAGGACGACGGGCGCCTTGTCCAGACCCTGTCCCGCGAGCGCGCCAAGGATATGGCGAGCGATTACGAGCGCCGTGATCCGGCGCGAGACTTCGCCGAGCGGCGCGGCATCAGCTTCCGCGAGCGGGTTGCCGAGATCGTCAAGGCCATCCCCGAGACGACGCGCGGGATCTTCGACAATTTCCGGCCCAAGGCCGAAACGCAGCGCAAGCGCGACATGTTCGCGAGCTTTCGGCCAGCGCCCCGGCCGCACCAACCGGAACGGAGCGACCGGCTCGCGCGCAGCCCGCAGCCCGCTTCCGCTGGCGGGCTGCGCAGCGCGGTGGCGCGCTATGCGCGGGCGCTCGACGCCGTACAGCAAACCCATGCGCAGGGACTTGAGGCGATGCCTCATCAGCGCATAGCGCTCGACCGGGCCAAGGAGTCGCTGGACGCGATCCGGCCCCACGCCTCCACCGATCTTGGCGCCGCCTTCGAGCGCCAGCCCGAGCTTGTCCGCGAGGCAGCCGAAGGGCGCGGACAATCCGCGCTCCGGGCAATGCAGCTTGAGGCGGAAATCCGCATCGACCCATTCCAACGCGCCGACCGCTTCGTCGAGGGCTGGCAGCAATTGCAGCGCCAGCGCGAAGAGCTGGTGCGTGACGGCGATCTACGCGGCGCGAAGCGTGTCGCGCAGAGCATGGCGGGCATGGCGAAGAGCCTCGAACGCGATGCCCAGCTTGAATCGGTGCTCGGCGGGCGCAGCCGCGAACTCGGCCTCGAGATCAGCCGCGACATGGGGCGCAGCCTATCGCGCGACCTCGCGAACTCCATTTCCTTCGATCAGGTCCGCGACCTCGGGCGCGGCATGGGTATCGGTCATTAGCCAGGAGAATAGAGATGGACGAACAACGATTGCCGTCGAATGCGCCGGAGCCGGAACCCCGAGAGGAAACGGCGGCGGAAGCGTTCGCGCGGCTCGACGACCGGGTGGCGGGACTCGATGGGCGCATAGCGCTCATGGCCCGCGCCGTCGAGCATATGGCGACCGAGCGGCTGAACATCGAGATTCCCGACTATAACCCGACGCTGGAAAAGACGAACGCCTACCTCGCAGCGATCCACAAGCGGATGAAGGCTATCGAGGATGCGCCCGCACTCGACATGACCCCGGAAGATATGGGCGCGCGCATCGCGGCAGCGGCGCACAAGGCGCGTGAGACCGACCGGGCCAGCGTCCAGCAAGTCCAGCAGAGTCAGGCGGAAGCCGTGCAGGCATTACATCGGATCGTTGGTAACGCTCGAACGCGGGGGCAGCAACGCGAGCATCTATGGTGGAGCATCGGCGGCGGAGTCCTTGCCGGGTGCCTGCTATGGTCGTTCCTTCCCGGCACTGTGTTGCGCGTGTTGCCGCAAAGCTGGCACATGCCGGAAAGCATGGCGGCACATATCATCGGCGAACCGACCTTATGGGAAGCAGGTGCTCGGCTTATGCAGGCGGACAGCCCGCAGGCTTGGGCCGCACTCAATCAAGCCGCCGAGATACTGCGCGATAACCGGGAGGTTATCGAGAAATGCCAAGCGACGGCCAAAAGGACAAAAAAGGCTACGCGCTGCGCCATTCAGATAAGCCCCCTACCGTGATGCGAAGGCAGAACTGGACGCGCGCGGTTCCGTTTGCACACTTTGCCGATAGGGCCTCAGCGGCTATGGATCGGAACATACAGGGGGTGCCTTTTGTCTGATTCCGTTTTGTTTATTTCCGGCGCGCTGTTCACGTCATGGGAAGCAAGGCCGGCAATGACGTGATCGGACAGGCCCGGCAGCCGCTCACCCTTCCGGCAGCTGGGGCCGAAAGGGCCGCAGGGCCACAAATCCATGCTGCCGTCTGCCCGTTCACGCTAAACACGGCGCCGGAACAGGGTAAATCAAGGTGTCCGGCTGATTCCATTGGTGGAGCCATGTCTGGGCTTCCTCTTCGGTGCGCGCCCAAACGCCGGTGGCGACGATCCGGGGGATGGCTCTACGGCCATCATCGCACAGCTAAGCTACGCTGGTGCAGGGGCCGTCCATCCCATCACGTCAAATTTGTAGTCGCCAGGTTCTGCCGGATGAATCGATGCTTCCAATCATCTCGAAGCATGAAGCCGGCATTGCTCCTGCACAGCTCCTCTGTCCTTTGCAGAATGGATTCGTCGCTTTGGTCGAGATCCAGAGGGTCTCCGTAAGGCTGCGGAATGTAAAAGGGAGTCTCGTAGTAGATTTCGAGCCTGTTCCCTTCAGGGTCGTCGGCATACACGGAGAGCGAGGTTCCGTGGTTCAAGCACAAGAGGCTTTTTGCCCCATTGCTCTTTGCTCTGTCACGGACGTCGCGTAGAATCTGTATGGAAGGGACCAGGAATGAGATCTGCATGATCGTGCTGAACGTCGTGTCGCGGGGCCGGCCAGTCGCAAGTACGAGTTGATGATGATGTTCCGGGGAACTGCTGAGAAATACGAGCTCGGCACCAATCGACCGTCCAATCCCCCTGTCTGTGACGATCATACCAAAAACATTCTGGTAGAATTCAACCATGAGCGGAAGATCCCAGACATAAACTCCTAGGTGGGAAAGAAGTGGTTGTTGCACATTAGTCATCTCAGTCTCCTGATGGTTGTGATTGACCGTGGGGCAGCCTTTCACGCCGCACAGTTCTGAACCCAACGTGCGAAGTGGCGATTTCGGTTTCTTGCGGCACCGCCGCCGAAGGCCGAAAATTTGCACAGGCATTGAATGAACAAAGATATGACCCGCCCTTCAGGACCGGGGTTCCATCAGCGACGCTGCGTGTCAGCTCCCAGACGTTTCCAATCATATCGTAGAGTCCGTAGCGGTTCGGCGGAAAGGACCCGACCGGCGCAACGCCGGCAAATCCGTCCTCGGCGGTGTTAAAATCCGGGAAAAGTCCTTGCCAGGTATTGGCCAGCGGAGTTCCGTCCACAGCATAGGCCCATTTCAACGAGGACGTGGAAGCGGAATCGCCGCCTGTCGCTGCGCGTTCCCACTCGACGTCGGTCGGCAGATCCCTTCCCGCCCATTTGGCGAATGCAAGTGCGTCGTCGTAAGTAACTTGGGTAACCGGTTCGCATCGGCTTGCTTCTGGCTGACCGGGGCCCAAAGGGTGGCGCCAATCTGCTCCTAGTACCGCGACCCACCAGTTTCCTGTCAATCGGGCAGCATCGGAGCGGCGATGGAAGACGGCCGACCAGCCGACGCGCTCGGCATGGGTACGGTAACCAGTCGCTTTGACGAACGCCTCGAACTGGGCAACGGTGACCTCCGTCCGATCGATAAGGAATGCACGACCAGCTGGTGCCGAACCCCCACTGCCGTTGGGGCCAGCCGCAGGCACGTGCACTTGCCCGGGTTTGCCGGCACAAGTACTCACCGGCGGGGTAGCCGGTCCGCTGCTCAGCGACGCGAGAAGTGCCGTCACGAC
Organism: Sphingopyxis indica; assembly: GCF_032879645.1. Lineage (NCBI taxonomy): Bacteria > Pseudomonadati > Pseudomonadota > Alphaproteobacteria > Sphingomonadales > Sphingopyxidaceae > Sphingopyxis > Sphingopyxis indica. The sequence continues at coordinate 3,140,960 of NZ_CP076394.1, forward strand.
AATCGCCGAACCAGACGCGAACGCCTTGGCGAATGGCAGTTTCAACGTGTGTCTCCGCTGGTTTTGGCAAACGCGCGCCCAGGTAAGACTACCGAGTTCCGTGCTGCATAGCGTTCCCACTCACGCCGCATGGCGTTAAGACGCTGAGGCTGCTCTGCCGCAAGGTCGTGAATTTCGCCCGGATCATGCTTCAGGTCGAATAGCTGCCAATGGACTTGGTCGAGCGGAGTATGTTCCTTGAACAGCGGAATAAGGCTGGGTTGGAACACGGCCTTCCACCGACCAACGCGGACGGCGCGCCGATACAGCAGTTCCCATCCCACCATATCTCGTTCGGAACGGACTTCCGACACACGGCCCGCCAGCAGGTCGATCCAGGATCGTCCTTCGGGGGCGATGACTGGCTTTCCCTTTACGACACGTTCCACTGAAGCATGCACTAAGTCGAGCACGGTAGAAACGACGTCGGTGACATGAGTCACCGTTCCGTTCAGCTTTGCGCTCCGGACGCCCGGGCCGGCGATGATCGCCGGAGTGTGGATTCCGCCCTCCGTCATATCCAGTTTCACTCCGCGGAATGGTGTCGAGCTGACCTGCGCCCAAAGATGCCCCGTTCCTGTATAGGATCGCGCCGTGCCGACGCTCTCCAGGCTGTTGTCTATCGACGTGCCGGCGACTTTACCTGGTTGCGGCAGATCGAATGGATGCTCGATCGGGTATCCTTCCGCACCGTTGTCAGACAGAAAGATAATGATCGTGTTGTCGAGCTGGCCCGACCTTTTCAGATAATCAATGATCCTTCCGACATTCTGATCGAGGCGATCCACCATCGCGGCATAGACTTCCATCTTTCGCAATTGGATCGATTTCTCAAGCGGACCCATGCGGTTCCACGCCGCGGCATCCACGGGATAAGGTACCACGTCGTCCTTAACGATGCCGAGCCGCTTCATCCGTTCCAGCCTGGCCTTCTGGACGACGACAGGGCCGGCGTCATAGTGATGGCGATAGCGGGCGATATCTTCGGCGGGAGCCTGAAGCGGCCAGTGAGGACCTGTGAAGGCGAGATAGGCAAAAAACGGTCGCTGGGCCTGCCTCTGCTTAAGGAATTCGATCAGCTTCGTCGTAAAATAATCGTCACCGTAAACGCCCAGCGGGAAGTAGGCAGGTTGGCCATTCAAAACGTAATCCCTTCCTGCACCCACCATCCGGTAAGCAGGCCCTTGGTCATATCCAAAGTGATTATGGTCTCCCTGCAGCAGGGCAAAGGAACGGTCGAAGCCGCGGTCACTGGGAAACTGGCCGCGCCTTCTTCCAAGATGCCACTTGCCGGTCATCATCGTGTCGAAGCCAGCCATCTTGAGCCGTTCAGCGAGTGTCGCCGCGCGCTCATTGAGGTATCCCTCGTAACCCAAGGCGCCGCGTTGCTCCGGCGTGAGCAACTCCGCCATGCTGCCTAGGCCGACCTTGTGATTGTCCACTCCTGTCAGAAGCATGGCCCGTGTCGGCGAACAGGTCGACGATGTGTAGAACCCTGTCAGCCGAACGCCGCGGCGAGCGATTGCGTCCAGATGGGGGGTGCGGATTTCACCGCCGAACGAGCCCAGGTCGGAGAAGCCGAGATCGTCGGCAACGATCAGCAGGATGTTGGGCGGGCGAGTCGTCTGCCGCGGCCTGTCCGCCGTGCTGGGCGCGCCGCCGAGAAGGGCAGCGGCAGCGACCAGCAGACGAAGAAGAGCCCGCCGAACGCTCACCTCTATTGCCGCCACGACAGCTGAAGTCCCACGGAGCGGCCGGGATCTTCAAGGACCTGGAAGCTGCCCGGGCTCGCGATATTCTGGCGCCAGTTCGCCGTCCGCTTGTCGGTCAAGTTCTTGCCGACGACCGCCAATTCCCAGCGGCGGTTGCTCGGGCCAATGGCGAACCGGGCGTCGATCTTCGCATAGCCGGGCTGACTGAGGTTCTTGTCGGCAATCGGCTGCTGATAGTACCACGACGTGAAATAGACATTGGTGTCGAAACGGAAGTCGAGAGCAGCATTGAGCGGCCGGTCCACGGATAACGCTACGTTCCCGCTCCACTCCGGAGCAAAGGCCCGGCGTTTCCCTGAGAGGTCCTGAGTGCAGGGATTCGCGAAAAGCGACTGCAGAGCCGTGCACGGCGCATTTTCGTAATCCTTATAGCGCGCGTCGAGGTACGCAACATCCGTGGCCAGCGAGATTCCGTCGGCAATCGTGAACCTTGCAGTCAGCTCGACGCCCTTGCTCGTCGACTTCGCGACGTTCCCGACGATCTGCCTGGTCGTTCCAAGCTCCGTGAAAATCGTCGTTGTCTCCTGCAAATCGTTATAGTCGCTGTAAAATGCCGCGACGTTCACGACACCCCTGCCGCCAAGGATTGTCGATTTCACACCCGCTTCGAATGCATCCACGGTTTCGGGATCGAAGATCGACTTGCCGGCGTATCCGGCGAAGCCACCGGCCTTGAATCCTTTGGCATAGGACACATAGGCCATCACGTTTGGGCGGACGTCGTACTCGACGCTGACAGCAGGCATGAATTTTTTGTCGGTTCGCGAAGTGTCGTCGAACTGTCCTGGCTCCACGCCCACGATCGGAAACAAGATCGCTTGTCCGCCAGGCGGGCCAGGAGTGAAGTCGTCGGGGTTTGGCAGAGAGTCAGCGACGGTTCCAAGAACAGTCTCTCGGGAAGCCTTCTTTTTCACGATTGAATAGCGGCCGCCAAGATTCAGTCGCGAGTGCGGCAAAAGGCGTAGCGTTGCGGACGCAAAGGCAGAATAGGTGTCATTCTTTTCCTGGTTGCGGATCATGAAGGCGATCTTGTCCGCTGGAGTGAAAAAGCCGGGGGCGAAAGCGCCGAAGGGCAGGAAGAACTCTCCCTGGTAAGTGCTCGCGTCCAGGCTGCTGTTGTAATAGTACAGGCCAGCCATATACTCGAGAGTGCCACCGGTGGGTGATTGGAACCTCAGCTCCTGACTGAACAGGTGGAAGTCCTCTAAGATCAGGTCGGGGAGGGATTGCGTGGTGTTGAACACGCTACCGCCCTGGTCGGGTGGAAAGGGCAGCACATCATTCAACAATTCATACTCGTGCTCGAAATATCCGGTGGTCAGGGTCAAGGAGTGCTGACCGATGCCGATCGTTGTGGTCTGCGCCGCCTCCAGATAATCGTAGTTGAAGAACGAGCCCGCGGTTGACGAAACGCCGTCGAGCTCGTCGTCGGCATCGCCTCCGGCGGCGGCAAGGTAGCGCTGGCAAACAACAGCCCGGGGCAGAAACTCGGGCGGTGGCGGACAGCTGACGAGTTGAGTCGACCAGACGCCATCGTTGCGCATGCGGCCGACGTCGACACGCGCATCGACGGAAACGCTTTCCGCCGGTTCCCATGCCAACGCGACACGACCGATTTTCTCCCGCGTCCGCGGCGACGTGTCATCGAGATACTCGTTCTTGATGTAGCCATCCATGCCGTTCGCTCGGCCGGCAACACGAACCGCCAGGCGCGGCGTCAAGGGGACTGAGATCCCGGCTTCGACGCTATATTCTCCGAAATTGGGAGCGTAGAACGCTGTCGCGTTGGTCTCCAGCGACTGCGATGGCTTTCTCGTCGTGATGTTGATCGCGCCGGCTATGGTGTTGTTTCCGAAGAACGTTGTCTGCGGACCTTTGAGGATTTCGACCTGCTCGACGTCGAACAACGCAGCACGGATCGCTCGCGACCGCGGCCGATACACGCCATCGACGAATACCCCGACTGATTGCTCGAATCCAAGATTGAGCGATGAGCCAACTCCTCGAATGTTAATCAGATCCGATAGAGGCCCCGGGGAGATGCGGACGTTGGATACTCGGGAAGCAACTGTTTCGACGCTTTGGATGTTATAAACGTCCAGTGATTTTCCGCTGACCGCCGAGACGGAGATGGGGACGTCCTGAAGCCGCTCCGTCCTCCGCCTCGCAGTCACGACAATGTCGCCTACAGCCAAATCTTTATCTTTGGTTTCCTGCGCTACCTCATCGGCCGACGTCGCGGCGGGTGACGGTGCGTTTGGCTGCTCGGTTTCGGGCGGATTGACCGGCTGAACCGCCGGCTCTGCGCCAGTCTGGACCATCGCGGTTTCCGCCATCGCCGCCGAACTCCAGACAGCAAGCACGGAAACCCCTGCCGTCAAAACGGCAAAGGATGCCTTCATCATGTCTCTCCCCTCAACGGTGCTCGTCTGACCGCACGATCGAGTCCCACAATCATTTCACAGCCCCACTTTTCATGAGTTATGGAATCCCGGCGCCTGCTACGGAGATTTCGATCGTCTCTATCGAACAGGATGACTCGCCTCTCATGAATCTCTCCGGCGTCGTTTCCGACAGGACCAGGAACAACGTGCGCCGGTCAGCCCCCCCGGTCACACATGCGGCCGCGAAGCGGCCATCGACGTCGACCACCACGGCGATTTCGCCGCCCTCGCGCGCGCGCAAGACTTCGCCAGTTTCTGCTGAGGCCACCCACACTGCGCCTTCGCGGTCAAGGCAGATTCCGTCTGGCGTGCGGCCATCAAGTCGAGCAAATTCGCGGCGGTCCCCAAGTGAACCGTCCGGCCGGATTGAAAATGCGGTCAGACGATGCGCGAAGGTTTCGGCAACGATCAGCGTGTCGCCGTTTTCGTTTATGGCCATGCCGTTCGGAAAGATCAGACCGTCGGCAACCTCGCTGGCCTTCCCATCCTCAACCAGAACGAGGTTCGTCGGTTTGGGATCGACGCCCTTGAAGAGATTGCACCCGGCATTGCCCACATAGGCGCGGCCATGTCGATCGATCACCATGTCATTGGGCGTACCGCGGCAAATCGACGAAAGATCCGCGTAAGCATCCATCTTTCCGCCGGCGACCGAGAGAAGCATCGAATCTGTCATCGAAACGACGATCATCCGACCGTCAGGCAGCCAGCCGAGGCCGGACGGCGCACCAGGAACTTCGATGATGGTTTCAACCGTCGCGTCGGCTCCGATGCGCACCACCCTTTTGCCAAACATGTCCGAAACGAAGAGGGCGTCATCGTGCCAGCGTGGGCCTTCGCCGAACTGAAGACCGGTCGCATAAACGTGTCTCGGCTGGGCAATCCGAGTCGGACCTTCGGCTTCGACCCGCCCGCTCATTCGAGTACTCCGTCGATGTCCCAGCGGGCACCTTCTTCCCCACGCATATCTGGCAACACGCGGCCGCGTTCTTGACCGATCGGCTTCTTCGCCGTCGCGCAGAAAGCTCGCCCACTGGTCGCGCACTTCACGATTGATGCTTCCGCAGCAGTCACATTCATGCCTTGATCACCCCCCCCTCCTTCCGAAGTCCGACGCATGACAAGTATGCCCCACGGGATATATAAAGGCAATAGAGAGATATCATGTGGCTTAAAATATTTTTTCGGTGGACGGCAGATGCAGACCATTGTAATATCCTGTCCATCGACTTGGCAGTGCCTCAGGTACGTTGTGTGCTAAAAGCTCATGAGGAGTGGGCAAGTGTCCTCACCGTTGCCGTCAGTGAATCGCAACGTTCCACGTATCACGAGGCTGCTTGCGCAGGCTACGCGCGCATTCGCCAACAAAGATGCGATTTCCACTCCTGGGGCCAAGCTTTCCTATGGCGGCATGTTCGCCAGAATGTTGGCGCTCTCGGAACGGCTGTCGCAGCTTGCGCAGCCCGGCGCGCGGATCGTCGTTTTCATGCACAACGGCATTGACGCAGCCCTGCTCCCGCTATCCTTGCGTGACGCCGGTCTGGTCGGCGTTCCCGTGAACTGGAGGATGTCGCCTCTCGAGCTTGCTAACGTTGTCAAGGCGAGCGAGGCGGAACTGGTTCTTCACGACTCGGCTTCGGCCGGTCCGGTCCAGGAAGCACTGGCAAGGTTGTCCGAAACACGCGTGCGGACTGTGCCGGTCGAACAGCTCGACCTCAACTCGATTGCCCATGCTGATCCGGGCGCACGGCCTGACGCGGATGAAGGCGCGCTTGCTTCGATTCACTACACATCGGGCACACTTGGAGCGCCGAAAGGCGTGATGCAGAGCCACCTCAACTGGGAGACTGTGTGGCGCAACCTGATGACCGTGAGGGACTTCAGGCGAAGTGACGTCGTCGCTTTGACCGGACCACTCAGTCATGCTGCCGGCACCTATGTCGTCCCCCTGCTGCTGTCCGGTTCGACCATCTTCCTGCCGGAAAACACTGATCCCGATTCGCTGGCGCGCGAGATCCGAGACCATTCAGTCACGGTTCTGCAATGCGTCCCGACGCTCATGACCCGACTGATTGCATCTGACGCTTTTTGCGCCGCTGCCCGGCAGTCGCTTCGGCTCATCGTCTACGGTGCCGAAAGCATGCCTTACGCAACGTTGCGGGCGGCGGTCGAAAGCTTCGGCCCGATCATCGCGCAGAACTATGGGTTGACCGAGGCGATGATGACTTGCGCAACCTTGCCACCCGACGAGCACGCTGTGTTCAGCAACGGCAAGCTTGTGGAGCTTCGGCATGGTGTGGTCGGCAGGCCGTATCCCTTCGTCGAACTCATGGTTCGGCGCAAGGACGGCAATCCGGTCGAGGGGGACGAAATCGGCGAGATCACGGTTCGCTCACCCCACATCATGCTCGGCTACTGGCGCGACCCGCAGGCGACCGCGGAGGTCCTTCGTGAAGGATGGCTGTGGACAGGTGACCTCGCCCGCTGGACCGCAGATGGCTATCTCTCGCTCGCCGGCCGAAGAAAGGACATGATCATCTGTGGCGGAATGAACATGTACCCCGCCGAGGTCCAGTCGTTCCTTTGCCAGCTTCCCGACGTTCGACAGTGCGCGGTCTTCGGCTTGCCCAGCGCAGAGTGGGGTGAGGAACTCGCAGCGGTCGTAGTCCTGGCCGCTGACGACGAAGAACGACGAGAAAGCTTTCGCCGGAAGGCCCGCTGCGATCTCGGAATCCGAACGCCCAAGCGGTGGATCTTCGCGCAGGACCTGCCACGAACAGCCAACGGGAAGATCGATGTATCGGCTCTGAAGGCGCTCGCGGAGCGGGAAGCTGCACAATGATTCGCTCTGGCGTTTTCATTTACGCCGTTGGTCGAACGCCTTTCGGCAGGTTCCTTGGACGCCTGGGGGGATACAGCCCCGCCGAGCTCGGCGCGTTGACCCTAGACACTCTGCTGGAACGGACAGGCGTCTCGCCTGATGCGGTCACCCGAGTGGTTGTCGGTACTGCGATGCCGGGCGGTGGAACACTCACGGCTGCGAGGCAGACCGTGCTGCGCTCCCGCGTTCCTTTCTCGACGCCGTCGCTGGGAGTCGACCGCGCCTGCTGTTCAGGAATGTCGGCAATCGCCCTGGCAGCGACGGAGGTCGCCGCGGGCGCAGCGGGACTCTTCATCGCGGGCGGCGTCGAAGTGCTCAGCCGCACTCCACGCCTGTTCGAGCGCTCGTTTCACAGGATGGGGAGCCTTGAGCTGAAGGATCCGCTGCTGCTCGATGTCCCGTTCGGCGAGGGCTCTATCGCGGGTTACACGAGCGAAGAGGCGCTCAAAGCCGGAGTAGATCGCGAGACTCAGGACGCCTGGGCCCTGCAAAGTCACGAACGTTACTTCAAGGCGGAGCGGGAAGGCTTCTTTGCGTACGAGCGGTTTGCCGTCCCAGCCCGCCCGGCGACAGGCGGCCCGTCCGGGGATGCGGTTACCACCGACGAAAGCCCCCGCAGTGACACCAGCGCCGAGTCACTCGCGGGACTGCCCGTTGTACGGGGCAGCTCAACGATAACGGCCGGCAACGCGCCGGGCCTGAACGATGGAGCGGCCTTCGTGTTGCTCGGCAATGAGGAGGCCGGGCGCAACAACAATCTCGAACCCATAGCCGAACTGGTCGGGACGACCTCGGTCGCGGAAGGGCCGACCTCCGGCACGCGAACACCGGCGCTTTCAATCCTCAAGATGCTCGAAGAGCAGCGCCTGAGCATTGCGGACGTAGACGTTCTTGAGATCAACGAGGCCTTCGCGGCGACACCGCTCGTCAGCACGCTGGTGCTTGCGGAATTTGACACGACGTCGGCCGAGCGCCTTCGCCGCAAGACCAACCCCAATGGCGGCGCGGTCGCGATCGGCCATCCGATGGGCGCCAGCGGTGCGCGGCTGGTCATGACCGCCATTGCGGAACTGCGCCGGCGCGGTGGTGGCAGGGGCATTGCAGCAATCTGCGGCGGCTTCGGACAGGGCGAGGCCATCATGGTCAACGTCTAGCGGCACATCTTTCGCCTGTGATCATTGAGGACTGGGGAGCACATGAAAATTGCACGATTGAGCAGCGGTGGATTCGGGGTCGTGGAGGGTGATCGACTCCTGGATGCAAGCCACCTCGCAGACGCGATGGAACGGACCGACCATTGCGATCGCATGGTCGATATCATTGTCGGCTTTGACCGGTTCAGATCCGAATTCGACCGGGCCAGGGCCTCGCTGCCTTCACTGCCCCTGTCCGAAGCCGCGCTGGATTCCCCAGTGATGCGGCCGGGCAAGGTGGTGGCCATGGGGTCGAACTATCTCGAAGGGACCGATGGTCCGCCCCTTCCAATCTGGGCCTTCGTGAAATCGCCGCAATCGATCACCGGGCCAGGAGGCACCATTCGGTTGCCGCCGGTGGCGGCGAAAGTCTTTCACCATGAAACAGAGCTGGTCGCCGTCATCGGCAAGACGGGGAAGGACATCAAGGCGCAAGACGCCCGGTCTCATGTCTTCGGCTATATGGTCGGAATAGATGTCTCAGGCCGCCGCGATGTGCTTCCGCAAAGCCTTTTCAACAAGTCGCACGACACCTTCTCTCCAATCGGCCCGGTGATCGCGACCGCCGACGAAATTCCCGATCCGCACCGGCTCGGCGTTCGTCTGTGGGTCGACGGCGAGCTTCGCCAGGATTTCAGTACGTCGGACATGGGGCACAACGTCTGGGAGAGCATCTCCTACGTGTCGTCGGTGACCACGCTCAATCCCGGCGACCTCATCTTCACCGGCACCAACCATCAGGGACTTGGACCGCTTCAGGACGGGGAGATGGTCGAAGCCGAGATTGAGGGCATCGGTCGGCTCGCGCTTCGAGTGTCGGATCCGCTGAAGCGCAGCTGGCCCAAGGGTGTGGATACGGAAATTGGCCAGCGGGTGCTGCGCATGTTGAGAGAGGGGAAAGCCGTTGGAAGCGTTTGAGGAGATCATGCCGGATTCGAGGGCCGACAACGCCGCGGACAGCTCCGACATAGCTGCCGGATGGGTCGAGCGGTTCAACCGGGCGCTTGCTTCGGGCGAGGAAGCGCAGCTCGCGAACGTTTTCCTGCCGGAGGGCTATTGGCGAAATGTGGCTGGCCTCGAGCGCGGAATCCGAACCATAAGCGGCGCGCCGCGCATTGCGCGCGAGCTATCCGCAGCCGCCAGGCGGTCCGGCACGAGGGCGGTCCGCCTCGATACGCAACTTGCTCCCCCGATGCCTGGCGAATTTGCCGGGCGGCGAACGATCGATGCCTGGCTCCGCTTCGATACCGCCGTCAGTACCGGGGTCGGCCAGGTCAGGCTGGATATTGCCGAAGGCCCCGAGGCGCCTCGCGCCTGGACTTTGATGACGGCGATCGACGAGCTCAAAGGACATGATATCGAGACCGAGCGCCGAAAGCGCGACGGCACTGCCTTTGAGCGCGACTGGAAGCGGCCGAACTGGACCGAGCAGCGAAAGTCGAGCGCGGCATTCGCTGACCGCGAGCCCAGAGTGCTGATTGTTGGGGCCGGACACGGCGGACTGACGGTAGCCGCCTGGCTCAACGCACTCAACGTGGACAACCTTGTAGTCGATCGCCACGCGCGCATCGGCGACAGCTGGCGGAAGCGCTACAACAGCCTCAAGCTCCACAGCCCGACGGCCAGCGTGCATTTTCCTTTTCTCAGCTATCCGCCCACCTGGCCCAAATACATTCCGAAGGACAAGATCGCCAACTGGATGGAATTTTACGCCGACGCCATGGAGATTAACTTCTGGCCAGAGACGGAGTTTGTGTCGGCGACCTATGACCGCCCCTCTCTATCATGGGAGGCTCATCTCAAGACCGGTATATCCGCAGAACGCGTTGTGCGACCGGCCCACATCATACTCGCCACCAGCCAGATCGGCGCGCCCTACATCCCGGATATCCCGGGCATTGCGAACTTCAAGGGGCCAGTGATTCACTCCAGCCAGTTCAGCGGGGGAGCGGCCTGGGCAGGAAAGCGAGTGCTGGTGATGGGGACCGGGACGAGCGCACACGACATTGCCCAGGAACTGCACGCGCATGGCGCGCAAGTCACCATGGTGCAGCGGGGGACGACCGAAGTAATCAAGATCGAACCAAGCGCGCATGTATATCTCGACGCGCTGTACGAACTCGATGGGCCATCCCTTGCACTCAAGGACCTCATTGCCTGCTCGGCTCCGATCGAGATCGTCAAGGCCGAGCACCGCCGTTTGACAAAGCTCGTGCGAGCTAATGATTCCGATTTGCTCGACCGTCTCGAACAGGCTGGGTTCAAGGTCGAGCGCGATCCCGAGAGTGGCGGCTGGCCGATGAAATACTTCACCCGGGGAGGCGGCTATTACATGAATGTCGGCTGCTCGGACCTCATCGCCGACGGCGAGATTTCAATCGTCCAGTTCGACCAGATCGAGTCCTTCGAGACGGGCGGACCCGTTCTGTTGGGCGGGCGCAGGATTCGGGTCGACCTCGTCGTGCTCGCAACCGGGTACAAGGGCTATGATGATGCCCTCCCCCGCTGGTTTGGCGATGACATTGCTGAAAGGGTGGGCCAAGTCTGGGGTATTGACCCCGAAACCGGGGAACTACGAAACATGTGGACGCCTACCGCACAGCCTGGCCTGTGGTTCGCTGGCGGTTCGTTCGTCCACAGCCGAATCTATGCAAAATATGTTGCCCTCCAGATCAAGGCAGAGGAAGAGAAGCTTTGCCCCGCTAGCTAGATGAGTAGATGAAGCTCGACAGCGAGACGGCGCGGCAGCAGCATGAGCTCTTGAATGGGGAGATCTTCTATACACTGGCCGAGGCGAAATCCTGATCGAGGCCTGGCGGCAGCACTACAACAACACCGTCAAGCCGCACAGCTCGCTGGGCTACCGGCCGGCCGCCCCAGAGACTGCGACGCCGCCACGGCCGCCCTCCTGTTTCCGTGCGGCCGGCCATGGCACCGGAGAGGACAATGTGCTAACAATCAAACTGGACCACTCGGTGGGGGCCGATCACCTTGAAGGGGTGCGCAGCGCCGAACCTGCGCTGGTCTGATTTTGTTCTATATGGAGGCGTAGTGAATGCGAACGAGAGTTGCGGCGCCTTCAACTGCGCAGTCGAATGGCGCGCTTCCGAGGCGATCGATGGAGCAGTTCTCAGCGGCCAACTTCTCGATGAGCCAGAGCTCATATGCCTATGCGCAGATCAGGAGCGGCATTCTGGCGGGCGAGATTAGCGCAGACGAACGACTCAAGATCCGGGGCCTTGCTGAAGAACTTGGAATCAGCCCAGGCGCGGTACGGGAGGCGCTTTCGCGGCTTGTTGCCGAACGGCTCGTCATTTCGAGAGACCAGAAGGGGTTCGTCGTTACTCCTCTCAAGATCGAAGACTTGACAGACCTGACTGACCTCCGCTGCGAACTTGAAGGAATTGCGCTGCGGCGTTCGGTCCAACGAGGCGGGCTGGAGTGGGAAGCGAACGTGATTGCCGCCGCGCATCGCCTGCGCGGAACCGAGCAATTCGTGCCTGGAACTGATCGCGTTCTGCACCAGCCGTGGGCCGATCTCCACTCCGCCTTCCACACCGCATTGATAAACGCCTGCGGCAGCGAGCGCCTGATCGCGCTTCATCTGGATCTGTTCGAACAGTCAGCCAGATATCAACGTCTCGCCGTGTATGTCAGCTCGAAGCGGGATGGTGCCGCCGAGCATCAGGCACTGGTTGACGCGGCGATCGAGCGGGATGCCGACCGGCTCGTCGAGCTTGCCACTACGCACATACGCACGACCACGGACTTGATCGTTCAAGCCATGCGCTACGCGCCCGAGGCTTGCTGAAAAGAAGGTATGTCAATTGCTTATTTGTTTTTAATCCGAAACTCGCCAGTTCGGCCGCGAAGGTCCCGATCGTCGAGCGCTGGTTGTTCGGGCGTCTGCGACGCCGGACCTTCTACAGCCTGGCCGAGTTCAATGCCGCGATCGCCGAACTGCTTGCCGAGCTGAACGATCGGCGCGTGCTGCGCCCGGGTTGGCCGTAAGCATACGCCGAGTACCGCGGCGCAGTTTGGATCAGGCGGCGAGCGCGACTTGGGCGGCCTTCCAATTCCACGGGAGCAGTTCGTCGAGGCGGCTGACGGGATGGTCGGCGATGCGGGCGAGGACGTAGGCGAGCCATGCCTGCGGATCGACGTTGTTGAGTCGACAGGTCAGGATCAGCGAATAGGCGACCGCCGCCCGCTGGCCACCGCGATCCGAGCCGCAAAACAGCCATGACTTGCGCCCGAGAGGCACGCAGCGCAGTGAACGCTCGGCGGCGTTGTTTGAGAGACAGACCTTGCCATCGCTGAGGAAGCGGGTCAAAGGTCATAGCATTTCAGAAATCGCGGTCCAGCTGCAACTCGGGCGACCAAAAGCTGCGGGGGGGACTTGAATCGCAACCGGGTGCCCGAAAATGAATGCGCGACCGATCATCGACACGGCATCATCAATGAGTCTGCAACGGCGTCCCAGCAAGATCCGAACCATACCATCAAACCCCACACAAAACGTGGGAACATATGTGGGGCTGGCTTTCTCGCCTCACCACTTTATCATGCAAAAACAACACGATAAAGTGGTTGACTGGTGCCCAGAAGAGAACTGAACTGGGCATCAAAGCGGCGGAAATCCGATGCAATCAACAACGAGATACCGCTGAAACCATCATAGAAACCATCACACAATTTGGCAAGGGCTGGACGATATCGGAAGCCGATTTTTGGTTGCCAATTCGCTCGCGATCGCAGTCGCAGCTTTTCAAGTGTGGATCAGCGTTGGCGCGCGCCCCTCCTCTTTCACGATCTATCATTTTGAATTATCGTAAAAAGGTGGTTTTGACCGGGGTCCCGATAGGCGCCGCCCGGGACCCCGACACGCGCCAGTATAGGCATAACAATCAACGCCTATGCTTTCGTGAAGCGTGGCATCACTCTGACGCTGATCGACAATTCTCCGTCTCGAAGACCGCAGCATCCGAGCATTGTCGCTGGCCGCGAATTTGCTCAGTCTTCGATCGGAAGGGTCGTGCCTCTGCTCAAGGTTTTTGCACAATCTGACGCTGTGTCGGCTGATGGATCGGAAGCCTGAGGTGCGACAAGCGTGTCGGGAATGACGATTTCGGGCTGGCCTGCCCGATCGCGACCCTTGCCGCGCAACACGTCAATTTCCCGCTGCCGCATCTCAAGATACAAGCTGCGCGTCTCCACATAGGGATCAGCGCTTTCCTCTTGCAAACGCTCGATTTCCGCGTCCCGCGCGACACGATCGTTCAGCCTGTTGATGACGGTGGTCGGGACAGCATAGGCGGTCTGGTTGAAAGGCTTGCCAACGGAAACGGGCAAGACGAGCAGGTCGATGCCGTCGCCGACCATATCGCGCAATGTCGTGGGCCCCACCAGCGGAAGGAAGAAATAGAGCCCGGGCTCCACCCCATAGAAGCCAAGCGTGTTTGCGAAGCCGTTGGATCGATAGGGCAGATTGACGGGCGCCTTTTTGGCGACGTCGAATACACCCGCGACGCCGATCGTCGAGTTGATCGCGAAGCGGCCGACCGTTTCCAAAGCCTTTCCTATCTTGAACTGGAGCAGGAAGTTCACAAAATTGATCGGCTCGCTGAGATTGCGCAAGGCGTTGCCAAGACCATCACGGATCGGCTTCGGAACGCCCCCCTCATATCCCTTGGCGATCGGCCCAACGAGCGCCTTGTCGACCGACTGAGCCACCTGGAAGGCCTCAATATTAACATTCTGGAGTGGGTCGCCCGGCGGCGCTTCGCCCCGCGCGGTTACGATAATCTCGTCCGGCGCTGCTTCAGCCGTATTTTCAGGATTCGCCGGCACATCGATCGATTGTCCCGTTTCCACCGGCTCTTCGCCGATCATGACAGGGGTCTGCACTTCGCCCTGTGAATCCACAATCATCGGACATGGTTCGGCAGAAGCTGCCTGAGCTTGATCTGTCCGGACCAATGGCTCATTCTGGTGAACAACGCCTATTTCTTCGGGCTGCGTTCCGATCAGAAGGAAAGCGGCAGCACTGGTTACGACGCTCATTTTGCGGTTATCTCCGATATATCGAACATCTTTGGCGTCCAATCTTCTGCCAACGTCTTTAGGCTGGATACGCCCTGGTCAGCGGGAAATCAGTAGCGGAACCCGCGCGCTCGACAGCAGCGATCGAGTGACACCGCCGAAGAGTATCTCGGTGGTGCGCGGGTGGCTGTAAGCCCCGATCACGAGCAGGTTTGCGTCGCGTTCCGCCGCCTGGTCGAGGATCACATCCGCCACCGGTGCGCCCTCGGACGTGATGTTGGCGATCTCGACACGTGCGCCGTGTCTGGACAAATGTTCAAGGAGATTGGCACCAGGCTCTGTTCCAAAACGTTCGGGGTTCCGGCCGCTGTCGATGGTGAGTATCGTCACGTTGGACGCGGAATTGATGAACGGAATTGCGTCGTTCACCGCCCGCCGCGCTTCTCGGCTGCGATTCCATGCGATCAGCACATTTTCGCCGATCGTCTCACCGCCCCATCCCGCAGGGATCATCAGCACGGGAATTCCGGTGGCCAGCAACAGTCGCTCGGCCGACCAGCCTGACGGGAGGTCTGCCGGTTTGGGATGCGCCGCGACGATGAGATCGCAGTGCAGCGCCCGCAACATGCTTTCGTCGCGCAGGTCATCGCGCCACACGATCCGGAATTCGGAGCCGATGCCATATTCGCGGGCCAGCTCTCCAAAATGGCGGGCGGCGGCAATAATTTTCTGTTCGTCGGCAAGCCGTTGCCGCGTCAGCACGTCTCGAATCGCCGCAGTGCCCCTTGCATAGGTTTCGGTGGGATGCGCGTTTTCGTGGGACACGCCATAGACGCCCACCAGATGCGCATTATGACGTTGCGCGATCGCAACCGCACGGCGACCTATGTGTTCGCCCTCGGGCGTGGCGGCGAGGAAAACGGCGATATCTCTCCAGATAGGCAACAAGGGTTACGATCCTCCAGTTTACGGTTGTCCTCTATCAGATCAGCGGCGTCCTGGCCGAACTGCAGACCAAGACACCGAAAGGCTTCAAGACGGGGATTTGAGAGAGGTTGAAGGTTTGCTTGCGCGGTCCATCGGCAAAAACGCCGATAAAGTCGCCTGATCCAGGTTGATCCAGAGGGCAGAGGTCCATAACCGGCAGCCGCATCTTGCATGCCGATCCAAATCGCGCGACGTTCCAACAGGGAGGGTGAAATCCCGCGGTCGGCTAGCCCGTCTGCGGGGCCATCGACTGACGGGCTAGCAGACAGGAGGTAGGCCTCACAGGAACCTTCGCCTGCCAAGGACAATGGCTGCAAGAACAATCGGCGAGCAGATTCATCCTGAGCACGCGACGCATTCGGAAATTGGCCGAAGGCTCCTTCCACTTCACGACCCTCCCTCATTTCTCGTTGGAATGAGCCCTCACTCCAACATCGAACGAGTAAACCTTCCAGGAAAGGCAGTCAAGACAGCCCATCGCCTCATCTCTCATTTCAGTCAGCCGTCTGTCAGTGGGCGTGTAATTCTCCGCGAAAGTGGGCATTGAAAATTCCCTGATTGTTGGAGCTGGTTCCCCAATGCGCCGGGGTTAACCCCGGCGCATTGGGGAACGCCAAAATTGGCGCGAGAAGGTCTCCCGACAGGAGGCGACGCCGATGATCCGACTTGGAGAAGCCATGATGATATTGGAGCTGCACCGGCAGGGGCTGTCGGTAACTGCGATTGCCCGCCGCACAGGCCGCGATCCCAAGACTGTTCGCAAGTATATCGAGCGCGGTGTGGAAGCGCCGGACTACGGCCCACGGAGAATAGGGCGGCCCTGTAAGATCGCCCCGTACATGGAGTTCCTGCGCGAGCGCGTAAAAGCGTTCCCCGACCTGACGGCGTCGCGCCTGACCCGCGAGATCCGGGAAATGGGCTACATGGGCGCCTACACGGCGGTGAAGCGCTATCTGGCGGCGATCCGGCCCGAACATGATGTCAGACCTTACGAGGTCCGCTTCGAGACCAGGGCGGGCGTCCAAGGCCAGGTCGACTTCGCGCGCTTCGTTGTTGAGTTTACCGACGAGCCTGGCGTGGCGCGCATCGTCTGGCTGTTCAGCATGGTGCTGGGCTACTCGCGCTTTCTGTTCGCCCGCTATGTGTTGCACCAGGATCTGCAGACGCTGCTGCGCTGCCATATGCAGGCGTTCGAGGCGATGGACGGCGCGCCGATCGAGATCCTCTATGATCGAATGAAGACGGCAGTGACCGGCGAAGATGACCAGGGTCATATCGTTTACAACAGCTCGCTGCTGGCGCTGGCGAAGCATTACCGCTTCCAGCCGAGGGCGTGCCGGCCCTATCGCGCCAAGACCAAAGGGAAAGTCGAGCGGCCGTTCCGTTACATCCGTGAGGACTTCTTCCTGGGGCGATCCTTCCGCACCATGGAGGACCTCAATGCCCAGCTCATCGTCTGGCTCGACACGGTCGCCAATGCACGGGTCCATGGCACGACCCAGCGCGTGGTCGCTGAAGCCTTTGCCGAAGAACAGGACGAACTGCAGCGCCTGCCTGAGCACCGCTTCAATGCGGTGTTGAAGCTTGAGAGGCGGGTCAGCCATGACGGGCTCGTGGCGGTTGGTGGAAACTACTACAGCGTGCCCGGCCGGACACGTCGGGTCGTCGAGATCGAGCAGCTGCCGGACCTGATCCGCATCATCGACCGCAGTATCGTGGTTGCCGAGCATCCCGTACTTGAAGGGCGCCGACAATATCGCATCGACCGGCGCCATCGCACCGGGCGGCCGCAAGCGCGCACGCCCGATCGGCCGACGATGATGATCGGTCGGATCGGCGATCATGTGCCGCTGCGCTCGCTGGCGATTTACGAGGCAATCGGCGCGAGCCTGGCAATGGAGGGGCGGCCATGAACGGCGCGGCTCCTTCTGCGCGCGTGGACTCGATCCGCCGGAGTCTCGTGAGCCTCAAGATGCCCAGAGCGCTCGAAATCCTTGATGCGACCTTGCGGCGCATCGAGCAGGGCCAGATCGACGGCATCGAGGCGCTCGACGAGTTGCTGGGCGAAGAGCTGTCACTGCGCGAGAACCGCCGGATCAAGGCGGCCCTGCGCATGGCGCGGCTGCCTGTGGTCAAGACGTTGGCCGGCTACGACTTCTCGTTCCAGCCCTCGCTCGACAGGAATCGCATCCTGGCACTGGCGGGGCTCGACTTCATCGAACGCGCCGAGGTCGTCCACCTGCTCGGACCGCCCGGGACCGGAAAAAGCCACATTGCCACAGCACTGGCGGTCGAGGCTGTCCGTGCCGGCAAAGCGGTCTACTTCATCCCGCTCGCCGATCTGATCGCGCAGCTCGCCAAGGCTGAGCGCGAAGGCACGCTCCGGGAGAAGATCCGCTTCCTCACCAGGGCATCGCTGCTCGTTGTTGACGAAATCGGATATCTGCCGGTCACGCCGGGCGGCGCCAACCTGTTCTTCCAGCTCGTCAACGCCCGATACGAAAAGGGCGCCATGATCCTGACATCCAATCGCGGCTTCGCCGAATGGGGCGAGGTCTTCGGCGATCCCGTCGTCGCGACCGCGCTGCTCGACAGGCTCCTCCATCACGCCGTCGTCATCCAGATCGAGGGCTCCAGCTACCGCATGCGTGAACATGCCGCGCTCGTGCCCGAAAACCTGCGCAGCGGCACCGCGTTCAATCCGCCAACGCCAAAGCGGCGCGGCCGCCCGTCAATGAAAGGAAATCAAGATCCAGCTCACGGCTGATCACCAAAACCCCGCAACCACCAACATAGGGAATTTTAACCGCCCACTTCTGCGGAAACTTCGGTGCCCATTGACAGCCGTCGGCACGCAATACTCGACGATGTGAAGTGATATGCAGCCGTTCCTGGTACCCTCCTTCTGAAGCGGTGCGTGCACATCCGGCTACCATTGCGTGATGCGGAGGTTGTGTTGGCGCAGGGCGCCATGACCGCGGAGGCGCGTCGGCGGATCGCGACGGTCGTACCCGGCGGCCTGAGTTAATGGGCAGGCCACATACGTTTGCTAAAGCAACTATTGCCGATTGAATAAATCGCCGAGAGTGCTAATGCTCGCGCCATGTCAGTAACCTCTGGTAGCCCCGCTGCGGCCGCGCTGTTCGCGCTCACCAACACTCTGCAGCCGATCAGGCGCTCCTGGGTGCAGGCGGTCATGATGGTCCTTGCGGAGCTCGGGCTGCCCAGTTCGCTCACCACTGCTGTCATCCTGGCTTCGCGCGGCGGCGACGCGGGGATCAGGCAAAATGTCCTCGCCGAGGAAGTGGGCGTTAATCCCGGCGCAATGGTGCGGATTCTGGACCAGGCGGAAGCGGCTGGCCTGCTTGAGCGACGTGCGTCGGCCGAGGATCGGCGCGTTAATACCGTTCACATTCTTCCCAAGGGACAGTGTCTTGCTGGAAAGATGGAAGCGGCTGTCGCAGATTTGCGCGAGGCGCTGCTCGGCGATCTACCGGTCGAGGACATCGAGACCGCCACGCGCGTCCTGCGACTGTTCGAGGGACGGATCGGCGCGTTCCTGCAGGCGGAGCGCGTCAACCGGTGAAAGTCACGTCCGATCAGATACTGTTCTCGGTCAAGCTGTTCATCGCGGCGATGCTGGCCTTCGCGGTAGCGGTCCGGATCGGGCTCCCGCAGCCCTATTGGGCGCTTGTCACCTGCTGCGTGCTGATGAACCCCGCCACAGGCGCGATCCGCTCCAAGGCGGTCTATCGCTTCGCCGGCACCCTGGGCGCCGGCATCGTGACACTCGGCATGGTGGCGCTTTTCGCCAGCGTACCGCTCCTGCTGATCATCTCGTCAGGCATCGTTGCGACGATCGCCTTTGGCGTATCATTCCTCGATCGGACCCCGCGGGCTTATGGGTTCCAGCTCTTCGCGGTGACGCTGATGCTGGTCGCCGTTGCCGGCGTGGACCATCCCGAGACGATGTTCGACACGGTTGTCGCACGCGTCACCGAGATCAGTCTCGGCGTGCTCGCGACCACATTAGTCGACAGTGTCGTAGCGCCTCGATCACTTGGCGGCTTGATGCGCTCAAACCTGCGTCGCTGGCTGCCCGACATGGAACGCTGGGCGAATGATGTGGTCGATGGCCGCGAAACGGGCGCACAGGAAGCACATGACCGTCTGAAGATCCTCTCGGACGTCACCGCCCTGTCACAGATGGTGGTCTGGTTGCGCTACGATCCGACCGTCGACCGCGGCGAACTGCGCCACGTCCTCGCCATCCAACAGCGTTTGCTGAGCATGGTGCCGCTCCTTTCCGCGATCGCCGCTCGCATAGCGGGACTGACGCAGGCGGACCGCGCCGCGCTTGCACCATATCTTGCCGAGGCGCGCGATACTTTCCGAACCGGAGCAATGCCTTCTGCGCGCCTGGCCGATGGCGTGCGCAGCCTTCCGCTAGAGGCCGGGCGTGAACGACCCTGGCAGCAACTGGTCCATGATGCCCTCGCCGACATGCTCATGGATCTCTTGACGCTCTGGAGCGAGATCTGCCGAATCGACAGGGCGTTTGAGGGCGGGGCCGAGCTCGATCAGGAGCTCGCGGGTCAGGTTCGGCGGACGGCAGCATTCCCGCTGGCGTCCGATGTCGATCATGCAGCGCGCTCAGCCGCCGGCATTTTCGTAGCCTATATTCTGCTCTCCGGCCTGTGGCTGGCCACCGGATGGCACCAGGGACCTAATGCGGTGCTGATGGGAACCGTCGCGGTGGCCTTCTTCGGAGGGGGCGATGAACCGGGCAAGGCCATAGCCGCGTTCGGCCGCTTTGCGGTCCTTTCACTCTTCCTTGCCGCCATTCTCGCCTATGGACTGCTTCCCCTGACCAACGATTTTCCGACATTCCTGATCGTCATGGGCCTGTTCATGCTTCCGATCGGCATGTGGGCGGCGGCAAACCCGATGGGCGTTCTCGTCCTTGCCTTCGGCCTCAGCAACATCAACCTGCAAGGTCACTATATGCCGTACGATTTTGCCTTCTTCCTCGAGGTCGGCTTCGCGAGCCTGATCGGCATGTATGTCGCCTTCCTGGGCGCGGGCTTGTTCCGCCAATGGGGCGTCTCGCATCAGGTGCATCGTTTCCTGCGGAGGGAAGCACAGGAGATTGCCCGCCTCAGCCATTCGGCGACCCGGCGCGCTCGCGACCTTTATATGCAGCGGGCTCTCGATCGCATTGCCGGGATGACCATGCGGCTTGCCGCAAGCGGCCAGGTGGAGCGCAGCGCTGCGCTGCTCGCGCGCTTGCGCGTCGGCGTCAATATTGCCGACCTACGGATCATCGGGACCATGCTTGATCCCGCGGTGCGGGACGCAACCGTGGGAGTACTCGAGCAGTTTCGCAGGGAGTTCGATGCAGCGCAGCCATCACCCCGCCTGCTTGCCCTGGTCGACGAGGCGCTCAACCAGCTGTGGCCCCGACGAGACAGCCAGAAAAGCAGTCCGGTGACCCAGGCGATCCGTTCGCTTGCCGGACTGCGCATTGCGCTGTTCGAGCGCGCGCCGGCATGGATCCCCGCGTCGTGATCGGTGAGATCAACCTCGCCGGCGTGTTCTTCTCGCCGTTGCTGTTCTGCATGGCCGTCGCTTTTATACTCCGGATCCTGCTGTCTCGCCTCCTTGAGACCGTCGGTTTCTATCGGGCCATATGGCAGCGTCCGCTCTTCGATACCGCCCTCTTCCTCATCCTCACCGGCGCGGCCTTCCTCGCGCTGCGTGGGCTCACCCATGGTTGAAAATCGATGATAGCATTAAACCGCGCCACGCTACTCCGCCTTCTCAAGCCGGTACTGACCATTCTCGCCGCCGCCCTTGCCGCGCTCGTGCTCTGGCATCTCTACACCTACTATACCTATGCGCCGCAGACCCGGGACGGAAAGATACGCGCCGACGTAGTGCCGCTGGCCGCCGATGTGTCCGGCCGGGTTGAGGAGGTGCATGTCAGGGACAATCAGGTGGTCCGCAAAGGCGAGTTGCTCTTCACCATCGATCGTGTGCGTCTTCGCAATGCCCTGGCCCAGACGGAGGCGGCCGTCGCGGTGACGCGTGCGACACTCGATGCGGCCGAGCGGGAGAACAGACGCTATCGGCAGCTCGGAGATATCGTGTCAGACCAGCAGCGCGACGAACGACGTTCGCAGGCCGAGGAAGCGCGCGCGCGTTATACGCAGGCGCTCGCCGACCGCGACCTCGCGCGTATCAATCTTGAACGATCTGCCGTCCGCGCGCCCGTCAACGGCATCGTCACCAATTTCTCGCTGCGCCCTGGCGCTTATGCAACCGCCGGCCAGCCGGTGATGGCGCTGGTCGACTCCGACAGCTATTATGTCGCGGGCTATTTCGAGGAGACCAAGCTCTCCCACATCCATCCGGGCGCACCTGTCACGATTCGCGTGATGGGCGAGGACCAGCCCCTCTCGGGGCATGTCGAGGGCCGCTCCGCCGGTATCGACGACCGCGAGCGGACCACCGCTGCGGGGAGCCTTCTCGCCAATGTCAACCCCACCTTCAGCTGGGTCCGCCTCGCCCAGCGTGTCCCCGTTCGCATTGCGATCGACAAGGTTCCGACAGGGATCGATCTTATCGCCGGGCGCACGGTCACCGTGACGGTCGAGGGCGCGGAGGATGCCCTGTTGATCGGAGGGGGCAGCCGGTCGTGAGAGCGATCCGGTTTCACGCGCTGGCCGTGCTTGTATCGGCCAGCCTCATCGCCGGCTGTACAGCGGTCGGACCTGAATACAGAGCACCCGCCCTTCCCGCTCACGTCGGAGAGACGCCCACCGGCTTCAAGGAAGGGCGCTCCCCAGCCTATTCGCCCGCCCCCCTGCCGGCGCACTGGTGGCAACTCTATGCCGATCCGCAGCTTGATGAACTGGTCGAGGAGGCGCTCAAGGTCAATACCGATCTTCGGGTCGTCGCCGCCAACCTTGAGCGGATGCGCGCCGTGGTGAACGAAGCGCGGGCACGAGCCGATGTGAAGACCTCGCTGGACGGCGTTGCTTCCGTGGGGGAAACCTCCAATCTCGGCATTGGCTCACCGGCCGGCATGCATGCCACGCTCGATGCCGGAATCGGCATCTCTTACGAGCTCGACGTAGTCGGCCGCATCAGGCGGACCATCGAGGCCGCCCAGGCTGACGCCGACGCACAGTCGGCGGCTTATGATCTGGCGCGGATCACCGTGGCCGCAAATGTCGTCGGCGCGTACAGCGATGCGTGCGCTGCCGGCGCGCGAATTGCGGTCGCGACCCGCTCGGTCGATCTTCAACGGCGGAGCCTGGCGCTTACCGAGCGCGGGATGCGTGCAGGCCTCTACACACCGCTCGACGCAACCCGGTCGCGGGCCATCCTTGCACAACTGGAAGCCGCCGTGCCCCCGCTTGAAAGCAGCCGCAATGCTGCCCTTTACAGCCTCGCCGTCCTGCTCGGCCGGGCGCCTGGAGATTATCCGGCACAGCTCGATGAATGCGCTGTCATCCCTACAGTCCGGCAATCGCTGCCCATCGGCGACGGCGCCGCCCTCATCCGTCGCAGGCCC
This sequence comes from Sphingopyxis indica, assembly GCF_032879645.1. Classification (NCBI taxonomy): domain Bacteria; kingdom Pseudomonadati; phylum Pseudomonadota; class Alphaproteobacteria; order Sphingomonadales; family Sphingopyxidaceae; genus Sphingopyxis; species Sphingopyxis indica. Next base: position 3,163,897 of record NZ_CP076394.1, read on the forward strand.
GATATCCGCGAAGCGGAGCGCGCACTCGCCGCTGCAACCGCCCGGGTCGGGATCGCAACCGCCGACCTCTATCCCAGCGTCAGCCTTGGAGGCTCGCTTGGCACGACGTCGCGAAGCGTTGAAGGGCTCGTCGACAGCTCGGCATTCCGGTTCAGTGTCGGTCCGCTGATCTCCTGGAGTTTTCCCAATCGCAGCGTCGCGCGCGCGCGCATAGCACAATGGGACGCGACAGCGCGGGCCGCGCTCGCGCGCTTCGACGGCAGCGTGCTGTCAGCGCTCCGCGAAGCAGAGACCGCGCTTGGCACTTATGCCCGCGATCTTGAAGAGAATGCGAAGCTTAAGGTCGGGCTGGATGAAAGCCGCAAGGCTGCGGCTCTTCAGTCGCGGATGACGCGGGGTGGGTTGACGTCCAGTCTTGAACTGCTGGATGCCGAGCGAAGCCTTGCCAGTGCCGAAGCCGCTCTGGCCGTCTCCAATGCCACGATCGCCGCAGACCGTGTCCGCCTTTTTCTCGCTCTTGGTGGTGGATGGGAAACGTCTTCCGCCGGGCAGACGGGGGAAGCTGAAAAAATGGAACAGGCTTGCCGTCAGATCGGTCTATCGACCACCAGCACCCGAAACGATCAAAATGCCAGCCTGGCCGCTCGGCTCCGCTGCGCTCCGCCTCCCGCCAAGGCTGGCATCGGAGGCGATCTCCAACTAACTATGCAACCGGACCAGTCATCGCGGGCAGTCCATAGGCACGACCATCGTCTCTCCCGCGCATCCTCTACATGCGCGTCTCGTCATTTGCACTGTCTGATTTTCTTTCCAGGCCCGGTCAGGGTGATCCCGCTTGCGTCTACTGTCATGGTCACTCCGCCGCCTTGGAACGGTCCGCCTGTTTCAGTCGCCTTGAGTTGGGCAAGATTGCCATCTGTTCGGAGCGTGGCCGTTAGACCGTCATTCAGGAAATCCACCGAGACTATGCCGTTGTCCTGGCAGCGATAGGTCATACTTTTCTCGATTGCCGGTGGCAGCTTTGCGGGAGCGATCGGTTTCGCGACGTTGGTTGTGTTGCTCGCGTTTGTCGTGCCGCTATCGCAGGCTGACAGGAGAACAGCAGACGCGAGCGCCAATCCGCCAAGTGTCCGCACGACTGACGACGATAGGTTGTCCATGTGCTTCCTTTTATTCTTCCGAACATACAGCTCAGTTGCGGTTGATTGATCCGCTCTTCTTCAGGCGCAGCCGAGGGTGCTCCGCGCTTGTGTCCTCCGAGGTCCGCTCGTTTTCCCCGTTCGGCTCGTCCTGCCAGCCCCGGAGACGAAGGATGGGTCGCCGACCGCCACTCGTTGGTGTTTCCAAGGTCATCATACCAGCCTTTCGCGGCGTTCGCCTCGACGGACGATGCTTTCATTGGTCCTGCCAGCCGGCGCGACGCGACCCGAAGGGCTTCGACCAGTGGACAATGGTAGCCGGTTCAGGGAATACCGGCTGGCAGGTGGCGGGACCCGGCGCCTAGGGTAGGGAGAAATAGCGCAAACGGGCCCGTCAAACCGAACGGAAAAAACAATGCTGCGGAGAACCCCATGATCGCGAGCGACCGTGCCGGCTTCCACAGGGGAATGAATGCGCTGGTTCCCATTATCTCTCCGGAGCACATTATGGAATGAGCGCTCATTCCAATTTCCAATAGGCAACCCCGTTTCTCTGGTCAAGCAGTAAATTCAATTCTGGTCAGCGTCTGTGCTGCGATCATACGCCTCGCGCTTCCGGTCTTTAAAGGGCAGATCCCAGCGGACACAGCTCAATCACCCGATGATAGCCGCTGCTCAGCTGAATCCAGCGGCATCATCGCTTATACTCGCCGCAAGTCAGGGCTGCGGTCTAAAAGCTTCACCGTCACCGATGTCACGATGGGTCCTTCCCCGCTTACGGCCTTGCGCGCATTTCGGAGTCGTCACGGCTGGGCTTGCACGCGACCGCTTTCCAGTCCCGCTAGACCGAGCGCGCGCATCATCAGGCAAGCAGTGCTGTGGCTTGTCGCCTCGGCATCGACGGGTGGCGACATCGCCGTGCGATGGCCGAGGCCGATGAAGCAGGCCATCATGACATCTCCATAGGAGTCGAGCTCGGCCGCGGGCACATCGGGCCGCGCAAGCGCAGCGAGGCGGCGTATGCCATCGCGGTAAAAGGCGGTCTGCGTCTCGAACCGCTCCGCGACTGTCGGATTTCGGCAAGCCTCCGCCAAAATCTCATAGAACAGGCTGCTATCCTCATTGTGCAACGAACTGGCAGCGATTGCCTTGATCGCCTCGAACATCGCAAGCTCGCGCCGTTCCACAGCGTCGAAAATCGAGTGCATCTCGGCTAGGCGAACGCGCACATTTTCTTCTACTATTGCGAGGATGACGTCGTCCTTGTCGGTAAAGAGTCGATATATCTGGCCGACGCTGACCGATGCTTCTTCCGCCAATTCCGCCGTTGTCGTCGCATAAAAGCCCTTCGAACCGAACAATCTGCGAGCAGCATCGACTATTCTCTCGCGCGGCGACTCTCCCTCGACATAATTTCTTGAAGAACGTTTCATTCGAACCTTTCCCTGCGTCCTCTGTTTGACGATCTTTGGACGCGACACATGCCGGTCCATCCGGGTCTATCCCGCAGGCCTACATTTCATATGGATGAGGGGGAAGCACTAACAGCTTGCTGAAATGGGCTTCATCGCGCGGTCGACAGGATTCCGTTCCCGCCATTGGACTAGGTGTTTAGTCCCAGCATGTGATGGTGTAAGCTTGTTATCGTCACAGCGGGAGGGATTATGGGGCAGCTTTTACATGGGAGCGCCAAGACCACGCACGCCGTTCGAGCGGAGCTACAGCGATCGCAAGCTCCGGTCGCGCAGCTCGCGAAGCGGTGCGGGATCAACGAGAAGACGGTGATCAAGTGGCGTCGCCGACAGTCGGTCGAGGATATGCCGATGGGGCCGAAGGAACGGCGCAGCACCGTGCTGTCGCCGATGGAAGAAGCCGCGATCGTGGCGCTCAGGGTGCAGGCCCGGCTGCCGCTCGATGACGTCTTCATCGCGTTGAAGGACGTGATCCCGAACCTGACGCGCTCGTCGCTTCACCGCTGCCTGCAGCGGCACGGGATCAGCCGATTGCCGAAGGCGGATCGCGAGAAGCCGAAGAAGTTCAAGAAGTACGAGATCGGCTATTTCCACATCGATATCGCCGAACTGCGCTACGAAGGCGGCAAAGGATTCCTCTATGTCGCGGTGGACCGCACCTCGAAGCTGGTGTTCGCCCGCATCTATCGACGGGCGACCAAGCTCGCCGCGGCAGCCTTCCTGCGCGTGCTGATCAAGACGGTTCCCTACAGGATCCACACCATCCTGACCGACAACGGCGTGCAGTTCGTGCAGCGTGACCAGGGCGGCACACTGGGATGGATCGGCCATATCTTCGGCCGTGTCTGCGAGCAGAACGGCATCGAGCATCGCCTCACCAAACCCTATCACCCATGGACCAACGGTCAGGCCGAAAGGATGGTGCGCACCATCAAGGAGGCCACCGTCAAATCTTTCCATTACACGTCGATCAACGAGCTGCGCCGCCATGTCCGCGACTGGTTGGTCGCTTACAACTTTGCCAAGCAGTTGAAGGCACTGCGCTTCAAGACACCCTATGAGGCCATCGAAGAACTCTGGAAATCCAAGCCGGATATCTTCAATATGGAGCCACACCATCACACGCTGGGACTAAACACCTAAGCAGACCGTAGCGGTTGCCAGCCCATTGAATGACGGCGTTGCCGATCGAGGCAATTGAATGGGGGTAAGCAGCGCCGCATCGGCACGCCGCGAGCACCGAATTCCAAGGTAACGGAGGTCATCAATTCGATCAGGCTGCATGCGACATCAATTCCGACCAGCAATCTTCCCGATTAGAGCGTCGTGCGTTTAATCTGCAACATATCCAGCTTCCTTGAGGTAATTCCGGCATTCTTCTGGTGAGTAGAGTGCGCAGATCGAGCCGACGGCTTGCCAGAGGGCCTCGATGGTTCGAGCCTGGGCTTTTCGCAGATGGGCCTTGAGCTTGGCGAAGGCCATTTCGATGGGATTGAGGTCGGGGCTGTAGGGCGGCAGGAAGAGGAACCATGCGCCGCGTTCCTTGAGGATGGCCTTGGCCTTCTCGCTCTTGTGGCTCGATAGATTGTCAAGAATGACCATGTCGCCGGGCCTCAGCGTCGGCGCGAGCTGGGTTTCGACATAGGTCTCGAAGAGACGCCGGTTCATCGGGGCGTCGATCACCCAAGGCGCGGTGAGCCCATCATGACGCAGCGCGGCGATGAAGGTTTGCGTTCCCCAATGACCGAAGGGCGCGGTCATCCGCAGCCGTTGCCCCCGGCGCGACCGGCCGCGCAGCCGGGTCATCTTCGTCGTCGTCCCGGTTTCGTCGATGAACACCAGCCTTTCGGGCCGTTTCTTCATCCAGGGCTGGCGATATCCGCTCCATACCCGCCGCGCGCGGGCGACGTCAGCGCGATCGGTTTCGCTCGCCAGCAGCGTTTTTTTTGACGGTAAAACCGTGCCGGAGCAGCAACCGCGATAGCGATGCCGGGTGCGCTTTCACCCCCCGTTCCGCAAGAAGACGCGCCGCCAACTCGGGCATCGTGATGTCTCCATTCGCCTCGACCCAACCGATCAGAACATCGGCATGGCGATCAAGCATACCGCTCCCCCTCGGACGGCCCTGACACGCAGGTGCCACCGAACCCGTCTGCGCCTTGCGCTGCGCCAGGCGAACCGCCGTCGCCGCGCTCACCCCAAAGCGACGCGCCGCTGCACGGCGCGAACTTCCTCGCTCTATCTCGCCAACGATCCGATCCCGAAGATCAACCGAACTGCTCTTGCCCATGATCCACCTCCAACAACGGTGAATCATAAATCCGCACCAAAGGGAATCCCCGCGATTCAGATTAATAACGCGACGCTCTAAGGTTCAAATGGCTATTTCCAACGAGTTATAACAAAGCTGTGCCCGGGAAAGCGGGAATCCAGTGTGGAGTCAGCCGACGCACGCTCTGGATTCCCGCTTTCGCGGGAATGACAAGGTTATGAAATGCCGATCGTCGCCTACCGGTCGATAACGGACAACACCCCACCGTCGTCATCGCGGGCCAACCATATGGAGCCGCCGCCCGCCCCCGACCACGAATAGCAAAAGGCCGGGCGGAGCATCCTCCACCCGGCCTTTCGATTTCCAGGCTCGCGAAGATTATTTCTTCGCGGGCGCAGCCTTTTTGGCCGGGGCCTTCTTCGCAGCCGGCTTTGCGTCGGCGTCGGCCTTTGCCTTCGCGGGCGCCTTCTTGGCAGCGGCGGCGGGCTTGTCCTCCGCTTTCGCAGCCGCGGCCTTCTTGGCCGGAGCCTTCTTAGGCTCGGCGGGTTCGGCCGCATCGTCCTTGGGCCCGGCCGCTTTCTTGGCTGCGGGCTTCTTGGCCGCCGGCTTCTTGGCGGGCTTTTCGTCGTGATCGTGGCCGCAGCCCGGACCGTGGACATGCTCCTCGTCGGCTTCGATCGCCGCTTCGAGTTCTTCGCGGGTCACTTCGCGGTCGCTGATCTCGGCCTTGTCGAACAGGAAGTCGACGACCTTGTCCTCATAAAGCGGTGCGCGCAGCTGCGCGGCGGCGAGCGCGTCCTGCTGGACATATTCGACGAAGCGCTGGCGATCTTCGGGGCGATATTGCTGCGCGGCCTGCATGATCAGCCGCTGCATTTCCTGGTTCGACACCTGGACGCCGTGCGCCTGGCCGATTTCGGAGAGCAGAAGCCCCAAGCGGACGCGGCGCACCGCGATGCTGCGATATTCGTCGCGATCCTTTTCAAGCTCGGCCTTCGCCGCCTCGGGATCTTCCTCGTGGCTGGCCTCGTGCTCGAGCTGCTGCCAGATCTGGTTGAATTCGGCCTCGACCATCGTCGGGGGGACGTCGAAGTCGTGCGACGCGGCGAGCTGGTCGAGCAGCTTGCGCTTCATATAGGTGCGCGTCAGCCCGTTATGCTCCTGCTCGACCTGATCCTTCATCAGTTCCTTGAGCTTGTCGAGACTTTCGAGGCCGAGCGACTTGGCGAACTCGTCGTCGATCTTGCTGTCGGCGGGCACCTTGACCGTCTTCACCGTCACGGCGAATTCGGCATCCTTGCCCTTCAGATTTTCGACCGGATATTCCTCGGGGAAGGTCACCTTGACGGTCTTTTCGTCGCCGGCCTTCACGCCGACGAGCTGATCCTCGAAGCCGGGGATGAGCTGGCCCGAGCCGATTTCGACCGCCATATCCTCGCCGGTGCCGCCGTCGAAGGGGGTGCCGTCGACGCTGCCCGCGAAGTCGATGATCACCTGGTCGCCGGTCGCGGCTTTCTTCGTCTTCGGCGCATCCTCGAAACGCTTCATCTGCGCGGCGAATTCCTGGATCTTGGCCATCACCGCCTTGTCGTCGGCGGGGACGGTCAGGCGCTCGAGCGTCAGGCCGTCGATCGAGGGCGCCTCGATCTCGGGCAGCACTTCCAATGCGACGGTGATCTCGGCATCCTTGCCGCGCTCATAGCCCTCGCCGAGCGACACCGCGGGTTGCAGCGCAGGGCGCAGCTTTTCCTGGTTCATCAGGTCGCGAACGCCCTGGTCGATCGCCTTGTTCAGCGCGTCGGCCGACAGCGCCTCGCCGTGCATCTTGCGGATGAGGTTCGGCGGCACCTTGCCGGGGCGGAAGCCGGGCATGCGCACGGTCGGCGCGATGCTCTTGACCTCGTCGTCGACGCGCGCGTCGATATCCTTGGCGGTGATGGTCAGGCGATATTCGCGCTTCAGGCCTTCGTTCAGCGTTTCGACGGTCTTCATTGCCTTGGTCTAATCCTTACTCAAAATCTCGTAACGTCCCGGCCTGCGCTGCTGCGGGGCTGGTGCGGGCGAAGGGACTCGAACCCCCACATCTTGCGATACTGGTACCTAAAACCAGCGCGTCTACCAATTCCGCCACGCCCGCTCAGAGCTTTCGGCCGGGCTGCACGAAGTCATGCGCTGTACCGCACACGCCCGTGCGGGCCGGGCGGCGCTATAGCAGACGGGGCGCCGAGGGCAAGGGCGAACGCCGCGAAACGCACCGGCCGGAACGAGGTGCGCGTCCGAGCGTTTTGAGGCGCGAGGAGACAGACGATGGCCGACCCCTATCCCAAGCCGCAGCCCGACAAGATCGAACCCCAGTCGCCGCCCGAAACCCCCGCGCGTCCCGCCCCGCCCGAAGGACCGCCCGGACAGCCCGCCGAGGTCCCCGGCCACCCCGGCGGCGGCGACGTGGACGAGCCCGGACGCGGCCCCGACGAACTGCCGCAGCAGTCGCAAATTTAGTATTCTAACCACTTGACCGGCGACCTCTCCCGCCGCCAGAGTTGCGGCAGGGAGAGAGAATGATGCTGAAATGGTCGGGGGCGCTCGCTCTGCTGGGCGCCGCATGGGCGCTGCCCGTGGCGGGACAGGATACGACGCTCTATCGCGGCGGGCCAATCGTCACGATGGACGGCGACACACCGCAGACGGTCGAGGCCGTCGTGACGCGCGGCGACCGCATCCTGTACGTCGGCAGCGAGACGGGCGCCGAGGCCGCCGCCGGCAAGGACGCCGCGATCCACGAGCTTCACGGCGCGACGATGCTCCCCGGCTTTATCGACGCCCATTCGCATTTTGCCGTCGCGATGCAGATGGCGGGCGGGCTCGACCTGTGGGACAAGTCGCTGCCTCCTGTCACCGACATCGCCGGCCTGCAGCGCGTCATCGGCGATTTCATCGCGCGCGAGGCGATCCCGCCCGGCGGCTGGGTGATCGTGTGGCAATATGACAATGAAAATCTCGCCGAAAAGCGCCACATTACCCGCGCCGAACTCGACGCGGTGGCGGCCGACCGCAAGATCGTCGTGCTCCACCAGTCGCTCCACGCGCTCGTCGCGAACAGCGCCGCGCTCGCCGCGGCGAAGCTCAGCGACGCGAGCGAGCCGCCGCCGGGCGGCATGATGCTGCGCGATAGCGACGGCCACCTGAACGGCGTTCTGCTCGAAAAATCGACCTTCCTGATGCTCACCGCGATGCCGCAGCTGACCCCCGAACAAAAGCTCGCGCGGCTCGACGCAGCGCAGCAGCGCTATTTCGCCGAGGGCTATACCCACGCGCAGGATGGCGCGACGCAGCCCGCCGACCTCGCCTTCTTCACCAGTCCCGAGGCGCGCGCGCATCTGAAGATCGACCTCGCGCTCCTGCCCTTCTACACCGGGCTCGACGCGTTGCTCGCCGATCCGGGCATCCGCTTCGGAACCTATGACGGGCATGTGAAGCTCGCCGGGGTGAAGTTCATCCTCGACGGCTCGCCGCAGGCGCGCACCGCCTTTTTCACGCGCGATTATGCGCGCGGTGATCCCGCCGGCCATCATCCGTGGCACGGAAAGCCGATCATCAGCCAGGACGAATTCAACCGCCTCGCGCGCAAGGTCAATGATCGCGGCTGGCAGATTTTCGTCCACGCCAACGGCGACGCCGCAATCGACATGGCGATCAGGGGATTCGATGCGATCGGCATCAAGGCGGCCGACGACCGCCGCCCGATCGTCATCCACTCGCAGTTCCAGCGCCCCGACCAGCTCGCCGACTATGCGCGCATCGGCGTCGGCCCCGCCTATTTTTCGAACCACACATGGTTTTGGGGCGACGTCCACCGCAGCAATTTCCCGAAAGAAGTGGTCGATTTCATCAGCCCCTTCCGCTCGGCGCGCGCCGCGGGGCTGATCCCGTCGAACCATAGCGACTTCAGCGTCACGCCGCTCGACACGCGCTTCCTGCTCTGGACCTCGATGGCGCGCGTCTCGCCCACCGGCGTCGTCAGCGGCGAGGGCGAGCGGCTGACCGCCTATGAGGGGCTGCAAGCGCTCACCACCGGCCCCGCGTGGCAGATATTCGAGGAAGACCGCAAGGGCCGGATCAAGGCCGGCCTGCTCGCCGACTTCGTGATCCTCGACAAGAACCCGCTGACGACGCCGACGGGCGGGATCAGGGACATCAAGGTGCTGGAAACGGTGAAGGAAGGGCAGACGGTGTGGAAGGCGAAGGGCGACTGACAAGGGCCGCCCTGCTCCACTCCTTTACGACAGCGCCTTCTTCAGCAGTTCGTTCACGACCTGCGGGTTCGCCTTGCCCTGCATCGCCTTCATCGTCTGGCCGACGAAGAAGCCGAACAGCGCTTCCTTGCCGCCGCGATATTGTTCGAGCTGGCCGGGATTCTTCGCCAGCACCTCGGCGATCACCGCCTCGATCGCGCCGGTGTCGCTCGTCTGCTTGAGGCCTTCGCGCTCGACGATCGCCGCGGCGCCGTCGCCGGTTTCGAGCATGATCTCGAACACCTGCTTCGCGATGCTGCCCGAAATCGTGCCGTCGGCGACGAGGCCGAGCAGTTCGCCCGCCTGCGCCGGGGTCACCGGGCAGTCGGCGATGTCCTTGCCGAGCCGGTTCAAGGCACCGAACAGTTCGCTCGTCACCCAATTCGCCGCCGCTTTCGGCTCGGCGCCGGTTTCGAGCAGCGCGTCGAACCAGCGTGCGCTTTCGACCTCGGCGGTCAGCACCCCGGCGTTATAGGCCGAAATCCCCGCCGCCTCGTAACGCGCGCGCTTGGCGTCGGGCAGTTCGGGCAAGGATTCGCGGCACTCGGCGAGAAACGCATCGTCGAGTTCGAGCGGCAGCAGATCGGGGTCGGGAAAATAGCGATAGTCGTGCGCGTCTTCCTTCGACCGCATCGTGCGCGTCGTCCCGGTGTCGGGGTTGAACAGCCGCGTTTCCTGGTCGACCGTGCCGCCGCTCTCCAGCAGCTCTACCTGGCGCTTCGCCTCATATTCGATCGTCTGCATGACGAAGCGCACCGAATTGACGTTCTTCGTCTCGGTGCGCGTGCCGAAGGGGTCGCCGGGCTTGCGGACGCTGACGTTGACGTCGGCGCGCATCGAGCCTTCCTCCATATTGCCGTCGCACGAGCCGACATAGCGCAGGATCGACCGCAGCTTGCGGACATAGGCGCCGGCTTCGGCGGGCGAGCGCATGTCGGGCTTCGACACGATTTCCATCAGCGCGACGCCCGAGCGGTTGAGGTCGACATAGGACATCGTCGGATGCTGGTCGTGCATCAGCTTGCCCGCATCCTGCTCGACATGGATGCGCTCGATCCCGATCACCTTGTCGGCGGCGATGCCGGCCTTTTCGTCGGCCTCGATATGCAGCGAGCCTTCGCCGACGAGCGGATGATAGAGCTGCGAAATCTGATAGCCCTGCGGCAGGTCGGCATAGAAATAATTCTTGCGGTCGAAGCGCGACCATTTGTTGATCTGGGCCTCGATCGCCATGCCGGTGCGCACCGCCTGGCGGATGCATTCGCGATTCGGCACCGGCAGCATCCCCGGCATCGCGGCGTCGACGAGGCTCACCTGCGTATTGGGCTCGGCCCCGAACGCCGTCGCGGCGCCCGAGAACAGCTTGGCGTTGGAGGTGACCTGCGCATGGACCTCGAGGCCGATCACAACCTCCCACTCGCCGGTTTCGCCCTTGATGCGATAATCAGTCATTTCAAATCCTCAGTGTGTCCCCGCGAAGGCGGGGACCCATCTCCTGCCGCCTCAACCGGAACCATCCCGAGATGGACCCCCGCCTTCGCGGGGGAACACCTCATTTCATCACCACCACTTCTCCGCCCGCGCGGTAAAGCCCGCACGCTCCTCGATCGCCAGCCCGGCGTTGAGCACGCCCTGCTCGTCGAACGCCTTGCCGATGATCTGCAAGCCCAGCGGCAGCCCTTCGCGGTTCAGCGCCGCGGGGACCGACATCGCGGGCAGCCCGGCGAGGCTCGCGGGCACCGCGAACACGTCGTTGAGATACATCGCCAGCGGATCGGACGTCTTTTCGCCCAGCCCGAACGCCGCCGACGGCGCGGTCGGCGCGAGGATCACGTCGCACGTCCCGAACGCGGCCGTAAAATCGCGCGAGATCAGCGTCCGCACCTTTTGCGCCTGCGTGTAATAGGCGTCGTAGAAGCCCGCCGACAGCACATAGGTGCCGATCATGATGCGGCGCTTGACCTCCGGCCCGAAGCCGTCGGCGCGCGTCGCGGCGTACATGTCCTGCAACCCCGCGCCCTGCGGCAGGTCGCGGAGCCCATAGCGCACGCCGTCATAGCGCGCGAGGTTCGACGAGGCCTCGGCGGGCGCGATGATATAATAAGCCGGTAGCGCATATTGCGTATGCGGCAGGCTGATCTCGATCACCTCGGCGCCCGCATCCTTCAGCATCGCGATGCCGGCGTCCCACATCGCGTCGATGTCGGGATCGATGCCCTCCAGCCGATATTCCCTGGGAATACCGACCGTCTTGCCCTTGAGATCGCTCGACAAAGCCGCTTCCCAATTGGGCACGGGCATGTCGAGGCTGGTCGCATCCTTCGGATCGAAGCCCGCCATATTTTCGAGCATGATCGCGCAATCGCGCACGTCGCGCGCCATCGGCCCCGCCTGGTCGAGCGAGCTTGCGAACGCCACGATGCCCCAGCGCGAGCAGCGGCCATAGGTCGGCTTGATGCCCGAAATGCCGGTGAACGCCGCGGGCTGGCGGATCGAGCCGCCGGTGTCGGTCCCCGTCGCCGCGGGGCACAGCCGCGCCGCGATCGCCGCCGACGATCCCCCCGACGACCCGCCCGGCGCGAGCGCGGCATTGCCGCCGTCGTTGCGCTTCCAGGGCGAGATCACATTGCCGAAATAGCTCGTCTCGTTCGACGATCCCATCGCGAACTGGTCGAGGTTGAGCTTGCCGAGCATCCCGCAACCCGCGTCCCACAATTTCTGCGACACGGTCGATTCATAGCGCGGCACGAAACCTTCGAGCATGTGGCTCGCCGCGGTGGTCTGGACGCCGTTGGTGCAGAACAGATCCTTCATCCCGATCGGCACGCCCGACAGCGGCTTCAGCGTCCCCGCCGCGCGGTCGGCGTCGGCCGCCTTCGCCGCCGCGAGCGCATGGTCGGGCGTCTCGACGATGAAGGCGTTGAGCGCCTTGGCGCCCGCGACATTGGCGCTGAACGCTTCGGCAACCTCGACGGCCGAAAAATCGCCCGCGCGGTGGCCGTCGCGGATCTGGGCTACCGTTAGATTCGTAAGGTCGGTCATACTTCAAAAACCTCGTGCCCCTGCGAAGGCAGGGGCCCATCTCCAGACGCGTCGTGATGGATCCCCGCCTTCGCGGGGATGATCGAATGATCCGCTACGCTCCTCATTCGATCACCTTCGGCACGCCAAAGAACCCATGCTGCGGCTCGGGCGCATTGGCGAGTATGTCGTCGCGGCGATTGCCGCCGGTCAGCGGGTCGGCGTCGATCACATCGTCGCGCAGCCGCAGCTGGTTCGGGATCACCGCGGTCATCGGCTCGACCCCGCTCACATCGACCTCGCCGAGTTGTTCGACCCAGCCGAGGATGTTGTTGAGTTCGCCTGCGAGTCCGTCGGCTTCCGCATCGCTGATCGCGATGCGCGCCAGCGACGCGATTTTCCGTACCGTTGCCTGATCGATTGCCATTCTTATCCTGCCTTTGCGGGAGACGCCGCGCCGCTAGCACCCCGCCCCGCGTCCATCAAGCGCGCGCTATTCGAAAGGCGCCGATTCGGGCACTCCGTCGACGGTGATCCGGCGGCGCGCGACCGTCTCGACGTCGATGCGGGCCTTGGACAAGTCGACGCCAGGCCGGTCGGCGGGCTTGGGAAAGACCCCGTCATCCTGTCGCCAATCCCCCTTGTCGCCGCGGACGAGGATATAGGAATCGACCGCCGCGCCGGGTTCGTCCTGCCCCAGCACCCCGATCCGGCCCTCGCCGAGCCGGACGGCGACGCAGGCCGCGACGCGGCGACACATATAGCCGCTCTCGATCGCTTTCAGCGCCTCGGGCGGCAAAGCCTGCCCCTGCGGGACGACGCGCAGCCGCTCGGCAAAGGGTTTGAGCAGCACGGGGCCGCGCGGCCCGGTCAGATCCCAGCGATTTTTCGCCTGCAATGCGGCCTTCGCCTTGTCGGCGCGCGCGGCCCCCGGCGAATTCGCGAGCGCCTTCAGCCCCGCACGCCCCGCCGGACCGAAATCGAACGCCATCGCCGCCCAGTCGAATTTTTCTTCCGTCACCGCCCCCGACTTCAGCCGCGCCAGCTGATCGCGTGCCGAAATCGCACCGAAATCGAGGATCGGCAGCGCGAGGAAAGCCGCGAGCAGCATCAGCCCGATCGCGAGCTTCTGTTGCAGCGGGCGCAGCCGGTCGTCGAATGCCTCCCGCCCCTTCGCGACCGCCCACAGCCCCGACACTCCATAAGCGAGCGCCACCCCGACCGCGATCACGCCCCAGATGCGCTCGGGCGTCCAGCCATATTGCCCGATCCTGAGCCCCATCGACACCGCGGCGATGATCGCGAGCGGCAGCACCGCCACCGCAAGCACCGCCGCCGCGCCGTGCAGCGCGCGGCTTCCCGACCGGTCCTCGGCGCCATTGCCGATCACCGCATTGGCGAGCAACACCGCAAAGGCCGCAACCCCGAGCATCAGGCCCGCGGTCGAAAAACCCGCGTCCCACAGCTTTTGGAGGCCGGTGCCGAGCAGCGACAGGAGGAAGAGGATCAGCGCCACGGCGAGCACCGGCGCGAGCACCGCGAGCACGGTCATCACCAGCCGCTGCAAGGTCGCTACGAGCCTGTCGCGTTCGCGCAGCAGCCCGACCGCGCCCCCGAACGCCGCGCCCGCAAGCATCCATCCGAACCATTCGTCGTTCAAAAGGTCGCGGATCACCTCGATGCCGATCAGGTGGAACATTTCGCCGATCAGCACGGTGAGCAGGAAGGTCACGCCGACGAAGGCGAGCGCGGCCGCGCCGATCACCGCGTCGGTCCACGCATGATCGTGCAGCCGTGCATAGGGCATCCGCCACAGCGTCCAGAAGCGCCAGTCGGGCGCGACGTCACGCCGCGTCTGGAACAGCGGGGTCGCGACGAGCACCGCGAGGATGCCCGACCAGAAGGACCATTCCACCGGCGAATGGCTTGCGTTGTAACCCGCCGAATGCCAGGTGATGAGCCCGATCACCGCCCCCCACAGCAAGGCGAAGCCCGCGGCCCAGTGCCAGCGGCGCAGCTCGACCCCCAGCACGAAGACGATCGTCGCGACGGCAACGAAAGCGGCGAGCGCATTGCGCCCCGGCGCGTCGGGCGCGTCCCAGGCGCGGTCGATCAGATGGTGAAAGATCAGCCCCGCAACGGCGCAGATCGCCGCCATGATCCAGGGGCGCAGCGGCCAGGGCGCGTCGGCGGCGTCGAGCCGTGCCGACACGGGGCGTGCAGGGACGGAACGGGGCGACTCGGGGGCGGGCGGAGTTGCAGGTGCATCGGTCATGCCCCACATCTGGGCTTGTTTCATGCGCGCGCGCAAGCCAGATAGCGCGACGCCGTCCCGCCCATGGAGCGCCCCTTGGCCCGCAAGTTTCTTTACCTCGTCGCCGCAATCATCCTGATCGTCCTCGGTTTCGGTGTCGCCTATCAGCTCAATCCGGGCTGGTTCGGCCGCGTCGCCTTCGTCCCCAGCGCCGAGTTCGAGCCGCAGGAAGCGATCGCGCCCAACGCCTATGACGAAGCGGGCATGTGGCTCGCGCGGCCGGGGATGGAGGATAATCCGTCGGACTGGCGCCCCGTCGTCGCCGACGCGCCCGCGCCGCCGCCCGACAGCGCCGCGGCGCAATCGCGCGACCAGCTCATCCCGCCCGCAAACGCCGCCGAACGCCTGCTTGCAACATCGGCCGTTGAAAAGGGCGACGCGGCTGTCTTTTTCGTCCACCCGACGAGCTATTACAGCAAATCGAGCTGGAACGCGCCGCTCGACGACGCCGACGCCAATTACCGCGCGGGCCTGTTCATGCGCGGCATGGCGAGCGCCTTCGCCGATGCGGGCGAGGTCTGGGCGCCGCGCTATCGCCAGGCGACGCTCGGCGCCTTCCTCGCCGAAGACCGCGTCACCGCAGGCAAGGCGATCGACGCCGCCTATCGCGACGTCGAACAGGCATTCGACGCCTTCCTCGCCGCCCAGCCGAAGAACAAGCCGATCATCCTCGCGGGCCACAGCCAGGGCGCGCTGCACATCGAGACGCTGATCAAGAACCGCATCGCCGGCACCCCGCTCGCGAAACGCATCGTCGCGGCCTATATCGTCGGCTGGCCGATCAGCCGCGAGACCGACCTCGAAGCGCTCGGCCTGCCCGCCTGCGAAACCGCCGAACAGGCGAACTGCATCCTCGGCTGGGCGAGCTTCGCCGAACCCGCCGACACCTCGATGGTGACGCAGGCCTATGACGGCACGATCGGCTATGACGGCCGCCCGCGCCGCGACACGCGGATGCTCTGCACCAACCCGATCACCGGCGTCCCCGATACCCAAGCCCCCGCCGAGGCCAATCTCGGCACGCTGAAGCCGCGCGAAGGTTTCAAGGGCGGCGAGCTGGTCGCGGGCAAGGTCGGCGCGAAATGCGACGATGCGCGTGGCTTCCTGATGATCGGGGAAGCCGATGCGGTGAAGCAATATGCGCCGAACTATGTGCTGCCCGGCAACAATTACCACGTCTTCGACATCACCCTCTTCTGGGCCGACGTCCGCGCCGACGCGCTGCGCCGGCTCGCCACCTTCGAGGGGAAACCGTCACCCGTTCCGCCGGCGGCGGTGCCGGTGGCGGCGCCCGCGTCGGACACCGCTCCCCAAACCTGACCCGTCATTGCGAGGAGCCGAAGGCGACGCGGCAATCCAGGGCGCCCGTAAACCGCCCTGGATTGCTTCCCCCGGCTTTCGCCGGGGTCGCAATGACGTTCTTTTGCGATTAGAGGCGAGGAATGATCACCGCCGCCGCCCCCGACTTCGCCGCTGCGCTGCCGAACGGCGGGCGCCTTGCCGGGCTCGACGTCGGCACCAGGACGATCGGCGTGGCGCTGTGCGATGCCGGATGGAGCTTCGCGACCCCCGACAGGACGATCCTCCGCAAGAAGTTCGCCGCCGACCTCGAAGCGCTGAAGGCGCTCGTCGCCGCGCAGTCGGTCGTCGGCCTCGTCGTCGGCCTGCCGCTCAACATGGACGGCAGCGACAGTCCGCGCACCCAGTCGGTGCGCGCCTTCGCGCGCAACCTTGCGCCGCTTGCGCTCCCCGTGCTGCTGTGGGACGAGCGCTGGTCGACCGCCGCGGTCGAGCGCGCGATGATCGCCGCCGACGTCAGCCGGGCGAAACGCGCCGAACGCATCGACAGCGCGGCCGCGGCGTTCATTCTGCAAGGCGCGATCGACGCGATGGTGCGGTGATCCTCCCCGGAAGCGGGGAGGGGGACCGCCGAAGGCGGTGGAGGGGGCTGGCGGCCTCACACGACGTTGAAGGCCGATAACCCCCTCCGTCATCGCTTCGCGATGCCACCTCCCCGCAGGCGGGGAGGATCAAGACTTGCGAAAATCGCAACGCCCTCCTAAACGCTGCCCTTTAATGACAAGCGCAACGATCCGACCCGCCAGCGACTATCCGCCCGGCGGCGATGCCTTTCGCCATCGCCACCTGACCGGTATCGCCCAGCTCACGCCGTGGGAGATTTCCTACATTCTCGACGCCGCCGAACAGTGGGTCGAGCTCAACCGGGCGGGCGCCGCCAAACATGACGACGCGCTGCGCGGGCTGACGATCATCAACGCCTTTTTCGAAAATTCGACGCGCACTTTGCTGTCGTTCGAAATCGCGGGCAAGCGGCTCGGCGCCGATGTCGTCAACATGCACGCCGCGCAATCGAGCGTGAAGAAGGGCGAAACGCTGATCGACACCGCGATGACGCTCAACGCGATGCGCGCCGATGCCATCGTCATCCGCCATCAAAGCTCGGGCGCGGTACAGCTGATCGCCGACAAGGTCGACTGCCCGGTGCTCAACGCCGGCGACGGGCGCCACGAGCATCCGACGCAGGCGCTGCTCGACGCGCTGACCATCCGCCGCCGCCTGGGACGGGTCGAGGGACTGACCATCGCGATCTGCGGCGACGTGCTCCACAGCCGGGTCGCGCGCTCGAACATCCTCGCGCTCACCCTGCTCGGCAACGAGGTGCGCGTCGTCGCGCCGCCGACGCTGATCCCGCCCGCGATGGAGCGGATGCACGTCCGGGTCTTCACCGACATGGACGCGGGGCTCGACGGCGCCGACGTCGTGATGATGCTGCGCCTTCAGAATGAGCGGATGGACGGCGCCTATCTCCCCAGCCCGCGCGAATATCATGCGCTCTATGGCCTGACGCCGCAGCGGCTGGCGAAGGCAAAGCCCGACGCGATCGTCATGCACCCCGGCCCGATGAACCGCGGGGTCGAGATCGACAGCAGCGTCGCCGACGACGCCGACCGCTCGACGATCACCGAGCAGGTCGAGATGGGGGTCGCGGTGCGCATGGCCTGCCTCGACATATTGACCCGCCGGACGCGGAAGGTGCCGGGATGGAACTGAAACCGCTCCTGATCGAAGGCGCCCGCCTGCTCGGCGGCGATACCCGCCGCCTGCTCGTGGCCGAGGGCAGGATCGCCGCGCTCGATCCCGCCGATGTACCGGCAGCTGCCGAACGCATCGATGCCAAGGGCCAGTGGCTCGCGCCCGGCATCATCGACCTCGGCGTCTTCGCGACCGACAAGCCCGCCTTTCACTTCGGCGGCATCACGCGCGCCGCGCTGATGCCCGACGGCGGCCATCCGCTCGACCATCCGGGCCTGGTCGAACGCGCGGCAAAGGGCGGCAAGCCCGACCTGTGGGTCCACCCGCTCGCCGCGGCGACCAAGGGCCTTGCGGGCAAGGAACTGGCCGAAATCGGGCTGATGAAGGCCTCGGGCGCGCGCGCGGTCGCGACCGGCCGCGCGCGGATCGCCGACGCGGGCGTGATGCGCCGCGTGCTCGTCTATGCCGCCTCGCTCGGCCTGACCGTGATCGCGCATGCCGAGGACGAAGGCCTGACCGCGGGCGCGGTCGCGACCGACGGCGAGATGGCGACGCGCCTCGGCCTTGCCTCGGCGCCTGCGATCGCCGAGGCGATGGCGGTCGCGCGCGACCTGATGCTGGTCCGGGAAACCGGCGCCCCGCTGCATTTTCGCCAGATCACGACCGCGGCGGCGCTCGACCTGATCCGCGAGGCGAAGGCGGCGGGACTGCCCGTGACCTGCGGCATCACGCCGGCGCATCTCTTCCTCTCCGACACCGCGATCGGCGATTTCCGCACCTTTGCGCGCCTGTCGCCGCCGCTGCGCAGCGAGCACGACCGCCACGCCTGCCTTGCCGCGATCGCCGATGGCACGATCGACGTCCTCGCCTCGGGCCACGACCCGCGCGGCCCGGAGGACAAGCGCCTGCCCTTCGCCGAAGCGCTGCCCGGCATGGCGGGCGCCGAGACGTTGCTCGCGATGGGGTTCCAGCTCGTCCGCGACGGCCACGTCACGCCCGCACGGCTGTTCGACCTTCTCGCGGCGAATCCCGCGAGGCTGCTCGGCCTCGACGCCGGAACGCTCGCCGAGGGCATGGACGCCGACCTGATCCTGATCGACGAAGGCACGCCTTGGCAGGTCGATGCCAAGAAGATGGCGGCTTGGGCGGGCAACACCCCGTTCGATGGCATGCCGGTGCAGGGCCGCGCGACGGCGGTGTGGAAGGGCGGCCAGCGGATACGCTGACGCCGCCGGCGCAGGTCCTTTACCCGATCGCCGCGAGCATGGCTTCCAGCGTCGGCCGCAGGCGCCGTATTTCGTCGCGATGCGCCGAGGAAAGCGCCGCGAGCACTTCGTGCGCTTTAGCGGTCAGGCAAAGCAAGGCGCGCCGGCGGTCGTCGGGCGCGGCGGTCCGCTCGATAAGACCAAGGCGTTCGAGGCGGTCGATCAGGCCGGTGGCGCTGTGCGGCTTGAGCGACAGGCGTTCGGCGACATGGCCGACGGTCGGAGCGCCGGGCGCTGCGCGGATGGCCAGCAACGCCTGATGCTGCTGCGGCGTCAATCCCTCCGCACCGGCGCGCGCCTCGCTGAACGCCTGAAACTGACGCAGCGCATGGCGGAAATCGGCGAGCGCGGCATAATCGGCGTCGGTCAGCGCGGAAGGCGGCGCAGGGGTGGGGGCGGACATCGGCAATGGCTCCATTGAAATATATCGTATTGCGATATATTGGCGCGAACGCCCGTTCAACCCAACCATGGAATCGCGATGACCGCCACCCCCGCCCGCGCCCCTCGCCTCGCCGATCACAGCGCCGACCGGCGCATGTTGCTTCTTGCAGCCATGGCTCTGGTCGTGGGCGCCGGCGGCGCGGTCGGCGCCTGGGCGCTGCTGGCGCTCATCGCGCTTGCGACCAACCTCTTCTGGTTCGGGCGCCTCTCGGCCGCGCATGTCGCGATGACCGATTCCTCGGTCGGGCTGGCGGTCGTCGCTATTCCCGTTGTCGGTAGCCTGATCGTCGGCGTGATGGCGCGTTTCGGGTCGGACAAGATTCGCGGTCACGGCATTCCCGAGGCGATCGAGGCGATCCTCTACAATCAGAGCCGCCTGTCGCCCAAGGTAGCAATTTTGAAGCCGCTATCCTCGGCCATCTCGATCGGCAGCGGCGGGCCGTTCGGCGCCGAAGGGCCGATCATCATGACCGGCGGCGCCATCGGGTCGCTGTTCGCGCAATGCTTTCGCTTGAGTTCGGCGGAGCGCAAGACCCTACTCGTGGCGGGCGCGGCCGCGGGGATGACCGCGATTTTCGGCACCCCGCTCGCCGCGATCCTCCTCGCACTCGAAGTGCTCCTGTTCGAATGGAAGCCGCGCAGCTTCGTGCCCGTGGCGGTCGCGGTGCTCGTCGCGGAGGCATGCCGGCCCGCGCTGGTCGGCGCGGGGCCGATGTTTCCCCTCGCGGCGCCGCTGCCCGCGATCGGACCGGCGCTGCCGGCGGCTGCCGCACTCGGCATCGCGGTCGGCTTGCTGGCCAGCCTGCTCTCGGTTCTGCTCTACCGGATCGAGGACGTCTTTCACCGCCTTCCGCTGCACTGGATGTGGTGGCCGGCGGCCGGCGGGCTCGTCGTCGGGCTCGGCGGGCTGATCGACGCGCATGTGCTCGGCGCGGGCTATGCGAGCATCCAGGCGCTGCTCGACGGTTCGCTCGCCCTGCGGGTCGTCGTCGCGCTGCTCGTCGTAAAGGCGATCGTCTGGCTCGTCGCGCTGGGATCGGGCACGTCGGGCGGCATTCTGGCACCCCTCCTGATCCTCGGCGGCGCGGCGGGCGCGCTCGCCGGACAGCTCTGGCTCGGTCATCCGGGCGTGTGGGCACTGGTCGGCATGGCCGGAATATTGAGCGGGGCGATGCGCGCGCCGCTGACGGGTGCGCTGTTCGCTGCCGAGGTCACGGGCCTGTTCGGCGCGCTGCCGCTGACGGTCGCCAGCGCGGGCGCGGCCTATGCGGTAAGCGTGCTCGTGATCCGCCGCTCGATCCTGACCGAAAAGATCGCCCGACGCGGCCGCCACATCCGCCAGGAATATGTCGTCGATGCGATGGAGCTCATGCAGGCGCACGATCTGATGACGCCCGATCCCGCGACCCTGCCCGGAACGATGACCGTCGGCGAGGTCCTGACCCATTTTGCGGGCGAAACGGCGCATCGTACCTACCCGGTCGTCGACGATCGGCAGCGGCTGATCGGGCTCGTCTCGCGCGGCGACGCGCTCGCATGGCGAACCGCCGACATGCCCCCGGACCGCTTGTTGTCCGATATGATATCCGATGCGGCCGGTGCAGTTGCCTATCCGGAAACGCCCGCGGGCACAGTCGCCGACATGATGGTCGAAACGGGCGTCGGGCGTATCCCCGTCGTCGATCGGACCTCGCGAAAAATCGCCGGCATATTGACGCGCCACGATCTTTTGAAGGTGCGCGGCGACGGGCGCCGCGCCGAAACGGACCGGTCCCGTTTCGGAACTGCCGACGGTCGATAAATGCCCGGGCCTTAAGGAAAGTTTCGCTCGCTCGCCGCCAGGTGTGGATTTACAGAGCGATTTCCATGACGGCAGCCTTCATCCTTGCGATCAACCTCTTCATCGCCGGCATCTTTGCCGTGGCCTTCGGTGTGGTCGCGGCGACGAACCGCACCGCGCGCGGGGCGGGATGGCTGGCGGGCGGTTATGCGCTGGGGATCGTCGATGTCGTGCTCGAACTCGTCCTGCCCGAACAGGCCGATCCGACGCCGGTCGCGGTCGGTATCTTCCTCGTCTTTCTGATCGGCCAGACCTTTTGCCTGATCGGCGTGGCGCGCCATTATCGCGTGCTGCCGCCGTGGATCGCGATTGCGGCGATCTCCACGCTCAGCGTCCTCGCGATTCCGCTGATCTTCACGCTCGACTATGGTTCGCCGCTGCGCAGCCTCGCCTATCAGCTTCCCTATTTCGCGATGCATTCGTTGATCGTTTTCACCATCTTTCGCTCGCGGTGGCGACAGGCGCTCGACGTACTGCTGATGGTGCTGACCGCGATTACCGCCCTGCTCTATCTCGTTCGTCCGCTGATCGTCTGGATCGTCGGCACGGCGAACGCCCCGCAGGGCTATATGGCGACGACCTATGCCGCGATTTCGCAAAGCGTCGGCGCGGTCACGCTGATCGCGATGGCGCTCGTGCTGTTGCTCGTAATCATGCGCGATACGGCAGCCGAAATGAATATACGGTCCGAAACCGATTCGCTGTCGGGCGCGCTCAATCGTCGCGGCTTCGACGCCCACGCCGAACGCCTGTTGGCGCAGGCGCAACGAACCGGCGCGCCGCTGGCGCTGGTGACCGCCGATCTCGACCATTTCAAGGCGATCAACGACGGCTTCGGTCATGCCGCGGGCGATATGGTGATTGCGCATTTCGCGTCGCTTTTGCGCGGCTCGGCTGCCGCGGCGGCGATCGTCAGCCGGCTCGGCGGCGAGGAATTCGCGGTGCTGATGCCGGACGCGACTATCGCGGAGGGACGCCGCTACGCCGAAACCGTACGGACCGCACTCGCGGCCGCGCCGCTTTCGGGGCTGGGCGTCGATCAACGCGTCACAGCTTCGTTCGGCGTCGCGCAGGCGATGCCCGGCGACACGCTGTTCGACCTGTCGCGCCGTGCCGACGCCGCGCTCTATCGCGCCAAAGCGAGCGGGCGCAATCAGGTGAGCGCCGCGCTCGCCGACCTCTCGCCGACCCCGACGCCGCAGCGCGGACTCGCCTGAGGCAAGCGGCATCGCCGGCGGGCATTGCCTTCGCCGGCCATTCGCGCCATAGGGCGGCGGCCCTTTCCTCCCCGGGTCCATTGCGCAATCCGCGCGACCAAAGGGTGTTTGCATGACTGATTTCCTCGACCGCCACGGCCTGTCCGTCGATTCGCGCCTCGTCGCCTTCGTCGAGGAAAGGGCGCTTCCGGGCACTGGCGTCGATACCGATAAATTCTGGGCCGATTTCGCGGCACTGCTCGGCAGGTTCGCGCCCGAAAATGCGGCGCTGCTCGCCAAGCGCGAAGCGTTGCAGACGAAGATCGACGCATGGCACGAAGGCCATGCGGGTCAGCCGCATGACGCAGCCGCCTATGAAGCCTTTCTGCGCGAGATCGGCTATCTGGTGCCCGAGCCGGCACCCTTTGCGGTCGGCACCGACAATGTCGACGCGGAGATTGCGACGATGGCGGGGCCGCAGCTCGTCGTGCCGGCGCTCAATGCGCGCTTCGCGCTCAACGCCGCCAATGCGCGTTGGGGCAGCCTTTACGACGCCTTCTATGGCACCGACGCGCTCGATGCTCCGCCCGCGAAGCCCGGCGGCTATGATGCCGAGCGCGGCGGCGCCGTCATCGCGCGGGCGAAGGCCTTCCTCGACGAAGCAGTGCCGCTCGCATCGGGCAGCTGGGCCGACTGGCAGGGCGGCGACCCGGCGCTCGCCGATCCGTCGCAATGGGTGGGCAGCAGGCCCGGCGGCATCCTGCTCCGCCACAACGGCCTGCATATCGAACTGATCGTCGATCCCGAGAGCCCGATCGGCAAGACCGATCCCGCCGGAATCGCCGACGTCCTCCTTGAAGCTGCGCTGACGACGATCATCGACCTAGAGGACAGCGTCGCCGCGATCGATGGCGAGGACAAGGTGCTCGGCTACACCAACTGGCTCGGGCTGATGCACGGCGACCTGGTCGAGAGCTTCGACAAGGGCGGCAAGACGGTTACCCGCCGCATGGAGGCCGACCGCGAATGGACCTCGCCGGACGGCGATCCCTTCACGCTGCACGGCCGCAGCGTGATGTTCGTGCGCAACGTCGGTCATCTGATGACGACGCCGATGATCCGGCTTACGGGCGGCAGCGAGGCGCCCGAGGGGCTGTGCGATGCCGTCATCACCAGCCTTTGCGCGCTCCACGACCTCAAGGGGCTCGGCGCGCTGACCAACAGCCGCGCGGGCAGCATCTATATCGTCAAGCCCAAGCAGCACGGGCCCGAGGAGTGCGGCTTCACGAACCGGCTGTTCGACGCGGTCGAGGATATGCTGGGCCTCGCACGCCACACGATCAAGGTGGGGGTGATGGACGAGGAACGCCGCACCAGCGCGAACCTTGCCGCGTGCATCGAAGCGGTGAAGGACCGCATCGTCTTCATCAACACCGGCTTCCTCGACCGCACCGGCGACGAGATCCACACCTCGATGCGCGCGGGGCCGATGATCCCCAAGGGCGAGATGAAGGCGTCCGACTGGATCGCCGCCTATGAGGATCGCAACGTCCGCATCGGCCTTGCCTGCGGCCTCAGCGGCAAGGCGCAGATCGGCAAGGGCATGTGGGCGATGCCCGACATGATGAAGGCGATGCTCGAAGCCAAGATCGGCCATCCGAAATCGGGCGCGAACACCGCCTGGGTGCCCTCGCCCACCGCCGCGACGCTCCACGCGCTGCACTATCATAGGGTCGATGTGTTCGCCCGGCAGCGGGAGATTGCCGGCGAGGCGGTGCCAGCGCTGTCGCGCCTCCTCACCATTCCGGTGGCCGAAGGACGCAACTGGAGCGAAGCGGAGGTGACGCGCGAACTCGACAATAATTGCCAGGGCATTTTGGGCTATGTCGTGCGCTGGATCGACCAGGGCGTCGGCTGCTCGAAGGTGCCCGACATCGACGATGTCGGTCTGATGGAGGACCGCGCGACGTTGCGCATTTCCAGCCAGGCGCTCGCCAACTGGCTCCTCCACGGCGTCTGCACCGGCGAACAGGTCGATGCGGCGCTCGCGCGCATGGCGAAAAAGGTCGATGCACAGAATGCCGGCGATCCGCTCTACGAGCCGCTGACGCCCGGCGGCATCGCCTGGCAGGCGGCGCGCGCGCTGATCTTCGAAGGGGTGACGCAGCCATCGGGCTATACCGAGCCGCTGCTGCACAAATATCGGCAGGCGAAAAAGGCGGCGGGTTAGCGCGCAACGGTGGGCCGACGCCGGTAACGCGGCCTTCGCCAAGGCGGCGGCGACGTCCCACCGCGTCGCCGGCTCGCCATGACGCGCGCGCCCTTTCCCTTCTGTCGGATTAACTTACAGTTTACCATCGCTGCCGCGCACCGAATCGCGGTTTCGCGCCACTGGCACACCTCTTGCTGATCGGTGAGTGATGCTGAAAAAAATCGGACGCCTCTTCGTCATCAAGACGCGCTTCGAAGCCTGCCTGATCATCTACGCGCTCGGCGTCGGCGCGATGGCGCGCGGGACCGCCTATCTGCACGAATATCCCGGCGTCGGCGGCAAATTGCTGCTCGTCGCGTGCAGCGGTTCGGTGTTTCTCGCCGGCGCCAAGATTTTCGATAGCCTGCGCCACGAACGTGCGGCGCAGTCCGATAAAGCGTCCCGTTCCGCAACATAGGCCCGCGCGGTCTTTCGCAGCGCATCGCTTTGTGCCAAGGCCCCCGCCATGAGCAGGATCGGCGGCAATCCCGACATCACTCTGGAGCATGTGTACGGCCTGACCCTGCGCGTCGCGCGCTGGCGGGCAGGTGCCGCCGGGACGCCGCTGCTCTTCCTCAATGGCATCGGCGCCGACATCGCGGCCGCGGCGCCGCTTCTCGCACAGATTCACGGGCGCGAGGTGTGGACGCTCGACATGCCGGGGGTCGGCGGCTCGCCCGACGCGCTGATGCCCTATGGCGCGGCGACGATGGCGGCGACGGTGATGGAGATCGCCGACCGCTTCGGCCAGGCTACGCTCGACCTCGCCGGCTTCAGCTGGGGCGGCGCGCTCGCACAGCAGATCGCGGTACAATTCCCGGGGCGCATCGGGCACCTCGTGCTGATGGCGACGACCCCGTCGGTCAATGCGCCGGGGATCGGCTGGGCAGCGCTGCTCGACGACGACATGCTCGCGAGCGGGCTCAAGCTGCCGACCGCGACGCCGCTCGGCCTGGCCTATCAGGCGGCGGCGATGGCGGGCTGGACCAGCGCGGCGATGCTGCCCTCGCTGAAGAATGTGCCGACCCTGATCCTGATGGGCGAGCGCGACGGCGTCGTCCCCACCTGCCACGGCCAGTCGATCGCCGACCTGATCGACGGCGCATATCTCGAAACCATGCCCGGATCGCACCTCTTCCCCTTCACCCATGCGGCGAAGGTCGCGGCGCGGATTACGGCGTTTCTGGATCAGCCGGCGATGCGCCAAGCCGCCGCTTGAGGAAGCCGGCGATCGCCGACGCGGTCGCATCGGGCGCTTCCTCCATCGGCAGATGGCCGACCCCGTCCAGCAGCACGACCTCCGATCCCGTAATCCGCTCGTGAAAGGTCTGCGCGGCGCTGGGGTTTATCAGCCGGTCCGCTTTGCCGAACAGGATCAGCGTCGGCGCCTTGATCTCGCCGATCCGGTCGGCCATAGCGGGTTCGCGGTCCTGCGTTGCGCGCAGCGAGGTCGCCTCGCGGTTGCCCGGAAAGCGCAGCAACTCCCAATAGCGGTCGATCATCGCGTCATCGACGATCGCCTGATTGGCGACCGAACCGCGCAGCGATTCCTCGATCAGCCCGCGCGGCGTGATCTGGCTCGCGAGCCAGCGCCCGAACGGATATTCGAGCAGGCGGAAGCCGACGTTCGACGGCGGCGGCTTTTCGCCCTTGCGCAGCGGCATCCCCGCGGCGTCGATCAGCAGCAGCGCATCGACCGGGTGCGCGCCGGCGAGCGCATAGCGCCACGCGACCCAGCCGCCCATCGAATTGCCGCCGAGGATGAAATGATCGAGCCCGAGCTTCGCCGCGACGACGTCGACCGCCGCGATCATCCCGCTCGCGCCATAATCCTTGTCGGGGGTGCCGCCGGTCAGGCCGTGGCCGGGCAGGTCGAGCGTGACGATGCGATAGTCGCCGCCCAGCCGCCGAACGAGCGGCTCCCACGTCTGAAGGCTGCTGTTCGAGCCGTGGAGGAGGATCATCACCGGCGCATCGCGCCGGCCCTGGTCGCGATAGTGGATATTCTGCCCCGCCGGCCCGGCGGCGAACTGTGCGTTCGGGCCGCCATATTTGGCGATCATCGCGTCGCGATCGGTATCGGGGGTGCGCAGCGCCAGGAAAGCGGCGAGGATCGCGAGCAGTGCAGCGAGCGGCATAAGCACGCGCTTGCGCCGGAAGAGCGGCCGGCGCGGCGGCGGTGCCTCGAAATCCTCGTCGTCGATCATCTGGCCCTCCCCGACCGGTCGCTCGCAAATCTAGCGGGCAAGGCCGCGCGGTCAATGCGCGGTCAGTGATGAATCGCGCGGCGAAAGGTTTCGGGCAGGAACAGCAGGCCGACCACCAGCGTCAGCAGGGCGACAGCGACCGGATACCAGAGGCCGTAATAGATATTCCCGGTCGCCGCGACCATCGCGAAGGCCGTCGTCGGCAGGAAGCCGCCGAACCAGCCATTGCCGATATGATAGGGCAGCGACATCGCCGAATAGCGGATGCGGCTGGGGAAAAGCTCGACGAGCAGCGCCGCGATGGGGCCGTAAACCATGGTGACCAGCAGCACGAGCCAGAAGAGGATCGCGACGACGCGCGGCTTGTCGATCGCGGCGGGGTCGGCCTTTGCCGGATAGCCGGCGGCGGCCAGCGACCTGGAAAGGGCGGCATCGAAACTCGCCTTGCCGGCAACGGGAACCACGCGTTCGCCGACCCGGACAACCGCTCGGTCATCATAGGCCCCATCCGCATTGGCATAGGGAATCCCCGCTTTGGCCAGCGCGGACTTGGCAATATCGCAGCCGGTCCGGTCGAACGCGGTGCGACCGATGGGATCGAACTGGAACGAACAACTGTCCGCATCGGCGAACACGACGACCGGCGCGCGAGCCTGGGCCGCGGCCAAGGCGGGATTGGCGGCAGCCGTCAGCATGTGAAACGCCGGGAAATAGGTGAGCGCGGCGAGTGCGCAGCCGGCGAGGATGATCGGCTTGCGCCCGATCCGGTCGCTGAGCCAGCCGAAGAAAATGAAGAAGGGCGTGCCGAGCGCGAGAGCGAGGGCGATCAGGATGTTCGCGGTCGCGCCATCGACCTTCAGCGTCTTTTCGAGAAAGAACAGCGCATAAAATTGCCCAGTGTACCAGACCACCGCCTGCCCCGCGACGGCGCCGAGCAGCGCGACGAGCACCCATTTGAGGTTCGCCCATCGCGCGAACGCCTCGGTCAGCGGCGCCTTGGAGGTCTTTCCCTCGGCCTTCATCTGCCGGAAGACCGGGCTCTCCTCGAGCTGGAGGCGAATCCACAGCGATACGCCGAGCAGGATCACCGAGATCAGGAAGGGAATGCGCCAGCCCCAATCCGCGAACGCCGCTTCGCCGACGAGAAAGCGCGTCGCGATGACGACGAGCAGCGCGGCGAACAGGCCGAGCGTCGCGGTGGTCTGGATGAAGCTGGTGAACAGCCCGCGCCTTCCCTCGGGCGCATGTTCGGCGACATAGGTTGCGGCGCCGCCATATTCGCCGCCGAGCGCGAGGCCCTGAACGAGGCGGAGCGCAACGAGCAGGACCGGTGCAGCGACCCCGATCGACGCATAGCTCGGCAGGACGCCGACGAGGAAGGTCGACAGGCCCATGAGACCCATCGTCACAAGAAACGTATATTTGCGCCCGACAATGTCGCCGACCCGGCCGAATACCAGCGCGCCGAACGGCCGTACCGCAAAGCCCGCCGCAAAGGCGGCAAGCGCGAAAATGAAGCCCGTCGTCTCGTTGACGCCCGAAAAGAACTGCGCCGAGATGATCGTCGCCAGCAGGCCGTAGAGGTAGAAATCATACCATTCGAAAATGGTCCCGAGCGACGAGGCCAGGATGACCTTGCGTTCGCTCTGGGTTCGCTCGAGAGGTAGCGCTACCACTGCACCATCCGTCATCCGCCCTGCTCTCCCCCCATATACATTCTTTGATTGCGCACAAAATAGGCCCCTCCTCTGGAGAGGAGGGGCCGGGGGAACCTAGCGGCCAGGCGGCTGACGTCAACCGACGCGTGTCACGGCGCCCTTGTGTGCGCCGACGCCGCCGCGACGCGGGCGGAAGCGGCGCTTGCGCTGCGGCTGGGCGCCATCGCCCGCACCCTCGCGGCGCGGCTGGCCGCCGTCGCGATGGCCGCCCGCCTTGCCGCGCAGCGCTTCCTCGCGCTGGCGCTGGGGGTTGCGGCCCTTGCCGCCGGTGTTGCGCGGCGGATTGACCGGCTTGGGCAGGTTGCGGACCATCTCGCCGAAACCGTCGGGCAGCTTGACCGGCTCGGCCTTCGTCCGCGTCACGCGCTCGATGTCGCGCAGATAGGGGCGCTCGTCGGGCGCGACGAAGCTGATCGCGATGCCCTCCGCCCCGGCGCGCGCGGTGCGGCCGATGCGGTGGACATATTGTTCGGGGACGTTCGGAATCTCGAAGTTGATCACATGGCTGACCCCCGACACGTCGATGCCGCGCGCGGCGATGTCGGTCGCGACGAGCAGCCTGACCTGCCCCGAACGGAAGGCCTGGAGCGCGGTGGTGCGCTGCGCCTGGCTCTTGTTGCCGTGGATCGCGAAAGCGTCGATACCCGCGCCCTTCAGGTGGCGCACGACGCGGTCGGCGCCATGCTTGGTGCGCGTGAAGATCAGCGCCCGGTCGATGTCCTCGATCTTCAGCACATGATGGAGCAGCGCCTGCTTCTCCTTCTGCTCGACGAAGGTCACCTGCTGGCGGATCTTTTCGGCGGTCGTCGCTTGCGGCGCGACCGAGACGGTGACCGGATCGTGCAGGAACTGCTGCGCGAGCGCGGCGATTTCCTTGGGCATCGTCGCCGAAAAGAAGAGATTCTGCCGCTCTTTGGGGAGCAGCTTCGCGACGCGGCGCAGCGAGTGGATGAAGCCCATGTCCATCATCTGGTCGGCTTCGTCGAGCACGAAGATTTCGACGTCGTCGAGGCGCAGCGCGCGCTGGTCGACAAGGTCGAGCAGGCGGCCCGGCGTGGCGACGAGGATATCGACGCCCTGCCCCAGTTCGCGGATCTGCTTGTTGATCGGGACGCCACCGAAGACGGTCATCACGCTGAACTTCGTGAAGCGGCCATAGTCGCGGCAGCTCTGCGCGATCTGCGCGGCGAGCTCGCGCGTCGGAGAGAGCACGAGCATCCGGCAGCCGCGCGGGCTGCGCGGTTTCGGGTTGTTGAGCAGATAGTCGAGCGAGGGCAGCGAGAAGGCAGCGGTCTTGCCCGTCCCGGTCTGCGCGATGCCGCACAGGTCGCGGCCCTCGAGCAGCACCGGGATCGCCTGTTGCTGGATCGGGGTCGGCTGGCTGTAGCGCTTGGCCGTCAGCGCACGCTCGATGTCGGCGTGGAGGCCGAAGTCTTTGAATTCCATTATAATTTACTCACATATGGGCCGTGAACGCGCCGAAAGACGGCCGCGCACGGCGGGCGGGTTCGAAACGACCCGCGTGAAAGGGTGCCTCTGGGGACAAAGCGCATGTCCGGCTCGTCCCGCGCCTGGTTCGGGCGGGAAAATCACGCTGCCGGTGGTTGCGGCGGACCAGTCCGCCATGCTGCGCTGGCGGGCATATGGCGAATGTTACGCGAATTTGCAAGAAGATTGCTTTTGTCGATCGAACTTCGGGATCGGGTAGAGGGAGAGGATTCGCGCAGAGATCGCAAAGGCGGAAGAAGAGGATTCACGCGGAGACGCGGAGACGCGGAGAAGTAGTAAGGTGCCGCGAAGCGGCCGTTATCATTCTTCGGCGCGCCATGAGGCCCCGTCGATTGGAGAAGGGCCTTTCGGCCCAAATCATCATCTCCGCGCCTCCGCGTCTCCGCGTGAACAAAGTCTTTGCGATCTCTGCGGCCTCTGCGCGAAATAGTATCGTCTCGCGTTCCGGCGGCCTTGTTCGAAGGGTGCAGCTTTGGCAGGCTGATGGTAACGGACAGGGGATGCGCATTGGCCGAAAAGATCATCGTCATCGACGCGGGAACGACCTCGACCCGCACGATGCTGTTCGCGGCCGACGGCACCCCGCTCGGCAGCGCGCAGCGCGAGTTCCGGCAATATTACCCCGGCCCGGGGCTCGTCGAGCATGATGCCGCCGAAATCTGGACCGCGACGCTCGCCTGCACGCGCGCGATGATCGAAAAGGCGGGCGGCGCCGACCGGATCGCCGCGATCGGGATCACCAACCAGCGTGAGACGGTGGTGTTCTGGGACCGCGCGACCGGCGAGCCGCTCGCCCCCGCGATCGTCTGGCAGGACCGGCGCACCGCGGCCGATTGCGCGGCGCTGAAAGAGGCGGGACATGAAGCGGCGGTGCGCGCGAAGAGCGGGCTGCTGCTCGATCCCTATTTTTCGGGGACCAAGATCGGCTGGGCGCTCGAAAACTGGCCGCAGCTGCGCGAAGCGGGCGATCGGCTCGCGATCGGCACGGTCGAATCCTGGCTGGTCTTTCGCCTGACCGGGGGCGTGCATGTGAGCGACGCGACCAACGCCGCGCGCACCCTGCTGATGGACATCGGACGCGGGGGCTGGGACGCGGGGCTGTGCGATCTGTTCGGTGCGCCGATCGGACTGCTTCCCGAAATCGCCGGCTGCACCGCGACCGTGGGCGCCACCGCCCCCGACCTGTTCGGCGGCGCGATTCCGATTTCGGGCATGGCGGGCGACCAGCAGGCGGCGACGATCGGCCAGGCGTGCCTGTCGCCGGGCCAGACCAAGGCGACCTTCGGCACCGGCGCCTTCATCCTGTCGGCGAGCGGAACGCGGCGGCCGGCATCGGACAACCGGCTGTTATCGACGATATTGGTGCAGGAGGGCGACACGCGCCTCTATGCGCTCGAAGGATCGGTGTTCGTCGCCGGCAGCCTGATCAAATGGCTGCGCGACGGGCTGGGCCTCTTGTCGAGCGCGGGCGAGAGCGAGGGGCTGGCGCGGTCGATCCCCGACAATGGCGGGGTCTATCTGGTCCCGGCGCTTGCCGGGCTCGGCGCGCCGCACTGGCGGCCCGATGCGCTCGCAGCGCTATCGGGCCTCAGCTTCGCGAGCGGCAAGGCGCATGTCGCGCGTGCCGCGCTCGAGGCGCAGGCCTATCAGGCGCACGACCTCAAAGCGGCCTTCGCCGCCGACGGGGTCGATTGGGCCGAACTGAGGATCGACGGCGGTATGGCCGCGAACGACTGGATGGCGCAGGATCTGGCGGACATGCTGGACCTGACCGTCGAGCGCCCCGATTTCGTCGAAAGCACAGCCTTGGGCGCGGCGATGCTCGCCGCGACCGGCGCGGGGCTCTATCCGGATCTCGCGAGCGCCGCGGCCGCGATGCGCGGCCGCACGACGCGCTTCACCCCCGCGCTCGATGCCGCCAAACGCGAAGCGCGCCTTGCCGGCTGGCAAAGCGCGCTTGCGAAGGTGCTGGAATGACGTCGTCCCAGCGGAGGCTGGGACCGCTTTCGTCCCGAAACCGCCAGCGATCCCAGCTTTCGCTGGGATGACGGGTTCTCAGCGCTTGAGGGTGAGGCCGCCGAAGCGCTTGTTGAACTTGGCAACCTGGCCGCCCTGGTCGAGCATACGGCCCTGGCCGCCGGTCCAGGCCGGGTGTGCGGTCGGGTCGATTTCGAGCGTCATCGTGTCGCCCTCGCTGCCCCAGGTCGAGCGCGTCTGATATTCGGTGCCATCGGTCATCTTGACCGTGATCATGTGATAGTCGGGGTGAATGTCTTTTTTCATCTCATAAGCTCCTGTGCCGCTGGTTTCCGACCAGCAGCGTGAGTCTGCATCCGGGGACGCGAAGTGGCGGCCTTTAGGCAGGAACGGAGAAAAATGCAACACCATCCCGTTTCCCCGAGCGAAGACGAGGCCGCACCGTTGCTGGTTCTCGCTCCGCTCGAACGGGCCCCTCGTCTTCGCTCGGGGGAGACGGAATGGAATCAATCGCTCGGCGGATCGGCGATCATCGCGGTGAACTGGCACTCGGTCGCAAGCTGCTCCCCCAGCATCGCGCGTCCTTCGAACTTGCAGATGTTCCGCTTCGCCTGAAGGATGGTGACGTGGAGATCGAGCAGATGGCCGGGTTCGACGGGCTTTCGGAACTTCACGCCGTCGATGCCCATGAAATAGACGAGCTTGCCGGAGCCCGCGAGGCCGAGCGATTCGATCGCCAGCACGCCGCCGGCCTGCGCCAGCGCCTCGACGATGAGGACGCCGGGCATGATCGGCCGGCCGGGAAAATGCCCCTGGAAGAAGGGCTCGTTCATCGTCACCGCCTTGACCGCGTGGATCGACTGGTCCTTGACCATCGAGACCACCCGGTCGACGAGCAGCATCGGATAACGATGCGGCAACAGGCTGAGAATCCGGCGGATGTCCGCCGGCCCAAGCGTTTCGCCCTGCCCTTCCCCAGCGGTCATCGGCTCAGCGCGTCGTCGGCTGGTTGCCGGCGGCCGGGGCCGGGGTCGCCGCCGCGCCCTGCTGCGAGCGCGCCGCGTCGATCAGCTGCTGGTTGCGCTGCTGAACGAGCTGGCCGGGCTTGTAGCCCGCCGGCACCACGGTCGAGACCGACGGCAGGATGCGGTTGAGTTCGGTGACGACCGCATCGGTGATGTCGGCGTTGTTTTCCCGCGCGAGGACGGCGTCGGGCTGGAGCAGCAGATCGACCTTCTTGGCCGTCATCGCGGCCTTGATCGCCTCGTTCATGCGCACGCTGATCTGGTCCTCGACATAGGCGAGCGCGAGTTCGACGGGCGCGCCGATGCGGTTCAGTTCTTCCGAAGCCGACTGGCGCTTGTCCTGCACCGCCTTGGCAGCGGCCTGAAGGGCGGCCTGATTCTGCGGCGTCTTTTTCGCCTCTTCATTATATTTGGCGACGAGCACGTTCAGTTCCGCCTGCAGCGTCTGGCCGCGCGATTCCTGTTGGTCGATCTGCGCCTTGTAGGTCGTCTGGATCTGCTGCGACGCGGTCTTGAACGCGTTCGACTGGGCGGCGGCGGCACGCACGTCGGCGACGGCAACCGAGCGCGCCTGCGCAGCGGCGGGAGCGGCGAGCATCGGCGAAATCGACAGGCTGGCGATCGCCAGCGCCGAGGCAGTGAAAATTTTCTTCATCAGAATTGGGTTCCTACGTTGAATGAGAAGCGTTTGGTATCATCGCCCTCTTCTTTGCGAAGGGCGTAAGCGAAGTCGATCCGGAAGGGACCGAAGGGGGAGTTCCAGTTGACGCCGGCGCCGATCGAAACACGCGGCTTCCAGCTGTTTCCGTAAAAGCGTTCCTCGAACGGAGCCAGCGCCGAATAGCCGGTGGGACATTGGTTGTAGAGGCCGGTGGGGTTGCCGTTCGAATCGGTTCCCTGCGTCGCGAACTGGCTCGTTCCTTCCGCCGAGTTGCGGCAGAGATATTTGGTCAGGCCATCCGACGGGTCCGTGAAATTGGCCAGGGTCGTCAGCTCTGGCTTGACCACGCTGAACACCGAGCCGACGTCGACGAAGATCGACGGACGCAGGCCCATTTCCTTGGCACCGGCGCCGAGCGGGATGTCGAGTTCGAGGCGCCCCTTGTAATAGGCCTTGCCGCCGAGCGCGTCGTCGATCAGCTGTCCGCGGTCGGTGGTCAGATCGAGCACCGGATTGGCCGGATCGGTGAGGTCGACGCCGGTGTAGCGGATGACGCGCGGGCCGACGCCGCGAATGTCGAAGCCGCGCAGGTCGGGTTCGCCGAGCTGGAAGCGGTCGGTCAGCCGCACCGCGTCGGTGAAGGGATCGGGCTGATCTTCGAGCGGATAGATGTAGCCGCCCTCGAGATAGGCGTTGAGAATGAAGCGGCCGCCGAGGCTGCGATGCTTGCTGGCCGTGGCGCGCGTGCGGAGATATTTGACGTCGCCGCCGAGGCCCGCGAAATCCTGACTGAGGGTGAAGGACTGGCCGCGCGTCGGCCGGATGCGGTTGTCGCGATCGTCATAGGCGAGGGTGAAGCCGATCAGCGAGGTCGTCCGCTTGCCGATCGCATCGCACAGATAGCGCCCGGCGATCAGGGGATCGCACTCGTCGCCGAAATAATAGACGCTCTTGTCGAGCGTCACATCGTCGAAGTTGAGACTGTAGCGCCCGAACGCCGACATGAACTCGGTCAGCGGAACGCCGACGTTCATCTGGAAGCCGGTCGTCGTCTGCTCGAACGTCGTCTGGCGGTCGTTGTTGATGAAGTTGAACGAATTGAGATCGCGGCGATAGACGCTGCCGCCGATCGAAATGTTGCGATCGAACAGATAGGGTTCGGTGAAGCCCAGTTCGATCGACTTCGAATAGCTCGAATAGTTGACCGACGCCTGCAGCTGCTGGCCCATGCCGCGGAAGTTGCGCTGACGCACCGACGCCTGGACGAGGAAGCTTTCGATCGACGAGAAGCCCGCCGACAGCGACAGTTCGCCGGTCGGTTTCTCCTCGACATTGGTGTCGAGGATGATGCGGTCGGGGGTGCTGCCTTCCTTGCGCTCGATTTCCAGATTCTCCTGGAAATAGCCGAGGCTGTTGATGCGGTTTTCGGTGCGCTTCAAGGCGAAGCTGTTGAACGCGTCGCCTTCGTTCAGGCGGAATTCGCGGCGGATGACCTTGTCCTGTGTCAGCGTGTTGCCGTTGACGTCGATCCGCTCGACATAGGTGCGCGGGCTTTCGCCGACATTGAAGGTGATGTCCATCGTCCGGTCTTCGGGATTGCGATGGAATTCGGGGTTGATGTCGGCAAAGGCATAGCCGAACAGACCTGCGGTTTCGCTGAGGCTTTCGACCGTATCCTCGACCTGCTTGGCGTCGTACCAGTCGCCGGTCTTCATCGGCAGCAGCTTCTGCATCTGCTCGGGCTTGAAGTCGCGCAGGCTGCTCTCGATCTTCACATCGCCGAATTTGTAGCGCTCGCCCTCTTCGACGACATAGGTGATGATGAAATCCTGCTTGTTGCTCGTCAGCTCGGCGACCGCCGAAATGACGCGGAAATCGGCATAGCCGTTCTGCAGGTAAAAGAGGCGCAGCTTCTGCTGGTCATAGGCGAGGCGGTCGGGATCGTAGGTCGTGTTCGACGACAGGAAAGAGAGCAGGCCGCCGGTCGTGCGCGTCGCCATCTCGTCCTTCAGATCGCCGTCGCTGAATTTCTCGTTGCCGATGATATTGATCTGGCGGACCTTCGACTTCGGCCCTTCGGTGATCTCGAACACGACATCGACGCGGTTCTGGTCGAGCTGGACCATTTTCGGATCGACGGTCGCGGCGAAACGGCCCTGCCGCTTGTAAAGCTCGATGATGCGCGCAACGTCCGCGCGCACCTTCGACCGGGTGAAGATCTGGCGCGGTGCGAGCTTGATCTCGGGCCGGATCTTGTCTTCCTTGAGCCGCTTGTTGCCCTCCAGGATCACGCGGTTGATCACCGGGTTTTCGACGACCTGGATCGTCAGCGCCCCGGCATCGTCGGTGATCTGGTAATCCTTGAAAAGCTCGGTCGAAGCGAGATCCTTGAGCGCCTGGTCGAGCGTCGCGCGATCATATTCCTGACCGACGCGCAGGCGCAGATAAAAGAGGATCGTCTGGGTTTCGAGGCGCTGGTTGCCGGTCACGGCGATCGACTTGATCGTCGATGCGGTCGGCACGGCCTCGGGCGTCGGCACCGGCACGGTCGGCACCGTCTGCGGCGGCGCGGCCTCCTGCGCAAAAACCGGCCCGGTCAGCATCGTTCCCGCCAACAGGAGCGCCGACAGCTGCATCCGCGCCGTAAATTTGTGTGAAACCACGCTGTTCATCCCGCCAATAATATCGTCCCAGCGCCCGGACCCCCGTAAAGTCCGAGCGCGCTCTCCCTGCCCGACTCCGGCTATCCAATCAAGCGGGCGATCCCGTCCCACAAACCGAATGAGCCCAAATCGTTGAAAGTCACGACCAGCATGAGCGTCACGATCGCGGCAAAACCGAATCGGAACGCCCATTCCTGTGCCTGCGGCGGGGCCGGGCGCCGCCTGATCGTCTCATAGGCGTAAAAAAGCAAATGACCGCCATCGAGCATCGGCAATGGCAACAGGTTGATGAACCCCAGATTGATGGAGACGAAGGCGATAAAGGAGATCAGCGCCACGGGGCCGAGCGTCGCCACTTCACCCGATTGCTTCGCGATCCGAAGCGGGCCACCCATATCCTTGACCGAACGCTGGCCGGTGACGAACTGGCCGAGCACTTCGCCCGTGAGCCGCACCATGTCCCACGTCTGCCTGGCCCCGGCCTCGACCGACGCGATCGGTCCCGCCGGGGTGAGCGTCGGGGCGCCGGGCATGATGCCGATGATCGCCCGCTCGGACGTGTTGCCGAACCGGTCGGTTTCGGACACGATCCGCGGCCGCAGCGAAATCGTCCGCTGCTCGCCGCCGCGCTCGACCGAAAGGTCGATCGGCCTGCCGAGGTCGAAGGCGACCGCGATGCGGATGTCGTCGAAGGTTTCCATCGTCCGGCCGTCGATCGCCGCGATGCGGTCGCCCTCGCGCAGCCCCGCTTCGGCCGCGGCGCTTTGCGGTTGCACGCCGGCGATCACCGGCGGGGTCGTCGGTACGCCATAAGCGAGGTTGAAAGCGGCGAAGATCAGAATCGCGAACAGGAAATTGGTGAAGGGCCCGGCCGCGACGATCAGGGCGCGTTTCCACACCGGTTGCGCCGGAAAGCTGTGCGACCGTTCGGCGTCAGGAAGCGACTGCCAATCGGCGTCGGGCTGGCTCACCGCATCGCGGTCGCCCGCGAACTGGACATAGCCGCCGAGCGGCAGCCAGCCGATCTTCCATTCGGTGCCGCGCTTGTCGGTCCAGCCGACGAGCTTGCGCCCGAAACCGATCGAGAAGGCGTCGGCTTTCACCCCGCACCAGCGCCCGACGATATAATGGCCATATTCGTGGACGAAGACGAGCGGTCCCAGCACGAGGATGAAGGCGAGGATGGTGAAAGGGATACCGGGCGTCTCAAGCATGTACGAGTTGGTCCACAAATATCTGCGCGGCCGCGCGCGATGCGGCATCGACGCTGAATATGTCCTGAAGCGAAGCCGGCACCGCCGGCGCCTCGGCGTCGATCACGCGCCGCACCGTATCGACGATCGCGGGAAAGGCAATGCGTCCCGACAGAAAGGCGGCGACCGCCACCTCGTTCGCGGCGTTGAGTTGCGCCGGGCGCGCGCCGCCCTCGGCGATCGCGGCGCGGCAGAGCGCGGTCGCGGGAAAGCGCGCTTCGTCGGGCGCTTCGAAATCGAGGTGGCCGATGCTCGCCAGATCGAGCGGGGCGCATGGCGTCGCCATCCGTTGCGGCCAGGCGAGCGCGCTCGCGATCGGGATGCGCATGTCGGGCGAGCCGAGCTGCGCGAGGGTCGAGCAATCGACGAATTCGACCATCGAGTGGATCACCGACTGCGGATGGACGAGGATTTCGATGCGGTCGAGCCCGACGGGGAACAGATGATGCGCCTCGATCAGCTCGAGCCCCTTGTTCATCATCGTCGCCGAATCGACGCTGATCTTCGCGCCCATCGACCAGTTCGGGTGCGCGACCGCCTGTGCTGGGGTGACCGCCGCCATCGCTTCGGCCGCCATGGTGCGGAACGGGCCGCCACTCGCGGTCAGCACAATGCGCCGCACCTCGTCGATGCGCCCGCCGGCAAGGCACTGGAAAATCGCATTATGTTCGGAATCGACGGGCAGGATCGTCGCGCCCGATGCGCGCGCCGCGGCCGTCATCAGCTCGCCCGCCGACACCAGCGCTTCCTTGTTGGCGAGCGCGACGTCGTGCCCGGCCGCCAGCGCCGCCATCGTCGGCGCGAGTCCCGCGGTGCCGACGATCGCCGCCATCACGAGGTCGGTCGGGCGCTGCGCCGCCTCGACGAGCGCTTCGGCGCCCGCCGCCGCCTCGATCCCCGTCCCCGCGAGCGCGTCGCGAAGCGCGCCATAGCGCGCGGGATCGGCGATCACCGCAATGTCGGGGCGGAATTCGTGCGCGAGCTTCGCCAGTTCGGCGACGTCGCTGTTCGCGGTGAGCACGGTGACGCGCCACGCCTCGCCGTCGCAGCGGACGAGATCGAGCGTCGAGCGCCCGACCGAGCCCGTGGCGCCGAACAGCGACAGGCGCCGCGTCATCTCAGCCGCCCGCCCGCACGGCCAGCGGCCCAAAGGCCGCGAGCGCACCGATGACGAGCGCGACGGGGAGCAGCCCGTCGACGCGGTCGAAAATCCCGCCATGCCCGGGGATCAGCCTGCCCGAATCCTTGACGCCTGCGCGCCGCTTCATCCAGCTTTCGCCGAGGTCGCCGAGCTGCGCGAGCAGCCCCATGAACAGACCGATCCACAGCGGCACGCCGATGATGCCGGCACGGTCGCCGATCGTCGCGCTGGCGATCAGCGCCGCGACCATCCCGCCGGTCAGCCCCGACCAGGTTTTCGACGGGCTGATCGCCGGCGCAAGCCGCGCGCCGCCAAAGGCGCGGCCGGCGAAATAGGCGCCGATGTCGGTCGCCCACACCATGCCGAACAGCCACAGCGCCGCGGTCACCCCCAGCGCATCGCGCACGAACCAGAGTCCGCCGACCGCCCCGG
Organism: Sphingopyxis indica; assembly: GCF_032879645.1. Lineage (NCBI taxonomy): Bacteria > Pseudomonadati > Pseudomonadota > Alphaproteobacteria > Sphingomonadales > Sphingopyxidaceae > Sphingopyxis > Sphingopyxis indica. Next base: position 3,203,043 of record NZ_CP076394.1, read on the forward strand.
CGACGAGGATCAGGCCGAGGGCGATGAAGCCGCCCCGCCCCCCGCTCCCGAGCGGCATCGCGCGGACGAGTGCGGTCCATTCGACGAGCGTGAGCGCCCCGCCGACGAGCAGCAGCAGGCCATAGGCGATGCCGCCGAGCCAAAGCGCGACCCCGGCGATCGCGAACAATATGATCGCCGAAAGGATGCGCACCCAGAGGTCGGACTTCGCCGCGGTCGCCATGGCCTATAATCCTCCGAAACGGCGTTCACGCCGCGCAAAATGATCGAGGGCCGCCTGCAGGTCGGCGGGCGTGAAATCGGGCCACAGCCGGTCGGTGAAATAGAGTTCGGCATAGGCCGCCTGCCAGAGCAGGAAGTTCGACAGCCGGACTTCACCCGAGGTACGGATGAGCAGGTCGAGCGGCGGCAGGCCGGTGGTGTCGAGATGCGCCTCGATCGTCTCGGCGGTGATCCCGCCCTCCTCCGCCGCAGCGGCGCGCGCGGCGCGCACCAGCTCGTCCTGCGCGCCATAGTTGAGCGCCACCGCGAGCGTCGTGCGCTTGTTGCCCGCGGTGCGGTCGAGCGCATTTTCGATCAGCGCGACGACGTCGGGCGCAAGCGCGCGCCAGTTGCCGATCACCTTCAAGCGCACATCGTTGGCGGCGAACTCGTCGAGGTCGGAGAGGATGAAGCGCTTCATCAGCCCCATCAGGTCGCTGACCTCCGCTTCGGGACGTTTCCAGTTCTCCGACGAAAAGGCATAGAGCGTCATCGCCTCCAGCCCCATGTCCCCCGCCGCGCGGACGATCGTGCGCACCGCCTCCACTCCCGCGCGGTGGCCGGCGACGCGCGGCAGATGGCGCTTCTTTGCCCAGCGCCCATTGCCGTCCATGATGATGGCGACATGACGCGCGCCGTGGTCGAGGGTGGTCATCAATCCTCCCCGCTTGCGGGGAGGTGGCAGCGCGAAGCGCTGACGGAGGGGGGGGGCAGCATCAAGCGAAGCTCAAGGCTGTGACTCCCCTCCACCATGCTTCGCATGGTCCCCCTCCCCGTGCCGGGGAGGATCGCAATGACCTCTGCGACGCCCATCGACTTAGCCCAGGATTTCCTTTTCCTTTGCACTCGCGGCTTCGTCGATGTCGGCGATCACCGAATCGGTCAGCTTCTGCACTTCGGTCTCGGCGCGCTTGCGCTCGTCCTCGCTGATTTCCTTCTTGTTCTCGTCCTGCTTCAGCGCGTCCATGCCGTCGCGGCGGACGTTGCGGACGGCGACGCGCGCCTTTTCGGCATATTGGCCGGCGAGCTTCGACAATTCCTTGCGGCGTTCCTGCGTCATGTCGGGGATCGGCAGGCGCAGCATCTGGCCGTCGACGATCGGGTTGAGCCCGAGCCCCGCCGAGCGGATCGCCTTGTCGACCGGGCCGACGTTCGCCTTGTCCCACACCTGCACCGACAGCATCCGCGGCTCGGGCGCGCTGATCGAGGCGACCTGATTGAGCGGCATATGTGCACCGTAAACCTCGACCGTCACCGGGTCGAGCAGCGCCGAATTGGCGCGGCCGGTGCGCAGGCCCGCGAGGTCGTGCTTCAGCGATTCGAGTGCGCCGTGCATCCGGCGCTCGAGATCGGCCTTGTCATATTTCGCCATTGTCTTTCCTCTCTGTTCGATCAGGCGGCATCGCCGACGACGGTGGCGACGCCCTCGCCCGCCAGCACGCGCGCCAGATTGCCGGGTTCGCGGATGTTGAACACGACGATCGGGATATGATTGTCGCGGCACAGCGCCACCGCGCTCGCGTCCATCACCTTCAGATTGTCGGCGAGCACGCGGTCATAGCTGAGGCTGTCGTAGCGCACCGCGTCCGGGTCCTGCTTGGGGTCGGCGTTATAGACGCCGTCGACGCTCGTGCCCTTCAGCAGCGCATCGCACTTCATTTCGGCGGCGCGCAGTGCGGCGCCGCTGTCGGTGGTGAAATAGGGCGCGCCGACGCCCGCGGCAAAGATCACCACACGGCCCTTTTCCATATGGCGTTCGGCGCGGCGGCGGATCACCGGCTCGCACACCTTGTCCATCTCGATCGCCGACTGGACGCGCGTCTCGACGCCGAGTTGCTCGAGCGCATTCTGCATCGCGAGCGCGTTCATCACCGTCGCGAGCATTCCCATATAGTCGGCCTGCGCGCGGTCCATCCCCTTCGCCGCCCCCGCCATGCCGCGAAAGATATTGCCGCCGCCGATGACGAGGCAGAGTTCGAGGCCGCGATCCTTCGCCGCCTTCACTTCGGCCGCCATGCTGGCGACGGTTTCGGGGTCGATCCCGAAGGGGCTGGCGCCCATCAGCGCCTCGCCCGACAATTTGAGCAAGATGCGTTTCAGGCCGGGCAATGCCATGTCTGTGGGAACCTTATTATATGGGTCGATATGCGAATGGCGCGCACCCTAGTCAGAGTGCGCGCCATTGCCAAGCGGACTGCCGCACCGGAGGCGCGGCAGTCGCGATCCAGTTTAGCGGCCGGCGGCAGCGGCGACTTCGGCGGCGAAGTCGCTTTCTTCCTTCTCGATGCCTTCGCCGAGCTGGAAGCGCACGAAACCCTTGAGCGTGATCGTCGCGCCGACATCCTTGCCGGCGGCGGCGACGACTTCGGCAACCGGGGTCTTGCCGTCGATCACGAAGGGCTGCGAGAGCAGCGCATTTTCCTTGCGGAACTTGGCGATCGCACCATCGACCATCTTCGAGACGATGTCGGCGGGCTTGCCCGACTGCGCCGCCTTTTCCTCGGCGATCGCGCGTTCGCGCGCGACGAGGTCGGCATCGAGATCGTCGCCGTTGAGCGCGAGCGGGTTCGCGGCGGCGACATGCATCGCGAGCTGCTTGCCGAGCGGTTCAAGGACGTCGGCGCCGGCGCTCGATTCGAGCGCGACGAGCACGCCGATCTTGCCGAGGCCCGGCGCGACGGCGTTGTGGACATAGCCGGTGACGACGCCCGATTCGACGGTGACGACTTCCGAACGGCGCAGCGACTGATTCTCACCGATCGTCGCGATATTGTTCGTCAGCTTTTCGGCGACGGTGCCGCCCGACGGATAGGCCGCGGCGCCAAGCGCTTCGATGTCGTTCAGCGAACCGGCGAGCGCAACCTCGGTCACGTCGCGCACGAAGTCCTGAAACTGCTCGTTCTTCGCGACGAAGTCGGTCTCGCTGTTGACTTCGACCACCGCGCCGCGGGTGCCGTCGGTCGACACGCCGACCAGGCCCTCGGCGGCGACGCGGCCGGCCTTCTTCGCGGCGGCGGCCAGCCCCTTGGTGCGCAGCCAGTCGATCGACGCTTCGATGTCGCCGCCGGTTTCGGCGAGCGCCTTCTTGCAGTCCATCATGCCCGCGCCGGTGCGTTCGCGCAGTTCCTTGACGAGAGCGGCCGTAATCTCAGCCATGGGTCATTCCTTTCCATAGGGGCGGTTCGCAATGTCGAACCGCTGCTGCGCCGCGCACATGGCGGCGCGATAGGTCAAAACGATGACCGGGACGGCACCCCGTTCAAGGCAGGGCGCCGTCCCGTCATTGCAGCCGGCGCGGATCAGGCGTCGCGCTGAACTTCGGTTTCGGCAGCGGCGGCGGCCGGAACCTGTTCGTCTTCGGTCACGACGGCGGGCTCGGCCGCCGGCTCGACGGCTGCGCCCAGATCTTCGCCGGCGTCGGCGCGCGCCTGCTGGCCGCCGCGGGTCGCCGCCTGGGCGACCGCTTCGCAATAAAGGCGGATCGCGCGCGCGGCGTCGTCATTAGCGGGGACCGGGAAGGCGATGCCGTCGGGCGAAACGTTCGAATCGAGGATCGCGACGACGGGGATGCCAAGGACATTGGCTTCCTTGATCGCCAGCTCTTCCTTGTTCGCGTCGATCACGAACATCACGTCGGGAATGCCGCCCATGTCGCGGATACCGCCGAGGCTCAGCTCGAGCTTGTCGCGCTCGCGCGTCTTGTTGAGCACTTCCTTCTTGGTCAGGCCCGAGGTGTCGCCCGAGAGTTGCTCTTCGAGCGCCTTCAGGCGCTTGATCGAGTTCGAGATCGTCTTCCAGTTGGTGAGCATGCCGCCCAGCCAGCGGTGGTTGACGAAATGCTGGCCCGACGCGCGCGCCGCATCGGCGATCGGGCCCTGCGCCTGGCGCTTGGTGCCGACGAACAGCACCTTGCCGCCGGCGGCCGCGGTCGACGCGATGAAGTCGAGCGCGCGCGCGAACAGCGGCACGGTCTGCGACAGGTCGAGGATGTGGATGCCGTTGCGCGCGCCGAAGATATACGGCTTCATGCGCGGGTTCCAACGGTGGGTCTGGTGGCCGAAGTGCGCGCCGGCCTCGATAAGATTCTGCATCGTGACGACAGGAGCCGCCATAGCCTTTCTCCTTCCGGTTGGTCCTCTGGAAGGCAAGAACCGGGCTATCCTCAAAGGACGATCCCGGCACCGGTATGTGCGCCTTCCATGTGGAATGGGCGGCCCGTTAGCGTCCGGAGCGCGCAAATGCAAGGGGGGAATGGCGCCCGGCAAGCGGCCCAAGGCGCAGCACATCGCAGGCGCGGCTCAGTTCATCGGCGAAAACACTCGCTTCGCCGCAAGCGGGTTGAGAACAAATAGGGAACATGGAACGAAGAACAGAGCGGAAACGTCGTTCGGACGACGGTTTCGCACAAAGCTGCCGAAAGGACAAGATCATGGGTCAGGTCGCCGCCGCTCTCCTCTTCGCTCTCGCCGCCGGGTTCGGCCTGATGGTGATCGTCGCCATGGTCCGCAGCAATGGCGATGCGATCCTGTCGGCGCTCGCTGGCGACGGCGCCTTCCCGGCCGCAGCGGGGCCGAGCCCCTCGCCCGCGCCGCAGATCGTCAGCGTGCGACGTTTGGCACCACGCGGCGCGCGGGTCCCTAGCGCTCTGCGCCCGCAGCTGCGCCGCGCCGCCTGACCTTTGCATAGCTTGCGATGCCGAAGGGCAGCAGCGCGACATAGACGATGCAAATGGCGAGCAAGCTATGCCACGGCGCGGTCACCAGCGCCGCGCCGAGCAGGCCGACCCCGGCGAGCGCGAACAGCCGCCACGAACGCCGGAGCCGGATGGACGACCAGCTGTAGGTCGGGATCGCCGAAATCATCAGCATCGCGATCGCCAGCGCCCACGGCATGACGACATACCATTCGCGGAACAGCGTATTACCTGTCGTCAGCCACAGATAGACGGGAACGAAAGCGAGCCCTGCCCCGGCGGGTGCGGGGATGCCCGTCATGAAGCCTGCCGACTTGTGCGGCTGGACATCGGCATCGAGGCGCGAATTGAAGCGCGCGAGGCGCAGCGCGCAGCAGACGGCGAGCGCAAGCGCCGCGGTCCAGCCGAACTTCGGCGCATCGGCGAGCGACCAGAGGAAGAGGATCATCGCCGGCGCGACGCCGAAGGCGATGACGTCGGAGAGCGAATCGAGCTCGGCACCGAACTTGCTCTGCGCGCGCAGCAGCCGCGCGATGCGCCCGTCCATCCCGTCGAGCACGCCGGCAAAGATAATCGCCGCGAGCGCCTTTTCCCACTCCGCCCCGATCGCGAAGCGCACCCCGGTCAGCCCGAAGCAAAGCGCGAGCGCGGTGATCGCATTGGGAATGAAGGCGCGCAGCGGGATGCTGCCAAGGCGCCGCCCCGGATCGCGGGGCGAAGGCTGGGCCGGCTCTGTCACCCTATTGCCCGACGCCGTCGAGCGCGCCGTTCTCGCCGATGCGCGCGACGATCGTCTCGCCGGCGAGCGTGCGCTGGCCAAGCAGCACCTGCGGCGTCGTGCCCGCGGGCAGATAGACGTCGACGCGGCTGCCGAAACGGATCAGCCCGACGCGCTGCCCGGTCTCAAGCTGGGTCCCCATGCTGACGAACGGCAGGATGCGCCGCGCGACGAGCCCCGCGATCTGGGTGAAGCCGACGCGCAGCCCGTCGGCGCGCTCGACGACGAAATGCTGGCGCTCATTGTCCTCGCTCGCCTTGTCGAGATCGGCGTTGAGGAATTTGCCCGGAATATAGGCGAGCTTGCGCAGCGTCCCCGCGATCGGGGTGCGGTTGATGTGAACGTCGAACACGCTCATGAAGATCGACACGCGCAGCAGCGGCGCATCGCCGAGCCCGTCGGGTCCGGCGATTTCGGGCGGCGGGGGCACCTCGGCGATCTGGGTCACCAGCCCGTCGGCGGGCGCGACGATCAGGTCGGCGCCGACCGGGGTGATGCGCACCGGATCGCGAAAGAAGGCACCGACCCAGATCGTCAGGCCGAGCATCAGCCACCCGGCGATTTCCCAGCCGAGCAGCCAGAAGCACAAGGTGACCACGGCGGCGATGAGCAGGAATTTCCGGCCCTCGGGATGAACCGCGGGCCAGCGCCACTTGATGCCGCCGCCCGGACGGTTCGAAGAGATGGTTGTCGACATGCGGTTCTTCTACGGTGCGCCTCCGGGACTGACAATGGATAAGCGCGGTCGCGGTTCCGTCAGGGCAGTTGATCAATTCGGCCGCATTGCCTAAGGCGCGCTCAACTCAACTCCCCGCAGGAAAAGGCACGCACATGGGCAAGATCAAGGTAGCGAACCCCGTCGTCGAACTCGACGGCGACGAAATGACCCGGATCATCTGGCAATGGATCCGCGAGCGCCTGATCCTCCCCTATCTCGATATCGACCTGCATTATTACGACCTCGGCATCGAGGAACGCGACCGCACCGACGACAAGATCACCGTCGAAGCCGCCAATGCGATCAAGAAATATGGCGTCGGCGTCAAGTGCGCGACGATCACCCCCGACGAAGCGCGCGTCGAGGAATTCGGCCTGAAAAAAATGTGGAAATCGCCGAACGGCACGATCCGCAACATCCTGGGCGGCGTCGTCTTCCGCGAACCGATCGTCATCAAAAATGTTCCGCGCCTCGTCCCCGGCTGGACCGACCCGATCGTCGTCGGCCGCCACGCCTTCGGCGACCAGTATCGCGCGACCGACTATCGCGTTCCCGGCCCCGGCAAGCTGCGCCTGGTGTTCGAGGGCGAGGACGGCACGATCATCGACGAGGAAGTCTTCCAGTTCCCCTCGTCGGGCGTCGCGATGGCGATGTACAACCTCGACGATTCGATCCGCGACTTCGCGCGCGCCAGCATGAACTATGGCCTCGCGCGCGGCTGGCCGGTTTACCTGTCGACCAAGAATACGATCATGAAAGCCTATGACGGCCGCTTCAAGGATCTGTTCGAGGAAATCTATCTGGACGAGTTCAAGGCGAAGTTCGACGAAGCGGGCATCACCTATGAGCACCGCCTGATCGACGACATGGTCGCCTCGGCGCTCAAATGGTCGGGCAAGTTCGTCTGGGCCTGCAAGAATTACGATGGCGACGTCCAGTCGGACACCGTCGCGCAGGGTTTCGGTTCGCTCGGCCTGATGACGAGCGTGCTGATGACCCCCGACGGCCAGACCGTCGAGTCCGAAGCCGCGCACGGCACCGTCACGCGCCACTATCGCATGCACCAGCAGGGCAAGGCGACCTCGACCAACCCGATCGCGTCGATCTTTGCCTGGACCGGCGGCCTCAAGCATCGCGGCAAGCTCGACGGCACGCCCGAGGTGACGAAGTTCGCCGAGGACCTCGAGCGCGTCTGCATCGAGACCGTCGAAAGCGGCAAGATGACCAAGGATCTCGCGCTGCTGATCGGCCCCGACCAGAACTGGCTGACCACCGAAGGCTTTTTCGAGGCGATCGTCGAGAATCTCGAAAAGAAGATGGGCGCCTGAGGGCGGGCGGCTTTAGGGTGGATAGGAGACGACCGCCTGAACCCCTCCTCTTCAGAGGAGGGGCAGCGAGACTTACGCGCTTTGCGCGTTAGTCGCAGCGGGGTGGTGGCCTCGGCCGAACGCCAAGCCGCTGCACCACCCCAAACCCCTCCTCTGAAGAGGAGGGGCTTACCATGGTCCCCGGCCCCACCCCCCTTCTCACCCAAGCAAGTGATTTAGTTGACAAAGGTGGCTAGCCAAGCGCGGGCCGCCTTCGTAAGACCGTTTCATGGCGATTGAAGCGGAAACCTCGAGCCTTGGTAACGCCCTCGTCGTGTTGGGCGCGGCGGGGATCGTCATTCCGGCGTTCGCGCGCTTCCGCATCACCCCCGTGATCGGCTTCATCCTCGTCGGCCTGCTCGTCGGGCCATCGGGGCTCGGCGCGCTCACTGGCGATTATCCATGGCTGCGGCACGTCACGATCCGATCGCCCGAGGATATCGCGCTCTTCGGCGAATTCGGCATCATCCTGCTGCTCTTCTCGATCGGCCTCGAACTGTCGTTCCGGCGGCTGTGGCAGCTGCGCAAGCTCGTCTTCGGCGTCGGCGCGGCGGAGCTGCTCGTCAGCGGGCTGATCCTCGGCGGCGTGCTGCTGATGATCGGGACGCTGACGCCGCCCGCGGCGTTCGGGCTCGGCATCGCGCTCGCGCTCTCCTCGACCGCGCTGGTGCTGCCGATCGCGGGCACGCGCTCGGCGGTCGGCCGCGCCTCCTTTTCGATGCTGTTGTTCGAGGATCTGGCGATCGTCCCGATCATCTTCATCCTCGGCGCCTTTGCGCCCAACGCCGCCGGCGACAACGCCCAGCTGCTGCTCACGACATTGTGGCAGGGCGCTCTGGTCGTCGCGGTCCTCGCGGTCGCGGGCTGGTTCCTGCTGCCGCGCATCTTCGCGCAGGCCGCGCGCGCGAAGGACCCCGAGCTGTTTCTCGCGGCGAGCCTGCTCGTCGTCATCGTCGCCGCGCTCGCGACCGCGACGGTGGGCCTTTCACCGATCGTCGGCGCGCTGCTCGCCGGGCTGATGATCGCCGAAACCGAATATCATGGCGAGGTCGAGGCGATCACCGCGCCATTCAAGGGGCTCGCGCTCGGCGTGTTCCTGATCAGCGTCGGCATGGGGCTCAACCTCGCGACCATCGCGCGAAACTGGTCGACACTCCTCCTCGCGGTGGTCGCGGTGGTGGTCGTAAAAGCGGTCGTCACCGCGCTGCTGCTGCGCTTTTCGGGCGCGCGGCGCGGGACGGCGGCAGAGGTCGGATTGCTGATGTCGAGCCCGTCCGAAACGACCCTGATCGTGCTCGCGACGGCCTATCAGGCGCAGCTGATCAGCCGCGCGACCGCCGAATTCTGGCAGCTGGTGACCGCGATCGGCCTGACCATCACCCCGCTGCTCGCGCGCGTCGGACACGACGTCGCGCGCCGCATCGAGATGAAGAGCGCCGACGGCGAAAGCGACGACGAAGCGCCGGTCGCGCGCACGGTCATCGTCGGTTTCGGGCGCGTCGGGCACACCGTCGCCGAGCTGCTGCGCGAACATCGGCAGCCCTATGTCGCGGTCGATGCCGACATCGACACGGTGGCGGCGGCGCGGCGCGACGGCTTTGCCGTGCGCTTTGCCGATGTCGTGCGGCCGAACAGCCTCGACAGGCTGGGGCTCGAACATGCCAATGCGATCGTGCTGACGATGGACGATCCGGTGCAGCAGCTGCGCATGACGCGCAAGCTGCGCGAAAAATATCCCGACCTGCCGATCATCAGCCGCGCGCGCGACGCCGATCATGCGGGCGCGCTCTACAAGGCCGGAGCGAGCGACGCGGTGCCCGAAACGCTCGAAAGCTCGCTGCAACTCGCCGAGGCGGTGCTGATCGACCTCGGCATGGCGATGGGTCCGGTGATCGCGTCGATCCACGACGTGCGCGCGAAGATGCGCCACGACATCATGACCAAGGGCGCGCTCGACCGCGAACCGCGCATCGAGCGGCTGCGGTCCAACCCCGCCGGCGAAGACGCCTGATAACATATCCCGAAGGCTGATCGTCTTTGGATGGAGCGCTCATGCAAGTTCGTGTGTCCCCGCGAAGGCGGGGACCCATCTCCGGTGGGCGCAAAATGGAGCGGCCGGGAGATGGGCCCCCGCCTTCGCGGGAGCACACGGTCTGTTCGGCAAAGATGATCGCGCTTTAGAGCATCTTGCCGGAAATCTGCACCGTTTCCCCGAGCGAAGACGAGGGGCATTGCCGAGCGAAGTCGAGGCGGCGACGCTGCGGTTCTCGCTCCGCTCGAACGAGCCCCTCGTCTTCGCTCGGGGATGCGGATGATTCAGATTTCGCGCAATTTGCTCTAACGCCCGCCCGCCACCGGGGCGGGAGCATTCAGCGCCGCCGCCCCGGCAAGCGTCATGCCCTGGGGCAGGATCGCCAGCGACCATTGCTTGTCGGGGGTCAGATACTGGCGCGCGAGCCGCTGGATATCGGCGGCAGTCACCGCCGAAATATCGTCCTCGATCGACAGCGCCGCGGCGGCGACGCGGGGGTCACGTGTCGCGCCTTCGAGCAGGAACATCCAGTAGACGTTGCCGGTCGATGCGCGCGCGACCTGTTCGCGGATCGGCCCCGCGCTGCGCGCCAGCTCGTCGGCGCCGACCGGCCGCGCGACGAGATCGGCCGCGATTTCCTTTGCGATGGCATAGAAGCGATCGACATCCTTGGGCGCGAGCAGGCTGCCCGCGAGCAGATAGCCGCCGCTCCCCTCGAAGCCCGTCGGCCAGTGGCTGTCGACCGACGGGCCATAGCTCGCGCCATCCTCGGCGCGCAGCCGGTCGAACAGGCGGTCGTTGAAGATCGCCGCGAGCACCTCGAGCGCGCGGGCATCGCGCGGCGCGGCGAGCCCGCCGCTCGTCGGCCAGGCGATCATCGCCGCCGCCTGTCCCTTCTCGCCCTTGTGATAGGCGAGCTGCGGGCTGGCATTATGTTCGGCGAAATGGACGCGCTGCCCGTCCGGCGGCGCGATCGCGCGGCGCGGCGGCAGCGCGCCGAGCGTTTCGGCCAGGATCTTGCGATAATCGACGCTCGCAAGATCGCCGAAGATCTGCACCTCGATCGGCCCGCTCGCGAGCCGGGGCGCCCAGAAGGCCTTGAAGGCGGCCGGCGTCAGCGCCTCGATCGCAGCGCGGTCGGGCGGCGCCCAGCGCGAATCGCCATCGGCGAGCCAGCCCTGCAAATTGCGTTCGATGACGGCGTTGGGCGTGGCATCGTTGAGGTCATAGCCGGTCAGATAGCCGACGCGCAGCCGCTCGACCGGCGCCGTATCCCAGCGCGGAAAGGCGAGCTTGCCGGCGATCAGCTTCATCTGGTCGGCGAGGTCGGCGGGCCGGCTTTCGGCCGAAATTTCGAAGGCGTCGTCGTCGATGTCGAAATTCAGCTCGATCTGGCGGCCGTTGGTGAGCTGGTCGATCGCATTCTGGCCCCATGGTCCGATCCCGCTCGCCATCAGCGCATAGTCGCCGGTCCACAGCAGATTCGGTGCGTCGGCGGCAACGCTGCGATTGCCGCTGCCGAAGCGGACGTTGACGCGGACCTTGCCGGGTTCGACCTGGTTGTTCGAGATGAGCGCCGTCACCCCGTTGGCGAATTCGATGCGCTCGGCGCGCAGGCCCGGGATCGCGGTTTGCGACACGATGGTGCCCGGATCGCCGATCTTCGGAAGCTGATCGAAGTCGGCCTTGACCGCTGCGAGCCGGTCGTCCTTGATCGTCGCCGGGCGCGCGAGCGCGGCGAGCAAGGCCTTGTCGCCGCCGGGCACCGGCTCGGGCGTGGTCAGCACGAGCCGCGTGACCGGTCCGGTGAAGATCGCGCGGCTGATGTCGAGCATCACCTGCGGCGTCGCCGACGCGCGGATCGCCTTGAACATGTCGACCTGCCCCTGTGGGCTGGTGACGGTTTCGCCGATATCGACCGCGCGCACGAGGTCGTCGGCGAGCCGCGCGCCGGGTTCGTTGCGCGCATTCTGCAGCTCCTTCTGCAAAAAAGCCTCGATCTCGTTCGCCTCGCGGTCGATGTCGGCCTGCGACGGCGGGGTTTCGAGCGCATCGGCGATCACCCCGCGGACGTCGGCGAGCGCCGCCTGCCAGTCGCCCAAAGGCACGATCTGCGCCATGGTGATGTCGGCGCTGCGGCTCAGATATTCCTGGTCGATCGTCGCGACCAGATAGCTGCCACCGCTGCGCGCCCGATTTTCGAGCCGGCGGTTGACCAGCGAGATCGCAAGGAATTCGAGATAGAGCCGCCGCGTATTTTCGACCGTGTCGATGCGCTTTTTCCACGGGCGGATCGTCGCGAGGGTCAGCGAGAGCGGCTGGTTCGCCTCGACGATCTCTTTGGCAACCGGCGCGCTGGGGTCGGGTTTGCCGAAATCGGGTTGCTCGGGGTTCGATCCGCCGGCCTGCCAGTCGCCATAATATTTCTCGATCAGCCGCACGAATTCCGAAGGATCGCCGTCGCCGACCATCACGACCACCGCGCGATCCGGGCGATACCAGCGGTCGTGAAACGCCTGTACCGCGCCGGCGCGCGCTGCGGCGAGCGATTCGGGCGTGCCGATCGGCGAGCGCTCGCCGAGCAGCTGGCCCGCGAACAGATGCGCAGTCGTCGCGTCGGCGATGCGCTTTTGCGGCCCGTCATTCTCGCGCAGTTCGGACAGCACCACGCCGCGCTCGGCATCGACCGCGGCAGCGGAAATGCGCGGTTCGCGGACCATGCCGGCGAGCAATTTCATGCTCTCGTCGAGGCTCGTCGGCGTCACGCTCGGCAGGTCGAGCTGATAGACGGTCTGCGTCGGCGTCGTCTGGGCGTTGGAATCGCTGCCGAAGGTCACCCCGAAGCGCTGCCAGATGCGCTTCGCCTCGCCGTCGGGAATATGTTCCGACCCGCGAAAGGTCAGATGTTCGAGGAGATGCGCAAAGCCGCGCTCCTCGTCGGTCTCGAACATCGAGCCGACGTCCATCCGCACGCGGATCGACACCTGCCCCGGCGGCACCTGATTATTGCGCACCGCATAGCGCAGCCCGTTGGGCAGTTCGCCGAACCGCCATGCCGTGTCGCGCGGAATGTCGCTGCCGGCATAGAGCCAGCTGTCGTTCTTCGCGCGCGCGGTGACCGACGCGTCCTGCGCCGGCGCGGGCGCCGAGGGAACGAGCAGCAGTGCAGCGGCGGCACAGGCAGAGAGAATCGAACGGCCGAGGCGCAGGGGGCGCGGCAGGGGGGAATAGCGCATCGCGCGATCTTATCCTGTTCGAACCTTGCTGGCCACTGAACTATCCAGGGTCAGGCCCCAAAGCGCTTGCCCCGATCGCGGGACCGCCCTAGCCCGGGATCATGGCTGCACCCGCCCCTATCGCCGCGCTCGTCCAGATGACGAGCAGCATCGACCCCGACGCCAATCTGGCGGCGATGGACGCCGCGCTTGCCGAGGCGGCGGCGGCGGGTGCCGCGATGGCCTTCTTTCCCGAAATGTCGGTGCTGCTCGACCGCGACCGCGCGCGCTCCGCGCCGCATATCGTGCGCGAGGCCGACAGTGTCTGGCCGGGCCGTCTGCAAACAATGGCACAGCGCCACGGCCTGTGGCTGCACACGGGATCCATGCCGCTGTTGTCCGACGACGGCGAACGCCGCGTCAACCGCAGCCACGTCATCGCCGCCGACGGCAGCATCCGCGCGCGCTACGACAAGATTCACATGTTCGACGTGACGCTGCCCTCGGGCGAGAGCTGGCGCGAATCGGCCGCCTTTGCGGGCGGCGATGCGGTCGTCGTCACCGACACGCCGCTCGGCCGGCTGGGGCTCAGCATCTGCTATGACCTGCGCTTTCCCGAACTCTATCGGGCATTGGTCGACGCGGGAGCGACGCTGCTCGCCGTGCCCGCCGCCTTCACCGTCCCGACGGGGCGTGCGCACTGGCACATCCTGCTCCGCGCCCGCGCGATCGAGACCGGCTGCTTCCTGTTTGCCGCGGCGCAGGCCGGCGCACACGCCGACGGCCGGACGACCTATGGCCACAGCCTAGCGGTCGATCCGTGGGGCGACATCCTGTCCGACGGCGGCCCCGGAGTTGATGCGCCTGCGATGGAGGGGGATGCCGCGCCGTCCCGGGTGGCGCTGGTCTCGGTCGACGCGTCGGCGGTCGAAACGGCCCGTCAGGCCATCCCGCTCGCCGAATCGCGCGCACTGCGCCGCCTCAAGATCTGATCGGCGTCGCGGGGAGGCCTGTTGCCGCAGATTGGGGATTCGCCAGGCGACCGCCCAAGCGGAGCCGCCGCGCGCAGAACGGACGCAAAGAGAGCAGGTTGCTTGCACGAGAGAGGCAATCCGCTTTGGGGCGGCCAGTGGCCATCGCCCGTCTTTGGTAATCGCGCGCCGGGTCCGCCTCGTCGCTTCAAAGTTCAGCAAAGTTCAGCCCTGTGCAGCCGCCGATGGATCGCGTTCCGCGAACATGCCGCGCAGGCTCCCGTCCGCATCTGCAAACCGGTGTGTGGCCGCTTTTATCCACTTATCGAAAGAGCAGGGGCGAAGGCTGGCACAACCGAATGATGTAGGACAGCGGTTTTTTCGCGGCGGGTGTCCGACTTGGGGTGGGGAGCGGACGTTCGCCTGCTCTCTTTCGTCATCCCGGACTTGATCCGGGATCCACAGCAGCGCCGACGTCATGGACCCCGGATCAAGTCCGGGGTGACGATGATCAACAGGGCAGCAACCGGTCGCTTCCGGTCATTCGGCGCAGGATCGCCCGAATAGCCACACCCGCCCTAAAAGCCGTCATCCTCGCCTGCCGGGCACGCAAAACAAAGGGCCCCGGATATAATCCGGAGCCCTTTGCTCTAACTCGGAACCGAGCGCGGCTTAGGCCGGGCTGGTCGGGGTGTCGCTGTCGTTGTCGGCAGCGATGATGATGCCGCCGATGATCGCGGCAGCAGCGAGAACGGCGATGATCCAGCTCGAACCTTCGAGGCTGTTCTGGCCCGAGGCGGTCGAGGTCGCACGCGCGCCATCAACGGCGGGAGCAGCGGAAGCCGCAACCGGCGCCGCAATCATCGAGGTCGCGGCGAGAGAGACCGCAGCTTTGGTGAGCAGATTCATCATTTTCTCCATCCACTGGAACTTTAGATATTCTCGAATCGCGCCGAAGGCTTTTGCCCCCCGACCCGCTTCAGCAATGCCGTTCTATGCATAGCAGCCAGTAATTGCAATGCCTTTTCGTCCGATAGCGACCAATTGCGACCAACGTCTTAACGTAAAAAGCGACCATATTGAAAGCATCCTACCCCCGCCGCACACGCTCGAAGGGTTCGCTCGTCACCGGATAGCCGAGGTGCGAGGGGATGCAGAGGTGCGTTTCGCCGCCGCGCGTTTCGATCCAGGGGGTAACCAGTTCGACCGGGTGTGCGGCAGCATGTACCGAAAAGGAAAGGAAATTATCCGCCTGCGCGAGCCGCTCCAGATTGCGCCGCGTCGGAAAGATGATCGACACGTCGCCGCGATCGGCCATCGCCAGCGTCTCGCGTGCGCTTGCCCAGAAAATATGGCTGTGCTCGGCGACTTCGACGGTCAGTTCGTGCCGGTGCGGCGGCGCCTCGACCGCGAAGAAGCGCGTGTCGAACGTCCGCGCTTCCTTGAAATTGGGGCACCAGCGCGCGAACGGAACGAGCGAATCGAGCGCCAGCCGGTCGCCGCGCCGCGCCAGAATGTCGGACAGCAGCGTTTCCGACAGCAGCGCGCGGCGCACCCTGTCGACCTCTTCCTCGGCCAGCGTCGGCCAGCCGACCGCGAGCCCTGTTTCCTCGAGCGTTTCGCGCAGCGCCGCGACGCGCGCCGCAGCCTCGGCATCGTCGGGCGCAAAGCCATGCTCGGCCGCGACCCGATAGTCGTCAGGGTCGATCCGGCCGCCCGGAAAGACGACCGCCCCCGCCGCAAAGGCCATCGTCCTGGAACGCTTCACCATCAGGATTTCGTCGGCGCCGCCGCTTTCGCAAGGTCGCATGATGACCAGCGTGGCGGCGGGAATGGCGCCGTCGGGCAAGGCCTGCGAACTGCCTGGCTGCACGTTGTTATCCGTCATGAGAAACAGCGATAGCCAGCGCCGCGGCGCTTGTCATCCACCATTGCGGGCGGAGCGATCGCGGTGCAGGGTGGCGCCGCGGCGCAATGGGCAGGAGCGGATCTTGTGGGCATCGTCGAGATATTGGGCGTGGCGGGCAGCCTGAGCCTGCTCGCCGGATGGCGGCTCTATCTGACGCTGCTCGCCGCCGGGGTCGCGATGCACTTTGGCTGGCTTCCGCTTCCCGAACATCTGAAAGCGCTGCAGGTGCTCGCCAATCCGTGGATCCTCGGTATCGCGGCGATCGGCACCATCGCCGAATTTCTGGCCGACAAGGTCGCGTGGATCGACACCGCCTGGGATACCGTACACAGCGTGATCCGGCCGCTCGGCGGCGCGCTGCTCGCGCTCGCGCTGGTCGATTCCTCCGATCCGGTCTGGCAGGCCGGCGCCTTTCTGCTCGGCGGCGGCGGCGCGCTGCTCAGCCATGGTGCGAAGGCGGCAACGCGCGCGGTCGTGAACATCAGTCCCGAACCCTATAGCAACGCCGCGGTATCGACCGGCGAGGATGTCGCAACAAGCAGCCTCCTTGCGCTGGCGATCGCCTTCCCGCCGCTCGCGATCGCCATCGCGATCCTGCTCGCGGTCGCGGCGGTCGTCGTCATCGTCGCGCTGCGCCGGCTGCTCCGCAACATAAAGGCGGGCCTGAAGCGCGCGCTCGGCGATGCGCCGCCCCCCGGTTCCAGCGGCTCGCCGTGACGGCGGCGCCCTTCAGATTTCGGCGAACGATCGCGAGGGTTCCGGCCGGGGCCGTATCGCCGCGCGCGCCGAATAGATGGTGTAGCCGCACAGCAGGCCGTAAAGCGCCAGCCCCTCGACCTGCCAAAAGGGCATCGTCGCCATGTTGAGCACAAAGAAGGAGGCATGCGCGGCGAGCAGCAGCAGGCGTTCGCCCCGTGCCGATGCCGCGGCGGCGGCCATGACCGTCCACAGCATGACCATCGCCGCGACGCCGAACCAGCCGAGTTCGTAGAGCGTTCCGACCAGCGTGTTGTGCGGATAGACTTTGAACACCCCTTCCCAGCTTTCGGGGCCGAGGCCGAACAGATGCTGGAGCGGGGTCGCGTCGGCCCAGGCGTAGAGATAGCTGCTCCAGATCAGCGGACGCGCCGACATGATCTGCCGCTCGATCAGGTCGAACTCGCGCGGCGGCTTGATGAGGCTGCCCGGATGGGCGAGGAAGGCGGCAAGATCGGCGAAGCGGTCGCCGTACGACAGGACGGCGACCGACGCGAGCATCAGCCCCGCCACCGCCGCGACCGCCGCCATCGCGGCGCGCTGATCGCGCCGCACGGCCATCGTCAGTCCAATGAGGAAAATGGCGAGCGCCAGCGGCGCCAGCGCGAGGATCGTCGTGCGATAGCCCGCAAGGAAAATGCCGAGGGTCGCGGCCAGCAGAAAGGCGACGCGCGGCGCGCGCGGCGCCGAGCGCGCAAGGCACCCGACCAGAAAGCCGGTCAGCAACGCGACCGAAAACGCCGCTTCGTGATTATAGCCGCCGATCCACACCAGCCCGCCGCCGTCCTCCGACCCCTTGGGCAGGTTGAGCGCCAGCGACAGCGCTTGAAAGACGAGAAGCGGAAGGAAGGACACCATCGCCCAGCTGAGGAAATGCGCATCCGGGTCGCAGCGCAGCGCCTGGAACACCGCGATCAGCATCACGATCATATAGGCATATTTGACCGCGGCATTGACGCCGCCCGCCGCGTCGCCGTTCAGGCCGGCGCTCAAGAGCGCCAACAGCACCAGCGCATAGACCGGCAGCAGCCATTTCAGCGCCAGATTGGGTGGGCGCACGACGAAAAGCAGCCCGAATCCGGTTACCGCGATCGAAAGCAGCGCATTGCCCGACAGGCCCGCCGCGAGCGGCTTGAACATATAGAGATGATAGGCCCCGGCGATGCAGCGCAGCCACAGCGCCACGATCACGAAGGCGCCGGCAAGGCTGCCCGCCCGCCGCGCGGCGATGACGAGGGGGACGACGAGCAGCGCCGTCACCGGCAGCAATATGGCCGGCCCGAAGGCCGGACCATAGGGCAGCGCCTGCGCGGTCACCGCGCCGCCCCGTCAATCGGCATAATAGGGGCGATAGGCGCGCAGCGAGGTGCCGCCATGCGCATAGCCGCCGCGCTCCTCTTCGCGGACGTCGACGAGGGTCAGCACCGCGCCGAGCACCTCGGCGTGAACGTCGTACAGCCGCCGCAGCGCGACCGACGCCGCCTTGGCGGGGGTTCGGCGCCACCGGACGAGGAACACCACGCCGTCGGCCATGCTGGCGATCACGCGCGCGTCGTCGACGGGCAGCACCGGCGGCATGTCGAGAAGGACCAGGTCGTAGCGGTCGCGCACCTGCTCGATCAGTTCGGCGAAGCGGGGGTTTTCGGCGAGGCCGGGCCCCTTGGAATCGAGGCGCTGCGGCAACAGCCAGGCGTCCGACAGGCCGTCCTTCACGATCGCCTGCTCCAGCGTCGCCGCGCCGCTCAGCACGTCGTCGAGGCCGAGGGCAGCGCCTTCGGCGAACTGCCGGCTCGACGCACGCCGGCGCGCATCGGCGTCGATCAGCAGCACCTTGCCGCCCGCCGCCGCGGCGGCGCGCGCCAGGCCCATCGCGGTCGTGGTCTTGCCTTCGCCGGGCACGGCCGAGGTGATCGCCACGACCCGCACCGGGCGCGCCGCCTCGGCGAACTGGATCGACGTGCGCAAGGTGCGGAACGCCTCGGCATAGGCGGATTGCGGGCGCTTGACCGGAAGTTCGGCCGGCGGTGCGGGCAGGCCCGCCTTGCGATAGCCCGGCATGGTCGCCGCGTCGGGGATCGCGGCGAGCGTGGGCAAACCCAGCGTCGCCTCGATCGCGTCGCTCGTCTCGAGCCCATGTTCGAGCAGCTGGAGCAGCACCACGAGCAGCACGCCCACGCCCAGCCCGCCGACAACGGCCATCGCCGCATAGATCAGCGCATTGGGTGAACTCGGCGCACCGGGCACGCGCGCGCGGCTGACGATATAGGAATCGCTCTGCTCGAGCCCCGACTGCGCGACAGTCTGGCGATAGCGGTCGAGAAAAGCCTGATAGAGCGTCCTTGCCGATTCGGCGTTGCGCTCCAATTCGCCCAGCCGCACCGACGCCTCATTGTCGCTGGCGAGCTTGCCTTGCGACTGCGCAACCGATCCTGCGAGCGAGGCAGCGCGTTGATTGGCGATGCGCGCCTGGATCGAGGCATTGGCGACGATGCGCTTCACCTCGGCGGCGATCTGCTCGTCGGCCGTGCGAAGCTGGTTCTGCGCGCGGATCAGCTCGGGATGGCGGGGGCCATAGCGCTTCTCGAGCGCCGCGACTTCGCGTGCCGCTTCGGCACGCTGGGCACGGAGCTGGCTGACCACAGGTGAATCGAGCGAATCGCCAAGCTCTTCGCCGCTGCGCCCGCGGCGGAGTTGCTCGCGGGCGGCCGACAGGCGCGCCTGTGCCGCGGCATTTTCCGCCCTGGCTTCGGCGAGCTGGGTCGAAAGGCCCGACAGTTCCTGCTGCGTGGCCGTGCTCGCGTCGGAGACGGCGAAAAGATTGTGCGCCGCGCGATAGTCGGCGACCTCGCGTTCGGCACTCAGCACCTGCGCGCGCAGCTGCGTCAGCCGCTTCTCGAGGAAATCGCGCGCGCGCCTGGTCGCCTGAGCCTTCGAACCCGCCTGGCCCGAGACATAATCCTCGACCAGCGTGTTCGCGACCTCGGCCGCCTGCACCGGCGTGCGGCCTTCGAACGACACGCTGATCGCATAGGAGAGGCCGTCGCGCTTGACCGTCAGGCCGCTTAACAGCGTGCTGATCGCGCGCTGGCGCCCGATCGGGTCGGGCTGCCGGGGCGCGGGGCCGTCCGCCGCCGCTTCGTTGAAAGCCGGGTCGCGGTCGAGGTGCAGCCGGTCGACCACCCGCCCGATCAGTTCGGGCGAGCGCAACGCTTCCACCTCAGTATCGACCGCCGCCGAATCCGGATCGACGGTCGGCACCACCGAATCGACGTTGATGACCTTTTCCGCGGTTCGTTCGAGCGCGACCTGCGCGGTGGCGAGATAGCGCGGCTCGGCGGCGAGATAGGCGGCCGCGGCGATCACCACCGCCGCGACCATCGCCGCGCACAGCACCATCCATCGCCGCCGCAAAATCGCGCCGACATGGCGCAGGTCGATCAGCGCGCCGCGATCGACCTGCGGGTCCGGATTCCGCCGGGGCGGCGGGCGCCGTGCCATCCTGTCCATGTTACGCGGCGGCCAGAAAGGCGCGCACCGCCGGCGCGATGTCCGGCCGCGCGAGCGCGAGCGCCAGCGTCGCGGTCACGAAGCCGCTCTTGTCGCCGCAGTCATAGCGCTTGCCGGCGAAGGTGACGCCGTGGAACGGTTGCTGCCCGATCATCCGCGCCAGCGCGTCGGTGAGCTGAATCTCGCCGCCCGCGCCTTCTTCCTGACTGCTGAGCACGTCCATCACCTCGGGCTGAAGGATGTAGCGGCCGATGACCGCCAGCCGCGACGGCGCGGCGTCGGGCGCGGGCTTTTCGACCAGCCCCTTCACCTCGGTGATCGTTCCGGCGCGCGCGCCGGGCGTGACGATGCCATATTTGCGGGTGTCCTCCGCCGGCACTTCCTCGGTGCAGATCAGATTGCCGCCGAGTTCGGCATAGGCATCGACCATCTGCTTGAGGCAGCCGGGTTCGCCGACCATCAGATCGTCGGGGAGCAGCACCGCGAAGGGTTCGTCGCCGACGATCCGCCGCGCGCACCACACCGCATGGCCAAGGCCGAGCGGTTCCTGCTGGCGCACGATGCTGATGTCGCCTGGCGACGTCCGCGTGCCGTCGAGCGTCGCGAGCGACTTGCCGCGCCGCGCCATCGTCTCCTCGAGCTCGAACGCATGATCGAAATGATCGTCGATCAGCGATTTGCCGCGGCTCGTCACAAAGATGAACTGGTCGATCCCCGCCTCGCGCGCCTCGTCGACGGCGTACTGGATCAGCGGCTTGTCGACGACGGGAAGCATCTCCTTGGGCATCGACTTGGTCGCCGGAAGAAACCGGGTTCCAAGACCGCCGATGGGGAATACGGCCTTGCGTATTTTTCGCATTTTCCACCCTTTCCTGGTTTGCTGGGTCCCCCCCAAAAAACCAGCATCGGCAGCAGACGGATTGTTCACAGAGAGAGAGCCGACCGCCGACCAACGGTTCGTGCGCCTCTACGCTGCATCGCAGCAAGAGCCCGGCGTCGAAGCGTGTCCAAAGTGAGGCCGGGCTGGGGCCCAGTCCCGTTCAGGCGGAATCGATTCTCACCGTAGCCCCGAGCCTGTCGAAGAGCCTTCTCGTCGATAGGCGGCCTTCGACAGGCTCGGGGCCACGGTTCAATCCAATCGGGACAGACTTGAAAGGCTGTAGATCAGAGCTTTGGCGGCTCGCCTGCGAAGGAGACGCCGCCGGGAACCGAACCGCCGCCGCGCGAGCGAACGAGCGGCGTTCCCGGCGGCACCTGAATGTCGTGCGAGCCGATGATGATCTTTGCCGGCCCGTCGTGAACGTCGAAGATCGGCCAGCCCCGGTCGCTCTTCACGGTCAGATGTTCGATATAGATGACCAGCGGCTCGCCCCCCGCCTGCCTCGACATGATCGAGAAATGGTTGGTATCGCCGGTGCCGCCGATCTTGACCGGATCGAGGCTGATGAGCCGCGTCGCGCGGATGCTCGACCAGAGGCGGAAATTGCGCGCGTTGCGGCCGCTGATGCAGTCGTCGAGCAGCGATTCGGTCGATTTGAGGTCGAAGCCGCCGTCGCTATTGTCCCAGGCGGCGCATTGGCGGAACATGATCCGCGCATTGCCGCGCTCGGTCGAAAAGCCGTCGCCGTTCCAATATTTACCCTCGCCGCGGTCCCAGCGAAAGCCGCGCATCGAACAGCGCTCGACCCGGAAGTCGTGCGCGGTGTCGGCGAAGCCGATCCCGACGGGCAGATTGCCCGACCCCGTGGTGAGCATGCCGCTGGCGCTGACGTCCTCGATCACCCCGTCGTGGCTGTCGTAGCGGATGCGCGCGAAGCCGCGTTCGAGGCCGCTCGCCCTCGCCTGGCGCACGCGCAGCCCAACGCAATCGGCCCCAACCAGATCGGGCCCTGCCGTATTCTCTATGACGCGATAGCCGCCCGCAACCCGGACGTCGATAATCTGAACATCGTGGACCGGCTCGCGGAACACGAACAGACCGTTGCCGACGTTGCGCGCGCGCACCCCGCGATAGACGGCGCCCGAGCGGACGAAATAGACGGATTCGCCTTCCGCGTCGATCAAAACCGCCCCCCGGGCGAAGCTGGAAGACATGTCGGCCATGCCCGTGCGCTAGTGGAAGACGCCCGGCCGTGCGAGCTTGCTGCGGTGCAGCGTGGCCCCCGCGCGATCAGCGAAGCGCGGGCGCGGCCTCTCCCACTCCGTCGCCGGCTCGGCGCCCGGCCCGGCCCAAAAAACCGAACAGCCGCGGCCGGCAGACGCGCCGGATTCGGCTGAACCGGCGGAAATCCGCTTCGCCGCGGCCGATGTCGCGCCCCGCGTCGAGCCCGGCCTTGGCCAGCGATGGAACCGCCCCGTCGATCGCGATCGCCGAGGACAGGCTCTGCTCCAGCACATGACGGCGCTCGGCCGCGTCGCGCCCGAAATAATAGATGGAAAGCGGCGGCGGGCGGCGGCGGATCGCCGCGATCGCGTCCTCGATCCGCGCATAGTTGCGGATCGGCAGGATGGGGCCGCGAATATCTTCCTGCATCAGCAGCATATCGTCGCTCGCATGGCGGACGATATGGAACGGCATCCCGCCGCGACGCGGCTCGGCGGTCCTCACCTCGCCCCCGCGCGCGCGCGCGTCGTCGAGCAGGCGGGTCAGGCGTCGCTGTTCGGTCCCGGACAGCAATGCCCTGTCCCCTCCTGCGCGCGCTGCCGCGCGCCACAACCAGTCGGCAATCGCCTCTTCCTGATCGTCGGGGGCGAGCAGAAAATCGGGGGCGAGCGGCGCTCGCCCGCCGTTCGCGCGTTTGTGCGCCACGATCGTGCCGGCGATCTTCGCAAAGTCGGCCGAGCGGCCGACGATCACCGGCGACTTGCCCGAGCGCGCGGCCATTGCTGCATGATCCTCCTGCGGCTCGTGCGTCAGCAACAGGTCGAAAGCAAGCTCCGCAAAGCCGCCGTCGGTCACGACCGCCAGTTCGAGCGGGTCGAAGAAATGCGGCGCCAACTCGCCAACCAGCTCCGCAAGCCGCGGCGAGGCGGCATCGAATTGCAGCATGACCCGATTGCCCGCCGCGAATATGCCCGCGAGAAGGCCCGCGATGCGGAACAGAGGGAGCGACGCAGGCAGGGCGACGCCGATCACCCCGATCGGCTGATATTCGACATGATCGCCGCGCAAGCGAGCGAGCAGCCCGCGCGCCTTTTCGGGCTGCATCCAGCGCTCGACGCCGTCCAGCGCCGCCCGCAGCGCCGCGAGCGCTGGTTCCACTTCGGCGGCCCGCGCCGACTCGGCATCCGGAGCCGTCCCGTCGGCGACGAGCGCGCGGCAAAGCGCCTCGGCATTCTGCCCGATCATCTGCATGGCGCGCTGCAACCGGTCGCGCCGGCTGGCCGGCGAGACCGGCAAGCCGGCGTAAAAAGCCGCGCGTTGCGCTTCCAGCATCCTTGCCCTCCCCACAGCTTATCGCTCCCAGCTTCTAGTCCGCCGTCGATCCGTGGCAAGTTCAAGTCGAATCGTTTCATCGCACGGGAGCCAATGGGCGTTTCCGCCGTTTAGGCGAAGGCGCGAGCCATCTTCAAATAAAAAACGAATTATTTCATCTTGTTAGCCAAATATCGGCTCGATCGGAAACCCATATCGCTTCGCCTTCGAATTGGCTCTGTTCAAAGCGGGCAAGTTGACGCCCCCGCTCCCGCAAGGCGATTGTTCGCAGGCGCACAATAAATCGCCTTCATAAAAGGGAGCAACGCGTCATGCGTATCGTTATGATCGGGTCCGGCTATGTCGGGCTGGTTTCGGGCGCCTGTTTTGCCGACTTCGGCCATCATGTGACCTGCGTCGACAAGGACGCGAACAAGATTGCGCGCCTGCACGCCGGCGGCATCCCAATCTATGAGCCGGGTCTCGACGATCTGGTCGCGCGCAACGTCGCGGCGGGCAATCTGGCCTTCACCACCGAGCTTTCGGAGGCCGTCGCCGCCGCCGATGTCGTGTTCATCGCGGTCGGAACCCCCAGCCGCCGCGGCGACGGGCACGCCGACCTCTCCTACGTCCACGGCGCCGCGCGCGAGATCGCAGGGGCGCTGAGCGGCTTTACCGTGATCGTCACCAAATCGACCGTGCCCGTCGGCACCGGCGACGAGGTCGAGCGGATCATCCGCGAATGCAATCCCGCCGCCGACATCGCCGTAGCATCGAACCCCGAGTTCCTGCGTGAAGGCGCCGCGATCGAGGATTTCAAGCGCCCCGACCGGGTCGTGATCGGCATCGAGGACGAGCGTGCGCGCGCGCCGATGGAGGAAGTCTATCGTCCGCTCTCGCTGAACAAGGCGCCGATCGTCTTCACTCGCCGCCGCACGAGCGAACTGATCAAATATGCCGCGAACGCCTTTCTTGCGATGAAGATCACCTACATCAACGAGATGGCGGACCTGTGCGAGCATGTCGGCGCCGACGTTCAGGAAGTCGCGCGCGGTATCGGGCTCGACAACCGGATCGGCGCCAAATTTCTCCACGCCGGTCCCGGCTATGGCGGCTCCTGCTTCCCCAAGGACACGCTGGCGCTGATGAAGACCGCGCAGGATCACGACGCGCCGCTGCGGCTGATCGAAGCGACGATCGCGGTCAACGAGCAGCGCAAGCGCGCGATGGGCCGCAAGGTGATCGCGGCGATGGGCGGCGAGGTGCGCGGGCGCACGGTCGCGGTGCTCGGCCTGACTTTCAAGCCCAACACCGACGATATGCGCGACGCACCCTCGATCGCGATCATCCAGGCGCTGCAGGACGCGGGTGCGAAGATCCGCGCCTATGACCCGGAAGGCATGGCTGCGGCCAGGGCGGTCCTCGAAGATGTGGACTACGCCGCTTCGGCCTATGCCGCGGCGGAAGGGGCATCGGCGACGGTGATCGTCACCGAATGGGACGCCTTTCGCGCGCTCGATCTGGCGCGCCTCAAGGCGGTGATGGCCGAGCCGCTGCTCATCGACCTGCGCAACGTCTATCCGCCCGCTCAGGTCGCCGAAGCGGGCCTGCGCCATGTCGGCATCGGCCGCCCCGGAACCGCGGACGCCGGCCCCTCCCTGAACGCGAGGGAGGCAGCGTGACCGGCGGCAATCCCATATTGGTGACCGGCGCCGCGGGCTTCATCGGCCATGCCGTGTCCGAACGGCTGCTCGCGCGCGGCGAGCGCGTGATCGGCGTCGACAATTTCACCGACTATTACGATGTCGCACTGAAAAAGGCGCGCATGGCGCGTCTGGCCGATAGTCCCGATTTCCGCCTGATCGACGGCGATATCGCGAGCCCCGGCCTCGTCGCCGAGCTGGTCGAAGCCAACGGCGTGCGCCGCATCGTCCACCTCGCCGCACAGGCGGGCGTGCGCTACAGCCTCGAAAACCCCTTCGCCTATGAGCACAGCAACTTGAAAGGGCATCTCGCGGTGCTCGAAGCGGTGCGCCACACGGGCGACATCGAGCATCTCGTCTATGCCTCGTCGAGTTCGGTCTATGGCGACCGTCCGCTCGGTGGCGCGGGATTTCGCGAGGACGAGCCATGCACCGCGCCGGTCTCGCTCTATGCCGCGACCAAGCGCAGCTGCGAGCTAATGAGCCAGAGCTATGCCACGCTCTATCGACTGCCACTCAGCGGCCTGCGCTTCTTCACCGTCTATGGCCCGTGGGGGCGGCCCGACATGGCCTATTACGGCTTCACGCGCAAAATCCTGCTCGGCCAGCCGATCGAAGTTTATGGCGAAGGGCGGATGGCGCGCGACTTCACCTATATCGACGACATCGTCGACGGGGTGGTGGGCGTGCTCGACCGCCCGCCCACGCGCGGCGATCACCGGCTGCTCAATATCGGCGACTGCAATCCGGTCGGTCTGATGGACATGATCGCGATGATCGAGCGCGCGCTCGGCCGGCCGGCGATCAAGCTGATGCGGCCGATGCAGCCGGGCGACGTGACCGCGACCTATGCCGACATTTCGGCGATCCACGCGCTCACCGGATATAGTCCCAAAGTCCCGCTCGCGCGCGGGATCGAGCGGTTCGTCGACTGGTATCTCAGTGAAATCGAACGGGGTGGGAGAGGCCCGATGGCAGCGGTGGCCTGAGCCGGAAAACCGGCCGGACGCATGTGGAGGTTCAAATGCTGCAACGGACGACTATGCCCGCCAGCGATCCCGATGGGTCGCCCGTCATCTGCGTCACCGGCCTGCGCGGCTTTCCGCATGTGATGGGCGGGGTCGAGAGCCATTGCGAGGAACTGCTGCCGCGGATCAAGGCGTTATGGCCCGGCCACCGCTCGGTGGTGCTGGGCCGCGCGCCCTATCTGCCCGAGCCGGCGGGCGAGCATCGCGGGGTCGAGATCATCGGCATCCCCTGCCCGCGCTCCAAGCATCTCGAGGCAGTGGTCTCGACGCTCCTCGCGGTCTTCGCCGCGCGGCGGCGCGGCGCCGGGCTGATCCACATTCATGCGATCGGCCCCGCATTGATGGCGCCGGTCGCGCGCCTGCTCGGCCTGAAGGTGATCGTGACACACCATGGCGCCGACTATAACCGTGCCAAATGGGGCGTGCTCGCGCGCAGCGCGCTGCGCGCCGGCGAATGGCTGGCGCTGACCTTCGCCGACCGGATCATCGCCGTGTCGCCCTCGCTCGCATCGCAGCTCAAGCACAGCTTTCCGAAGCGGTCGCAGGCGATCGCCTATATTCCCAACGGCACGTCCGAATTGCCCGACGATGCCGATCCCGCGCTCGTGCTCGAGCGTTTGGGCATCGCCGACGACGAGTTCGTCCTCGCAGTCGCGCGGCTGGTTCCCGAAAAGGGACTGCATGATCTGATCGAGGCGTATGAGCGGTCGAACTGCCGCGCGAAACTGGTCATCGCCGGCTCGGCCGATCACGAAAGCGACTATGCCCGCGACCTGCTCGCGCGCGCCAGCGACCGGATCATCTTCGCCGGCGTCCAGTCGCGCGCGACGCTGAAGCGCCTCTATGAACGCTGCGCGCTGTTCGTGATGCCCTCCTATCACGAAGGCCTGCCGATCGCGGCGCTCGAGGCGGCGAGCTGCGGCGCGCGGGTGCTGCTCAGCGACATCCCGGCCAATCTCGACATCGGTTTGGACGCGGCGAACTATTTTCCGGTCGGCGATGTCGCCGCGCTCACCGAACGGCTCGACGCCGATTGCGCCAATTTTCAGGTCGATGCCGAAACGGTGCGCGAACGGTTCAGCTGGGACCGTGCGGCCGAGGATACACTGAAAGTCTATCGCGACGCGCTCATGCGGGGACGGCCGGCGCGGCGCCCCTCTACCCGCCCCCGGATCGTCGAAGGCTAGAGCATCGTGCCGGAAATCTGCACCGTTTCCCCGAGCGAAGACGAGGGGCTCTGCCGAGCGAAGTCGAGGCTGCGACGGTGCGGGTTCTCGCTTCGCTCGAACGAGCCCCTCGTCTTCGCTCGGGGAAGCGGATGATTCAGATTTCGCGCAATTTGCTCTAGAGCAAGATCAGCTTTGACTGAATAAGCCGTGTGCTCCCGCGCAGGCGGGAGCCCATCTCCCGGCGGCGGAATCCTGCACCGGTCGGAGATGGGTCCCCGCCTTCAGCCTCTGGCTGAAGTTTATCCTGAGCGCCTGCCAAGGCAGACGAAGGGCGGGGACACACGAACACGCACAGGTGCTTCATTCAAAGACGATCAGACTCTAGGAATCAGGCGTTCAGGCGGGTGACCACCTCGGCCCGATCGGCGGCGGCAATCCTGCCGCTGAACCGGATCTTGGCACCGACGCGCGTTGCGTGGGCGACGACGGGCCGCCAGGCGCCCGCCTGCCACTGCCAGCTGCGGATGCGCCAGCGCCCCGCCCCCTCCGATGCGATCGCCAGCGTCGGCCGGCCGGCGTGTTCGGCACCCGCCTCGCGTGCGGAGCATCCACCGACCGCCGCGGTGCCGGCCATCGAGGCCAGAAGTGTTCGCCTGTTCATCGCTCTATCCTCTTCGTTGGCCATCCACACATCAACACTTCCGGCGCCCATCGGTTCGCTCGCGGGGTCAAAAGACTTCAGGGCGCGGCGATCGTCTCGGGCGCGGTCTGATAGGCACGCGGGCCGCTGCGCCCGGTCGCCCGCTTGATCAGCGCCTTGCCGAGCCGCTGTCCGGGCAGTTCGACCAGCCGGTAGGTGGCAAAGGCGAGCGCATAGGTCGCCGGCGCGACGATTGCCCCGGTCAGTGCGAACCGCCCGGCAGCGCCGAGACCGGTTCCGAAGCGCCCGATCACCGCCGCCGCGACGGGCTGGAGGATCAAAAGGTGGATCAGATAGGTGCCGTAGGACAGCTCGCCGAGCCAGAAAAAGGGCCGGCTGCCGAGCAGCCGGGATACCCAGCCGACGGGCGCGAGCGCGCGCCAGTGAACGAGGGCGAAAAAACCGAGCAGGAGCAGTTCACGCACGGCAAAGTGCAAGAAGTCTTGCT
This sequence comes from Sphingopyxis indica, assembly GCF_032879645.1. NCBI lineage: Bacteria > Pseudomonadati > Pseudomonadota > Alphaproteobacteria > Sphingomonadales > Sphingopyxidaceae > Sphingopyxis > Sphingopyxis indica. The sequence goes on from NZ_CP076394.1 coordinate 3,231,713, forward strand.
CGCCTCCGATCGGGATCGCGGCGAGCAGCATTCCCGCGCCGAGGCGACCACCCAGCCGCGCACGACTTTCCCCAGGGTCGGCCGAGATCAGCATACCGGCCAGGAAAAGCTGCAGCTTGAGCGGCAGGAAGGAGGGCATCGGATAATCGAGCCCGGCCGCCCAGGCGAGCAGGGCGATCGCCACGCCGCCGCCCGCCGCCACCAGCGCCGAAGGCACCCAGCCGATCCGCCGTCCGAAGAGGATAAGGAAGGGGAAAAGCAGGTAGAATTGCATTTCGAGCCCAAGGCTCCAGTCGGGAAGCGGCGTGCGAAAGGCATAGTCCGGAAGCAGTCCGAAGGCGAAGCTAAGATGCGCCGCGATATTGACCAGCCCCGCGTCGGTATAGCGTTCGGGCGGCTGAAGCGCTTGCCCGAGGAAGCTGTCGATGGCCACCCGGTCGGCATAGATCAGCGGCCCCGCGATCAGCGCCGCCGCGAGCGTCACATAAAAGAGCGGCGCGAGGCGAAAGAAACGGCGCGTCCAGAAGGCGGCCCAGGTGCCGGGCGCGCGCCAATCCTCGCGCTCGGCGCGCAGCCGGTACTGGAACATCATCAGAAAGCCCGACAGCAGGATGAACAGATCGACCCCGAGGTCGGGCTTGCTCACCAACGGCAGACGAAAGCCCGTGAGGATCATCATATGCCCGACGAGCACCCAGAGCGCCGCGAGCCCGCGTAAGCCGTCGAGGCACTCGACCCGCCGGACGTCCATGTTCGATCTCCGCAATCGTTCGTCGAGACCCTCGTGATAGAGGTGCAGCGCCGCAAAACCACCGCGCGCGGGCCCTGAATCGGTCAGCCGCCCCCCGGGGGCGATGAAGCGGGCGCCCCTCCTGTGCACTGCAGCAAAGGTGCGTGGTAGACAGGTCGCGAACCGACGGTCGGACGAGAATCCAGCGAGGGACGATGCCGCACAAAAGGCGGATATTATTCGCGATCAATTCGCTCGCGGGCGGCGGCGCCGAGCGCGTTCTCGTCACGCTGCTCGACGCGTCCGGTCCGTGGCGCGAGCGATTCGACATCCATCTTGCGCTGCTCGACGACGAAGCGCGCGCCTACGCGATGCCCGACTGGGTTGCGGTCCATCAGCTCGACGCGCGGCACAAATTGCTGCCGAGCCTGATACAGCTTCGCGCGCTCGCGGGGCGGCTTTCGCCCGATGCGACGCTCAGCTTTTTGACGCGCGCCAATGTCGCCAACGCCTTTGCGATGGCGGGGCGCCGCCGGCCGTGGCTGATCAGCGAGCGGGTCAACACCAGCGCCCATCTGGGCGACGCACGCGCTGCAAAGGCCATGGTCCGCCTCGTCTATCCGCGCGCCGCGCATGTCATCGCGGTGTCCGAGGGGGTGATCGACGATCTCGCGGCCCATTTCGGCGTCGCGCGCGCGCGCCTGTCGGCGATCGCCAATCCGGTCGACCATCGCCGCATCGCGGAACTCGCCGCAGAAGAGCCCGCCTTCGCCGTCGAGGGTTCCTATATCGTCGCGGCCGGACGGCTGATGCCCAACAAGAATTTCGCGCTGCTGTTGCGCGCCTATGCAAAGGCCGCACCGGCCGAGCGCCTTGTCATTCTGGGCGAAGGGCCCGAGCGGGAGGCGCTTGCGGCGCTCGCGGCGTCGCTCGGTATTGCCGATCGTGTCGATATGCCCGGCTTCGTCGCCAATCCCTTCGCGATCGTCGCGCGCGCGCGGGCCTATGCGATGCCTTCCAATGCGGAGGGGTTTCCGAACGGGCTGGTCGAGGCGATGGCATGCGGCGTGCCGGTTGTCGCCACCAATTGCGCCTCGGGCCCGTCCGAAATTCTGGCCGACCGGCCGCGCGATGCGATCGCCGGCGGGATCGATGTCGATGCCGGTGCGTTGGTTCCGACCGACGACGTCCCGGCCTTTGCTGCGGCGCTCGAACATGTGCTTGCCGAACCGCGCCGGAGCCTTTGCGGCGCGCGCGCGCGCGAACGCTCGCTTGCCTATGGCGTCGAACGGGCGGCGCAGGCCTATTGGGCGCGTATCGAAGCGGCGCTCGCTGCGCCGTCCGCAGCGCTCCGGCACAAAGAGATTGCAGCATTACAGTCAGGAGTAAGCCGATGAAATGGCCCATGCAGATCGCGCTCGCGGGCGCGCTCGCGCTCGGCGGGTGCAGCGGTCAAACCCCGCTCGCGGGCAGCGGTGCCGCGCCGCCGCCCGCCGCGGCGTTCAGCCTCTCGCCCGGCGACAAGCTGAAGATCGCGACCTATGGCGAAGAAGCGCTGACCGGCGAGTTCGAAATCTCGCCCGCGGGCACGATCGCCTTTCCGCTGATCGGCGACGTCAAGGCGGCGGGATTGCAGCCCGAGGAACTGTCCAAAGCGATCGAGGCGAAGCTCGGCGACGGCTATCTGCTCGAGCCGCGAGTGACGGTGCAGGTCGCCAATTTCCGTCCGGTCTATGTGCTCGGCGAGGTGAACAAGCCCGGCGAATATCCCTATACGCAGGGGCTCACCATCCGCGGCGCGGTGGCGAAGGCCGACGGCTTCACCTATCGCGCGAACGAAAAGCGCGTCTTCCTGAAACGCGCGGGCGAAGCCGACGAGCGCGTCTATCCGATGACCGCCGATTTCCCGGTGCTGCCCGGCGATACGATCCGTTTTGGCGAGCGCTATTTCTGATGGAGATGGCCAGCATTCCCGCGGCCTCCGCGCCCGCGGCCGAAGCCTCTGACGAGACCGGCAAGCCGCATCGGCGGGGCTGTGCGGTCAGCTTTGCCAAGCTCAGGGCGCTGCTCGCCGCGGACCTTTATCGCTACGCCGGGCGGGTCGGCGCCGGCCCCTTCCTGCGCCACTATGCCTTCACCCCGGGCTATAAATATACCGTGCTGATGCGCACCGCCGGCTGGCTCAAGCTGAAACCCGCCAAGGCGCTGGGCCTCTATTATCTCGCCAAATGGCTGCTGCTGCGCGCGCGCTACAAATATGGCTTTGCGATCCCCGAATATATGGAGATCGGACCGGGGCTGTTCCTCAACCGCTTCGGCGGTTTCTATTTCCATGGCGACGCGGTGCTCGGCAGCAATGTCAACGTCACGCACGGTGTCGTGCTCGGTTATATGAACCGCGGCGGACGGCGCGGCGCGCCGGTGATCGGCCACCGGACCTTTCTGGGATCGGGCGCCAAGGTCATCGGAGGCATCCATGTCGGCGCCGAGGCGGCGATCGGCGCCAATGCGGTGGTGACCAAGGATGTGCCGGAGCGCGGCGTCGTCGGCGGCATCCCCGCGAAGCTGCTCTCCGATCAGGGGTCGGCGGGCTATATCAACCGCCTCGCACCGCCCGAACTGCTCGCCGCCTGCGAAGGTGCGCTTCTGGGATGGTGCGAGGATGCGGCGAAGGCGAAGCGCGGCTGATCGCCCGGATCGCCCGGCCGGCTTTGTATGAGGCGCTTATGAAAGCTGGTGTGTCCCCGCGAAGGCGGGGACCCATCTCCGGTGGGCGCAAGATGGAGCGGCCGGGAGATGGGCTCCCGCCTTCGCGGGAGCACACGGTCTTTCACAATGGCTACCCTTAGAGCCCCGAAAAGGTCACGCCCACCGACACGCGATTGTCGGCGAAACCGCGTCCCGCATCGACACCGTCGCTCGACTGGGTGCGCCGCTGGACGTCGAAGCGTAGTGCGATCCGCTTGCTCACCAGATAGGAGGCGTTGGCGCGCCACGTCCAGCGGTCGTCGCGCCGGTCTATATCGTTGAAATCGCGCTGCTCCAGATCGACGCCTGCGCTCAGGATCAGGTTGCGCAGCAGCTCGTAATCGGCGCGCAGCGTCATGTCGGTAGCGAGATAGCCGGTCGCGCCGTTGACGCCGGTTTCGCGCACGCCGCGGTCGATCGTGCCGGTGATCGTCACGAGCGGGGTCAGGAAATAGGCAAGCTCGCCGCGCACGAGGAGGCCCGAGACATCCTCGAACTGGTCCGACCGGTAATCCTGACGCAGATAGCCGAGCCGGAGCGACCCGCGCGCCTTGCGTCCAAGCTCGAAACTCGCACCGCCCGCGACGTCGAAACCCGTTGAATCGCGCGCATCGACCTCGCCCGTGCGTTCGCGATAATCGCGCTGGTTGACCGAGCCCGCGACGAACAGCGCGATGCTGGGGTTCAGCGCATATTCGCCGATCGCGGTGCCGGTGTAGATGGTGTGATCGCGGAAATCCTGATCGATCGGATCGCCGGTGGGCGTCTCGCTGTCGCTATAGTTGCGATTTTCGGCGTCGACCACGGCGCGCAGGCGCAGCCGGTTGAAGACATGGGTATAGGTCGCGGTGCCGCCGGTCAGCATGAAGCGGATCGGCCGTGCCGCCTGCGTCGGAGAGTCCGGCGAAACGCGCTCCTGGCTATAGCGTCCGTTGCGCAGCGTGACGTCGAGCGTGTCCGATGTGCTGATCGTATAGAGCGCGCCGGCATCGACGCGATATTGGGTGGCGTTCTCGCTCGACCGGTCGGCGTAGCGCAGCAGGTCGAGTTCGCCGTCGAGCGACAGTTTCAGGTTCGGCGATGGCCGCACCAGCGAAAAGCGCGGGCGGATGCGCAGATAGGCGTCGCCGATGCGATCGTCCGGCTGCGCATAGAGATTGTCGTCATAGCCCGCGCCGATCGCGATGCGCGGCAGCAGTTCGAGCGCGCCGACATGGATCGGCTCGGGCGAATAGTCGGGCCGGCGCCGCTCGAGCACGCTGATATTGCGGTCGCGCCCGAAGGGATTTTCGGTCGAAACCGATCCCAGGCCGTCGGTCGCGTCCGATTGCTGGGCAAGTGCTGGCGAGGCAAGGCCGCAGCCGAGCAGCACAAGGGGAATGACGCGCTTCATCGACGGGCGACCGTCACGAGGATCGGCCGGTGATCCGATCCGGTCGCCGGCAGCCGCCGCGCCGATACCAGCCCCCAGCGGGGCCCGGCATAGAGATGGTCGATCGGCAGGACCGGTAGGGCGCGCGGCCAGCTCGGCAACGCGCGCGTCATGCGGACGAGGGGCGCGAGGGCGCGGTCCTGTTCGCGCATCGCCGCGGCCCACGGTGTCAGGTTCATGTCGCCTGCAACGATCAGCGCGTCGCGATCGATCCGTGCCAATGCCCGCGCCACGTCGCGTCTTTGCACCGCCTGGGCCCGCGACGTGGGGTGGGTATAATGGAGTGTCGCCGCCGTGAAGGCGCGTCCATCGGGGCCTGCGATCCGCGCCCACAGCACCGGCGGACCGAATTTTCGCCCCTTCGAATCCCTGAAAAAATATCCGCTGTCGACGATCGGCCAGCGCGAAAAAATCGCGAGATCGCAAACCGCGGGGCATTTTGTCGCATAGGGGAGATGCTCGCCCAGCGCCGCGAGCAGGGGGCGGAAGCTTCCGCCCGCTTCCTGCAGCATCAGGACATCGGGTCTCGCGTCGATAATCGCCTGCGCCGTATCCGCCGGATTGGGGTTCTTCCGCCAGACATTGTGCGTGAGCAGGCGGATCTTCGGGGCTTCCTGCGGCGCGACCGGTATCGTGCGCGTGAGTTCGGGCCACAGGCCGATCATCACCGGCGCCAGGCCGAGCAGCGCGGCAATGATGGTCGAGATCAGCCGCCGCCGTGCAAGCAGCAAACCGAAAAGGATGATCGAACCGAACAGCGGTAGAAACGAAGCGAGGGGATCGAGCAGCGGCACCACGCCGCCGGCGAGCGACAGCCAGGCAGCAAAGCTCCCGCCACCCGCCAGCAGGATGCCGAGGGTGCGGACCGCTCTCACGCGCGAGCGAGCAGCCGGTTGCGCAAGGCATGGGTCGATTGCCGGAGCGGGGCGGGGATCAGCTTGGCGGCGAGCAGCAGCGCCGCGGTGCCCGTTCCCTCCGGCAAATAGAGGTCGCCCAGCCGGATCGACATGCGCCCCGGATATTTCATCGCATAGCGCGCATAATGCCCGATCTCCTGATTCACCAGCCGCCGCAGCAGCGCGGCCTCGCGCCCGGCCGTCCGTGCGAGCATCGCCCGCGCGGTTTCGACCAGGCAGGGCAGCTCGAGCGTCGTCGTCGATTTACTGACCTTGTTCTCGCTGTCGCGATGGAAGACAGCAGTGACGCGCGGATCGTAGCGCAGCGTTCCGCGGGCGAGCACGCGCAGCCACAGATCCTTGTCGCCGCCGCGTACCGCGCGCCCTTCGGGAAAAAGCCCGGCCTCGATCAGCGTGTCGCGCCGGATCGCGATCGCGCCGGTCCACATCGGACATTCGCGCACCGCGAGCCAGGCGGTCAGAAAGCCGGCGAGGTCGAGGCTTCGCGGCCGCGCGAGTTCGGGCGCGATCCGCTGGAGCTGCGACCGGTCGCCGAACCTATGGTCGAACCGGGTCGCCGCAGCGCACGCACCGGGGTCCGCGGCTATCGCTTCGGCAAGCACCGCAAGGTGGTCGGGCTGCCACAGGTCGTCGGCGTCAAGAAAGGCGATCCAGTCGCCGCGCGCCGCATGGATGCCGAGGTTGCGTCCGGCATAACCGCCGGGGCCGGGTGCCGGCAGGTCGAGCAGCCGAATCCGCTCGTCGTCGATTGCGGCCACCAGTTCGCGCCCGCCGTCGGTCGAGCGATTGTCGATGACCAGTATCTCATGCGCAGGCAAGCTCTGCGACAGCGCACTTTCCATCGCCGCGCGAACATGCGCCGCCTTGTTATAAAGCGGCATCACCACCGAAAATCGTGGGGAGGAACGGGTAACCGTCATCAATCGCGCGCTGCCTTTCGTCCGCCGGCAAGGCTGAAAAATTCGAGGACCGCGACGCCTGCCAGTTCCAGCGTCAGGATCATCACCGCCAGCCGCCGCTGCAACGGCAAATCGCGCGAGACCGCCACCCGGCGAAGTCGCCGAAGCGTGTCATAGGCGGTCACGCCGAGCACATGGAGGAGGCGCGGGCGCCGCGTCGTGCGATCCCAGCGCCCGCCGCTCAGCCGCTGGCGCTTGCGGACGAGTTCGGCCCGGCTGGCGCGCACCGGATGGCGCACCACCATCGCGGGGACATAGACGAGCGGGCGGCCGGCGCCCCTGATGCGCAGCGCCATCTGCCGGTCGCCGCCCGACTTCAGCGCCGCGTCGAACCCGCCGAGCTGCCGAAGCAGCGCCGTCTCGCTCGCCCAATTGGCGGTCGCGCAATTGCCGCGCGCGGCGTGCGCCTGCGGGAAGCTGAACAGCCGCTCATAATCGCCGAACACCTCGCGCTCCTCCTCGATCTCGTCGAACAGCTCGATCCGTCCGGCGAGCACGCCGAAACCGGGATTCGCCTCCGCCGCGCGCACTATCTGTTCGAGCCAGTCGGGCGCGGGTTCGCAATCGGCATCGGTGAAGGCGGTGATCGGTGCCCGGACACGCTCGATCCCCCGATTGCGCGCCGCATAAGAGCCGGGGGCGGGTTCTTCAAGCAACTCGACGCCGGGACAGGAGCGCGCGATGGTGCGCGTCGCGTCGCTCGATCCATTGTCCACGACGATGATCTGGATGGCGTCATGCGGAAGCGTCTGACGCGCGAGGGCGTCGAGGCAGCGGCCGATCACCGCTTCGCCGTTCCACACCGGTATGACGACTGCGATTTGAAACATGGTAACGCCTGTTCGAAGGTGCCGGTCGCCGCTCAATCGGCTTCCCGCGCGGCCCAGGTCAACCGCATGCTGCACCTGCGAAGATGAGCCGCCCCGTTGGCCGGACGACCGGAGCCGCAGCACCTTCGCTGCCGGGGAAATGCCCGCTACCAAGGGATGGTTCCGGTCGCTGGTGCGCGGCGCACATCATTTCGACCCAAAGGAGGCGCAAAGACGTGGGCCACCCCCTGCCCCAAGCGACCGAGGCCGCCGAAGTCGTCGTGGTGTCGCTCGACTCAGCGCGCGCGCGGCGCGCGGCCTTTGCCGCACATGCGGCGGGCACGTCGCTCGCCTGGCGCTTCTTCGACGCATGTACCGGCCCGGCACCGGGCATGGTCATCGACGAGGCCGCGATCCGCCGCAACAAGGGACGGCCGCTGAGCAAGGGCGAGATCGGCTGCTATGCGAGCCATGTCTCGATCTGGCAGGACATGATCGCGCGCGGGGTGAAGCAGGCGATCGTCCTCGAGGACGATACGCTGGTCGACTGGGCCTATCTCGAACCGCTCGCGCGTACCGACCTTCACGCCGAAGGCATCGACTATCTGCGGCTCTACGCCAAGCGGCCGACGTGGCAGCGCGTCGTGCGCCGCGATTTTCTCCAGCATTCGCGCGCGATCGTCGAACTGGTCGGGCTCGCCTACGGCACGCAGGGCTATGCGATCACGCTCGACGGGGCGAAACGGCTCGCCGGACATTGCCGCACCGTCCGCCGCCCGATCGACGACGAGATGGACCGCTCGTGGGCGCATGGCCTGCCCAATCTGGCGCTCTATCCCGCACCGATCCTCGAAGCGGCGATCGTTTCGGAGATCGGCGCTTCGCGCTTCGGACCGAAAGCCGATCCGCTCTATCATTCGGTGCGGCAAAAGGCGTGGCGTCATGTCGAGCGCGCGCGAATGCGGTTGCTGAAAGCGAGACGCCTGCTTGAACGCTGAACCTCCCGCCCGCTTCGACAAGGGGCTCCGCGCACGCAGCCGCAGCTCGATCGGCTGGACGGTGCTGCGCTTCCTGTCGGACCAGATCTTCTCCTTCATCGTCTTCGTGGTGCTCGCGCGCCTGCTCGCGCGCGCCGACATCGGCGCCTTTGCGATCATGGCCGTGACCGCCGAGGCGTTTCGCATCATCGCCACCGCCGGCCTTGTGCAGACGATCGCACGCAAGAGCGAATTGAGCGCGGCGTTTCTCGATACCATCTATCGCTCGCAACAAGGCTTTTCCTTCCTCTCCGCCCTCACGATCATCGCGCTCGCCCAGCCGATCGCCGCGTGGATGAACGCGCCCGACATCGCCCTGCCGCTCGCGGTGATGAGCCTCGTGCTGCCGATCTCCTCCTTCGGCGCGACGCACCTGGCGCTGCGCCTGCGCGAATTCGGCCACCGCACCACCGCGCTGCGCTCGGTCGTCGGCGGGCTGATCGGCGGCACCTGCGCGGTCGCCGCCGCTTTTGCCGGGCTGGGGCTGTGGAGCCTCGTCATCCAGCGCCTCGTCACCGAAATCATCGGCGTCGTCCTGTCGCGCGCCTCCTATGACTGGAAGCCGGGCTGGCGGTTCGATTTCGCGATCCTGCGCGGCAATCTGGCGCTCAACGCGACGCTGATCTATGTCCAGCTCGCCTCGCTCGCGACGGTGCGCGTGCAGGAAATGGTGATCGGCGCCGGCATCGGGCTTGCCGCGGTCGGCGTCTATCGCACCGCGTGGCGGACCGTCGAGCTGATCGGTCGCGGCGCCATCCAGCCCTTCACGCAGGTGGCGGTGCAGACGCTCGCGCGGGTCAAGGACGATCCCGTCGAGCTGCGCCGCGCCTATGGCTGGATGATTTCGCGCGCCGCGGCACTCGCCTTTCCCGCGCTCGTCGGCTTCGGCGCGCTGGCGCCGATCGCCATCCCGACCGTCTTCGGCGCCAAATGGGCCGAGGCCGGGCAACTCGCGCAGATATTCGCCTTCATGGCGCTGCCCTTCACGCTCAACTTCTTCGCCTCGCCCTCGCTCAGCGTGCTGGGGGCATCGCGCAGCCTGATGTCGCTGTCGACGACGCAGCTGGTGCTCGGCGTGATCCTGACGCTCGCGGCGCTGCCCTATGGGCTGCTCGCGATCGCCATTTCCTATGTCGGCCGCGCCTATCTGACCTTGCCGCTGCAGATCCTGCTGCTGCGCCGCACCTCTGGCATCCGGCCCGTCGACAGCCTGCGCGCGGTCGGCGCGCCGCTCGCCGCCTCGACCCTGATGGGTGTGGCGCTCGCGGTCGCGATGCGGTTGCCGGGCGCGCATCTTGCGGGTTGGCCGGCGCTCCTGTCACTCACCGCGGGCGGCGCGCTCATTTACGGCCTCGCGCTGTTCGCGCTTTCGAAAGCGTGGCGCACCCGCCTCCTCTCGCTCCCCCTCACGCTCAGAAAGAGCCGCATATGACCCAGAAAACCGCCGATCAGCTCGTCGGCGAACTCGCCCGGCGCTTTTCCGCCACGCTCGACACCGTCTTGCCTTCGGGCAAGCTCGCGCTGGTCGATTTTCCCGACCACTCCAATGTCGGCGACTCCGCGATCTGGCTCGGCGAAATGGCCTATTTGCGTTCGCAGGGGCGCCTTCCCGTTTATTATTCGGCGATCGCCGATTTCGACGATGCCGACTGCCGCGCGGCGACCGGCGGCGGGCCGATCCTGATCCACGGCGGCGGCAATATGGGGACGCTCTGGCCGAAGCATGAAGCGTTCCGCCTGCACCTGCTTCGCGCGCATCGCGGCCGCCCGATCGTCCAGATGCCGCAGTCGATCCATTATGCCGATATCGCCGCCGCCGCCGAAATGGCCGACGCGATCCGCGCGCACGGTCAGTTCACCCTGCTGGTGCGCGACGCGCGTTCGCTCGCCTTCGCACGCGCGCATTTCGACTGCCCGATCCATTTGTGCCCCGATGCCGCGCTGATGCTGGGCCGCCAGCAGCGCGGGCCGGCGACCGCGCCGGTCTTCGCATTGCTGCGCACCGATCATGAGCGCGCGGCGGGCGCGACCGATCCGCTTCCGCCCGGGGTTATCGCCGACGATTGGCTCGAAGAGGATGCCGCACAAAAGCGCTATCTGCGCCTCTCGCTCAAGCTCGACCGCCTGCTGATCCGCGACCCGATGGCGCAGCGCGCGGCGCGGCAGCGGCGGCTCGCCGAATGGCGGGTGCAGCGCGGCCTCGCGATGCTTTCCACCGGAGAGCGGGTCGTCACCGACCGGCTGCACGCGCATATCCTCTCGCTGCTGCTCGATATTCCGCACGTGCTGCTCGACAACAGCTATGGCAAGGTTGCCGGCTTCGCCGACCAATGGACCGGCGACTACGACGGCCTCGCCCGCGCCGCCACCCGCGCCGCCGCATTCGAGGCCGCGCAGGTTCGGGCACCGGCACTCTAGGTCACCGACTCATTATGCCGCGACCAAATCCTGATTGATGCGAGTTGGACGGAGGCGAGGAAATTGTCGTCGCGCTTGTCGTATCGTGTTGCCACAGCCCTGAAATGCTTGAGTTTGTTGAAGAAGCGCTCGATGAGGTTGCGGTATCTATAGAGGAAGGGGCTGAAGGCGGGTCGGCGGACACGCTGGGGCATCGGCGGGATGTTGGCGAGAGCGCCTTTGTCAGCGATCGCTGCGCGCAACTTGTCTGCGTCATAGGCACGGTCGGCCAGCAATACCGAGCCGGGCGTCAAGCTGTCGAGCATCCGGTACGCACTATGCCCGTCATAGGCCTGGCCTTCGCTCAGCACGAGGCGGATCGGCAGGCCGTTGGCATCGACCACGGCATGGACTTTGGTGGTCAAGCCGCCGCGCGAGCGACCCATGCAACGGGATCGGCCGTCTTTTTTTGGGCGTTGGCAGCGTGCTGGTGGACGCGGATCGACGAGCTGTCGATCATCTGGATGTCGCCTGCATAAGCTTCTGAAACAGCATCCAATATCCGCTTCCATACACCCGCCCTACGCCAGCGGTTGAAGCGGTTCACGCAGGTCGTGCAGGGGCCGTAGCGTGAGGGAATATCGGCCCATGGCGCACCAGTCCGCAGCCGCCAGAATATCCCGTTCAGCACCCGCCGGTCATCAACCCGCTTCACTCCGCGAACCTTCGTCGGCAGCAACGGCTGGATCACCGACCACTCAAAATCCGTCAGATCAAAGCGTGCCATCGGCGTCTCCCTTCCCGGAAAACACTGAATCACAACTCATCCCGCTTGGGAATCCCATTTATGAGTTTACGACCTAGTGACATCGGTCACAGCCACGGCGGTAGAATCTGTCATCCAGGTCTGCAAATATTCCTGCAGGGCGGCCTTGCCGACAAGTCGCTCAATGCCCTGCCCCTTGATTGTTCGTCGGAAATGACGAAGCTATGATGTTGGAACGAATAGGAAAAGGATCGCATATGGGAAAGCTGAGGGGCGCACTGATCCTGCTGACGCTGGCGGCGTTGCCGGCTGACGCCGAAGAGCGGGGGAAGCCGCCCCTCTTCGAAATAGCCGATGTCGATCGCGACACCGTTCCGGCCGGGACGCCGGCGGCATTCGAGGCGATATTCGGCCGCGCGCCGCACAATGAAGCGCGTCGCGAGGTGGGGGATTCGGCATATCTGTTCGTGCCGTTGACGCTGATCCCGCTCGCCGACGGACGGACCGCGCTGGTCAGCACCGGCAGCAGCGAATGCACCGGTCACGCCTGTTCGGGCGTCAATGCAGTGCATTATCTGCAAAGCGCGAGAGGCAGCTATACGGTCGAAGGCGAATGGCTGGATGTCGGTGCCAGCGGCACCTTCGGCAATCCGGCGCGGCGCTGGGGATGGAGCGACGCCATCGCCGGCGACCCGGTGCTCTACACCGAAGGCGGCGGGGTGTGGCAGGGCTATGCCTGTTCCCATGCCGCGCTGACCGCGCTGACGTCCGGCGGGCCGGTCGAGATTGCCGCTATCCCGGTCTATTATTCCAGCGAAGGGGCGCTCGATACCGGCGGCACCGTGCTGGAGGGCACGATCACCGCAGCGGAAAAGGGCCGCAGCTTCACCGTCAGCTACAAGGGGTCGCGGGCCTTCAGCGAGCGCTATGTCCGCGGACCCGACGGCCGCTATGCGGTGCGCGGCGGAACCAAAGTGCCCGGTTGCTGACAGCGGAACGTGAACAAGGCATCGGCTGAAGGAGGATATGGGTGAGGTTTTCCACGACATTATGCCTGGGGGCCGCAATAGCGATCACGGCAATCTTCGCTGCGGGCGACGGGCGGGCGCAGATGACCCATGCGCAGAACCAGCAGATGCAGCAGCGGCACGCCCGGGACATGAATGTGCAGGGGTGGCTGAACCAGCAGCGCCAGATGCAGGGGCAAGGGCCGCAGCAACAGTCGCCGCAGCCCGACCCGATGGAAGGCGCGGTGAACAATATGCGGGCGCTGATCGACTTGCGGCACAAAAGCCTGACCGCCGCGGCACAGGGGCTGCAGGCGCTGGCGAGCGACCCGCGCTATCAAAAGCTGCGGCAGGGCTATTGGACCCAGTATCAGGAAGGCACGGCGCCCGAACCCGGCCGGAATTGCGCGGCGACCTTCATGAACATGGACGGCATGCTCGGGATCACGGCGCTCGGCGGCTACCGCGATCCCGCGCTGCTGCTGCTCAGCGGCGCGGATGTCCCCAGCCCGGAGCAGATGGCGCGGGTCACCGCGACGCTGCATCAGACCGGCGAGCGCCCGCAGACCGTGCCGGTCTATAATTTCACCGCGCCGGGCACCGATGCCGGCACGGTCGCCTTTGCGGTCCCGAGCCTCGAGGCGGCCGCGCAGGGCCTTGCCGACAAGGCGGAGATTGCCGTCGATATCGGCGGCAAGCGCATTTACGCGGTGGAATATCACAATGGCCGCAAGGCGAGCAGCGACATCATCCGCTGCGCCGGGGCCAAAGATAAGGGCAAATGAAAATGCCTTCGCTATCCGCCGTATTTGGGAAAAGCTGCCCGGCCATTCTGCTGCTCGCATTGGGCTGGTGCTTCTGGCCCGAACCGGCCGCCGCGCAGCATGTCTGTTCGGGTCGGCCCGACGAAGTGATGGTTGGCGTGGGACGTGGCGGTCCCGGCGTGGCCGGCCCGCCGCTGTGTCAGTGGGTCGCGCAATCTGGCCAGGGTCAGGCGCCCGCACCGGCAAGGCCGATGCCCAATTTTTACATGGCCGTCGCCACGCACCGCGACAGTTCGGACATCTGGGCGACATGGGGCCATGGCAGTAACGGTGCGGCGGAGCGCGCCGCGCTGAAGGGCTGCGAGCGCGCAATGGGCACGGGATGCGAGATTGCCGCCGCATGGAGCAATCTCGCCGAAATCGCGGTCGCGCGCGACGTCGCCGGTACGCTGTGGGTCGAGGGCGCGGCCAAGGAAAGCGGCAATGCAAAAAGGCTCGCGCTCGCCGCTTGCCGCGAAGTTTCGACCGGCTGTCAGGAGGCGGGCACCGTTACCAACGGAACGAACCGCGGCGAATATTTCCCGACCGCGCCTGCCGCGCGAAGATATTTTGCGATTGTCGCCTGGCCAAAGAAGGATCCGGGACCGCAATGGCAGGGCAAGGTCTGGCTGGTCAGCGGAATGCGGGGCTATCAGGCCAGCGAGCAGGCCGTTCTGCAGCGCTGCAAGGCAGAGAGCGGCGCGGAATGCGAGGTTGGCAAATGGGACGCCGGCGGGGCGCTGGTCCGGGTCATGGACGATCAGCGTCAAAGCTCCTGGCTTCGCACCAGCGACGCCAGCATCGCCGACCAAAGGGCAAAGGTCACCTGCGCGAAGGGCCGCACTTGCCTCGCGGTCGAGCTCTATGACGCGCAGACACCCCGCGCGCTCACCCTCGACCTGTCCGGGGATTCACAAAATCCGATCAGGGGATTTTTCTCTATCGCCTGGCCCAAGGCCAAATCGTCATGGAACAAGCTGGCGATCGTCACGGGGCGCAAGAACCGCGCAGAGGCCGATGCGGCGGCGATCGCATTGTGCGAAAAGGATAGCAGGGAAGCCTGCGAACCCTATCTGGACAATGGCGACCGCGGGTTCGATCGATTTGCTCTCATCCTTCAGGACAGTGGCGGGAATATCCGCGCGCACTTCGGCATTTCGCCGGACGATGCGCAAGGGAGAAAGCGGCAATCATGCGCCGAATATGGCGTCACCTGTCCCGAGGGCCGGTTGATCGATCTCGCCGATCGCGCCGACCTGGTCGTGAGCTACTGACCCTGCCCCGCGACCACTTCCATGCCGCAAACCACCGAAGGATGAAGACGATGAGGACCATTCGACGCAGCCACAAGGCCATGCAAGCGGCCGTCCTGCTTGCCCTGTTTGCCGCCTTTTCGCCGACGGCCGGCCAGGCCCAGTATCGCGTGGTCGAGAACGGCCCGCCCCGTATCAAGCTGCCGGGGATGCCGACGCGAAGCCAGATCATCCGCGACATCTATTTCGAAAAAGGCGCCGGGACACCCTCTGGCGGACCCGTTGCCTTTGATCTGGGCGACGGCCGCGAGGCTGTCTGGTGGTATGGCCATGGCTTCGATTTCGATGACAGGGATTATATCACCGCCTTCGTCTATCTGGCGCGCGGCGGCGATAGTCCGGACGGCGGCGATGATCTGGCGAGCGTTGCGCAGGCGACCTACAGGATGGGCAGCGCCGGATGGGAGCTGATCGACAGCGACGGCCATATCGGCGGCTTCGCGCTGGGGCGCATCAACGAGCGCGCCGCCGAAATCGACACCGAGGCCCGGGAAATCGTGCGGCATGAAACCGCCGACGGCCGCCTGTTGCTGGCGGTGCCGGTGCGGACCTTCGCCTATGGCGTCGAACAGCTCGAATATGAGCTGTTCCTGTTCGATCCCGCAAAGGTGGACCCGATCCGCAACGGATTATGGGCCGCGCTCGGCCCGGTTCATGCGGGCGAAAACAATGCCGCCGATTGCGGCGAGGAGTTCGGCCGCGCCTGCTGGGCGATGACGGGATCGCTGTCCTTCGTTCCCCGGCCCGGCGGCCTGCCCGATGTGAAGATAAGCTATCGTGGAAACCGGCTCGAAGGGCCGGACCATATCCGCAAGCTCGGCCCGGACGACTTCATGTCCTACCGCTATGATCCCGACGAACGCGGATATGTGATCGCGGCATCGACGATCGCGGCCAGCTGAGATCATATCCATCGAACGCGAAAAGGCGCGCTCCTGCCCGGAGGCGGAAGCGTATGAAAACCGAATGTCATCAGGAGACCGAATTTGCGACCTGCCATATTTCCCTTCGCCCTGATCCTGGCTCTCTCCGCCTGCGGACCCAAAGAAGGCGGCGAGGAGAGCGCCCCCGGCAAAGAAGCCGTCGCCGATGCCTCCGCTCCGGCTACGACCGCAAAGGACGCCGCCCCGGCCGGTTTCGACATCGCCGCCATCCCGGTCTCCGAAGCACCGCTGGGGGCGTTCCCCTATTTTTCGCTCCCTGCGGGCTATGAACCGGTCAACAAACCCGAAACCCAGGATTTCGGCCACTTCATGTTCTGGACCGGCAAGGAACTGCGGGACGTGGAGGGCAAGGTCTATTTCTCAGGCATCACCTCGGCGGACGACAAGACCTACTCGGCCTATGAACTGAAAAAGAATGTCGAAGCCGTCATTCGCGAAGCGGGCGGGGTCCTGCTGACCGAAAGCAAGATCCCGAGCGAGCTTCGCGACCGGATTCCGCGCGACATCCGCGTCGGCATGGTCGATGGCCTTGGCGACATATATAATGATCCGGTCAGCACCTGGCTGATCCGGCGCAACGACCGCCAGATCTGGGTTCATTTCACGAGCACGAGCGCTGGAGCCAGCTGGACGATCGTCGAGACCAGGCCCTTCGAGCAGACGGCGAGCCTGCTGCCCGCCGCGAAGCTGCGCGATACGCTGGCCAAAGACGGAAAGGCGACGATCCAGGTCAATTTCGCCACCGACCGCGCCGACATTCTGCCGGCTTCCAAGCCGCAGATCGGCGAAGTCGCGGCGCTGCTGAAGCAGGACCCTTCGCTCCGGCTGGCGGTGAACGGTCATACCGACGACAGCGGTGGGGCGGATCATAATCGCGCTCTTTCGGACGCCCGGGCGAAATCGGTGGTGGCCGCGCTTGTCGCCGCGGGCATCCCTGCTTCACGGCTCGAGGCGAAAGGATTCGGCGCCGATCAGCCCGTTGCCGACAATGCGACCGAAGAGGGCAAGGCCAGGAACCGGCGCGTCGAGCTCGTGCGCCTTTGAGGCCAGGCGTCGGCGGCATGGGGGGAGCGAAGGGAGTCCGCTTTGCCGTTTGCGAGCGTAGACGGTGGGAAGCGCCGTCCTTTGCCGGCGAAATCGGCTTTGGCAAACATCCGCCGTGCGTCCCCGGGCGATGCCGGGCAGCGCCATGCCGTCGCCGGAGCGGGCGTGGTCCGCGTCCGACAGACGTTCAAACTCTTGTGCGAGACCCGGCGAGTGGGCGCAGCATAGCCTTCAGCGCCGCCGTGAGCCGGGCGATGTCGCCGGCGCCATTGAAAAGTGCGGGCGTGATGCGCACACAGGCGCCGCGCGCCGGGCCGGTGCGATGGACCGAAAAGATGCGGTAATCATCGAGCAGGCGCCGGGCGATCGCGATATTGTCGGCGTCGCTGGTCCGGCCCGAAAAACGAAAAGAGGTGATGCCGCCGTGCAGTCTCGGGTCCGACGGGGTCAATATCTCGATCCCTCGCGCGTTGCGAAGCGGCTCCGCCCAGAGATCGCGCAGGTAGCGAAGGCGCGCTGCGCGCGCCGCGTCGCCAATAGCGTCCTGAAAATCGAGCGCCGCCGGGACGCTGAGCTGGGCCGCGAAATCGACCGTTCCGGTGTGAATACGCGCATGGGCGTTCGCCCCGAAGGGCGGCGCGTTGGCGATATCGGGGTCGATCAGATCGACCTTCTCCCTTCGGATATAGAGCGCGCCGACGCCGAGCGGCGCGCCGATCCATTTGTGCAGATTGAGTCCGACGAAGTCGGCATCGAGGTCGGGCAGCGCGAAATCGAGCTGCCCCCAGCTATGCGCCGCATCGACGATGGCATCGACGCCGCGTGCGCGCGCCATCGCGACGATCTCGCGCACCGGGATCACGAGTCCGGTGCGGTGGCTGAGGTGGGTCAGCAGGATCAACCGCACGCGCGGATGGGCGTCGAGCGCCGCCGCATAGCAATCGATCAGCCCCTGATGCGTCGCCGGCTCGGGAAGCGCGATGCGAACGACATCGACGCCGCGGCGTGCCTTCAGCGATTCGCAGCAGGCCTGCATGCTGTCGTAATCGAGATCGGCATAAAGCACGGCATCGCCGGGACGCAGCCGGTTGTAACCGCCGATCAGCGCCTTCAGCGCTTCGGTCGCATTGCGCGTGAAGGCGATTTCTTCGGTCGAAACGCCCAGCTTCGCCGCGACGCGCTCTTGCACCGCGATCAGATCGGGGACGAGGCCGCGCCGGGCATAATAGCTGGTTTCGCGGTTCACGCGCCGCACCGCCGCTTCATATGCCTCGAGCACGGGGCGCGCCATCATGCCCCAATTGCCGTTTTCGAGCTGGGTGATCCCCGCCACCACATCATATTGCGCAGCGACGGCTGCCCAATAGGATTCGTCGCCGGGCCGGGCCGGATTTCCGGCCGACGCCGCCACCGGCAGTGCCTCGACGCGCCCCGCCACCGGCGCCGTCGCCGCCGCCATCAGCATCTGCCTGCGGCTGAACTCCATATTCCTCGCCTTTCGCCTCAGAAGGTGATGCCGAGCCGGACATAATATTGGCCGCCGTCGGTGTCATAGGGCGCATTGCGCGAATAGATGAGGCCCCGTACCGCCTGGTTCGTCGCTTCGTCGGGATAGGCGTCGAAGATATTCTCGGCGCCGGCGCGAACCGTCAGATGGTCGTTCAGCTTCAGGCTCGCCGACAGATCGAACAGCAGCATCGACCCGAAACGCTGAAACATCTCCCCGGTCGCATTGCCGCTGACGTCGGTCCATGCACCATAATAGCGCGCCCGCGCCTGCAAGCCGAATGCGCCCACGGTATAGCCGAGCGACGCGGTGGCATTATGCTTTGGCAACCGGTCCTCGAACAGCACCCGCTGCGTTTCGTTGGCAATCGCCGCGGTCGTCCCGCTCGTCACCTTTGTCTCGTTGTAGTTATAGGCCAGATTGATGTCGGCACGCCCCGGGCCGACATCATGCGCATAGCCCAGTACCACGTCGACGCCGCGCGTGCGCGTGTCGAAATCATTGGTGAAATAGGTGACGGCGGTAAAGCGTTGCGGATTGGGCAAGTCGCCGGGGACCGTGAAAGTTGCCGATTGGCCGAAACGATCGCGCAGCTTGATCTGATAGACATCGACGCTGCCCGTCAGGCCGAAGGCGGACTGGAAGGTCAGGCCTGCGGTCAGGTTCCGCGATTTTTCCGGTTTAAGCGGCTGCGCGCCGAGTGCGATCGCGATCGGATCGCTTGGCGACAAACGGCCGCGATTGAAGATTTCCAGCGTCGTCGTGTCGAGGCCCTGCGTCGTGTTCACGGCGTTGAGCTGACCCGGCGTCGGCGCGCGGAATCCGGTCGAATAGGTCGCGCGCAATGCAAGCCCGCGAACCGGCTCGAGACGCGCCGACAGCTTGTAGTTGAACGTGTCGCCGAACTCGGAAAAATCTTCGTAGCGGCCGGCGGCACCCAGCGTCAGCATTTCGACCGGTCGCAGTTCGACGTCGACATAGCCCGCATAGCTCGTCTGCGACCATTCGCCGGCGTTCAGCGGACTGAAGCCCGGAAAGCCGTTGCTGTTCGGCGCCAGACCCGACGCTGCGCCCGGCCCGATCGCATAGGATGCGGGGTCGCCGGGATAGATGGCATAGGTTTCCTTGCGCCGTTCGGCTCCGAAAGCGATGTTCGCGGGCTCGACGAGACCGAGCGGCAGGCGATAGACGAAATCGGCGTTGAGATTGAATTCGCTCTGCCGCTGCCGCCCCAAATAGAAGCTGGTCGGGCTGTCGGGGCCGAGCGACGCGTTGAGCGATTCCTGCATATTGTAATCAATGCGGCTCCGGCCGGCCGACGCACTGAGGTCGTAGGTGAAGGCATCGCCCGCTTCGCCGCGAAATCCGCCCACCGCCTGATAATCGTCATAGTCGGTGCCAAAGCGCGGGGTGAAGCCGGCAGGATAGATGTCGGTGAAGCTGAAATCGGGAAAGGCGGGGCTGGGATTATAGACATTCCCCGTATTCGCGGGATTGCGCCAGTTGAAATCGGTGACGCCTTCGCCATCCGTTATCGTCCCGAAAGCGTAAACGGTCACGCCCTCGGCGATCTGATAGCCGGCGTTGACCGCTCCGCGCACCGAGCGCAGGTCGGGCTGGCCCCAGCGCTGGACCGGATCGGGAACGTCGAGTTCGGGGTGCGCAGCCTGAAAGGCTTCGGCATCGGGACGCTGACGCGTTCGCGAGGTCGCGTCCGATTTGGTGAATTCGCCGGTGAAGACGAGCGCGCCACGGTCCCCGAGCGCGATGCCGCCCTGTGCGCCGCTCTGATAGCTCGCCCCGTCGCCTTCATAATATTGCGAAAATTGCCCGAAGGCATCCATCCCCGGCTGATCGTCGAGGATGATGTTGATGACGCCGGCGATCGCATCCGATCCATATTGCGCCGAGGCGCCGTCGCGCAGCACTTCGACGCGCTTGATCGCCAGATTGGGAATAGTGGCAAGATCGGCAGCCTGGGCACCGCGCGTTCCAAGTAGCGCCGACCGGTGATAACGCTTGCCATTGACCAGCACGAGCGTCTGGTCGGGCGACAGGCCGCGCAGCGTCGCCGGGCGAACGAAAGCGAGCCCGTCGGCGGCCGGCAGACGCTGGACGTTGAACGACGGGAGCAACTGCGCGAGCGTGTCGGACAGATCGTCGGAGATGCTGCCGTCGATTGTTCTGGACGGCAACACGTCGATCGGCGCCAGCGTGTCGAACTGCGTGCGCTGCGCATCGCGCGTGCCGGTGACGATGATCGTGTCAACGTCAACCTCCCCTGCATCGGCCCCTGCATCGGCCGAAGCGAAATCCTCGGCATAGGCTGCCGAGGGCGCAGCAAATTGCAGCGCGACAAGCGCGCAGGCGGTAAGGCTTTTCATGAATGCTCCTTGGAACGCGACGGGAGAGTTATGGTCTGGTTCCCGGGCGCCCTAGTTATGCAATGTGACAGAGGCATGTCGCCGGCCTCGTGGCAGGCGCTGGCCGATAGCGGCCGGCAATCCGCGCAACAATGATTACGATACCGGCTTCGATAGCGGCGTCCATGCCGGCGCCCTCATCAGTGCCCCCCAATCTTTTTGATGGAATGGTTTGAGTCCCAACACACTCCGTTGAGGCACCGAGCAACCTGATTGGGGCTTACCGAAAACCTGCTTGTTGACCGAACGGTCCTTCAAGATATCGATAGCCTCGGGCGCGATGCCGTCGAGAAGGTTACGAGATCGCGACCTTCGCGCCGAGCATAACCACGCTGATGTGCTCCGCGGTGCCTTGATCGTTCCGAAGGTCACACATCGTCCTGCGCCAGCCATTCGACGCCATAGAAGGTCGCCATCTTGCAGCCCATTGCGTCGCCGCGCGCGCCTCGGCGGGATCCAGCTTCCGATGACGGCTCGGCCCCTGGTGGCGCGGAGAACGATGGCATCACCCCGGCACGCGCTCGAACTTCCGGCGCGGCGGATGGTTCTCCATATCGTGGTCGCAGCTCGTGAGGCCGCGTACCAGCGAGCGCAGTTCGCCCAACCGCTCCTCGTAGAGCCCGCGCGGGGTCGTCGCGTGGAGATTGCAAAGATAGGCCGCCGCCGCCACCGCAACGCCATGCTGCGCCCCATTGCCCATCAGCTTCGTCGCCGAGCCAGCGACATGGGTAACGCTGATATGCTTCCCCGCCGCTAGCAGGTTCTCGATGTTCGCCGAATAGAGACAACGATACGGAATCTCGTAGGACGACCGGTCGCGTTCGTCGAAGATCCAGTCCTTGAGGCGGAAATCATATTCGCCCTCGCCGGGCTCCCACGCGCAGTGGATACAGAAGGCTCCGTCGTTCGCGACCAGCGTGTCGTCGAAATGGACATTGTCGCGAATATCGTTTTCTGTGAGCACATAGTCGCCGCGATAGCGCCGGAATTCGCCCTGCGCGGCGACAAACGCCATCCACTCCAGTTCGAGATTCGCATATTCCTCGGGCGCCATCCTTTTGACGTTCGAGAAGGTGCCATAAAGCGCCCGCATGAGATAATCCCTGACTTCCTCACCCGAAGTGTAAGGGTCGAGCCATTGGCCATATTCCCAGAAATGGGTCGCAGGAAAACTGCCCCCATCGGGCCGGAACTTGAATTCGGGTGTGTTGGGATTGTCGCCGGCCTTGGGGCCTTTCCCGTTCTCCAGGCCGGGGCGGATCAGCTGGCCGCTGAGGTTGGCATAATCCTTCGCCACCTCGATCGCCCAGGGAACGTCCGGAAAGTCGACAGGATTCTCCGCCATCCTCGTGCGGAAGAACAATGTGTTCCCGTGGTGCATCGCATCGGCGGTTTCGGGAGCATAACCTTCGTCGAACTCGGACCGCGCTTCGCGGCCGAACATCGTTTCGGCGCCCGCGAGAAGGCCGATGATCGCAACACCGCTCGCGTCAATGAACATTTTGCCGGCAAAGCGACTTTCCTTACCGCCGCGCGCCGATACCGTGTCCACGGACACGACCCTCTTGTCGTCGGTCCTGGCCGCAACGAGGCGGTGTTCGAGAAACACCGATGCAAGAGGTTCGGCTTCGAGCAGCGATATCGCAGCCAGGTCGCCATCGGGCGTGCGTTCGGAAAGCTCCTTCAGGAGCGCGCCCTGCGCTCCGCGCGGCATCAGACCGATTTCCTTGCTGGCGTTCCCTCCCAATACCGGGCGATCGTGGAGGAGCGCGACGCATTGTCCCAGTCTCGCCGCGGCAAGCGCTGCAGCACAGCCGGATATCCCGCCACCGACGACGACCACATCATATTCGCCCATATCGACCGGATGGTCCGGAAGGCCGCGAAGCCGCCGCCGCCAGGCCCGGCTCTCGTCGTCGACGGCGTTGGGTGGAATATCATCGCCAGTGGTGAAATAAATCGCATCGCACCGTCCGTCGAAACCGGTCAGATCCTGTAGCCGGAGCGTGAGCGCGCCCTCCGCGAGATCGAGCCGGTCCGCCGATACCCACGACCAGTCGTTCCCATCTGCACCAAATACGGTTTCGAGCGGCTTGCCATTCACGACGAGCCTGAAGGTGCCGGGATGATGCGCGGGAACCCAGTCCTTGCAGCGAACCCAGACCTTATATTCTCCGGCCTTCTCGACCCGGACCTCGGTGACGGCGTCGGCTACGGGGCGTCCGAGTCCGTGTGCGAGAAGATAAGGGGATCCCATTTGCGTTTCGAACTGCGAATCGAGCACCCAGCCGCCGTGATCGGCGAAATCCTCCGCCTCTACCAGGAAGGCGGGAAAGGCGTCCTCTACTTGCATATGTCCTGACATGGCGAGGCTCCTTCCTGCTGTCTGCGCTCGATCTCGAAGGGCGGTTCATAGCCTTCGAGACCCGGGCAAATGGTCTTCTTGTCAATCTTGCCGGTGGCCCTCAGGGGATATGGTCGACGAACAGGATATCGCCCGGGAGTCACGCGGGATGAGCCACCCACCACCGCGGCGATCGCCACTGCTTCTGGCCGAAGGCGATATTCTCGATCTCTATCGAGTTGCCCCTTCCGTCGCCCGATCCTTGGCGCGATCAAGGAAGGGCGGCGGCAGGCCGCGACGCCCCCCGCACGCCTTATTGTCAGGCTGCGACCGGCTCGCCGAGGCTTTGGACCGCCCGCTCGGCCGCGCGCTTGCCCATGATCACGCCAGATTCGAGCGAAACGAGATTATAGTCGGCATTGGCGTAAGAGAGACCCGCGTGCCGCACGGCATCGTCGCGGAACTCGAGAAGCCGCTTGCAATCACCCGGAGCCTGCCGCGCATAGGCCCAGTCGTGCCGCACCACTTCGGCATGTTCGACCCATTCGGCCGAAAGCCCCGGGTAGAAGAGCTTCAATTCCTCCAGCGCACGCGCCAGAACCTCATCATCCGACTGCGCGAGCAGGTCGGATGCATCGGGATATGCGGACCAGCCCGAAATAATCGCCTTGCCGCTCGGCACGAGGAACGGGCGCATGGCGGTATGGTTGATCGACAGGTTGAAGTAGCGCTTTTCGGGATAGGCGATGCCGAAGCTCACCCCGGCACTCTCGACCGGACGATCGAGATAGAAATAGGCCAGCGCCAGACGGGTGTGATGGAAGTCCTTGAGAAACGCCTTGGGACGCGCGAACTGTTCAGGGGTGATATGTGCGGCCGCATTGGGCGTCGTGCAGAGAATGACGTGACCGGCTTCGACGCTGCGACCGTCCGCCAGGGCGACGCCCGTGACCTTCTCATTCTCTACCGTGAGACCGCTGACTTCGGCGTTGAGGAGCACCGGGACATGTTCGGCCAGCTTTCGCGGCAACGACAGATTGCCGTGGCGGAAGCCATAATGTTTCGGCTTCTTCAGATTGCTTCTGAACAGCCGGACCGCATCGAACAGGCTGAGGTGATCGAGAAAGGTGCCCGCGCTGCCGTAGCACATCGGACGCAGGACGAAGTCGCGGAACTTTTCGCCGGCCCAGTCCAGTCCTTCCTGCGCGGTGACAGCGTCATATTCCTCGACGCAGGTTTCGAGGTCGTACGTGGGATAGGATTTCCCCAACGTCCCGAGTTGCAGCGTGGCCCGGGCGAGATCGGCAGCGCCTCGGACTCCCAGGAACCGGAGCAGATCGGCATCGCCTTCGACGATGTGCGATTTGCCCTTCTTGTCGATATATTGAATGGCCTCGGTCTTCTCCTCGATCAGGTCGCCTGTCAGTCCGAGTTCGTCGATCAGCGCCAGCGCATTGTCGTATGTCGACAAGACATATTGCTGCCCGACCTCGACCTTGTCGCCGCCGCGCTCGCGGGTCATGATCCGTCCGCCGACATGGCCGGATGCCTCGAGCACGAGCACGCTGCGCCCGGCCTTCTGGACGGCATAAGCGGTGGAAAGCCCGGTAATGCCCGCGCCGACGACAATCACGTCGGCCTTGTTGATTTCGGTAACGATCGGCATTTTTTCCTCCCGGGCATTTGAAAGCGGAGCGCTCGTCATGCGGCGCGGGTCGCGGCTCCGCGGGGTGTGCGACGGCCGGCCCGGCTCAGAGCAACTGGTCGGAATATTTGGAGCGATAGGGTTCGCCGGGCGTCAGCGAGGGATCATTGATGCCGCTGATGTCATATTCGTAGCTGCTGCCGCCTTCGACCGGCAGCGGTCGATAGAAGGTCTGGTCGCCATGGAAGCGGTAGACCAGCGTGTGGCGCGTGGGACAATCCGGGGTGACCGGCGCTCCGCCGTGCAAGATTCCCGAATGGAATATGAGCGCATCACCGATATCCAGATCGAAGGTGAACACATCCCAGGAATTCGGATCTTTGGCGCGCTCGGCCTCGATGTCGGGCAGCCGCGGCCAGTCTGTCTTGTGCCAGAGCGGCTTCGTATGGTCGTTGGCGTCGTTGTACGATGTGCCATTATACTGGATTCCGCGATGCGATCCACGGACGAACTCCAGGGCATTCTTGCGCGGAATCTTCTCGAATGAAGTCCAGATGTTGAGAAGGTGCGGACCTTCCACCGGCGAATAGGAATTGTCCTGGTGCCGCGGCGAACGGCCCCCGAGGCCACCCTTTTTAACGAAAAGCTCCTCGCCGACGAACCAGACATGCCTGGAGCCCCAGAGCGACGCCACCAGCTCGCCGAGGCCTAGATCCTTGACGGTCTGAAGGTGAACGGCGCGGTTCTCGTAATTGCCATAGTCGTTGAAGGTTTCCTGGTCGGTTCCCCTGTAGGCATAGCCGTGCAGCGGGCTCGGATGAGCAATCCCATAGTCGAAGGCCTCGCGAAGACGCTCAAGCCGTTCGGGCGAGAACAGGCCGCGAAGAACGATCGCGCCGTCGATGGCCAGATCCTGCTTCTGCTGCTCGGAAACCTGCACGCCATCCTCCCTGCCGGACATTTGATTCATAATAAGATAACATTTGTTTTCTATATGTCAATTGGGGTGAGCGACCGCATAGATCGATCGATATTCCGACCGGAATGCGTCCGCCCGACTGCTGCGGCAGGGACAAATCAGCGGGCGATGCGACAGGGAAGCCCACGCATCAGCCACGACCCCATGATCGGATCGACATCTCCCGGATCGTTACTGGTGCAAACATTGATGCTCGTTGCGAGCACGCCGAATGAGTCTTCCGGGGTCGCTTCCCCTTCGGGATACCACCAGCGATCCGCATGGACCACGTCTCGCTGATGGCGATCGTCGAAACGCACCATCTGCCGCACATGGCCGACCGGCGTTTCGATCGTGACCCATTGCCCTTCGTCGACCCCAAGGTCGCCGGCGAGATCCGGATGCAGCGAGACGAACGGGTGCGGGTTCTTGCGGCGAAAGGCGTCTGTCTGCTGCGCGCTCTGGTGAAATCCCTCGATCTGTCGGCCGCCGGTCACAAGAATGAGAGGATAGGCCGCCGCCCGTTCGAATATGTGCGGGCGCCGAAAATAGGGCAAAGAATCCTGCCCCCATTCTTCGAGCAACCCGCTTCGTAACTCGACCTTGCCGGAAAGTGTCCCATAGGCGGTGGCGGAAGGCGCCGGCGGACCGGCGTGGTCCGGATGACGCGCGGCTGCGCCCGACAAGGGACCATGATGTGCGGCGACCTGATCGAAACTCATCCCGGCCGGCGCGAGCGCCTGCCCAAAAAATTCCTCTGCCCGTTCCGGCCAATGCTCCCTCTGCCCGCATCGCCAGCCGAGGTCGCGGAAGAAATCATAGTCGCTGCGATGTTCGAATTGGGGAGCGATCACGGCGTAATTGGCCTCGACATAGTCGCCTGACCACGCAAGCGAGGCGCCGCCCATCGAGAAATAGGGCTTCTCCATCCAGTGCGCCGCGGGCAGCACATAGTCCGCCAGTGCGGACGTCGCGTTCAGGAACAGATCATGCGCCACCAGCAATTCGAGCTTGTCGCTCAGCAGCGCCTCGCGAACGCGCGCCGTATCGGGGCTTCCCCCAACCGGATTATGTCCCTGAACGATCAGCGCCCGCACCGGATAGGGATCGCGAACGAGTATGGCTTCCCACAAGGTCGGTTCATGCGCGCTGGACAGCCAATGCGCGACTCCGCGCTTGCCGTACCACGCCCGACCGACCAGCTCGTCAAGCCGGTCATGTTGGCCGATGCTCGCGAAACGGTCGGCCCCAAGGGCCTTGGCACGCTGCGCTGGCGGAAGGGCATCGGTCGCCATCCATTCGCCATTGGCGAGAATGTCGCGCGGCGGGCCTGCCAGAAAATTCCCGCCCCGACGGTTGAGGTTTCCCGTGATGGCAATCAGGCAGGCGAGAATCCGGCCATGCTGGACGGCCGTAACGCCCGCCTGGCACAAACCGTTTCCGGCCATGAAAGCGGTCGGACCGCTTCCCGACATCATATAGGCGGCCTTGCGGATGTCGTCGGCGGGCACCCCCGTGACGGCGGAAACCCGCTCGGGCGAATATTCGGACGCCCGCTCCGTGAGTTCCGCATATCCCACCGTCTCGCGGGCGATGAAGTCGGCATCGATCCGGCCCGCGTCGATGATCGCGTTCAGAAACGCCATGCCCAGCGCCGCGTCGGTGCCGGGGCGCGGCTGGAGCCAAAGGTCGGCGCGGCGGGCTTCTTCAGTCCGAGCCGAATCGATGACAAGGAGGCGCGTGTCCCCGGCCAGGGCCGCTTCCTTCGATCTCCACGACGGCCGCGCGGATTGCATCGGGCGCGAGCCCCAGAGCACGAAACATTCCGTTATGCCTGCTTCAAGCGCCGGCAAGGAGGGACCAAAGCCATAGGTGAGAAACTCGCCGAGCGCGGTCGGCCCGACGCAGATCTTGTCCTGCGCGACGGCGTTGGGACTGCCCAGAAGGTTCATGAAGCGCGTGCCGATGGCGCAATCCGAACTACGGATCGTGCCAAAAGAATGCGCAATCGTTTCAGGGCCATGGGTTTCGGCAAGCGCGAGAATCTTCGCGGAGATCTCGTCCAGCGCCTGATCCCAGGAGATTCTCTCCCATTCGCCGGCGCCGCGCGCGCCGCGCCGCTTCAGCGGATAGTGGAGCCGATCGGGCGAATTATGCAGTTGCGGCGCCTGCGCGCCTTTGGGGCAGATGAAGCCGGCTGTTCGCGGGTGTTGGCGATCACCCATCAATCGCACCACCTCTCCACTTCGCACAACGGCGATATGGCCGCATTGTTGAGCGCAAGCGAAGCAAATGGCGTGCTTCTTTACCGTGTCATCGTCCGCCATCGTCGATCGCTTTCATAGCAATTCACCGTATCAGCAATTAAAGATGACATATGTTATTTTTAATTACAATGAGACTTCCGGTTCGGCAGTCGATTCGTTTGAAGAACGTTGCCGATCTCGGTCTCATCGGTTGGCCTCGAACGGCCGTTGGTGGCCGTTGCGCGAACCGCTTCGCGGACTGATGCGGCACTGTTAGCGAAGGTCGACGCCCGCCAGCGCGCGGTCGAACGTCAATATCCCGTCGTCGACCGGGCTGTTCTTCATCCAGCGGCGGTCGGTCAGATAATCCTGCTCGAGACGCCAGGGCAGGCAGGATGCACTTTTCGGCATCACCCCGCGCGCGCGTTGCAGATAGCCCGAGGTCATCTCAAAGGGTTCGATTGCGGCGGGCTCTTTGCCGGGGAGGAGAGTCGGCGTTGCGATATCGGCGCCGACGCCGCGCATCATATCGAGCAGACGCGAGACATAGTCGGCGACGAGCGAAAGGCGCAGCGTGAAGCTCGCGTTGAAATAGCCCAGCGACAACGTCATGTTCGGGACGTTGGAGAGCATGCAGCTCTTGTAGAAATAATGCTGGCTGAAATCGAGCGGCCGTCCGTCGACCGACATCGCGATCTTGCCGCCCAGAACCATCTTGAGGCCGGTCGCGGTGACGATGATATCCGCCGGCAACCGGCGCCCCGATCGCAGCAGGATGCCGTCCGCCTCGATCTGTTCGACATGATCGGTGACGACATCGGCCTTCCCCGCCTTCATCGCCGCGAACAGGTCACCGTCGGGCACCACGCACAGGCGCTGGTCCCAGGGATCGTAGGGAGGGGTGAAGTCGGCGGCGCGAAAACGGGTGCCGAGTTGCGCGGAAATTCGTTTCAGAAGAAATTTCCGCGCCTTGTCCGGACGATTGCGCATTCGCCTGAACATCCAGTCCTGGAAGCGCGTGTTCTTGAAACGCGTCAGCGCATAAGCCAGTTTCGCGGGCATCAGCTTGCGCATCGCGTTGGCGAGCGCATCGCGCGACGGAAGAATGGCGACCCATGTCGGCGTCCGCTGAAGCATCGTCACATGCGCGGCCCGTTCGGCCATCGCGGGAACGAGCGTCACCGCGGTCGCGCCCGAACCGATGACGACGACCCGCTTGCCCGCATAA
The DNA here is from genome assembly GCF_032879645.1 of Sphingopyxis indica. NCBI lineage: Bacteria > Pseudomonadati > Pseudomonadota > Alphaproteobacteria > Sphingomonadales > Sphingopyxidaceae > Sphingopyxis > Sphingopyxis indica. Next base: position 3,260,970 of record NZ_CP076394.1, read on the forward strand.
TCGAGATCCTCGGGCCAGAATTGCGGGTGGATCAGCGCGCCCTCGAAAGCTTCGCGCCCGGGCAGCGCCGCGTCGTAGGGCTCGTCATGATCATAATAGCCCGCGCCCAGATGGAAGAAGCGTGCGCGCACGAGTTGCCGGACGCCCGCCTGATCCTCGAGAAGGACGCGCCAGCGCGCTTCCCCGCCGTGCCAGTCGGCCGACACGACGCGGTGGCCGAACAGGATTTTCCGGCGCAGATCATATTTGTCGATGGTGTGGTTCATATATTGGAGAATGGCGTCCGCTCCCGCGATAGCCCTGTCTTCGCGCCATGGCTCGAATTCGAACCCGAGCGTGTGCATGTCGCTGTCCGACCGAATGCCCGGATAGCGGAACAGCGCCCAGGTCCCCCCGACATCGGAGCGGCGCTCGACGATGAGGATATCTTCGCGCGGATTCTTCTGGCGGAGCGTTGCCGCCATGCCGACGCCCGAAAGGCCCGCGCCGACGATCAGCACATCGAGGTTGCGGCACGCCACATTCAAGTCCGCTTCGGCCATTGCCTCTACCCTTCCCGGTCCGGCGCAGCAGCGACCGCGCACTTTCTTCTTTTCATCATAGGCGCATTCGACATTTAACGCAACGACTGTTACTTAAATTTTCCATCTGCCGGCGCGCCTCTTCCGGACGGTCCCGGCCCGGAGGCGCGCGGGCAGCCGGCCCGGTTCGCCGTCCCCGATGCCGCCGTGCTTTACGGGCACGGCGACCGTCGCCTCCGCAGGACGCCGCCGAAGGCCGCCGGACGGGCTGCGACCTATTCGCCTTGCGTCGCAGCCCGACCCGGCTTATTAAGATAACAATCGATATTATAAATTATCGCGGAGAAGGGAAGGCGGGGATATGAGTATGCACCGAGAGATGGAAGCCCGGATTTCCCGCGCAGCCGATGTCTATCGCCCGATCGGAGGATGGATCGAGCGGCCGTCCGATCCTCAACCCGCGCTCGAAGGCGAGGTCAGCGCCGATGTAGTCATCGTCGGTGCCGGGTTCGCCGGGCTGTCGACCGCGCTCGAACTGACCGCGCGCGGCGCGCAGGTCGTCGTTCTCGAACGGGAATTTGCCGGTTTCGGAGCGAGCGGGCGAAACGCCGGCTACCTCGCCGGCGGACAGGGTCTCGACTATCATCTGTTCATGAAGCGCGTAGGCCGCGAACAGGTCTCGCGGATCGTCCGCTATTTCGAAGACGGCGTTGCCTATGTCGAGCAGAAACTCGATCAATATGGCATCGATTGCGATTATATTCGCTCGGGGCTGATCCGCGCCGGCGTCCACGCGTCGCAGCAGAAGGTGCTGCGCGCGAATATGGAACTCGGGATCGAGCTCGGCGCCCCTGCCCGCTATCTCGACGAGGCCGAGATGCGCGCGCGCGGCATCCCGCCCGCCTTCCTCTTCGGTTATGCGACACCCGGGGGAGGCACGCTTCATCCAGGGAAATATGTCTCGGGCCTGCGGCGCGCGGCGATAGCGGCAGGCGTAAAGCTCTACGAAAGCAGCCCGGTCCGCTCCTTCAGCGAGGGCGCAACGATCGCGTGCAGAACCGACCGGGGCGTCGTTCATGCCCCGCACCTCGTGCTCGCCTCCAACGCCTACACGCCGCAACTCGGGCTGCTGCGCGACAAGGTCGCCCCGCTTCGCGTTTCCGCGATCGAAACCGAGCCCCTTTCCGATGCCCAGATTGCGAGCCTCGGCTGGCACGGCCGCGAGGGCATCACGACCCAGCATCTCGTGATGGAAAGCCATCGCCTGACCGCACACAACAGCCTCGTCATCACGACGAAGCGTCTCGACTATGCTTATGGCTCATCGACGCCGAACATCGCGGCCAAGCCGACCTACCGCGACCTCGCGGTCGCGCTCTACGAGCGATTTCCCACGCTTCGCGACGTTTCGATCCGGTCGAGCTGGAGCGGCTACATCAGCTTCGCCTACGATGGGCTCCCGGTCGTCGGCGCAACGGGCGACCATCGCAACATCCATTATACCGCAGGTTGCTCGGGGCATGGCGTCGGCACCCAGTCCTTCGTCGGCCTGCTGCTGGCGGAGCGCATCAAGGGCGAGACGCACCCCTATTATGCGGCGCTCCAGCACAAGACGCCGTCGACCTTACCCGAACCGCTGCAGTGGGTGGCGATCAAGTCGCTGCTCGGCGGCGCGCATTTCATGGATGAGCGCGTCAATCGACGCGTGCGCCGGAACAGCTAGTCCGAAGGCAGGCGAGCCCGCCGGGGGTCTGCTCATTCCTGCCTGGATAGCGGAGGCGTTCGGCGCAAGCGGCATGATTGCCTCACCCGCGTTGCGGGGTTTTTACCGACAGGAATGAGGGACGGACCCATTGCGATCCGCCCCTCCATTCCCCGCAGCGGATGCGCGGCGTCAGACCAGCTGTTTGAACACCGGCGAGCGGAACCGGTCGCCGTCCTTGAGCTTGGCCATTTCCTCGACGAAGAGGATGCCTTGCGTGGGGAAGCCCGACTCGCTGTGCTCGGGAAGCGGACGATAAAAGGCATCGTCACCGAAGAAGCGCAACACCAGCGTATGGCGCTGCGGAAAGTCGGCATCGACATGCGCACCGCCGTGCAGCGAGTGCGGGTGAAGCAGGACGACATCGCCGGGATCGACCGCCCAGGAGACGACCTCGAAGCTGCCGGGATCGCGTTCGCGTTCGGCATCGATGTCGGGAAGCCGCGGGAGGAAGGGAACCGCCGTTTCGCCGTGCAGCGGCTGGGTCGGATCTTTCGGATCGACGAAATTCGGGCCGTCATACTGGATGCCGCGATGCGATCCTTTGACGATCTCGAGCGAGTTTTTCTTCGGTACCGACTCGAAGCTGATCCAGGCGTTCCCCCAATGCTTGCCGGTCCACGGCAGGTAGGAGGTATCCTGGTGGAAGGACGTCCGCCCGCTCTTGCCGCCGGCCTTCAGGAAGACCTCCTCGGCGAAATACCAGACATGCTTCGAACCCCAGAGCTCCGAGAATATCTTGCCGAACGGAAGCTTGGTCACCAGCTCGTCGAGCCGCTCCTTGGCATTGGGATTGGCGTTGTCGACATGCGAGCTCTGCTCGGTGCCTTCGAACATCATCGTGGCATTGGGGCCGTGATTCTCCACTGCCCAATCGAACGCCTCGCGGCATAACGCCAGTTGCCCTTCGTCGAGGCAGTTTTTCACGAGGACCGCACCATCCTCCTCAAAGCTTTGTCGCAGCGCAGAATTCATTTTGCAGCACTCCCAGTCTTGATCGCGACTCGTGCTTTAACATCTCCGTCACTTTTACACAACGATTGTTATAATAAATTGAGAGAAGCTGCGTCCTCCCGGTCGGCGAACCGGGCCTTCAGTTCCTTTTTCAATATCTTGCCATTGGCGTTGCGCGGCAGTGTTTCGGCGACGAAGCGGATCGCGACCGGAACCTTGAATGCCGCGAGTCGCGCGCGCACCCAGTCCTGCAGTTCGGCTTCGGTCGCGGTCATACCGGGCGCGAGATGCACGACCGCCGCGGGTTCCTCGCCGAGCGTGCGGTGCGGAATGCCGACGATCGCGCAGTCGGTCACTGCGGGATGCTCATAGAGCGCATTCTCGACCTCGGACGAATAGATATTCTCGCCGCCGCGCAGCACCATGTCTTTGGCGCGGTCGACGATGTAGAGAAACCCTTCCGCATCGAGCCGCGCAAGGTCGCCGGTGCGCACCCAGCCATCGACGAAGGTTTCGGCGGTCGCTTCGGGTTTGTTCCAATAGCCCTTCACGATCATCGGCCCGCGCGCCCACAGCTCGCCCACCGCGCCGGTCGGCAGCACCGTCACCCCGTCGTCGGCACGGATTTCGAGGTCGGCGACCGCGACCGGCGGCCCCGCGCTCGTCGGGCGGTTCAGATAATCCTCCGACGAATGGTGCGTGACGGTCGCCATCGTCTCGGTCATCCCCCAGCCATTCGCCGGAAGAGCGCCGAACTCCTGATAGATACGGCGGACCAGTTCGGGGGCCGAGGGCGCGCCGCCGTAGATGATCGCTTCGAGAGAGGAGAGATCATAGCTCGCGCGATCGGGATGCTCGATCAATTGCCAGGGGATCGTCGGCACGCCCCCGGTGACATTGACCCGTTCGCGCTCGATGATCTCCATCGCGCGCACCGGCTCCCATTTTCGCATGAACACCGTCGTGTGGCCGATGGTCATCGCGCTCATCAGCATCGCCGAACAGGCGGTGACGTGGAACATGGGAATGACGGTCAACATCGTCCGCGGGGCAGGCTCGGGCAGCGGGTCTCCGCGGCGCAGCGCGCTGCGCGCCGAAGAGAAGCCGCCCGACAGGACGTTGGTCACGAGATTGCGATGGGTCCCGAGTGCGCCTTTTGGATTCCCCGTCGTTCCGCTCGTGTAGAAGATCGTCGCATCGTCATCGCCCGCGAGTTCGACCCGGGGCCGGTCGAACGCAGGAAGGTTCGCCCAGTCTTTCGGGGCGCTGACGATCGCCTCGAGCGCGACCGCGCCTTCGGGCACGGCGTCGGCGCGCGCCACGATCAGCTTTTCGACTGCCGTCAGCTTGGCCAGATGGTCGGCAATACGGGCATGACGCTCGGCATCGACGATCAGGATCTTCGCCCCCGAATCGCCGATTCCGTATGCGAGTTCGCCACCGGTCCACCAGGCGTTCAGGGGCACCGCGATCGCGCCGATCGAGGTAATCGCGAAAAAGATCATCGGCCATTCGGGAAGGTTGCGCATCGCAAAGGCGACGCGATCGCCCTTGCCTACGCCCATCTGCTGCAAGGCCCGCGCGAAAGCGGCGGCCGCGAGCCAGTTTGCTTCGAAGCTCACACGGTCGTCATCGAGGATCGTGAACGAACGCTCGCCATGCGCGCGCGACAGGTCGAGCAATTCCCCGAGGTCATGCGGCGCATTTTTCCAGACCCGGGTCGCAATACCCCCTACGGTGATCGTTTCCATTTCGAACGGCGCGCCCGGTGCGGTCAGGGCGGCGGTTGCTTCGGCGAGCGACATCTTCGGCCACTCGGGATCGAGCGGCACGACGGGTCCGTGGCTGAGATCATCGGTCAAGGCAAACTCTCCATCGATATGGCGGCCGGCTTCGCCGGTCCGGTGCTGAAGCGGCCATGAAGGCGCGAAAGCCGGCCGCCGGCAACCCGCACATCCCCCTCTCCAGCACCCCTCAAATCCGGGCATTGCATTTTATATAACACTTGTCATTATAAAAACTGTTTGCCGAACGGGAGCAGGACAAGACCCGACGGCTCCGCAGAGAGAATCGCATGATCGTCAGTTGTTTTGTGGCCCCGGGCGGCGTCGGCGCGCTTACGCGCGACGGATGCGGCGGGAGCCTTCCGGACACCCTCCGGCCATGGACCTTCTGCCGCCTGATAGTATTGGGCAGCGGCAAGGACGATCTTGCCGCGGTCCGCCTGATCCGGCGTCAGGGCTACTGCCTGTTCCGCTACGCTGGATAAAGTTCCTCACGCCGAATCCGACAGCCCGCAAATTATAGCAACATATGTTGCGTAAAATTGCGGGAATTGGTATCCGCTCCCGGGCGACAGCAACTCCCGTGACCGGAGTACGCACGCCCGATATCAATTTCCAATGGGAGCAGACGATGAGCGCAAGCAACGGAATGCAGCAGTCCTTCAATCCGCCCGGCACCGAGGGGGCCGCGGACCAATATCGTCTCTCGCAAGCGATGCGGGTGGGTGACATGATCTGGGTGTCGGGTCAGGTCGGGGTGACGCCCGATCGGACGGTGCCCGACGGGATCGAAGCGCAAACGCGCCTGACATTCGAGAATCTCAAGACCGTGCTCGAATCGGCGGGCGCGACGCTCGACGATGTCGTCGAGCTGACCCTCCTCCTGACCGATACATCGATCGATCTCGAGCCCTTCTACCGCGTGAAGGACGAATATATCCGGCCGCCCTACCCCGCGATCACCGGTTTCGGCGTGTCGAGCCTCGCCTTGCCGGGGCTGCTCCTCGAGGTTCGGGCCGTCGCGGTCGCCGGGTCCGCCGCGAACAGATGAGCGACCTCGACATGGAGGGGCTGTCGCGCTGGCTGCGCGGCGCCCTTCCCGCCCTGCCGCCGGTCGCGCGGCTCGAGAAATTTCCCGGCGGGCAGTCCAATCCGACCTATCGGCTCGATGCCGGCGACCAAAGCCTTGTGCTGCGCCGGCAGCCATTCGGCCAGCTTCTGCCTTCGGCGCACGCCGTCGACCGCGAGTACCGCCTTCTCGAAGCGCTCGCGCCCGCGGGTTTTCCCGCGCCGCGCCCGGTCGCGATGTGCGACGACGCCGATGTCATCGGTTCCAAATTCTATCTCATGGAGCGGGTCGAAGGCCGGACCTTCTGGGACGGCGCTCTGCCCGACCTCGCGCCTGCAGACCGGCGTCCACTCTACCACGCGCTGGTCGATACGATCGCGGCGCTGCACATGATCGACCATGAGGCGGCGGGTCTCGGTGATTTCGGCGCCCCCGGCAACTATCTCGAACGGCAGGTTCATCGCTGGACGAAGCAGTATCGCGCCGCGCAGACCGACGAGATTCCCGAGGTCGAGCAGCTGATCGCCTGGCTGCCGCTCACCATCCCGGCGCAGGACCGCAAGGCGATCATCCATGGCGATTACCGGATCGACAATGTGATCGTCGCGCCCGACGCGCCGCGCGCGCGCGCCGTGATCGACTGGGAACTCGCGACGATCGGCGATCCACTCGCCGATTTCGCCTATTTCGCCATGGCGTGGGTGATGCCGCATGAAGGCGGGTCGGGCCTCGGCGGGATCGATCTCGACGCGGAAGGCATTCCGTCGCTTGCCGGGATCGTGAAGCATTATTGCGAACGCACCGGCCGCAGGAGAGAACCCGACCTGCACTGGTATTTCGCCTTCAACCTCTTCCGTCTCGTCGGGATCCTGCAGGGTATCAAGCGCCGCATGCTCGAAGGCAATGCGTCGAGCGCGACGGCCTCCGAGAAAGTGGCGCAGCTTGGCACACTCGCGCAGCTCGGCTGGCAGCAGGCAAGGCTCGCATGCGGCCTGCGCCCGATCTGAACTCGTCGGGGCAGCTGACTGCCCGATGTCATCCGGCGAAGGCCACGCCGATCTTGAGGAGAATAAGATGTTTGCAGCGATCATGGTCGACAAGACCGAAGGCGGACAGAGCGTCGCCGTGAAAAGCCTTGCCGAGGATGAACTCCCCGACGGCGACGTGTCGGTCGACGTCGCCTATTCGACGCTCAACTTCAAGGACGGTCTCGCGATTACCGGCCGCTCGCCGGTGATCCGGAAATATCCGATGATCCCGGGAATCGACCTTGCCGGGATCGTCACCGAGAGCCGTCACCCCGACTGGAAGGCCGGCGACATGGTCGTGCTCAATGGCTGGGGCGCCGGCGAGGTTCACTGGGGCGGGCTCGCGCAAAAAGCGCGCGTGAAAGGCGACTGGCTCGTTCCGCTTCCCGCGGCATTGACGGCGGCGCAGGCGATGGCGATCGGAACTGCCGGATATACCGCCGCGCTGTGCGTCGATGCGCTTGTCGAAGCCGGCGTAGCGCCGGGCGACGGCGAAATACTGGTCACAGGCGCGACCGGCGGCGTCGGGTCGGTCGCGATCGCGCTTCTCAAAAAGGCCGGGTTCCACATCGCGGCGCTGACCGGAAAGATGGATCAGCAGGCCTATCTCGAGCATCTCGGCGCGGACCGCGTGATCGACCGCGCAACGATGGATCAGCCCGGCAAGCCCCTGCAGGAAGAGCGCTGGGCAGGCGTGATCGATGCCGCGGGCAGCCATACGCTCGCCAATGCCTGCGCGCAGACGCGCTACGGCGGAGCGGTCGCGGCGTGCGGGCTTGCGCAGGGCATGGATTTTCCCGCGACGGTCCTGCCTTTCATCCTGCGCTCGGTTCGCCTGCTCGGAATCGACAGCGTCATGGCGCCGAAGGCTCTGCGGCTCAAGGCATGGGACCGGCTGGCGCATGACATCGACGCGGATGTGCTCGATGTCATTGCCGAAGAGATCGCGCTCTCCGAGGCGGTCGACGTCGCCGCGCGGTTCATGTCGGGCGAGGTGCGCGGCCGCTTCATCGTCGACGTCAATCGCTGAGCGAAACCCGGCGCATATATTTCGCAGATATATGCCGCCGGGCTTCCCCTGCCCCCGGCACCGCCGGATCGCTACCCTCCCGCAGGTTCGGCAGCATGTCGTCAAGAGGCCGGGACACGCGCCGCGCGCCTTTCAAAATGACCCTTTCATTTTATCGATACGACCGTTATCAAAATTCGCTCGCCGTGGCGGCGAGGCACGAGCGGACGGCCGAACGCGGACCGGCGCACAGCAGGGACCGGCTATGAACCACGACGTCCGACGACCATCCCTCCCGGCGACCGGCGCCCGGCCGGGCCGCGAAATCCTCCCGCGGATACGCGGATACCGCCGGGCATGACAGCAGACCGCTTCGGGACGGCCGCCGCGGCGCCGTTGACGACAGGTACCGGTTCGATGCCGCGATTTTCAGGTCTTTCCGCCGGGACGCTCTGGTCGATCGGCATTCTTCTCCCGAACATTCTCTCGATCATTTTCCAGGCAACCCAGCAGAGCCGCGGGATCGGCGAAAGCGAGCTCGGATCGCTCGGCGCGGCTTTCGTCCTCGGCCGGGGCATCGTTATCGGCCTCGCTCCCTTCTGGGTGTACCGGACCAATCCGCGCTGGACGAGCATCGCCGCCATCGGCGCGACCGTCGCCGCGCTCCTCGCGGTCGCCTTCCTGATCGGCACCGACCATCTCAGCTATGGTTGGTTCCTCGTGGGGCTGACGAGCGGCTGCGTCGCGACGCCGGCCTTTACCGCGCTCGGAAATGCTCCCGACCCCTTGCGCGCCTACAGCATCGCGCTGTTCGGATCGTCGCTGATCGCCGCAATCATCGCCTATCTCCTGCCGACCGCCATTCTGCCGCATTATGGCGAGAAGGGCGCGCTGATTGTCATCGCGGCCCTTTTCCTCGCGGTCATTCCCTGCGCCGCCGCGCTGCGCGACGCGCAGTTCATCGGCAAGAATGCGCGGCCCGCCGAAGCGGAGGTTCCACCGCGTCCGGCGATACAGCCCGCCGATCTGGCGGCACCGCTTATCGCCGCTATCGCCGGCGCTGTCTTCACCGGCGTGTTCATGGGCGGGGCTGGCGCCTTCGTCGCCTCGATCGCCACCGCCAACGGCATCGCGGCGAAGTCGGTCGGCCTCTTCGTCGCCTTCGCGTTGATCGCTTCGCTCGCGGGCGCGCTCGTTCCGTCGGTTCTGCGCGAGCGCGTCTCGCCCACGGCGATGATCGGGGTGGCCACCGGCGGCATTCTTGCAAGCTATGTCGCCATGACGAGCGGCTCGGCGCTGATCTTCGGCGCCGGCTATGTCGCCCACGCGATCTTCGCGACGATCGGCTATGTCTATTTTCTCGGGCTCGTGCGTTCGCTCGACTTCACCGATCGCATCTATGTCGCCTATCCAGCGATGGATGCCGCCGCCTTCGCGGCGAGCGCCGAACTTGCCGGCGCGCTTCTGTCGCGGTCGACGCCGCTCGCCCTGTTTCTGGTTTCAGGGACGGTCCTCACCGGCTGCTGGCTCGCGGCGACGATCGCCAGCCGGATGGCGCCGACGAGCAGTGCTGCCGCGCGCCCGGGAATGCAGGCGACGCCGGACCGGCACGCCGCCACCGATACTTCAGGCGCCGATGCCATCGAGATTTCCGCTTTCTGATTGCAACAACACAGGATTGACGACGCCGTGATCACGCCACCCTTTCCCCTTGAGACCCTCAATCTCGCCGCGCCCTTCGATGTCTTCCGCGGCACGGTCCCCAATGCATGGACCGACTGGAACGGCCATATGAACGTCGGCTATTATGTTGTCGCCTTCGATCATGCGACGGGCCAGATCTTCAACAATCTGGGCCTCCCCTACGAATATACCAGCAACCGGATCGGCATGTATTTCGTGCTCGAGGCGCATGTGAATTATGTAAGCGAGATGAAGGAGGGGGACGGATTTCGGGTCGAGAGCCAGATTCTCGACCATGATCATAAGCGCGTCCATCTGTTCCACACGATGTTCGCGGCCGACGACGGCCGGCTCGTGGCGACGAACGAACTGATGCTGATGCATATCGATTATGCGACGCGCCGCTCGGCACCCTGGCCCGAATGGGCCATGGCCCGGATCGGCGCGATGGCGGCCGCGCACGGCGAACTGCCGCGTCCCGGACAGGTGGGCAGCCGGATCGGCATTCGAAAGACCTGAGCGGCGGCACCGGCCGCCCGCTCTGGACGGAACCGGGCGGCCAGCGGTCTAGCGTCCGACGGGAGCGGCGTCCTTCGCCAGATTGGCCTTGGTCCAGTTCGAGCGGTCGACGACATAGGCGCGGATCGCCTCGGCATCGGCGGGCGTCAGCACCGGGGCGAAGCTCACCATGCCGCGATCCTTGAGCGCGCCGTCGATCACGACCGATTTCCACGCCTCGGCGTTGGCGAGGGTGCCCGAGACGCGAAGGTCGGGGGTGAAGCCGTTGCCGATCGCGCTGTCGCCGTGACAGATATAGCAATAGCGGCCGAAATGCGCCTTGCCCGCGGCAATCTGGGCGGGCGTGCCGAACTGCGGCGGCGGGTTCCATGCGAGCGTCGTCGTCTCCGGCGGCGCGGGAAGCTTCGCGGTGCCGCCGACCTTGAGCACGACGAGCCGCGGGATGTTGGGTACCTTGCGCGCCGCGCCGCCCGCGATTCCCACGACGAGCGGAAAGGCGCCGCCCTTGCTGGTCATGAAGGCGACATATTGGATACCGTTCACGCGGAAGGTCGATGGCGCGCTGACGATCCCCGACTGCATGTCGAGGTCGAGCAATTGCTTGCCGCTATCGGCGGCGTAGGCGCGGAAGCGGCCCGTGCTCGTTCCCTGGAAGACGAGATTGCCCGCGGTGGTCATCGTGCCGCCGTTCCATGCAGCGGGATGGGCAACGCTCCACGCGACCTTGCCGGCGCGCGGGTCGAAAGCGACAAGGCGGCCGGTGGTCGCCGCAACCGCAGCCTTGAATGCGGCCTTGTCGTCGGGCAGCATCGTCTTGTTCAAGGAGGTGCCGACGTTGAAGCCTAGCGCCTGCCTCCGGTCGAGATCGTCCTGGTCGCTGAGATAGCCCATCGGAATCTGTTGCGCGGGGATATAGACGAGGCCGGTCGCCGGGTTGAAGCTCATCGGGTGCCAGTTATGCGCACCGAGCGCGCCGGGGATCGCGATGAAAGGCTTGCCGGTCCTGTAGAAGCGCGCCTCGGGGTTCTCGATCGGGCGGCCGGTCTTGAGGTCATAGCCCGTCGCCCAGTTGATCCCGTCGACAAAGGGTTTGGCATCGATCAGCTTGCCGTTCGTGCGGTCGATCGTGAAGAAGAAGCCGTTCTTCGGCGCATGGTACAGCACTTTGGTGGGCTTTCCGTTCACCGTCTGCTCGGCGAGAATGATCGGCTGGGTCGCGGTATAGTCCCACGTCTCGGCAGGGGTTTCCTGATAGTGCCATTTATAGGCCCCGGTGGTCGCGTCGAGCGCGACGACCGATGAGAGGAACCAGTTGTCGCCTTCGCCGTTCGAGCGCGTGCCATGGTTCCACGGGTTGCCGTTGCCGACACCGAGATAGATCTGGTCGAGATCATGATCGTAGACGATCGCGTCCCACACGGTGCCGCCGCCGCCCGAGATCTGCCATTCGCCCTTGTCGGACCAGGTCGCGTTGCCTTTCGACGCGAAGATGTCGTCGCTGATCGCGCCGTCCTTTTCCTTCTTCGGATTGGGCGCGGTATAGAAGCGCCAGCGCTCCTTGCCGGTGTCGGCGTCATAGGCGGTGACGTATCCGCGCACGCCGAATTCGGCGCCGCCGTTGCCGATCAGCACCATATCCTTCACCACCCGCGGCGCGCCGGTGATCGTATAGGGTTTCGACGCGTCGAAGGTCTGCGTCGACCAGATCTCCTTGCCCGTCTTCCTGTCGAGCGCGATCAGGCGGCCGTCGAGCGCGCCGACGAAGAGCTTGTCGCCCCACACGGCGACGCCGCGGTTGACGACGTCGCAGCAGGCGTGGACCGCACGCTCGCCGGGCACCTTGGGATCGAAGCTCCAGAGCTTTTTGCCGGTCGCGGCGTCCCATGCGTCGACCTTCGACCAGGCGTGGCTGACATAGAGGGTGCCGTCGACGACGACGGGCGTTGCCTCCTGCCCGCGCGCATCCTCGAGGTCGGCGAACCAGGCAATGCCGAGCTGCCCCACATTCTTGTCGTTGATGTCGGTGAGCGGGCTGAAGCGCTGTTCGTCATAGCTGTAGCCGATGCCGGGCCAGTCGTCGCCGTTGCCGCCGGTCTTGAGCAACGCCTCGCTCGCCTTCTCGGCATCGTCGAGCGATCCGCCGCCCGAGGCGCTGTTGTTCTTCGAGGCGTCGCACGCCGCCAGCGCCAGTGCCGCGCAACCCAGAAGCGCGACCGAAAAGACCTTCTTCGCCATATGCCTCTCCACCAATTGGTGCCGCCCTCTTCCGGGCGGTCGCCCTTACCAAAACCAGTGCCGATCAGACGTTCGCCCGTGTCGTCATCCCGCCGTCGACGATGATCCCTTGCCCGTTGACATAGCGGCCGGCGTCCGAAGCCAGGAACAGCGCCGTCCCGGCGATATCCTCGGGTTCGCCGATGCGGCCGAGCGGAACCGCCTGCCGAAGCGCGGCCTCGGCGTTCGGGTCCTCCCAGAGGGCACGCGCGAAATCGGTGCGGATGACGCCGGGCGCGATCGCGTTGACGCGGATGTTCTGCCGGCCGAGTTCGAGCGCGAGATTGCGTACGAGCTGAAAGTCTGCGGCCTTCGAGATATTGTAGGCGCCGATCGTGTCCGAGGCGATCAGCCCGCCCACCGACGACACGATGATGACCGCTCCCGCGCCGCGCGCGGCCATTTCGGGAGCGACCATCGTAACCAGCCAATGGTTCGAAAGCACATTATTGTCGAAGATCTTGCGGAACTGCTCGTCGCTGATCCCCGCCATCGGGCCATAATAGGGATTGGTCGCCGCGTTGCAGACGAGGATGTCGATCGGTCCGAATTCCTCGCGCGTGCGGTCGACGAGATGCTGGAGCGCCTCCTTGTCGGAGATGCTCGCGGCGACGGCGAGAGCGCGGCCCGCTCCGAACTTCGCATTGATCTCGGCGGCAACCGCTTCGCAGGCATCCTGCTTGCGGCTCGAAATCACCACCCGCGCGCCGGCTTCGGCGAAAGCCTCGGCTATCGCGCGGCCGATGCCGCGGCTCGAACCGGTGATGATCGCCGTTTTGCCGCTGAGGTCGAATAATCTCATGGCCTGTCCTTCATGGTTGGGCGCCGGAAAATGGTGCGGAGCGGCGTGCCCTGCCGCCCCGCACACTCCGGGTTGAGAGAAACCCGGGAGTCGATGGGGTCAGGACTCGCCGGAGCCGGCGACGGCGACAACGCGGATTTCGACCTTATATTCGGGTGCCGCGAGCTGGGTGACGCCCACTGCGGTCCAGCATGGATAGTCGTTCGGGAAATAGGCATCCTTCACCTTGACGAAATCGGCTATTTCACCGCGCAGATCGGTGTGGAAGCTCATCAGTTCGACGACATCGGCAAGACTGGCACCGGCGGCCGCAAGCGTCGCCTTGATCGCCTCGAAGGCGAAGCGCGCCTGCTCTTCCATATCCTTGCCCGCGACGAAGTCGGCGTTGATCCCTACCTGCCCCGAAAGCCAGATCCGGTCCCCGACACGGATCGCCGGTGCGAAATGATAATTGTCGTAAAGGGGCTGCGTTCCCTCCGGGACGATCCTCTGCATCTTGTCGTTCATATCCTTCTCCTCGACTCGCTGCATAAACGGGTCGAAATTTTTGCGCAACTATTGTTATGTGAATTATGAGCTCCGCGCGGACAGGCCCTCAGCTTCGCCTCGCGCAGGGTCGGGTCCGCACCATCGATCAAGAGGCGAAGGCATCAACAGGGTGGCGAGACACGCGCGCTGCTCTTCCTGTCCCGAAGTGCCAAAGATTATTTCGCGAGGCTGTTATGATAATTGAGTATGGGGCAAATATTGCTACGGTATCCGCATGAGTGAACTTGAGACCGCAAAGCGACCGGCCACCGAAGCCGCGTCCCCGAAACCACAGAAGCGCGCCAGCCGGGGCCGGCCCGTCGGCGATCGCGACGCGCAGCGCAGAAAATTGCTGCGCGCCGGCATCAAGGTGATCGCCGAGGAGGGCTACTCGGGCGCTTCGCTGCGCAAGGTGGCCAAGGAAGCCGGGCACACCACGGGGGCGATCACCTATTATTTCGCCGACAAGGAAGCGATGGTCAGTGCGATCATCGAATATATGTTCGACGGCTTCGACGAGATGCTCGACCTCGGTGACGAGGTGGTCGATCATGCCAAGCGTTACAAGCGCTGGGTCGAGCTCAATTCGAACTCCGACGGCTGGCTTGCCGGCTTCCAGTTGCTGGCGCGCGCGCGCCACGAGCCGAAGTTCGCGGCCATATATCGCGAACGATACGAAAGCTATCGCGCACGCCTCGCGGAGATCATCAAGAAGCAGCAGGAAGCCGGCTCCATTCGTGCCGACATCCCTGCAGAACTGCTTGCCGACACCGTCGGGTCGATCGGGGACGGCTGGATGATCATGCTGCCCATCGAAACCGAGCGCTTCGCACCGGAGCGGCTCGATCGGCTCATCGATTCGATCATGCAACTCCTCCGACCGGTCCCGACTGCTCGCAGCAGTTGAGACGGCGCCAGGCCGCCCGCACCCGGGCGCCGATGAGAGTGAGATGGTAGAAAGCCCGTCACCATCGCATCCGAAACAGGCCGAACTCGAGACCGAGCTCGCGCGTCGTCTTGCCGGGGGAGACCGGCGAGGTTTCGCATCGGACGACCATGCGGCCGCGGTGCGAATATTGCGGGCCTTGGGGCGTCATGGCGAAGCCCTGGCGCTGATCGATCGCCTCGCGGCGATGCCTTCAGGCGGCGCCGAGGACGATGAGGCGCTCGCCTTCGCCGCGTTCGAGGCGGGGGCGCACGAGCGATCGCGCGACTGGTACGCGCAGGTCGTAAAGGCGCGGCCGGCCGACGCGCTGGGATGGTATAATCTGGCGTCCGGGGAACAAACCGTCGGCCGCCTCGATGCGGCCGAAGCCGCCTGCGACCGGGCCCTCCGTCTTGCGCCCGGGATGGTCGAGGCAGCGCTGCTTCGTTCGCAGCTTCGCACCCAGTCTGCGGATCGCAACCATGTCGATGCCCTGCAGGCCATGCTCAAGCGAACGTCGGACGCGGGTGCGAGGGTCTTTCTGCATTATGCGCTGGGAAAGGAGTATGACGATCTCGGCGAT
The DNA here is from genome assembly GCF_032879645.1 of Sphingopyxis indica. Classification (NCBI taxonomy): domain Bacteria; kingdom Pseudomonadati; phylum Pseudomonadota; class Alphaproteobacteria; order Sphingomonadales; family Sphingopyxidaceae; genus Sphingopyxis; species Sphingopyxis indica. Next base: position 3,276,411 of record NZ_CP076394.1, read on the forward strand.
TACGACGCAGCCTTCGGCCATTTCTCGAGCGGGGCGCGAACGCGGCGGCGAACGCTCGAATATGATGTCGCCGACGACGCGGCGAAGCTGCGGCGGATCATCGAGAGCTTCGATGCCCGGCGTCTGATGCAGGCGCCTGAACTGACGGCACCGGCCTACGGGTTCATCGTCGGGCTGCCGCGTTCGGGGACGACGATGATCGAGCGCATCCTGACCGGCAGTCCCCGCGCGCGCAGCAACGGCGAAACCGACAATCTGTTCGGCGCGCTGGCCGAGGGCGCGGCGGCGACCGGGACCGATATCTTCGAACGCGTTGCGGACGCCGACCCCGTTCGGGTGCTCTCGGGCTATACGCGGCGCGCTGGCGTGCCCGATGCGGGCGATGTGATCATCGAGAAGCTGCCGTTCAATTATCTCTATGCCGGCGCCATTCGGTTGACGATGGCAAGCGCCCGCACCCTGCTCGTCAACCGGGCGCCCGCCGACAATCTCTTCGCCATGTATTCGACACTCTTCGGCAGCGCCTATCCGTTCAGCTATTCGCTCGACGATCTGGCGTCCTATTATATCGCCTACGACAAATTGCTCGATCACTGGCGCGCCACGGCGGGTTCGCAGTTGCTGGAAATCGCCTATGAGGATGTTGTCCGCGAACCGCAGGAGATCGGCCGCGAAATTGCCGGGCATATGGGCATCGCATGGAACGATGCGATGGTACGGATCGAAAAGAACAAGACGGCGTCCGCCACTGCCAGCGCGGCCCAGATCCGCCGTCCGATCTACCGGACCGCCGCAGGCCGCTGGCGCCGTTACGAGCGGCATCTCGGCCCGCTGATCGGCGCGCTGGAAGCAGCCGGTATCGATCCGTTCCATGCACGCAGCAAGGGGGAAGGCCGGAACGGCGCGCGTTGACCGCGCGCCGTCCGATATCGCGTCAAAAGGATAGCCTGTCCCCGGAGGACCGCCGCGGCCACCTGAAGCAGCGCGGCGATCCCCGGGATCACCAACTCTTGCTCAGCCGGATGCCGACCTCGCGTGGGCGCGAGACCGAGTAGCTGTTACCCCAGTTCCCGAGGGTCGCGATCGAGTTGAGGGTGCGGAGGTTGGCTGCATAGACCGCCCGCTTGTCGAGAAGGTTGGTGCCGTAAAGCTCGATATTCCAGTCATCGATCGCATAGCCGATGCTGCCATTGAGCATGACATAGCCCGACTGCTTGCTGGCAGGCGTATTGGTGCTCTGGCTGCGAAGCTGGTTCCACGTCCCGCTGCGGAAATCGAAGCCGAGGTTCCAGGTCATTTCCCCTTTTCCGGCCGCGTGAGTGTAGATCAGCGACCCCGCGCCGCTCCAGTCGGGCGCGCCCGGCAGCTGGTCACCCTTTACGCCTCTGATGGCATTGGGGACTTCGCTGCCCGCGCCATCGCCGGCGGGCAGACCAAAGTCCTCGCTGAGCCGCGCCCGCGCATAGGCGAGGCCGAGGTTGAAGCTCAGCCCGTCGATCGCGATCGGCCCCGACAGTTCCACCTCGAACCCCTTCGATTCGGCGGCCGAGCCGTTCACGACCGCGGGAAAGAGGTTGTAGGGCGTCTGGAGGTCGATCTGCGGATCCTTCCAGTCGATATAGAAGGCGCTCAGCGAATAATAGATGCGCGACATCGATCCCTTGATACCGACCTCGAAATTGTTGGTGCGGTCGGGCTTGTAGACCACGAGCGCTTCAGGCTCGAAAATGATCGGGTTGATCTCGGGAGTCGAAAAGGTGTTCGTGCCCCCGCGACGAAAGCCCTGCGAGAAGGTCGCATAAATCTGACCACCGCCCTCCAGCTTGTACGAGGTGTTCACCTTGAAAATCTGGTCGGTCCCCTTGGTGGAGCTGGCCGAATTGGTGAGCGATACGCCGACGCCATCGACCTCGGGCGACCCCGGTGGGGCGAACAGGGTGCTGAGCAGATCCTGATCGGACGAGAATTTCTGCTTGAAGACACGCGCGCCGCCGGTGACCGACCAGGCGTCGGTAAGGTGGAAGGTCACATCGCCGAAGAAGGAGACTTCGCGGAACCGCTGCGACGTAACCTGGCTGTAGGTGAGCGAGTCGCTGAGCGTCGGGATGTAGGTGGCGTCAGGTTCGCCGAAAAAGCCATGATAGATCGGCGTCCGGCTGCCGCCCGCCGCGAAGCTCTGCTCGGCAGCGCCCGGCGCATAGACGAACAGATCGATCTTGCGGCGCTGCTGCTGGAGGAAAACGCCCGCAGTATAGTCGATAAAACCGCCTTCCTTCGATACGATCCGCAGCTCCTGGGTCCAGGACCGGTCGCGGTCGTTGTTCGCGACCGGAATTACCGCACGCGGATTGGCGGGCGCGCCGGTGTAGAAGAAGCCGTAGGGCGAGCCGAGCAGGCTGATGGTGGAATCGTTCGACGATTCTCCTTTCGTCTCGCCATAGGCGACCGTCGCCGCAACGGTCGCGAAGCCGAGGTCGTAGCTCGCATCGAGCGACGCCAGTTCGGTCCGCCGTTTCCAGGGTTCGAGCATGGGGATCGAGCGTTCATAGTCGCCCGTCGCCTCGAGCTGGATGCGGGGGTCAAGCGGCGAGGCGCCGCCTTCGAAGCTGTTGTTGTCGATATTGCCGCCGACGCCCTTGGACTTGGCGAAATTATAGGCGAGGCTCAACGAGAAATCCTCGGTCGGCTCCCAGCGGAGGGCGGCGCGGGCCGAGGTCGTGTCGGCGTAGTTATAGTCCTTCTCGTTGAAATAGACGCCCGGGCTGTTCGCGACATCGGACGTATCGGCCAGAAGGGGGGCTCCGTTGATATAGCTGTCGCCCTGGCGCTTCAGCACGTCGTGCGCATCGATGAAGCCGCCTTCGCGCTGTTGCCGGGCGTAGAAACGGACGGCCAACGTATCGCCGATCGGCAGGTTCACGATGCCGCCGAACGAATAGGATGGGTCACTCGAATGCGATGTCGTCCCGACCGAGGCGGCAACTGTGCCGCTTGTTTCGCCGAGCTGGGGATCGGTCGGCACGACGCGCACGGCGCCCGACAGCGAGCCGGCGCCATAGAGCGTGCCCTGCGGGCCGCGCAGCACCTCGACCCGCGAAATATCATAGAGCGGCAGCGCGCCGGTGACGGGCGCATTGCCGAGATAGAAGCCGACGGGCGACTGGAAATAGCGCGCCGCGTTCGAGGTCGTCTGCGAGGCGTTCAGGCCGCGGATGATCGGAATCTGCGCCGCGGCCGTCCGCGCGCCGGCGTCGATGATGTTGAAGTTGGGGACCTGGCGCGTCAGCGAAGCCACGCTGCTGATGTTCGCGCGCTCGAGCTGCTCGCCGCCATAGGCGGAGATGTTGAAGGGCAGGTCGGTCACGCGCTGCTCGCGGCGGCTCGCCGTCACGATGATATCGCCGCCACTGTCGGCCGTCGCTGCCGATTGATCGGGCTCGGCGGCGGCCTCCTGCGCCGATGCCGGAACGGCGGAAAGAACCGCCGTCAGCGCCATCATGCAGCCGGTCGTGCCGAGCATTGCCTTCCGGCGGCGCGCCATGAACGCAAATTGATTGATCACCGCTAGTCTCCCTCTTTGATACGTTAGTCCCGTCCTGCCTGCGGAGGCGCACGACGCCGGTGAATCGGCCATTCGTAACGATCGTTTTCTTTTTGTTATCGCACACCCATACACTTAAAATAACAAATGTCATTATAATAATCGAGCCTTGCCCTATCGCGCCACCGCGAGCGGCCCGGGACGACGGCGCCAATCGGACCAGCGGGTCGCCCGCCATGCTGAGAAAAGGGGAGTCGCCGCGAAAGCCACCGCCGCGACGAGGAGGAATCCGACGGCGCCGAAATGCGTCAGCGTCCAGCCGCCGACGAAGCCGCCGGCCGCGTAACCGACCTGGATCGCGAAGTACCAGGCACCGTACACGGCAGAGAAGCGCGGCCCGCTGGCCTCGCGCTTGAGCAACCCGATCCAGAGCACTTCGGCTGCCCCGCCGCCAAGCCCGACGAGCACCGCTGCAAACATGGCCACCGCCGCCAGCGGAGCGGCGGTAAGGAACAGATAGATCGCCACGCCGGCGAGATAGCAGCCGCCCACAGCCACTCCAGGCCAGGCCAGTCCGAACCGGTCGGTCAACCAGCCGATCAGGAGGGCGCCGATCATCGAGGCCGCGGCATTGACGCCCACGATCAGCGCGACGGTGCGGGAATCGATTCCGAAGCTTCCGAGCAATTGGGGCTTCAGAGCGAGAAACGAGACGTTGGCGCAGCCCAGCGCAATCGTCGCCACGACGATGCCGGAGATAAGGATCCAGCCCGTTCCCGCCGGACCCGCAGCGTCCGCGGAGGGCGTCTGCGCGGCCCCCTCACCGTCCTTCGCGGGAGCCTTTGCCACGCTCTGTTCCGGCGGCCTTGCCCGCGCCATTGCGGCGGCGATCACCGCGACGACCGCGATCCCGCCTGCCAGCGCCAGCGCAGAAAACCCGAAGCCCGCAGTCCGATCGAGATATTCGACGAGCGGCGCGACGAGAATGCCGCCGGCGCTGCCGCCCGCCCAGACGATCGAGATCGCTGTGCCGAAGCGGAGATCGAACCAGCGCGCGACGACCACGGGCACCGACACCATGATCGCGATCTTGCCGAACCCCATGAGGACGCGCAGTGCATAGACATGCCAGAATTCGTTGGCGATCGCGAGGCCGGCGAATGCGATCGAAAGGAGGAGCAGGCCTCCCACGATCAGCCCCCACGGGCCGAAACGCCTGATAGCCGGTGCGCTGAAAAGCGCGAGCGGTGCAACGAGCCACATCGCCGATACGAGGCCGCCCGCAGCCATGTCGGACCATCCGTGCGCGCGCGCCATCGTGTCGGCGATCATGATGAAGCCGTAGATCGAAGTGCCCATCAGCGACGCCGTGCACAGGAAGAGGACCGCGACGATGTTCCAGCCGAAATCATATCCCGGGAAGGCTCGCGCGCTGCTCATAATGCTCGAATCCGAATTCCGCCGGACCGCGCCGGACACCAGCCTTGCGCGCCGCAACATGACATCGTCGATCGCCTGAACTTCATGCCGTCGCCCGATCAGATAATTATAATAACAACAGTTGTTATTGTTATGGATGAGCCCGCGCGCTTGTCAACCCGCGACGCCGGCGGCGTTGGGGAGAGCGACAGACCCAAAGGGGACAGGATGGAAAATCACAGGCTTTTACAACCGGATGACGGGTTCGGTAATCGTTATGCGCGCGGCGTCGAGACCATCCCGTCCTTGGCGACGCGACCCTTGCCCGGACGAGGGGGCGTGTATATGACAACTGTTGTCATGCGAACATGGTCGAATCTCCGGCGAAGTTCGACCGGCAGATTCGCTGCCCGTCGACGGAGGAGGTCCCTTGAAAAGCGAGCGCCAGCCCGGAAATGCCGGCGATCACCGCCAAGGCAGCGGGAAGGACCCCGACGAACGGAGGATCGAGGTGCTTCGCGCGACGCGCCGGGTGATCGCGCGCGAGGGCTTCGACAAGGCGTCGATGCGCGCGATCGCCCGCGAACTCGGTACGACCACGGGTGTCCTCACGCATCATTTCCGGAACAAGGAAGAGATACTCGATCTCGTCCTTCACGCGACACGGCACGGGAAATATGACGGGCGTTTTCCACCCGACGCGCAGATGTCGGACCTTGTCGATGCGCTCACAACCACCCTTCCGCACAACGAGGAGAGTCTCGACGGCTGGAAAGTGTTTTTCGCCTTTCTCGCCTATCTGTTTCCCAGGCCGGACAAGGCCGAGAGCTACGCTGGCGACTTTGAGCGCTGGCGCAGGACCTGGGCGGCGGTGGTCCGCTCCTTCGTCGAGCGCGGTATCATTCGGAGCGACATCGATCCCCAGCTGGCCGCCGATACGCTGCTCTGCCTCTTCGAGGGTGCCGGCGTCCATGGTGTCGTCTCGCCCGAAAGTTTCGGAGCCGAACGCCAGAAGGCCGTAATGCTCGGCTATTTCGAAACGCTTCTCGCGCAAAAGCCCTGAGCGGTGCCAGCCGCCAATGCGGCGAGTGCGGGCGCCCGATCACGCAGCGGCGGCATCAGGGCACCGCGGTGTTCCTCAAACCACCTGCGCGAAGATCGGCGACCGGAACGGTTCGCCGTGGTTCAGCACCGCCATTTCCTCGCGGTACAGATTGCCGTTGCGCGCATAGCCCGACCGGCTGATTTCCGGGAGCGCATGGAAGGTCGCGTCGTCGCCGAAGAAGCGGAAAACGAAGGTGTGGCGCTCGGGGCAGTCGGCGTCGATCGTCGCGCCGCCATGCAGCGAAGCTGGGTGGAGGAACAGCACGTCGCCCGGCTCGGTCGCCCAGGAAAGGATCTCATAGGCGTCGGGATTGGCCGCACGTTCCGCCTCCACGTCGGGCAGGCGCGGCAGCGCGTCGCCGCCGTGCAGCGGATCGGTCGGATCGTCGGGGCTGAAGGTCGTGCCGTCGTAGCGCGGCCCGCGATGCGACCCGCGCACGATCTCGAGCGCGTTCTTCTTGGGAATGGATTCGAAGCTGATCCAGGCGTTGCCCCAATGGTTGCCCGCCCACGGCAGATAGGAGGTGTCCTGGTGCCAATAGGTGCGCGTTCCCTCGCCGCCCGCCTTGAGGAACACTTCCTCGGCGAAATACCAGACGTTCTTCGATCCCCAAAGATCGGCGAACATCCGGCCGAGCGGCAGCGTCGGCATCAGCGCGTCGAGCCGCTCCTTGGCATATGGATTGGCATTGTCGACGTGCGACTTCACATGCTGCTTCTGGTCGCCGCGATACAGCGCATGACCATTGGGTCCGGGGTTCGCGACGATCCAGTCATAAAGTTCGCGGCACTGCGCGAGTTGCTCGGCATTGAGAACATTCTTCATGAGGACGGCGCCGTCCTCGGAATAGGCCTTGCGTATCGACTCATCCATGATCCGCTTCTCCCAGACATCGATTCCCAATCCCGGAATAGACGATCAAATTATTTTATGCAACATCTGTTGTGTTAAATATAGCGGGCGGAACCGGACAAAGCGTCCCATGACCGGGTTGCGCGGAGTAGCGACAACTGAAGCAATGGCGCGGCCCTTCACGCTCCCGTGAAATGCTCCGCCCGCAGGTTGAGGCAGGTCGTGTCGAGCGCGCGGACGAGCGTGAAGCGCGGATGCACGTGCGGCAGCTCGTAGCGGAAGAAATAACGGCACGCCGCGACCTTGCCTTCGTAGAAGGCGGCATCGCCGCGCGCCTCCCCCAGCGCGGCCGACGCCGTCATCGCCTGCCGGAGCCAAAGCCAGGCGATCACCACATGGCCGAAGGCGTCGAGATAGGTCGTCGCATTGGCGAGGCCGCAGTTGAGGTCGCCGCTCGCGACGACAGTCTCGGTCGTCGCGGCGAGCGCCGCCATCGCTGCCTGCAAAGCCGCGGCTTCCTCCGCCAAGGCGGCGGGAGCCTCGGCGATCGTGTCGGTCATCCGCCCCAGCAGCAAGTGAAGCGCGCGCCCATCGTCCATCCGCACCTTGCGACCGAGCAGGTCAATCGCCTGGATGCCGAATGTCCCCTCATGGATATGGTTCAGGCGGTTGTCGCGATAGTGGCGCTCGACCGGATAATCGCGCGTATAGCCATAGCCTCCAAGCACCTGGATCGCCCATTTATTGGCTTCCAGGCAATGTTCGGACGGCCAGCTCTTGGCGATCGGCGTCAACAGGTCGAGCAGCAACTCCAGCTCCGCGACCTCGGCGGCGTCCGCGCTCGCCTTCTGCCGGTCGACAAGCAGCGCGCAATAGGCCGTCAGCGCGAGCGCGCCCTCGACCGCCGCCTTCTGCGCCATCAACATGCGCTTGACGTCGGCATGCTCGATGATCGGCACCTGTGGGTCGCTCGGCGATTTCGCCTGCGGCAGCCGGCCCTGCGCGCGGGTTCGCGCATAGTCGAGCGCGTAGAGATAGCCCGCGAGCGCCGACATCACCGAGGCGTGGCCGACCCCGATCCGCGCCTCGTTCATCATATGAAACATGTAGGAAAGGCCCTTGTTCGCCTCCCCGACCAGATGGCCGATGCTCGGACCGTCCTCGCCGAAATTGAGCAGGCAATTGGTCGTGCCGCGATGCCCCATCTTGTGATTGAGCCCCGCAAGCGCGATGCCGTTACGCTCGCCCGGAACGCCGTCGTCGCCGACGCGATATTTGGGCACGATGAAGAGCGAAATCCCCTTCACCCCCGGCGGCGCGTCGGGAAGACGCGCGAGCACGAGATGCACGATATTCTCGGCAATCTCGTGGTCGCCGCCCGAAATCCACATCTTGTTGCCGCTGATGCTGTAGCGGCCGTCGCCCAGCGGTTCGGCGCGCGTCCGGACGTCCGAAAGCGACGATCCCGCTTGCGGCTCGGACAGACACATGGTCCCGAACCAGCGCCCCTCCAGCATCGGCGGCAGGAAGCGCCGCCTTTGTTCCTCGTTTCCGAAGGCGGCGAGGAGGTTGGCGTTGGCGATGGTCAGGAAGCTGTAATTGGCAACGCCGAGGTTCGCGGCGGTGAACATGCCGTTGATCGCCATGGTGACGACGTGCGGCAATTGCAGGCCGCCTACCTCCTGATCGGCGCCCGCGGCGAAGAAGCCCGCCTCGGCATAGGCGCGCAGCGCGGTGCCCACCTCGGGCATGATCTCGACCTTGCCATCGACGAACCGCGGCTCGTTCGCGTCGAGGCTCGCCGCGAACGGCAGATATTGCTCTTCGGCGATCGCCTGCGCGGTATCGAGGATGCTTTCGACCATGTCCCGGTCGAGCGCACTATAGCGCCCGGTCGCGAACAGCGTGTCCGCGCCAAGACATTCGAACAGCAGGAAATCGATGTCGCGGCGGTTCACGATCAGGGACATGGAGCGGATCTCCCAAAGGAATGGAGGTCGGGACAGGGCCAGAGGCCTGGACCAATGTGACCGTTGTCGATGCGCGTCAATCGAACCAGGGATAGAAATCGGGCATCGCCGACGCCTTGCCGGCAAAATCGGGCGCGCGCTTTTCGAGGAAAGCCGCGACGCCTTCCTTCCCGTCGCCGATGCTGGTGTAGAACATCGCCAGCGAGTCGACGCGGTGCGCCTCGATCGGATGGCGCTGCGCGGCGTTGCGCCACAGCATCTGCCGCGCGAGCGCGACTGCGACGGGCGAGCGGTTCTCGGTGAATTTCCGGGCAAGCGCCCTGGCATCGTCGAGCAGCGCTTCGGGTGCGTGCACCGAGCGGAAGAGGCCGCCGCGCAATCCTTCGGCGGCATCGAAGATGTCGGCCGAGAGCACCCATTCGAGCGCCTGCTGCGGCCCGACCAGGCGCGGCAGGAACCAGCTCGAACAGGCTTCGGGCACGATCCCGAGGCGGCCGAAGACGAAGCCCATGCGCGCCTTCTCCGATGCCAGCCGGATATCCATGGCGAGCGTCATCGTCGCACCGATGCCGACCGCCGGGCCATTGATCGCGGCGATCACCGGCTTCTTGCAATTGAAGATCGAAAGGGTGACGCGGCCGCCGTCATCGCGGATCCGGTCGCGCACCGAAAGCGGGCCGAGCGCATCGCGCATATACTCCATATCGGGCGAGCGGCTTTCGTCGAGCCCGAAGACATTGCCCTCGCCGTTCAGGTCCATGCCCGCGCAGAAGGCGCGGCCTTCGCCGGTCACGATCACAGCGCCCACATCATCATCCTCGCTGACCCGTTCGAACAGATGGACGAGTTCGCTCGCCATCTCGACGGTGAAAGCGTTGAGCTGGTCGGGCCGGTTCAACCTGACCACCAGGATATTGTTCTCGAGCTCGCACACGAGAGTCGCGTAATTCATCCCCTTCTCCTGTCGGAAAAATGCACCGCCGTCTGGGCGAGCATCACAATCTTGCTTTTACATAACGACAGTTATAATAAATGCGCGCGGGCGACAAGGCCTATATGACGCAAGATAGGCTATGCCTGCGCAACCGGCGAAGGACGGGCGGACGGGAGAAGGAAGATGGCGGGTTTCGGAGGGTATCAGAACGAGATTTACGGCGCCGGCCTGCAGGGCGTCCTTCCGACGATCCCGGTCGACGCCGCGACCCTCGAGGCCCGCGCGACCGCGGCGATGTCCGAGAGCCTGCGCAACTATGTTCAGGGCGGCTGCGGCGACGAGCACACGCAGAACCTCAATTCGACCGCCTTCCGCCACTGGGGACTTGTCCCGCGGATGATGGTCGACACGACCGTTCGCGATTTGTCGATCGAACTTCTCGGCCTGTCCCTTCCCACCCCGCTGTTCATGGCGCCGATCGGCGTCACGGGAATGTGCACTCCGGACGGGCACGGCGATCTGCACGCGGCCCGCGCCGCGACATTGACGGGCGTGCCGATGATCGCCTCGACCCTCGGCAACGACCCGCTCGAAGATGTGGCGGCAGCGATGGGCGATACCCCCGGCCTGTTCCAGCTCTACACCCCGAAGGACAAGGAGCTTGCCGAGAGCCTCGTCGGCCGCGCCGAGCGCGCGGGATACCGCGCGATTGTCGTCACCCTCGACACCTGGGTCACCGGCTGGCGCCCGCGCGACCTCAACAGCGGAAACTTCCCCCAGCTTCGCGGACATGTGCTCCAGAATTATTTCGTCGATCCCGTCTTCCAAAAATTGCTTGGCAAGCCGGTCGATGACAATCTTCCCGAGGCCATCCAGCTATGGGGCCGGCTGTTCGGCAAGGTGCTGACGTGGGCCGACATGGCGTGGCTTCGCTCGATCACCTCGCTGCCGATCATCCTCAAGGGCATATGCCATCCGGATGACGTCCGGCGGGCGATCGACACCGGTGCAGCGGCGATCTACTGTTCGAATCACGGCGGCAGGCAGGCGAACGGCGGCATCGCGGCGATCGACATGCTGCCCGATGTCGTCGCCGCGGCGGGTAACACGCCGGTGCTGTTCGATTCCGGCGTACGCTCCGGAAGCGACGTCGCGAAGGCGCTCGCGATCGGCGCGCGCGCCGTGGGGATTGGTCGCCCCTTCGCCTATGGCCTCGCGCTCGGGGGCGCGGAAGGCGCGGCGCATGTGCTGCGCTGTATTCTTGCCGAAGCGGACTTGCTGATGGCGGTGAATGGCTATCCGACGATCGCCGATCTCAAAGCTGCGGAAATCAGGCGGGCGGCGGGCGGCTGGTAAGCGTGATCATGCCGAGCCATAGTCGCGAGGCGCGCAGCCGACGCTGTTGCGAAACACGCGGCTGAAGTGGGCCGGATCGCTAAAGCCCACGGCATAGCCGACCTGCGACACCATTATACCTGACGATCGCCGCGAACCGAGCAGCAGCCGGGCCTCGCGTATGCGCCTGTCGCGGAGAACTTCCGAGCATGTCTCGTTGTGCGCGGCGAATATCCGCTGAAGATAGCGGTCGGAGAGTCCCATCATCGCAACGAGGCGCTCGACGTCGAACATGGGATCGGCATAATGCCGGTCGATCAGCCGGAGCGCGCGCCGGCGATGCGCGCTGATCACCGAGGTCTCGCTGCAAGAAATGTCGGCGCCCGACAGCACCAGCCCGAGAAGATCGATAAGCCCGGCCGTGACTTTTGAAATTTCGTCTGAATTGAGATTGGCGGCATTGCTCCAGAAAACCCGGGCGCAGCACCTCCTGTGCGGTGATCTTCGAGATCGACCGATTGCCGATACGCGAATAGGCCTTGTCGAGAAGCCAGCGGATCTTGCTGAGTGTGATCTCAGCCATGCCTTCGCGCTCGTTCTTCTTCAACCATTCCTCTGCGACGAGCTTGAAACTATTGTCCTCCGAGATCGCAGCGCGGGCCTGTTCCGGCTTGCGCTCGTGCGAGATGTCGAGGCCTGCTGCAATCTGGCGGCGGGCTTCCTCGCGCTTTCCGCGCGCGTCGGCGAGGCTCACTTCCGGCCAGGCGCCGAATGATAGCGTCCGGTACCGGCCCAGATATTTGTAGTTCATGCGCCACAGTTTGCTTCCGTTCGGCCGGACCAGGAGAAAGAGGCCCTCGCCATCGGTAAGCTCATAATCGCGCTCGCTCGGCCTGACATTGGTGACGGTAGTGGCAAAGAGTCGGTTCATGAGGGTATCGCCCTTCGAAAAGGGGCCGGAACGATACCCTCCATGATACTCTCTTTGTTCCCGATTGGTGCCGTATTCGCCCGGATTTGGTCGGAACGATACAGCAGAAAAAACGGCTTAAATCAGCCGTTTTCCGGACGTTCCCGACGTGCTCGGAAGAACAATGGTGCCCAGAAGAGGAAATTAATACTACTCCTATGATTCTGATAAGAAAAAATCAAATATTTTTGCAGATACAATATGGCTCCATAGATGACACCATAAGCTTAGAGATGTCGTGTTTCGTTTACCAATAGTGCCACTGCGTCTCAAAAATCTCTGTACATTCTAAAGATGTCTCATGCAATACTTTTAATGAGTCCTTCATCTAGAGTGCCTTTGCATCGTTGGGGTGCAACTTTCCGCGCGGCGCGATCGCTCCCAGCTTCCCAACCCAAACCAGTCGTTCAGGATTTTGCGATACTGCGGCCGAATGAGACAGCCCCGACGCTATCATGAACCCCCTCGGCACTACCGGGGACGCCAGTATCACCCACGACGCGGCTGGTCGCCGGGAGTCAGCCTTTTGGGAATTGGGTTGCTAGCGGCGATTCTCGGAGGTGGTTGGGCGGTAGCCACTCCCAAGCAGAAGGACACTGCACTTAGGGCGGCAGAGCGCTTCACGATCGACACCGGCGCCGTAAGGGCACGCGCCCCGCAGGAAGGCGACTATTGGCGCGGCTGCGATGATGCGCGGGCGGCCGGCACCGCGCCGATCTACCGAGGGGAGCCAGGCTATCGAGAAGGCATGGATGGAGACAACGATGGGATCGCTTGCGAGCCTTATCACTGACCGTGACGAATGGCCGATAGCGGTCAGGCAACTTTCAGAGCAGAATCGGAAGAAGCGGACTTTCGCGGCGATGTGATCTTAACGCCTAATGGTTCCGCGCTGTTGAACATTGACACCTCGCGCGCGAGGCGGGCCGATGCCTGCAATATCTTGAGGAGCCGGCGGTCAGGGTCGCCGATCGGTAGAAAGCTCATTCCTTGTCCGGCCCCTCTCTCTGCTCTTCGGGCGGCTCCTCATCCTTGCGGCGGTGCAGATAGGCAAATTGTTGGGCGATCCTGCGGTCATCGTCCCCGGTGTAATCCTCCGCATCGTACCATTCAGCCTTGTCGAGCTCGCTACCGAACGATGCACGCAGCTGATCGTAGAGGAGGTCCGTGTCGAAAATGACGGCGAGTACGTCATATGTATCCCGATCGAGGTCCGCGATCCTGGTCACTCCATCGCCGCCCTGCGACCGGTTCGCGAAGGCTTTGATGAATTGAATCGCGCTCGCGGATTTTTCCGCGAGGATTTCGCCAAGCAGCTGACGAATGCCCAGGCGGGTCTCGTGGGACCCGCCAGCATGGATCGCGTTCACCACTCGCCCCAACCGCTCGCCGACGCATTCGAAGATATCGCCCTTAGCGGCCTCCGAACGGACGCGACCGAGGAGGACAGCGGCAAGAGGTTCGACCCGCTCGGGCGGTAGCGATGCACGGTCATTGGGGCGCTTCGCACGGGCGCGTGCTCGTCCGATCACATGGACCGCGAAAAGAAAGGAATCGGTTTCCTCGATCGCGGATGTCAACCAGATATCCTGCTCCTCGGGCGTTGCGCGGCCGGAAAGCCTCGCAACGAAAGTCGCGGCCTGCGCCAAGGCGAAATCGCCAAGCATGAGATCCCGGCCGATCGGTATATCGGCTGCGTTCGCGGCTATCGCCCGGATCAGGGGATGGGCGGCGGCAAGCGGCAGCTGTTCCTCCCGGCTGCGAAGCCGCCGAACGAGAAGCTCTGCGGATCCGAGCGTGAAGGCGTCCGCGACGAGAACGCGGGCCGCGCCGACGTCGCCGGCTTCGGCGCGGGCGATCAGTTCGTCGACGAGATGATCGGACACGTCGCCCTGCGGCACCGCATAGCCGAAATATCGGGGAAAATAGTCGCGGCTGCAGATCCGTTTGTCGGCAGTCCACGGTGCTTCCCAGTCGGAGCCATATCCCATCGTGCCGAAACGGGGAAACAGCCCGACGAGAAGATCGCGCACCGCTTTCTTTTCTCCGGCCGTTGCCTGCAAGGCCTCGATCGCAGTCTCGACCGGCGATTTCGCCTCGTCATCGCCGTCGCGCTCACGCAGCAGGCAATCCGGATTCTTGCGTACGGCCTCGTAGATTTCGGGATAGAAGATGCGTAGCGCTTCAATCTGGATCTGGTCGACGACGCGCACTTCGCCTTTCAGAAGAGGCACGGCGAAGGTGACCGCATTGTCGAGGAGCTTGACCTGCCGCGGCGTTTTCAGCGCAAAGGAAAAGCCTTCGGACAGCGCATTGCCGAGCTCGCTTCCCTCTCCCTCCTTGAGTTCGATCTTGTTCGCAAGAAGGGTCCGGTCGCACGCGGCGAACATCAGATCCCGCAGTTTTTCGGGCCGTACCGGCGGCAGATGCAGCGGCACTTGCACGATCTTCTCGAGGAAACGCCTTCCAGCCAGGCTGTCCCCCGAACCATATGCCTGTCCAAGCGCCTCCGCGACGACGGCATCGTCGAAGGCGAGAATATAGGTTGTGTGGTCGAAGCCGCCAGAGAGCCGGACGAGCTTGAAAAGCGTCTGAATATCGCCGCGATCGAGACGGTCGATATCGTCGACGAAGATGACGACCTTCTTGCCGTGCCGCCGCAGAATTTCGCCGAGCTTGTCGCGTGCGTCGGCGAGCGCCTCGCTGCTCAGCGCCTGGCCGATCCGTTTGAAGCTGTCGCCTGCATAAGGGATGCCGCCGAGCCCTTCCATCACGGCCCCGATATTCTCGCGGTTGAAGTAGCCGCTCTTCTCGAGTTTTTCCCTGATGGAGGCAAAGAAGCTGCGCGTGAGCTGTTCTGTGGTGTCGCCATAGAACCAGGGATTATAATCCATCGCGATGATATCGGGATCGACCTCGAGGGCCTCGCGGATCATCGTCAACGTCGAGGTCTTGCCGTCACCCCACGGCCCGTAAAGCCCGATGACGAGGCTCGACTTCTCGCTTCTTCCGGCGATGATCCCGGCGATCTGCTCGGCAAATGGCGCGCGGTCGAAGATATCCTCAGACCTGCCGTCAATCGGTCGATCCGCCTGCATCGACGATTCCGCCGGCAAATCTCCGCCGGTTTCCGGTGACGACCCGTGGCCGACGTCATCCGCCGGCCGTGCTCCGCCCTTGCCCCCAGACACCCTCTTGAGCCAGTCCCACATCCTCATTCGCCCCCGTCAAATCTATCCCCGGTTTATTGGGGTATCTCCACATGGCCGCCGAATCCCGCCCGCATCGCAGATAGCAATTTCTCGCCGAACCTGTTGTCGCTTCGCGATCTGAAACGCGCGAGCAGCGCAGCCGACAGCACATAGGCCGGGACAGCCTCTTCCATCGCGGCATCGATCGTCCAGCGTCCCTCGCCGCTGTCGTTGACCCGGCCGCTATATTGCGCGAGCTCCGGATTTCCGGCGAGCGCCGTAGCCGAGAGATCGAGCAACCAAGACGAAAAAACGGAGCCGCGCCGCCACACTTCGGCAATATCGGTCAGATTGAGATCGAACCGTTCCTCGGGTGGCAGATGGTCGGAGTTCTTGTTCTTCAGGATGTCGAAGCCCTCGGCATAGGCAGCCATCAAGCCATATTCGATGCCGTTATGCACCATCTTCACGAAATGCCCGGCCCCCGCCGACCCCGCATGAATATAACCCTTCTCCGCGCGTCCGTCATATTCCGGGCGCGCGCGTCCGGGCGTCCGGTCGATCGTGCCATATCCAGGTGCCAGTGCGTCGAAGATTGGATCGAGCCGGTCGATAACGCGCGCATCGCCACCGATCATCATGCAATAGCCGCGCTCCGCGCCCCAGATGCCGCCCGAGGTACCCACATCGACATAATCGATCCCGAGCGCCCGTAACTCCGCCGCGCGGCGAATGTCGTCCTTGTAGAAGCTGTTTCCGCCGTCGATGATCGTATCGCCCGCACAAAGCCGGTGCGACAAGCGTCCGATCGTCTCCTCGGTGGGCTCGCCCGCGGGCAGCATGATCCAGATCGTCCGCGGTGCGAGCAGCCGATCGACCAGATTGTCGAGCGACGCTGAACCAAGCGCGCCGTCGGCCGCGACCTCCGCGACGGCGGATTCATTGCGATCGAACACAATCGTCTCGTGCCCGGCGCGAAGCAACCGCCGCGCGATGTTGCCGCCCATCCGACCGAGGCCGACGATTCCGATCTGCATGTAATTGCCTTTGCTGAAGCTTCGCGCACAATCGACTACAACAGCTTGGATATGACAACCAGACCAGAGCCGATGGCAGGCCCCGTGCGCGACCTCGCCTGAGGAGCGTCCTTTGGCCGATTTCGGACTGGCAGGTTTCGGGGAGACGCGAGGCTATAGCTGCCATTCCCGCTTCATCCTCGTGAGGCTGGGCCGGCCGCCGTTACGCTCACCTTATTCGAATTCGTCAGAACGTGCCCAGACGCCGGTCGCGCCAAAGACAGCGATATCCCATCCTATGGCGGAACCCACCCTCAAAGACGAGAGGTGGATTTCACCTGAGCGGCCGCCTCTCTGGCGAATTTGCCGGGTGGACAGCCCTGTCGCTTACGAAATGCGGTACTGAACGCACTTGCCGATTCATAGCCGATCTCGTCGGCAATCTGGTCGAGCGACTTTGCGCCTTGCGCGAGTGCCTGTTTTGCGATCGCCATTCGCCAGCGCGCCAGATATTCGATGGGTGGGCAGCCCATAACCTCTCCGAACCGGGCAGAGAATGCGGAGCGCGACATGCCGGCGACGGCAGCGAGCCCGCCGACCGTCCAACCCGCGCGGATGTCAGCGTGGATCGCCCCCAGCGCGCGCGCGAGTCCCGCATTGCGCATCCCGTTCAATAGACCCGCAACCGCGCCGTCGCTGCTTTCGCTCTGCCAACGCAGCGCCTCGATGAGCAGGGCCTCCAGCATGCGCCGAAGAAGTAGATCCTTGCCAGGATGATCGTTGGCGCATTCATCGGCAAGGAGGTCAACAAGCCGACCGAAGCGCGTTGCCCTGCCCCTCGACGCAGGAATATGGATGCGGCCCGGAAGCAGGGAGAGAAGCAGCGGCGCGTTAACCCGATCGAACGCGAAACTGCCACCGAGTGCAACGAAATCGGGGTCACCGTCCGGCTCGCCATGCCGGACGTCTTCGACACGCGGTTCAACCGGATCGCACCGGATGCCCGGTTCGCTGCTCAGCGAAAAGGCAGGCGTCGTAGGGAGGAGAAGGAAATCGCCCTGCGTCAGGGCGAGTGGCTCTTCGCTTTCGAAGCTTAACCAGGCTCTCCCGGCTAGAACGATGGTGAAGCCCGGCGCATCATGCGCTGCGTAGCTTACTCCCCATGCCCCCTTGCCGGAGATCGGCTTGGAGATGGCCGCGTCTGGTCGCAGCAGGGCGATGATATCGCTCAAAGGATCCATCTGGACGATCCATAAATATATTTGGATATTTGATTATATATTGTATCGAATTGTCTGTCTATCGGTCGATCATCGACACCATGGAGAACGACGATGACTGATACGATCCTCATCACAGGCACCTCATCGGGCTATGGCAAGGCCATCGCCGAGCATTTCTTGCACGAAGGCTGGCATGTCATCGCGACGATGCGCCGCCCGGAAGCCGCTGCGTTCGAAGGCGAGACCAGCCGGCTTCACGTGCTGCCGCTCGACGTGACGGATGCCGACAGCATTGCATCGCTGATCAAGGCCGCCGGCCCCATCGACGTGCTGGTCAACAATGCCGGCATCGGCGCGGTCGGCGCCTTCGAAGCGACACCTATGGCGCTGGTGCGTCGGCTCCTCGAAACCAACACGATCGGCGTGATGGCTATGTGCCAGGCAGTAATTCCGCAAATGCGGTCGCGCCGCGCG
Source organism: Sphingopyxis indica (assembly GCF_032879645.1). Classification (NCBI taxonomy): domain Bacteria; kingdom Pseudomonadati; phylum Pseudomonadota; class Alphaproteobacteria; order Sphingomonadales; family Sphingopyxidaceae; genus Sphingopyxis; species Sphingopyxis indica. The sequence continues at coordinate 3,294,441 of NZ_CP076394.1, forward strand.
GGCACGATCGTCAACGTGACCTCGAGCGTCACGCTTGGCGCCTTCCCCTTGGCCGCGGCTTATACGGCAAGCAAACAGGCGATCGAGGGGTTCACCGGTTCGCTAGCGCATGAACTCGCTCATTTCGGCATCCGCGCGAAATTGGTGGAGCCCGGTTACGCACCGACCACGCGGTTTGGCGCCAATGCCATCATGCCGGTCGAGCAGCTCATCCCCGAAGCCTATGCCGCCTTCGCCCATCCTATCATGGAAGCGTTCGCCGCGCCGACCCTGACGACGCAAGAGAGCGATGTCGCCGAGAGTGTGTGGAACGCCGTTCATGACACCGGAGAGCAAATGCGCTTTCCGGCAGGCTCCGATGCCCTGGCGCTCGCCGGAGCGCCTTGAGCGAACAGAGGTATGTTTGGGACCGCGTCACCCCCATCAGGGTTCCGGAACACGCGAGTTTCCGCTCGTTTTCTCGATAGGTTAGCTGCAGAATCTATCAACTGGCTGCTTGCGGACCGGCCACTTTCGAGTTCAATCTTCAAGGAGCTGACATTTACCAGCCATATTAGTTGGATGGCCGGATAGGCTGATTTGAGGCGATCGGACCGCTCGTTGCGTTACCTATCAGCGGAATTTCGACGGATCCTTTGGCCAAATGCCGGTGTTGTCCGGCGCCGCCAGTCTTTCCATCGCGTCGGGCGACGCCGCCGCGCTTGAAAGCAGCAGTCCTAAAACGCAGCATCCGCTTAAGAACCCAGAACGCATTATGGAATACCATTTTCATTATGCCTTTATATAGAATTATGTTCCAACTCGCTTGCTCCGCCGCTATGTCGTTGATGCCGTGTCAGGGAGGGGGCGGCACATCATGCTGACATTGGCATCATTTCTGTTCTTCACGGCTTTGGTAGGCGGTCTGGTCTACGCAATGACGCGCAACGACAAGATGGGCGATTCCGACGCCTATTTCCTTGGGGGGCGCTCACTTGGGGCGTGGGTGATTGCTGGATCGCTCGTCCTCACCAACCTGTCGACCGAGCATTTGATAGGGCTGAACGGCGACGCTTATCGTCACACGATCGCGGTGATGGCCTGGGAAACGACCGCAGCCCTCGCCATGGTGCTGATGGCGCTCTTCTTTCTCCCACGATATCTACGCAGGGGGTTCACGACGATCCCGCAGTTCCTCGCCGAACGCTACGATCAGCAGACCGCGACGATCGCGACCATGTTGTTCCTGCTCTCCTATATTCTCGCCATATTGCCCGTCGTTCTGCTGTCGGGGGCGACGGGGCTCGAAAGCCTGTTCGACCTTTCCGGCCATCTCGGCATCACCCGCGCACAAGGCGTGTGGCTGTCGGTCTGGGGCGTGGGAACGATCGGCTCGCTCTACGCTATCTTCGGCGGCCTTCGCGCCGTCGCCCTGTCCGATACGATCAATGGCGTAGGCTTCTTGGTCATCGGGCTGCTGGTTCCCGTTCTGGGTTTGATGGCGATCGGCGACGGCAACCTGTTCGCCGGCACGACCAAGCTCTATGCCAGCGAATATCGCAAGTTCGATATTACCGGCGACGAGCCCGGCTCTTTCCTGCCCTTCGGCGTGCTGTTTACCGGCATGATCGTCAACCAGATCTTCTTCTGGTGCGCCAACCAGCAGATCGTCCAGCGAACCTTTGGCGCGAAGAGCCTGAAGGAGGGTCAGAAGGGCGTACTCATCGCGGCCGGTTTCAAGCTGCTGGGGCCCGTCGCGGTCGTACTGCCCGGCATCATCGCCTTTCATATGTTCAGCGACACGCTGACCGGGGAAGACGCCTATCTGAGGGCTTATCCCGAGCTCGTGAAAGCGGTCCTGCCGCCCTATCTCCTGGGCTTTTTCGCGGCGGTCATGGTCGGGGCAATCCTGAGCACCTTCAACAGCGTACTCAACAGTTCGGCGACGCTGTTCAGCAAAGACATCTATGCCACGATGATCAATCGCGATCCCACCCAGCGCCAGCTGGTCGTTACGGGCCGGATTTGCAGTATCGTGCTCGCGATCGGGGCCATGGCCACGGCGCCGCTCATCGATTCCGAAGGCGGGCTCTATAATTATCTGCAAAAGATCAACGCGACTTTCTTCGGGCCGCTGCTCGCAGTGCTCCTGCTCGGCTTCTTCACCCGTTCCGTATCGTCGCTCGCTGCCAAATTCGGGCTGATCGGCGGGCCGCTCGCATTTTACCTGCTGGTGTTCGAGTTCGGCGATACCGTTCAATCTCTGCTCCGCGCCATCTTCGGCAATGCCGACGATGTCCACTTCCTGCATTTCCTTGCCCTGATCTTTATCGCAACGGCGGCCGCGATGCTCATCATCAGCCGTTTCAGGCCGGCGCAAAAAATCTATGATCCGCCGTCCGCAATGGTCGTCGACCTTGCGCCCTGGCGCTATGCCAGGCCGGTCAGCGCAATCCTCGGCCTACTCACCGTCGGATGCTACTGGATACTCGCGCAATGACGCGATCGCGGTGCGCGGCCTGAACAATGTGGTCGGCGAGGACGCCCGTCCCCGCCGGCTTCAGATCCAAAGTAGCGGTTGAGCGGACGGCAAGCGCGCGCCCGATCGGGCTGTACGCCGGCTATTCCAATCCGAGCGCTTCGGCTATGCGCGTCCACGAGACCAGCTTGAAATTCTGGTTCTCGGGTGGCGAAACGTTGCGACCGTCCTGCGCCACCATCAAGCCCTCGGGAAAGGCAGGACCCGCCGCCATGCTCGTGACGTCGAGCCCGTCGGTTTCGGACACCCCGTCGATGCCGGCTGCCATATCGGCCCCGATCCGGAAGGAGCCGACATACGCATTGTCGCCTTCGCGGCGAAAGATCGCATAGCTGTCGTTGCCCTGGCTCGACACGACGAGATAGCCAGTCCCGTCGGGCTTTGCGTAGAGGCTCATACCCTCGACATCGTCTTCAAGCGCCGGATTGTCGGCGACCGTCGCCAGCACCGTGCGGGGCGGACCGCCGCGCGGCTCCGCGCCTTCGCGCCAGATGCCGACGTCCTCTTCGCCAACGTAGAGAATGCCGGTCGCATCGTCCGCCACGCATCCTTCGACCTGCGTTGCGAAAGGGAGATCGCGCATCAACTTGGCGCGTACCTTGCCGGCCGGGCTCGCGACCAGTTCCCATTGGCGCATCTTTCCATCGGACTGATTGACGAAGACGAAAGTCTTGCCGGACCGCGTGCTGCGATACATGCAAAGTCCGTAGGGATCGTCGAAACCGGTATCCTGCAACCCGTCGGCGACATCGGTGAGTTTGCGCGTCGCCGAATCGAGCGCATAGATCGAGATTCCCTTCGTCGTGCGATTGCTCGCGGTGACCAGCGTCACGTCGCGGCCACCGAGACGAAAGCCGCTGCGCAGATCGACATTGTTCATCCGGCCATCGGGCAGGAACTGAATTACCTTGCCGTCGAGGTCATAGACATAGAGGCCCGACTTCTTTTGCGTTCCGATCACGACCGACCGCGCGGGGTCGGCGGGGTCGATCCATATCGCCGGATCGTCGGCGGCGTCGCCACCCGTTTCGACGGGCGCCGTCTCGACCGAGGGTCGCGCGAGCGGCATCGTTTCGGGTGCCGGGACCGGCGAACGCTCGGACAGTCCGGCAGCTGCGAAAACCGAACTCCATGTGGCAATCTTGAAATTGGGGAGATCGGGGGAATTATCGTCATCGGCCACGACGACCGTCGGCCCGGCGATTGTCACGCTACCGCCATCTTCGACACGATCATCGCCAGCAGCGAGCGTCACCGAACCACGATAGGCGTAGTCCTCGGCGGGGTCGTAGATATTGAGGCGATTAGCGCTCGCATCCGACACCAGCAACCGGCCGTCGGGGGCCACGGCCACGCCTTTCGCTTCGTCCGCGATATGCCCGAGACGGACGATGTCGACGATTTCGGGCTTGATCTCGGCTTCGGGCTCGGCGGCGAAACGCCACACGCCCACTGCCTCCTGCGAGACATAGATCGATCCGCGATCGTCGGCGGCGCAATAGCCTGCTTCGGACCCGAGCGACCAGCGGCGTGCGATGCGGCCCGTCATCCCGCCCGCATCATTGGCAAAGAGGCCCCATTGCTCGATCGCGCCGGTGTCGCCAGTGAGAAAAAGATAGAGAGTGCCGTCACGATGGCTGCGCGCGAAGCAAAGACCGGCAATCGTCATTTGCGGCTCGATCCCGGTCAGCGCGAGCGGTTCGGGAACGCCATTGCCGCGAATACGAAAGAGGCGCGGTGCATTCTGCTTGCCGTCAAGGCCGACAAGAAGCGGTCCACCCGCCCCATCCCCTCGCACGTCGAGCGCGCGAATGTCCCCGACCTTGTGCGACGCGATACGCTTTCCGGAAAGGTCGAAGACGTCGATGCCGCCCGATTCGGCTCCGGCCAGGATGAGCGATCGCGAAGCATCGGCGGGATCCGCGACCACGACAGCACCGTCCGCACCCGAACCCAACGTAGGCTGCGTCTCCGCGAGAGCCGCTGCGGCCGGCGTGGCGCCGGGCGGCTGCGCCGCCATGGCGGTCGGAAAAGCGGCCAATACGGCTGCAACTGCGAATAAACTGGTTTTCACTCAGCCCTCCCTTGTCATATCCCTGTGCGGACCGTCGACTAGAGCGTCCGCTTTCGTTGAGATCTTGGCCTCTCGCTTTGGGCCACAGACCGGAATCGATTTTCGGAACAATTTTTCTATCTTTATTTGAAAACAGAATGTATATTCATTCCATGCCTATGTCACCCCTTATTTCCGCCATGACCGCTGCGGCGCGTGCCGCCGGCAAGGGTCTCCTCAATGACCGTGCGCGTCTCGAGACGCTCACGGTCCACAGCAAGGCGGGCGCAGCCGACATGTTCACCGAGGCGGACCTCAGAGCCGAAGCGACCGTGCGCGAGCAGTTGCTGACCCACGCCCCGGACTTCGGCTTTCTCGGCGAGGAAGGCGGGCTGGTCCCCGGCCGCGATACCGATTATGTCTGGATCGTCGATCCCCTCGACGGTACGACCAACTTCCTGACAGGATCCCCTCTCTTTGCCGTCAATATCGCGCTCGCCAAAGGCGGCGAGGCTATTGCTGGCGTGACCTACGTCCCTGCGATGGAAGAGCTATTTTGGGCCGAAGCAGGCAGCGGCGCATGGCTTGGCGATCGGCGCATCCGAATTTCTTCGCGTGCCACGCTCGAAGAGTCCGTTCTAGGGGTCGGCATCCCTTTCGCGACCAAGGACCGCCACGAACAATTTTATGCGGAGATGGAGCGCCTGACACGCCGCGTGACGGGCATTCGCCGTCTCGGCGCAGGCGCGATCGACATGGCATGGGTCGCATGCGGCCGCCACGATGCCTATTGGGAGCAGAGCGTCAGCGCGTGGGACATGGCGGCCGGCGTCGCGATCGTGCGCGAGGCCGGCGGCCTGGTAACCGACACCCGCGGCGGCGCGCTCGATCTCATGAACGGCACGGTACTGGCGTCGACTCCGGCCATTCAGACGCAATTGCTGGAGGCCCTAACACCAGTCGAGAATGGCTAGCCTAAGGCTTTGCCCACAGACCCTCGCGGTGGGATCGGCGGATAGCGTCGGCCACACGTTCGACCGCCAGAGCTTCGGCAAAGCTTATGGCGGCAGACGGTAATCCCGCCGCCGCCTCCACGGCCGCGCGGGCTTCGATTGTCTTGAGGTCGTTATAGCCGAGTTGATGGCCGGGAGCCGGACAAAAAGCCGCATAATCGCCATGCTCCGGACCCGCGCAAATCGTCGTGAAACCGCTGGTAAGCGTCGATCCTTCGCGATAAAGCTTCAGTTCGTTGAGCCGTTCCTGAGAGAATAGGATCGAGCCGCACGTGCCGGTGATCTCGAAAGCCAGCCCCATCTTTCGGCCGCTCGCGATCCAACTCGCAGACAGAGTTCCTGCGGCGCCGTTGGCGAATGCTACGACAGCATCCATCTGATCGTCGATCACGACGACACGGTCTCGCCCCTGTGCGTCGCGCCGCATCGGGTGAGCGGTATGCAGGCGCCCCGAAACGGCAGCAATGTCCCCGACCAGATAGTGCGCCATCGCAATGATGTGGCTTCCGATGTCAGCAAGCGCTCCGCCCGCCTGACCCGCTTCGCAGCGCCAACTGAACGGCGCATCGGGCGCCGCCATGAAATCTTCGGCGTGGACACCGCGAAATCCCGTTACATCCCCGATTTCACCCGCGGCGACCAACTCGCGCGCCAGCCCGATCATGGGATTGTGGAGGTAGGTAAAGCCGACCGCGGTCGGCCGCCCCGTCCTGCCGGCTATGGCGACCATGGCTTCGGACTCGGCGATCGACGTTGCCAGCGGCTTTTCGCAATAGACGGCTTTGCCAGCCTCGAGGGCAGCGATGGCAATCGGAGCGTGTAGGCTGTTCGGAGCCGCAATCGCAACCATGTCAATCGCGGGATCGCTTATCGCATCGCGCCAGTCGTCGGTTGCGCGATCAATTCCGAGGCTCGTTGCCGCAGCCGCGGCCGTTTCGGGATCGCGATCTGCCAGCAGCACAATCTCGGGCCGGCGAGGAAGATCGAACGTCCGCTCTGCAGCCGCAAAGGCGAGCGCGTGCGCGCGGCCCATGAAACCGCTGCCGATCAGCGCGATATTGAGTGCCGGCCGGCTCATGCGCCCGCGACTTCGCGATATCGCTCGCGCAGTCGTTCGAGCGTCTTGCGTTTCACTGGCTGCCCGTCGCGCAGCTTGTACCAGGTATTCTGGCTGATCCGATAGGTTTCGAACAAGCCTTCCGACGTTGCTCTGGGCAGGCGCGCCTTCATCTCCTCGAACTCGTCACGCGGCATGGCGATCATTTCGAACCGCATCTGTCAGTCACCTCCATAATAGCTTCCGCCGCGTTCCTTTCGTTCGCGCCGTTCCAGTTCGTCCTTGTCGATCACCGAGCGCCAGCTCTGCCGGCCGTTGACGAGGTCGGCGGCGCGCAGGACGACCGGGTCGCCCGAAGCGGGCGCACCGCTGACGTCGCGAATGCTCAGTTCGACACGCGGCTCGGAATCGAAGCTGAATTCCAGAAGGCCAAAATTGGCGCTGCGCACCCAGGGTTGACGCAAGCGCACCTCGGGATCCTGATCAATGAATTTCGGCGACAGATATTGGGCGAGGCCTGAACTCACGAGGTCATAGAAATCATAGCCGCCATGCTCCGACCAGGGAACGCAGTTCACCTCGCCCTGGTGAACGTCGCCCGAAATGCCGAAACAGCCCCCGACACGATTGTCGCGAATGAAATCGAGGATCTCATTCCGTTCGTGGACATAGGAAGCCCAGCTGTCGCCGCCTCGTTCGGCCATCGACCAGCCGGTCCCCGACGCGAGGATTTTGAAGGGCGCGCGCGAAGCCATCAGTTCGCGCTTGAGCCATGCCTTCTGGGCCGAACCGAGCATCGTCTTGCCCGATCCGTCCGGCTGTTCCGACGGGTCGCGGTAATAGCGTCCGTCGAGCATGAAAATGTCGACGGGTCCGAAGCTGTGGCGAAAGAAGACACCGGGCGTATCGGCGGTCCCGGCCGACGGGTTCGCCCACCAGCGCCCGAAAAGCCGGTGCGTCATCGCCTTGGCGGGGTTGTGCCGGTCGGAATCATTATATCCGAAGTCATGGTCGTCCCAGATTGCCAGCTGCGGAACCGAGCGCAGGAAAGGCACGAGACTCGCGACGTTGCGCTGACGCGAATACATTGCCGAGAAGGCCGTCTCGCTGTCGCTGTCGGCATAAATATTGTCGCCCAGCCACAGGAAGAGGTCGGGCTCCATTGCCGCGATCGCTTCGAAGACGGGCTGCTCGGGATAGAGCTGCACGCGCGCGCACGAACCGAAGGCGATACGAATCGGGCGCGCCGAGGCGGGTGCGGTGCGGGTCCGGAACGGCAGCGGCCGATGACGGTCGTCGATCCCATCGGTCTTGATCCGGTAATAATATGCGGTGTCGGGTTGCAGGCCATCGACCCGAATCCGGGTACACAGGTCGTTGTCCTGAACCGCGGCAACCGGTTCCGATATCCGGGCATCGGCAAAATCGCGCTGCGTCGCATATTCGACTGCGACGTCGAACGCACCGCTCGCGCGCGACCAGATGGTGAAACTCTCGGGGGTCGTCGCCCCGACCATCGGTCCGTCGAGAAGACGCGGATATCCTGTTGCGGCTGCGAAGAGACGGCGCGGCAAGGCCGCGAGTGCGGTCAGGGCTGCGGTGCCCCGCAGCAACGTACGGCGGTGCATATTCTTCTCCTCAGTCGCGCAATTTGGTGTTCCACAGGGCGGTGGCGAGCAGCGTCGCGAGCAGCGAGCAGCCGATCCAGAAGGCGATCGCGGGTCCGAAATCATAGATGCGCTCGCCGGCAACCATATGCATGTTCGCATCGATCAGCGCCCCCGATACCTGCTCCTGGATGGCAGCGCCGATGTAGCTGAACACTCCGACCATACCGAGCGCGGCGCCGGCAACGCGCTTGGGGCAGATATCGATCGCGAACAGGCCGCCAAGCGACGTCACGAGCCCTGTCATGCCGAGCCCGAACAGAATGACCGCGATCAGGACGATGGCTCGATTGTCCGGCCCGAAGAAGAGAAGGAGCAGCCCGATCAGTTCGAGAATGCCGAACAAGAGATTTGCAGGCGGTCGGCGGGCACCGAAAAATTTATCCGACACGAAACCGAACGCCACCGCTCCGACGATTCCGGCAAGCGTGCTTGCGGTCAGCATCGCCCCCGCTTCGGCGAGCGAATAGCCGCGCGCTTCCTGAAGATAAAGGATTCCCCAGCTGTTGATCGCATAGCGCGTGACGTAATTGGCAGCACTCGCGAGCGCGAGGATCCAGACCGCCGGGATCGCGAGGATCGACAATTGGGTCGCGAACACCCCGCGCTCGGGCGTTCCTGGCGCGGTCGGTGCGTAGTGATCGCCTCGCCAGTCGCCGACAGTCGGCAGGCCGAGTGTCCGGGGGCGGTCGGCCATCGCAAAATAGGCGGCGATCCCGGCCGCGACCGTGGCGATACCCGGTCCCCAAAATCCCCAGCGCCAGCCGCCGAACGCCACGAGCGCTGACACGATCGCAAAGGTCAGCCCCTCTCCCATCGAATGCGCGGTCGACCATATGCCATAATAGCGCCCGCGCTCGCGATTCGAAAACCAGCTCGCGAGCGCGACGACGCATGCTGGAGCACCATAGCTCTGGAACCAGCCGTTGAGGCCCCAAAGCAGGAGATTGACCCAGAACAGCGTCGAAAAGCCCATGGCGATGTTACACAGCGCCGAGAGAATCAATCCTGCAGCTAACAGACGCTTCACATTGCTGTGATCGGCCACGAACCCGTTGATCAGCTTGCCCGCGGCATAGGTGTAGAAGAGCGCCGACCCGATCATGCCGAGCTCGAGCGGACTGAAAATCCCCGCGTCGATCAGCGGCTTCTTCACGATGTTGATAGCGAGGCGGCACGTATAGCCGACGGCATAGGCAAGCGTGATCGCCAGGATGATGCGCATTCGGTACCGGCGGAAGGTGGCATCGACGTCGACATCGCCGCGCAGAGGCGCGTCGGCACCCGCAGCAAAAATTCTGAACATCGATCCCTCCCTGGCCCGCTTGATCGCAGCCTTATGAATTCAAGTGTATTCTATTGCTATATGATATGGAAGATTTGTTTCATCATGCCATGGTCGGAATAACGAAGGCGCTATCCCCCGCGCCGCCATCGGGCCATCGCTGCGTCACCGTCTTCACCTTGGTCCAGAAGCGGACGCCTTCCATCCCATATTGATTGGTGTCGCCGAACGCTGAGCGTTTCCAGCCCCCGAACGTATGATAGGCGACGGGCACCGGGATCGGCACGTTGATGCCGACCATGCCGACGTTGACCCGCGCGGCGAATTCGCGCGCGGCGTGGCCGTTGCGCGTGAAGATCGCGACGCCATTGCCATATTGATGCTTCGAGGGCAGTTCGAGTGCGGTTTCGAAATCGGGCGCGCGAACGATCTGGAGCACGGGGCCGAAAATCTCTTGCCTATAGCTTTCCATGTCAGGGGTGACATGATCGAAGAGGGTCGGGCCGACGAAGAAGCCCTGCTCGTGTCCCTGCAAGCTGAAACCGCGGCCGTCGACGACGAGCTCGGCGCCTTCCTCGGCGCATCTGGCGATCCAGTCTTCGACCTTTTCCTTGTGCGCGGCGGTCACGACCGGGCCGTAATGCGCTTCGGCATCGGTCGAGACCCCGACGCGCAGCGCCTCGATCGCGGGCACGAGCTTGGCGCGCAGCCGTTCGGCGGTGTCCTCGCCGACCGGGACGACGACCGGCAGCGCCATGCAGCGTTCGCCCGCCGAGCCGAAGGCCGCGCCGGTCAGGTCGCTGACCACCTGGTCGAGGTCGGCGTCGGGCATGACGATGCCGTGATTCTTGGCGCCGCCCATCGCCTGCACGCGCTTGCCCGCGCGCACGCCGCGCTCATAGACATAATGTGCGATGTCCGACGAGCCGACGAAGCTGACCGCGCCGATGTCGGGGTGGTCGAGGATCGCGTCGACCATTTCCTTGTCGCCGTGGACGACCTGCAAGATGCCCTCGGGCAACCCTGCTTCACGGAACAGCTCGGCAAGACGAACCGGAACCGACGGGTCTCGCTCGCTGGGCTTCAGAATGAACGCATTGCCACACGCGATTGCCGGACCGAACATCCACATCGGGATCATCGCAGGAAAGTTGAAGGGGGTAATCCCGGCAACCACACCGATCGGCTGGCGCATCGAATAGACGTCGATGCCCGGACCGGCGCCTTCGGTAAACTCGCCCTTCTGGACGTGCGGGATGCCGCAGCAGAATTCGATGACCTCCAGGCCGCGCTGAACATCTCCGCGCGCATCGGCGACGACCTTGCCATGTTCGCTCGCAAGGAGCGTAGCGAGCGCGTCCATATTATCCTCGAGAAGCTGCCTGAAACGAAACATCACACGCGCGCGGCGCTGGGGATTGGTCGCAGCCCAGCTCGGTTGCGCTTCGCGCGCAGCTGCGACCGCCCGATCGAGATCGGCAGGCGACGAAAAGCGCAACTGCGCCTGCACCGCGCCCGTCGATGGGTTATACACGTCGCCTGCGCGCACGGAAGCTGTGCCGCCGGACGTTCCGGCGACCATCTGGTCGATCTGTCTCATGTCTCTTCCTTACTGGCGCACGATCCAGTCGTGCGCGGGGTCGTTGCGGAACACCCAATTGCGGCGTGGCCCGGCCATCACGTTCAGATAATAGAGGTCATAACCATGTGGCGCGCCCACCGGGTGATAGCCGCGCGGCACCATCACCACGTCGCCGTCCTCGACCGCCATGGTTTCGTCGATGTCACGCGAATCTGTGTACACACGCTGAAATGCGAAGCCCTGGGGCGGCGACAGCCGATGATAATAGGTTTCCTCAAGGAAGGTCTCCTCGGGAAAAGCGTCGCGGTCGTGCTTGTGCGGCGGATAGCTCGACCAATGGCCGCCGGGCGTCACGACCTCGACGACAAGTAGGCTTTCGGCCGCATCGGAATCGGACAATATATTACGAACATGGCGCGTATTGGTGCCTTTGCCACGCACCTCGACAGCATCCGAACGGATGAGCCGGACAGCCCCCGCCCCGCTTCCCGGCGCGGTACAGATTGCGATTTCCGCATCGGAATCGGCCGCGATCGAATAACCGATCCCCGCCGGTACATAGACCGAGGTCGCCGCGCCGTCGAAAACCGACTTGCGCCCGCCGATCGCTTCGAAACGCTGCCCCCCTGCGACCACGGTGACCTTGCCCGTCAGGATGACGAGACAGGCTTCGCGTCCCACCTCCACATGCTCATAGCTTCGGCCCTCGTCGAGCCGGACGACGCGGAAACCGACGTAGCGCCAGCTGGCGCTTTCCGGCGTAATGTCGAGCACCGTCCCATCGCCGGCCGGTTCGTGCGGACGAACGCGAAGCGACATCAGACGAGCTCCTCCTGCCGCGCCAGCCGCTTAAGCGTATCGAGCCCGAGCTGGCTATAGTCGCGCGGATTGGCAACGGCGGGGTCCTGCTCAGCCTCGATCACGATCCATCCCGAATAGTCGATGTCGGCAAGCGCCCGCATGAACGGCGCGTAATCATAGTCGCCGTCTCCCGGCGTGGTGAACATTCCTCCGACGACGCCGTTGAGAAAGCTGGTCCCGTTGGCCCGATATTCCGCAAAACGGGGCGTGCGCACATCCTTGCAATGGACGTGTGTCACCCGCTCGGGGCGGCCGCGAACGATATCGACCGGCTCTATTCCACCGCACAAAGCATGTCCCGTGTCGAGCACCAGCCCGACATGGTCGTCGGTCGCTTCGAAAAAGCGATCGAGCTCGTCCGCCGTTTCGACAATCGTCCCGAGATGGTGATGATAGGCAAAGCGCAGTCCGCGATCGTTGATGAAGCGCGCGACCGTGTTGAGCCTTTCGCCGAACCGCTTCCACTCTTCGGCCGGAAGAACCGGATGACTGTCGAGACGGCTGCCATAGCGATCGCAATGCACGGCGTTCGAGGTTTCGGCGAGAATGAAGACGCCCGATTCCATATATTCGAGCAGCGCCAGGTGCGGCGCCAGCGCCGCAATTTCGGCCTCGGCGTCGCGCTGCAGCAAGCTCGACGAATACCAGCCGCCGACGATATCGAGGCCGTAGCGCGCCATGATGGGCGCTAACACCTCCGGATCGCGGGGGAATTTATTCCCCAGCTCGACGCCCTCGAAGCCGATATCGCGCGCGTCGGTGAGCAATTCGTCGAGCGTCGTGTCGCCACCCAGTTCGCGCATATCGTCGTTGCACCACGCGATCGGGCTTACGCCCCAGCGGATCGTCATGTCCGGTCTCCCTTGAGCTTGTCTTCATAGGCGCGCCGCGCGGCGCGCACTTCCGGTCGGTTTGAAACTTCGGGAACCGCGACGTCCCACCAGTGCCCGCCCGCCTCGGTGGTTACCGCGGGGTCGGTATCGATCACGATCACATAGCTGCGTCGCGACTCTTTTGCCCGATCGAGCGCCGCCTCGAGTTCGGCGATCCCACACACTTTCTCTGCATCGGCGCCGAGGCTGCGCGCGTGACTCGCAAAGTCGATGTCGGGCAAGAGGTCGTGCGCCGTATCGGTGAGCAGATTGTTGAACGGGCGGCCGCCTGTTCCCTCCTGCAACCGGTTGATGCAGCCGAAACCGCGATTGTCGAGGAGGATCACCGTCAGCTTGAACCCGAGCATGACCGAGGTCGCGAGTTCGGAATTGAGCATCAGATAGCTGCCGTCTCCGACCATGACGTAGACGTCGCGATCGGGTTCCGCCATTTTGACGCCCAATCCGCCCGCGATTTCATATCCCATGCAGGAGAAACCATACTCGACGTGGTAGCCGCCCGGCCGATGACTGCGCCATAGCTTGTGCAACTCACCAGGAAGCCCACCCGCGGCGCACACAACGGTCGCATCCTCGCTTGCCTGCCGCCACACCGCGCCAATCACCTGCGCGTCCGACGGTAGCGCGTTCGATGTCGCCGTGGCGGCCGCCCAGGCGGCGTTCCACTCAGCCACCGCCGACGCATTGGCGTCGCGCCATACGGCACCGGCCTGCCAATCCGGCAGCGCCTTGTCGAGGGCGCTCACGATCTCCAGCGCGTCGCCGACGACCGCTTCGGCGCCCTGCTTGATCGCGTCGGGCGCGGCGATGTTGACCTGAATCAGGCGCTTGCCGGAGAACAGGGTCCGCGATCCCGTCGTGAAATCCTGCAATCGGGTACCGATCCCGATGATCAGGTCGGCTTCCGCCGCAGCGCGGTTTGCCGCGCTCGTGCCCGTGACCCCGATGCTGCCGAGCGCCTGCGGATGATCCCAGGCGAGCGCGCCCTTGCCGGCCTGCGTTTCGGCGACGGGGATCGCCGTGCGCGCCGCAAAGCGCGCCAGCGCTGCCTCGGCGCCGGCATAGAGCACGCCGCCGCCAGCCACGATCAGCGGCGCGTTGGCACCGCGCACCGCGGCCACCAGCCGGTCGAATTCCGCGCGGTCCGGTCGGAGCCGGCGCGGCGCCCATAGACGGGACTGGAAGAATTCGGCAGGAAAATCGTAAGCTTCCGCCTGCACATCCTGGCAGAGCGCAAGCGTCACCGGACCGCATTGCGCCGGGTCGGTCAGAACACCCATCGCGCGCGGCAGGGCGTCGAGAAGTTGCTCGGGTCGCGTGATGCGATCGAAATAGCGCGATACGGGACGGAAACAATCGTTCGCGCTGAGTGTCGCGTCGGCGAAATCCTCGATCTGCTGCAGCACCGGGTCGGGCCGACGGCTCGCATAGACGTCGCCCGGCAGAAACAGCACCGGCAGACGGTTGACATGCGCGAGCGCTGCGGCGGTCACCATATTGGTGGCGCCGGGGCCGATCGAGCTGGTGCACGCCATGGCACGGCGGCGGCGGCTCGCCTTGGCGAACGCGATCGCCGCATGCGCCATGCCCTGCTCGTTATGCGCGCGATAGGTCGGAAGGTCCTCCGCCAACTCGGCGAGCGCCTCGCCCACCCCTGCGACGTTGCCATGACCGAAGATCGCCCAGACGCCAGCGAAAAATGGCAGGGCGGCGCCGTCGACCTCGACCTGCTGCGCCGACAGCCACCGCGCCAGCGCCTGCGCCATCGTCAATCGCACCGCCTTGCTCATGCCGCCACCCTAGCACGACGCGCACCGCGCCAGCCATCGACCAGGACGCGAAGATTTTCGCATAGTCTGGCCACTGCAACGTCGTCGTCGATCGTGCCTGACATCCAGGCATGGGCCACGTCGTGAAAAATGGTGCGCCCCACCGCGAACCCCTTGACGAGCGGAAAGGGAGCAGCTGCGACGATGCCGGCCAGCACCTCGTCCTGCGGCGCCGAAAGGCCGAGCAGGACGATACCGCGGCACAGCGGATCGTGACGAAGGATCGCCGCTTCGCTCGCTTCCCAGGCGGCCGCATCGGTCGTCGGCTCGAGCTTCCACCAGTCGGGATAGATGCCCAGCGCGTAAATATGATCGATGACCTGTGCGATCGTCTCGCTCCCGACAGCTCCATTCTTCGAAGCGATGATTTCGAGCAGGAATTCGTGCCGCGTGCTTCGGCACGCATCGAAGAGACGCAGGAGCTGGCGATCCTGCTGCGCCCGCAGCTCCGGCTCGTCGTCGGGATGATAGAAGACGAGGCATTTCACGACGTGGTTCACGGGCCAGTCGCGCAGCGTCATCCCGACGTCGGGCGAGCCCTCGAAGCGGAGTGGGCGCGATCCCGGCACCTCGATCGGCCTGCCGATCCAATAGGGAAGATCGGCTGCCGCTTCGAGCGCCCGCGCGCCGAAGCGTCCGTCGAGCAACATGCCGTAACAGCTATCGCCGTCCGCCAGCTCGTGCAGCGCGCGGAGCGAAAGATCCTTGAAGCGGGAGACGCGCTGGGCATCGCTGCTGCCAAGGTCGGCAAGCAGATCGTCGAACTGGCTGCGGTGGTCGATCGCAAGAACCGTCAGCTCGTCGCGCTCGCCGTGCCGATTGGTTGACCAGTGCAACTGTTCGAGGTCCTGACTCTCGCGCAGGCGGTGCGGCCACTTGCCGGCAAGGAAGCGCTGCAATTCCTCCCACGATGCCATGGCCGGCGCGCAACCGTGCCGCGATACGACAAGTGCGCCGCAGGCATTGGCGATCTCGCAGCATTTTTCGAGCGGCATATCGCGGAGCCATCCACGCAGGAAGCCCGCCATGAAGGCATCGCCCGCGCCAAGAACGTTGAAGACCTCGATCGGAAAGCCGCGCCCGACAATACCTTCGTCGAGGCTCGCCGGGATGGATCCCGGATAGGCGATACAGCCCCCGGCCCCGCGCTTGCACACCAGCAGCGCCGGGCTGATGGCGCGAATGGCGCGCAAGGCATTCAATGTCTCCGTGGTGCCGCCGAGGATGTGGATCTCCTCCTCGGTCCCGACGATCAGGTCGCACAGCGGCAGAATCTGCTGCAGCGCCGCGGTCACTTCGGCACTGGCGACGAAGCGATCTTCTCCATTTGCCTTTTGCGCAAGACCCCACAGAACCGGGCGATAATCGATGTCGAAAACGATGCGCCCGCCCGCCGCCTTCATCACCGACGCGGCCTTGAGGCTCGCCGCGAAAACGCCGGGCTTCGACAAATGCGTGCCGTTGATGAGAAGCGCGTCGGCCGAGGCGACAAAATCGGGATCGATATCGTCGGCGCAAAGCGCCATGTCGGCGCAATTTTCACGGTAGAAGATGAGGGGAAAGCTGTCGGGATCGCGTATTCCCAGAATCGCGAGCGCGGTCAACCGCTCGGGATCTTCGATTACGCCCCGCGTCTCCACTCCTTCGCGAGCGAGTTCCTCTTGGATGAAGCGGCCGAAATGATCGGCGCCGACACGCGTGATCAGGCCTGCCCGCAAACCTAGCCGCGATACACCGACCGCCGTATTGGTCGGGCTGCCGCCGATATATTTCGCAAAACTCGCCATGTCTTCGAGGCGCCCGCCGACCTGTTCGCCGTAGAGATCGATTCCGGCGCGTCCCAATGTGACGATGTCCAGCCGGCCCTCTCCGTAATTTTGATCGTATCGTTGCGCCATCGGTTGTCAGACCATCCTTCCTTGGTCTGTAACGCATATTCCAATGTTAGAATGTTTGCAACATATGTTTCAGAAAATCGGAACGCCTGCGATCGCCTACCCCTGGCCGCCATCGCGAACCGACCCGTCGGTCCGCGTCGCCTCGAAAGCGAAGTTGATGACAAGCGCCTGAGCCAGACACATCGAGGCGGAAAGCGAGCGAAATTTGCGGACTTCAGCCTCGCGCACCTGCAGGACATGTTCCGCCGGCTTGGCGACCGGGCTGACCAGGCTGTCGCTGATGGCAAGGATCGGGCTGCCGTTCGATCTGACGGCGTTGACGAGTGCGACCGTCTCTTCGGAATAAGGGTGGAAGCTCACGGCGATCAGCAGATCATCGGCCCCGACCGCATGGGCCTGCTGCAGTCCGAGTCCGCCGACGCCGTCGATGAAGACCGCACGTTTGCCCGCCTGCAGCAACGAATAGGCGAGATAGGATGCCACGGGAAAGGAGCGACGAAAGCCGGCGATATGGACCGTATCGGCCGCCATGATCAGATCCACCGCCGTCCGCATGTCCGAGCCGCTGACCGTCTGGAGCAGATTCTGGATCGCAAGGCTGTTGCCCTCGACGAATTCGGACAGGAGATCGGCCGGCTCCGCATCGTCGGCGCTGGTCGCCTCGTCGAGCTGGCGAACGCGCTCCGAATATCCGAGCGCGGCATTGTTGCTGAGCAGCCCGTCGCGGAAAAGGCGCTGCATCTGGCTCGCGCCTTCGAAACCGAAACTTTTCGCGAAACGGACGATTGCAGACGGCTGGACCCCGCAACGCTCGGCGATCACCGCCAGCGTTTCCAGCGCGATGTCGTTAGGCTCGTCGAGAATATAGCGCGCGATCTGCTTGAGCCGCTTGCTCAACGACTCGTAGCGGGCCACGATCTCGGCCCTCAGTTCCTCCGCAGAAGCAGGGGCGCTCGCCACCTCGTCCAACATCATTCTCCCCGACCAAGCTCGAAAACGGAATATCTGTTCAATTCTTGTAACGCAACTATCGCCCGCGACGAGAATATCGTCTATAGAATAGATGTTCCATAAAAATTGCATGTGGAACACAATTCCAGCTGGAGAGGCCTTAATGCATAATATCGCCCTGATCGGTGCCGGCAGAATCGGCAAAATTCACGCAGCAAACCTCGCCGCGAGCCGACGCGTGCGGCTTGCCCGCGTCGTTGATCCCTTCGGAGACGCCGCCGCAGCATTGGCGGGCGAGCATGGCGCGCAGGTCTCGACGCTCGAGGATGCGCTCGCCGACCCGTCGATTTCAGGCGTGCTTGTGGCAAGTTCGACCGATACGCATCTCGACTACAGCCTCGCGGCGGCGGAAGCCGGCAAAGCGGTATTCTGCGAAAAGCCGCTCGACCAGGACCTGGCCCGCGCGCGCGCGGCGACAAGGCGCTTTTCCGAGGTCGATGCCCGCCTCTTCCTCGCCTTCAATCGCCGCTTCGATCCGAATTTTGCCGCGCTGCAAAGCCGTCTTGCATCGGGCGAGGTGGGCGCGATCGAGACGCTCCATATCATCAGCCACGATCCGGCGCCGCCGCCCGTCGACTATGTCAAGGTTTCGGGCGGAATCTTCAAAGACATGGTGATCCATGATTTCGACATGGCGCGCTGGCTGCTCGGCGAAGAGATCAGCGAGGTCTTCGCCAGCTCCTCCGTGCTCGTCGATCCCGCGATCGGCGATGCTGGCGATGCAGATACCGCAAAGACCCTGTTGCGGACAACGTCCGGCCGCCTCTGCATGATCTCCTCGAGCCGCCGAAGCGGCTATGGCTATGATCAGCGGATCGAAGCCTTCGGGTCGAAGGGCATGATCCGGGCGCAGAACCAGCTTGAATCGACAGTGGAAATCTGGGGCGAGACGGGCGCGGCGGCCGACCGGTTCCAGAATTTCTTCCTCGATCGCTACGCCGTCGCCTATGCGCGCGAGATCGACCATTTTGCCGATATTCTCGATGGCAATATGACACCGCTCGTCGGTTTCGAGGACGGTGTCGCGGCGCTGGCACTGGCCGAAGCTGCGGCCCGGTCGGCGCGCACCGGCGAGCGCGTGCTGCTTTAGCGCGGTTGGGCGGCGCCCCTCGCAGGGTGCCGCCGGTTCCGGATCCAACATGGCAAAAGGGCCGGGGAAACCCCGGCCCTTTGATTTCGGCTTCGAGTCCGTCAGAATTTGAACTGGATGCCGGTCTTGACCGAATATCCGTAGCGTTCGACCTCGTCTATGCGCGAAGGAATCCCCTGATAGGCGCGATAGGGCTCGTCGTTGAGATTGGACCCTTCGAGGAAGATCGTCAGGTTCTTCACGACATCATAGCCGATCCGCGCATCCCACTGGTTGAACGCGCCGACATAAAGATCGCTATTGGTGTCATCGCCGGGCTCGAGCAGATAGGCCGAACGATAAGTGTAGGCGATACGCGCCGACAGGCCATATTTCTCGTACGAAAGATAGGCCGAAGCGACCCGGTTCGACTGATTGGCCAGCGGCAGGCGTTCGCCATCGCGCCCGGGGATGCCCTTCGCGCGCGATTTGACGAAGGTGATGCTGCCGCCAATGCTGAATCCGTCGAGCGGCGAAGGCAGGAAGCTGAGCTCGGTCTGTGCGTTGAGTTCAAGCCCCTTGACGAACGCACTGTCGGCATTGACTGGCTGGGTAACCTGCGCATCGACCAGCGCCTGTCCGGCGAAGGTTCCGGTCTGGACCGTCGTTGCCGAATAGATCGGATTCGATATCGTCTTGTAGAAGCCGGCAATGCTGATGATCCCCTTGCTCCCGATGTAATATTCGGCAGCGACGTCATAGTTCGTTGACGTAAGCGGCTGCAGGTCGGGATTGCCGCTATCGACTTCATTGTCGCCCGTGTTGACGATCGTTGTTGGCGCAAGCTGCTCGTAGTTCGGGCGGCCGATCGCGCGCGTGACCGCCGCGCGAAGCACGAGCGAACGGCTCGCATCCCAACGCAGGTTCAGTCCCGGAAACCAGTCGGTGTAATTTTGCGAGCCGAAGCTGTCATAGTCCTTGTCGAGGTCGGCTACGGTCGAGGAATCGAGTACGGACTTCGCCGCATAGTCGCTCTTGGTCTTTTCCATGCGAACGCCGGGAATGGCGGTGAAGTCGCCGGCCTTCAGTGTCGCCATCGCATAGGCCGCAAAAATCTTTTCGCGGATGAGATAGTCTCCAGCCAGGCTGTCCCCGACGGTTCCTTCTTCATCGAGTTCGAAATTGTCGAAATTGGATGCAAAAAAGGCATCGGCGCTGGGCCGATCGATCGTCGGACCAAAAGGATAGCGCCCGTCGAATACGCTGCTAATCGGCACGCCTTCGACTTCGTCCATGGTGAAATCGCCATCATAGCCGTCATAGACCACCGCGTCGGCGTCGTTCGTCTTGCGACGCTTGGTATATTTGACGCCGATCTTGATCGAGGAGTCGTCGCCGATCGCGATCGGCGTGCGAAAATCCGCGCGTGCCTGATAAAGATCCTCGCGCGCGCGCCGATGCTCATAGCTCGTCTCGTCGAACTCATAACCCGTCGGGTCGAAAGCACTGGCATCGGCGTGGAACACCGGCATGCTTTCGGACAGGTCATAGGATCCGGTGAGACCTTCGCCAGTGAAGGAGATTTCGTCGCGATGCGGATCGCGCTTGTTGGCGCGCGTATAACTACCCTCCACGCTCAGCCAGTTCGGTCCCAGATCGAACTCGCCACCAAAGGATGCGGTCAGCGTATCCGAATCCTCTTCGCGCGAGCGAAGCGCGCGCTCGGTCTCGGCTTCGGCGAAATCGCCGCTCGTGGCCGTCTGGTTGGTGATCTCGTCTTCGTCGAGTTCGATAGTGAAGCCGGGGCGGCTCTCCCGATCCTTGTATTTCGAGTAGAGAAAGCGCGCGAAGATTTTCGCTTCGTCGGTCGGGCGCCAATCGAAATTGGCAACGGCGCCATAGCGTTGGCGCCGCGTATGATAGTCGCGAACAGTCTGTTCGAGCGGAACGAATTCCCCGTTCACCTCTTCCCAATGGCCGCCCGACTGCACGTTCTGCGCCTCGAATTCGCGGTTCGAATAGTTGAACGCCAGCACGATGCCGAACTGGTCGTACGCCCCAAACTTGGTCCCGAGCGATGCATCCATTTCATAGGGATGCTTTCCGTTGAGATCATATTTCCCAATCGCCCCACGCACGCTGCCGAAGGTGCCCTTGCGATCGAATGCCGTCACCGTTTCGATGTTGGCGGCCCCGGCGATCGCATTGGCGTCCATGTCGGGGGTCACCGTCTTCGACACCGTGACCGCGCCGATCAGGGCCGACGGAATGTCGTCGAGCTTGACCTGCCGCGAGTCCGGCTCGGGTGCGGCCGCCGTCTGGCCGTTGAGCGTCACGTTGAGAAGGTCGGGTGACACGCCGCGGACGGTCAGATAGCGCCCCTCGCCCTGATCATTGGCAACGCTAAGACCCGGAAGCCGGCGCAGGGTCTCGGCCACATTCTGATCGGGCAGCCTACCGACATCGTCGGCACGGATCTGGTCGACCTGCGCATCGGAATCGCGCTTCGACTCCAACGCCGCGCGATCGGCGGCGCGTCGGCCGCTGACCACGATCGTCTGGTCCTGCACCGCGGCGTCCGGCGAATCGGATGGCTGCGAAGCCTGCGCCCAAGCGCTCGCCCCCGGCAGCGCCAGACAGGTTGTGAGCAAAAGTCCCCGCGCGAACGACCGTGTCATATTCATGCCTCTCCTCCCCGGCGCGATTCTCTATCGCGCTCAATCACGAGAGATAATGACACAATTATTCCATATTGCAAGCTAAATAGAATATCTCTTGCACTGAATCGTCGAATTCGCCGGTTTTCTGAGCCACTCTGGCAGGAGTCTGACGAGACACCCAGACGGGATCAGGTCGAAAGCAGCCAGCTCACACGGACTTCGAGGCCACCGAGCGAAGAGCGGACAAGCGCGAGCCGGCCGCCGGTCGCTTCGGCCAGTTCGCGGGCAATGGCAAGCCCGAGTCCATGGCCCTCGCCGGCCGAATCGAGCCGCGCCCCGCGCAACACCGCTTCATCGCGCTGCGCCGTGTGGAGACCCGGTCCGTCATCGCCGATGGCCAGCGTCCGCTGGCCGTTCTGATCTTCGACCCGAATCTGAACGAGACGACGCGCATGGCGCGCCGCATTTTCAAGAAGCGGTCCGATGAGTTCGGCTGCATCGTCGCTTGCCAACGGCAGGGTCAGCTCGTCGTCGAAGGAAAGGGAAAAAGCAATCCGCTCGCCGGCCTCGGTCTGTTCGATCACCGCCACAAGCCGCTCGACGAGCGGGAGCGCCCGCGTGCTTCGACCATCGTGAACGAGACTTATCCGCGTTCGCGCCAATTCTCCGTCAATCGCCGCCCGCATGGCTGCAATCGAAGAATCGAGCCCGTCGGCTATCGACGGCGAGCCTCCGACGCGGACGCGCGCGCTCTGCGCCGCGAGCGCGGAAAGGGGGGTCTTCAGGCCATGGGCGAGATCCGCGGCCCGGCGCCGCGCCCGCGCGACATCGGCCTCGCGCGCATCCGCGAGAGCGTCGATCGATTCGATCAGCGGCGCGAGTTCGCGCGGATATCGCCCGGACAGGCGCGCGGTAGCGTCGCGTCGCAGTCGCTCGACATCGTGCTCGACGCGCCGGAGCGGTTGAAGCCCCAGGCCCACTTGCACCCATGCGGCCAATGCAAGGACGCCCCATAGAAGAGCGAGGAAGAAGCCCATTTCGCGAGCGAATTCGCGCTGCGCGGGGACCAGCGCGGCAAGGTCGTATCCGAGCTGGACGAGGACCACGGGATCGCGCGGCTGCAGACGGATCGTGCGTTCGACAAGCAGCAACCGCTGGTCGAAAGGCCCCCGAGCCTTTCGAATGCGCCATTCGTCCGACGGAGGAGCATGAGCGCCGGGCAGACGGCTATCCCAGAGCGAGACCGAGCGGGCCGTCCCGGCTGATGTCGACAATTGCCAATAAAGGCCGCCCGCAGGCACGGCAAAGCGGGGATCGGCGGGTTCGGCGCCGACGGACGGCGCGCCTTGCGACAGTCGCAGATCGGCGAGAAGCGGACGCATCTGGACGAGCAGGTCGTCCTCGACGCGCCGTTCGACATGCGCATTGAAGAGCCAGGTCATGGCGAACCACGCCACCACCAGGGCGACGCCGATGGCGGCCCCGGCTCCCGCAATCAAGCGCAGCCGGAGCGAACGGCTCACGTGCCGCCCGCCGCCAGCAGATATCCGAAGCCGCGGCGGGTCTCGATCGTCTCGGCACCGAGCTTGCGTCTGAGCCGCGCAATCAGGGCCTCGATCGCATTGGCATTTTCGCTGTCCGCATCCCCGTAGAGATGGTCGGACAATTCCGTCGCGGGCACGGCGCGCCCGACATGATGCGCAAGATAGTCGAGCAACCTATATTCCAGCGGAGACAATTTGACCGGTATGCCGTCGAGCGTCGCGCTCATACGCAGCGTGTCGATGCGCAGCCCTCCGGCTTCAAGCGTCGGGCTCACCCGCCCCGCAGACCGACGGATCAGCCCGCGCACACGCGCAACCAGCTCCGCCATTGCCCAGGGCTTGGTCATATAATCGTCGGCACCGATCTCGATCCCGGCGACCTTATCAGTCCACTGGCCGCGCGCCGACAGGATCAGCACCGGAAAGCTCCTCCCGGCCTCCCGCCAGCGCTTGACGACCGACAGGCCATCGAGCCGCGGAAGCCCCAGATCGACGATAGCCACGTCATAGTCTTCGACATCGCCGTTGAACCAGGCTTGCTGCCCGTCCCCAGCCAGATCGACCACGAAGCCGGCCGCGTTCATGCCGCGCACCAGTTCCGAGGCAACGACCGGATCGTCTTCGACCACCAGCGCGCGCATCAATCCTCCTCGATCTTCATGATTCGGCCGGTCCGGGCGTCGACTTCCACTTCGCGCACCCGGCCGCTGCCCGTGAGGATTTTGACCTCATATTTGAACCCGAAGGATTCGCGCTCCAGTTTCACCTTGAGCACGTCGCCCGCCACCCGCCCGGTCGCGATGGCGAGGACCCGCCCGATGGGCAGAATCTCTCCGCGCGCGAGCGCCGCGCTCGCAGCCCGCTGATCGGCTTTGTCATCCCCCGCCAGCGTGATGGCCGGGAGCGCGAGAGCGACGGCGGCGAGGGCCGCAAGGAAAACAATCTTCATCTCCTCCACCTGCCACAGCCGCGCTGACACCGCGCTGACACGCGAGCGGGAGATCGCCTTTTGCACAATTGACATTGATAGAATGTATATTTCGTTTTACGCTGTGTCGACATTAATATTCCATCGGGAGGGATTCGGTGAAGATCGCGCTGCTTTCGTCGACGCTGTTGCTGGCGGCTTGCGCCGCTCCAGCGCCTGCAAGTCAGGCCGCCGCCTCCACGACGGATTCGCTCAAGCTCGAGCGGGTCGTCATGCTGATGCGCCACGGCATCCGCCCTCCGACCAAGGCCGTGGTGGTTCCGCCCGGCTACTCGGCGGAGCAGTGGCCAGCCTGGCCGGTCGATTTCGGCGAACTCACGCAGCGCGGCGCGGCCGGCGCCACGCTGCTCGGCGAAAATGATCGTGCGTGGTTCAAAGCGCGCGGGCTGTTTCCGGGCGAATGCCCTGTTTCGGGCACGATCCGGATCAAGGCGAGCTACAAGCAACGCACTATCGACACTGCACAGAGTTGGTTGGAGGGATTCATGCCCGGCTGCGCGGTCGACATCTCGCATCCGTCCGCATCACACGACGACGCCCTTTTTCATGGCTTCTCAAGCGACATCGCGTCCTTCGACGGAGAGCGGGCGCTCGCCGCGGCGCTCGCGCAAGCCCCTACGGGGGGACTGGCGACCGAAACCCGGCGCTATGGCGGCGAACTGAAGCTGCTTGCCAAGGTGCTGGATTGTCCCGAGCCCGCCTGCCCCCTCTTGACCGAACCGAGCCGGCTCGTCGCACAGCCGCACGATCGTCCCGATCTTGAGGGGCCGCTCGACGCGGCATCGACCGCCAGCCAGACACTGTTGATGGAATATCTCGAAGGCAAGCCGATGAAAGAGGTCGGCTGGGGTCGCGTGACCCGGGAAGAAATCGAACAATTGCTCCGCTTCCACCCGCTCAAATTCCGCTATTCCAACCGTCCGGGCTATATCGCCGCGACGGCCGCCGCTCCGATCGCGAAGGAAATACTTGCGGCGCTCGGCGATAATCAGCCCGCTCGCCTGACGCTGCTTGCGGGACACGACACCAATGTCGCTGACCTTGCCGGCTTCTTCGATCTTCACTGGCAGGTGCCGAGCTATCCGGCCGACGAAGTTCCCCCCGGTAGCGCACTCGGTTTCGAACTCGTCAGCGACGCCGCGGGGCAACGCTTTGTCCGCGCCTTTTATCGCGCGCAGACCATGGATCAGCTGCGACAGCTCGAACCCCTGAAACCGGTCGACCGGCTGTTCCGCGAATATCTTCCTATTCCGGGGTGCGGCAATTCGGCCGATGCAAAGGCCTGCGCCTGGAGCGATTTCGTGCGGCTGGCAGCGCCGCGGGGCTAACCCGTTGCCCCGAAGCTCCGCTCGATCGTCAGCCCGACATAGCGGCCGCTGCGCAACAGACGGAGCTCACGGAAGCGCAAGGGATTCCGCCCCCGAACGCCGTCATAGATGTTGCGCGCCCGCGTCGCCGCGCTGTCGGTCAAATTCTTGCCGAACAAACGAAAGGTCCAACGCTGGTCGGGGCGATATTCGGCGAACAGGTCGAGCCGCCCGCCCAGGCGCTCGGTCTCGATTTCGTCGACCTTGAAACGGGTTTCGCTCCGGGCGAAGGAATAGCTCCCGCCCCAGCGCAGCTTCCATTTCGTAATATCGTGCGCAAACGACACGCGACCTTCGAAGGGCGCATCGTCGGAGATACGGCGCGCTTCGCCTGTCGATGGATCCCTGGCCCGGCTTCGCCGCGCCAACATATCGGCGGTAACGACGACACCGCGGGCCCCGAGGCGCTCGAGCGGGAATTTCAGCGAGGCTTCGAATTCGAGGCGGCATGCCGCCCCGATATTGCCCACCGCATCATAGACCACGCCATTCGCCACAAGCGGCAACTGGTCGACGAGATCGGATATCCATTCCCGGCGCACCACCGCCGTCAGTGAGCCGCTACCGAAGCGGCGCTCCCAACTCAGTTCGAGCCGCCACAAGCTGTCGGGTTCAAGATCGGCGTTGCCGGCGCTTATCGTCCCGCTGGTAAGCGAGGCCGCGCCGACGAAATCCCCGAAATCGAGCTGGCCAACCTCGCGCTCGACCAGAAGGCGCAAGGTCTCGGTGGCCGTCGGCGTCCAGCTCAGACGAATGCGCGGCTTCAAAAAGGCGAGCGATTTGACGCGATCGGTGTCGCCGGTCTGGGTCAGCCGGGACACTTCGTAGCGAATGCCGAACTGGGCACTGGTCCGCGCAGCGAGCGGCCGGCTCAACGTCGCGAAAAATTCGGCACGGCGCTCGGCGACCTTGATGGCGGCGTTCGGGAGCGGAACCTCGATGCCGTCTTCGGTCAGGCCGTTTCGGCCATCGAGACTGTTGATCGCGCCCTCCGCACCCAAGTCGATCGTCGAGCGCCCACGCTGGCCACGCAGCGCGGCGCGGAAGATGATTTCGCGGGCCGTCTCCCGCTCCTCGGATAGGCTGCTCTCCGACGGCGTCATTTCGCGATCGACGCCGATGTTTGCTTCGGACCGATAGCTTCCGACGATCTCAAGGCCCGTTTCGGGTCCGAGGGCATGCTCATAGCGCAGCCCCCCTTCATGGGTCCGCACATGCTTGCGCTCGCTGCCGACGACCGCCTCGACCGCGGGATAATAGATCGCATAGTCGATATCGGCGAACTTGCGCTTGTCTTGGACAAGGCCGTTCAGCTGTAGCGATCCACCCCACACCGGTTGCCGATAGGCGACCGTCGACTGCACGACGTCGGCGCCTTCGGGCTGGGCATAGCCGGCCAATCGCATCGCTGTGCCGTCCGCCGCATATCGGTGCCGGACGCCGAATCCATGTTCATCGTCGATCTCGCGATAGACGGTGCCGAACAGGTCGAGGCCTCGCATTTCGTTCCCGATGCTCGCCTGCGCTGCCAGGCGCGGCGCGCTTCGCCCGTGGCGATAGAGCGCCTGTTCGGCTTCGATCCGGCCGCTGACACCGCCGGTTTTGGTAAGAATGATATTCGCAAGCAGCGCATAGCCCTGCATGTCGTAGTGCGAAGAGCCGGCGTGTATCAGCTCGATCTTCGCAACCCGCGCAGCAGGTATCCGCTTCAGCATCGCTTCGAGCGAAACCGTCTTTCCTGCAGGGCGCTCTCCGTCGATCAGGACGTTCCCGGCGGCCCCCGAATAGCCCCGGACTTCGCTATCGCCTTCAACCAGCGCAAAGCCCGGCAACAACAAAAGCATCTCATAAGCGTTGGCCGGTTGCGTATCGCGAAAAAAGACCGCCTCGAACTCCGTTCGGCGTTCGGCGTCCTGAGCGGCGGCAGGTGTCATCGCGCAAAGACCCGCACCAAAAAGCAAAGCAATACGAAGTCCGATTGTCACCGTGGCGCGCCCCTCTCCGAGCAGCAGCAAGGTCTGCTCGATGAACGCTATCCACGACCCGCCCTGACGAGAGAGCGGCGGTGACCGTCAGCGAAATGTCAGCAAATCGCTTTACCTCCGAGCAAGGACCACCGAGCCGCTGCGATTGGCCGTTTGGAGAACGGCAGGTTTCGGCGAGGCACCCGGCTATAGCTGTCGTTCCCTCTCTATTTTGGCAGGTCAGCTATCGCCGACAAAGCCGACATCTAGCGTCCAAGATTGATTCACCAAAAGCTGCCGCTGGCTCAGGCGCACGGGGAGGGCGGCAATGGGGCTGTTTGCAGACAGACCGGCATATACGCGAGACGAGCATCAGCCGGCCGTTGTCAATCAAGTCCGATTACAAGCTGAAGCGAAGGAGGGGCGGACTAATGCTCTGCGCCCCCGACCGCGCAATCAGGCATCACAAATTTGAAACCCCGGATTGAGCGCGAGCGGATTGGCGTTCGGCACTGCGCGACGTGCATCGAGTGCTCGCAGATCGAGGTCAATCACTGCATCGACCTGGTCGCCGTGCAGCAGCCGCAGGATCTGACCGAGCATCAGCACGCCGGCCACGGTCCCGACGAAAGGGGCGCCAACCGCAGTGCCCGCAAGCCGAGCCAGGCCGCATTCGTCGACGCCGCGCTCCCGCAGGCGCTGATATCCCTGCGTTTGGGCGACCACCCCCGTCGCGTCCACCATCTCTGTATTCCAGAGTGCGGCCGCTTTTCGACGAGACGGAAAGGTGTGGAGCCGGATTGCCTGGAAGTCCTGCGCGGACCGACCGATCCCGGCCTCGACGATGAGTGGAAATCCGGGCGCTTCGAGTTGGCTGCGGGCATGGGCATTGTCGACGCCGCAGATTAGCACCGATGGATCCTCCGGCCGCCGCTTGAACTGGTCGTCGAATGGCCGCTCTATGATCACCGTTGAGAAGCCCATCGCCTCCAGCGTGCGGGCGACATCGCGGGTCTTGCGGCCCCGCGCCGCCTTCATAGTCAAGATAGAGGTACTCGCCGTCGATTCGGTGATGTCGTCCATGTCCTGAAGGACCAGGCTCACCTGGGCCCGATCGGCATAAGGGCACATGGCAAGCGACCAGAGAAAGGCCTGTCCAAGATGGCCGAGTCCAAGGATCCAGAGCCGGTTCGGCAGAAGAAGAAGCGGTGGCCCGTCGCCTACCGGCGACAACCAGTCCTGATCACCGTCCGGCCGCCAGATCGACAGTCCGCGCGGGCGACGGCCGGACGCGACCTCTTCGCGCAGCATGGCGAAGATCTCGGCCGCGCCGATCGCCGCCGCGAGAACGGCGGACATTGCCGTCCCCTTTGCCTCATTGAGCCGGGCGGCGCCTGCAGGGACGATGCCCCCGCGCCATCCCTCGAAGGTCAGCTGGATTGCGCGGTCAACGACGTCGTCGGCGGTGCCAACAATGGCGGTGGGGCAATCACCGGCCGGTTCGCCAGCTGCCCCACCCAGCGCATCGACCGCCGCCATCAGGGTCCGACCAGGCCAAGGTGCCAACATCGGTACGTCGAGCATACCGGACAGGGTCACGCCGCCGAGCGCGAAGCGCGACAGGATGTTTACCAGCGTCAGCACGGCAATCTGATGCGCGGCACTGCCGGAGACTTCAGCACCGACCCGGACATGAGCGGCATAGCCCTTCAGCCGCGCCATGGCCGCTTCCGGGTCGGCTGCCTCGCCCAGGTCGAGATCGAGCTTGGCGAGCCGGTTGGGCGAAGATGCCAGCGAGATGCTGTTCCGTTCTTTCGACGCCTTGCGCATCGTCGGGATGCTGGACGATATCGGCATCGCCATCACGCTGGAGGGTCTGGAGGTTTCCGAGCTGAACCATTTCAGCGATGGCCAATTTCAGTCGGTGTATGTCTTTGCAGTCTCCGAGATATTCAAACGCCGCAACTGTCTAACCCTGCTGGATGAACCCGACGCTTTCTTGCATCCCGAGTGGCAATTCGATTTTCTCAATCAGGTCACTGCAATTTCGGCTGAGGCGGCACGCACAAACCACATCCTCTTGAGCAGCCACAGCGCTTCCACTGTGGCCGCCCAATGCGACAACCGCATCCGGCTGTTCTCGGCGGGCGCTGGCGGAGTGACGACCGAGCAACAGGACAAATCCACCATCGTCCACTCGCTCTCGGCTGGGCTGATCACGTTTTCGGAGACAGAGGCCGGCCTAAATATCGAACAATTCCTCGCTAACACTTCAGGCTCAGTCCTGTTTACTGAAGGCGTGACAGACGCTGAAATTGTCAAGACAGCGTGGAAGAAACTCAACCCGGGAGTGAATCCACCCTTTGAAATCGCACAGTGTTTTGATTGCGGTCACCTTCGCAAGCAAATGGGCCGAGAGGAGCTCTACCAAGGGAATCCAGGCCGAACGTTTTTTGCGCTATTCGATTTTGACAATGCCTATGGCGATTGGGCTGCGGTAGGGAAAGTGAAGGCAGCGCAGATTGCCAACGGGGGTCTGGAAGAGAATGATGTTTCGAACGGCCTTGCCTGCAAACGTGACGGCCAGCCAGGTTACGCCATCATGCTCCCTATTCCAGCAGGGCTAAGCGTACGTAATCAGGTCTGCAATGCAACTACCGGCCGAACGTTTGGCGATCAATCCAGTCTTACTATTGAACTGTTGTTTCACGATGTTCCTGGACTTGAAGCACATTTCGCTGCTGATCCCGAGCACCCCGCTGGCTGGCGACGGTTCGTTGGCGGTAAAGTTCACTTTGCTCAAGAAGTAGTGCCTGGTCTTGATGCGGTGCATTTCGAGCCCTTTCGCCCGGTTTTCAACTTCATCTTGAACAAGATTGGAGCGGTGTAGCGAAGGAACGGCGACGGGTGAACAACCTAGTGGAATATCTGATGCGCTAGGCTGAATTCGTGCCTGGTTGGACAGGGTCCGTGGATGGGCGCGGGCAACTGCCGGCCCCCGTTTGCAGATTCTGCCGTTCCAGAGGCGTCGTGATTACGTCTGCGATCGCCACAGATCAGCCAGCACCCAGCCATCTTTGCTTTGCAATTCCCAATCGTTCCAACCGTTTCGGCTAGTTTGCGTCACGGCAACCGACGCACCTGAGAATGAACTGAATGCCCCGTCAATGCCGTCGACCTCAAGTTTTCGTACTTTAACGATACCCTGATAAGTGTTGCCGCCGTAGTTGAACCGACAGATGGTTCCCTCGCGCGGGAGGTTACCGTTCTCTCCCAGTCGTCCAAGGTCAGGGAAGGCGGTGCCGATCTCTTGCGGCGGCGTCCAAAGCTTTCGGGCAATCTCGAACAGGGCTGCCCCTCGCTCCTTAACGCATTCCTCATCCCAACGGTCAAAATTATTGAGTTCGCGATTCAAGGCAAGGCTCGTGAAGGCTTTGATCTGAGGCATCTTGGTCGCGAACGGCCCGTTCGAAACCGATGAGTTCAGCGGCTGCGTGATCAGCGTCAAGTTACCGAGCTTGTCGATGCAGCCGTCGCGCTCGACCTCGGCTACGAGCTGATCAGTGTCCAACTCCCCGTCCGCAACGTGCTCGAAGCCGGGAACGGGCCAGTTTTCCCGCCACCGCTGAGGCATAATGTGTTCGATCGTCAGCGCAGACCTGATTTCTATATCTTCACTGAGCGCAGTTCGTTTCGCCTGCTCTAGATGCTCGAAAATATATCGCAACCTCGGCTGCCTGGCATTCTTGTACTGATCACGACCAAGCCAACCTTGGCGAAACTCGGTGTCGTTTGGCCAACGGTCAGTGTCGTTGGGACGAGTAGATAACCAGCGCGCGAGCGCTTCAACCTTGCACCCTTCGCTTTCACGGAGGCGGTCAATCGTACCAACGAAGAGACGGTTATAGCTTTTGGTAGATAGACCGACGATGTCACGCCGCAGGATGAAGCTTTCCAACATCGCCAAAGCTTCCGGGAGCTTTTCGCCAACATCCGCTTCAGTCGCAAGGTAGACGACAAGGGGGAATGCGGTGCTGACATCAAAGGCCTCAGCGAAAAGGCCAAACTTTCCAATCGGATCAGCCTTGTTCTGCTGGAAAATCTTGTGCTCCACCGCCGCGGATGCGGTTATCGACTCAAGCTCCTCTTCGACGGAAGCGAATGGCTGCCTTTCGATTATCCATCGTCTGTAGTTGTCGAAGAGATTTTCCTTCGAGACGATGTCGGCCTTTTTCATCGAAAGGTGATCTGTCAACATCCAATCGAGCTTGGGGGCACCTTGGCGGCCGCGGTTAACGCCCTGAGTCCAGAGGGGTCCGTCAAGCGGAAGCCAGTGTTTCTCGTAAAGCTTATCAACAGCGAGAGAGGCTTCGGCGTCTTGGCCCAGCCCCTTCGCTCGCTGGAAAATGAAGTTGCGCATGAGATCACCGGGCGTGAGATCGACGCCTCGGCTGTTAAGGGTCTCGAAAATGGTCTGGGGATCGTCGCCGCCTTCAAGTTCAATAGAAACGACGGCGAGCCCGTCCTTCATGGCTTCGAACAGCTTCTCCATCTTGAATTCGTCGTAATTGTCGCCGATGCCAACATGGGCGGTGATCTGTGAACGGAACCACTCATAGGCCAACGTAGCCTTCCGCGCATTTCCATCCTCGCCAGGGAACGGCTGCGCGATTTCGTCGAGATCGACCTTCGCATCCACAACGCAAGCGAATGCTCGACGGTCCATTCGCGACGGCCAGACCTTGAACCGCTCAATATGCGGCCTCTCCATGATTCCGTCGTTGAGGAGGTACCTCTGAAGATGTGCAGCGTAACGGGATCCGTTCGCTGCGGCAACGTCTCGAAGCGAGGCGAGCAGAAGCTGAAACGTGGTCAGACGCTGCTGGCCATCGATCACTTCGTAAGCCTGGACCTCCTTCCCG
The DNA here is from genome assembly GCF_032879645.1 of Sphingopyxis indica. Classification (NCBI taxonomy): domain Bacteria; kingdom Pseudomonadati; phylum Pseudomonadota; class Alphaproteobacteria; order Sphingomonadales; family Sphingopyxidaceae; genus Sphingopyxis; species Sphingopyxis indica. The sequence continues at coordinate 3,326,622 of NZ_CP076394.1, forward strand.
AATGTTTTCATCTGGGAAATGACCATCGCCCCCATGAAGTGGGGCACCAACGACGCACGATCAGTAATCACCCGATCATATGCACGTCCGATGTCATCCCATAGGAGTCGGAGCTGCGGTTCTACGTTCCAGGCATATTGGCGCTGATAGAGCGGAATGAGGTAGCGCTTCTCACCGTCGAACAGGTCAATGATTGAACGAGTAAATGGCTTCACGGCTGCCCCAGTCCCCTTGTCACCTGTCGGGCAGGAACATTGCCGACCGGTTTCAGCGGGTCAACCATCTCAATCCGGACAAGGCCGGCACGCAGGCTCGCTGCGCAACTGGCTGGGGAGACGAGTACCTCTCCGCAGCTCGTCCCCGATGCTCCAAAGCAGCGATGCGCAGGACAAAGTAACTGGCTGGCTGTCGAGCCAAGCTCACCAAGTAGACAAAAGCGGGCCATCTGGGGCCATTTTGGCCTTCATGATGGCCCGTTTTGAGGTGAGATCGTGTGAAATGCCCTCGGACAATCTGAAACAAAACCCACTGAAAACTAACATTTTTTCGGGATTTTGTCGATTCCCCTGAGAGGAGCAAATGGTGCCCAGAAGAGGACTCGAACCTCCACGACCTTGCGATCGCCAGCACCTGAAGCTGGTGCGTCTACCAATTCCGCCATCTGGGCACGGGGTAGGAGCGGGCGCTTAGCGGCGGGGGGCGCCGCTTGTCAACCGCGCGCGGCCGCGGCGCGTATAAAATCTTTCGCGCGAACGGATTTGCGGGCGCGCGGGCGGGCTTGGCCCTTGCCCCGCCCGGTGCTTCGCGGCATGGGAGGCGCAGGCCGCCCGGACGGCGGCGATACGAGACTCAGGTTACGGACAGACATTATGCGCAACCTCGAAGGGCAATTGATCACCGTGCTGGGCGGCGGCGGCTTCATCGGCCGCTATGTCGTGCAGCGCCTTCTGGCGCGCGGCGCGCGCGTTCGCATCGCACAGCGCGAGCCGCGGCAGGCGACCTTCTTGAAACCGCTCGGCGGGCTCGGCCAGACGCAATTCGTTGCCGCCGACGTGCGCAACCCGGCAAGCGTCGCACGCGCCGTGCGCGGCAGCGATGCGGTGATCAATCTCGTCGGCAGCTTCGACGATATGCAGGCGGTGCAGGCCGCGGGCGCGAAACATGTCGCAGAGGCGGTGCGCGATGCGGGCGTCCGCCGCCTCGTCCACCTGTCGGCGATCGGCGCCGACACGAACAGCCCCTCGGCCTATGGCCGCAGCAAGGGCGAAGGCGAAGCCGCGGTGCGCGCGGCCTTTCCGGGCGCGGTCATCCTGCGGCCGTCGATCGTCTTCGGCCGCGAGGATAAGTTCATCAACCGCTTCGCGACCATGATCCGGATGATGCCGGTGGTGCCGGTGATCGCGCCCGCGGCGAAATTTCAGCCCGTCTATGCCGGCGACGTCGCCGATGCGGCGGTTGCGGGGCTCGACGCGTCGGCCGCTGGCCGCACCTTCGAGCTCGGCGGCCCCGAAATATTGACGATGACGGCACTCCAGCACTGGATCGCCGCCGCGATCGGCCGCAAGCGCCTGTTCGTCGAAGTGCCCGACGCGGTCGGCGCCGCGCTGGCTAGCGCGATCGGCTGGCTGCCCGGCGCGCCGATCACCAGGGATCAGTGGCTGATGCTGCAGGTCGCGAACATCGTCGCCGGCGGCAGCGAGGGACTCGCCCAGCTCGGCATCGTGCCGACCGCGCTCGCCGATGTCGCCGAGGGATGGCTGGTCCAGTATCGCCGCCACGGCCGTTTCGCCCAGGCTGCGGCTCAGTGAGGCTTTGCCACGGCGCAGCGTGGACGCGCCGGCTGGAAAAGGCGACACGAGCCGCCTAAACATTCTTCCAAGGGCGTCCGGCCTTTCGCCGGGCGCCTTTCCTTTGACCCGACGACCCGGAGCCCGCCGATGAGCCCCCTTCCCCACGTCCCGATGCCCGCGAGCCGCCGCGCATGATCTGGCTGACCGCGATCATCCTCGGCATCGTCGAGGGCCTCACCGAATTCCTTCCCGTTTCCTCGACCGGGCATTTGATCCTCGCGACCGAGCTGCTCGGCTATGACGCGGCGAAATGGGCGGTGTTCAACATCGCGATTCAGCCGGGCGCGATCCTCGCGATCGTCGTCCTTTACCGTCATCTGTTCTGGGACATGTTCGTCGGCCTGTTCCGCGGCGACCGGCAAGCCATCGCCTTCGTTCGCAACCTGCTGCTCGCTTTCTTCCCCGCGGTGATCCTGGGGCTCGCTTTCGGCGATTATATCGAGATGCTGCTCGAAAATGCGGTCGTCGTCGCCTGGGCGCTGGTGATCGGCGGTTTCGGCATATTGCTTGTCGAACGCTTTGCGAAGCCGGAGGAAAGCGGCGGCGTCGCGGCGATGTCGGTGCGCCAGTCGATCGTCGTCGGCATCGTCCAGTGCCTCGCGATGATCCCCGGCGTCAGCCGCTCGGGCGCGACGATCATGGGCGCGATGGCGCTCGGCGTCGACCGCAAGACCGCGGCCGAATTCAGCTTCTTCCTCGCGCTGCCGACCTTGACCGGCGCGACGGTGCTGCAGCTCTTCAAGCACCGCGACGCGATCACCTCGAACGACCTCGGACTGATCGCAGTCGGCGCCTTTGTGTCCTTCATCGTCGCCTGGGCGGTGATCAAGGCGTTCCTCGCCATCGTGACCCGCTATGGCTTCGCGCCCTTCGCCTGGTACCGCATCCTCGTCGGCGGTGCGGCGCTGATCTGGCTCGCCATGCGATAGGGCCGTTCCGGTATTAAATATGAAAGATAATTACGTGTGATACGGAATGGAGAAAAATGGCGCCGAATTTAGGTCATATATACTGACCTTATTGCCATTTTGTCCGTGACAGCCGCCGGCCAGCCATGCATTTGCCCCTTCAACGAAGGGAATCATCATGGCTGCCGAACGGATGCTCCAATTTGTGGGGCGCGACCAATCCTACCCCGACAAGCGCTCGCCCGAAGAGCGCGCGCGCGACTTTCGCGAGATCGCCGAGCGCTACGCCGCGCCGGACGCCGATGCGCAGGCGGCGCGCTGTTCGCAGTGCGGGGTTCCCTATTGCTCGGTGCATTGCCCGCTGCACAATCACATTCCCGACTGGCTGCGCCTGACCGCCGAGGGGCGGCTGCGCGAGGCCTATGAGCTGTCGAACGCGACCTCGACGATGCCCGAGATCTGCGGCCGCATCTGCCCGCAGGATCGCCTGTGCGAAGGCAATTGCGTCATCGAATTTTCGGGCCATGGCGCGGTGACGATCGGCAGCGTCGAGAAATATATCACCGACACCGCCTGGGCCGAGGGCTGGGTCGAGCCGGTGGTCGCGGGCCCCGCGACCGGCCAGTCGGTCGCGGTCATCGGTGCCGGCCCCGCCGGGCTGACCGCCGCCGAATATCTGCGCGTCATGGGGCACGAGGTGCATGTCTATGACCGGCACGACCGCGCGGGCGGGCTGCTCACCTATGGCATCCCCGGCTTCAAGCTCGAGAAGGATGTCGTGATGCGGCGCGTCGAGCGGCTCGAAGCGGGCGGCATTCAGTTCCACCTCGGTTTCGAGGTCGGCAAGGATGCGACGCTCGACGAATTGCGCCAGCGGCACGACGCGGTGCTCATCGCGACCGGCGTTTACAAGGCGCGCGAGATCAATGTGCCGGGCAATGGAGCGGAAGGCGTCGTCGCCGCGCTCGACTATCTGATCGCGTCGAACCGCAAGGGGTTCGGCGACGACGTGCCGGCATTCGACGACGGCCGCCTCGATGCGAAGGGCAAGCATGTCGTCGTCATCGGCGGCGGCGATACCGCGATGGACTGCGTGCGGACCGCGGTGCGCCAGGGCGCGAAGTCGGTGAAGTGCCTCTATCGCCGCGACCGCGAAAATATGCCGGGATCGCAGCGCGAGGTCGCCAACGCCGAAGAGGAAGGCGTCGAATTCGTGTGGCTGTCGGCCCCTGAGAGCTTCACCGCCGACAAGCGCGTCAAGCAAGTCGCGGTCGCGGGAATGCGGCTCGGCTCGCCCGACGCGAGCGGCCGCCGCAGCCCCGAGCGCGATCCGGGCCGCACGTTCGACGTGCCCGCCGACATGGTGATCAAGGCGCTGGGCTTCGACCCCGAAGAGCTCCCCAACCTGTTCGGCGCGCCCGACCTCAGCGTCACGCGCTGGGGCACGCTGCGCGTCGATCATCAGACGATGATGACCAGCCTGCCCGGCGTCTTCGCCGCGGGCGACATCGTGCGCGGCGCGAGCCTGGTCGTGTGGGGCATCCGCGACGGCCGCGACGTCAGCGAACAGATGGCAAAGTGGTTGAAGGCGAAGGCGAAAAGCGAAAAGAAGGCGGCCTGACCAACAGGGAAGGAATCACCAATGTCGACCTGGAAATCCATCTTGCTTGCCGGCACCTTTGCGCTGACGCCGCTGGGCAGCGCAATCGCGCAGGAAGAGGCGCCGAATGCGGACGTCGTTCACCCGCACGACGACAGCGTTCTCGATGCCGACGCCGGCATCGCCGAAGCGAAGGCGAAGATGCAGAAGGAGATGGACGAGGTCATCGCGCTGATCGAACAGATGTTCGGCACCGACGACCTGCCGCCGATCGAGCCCGCGCGCCTGGCGCTCGCCGAGCAGACGACCGCGGCGCTCGTCCCTTCGGGCAGCCTCGAGCGGCTGATGGACAATCTCTATGGCAAGATGTTCAAGACGATCATGGATCAGGCCGACGGTTCGTCCGACCTGATGCTGTCGATCAAGACCGGGGTCGAGAGCGACAAGATCGCCGAACTCGACAAGGACACCAAGACCGCGATCGCCGACCTGTTCGACCCGCACCGCAAGGAACGCGAAGAACAGATCACCAGGGTCGTGAAGCCGCTGATCAGCGAAGCGCTCGCCGATCTCGAGCCGCCGATGCGCGAGGGCATGGCAAAGGCCTATGCGCGCAAATTCTCGGCCAAGCAGCTTGGCGAACTCAACGCCTTTTTCGCGACGCCCACCGGCCGGGTCTATACCGAAGAATGGATGGCCGCGCAGGCCGATCCCGAAGTGGTGCTGGCGATGGCCAAGGCGATCCCGCCGATGGTGCTCAAATTCATCGACCGCGCCCCGGAAATCTCAAAGGATTTCGAGGATCTGCCCAAGGAGCGCGCGCTCGCCGACCTCAGCGATGCCGAGATGAAAAAGCTCGCGAAGATGATGAAGGTCGACGTCAAGACGCTGCAAGATAATCGCGACATGTGGAGCGAGACCGCCATGGACGCCATAGAGGCGGACGAAGAGTGGAGCAGCGACGACCAGGCCGTCGATGCCGCGGCCGACGCCGCCGAGGCTGCCGAAGCAGCGGCCGATGCAGCGGCGGACGCGGCCGAAGACGCCAGCGACCCCGCATTCGACCGCGACAATTGGTCCGACGCCGACCGCCAGCGCGTCGAGGAACTCGAAACCGCGGCCGCGAACGCATCGGCCGCCGCCTATGAAGCCGAGGATGCCGCGATCGCCGCCGCGCGCGAACGCCTCGGCCAAACCGATCCGTCCGAATAGGGCGATACCCGTCAGGAACGAAGACATGACCCATTATCCCACCCCCGAGCATCGGCGCCTTGCCGAAGAGGGCCTCTATCGTCCCGATCTCGAATCCGATGCCTGCGGCGTCGGGCTGGTCGCGGCGACCGACGGCAAGCCGTCGCGCCGCGTCGTCGAGGCGGCGATCGAGGCGCTGCGCGCGGTCTGGCACCGCGGCGCGGTCGACGCCGACGGCAAGACCGGCGACGGGGCGGGGATCCATGTCGACCTTCCCGAACGCTTCTTCGACGATGCGATCGCGGCGTCGGGGCACAAGGTGCTGCCGAACCGCCTCGCCGTCGGCATGATCTTCCTGCCGCGGACCGATTTGTCCGCGCAGGAAGCGTGCCGCACGATCGTCGAGTCCGAGATCATCGAGGCGGGCTATACCATCTATGGCTGGCGCCAGGTGCCGGTCGACGTGTCGGTGATCGGCGACAAGGCGCAGCGCACGCGCCCCGAGATCGAGCAGATCATGATCGCCGGCCCGATGCCGGGCGAATCCTCGCTCGCCGAATATGAAAAGCAGCTCTATCTGGTGCGCCGCCGTATCGAAAAGAAGGTGATCGCGGCGCAGATCGCCGATTTCTATATCTGCAGCCTGTCGTGCCGCTCGATCATCTACAAGGGATTGTTCCTCGCCGAGAGCCTGGCCGATTTCTATCCCGACCTCGCGAACAAGCTGTTCGAAAGCCGGGTCGCTATCTTTCACCAGCGCTATTCGACCAACACTTTCCCGCAATGGTGGCTCGCGCAGCCGTTCCGCACGCTCGCGCACAATGGCGAGATCAACACGATCCGCGGCAACAAGAACTGGATGCGCAGCCACGAGATCAAGATGGCGAGCCTTGCCTTCGGCGAGCATAGCGAGGACATCAAGCCGGTGATCCCGGCGGGCGCGTCGGACACCGCCGCACTCGACGCGGTGTTCGAGACGCTGTGCCGCGCCGGGCGCGACGCACCGACCGCGAAGCTGATCCTCGTCCCCGAAGCCTGGGCGAACGATCCCGACGTGCCGCCCGCGCATGCGGCGATGTATAGCTATCTCGCCAGCGTCATGGAGCCGTGGGACGGCCCCGCCGCGCTCGCGATGACCGACGGCCGCTGGGCGGTCGCGGGCATGGACCGCAACGCGCTGCGCCCGCTGCGCTATACGCTGACCGCCGACAATCTGCTCGTCGTCGGCTCCGAAAGCGGCATGGTGGTGCTGCCCGAGGCGAGCATCCGCAAGAAGGGCCGCCTCGGCCCCGGCCAGATGATCGCGGTCGACCTCGACGAGGGCACGCTCTACGAAGATCGCGCGATCAAGGACAGGATCGCCGGCGCGCACGACTATGCCGCGCGGGTCAAGGGTTTCCGCACGATGCGCGACCTGCCGAAGGGCGGCAAGTCGAGCCTGCCCGAGTGGGACCGCGCCGAACTGCTGCGCCGCCAGGTCGCGGCGGGGCTGACAATGGAGGATATGGAACTCATCCTCTCCCCGATGGTCGAGGATGCGAAGGAAGCCGTCGGCTCGATGGGCGACGACACGCCGCTCGCGGTCATTTCGGACAAGCCGCGCCACGTCGCGCAATTTTTCCGCCAGAACTTCAGCCAGGTCACCAACCCGCCGATCGACTCCTTGCGCGAACGGCATGTGATGAGCCTGAAGACGCGCTTCGCCAATCTCGCCAATATCCTCGACGAAAAGGGGCAGAGCGAGCACGTCCTCGTAATGGATTCGCCGGTGCTCGTCGGCGACGATTGGGACCGGCTGCGCGCCTATTTCGGCGATGCGGTCGCCGATATCGACTGCACCTTTCCAGTGGGCGGCGACGCCTCGACGCTGCGCGACGCGATCGCGCGCATCCGCCGCGAGGCCGAGGATGCGGTGCGCGCGGGGCGCAGCGAGCTGTTCCTGTCCGACCAGAATATCGGCGAGGGCCGCGTCGGCGTCGCGATGGTGCTCGCCGCCGCCGCGGTTCACACGCATCTCGTCCGCAAGGGGCTGCGCAGCTATGCCTCGGTCAACGTCCGCTCGGCCGAAGTGCTCGACACGCACGGCTTTGCGGTGCTGATCGGCGTCGGCGCGACGACGGTTCACGCCTATCTGACCGAGGCGACGATCGCCGACCGTCAGGCGCGCGGGCTGTTCGGCACCCTGTCGCTCGACGATTGCCGCCAGCGTTTCCGCAAGGCGATCGACGACGGGCTTTTGAAGATCATGTCGAAGATGGGGATCGCGGTGATCTCCAGCTATCGCGGCGGTTATAATTTCGAGGCGGTCGGCCTGTCGCGCGCGCTGGTCAACGACCTCTTTCCCGGTATGCCGGCAAAGATTTCGGGCGAGGGCTATCAGTCGCTCCTCATCAACGCGACCGAGAAGCATGAAGCCGCCTATGACAGCCGCGTCACGACGCTGCCCATCGGCGGCTTCTATCGCCAGCGCGCGGGCGGCGAGGCGCACGCCTATTCGGCGCAGCTGATGCACCTGCTTCAGACCGCGGTCGCGACCGACAGCTATTCGACCTATCTGCAATTCGCGCGCGGGGTCGCCGACCTGCCGCCCGTCTATCTGCGCGATCTGATGGAGTTCAACTATCCGGCGCAGGGCGTGCCGCTCGACAGCGTCGAGGCGATCACCGAAATCCGCAAGCGCTTCGTCACCCCCGGCATGTCGCTCGGCGCGCTGTCGCCCGAGGCGCACGAGACGCTGGCGATCGCGATGAACCGCATCGGCGCCAAGGCGGTGTCGGGCGAAGGCGGCGAGGACAGCTCGCGCTATCGGCCCTATGCCAATGGCGACAATGCCAACAGCAATATCAAGCAGATCGCGAGCGGCCGCTTCGGCGTCACCGCCGAATATCTCGGCGCGTGCGACGAGATCGAGATCAAGGTTGCGCAGGGCGCCAAGCCCGGCGAGGGCGGTCAGCTTCCGGGCTTCAAGGTCACCGAGTTCATCGCCCGCCTGCGCCATTCGACGCCCGGCGTGATGCTGATCAGCCCGCCGCCGCACCACGACATCTATTCGATCGAGGATCTGGCGCAGCTCATCTATGACCTCAAGCAGATCAACCCCAAGGCGCGCGTCTGCGTCAAGCTGGTCAGCTCGGCGGGCATCGGCACCGTCGCCGCGGGCGTCGCGAAAGCCCATGCCGACGTGATCCTCGTCTCGGGCAACACCGGCGGCACCGGCGCCAGCCCCCAGACGAGCATCAAATATGCGGGCACCCCGTGGGAAATGGGCCTGTCCGAAGTCAATCAGGTGCTGACGCTGAACGGCCTCAGGCACCGCATCCGCCTGCGCACCGACGGCGGGCTCAAGACCGGGCGCGACATCGTGATCGCCGCGATCCTCGGCGCCGAGGAATATGGCATCGGCACGCTGAGCCTCGTCGCGATGGGCTGCATCATGGTGCGCCAGTGCCATTCGAACACCTGCCCGGTCGGCGTCTGCACGCAGGACGAGAAGCTGCGCGCGAAGTTCACCGGCAGCCCCGAGAAGGTGATCAACCTGATGACCTTCATCGCCGAGGAAGTGCGCGAAATCCTCGCCAAGCTGGGGTGTCGCAGCCTCGACGAGGTGATCGGCCGCACCGAGCTGCTGCGACAGGTCAGCCGCGGCGCCGAGCATCTCGACGACCTCGACCTCAACCCGATCCTCGCGAAGGTCGACGCGCCCGACGACCAGCGCCGCTCGAAGGGCCCGCATTTCCGCAATCCGGTTCCCGACAGCCTCGACGCGCAGATTTTGAACGACGCGAAGCCGCTGTTCGAACGCGGCGAGCGGATGCAGCTGACCTATAATGTCCGCAACACGCACCGCGCGGTGGGCACCCGCCTGTCGGCCGAAGTGACGAAGCGCTTCGGCATGAAGGGCCTCGCCGACCGCCACGTCGAGATCCGGCTGCGCGGCACGGCGGGGCAATCGCTCGGCGCCTTCCTCTGTCAGGGCATCACATTGGAGGTGTTCGGCGACGCGAACGACTATGTCGGCAAGGGCCTGTCGGGCGGCCGCATCATCGTGCGGCCGACCGTGTCGAGCCCGCTGGTCAGCCAGCACAACAGCATCGTCGGCAACACCGTCCTCTATGGCGCGACGGCGGGCACGCTGCTCGCCGCGGGTCAGGCGGGCGAGCGCTTCGCGGTGCGCAACTCGGGCGCCAATGTCGTCGTCGAGGGCTGCGGCGCCAATGGCTGCGAATATATGACCGGCGGCACGGCGGTGATCCTGGGGCCCGTCGGCTCGAACTTCGGCGCCGGCATGACCGGCGGCATGGCCTTCGTGCTCGACGTCGATGGCGCTTTCGAGCGCCGCGCCAACGGCGAATCGATCCAGTGGCAGCGCCTCGCCAGCGCGCATTGGGAAGGTGTGCTCAAGGAATTGATCGCCGACCATGCGCAGGCAACGGGCAGCAAATGGTCGGAGGAAATCCTGTCCGACTGGGATCGCCGCAAGGGCGAATTCTGGCAGGTTTGCCCCAAGGAGATGGTCGGCCGCCTGATGCACCCGCTGAGCGACGCCGAAGCGCCCGAGGTGGTCGCGGCCGAATAGTGCAGGATCCTCTCCGTGCCGAAGGCATGAGGAGGGGGACCGCGAAGCGGTGGAGGGGCCGAGCGCGTCGCGCTCGCTACGTTCGCGGCCCCTCCGTCAGCCCTGCGGGCTGCCACCTCCCCATCGCTGCGCGACGGGGAGGACCGATTGTCGCGCGAGCGATGCGGTTCGCCGTATCGCCCGCAGCGTTCAGCGCAGCGAAAGCGTCGGTCGGTTAAAAGACGCGCGCCAAAACTCCGCGTCCGCGCCCGAAAGGAATGACGCCATGTGCCGCCTGCCCCTGATCGCCCTTCCCCTGCTCGCGCTCGCTGCGCCGCTGCCCGCGTCGGCGGGCGAGGGCTCGCTCGGCGACGCCGCCGCCACGCTCAGCGATCCGGCGGCGCAGGACCGGATGGCCGACACCGTCGCCGCGCTCGTCGGGGCATTGATGCAGATGCCCGTCGGCCCGCTCGCCGAAGCGGTCGCACGCATCGACCCCGAATCCGACGCTGCCTATATCCCGCCCGACGCCACGCTCGGCGAGATCGCGGGGAGCGACCCCGACTATGGCGAGCGGCTGGGCGACGACGTGCGCGCCGGCACCCGCATGGCGGGCAGCATGGCCGCCGCGCTCGCGGCCTATGCGCCGGTCCTCAAGGATATGGCGCGCGACATGGCGGCGCAGTGGGAACGCGAGCGCGCCTCCGCGCGGCGATAACCGTCCCCACTATAGCCGTTGCACCCCGCGCCCCGCTGCCGCTAATGGGTGAGCATGTGGCAGCTTTATCAATTCCCGCTATGTCCCTTTTCGCGCAAGATCCGGCTTTTGCTGGGCGAAAAGGGCGTCGGCTATGAATTGCTGCGCGAGTCGCCGTGGGAGCGGCGCGACGAATTCATCGACCTCAATCCCGCCGGGCGCACCCCGGTCATGGTCGATCAGGATCGCGGCCAGGTGCTGATCGACAGCACCGCCATCGCCGAATATTTCGAGGAAACCGTCGAAGGCAAGGCGATGATCAACGGCACCGCGGCGAACCGCGCCGAGATCCGCCGCCTCGTCGCCTGGTTCGATCAGGATTTCTATTTCGAGGTCACCGGGCCGCTGCTGTTCGAGCGGATGCAAAAGCGCATCGTCCACCGCCAGCCCCCCGACGGCGGCGCGCTGCGCGAGGCGATGAAGGCCGCGAACAACCATCTCGACTATATCGACTATCTGATCGACCACCGCACCTGGCTCGCCGGTGCGACGATGAGCCTCGCCGACCTGGCCGCCGCGGCGCATATCTCCGTCGCCGACTATCTGGGCGGGATCGACTGGACCGGGCACGAACAGACGAAGGGCTGGTATTCGGGCCTCAAGTCGCGCCCGAGCTTCCGCCCGCTGCTCGCCGAGCGGATGGAAATTGTGTCGCCGCCGAAATATTATGAGGATGTCGATTTTTGACGCGCCACGGAATGCGAAGCGTTCCGAAGCGTCAACCCCCGCAAAGGCGGGGGTCGCCTGCGGCCCGATGCCGCCATCTCGGAATAGCCCGACAGCGCCCCCCGCCTTCGCGGGGCGACGTCTTGTTAAATAGGGACAGTCCCTATTTTTTACGCCGCGCCGCGATCAGATAGTTGAGCGCCTCGCTGCCGCCGAGCTTGAAGCCGCGCGTCGGCGAGGGCGCGAGGCCGGTGCGGTCGACGACTTCGAGCCCGGCGTCATCGAGCAGGGTTTCGAGTTCGGCGGGTTTCAGGAACCGGTCCCAGTCGTGCGTGCCGCGCGGCACCGCGCCGATCCGCTCCGCCGCTTCGACGAGCAGCAGCTTCGACAGCGTGGTGCGGTTCGGCGTCGAAAGGATCATCAACCCCTCCGGCGCAAGCCGCGCCGCGAGTTCGCCGATGAAGGCCGCCGGATCGGCGACATGCTCGACGACCTCCATCGAGGTGACGAGATCGAAGGTCGCGGGCGGCAGCGCCGACAGTTCCCCGGCATGATAGGCGATCGCCAGCCCCTGCCCCGCCGCATGATCCTTTGCAGCGGCGATATTCTCCGGCGCCGCATCGACCCCGGTGACCGCCGCGCCGAGCCGCGCGAGCGGCTCGCACAGCAGGCCCGCGCCGCAGCCGACGTCGAGCGCGCGCTTGCCGGCGAGCGGATGACGCTCGCGCGCATCGAGATGCCAATGCGCGTCGATCTGCGCGCGGATGTAGGACAGGCGCACCGGATTGAGCCGGTGGAGCATCGCCGACGAGCCGTGCGGGTCCCACCAGTCGGCGGCAAGCGCCCCGAAATGTGCGGCTTCGTGCGGATGGATCGTGGCTGTCGTCATAGGCAAGAATTGGCACCGCGCGCGCGCCGACGCAAGATAATTGCCCGGCGGCGGCCACCGATCGGGCGAAACACCGCTTTGGATTGCGCCGCGCGAAGAAAATATATCGCCGCGCATCATTCGCCGCCTTGCCTTCGCCCGTCCCCTTCCCTAACAGCGCGAAGCTCGCGGAAAACTCCGAAAAAGTTGCCGCTGAAACCAGGGAAAGAAGGCAGGCGAGATGGCGCGGATAGTGATGAAATTCGGGGGCACGTCGATGGCGGGCACCGAGCGGATTCGCACCGTCGCAAAGCTCGTCGCGCGCGAAGTCGCGCAGGGTAACGAGGTCGCCGTCGTCGTGTCGGCGATGGCGGGCGAAACCGACCGGCTGGTGAATTTCTGCCGCGAGGCGAACCCACGCTACGACCCGGCCGAATATGACGTGGTGGTCGCGAGCGGCGAACAGGTGACGTCGGGCCTGCTCGCCCTGACCTTGCAGGCGATGGGCGTTCCGGCGCGCAGCTGGCTCGGCTGGCAGATGCCGATCCGCACCGAGGAAGCCCACGCCCGCGCGCGCATCGCCGATATCGAGACCGGCGCGCTGCTCGCGGCGATGGGGCGCGGCGAGGTCGCGGTGATCCCGGGCTTTCAGGGGATGATGGACGACGGCCGCGTCTCGACGCTCGGCCGCGGCGGGTCGGACACCAGCGCGGTCGCGGTCGCGGCGGCGGTGAAGGCCGACCGCTGCGACATCTACACCGACGTCGACGGTGTCTATACCACCGACCCGCGTATCGTCGCGCGCGCGCGCAAGCTCGATTATGTCACCTATGAGGAAATGCTCGAGCTCGCGAGCGTCGGCGCCAAGGTGCTCCAGACGCGCTCGGTCGGGCTCGCGATGAAAGAGGGCGTGCGCGTGCAGGTGCTCTCGAGCTTCGTCGACGGCGACGAGGCGCCCAAGACCGGCACGATGATCGTCAGCGACGAGGAAATAGAGGAAGTCCAGATGGAACGGCAGCTGATCACCGGCATCGCCCACGACAAGAATGAAGCGAAGGTCATCGTCACGCGCGTGCCCGACCGGCCGGGCGGGGTCGCCAACATCTTCGGTCCGCTCGCCGCGGCGGGGATCAACGTCGACATGATCATCCAGAACGTCGGGCGCGACAAGGGCGAGACCGACGTGACCTTCACCGTCCCCGCCGCCGACCTGCTGCGCTCGATCGACCTGCTCGAATCCGAAAAGGAAAAGATCGGTTTCAACCGCATCCTCAGCGACGACAAGGTTGCCAAGATCAGCGTCGTCGGCGTCGGCATGAAGAGCCACGCCGGGGTCGCGAGCACGATGTTCCGCGCGCTTGCCGACCGCGGCATCAACATCCAGGCAATCTCGACCAGCGAGATCAAGGTCAGCGTGCTGATCGACGAGGACGAAACCGAACTCGCGGTGCGCGTGCTGCATACCGCCTATGGGCTCGACGCGGAATAAGCCTCATTCCGCTTTTGCTGCCGAACGGCCGGAATCGGCCGATAGGCGGTCATAAGGGTCCTCCCCGGCACGGGGAGGGGGACCATGCGAAGCATGGTGGAGGGGCACCCTCGGTTTACGCTGCGTTCAAAGAGGGAAAGGCAAACCGCCTGTGCCCCTCCACCACCCTTCGGCCTCGCGGGAAGCAACGCGCCCCGCGCGTTCCTTTATCCCGCTCGCTCCCCCTCCCCCAAGGGGGAGGACCGGCCGCTCACCACCCGAAGCGGCCGACACACACCAGGCAAAAAGAAGACCCGCCCCCGGGCCCATGTCCCCGGAGGCGGGTCGCGACCCGTCGTCTGGCCGGGCGGGCGCGCCGCCGCTACGCGGCCGGCGCGCCCGCTCCGTCAAACGAGGTCGAAACGGTCAGCGTTCATCACCTTCGTCCACGCCTTGACGAAGTCGCGCACGAACTTTTCTTCATTGCCGTTCTCGGCATAGACTTCGGCGACCGCGCGCAATTCGGAATTGGAGCCGAAGACCAGGTCGGCGCGAGTCGCGCGCCAGGTCTCGCCGCCGCCCGCACGGTCGGTGGCGACATATTCCTGATCGTCCGATCCCTCGACCGCCTTCCACACATTGGTCATGTCGAGCAGGTTGACGAAGAAGTCGTTGGTGAGTTGCCCCGACCGTTTGGTGAAATGGCCATGCCCGCGCTCGCCATGATTGGCGCCGAGCACGCGCAATCCGCCGATCAGCACCGTCATCTCGGGCACCGAAAGGCCGAGCAGCGAGGCGCGATCGAGCATCATTTCCTCGACCTTCACCGCCAGCTTCTTCTTGCCCAGATAGTTGCGGAACGCATCGGCCTCGGGCTCCATCACCTCGAAGCTTTCGACGTCGGTCTGCTCCTGGGTCGCATCGCCGCGGCCGCCGGTGAAGGGCACCGCGACGTTGAAGCCCGCATCCAGAATCGCTTTCTCCAGACCCACGACGCCGCCGAGCACAATCGCATCGGCCATCGACAGGCTGCCGCGCAGCCCGTCGAGCGTATCGAGCACCTTGGCCAGCATCGCCGGTTCGTTGACCTCCCAGTCCTTCTGCGGCGCGAGGCGCACACGCGCGCCGTTGGCGCCGCCGCGGAAGTCGGACTTGCGGAAGGTGCTGGCCGAGGCCCAGGCAGTCTTGATCAGCTGGCTGACCGTAAGACCGCTATTCGCGATCCTGTCCTTCACCGCCTTCACCTCGGCGTCCGACGGCATGGTGCCGGCGGGGATCGGGTCCTGCCAGATCAGGTCTTCGGCCGGAACTTCGGGACCGAGATAACGGACCTTCGGCCCCATGTCGCGGTGCGTGAGCTTGAACCAGGCGCGCGCGAAGGCGTCCTTGAACGCTTCATGGTCGTTGCGGAACCGCTCGCTGATCGCGCGATAGGCGGGATCGCGCTTGAGTGCCATGTCGGCGGTGGTCATCATGGTCGGAACCTTGATGCTCGGGTCCCACGCCGCGGGAGCCATATCCTCCTCTTTCTGGTCGATCGGCTGCCACTGGTAGGCACCGGCAGGCGACTTCACCAGTTCATAGTCATAGTCGAGCAGCAGGCGGAAATAATTCTCGGACCACTCGCGCGGCGTGTTGGTCCACGCGCCCTCGATGCCGCTGGTGACGGCATGTTCGCCGATGCCGCCGCTCTCGTGGCTGCTGACCCAGCCGAAGCCCAGCGCGGCGAGGTCGCCGCCCGCGGGCGCCGGACCGAGCAGCGCGGCGTCGCCATTGCCGTGCGCCTTGCCGAAGGTATGCCCGCCGGCGGTGAGCGCGACGGTTTCCTCGTCGTTCATCGCCATGCGCTTGAAGGTTTCCTTCATGTCGCGCGCCATGCCCGCGTCATCGTGGGGATTGCCCTGCGGCCCTTCGGGATTGACGTAGATGAGGCCCATCTGGATCGCGGCGAGCGGCCCTTCGATCGTCTCCATTCCCTTGGCGGGGTCGATGCGCGTCTGGACGCCCTCATTGACCCACTTGTCCTCGCTGCCCCAATAAATGTCGCGCTCGGGCTCGTAAACGTCGACGCGGCCGCCGCCGAAGCCGAAGATCGGTCCGCCCATGCTCTCGATCGCGACATTGCCGGCGAGGATCAACAGGTCGGCCCAGCTGATCCTGTTACCATATTTCTGCTTGATCGGCCAAAGCAGGCGGCGCGCCTTGTCGAGATTGCCATTGTCGGGCCAGCTGTCGAGCGGCGCGAAACGCTGCTGCCCGCTGTTGGCGCCGCCGCGGCCGTCGGCGGTGCGATAGGTGCCCGCGGCGTGCCACGCCATGCGGATGAAGAAGGGACCATAATGCCCATAGTCGGCCGGCCACCAGGGCTGGCTGTCGGTCATCAGCGCCTTGAGATCGTCCTTCAGCGCCTGATAGTCGAGCGACTTGAACGCCTTGGCATAATCGAAATCCTCGCCCATCGGATTCGACGATCCATTGGGGGTCAGGATTTCGGTCGCCAGCATGTCGGGCCACCAATCCTTGTTGGTGCGGCCGAGCAGCGCGCGGACGCCGCCGGGCTGGTGGATCGGACATCCCTTTTCGGGGTCGATGGGGGTCGGGTCGTTCATGCTGTCTCTCCTCTCTTGATCCGGCTGATTTGCGTGGCGCGCAGGGATGACGGGTGCATGACGAGCGCGCGAATGCCGGCGTCTCTGGCTGGAACCGTCATGGAAAAGCGTGAGTCGATGGCGCGCATCCTTTCGCTTTGGCCCGGGCAGGATAGGCGCGCGGGTGCGTTTCGCCAAAACCGAATAAGATGGATTGAGTGATTGACCGGGCCGATTAGTCGGGCAGCGGCGGCAACGGCCGGCGCGCACGCGCAACGCCTTGCCGCATTGCCGGAAACATCGCCCTGCTCTCGCGGGTTTCCCAGGCGTCGCGACCGTGATGGCATGGCCGCGGCACTTTGCAGGAGACGGAAAAATGGCCAATCAGAATCAGCAAGGCCAGAACCCCCGGAAGACGGACCGCAATCCGGACCGCCAGCAGCAACAGCAGGGCGGACAGAACCGCCAGCAGGGCGAACAGCCCCGCCGCGATCAGCCCGACCGCGACCGCGACCAGCAGCGCTGACAGGGCTGCATCGAAAAAGGGGCCGCCCCGCGCCGGGACGGCCCCTTTTTCGTGCGCGCGATCCGAAGCGCGCCTTGATCGAACCCGCCGACCGTGTTGCCGCAATGAAACGGGCGGCAAAAAAATTGACCGCGCCCCTCTCGCTTTGCCGAGACCCGATTGCGCCCGCCGCCCGGTGCTGGCAAAGGCGCATCAATGAGCAAATTACATGATCTGATGGCGCGCGGGACCGAGTTGCTCGGCAGCGACCACGCCATCCTGTGCGGGGCGATGAGCTGGGTCTCGGAACGCCATCTCGTGAGCGCGATCAGCAACGCCGGCGGCTTTGGCGTGATCGCGTGCGGGGCGATGACGCCCGAGCTTCTGGACACCGAGATCGCCGCGACGAAGGCGCTCGCGACGCGCAATTTCGGCGTCAACCTGATCACCATGCACCCGCAGCTGTTCGAGCTGATCGACGTGTGCGCGAAGCATGGCGTCGGCCATGTCGTGCTCGCGGGCGGCCTGCCGCCGAAGGGCAGCCTCGAGGCGATCAAGGCGTCGGGCACGAAGGTCATCTGCTTCGCCCCGACGCTCGCGCTTGCGAAGAAGCTGATGCGTTCGGGCGTCGATGCGCTGGTGATCGAGGGGATGGAAGCGGGCGGCCACATCGGCCCCGTCTCGACGAGCGTGCTCGCGCAGGAAATCCTCCCCGCGCTCGCAGCCGAACTGCCGATCTTCGTCGCCGGCGGCATCGGCCGCGGCGAGGCGATCGCCGGCTATCTGGAGATGGGCGCCTCGGGCGTCCAGCTCGGCACGCGCTTCGTCTGCGCGAAGGAGAGCATCGCGCATCCCAATTTCAAAAAGGCGTTCATCCGCGCCTCGGCGCGCGACGCGATCGCGAGCGTCCAGATCGACCCGCGCCTGCCGGTGATCCCGGTGCGCGCGCTCAAGAACGCCGGCACCGAAGCCTTTACGATGAAGCAACGCGAGGTCGCGAACAGCCTCGACGCGGGCGATGTCGACATGGCCGAGGCGCAGCTCCAGATCGAACATTATTGGGCGGGCGCGCTGCGCCGCGCGGTGATCGACGGCGACGTCGAAAATGGTTCGTTAATGGCCGGGCAATCGGTCGGTATGGTAACAGGCGAAGAGACGGTCGCGGAAATCGTCGCATCGCTGGTGCAACAGGCCGAAGCGGCCTTGAACAATCGGGGTTGAGGCCGCATGACATTTGCGGTCGGGGAGAGCATCATGAATTTGTCGCGCAAGATCGTCGCCATAGGGCTCTTGGCAAGCGTCGCTGCCTGCGCGCCCAAGCCGGTCGCACCGCCGCCGCCGCCGCCCGAACCGGTTGCGGTCGTCATCCCGCCGCGGCCGACGCCGCCCAATTATGCTTCGCTGACGCAGATCCTGCCGATGCGCGGGCTCGACGGGCGTTTCCAGACGCTGAACAGCAATGTCAGCGGCGACCGTGCCTTCTGGCAGCTCAAGATCGCGCTGAACGTTGCGGCGATCGGTTGCCGCGGGACCGAAGAGCCGACGCTCGTCGCTGCCTATAACAATATCATCAAGAACCACGCCAAGCCGATCCGGTCGACCGAAAAGACGGTGATCGCCCAGCTCGGCAAGGAAAATGGCACGAACGGCATCGCGGCGCGCGACAAATTGTCGACCCAGCTGTTCAACTATTTCGCGCAGCCCCCCGCGCAGCGCGACTTCTGCGCGCGCGCCAACGAGGTCGCGCAGATCGTGTCGTCGACGCCGACCGCGCAAGTGATCGAACAGGCGCCCGCCAATCTCGCCAGGCTCGATCAGCCCTTCCTCGATTTCTACGAGGCCTATGCCAAATATCAGGCCGACGTCGCGGCATGGGACGCCCAATATGCGGCGAGCCCCGCGATCTATGCCCCTTCGACGGCAGTGCCCGCCGCTCCGGCGGGTCCGGCCGATACGGCCGCCACCGCAGGCGTGAATCCGCCGGCGACCGGAAGCTGATCCGGCAAGCCCTTTCCCTCCCGGCCGCCCGCGCGACGGGAGAAGAGGCAAAGGACGCGCGGGAGCGATAGCGCTCGTCCCCGGCTTCTGTTAGCAGGGTGGCGATGACCAACGCGCCTCCTCCGCCGACCACCGCCGCGCAGTCGGCCCGCACCATCCTCACCCGGCTGCACGAGGTGATGGCGTCGCGCACCAACGCGCAGGGCAAGCTCAACCAGGTCGTCGGGATCATCGGCGAATGCCTGCACAGCGAGGTCTGCTCGATCTATCTGCTGCGCGACGGCGCGCTCGAACTCTATGCGACGCGCGGGCTGAAACAGGAAGCCGTTCACGTCACCCGTCTCGCGCTCGGCGAGGGCCTCGTCGGCACGATCGCGCAGCAGATCGAGACGCTGAACCTCGATGAAGCCGCGGCGCACCCCGACTTCTCCTATCGCCCCGAAACGGGCGAGGAACTGTTCCACAGCTTCGCCGGCGTCCCGATCATCCGGCGCGAACAGGCGGTGGGGGTGCTCTGCGTCCAGCATTCGGACCCGCGCCGCTATGAGGAAATCGAGATCGAGACGCTGCAGACGGTGGCGATGGTCCTGTCGGAGCTCATCGCCAACGCCGACCTCATCGACACCGCGGCGCGCGCGCACGCCGCCGAGGCCGATCAGACCTCGCAGCGGCTGACCGGGCAAAAGCTCGTCGATGGCATGGGCGAGGGCGTCGCGGTCTTTCACCAGCCGCGCGTCACCATCGAACATACGATGGCCGAGGACATCGAGGCCGAGCGCCACCGCGTCTATGCCGCGTTCGACAAGATGCGCGAGCAGATCGACCGCATGGCGAGCCAGGCCGAATTCGGCATCGGCGGCGAGCATGAAGAGGTGCTCGAAACCTACAAGATGTTCGCCTATGACGAAGGCTGGTCGCGGCGGATCAACGAGGCGATCGACAGCGGGCTGACCGCCGAGGCGGCGATCGAGCGCGTCCAGCAGCGCACCCGGATGCGGATGCGTCAGATCGACGACCCGCTGCTGCGCGACCGGATGCACGATCTCGAGGATCTGTCGAACCGGCTGATCCGCATCGTGTCGGGGCAGATGGGCACCGCGGCGCAGCTTGGCCTGCGCCACGATTCGATCCTGATCGCGCGCAACCTCGGCCCCGCCGAACTGCTCGAATATGACCGCCGCCGCCTGAAGGGCGTGGTGCTCGAGGAAGGGTCGCTGACCGCGCACGTCATCATCGTCGCGCGCGCGATGGGCGTGCCCGTGCTCGGCCGCGTCCGCGACGTGCGCACTTCGATCCGCGAAGGCGATCTGCTGCTCCTCGACGCGAGCGCGGGCGCGCTCCACGTCCGGCCGACCCCGGCGGTGCAGGAGGCGTTCGACGCCAAGCTCGAACTCTCGCAAAAACGGCGCGCCAACCTCGCGGTGCTGCGCGACCTGCCCGCGGTGACGAAGGACGGCGTGCCGATCGAGCTGATGATCAATGCGGGCCTTCGCGAAGACGTCGCGGCGCTCGACCTGACCGGCGCGCGCGGCATCGGCCTCTTCCGCACCGAATTCCAGTTCCTCGTCTCGGCGACGCTGCCGCAGCGCGAGCGCCAGCAGCGGCTCTATCGCGACGTGCTCGACGCGGCGGGCGACCGGCCGGTGATCTTTCGCACGGTCGACATCGGCGGCGACAAGGCGCTGCCCTATATGACCGTCGACGACGAGGCGCTCGAGGAAAATCCCGCGATGGGCTGGCGCGCGCTGCGCCTTGCGCTCGAACGCGAGGGCCTGCTGAAAGTGCAGGCGCGCGCGCTGATCGAGGCTGCGGCGGGGCGCACGCTCAACGTCATGTTCCCGATGGTTTCCGAGCCGTGGGAATATGAAGCGGCGCGCCAGCTGTTCGTCGGCCAGCGGGCGTGGCTCGCGAGCCGCGGCAAGAAATTGCCCGCGGCGATCCGCTATGGTGCGATGCTCGAGGTGCCGGGACTGGTCGAGACGCTCGACCTGATGCTGCCGCACCTCGATTTCCTGTCGATCGGCACCAACGACCTCACGCAATTCCTCTTCGCCGCCGACCGCGCGCATCCGCGGCTCGCCGAGCGCTACGACTGGCTGTCGCCGATCGTGATGCGCTACATCGCGCGCGTCGTGAAGCTGGTGTCGGGCACCAAGGTCGCGCTCGGCGTGTGCGGCGAAATGGGCGGGCGTCCGCTCGAAGCCATGGCGCTGCTCGGCGTCGGGATCGAACGGCTGTCGATCACCCCGGCCGGCGTCGCCCCCGTAAAAGCGATGATCCGCTCGCTCGACCTCGCCGCGCTGCGCACCGACATGCCCGCCATCCTCGCCCGCCCGTCGTCCGACCCGCGCGGCCAATATCGGGCGTGGGCGAAAGCGAACGGGGTTGATTTGGGGGATTGAGCGGGAGACGCCGGAGTCGGTCTGCTCAAAGCAGCTCTACATGACATCCCATCCGGCGCAGATTCCCGGCGAGCCGCAGGTTTTCACCGTCGAGCGAGGGCGATATCATGACACCGAAATAGTCGCTGACCGGTTTCAGCGTCGCCGGACCGACAAGCGCGACCGACGGGTGTGTCGCGCAGAGCCGTTCCTGCAGGCCCGGATCTAAAGCCTCGCGCAGCAAACGGATCGGGTGATTTGTCAGGAACGGATCGTTGCGCACCAGATCGCTTGAGAAATGCGTATCGCTGGCGCCGACCACCACATAGTCTGCGGAAACCGTATCCATGCGATCGGACACCTTCGCATAGGATGCATAGAAATCGTGGGCCATCCACGCCTGCAAAGGCAGGATGATAAAACATGACGCGGCGGTGGTCCGCAGCAGCAGCGATCGCCAGCGGCCGACATCATCGCCGAGCGAAACCCATCCATAGACCGCAAGCAGAATGAAATTGCCGATCAGTCCGTGGATCGAGCGATAGCCGAGTCCGTGTCCCTGATAGGGTTGGAACGCGATCCGGACCAGCAAGGTCAGGACAATGCCGCCCAGCAGCGCAGCCGCGAGCCTGTCGCGGCGGGCCGCTCTTATGCCCAGCACGACCAGCGGCAGGAGCAACAGATGCTGCCACGCGATCATGCGCAGGAGATTGGCGGTCATATTGGAAAGCCGCAAACCATCAATCCTGTCGAGATTGGTAATTATCCGGCTGAGATAATCAGTCCTTGCCGCATCGGCCATGAGCGGTCCGCCGGCCACCAGCGTCGAACTCCAATAGTGCCACCATTCCCAGAACAGCGCGATCGCCAGATAGCCGATGACGTAGAAGGCGACGCGACGCCAATCCCTCTCGAGGATCAGGAGAAACAATATCGGTGCCGCGAATAGCGGATGATAATGGAGCTGGTGAAGGCCCACCGCCAGGAACCCCAGCATCAGCGCTCCGGCATCGGCCCACCAGATGCGCCGCAATACAAGCCAGAGCCAGGCCAGGTTGACGGCCAGATGGGCCGGCATCGCATAGGCGGTCATGCCATTGAGCCATATCTGACCGGCTCCCGCATAGAGCAGCACCGCAATGACCGGAGCTTCTCGGTTGGCGGGCCATATCCGGCGCGTGCAAGCCCACAAGCCGAGAGCGCCGGCCAGCGTCATCAGCGGCCCGGTAAGCGAACGGGTGCCCAACAGGCCGATCAACGCGCGCAAAGCCGCATGGCCGGGCAAATAGTTCGATGCCCATGCTTCGCGGGGGTCGGCGCGATACATGAACATCGTATTGAGCGCGTCGCTATGCGCCTGCCACTGCATCGGAAGCGGCGCCACGACATGCCCTCGTGCAAATATCGCCGCGTCGAAATTGGCAAGCCGTTCGTCGAGGCTGAGATCGTATCCCGACAATATCCCGTAGTGGCCAGCCAGTGTCCCGAGCGCCATCACACCGCCCACGGCAAGCGCGAGCCGCCAGGTCGCGGCGAGAGATGCCGAGCGATCAGGCAGGTCGCGAACACAGCAAAGCAGGGCTATGGCGCCGAAGATCAACAACCATTGATCCTGTCGCCGCAAATAGAAAGGCCCCAGACCCGATCCCGGAATCCAAGCTGCTGCGACGACACCGAGCGTCGCGAGAAGGAGCGCATAAAACGGCAGTTGCGAGAGCAACAGCGAGCGTTCGGGCGCGCTGGGTGTCCTTGTCGCGAGGCGGTCCATTTCGGGCCTGTTGTGCTCCTTCATGCTTTATTTTTCGTTAAGCTTGCGAATGCCGGTATCTCCTTGGGGGTTGCACGAAGCAGTATGTTCATATTATGTTCCTTCCCGCTCCAACGAAAAAGGAACCGATCATGTCCGACGTTTCCCCCCGCGCCTCCGGCCAGTGCCATTGCGGCGCCATTCGCTATTCGATGCCGACCGCGGTCGAACATCACGCCCTTTGTCATTGCAGCGACTGCCGCCGCCACGCGGGCGCGCCGATGGTCGGCTGGGGCCTCGTGAGCCGCGACGCGCTCGAGGTGAGCGGCACGCCCAAAATCTATGCCTCGTCGGAGCATGGCCGGCGCCACTTCTGCGGCGACTGCGGCACTGGGCTCTTTTACACCAACGAGGCGATTTTCCCCGGCCAGATCGACGTCCAGACCGCGACGCTCGACGACCCCGACCTGATCCCGGCGCAGGTGCAGATCCAGACGGCCGAGCGCATCGGCTGGATGGAAAAGCTCGACGAAATGCCGAGCTTCGAACGCTATCCGGGCTAGCCTTGTCGACTAGGGGCGCGGACCGAACGCGGCGCGCTGTGCCTTTTTCGCGCGGTCCCACCAGCCGCGGCGGATGACGTCGGCGACCCGCTCGGGATCGTCGGAACCATAGCGAACGAGCAGCGCGTGCCAGCCTTCATAATGCGGCGTCTGCCAGAAAGTGCCGGGGTCGGTTTCGAGGAGCAACAGCTTTTCGTCGGGCCTGCACATCACCGCGAAACTGCCTGCCTCGCGCCCCGGCGACGCCAGCGCCTTGCCGTTGAGCTTTGGGCAGGGCGTGCCATAGAAGGGCAGCATTTCGACATCGGGAAGCGCGCAGGCGAAAGCGACGACATCGTCCCAGCTGTCGAAGCGCGGCGTCATTCCCCTTCCCTGCGCTCTTTCCGCCGCGCGTCCCACCAGGCGAGGCGTTCGGCGATGCGCGCTTCGAAGCCGCGGTCGACGGGGCGATAGAAGGTCGCGGGCATCATGTCGTCGGGCCAGTAATTGTCGCCCGAAAAGCCCTCGGGCGCATCATGGTCATAGCTGTAGCCCGCGCCATAGCCCAGATCCTTCATCAGCTTGGTCGGCGCGTTGAGGATGTTCGCGGGCGGCGCGAGGCTGCCCGTCTCGCGCGCCGCCGTCCACGCCGCCTTCTGCGCGGCATAGGCGGCGTTCGACTTGGGCGCAGTCGCGAGGTAGAGGCACGCCTGCACGATCGCGAGTTCGCCCTCGGGCGAGCCGAGGAACTGATAGGCGTCCTTCGCCGCGAGGCACTGCACGAGCGCCTGCGGGTCGGCGAGGCCGATGTCCTCGCTCGCGAAGCGGGTCAGGCGGCGGAGCACATAGAGCGGCTCCTCGCCCGCGACGAGCATCCGCGCGAGCCAATAGAGCGCGGCCTGCGGGTCCGACCCGCGCAGCGATTTGTGCAGCGCCGAGATCAGATTATAGTGCCCGTCGCGATCCTTGTCATAGACGGGCATCCGGCGATGGAGGAAGGCCGTGAGTCCGGCCGCATCGAGCGGCGCGTCGATCGCAGCGGCGAACAGCGTTTCAACCTGGTTGAGCAGGAAGCGCCCGTCGCCGTCGGCGCTCGCGATCAGCGCGGTGCGCGCTTCGCCGGTGACCGGCAGCGCGCGCCCGACCTCGGCCTCGGCACGCGCGAGCAGCGTTACGAGCGCCGCCTCGTCGAGCCGGTGCAGCACCAGCACCTGCGCGCGGCTGAGCAGCGCCGCGTTGAGCGCGAAGCTGGGGTTTTCGGTGGTCGCGCCGACGAGCACCACCGTGCCGCGTTCGACGAAGGGCAGGAAACCGTCCTGCTGGGCGCGATTGAAGCGGTGGATCTCGTCGACGAAGAGCAGGGTGCGCTTGCCCGCCGCGGCCATTTTCTCAGCGTCGGCGAAGGCTTTCTTGAGGTCGGCGACCCCCGAAAACACCGCCGACAAAGGCGCGAAGCGCATTCCCACCGCCTCGGCGAGCAGCCGCGCGATCGTCGTCTTGCCGGTGCCCGGCGGCCCCCAGAGGATGATCGACGCGAGTTGCCCCGCCGCGACCATGCGGCCGATCGCGCCTTCGGGGCCGGTCAGATGCTCCTGCCCGACGACGTCGGCAAGGCTCTTCGGCCGCAGCCGCTCGGCGAGCGGCACCGCGCCGGCGGGAGCGCCTTCGGGCTGCGCGGGCGCGTCGTCGCCGAACAGGTCCGCCGCCATTGCGTCAGCCCACGCGCTGTTTCTGGCGAATGAGGCGCAGATAGGTGTCGGCGACCGACTGGTTGATCGTGTCCCAGCGATAGGCGCCGCTTTCCTGCTCGGCCGCCGCGCCGTGCGCGGCGCGCAAATCCGCATCGCGGCAATATTGTTCGAGATCGTCGGCAAAGAGGCTGATCGCGCCCGGCGCGACGAGATAGCCGGTCTGGCCGTGCTTGACGATGCTCGCGCTGCCCGTCGCGCGCGCCGCGACGACCGGCAGGCCGCACGCCATCGCCTCGAGCGTGACATTGCCGAAGGTTTCGGTGACCGACGGGTTGAAGAACATGTCGCACGAGGCGAGCGCGCGCGCCAGATTCGCACCGCCCTGGAATCCGACGAAATGCGCGCGCGGCAGGCGCGATTCGAACCAGTCGCCCGCCGGCCCCTCGCCGATCACCACGACCTCGTGCGGGACGCCGCGGCGGCGCAGCACGTCGATCGTGTCGGCGAAGACGTCGAGCCCCTTTTCCATCACCAGCCGGCCGAGGAAGGCGATCACCGGCACATCGTCGGCGATGCCGAGATCGCGGCGCCAGCCCATGTCGCGGCGCCCCGAATGAAAAATGTCGCGCTCGACGCCGCGCGTCCAGATGCCGATGTCATAGTTCATCCGCTGCTCGCGCAGCACCTGCGCAAAGCTTTCTGACGGCGCGATCAGCGCGTCGCAGCGGCGGTAGAGGCGGCGGAGCCAGGCGACGCACACCGGCTCGAGGAAGGACAGGTTGTAATAGCGAAAATAGGTTTCGAAGCGCGTGTGGACCGAACAGGCGACGGGAATATGCCGCCGCCGCGCCCAGGCCGCGGCCTGCCGCGAGACGCGGTCGGGGCTGGAAATGTGAAGGACGTTCGGCGCAAAGCGCGCAATGTCCTGACGGACGCGCGAGGAGAAGGACAGGGGGATGCGATATTCGCTGCGTCCCGGAATCGCCATCGACGGCACGCTGACCAGATCGCCGGTGGGCTCGAAATCGGGATTCTCCACGGTCGGCGAATAGACGCGCACCGCCGCCCCCTGGCTGAGCAGATAGCCGACGAGCCGGTTGAGCGCCTTGTTCGCGCCGTCGACCGTCATGTTGTAGTTGCCGCTGAACAGCGCGATGCGCAGATCGGAAATGTCCATTTCCCGCCCGCTAGTCGCATCGCGCGGCAAAGGCAATCGGGGGGCGCCCGGCGTCAGAAATCCTCGCCGCGCGTCGACGGCGCCTCGAGGTCGGCCTCGACCGGCGGGTGCAGCCGCAGGCGGTGGACGCGCTTCTCGTCGGCCTCGGTCACCTCGATGCGCCAGCCGCTCGGGTGGAGCAATATCTCGCCGACCTCTGGCACATGGTTCGCCAGCACCGCGGCGAGCCCGCCCAAAGTGTCGACATCTTCCTCGACCTCGGCGAGCCGCGGGTCGATCGTCTCGCCGATGTCGTCGAGTTCGGCGCGCGCATCGGCATCCCAGCAGCCGTCCTCGCCCTGCGAAAACAGCAGCACCGGCTCGTCGTCATGCTCGTCCTCGATCTCGCCGACGATCTCCTCGACCAGATCCTCGATCGTCACCAGCCCCTCGGTGCCCGAATATTCGTCGATGACGATCGCGAGGTGGGTGCGCTGCGCGCGCATGTCGGCGAGCAGGTCGAGCACCCCCATCGACTGCGGCACGTAGAGCGGCTGGCGAATGAGGTCGAGCAGAGGCGGCGGGTCGCGCCCTTCGGCGAGCACCGCAAACACATCCTTGACGTGGATCATCCCGACGACCTCGTCGAGATTTTCGCGATAGACCGGCAAACGGCTGTGCCCCGCCTCGGCGAAGAGTGCGACGACCTCCTCGAAGCGCGCGCTTTCGTCGATCGCGACGATGTCGGCGCGCGGCACCGCGACGTCGTCGACCGTCTGTTCGCCGAAGTGGAGCAGGTTGCGCAGCATCTTGCGCTCGATCGGCGACAGGTCGCCGACGATGCTGCTGCCGCGGCGTTCGGGACCGTCCTCCTCGGCCTCGTCGATCGCCTCCTCGATCTGCTCGCGCAGGCTCGGCTCGCCATTGCCGCCGAACAATAATGTCTTGAGGCCGGCCAGCAGGCCGGATCTACTGTCCTCTTCCGATCGGTTCGAAGACCCCTGGTCGTCGGGCATGATGGCGCGTTTGTCCTTGTTCAATCCTGATCGTCATATGGATTGGCGATGCCCAGCGATGCAAGGGCTTTCGCTTCGAGCGCCTCCATCGCGCTCGCCGCGACATCGTCCATATGGTCATAGCCGACGAGGTGCAGCGCGCCGTGGACGATCAGGTGCGTCGCATGGTCTTCGACGCTGATCCCCTTCTCCCCGGCCTCGCGCGCGCAGGTCTCGCGCGCCAGCACGATGTCGCCGAGCAATATTTCGCCGTCGTCGCTGTTGTCGAGGCTTTCGAGCAGGTCGGGCTGCACCTGCGGAAAGGACAGCACATTGGTCGGCTTGTCACGCCCGCGAAAATCGCGGTTGAGCGTCTGCACCTCGGCATCGTCGGTCAGCCGCACCGCCACCTCGACGAGCGGCGCCGCGTCGACGAGTTCGGCGAAGGGGGTGAGCCCCAGCGCCGCCGCGACCGCTTCGGACGCGCGCGCGTCCCAGTCGAGCCGGCTCGGCCACGGCGCGGCCTGATGCGTTTCGACGGTCAGCATGGGGGCGGGCTCTGAACGAAAATGGCCGAAATCTGCGCAACTTCACTGTGGAATCGCATGGTCGGCACCGGATGAGGAAAGGCGGGTGTCATATATCGGACGCTACCGCGCCGGGCCGATGCAGGACAGCGGAAATTGCAGACACTCGCGTTCGGTTGCAGCCGCGCTCCCGGTCGACAGGCCAACATGTGTGCTCCCGCGAAGGCGGGAGCCCATCTCCGAAGGGTTCAAAATAGCACCGTCCGGGAGATGGGTCCCCGCCTTCGCGGGGACACACAGAATTTCACAGGCGCTGCATTCCAGAGACGTTAGTCCTACGGCTGCGGCGCCGGCGGGGGTTCAGGCGCCGGCCCCGCTTCGGGCTGCGGCTCGGCCGACCGGTCGCCGAGCGGCAGGCGGAGGTCGATCGGCGTGCCGTTGATCTCGGTCCGCACCACCGCCTGCCCGTCCTGCACCCCCACCGTCGTCTTCTCGCCGACCGGAATGGCGCCGATGTCGGGGACGTCGAGCGGCTGCACCGGCCCCTCGGGGTCGACCGCGGGCGCGGGCCGCTTCGGCGCGCTTTTCTGCCCCAGCGCCTGCGTCATGAAATCGCGCCACACCCGCGCGGGCAGGCCGCCGCCCGAAATGCCCTTGAGCGGCCTATTGTCGTCGTTGCCGATCCACACCCCGACGACGAGCCCGCCGGCATAGCCGACGAACAGCGCGTCGCGATTGTCCTGGCTGGTTCCGGTCTTGCCGTAATTGGGGACGCTCAGCATCGCGGCGCGCCCGGTGCCGCGGTTCACCGCGGCGCGGAGCATCTGTTCCATGTCGCCATGAACGCGCGAGGAAAAGCTGTCGGGCCCCGAAAAGATGCGCGCGAACCAGCCCGGCTCTTCGGCCGCGAAGGCGCGCGGCTCGACCGGATAGCTGTCCGCGGCGACCGCCGCATAGGCCGATGTGAGTTCGAGCAGCGACATGCTCGACGTGCCGAGCGCGAGGCTCGAATCGCCGCGCGCGAGCGGTGCGGTCACGCCAAGTGCGCGCGCCATCGCGATCACCCGGTCATCGCCGACCCGTTGGAACAGCCGCACCGCGGCGACATTGCTCGACGTCGCAAAGGCGCGTTCGAGCGTGATCGCCGGCGAATAATGGCCCCCCGAATTTTTGGGCCGGTAGCCGCCGGTCTCGATCGGCCGGTTGTCGATCATGTCGTCCGGTTCCCACCCGGCGCGCAGCGCGGCGAGATAGACGAACAGCTTGAAGGTCGATCCGGGCTGGCGCCGCGCCTGCGTCGCGCGGTTGAACGGGCTGTCCGCATAATCCTTGCCGCCGATCATCGCGACGACCTCGCCGTTCGGGCGCATCGCGACGAGCGCGATCTGCGCCTTGCCGAGCGGCGCGCGCGCCACCGCGCGGCGCGCCGCGGCCTGGAGCCGCGAATCGAGCGTCGTGCGGATCGTCTGGCGCGCATAGCCGACGTCGCTCAGCTTGCGTGCTTCGGGCAGCGCCCAGTCGGCGAAATAGGTGCCGGTCGGCAGGTCGGCGCGCGAGCGCGGGTCGATCCGCGGCGCGCGCAGCGTCTTCGCCTGCCCCGGCGTGATATAGCCCTCTTCGGCCATCGCATCGAGGACGAGGTGCATCCGCTTTGCGGCGAGGTCGGGATTGCGCGTCGGCGCGAGGCGCGAGGGCGCCTTCACCAGCCCCGCGAGCATCGCCGCCTGCGCAGGCGTCAGCTTTTCGGGCTGGCGGTTGAAATAATGGAGCGAGGCGGCGCGCAGGCCATAGGCGTTGTCGCCGAAATAGGCGTTCGACAGATAGCGTTCGAGGATCTCGTCCTTGCTCAGCCACGCCTCGAGCCAGAAGGCGATCAGCGCCTCGCGCGCCTTGCGCCCCAGCGTGCGCTTGGGCGAGAGGAAGGTGAATTTGGCGAGCTGCTGGGTGATCGTGCTGCCGCCTTCGGTGCGGCCCGAGGTGATGTTCGTCCACAGCGCGCGGCCGATGCTGCGCGGGTCGATGCCCCAATGGCTGTAAAAGCGGCGATCCTCGATCGCGAGGAAGGCGCCGCTGACATGCTTCGGCAATTTCGCGACCTCGACCGGCTTCTCGACGATCGCCCCCGTGCGCGCGATCGGCGTGCCGTCGGACGCGAGCAGGGTGATCTCGGGCGGCGCGATCGGTTCGAGCGATTTCGACAGCGGCGCGGTGATCGCGAGCCATGCGACGAGCACCACGAACAGCAGCGCAAGCCCCGCAAAACCGCGCCCGGCCCACCGCAACCGCCGCCGCCACCGCGACTCGGGGCCCGACGCCCCCTCGCCCGGCGGGACGAGCGGCACTTCCTCGGCCGGCGGCGGCGGCGAGGTGAAAAGCGGATGGTCGAACGCGGTCATGCCGGCGGCCGTATTACACTTGCAATACAGGCGAAGCAAATGCGTTCGGTGGCGGTTGTAGTGTGGTGGCAATGGGGTGGGACGCGGACGTTCGCCTGCTCTCTTTCGTCATCCCGGACTTGATCCGGGATCCACAGCAGCGCCGAAGTCATGGACCCCGGATCAAGTCCGGGGTGACGATGATAAATAGGGCAGCAACCGGTCGATTCCAGCCGTCGAGCGCAATCGGCCGCACGACCGACATGGAATGAAGCATGAGGCTTGCCTCCTCCCCCCTTGCCTTTCGCGCCGCGCATTGCTTCGGTCCGCGGCGATGACGAGCAAACCGACTCACCTCGACGACAGCGGCGCGGCGCATATGGTCGACGTCGGCGCCAAGCCCGCGACCGAACGGCGCGCCGTCGCCGGGGGGCGTATCGCGATGTCCGCCGACGCACTCGCCGCGATCCGCAGCGGCAACGCGCCCAAGGGCGACATACTCTCGACCGCGCGCATCGCCGGGATCATGGCCGCCAAGCGCACCGCCGAGCTGATCCCGCTCTGCCACCCGATCGCGCTGACCAGCGTGGCGGTCGATTTCGCGTGGGAGGAGGACGGCATTTCGGTGCGCGCGGCCGCGGCAACGACCGGCCCGACGGGGGTCGAGATGGAAGCGCTCACCGCGGCGTCCGTCGCGCTCCTCACCCTCTACGACATGGCGAAGGCGCTCGACCGCGCGATGCTGATCGGCGATATCCGCCTGCTCGAAAAGAGCGGCGGCCGCTCGGGCGACTGGCGCGCCGAATGAGCGCGCTCCTCCCCGTCGAAGAGGCGCAGGCGCGCCTGCTCGCGCTTCGGCCTCCGCTTGCGGGCGAGAATGTCGCTTTTTGCGACGCACTCGGCCGCTATCTGGCGGAGGATGTCGTCGCGCTGCGCGATCAGCCCGCCGCGCCGTTGTCGGCGATGGACGGCTATGCGGTCCGCTGTGCCGATCTGCCCGGGCCGTGGACGATCGCCGGCGAAAGCGCCGCGGGCGGCCCGCCCGCCCATGCGCTGGCGGCGGGCGAAGCGATGCGCATCTTCACCGGCGCGATGCTTCCCGAAGGCGCCGATACCGTCGTCATTCAGGAGGATGTCGCGGCCGAGGGCGGGCGGCTGGCACTCACGACCTCCGACGCCATCCGCGAGCGCCAGCACGTCCGCGCCCGCGCGAGCGATTTCGCCGCGGGCGAGCGGCTGCTCGCCGCCGGAACCCGCCTCACCCCCGGCGCGATCGCCGCCGCGGTGATGAGCGGGGCGAGCCAGCTGCACGTCGGCGGCCGCCCGCGCGTCGCGATCCTGACCACCGGCGACGAGCTTGTGCAACCGGGCCGCCCGCTCGCGCCCGGCCAGATCCCCGACAGCAACGGCGTGATGCTCGCCGCGATGCTCGCGGGCGAACCCGCGCGCACCGGCCTGCCGCTTCACGTCGGCGATGCGCGCGCGCGGATCGCCGCAGCGCTTCAGGATCTCGCGCGGCATCACGACGTGATCGTCACCGTCGGCGGTGCGTCGGTCGGCGACCACGATCATGTGCAGGGCGCGCTCGGCGACGCCGGGGGCCGCGTCGATTTCTGGAAGGTCGCGATGAAACCCGGCAAGCCGCTGATCGCGGGGACGCTCGGCGACGCGCTGCTGCTCGGCCTACCGGGCAATCCCGCCTCGGCCTTCGTGACCGCGACGCTGTTTCTCCTGCCGCTCGTCCGCCATCTCGCCGGCGCGGCGGCGCCGCTGCCGCCGGTCCTCTCGGCGCCGCTCGCAAAGCCGCTTGGGCCGGGCAAGACGCGGCGCGACTATCTGCGCGCACGGCTCGATCGCGGCGCACTGCATCTGTTCGACGGGCAGGACAGCGGCCGCACCTTCCCGCTCGGCGGCGCCAACGCGCTGGTGATCCGCGACATCGGCGCCCCGGCGCGCGCGGCGGGCGAGCCGGCGGACTATATCGCCATCGCTTGACAAGTTCCGCTCTGTTCCTCTATCGTTCTCCATATGTCCGGATATGGCAGCATGGAGACCTAAGCGATGTTGACCGCGAAGCAGCATGAACTGCTCCACTTCATCCAGCAGAAACTCGACGAAAGCGGCATCTCGCCCTCGTTCGAGGAGATGAAGGAGGCGCTGGGCCTCAAGTCGAAATCGGGCATCCACCGTCTAATAAGTGCCTTGGAAGAAAGGGGTTTTCTTCGCCGCCTGCCCAATCGCGCGCGCGCGCTCGAGGTGATCCGGCTCCCCGAGGGCGCGAAGAGCGCGATGCACGACCATCGCGACAATGTGACCCCGCTGCGCAAGGCGCCGCCGGCGCTCAAGCCGGTCGCCGCGAACGACATCGTCGAAGTGCCGCTCCACGGCCGCATCGCCGCGGGCGTGCCGATCGAGGCGTTCGAGGATCACAACCAGCTCGCGGTCCCCGCGGCGCTGCTCGGTGCGGGCGATCATTATGCGCTCGAGGTCTCGGGCGATTCGATGATCGAGGCGGGCATCCTCGACGGCGATTATGCGCTGATCCAGAAGGCCGACACGGCGCGCGAGGGCGACATCGTCGTCGCGCTGGTCGACGGGCAGGACGCGACGCTCAAATATTTCCGCCGCGAGGGCCGGATGATCCGGCTCGACCCGGCGAACAGTTCCTACGAGCCGCAGCGCTACGAGGCCGAGCGCGTCATGGTGCAAGGGCGTTTGTCGGGACTGCTTCGTCGTTACCACTGACCGCAAGCGGGCGCCGCCACGGATGTTCGTCGCCGCGGCGTAGCGCGGTGGCAACCTGCGGCGCGCTTCCGAGATAGAGCGCGAGCCCGCCGCTTTCGGCCAGGCTGTCGCGGTCGACCGTCAGCCAGCGTGCGCGGCATTCGCGCGGCAGCCAGCGGTGGCTGATCACGACATCGGCCGCAGCGCAGGCGGGCGCCATCGCCGCGCCGTCGATGCGGTCGTAGCCGCGCTGCGCGAGGATCGTGCGCCCGCGCTGGCGCCAGCGGCAGAAATCGCGGTTGCACGCCACATGGTCCAGATCGGTGAGCGCGCCGAGCGGTTCGTCGACCCCCGCCGCCTCGGCCATCGCATCGCGCACATAGTCGCCCGCCCGCCCGCGCAGCAGCGCATAGCCGCCGCCCGGCACCGCTGCGGCGATGTGCCGCCCGTCGCCGCTGACCAGCAGATCGGGACGCGGCTGCGCGAGCAGCGCAGCGCCGCCGGCGAGCAGAGGGAGGAGCCCGGCAAAGCGCCAGCGCCGCTGCCACAGCAGCAGCCACAGTCCGCCGAGCACGGCGAGCGCGAAACCCCAGGCGGGAAAGATCGGCAGCGCCGCGACCGCGCCCGGCGCCGCCGCGACGTGATGCGCGAGCGCGATCAGCGCGGCGAGCGCCTGTCCGGCGACCCACCAGAAGAGCGCACCGATCCCCGCCGCGTCGAACAGCAGCGCCAGTGCCTCCGCCGGCATGATGACGAAAGTCGTGAGCGGAATCGCGACGACGTTGGCGAGCGCGCCATAGAGTCCCGCCTTGTGGAAATGGAAAAGCGCGATCGGCGCGAGCGCGACCTCGACGACGAGCCCGGTTATGACCAACCCCGCGATGCCGCGGCCGAAGCGCACGACCCACGGCTCGTCGCCCCGGCCCACGAAATCGCGCATCCAGCGGCTCTCGTGCAGCGCGATGATCGCGGTCACCGCGGCGAAGCTGAGCTGAAAGCTCGGTCCGACGAGCGCCTCGGGCCGCCAGACCAGCACGAGCAGCGCCCCCGCCGCGACGAGGCGCAAGGTGATCGCCTCGCGCCCGAGCAGGAACGCCGCGAGCACGAGCAGCGCGGCGATCAGCGAGCGCAGCGTCGGCACCTCGGCCCCCGCGAGCCAGGTATAACCCGCACCGGCCAGCGCGCCCGCCGCCGCCGCGAGCGGCAGCACATGGCCCGCAAGCGCGAGCCGCCGATTGAGGCCAAGCAGACGCATCGCGAGCAGCATCGCGAAACCGACCACCGCGGTGACGTGCAGCCCGCTGATCGACAGCAGGTGCGCAAGCCCGCTGCGCCGCATCGCCTCGGCATCGTCGTCGCTGATCGCGCCGCGATCGCCGGTGACGAGCGCTGCGGCGACCCCGCCGGGCGATCCCGGCACCGCTTGATGAATATGCGCGCTCAGCCGTGCGCGCAGCGGCGGCCGCCCTTCCCCGGCGCCCGGCGCGCGGGCGATCTCGCCAAGCGCCGTGCCGACCGCGCCGATCTGGTCGAACCAGGCGCGCTGCGCGAAATCATAGCCGCCGGGCAGGCCTGCGGTCGGCGGCGGCATCAGCCGCGCGCGCAGCGCGATCGCCTCGCCGGGCACGATTCCCCGGCCCTGCTCGCCGCGCAAGGTCACGCGCAGTCGCGGCGGCAGGTCGCGGCGCCCCGCGGGGCGCAGCACCAGCCGCACCTGCCCGCGCGCGGGCAGCGGTTCGACGCTTTCGACGACCGCCGAAAATTGCGTCGTCACGGGCCAGGCGAGCACCGGCGCCGCGACCCACGCCGCGCGCGCCCAGATCAGGAGGAACCCTGCCGCAACCGCGGCGCAACCGATCGCGACGACGCGCCCGAAGCGCCGCTGCCAGCCGATCAGCCATCCGGTGAGCGCGCCGCCGCCGAGCAGCAAGAGCAGCCCGATCCAGTCGATCTCGCGCGGCAAGGCGAACCAGCTCGCAATCCCCGCACCGAGCGCGACGGGCAGCCACAGCGCGATCCGTTCGCGGTCGGCGTCGAGCCGCGCCTCGACCCAATCGGCGATCCGCCGCGGCGCCCGCATCGGCGCCCCGGCAATGGGCGTTTGAAGCGGCCATGTTGCCATGCTAGGGGCACCCCCGATCCCTGCGGCGCCGGCTCTCGCGGCGCGGGCAACCTGATTGAAAGAGTCGCCAGTGGCAACCCAAAACCCCACCGATCCGGTCGAAGCGACCGGCGCCGATGTCGTAACGCGCTTTGCGCCTTCGCCGACCGGTTTCCTTCATATCGGCGGCGCGCGCACCGCGCTGTTCAACTGGCTGTTCGCCCGCCATCACGGCGGCAAATTCCTGCTGCGCATCGAGGACACAGACCGCGCGCGCTCGACCGAGGCGGCGATCGAGGCGATCCTCGACGGGATGCGCTGGCTCGAACTCGATTGGGACGGCGATGCCGTCTATCAGTTCGCGCGCGCCGACCGCCACGCCGAGGTCGCGCAGGAACTGCTTGCAAAGGGCGAGGCCTATCGCTGCTATCTGACGCAGGACGAGCTCGCCGCGATGCGCGCCGAGGCGCAGGAAAAGCGCAAGCCCTTCCGCGTCCGCAGCCCGTGGCGCGACCGCGACGACGGCGACCCCGCGCTCCCCCACGTCATCCGCCTGCGCGCGCCGCAGGACGGCGCGACGACGATCGACGACCGGGTGCAGGGCGAAGTGACCGTGCAGAACGCCGAGCTCGACGATTTCATCCTCCTGCGCTCGGACGGCACGCCGACCTATATGCTGAGCGTCGTCGTCGACGACAACGACATGGGCGTGACGCATGTGATCCGCGGCGACGACCATCTGAACAATGCCTTTCGCCAGCTCGCACTGCTCCGCGCGATGGGGTGGCGCGA
This sequence comes from Sphingopyxis indica, assembly GCF_032879645.1. Taxonomy (NCBI): domain Bacteria; kingdom Pseudomonadati; phylum Pseudomonadota; class Alphaproteobacteria; order Sphingomonadales; family Sphingopyxidaceae; genus Sphingopyxis; species Sphingopyxis indica. The sequence continues at coordinate 3,362,607 of NZ_CP076394.1, forward strand.
ACCCGTCTATGCGCATGTCCCGCTGATCCACGGCGCCGACGGGGCGAAGCTGTCGAAGCGTCACGGCGCGCTCGGTGTCGATGCCTATCGCGACGAAATGGGCTATCTGCCCGAGGCGGTGAACAATTATCTCCTGCGCCTTGGCTGGGGGCATGGCGATGCCGAGATCATCAGCCGCGAGCAGGCCGTCCAATGGTTCGACCTCGCGCACATCGGCCGCTCACCGTCGCGTTTCGACTTCAAGAAGCTCGAGAATCTGAACGGCCATTATCTGCGCGAGGCCGACAACGACCGGCTCGCCGCGCTCGCCGCACCGCGCGTCGAAACGCTGATCGGCCGTGCGCTTACTGGCGACGAGCACGCGCTGCTGGCGCAGGCGATGGAATCGCTGAAGCCGCGCGCCAGGACGCTGATCGAAATCGCCGAGGGTGCGACCTTCCTCTTCGCGCCGCTCCCGCTGGCGATGGACGAGAAGGCGGCGAAACTGCTCGCCGATGCGCCCGAGGGGCTGCTGGCCGCTGCGGCCGACAGGCTGCGCGCGCTGGACGACTGGTCGGCCGAGGCAATCGAGGCCGCGGTGCGCGAAACCGCCGAATCGGCTGAACTCGGCCTCGGCAAGCTCGCGCAGCCGCTGCGCGCCGCGCTCACCGGTCGCGCGGTTTCGCCGGGGATTTTCGACGTGCTCCTGCTTCTCGGCCGCGACGCGAGCCTGGCGCGACTTGACGCAGCGCACAATTATCCGGCAGGGGCGTAGCCACATCGCCTTCGGCCTCTAGCACAGGGAACAAACCATGACCGACAAGACCGCCACCATCACCCTGGGGGACAAGAGCGTCGAGAGCCCGATTCTGTCGGGAACCGTAGGGCCCGACGTCGTCGACATCCGCAAATTCTATGGTCAGACCGGGGCCTTCACTTACGATCCCGGCTTCACCTCGACCGCGAGTTGCGAGTCGAAACTGACCTATATCGACGGCGACGAAGGCGTGCTGCTCCATCGCGGCTATGCGATCGGCGAGCTTGCCGAACATTCGAGCTTCATGGAAGTCGCCTATCTGCTGCTCAACGGCGAACTGCCGAGCGCCGACGAGCTCAAGACCTTCGACAATACGATCACCCGTCACACGATGCTGCACGAACAGCTCGCGACCTTCTATCGCGGATTCCGCCGCGACGCGCACCCGATGGCGATCATGTGCGGCGTCGTCGGCGCGCTGTCGGCCTTCTATCACGACTCGACCGACATTCAGGACCCGCACCAGCGGATGATCGCGAGCCACCGGCTGATCGCGAAAATGCCGACGATCGCGGCGATGGCGTATAAATATTCGATCGGCCAGCCCTTCATCTATCCGAACAACGAGCTGAGCTACACGGGCAATTTCCTGCGCATGACCTTTGGCGTGCCGGCCGAGGAATATGAAATCGTCCCCGCGGTCGAACGCGCGCTCGACCGCATCTTCATTCTCCACGCCGACCATGAGCAGAACGCCTCGACCTCGACCGTGCGCCTCGCCGGCTCGTCGGGCGCGAACCCCTTCGCGTGCATCGCGGCGGGTATCGCCTGCCTGTGGGGTCCGGCGCACGGCGGCGCGAACGAAGCGGCGCTCAACATGCTGCGCGAGATCGGCCGCCCCGAGCGCATCCCCGAATATATCGCGCGCGCGAAGGACAAGGATGACCCGTTCCGCCTGATGGGTTTCGGCCACCGCGTCTACAAGAATTACGACCCGCGCGCGACCGTGATGCAAAAGACGGTGCGCGAGGTGTTCGCGGCGCTCAAGGTCAGCGACCCGGTATTCGACGTCGCGCTCCAGCTCGAGGAAATGGCGCTCAGCGACGATTATTTCGCCGAAAAGAAGCTGTTCCCGAACGTCGATTTCTATTCGGGCGTGATCCTGTCGGCGATCGGTTTCCCGACGACGATGTTCACCGCGCTTTTCGCTCTCGCCCGCACCGTTGGCTGGGTCGCGCAGTGGAACGAGATGATTTCCGACCCCGCGCAGAAGATCGGCCGCCCGCGCCAGCTTTACACCGGCCCGGCGCAGCGCCCCTATGTGCCGGTCGACAAGCGCTGAACCGCAGCACCATAACCATGGTCGAAGGAAGGGGTCGCTCGCGGCCCCTTTTTTTGGTTCAATGCAAATGGACGAGCTTGTCGGGATTGCGCACGACATAGATGCCGACGATGCGACCGTCCTCGATCTCGAGCGCGGTCGTCTGCACCTCGCCATCGGACTCGCGCGTAACGAAGCCCGGCAGGCCGTTGATCATGCCGGTGTGGAGCAAGGTCGAGCCATATTTGCCGAACAGCACCGCAAGGCTGCGGTGGACCTTCATCACCGTGTCGAAGCCGAGCACCGGAACGACCGCCGCGGGGCGCTTGCCGCCGCCGTCGGACCACATGCCGACGTCGGCGGCAAGGAGCGCGCCGAGTGCCGCCATGTCGCCGCTGCGCGAGGCGGCGAAGAAGGCCTCGGCGATTTCGAGTCCGCGCGCCTTTTCGAGCTTGTAGCGCGGGCGCGCCTCGCGGACGTGGGTGCGGGCGCGCGCGGCGAGCTGGCGCGCTGCGGCGGCGTCGCGGCCGATCGTCGCCGCGACCTCGTCGAAACCGACGCCGAAAACGTCGTGGAGCAGGAAAGCCGCGCGCTCCAAGGGGGAGAGCCGTTCGAGCGCGAGCATCAACGGCAGCGTCACGTCATCCGCAGGCTCGTCCTCGACGAGCGGTTCGGGAAGCCACGGGCCGACATAGGTCTCGCGCCGCGCCCGCGCCGATTTCAGCTGGTCGAGGCACAGCCGCGTCACGGTGCGGCGCAACCACGCCTCGGGCACCGCGATCGCGTCGCGATCGGCGCCGAGCCAGCGGATGAAGGCATCCTGCACGACATCCTCGGCATCGGCGACCGACCCCAGCATACGATAGGCGACGCGGACGAGCAGCGGACGCAGCGGGTCGAAACGCGCCGCCGCGTCCGCCGCGTCACGGGTGCCTCGCGCCTCCTCCATCAGGCAGCCTTGGCCGGGGCGCCGCCTTCGTACCAGAGGCCGAAGCCGACCGCGATGCGGTTCCAGCCGTTGATGATGTTGATCATCAGCGTCAGTTTCATCTGTTCCTCCGGCGTGAATTCAGCCTCGATCGCCTCCTTGGCAGCCTTGTGTGTGTGCCCCTGCGACAGCCCCGTCAAGGCGTCGGTCCAGGCGAGCGCGGCACGTTCGCGCGGCGTGTAGCAGGGCGCCTCGTGCCACGCGGCGAGCAGGTAGATGCGCTGTTCGCTCTCGCCTGCGGCGCGTGCTTCGGCGGTGTGCATATTGATGCAATTGGCGCAGCCGTTGACGATCGACGCGCGAATCTTGACGAGTTCGATCAGGCTCTTCTCGAGGCTGTCCTGCACCGCGAGCGAAGTCGCCATCCACTGCTTCATCAGCTGCGGCGCGGCGGCGAAGGGGTCGGTTACCTTGGTCATGTCCATGCTCCTTGGTTTGGGTTGCACCGATATGACGAGGCGGGATGCGCCGCTGTGACATGCGCCGCGAAAAAAATTCGCGCCGAGGGAGAAATCGGGTAGTTTGCGCCACCGACAGTAAAGGAAGGGGCGTGCCATGAAGTTTCTCGATGGTTTCACCGAACAGGCCTATGCGTTGCTGCGTATCGTTTCGGGCCTGTTGTTCCTCGCGCATGGCGTGCAGAAATTCCTGAACTTTCCGACCGATTTTCCGATGCCGCTCAATCCGATGCTCTATGCGGCGGGCACGATCGAGCTGGTCGCGGGCGCGCTCATCGTCCTCGGCCTGTTCACGCGCCCCGCTGCCTTTATCGCGAGCGGCATGGCGGCGGTCGGCTATTGGGTCGTCCACGGCAGCCAGAGCCCCTATCCGATCGTCAACGGCGGCGAGACGATCGTCCTCTACTGCTTCCTCTTCCTGTTCATCGCGACGCGCGGCGCGGGAATCTGGAGCGTCGACGGCGCGCGCAAGGCATAGAAGGCCGGCAAGTTTAGAAAGGCCGGTAGCGACCGATGGACGACGATCGGCATTTCATAACCTTGTCATTCCCGCGAAAGCGGGAGTGACAAAGAGAGAGGGACGGCCGCTTCCCACCCCAAAGCCGACATTCCCATAAATGCCGCGGCCTCTACGCCCCCGGCCCCTCATAGGCTTCGACGATCCGCCCGACGACCGGATGGCGAACGACGTCGGCGCTGGTGAAGCGGCTGACGCTGATCCCCTCCACACCCTCGAGCCGCGCGACCGCGTCGGCAAGACCCGAGGTTGCGGGCGCGGGCAGATCGACCTGCTTGGGGTCGCCGCAGATGACCATGCGGCTGTTCATGCCGAAGCGGGTCAGGAACATCTTCATCTGCGGGATCGTCGTATTCTGCGCTTCGTCGAGGATGATGAAGGCATCGGCGAGCGTGCGGCCGCGCATGAAGGCCAAAGGCGCAATCTCGATCTCGCCGCTCGCGATACGGCGCTCGACCTGCTCGGCGGGCAGACAGTCGTGGAGCGCGTCGTAGAGCGGACGCAGATAGGGATCGACCTTTTCCTTCATGTCGCCGGGAAGGAAGCCCAGCTTCTCCCCCGCCTCGACCGCGGGGCGCGACAGGATCAGGCGCTGGACGCTGCCGGTGATCAGCTGCGCGACTGCCTGCGCGACCGCGAGATAGGTCTTGCCGGTGCCCGCGGGGCCGAGCGCGAAGATCACATCGTCGCGCGCGATCGCCTGCATATAGGGGATCTGTGACGGCGCGCGGGGGACGATCGTCTTCTTGCGCGTGCGGATCATCACCGGCGGCGCCTCGGTCGCCTCGTGGCGGATGATGCCGTCAAGCGTCGGCTGCGCCGACATCGCGATCACCGCATCGACGAGCCCAGCGTCGACCTCTTCGCCGCGCTCGATGCGGGCATAAAGGTCGGTGAGCACGTCGCGGGCGCGCGCCGCCGCCTCGGCCTCGCCCTCGATCTGCACGCGGTTGCCGCGCGCCGAGATATAGACGCCGAGGCGGTTTTCGATCGCGACAAGATTGCGGTCGAATTCGCCGAAGAGGATGCCGAGAAGCTGTGTCCTTTCAAATTCGGCCGTCAGTCGAACGCGGTCGCCGGGTTCGGCGGGGGCAGCGGCGGTCATCGGGCGTTTGGACACGTGGGCAGGGCTCCTCAGCTGGCAATATATTCTGTGTACTCCCGCGAAGGCGGGAGTCCATCACTGATGCTCTCCAAATTCGGCGGACGGAGATGGGTCCCCGCCTTCGCGGGGACACACGAACCCCGAACCGGCATCAGGCGACCGTCTCCAGCACCGGCTCGGCGCCGAGGCTGTTCGGACCCGCCGAGATGATGCGCACATCGACCATATCGCCGATGGCGAATCCCGGCGCAGTGACGTGGACTGACTGGAGCCACGGCGACTTGCCGATCAGCTGGCCGTCGTGCTTGCCTGTGCGTTCGAGCAGCAGGCGCGTCGTGCGGCCGACGGTCGCCTCGTTGAACGCTTGCTGCTGTTCGTTGAGCAGCGCCTGGAGCCGCTGGAGGCGGTCGTTCATCACCGCTTCGCTGACCTGACCTTCCATCGCCGCGGCGGGGGTGCCGGGGCGGCGCGAATATTTGAAGCTGTAGGCCATCGCGTAGTTGGTCGCGCGGACGATATCGAGCGTCGCCTGAAAATCCTCTTCGGTTTCGCCCGGAAAGCCGACGATGAAATCGCCCGAGATCGCGATGTCGGGGCGCGCGGCGCGGACGCGCTCGATGACCTTCAGATAGGATTCGACGCTGTGGCTGCGGTTCATCGCCGCAAGGATGCGGTCGCTGCCCGCCTGCACCGGCAGGTGGAGGAAGGGCATCAGCTTCGCGACCTCGCCATGTGCGGCGATCAGCCCGTCGGTCATGTCATTGGGGTGGCTGGTCGTATAGCGGATGCGTTCGAGCCCATCCTCCTTCGCGAGTTCGCGGATCAGCCCGTCGAGCCCGATCGCCCGCCCCTTGTCGTCCTCGCCGTCCCACGCGTTGACATTCTGCCCGAGCAGCGTGATTTCGCGCACCCCGCCTTCGACGAGCGCGCGCGCTTCGGCGATCAGGTCGGCGAAGGGCCGGCTGATTTCGGCGCCCCGCGTATAGGGGACGACGCAATAGGTGCAGAATTTGTCGCAGCCTTCCTGCACGGTCAGAAAGGCGGTCGGGCGCTGGCCGCCGGCGCGCTTCGGCAGCGCGCCGAACTTGCTCTCCGCCGGCATGTCGAGATCGACCGCTTTCTCGCCGCGCCCGGCGCGCGCGATCAGCTCGGGCAGGCGGTGATAGGCCTGCGGCCCGACAACGACGTCGACGCTCGGCGCGCGGCGCGCAATCTCGGCGCCCTCGGCCTGCGCGACGCAGCCCGCGACGGCGATCGTCGGGCGGGTGCCGTCGTCGCGCTTCAGCCGGCCGATGTCCGAATAGACTTTCTCGGCCGCCTTTTCGCGGATGTGGCAGGTGTTGAGCACGACGAGATCGGCATCGGCGCCGTCGGCGGCGGGCACATAGCCCTCGGCGCCGAGCATCTCGGCCATGCGCTCGCCGTCATAGACGTTCATCTGGCAGCCGAAAGATTTGACGCGATAGGTTCTGGGGGAGTCGGATTTCATCGCGCCGCTATAGGCGATGCGCGTGACGGGCGGAAGGGCGGTCCGCCACAGCCTGCGTTGCGGCGATCGCGCGGCGCGCCGCTTCGCTGATTGCCTTGCGGTCGTGCGTCGTTTCATAGGGCAGCGGATCGAGATAGTGGATCGTCAGCCAGATCGGACGTTTGCGCGCGATCAGCCGCTTGAAATTGTCGAGCCCCGATTCGGGGTCCTGCCACGAAATGTCGGTCGCATCCTCGCCATAGTCGAGGAACACCGGCTGGACGCGCACCCCGGGCGGCGGCGGCGTCACCGCGGCGAAGAGCGAGGCGCGGAACGGCAGCAGCCCGTCGCCCGGCCCCGTCGTGCCCTCGGGAAACAGCGTGACCGGCTGGCCGCGCTTCAGCGCGCCGCGCAGGCTGCTGGCCTGATTGTGGATGTCGCGCCGCGCCTCGCGCTCGACATAGACGGTGTTGTTCTGGTCGGCGAGCCAGCCGACGAGCGGCACCGTCTCGATATCGGCGCGCGACACGAAGGCCGACCGCGCCGCGCCGCCGAGCGCCAATATATCGAGCCAGCTCAGATGATTGGCGGCGAACAGCACATTGCGCTTCAGCCTTTTGCCCGTCGTGCGGATGCGCAGGCCCGCGATCCAGCCGGCGGCGTTGAGGAACGCCATCACCATCGGCGAGGGGCGCCCGGCGGCGCGGTAGCAGAGGTGCGGAACGATCAGGAAGAGCAGCGCCAGCACCATCGCGGTGAAGCGCAGGACCGAACGCCAGGTGACCGGAGCGCGATCAGTCGCGCTTGCGATCGAGGGAGACACCATAAAGTTCCATGCGGTGGTCGACGAGCCGGTATCCGAGCCGCTCGGCGATCACCTTTTGCAGCGCTTCGAGTTCGGGATCGACGAATTCGACGACCTTGCCCGTCTCGACGTCGATCAGATGGTCGTGATGCGCCTCGGGTGCCGCCTCATAGCGCGAGCGGCCGTCGCCGAAATCGTGGCGGTCGAGAATCCCCGCCTCCTCGAACAGGCGTACGGTGCGGTAAACGGTGGCGATCGAAATGCCGCTGTCGATCGCCGAGGCGCGTTCATAGAGCGTCTCGACGTCGGGATGATCCTCGGAATCGGAGATCACGCGCGCGATGATCCGGCGCTGTTCGGTGATCCGCAGACCCTTTTCGTGGCACAGGGCTTCAAGGTCGATCGTTCCGGACATGCGGGCCTTTCCTGCTGATGCGCAGTCGTGTCGTTTATGACACCTGTATAAGGTCGCTCAGCGCATAGAACAAGGGCGGCACCCGCTGCGCCGTCCCCGTTCCAAATCGTTGAAAGCCGGTCCTATACGACCTTCTTGCGCTTCCGTCCGCCACCGCGACCCTTGGTACCGAGGCCGATTTCCTTGGCCAGCGCGCGGCGCTTTTCGGCATAGTTGGGCGCGACCATCGGATAGTCGGCGGGCAGCCCCCATTTGGCGCGATAATCGTCGGGGGTCATCCCGTAGTGCGTCATCAGGTGGCGGCGGAGCATTTTCAGCTTCTTGCCGTCTTCCAGACAGACGATGTGATCGGGCTTTACCGACGCGCGGATCGAGACCGCCGGCACCGGCTTTTCTTCCTCGACCGGCTGATTGCCCAGTCCCGACAAGGCGCTGTGGACATTATTGATCAGCATGGCGAGATCGGAAATCGCGACGCTGTTGTTGCTGACATGCGCGGCGACGATATCTGCCGTCAAAGTGACGAGCATTTCATTGGTATCAGATTGTTCCGACATTTCGGAGATTCCTTATTGGGCGACCCGGAGAACACAGACAGGAAATAGTGATGTCATTTCTTGCCCGTGATACATTCATGCCATTATGGCACCAGTTTCGCAATGGAGGATTGGCGCGGTTCGGGCGTTCACGCGCGCCGCATCGTAATCGCATCGCGAACGACACCGTCGCGGCCGCGATAATATTGCCGCCGGCGTCCGCACTCCGCGAAACCTGCGGTTTCATACAGATGAACTGCCTCGTTATCGGCACGCATTTCGAGAAAATATTCATTTACGCCCTTATTGGCGGCCCAACGCATCCAGTCGTCGAGCAGGCGGCGGCCGACCCCGCGACCGCGCCACGCGGGATCGACCGCGAGCAGCAGCAGTTCGCTCTCCGGCCCCGCGATCCGCGCCGCCGAAAAGCCGCACGGCACCTCGCCGTCCCAAGCCAGGCACACGCGCGCCGTAGACAGCGCGAACAGGGTAGCAAGCTGCGCGGTGCTCCACGCTTCGCCATAGGCGGGATCGAAGGCCGCCTCCATCACCCGCATCACCGCGCCGGTGTCGGCGATGCGCGCGTCGGAAAGGCGGATTTCGCCGCTCATCGCGCCGCCATCGGTCTGGCGTCGGGAGCGCGCCCGTAAATCGGGCTGGGATCGTCGAACAGCGCGCTATCGGGCAGCGCCGCAAAGCTGCGCGCATCGGGAAGCAGGGGCAGCGCCCGTCCCGCGCCGCGGCGCGCGACGAAGGCCTCGGCGCGGTTGCCGATCACGAGCGGATCGGCCGCCGCAACCGCCGCGTCGGGAAGCAGCGAGCGCACCGCTCCGCGCGGGGCCAGGTCGGCAGCAAAAGGCTGGACGAACCATTGCCCGTGCCCGCCCTCCATCGCGACGAGCGCACCGCCCGCCTCGCGAATCGCATCGGCCGCCCCCGCCGCGACGAGCGCGAGGGTCGAAAAGCCGCGGACCGGCACGCCCCAGCCGAGCGCGAGCGCACGCGCCGCCGCGACCCCGATGCGCACCCCGGCAAAGCTGCCCGGGCCGCAGCCGACCGCGAGTCCGTCGGCGCGCGCGCCATCCGCCAGCTCGGCGATCAGCGGCACCAGCCGCTCGGCATGGCCGCGGCCGATGACTTCGTGGCGATGGTCGGCGAGCAGCCCGTCGTCGAACAGCGCCACCGAACAGGCCTCGCTTGCCGAATCGACGACCAGGGTTCGCATCGGTGCCCGCCCGCGGCCTCAGTCGATGCGATTGAAGCGCGCGAAATCGGGACGCGGGCTGCGCTCGAAGATGCTCGCGGGGTCGCCATAGCCGAGCGTCGAGATGAAATTGCTCTTCACATTCGGCGTGTCGGCAAAGAAGGCGGCGTCGACCGCGGCATTGTCGAAGCCCGACATCGGCCCGGTGTCGAGCCCGAGCGCACGCGCCGCCAGGATGAAATAGGCACCCTGCAGGCTCGAATTGCGAAAGGCGGTGACCTCGGCGAGCGGCGCATTGCCCGCGAACCAGCTGCGTGCATCGGTGTGCGGGAAAAATTCGGGCAGATGCTCGAAAAACTCATGATCCATCGCGATGATCGCGGTGACCGGGGCTTTCAGTATCTTCTCGCCGTTCGCGGGCATGGCGAGCGCGGCGAGCTTTGCCTTCGCTTCGTCCGAGACGCACCAGACGATCCGCGCCGGCAGGCTGTTCGCGCTCGTCGGGCCGAACTTCATCAGGTCCCAGATCGCGCGCAGCTGCGCCTCGCTCACCGGCTTGTCGAGATAGCCATTATAGGTGCGCGCGGTGCGAAACAGCTGGTCGAGGGCGCCATCGGGCAGCGGCTCGCTCATCGGGCAATCTCCTGTTGCTGGGATGGAAATCCGCGGCGATCAGACGGCGTGAACCGCGGTCACCTCGGGAACATAATGTTTGAGCAGCGCCTCGATGCCATTCTTCAGCGTCGCCGTCGAGGACGGACAGCCGGCGCACGCACCCTGCATCTTCAGATAGACATTGCCCTTGTCGAAACCGCGATAGACGATGTCGCCGCCGTCGTTGGCGACCGCAGGGCGGACGCGCGTTTCGATCAGTTCCTTGATCTGGTCGACGATGTCGGCGTCGGCGGGATCGTCGGCGAAACCGCCCTCCTCCTCGGCCGGAACCGCGAAGCCGGCGCGCGCGGGGTGAAAGAGCGGCATATCGGCGAGAAAATGATCCATCACGATGCCGAGCACGTCGGGCTTCACATCGGCCCATTCGGCACCCGGCGCGATCGTCACCGAGACGAAGTCGCGGCCGAAGAAAACGCCGGTGACGTCGCCGAGCGAAAAGAGCGCGGTCGCAAGCGGCGAAGCCTCGGCCTCTTCGGGGCTCGCAAAGTCGCGCGTCCCCGCTTCCATCACCGGCCGGCCGGGCAGGAATTTGAGCGTCGCCGGGTTGGGCGTCGATTCGGTTTCGATCAGCATGGGCTGCATGTGGGGCGCCAGGCGACTTTGTGCAAGGCACCGCACATGCGCTAAGGCGATGCGATGCGCCGCTTCACCCATTTCGCCGCCCTCGACTGGTCGGGCGCCCGCGGCGAGCGGCAGCGCGGGATCGCGCTTGCGGTGGCGAGCGGGGCGGCCGCGCCGGCGCTCATCCGGCCGGGACATGTCTGGTCGCGCGCCGAGATCGCCGCCTGGCTGGAAGAGGTCGCGGCCTCTCGCGCCGACATGCTGATCGGCTTCGACTTTTCCGCCGCCTTCGCCTTTGCCGACCGCGGCGCCTATTTCCCCTTATGGTCCGAAAGTCCCCCGGACATCCGTGCGCTCTGGGCGCTCGTCGAGCGGCTCGCGGGCGGCGATCCGCACCTCGAATCCGGCGCTTTCCTGGCCCACCGCGAGGCGCGCCGCCATTTCCGTCACGCGGCGGGCGATGTCGGCGACCTGTTCGAACCCGGCGCCGGGCGATTGCGGTGCGTCGAGTGGCATCAGCGCGCGACGCGGCAGGCCGCGAGCGTCAGCAATTTCAACCTCGTCGGCGCGGCGCAGGTCGGCAAGGCAAGCCTGTCGGGGATGCGCCTGCTCCATCGGCTCGGCGGCCGTATCCCGCTCTGGCCGCTCGATCCGGTGCCCGCGCGCGGCCCGCTGCTCGTCGAAATCTACACCAGTCTCGCCGCGCGCGCCGCCGGCGTGCCCCACGGACGCAGCAAGATTCACGACGGCGGCGCGCTCGACGCCGCGCTGGCGCAGCTCGGATCGCAGCCGGTCGGAATGAAGGGGCCGGTAAGCGACCATGCGAGCGATGCGCTGCTGGCCGCGGCGTGGCTGCGCGCGATCGCGGGCGAGGCGGCGATATGGACCCCTGCGCCCCTCACGCAGGCGATTGCCGACACCGAAGGCTGGACCTTCGGCATCATTTGACGCAAAGGGCCACAAGCGCCACGCCGGCTTAGCTCAGTTGGTAGAGCAACCGCCTTGTAAGCGGTAGGTCGTCGGTTCGAGTCCGACAGCCGGCACCAGCTTCCCGCACGGCCCCTGCCCGCCGCTCAAAGCGACGCGATGGGCCCCCGGACCGCGTCGAACTGCGCGGCGACATGCCGGCTATAGGGCAGGCCCGCCTCGCGGACCACCAGCTCGTCTCCCTCCCATTCGACGATGCCGCGCCGTTCGAAATCGCGAAAGGTGGCGCGAATGTCCGCGGGCTCGGCATCGTCGAACCGGGATCGGCCGCGGCACAGGATGTCGCGGATGTGCCGCCCGCGACGCTGCTGCGCCGGACCGACCCGAACGCCGCGCACGGCGGCCAAATGCCCCGCGCCGACAAGATCCCGATAAAGGCCCGAGCGCTTTTCGTTCTGGACGATCAGGTCGGGAAAGCCGCTGATCGCGCTGGCGCCGAAGCCGATGAGCACTGCGGCATCGTCTTCGGTAAAACCCTGAAAGTTGCGATTCACCCTGCCCTCGCGCGCGGCGATGGCGAGCGGGTCGCCCGGCCGTGCGAAATGATCGAAGCCGATCGCGGTATAACCCGCGGCGGTCAGGCGGCCGTGGCCGTGCGCGGCCTGGCGAAAGCGCTGCTCGTGGCCGGGCAGGCAGCGCGCGTCGATGCGGCGCTGGCGCGGGATCATCGCGGGCAGATGGGCATAGCCGAACAGCGCGATGCGGCTCGGTGCGAGGCGGACCGTTTCGTCGAGCGTCGCGTCGAGATCGGCGAGCGTCTGCCCCGGAAGCCCATACATCAGGTCGAAATTGATCGCCTCGATTCCGCGCAGCCGCAGCGCCGCCACCGCCGCCTCGATCTCGGCGAGCGGCTGGATGCGCCCGATCGCCGCCTGAATCTGAGGCGAAAAGGTCTGCACCCCCATGCTGACGCGCGTCACCTTTGCCGCGGCGAGCACGAGCGCCCATTCGGCGGTGAAGCCGCGCGGGTCGATCTCGATCGAAATATCGGCGGTGCCGACGTCGAAGACGGTGGTAATGCGGTCGAGAAGGCGCACGAAATCGACCGGCGCGATCGCGTTGGGGCTGCCGCCGCCAAAGGCGATGCGCCGCACGCGCGCGCGGCCGCCGAGCCGCCTGGCGACGACCGCAATCTCGGCGCGAAGCGCGGTCAGATAGTCGGCGAGCCGTTGCCTGCGTCCCGCCGCGCCGGTGTTGCAGCCGCAATACCAGCAGATCTGTTCGCAATAGGGGATATGGACATAGAGCGACACCGGCGTCGCGGGCGCGACGCGGTCGAGCGCGGCGGCATAGTCGTCCGCACCGACATCCTCGGCGAATTCGAGCGCGGTCGGATAGCTCGTATAGCGCGGCACGGGCCGGGCGAGCAGGTCGGGATAATAGCTCCACATGGCATCGGACTAGGCGTGCCGCCCCGCCGCTGCATTGACCGGGATCAAGGTCCAGGGCGTGTCAGCAGCAACCGCCGCGCTTGCCGTCCTTTGCCTTGGTCCGCCGGTCGGTCACCGCATGGCACGCCTTGGCGCATTGATCGCCCTTGCCGCCCGGCGCCGCCGGATCGCCCGGAACGACGAGCAGATGCGCCCCGCCACCGCAGGCCGGGAGCAACAGCAGCTGCGCGTCGGCGGTGAGCGGCGCGATGGCGAGACCCGTCGCGGCGCCGAGCGAGGCGAAAGCGCGGCCGATCATGGTGCGGCGTCCGGTTCGTCATCGACGAAAATGCGCAGTGCGGCGCCGTCGAGATCGTCGAACTGGCCGCTGCGCAGCGACCAGAAGAAGGCCGCGAGGCCGAGCAGCCCCAAGCCGAGCGCGATCGGAATGAGGAGCAGCAGGCCGTTCATCGCAGGGCTCGTTTCAATCGCATCGCATTGCCGACGACGATCAGCGACGATCCCGACATGGCGATCGCGGCGATCAGCGGCGTGACGAGGCCGAACAGCGCGAGCGGCACCGCGACGATATTATAGCCGATCGCGAGCGCGAAATTCTGGCGCACGATCGCCTGCGTCCGCCGCGCCATCCGCAGCGTCTGCACCACCGGCATCAGCCGGTCGCCGAGGAAGATGCAATCGGCGGCATTCTTGCCCGCGTCGCTCGCCGACCCCGGCGCCATCGAGGCGTGTCCGGCCGCGAGAGCCGGCCCGTCGTTGAGCCCGTCGCCGATCATCAGCACCTTGTACCCGGCCGCGGTCTGGCGCGCAATTGCAGCGAGCTTGTCCTGCGGGCTCATCCCCGTCTGCGCGAGCACGCCGAGTTGGCGCGCGACGGGCGCCACCGCTTCGCCGCGATCGCCCGACAGGATCGTCGGCTCGATCCCGTCGCCGCGCAGCGCCGCGACCGCCTCGCGGGCGTCGGGGCGCAGTTCGTCGGCAAAGCGCACCAGTGCCAGCCGATCGCCATCGACCGCGAGTTCGCTGGCCAGCGCATCGTCGGCAAGGGCGTGCCGCGGTCGCCCGAGCGTGACGCTGTGGCCGTGCCATCGAGCCTCGACCCCGAAACCGGGTGTCTCGCGGGCGATCTCGATCGTTTCGGCATGGACGCCGCGCGCGACGAGGCTCCGCGTCAATGCCTCGCTGAGCGGATGACGGCTCGCCTGCGCGAGCGCGAGCAGGAGCGGGCCATAGACCGGGTCGACCGCGTCGAGATTGATCGCCACCGGCCGTCCGAGCGTCAGCGTCCCGGTCTTGTCGATCATCGCGCGGTCGACCTCGGCAAGCCGTTCGAGCGCCGAACCGTCCTTGACGAGCACGCCGATACGCATCAGCGCGCCCGCCGCGACGATCTGCGCCGCCGGCACGGCGAGGCCGAGCGCGCAGGGGCAGGTGATGATGAGCACCGCGACCGCGATCAGCAGGCTCTGGTGCCAACCCGCGCCTGCGACCATCCAGCCCGCGAAGGCGGCGAGCGCGAGCCCGTGCACCGCCGGCGCATAGAGCCGCGCGGCGCGGTCGGCGATACGGACGTAACGCGACTTGCCCTGCGCTGCCTCGCCCATCAGCCGCGCGATGTCGGCGATCGCGGTGTCGGCACCGGCAGCGGTGACGCGCACGCGGATCGGCGCGCCCAGATTGAGCGTGCCGGCGTGAACGGGGTCGCCGACATGCATCGCCTGCGGCGCGCTTTCGCCGGTGAGCAGCGACAGGTCGATCTGGCTCTCGCCCGCGGTGACGAGCCCGTCGGCGGCAAGCCGCTCGCCCGCGGCGACGAGCATCGCCATGCCGGGGACGAGCGCGGTCGCGTCGACCCAGCGCGGCGCGGCATCGCGCTCGATCACCATCGCGCCGGTCCCCATGTTGCGCAGCAGCGCGGTGACGCCGCCGCGCGCGCGGTCGCGCATCACGCTGTCGAGCCAGCGCCCGCAGAGGAGGAAGAAGAGCAGCATGACCGCGCCGTCGAAATAGGCGTGCACCCCATGCGTCGCGGTCTCGTAGAGGCTGAGGCCGGTCGCGAGCAGCACGCCGATGCTGATCGGCACGTCCATATTGGTATGCCGGTGCCGCAGCGCGCGCGCCGCCGAGCGGAAGAAGGGCCGCCCCGCATAGGCGATCGCCGGCAGCGCGATCGCCGCCGACAGCCAGTGAAACAGGTCGCGCGTCGCCCCCGCCGCACCCGACCAGACCGCCACCGACAGCAGCATGATGTTCATCGTCGCGAAGCCCGCGACCGCGACCGCGCGCAGCAGGTCGCGGCTGTTCGCCGCCCCGGGGTCCACCTCGCCCGCCGCATCGCCGATCGGGTGCGCCTCGAATCCGAGCAGCGAGAAGGCGCCGATCAGGTCGGGCATCGCCGCGTCGGGCGTGTGCGTCAGGTGGACACGCTTTTCGGTGAAGTTGACGCGCGCGGCGGCGATCCTCTTGTCGCGCACGAGCCCCTGTTCGAGCTTGGCGATGCAACTCGCGCAGCGGATGTCGGGAACCGCGAAATCGCGCTCGATCAGCGGCGTGGCGGCGGCGGCTGTCATTGCAGGTCGACCCGGTAGCGCGCTTCGTCGCCGCCGCGACGGACCGAGAGGTCGAGCCGCCAGCGCCCCGCCGGAACGCGCTCGCGCGATATAAGGACCCCGCCCGCGGCCGGAACGAAATGCACCGCCGTCGGCGGCGTGCGGCCGAGCGGATGGCTGAGCGTCGCGGTCACCGCCACCCCCGCGAGCGGGCGCCCCTCCTTGCCGATCGTCAGCTGCACCCGCCGGTCGGCGCCGAGCACGATCGTCGGGCTCCAACCGAGCCCGTCCTGCGCCGCGGCGCGCTGGAGCCATTCGTTATAGTGCTGGCTCGCGACATAGCTGTTCTCGACTACCGCACCGCCGAAGGTCGACAGCGCGAAGCGCGCCATGACGAAATTCACCGTCACCACCACCGCAAAGAAGGCGACGAGGATCGTCGTCATATGCCAGCCGGTGAAGGCTTTGTGCGCGCGCTCGGTCATTGTCCTGTCTCCGGCCGGTCGAACTGGATGGTTTCGCTGTCGCCGCGCGGGTCGCCGTCAAGGCCCCGCGTCGAAAGCGTGAAATCCTGCCGCGCCGGTCCGGCGCCGGGCGCCGCGACGAACAGCCGCGCGCGCGTGACGCTGTTGGCGGGCAGCGTCAGCTCGATACGCTGTCCGGCGCTTTCGCGCGCGCCGTCCTCGCTCCACAGCTTCGCGTCGCCGAGCCCCGTCATCGCGACTTCGACCCGGCGTGGGCGCGTTTCCATGTTGCGCAGCTTCACCGTATAGCTGTTGCGGATATGCCCGTCGGAAAGCTGGACATAGAGCGGGCTGCGATCGTGCTGGACGGCGAGGTCGAGCCTTATCCGCTGGCCGAGCGAAAACAGCATCGCGGCGCCGATCGCGCACCAGATCGAGAAGTAGACGATCGTGCGCGGGCGCAGCAGCGTCTGGCGCACCGGCCGCGCCGCACCGCCCGCCTTCTCCGTCGCCGCATCGTCGAGCGTGCAATAGTCGATCAGCCCGCGCGGGCGTCCGACCTGCGCCATCACCCCGTCGCACGCATCGATGCACAAGGCACAGGTGATACAGCCGATCTGCGGTCCTTCGCGAATGTCGATGCCGGTCGGACACACCGCGACGCACTGGTTGCAGTCGATGCAGTCGCCGAACGCGCCGGGATGCTTCTCGGCCTTCTTGACGCTGCCGCGCGGTTCGCCGCGGCAGTCCTTATAGGTCACGAGCAGCGATTTTTCGTCCATCATCGCGGTCTGGATGCGCGGCCAGGGGCACATATAGATGCACACCTGTTCGCGCAGGAAACCGCCGAGAATGAAAGTCGTCGCGGTGAGCAGCGCGACGGTGCCATAGGCGATGGGCGCCGCCTGCCCGGTCCAGAAATCGCGCGTCAGCGTCGGCGCGTCGGCGAAATAGAGAATCCACGCGCCACCGGTCCAGAAGGCGATCGCCAGATAGACCGCATATTTGAGCCCGCGCTTCACGATCTTTTCCGCCGTCCACGGACCGTTCGCGAGGCGGATCTGCGCGTTGCGATCGCCGTCGATCAGCCGGTCGACATGCTGGAACAGGTCGGTCCACACCGTCTGCGGACAGGCATAGCCGCACCAGGCGCGCCCGACGGCGCTGGTGACGAGGAACAGCCCGATCCCGGCCATGATGAGCAGGCCCGCGACATAATAAAATTCGTGCGGCCAGATTTCGATCTGGAACATGTAAAAGCGCCGGTGCGCGAGATCGACGAGCACCGCCTGATCGGGCGCGTATGCGCCGCGGTCCCAGCGCAGCCACGGCGTGACGTAATAGATCGCGAGCGTGACCGCCATCACCAGCCATTTGAAGCGGCGAAAGCGGCCGTCGACCTTCTTGGGATAAACGCCCTTGCGCGCTTCATAGAGCGAAGCGGGGCCGCCGGTCAGGTCTTCAGGGCTGGCCATCGGCTCCCTGCCCTTGCGCGGCGGCAACCGTCGCCGGTGCCCTTTCGCCGCCGCCGAGCGAATAGACATAGGCGGCGAGCATCTTGATCGTGACGGGATCGAGCCGCTCGCCCCAGCGCGGCATCACGCCGTTGCGCGGGTTGGCGACGGTCGCGGCGATGCTCGCGCGGTCGCCGCCATAGAGCCAGATCGCATCGGTCAGCTTCGGCGCGCCGACCTGCCGCCCGCCCCCGCCGTTCGCGCCGTGGCAGACGGCGCAATTCGCCTCGAACAGCGTCGCCCCGCGCGCCGAGGAGACGCTCGGCTTTTCCTGCCCGCTGATCACGCGCACATGGCTGACCACATCGGCGATCTGGCGCGCGCCGAGAATGGCGTCACGGCCGAAGGCGGGCATCAGGCTGGTGCGCGTCTCCGGATGCTCGGGGTTCCGGATGCCGTGGGTGATCGTATAGTCGATTCGATCGAGATCGCCGCCCCACAGCCAGTCGTCGTCGGTCAGGCTGGGGTAGAGTGTCTGCACTCCCGCGCCGCCCGACCCGTGACACTGGACGCAATGGACGCGAAACGCCGCCCCGCCGCCCTGCACCGCCGCCTGCATCAGCTCGGGCCGCGCGGGGAGTTCGGCGATCGGCGTCGCGGCGATCGCGTTCACCACGGGCGCGCGGCGCGTCGCATCGGCGGCAAGCTCCTGTTCGAGCTGGCCGCGGCTCGACCAGCCGATTACGCCCCTGGTCGCGCTGTTCACCATCGGCCACGCCGGATAGAGGACGACATAAACCGCCGCCCACGCGATGGTCAGATAGAAGGTCCACAGCCACCAGCGCGGCATCGGCGTGTCGAGTTCCTCGATGCCGTCCCATTCGTGACCGACGGTGCGCGTGCCCGTCGCTTCGTCGATACGCTGCTGCTCAGCCATGCTCGTCGTCCTTGAAGATCATCGTTGCGGCTTCGCGGTTGCGGTCGCGCGCGCCGCGGCGGAACGGCCAGGCGACCAGGCCGAGGAACAGCAGCGCCATGCACAGAAGGCCCCAACTGTCGGCAAAATGGCGAAGCTCGTTGTAGGTCATTGCGCCGCTCCCGCAGGGGCGGGCTCGACATGCGCCTGTTCCTGCGGCGCCGCCTTGTCGACGTCGACGAGGGTGCCGAGCATCTGGAGATAGGCGATCAGCGCATCCATTTCGGTCACGCGATAGGGGTCACCGTCGAAATCGCGCACCTGCACCTTCGGATAGCGCGTCGCGAGGTCGCCGGCGCCGGCATCGGGATCGGCCTGCGCGCGGATGTCGTCGTTCGCCTTGGCGATGTCGTCCTGCGTATAGGGAACCCCGACGCGATAGAGCGCGGTCAGATCGTTCGCCATGTCGCCGGTCTTCAGCTCGCGCTCGCCAAGAAAGGCATAGGGCGGCATGATCGATTCGGGCACGACGCTGCGCGGGTCGATCAGGTGCGCGCGGTGCCATTCGTCCGAATAGCGTCCGCCGACGCGCGCGAGGTCGGGCCCGGTGCGCTTCGACCCCCATTGGAAGGGGTGGTCGTACATGCTCTCGGCGGCGAGGCTGTAGTGGCCATAGCGCTCGACCTCGTCGCGGAACGGACGGATCATCTGGCTGTGGCAGGTATAGCAGCCTTCGCGCATATAGATGTTGCGCCCCGCCAGCTCGAGCGGGGTGTAGGGCCGCATTCCGTCGACCTTCTCGATCGTGTTGTCGATCCAGAACAGCGGCGCGATCTCGACGATGCCGCCGATCGCGACCGCCACGAGCGCGAACAGGCCGAGCAGCGAGACATTGCGTTCGAGCTTCCTGTGGCTGAAGCGTGGTTCGGCAGGTTGGGTGGCCATCGACTAGGCGCTCCTCATTCGGCGGGAACGGGCGCGAGCGGGCGGTCCGCCGCGGCGTTGTAAGGGGTTTCGGTCATCGGCTTTTCGGCGCGGACCTTGCCCGCGAGCGTCGCCCAGACGTTGACGAGCATGATCACGAAGCCCGCGAGATAAAGCGCGCCGCCCGCCGCGCGGATCAGATACATCGGGTGCATCGCCGCGACGCTTTCGGCAAAGCTGTAGACGAGGTAGCCGTCGGCGCCATATTCGCGCCACATCAGCCCCTGCATGATCCCCGCCACCCACATCGAGGCGGCGTAGAAAACGATGCCGACGGTCGCGAGCCAGAAGTGCCAGTTGACCATGCGCAGGCTGTAAAGACGCGGACGGCCCCACAGGCGCGGCACCAGATAATAGAGGCTGGCGAAGGTGATCATGCCGTTCCAGCCGAGCGCGCCCGAATGGACATGGCCGATCGTCCAGTCGGTATAGTGCGACATCGAATTGACCCATTTGATCGACATCATCGGGCCTTCGAAGGTGCTCATCCCGTAGAAGGCGAGCGCCATCACCATCATGCGGATGATCGGGTCGGTGCGGATCTTGTCCCACGCGCCGTTCAGCGTCATCAGCCCGTTGATCATGCCGCCCCAGCTCGGCATCCACAGCATCACCGAGAACACCATGCCGAGCGTCTGCGCCCAGTCGGGAAGCGCGGTGTAGTGAAGATGATGCGGCCCCGCCCAGATGTAGAGGAAGATCAGCGACCAGAAGTGGATGATCGACAGGCGATAGCTGTAGACGGGGCGTTCGGCCTGCTTGGGCACGAAATAATACATCATCGCGAGGAAGCCCGCGGTCAGGAAAAAGCCGACCGCATTGTGGCCGTACCACCATTGGGTCAGCGCATCCTGCACGCCTGCGAAGGCGGCATAGCTCTTCGATCCGAAGAGGCTCGCGGGCATCGACAGATTGTTGACGATGTGGAGCATCGCGATGGTGATGATGAAGCTCAAATAGAACCAGTTCGCGACATAGATATGCGGTTCGCGCCGCTTGACGATCGTGCCGACGAACACCGCGAGATAGGCGACCCAGACGATCGTCAGCCACAGGTCGACATACCATTCGGGCTCGGCATATTCGCGCGCCTCGGTAACGCCCATCAGATAGCCGGTCGCCGCGAGGACGATGAAGAGCTGGTATCCCCAGAAGACGAAGCGCGCGAGCGCCGGAAAGGCGAGCCGCGCGCGGCAGGTGCGCTGGACGACGTAAAAGCTCGTCGCGATCAGCGCATTGCCGCCGAAGGCGAAGATCACCGCCGAGGTATGGAGCGGCCTCAGGCGCCCGAAGGTCGTATATTCGAGATTGAGGTTGAGCGCGGGAAAGGCGAGCTGGAGCGCGATATAGAGCCCCGCCGCCATCCCCGCGGTTCCCCAGAACAGCGTCGCAATCGCCCCCCAGCGGATCGGGTCGTCGTCATAGACGCCCTCGTCACCGGGCATCTTCAATATCCCGCGCGCGATCGCGTCGAAATCGGCGCGCGACACCGTCGCCCACAGCGCGATCAGGCAGGCGGCAGCGACAATCCCCATATGGACGGCAAAGGGCGCGTCGGCCGCGGCCGCGGCCATGACGAGCGCGAGCAGCGCCAGCGCCATCCATCCCCCCGCCTTTGAAACCAGACTGTCCATGTACGAATCCCCGCTCGGCGCGGCCGCGCGGGGCCGCCTGTCGGGCCCGCCATGGACGCACGGGCGCCGCGAAACATTGATACCGATCAACGAAAGTTTTGCGCCGCATCAATGTCGTGCAATTGCGGCGGGCGCAGAGGGGTTCCGGCAACAGAGGAGCCCGAGAAAAATGAAAACGCCTGTTCTTCCCTTATTCGCCCTCGCCGCTGCGGCGGCGGTTCCCGGTCAGGCCGCTGCAAAGCAGGGCGACGTCCAGCTCAAGCTGCTCGCGACGCTCGTCGCGCCCGACGGCAAGATCAGCGACGTCGAACTGGACGCGATCGGTCTGCCCGCGGGAACGCAGACCAGGGCGAACGACAATGTCACCCCGACGATCGCGATCGAATATTTCGTCGCCGGCCATGTCTCGATCGAGACGATCGCGGGGGTGACGCAGCACGACGTCGACGGGCGCGGGGCGCTCGATGGCGCCGAGCTGGTGTCCGACGCGAAGATCGTGCCCGCGACCTTGACGCTCAAATATCATTTCGGCGCCGACGGCGGCATCCGGCCCTATGTCGGCGCGGGTCCGAGCTATTTCATCTTCATCGACGAAAAACCCGGTGCGGCGGCCGTCGCCCTCGGCGCGACGCGGCAGAAGATGGACGACAGCTTCGGCGTCGCGCTGCAAGCGGGGGTCGATGTTCCCCTGAACGCCAAGGGGCTGGGGCTGACGCTCGATGCCAAGCGCTATTTCCTGCGCCCGACCGCGCACTGGTATGCCGGAACGACCGAAGTGCTGCGCACCGAGCACAAGCTCGATCCATGGGTGATCAGCGCGGGCGTCGCGTATCGCTTCTGAGGCGGGCTTCAAAGCCGCCTGACCCATCGCCGCGCGGTCGCCAATCGCGATCGCGCGGTGCGCTGGGGGCGGCGAAAGTCCGGAAATCGCGCGGTGCCCGATGTCGTGGATGAGAACCCCGAGCAAACGTCCGTGATCGACGCGCGACCCTATGCGTGCGGCTTTTATTAGCGCGTGGGAGACGCGCAGCCCCCCGCATCGCGACGTTCGCATATAATTGCGGATTCGCGGGCCAGCAAGCGGAGTCGTGAGGACGTCATCGACCGCGATTCAATCCGATCTGTCGACCCAACGGCGTTCGACGATGCGCAGCAAGGTCAGCATGATCAGGCTGACGATTCCGCCGATCAGCACCAGCGGCCATTGCGCCGCGCCGCACGCGATCCCGAGCACCGCGGCGAGCCACAGATGCGCCGCGGTCGTCAGATTATGCACCTCGCCGCGGCTGAACACGATCAGCCCTGCGCCGATGATCCCGATGAAAGCCCCCGTTGCTTCGTAGAGGCGCAGCGGGTCCATCCGCGCGCCCTGGAGCTGGCCGTAGAGCGCGATGATCGAGACCGTCATCGCGGCCGCGGCGAAACAGATCAGCCCATGCGTGCGCAGCCCTGCCGCATGGCCGCGCATTTCGCGATCGAGCCCGAGCAGCAACCCGAGCACCGCCGCGCCCCCGAGCCGCACCAGCAGGTCGAGGTCGATCGAGTGAACCAGAGTTGGCGCGTTGAGCTCCATCGCCGATAGAGCGCGGCAGCGGCGAAAGGGTTCCGCGGCCGCCGCGACGCCGAAAAGTTCTCCCCCTGTTCTCTTTCCTTGCCGCGGCGCCCCGTGCGCGCTAACCCTGCCGCCATGATCGCGAAACTGACGGGGCGGCTGGATTCGAGCGGAGCGGGCCATGCGGTGATCGACGTCGGCGGCGTCGGCTATCTGGTCGAAGCCTCGGCGCGCACCCTCGATGCGCTCGGCGCGGTCGGCGGCGAGGTGACCATCCACACCGAGATGCTCGTCGGCGAGGATTTCCTGCGCCTGCTGGGCTTTGCGCGCGCCGAGGAGCGCGACTGGTTCCGCCTGCTCACCAGCGTGCAGGGGGTCGGCGCAAAGGTCGCGCTGGCGATCCTCTCGGCGCTCGAGGTCGCCGACCTGCAACGCGCGCTCGCCAGCGGCGACAGCGCGATGATCGCGCGCGCCAACGGCGTCGGGCCGAAACTGGCGCAGCGCATCGCGCACGAACTGAAGGACAAGGCGGGCGCGCTCGGCGGGATCGCGGGCGGCGGGACGGTCGCGGTCCCGGCGGCGGGTCCCATGGGCGACGCCGTCGCCGCGCTCACCGGCCTCGGCTTCAAGCCCGGTGAAGCCAGCGCGGCGGTCGCGGCGGCGAGCGACGAACTGGGGGCCGGAGCAAGCCTCGATGCGCTGGTGCGGGTGGCGCTCAAGAAGGCGGCGAAATGACCGAAACCACCCGCCACGCCTCCTGCCGCTGCGGCGCGGTCCGCATCGCCTGCACCGGCGAGCCGATCCGCGTGTCGGTGTGCCACTGCCGCGAGTGCAAGGCGCGCAGCGGCAGCGCCTTTGCCGCGCAGGTCCGCTTCCCGGCCGAGCAGGTCCGCACCGAAGGCGAGCCGAAGCTGTGGCAATATACCGGCGACAGCGGCCACACCGCCGACTTCTTCTTCTGCCCCACCTGCGGTTCGGGCGTCTGGTACCGCGCGCGGCCCTATCATGACGCCTTTGCGATTCCGCTCGGCAATTTCGAGCCCGGCCACGGCTTCGTGCCCGACTATTCGGTTTATGAGGAGCGCAAGGAGCCGTGGGTGTCGATCACGGGCGACGGGATCGAGCATTATGACTGAATGCACCACAGCGCGGGTTCGGATGGTGCCCAGACAGGCCGCACGATAAGATGGCAGGCGAAAGGAATGCGCGATGCAAGTGACCGCTGTATTGACGCCGGCGAAGGAAGGCGGCTTCGTCGCCTATAACCCCGAAACCGGCACCACGAGCCAGGGAGAAACGATCGAGAACGCGATCGCCAATCTGCGCGAAGCCGTGGAACTCTATCTCGAAATGTTTCCCCTGCCCGCGGGCGGCCCCCCGCTCGTCACCTCCTTCGACGTCGATGCACACGCCGCCTGATGCCGAAACTCCCGGTCCTCTCGGGTCGCGAGGTCGTAGCCGCGCTAGAACGCCTCGGTTTCGTCCAGATGCGCCAGCGCGGCAGCCACGTAATCCTTCAGCGCGAGGGGGTTGGCGTCGTGGTGCCGCTGCACCGCGAACTGAAGACGGGAACGCTGGCCGGAGTGATCCGGCAGGCCGGACTGTCGCAGGATGAGTTTCTGAAAGCGGTGCGGTAAGGCTCGCGGGGAATGGAGATGGGACCGGCAGGTCGAAACAAGTTCAGCATGACGAGATTTACAGGTATCGCGACACCGTGACCGACCTCACCACCCCGATCCGCACCCCCGAGGATGCCGATGCCGCGCTGCGGCCCAAGTCGCTTGCCGAATTCGTCGGGCAGGCGGCGGCGCGGGAGAATCTGCGGATCTTCATCGAGGCGGCGAAGGCGCGTTCGGATGCGCTCGACCATGTGCTCTTTTTCGGGCCGCCGGGGCTCGGCAAGACGACGCTCGCGCAGATCGTCGCGCGCGAACTGGGAGTCGGCTTTCGCTCGACCTCGGGGCCGGTGATCGCCAAGGCGGGCGACCTCGCGGCATTGCTCACCAATCTGGAAGACGGCGATGTGCTGTTCATCGACGAGATCCACCGCCTGTCGCCCGCGGTCGAGGAGATCCTCTATCCCGCGATGGAGGACCGCGCGCTCGACATCATGATCGGTGAGGGACCGTCGGCGCGCAGCGTGCGCATCGACCTGCCCAAATTCACCCTCGTCGGCGCGACGACGCGGCAGGGGCTGCTCACGACGCCGCTGCGCGACCGCTTCGGTATTCCGGTGCGGCTCAATTTCTATACGCACGCCGAACTCGAACAGGTGATCGGCCGCGCGGCGCGGCTGCTCGGCCTCGGCATCGCGCCCGACGGCGCGCTCGAGATCGCGAAGCGGTCACGCGGCACGCCGCGGATCGCCGGGCGGCTGCTGCGCCGCGTGCGCGATTTCGCGACCGTTGCCGGCGCCGCGACGGTCGATGCGAAGGTTGCCGACGCCGCGCTCAACCGGCTCGAGGTCGATGCGCTCGGGCTCGACGCGATGGACCGCCGTTACCTGACGATGATCGCCGACATCTATCGCGGCGGGCCCGTGGGGGTCGAAACGCTCGCGGCGGGGCTTTCCGAACCGCGCGACACGATCGAGGATGTGATCGAGCCCTATCTGCTCCAGATCGGCCTGATCGCGCGCACCGCACGCGGGCGGATGCTCAATGCGAGCGCGTGGAAGCACCTTGGCCTCAACCCGCCCGCGGGAGTGCAGGACGGGCTGTTCGACCAGGGCAAATGACGCTGAATAGCTAGTCAGGCGTCCATCAGCCGCCGCTTCGCCGCGACGAACCGATTTAACCCTCTTTGCGACGAGTCGTGCAGCCGCTATCGCTCGTCGCGATGGATGACGTCCCACCCCCCTTCGTCCCCGGTGCCTTCGCCGGCGCCGCGCACCATTACCGGCTGCGCGTCTATTTCGAGGACACCGACCTCAGCGGCATCGTCTATCACGCCAATTATCTGCGCTATATGGAGCGCGCGCGGTCGGACATGCTGCGCCTCGCCGGAATCGACCAGCGCGCGGCGATGGAAGCGGGCGAAGGCGCATGGGCGGTCACCGACCTTGCGATCAAATATCTGAGGCCCGCGAAGCTCGACGACGACCTGCTCGTCGTCAGCCATGTCGAGGCGGTGCGCGGCGCGAGCGTCGTCATCGCACAGCGCATCCTTCGCAGTCATGGTGCGTTAAGCGACGACTTGCTGACGGAGGGGCGCGTCACGGCGGCCTTTCTGTCGCCCGAAGGCCGGCCGCGCCGCCAGCCCGCGGGCTGGGCCGACCGTTTCACCGCCGTCATGAATGGAGAGACCATCCCTTGCTAGACAATATCTCGCTGGCCGCCGACGCGGCGACCCTGTCCCCGATCGCGCTGTTCCTGCACGCCGACTGGATCGTGAAGGGAGTGATGATCGGCCTGCTCGCCGCGTCGATCTATGTCTGGGCGGTGATCTTTACCCAGGGGCGCGGCACCACCAAGCTGATGCGCGCATCGGAGCAGTTCGAGCGCGATTTCTGGCGCGCGGGCAATATCGACAAGTTCCACGACGAGAACGCGCGCGATCCGCTGCCGAGCGCCAAGATCCTCGCCGCCGGCGTCTCCGAATGGCGCCGCTCGACGGCGGGCAAGACGGTGGACCGCGACGGCACGCGCGAGCGGCTGAGCGTCGCGATGAACAGCGCGATCGAGGGCGAGGTCGACCGGCTCGCCGAAAAGATCGGCACGCTCGCGACGATCGGCGCGGTCGCGCCCTTCGTCGGGCTGTTCGGGACCGTGTGGGGCATCATGCGCAGCTTCACCGCGATCGCGGCGGAAAATAACAGCAGCCTCGCCGTCGTCGCGCCGGGCATCGCCGAGGCGCTGTTCGCGACCGCGATCGGGCTGTTCGCAGCGATTCCCGCGGTGATCGCCTACAACACCTTCTCGCAGCGGCTGAACCGGCTCGAATCGCGGCTGGGCCGCTTCGCCGACGGGCTGCACGCCACGTTCAGCCGCGAGCTGGAGGTCGAGGCCTGATGGCGATGACCGGCCCTTCGGGCGGCACCCAGCGCCGGCGCGGGCGCGGCGGGCGCCGCTCGCCGATGGCGGAAATCAACGTCACGCCGCTCGTCGACGTGATGCTGGTGCTGCTGATCATCTTCATGGTCACCGCACCGCTGCTGACCGCGGCGGTGCCGGTGAACCTGCCCGAAACGCGCGCCAAGCCGATGGACAATCCCGAGCGCGAGCCGGTGCAGTTGAGCGTGACCGCCGACGAGACCATCTATATCGGCGAGGAACCGGTCAGCGCCGCCGAGCTGCCCGCGCGGCTCGAGGCGATCAAGCGCGCCGACGAGGGCGCCGACCAGCCGCGCCAGATCATGCTGCGCGCCGACAAGAGCCTGGTCTTCGGGCGCGTCGCATGGGTGATGGGCGAACTCAATCGCGCCGGACTGACGCGCATTTCGATGGTCACCACCGGTTCAGACAGCGCACCCTAGGTTGAGATGATGGCGGCAACGCAGGCGAAACAGGGAGTGGAACGACGTAACATCGCCATCGCGGTGGCGCTGCATATCGTCGTGATCGGCCTGCTGTCGATCCAATGGACCGCGGGCGACCGCCGCTTCGACAGCGCGCCGATGGAGGTCGATCTGATCGCCGAAAGCGCCGCCGAATCGACCGCACCGGTGCTCAGCCCGCTGCCCCCCGCCGCGCGGCTCGGCGACGAATATGCCGACGACATCGCCGTGTCCGAACAAACCCCGACGCCGCCGGCGCCCGAACCGGTGACGCGCACCGAGCCCGCCCCGGCACCGAAGCAGGTCGCCGAGCCGAAAACCTCTCCGCCGAAGAAGCGCACGCCGCCCGCCCGGAAGGAACAGCCCAAGCCGACGCCGAAAGCCACGCCCAAGGATCGCCCGACGCGCCCGACCGGGCGGCTCGACGGCATCGCCGAGGGGCTGTCGCGATCGCAGCCCAAAAATGCGTCGAGCGAAGGCGCGCCCGCGCAGGCGACCGCCGCCGAGGTGAAGCAG
The DNA here is from genome assembly GCF_032879645.1 of Sphingopyxis indica. Taxonomy (NCBI): domain Bacteria; kingdom Pseudomonadati; phylum Pseudomonadota; class Alphaproteobacteria; order Sphingomonadales; family Sphingopyxidaceae; genus Sphingopyxis; species Sphingopyxis indica. The sequence goes on from NZ_CP076394.1 coordinate 3,390,338, forward strand.
GCGATCGACGTCAGCATCAAGGCCGCGGTCCGCCCGCGCTGGAACAGCTGCCGCGTCAGCGGGGTCGACGTCGACCAGCTCAAGACGGTGATCCGGTTCCGCCTGTCGCGATCGGGCGCGCTCGCGGGCTTCACCAGCGTCACCACCACCGGCGAGAATGACAGCAACAAGTTCCAGGTGCAGCGCCACCAGGAATGTGCGAAGCGCGCGGTCGAACTCGCCTCGCCCTTCGACCTGCCGGCCGACGAATATGACGTCTGGCAGAATTACACCCTCGATTTCATCAAGAGGTAAGAGAGATGCCCTTTCGCACCGCCCTGTCGCTCGCCCTGCTGCTGACCGCAGCGCCCGTATTCGCGCAGGAAAGCCCGACCGGCCCGCCGCCGCCCGCAACGGTCGAAACGACCCCGCGCGAAACGATCGAAGGCCAGCTGTCGCAGGACCGCACCGTGATCGCGGTGCCCGCCTTCGCAACGCCGTCGGTGACGACGGTGGCGGGGCTGCGCACCGACAGCCTCGGCCGCCAGATCGGCGAGGTCGTCGCCGCCGACCTCGAGCGCAGCGGGCTCTACGCGCCGCTCGGCCCGGGCAGCGTCCGCGCGATCACGATGGACGAGGTCACCGCGCCGCGCTTCGCCGACTGGAAGGCGCGCAATGCGGAGAATGTCGTCCACGGCTTCGTGCGCGCGACGGCCACCGGCGGCTTCATCGTCGGATGCTATCTCTACGACACCGAGCTCGGGACCGAGCTGGTGCGGCAGGGCTATGAAATCGTGCCCGGCGACTGGCGCCGCGCCGCGCACAAATGCGCCGACGCCATCTATTCGCGCCTGTCGGGCGAGGCGCCCTTCTTCGACAGCCGCATCGCCTATATCGCGGAGAGCGGGCCGAAGGGCAACCGCGTCAAGCAGCTCGCGATCATGGATTCGGACGGCGGCAACCACAAGTTCATCACCAACGGCCAGGCGCTCGCGATCAGCCCGCGCTTCTCGCCCGATTACAAGAAGATCGTCTACGTCAGCTATTTGAACAACCGCGTCCGCGTCTTCATCTATGACGTCGCAAGCGGCACGCAGAAGCTGGTGACCGAAAGCAGCAATGCCACTTTTGCACCGCGCTGGTCGCCCGACGGCAGGCAGATCCTCTATTCGATGGCGGTCGGCGGCAACACCGACATCTATCGCATCTCGGTCGACGGCGGCACGCCGGTGCGGCTGACCAACACGCCGGGGATCGACGTCGGCGGCAGCTTTTCGCCCGACGGCAGCAAGATCGTGTTCGAAAGCGACCGGTCGGGCGGTCAGCAAATCTATACGATGAACGCCGACGGGTCGAACCAGCGCCGGATCAGCTTTGGCGGCGGGCGCTATGCGACCCCCGAATGGTCGCCGCGCGGCGACCTGATCGCCTTCACCAAGATGGGCGGCGGCGAATTCCGCATCGGCGTGATGACCCCGTCGGGCGGCGGCGAGCGCATGCTGACCAACAGCTGGCAGGACGAGGCACCGACCTGGTCGCCGAACGGGCGCGTAATCCAGTTCTTCCGCACCACGCCGGGCAAGAGCGGCAAATCGACGATCTGGCAGGTCGACCTGACCGGCGTCAACCTGCGCCGCCTGCCCACGCCGCGCGACGGATCGGACCCGAGCTGGGGGCCGATCCTGCCCTGATTTCCGCGCGGAACCAAAATCTGCAACCGGGGTATAATCAACTTAGGTTAGCCTCGATTCGGACTGAACCAAAGGCCACAACAGAAGAAGAGGACCTAATATCATGACGATACGCACAACGACCGCAACGATCGCGGCCATCGCCATGCTGGCGGTCGGCGCGTGCGCGAAAAAGGCGCCCGAAGAACTGCCGCCGCCGCCCGCGGGCACCGACACCCCGACGGACTCCGGCATCAGCAACGCGCCGATCCCCGGGTCGCAGCAGGACTTCATCGCCAACGTCAGTTCGGACCGTATTTTCTTCGACTTCGACCAATATAATGTCGATGCGCAGGATCAGGCGACCTTGCAGAGCCAGGCCCAGTGGCTGCAGCGCAACCCCGCGGTGCGCGTGACGCTCGAGGGTCATGCCGACGAACGCGGCACCCGCGACTATAATATCGCGCTCGGCGAGCGCCGCGCCAACGCCGCGAAAAACTATCTCGCGTCGCTCGGCATCGACCCGTCGCGGATCAACGTCATCAGCTATGGCAAGGAACGCCCGGCGGCGCTCGGCTCGAACGAGGAAGCCTGGGCACAGAACCGCCGCGCGGTGACCGTCGTCATCGAGCGCTGATCAGCGGCCAGAGGGGCACTGCTGCGAAAGCGGCGGTGCACGCAAAGACACCAAAGGGGACCGGTCGCAACGCCAGCGGCCGGTCCCCTTTTCGCTGCGCGACGACTGCCCAGCCAATGCCGCCGAGGCTGGCGAGCAGCAGTACGAGCGGCAGCGGCTGCCAGCCGAGCCAGCAACCGATCGCGGCGACGAGCTTGGGATCGCCGCCGCCCATCCCTTCGCCGCCGCGCACGCGCCGATAGGTCCAGGCGACGAGCGCGAGCAGCGAACCGGCCGCAAGCGCGCCGATCCAGCGATCGAGCAGGCTCATCTCGAGCATCGGACCTGCAAGGAACAGACCGGAAATCGCGAGCACGGCATTGAGGCGGTCGGGAAGCCACATATGGCGCGCGTCGAGCAGCCCGAGGGGCAGCAGCAGCCAGCCGAAGAGCGCCCACAGCCAGCCGGTGGTGCCGGGCGCCCATGCGAGCGCGAGCACGCCGATCAGGCCCGAAACAAGTTCGACCCGGCCGTGGAAAGGGTCGATGCGCGCACCGCAGGTGCGGCAGCGTCCACGCGAGACGAACGCCGACACCAACGGCACGAGATCGCGCACGCCGAGCGCGCGGCCGCAGCCGTCGCACCGCGACCGGCCGCCGAGCGCGCGCCCCGCCGGCCAGCGCAGCACCAGCGTCGCGATGAAGCTGCCAAGGATGAGGCCGATCAGCGCGGCCAAAGCGACGCCCGCGCCAAAGGGCAAGGCGTCGAGCAGGGGCATGTCAGAATCGGCCGTTCGTCGTCAGCGCGAACCCGCCCGGACCCGACTGGAAACCGAGCGCGGCGAGCGCCGCCGCCATCGCCGGGTCATCGTCGACATTGATCGCGAACTGCGCGCGGTACGCGCCTTGGCCGTCGAACGACAGCGTCAGCCGCTCCATCCCCGACTGGCTCGCGAGCGCAGCCTGCGCGCGGCCACCGGCGCAGCGCAGCGGACCCGACAGGCCGCGCGAGAGATCGAGCCCCGCGATGGGCGCGGTGACCATCAGTTGCAACCGCCCACTCGCCTCGACGCATCGGCCGTCGGCGCCGAAGCGGATCGTCGCGCCCTCGAAGCGCACCGTATCGACGGGAATCGGCCCGAGCCCGCCCGCAAGCGTCGTGACGCCATCGACGTTCGATATGCCGCGCGGGCTGCTGCCGTGCAGGCGTCCGGTGAGCGCCCCCAGCCGTTCGTCGCTGCGCGAGAAAGCAAGCTCGGTCTGGCCGAGCAGCAGCGCAAGCGGGGAAAGGCTGGCCTCGACGGTGCCGAGCGGGATCGCGCCGAGCCGCGCATCGACGAGTTCGCCCGACCAGATCGAGCCGCGCACCGCGCGCGCGGCAACACCCGCATCGCCGGCGCCCGACCAGCCGAGCGCGAGCCGCATCGGAAAGGTCGCGACGATCAGCAGCAGCGCAAGCGCCGCCGCCGCGATCGCCCACGTCCGCCGCGCGCGCATCACGACCCGGCCCTGCGCAATTCGGCGGTCATTCCGACCGTGCCGTCGGCGGCGGGGGTGATCGTCAGCTGGTCGACGACGAAGCCCTGCGCTTCGAGACCGGCGAGCCAGTCGATGAGCACCGGCGCCTTCGCCGTCGCGATCGCGATCGTCGCCTGACCCGATCCGCGTGCGTCGTTGCGGTCGAGCGTCAGCCCGATCTCGCCCGCCGACTGGGCGAGAAACTGATCGACCGCGACGGCGCCGGATGTCGCCGCCGCCTTGGCGGGACGCTTCGCGAGGAGCTTGACCTTCGCCGCGACCCGGCCCTCGCGGTCGATCGCGGCCCGATGCGCGTTATCGAGGTCGACGAAGGCGGCATAGGCGGGCCGGCCGAGCGCCCAAGCCAGCACGCCGAGCGCAAGCGCCCCGGCGACGCCGACGAGCCAGCGCTCGCGGATCGACAGTCCGGCCCACCAGTTTCGTATCCGTTCGATCATGGCACCGCCCGAACCGTGATATTCGCCATCTGCTGCCCGTCGGCCCCCGCCATCGGCTGCGCGGTGACGCGGTAACCGCGCGCCTGCAGCGCGAGCAGCACCTTGTTGATATCCTCGGCGCGCGGCGCGGCGAGCGTCGTCGTCAGCGTCCCGTCGGTGCGGTGCGACAGCGTTTTCGTCGTCACCCCGGCGGCATCGCGCATCGCCTCGAAGAGCGCCGAGGCGGGCACCGAGAAAGCAAGCGGCCCGCCGCCCGCCGCGGCGAGGCGGCGGTCGATTTCGGCCTCGGCGGCTTCGGCGTCGGGCGCGGTGACGCCGGCGTCCTTCGCCATCGCGACGACCGCGGCATCGGCACGGCGGGTGTCGGCGGCGAGGCGGATCAGGTGAACGAGCGGGATGGCAAGGCTGACGATCAGGAGCGCGACCAGCAGCTTCCTGCCGAGCGCGACGAGCGCGGGATCGACCGCCCAGCGCCGCTTCGGCTTCCACGCGCCGCTGAGCAGGTCGAGCGGCGGCGCGCCGAGCGAAAGAAGCAGCGCCTCGCGCATCCGCTCGGGATCGAGCGGGGCGATGTCGCGCCCCGCGGCGATCAGCGGATCGAGTTCGGGGTCCGAAACGAAGGCGCGATCATCGGTGCGGACGATCGCCTCGCCGCCGGCCTCGGCGAGCCACAGCGCGCCCGCCTCGGGGGGCGGCACCGTCGCTGCAGCGGGCAGGATCGCCGACGCGTCGAGGCCGCGCGCGGCGAGCCAGCCGGTCCACGCCGTCATCGCCGCGTGCGTCGTCACCGCGACCGGAACCGCCTGCCCCGCCGTCGCGGGCTGCCCGGCAACGATGTGCAGGCCCGCGGGATCGCCCAGACTATGCTTCAGCGCCTCGATCCGCGCCGCCGCGGCAGCCTGCGCGGGGGCGGCGTCGGGGAAATGATACCAGCGCAGCGGCACGTCGGCGGCGGGCGCGAGCGCGACCAGCCGCGCGTCCGCCTCCTCGTCCTCCCCCGGCCGCTCCCACATGTCGACCCAGCCGTCGTCCTGCCCCGCATCGACGACCACACCGTCGTCGACGCGCAGCCATGCGACGCCCGTATCGTCCGCAGCGCCGAGCGCCTCCAGCCGGGGCAACCATATCAGCAAGGTTTGCGTCACTTAGAGTCTGTCTGATGGATATTTACGCACTGTGATTGCCGCAGGAAGCGTCCCCGCAAGAAGCGTTGCGCAGGCCGGGCTGGTGGCCCGGACCAGCAACGCGACGCCGTCCGGGGCGCTTCCTGCGGCAACCCCAAAGGGCGGGCCGCTTTTGGCCGAGCGCCGCGTCCTTCGTCGGTCCCTATGCTTCGGCATGGCTCCCTCCTCACTCCTCGCGCTCGGCCAAAATCGGCTCCGTCACAGCGCGCAAATATCCATCAGACAGACTCTAGTCGCTCTCGCCCCAGTCGCGGCGCACGATCGCCGGCGGCGCGCTTCCCGCCGCGGGGGCGCCGCCCCAGGCGTCGATCAGCGAATTGGCCGTCAAATTCCCATCCCCCAGCGTCACTTGCGTCCTCAATGCGAGCCAGCGGCTCGTCACGCCGACCTGCCGGTCGACCCCGCTCGGCGGGTCGATCCGCGCGAGCGGACCCGACTGCCAGAATCGCACGCTGCTGCCATAGCCGTCGGCGGGCCGCGCCGCCAGCACCGCGCGCGCATCGGCAAGGCTGAGCTTGCCGGGCAGCAGCATCGCGATCAGCGGCGCCTGCGCGGGGAGCAGCGTATTGGCGTTGAGCGTCACCGGCTCGGCGACCGGCAGCACGCACAGCCACGGCTTCAATCGCGCATAGATTTTGGGGGTCATGCCGCGCACCGCCCTGAGTTCGCTGACGTCGGCCATCTTGCGATTGCCGGGCAGATAATTGCCGTCGTTGGTGCGATAGGCGCCATCCTCCGCGCCCGAGGGGCCGTCGCGGCTGTCGCTGTCGATCCAGTCGGCCGCGGCGCCTGCGATGCCCTGCGCCTCGCCCTGCCCCACACCCAGGAGCAGCATCAGCTCGGCGAACTGCCCGACCGCGGCGGGACGCTGGCTGAGCTTTCCCGGCGCGGCTTCGGTGACGAGGCTGTTGAGGTTGAAGCAATTATTGGCGTCGGTCAGCTTCGCGCTCCCCTGTCCGCCGGGCAACGGCAGGACGAAGTCGCGCCCGAGCCAGTCGCCCGCCAGCGTCAGCTTGGCGGGATCGCGCGACACGAGATCGCCGACGCGACGCAGCGCGATCTGTTCGGCGGCGAAGCTGTAGGCGCGCCCCTGATCGACCGTCGCGGCGCTCCCCGCGATGCGCGTCGCGAGCGTCAGCCTGTCGAGCGCGGTCGCGGCAATCACCGCCATCACCGACACGAGCAGCAGCACGCTGAGCAGCGCCGCGCCGCGTTCTTCGGATATGGCGCGCGTCACGGCGCCTCCTCCTCGCTGCCGGGCGGCGGCGGCGGGGTCGGCGCGGTGAGGAAGAGCATCGTCAGCGGCGCGCGCCCGCGGCGCGTCAGCCGCACCTCGACCGCGCGCGGCAATTGGTCATTGACCCCCGACGACCATGTATCGCTCCAGCTCCCGTCGAGGCTGCGATAGCGCACAGCGGCGCTGTTCACGTCGCCGATCAGCCGGTCGCCCGCGCCGAGCGCGGTGCCGTCGAGCATCGGCTGCGACGCGCGCCGCCATTCGCCGCCCATCAGCGCATAGCCGACGCGCTCGATATCGGGGCGCGGCCCGGCGCCCGCCCCGCCCGCGCCGGCGTGGACGAAGGCGAAGCTCGTCGACGTGCCGATAAAGGCAGGCACCTCCTCGCCCGAAGGCCCGCGCGTCGCACGCGGCAGCGCCTGCGCGAGGTCGTTCGCCATCACCGCGCGCAGCCGGTTGACCCCGCCCATCGCCTGCAACCGCCCCTGCACCGCGTCCTGCGTGTCGATACTGCTGCGCAAGAGCCCGACCCCCATCGCCGCGATCGCCGCAAAGATCGACAACGCGACGAGCATTTCGACGAGGGTGAAGCCGCGTTGCCGCGTATCTGCGATCACGGTCGACGAATGGCACTTCACCGGCTTGGCCTGATGATCGTCAGCACCGCCTGCCCGCGCCCGCTTTCGGGACGGACGGTCAGGTCGATGCGCAGCAGGCTGTCGTCGGCGGTCCGGGCGACGCGCTGTTCGACACGCCAGTTGCGTCCGCCGTTGGTCACGGCGGTTACGGCATTGCCGATCGTTGGCGGCGCGGGGTCGGTCCACAGTTCGACCGCGCGGTTCTGTGCGACGATCCCTGCCATCGTGCTTTCGTCGAGATCGCCCGCGGTGCGCACCGCATAGGCGTCGAGCCGCACGAGCGTCAGCGCCGCGATGCTGATGATGCTCAAGGCAACGAGCATTTCGAGCAGGGTGAAGCCAGCGTCGCGCGAGAAATCGGAACCACGGGCCGCCAATATAAACCGCCTCCCCGAGCGAAGACGAGGGGCATGTTCGAGCGAAGCGAGAAGCCGCACCGCCGCTGCCTCGACTTCGCTCGGCAAAGCCCCTCGTCTTCGCTCGGGGAGGCGGATCGATTCGGATTTCGCCCGACTGTCGTTAGCGGTCACGGCTGACCTCCCCCGTCGCCGAGACGCGCACGACCTCGCGCGCCTCGCCGCCCGACAGCATGACCGCCAGCGGCGTCGGGCTGGTGCCGACGCGATCGAAGAGGATGCGCGCGACGCCTTCGCCGCCCGCCGCGAAGCGGACGTCGCGCGGCCAGTTGCGCCGCTCGAACGCGCGTCCGGGCAGGGGCTGCCATTCGCCATCGACGCGCCGTTCGAAGCCATAGCCCGAGGGCGCGAAATTCACCGCGACGCTACGCCCCTCGATCACCGCGACGTCGCGCGCCGCCGCGAGGCGCGCGGCGAGGCGGTCGGCCTCGCTGCGCACGCTGCGTTCCTCGCCGGGAAGCGTCAGCACGACCGCCGCCGCGGCGAGCCCGAGGATCGCGAGCACGACCATCAGCTCGACCAGCGTAAAGCCGTTCGCCTTCGTCCCGCGGGGATCGGGCGCTGGCGCCCTAGCGGTCTCCACCGTGAATATCCGCATTTTCGTTGCTGCCGCCGGGCGCGCCGTCGGCACCGAGCGACCAGATATCGAACGCCTGCCCGTTCGGCCCCGGCGCCTGATAATTATAGGGGCGCCCCCACGGATCGGCGGGCAGCTTCTTGATATAACCGCCGCGGCGGTATCGTTCGGGCTGCGCGAGCGACGGCGGCGCGGTGACGAGCGCACCCAGCCCGTCGGTCGAGGCGGGATAGGTCAGATTGTCGAGCCGATATTGTTCGAGCGCGCTTTCGAGCGTCGCGATATCGGCCTTTGCCTTGGTGACCATCGCGCGGTCCTGGCTGGGCAGCACGTTGATCATCACCACCGTCGCGAGCAGCCCGATGATGAAGATGACGACCATCAATTCGGTCAGGGTGAAGCCGCGTTCGCCCTTCTTGCGCCGCGGTGCGGCGGAGCGGGACGGATCGAGCATCAGGCGAAGGAAAAGCTGCATCAGCGACATGATATTATAGCCCTGCAAGACTCTGCAACTGGAGGATCGGCAAGAGGATGGAAAGGATGATAAGAGCCACGCATGACCCCATGACGACAATGATGACCGGTTCGAGAAGCGCCATCGAAGCCGCGGTGAAGCGGTCGAACTCGCGCTCGAGATAATCGGCGGCGCGTTCGAGCATCGCTTCGAGCCGCCCCGCGCTCTCGCCGCTCGCGGTCATGTAGACGAGCAGCGGGGGAAAGACGCCGGCATCGCGCAGCCCCGACGACAGGCTGCCGCCCGCGCGCACCTGGTCGATCAGATTGGCGGTCGCCGTCGCAAGCGCGGCGTTGCGGATCGTCGGCACCGTCAGCCGCAATCCTTCGACCAGCGGCAGGCGGCTCGACACCATCGTCGACAGCGTGCGCGCAAAGCGCGCGGCATAAAGATCGCGGAGCAGGCGTCCGAGCAGCGGCAGCCTGAGCAGCCGCGCATCGACACGCGCCTTGAAGGCGGGGCGGCGGATCGCGCTGACCCAGCCGAAGGCCGCGGCGGCGATCAGGATCGCGATCAGCCACCACCAGCTCGCGGCGAAGCTCGAAATCGCGATCACCGCGCGGGTCAGGAAAGGCAGTTGCTGGCCGACGTCGGTGAACTGCTCGACGACGCGCGGGACGACGAAGATCATCAGCGCCGCGACGACACCGATAGCGACGAAGGTCAGCACGATCGGATAGGCGAGCGCGGCGATCAGCTTGCCGCGCACTTCGGCCTGGCGTTCGAGCAGGTCGGCGAGGCGCGCGAGGATGACCGTCAGGCTGCCCGTCGTCTCGCCTGCCGACACCATCGCGCGATAGAGCGGCGGGAAGCTGGGCGATTGCCGCGCCATCGCGTCGGACAGCCGGCGCCCTTCGAGCAGCCCGGCGTGGACGTCGCCGATCACCGCGCGCGCCGTCTCGGCCTCGCTCTGGCGCGTCAGCGTGCGCAGCGCCTCTTCGAGCGGCGCGACTTCGGCGAGCGTCGCGAGCTGGCGCGTGAAGAGCGCGAGATCCTTGCTGCTGAGCCGCGTGCGCCGCCAGCCGAACAGCGCACGCCCGCGCGCTTCGCGCGAGCCTGCGGGTTCGACCGCGACGATATGGAATTTGCGGCGGACGAGGTCGGCGCGCGCGGCATCGTCGTTCGCGGCGGTCAGCCGTCCCGTCCGCTCGCGGCCCCTGGGGTCGATCGCCACATAGCGAAAATCAGGCATCGACGTCCTCGCGCCGCGCGACGCGGATCGCTTCCTCGGCGGTGGTCAGGCCCTTCGCGACCATCGCGCGCGCCGAGCTCGCAAGCGTTGGGGCTTTCAGAAACGCATGTTTGGCGATCATCGCCTCGTCGCCGCCGGCGTAGATGTAGCGGCGGACGGTCTCGTCGATCCTGATCGCCTCGAACACGCCGATGCGGCCCTTGTAGCCGCTGTGGTTGCACTGGTCGCAGCCCCTGGGCTTCCAGATCACCGTGCCGATGTCGAGGCCGAGCATCGCGGCGATGCTGTTGTCGGCCTGGACGGGTTCGCGGCAATTTTCGCAAAGTTTGCGCACAAGCCGCTGCGCAATCGCCGCGCGGAGGGTCGAGGCGAGGAGAAAAGGCTCTACTTTCAAGTCCTTGAGGCGCGTGATCGCACCCACGGCATCATTGGTGTGGACGGTCGAGAGCACGAGGTGGCCGGTGAGCGACGCCTGCACTGCGATGTCGGCGGTCTCGCGGTCGCGGATTTCGCCGACCATCACGACGTCGGGGTCCTGGCGCAGGATCGCGCGCAGCCCGGCGGCGAAGTCGAGCCCGACCTTGGCATTGACCTGCGTCTGCCCGACCCCGTCGACCGCATATTCGACCGGATCCTCGACGGTCAGGATGTTGCGCTGGCCGTCGTTGAGCTGTTTCAGCGCGGCATAGAGCGTCGTCGTCTTGCCCGATCCCGTCGGGCCGGTGACGAGGATGATGCCGTTGGGCTCGGCGAGCGCTTCGCGCAATATGCGATCGGTTTCGCCCGTCAGGCCGAGGACGTCGAAGTCGATCCCCGCCGTATCCTTGTCGAGAATACGCATCACGACGCGCTCGCCGGCGCGGCTCGGCAGGGTCGAGACGCGGACGTCGACCGCCTTGCCCGCGAGCGTCAGCGCGATGCGGCCGTCCTGCGGCACGCGGCGTTCGGCGATGTCGAGCCGCGCCATCACCTTGATGCGGCTGACGACGACCGGCGCGACGTGCGGCGGCATCCTCAGATGCTCGCGCAGCACGCCGTCGGTGCGCATCCGCACGACGAGCCCGCTTTCATAGGGTTCGATATGGATGTCGCTGACCCCCTGGCGCACCGCTTCGGCGATGATCGCGTTGATCAGGCGGATCGCGGGGGCATCGTCGGCGCTGTCGAGCAGATCCTCGGCGCTCGGCATCCCGCTCGCGATCAGGTCGATGTCGCCGCCCTCGAGCGAGCCCGCCATCGCGCTCGTCGCATCGACGGCATAATGGTCGGAGAGCAGCCGGTCGAAATCGGCGACGTTCGCGGTCGCAACGCGCAAGGGCGCGGAGAGGTAGCGCTTGACCTCGATCAGCACCGCCGGATCGGCGCCGTCGCGCAGCGTCGCGAGCCAGCGTCCTTCTCCGTCGGGGGCGATCACGACGCCGTGCGCGCGCGCGAAGCCATAGGGAATGTCGACCGGCGCCGCGGGCGGCGTGCCGGCCGGGTCGCCGTCGGTCACGGCTGCTCTCCTTGCGGGGTCGAAGGCGGAATATCGACGGGCGCCGGCGGCGCGGGGCTCACGGTGACATCGGCCGCGGTCGGCGCGCTCGGCGCGGGCGGCACGGTGCCCAGATAGTCGCGCACCAGCGCGTCGATCGCGGGTTCCTGATCGGGATTCCGCTGGAGCTGGAAGTTACGGATATAGCCGTAGCGGCGCGCGGTGAGCGCGGCATTGTCCTCGCGGCTGCGCAGGATGGTCGGGCGAATGAAGACCATCAAATTGGTCTTGGCGCGGCTGCGCGTGCGCGATTTGAACAATTCGCCGATCAGCGGAATGTCGCTCAAAAGCGGAATGCGCTCGATCGTCCGCCGCTCATCGTCGTTGAGCAGCCCGCCGATCGCGAACATCTCGCCATCGTCGACGGTCAGCACCGTTTCGAACGAGCGCTTGTTGAGGATGAGGTCGCTGTTGCGCGACGACACCGGGCCGGCGACGCTCGACACTTCCTGCCGGATGAACATCTTGACCTCGCCCGCGGCATTGACCTGCGGCGTCACCTCGAGCTTGATGCCGACTTCCTCGCGCTGGACGGTGCGGAAGGCATTGTCGAAATTGTCGGACAGCGCCTCGCCGGTCGTGATCGGCACTTCCTGCCCGACGAGGAATTTCGCCTCCTGATTGTCGAGCGTGACGATGTGCGGCGTCGCGAGCAGGTTCGAGGTGGTGTCCGACTTCACCGCGTTGATGATCGCGCCGAAGATCGTATTCTTGCCGATGTCGCCCGCGAAGCCCGCAAAGCCGCCCGTTGCCGACAACAGCGACGCCGCCGCCGCGTCCTGAAACGCATCGCCCAGCGCGCTCGACGTCGTCGTGACGACGGTGGTGCCGTCGGTCGTCGTCGTTTCTTCGGAGATTTGCGTCGAGGCATAGGCCCCCGCGAGCGTCAGGATATTGGGTTCGGCATTGCTGTAGCTCGTCGCGACGAAGGGGATATTCTTGCCACCGAGCAGGAACTGCACGCCCAGCTTTTTCGCGGCATCGTCGCCGATCTCGACGACGATCGCCTCGACCAGCACCTGCGGCCGCCGCGAGTCGAGCTGGCGGATCAGTTCGCCGATCTTGCGCTGCACGTCGGTGTTGGCGGCGACGATGATCGCATTGGCGCCTTCGTAGCGCGTGATGATCGCGGGGCCGCGCGTCGCGATGCTGCCGCCGGTGCCGCTGACCGTGCTCGGCGTCGATGCCGGCGCCGGAGCGGGCGTCGCCTGGCCGCCGTCCATCGACGAGGAGGACGAGGAAGAGGGCGACAGGCCGGCCTTCGGCGCCGGATCGCTGCCGCCGCCGACGAGCTGCTGCAAGGTCGGCAGCAGCGTTTCGGCATTGGCATGTTCGAGCCAGTAAACGCGCAGCTCGGTGCCGCCCGCCGCGCGCTGATCGAGGTCGTTCGCCATGGCGACGAAGCGCGCGACCATCGCCTGGTCGCCCCTGAGCGCAATCGCGTTGCTGCTGTCGATCGGGACGATCGCGACCGGCGACTGCGCGCCTTCGCCCGCCGCGGGGACGAGCGCCTGCAGCGCGGAGGCGATTTCGCGCGCACCGGCGTTCTTGAGCGTGACGATCTGGCTGGTCGAAGTATCGCGGTCGATGCTCGCAGCGAGCGCGCGGATGCGGCGGATATTGTCGGCGAAATCGGCGACGACCAGACTGTTGGCGTTGCGGTTCGCGGTGAGCGAGCCCTGCGGGCTGACGAGCGGGCGCAGCGTTTCGACCGCGGCGACCGCGTCGATATGCTTCAAACGGATGATCTCGGTCACGAACTGGTTCTGCGCCGCGCTGGCACTGCCGATCCGGCCGGGCTGCGACGCGGCGCCGTCGATCGGCTGGATGCGGTAGCTGCCGTTGGGACCGGGCACCGCGACAAGCCCGTTCGAGCGCAGCGTCGCTAGGAAAATCTCGAAATATTCGCTGCGCGACAGCGGCCGGTCGGTGACCACCGACACCTTGCCGTTCACCCGCCCGTCGATGACGAAGGTGCGCCCGGTAATCCGCGCCGCGTCCTGAATGAAGGCGCGGATGTCGGCGTCGCGGACGTTGAGCGTATATTGGGCGTGCGCGGGGCTGGCGGAGATCAACGCAGCGGCGAGCATCAGGGACAGTCTAAGGCGCATGAAAACCTATTGTTTCGAGAGAAAGATGGCGACGGGCACGATATTGGCTCCCCGCTCGACCTCGAGCGCGATGCGCGCGCCCGGGGTGAGCTGGCCCGCGAGCGACGCCGCATCGCCCGCCGAGGCGATCGGGCGGCCGTTCACCGCACGGACGACGTCGCCGGGACGCAGCCCCGCGGCGCGGAACACCGCGCCGTCGCCCTTGGGCTGAACGAGCAGTCCGGTGACGCGGCCCTCTTCGGTGCGCGGCGCAAAACCAATTCCCGCCTGCAGCGCCGCGGGCGACATTTCGCCATTGGCGCTGCGGCCGTCGGCCGGCGCTTCACCCCCTTCGGGCGCGCCGCCGGGGACGCTGGCGATCGGCGCGGCTCCGCTCTGATCGAGGAACAGCGTCTCCTTCGCCCCGCCGCGATCGAGCGTCACATGATCGAAAGCGACGGCAGCAAGCGTCACGCCGGGGACGATCTCGTCGCCGATCGCATAGCTGTTCTGCACTTCGTCCTCGCCGGCGATGATCGCCGAGCCGCCGCCCGTCGCTTCGTTGATATTGACGCCATAGAGCGTGAGTCCGAGCGCGGTGACCGTCGCGGCCGCTGGCCCCTGCGAGCTGGTGCGGAAGAAGGGATCGAAGCTCGCAAAGAGCGCGCGGCGCTCGGCGGGCGAGGCGATCACGGCGGTCTGCGGCTGCCACGCGCCGAGCGGCGAGAGCGGGACGATCAAGGCCCAGAGGAGCCGCACCGCCTGCCAGACGAGCAGGCCTGCGAGCAGGGCAACGACGATCCGCGGGGCGAGGTCGCGCGCCGAACGCGGGCGCACACGCAGCCAGACGGGCAGCGCGCGCGGCAGCCTGAAGGCCGATCCGGGCATCAGCGTCGCCATGGATTATCCGCTACCCCCGACTGAAATTGCGTCCTCGCGAATCGCCTAGGGGCGATTGATGACAATCAGTTGACGGGGAGATTACAGTTTTTTGTCAGCGGGGCGAGTCCGGGGAGGGTGGCTGTTCGAAGAAGCGTCCGTTCCCGCTCTCTCCCCTTCGGGGGAGAGATACGAAGGCTTGCCGGTTTGCCGGCTGGCCGCAGTCGAGAGGGGAAAGTCCGCATACCGGCCCTGCCCCTCTCCAAGCTTCGCTAGGGTCGCGCTATCCTCTCCCCTGAAGGGGAGAGGGCATTTTACGATCAGAATTTCACCGACGCGCTGAGCGAGAAGAGGCGCCCGAGCTTGTAGCGGTTGAAATAGATCACATTGTCGCCCGACTTCTGCAATTCCTTGTAGGTCCGGCCGGTGAGGTTGCGCGCCTCGAACTTGAGTTCGATTTCCTTGCCCGACAGCATCACGCCCTGGCGCGCGACGAAGTCGAGCGAGATGCCCGGTTCTTCCTTGATGTCGGGCTGCCCCGACGGACCGCGGCTGGTAACGCGCGGGCTGGCATAGGTGAAGAGCAAGGTCTGCTGCGACAGGCTGTCGGTATCCTCGAGCCCGATCTGGAAATTGACCAGATGGTCCGACTGACCGGTGAGCGGCGCGCCGTCGAAGAAGAACACATTCGCCGGACGCGTGACGCCGTTGATGATCGTCGTGTCGCCGTCCTGCACCTTCAACTCGGATTGGGTATAGGTGTAGTTGCCGATCAGCACGAGACGCCGCGACTGCCAGAACGGGGCATCCGATATGGTATCGAGGGAGAAATATTTCTGCACCTCGACCTCGGCGCCATAGAGCGTCGCCTTCGGCGCGTTGGCATAGCTCGTCGTCACCAGATTGTCCGACGCCGACGTATAGGCTTCGATCGGATTGTCGATCGACTTGTAGAAGGCCGCCGCCGTAAAGCGTTGGTCGCGATCGAAATACCATTCGTAGCGAAGCTCGGCGTTCCACAATTCGCTGTCGTTCAGGGACGGGTTGCCGCGATAGAGGCGGTTCGATTCGGGGTCCTGATAGACTTGCGCGACGAGTTCGCGGAACTGCGGCCGCGCGATCGTCTTCGACCCGTTGGCGCGGATCTGCATGTCGGGCGCGACTTCCCAGGTCAGCGTGACCGCGGGCAGCCAGTAATCATTGTTGAGATTGGTCGGGACGAACACCGACGAACCGGTTCCGAACAGATCGACCGGAGCGACGGTCTGCTTCGCATCTTCGTAGCGCACGCCGGCGTTGATGTTCAGGCCCGGGATGATTTCAGCCTGCAGCTGTCCATAGCCCGCGTTGGTGCGCAGCTTGGCGTCGAACGCCGCGGTGCCGTCCTGCGCCGAGGTTTCGAGCAGCACAATATCATAGAGCTGGATCGACGCGTCCGAAAGCAGATAGTCGGGACGCAGCTGCTGGACCGCAATCGGCAGATTCTGGGCACGGAACTGGAACGCGCGGCGAACCGACGTGCGATGCGTGTCGCTATAGGCATAGCCAACCGTGGCGGTGATGCGCGGCGCCAGCTCATAGGAAAGATCCACACCCCCCGACCACAGATCTTCGTTCAGGTCCGAAAAGGCGATGGTCGCATCGCCCTTGTTGCCGCCAAGGTCGTTGACGAACTTGTCGCCGACCGGGTCGAGGTCGGTCGACAGGTTCGACCGGACATAGGTGAAGCTGCGCTCGTAGGGTGCCTCGCGCTGCGAATTGGCGTACCCGCCACGCAGGTCGATTTTGAGCGGATCGAAGTCGAGCTCGGCGACGAGCTGGCTGTTGATCAGCTGGCGCTCGTACCAGGCCGTGTCCTGCTGCATCACGTCGCGATTCGGCTGGTTCTGGTTGCGGCCAAGACCGAGCCGCGCCTGCTTCAACGTGTCGCGGATATAGAGGTTGGTCCAACGGAACTTGTGATCGCCGAGTTCGAGGCCGAAGCCGAGGAGACCGTTCACGACGATGCGGTTGTCGGTGATGACGCGCTGAAAATCCGACTGCGGCGTGCCCGAAAGGTCATCGTTGAGCGAACTTTGCTGCAAGGTGTCGCGCGTGCGCCACTTGTTGCTGATTCCGGCGGTCGCGATGATGCCGAGTTCGCCGTCGGACAGCTGGATCGTCGTGCCGCCGGTGAGGCCCGCCGACCAGTTGATCGGCATATGGTTGTTCTGCTGGAGCAATGTGGTCGGCGCGTTGACCAGCTGCATCTCCATCGCCTCGAGGTCCTCGGCGGTGAAATCGGCGCCTTCGAGGATCGGCTTGCCGCTGTCCATCGCCGTCTTGAGCAGCGGCGGAATGTCGCGCGTGCCGTCGTCGAAGCCGGTCCAGTCGGTGTCGCTGCCATAATAGGTATAGCCGAGCTGGTTCGTCGTCTCGCTGTCCCAGCCGATGCCGCCCGAGAACGTCAGGAAGGATTCGCGGGGACTCGCCTTGGTCGTGAGGTTGATGACGCCGCCGCCGAATTCGCCGGGGAAGTTCACCGAATAGCTTTTCTGAACCAGCGTCGAATCGATGACGTTGGTCGGGAAGATGTCGAGCGGAACGACGCGCTTGAGCGGCTCGGGGCTCGGCAGCGGCGAGCCGTTCAGAAGCGCGAGCGAATAGCGATCGCCGAGGCCGCGGACATAGACGAAACCGCCGCCGACGACGCTGAGGCCGGTAACGCGCTGGAGCGAGCCCGAAATGTCGCCCTCGCCCGTGCGCGCAATGTCGGCCGACGAGAGCACCGAAACGACTTCCGGAGTGGCGCGCACGGCATTGGGGACATAACGACCCGTGACGACGATCTCCTGATCGGCACCGCCGGGGATCGAGACGTCGACATCGTCTTGCTGCGCGGTGGCCGCATCGTCCGCAGGCGGCGTTTCGGTCGCGGGTCGGGGCTCGTCGGTCTGGGCGAGCGCCGCGGGCGACACCATCGCCGACGAAAGGAGCAGGAGGCTGGCGAAAAGCGACCGCTTGGTCATGATGGAAAACCCCTATTGGAGGTGGAAATGAGGGCGGGGCGCTCCATCGCTGGTGCGCCCCGCCCCTGCATTGGACGCCGGCGCGTCAGGTGACCGGAATGTCGGTGCAGTTGCCGCTGGTATCGCCGAACGAAGCCGTGGCCGAATTACAGGTCCAGCCCTGATACCAGCTGTCGTTGGCATCGGCGACGGCGCCGACATAGGCCGTGTCGTCGAAGAAGGCGTTGATCGCGCTCGCCGCGAACGGCGTCAGCGCCGTTTCATTCGCTCCGTTGACGAAGATGCCGGTCAGGCTCGACGTATAGGCCGCGTCGTTGTTCGTGCCCATGTTGAAGATCGCCTCGACCTCGGCATTGGTAACACCGCTCGTGCCGAGGAACGGCGTCGCACCGCACTGCAACGCGACCGATTCGAACACCGGCGGACCCTGTTCGTCGGTTCCGGTTTCCTGCACCGTCGTCGCGCTGTTCAGTCGGACGCACGAGGCCGGCGTGACGATCAGGCCATTCGCGAAGGTGTAGTCGGCACCGCCGCGCACCAGGATCGCCGCCTCGTTGCCGGCCGCCGCGTTGCGGTGGATGAAGGTGAAATTCGAGATGGCGACGCGCTGACGCGGCGATGCGTCCTCATTGCCGTTCGAGTCGATTTCCATGATCGAGTCGCCAACGGCGCCACCGTCGCGCTGCACGGCGATCAGATACTGCATATAGCCCTGATAGCCGACGTCCGTATCGAAGCTGTCGTCTTCGGCGCCGGTCATCACCATATATTTGAAGTTCGGGCGGCCGCCGAACACTTCCATGCCGTCGTCCGAGCTGTTGTGGATCTGGATATGGTCGAGCTGCGTCGCCGAGCCGACGCCCGACGGAGTCAGACCCTGAAGCTCGCTGTTTTCAGACAGGACAAAGCCCGAATAGCGGATCTGGACATAGCTCATGCTGCCCGAATTATCGTCGGCGGTCGCGCCGCCATAGAGCGCGTTCGACGTGCCTTCGGTATCGCGTTCGCAATCGACCGTGCCCGGGGTGGCGCCGGCCGCATCGCAATCGGTGATCGGCGCGCGGCCGAGCAGGACGACCCCGCCCCACAGCTGCGAGGTCTGGTCGGTCGCATCACCGACGACGTTGCCGTAGCCCGTGAACACGATCGGCTGGGTCGGCGTGCCGACGGCGTTGATCTTGTTGCCGCGGTTGACCACCAGGAAGGACGTGCCGCTCGCTCCGAAGATGGTGACGCCCGGTTCGATCGTCAGCGTGACATCGGCGGCATCCGACGCCTCTTCGGTCGGCCCCTGGTCGCTGCCGACATCGACGCGGCCGAGCAGCGAATAGATGACGCCCTCCGCTTTCGGAATTTCGGTCGACGAGTTGAAGCGCGTCGGAAAACCGCAATTGCGCCACGTGCCCTGCGGGCCTTCGATCGTGCCGAGATCAATGAGTTCGTCGCTCCCCGCGATGTTCGGACAGCTCGCGGCCGGCGTCACCCCCGTCGGCGTGGGCGTCGGCGTCGGGGTCGGCGTGGGGGTCGGAGTCGGCGTGGGGGTCGGCGTCGGGATGACGATGACGCCCTCACCCGGCGACGCGACGCCGTCGGCACCGCAGGCCGCAAGGATGGAACAGGCCACGCCGCTGAGCATGACCAAACGAACGCGTGCGAAAGCCGCCATGAAAATCTCCGTTCCCGGTGTGCGCCCGCTGGCGCCCCTGATGAAAAATACACCGCGGGCGAGAACGGGATTCGCCCCTCACCCCCGGTGACGCCGCCACTAGGGTGATTCGATGACGCTCTGACGGTAGAGCGATGACAGTTCGGAGACTCCTTTGCGTCATAACGATGACAAGCGGCGGGAACGCTCGCTCGCCCCGCAAGGGTGGCGAAAATAAAATGTGACGAAGCTCGCTTGCATCGCCGCAGGCGCTTTGCTAAGCGCCCGCTCCTACCTGGTGCCGGACCCGTTTCGGCCCTTCATGATGTGCGGTCGTGGCGGAACTGGTAGACGCGCAACGTTGAGGTCGTTGTGGCCGAAAGGCCGTGGAAGTTCGAGTCTTCTCGACCGCACCATCCGCCCGCTCGCGGGCTCCGATAATCGGCAGAACAGGCAGGCGGCTCCATTGGGAGATCGCCCCTCCTCCCGTCGCGGTTCGTCGGCTGCAACCTTTGTCGCGGGCCGGCGAATAGGATAAGGGAAGGCGTCGGGGTGCCCGGCCGGCCGAGCAGGAGCTATGCAGATGACGATGCGAAAGACGATGGCGACGATCCTGGGCCTCGGCCTGTTGCTTGCGGCGCTGCCCGCGCCGGGCATCGCGGCGCTTCAGCAGGGTGCGAAGGCGCCCGATTTCACGCTGAGTGCGGCGCGCGCCGGCAAGCCCTTCAGCCTGTCGTTGAGACAGGCGCTGAAAAAGGGGCCGGTCGTGCTCTATTTCTTTCCCGCCGCCTTCACCCCCGGCTGCACGGTCGAAGCGCATCTGTTCGCCGAAGCGGCCGACGACTTCACCGCGCTGGGCGCAAGCGTCATCGGCGTCACCGCCGGCAACATCGACCGCGTCGCCGAATTCTCGCGGTCGGAATGCCGCGACAAATTCGCCGTCGCCGCCGATCCGGGCGCCAGGGTCGCGGTGAAATACGACACGACAATGCGCAGCGGCGATCAGACTTTGCTGTCCGACCGCACATCCTTCGTCATCGCGCCCGACGGCACGATCCTGCTGAGCTACACCGACCGCAATCCGCAGGCGCATGTCGAAAAGACGATGGCGGCGGTGCGCGCGTGGAAGGCCCGGCGCCGCTGATCCCGACGCAGAAGCGGGCGGCGCGGCAAGGAGCGTCGTCCTGCTTGACTCCGCATCATCGCGCCCCAATGTCTGCCGCTCCAAAAATCCCCTCATGCGAAAGGATGCCGCGATGACGATCAAGACCGGAGACAAGCTCCCGGAAGCCACGCTGGTCAAGGTGACCGAAAATGGTCCCGAACAGGTGAATAGCGCCGATTATTTCAAGGGCCGCAAGGTCGCGCTCTTCTCGGTCCCCGGCGCCTTCACCCCGACCTGTTCGGCCAAGCATCTGCCGGGCTTCGTCGACAAGGCCGACGAACTGAAGGCGAAGGGCATCGACGAGATCGCCTGCACCGCGGTCAACGACGCCTTCGTCATGGGCGCGTGGGGCAAGGGCGCACACGCCGACGGCATCACCATGCTCGCCGACGGCAATGGCGATTTCGCCGAAGCGGTGGGGCTGACAATGGACGGCAAGGCATTCGGCATGGGCAAGCGCGGCCAGCGCTATTCGATGGTCGTCAACGACGGCGTCGTCGAACAGCTGAATGTCGAAGCGCCCGGCGAGTTCAAGGTGTCGAGCGCCGACCATATGCTCGAGCAGCTCTAAACTCGCACCAAGCCCCTCCCCTTCAGGGGAGGGGCTTGTCGCCCCCTTCCCTTTTGTCACAATTTCGTGCAAGAGCGCCGCGATGACGACCTCATCGACCGCCAACGACATCGCCGATCCCACCGCCCGCGTCGAGGCGATCCTCGACGAGCTCAAGGCGCGCTTCAAGGCTTCGGTCTCGGCGCTCAAGGCGGCGATCGCCGCCTATGTCCACGACGGCACCCTGCCGCCTGCCGACGCCGCCTCGACCGGCCTCTTCGACTATCCGGCGCTGCGCCTCACCACCTCGGGCGAGCTGCTCGCCGGCCAGGGCCATAATCTCGCCTTCGGCCATTTCGAGCGCGCGGGCGAATATGTCACCACGGTCACCCGCCCCGACCTCTTCGAAAATTATCTGCGCGACCAGCTGAGCCTGCTCGTCCGTCATTACGACGTCGAGATCGAGGTGACGCGCACCGGGCAGCAGATCCCCTTTCCCTATGTGCTCGACGCGAGCGACGGGTCGGACATGGGGCGCGTCACCCCGCTCGACCTCGCGCGCCATTTCCCGACGACCGAGCTTGCCGACATCGGCGACGAACTCGCCGACGGATTGTTCGGGCTCGACCCGACCGCGCCGCTGCCGCTCGCGCTGTTCGACGCGCTGCGCACCGATTTCAGCCTCGCGCGGCTGCGCCACTATACCGGCACCGCGCCCGAGCATTTCCAGCGCTATATATTGTTCACCAACTATCACCGCTATGTCGACGAATTCGTCGCCTGGGCGGGGTCGCAGGTCGGCCAGGGCCGCTATACCGCGCTCGCCGGCGCGGGCGGCCTCTATGTCGACCGGTCGGGGGTCAATGCGAGCGCGCTCGTCGCCGACAGCGCGTGGCGGCGGCACCAGATGCCCGCCTATCATTTGATCGCGCCGAACGGCAGCGGCATCACTTTGGTCAACATCGGCGTCGGGCCGTCGAACGCCAAGACGATCTGCGACCATCTCGCGGTGCTGCGCCCCGAGGCGTGGATGATGATCGGCCACTGCGGCGGGCTGCGCCCCAGCCAGCGGATCGGCGACTATGTGCTGGCGCACGCCTATCTTCGCGACGACCATATTCTCGATCAGGTGCTGCCGCCCGAAATCCCGATCCCGCCGATCGCCGAGGTGCAGCAGGCGCTGGCGCGCGCCGCCGAGGCGGTGTCGGGGACGAGCGGCGCCGACCTCAAGAAACGGATGCGCACCGGCACCGTCGTCACCACCGACGACCGCAATTGGGAGTTGCGCTTCACCGACTCGGCGCTGCGCTTTTCGCAGTCGCGCGGCATCGGCATCGACATGGAATCGGCGACGATCGCCGCGCAGGGCTATCGCTTCCGCGTGCCCTATGGCACCCTGCTCTGCGTGTCGGACAAGCCGCTGCACGGCGAACTCAAGCTGCCCGGGCAGGCGAACCGCTTCTATGAGGAGGCGATCGCCGCACACCTCCAGATCGGCATCCGCACCTGCGAGATATTGCACGACGAGGGCGCGAAGCTGCACAGCCGCAAACTCCGCGCGTTCAACGAGCCGCCGTTCCGGTAGGTGGCCGAAGATGGACGCAGATCCTCCCCGCTTTGCGGGGAGGGGGACCGCCGAAGGCGGTGGAGGGGGATCGCGGCTGAAGCGCCGCCGCGTAAGGACGCCAGCCCCCTCCGTCAGCGCTCCGCGCTGCCACCTCCCCACAAGTGGGGAGGATTTCTTCGTCCGCCCCCCGCCCCGGAGCGGGCATCCCGGTCGCCCCGGAAACCGCGCGCTACTTATACATATCGGCGCGCAGGTGGATGCCGTGCTCGATCCAGACCTTGAGCGCGCAGAGCATCTGCGACCAGCCCTGGCAATTGCCATAGGAGGCGCCGAGCGCGCCCTGATTTTCGCGCCAGCCCTCTTCGGCGATCTCGACGAGGGTGCGGCGGCCGTCGTCGAGCGGCTTGAACGCCATGGTGACGCGGGTGCGATAGTCGGCGTCCCTGGGCTCGCTGCCTTCGACATTGTGCGCCTCGCCCTCGCTGGCCTGCCATTCGAGGATGATCCGCTCGTCGGGCACGACCTCGATCACATGAACCGGAAAGGCGCCGGGGAAATCGTGGAAGTCCCACGTCACCGTCGCGCCGGTTTCGAGCCGGCCCTTGGCGCCGCCGGTCGTGAAATATTCGCTGAGCTGCGCGGGGTCGGCGACCGCCTCGAACACCTCATGCACCGGCTTCGCAATCCGCGCCGCGACCCTGAATTTCAGTTCCATGATCCGTCTCCGCTTGAGTCGCACCCGATTATGTTGTAAATTCATAACATGTCAATCCACGACGATTTCGACCGCCTTTTCAAGGCGCTCGCGCACGCGGTGCGGCGGCAGATCCTCGACGACCTCAGGGATCAGCCGCTGACGACGGGCACGCTGTGCGCGCATTTCCCCGAACTCGACCGCTGCACGGTGATGCAGCATCTGAAGGTGCTGGAAGATGCCGATCTGGTGATCGCCGAACGCCGCGGGCGCGAGCGCTGGAATCACCTGAATGCAATGCCGATACAGGACATCCACGACCGCTGGATCGGCCCCCACGCCGCCGCCGCGAGCGCACGGCTGGCGCGGTTCAAGCAGAAGGTGGAGGCGGCGTCCCGAGAGGATGCGAATGGCGATGACTGAAAGCGACCGGTTGCGGACTTTCTTAAGCCCCTCCTCTTCAGAGGAGGGGTTTGGGGTGGTGCGCTGGCTGGGCGTTCGGTCGAGGCGACCACCCCGCTGCGACTAACGCGCAAGGCGCGTAAGTCTCGCTGCCCCTCCTCTGAAGAGGAGGGGTTGGGCCAATGTCTCGAATCCACCCCAAGTCGGACATCAGCCGCGAAAAAAGGCTGTCCTACATTGTCCGGCTGTGCCAGCCTTCGTCTCGGCTCTTTCGACGTGTGGATAAAAACGGTCACGGCCCGGTTACGGATGCGGGCGGGAGCCGGCTCGGCATGGTCGCCGAACGCGGCCCATCGGCGGCTGCACAAGGCTGAACTTTGCTGAACTTTGAAGCGACGAGGCCGACCCGGCCCGCGATTACCAATGACGGCGATGGCAACTGGCCACCCCGAAGCTGCCGCTCCATAAAAAAGGGGCCGGGAAATACATCCCGGCCCTTTCGCAAAACCCAAGGCGGCTTACCACCCCGACGGATGCCCCTTATTCTGTTCGTCGAGCCATTTCTTGAGCGGCGCGAAATACTCCATCATCGCCTTGCCCGACATTTCGCGCGTGCCGGTGAAGGCCTGGAGCGCATCGGGCCACGGTTTCGACGCCCCCATTTCGAGCATCGCGTTCAGATTGGCGCCGACCTTCTTGTTGCCATAGAAGGAACAGCGGTGGAGCGGCCCCTTCCACCCCGCCTGCTTGCACGCCGCCTGATAGAATTGGAACTGCAGGATGCGCGCGAGGAAATAGCGCGAATAGGGCGTGTTGCCGGGGATATGATATTTGGCGCCGGGATCGAAGGCGTCGGCGCCCCGCTCGACCGGCGGCGTGATGCCCTGATACTGGCGGCGCAGATCGGTCCACGCCTTGTTATAGTCGGCGGGCTGGATCGTGCCGTCGAACACGCCCCAGCGCCAGCGGTCGACGAGCAGGCCGAAGGGCAGGAAGGCGACCTTGTCCATCGCCTGCCTGAGCAGCAGCCCGATATCCTTGTCGGCGCCCGGCACCTGCGATTTGTCGAGCAGCCCGATGTCGACCAGATATTGCGGCGTGATCGAGAGTGCGATGAAGTCGCCGATCGCCTCGTGGAAGCCGTCGTTGGCGCCGTTGAGGTAGAGATAGGGCTGCTTGTTATAGGCGCGTTGGTAATAATTGTGGCCGAGTTCATGGTGAATGGTGACGAAATCGTCGCTGTTCACCTTGATGCACATCTTGATGCGGATGTCGTCCTTGTTGTCGACGTCCCACGCCGAGGCGTGGCACACGACCTCGCGGTCGGCGGGCTTCAGGAACAGGCTGCGCTTCCAGAAGCTGTCGGGAAGCTTCGCGAAACCGAGCGAGGAATAGAAATTCTCGCCCGCCCTGACCATGTCGAGCGGCCCCTTGCCCTTCGCCTTCAGCAGATCGCCGATGTCATAGCCGAGGTCGCCCGAACCCGCCGGCGCGACGAGCGGATAGATATTGCCCCATTCCTGCGCCCACATATTGCCGAGCAGGTCGGCGCGGATCGGGCCGGTCTTCGGCTGCACCGCATCGCCATATTTCTCGTTCAGCTTCCAGCGGACATAGGTGTGGAGCGCCATGTAGAGCGGCTTCACTTCCTGCCACAGCCGTTCGGTGGTCTTGGCGAATTCCTCGGGCGGCATGTCATAGCCCGATCGCCACATCGCGCCGACGTCGCTGAAGCCCAGCTCCTTCGCGCCTTCGTTGGCGATGCCGACCATGCGCGCATAATCGTCCTTCATCGGCGCGCCGACATTGTCGTGCCAGCTCGCCCACATTTCGGCATATTCGGCGGGCGTATGGTCGAGATTGCCCATCTCGGCCTCGATGTCCGAGCCCGAGATCGGCTTGCCGCCCAGCGTGCCCTTGCCCTTGCCATATTGCGACTGAAGATCGGTCGCGATCGTGTTGAGTTCGGTCGCCGCGCCCGGCGTCGTCGGCGCGGGAAGGACGAGGCCGGTGCGCAAAATGTCGAGCTTGCGCTTCGTGTCGGCGCTGAGCCCCGGCACATTCATATATTTCGCGGCTTCGAGCGCATATTGCACCGATTTTTCGGTGCCGACGGCGTTGATCCGCGCCGCCATCGCGTCGGTGTCGTCGGTGATATAGGTCGCGTTGACCCAGTTCACCTGGCTCGCCTCGACGCTATAGTCGAACAGATCCTTTTCGACGGCGGCGACGAAGGCATCGGCATCGGCGGCGGTCGGCGCGGCCGCGGGCTGGCTGGCGGCGGCGGGTGCGTCCTGCGCGAAGGCGGGGGCGGCGAGCGCAAGCGACATCGCAAGCGACACGGTCGAAATCATGGCTTTCATGGGGTGCTGTCCTCTGGGTGTGGGGTGCGCTCTCGACGGCGCGATGACCCCAGCTTGGCGCGAGCGCGCCACAGGGTCAAGCGGTGAGGAAGGCCGCGATCGCCTCGCCGAGCTCGGGCTCGGTCACGCTCGACATATGCGTGCCGGGGATCGTCCTGAGCCGCGCATCGGGCAGCGCCGCGACCAGTTCCTCGGCCGACCCATTGTCCTGGTCCTTGTCGCCGCACACGACGAGCACCGGCATCGTCAGCGCCGCCAGCGCTTCGGGCGGCGTGTCGGTGAAGCTGTCGAGCAGATGGCCGGCCGCGATGCGGTCGACCTTCATCGTCTTCATGAACTGGATCGACAGCCAGGTGTCGTCGCCGCGCTTCGCGCTGTCATATTCGGCGATGGCGCGCTTGAAAAAGCGCCCGCGCCGCTGCCAGCCGGCGAGCCCCGCGAGCCCCATGCCGCCGAGGATCAGCCGCCGCGGCCGCATTCCGGCAACAACCGCGCGGACGCTGGTGCGCGCGCCGAGCGAGAAGCCGCCGAGGTCGAAATCGGCAAGGTCCAGATGCGCGACCAGGTCCTGCAGGTCGTCGACGAGCACGTCGGGCGGGTAATGCTCCGCCCCGTGCGGCGCGTCGCTCGACCCGTGGACGCGCAGATCGGGCATGATGACGCGGTAGCCCGCTTCGGCGATCCGCGCCGCCGTCCCGAACTTGATCCAGTTGACCTCGGCGCTCGAAAACAGGCCATGAAGCAGCACCAGCGGCGCCCCCTCGCCCATTTCGCGCCACGCCAGCCGCACGCCGTCGCGCGCCTCGAAATAATCGGGTTCGATGCTCATGGCCTGATTCCTTACGCGCGCGGCGGCGCCCGGCGCAATGACCGGCGCAGCGCGAGCGCGCTTATTTTCGCGCCGCAGCGCTCCGGTCGCGGATCGCCTTGAACTCGCTGCCCGCTTTCCATTCGGGCCAGCGCGACGAGTGCGCGAGTTCGTCGCCGATTTGGTAGAAGAGCGCGATGTCCTGCACCGCGCCGCCCAGGTTCCAGTCGGGGCTCCAGGCGTCGCACGCCTGATGATAGCATTGGCCGGTATAGGCATCGACCCACGCCTGTCCCGCTTCGCGGCCGCCCTCGACGAGGTCCGACGCGCCGGCGATTCCCATCATCAGCAGGACGGGAACGCCGCGCTTGGCGAGGCTGAAATGGTCGGCGCGAAAGAAGAGGCCGCGCTCGGGCAGGCTTTCCTCCGCCACGCTACGCCCCTGCTTCGCGGCGAGCCGCGCCAGATCGTCCTCGAGCGTCCCCTGCCCCTTGCCGACGAGGATGACGTCCTTCGCCGGGCCCGCGGTCTGGAGAATGTCGAGGTCGAGGTTGGCGACGGTCTTTTCGACCGGATAGACGGGGGCGGCGGCATAGGCTTCGGAGCCGAGAAGCCCGCGTTCCTCGGCGGTCCAGAAGGCAAAGACGATGCTGCGATCGGGCGGCGGCGCCGCCTTGAAATTGCGCGCGATCTCCAGCAATCCCGCGACGCCGAGCGCGTCGTCGTTGGCGCCGGCGCGATAGATGCGGCCCTGCGCGTCGGGCGGCCCTTCGCCATAGGCATCCCAATGCGCGCCATACATCACCACTTCGTCCGGCCGCTTGGCGCCCGGAATTTTCGCGAGGACATTCTGGCTTGGCAAGACTTCGTGGCGAACCGGGATTGCCGCATCGAAGGTCGTGCCAAGGTCGACCGGTTTGAAATCGCTGCGCCGTGCTGCCGCGCGCAGCCGGGCAAGATCCTGCCCTGCGCCCGCGAAGAGCTTTTCGGCCGTCGCGCCCGAAATCCAGCCCTGCAATGCCAGGCTGGTGAGCTGATCGGGCGCGCGGACGATGTCGTAATTTTCGCCGCCCGGGCTTTCGACGACGTTCCAGCCATAGCCCGCCGCCTCGGTCTCGTGAACGATCAGCGCGGCGACCGCGCCGCGGCGGGCGGCCTCCTCGAACTTGTAGGTCCAGCGGCCATAATAGGTCATCGCCCGCCCGCCGAAGCGGCCCGCGACCGCCTCGCCCGGCTGCGCCGCGAAATCGGGATCGTTGACCAGAAAGACCGCGACCTTGCCCTTCAGGTCCTGGCCCTTGAAATCGTCCCAGTCGCGTTCGGGCGCGCTCACGCCATAGCCGACGAACACCAGCGGCGCCTTGTCGACGACTGCGCGGTCGCTCGGGCGAAGCGTCGAGAGATAGATGTCGGTGCCGAAAGTCAGCGGCATTTTCGCGCCTCCGCGCTCGAAGGCGAGCGTGTCGGGCACGCCGAGCCGCGTGTGAAGCAAAGGCACCGCCTGCGTCCAGCCGCCGCCGGTGCCGCCGGGTTCGAGCCCGAGCGCCTGAAGGCGGCCGATCAGATAGCCGATCGTGCGATCCTCGCCGGCGGTGCCGGGCGCGCGCCCCTGAAACTGGTCGGAGGCGAGCGTGCGGACCGTCTGGACGAGATTATCCGCGTCGATCCCGCCCGCGGCATCGGGCGTCGATTGCGCCGCGGCAGGCGCGGCGAAAGTGGCAAGCAGGGCAGCGAAAGCAAAGCGCATGGACATGAAGCAAGGATTTCCCGGTTGTTGACCGGCCTAGCCTAGAGACTTTTGCCCAGCGATTGAAGGCGGTTGCCCGAAAACAGGCGGTCGGCGTGCCCGATTGCTGCCGAGCCGCCGCGCTCAGCGCGGCTTGAGCCCCTTTTGCGCCATGCGCCACTTCGCCATCTCGATCCGGTCCTGACCGAAGAAGGGCTCGCCGTCGAAAACCAGCGTCGGCACGCCCCAATGGCCGGCGATTTCGAGCGCGACCTGGTTCGACGCGATTTCGGTGTCGAGCGCCTCGGCCTCGCGCTCGACTTCGGCATCGAGTTCGGCAAGGTCGAGCCCAGCCCGTCGCGCGGCGCCCGCGAGATGGTCGCCGAGGTGCCAGTTTTCCGCCCCGCCCCAGATCAGCTGCGCGACCTCGTCGCAAAAGGCGAGACTCTTGCCGCGCCGCGACGCCGCCTGGCCGAGCCGGGTCAGGCGATAGATATAGGGCTGATCGGCCGCGATCTCGCGCGTCATGACATTCTGGACGATCGGGTCGGGGCGCGGCGGGCCGAAGGGGATGCCGTGGAACTGCGCGACGCGGATCATGTCGCGCATCGTATAGCTGAGCCAGTTCGGATGGTTACGTTCGAAAAAATCGGGCTGGCGGATCGCGAGCGGATAGACGGGGCGCAGGTTGATCGCGATGTCGTGGCTCGCGCTGAGCGCGCGATAGCGGCCGATCGCCAGATAGCTGTAGGGCGAGCGAAAGGACCAGAACAGATCGGCGGACAGGGTCATTGGCGCCATCCTGCCGAAAATGCGGCGTAATTCAAGCACCCGCGCGGCAATCGCCACCGCAATGGATATTTTGCTGCGACGCAGCATTGTTTATAGTAGCAATTGCTATTATATGCAGCGCCATGAGCGAGACGATCGGCTTCCTCTTGAACGACACCGCGCGGCTGTTCCGCCGTGCCTTCAACGCGCGCACCCGCGACAGCGGTATCACCGCGCTGCAATGGCGGCTGCTCGTCTATCTCAGGCGCCACCAAGGCATCAGGCAGGGGCCGCTCGCCGATCTCATCGAGGTCGAGCCGATCACCCTGTCGCGCATGGTCGACCGGCTTGCGGAGTCGGGCCTCGTCGAGCGCCGCGCCGATCCGACCGACCGCCGCGCCTGGCTGCTCTATCTGACGCCGCGCGCCGACGCGCTGCTCGACGGGATGCGCCGCACCACCGACGCGCTCGCCGAGGAAGCGACCGAGGGGCTGAGCGATGCCGAGCGCGCCCAGCTGATCGCGCTTGTCGGCCGCGTCCGCTGCAACCTGTCGCGCCGCGATGCGATCCCCGAATCCGAACGAGAAAAAGAGGCCATATAATGGACCAGCTCTCCCCCGACCGCCCCGGTGCCGCGACGCGCGCCGAAGGGGTGAAACCGCCCAAGGCGGCGCCGAAGGCCGATCCGGTGCCCGCGCCGGCACCGCCTGCGGCCGCCGAAACCGAAGCCAGGCCGAACTGGCGCACCCGCGCGCTGATGTTCGGCATGCCGCTGGCACTGGCGCTCGCGGGTGGTGCCTGGTGGCTGCTCAGCGGCGGATCGGTGTCGACCGACAACGCCTATGTCCAGATGGACAAGGTGTCGGTCGCGGCCGAGGTCGGCGGACTGATCACCGAGGTCGCGGTCGACGAAGGCGAGCTCGTCAAGAAGGGCCAACTGCTCTTTCGCATCGACCCGCAGCCCTATGCGCTGACCGTCGCGCAGGCGAGCGCGGCGATCGCTTCGGCCCGGGTCGATGTCGGCAATCTGAACGCCAGCCTTGCGGCGACCAACGTCGACATCAAGGCGGCCGAGGAGGACATCGCCTTCGCTCAGTCGCGCTTCGAGCGGCAGGCGGCGCTGATGGCCAAGGGCTTCACGACCAAGGCCGATTATGATGCGGCGAAACATGCGGTCGAACAGGCGCGCGCGCGGCTCGGACAGGCCCGCGCGGACGCCGCCGAAGCGCGCGCCAGGCTGGCGACCGGCGGCAGCGGCACCAACCCCGAGGTCGAAGCCGCGCGCGTCCAGCGCGCGCAGGCCGAGGTCAATCTCGGCCGCACCGAAGTGCGCGCGCCGAGCGGCGGCCGCGTCGCCGAATCGGACCGGCTCCAGATCGGCCAGATGATGGTCGCGGGGCTGCCCGCGGTGACGCTCGTCGATACCGAGCATCCGCGCGTCGAGGCCAATTTCAAGGAAACCGACCTTGCCGACATGTGCGTCGGCCAGCCCGCCGAAATGACCTTCGACGCCTATCCGGGGCTGAAGGTTCGCGGCCATGTCGAGACGATCGGCGCGGGCACCGGCAGCGAGTTTTCGGTCCTGCCGGCACAGAATGCGACCGGCAACTGGGTCAAGGTCACGCAGCGCGTCCCCGTGCGCATCGCCTTCGACGAAGTGCCCTCGCGCGCGATGATCGCGGGGCTGTCGACCGACGTGAAGGTCATCACCTCGGGCGGCTGCAAGTAACGGAGCGGTCATGGCGAGCCGCGCCTTCCCCCGCCGCGCCGCGCCCGCGGCGACGCAGGTCAGCGACGACCGGCCGCTCCACGAGCAGGTCCAGTTTCGCGGGCTGCTCACCGTCGCGGTGATGGGCGCGTCGGTGATGCAGATCCTCGACACGACGATCGCCAACGTCGCGATCCCGCACATGCAGTCGAGCCTCGGCGCGACGAGCGAGACGGTGAACTGGGTGCTGACCAGCTATATCATCGCGACCGCGGTCGCGATGCCGATCACCGGCTGGCTCGCCGACCGCGTCGGGCGGCGCAGGCTGTTCCTCCTGTCCGTATTCGGCTTCATCATCGCCTCGATGGCGTGCGGCGCGGCGCAGAATCTCGAGGAAATGGTCCTGTTCCGCTTCCTCCAGGGGATCAGCGCGGCGTTCATCGGCCCATTATCGCAGTCGGTGATGCTCGACATCAATCCGCCCGAGCGCCACGCGCGCGCGATGTCGATCTGGGGCATGGGGATCATGGTCGGGCCGATCCTGGGGCCGATCATCGGCGGCTGGCTGACCGAGAGCGCGAACTGGCGCTGGGTCTTTTACGTCAACCTGCCCGTCGGCGCGGCGACCTTTGCCTTGATGTGGGCGCTGCTGCCCGCGACGGGGCGCAAGAGCCGCAAGTTCGACCTGTTCGGCTTTTCGATGCTCGCGCTCGGCCTCGCCTCGCTGCAATTGATGCTCGACCGCGGCGCACAGGAGGACTGGTTCGACAGCATCGAAATCTGGATCGAGTGCGGCGTGTCGGTCGCTTGTTTGTGGATGTTCGTCATCCACCTGCTTACCGGGCGCAACACGCTGTTCGATCGAAAGATGCTCGCCGACCGCAACCTGCTGACCGCGCTCGGATTCATGGTGGTGATCGGCGTGGTCATGTTCTCGTCGATGGCGCTGCTTCCCCCGATGCTCCAGCGGCTGTTCGACTGGCCGGTGATCGACACCGGCTGGGTGCTCGCGGTGCGCGGCATAGGGATTTTCATCAGCATGGCGATCGCGGGGCGGCTGCTCGGCAAGATCGACGCGCGCTGGCTCGTCGGCAGCGGCCTCGTCATCGCCGCCTATTCGCTGTGGCAGATGAGCCACTGGTCGCTGACGATGGGGGCGTGGCCGGTGGTCGTCAGCGGGCTCGTCCAGGGCCTCGGCATGGGTCTGATCTTCATTCCGCTCAATACCATGGCCTTTGCAACGCTCGGCCCGACGTGGCGCACCGATGGCGCAAGCCTGCTCAACCTGCTGCGCAGCGTCGGCGGGTCGGTCGGCATTTCGGTGGTGACGACGCTGCTCGGAACCAACACGCAGGTCAGCCACGCCGACCTCGCCGCGCATATCACCAGCGGTTCGGTGCCGCTGATCGACCCGTCGACCGCCGACCGGTTCGGCGCGCTCGGCGGTGGCGCGCTCGCGATCGTCAATGCCGAGATCAACAAGCAGGCGGCGATGGTCGCCTATATCGACGATTTCTGGGCGATGATGTGGGTGACGCTGATTTCGGTGCCGCTCGTCATCCTGCTCCGCCCGCCCGGAGCGAGTGCGGCAACGGCATCGGCCGCCGACATGGGGCATTAGCCAAAACCCTTGAGCGGCGTGCCGCCGCCCGTGCTATGCGAACGGCATTCAAGGGAGAGCAGATTGCGCCGGCACGATGGCAAAGCCCGTATCGACATGGCACCCGGCGCGGGCGACGGGGCCAGCGAGGAACTCGCGCTGCTGATCGACGGCGCGCAGGGCTATGCGCTCTATCTCCTCGATGCGGCGGGCCGGGTGTCGATCTGGAACCGCGGTGCGCAGCGGCTGCTCGGCTGGACCGAGGATCAGGTCATCGGGCGCGACGCCGCGATCTTCTATCCCGCCGATGCCGTCGAGGCGGGACGGCCCGGCAAAGATCTGGCCGAGGCCGGCCAGAGCGGGAAATTCACTACCGAGGATTGGCGCGTTCGCAAGGATGGGGCCGAATTTCTCGCCGAGGTTTCGATCACCGCGCTGCGCCACGCCGACGGCAGGCTGCGCGGCTTTGCGACGGTCGTGTCCGACATCACCGCCCGGCGTGCGACCGAGGATGCGCTGCGCGCGCAGGAAAGCCATTTGCGCTCGATCCTGTCGACCGTCCCCGACGCGATGGTCGTCATCGACGACCGCGGGCTGATCCTGTCGTTCAGCGCCGCCGCCGAGCGGCTGTTCGGTTATGACGAAGCCGAATTGCTCGGCGCCAATGTCAGCATCCTGATGCCCTCGCCCGACCGCGAGCGCCACGACGGCTATATCCAGCGCTATCTGCGGACGGGCGAAAAGCGGATCATCGGGATCGGCCGCGTCGTGTTCGGCCAGCGCAAGGACGGATCGACCTTTCCGATGGAATTGTCGATCGGCGAGGCGGCGAACGATGCGCATCCGCTGTTCACGGGCTTCATCCGCGACCTCACCGAAAGGCAACAGACCGAAGCGCGGCTCGAATCGTTGCAATCCGAACTCATCCATGTGTCGCGTCTCAGCGCGATGGGGACGATGGCATCGACGCTCGCGCACGAGCTCAACCAGCCGCTCACCGCGGTCGCCAACTATGTCGAGGCGATCCGCGACATGCTCGCCGACCCCGACCCCGACGACATGCCGATGATCCGCGAAGCGCTGGACGACACGGCCAGGGAAGCGCTGCGCGCCGGGCATATCGTGCGCCGGCTGCGCGATTTCGTCGCGCGCGGCGAGGTCGAGAAGACGATCGAGAATCTGCCGGTCCTGATCAACGAGGCGGCGGTGCTCGGCCTGATCGGCGCGCGCGAAAAGGGCGTCGAGCCGCGCTTCGACCTCGACCCCTATGCCTCCCCCGTGCTCGTCGACAAGGTTCAGATCCAGCAGGTGCTGATCAACCTCATCCGCAATGCGGTCGAGGCGATGAGCGATTGCCCGGTGCGCCGGCTGACCGTATCGAGCCGCCCCGACCAGCCGGGTTTCGTCCGGGTGGTCGTCGCCGATACCGGTGCCGGCGTGCCCGCCGACCTTGCCGGACGATTGTTCACCGCCTTCGTCAGCACCAAGGCGGGGGGCATGGGGCTGGGCCTGTCGATCTGCCGCACGATCGTCGAAGCGAACGGCGGCCGCATCTGGATGGAGGCGGGCGACGACGGCGGCACCCAATTTCATTTCACGCTGATGAGCGCGAACGGGGAAGAGCGCGATGACGGATAGGAAGCTGGTTCACATCGTCGACGACGAGGACGCCATTCGCCGGTCGGCGGGGTTCATGCTCAAGACCTCGGGCTATGACGTTCAGACCTGGCCGCACGGCGCGGCCTTTCTGAAGGAGGTTCGCCACGCCCCCGACGGCTGCATCCTGCTCGACGTGCGGATGCCCGAGATGGACGGGCTCGAAGTGCAGCAGGCGCTGCTCGACCGCGGCGTGACGATGCCCGTGATCGTCCTCACCGGCCACGCCGACGTGTCGATCGCAGTGCGCGCGATGAAGGCGGGGGCGGTCGATTTCCTCGAAAAGCCCTTTGAAAAGGCGGTGCTGCTCGGTGCGATCGAGGCGGCTTTCGAGCGGATGAGCGCCGCCGGCAGCGCCGCCCGGCGCGCCGCCGAAGCCAATGTCGTGCTCGGCGTGCTCACCCCGCGCGAGCGCGAAGTGCTCGAAGGGCTGGCGCAGGGCCTGCCGAACAAGACGATCGCCTATGACCTCGGCATCTCGCCGCGCACCGTCGAGGTGCATCGCGCCAATCTGATGGCGAAGCTCGAGGTGCGCAGCCTGTCGGACGCGCTGCGCCTCGCCTTCGCCGCCGGGCTCGGTGCATAGGGAGCAATACGTAGCGACCCTGTCGCCGCGCGCGGTAAAAGGACGGCATGTCAGTCGAACGCCCGCCCGTGAGCCCCCGCGCCTCTCATCCTTCGATCGACGCGCTGACCGAACGCGAGCGCGACGTCGTCGCGGGGCTGGTGCGCGGCTTGACCAACAAGCGGATCGGGGAGGAACTGGGGATCAGCCACCGAACCGTCGAAGTGCATCGCGCGCACGTCATGCGCAAGCTCGGCACGCCGACGCTCGCCGCGCTGTTGACCGCCGTACTGCCTCAGCGAAACAAGCTGTCGGACCGCTGAGCGTCAAAGCAGCAGCGCCGCCGCCGCCAATGTCCCCGCAATTGCGCTGGCGACCAGCGGCAATGCGGCGGTCCAGCCGCGGCGCGTGCGCGCAAGCGCCGGCGGAATGATCGCCTTGAGCAAGGTGTTCGCCAGTACCGACGCGGCGATCGCCATCCCCGCGGCGCGCGCACCCAGCACCCCTGCCGGCAGACCGCCGATCGTGATGATCGCCGCATCGACGTCGGCAATTCCCGACAGCGCGAGCAGCGCCGCGATGGCCGTGTCGTCGACGCGCTCCATCAACCAGCGCACGAGCAGCGCCATGACCATCACCAGCGCGGTCAGACCGAGCGCCGGTCCGAAGTTGAGCGGATTGCGCAATTCCACCGGCGCCGCCGTCGCGCCGTCGCCGCGCCGCGCCGCGAGCAGCGCCCAGCCGGTCGCGGCGAGGCTGACCAGCAAGGCCGGCACGACAATCAGCGCCAGCGACTCGAGCGCGCGCGGCGCGATCAAGGCGACGAGCAGCATCACGCGCAGCTGCATCACGACCGATGCGGCCGCGATGCCGGCGATCAGGATGGGCGCATTTTCGGCTTCGTCACGCAAGCGGGTCGCGAGCGCGGTCGTCACCGCGGTCGACGACACCATCGCCCCGGTCGCCGCCATCGCCAGCGTTCCGCGCGTCGCGCCAAAGCGCTTGCCGGCGATATAGCCGGCGAAGGAAAAGCCCGAAACGAACACGACGACGAGCCAGAGCTGCCGGGGATTCCACGCATCATAGGGGCCGAGCGCGCGGTCGGGCAGCAGCGGCAGGATCACCGCGGCGATCAGGGCGAAGCGCGCGATCGCCCCGACCTCGGCTTCGGTCAGCGTGCCGACCCAGCGATGCAGTTGCGGCCGCAGCGTGAGGAGCAGCGTCGTCGTCACCGCGGCGATCGACGCGATCCGCGCTTCGCCGCGCGTCGCAAGATAGCCGCAGGCGAGCGCGATCAGCGCCGCGATGCCCGCCGTCCCGCTGACGCTGCCGCGCGTCCGCGCGGTGCGTGCATAGCCGAAGAGGATGAGCAGCGCGGCACCGCCGAGGAGCAGGACGGCGACGGGGCGGTCGATCGGCTCGATCACCCCGGCGATGCCGCCGGTCAGCCCGAGCAGCCCATAGGTGCGGATGCCGGCAAAGCGGCTGCCCGCCGCTTCGTGGCGCAGCGTCCAGCCGCGCTGGACGCCGATCAGCAGCCCGAGACCGAGCGACAGCGCGAGCTCCGCGAGCAGCGGCACATCGCCGATCGCGCTCATCCTTTCTCCTCTCGCTCGCCGCAGACCAACGGCCTTTTCGTGCGTCCAATCGGCGCCGCGGTCGTTACGCAATTTTCCTTACACGCGGGCAGCCGCGGCGGAGACCCGCTCGCTGCGCCAGCTACGTACTCTTCCCTACTCCCATCGGCGCCCGGCTCGCATAAAAGCAGGCCACAGATATTTGTCCAATCCGGGGTACGCCGATGAGCAATTGCCAGTCCTGTCCGGTGCGCGGCCGCGCGATTTGCGCGAGTCTCGACGGCGACGAACTCGCCGCGTTCAGCCGGATGGCGCGCCATCAGCGCGTGCCGGCGGGCCATACGCTGATCTGGGAGGGCGAAGACGTCCCGCTGATCGCCAATGTGATCGGCGGCGTGCTCAAGCTCGTCGTCGCCGCCGCCGACGGGCGCGAACAGATCGTCGGGCTGGTCTTTCCATCCGATTTCATCGGCCGGCCGTTCGGCAAGGAAAGCCCCTATCGGGTGACCGCACTGACCGATGCCGAAGTATGCATCTATAACCGCAACAGCTTCGACGCCTTTGCCGCGGCGCACCCGCATCTGCAGCACAAGCTGCTCCGCCGCACGCTCGATGAGCTCGATCGCGCCCGTTATTGGATGCTGCTGCTGGGGCGCAAATCGGCCTCGCAGAAGGTCGCCTCCTTTCTCCTCGAAATGTCGGATCGGCTTGCCCGGCTCGACCGCAAGGAAGCGGGCTTCGAACTCCCCTTCGGCCGGCAACAGATCGCCGACATTCTGGGCCTGACGATCGAGACGACGAGCCGCCAGCTGACGCGCCTGCGCGCCGACGGCATCGTCGACCTCCCGTCGCGCCGCGCGGTCGTCATCCACGACCGCGGCGCGATGGAGCGGATGGCGGGCTGACCGGCCCCGCGGCGAAGCTTCGCGCCGTCCGCCGCCTACGGGAAAATGCGGATAGGCGATGCCGCGGCAAAGGGTTCAGACAGCGGGCGCCTGGCCGGAGGTCATCGCGTTTTCGAACCTTTGGAGGGGCTTTGTGCGCCGTCGATCGGTTCGCGATCGCAGCCGCCGCCAGCTCCTCGAGCGCGATCCGGACCTCGGCCGGAACGATCGGGGGGGCGGCGGTGCCGCGGGGCGCCTGCGACCCGCTTTCCGCGGCACCGCCTGCCCGGCCCGGGCGCTTCGCGCATAGCGGGCGACACCGCCGCGCCCGGGCGTCGGCCGGATCGTCGACCGCGCCGATGCCGCGCTTTCCCGCGGCCGTGCCAAAACCCGAAGCAGCCGGGGCGGAGCGCTTCGAGGGTCCGGCGAAGTCATATCCGGCGAGAACGATGCAACCGCCCTCGGCGCCGGCGGGCACGGAAACCGACCGGCGGACCGCACCAAAAAAATTCGAGGAAGTATGTTGCTAATGCGATTGACTCTCATTAGTTGCCCCTCTCCGTTGCTTATCCGAATTGGGGGTCTTTCATGAGAGTCGCGCGTTTCACCTTGTTCCTCTGCACGGCGCTCGCGAGCGGCCAGGCGCTGGCCGAAGAGGCTGCATCGGCCGACGAACTGGCTCAGGACCAGATCGTCGTCACCGGCTATGCCGGGACCAAGACCGACACCGCGCTCACCGAACTGCCGCAACCGGTCAAGGTCATCACCGCCGAACAATATGAGGCGCAGGGCGCGATCAGCATCAGCGACACCGTGAAATATGCCGCCGGCGTCCTCGCCAACCCCTATGGCCGCGACACGCGCGTCGACGGCTTCAACGTGCGCGGGATCGACGCGCTGCAATTCCGCGACGGGATGCGCGACATCTTTTCCTATTACGCCAGCATCACGTCGGACCCCTATAATTTCTCGCGCGTCGAAATCGTCCGCGGCCCCGCCTCGGTGCTCTTCGGCCAGGGCTCGATCGGCGGCATCGTCAACCTCGTCTCCAAGACCCCCGATTTCGTCACGCACGGCGAGGTCAGCGCCGTCTATGGCAGCTACAACCGCAAGGAATTGCTGGCCGACGTCAACTATGCCGTGTCGGATACGCTGGCAGTGCGCGGGGTCGGCCGGCTGCGCGACGCCGACACCTATGTCGACCATGTTCCCGACGATCGCGTGATGTTCGCGCCGTCGATCCGCTGGCAGCCGACCCCCGACACCGACGTCGTGCTGACCGGTCTCTATCAGGAGGACGACGGCGGCTCGACCTCGCAATTCCTGCCGATCGTCGGCACCTTCAAGCCCAACCCCGGCGCGCCGGGGCCGCTCGACCGCTTCACCTTCGTCGGCAAGCCCGGCTTGGATCGCTATGCGGGCCGTTCGCTGCAAGGGATGGGCAGCGTCACCCACGACTTTTCGGACGCGGTGCGGCTCAGCCTCAAGGCGCGCTATATCGACAGCGACCTCGAATATTTCACCCATTATACGAACAGCTACAGCAATCCGACCGATCCCTATGGCCCCGACCATCGCACGATCGGCCTCTATGCCGACGCCAGCGACGCGCGGATGAACGTCTTTTCGACCGACAATAATCTGCAGTTCAACTTCAACACCGGCGCCAATATCGAGCACAAGCTGCTCGTCGGCCTCGACTATAGCTGGAACAAGGTCGGCAAGCGCTATGCTGGCGGATATGAGATCATCGACCTCTACGACATCGACTATGACGCGCTGTTGACCTACGATCCGTCAGGCCCCTTCGCCGAAGAGTCGCAAAAGCAGCTCGGCGTCTATGTCCAGGACCAGATCCGCTTCTACGACCGTGTCTCGGTCGTGCTCGGCGCACGGCGCGACCGGGTCACGGGCTCGTCGGGACAGAAGGACAATGCGACCACCTTCCGCGCCGGCATCATCGGCGAGATCGGCGCGGGGCTGTCGCCCTTCTTCAGCTACACCGAAAGCTTCCTGCCGATCGCCGGCTCGCTGACCGATGTCGACGGCACCATTGGCGACCCCTTCAAGCCGCAGACCGGCAAGCAGTTCGAAGCGGGCATCAAGTGGCAGCCCGATCCGGGCACGCTGGTCACGATCACCGCCTTCCACATCAAGGAACGCAACCGCGTTCTCTATGGCGAGGGCAGCTCGACCACCCAGTCGGGCGAGCTCACGACCAAGGGCATCGAGTTCGAGGCGAGCCACACGCTGCCCGGCAATTTCGAGCTGCTGGTCAACTATGGCTATAACAAGCTCAAGTCGGAGACGAACACCGATCTCGACTATCTGCCGCGCCACATCGCCTCGATCTGGTCGACCAAAAGTTTCGGCCTGCCCGGTGAGGCACAGCTGCGCCTCGGCGCCGGCGTCGTGTATAACGGCAAGCGCCGGTCGGACGGTCCGGCGTGGAACATCACGACGCCGAGCAACACAACGGTCGACGCACTCGCCGAGATCAGCTGGGATGACTGGCGCTTCGCCGTCAACGCGACCAACCTCTTCGGCAACGACTATTACGCCTCCTGCCTCGCACGCGGCGACTGCTTCATGGGCGCGCCGCGCAACGTGATGGCGACCGTCGGCTACCGCTTCCGGTGAGCACCGCCTCGCCCCTCGTCTGGTTCGGGTCGGCGGCGGCGGTCGCGGCGATCCTGCTGCTCCGCCGCGCCTGGGGCCTGCCGAGGCGGTCGGCGGCGCAGAATGGCGCGGCGTGGGCGCTGCTGCTCGTCGCGGCCGCGCTCGGTATCGCCGGCAATGGCGCGTGGGGCGCCGCGATCGTGTCGCTCTTCGCGATGGGCACCGCGGCGCTGCTCCTCGTGCACGCCGCGGCGACGGCGCGCGCGGGCAAGGCGCGCGCCTCCGACCGCAAGGCGCATATTCTTCCCGAAGCGGGCGAGCCGCGCCGCATCGGCCGCCGCATCACCACTTTCGCGATCACCGTGCCGCTCGCGCTGATCGCGTCGCTGCTCGTCGCGCTCGGCGCGCGGGCGCTGGCGGCGCTCGCCGGCTGGGCCGACGCCGACAGCAACGCCCTCGCGCTGCTGTTGCTGCCGCTCGTCTGGGGAATGCTCGCCTTCGTGCTGCTGATGCTGCCAAGCCGCCGCGCGCAATTCGTCTGGCTCGCGCTTCCCGCGGCGGCGAGCCTCGGCCTGATCTGGGGCCTGATCTGGATCGGAGGCGCAGCATGACCCAGCCCATCGCCAAGACCACCGTCCAGCGCGCGCTCCACGCGCACGCCGCGATCGGCCTCATCGCCTCGGCGCTCCTCTATCTCGTCTGCCTGACCGGCACGGTCGTCGTTCTCTATCAGGAATGGCAGCGCATCGAGCAGCCGGACGCACCCGAAATGCTGACGATCGCGCCCGACGCGGTGCAAAAAGCCGCCGCCGTGGTGCTCGCGAGCGAAAAGGGCAAGCCCGGCACGACGCACCTCTATGTCCATATGCCGGTCCCCGGCCTGCCGCGCACGACGATCACCACCGACAGCCAGGCGGTCCATGCGAACGCCGACGGCACGATCGCCGGCCCCGAGGAAAACGCCTGGTCCGAATTCCTGCTCGCCGCCCATTATGCGCTCAACATTCCGGGGCTCGTCGGCATGATGATCGTCGGCATTCTGGGCGTGATGATCGTCGCGCTGTCGCTGTCGGGCGTGATCGCGCACCCGCGCATCTTTCGCGATGCCTTTCGCCTCCGCGCCCGCGACAATCAGGGCGTCGGCCTCGCCGACTGGCACAACCGGCTGAGCGTCTGGACGCTGCCCTTCGCGCTCGCGATCGCGCTCACCGGCGCGATGATCGGGCTCGGCTCGGTCGGTGCCTATGGCCTCGCCACCGCCTTCTACAAGGGCGATCTCGAGGCCGCCTATGCCCCGATCTTCGGCGACGAAGCCGCGCCCGACCCCAGCCCCGCGCCGCTCGCCGACATCGCAAAGCCGCTCGCCTGGATCGCCGCCGAACACCCCGAAGTGCGCCCGACCTATGTCATCGTCCACGATCCGCAGACGCGCGGCCAGCATGTCCAGATCATCGCCGAGCATCCGCAGCGCCTGATCTATGGCGAAAGCTATAATTTCGGCGCCGACGGGCGCTTCGAGGGGAGCGTCGGCCTCGCCGACGGACACCTCGGCCAGCAGCTCGCGGCGTCGACCTATAATCTTCACTTCGGCAATTACGGCGGCCTGCCGGTCAAGCTCGCCTATATCGTCTTCGGGCTCGCGCTCACCGTCGTCGTCGCGACCGGCACCTCGATCTGGCTCGGCAAGCGCGCGCGGC
Organism: Sphingopyxis indica; assembly: GCF_032879645.1. NCBI lineage: Bacteria > Pseudomonadati > Pseudomonadota > Alphaproteobacteria > Sphingomonadales > Sphingopyxidaceae > Sphingopyxis > Sphingopyxis indica. The sequence continues at coordinate 3,431,844 of NZ_CP076394.1, forward strand.
GCGGCCTCCACGAGCCGCGGCTGCGCAGCCTGTGGGACGGGGTGATCTGGGGCGTTCCGCTGGCGCTCGCCCTGACTTTCCTCGCGCGGCTGCTGATCGGCAACGATGCGCCGCTGACGGCGATCTTCTGGACCCTTTCGGTGCTGGTTCCCGCCGCCGCGATCGCCCTCCCGGCGCGGCGCCCGAAGCGCCTGCTGCAATATCTGCTCGTCGCGGGCCTGGTTGCGGCGCCGATCGTGCGGGTCGCTACGCTTTGACATCGGACCGGATGCGCCGGTTCAGGCTGTGGCATTGCAGGATATCGCACAAAGACACGAAGCCACAAAGCGGCGCGATCCTCCGTCGTCGCTTGCCGCCGCAGAAGGCGATGAAGAGGAAGGGCGCTTCGCGCGGCTTGGAAAGCAAGCGCAGCGCCCTGCGCGACGTCTTCGTGGCTTCGTGCGAGGCTTTGAAACGGCGATGAAACCGTCGACGTGTCGTCCCCCAAAGGACGATCCCATATTGCTCCGCCCTCACGGCTGTGGAATGACCGCGCGCAACTGGAGAGGGGTTTCCGCGTGCAAAAAGCGATCGCCGGCAAGGAACGCCGGACCTGGATTTTTCTGATCGGCGTCGCCGCGGTGACGATCGGCGTGCTCCTTCACCTGCCGATGTTCTGGATGGGCCGGTCGATGGGTTTCCACATGGCGGGCATGGCGATGGACCCCGGCATGATCGCCGGCATGTGGCTGATCGTCGGCGGAATCGGCGTCGCCGCCTATGGCCTGCTGCCGCGCAACCTGACGCGGCAGCTCGCTGCGTCGGGCGAACTCGCGGTCACCGCGCCCGAAGATGCGCCGCTCTCGCCCGCGCATTGGCGGCTGATGTTCGTGCTGGTCGTCGCGCTGATCATCGACGTGATGAAGCCCGCGAGCCTCGGCTTCACCATCCCCGGCATGATCGACGAATATCGGGTGCCGCGCGAAACCGTCTCGCTCGTCCCCTTCTTCGCGCTGATCGGCACGGTGCTCGGCTCCTTTCTGTGGGGCGTCGTCGCCGACGTCTATGGCCGCAAGGCGTCGATCCTCCTGTCCGCCGTGATGTTCGTCGGCACCTCGATCTGCGGCGCGATGCCGTCGCTCGCGTGGAACATCGGCATGTGCTTCCTGATGGGCGCCGCGGCAGGCGGGATGCTGCCCGTCACCTATGCGCTGCTCGCCGAAATGATGCCGAGCCGCCACCGCGGCTGGAGCCTCGTGCTCGTCGGCGGCCTCGGCGCGGTCGGCGGCTATGCGGCGGCGAGCCTGATGTCGGCGTGGCTGGTGCCGACCTACAGCTGGCGCATCCTGTGGCTCGCCAATCTGCCGAGCGGGCTCCTCCTCGTGATGCTCGGCGCCTTCATCCCCGAATCGGCGAAATTCCTGATGGCGCGCGGCCGGCACGAGGAGGCGCGGGCCGTGATGGCGCGCTTCGGTTCGAGCGTCCGGCGTCTGGCGCCGGCCGAGACCGGGGGGACACCGACTCCGTCGCAGGCCGCACCGATGGCGCGTGCCGCGAAGGCAAAGCTCGCCGCACTCAGCCTGACCGCGATCTGCTGGGGCCTCGTCAATTTCGGCCTCTTGCTCTGGCTGCCGATCGAACTGGTCGCGCGCGGCTACAGCATGGCGGTATCGAGCAAGCTTCTCGCCGCATCGGCGCTGATCGCGCTGCCGACCGTCTTCCTCGTCGCGTGGATCTATAGCGCGTGGAGCACGAAAAAGTCGGTGCTCGCCGCGATCGCGGTGACCCTGCTCGGCCTCGCCGGCGTGCTGTGGCTTGCGATCACCTCCGGTGCCAGCCCCGTTCTCCCCGTCGCGCTGCTGATCGTCGGCAGCAACGGCATTATCGCGATGCTGCTTCCCTATGCCGCCGAAAGCTTCCCCTTGCGTATCCGCGCCCGCGCCACCGGTCTCGTCGCGGCGTGCAGCAAGCTCGGCGGCGTGCTCGCGCAGGCGCTTGCCATCCTTGCGATCATCCCGACGCTGGCGGTCAGCGCGCTGATGATCGCGCTTCCGACCGCCCTGTCGCTGATCCTCGTCGCGCGCTTCGGCCGCGAAACGCGGGGACTGGACCTGCGCGACCTCGATCCCGAGGGCCATGTGTTCGACAAATCGGGCTATTAGAGAGTGATTGCGAGTGAAGCGAACCATTTCACGGCTCGGAAATCACGACAAAACAAGAATCTGGAGTGCCGGTTTGATTCCATCAAAACCGAACGCATTCTAGGCCAGCGTCGAGCCGCTTCAGCCGGGACTCGTTGCACTCGGAACTCTACATCCGGGAACACGGGAAGGCCGGAGTCGAACTGGTCTCGATCACGCAGGAGGCCCCCTCGGCTGCAAGGGTCTGCGCATGCCGATGGACAAGCTCGATGGCATCGCGATCGGTTAGGCGACGAAGCAGATATGGCAGCCCGATCATCTGAAAGAGTTGCTGGGCAGCTATCTGCGCACGGCAATCGAACGCAAAGATCGCAACCGCGATCGACCGCAGCAGATGCGCCAGGACCGCAAGGAACCCGAAGCAGGCATCGCCCGGCTGCTGGAACTGGTCGAGAAAGGGCTGATGGATGCCGAGGACGCTTCGATGCGCGAGCGGTTGGTCAACCTCCGGTTTCGGCGGGATGAGCTTGCCGAGCAAGTTTCCGATCTCACCCGCCGCCTCGCCATGGCCGAGCCGATAATCACGCCTGCCAAGATCGAGAAGCTGGCACTGCTTCTCCGTGATAAGCTGCATCACGGCCAGCCTGATCTGCGTCAGGCTTATGCCCGGCTGCTGCTCAGCGAAGTGCGCGTGAACGATCGGGAAATCCGTATCGGCGGCTCCGTCGCCGCGCTGGCCCGGAGTGCTGCAGCGGGCGTGGCCAAAACCACGCCCGCAGTTCTCTCTTTTGTTCGAGAATGGTGCGCCCGGCAGGATTCGAACCTGCGACCACCCGCTTAGAAGGCGGGTGCTCTATCCAGCTGAGCTACGGGCGCGCGGCACCGGAGTGCGCCCGCGCAGATAGCGTGGTTTGCGCGCGACGCAAAGCGCGTTAAGCAGCACGCCATGACCGAGCCCGCTTCCGCCGCGTTCCGCGCGCCCGCCCCTGCGCATGTCAACGCCGCGAGCGTGCGGCATTTTCGCTATTACGACCTCGTCATGGCGGCGTTCGTCGCGATCCTGCTCCTCAGCAACATCATCGGCGCGTCGAAGCCCTCCTATATCCCGATGCCGGACGGCGGCCAGTGGGCGTTCGGCGCCGGGGTGCTCTTCTTCCCGATCAGCTACATCATCGGCGACGTGTTGACCGAAGTCTATGGCTATGCGCGGGCGCGGCGCGTGATCTGGACGGGCTTTGCGGCGCTGATCTTCATGGCGTTCATGGCGGCGGTGGTCGTCGCGCTGCCCCCCGCCGACGGCTGGCCGGGACAGCCGAGCTATGAATTCGTGTTCGGCAACAGCTGGCGCATCGTGCTGGCGTCGATGACCGCTTTCTGGGCCGGCGAATTCGCCAATTCCTATGTACTGGCGCGGATGAAGCTGGCGACCGGCGGGCGCTTTCTGTGGATGCGCACGATCGGATCGACGATCGTCGGCCAGGGGCTCGACAGCCTGATCTTCTATCCGCTCGCCTTCTATGGCCTCGCCGGCTGGCCGCCCGAGCAGCTGGTGCAGGTCGTGCTGTCGCAATGGGCGATCAAGACCGCGTGGGAAGCCGCGCTGACCCCGGTAACCTATGCCGTCGTCGGGCTGCTCAAGCGGCGCGAAGGCGTCGACGTGTTCGACGAAGACACCGACTTCTCTCCCTTCCGCGCCAAGGTTTGACCCCCATGACCCTGATCGAACTCGCCTCGCTGTTCGAGGAGCGCAAGCTGTGGATCGTCACAGCGAGCGGCCTCGATAAGGACGCGCTGCACATCTATTTCGGCATGGCGCTGTTTCTCGCGGTGCGGCTCGTGTGGCGCGGGCCGCGCGGCTGGCTGGTCGCCTGGCTCGCGGTGGTCGCGATGGCGTGCGGCGGCGAATGGCTCGACCTCACCGTCGAGGCGAGACACGCCGCGATCCAGCCCGACGCCGCGCATTGGCATGACATCTGGAACACCTGCTTCTGGCCGACCGTGATCCTGCTCCTCAGCCGCTGGTTGCAGCCGGCGCGGCGCGAGGTGCCTGCGCTGACGTCAGGCGAGGGCGCCGAGCGCCGCTTCGAACAGGCGTAGCCCGTCGGTGCCGCCGTGCGCGGGGTCGATCGCGCGCTCGGGGTGCGGCATCATGCCGAGGACATTGCCCGCGTCGTTCAGAACACCGGCGATGTCGCGCGCCGAGCCGTTGACCGGTTCGGCGTAGCGGAAGGCGACGCGCCCCTCGCCCTCGATGCGGTCAAGCGTCGCGCTATCCGCGAAATAATTGCCGTCGTGATGCGCGACGGGAATGCGGATCGTCTCGCCCTTCGCATAGCTTGCGGTGAACAGCGACTGGCTGTTCTCGACCGTCAGCGGCACGGTGCGGCAGACGAAGTTGAGCCCGGCGTTGCGCATCAGCGCGCCGGGGAGCAGCTGCGCCTCGGCGAGCACCTGAAAGCCGTTGCACACGCCGAGCACCGGAACGCCGCGCCCCGCCGCCTCGACCACCGCGCGCAGGATCGGCGAGCGCGCCGCCATCGCGCCCGAGCGCAGATAGTCGCCATAGGAAAAGCCGCCGGGCAGCGCGATGAAGTCGGTTCCGTCGGGAAGCGCGCTCTCGCGGTGCCACACCATCGCGGGGGCGCGGCCGGTGACCGTCTCGAGCGCGACGGCCATGTCGCGGTCGCAGTTGGAGCCGGGAAAGACGATGACGGCGGTCTTCATGGGGAGGCTCCCTTCGTTCGCGTCAGGCGCGTTCGATGCGGTAGTTTTCGATGACGGTGTTGGCGAGCAGCTTCGCGCACATCGCATCGAGATCGGCGTCGCTGACGTCGTCGGCAACCTCGAGCTCGATGAAGCGCCCCGCGCGGACATCGTCGACCCCGGCAAAGCCCAGTCCTTCGAGCGCATGATGGATCGCCTTGCCCTGCGGGTCGAGAACCCCTGGCTTGAGCGTCACATAGACATTCACTTTCATGGCTGCGGACCTTTGCGGATGGGCGGGGGAAGATGCGCGCGCCTATGCCCGCGAATCGCGCGCCGGGCAAGGGGCGGGCGCCGCCTTTTTTCGCGCGTTCGACCGTGCGAGGCGTTCGCAACTTTCCTGTTGCGAATCGCTCGCACTATCCCTAGATCATGCTTGTTGAGAGGGATTCGCATATGGTCGTCTGTGTCTGCAACGCAATAAGGGAAAGCCAGCTGCGCGATGTCGCGCGGAACGGCCAATTGCGCTGCGCCAAGGCCGCCTATGCGCAACTGGGTCGCAAACCCAAGTGCGGCCAGTGCCTGTCATTCGCTCGCAATATCATCAGCGAGGCCGTTGAGGCCGCCTGATTTTTCGCAGAAATCCGCCATTTTCACCCTTGGCCTGAACGGGTCCGGGGCGGTATAATGCCGCCCGGCTTCCCTACCCGAGAACAGACAGGACAAGAGACATGAAGGGCGACGAAAAGGTCATCGACTTCCTCAACGAAGCGCTCAAGAACGAGCTGACCGCGATCAACCAATATTGGCTGCATTACCGTATGCTCGACAATTGGGGCGTCGCGCGGCTCGCGCATTTCGAGCGCGAGGAATCGATCGACGAGATGAAGCACGCCGACAAGCTGGCGGACCGCATCCTCTTCCTCGAAGGCCTGCCCAATTTCCAGCTGCTCGGCCGGCTGCGCGTCGGCGAGACGGTCGAGGAGATATTGAAGGCGGATCTCGCGCTCGAAGAAGAGGCGATCCCGCTGCTCAAGGACGCGATCGAACATTGCGAGAAGGTGCGCGACTATGTCAGCCGCGACCTGTTCGCCGACATCCTGGAAAGCGAGGAACATCATGTCGACGAGCTGGAAAAGCAGTTCGACCTGATCGAACGCATGGGCCTCCAGAATTATATCCAGTTGCAATCCAAGCCGGTCGGCGACGACTGATACCAAGGTGCGGCCGGGGACGAATCACGGCCTTTCCTTCGTCATCCCGGCGAAGGCCGGGATCTCGCCGGTGCATCGTAAAGCCAGGTCGAGATCCCGGCCTTCGCCGGGATGACGCAGACTGGCGAAGCACGGTTTTCCGGCATATTCAGAGGCACTTTCGGGTGCCTCTCTTTTTTGCTTGTATTTGCGATTAATTCTCAATAGCACGGTCGAGCAGTCCCCTCCTGCCGGCTGCTGCTCGATGCGGCGGCCGGCATCTTTTTCGAAGCGAGAGGCCCGGCGGGACTGCGTATCGAGCCGGGCGCGCGGGAGGATCGACGTTGGAGAGCAGCACCCTGATCCGCGAGTTGACCCGCCAGCCGCTCGTCCGCGAGTTGCCGGTCGACGCGGCACAAGCGGTGCTCGCGCTGCGCTATTGCATCCTCTGCCGCCGCGCCGGCCGCGATCCGATGCCCGAACTCGAGCGGCGCTGGGGCAACATCCTTGCCGCGCGCCGCTACCGTGTCGTCGTCGAGGCGATCGCGCACGTCTGGCCCGAAGCCTTCGCGGTCGCGCCGCCCTGTTGCCCGCGGGTCAGCCACGACGAGGCGCTGCTCGCCGCGATGGTCGGCGCCGCGGCGCACGGCAATCGCGTGCATTTCGACTGGCTGCTCGCCGAAATGCTGGGCGGCGACGCGCGCGAGATGCTGTTCGTCGCGCTCGGCAATTTCCTGCGCGCGCGGATATCGGGACGCGTCTGACCCGCCCAAACAAAAGCCCCGCCGGATCGCTCCGACGGGGCCTTGTTTGCCACCAGAACCGCGATGCCTACATCGCATGTCCCGCGAGCGCCGCGAGCAGCAGCAGCGCGACGATGTTGGTGATCTTGATCATCGGATTGACCGCCGGACCGGCGGTATCCTTATAGGGATCGCCGACGGTGTCGCCCGTGACCGCGGCCTTGTGGGCCTCGCTACCCTTGCCGCCGTGATTGCCGTCCTCGATATATTTTTTCGCGTTATCCCACGCGCCGCCGCCCGAGGTCATCGAGAGTGCGACGAACAGCCCGCCGACGATCACGCCGAGCAGCAGCGCGCCCAATGCCGCAAAGCCCGCCGCGCGGTCGCCCGCGACCCAGCTGATCGCGAAATAGACGACGATCGGCGCCAGCACCGGCAGCAGCGAGGGGACGATCATCTCCTTGATCGCCGCCTTGGTCACCAGGTCGACGGTGCGCGCATAGTCGGGCTTCGAGGTGCCCGCCATGATGCCCGCGTCGTTCGCGAACTGCTCGCGCACGTCTTTCACCACGTCGCCCGCCGCGCGGCCGACCGCGGTCATCCCCAGCGCCCCGAAGAGATAGGGTAGCAGCGCGCCGAGCAGCAGCCCGACGATGACATAGGGATTTTCGAGGCTGAAATCGACCGACAGGTCGGGGAAGAATTCCCTGAGGTCGGTCGTATAGGCCGCAAAGAGCACCAGCGCGGCGAGCCCCGCCGAACCGATCGCATAGCCCTTGGTCACCGCCTTGGTGGTGTTGCCCACGGCGTCGAGCAGGTCGGTCTTTTCGCGCACGCTGTCGTCGAGCCCCGCCATTTCGGCGATGCCGCCGGCATTGTCGGTCACTGGACCATAGGCGTCGAGCGCGACGACCATGCCCGCAAGCGCGAGCATCGCGGTCGCCGCATAGGCGATGCCGATCAGCCCCGCGAGCTGATAGGCGATGATAATGCCCGCAACGATCACCAGCGTCGGCAGCGCGGTCGCCTCGAGGCTGATCGCGAGACCCTGGATCACATTGGTGCCATGACCCGTTTCCGACGCCTTGGCGATCGAGCGCACCGGGCGGAAGCCGGTGCCGGTATAATATTCGGTGATCCAGATGATGAGGCCCGTGATGATGAGCCCGAGCAACGAGCACCAGAACAGGTCCATGCCGGTGAAACCGCCATTGGCGCCGTCGCCGCCGATCGCGGCATCGAGGTTACCCCCAAGCCCCCAGTGCAGCGCGCCATAGATGCCGATCACCGAGGTGATCGCGGTGACGAGGAAGCCCTTGTACATCGCGCCCATCACATTGTTCGATCCGCCGAGGCGGACGAAATAGGTGCCGATGATCGAGGTGATGATGCACACGCCGCCGATCAGCAGCGGCAGCGCCATCAGCACGCCGAGCATTTCGCCCGCGCCCTTCAGGAGCAGCGCGGTCAGCACCATCGTCGCACCGACGGTGACGACATAGGTTTCGAAGAGGTCGGCGGCCATGCCCGCACAGTCGCCGACATTGTCGCCGACATTGTCGGCGATCACCGCGGGGTTGCGCGGATCGTCCTCGGGGATGCCCGCCTCGACCTTGCCGACCAGGTCGGCGCCGACGTCGGCGGCCTTGGTGAAGATGCCGCCGCCGAGACGCGCGAAGATCGAGATCAGCGAGGCGCCGAACGCCAGTGCGACGAGCCCGTCGACCACGGTGCGATCCTCGCCGCCGACGCTCTTGCCCATCTGCGTCGTCAGCACCCAGTAAAAGACCGAGATGGCGAGCAGCGCGAGCCCCGCAACGAGCAGCCCGGTGATCGCGCCGGCGCGGAACGCCAGCGTCAGCCCCGATTGCAGCCCCTTTTGCGCGGCCGCGGCGGTGCGCACGTTCGAGCGCACCGAAATATTCATGCCGATGAACCCGGCGACGCCGGAAAGAATTGCGCCGATGACGAAACCGGTCGCGGACACGCCGCTGAGCGTCGCCGCGATGATGATGGCGACCACGACACCGACGACGGCGATGGTCGAATATTGACGCTTCAGATAGGCCTGCGCCCCTTCCTGGATGGCGGCGGCGATTTCCTGCATCTTCTCATTCCCCGCCGGTGCGCCGAGCACTTGCCGCGAGGTAATGAAGCCATAGAGCACGGCCAAAAGGCCGCACGCTATCGCGATCAGAACCGGATCGTTCATGCGTGTCTGTTCCTTCCCCATTGAACGGGATGGCCACAGCTTAGCAGTCGAGCACGTCCGACCTATTGTTGCCGGTTCGCCCTCTCCCCTGATGCGACCGCCCCAAATTTGGACCGCCGGGTTATGGGAAGAAAGGCTTTCGAGGGCAAGCCCGCAATGGCCGTCATCCCGGCGAAAGCCGGGATCTCGACGTTCCGTCATGGCGCATCGGCGAGACCCCGGCCTTCGCCGGGGTGACGACAAGGCCGATCAATGCATGAAACCGAGCCGGTCGGGCAGCGCGACGCGCCGCGCATGGTCGGTCAGCACGATCCCTTCGCCGACCGCCGCATGGCCGACCGGCGTAACCGCGACGTTCAGCCCTTCGGCGATTTCGCGGATATGGTCCGCCTCGCCCGCATCGGCTGCAAAAAGCAGTTGATAGTCGTCGCCCGCGGTCGCGGCGGCGAGGCGCGTGTCGAGCACGTCGGGCCGCACCGCGAGCAGCGCGGCCGACAGCGGCAGCACCTCCATCGCCAGCGCGATCCGGCAGCCGCTCGCCGCCGCCATCCGTTCGGCGTCGATCAGCAGGCCGTCGGAGATGTCCATCATCGCGTGGACGTGCGGCACCAGCGCCTGCCCGAGCGTCAGCTGCGGCTGCGGGCGGCGATAGGCGGCAAGGCACGTCTCATTGGGCTCGAGCTCGCCGAGCCGCATCGCGAGCCCGACCCCGGCGTCACCGATCGTTCCGCTGACCCATATCCGGTCGCCGGGTCGCGCGCCGCCGCGCGAGGGGACGTCGCCATCGGGCGCGCGGCCGATCGCGGTCAGCCCGAAGCTGCGCGGCGCACCCGCCGGCACGCGCACCGTGTCGCCGCCGAGCAGCGGCACGCCGAAACGCCGCAGCGCCACCGCGAGCCCCGACGCGAACGCCTCATCCCACGCCGCGTCGCCGGTCAGGCTGTAGCCGAGCAATACGCCGAGCGGCGCCGCGCCTTTCGCCGCGAGGTCGGACAGGTTCACCGCGACGAGCTTCCACGCGACGTCCTGCGGGGCCTCGTCGGGCAGGAAATGCACGCCCTCGACGATCATGTCGTGGGTGAGCACCAGTCCTTCGAACAGCGCCGCATCGTCGGCGAGCCCGCGCGCCGCGGGGTCGGTCGCGATGTCGCGCAGGCGGGCGATGAAATCGGCTTCGTTCATTGGGAAATCGTAATGGATAGCGCTATGGTATGAAAGATGCCGTAGCGGCGTGTCCCGGCGAAGGCGGGGACCCAGAGCGCATTTGCGCCACCGTTCGGCTCATCCGCTCTGGGCTCCCGCCTGCGCGGGAGCACACGGCTTTATTCTTCATGGCCGCTACTTTCGGACATCCTTGCCGATCGCGTCGAGCAGGCCATTGGCGAAGCCCGCTTCGCGCCCGTCGAAGAAGGCCTTGGCCACATCGACATATTCGCTCACCACCGCGCCCACCGGCACGTCGCCGCGCGCGATCAGTTCATAGGCGCCGGCGCGCAATATCGCCTTCATCGTGCGGTCGAGCCGGTCCATCGTCCAGCCGCTTGCGAGCCGCGCGGTGATCGCGGCGTCGAGCTCGCCCGCCCGCGCGAGCGTGCCCTTGACGATATCGTCGAAGAAGGGGACGTCGGCCTCGGCATATTCGGCGTCCTCGATGATCGCCCCGATGCGGTGCTGGTGGAACTCGTGAATCAGCTGCGCGACCGGCGTGCCCTCCATCTCGTGCTGATAGAGCGCCTGCACGGCGGCGAGGCGGGCGGCGGAGCGGGATTGGGCGCGTTTGTTCATGGTTTCTGCTTTTATCTCAAATCGTCATCCCGGCGAAGGCCGGGATCTCGACCTCGCGTCATGAGGCACCGGCGAGATTCCGGCCTGCGCCGGAATGACGAACATGGGGATCAAGGATGGTTTGGCTTCAATCTGTTCCGGACGCTGAGCGCATGGGCGGGAAGCCCCTCGGCTCCCGCGAGCGCCACCGCGGCGGGTCCGATCGCGGCGAGGCTCGCTTCGTCGAGCGCGAGGAAGCTGGTGCGCTTCATGAAGTCGGTGACCGACAGCCCGCTCGAAAAGCGCGCGCGGCGTCCGGTGGGGAGGACATGGTTGGGACCGGCGACATAATCGCCGATCGCCTCGGGGGTCTGGCGGCCAAGAAAGACCGAACCCGCGTGGCGGACCAGCGCGAACAGCGCGTCGGCCTCCACCGGGTCGACCGCGAGTTCGAGATGCTCGGGCGCGAGCCGGTCGCACAGGGGGATCGCGTCGGCCAACTTCGGCACGACGATGATCGCGCCATTATCGGCCCAGCTCGCCTGCATCGTCGGTGCGGTCGCGAGCGTCGGGATAACATGCGCGACCGCCGCCGCGACGGCATCGGCGAAGTCACTATCGTCGGTGAACAGGATCGACTGGCTCGTCGGGTCGTGCTCGGCCTGGCTCAAGAGGTCGGCTGCGATGACATGCGGTTCGTTCCTGGCGTCCGCAACGACGACGATCTCGCTCGGCCCGGCGACCATGTCGATGCCGACGACGCCATAAAGCTGGCGCTTCGCTTCGGCGACCCACGCATTGCCGGGGCCGGTCACAACGTCGACCGGCGCGATTCTCCCGGTGCCATGGGCGAGCGCGGCGATCGCCTGCGCGCCGCCGACGCGCCAGATCTCGTCGACCCCGCCGATATGCGCCGCGGCCATCACCACCGGATTGACCTCGCCGCCCGGCGTCGGAGTGACCATAACGATCCGTTCGACCCCCGCGACCTTCGCGGGCAGGATGTTCATCAGCACCGACGAGGGATAGGCGGCGCGCCCGCCGGGGACATAGACGCCCGCCGCATCGACCGCGCGCCAGCGCGCGCCGAGCCGCGCGCCGGCGGCGTCGCGATAGTCGCGGTCCTCCGGCAATTGCGCGGCATGATAGGCGCGGATGCGCTCCGCAGCGAGGGTCAGCGCGTCGCGCAGCTCGGGCGCGAGCGCCTCATGGGCCGCGGCGCATTCCGCCTTCGAAATCGTCCAGCCGCGCGCATCGAGGTCGAAGCGGTCGAACTTCGCCGTATAGTCGGCGAGCGCGGCGTCCCCCTCGGCCTTCACGCGCGCGACGATCGCGGCAACGTCGGCCGACACGTCGGACGCGCTCTCGCGCCGGTCGTTCACCAGCGCGTCGAAATCGGCCGCGAAGCCGGGCGCCGAAGCGTCAAGCCGCCGCATCGCCCTGCCCCACGATCTCGCGGAACCGCTCGACGAGCGCCGGCACTTCGGCCGAGCGCAGCTTGAACGCCGCGCGGTTGACGATCAGCCGCGCCGACACCTCGCTGATGATTTTCTGCTCTTCGAGCGCGTTTTCGATCAGCGTGCGCCCGGTCGAAACCAGGTCGACGATGTGCGAGGCGAGACCCAGCTTCGGCGCAATCTCCATCGCGCCGTTCAATTTGATGCACTCGGCCTGGATGCCCTGCCCCTCGAACCAGCGGCGGGTCGTCGCGGGATATTTGGTCGCGACGCGGATGTGGCTTTCGCCGAGCCCCGGCGGCGCGCTGCCCGCCGGTCCCGCGAGCGACAGGCGGCAATGCCCGATGCCGAGGTCGACCGGCGCATAAAGCTCCGAATAGCCGAACTCGTCGACGACGTCCGATCCGACGATACCGAGCTGCGCCGCGCCATGCGCGACGAAGGTGGCGACGTCGAAGGCGCGCACGCGGATCAGCGAAATATGCGGCTGGTTCGTCCCGAACACCAGCGCGCGGCTCTTTTTGTCGAAGAAATCCGCCGCGGGCTCGATCCCGGCCGCCGCGAGCAGCGGCAACGCCTCGTCGAGTATGCGTCCCTTGGGGATGGCAAAGATGATCGGTTCGGGCATAAGCACGCGCGCACATAAGCGCCAGCGGGAGAAAGGGCAATGAGCGACCGGTACCAGTTTGTGGACATGGCCGAAACCGGACGCGCGGCGGTCGATACCGCCTTCGCCAACCAGGTCGCCTATTGCCGCAGCGCCGAGGCCCCCGTGACCGCGCGGATCGTCGCCGCGCTCGCCGCGCTGCTGAAGCACCCCGACAGCGAATTCGCGCGCCGCATCGCGGCGTGGGAGGGCGCGCCGCTCGCCGACGCGCTGCCGCTGCGCGCCGCGGGCGGGCTCCACGCGCTGCACCTGTCGGGCGAAGCGCCCGAGCTCGCGCCCATCTATGCCGACAGCGAAGACATCAACGACGCCGCGGTGGTCGCCGGCGTGGTGCGGCGGCACGACGCGGCGCTGCTGCCATGGCTCGACGGCCCGCCGCAAACCAATGAGGCGGGCCGCTCGGCGAATTTCATCGCCGCGATGCTCTGGCTCGTCGATCAGGGCTTGCCGCCGCATTTCGAATGTCTCGAAATCGGGTCGAGTGCGGGGATCAATTTGATGCTCGATCGCTATCACTATGACCTCGCCGGCGTGCAGGTCGGACCGCAGCCCGGCGCGATGGATTTCGCCCCCGAATGGCGCGGCCGCCACCCGCCGCAGCACAAGATCGACTTCGTGGGCGTCAAGGGCTGCGACGTCGCGCCGGTCGACCTCACCGATCCCGCGCAGGCGCTGCGCCTCAAGGCCTATATCTGGCCCGAGCATCATGTCCGCTTCGGCCGCATCGAAGCGGCGATTGCCGCCGCCGAGGCCGACCCGCCCGACCTCGTCCGCATGAGCGCCGCCGATTTCGTCGAGGCCGAGCTGGCAAAACCGCAGGCCGCTGGGACGACGCGCGTGCTGATGCACTCGATCGTCTGGCAATATGTCCCCGCCGACCAGCAGGCGCGCATCACCGCGGCGATGGAGGATGTCGGCGCACGGGCCACGCCCGACCGCCCGCTCGCGTGGATCGCGCTCGAAGCCAATCGCACGCTGCATCTTCACGAACTGGTCGTGCGTCACTGGCCCGGCGGCGCCGAACCGAAGATGCTCGGCCGCTCGCACCCGCACGGCGCGTGGGTGGAGTGGACGGTTTAGAGCGGCGGATTCCCCACTATCCGCCCGCCTTGTCGCTGATCGCCTTGATGACCAGCGCCTTGTCGTCGACCAGGTAGCGCACCGCGAGCGCCTGCAACTCGGCGGGCGTCGCGGCCTCGACCTCCTCGATCGCGTGGCGGCTGCGGTCGAGGCGATCGGGGCGCGTCGAGGCTTCGGCGACATAGTTCATCCAATAGCTGTTCTCGCGCCGCGCCTTGACGAGCGCCTCGACGAAGGGGCGGCGCGCGCGGTCGAGCAGGTCGGTATCGACCGGACGATCACGCAGGTCCTTCGCGATGCCGAACATCGCCGCACGCGTCGTCGCGATATCCTGATAGTCGACATTCGCCGCCGCGAAGAGATGGCCGAAATGCGGAAACTCGTCGGACAGGCTCGCCGCGGCGCCGGGGCTGTAGCTTTCGCCGAGCCGCTCGCGCAATTCCTCGGTCAGCTTGAGCTGCATCACGCGCGCGAGCAGGTTGAGCCGCATCGCTTCGCCAAGGTCGCTATCGTCGCGCGCCGGCCAATAGACGCGCAGCTCGGCCTGATCGGCCGGCCCCTTGTGGATCAGCGTGCGTTCGCTGGTGTCGGCCTGATATTCGCGCACGCGCGATGCCGCGCGCGGGTCGAAGGCGGCGCGGCGTTCGGGCAGCGCGCCGAATGTCGCCGCGATCGCGTCGATCGCCGCAGCCTCGTCGATGTCGCCGACGACGCCGATCTCGATCGCGCCATGCGCCAGGCTGTCGGCGATGACGGGCTTGAGCTGGCCCCAGTCGAGCGTCAAAAGCGTCGCGAGCGGCGGCGTCTCGGCCCGCGGATCGTCGTTGGCGAGGATGCCGCCGACATCGCGCCCCATCACCGCCGCGGGGGTCGCATCGTTCGCGGCATAGCGCTGCGGCAGCACGCGGCGGATCAGCGCGAGCCCGTCGGCGCGATAGCCCGGATGGGTGACATAGGCCGCCATCAGATCGGCCTGCAGCCGGAAATCCTCGGGCGAGGTCACGACCCGGCCGCCGAAGGCGTCGATGTCCGACCCGAAGCTCGGCGCCACCGTCTTGCCCGCAAAGATCGTTCGCAGATCGTCATAGCTGTGCGCCTCGAGCCCGCCGACGCCGAGCGAGCCCGCGAGCGCGACCTTCGTCGGATCGTCGCGCGTCGCGAGCAGCGTGCCGCCATCGACGCGCACCGACAGCCAGACCTTGTCCTTCTGGAAATCGGTGCGCTTGATGTTGAGCATCACATTGTTCGCAAAGCGGATGCGGCGGATACCCAGATCCTCGACGCGCTCGTCCGACACCACGCGCCCCGGCGTGCCGAAGCCGGTGTATGCGAAGGCGGTGCTTTCAGTCGCTGCGGGCGGCGCGACCGCGACCGCCTGCGACGCCTTCAATTCGGCGAGGATCGCGCCGGTGCCGCCGTCGATCGGCGTCTTGCTGGTCACCCGCGCGAGCGGCGGGCTCATCCCCGAAACGCGCTGGCGGAAGGCGTCGGAGACGGTCGCGGCGTCGAGCGACGGTTCGGCCGCCGCGAACAACGCCGCGGTCGTTTCGGGGCGCACGAAAACGAAATCGCCGTCGGCGGCATTGACGAGCCCGTCGGCGAGCGCCTCGCTGCGCCGCGTCGCCGCCCCCGCCACCGCGGTCTTGAGCGCGTTGCGCCGCCGCGCGAGCTGTTCGTCGACCTCGGACTGGGTAAAGCCATGCTCGACCGCGCGGCGATATTCCTGCTCGACCAGCGCGAGCGCATCCTTCCACGCGCCCTCTTTCGCTACCGCGCCCGCGGTGACAAGGTCGAAGGTCTTCCACCCTTCCAGATCGTTCACATAGCCCGACAGGATCGGCGAATCCTCGGCGAGCGCCAGCCTGGCAAGGCGCCGGTCGACGATCGCCTCGCCGACTTCTTCGGCGAGGTTGCGGATGCGCTTCGCCCTGGTATCGGGTTCGTCGGCCCACGGCTTGAAGCGCGCGATCGTCACCCCGTCGTTGATCGCGGGATCGACGAAATCGTCGGCGGCCGACGCGCGATCATAGTCGATCGAGCCGAGGCCGGGCTCCGGCCCCGCAGGGCCGCGCCCCTGCCAGTCGGCAAAGCGTGCCTTGATTTTCGCCTCGACCGCCGCGGTGTCGAAGTCGCCGACCATCACAAGGGTCGCGCGCTCGGGACGGTAATAGCGATCATAGAGGTCGCGCAGCCGCGATGCGGGCGCGGTGCGGATCACCTCTTCGGTGCCGATCGGCAGCCGATCGGCGACGATCATGCCCGGCATCGCGAAAGCAAACTGGTCGGCAAGGTTACGCAGTTGATAGCTATCGCGCGCACGGCGTTCGGAGAGGATCACCCCGCGCTCGCGGTCGATCGCGGCGGGATCGAGCGTCAGCTCGCTCGCGGTCTCGCGCATCAGCATCAGCCCGGTGTCGATCAGATCGTCCGACGCGCTGGGCAGGTCGAGCTTGTACAGCGTCTGGTCGAAGCCGGTCGAAGCATTGGTGTCGGCGCCGAAGGCGAGCCCCTTCCGCTCGAGCAGCTTGATCATCTCGCCTTCGGGCACATGCGTCGAGCCGTTGAACGCCATATGCTCCAGGAAATGCGCGAGCCCGCGCTGGTCGTCGGCCTCGTCGAAGCTGCCGACGTCGAAACGCATCCGGATAATCACGCTGTCCCTGGGCGTTTCATTGTGGAGCAGCGCATATTTCATGCCGTTCGGCAGCACGCCGAAGACGATGTTCGGATCGACCGGCACGTCGCTGTCGGCATAGTTCCAAGCGCGCGCCGCCGGGGTCTGCGGATTGACGGGGGCCGACGGTGCGGGCTGGGTTGCTGCGGTTGTGGCGAGGATAAGCAGCGGCGACAGCGCGATCGCGACGCGCCGGAACGGGAAAATGGTCATGCAAGCGGTTTGGCTTCCCCCGCCAAGGGGGTCAAGCTGCGCCGCCGATGCTTTCGACGGACGACGTTTCGAGCCGATCGGCGGGCTTCGCGGCGGCCGACGACATCGGGGAAACCCCCTCCTGTTCAGAGGCGACTATCCCCCAGATATTCGTGGACGCCCCATACTCCGTCATTGCGAGCGAGCCGAAGCAATCCAGAGTAGGCGTAAACCGCCCTGGATTGCTTCGCGCAGTTTATCCTGAGCGCCTGCAAGGCAGTCGAAGGGCTCGCAATGACGAGATCAGCGATGCGAACGGGTCAATCGCCAACCTGTTTCAGAGCGACGAAAGGCCTTGGGTGTCGTTTCCTGTCGAAAGCGGTCGTGCTTGCAAAGGATATGACCCCTCCGAAGAGGAGGGGCTTATATGCTCAGCTGCCCTTTTTCTTGCGGTGGGTTTCGAGGTCGAGCACCGCATTGTCGCCGCCCTCGGGCATCAGGCCCAGCCGTCGCGCCACTTCCTGATAGGCCTCGACCTCGCCGCCCAGATCGCGGCGGAAACGGTCCTTGTCGAGCTTTTCGTTCGTGACCATGTCCCACAGGCGGCAGCCGTCGGGGCTGATCTCGTCGGCGAGGATGATGCGGCTGTAATCGCCGTCCCAAAGCCGCCCGAACTCGAGCTTGAAGTCGATCAGGCGGATACCGACCGCGGCGAACAGGCCGCACATGAAATCGTTGATGCGGATCGCCATGTCCTGAATATCGTGCAGCTCTTCCTGGCTGCACCAGTTGAAGCAAGCGATATGCTCCTCGGCGATCAGCGGGTCGCCGAGCGCGTCGTCCTTGTAGCAATATTCGATGAGGGTGCGGGGAAGCTGCGTCCCCTCCTCGATCCCGAGCCGCTTCGACAGCGAGCCCGCGGCGACGTTGCGCACGACGACCTCGATCGGCACGATCTCGACCTGGCGGATCAGCTGTTCGCGCATGTTGAGGCGGCGGATGAAATGATGCGGCACGCCGATCTGGCCGAGCAGCGTGAACACATGTTCCGAGATGCGGTTGTTGAGCACGCCCTTGCCGTTGATCGTCCCGCGCTTCTGCGCATTGAACGCCGTCGCATCGTCCTTGAAATACTGGATCAGGGTCCCCGGTTCGGGGCCTTCGTAGAGGATCTTGGCTTTGCCTTCGTAGATCTGGCGGCGACGGGCCATGGCGTGCAACTTTCTGCCGGAACGAAAAGAATGACCCCGGCGACTGGCGACTCAGGAAGCGGCCGGCGCCGGGGCGAAGGAGCGCCCTATAGCGGCAAAGCCACGGCGCGTCATCCTTCACTTCGCCGGGTGCGGGAAGCTGAGACCCCGCCCCGTTTCAATCCTCGTCACCCTGACTTGTCTGGCGATTATCCCTATTGCATCCATATGCCCCGTCATTGCGAGCGAAGCGAAGCAATCCAGAGTGTGCGTAAACCGCTCTGGATTGCTTCGCTTCGCTCGCAATGACGAAATCCGGAATACGGATGCGAAGGGAATAATCGCCAACTTGTTTCAGGGTCCATGGCCCGAGACGCAGCTTACGCTTACGTCCACGTCAACTTATGCTTGCGCTCGCGTGCCGCGCTTGCGACGATAACCGCAATATAGACGGGAGAGTGTGTGATGAGCTTCGACCAGATTCGCCTCGACAAGCAGGAAGGGATCGCGCTGCTGACGCTGCACCGGCCCGACCGGATGAACGCCTTCACCACCGAAATGATGCTCGAGATCGTCGCGGCGCTCGACGAATGCGACGCCGACGACGGCGTGCGCGCGGTGATCTTCACCGGCGCGGGCGACCGCGCCTATTGCGCCGGCGCCGACCTCGGCCAGGGCGCCGCAACCTTCGACTATGACAAGCGCAGCGACAAGGCGGCGACGCTGCCCGACGGCGTATCGGCGAGCCCGGTCGCCGAGGATGGCACGATCGATTGGTCGCACCCGCTGATCCGCGATTCGGGCGGGCGCGTGTCGATGCGGATATTCGAAGCGAAGAAGCCCGTGCTCGGCGCGATCAACGGCGCGGCGGTCGGCATCGGCGCGACGATGACGCTGTCGATGGACGCGCGGCTCGCGAGCGAGACGGCGCGCTATGGCTTCGTTTTCGCGCGCCGCGGCATCGTGCCCGAAGCGGCGTCGAGCTGGTTCCTGCCGCGGCTCGTCGGTATCCAGAACGCGGTCGACTGGTGCTATTCGGGCCGCCTGATCGACGCGCGCGAGGCGCACGAAAAGGGCCTCGTGCAGTCGGTCCACGCGCCCGGCGCGCTGATCGACGCCGCGATCGCCAAGGCGCGCGAGATGACCGAACAGAGCGCGCCGGTCTCGGTCGCGCTCACCCGACACATGCTGTGGCGGATGCTCGGCGCGCCGCACCCGATGAGCGCCCACCGCTGGGACAGCCGCGCGATCTTCGCGCGCGGCCGCAGCCCCGACGCCGCCGAGGGCGTGACGAGTTTCCTCGAAAAACGCGCCCCCAATTTCACCGCGAGCGTCGCGAACGACTATCCGTGGTTCGGCGAGTTCGAGGATGCGCCGCCCTATTCGTGAGGCGGCTTTGGGGTGGGGAACTGCCATTCGACCGACCCCTCCTCTTCAGAGGAGGGGCAGCGAGACTTACGCGCTTTGCGCGTTAGTCGCAGCGGGGTGGTGCAAGGGCACCCGCGCGCTGACGCGCGCCACCACCCCAACCCCTCCTCTGAAGAGGAGGGGCTTAAGAACAACCGATACCGCCCGCTATCCGCCGTCCTACCGCCGCGACGCCTTCGATGCGTTCGCCGCGACCGCTTCGCGCACCAGCGCCTTGAACGCCTCCGCGTCGACTTCGTCGCCCTCGAACAGGTCGATCGCGCGGCGCGTGCCGCCATCGAGGCTCGCATTGAACAGCCCCGCCGGATCATCGAGCGCCGCGCCGCGCGCGAAGGTCAGCTTGACCTTGTCCCTATAGGTTTCGCCGGTGCAGAGGATACCGCCATATTCCCATACCGGAACGCCGTGCGGGTTCGACGGCTTGCGCCACTTCACCGTCTCGACGACCTCGGGTTCGGCGGCATGGATCAGCGCGCGCATGTGTGCGAGCGTCGCGCCCCGCCAGTCGCCGAGCTTGGCGATCTTCGCGTCGATCGCTTCGGATGCGCTCTGGTCTTCGTCGGTCATAATCCTCTTTTTCCTCATCAGCGGCCGGTGATCCAGCCGGGAATCGCGGCGGCCTGTTTCAGCCAGCGCGCAAGCTGATCTTCATCAACGTCCTCGCCTTCGTGGATGTGGAGATAGCGCACATCGGCGTCCTTCGATGCAACGGGCGGCGGCGGGTCGAGCGCCGCGCCCTTGAAGAAGGTGATTTTGATGTAGCGCGTGAAGCAGTGAAAGCTCGCGAACCATCCCTTGCCCTCGACGCCGTAGAAGGGCGAGTTCCAGCGCACCGCCTTTTGCACGTCGGGCACCGCCTTTTCGATGAGCGCGTCGAGCCGCTCGCCCGCGGCGCGCTTCCAGTCCGGCATCGCGGCGATATAGGCCCGCACCGGCGCATCGCCGTCGCCCTTCGGGATCTGCGGGTTGCCGCCCGAGAGCAGCTTGGGGGTCTTGTCGGCCATGCCGCTATCCCTCGGCGCGGCGCGCCCGCGCCACATAGGGCAGGACGAACATCCACAGCCCGGTCAGCGTCATCAGCGCGAGCGGGCCGAGCGGCAGATAATAGACCCATTGCACAGGCTCGCGGCCGAGCGCGAGGGTCAGGAAGATCGCCCCGACCACCAGTGTGAAGAGGATCGAGAGCCAGCGGTGAAGCTGGCGGATCGCGCCATTCCAGTTCATATCGTCTCCCTTCGTCAATCGATCCGCGCGAGCAGGTCATCAAGCGCGCCCAGGAAGCGCGGCCAGCCGGCCTTCGCGCCATGATAGGCGAGTTTCTGGTCGGGCTGGAACCCCGTCTGCTCCATCCGCAGATGCGTGCCCGCCGCGGTCGGGGTGAGCGTCCAGGTGACGGTGCTTTCGAGCCCCATGCCGTCCCAGCTGTAGGCAAGCGTGCGTTCGGGCTCGACCTCGACCACTTCGCAATCGACATGGCCCCAGTCGGCGCCGAAGGCGAAGCGGTGGCCGAGCGTCGGGGCGACGTCGCCCGCCATCAGCCATTCGGCGACCAGCTCGGGCCGGGTGAGCGCGCGCCAGACCTTTTCGGGCGGGTGCGCGAATTCGCGCTCGACGACGATGGTGCGCGTTGCGGCGGCGGCGTCGGTCATTGATCCATCCTTTTCAAAACATCGTCGAGATCGTCGAAGCGCGCCTCCCAGAAACGCGTCATCCGCCCGGTCCAGTCGACCAGCGGCGCGAGCGCCGCGGGCTGCGCGCGATAATAGGACTGGCGCCCCGCATGACGCCCCGCGACCAGCCCCGCCTGCCGCAGCACCGCAAGATGCTTCGACACCGCGGGCTGCGAAATGCCCGACGGTGCGGTGAGCGCGCCGACGCTCTGTTCGCCGCCCTCGCACAAGCGCTCGAACAGCGCGCGGCGGGTCGGGTCGGCAAGCGCCCGGAAGAGGAGGTCGCGACTCTCGATCATGTCAATCCATAACCTCTTGGCTATGGTTTACCCATAACCAGATAATTATGGATTGGTCAAGCAGCCACCCGATCAGCCAGCATCATAGACGTTGCGCCCCTGCTGCACCGTCATGCTGTGCGTGCCCGCAAGGGCGCGCGACGGCTGCGCCACCGTGTCGAGGAAATGCCAGCTCGCGGTCATCCTGTCGGGCGTCAGCGCGACGGTCGCATAACCGCGCCGTTCGGTATTCGCCCAGCGCAGCTGCGGCGACGAGCGGCGCAGCGCCGCGACGCGATCGGCGTCGCTCGCGCCTTTCGCCGCCGACTCGATCCCCGGCGAGCTGACGCTATGCCCCGCGACCTCGACCCCGGCGGGGTGGCCGCCGTGCGGCAGGTCGAACGCCCAGCCATTGTGGCTGTCGCCCGCCAGCGAGACGAAATTGGCGCCCGCCGCCTGCGCCGCGCCGAGCAACCGGTCGCGCGCGGCGGGATAGCCGTCCCACGCATCGAAGCTGTAGGGCAGCCCGGCATCGGCGACCAGACGTGCGGTCTTCACGCGCTCGATCACATAGTCGGGCAGGTCGCCCGCATACCAGTTCGCCGCTTCGCGCGGCGTATAGGTGGTGCCCATGATCAGCTGCTGCGCGCAGACCTGCCAGCGCTTGCCCGCCTTCGCCGAGGCGCGGATGGCGTCCAGCAGCCAGCGTTCCTGGTCGGCGCCGAGCATCTGGCGCGCGGGGTCGATATAGTCGGTCTCGCGGAAACGCTTGAGCGCTGCGACCGGATCGCTCGCGCCTTCGATGATCGCGGCGGGCGAATATTGCCTGTCGCGCCCGGTGAGCCGCGTTTCGGGAAGGAAGATCGTCGCAAGCTCGCCGACCTCATAATGGCGCCAGCGAATGTCGGCGACGGGCATCCATTCGCGCCAGGCGCGCTCGGCCGCCGCCGAGCGCACGCTCCAGTCGCCCTCGTCGGGCTGATGGTTCTGCGCCCCGCCCTTCCACGCGTCGTTGGCGAGTTCGTGATCGTCCCACTGCGCAAGCATCGGGAACAGCGCGTGGAGCCGCTGAAGATCGGGATCGCTGCGATAGGTGGCGTAGCGCAGGCGATAATCGGCGAGCGCGACGAGTTCGTGATCGGGCTGGATCGTCCGCCCCGGAATCGCTTCCTTCAAGGTCGGATATTGGCCGACCTGATATTCGTAGAAATAGTCGCCGACATGGACGCACAGGTCGATGTCGGCCCGCGCCGCGGCATGGCCATAGGCGTTGAACCAGCCGAAGGGCAGGTTCGAACAGGAAAAGAGCGCGAGGGTGAAGGCCGCGGTCGGCCCGGCGGGCAGCGTGCGCGTCCGGCCGACGGGCGAAGTCGTCCCGTCGGGTGCGACGAAGCGATAATAATACCAGCGGCCGGGATGCAGCCCGTCGACGACGATCTTTGCGGTGTGATCGCGCTCGCCCGCCGCGATCACGCTGCCGCCGCCGACGATACGCGCGAAGTCGGCGCTTTCGGACAGCTCGGCGGTCAGCGCGCTATCCGACGGCGCCGCATAGCGCGTCCACAGCAGCACCGAATTGGGGCCGGGCTCGCCGCTCGCGACGCCGTGGGTAAAACCCTACGCCATCATCGCCGCCGCCGCGCCGGGGATGGCCAGCGCCGCGAGCCCGCCGGTGCCGAGCGCGATCAACCGCCGCCGGTCCAGTTCCGCCCATAGTCCGTGCATCGCGCTCCTCCTCCATATCGCTCCCGGTCTGACCGGTCATTGTTACGATTTGGCGCGCCGCTTTCCTCAGCCCATCGCTCCCAGCGTGAGCAGCAGCAGCAGAAAGGCGATCATCGCGAACAGGCTGAACAAGAGCAAAAGGCTCGTGCGAACGAGCGCGCCGGCGCGCGACGAGCGATAGGCGCCGCGCAGCTGGCGATACATGTGAAAGGGCATATAGAGCATCGCAAAAAAGGTCGCGAGTTCGCCGAATATCGTCAGATTGAGCAGCCGCACGACGACGAACAAGAGCAGCACGAAGCTGATCGAATAGGTGACGAAGACGAAATGGTCATAGGTGTGGAAGCGCCGGCTGAACGGAAAGAGGAGCCACATGAAGGGCAGCGACAGCGGGATCAGCGCCCACGCGAACTTATAGGCATTCGCCTGTAATTTATAGAGAATCAGCCCCGGATTGGCGAGCGCCTTCTTGATCCCGTGATCGATGAAGGGCACCCCCGTATCGACCTTGTTGACCGCCACGAACTGCGCGCTCGTCGTCACCTGCTCCACGGGATCGGCGAGCACCGGCGGACCTTCGGCGCGCGCCGCCTCGCGCTCGGCCTTGCTGCGGCTGCGCGCGACGCCCAGATAGTCGGCGCTCTTCTGCAACGTCTCGCGCTCATCGAGCAGCTTGCGGCGATCGTCGGCGGACAGATTCTTGCTCGCGAGCCGCGCGTCGACGCGGTCGACCTCGTCCTGCAGGCTCGACTTGACCGCATTGGTCCGCGTCTGCTCGGCGGCGGCCTTGTTCAATTCTTCGCCAAGGCCGCCGCCCGCGCCGACCGCCGTCAGCACCGCATAGGTCAGGAACACCGCGAACAGGAACAGCGCGAGCGGCGAAATGAAGCTTGCACGCTCGCCGTGGATATAGCGCCGGGTCAGGTCGCCCGGCCGCCACGCGAGCAGCGGCAGCGTGTTCCACAGCTTGCCCTCGAAATGGAAGATCGCGTGGACGAGATCGTGGCCGATCGCGGCGAAGCTGCGATGCACGTCGGCGCGCTGGCCGCAATGGTGGCAATGCGATCCGGCGAGCACCGTTCCGCAATTGAGACAGCGGGTGCCGGCATAACCCGGTCCGCCCTCGCCGCGGTGCGATTCGACCGCGCGTGCCGCCAATCCCGCGGTGACCGCCGCGCCGATGCCCTCGATATCCCCGCTCATGCCGCCCTGCCTAAAGCGCTGCGCGCCGCCGCGCAACGGGGCTTCGTCACTGCCGCAAAGCATGATAGGGCCAGCGCCATGACGACCGATACGCTCTCGCCCCCGCCGCTCCGCGATGCCGATGCGCTGATCGCCGACATGGGCGCGCGCGCGCGCGCCGCGGCAAAGCGCATGGCGACCGCCCCGACGGCGAAAAAGGCCGCGGCGCTGAAGGCTGCGGCGCAGCAACTGCGCGCGCAGGCGGCGGAGATTCTGGCGGCGAATGCACAGGACATGGCTGCGGGCGAAGCGGGCGGGCTGACGTCGGCGATGCTCGATCGGCTGCGGCTCGACGAAGACCGGCTGAGCGCGATCGCCGGGGCGGTCGATGCGGTCGCCGCGCTTCCCGATCCGATCGGCGCCGAGATCGACCGTGTGGAGCGCCCCAACGGGCTGGTGCTCAGCCGCGTGCGCGTGCCGCTGGGCGTGATCGGGATCATCTATGAAAGCCGTCCCAATGTCACCGCCGACGCCGCGGCGCTCGGGCTGATGTCGGGCAATGCGGTGATCCTGCGCGGCGGCAGCGAGGCGGTGCATTCGAACCGCGCGATCCACGCCGCGCTGGCGGCAGGCCTTTCCGAAGCGCAGCTGCCCGCCGATGCGGTGCAGCTCGTCCCGACGCAGGACCGCGCCGCGGTCGGCGCGCTGCTCCGCGCGCAGGGGCTCGTCGACATCATCATTCCGCGCGGCGGCAAGGGGCTTGTCGCGCGCGTGCAGGACGAAGCGCGTGTTCCCGTGCTCGCGCATCTCGACGGCATCTGCCACACCTATATCGACGGCGCCGCCGATCCCGCGACCGCGGTCGCGCTCGCGGTCAACGCCAAGATGCGCCGCACCGGCGTCTGCGGCGCGACCGAGACGATATTGATCGACCGCGCCTATCCGGGTCCCGCCGCCATCGTCGACGCGCTGACCGCCGCTGGCTGCGAAGTGCGCGGCGACCGCGACATCGCGGCGCTCGCCGCGCACGTCACCCCCGCCGATGCGAGCGACTGGGACAGCGAATATCTCGATGCGATCGTGTCGATCGCGATGGTCGACGGCCTCGAAGGCGCGCTCGCGCATATCGACGCCCATTCGAGCCGCCACACCGACGCGATCGTCACCGAGGACGCCGCCGCCGCCGACCGCTTCCTCGCCGAAGTCGACAGCGCGATCGTCATGCACAATGCCTCGACCCAGTTCGCCGACGGCGGCGAATTCGGCCTCGGCGCCGAAATCGGCATCGCGACGGGCCGCCTCCACGCGCGCGGCCCGGTCGCGCTCGAAGGGCTGACGACCTATAAATGGCAGGTGCGCGGGACGGGGCAGGTGCGACCTTGAATCATTTGTATACAAGTAGTATGTCTGTCTGATGGATTCGACGTCGCCCATTACGACACGGTTGGACGCAGCCACGCTCGAAACGCTCGACCGGCTGGGCGAGCGCTATGATCGTTCGCGGTCCTGGTTGGTTGCGCAAGCGGTTCGGCAGTTCGTCGAACGCGAAGCCGAGATGCTCGCGATCATCGAAGAAGGCGAGCGGTCGGCGCGCGAGGAACCGCTGATCTCCCACGAGGAAATGCTGCGCCTGATCGACGCAAAGCGTGCCGAGCTGCGCGCGCGCCGAGACAAAGCGGCAGCGTGATCAATGTCCAATGGTCGCAGGCCGCGACCGAAGACCTCATCAAGAACGCCGACAGCCTTTTTCCGATCGATTTCGATATCGCCGACGCGCTTTTGGCCGAAGCCAGAGGAGCGAGCGATTTTCTCGCCCTGACGCCCTACGCCGGGTCGCCCGTTGACGCGACGGGGCTTCGCAAATGGCGCCTCGGGCAATTGCCTTTTGCCTTGCTCTACAATGTCAACGCCGAACGGCTCCTCATCCTGCGCATGATCCACCTTCGCAGCGACTGGCAAAGCCTGCTGTGATCACCACCGGCCTCCTCGGCGGCAGCTTCAACCCGGCGCATGGCGCGCATCGGGCGATCAGCCTGAACGCCATCGCTGCGCTCGATCTCGACGAATTATGGTGGCTCGTCTCGCCGGGCAATCCGCTCAAACCGCAGGCGGGGATGGCGCCTCTGGCCGCGCGCCTCGCCTCGGCGCGCGCGA
Organism: Sphingopyxis indica; assembly: GCF_032879645.1. Classification (NCBI taxonomy): domain Bacteria; kingdom Pseudomonadati; phylum Pseudomonadota; class Alphaproteobacteria; order Sphingomonadales; family Sphingopyxidaceae; genus Sphingopyxis; species Sphingopyxis indica. Next base: position 3,458,276 of record NZ_CP076394.1, read on the forward strand.
TGGCGCGGCGCTCGCCGATCCGCGCGACCGCGATCGAGGCCGAGCTCGGCACGCGCTACACCGCCGACACGCTGAAAAAGCTGATCCGCCGCTACCCGAATCGCCGTTTCATCTGGATCATGGGCGCCGACAATCTGGTCCAGCTGCCCCGCTGGCGCGACTGGCGGGGAATCGCGCGCTTGATGCCGATTGCGGTTGTCGCGCGTCCGGGCTATAATGGCCGCACCCACGCCGCGCAGGCGATGGGCTGGCTGCGGCGCTTCGTCCGGCCCGCGGACCAGAAAGCTCATTGGACGGACTGGAGACCGCCTGCCCTCGTGTTCCTGCGTTTTTCGCCCGACGTGCGATCCGCAACCGCTATACGGCAGGCCAATCCCCGCTGGTACGAATGCTATGCTGGCCGCGCGCTGCGCGACCCGCTGACGCATTCGCGTATCGGCGACAGCGAAAGGAAAGGACCCGCTTGATAGCCGCCAGTCAGGATGCCGCGCCCAGCGCCGCACCCGCCAACGACAGTGTGGACGCGCTCCACGCGCTGATCCTCGATCAACTCGACGAGGATCAGGCCCAGGAAATCATTTCCATCCCGCTCGCCGGAAAAAGCAGCATCGCCGATCATATGGTGATCGCGAGCGGCCGCTCGACGCGCCACGTCTCGGCGATCGCCGACAAGCTGGCGCAGCGGATCAAGCAGGAGGCGGGCCGCAGCGTCCGCGTCGAAGGGCTGCCCAACGCCGATTGGGTGCTGATCGACGCCGGCGACGTGATCGTCCACCTGTTCCGGCCCGAGGTGCGCAGCTTCTACAACCTCGAGCGCATGTGGTCGTTCGGCGACGCGCCGCCGGTCGCAGCCGCGAATTGACGTTTTTGGTCTGTTCGGCCTAGAGCCCGAACAGAAGCGGCACCAGCCCGCTCCCCCTCCTGGCCTCCCATAGGCTACTGTTGTGAGGGAGGCCGGGAGGGGGAGCGGGCTGGTGCCGCTTTCACCGAGGGTGAACGAAAACGTCATGTTGCTGCACATCATCGCGCGGGGGCGCATCGGGCGTTCGCCCGAGGCCGATCTGGTCGCGCGCTACATGAAGCGCGTCAATTGGGCGCAAAAGATTTCGGAACTCCCCGACACCGGTGGACGGGTTCCCGCGGCGCCGGACAACAGCCGCACGATCCTGCTCGACGAGGGCGGCGAGCAGATGTCCTCGCTCGAATTCGCAAAATTGCTCGAAAGCTGGCGCGATGCCGGAGTGCGCGAGGCGCGCTTCTGCCTCGGCGCCGCCGACGGCTTCACCCCCGACGAACGCGAAGGCGCCGACAAGGTGATCGCCTTCGGCCGCGCGACCTGGCCGCATCTGATGGCGCGCGCGATGCTCGCCGAACAATTGTGGCGTGCGACCAGCATCATCGCGGGCCACCCCTATCATCGCGAGGGGCGCCAGTGAGGCGCGCGCTCGCAGCGCTTGCCGGTCTCGCCGCGCTCGCACTCGGCGCGCTGGCGCTCGCGCAGTCGGATGTCTTCGACCCGCAAGCGATCGCCGCGCGCGAGCGGGCGCAGCTAGTCAACGCCAAGCAGCAGTCGGCCGACGCGATGGCGCGCAGCGCGGCGCTCGAGGCGCAGGCGCAAAAGGCGACGAACACCGCCGATCGCCTGAAGAAACGCAGCGCCGCGCTCGCCGCGCGCATCCAGTCGGCCGAGGCCGACATCGACGCGGGCGAGGCACGCGTCGCGCTGGTGAACCGCCGTCTCGCGGCGCAGCAGGCGCGGCTCGCCGAGCAGCAACAGCCGCTCCTGGAACTCGCCGCCTCGCTCCAGCAGCTGTCGCGCCAGCCGCCGGTCACCGTGCTCGCGCAGCCGGGATCGCTGCGCGACATGGTCCACGCCCGCGCTGTGCTCGACGCGGTGATGCCGGTGATCGAGCGGCGCACCGCGGGGGTGCGCGGCGAACTCGCCGATCTGCGCCGCACCCAGCGGCAACAGGCGGTGGCGCTGGGCGCCTTGTCGGCGAGCAAGACCGCGCTTTCGCAGCGCCGCGACGAGCTGACCCGCCTCGAAAACGAGGGGCGTATCCACGCGCGCGAGTTGATGAGCAGCGCGCGACTCGAAGCCGACCGCGCGCTCGGCCTTGGTGAGAAGGCGCGCGACATCGTCGACCTGATGGACGCGGTCGAGGCCGACGCCGCGGTGCGCGCCGAGCTGGCCGAGCTCGCCGGCCCCTTGCCCCGACCGCGCGACCCCGAAGCCGCAGACGCCGCCGTGCAGCCGCTCACCGTGCGCGAAGCCGAGCTGACGCGCGGCGCCTATCGCCTGCCGGTCGTCGGGCGCATCGTCGAGGGGTTGGGCGAGGTCAACGACAGCGGCGTGCGCTCGCGCGGCATCACCGTCGCGGCTCGCCCCGGCGGCCAGGTCGTCGCCCCCGCGCCGGGCCGCGTCAGCTTCGCGGGCGATTACAAAGGCTATGGCAAGATCGTCATCATCGACCATGGCGGCGGCTGGACCACGCTGCTCACCGGGATGATCGCGCTGTCGGTCGACGTCGGCGACACGATCGAGGCGGGCACGCCGCTCGGCCGCGCCGGATCCGACGACAGCCGCATCACCGTCGAACTGCGCCGCGCGGGCAAGCCGGTCGACGTCGCCGCGATGCTGGGGTGAGAGTAGCGCCAGTTCGGTTTAGAGCATCGTGCCGGAAATCTGCACCGTTTCCCCGAGCGAAGACGAGGGGCTCTGCCGAGCGAAGTCGAGGCGGCGACGCTGCGGTTCTCGCTCCGCTCGAACGAGCCCCTCGTCTTCGCTCGGGGATGCGGATGATTCAGATTTCGCGCAATTTGCTCTAGATCGAAACCCCTCCTCTTCAGAGGAGGGGCAGCGAGACTTACGCGCTTTGCGCGTTAGTCGCAGCGGGGTGGTGGTTGACGTCTTGCGCGCTAATCGCGCGCCACCACCCCAACCCCTCCTCTGAAGAGGAGGGGCTTGAGAGGAGAGGTTTGATGGGTTCAACCCGGACAGGAGCAAGCCCAGGCGAAACACCCCGCTTGACGCCGCCCGAAAGCCGTTGGAGGATGGCGCGCCGGGGCGTATAAAGTGATTTTCCTGCTGGACTGAAAGACACGCATGACCGACTCGACCAAGATCGCCGCCTCGCGCAAGCGCCGTTTCGCCCTGTGGCAGGGCGCCGCCGCGCTGAGCACCCTCGCGCTGGTGCCGCTCGCGACCGGGGCGATGGCGACGGTCGATGCCTCGACCACCGACGAGATTTCGCGCTTCATGGACGTGCTGCTCGAGGTGAAGGCCAATTATGTCGAGCCGGTGAGCGACGCAAAGCTGATCGACGGCGCGATCAATGGTATGCTCGCAAGCCTCGACCCCCATTCGGGCTATCTCGACGCGAGCGACTATTCGAACCTGCGCACGCAGACCGACGGCGAATATGGCGGGCTCGGCCTGTCGGTGACGATGGAGGACGGCGTCGTCAAGGTGATCGCGCCGACCGCCGACACCCCCGCCGCACGCGCGGGCATCAAGGCCGGCGACTATATCACCCACATCAACGGCCAGCTCATCTTTGGCCTGACGCTCGACGAGGCGGTCGAACAGATGCGCGGGAAGCCGGGCACAAAGATCGACATCACCGTGGTGCGCGAGGGGCAGGACAAGCCGATGGAGCTGTCGCTGACGCGCGAGATCATCGACCTGAAGCCCGTCAAATGGGAAGTGAAGGACGATGTCGGCGTGCTGACGATCAGCAGCTTTTCGGCCGACGCGACCGCCGACCTGAAGGGCGCGATGGTCGCGGTCGAAAAATCGCTCGGCCATACCCCGCGCGGCTGGATCCTCGACCTGCGCTCGAACCCCGGCGGGCTGCTCGACGAAGCCGTGGGGGTCAGCGACATCTTCCTCGACCGCGGCGAAATCGTCTCGCAGCGCGGGCGCCGCAAGGGCGACATCGAACGCTATTTCGCCGAAAAGGGGGATTTGGCGCACGGCGAGCCGCTGATCGTGCTGATCGACGAAGGCTCGGCCTCGGCCTCGGAAATCGTCGCGGGCGCGCTGCAAGACCAGCATCGCGCGCTGATCATGGGCGAACGCAGCTTCGGCAAGGGGTCGGTGCAGACGGTGCTGCCGCTGTCCGACACCACCGCGCTGCGGCTGACCACTGCGCGCTATTACACGCCCTCCGGGCGCAGCGTGCAGGAAGGCGGGATCGACCCCGACATTCGCGTGCCACAGCTTTCGGACCCCGATTACAAGGACCGCCCGAGCTTCCGCGAAAGCGATCTGCGCCGCCACCTGATCAACGAGAAAAAGGTCGACAACAGCCTGCTCGAAAAGGACGACAAGCCCGATCCGCGCTTCACCGCGACCGCCGAGGAACTGAAGGCCAAGGGGATCGAGGACTTCCAGCTCCACTATGCGCTCGAAACGATCGGTCGCATCGGGCCGAACGCGGCGCGCATGGCGCAGGGCGGCAAGCCGCCCGCCGCCAAGCCGACACGCCGCAACTGATCGCGCTTGCGATTGAAAAAGACATCGTCATTGCGAGCGAAGCGAAGCAATCTCCAGCCCGCGTTCTTTCGGGACGATAGCTGGAGATTGCTTCGTCGCTACGCTCCTCGCAATGACGATCCGCTGCTTCTCGTCTGTCCCCCCATCCCCAGGATCCGCCCATGCTGAATTCGCGCCTCGCCGCGCCCGTCGCCGCGCTGCTCGTCCCGCTGCTCCTCTACGGCGGCGCGCTCGTCTCGCAGTTCGGCTTCGGCCTCTATCCGTGCGAAATGTGCCATTGGCAGCGCTGGCCGCATCAGGCGGCGATCGTGCTGGCGCTGCTCGCGCTGCTGCTGCGCGCGAACGACCGCGCGATGCGCGTGCTCACCCTGCTCGCCGCGCTCGCCATCGCGATCAGCGGGCTGATCGGCATTTTTCACGCCGGAGTCGAATATGGCTGGTGGGAGGGTCTGACGACGTGCAGCACCAGCCAGAGCGGACCGGTGACGCTCGACAGCATCATGGCCGCACCGCTGATCCGCTGCGACGTGCCGCAATGGACGCTCGCCGGGGTCTCGCTCGCGGGTTTCAACGCGATCTTCTCGCTCGCCGGCGCGGGCCTCGTGTTGACCTTGCTCCGCCGCGGGCGCACGATGGCGGCATGAGCACGCCGCCCGAAAAGACCGACCGCCGCACCGCGTCGATGATCCGCGTCGATCAGGCCGGCGAATATGGCGCGACGCGCATCTATGCCGGGCAGCTCGCGGTGATGGGCGACCGTCATCCGATGGCGCGCGACATCGCGCATATGGCCGAACAGGAGGAGCGTCACCGGCAGTTTTTCGACGCCATGGTCGCGCGCCGCGGCGTGCGCCCGACCGCGCTCCAGCCGGTGTGGGACGTCGCGGGCTTCGCGCTTGGCGCGGTCACCGCCGCGATGGGACCGCGCGCAGCAATGGCGTGTACCGCCGCGGTCGAGACCGAGATCGACCGCCACTACCGCGAGCAACTCGCCGAACTCGGCGACCGCGATCCCGAGCTTTCGGATGCCGTCGCCGATTTCCGCGCCGAAGAACTCGAGCATAAGGAGGCGGCACTCGCCGCGGGCGCCGAAAGCGCACCCGGCTACCCGCTGCTCAGCGTCGCGATCCGCGCCGGCTGCCGCGCAGCCATCGCGCTCTCCAAGCGTATCTGATAAGGGCCGCCGAAAGCCCGTGGCGTTCACCGCGCGTGCAGGCTAACGATGCCAGGCTCTTGAGCGAACCAGTGAAGGAAAAGAGATGACCCGCCTGCCCCTCCTCGCCCTGACGTTCGCCGCCGGGGCCTTTGCAGCCCCCGCGCAGGCGCAGGAAGGCTCCGCCGAGGCCGCGAACGACAAGGTCAATCAGGTCATCGTCTATGGCGACGACAAGTGCGAACAGAGCAGCCCCGACGAAATCGTCGTCTGCAACCGCCTGCCCGAAAGCGACCGCTATCGCGTCCCGCAGATCTTCCGCGGCGGCGACCCGCTCGACCCGCGCAATCAGGCGTGGCTCAACCGCGTCGTCGCGATGGAGCGCGTCGGCCGTTTCGGCACCGACAGCTGCTCGCCCGTCGGGCTCGGCGGCTTCACCGGCTGCACCCAGCAATTGCTCGAAGGCGCGAAGGCCGAACGCCAGGCCGCCGACAAGACCGACTGGGAAACGATGATCGCCGAAGAGCGCGCCAAGCGCCTCGCCGGCATCGACGAGGCGGCCGCCGAGGTGCAGGCGGCGGTCGACGCCGAGCAGGAGGCGCTCGAACAGCGCCAGCGCGCCGCCGAGGAATTGCAGCGTCAGGCGAACGGCGAAACCGCGCCGCCCGCGGCCGACGCCGCGGGCGACCCCGACGCCGAACCGCTGCCGGTCCCGCCGTCCGCGACTCCGCCGCCGCAAAACTGAGTTCCGCCCCCCAAAAACCTCCGCACAACGGCCTCCAGAGGCACTCCGACGCAATTTTGTTCCGATTTTGCGGTGAATCGACGCAGAATTTTAACGAATCGGTGCGACGGTGGCTTGACTTGGGGATGAACGGCTGAAACCCTCGGATTTCTTCTGGGAACGCCAGCCGGGGAGGCTGAACAATGGCATCGACATTCGGGGCGCGTCCGATCGGACGCACGACGCACAGCGTGCCGCCGGCACGAAGTCTGGGGCGCCGAATGACCGTCCATGCCGCCGCGGCGCTGATCGTCTTTGCCGTCCTGCAGGTGTGGCTGGTGTCGAGCGCGATCGCGGCCGGGGCGCCGTCCGCCCTCACCGTCGCCGCGCTGGTCATCATTCTGGCACTTGCGGTGCCGACGGTCCGCATCGTCGAACGCCATTGGCATCATCTGAGCCGTCAGGCGCTCGCCAGCTGGGGCCTGCACGCGCGCTTCCGCCGCGACGTCCGCCGCCTGTGGCTCGCCGCGCTCGCGCTGCCCTTCCTGTGGGTCAGCGGCGCGATGGCGGCAACCGACGCGATCGCCGCGATCACCGGCTGAGCGCTCGGGTTCAGCGAGTTCAATTGCCTCGACTTCGCCCGAAGGGGCGGTTCATATTTTGCGCATGATCGGCATCGACTGAGCGGCCAATTGAAGATTTTGTGTCCCCGCGAAGGCGGGGACCCATCTCCGGCCGGTCAAAGATGAAACGGACGGGAGATGGGCTCCCGCCTTCGCGGGAGCACACCGCTTATTCAGTCAAACATGGCTACGTCCCTCGCTCCGCCACCCCATCTCTCCCGACTTTAGATTTTGACGGCCCCGCCCGCGCGGTCTAGGGCGCGGCGATGCTGACCGTTTCCGAAGCCCTCAACCGTGCGCAGCTGCTCTGCGACGCCGCGACCAAGGCGGGCGCCGACGCCGCCGACGCGCTCTATTATTGCAACGCCGCGACCTCGGTGTCGATGCGGCTCGGCGAGCTCGAGGATGTCGAGCGCTCCGAGGGGCAGGATATTTCGCTGCGCGTTTTCGTCGGACAGCGCAGCGCGAGCGTATCGACCGCCGACATGGACGCGGGCGAGCTCGAAAAGCTCGTCGCGCGCTGCGTCGCGATGGCGCGCGAAGCGCCCGAGGACCCCTATGCCGGCCTGGCGCCCGAAGAGCTGCTGTTCAACGGCCCGGTCCCCGACTTCGACCTCGACGACGGCAGCGAAGCCGATCCGCAAGCGCTGCGCGAGGCGGCGCTCGCGGTCGAGGACGCGGCGCGCGCGGTCGCGGGCGTCACCAACAGCGAGGGCGGCAGTGCGAGCCACAGCCGCACCCGCTTCGCGCTCGTCACCAGCCACGGCTTCGCCGGCGGCTATGGCGCGAGCGGTCACAGCCTGTCGGCGAGCGTGATCGCCGGCGAAGGCGCCGCGATGCAGCGCGATTACGACTGGCACAGCGCGCATCACCTGTCCGACCTCGAAAGCGCCGAGCAGATCGGCGCGAGCGCCGGCGCGCGTGCGGTGCGACGGCTGAATCCCGGCAAGGCGCCGGTCGGCAAGCTGCCCGTCGTCTTCGATCCGCGCATCGGATCGAGCCTGCTCGGCCATCTGCTCGGCGCGATCGGCGGCCCCGCGATCGCACGGCGCACCAGCTTCCTGCTCGGCAAGGAAGAGGCGCAATTGTTCGACCCCGCGATCCTGATCCGCGACGAGCCGCACCGCTCGCGCGGACTGCGCAGCCGCGCCTTCGACGGCGAGGGGCTGCCGACCGCGGCGCGCGACATCGTCGCGGACGGCAAGGTCACCGGCTGGCTGCTCGACACCGCCTCGGCGCGCCAGCTTGGCCTCGCCCCCACCGGCCATGCGAGCCGCGGCGGCGGCGCATCGGGGGTCGGCGCGAGCAACCTGCATCTCGCCCCCGGCACCGTCACGCCCGAAGTGCTGATGGCCGACATCGAAACCGGCGTCTATCTGACCGAGCTGATCGGCCAGGGGGTCAATCCGGTCACGGGCGACTATAGCCGCGGCGCGTCGGGTTTCGTGATCCGCGGCGGCCAGCTCGCCGAGCCGATCGCCGAATTCACCGTCGCGGGCAATCTGATCGACATGTTCGGCGCGCTCACGCCCGCCGACGACCTCGTCTTCCGCCAGTCGGTCAATGTGCCCACGCTGCGCATCGACGGCATGACCGTCGCGAGCAGCTAGCGAGGCGAACCATGAATATGATCCGCATCCCCGAGCGAAGACGAGGGGCATTTTCGAGCGAAGCGAGAACCAGCGACGCCGCTGCCTCGACTTCGCTCGGCATGGCCCCTCGTCTTCGCTCGGGGATGCGGATTGATTTTCCGCAATCAGCTCCGGCCATGCCATGACCGCCACCCACAATCTCGAAGCGGTGATCGCCGCGACGCGCGAGGTCGGCGACATGGCGATGGCGCGCTGGCGCGGCGAGGGCAAGGCGGTCGACGTCTGGCACAAATCGCACAACAACCCGGTCAGCGACGTCGATCTGGCGGTCGATGCGCGGCTGAAGGCGGTGCTCGGCGCGATGGTGCCCGAGGCGGGCTGGCTGTCTGAGGAGACCGCCGACAGCGACGAGCGCCTGTCGCGGCGCGCGATCTGGTGCGTCGATCCGATCGACGGCACGCGCGACTTCATCCGCGGCCGCCCCGGCTGGGCGGTGTCGGTCGCGCTCGTCGTCGATGGCGCCTCCGAACTCGGCGTGCTCTATGCCCCCGCGCTCGACGAGCTGTGGGTCGCACAGCGCGGCCGCGGCGCGACGCTGAACGGCGAAACGCTGCGCGCAAGCCGCCGGATGATCTTCGACGGCGCGCGCGTTCCCGCCGACAGCCTGCCCAAAATCGACCGCGACCTGATCATGGTGACCAAGCCCAACAGCATCGCGCTGCGCATGGCGCTCGTCGCCGATGACCGCGCCGACCTTGTCGCGACGCTGCGCTGGGGGTTCGAGTGGGACGTCGCCGCCGCGACGTTGATCGCAACCGAAGCCGGGGCGACGGTGACCGATGCCTTCGGCCAGCCGCTCGTCTTCAACACCCCGCGCGCACAAGCCTTCGGTGTCATCGCCTGCGCCCCCGGCATCCACCGCGCCGTCGTCGGCCGCCTCCACGACCGGGCGGTCGAGTTAACGTCTCCCGCCAATAGATAGGGACAGTCCCTTATTTACCGTCGCGCAGAGATGACTGCGCCGGGTAGAGAGCTACCGCGCAAATTTTGCGTAATATTTACGTAACTCTTGATCACGACCGATCGGTGTGTATATAACTACACATGGAGCGGGACAGCAGAAAGATCGTCAGGCGCCTCGAAGCCGAAGGTTTTCTGCTCGTCGGAACGAAGGGTTCGCATCACAAGTTCCGCAAGGGCACCGTCACGATCATCGTCCCGCATCCGAAAAAGGATTTGCCGATCGGCACCGCCCGCAGCATCGCCCGGATGGCGGGCTGGCTTTGAAAGGAAGAGACGATGACCCACTATATCGGGATCGTTCACAAGGATGCAGGCAGCAGCTATGGCATCAGCTTTCCCGACCTGCCGGGCTGTTTTTCGGCGGGCGAAGACCTGATCGAGCTCGAGCGCAACGCGATCGAGGCGATCGAATTGTTCCTCGACGATCAGGATGCCGCCGACTTTCCGGCGCGCGACATGAACGAGATCGCCCGGAGCCGCGAGGCCGACGGCGATGACCACATGCTGATGGCGATCCCCTATATCCGCTCGGGCGGCCGCGCGGTGCGCGTCAATGTGTCGATCGACGCGCATATGCTCGCCGCGATCGACGCTGCGGCCAAAAGGCGTAAGCTGTCGCGCAGCGCCTTCCTGGTCAGCGCCGCGCAAAATGAATTGGCCGGCGTGCATTGATGCCGGCCTCGGTCCGCCGCAAAACCCGCGGCTTCGCTTGACAATCGGGGCGACTCGCCCTAACTGCGCCCTATTCCAACAGCCCGACCGGACGGCGAAGCGCGGAAGCGTGTTCGTGGTCCGTTTTTTGCGTTGGAAAACAGACGCTTTGAGATAGGGCTCGTTTGCCAGCGAACCCTGTGGAGCAGGAGAAAGAATCACATGGCACGTATCGCGGGCGTCAACCTGCCCACCAACAAGCGCGTGATCATCGCGCTCACCTATATCCACGGTATCGGTCGCAAGACCGCCGTCGACATCGCCGACAAGCTGGGGATCGACCACAGCCGCCGCATCCAGGATCTTTCGGACGCCGAAATCCTGCAGATCCGCGAAGCGCTCGACGCCGACCACACCGTCGAGGGCGACCTGCGCCGCGAAACGGCGATGAACATCAAGCGCCTGATGGACCTCGCCTGCTATCGCGGCCTGCGCCATCGCAAGGGCCTGCCGGTCCGCGGTCAGCGCACGCACACCAATGCGCGCACCCGCAAGGGCAAGGCAAAGCCGATCGCAGGCAAGAAGAAGTAAGGGTCGAGCGCGTCCGCAAGGGGCGCGCTTCCTTTGTTTCGCTGCCCGGTGCGCCGACATATCGCCGCCGGCCAGCTTTTCGGATTTAGGTAGGATAGATCACAATGGCTCGTGAACCGCAGCGCCTTCGCCGGCGCGAACGCAAGAATATCTCGTCGGGTGTCGCGCACGTCAACGCGACCTTCAACAACACGATGATCACCATCACCGACGCGCAGGGCAACGCCATCGCCTGGTCGAGCGCCGGCATGATGGGCTTCAAGGGCAGCCGCAAGTCGACGCCCTATGCCGCGCAGGTGTGCGCCGAAGACGCCGGCAAGAAGGCCGCCGAACATGGCGTCCGCACGCTGGAAGTCGAAGTGAAGGGTCCGGGCGCGGGCCGTGAATCGGCGCTGCGCGCGCTGCAGGCCGTGGGCTTCCACATCACGTCGATCCGCGACGTGACGCCGATCCCGCACAACGGCGTCCGCCCGGCCAAGCGCCGCCGCGTCTGACGCCGCTTTTCGGACGGCGCCCCGCCGCGGGGGCGCCGGCCGACCACCTCTTTAACGCCGGACCGGCCGGAACCCGCCCCCCGCCCGTCCCGCCAAAAGCAAAGGGAAGTCCATGACTGTCAACATCCGGAACTGGCAGGAATTGAAAAAGCCCAGCAACCTGGAAATCAAGGCCGGCAGCGACGGCAAGCGCAAGGCGACCTTCGTCGCCGAACCGCTCGAGCGCGGCTTCGGCCTGACGCTCGGCAACGCGCTGCGCCGCGTGCTGCTCTCCTCGCTCCAGGGCGCTGCGATCACCTCGATCAAGATCGAGAACGTCCTCCACGAATTTTCGAGCCTCGCCGGCGTCCGCGAGGACGTCACCGACATCGTCCTGAACGTGAAGCAGGTCGCGCTCAAGATGGAAGGCGACGGCCCGAAGCGGCTCCAGCTCTCGGCGACCGGTCCTGCGACCGTCAAGGCCGGCGACATCATGGTGTCGGGCGACATCAAGGTGATGAACCCGAACCATGTCATCTGTCACCTCGACGAGGGTGCGACCCTGAACATGGAACTCGTCGCCGACACCGGCAAGGGCTATGTCCCCGCGACGGGCAACCGTCCCGCCGACGCGCCGATCGGGCTGATCCCCGTCGACTCGCTCTATTCGCCGGTGCGCCAGGTCGCCTACAAGGTCGAGAACGCCCGCATCGGGCAGGAACTCGACTATGACAAGCTGAACCTGACCGTCGAAACCGACGGCACGGTGACCCCCGAAGATGCCGTGGCCTACGCCGCGCGCATCCTCCAGGACCAGCTCCAGGTCTTCGTCCACTTCGAAGAGGCGATGAACGACAGCGGCCTGATCGGCGTCGCCGCGCCGAGCCAGGCGAGCGACGAGTCCGACGTCAACCAGCTCAACCGCTTCCTGCTCAAGAAGGTCGACGAACTCGAACTGTCGGTCCGCAGCGCGAACTGCCTGAAGAACGACAATATCATCTACATCGGCGACCTGGTTCAGAAGACCGAGGCCGAGATGCTCCGCACGCCGAACTTCGGCCGCAAGTCGCTGAACGAGATCAAGGAAGTGCTCTCGTCGATGGGCCTGCGCCTCGGCATGGACATCCCCGGCTGGCCGCCGGAGAATATCGAGGAAATGGCCAAGAAGCTCGAACAGGAGCTGCTGGGTTAAGGAATTTGCGTCGCCCCAGCGCAAGCTGGGGCCGCTATCGTGGCAACACGCCGCAGGCGATCCCAGCTTTCGCTGGGATGACGATATCGGGAATGGGCTCCCCCGCAAGCGAGCCTGGCTTGGGGTTCCGTGAAACGGCCCCTCTGACAAACGAAGGAAGAAACCATGCGTCACAAATCGGGTGGCCGTAAGCTCCAGCGCACCAGCGCGCACCGCATCGCGATGTTCCGCAACATGTCGGCGTCGCTCATCAAGCATGAGCAGATCACGACGACGCTCGCGAAAGCGAAGGAACTGCGTCCCTATGTCGAAAAGCTGATCACGCTCGCGAAGCGTGGCGGCCTCGCCAACCGCCGTCTCGCGCAGAGCCGCCTGATGGACGACGCCCAGCTGGCCAAGCTGTTCGACGTCCTCGCCGAGCGCTACAAGGACCGCAACGGCGGCTACACGCGCGTCATCAAGGCGGGCATCCGCGCCTCGGACGCGGCGCCGATGGCGATCATCGAATTCGTCGACCGCGACGTCGAAGCGAAGGGCCAGGATTCGGGTCCGGTGCTGACCGACGAGGAACTGGAAGACGCGTAAGCCGCGCTTTTACCAGCGAAAGACAAAGGGCGGCGTTCGCAGGAACGCCGCCCTTTTTCGTGGATCGTTTAAGTCGGATCGACTTTGAATGAAGCGCGTGTGTCCCCGCGAAGGCGGGGACCCATCTCCGATCGGCTCAAGATAGAGCGGCCGGGAGATGGGCTCCCGCCTTCGCGGGAGCACACAGGCTTATCCGGTCAAAGATGATCTCATGCTTTGGGGTCCTGAGCCTAATCCGACAGCAACCGCTTCAACCCGTGCAGCGCGACGACCTCGTCGCCGACGCAGACCGGCGCCGCGATCAGCCGCACCCAGCGCGGCCGCGCCAGCGCCGGGCCGATTTCGACGTCGAGGGTGAAGCCGCGCCGATGCGCGATCGCATGTGCGCGCAGCCGCTCCATCGCGGCGCGCGACCCTTCGCAATATTGCGCAACCGCATAGGGACGCGTCGCCGCGACGCCGCGCGCGAGGCCGAACATGTCGTGGACCGCGTCCGACCAGCTCAGGCGGTCGTTCAGCAGGTCGCAGTGCCACGTTCCGATCCCCATGGCGGCCGCCACCTCGGGGTTCAGGTCGGACGGCGTATCGGCAGTTCCGGGCGGGCGCCCCCCGTCGCGCTCGACCCAGCCGAGATCGAAGTGCCGCGCGCGTTCGAACAGCGGCCAGCTGTGGTGCAGCGGCAGCGGATAGCGATGCGGTATCACGTCCATGACAGGCCCCCCGCGCCCGACTATCGCCGATCGCGCCCGGCGATCAAGCCTGTTCGCGCAGCTTCGCCATCATCCGCTCTTCCTTCGCGATCCACGGCGCGAGGCTCGGCCGCGCGAGGATCGCCTCGCTCCACGCGGCGATCTTCGGATAGCGCGCCGGGTCGGCATCGGCGCCGCAATGGCGGATGTTCATCAGCGGCGACACCGCGGCGAGGTCGGCGAGCGTCAGCCGGTCGCCGACCAGGAAGCCCGACGCCGGGATCGCGCTTTCGAGATAGTCGAGCAGCTTCGGCAATTCCTCGGCCTCGGCCGCGGCCGCGGCGGCAAGGTCGCCCTCGCGGCCCAGAAAGCGCGGCGCGACGATGCGGTTGAAGAACATCTTGCCGCCGCACGCGGCGAACACCGTATCGCCGAACTCGTCCCACCAGATCACGCGCCCGCGCTCCTGCGGATCGGCGGGGATCAGCGCGGGTTCGGGATATTTGGCCTCGAGATAATGGATGATCGCGCTCGAATCGGCGAGGAGAAAGCCGTCGTCGTCCATCGCGGGCATCTTGCCGAGCGGCGATGCGGCCCGGAAACCCGGGTCGGGATCGCCGATGCCGACCCCCTTCAGCTCGAACGCGATCCCCTTCTCGCCCAGATAGCCGAGCAATTTGCGCACGAAAGGCGACACCACCGAACCATAGATAATCATCGCGTCCATCCTTTTGCCATTGTGCAGGCACCATAGGCTTCGGGTTGCGATTCACAACCCATGCCGGCGCGCCCCTTATGCGGGCCGAAACGAGTGCAAAGCCGCTTGCTATCAGCCGCTTGGCGTGAAACAATTTGGTCCCAAGGGGCGGTACTGGGGCGGCCTTCGGACAGGATTATTTTATGCGCCCATCCGCTTGGGCAGACCGGCTGATGGCCTTTTCGGTCCGCGCGATCGGATTTGTCATCATTCTCGCCGCCCTCGCCGGCGCGACCGCCAGCTTCATCTACAACAAGACCCAGGAAGCCGACCAGGCCGAGCGCGTCGCGATGCTCGTCAACGGCCGGCTGCGCGATCAGCTCGCGGTGCTCGAGGGGGTGCGCGCGCTCTATCAGTCGGACATGATCGACGGCGGCCCCGGCATCCGCGCCTATCTTGCGGCGCTCAGGCCGCAGGAGCGCGCGCCGGGGATGCAGGGCGTCGGCATCGCGCTCGCGATGCAGCCGGGGAAACCGGCTCCGGTCGAGGACCGGCTGCGCGAAAATTACGGGCAGGTGCTGCGCGTCTGGCCGCAAACCGATCAGGCGATCGGCTTTCCGATCATCCTCATCGAACCCGACGATCCGCGCAATCATCGCGCGCTCGGCTATGATATGTACAGCGAGCCGGTGCGGCGTGCGGCGATGCGCCGCGCGTGGCACTCGGGCCAGCCCGCGGCGAGCGGCGTCGTCGAGCTGGTGCAGGAAGGCCGCATCGCGAAAAAGCAGCCCGGCTTCCTGATCTATGTTCCCATCTATGCCCGTGTCGCGACATGGGAGGACGCGCTGCGGCCCGCGCCCCTGCCGCGCTTCGACACCGACGCCGAGCCCGCCGATGTCGTCGCGACCAGGCAGGGCGCCCGGCCGATCGAGGGCTTCGTCTATGCGCCCTTCCGCATCGGCGACTTGATGGAGGCGGTGCTCGGCCCCGAACTCGAACATATCGACGGGATCGAGATACTGACCGGCGACGGTCCGCAGGCGAAGCGCATATTCGCCCACGGCCGCATCGGCTGGGACGCGCATGAGGAGCGACTGCGGGTCGCCGACCGGCAGTGGGTGATGCGCATCTCCTATGGCCGCTTCATCGACCGGCTCGGACGGCCGCTCGCAATCCTGCTCGCCGGCTTCGCGCTCGCCTTCCTCGCGATCCAGCTCCACAAGCTCCAGCAACGCCGCCTCGGCGCCTTCAAGGCGCTTGCCGAGGAACGCGCGCGCCACGCCGAGGACCGCGAGCTGATGATCGGCGAGATGGCGCACCGGATGAAAAACGCCTTTGCGCGCATCGGCGCGCTCGCGCGCATCACCTTACGCGAATCCACCGATCTTGCCGATTTCGAAACGCGCTTCGACGGTCGGCTGCGCGCCCTGTCCGATGCCAAGCAGATGCTCGTCACCGGCGCGGTCGACACCGTCGACCTCGGCGCTCTGGTCCGCCGCGAACTCGAACTCGCGGGCTGGTCCGCCGAACGCCGCGCCGCGCTCGACGGCCCCGAAGTCCGCCTCCATGACGACGGCGCGCAGGCCTTCGCACTCGCGATCCACGAACTCGTCACCAACAGCGTCAAATATGGTGCGCTCGCCGGCAAGGGCGAGCTGGCGGTCGCATGGCGCCGCGACGGCGACACGATCGAATTCGCCTGGACCGAAAGCGCCCTCCCCCAAACCCCGCATTTCGACACCGAAAGTTTCGGCACCCATTTCATCCGCACGATGATCGAGCGCCAGCTCGGCGGCAGCTGGCGGCGCAGCGCCGCCGACCACGCCCTGTCGGTGGTCATCCGCTGGCCGGCGCCTACAGATTGACAAGGCACCGCCCCGCGGCAAGAGAAACCGCGAGGGAGAATGACCAGGTGAGCGGAAAATTGATGCGCCCCACATCGTTCGACGTCGCCGAGCGCGCGGGCGTGTCGCAATCGACCGTGTCGCGCGCGCTGAGGAACAGCCCCGGCGTCAATGCCGAAACGCGCGCGCGCGTGTCCGCCGCGGCGCGCGAGCTCGGCTATGTCGTCGACCGCCACGCCTCCAGCTTGCGCCTCAAGAGCAGCGAGACGATCGCGCTCGTCACCATCTGCCGCCCCGGCGAGGACCGCAGCGCGATCAACCCCTTCTACTTCGCGCTGTTGGGCAGCATCGCTGCCGCGACCTCGGCGCGCGGCTTCAACCTGCTCGTCAGCTTTCAGGAGAGCGAGGCAAATTTCCGCGCCGATTTCGTCGCCTCGGGCCTCGCCGACGCGATGATCGTCATCGGCACGACCAGCAACCGCGCCGCATGGGATTATTTCGCCGACGCGCAAGCCGCGGGCTTCGACTTCACCTGCTGGGGCAGCCCCGGCGACCCCTTCCACTGGATGCGCAGCGACAATGACATCGGCGGCCGCCTCGCCGCCGAGCATCTCGTCGCCAAGGGGCGCCGTACCCTCGCCTTCGTCGGGCCGCAGCGCTCGCCGCAGCGCCAGTTCGACGAGCGCCGCGACGGCTTCATCGCCGCGCTCGAAGCGCGCGGCATCACCCCCCTGATCGCCGAACCGCCCGCCGGCCCCGACCGCCATGCGCAGGGCGTCGCCGCGGCGCGCGAACTGCTCGCCGCGCATCCCGACATCGACGGCATATTCGCGGCGAGCGACATGCTCGCGCTGGGGGTGCTTCAGGGGATCAAGGAAACGGGGCGCAGCGTCCCCGGCGACGTCGCGCTGATCGGCTTCGACGGCATCCGCGCCGGCACCCTCGCCGACCCTGCGCTCACCACCCTCGAGCCCGACCTCGACGCCGCCGGCGAAGCGCTTGTCGCGATGGCGCTCGAAGATGCCGACCACAGCCGCAGCGGCACGCGCATCCCCGTCCGCCTCGCGGTCCGCGGCACCGCCTGAGCGCCAACCGACCCTCCCGACCCCCTTGCATTTCCCGCCCTCCGGCGTAGGGAGGCGCCGAACATAAACCGCGCGCGCGACTCCCCTTTGCCCCGCTCTCCCGGCCGGGCTTGCGGGCGGTCATTCCCCGCCGCGCCCGACAAGGGAACTGCACATGACCAGCACCGGCCACGACACGCTTGGAACCCGTTCGACGCTCGACGTCGGCGGAAAAAAATACGCGTACTATTCGCTCGACAAGGCGGCGGCGAAGCTCGGGGACGTGTCGCGGCTGCCCTTCAGCATGAAGGTGCTGCTCGAAAATCTGCTGCGCTTCGAGGACGGCGGCTTCACCGTGTCGACCGACGATGTGCAGGCACTGATCGACTGGCAGTCGGACCCGCGCTCGGCCCGCGAAATCCAGTATCGCCCGGCGCGCGTGCTGCTTCAGGATTTCACCGGCGTTCCCTGCGTCGTCGACCTGGCTGCAATGCGCGATGCGATCGCGAAGCTCGGCGGCGACACGTCGAAGATCAACCCGCTCGTCCCCGTCCACCTCGTCATCGACCATAGCGTGATGGTCGACGAATTCGGCACGCCGAAAGCGTTCGAGCGCAATGTCGAGATCGAATATTATCGCAACGGCGAACGCTATGACTTCCTGAAGTGGGGGTCGAAGAGCCTCGACAATTTCAAGGCGGTGCCGCCGGGCACCGGCATCTGCCACCAGGTCAACCTCGAACATATCGCGCAGGCGGTGTGGTCGAGCGAGGACGGATCGGGCGAAACCGTCGCCTATCCCGACACCTGCGTCGGCACCGACAGCCACACGACGATGATCAACGGGCTCGGCGTGCTCGGCTGGGGCGTCGGCGGGATCGAGGCCGAGGCGGCGATGCTGGGCCAGCCGGTGTCGATGCTGATCCCCGAAGTCGTCGGCTTCAAGCTGACCGGGCAATTGAAGGAAGGCGTGACCGCGACCGACCTCGTGCTCACCGCGACGCAGATGCTGCGCGCCAAGGGCGTCGTCGGGCGCTTCGTCGAATATTACGGCCCCGGTCTCGACAGCCTCAGCCTCGCCGACCGCGCGACGCTCGCCAATATGGCGCCCGAATATGGCGCGACCTGCGGCTTCTTCGGCATCGACGACAAGACGCTCGACTATATGCGCCTGACGGGGCGCAGCGAAGAGACGGTCGCGCTGGTCGAGGCCTATGCCAAAGCGCAGGGTCTGTGGCGCCACGCGGGTATGCCCGACCCCGTCTTCACCGACACGCTCGAGCTCGACATGGGCAGCGTCGTGCCCAGCCTCGCGGGGCCGAAACGCCCGCAGGACAAGGTCGTGCTCACCGAAGTCGACGACGTGTTCAACGCCGACCTCAAGAAACTCTACAACAAGGATGCGGCAAAGCGCGTGCCGGTCGCGGGCAAGGATCACGACATCGGCGACGGCGACGTCGTGATCGCCGCGATCACCAGCTGCACCAACACCTCGAACCCCGGCGTGATGATCGCCGCGGGACTCGTCGCGAAAAAGGCGAACGAGCGCGGGCTGAAGCCCAAGCCGTGGGTCAAGACGTCGCTGGCGCCGGGGTCGCAGGTCGTCACCGACTATCTGGCCAAGGCGGGGCTGCAGGATCATCTCGACGCGATCGGCTATAATCTCGTCGGCTATGGCTGCACGACCTGCATCGGCAATTCGGGGCCGCTCGCCGAGCCGATCTCCTCGGCGATCAACGGCAACGACATCGTCGCCGCGTCGGTGCTGTCGGGCAATCGCAACTTCGAAGGCCGCGTGTCGCCCGACGTGCGCGCGAACTTCCTCGCCTCGCCGCCGCTCGTCGTCGCCTATGCGCTGAAGGGCACGGTGACACAGGATTTCACCACGACCCCGATCGGGCAGGACAAGGACGGCAAGGACGTGTTCCTCGCCGACATCTGGCCGACCAATCAGGAAGTCAGCGACGCGATCGCGGGCGCCGTCGACCGCGACATGTTCCTGGGCCGCTACGCCCATGTCTACAAGGGCGACGAGCATTGGCAGAAGATCGAGGTCGAAGGATCGGACACCTATCAGTGGCGCGCGGGCAGCACCTATGTCGCGAATCCGCCCTATTTCGACGGCATGGAAATGACCCCGGCGCCGGTCGCCGACATCGTCGGCGCCAAGCCGCTCGCGATTTTGGGCGACAGCATCACCACCGACCACATCAGCCCCGCGGGTAGCATCAAGGCAGACAGCCCGGCCGGAAAATGGCTTATGGAACATCAGGTCAGCAAGGCCGACTTCAACAGCTACGGCTCGCGCCGCGGCCACCACGAAGTGATGATGCGCGGCACCTTCGCCAACATCCGCATCAAGAATGAAATGGTCCCCGGAATCGAAGGCGGCATGTCGCGCTACAAGGGCGAAGTCATGCCGATCTATGACGTAGCGATGCGCCACAAGGCCGACGGCACCCCGCTCGTCGTCGTCGCGGGCAAGGAATATGGCACCGGCTCGTCGCGCGACTGGGCGGCGAAAGGCACCAACCTGCTCGGCGTCCGCGCGGTGATCGTCGAAAGTTTCGAGCGCATCCACCGCTCGAACCTCGTCGGCATGGGCGTGCTGCCGCTCCAGTTCAAGGACGGCGACACGCGCGAGACGTTGGGCCTGACCGGCGACGACAGCTTCACCATCACCGGCATCGCCGACCTGAAGCCGCGCCAGACGGTGACGGTCGAAGTCACGCGCCCCGACGGCTCGACCTTCGCCTTCGATACGCTCTGCCGCATCGACACCGCGAACGAGCTCGAATATTATATGAACGGCGGGATCCTCCACTATGTGCTGAGGAAGCTCGCTGCGTGAGCGAAAAGACGGCGGAGCCGGCGGCCGGAGAGGCCGCCGACGAGGTCAAGGACACGGTTTCCGAAAAGGTGACCGAAACCGCCAGGCACTGGCGCTGGACCCTGCTCCGCCGTATCGTCCACTTCCGCGAGCGCTGGGCCGAGGAAGTCGCGCAGATCGACCAGGTCGCGGTGATCGACAAGATCGCCCACGACGGCGACTGGTCGAACCGCTTCGCCTTCATGACTTCGATGTCGGCGGCGATCGCGATCCTCGGCCTGCTTCAGAACAGCGTTGCGGTGATCATCGGCGCGATGCTGCTCGCTCCGCTGATGGGCCCGATCGTCGCGCTTGGCTTTGCGATCGCGACGGTCGATTTCCGCTGGATGAAGGATTGCGTGCTCACCCTGCTCGGCGGTGTGCTGCTCGCACTGCTGCTTTGCGTCGTCATCGTCAAGGCATCGCCGCTCGAGGCGGTGACGAGCGAAATTGCCGCGCGGACGCGACCCAATCTCTTCGACCTCGGCGTCGCCTTCTTCTCGGCGCTCGCGGGCGCCTATGCGGTGGTGCGGGGGCGCGAGGGGACGATCATCGGGGTGGCGATCGCCACCGCCCTGATGCCGCCGCTCGCGGTCGTCGGCTTCGGGCTCGCGACCGCGCAGTGGAGCATCTTCGGCGGCGCGCTGATGCTCTTCTTCACCAACTTCATGACGATCGCGCTGTCGGCGGCGATCGTTGCGCGCGCCTATGGCTTTTCGGCCACCTTGTCGCCCGACCAGACGCGCTGGCAGACCTTCATCATCGTCGCCTCCTTCCTGCTTCTCGCGGTGCCGCTCGGCTTTTCGCTGCGGCAGATCGCGTGGGAAGCGACGGTGCAGACGCAGGCGCGCGCCGCGATCCGCGACATCTTCCCGAGCCCCAGCCGGATCACCGATTTCGCGGTCGATGCGACGGGATCGCCGATCGTCGTCCAGGCGTCGGTCCTCACCCGCGCCGCGCAGCAGGGCGCCGACGCCAAGGTCGAAGCGGCAATCGAGAAGCGGCTGAACCGCGATGCGAGCGTGACCCTCGACCAATATCTGATCGGCGCCTCGGTCGATCTTGCCGCGGCGCGCAGCAGCATGGAACAACTGCGCGACGTCGCGGCGCGCGCAGAGCGCGACAATGCGGCGATCAGCCACGATCTCGCGCTGCTCGCCGGGGTCGCAGAAAGCAATGTCACCGTCGACAATGAAAAAAAGCGCGCCACGGTCCGCGCGGCGCGCCTGCCCGATACCGGGCTCGCCGCCTATCGCGCGCTCGAACGGCGGCTGCAGGCCGCGCGCCCCGGCTGGACGATAGAACTCGTCCCGCCCGCGCTGCCGCTCCCGTCCGTCATGGTCGCCGACGACAAGATCGTGGACGGCTCGGCCGCCGACTATCAACTCCTGCGCTGGGCCGCGACGCGCGGCATCCTTCCGGTCGAACTCGGCGGCCCGGGCGCGGCGATGTTGCAGAAAATTCTCGAAGGCGACGGCACATCGGTTACGGTCGCGGACGACGCGGCGAAAGGCGGCGGCACCGTGACGGCCAAATGGCAGATGCCGGACGCGGGTGATGGTTCCGCTGGTGGGCGCTGACGGGCTCGAACCGCCGACCCTCTCGGTGTAAACGAGATGCTCTACCAACTGAGCTAAGCGCCCGATAGCCGGGAAGCGCGCCCCTGCCACAGCTTTGCGGCGCTGACAAGCGTCCGCCTCTATTCCTCGAGCGCTTCGAAGTAGCGGGCCATCGCGTCGCACGCGCCCTCGGCAAGCGCGATGAAGATGCGGCGGCCGTCCTGCGGATCGGCTTCGCGCACGAAGAGGCCGGCCTCGGTCATCGTCTTGATCCAGCGCAGCGCGGTCGTCGCGGGAACCGCCGCGGCGATGCACAGGCTCGACACCGAAACCGGCCGGTGCTCGAGCCGCGCGGCATAGAGGTCGAGCAGCATGTCCCATGCAGGGTCGGCGAACAGGTCGGCGGGGAAATATTGCTCGCGCATCCGCCGCTGGCGGAGCATCCGCCGCACATTCTTCGCGCGCTGGCGGTCGAGCGCACGTTCCCCGGATTCGAAGCTGCGCGGCGCCAGGGCGAAGTCGCGCACCGGCGCGCGCACCTGCCCCGGATAGCCGACAGACCGATGGCCGCCGCCCCCGTGATCGTGCGGCGTCCCCGGAAGCCCGCCCGGCCCGGCGAAATCGCCGAGCAAGCGCGCGATGCGCGCAACCTCCTCCTGCAGGCGATCAATGCGCGCCATGGCCTCGTCGCGGGTTACGTCATTCACTTCGAGCGGCCGCACGCGCGTCATCGCGGCTACGGCCATGGCGCGATCGAGCGGATCCGCATCGACGAGCCACTGCGTCGGGATCGCGTCGGCAAACAGCGCATCAATCCGGTCGAGCGCCGCGAGTGTCGTTTCGCCTATCAGGCTGCAGCGCCGTTCCGCCAGGGCGGTGCAAAGCGTGGACAAGAGCGCGTCGTCGAGCGATTCGGCGCTCCGCAACCAAATGATCCCGGGTCGCGCCATGGCCCGGATATGATCGGCGGCGCCCTGCGGCGAGACTGTCGCGGCCGGGCGCATCCCTGCGATCCCTTCGCCCACCGATTGCGACGGGGGCGCAGCCACCGCCACCAGCAGCGGACGCTCATCGTCGAAATGCGTTGGGAACCGGGCCGGCTCCGGGCTGTCCGCACGGCCGGGTTCGACGGCCTCCTCGTGCGACGAGCGGTTTACGTCGATATAAATCATCGCCTTGCCCCCCTTCTCTGTCCGTCCTGGCGCAACTATCCCGTCACAATGGCTGGATTCACCTTATGTTCGTTCGCATATGCCGCCAATTCGGACCAATGTTGCTTTTCATGCCCGATCGTCGCGCCCCGACTCTCCACTGGCAGGTCCATTCTGGACACTATTTGTTCTCATCGTCAAGCCCGTTGACCGGATAGATGCAGCATTCCGCTCGCGGGCGCTCGACGCGAGGCGAATGCCGCCGCTTTGCCTCGCTGCCGTTTCAGGCTAGTGCGGGCGCCATGAACACGCTTTTTCCCGTCATGCTCGGCGGCGCGCTCGGCGCCGGGTGCCGGCACCTGCTCGGCCAGATCATGCTCGCGCGGCTCGGCCCCGGTTTTCCGTGGTGGACCTTCACCGCCAATATCGCCGGCAGCCTCGCGATGGGGCTCCTCGTCGGCTGGCTCGCGCGCAGCGGCGGCAGCGAGACGACGCGACTGTTCCTCGGGGTCGGGCTGCTCGGCGGCTTCACCACCTTTTCCTCGTTCAGCCTCGAATTCTGGCTGCTCTTCGAGCGTGGCGCAATGGGGCAGGCCTTGGCCTATGTCCTGTCGTCGGTGATCGTCGGCATTGTCGCCTGCGGGCTCGGCATGGTCGCGATGCGGCAGCTTCCGGCATGAACGGCGACGCGCACGACACGGCGGTCGTCGCCGAAGACGATGACGGCATCCGGCTCGATCGCTGGTTCAAGCGGCACCGGCCGGGCACGCCGCACGCGCTGATCGCGCGCTGGGCGCGCTCGGGCGAACTGACGCTCGACGGCAAGAAGGCCGACGTTTCGGACCGCATCGAGGCGGGGCAGCGCATCGCGATGCCCGTCCCCCCCGCCGCGCCGAGCGGCCCGCGCCCGCGCAAGGACAAGCCCCTGTCGCCCGCCGATATTGCGCTCGCCGAGGCGATGGTGATCCATCGCGACGCGAGCGCGCTCGTGCTCGACAAGCCGCCGGGTCTCGCGACGCAGGGCGGGACGAAGACCGAGAGCCATGTCGACGGCCTGCTCGGCGCATTGCAGGGCGATGCGCCGGTCCGCCCCAAGCTCGTCCATCGGCTCGACAAGGACACCTCGGGCGCGCTGCTCGTCGCGCGCACCCCGCGCGCCGCGGCGTGGTTCGCCAAGGCCTTTTCGAACCGCAGCGCGAAGAAGACCTATTGGGCGATAGTCGTCGGCGTGCCCGACATCGCGCAGGGCGAAATCGACCTGCCGCTCGCCAAGCAGCCGGGTTCGGGCGGCGAAAAGATGCACGTCGACGAAAAGGGCCTGCCATCGAAATCGCGCTATCGGATCATCGAGCGCGCCGGGAACAAGGCGGCGTGGGTCGAGCTGCAACCGCTGACCGGGCGCACCCATCAGCTCCGCGTCCATATGGCGGCGATCGGCCATCCGATCGTCGGCGACGGCAAATATGGCGGCAAGGACGCTTTCCTGACCGGAACGATCAGCCGGAAATTGCACCTGCACAGCCGCCGCCTGCGCATCGACCATCCCGACGGCGGCGCGCTCGACGTGTCGGCGCCGCTTCCCGACCATTTCGCCGCGAGCCTCGACGCGCTTGGTTTCGATCCGATCCTCGGCGACCTGCTCGTCGAGGACGAACCGCGGACGCCGCCCAAGGCGGCGCAGAAAGCGAAGGCCAAGGCCCATGCCAAGCAGGTCCGCAAGGCACGGCGCGGCGAACGGCGCGGGCGAGCCGAAGCAAAGGCCAAGCCTGCCGGTAAAGTCGGGGCGAAGCGCGGGCCTGCCAAGGCCGGCGCGCGCAAACCGTCGAAACCTGCGCCACGCAGGCCGCGCTGATGCATCCCAATTCCGCTTTCCGGCCGCAACAGGACGAGTTGCCCGCGCTGCTGGTGCGCGAGATCGGCTTTGCCGCGATTTTCGCGGCGACCCCCGACGGCCCGCGCGTCGCGCATACGCCGGTGCTGATGAGCGAAGACAATGCGACACTGCGCTTCCATCTCGCGCGCGGCAATGCGCTGACCCGGCACCTCGACGGAACGACGGCGCTCGCGGTCGTGCAGGGCCCCGATGCCTATGTCAGCGCAGGCTGGTATGCGGCAACCGATCAGGTGCCGACGTGGAATTATGTCGCGGTCGAGATGGAAGGCATCGCGCGCAAGCTGAACGACGACGCCTTGCTCGATCTGCTCGATGCGCTTTCGGCACATCATGAGGCGCGCATCGGCGCGACGCCGCCGTGGACGCGCGACAAGATGAACCCCGCGCTGTTCGGCCGGATGACAGGTGCGATCACCGGATTCGAGATGCGGATCGCTGCGTGGCGCCCGACGATCAAGCTGTCGCAGAACAAGAGTGCCGACGAGCGCGAGCGCGTCGCGGCGGGGCTCGATGCCACCGGCCATGGCGCGCTCGCTCGGTTGATGCGTCACCTCGGCGGCGATAGGGAGCAGCCATGACCGACGCCGCCGACGCCCTCGCCAAAAAGCGCTTCTTTGCCCTCAATGCCATCCGCATCACCGGCGCGATCTTCGTGCTCGCCGGCTTCGTGCTGATCCGCGGCGGCTGGGCGCTCGCCGGGCAGCCGGCCGACCGCTGGATCGGCGTCGCGATCGTGCTGGTCGGCCTGTTCGACTTCGCCGTGATGCCGAAAATCCTCGCGCGCCGCTGGCGGTCGCCCGGCGCGCGATGAAGCGCTTCTGGAAGACCGCCAAGGCCGCCCGGCAGGACGGCGGCTGGGGCATCGCGCTCGATGGCCGCGCGGTGCGCACCCCGGCGCGCGCGCCGCTCATCGTCGCGAGCGAGCCGCTCGCGCGCGCGATAGCGGCCGAATGGCAGGGGCAGGGCGAGACGGTCGATCCCGCCGCAATGCCGCTCACCGGCATCGCCAACGCCGCGATCGACCTTGCCGCGCCCGACCCCGCCGCCTTTGCCGCGCCGATCGCGGCCTATGCGGAAAGCGACCTCCTCTGCTATCGCGACGACCGCGATGCCGCCTTGCAGGCCGAGCAGGCGGCGGCATGGAACCCGCTGCTCGCCTGGGCCGAGGGACGCCACGGCGTCGAGTTCGCGCTTGCGCAGGGCGTGCTGCCGGTCGACCAGCCGAAGGCCACGGTGGCCGCGCTGAAAGGCGCGGTACATGCGCTCGACCCGTTCCGGCTCGCCGCGCTGTCGCCGCTGGTCACGATCGGCGGCTCGCTCGTCGCGGGGCTGGCGC
This sequence comes from Sphingopyxis indica, assembly GCF_032879645.1. Taxonomy (NCBI): domain Bacteria; kingdom Pseudomonadati; phylum Pseudomonadota; class Alphaproteobacteria; order Sphingomonadales; family Sphingopyxidaceae; genus Sphingopyxis; species Sphingopyxis indica. The sequence goes on from NZ_CP076394.1 coordinate 3,484,484, forward strand.
TCGCCGAGCGCGCCTTCGACGCCGATGCCTTGTGGCAGGCCGTCAGCCTCGACGAGCGCTATCAGGAGCGCCGCTGGGGCACCGACGGCGAGGCCCAGGCAATGCGCGCGCGCCGCGAAGCCGACTGGCACAATGCGGCGCGCTTTCTGGAATTGCTCGAATAATTATCGCCCCCGCCTGCGCGGGGGGCGACGATCAATCGACGAAATTCGGCTTGCGCTTCTGCATATGCGCCATCACCGCCTCCATCTGGTTGGGGGTGCGGATGACCTTCACCTGCTCGTCGCTTTCGGCCTGCAATATTTCGGCATCGCTTGCGTCGGCGAGCATGTTGCAGAGGCGCTTGGCGCCACGGATCGCGTGCGGATTCCTGTCGGCGATCACCGCCGCCAGCTCCATCGCCTTCGCCAGCGGGTCGTCGGCGACATGCGTCGCAAAGCCCAGCAGCTTCGCTTCGGATCCGGTGAATTCGCGGTTGGTATAGATCATCTCGCGCAGCACGTCGTCGGCGACCTGCGTGCGCCACAGCGCCATGCCCGCGACGTCGGGGACGAGGCCCCAGCGCATCTCCATGATGGCGATGCGCGTGTCGGGGTGGACGATGCGGATGTCGGCGGCGGCCATGATCTGACTCCCCGCGCCGAATGCGACGCCGTGGACCGCGGCGATCACCGGCACCGGCAACTCGCGCCAGCCCCACGCGGCATATTGGGCGTTGTTGGCGATCCCCTTCGTGCGGTCCGACAGACTGCCGCCGGCGCTGCTCGCACCCGGCTCGCGCTCGCCGCCGAGGCTCGAGAGATCAAGCCCCGCGCAAAAGGCGCGCCCTTCGCCCGACAGGACGACAACGCGCAGCCCCGCGGTCGCCTTGAGCTGGTCGATGGCCTGCGCCAGCGCCTCCCACATCGCGGCGTCGAGCGCGTTCATCTTGTCGGCGCGGATCAGCCGGACGTCGGCGATGCCGCCTTCGAGCATCGTGATCGAGATACGGTCCTTCATGGGGGTGTCCTTCTGAGCGCGGCTTCGACGAGCGGGAGCTGGTCGTTGCCGAAATACATGTCGTCGCGATCGACGAAGATCGTCGGCGAGCCATAGCCGCCGCGCGCGATGACTTCATCGGTGTTGGCGCGCAGCCGCGCCTTGACCGCATCGCTCACCGCCGCCTCGGCGATCGCGCCGCCGTCGAGGCCTTCGGCGTCGGCGACCGCGATCAGCACCGCCGGGTCGTCGAGATTTTCCTGGCGGTCGAAATAGCTCGCAAAGGCCGCGCGGGCAAAGCGGACGAGGGCGGGCTGGTCGTCTTCGAGCGCCGTGCAGAAACGCATCGCGGCGATGCTCTTCGCCGGATGCCACTGCGACGGGAAGTTCATCGGCACGCCCGCGAGCCGTGCCCAGTCCTTCAGTATCTTCCAGCTATGGTCGAGCTTGCGATTGTCGGCCTGCTCGCGCGCGGCATAGACGGCGGGATTGACCGCGTTGAACACCCCGCCAACGAGAATCGGGCGATAGATCGCCCCCGCACCGGTGCGATCGAGCACGGCGGGCAGGTTGTGAAAAGCAAGGCAGGTCCAGGGCGAAGAGAGATCGAAGAAGAATTCGACGCGGGTTTCCATCACGCCTTTTCCTTCGCCTTCTCCCAATATTGATCGCGCAAGAGGCGTTTGTAGAGCTTGCCCGTATCGTGGCGCGGCAGCGCGTCCATGAAGTCGATGCGGCGCGGCACTTTCACGCCCGACAGTTTTTCGCGCGCGAAAGCGATGATCTCGTCGCGGAAGGCGTCGGTGGCGTCGGCCATGTCGGCGGGCTGGATCACCGCGATCACTTCCTCGCCCATTTCCTCGTGCGGGCCGCCGACGACCGCGACATCGGCGATTCTGGGGTGGGTGACGAGGTGGTTTTCGATCTCCTGCGGATAGATGTTCACGCCGCCCGAGATGATCATGAAGCTCTTGCGGTCGGTGAGGTAGAGGAAGCCATCTTCGTCAACTTTGCCCACATCGCCCAAAGTGGACCAGCCCTTCGAGTTGCGGCTCGACGCGGTTTTTTCCGGATCATCATGATATTCAAAGACATTTTCGCTTTCGAAGAAGACCCCGCCCTCTTCGCCCGCGGCGAGTTCGGTTTCATTGTCGGGGCCCATGATGTGGACGGTGCCGTGGATCGCGCGGCCGACACTGCCCTTGTGCGCGAGCCAGTCGGCGCTCGTCGCGAAGGTCATGCCATTGCCCTCGGAACCCGCATAATATTCGAGCAGGACCGGCCCCCACCAGTCGATCATCGCCTGCTTGACCGGGATCGGGCAGGGCGCGGCGGCGTGGATCGCGCTCTTCATCGAGGAGACGTCGTAGCGCGCGCGCACCTCCTCGGGAAGCTTGAGCATCCGCACGAAATGGGTCGGCACGAATTGCGCGGCGTTGCAGCGATATTTTTCGATGGCCGCGAGCGCGCCCTCGGGATCGAATTTCTTCATCAGCACGACGGTTCCGCCGAGGCGGTGGATCGTCATCGACCAGCGCAGCGGCGCGGCGTGATAGAGCGGCGCGGGCGACAGATAGACGCTGTCCGGACCGATGCCGAAAGCCGCCGCGGCGAGCATGACGAGGCTGTTCGGCGCGTCGATCGCCCGCTCTTCGGGCAGCGGCACGCGCACCCCCTTGGGCCGCCCGGTGGTGCCGGACGAATAGAGCATGTCGACCCCGGCGCGCTCGTCGGCGATCCGCGCGGCGGGCATCTTCGCCAGTTCATCTTCGATTCGCGGCCAGTCGGCGATCGCGCCGCCCATCGCAAAGCGCTCGATCCGCGTTTCGAGCCGTTCGGCGGCGGGCGCGAGGCTCGCCGAGACGATGAGCATCTTTGCCCCCGAATTGTCCAGGATATAGTCGGTTTCGTCCTGCGTCAGCCGCGACGAGATGCAGACATAGCGCAGCCCCGCGCGCTGCGCGCCCCACGTCAGGCCATAATAATGCGGCGTGTTGTCGAGCATGAAAGCGACGACATCGTCATGCCCCAGCCCATGCGCGCGAAAGAGCTGCGCCGCGCGGTTCGAGGCGGCGTCCATTTCGGCATAGCTGATCGTTTCGCCGGTTTCGGCGACGATCACCGCCGGCTTGTCGGGATGGGCATGGGCGTGGACTGAGGGGTGCATGGCAATCATCTCCGCGGCTTTGTGGTTTGTTTATGCCGCAAATCAGTAGCGACTTGAAACTTTCGGTCAAGCGAGCTTCCCGTGCCGGGCGCGGCGTTGCACGCCGAGCCGGCTGTGCTAACCAAAGGCCCATGACCAGTTCCGACCTGCTCGCCGGCGATTTCGCTACCCTCTCTGACCTGGTGCGTGCCCACGCCGGCGAACGCCCCGATGCCGTAGCGGCGGCCGATCCGGTCCGGCGGCTGACCTGGGCCGAACTGGACGCGATGGTCGACCGAATCGCCGCGCGCCTGCAGGCCGAGGGACTCGCGAAAGGCGACCGCACAGCGATCGCGGGGCTGAACAGCGTCGAGCAGATGGCGGCGATTTTGGGCACGCTGCGCGCCGGCGGCGTCGCCGGGCTGATCACCAACAGCGCGACGGGCGAGCAGATGGCGGCGATGATCGCCGACACCGGCGCGCGCCACCTGTTCCTCGACAGCGCCGCAGCGGCGAGCCTCGAAGGCCAGAGCGTCACCGCCGGCGAGCGCATCGCGATGGACGACAGCACCGTCGGCGCGGCGCTGGACGACTGGATGGCGCCCGAAGGAACGGCGCCCGAGCCGGTCGCGATCCTGCCCGAAGACGGGTTCAACATCATCTATTCGTCGGGAACGACGGGCACGCCCAAAGGGATCGTCCACAGCCACGCGATGCGCTGGCAGCATATCCAGCGCGGCGTGCCCGCCTATGGCCCCGCTGCCGTGACGATCCTGTCGACCCCGCTCTATTCGAACACGACGATGGCGAGCTTTCTGCCGACGGTCGGGTCGGGCGGGCAGGTCGTCTTGATGAAGAAATTCGACGCGCGCGGCTTCCTCGAGTTGGCCGAGCGCGAGCGCGCGACGAATACGATGCTGGTGCCGGTGCAATATCGCCGCATCATGGCGCTCGAGGATTTCGATCGCTTCGACCTGTCGAGCTTCGTGATGAAATATTGCACCTCGGCGCCCTTCCCCGCGGCGCTGAAAGCCGATGTGCTGAAGCACTGGCCGGGCGGGCTCGTCGAAATATATGGCATGACCGAGGGCGGCGCGGCCTTCATCCTCGAGGCGCATCAATTCCCCGACAAGCTGCACACCGTCGGCAAGCCGGCGCCGGGCCATGTCGCGAAGGTGATCGACGAGGCGGGCAACGAACTGCCGCAGGGCGAGATCGGCGAGGTCGTCGGCCGATCGCCCGCGATGATGACCGGCTATAACAACCGGCCCGAGGCGACCAGAGCGATGCACTGGTACGACGCCGAAGGAAATCTTTTCTATCGCCACGGCGACATCGGCCGCATCGACGAGGACGGTTTCCTGACCCTGATGGACCGCGCGAAGGACATGATAATTTCGGGCGGCTTCAACATCTTTCCGAGCGACCTCGAGGCGATATTGATCGCCGACGAGCGCGTCGTCGAGGCGGCGGTGGTCGGGATGCCGAGCGAGGAATGGGGCGAGACCCCCGTGGCCTTCGTGGTGCTGAAAGCGGGGGCCGACCCCGAGGCCGTGCGCGCCGACTGCAACGCCAAGGTCGGCAAGACGCAGCGGCTGAGCGCGATCCGCGTGGTCGAAGAGCTGCCGCGCAGCCCGATCGGCAAAGTGCTGAAACGCGAACTGCGGGACGCGCACGCGGGGTAGCGGGGGCGGCGGTGAGGTGAGGTCTCGCGGATGAACCGATGGCCGAGAGCGGCTAAATGCCGACCCTTCCTCTTTTCGTCACCCCGGACTTGATCCGGGGTCCATTAAGCGCAGCGCCGGGAAAATGGATCCCGGATCAAGTCCGGGATGACGAAGAAGGCAAATATCGGCTCTCGACTGATTGCGGCCGCACCCCGAAAAACGACTACTGTTTTACGCAGCCTTGGCTGCGGGTCATAAATCCAACGGTGATACCGCCCTTGTCTGAACATTTGTCAGCTCGAAGGATAGCAATCGTCACGCTTCCAAGGAATAATGCCACGACAGCGGCAAACAAAAATATGTAACGATAGCGCCTCATTGGAGCGGGCTTATCTTCCTTTGGCCCAGCAGCGTCAATGACTGCTTCCTACCCAACAGCCGGCCTTCGGTCCGGCCGGGCGGCGGGTCAGGCGGCGGTGCCGCGGGCCGAGCCGGCGACGAGGTTGGCGACCAGTTTCGGCAGGCTGCGATAATTCGCCCGGTGATATTGCGAATCGGCGGGCAGCGCGGCCTTCAAGCGGCGGTGCGCCTCGGGAAGCGCATGGTAGGGCACGCCGGGCAGCAAATGGTGGAGCGCGTGATAGCGCAGGCCGACCGGCGCCCATAGTTCGGGCAGCAGCCCCGGCGGCGGGACGTTGACGCTGTCGAGAAACTGCGCGGTCACGGTCAGCACTTCGCCGTCATTTTCCCACAGATGCGCGACGAGGGTGCGGATCTGGTTGAGCACCACCGTCGCGGAGGCGATCGCGCCGAAGATGACGAGGGCGCGCAGCGGCACCCAGCCGAAGACGCCGGCGGCGATCAGCAAGGTCGACCACGCCCAGGCGCCGCCTTCCTGCCATGCCCACTGGCGGCGGAATTCGCCCTCGGGCGGCTTGCGGCGGAACAGCGGGTTGATGATGAGCCCCGAATAACGCTCGCGCACCAGCCGCCGCAGCGGCGGGATCAGGAAAGAGAGCGGGGTGAGCACCGCATAGCGAAAGACGAGCGCGAGCGGCGCGAACGCCGCCGCGACGACGAACAGCGGCACGGTCCACGGCTTCATCAACGCGAGCGGCAGATATTCGGGGTCCTCGACCGTGCCATATTTGGTGCGGTTGTGGTGCAGGCTGTGGATGCCTTCATACATGAAGGACGGGATCAGCAGCGGCACGCCGATCAGCATGTTCCACACGAGGCGAAAGCCCGGCAGCGCATTTTTGCGGATATGCGTGATTTCGTGGATGAAGCTGCCCGCGCGATAGAGGGCGAGCACCGCGACCAGCGCCGCGACGAGCATCCAGCCGGTCGACGGCGCGAGGATCGCCGCGGCAACGCCGGCATAGCCGACAAAGGCCGAGGCGAGGAAATCGGTCCAGTAGATGCGCGCGCCTGGCGTCACGAGGTCGCGCGTCAGCTCCGACGCGGCGCGGATCATCGCCATATCGTCGGCGATCGCCGACTTCGGCGTCTTGACCGTCGGTGCTGCAGCGCGCGTTGCGGCGCGATCGGCAGGAGGAGTCATCGTCGTCATATCGGGCGTTTCACCATGATTTCGTGGCAGCAAAATGGCCGAATGCGGGTCGCCAGCGCCGCATCTATGCCCTAATGCCTCGCCACAAAATATAGGAAGCTCCAACCAGGAAACCAGAGATGGCCGCACACGCCCAGGGTCCCGTCAGCATCATTCCGGTCAGGACGAAAGCCGACAAACGCGAATTCGTCGAGCTGGCCTTTCGGCTGAACCGCGGCGACCCGGCGTGGGTGCCGCCGCTCAGGAGCGAAGCCTTCGACCTCCTCACCCCCGGCAAGAATCCGTGGTTCGAACATGGTCGGGCGCAGTTGTTCCTCGCGCGCCGCGACGGGCGCACCGTCGGCCGCATTTCGGCGCATATCGACGAACTCGCGCTCGCCCAGCCCGCCGGGCAGGGGATGGGGCCGGGGACCGGAAACTGGGGGCTGCTGGAGGCCGAGGACGAAGGCATCGCGCAGGCGCTGCTCGCGCGCGCCGAGGCGTGGCTGCGCGATCAGGGGATGACGCGCTCGCTCGGCCCGCTGTCGATCTCGATCTGGGACGAGCCGGGTCTGCTCGTCGAGGGGTTCGACACGCCGCCGACGATCATGCTCGGCCACAACAGCGCGCTCTATCGCCCATGGGTCGAGGGCGCCGGCTATCGCCCCGTCAAGACACTGCTCAACTATAAGGTGCCGATCGCCGACGGCTTCCCGCCGATCGTCAACCGCATCGTCGCGGCGGGCGAAAAGAATGAGCGCATCCGCATCCGCCGCGTCGACAAGCGCCGGTTCGACGCCGAGGCGCGGCTGATCATGGGCATCCTCAATGACGCCTGGTCGGACAATTGGGGCTTCGTCCCGCTGACCGACAGCGAGATCGCCTTTGTCGGCAAGAAATTGAAAGCGCTGGTGTTCGAGGATCTGATCCGCGTCGCCGAACTCGACGGCGAGCCCGTCGCCTTCATGATCGTGCTGCCGAACATCAACGAGCTGCTGATCGACATGGACGGCTCGCTGCTCCCCTTCGGCTGGGCGCGGCTGCTCTGGTGGCTCAGGAAGCCGAAGAGCCGCACCCTGCGCGTGCCGCTGATGGGCGTGGTCAAGAAGCTGCAGAACAGCCGCATGGCGAGCACCCTCGCCTTCATGATGATCGAATTCATCCGCCGCGACGGCGTCGCCACCTATGGCGCCGAATATGGCGACATCGGCTGGGTGCTCGACGACAATCAGGGGATGATCGCGGTCGCCAAGGCGATCGAGGCGACCGAGAATCGCGTCTATCGCATCTACGACAAGGTTCTGGCCTGAGACGCAGGGCAGCAGGACGAGCACTGAATCGCCAAGCCCGAAGCCCGCCCCTGTCGAATGTGCCGAAGGGTCATCATGCGAATCGCCGGTCAGGACGGATTGCGCGCGGTGACGATCCACGCGGCGCCGTCGATCATCACCGACCGCTCACCCGGCCGCGCCGCAAAGGCGCGCCGGACCGCCTCCGCCGCGCGCGCGCGGACGGCGTCGGGCTGATCGGACAGCGCGCGTGACAGCGGGCCGACCTGAAAGGCCATGTCGACCGCATCGTCGATCGCCGCCGCGCGCGTCGCGCCCTCGCCGAACGGAAGCTCATGGTCGAACGGCGCGATCGCGACATCGGCGAAGCCCGCGGCCGTCAGGATGCGCGCGACGCGATCGCGGTCGCCGAAGGAAAAGGGTCCGGGCGCCTCGGGATCGGGGGACGGAGGTGGAGGCACGAGGTCACGGATCGCCCCCATCGGCAACCGCACCCAGTCATTCTCCGCCGCCGCGCGCCAGCACACGAACGCCAGCCGTCCGCCGGGTCTTAGCGCCCTGCGCATATGCGCGAACGCCGCCGCCGGATCGTCGAAGAACATCGTCCCGAAGCGCGAGAAGAGCAGGTCGAAGCTCTGCGCCGGCAGCGCGGTGCGGCCGGCGTCGGCCAGTTCGAAGGTCAGCGGCGTCCCGGCCGGCGCCCTGCTGCGCGCATGCCGGATCAGCGGCTCCGAAATGTCGACGCCCAGCACGCGCCCCCGCGACCCGACGCGGGCGGCGAGCGCGATGCTGGTCGTGCCCGCGCCGCAGCCGACGTCCAGCACCCGGTCACCGGCGGCCGGCGCCGCCGCCGCAATCGCGGCGTCGCCGAAGACGGCGAGCATTTGGTCGAGCCGCGCCTGATTGGCGACCCATTGCTCGCCGTTCCGGCCGTTCCAGTCCGCGACCTGATAGGCGCTTGTTTCCGGCATGAAAAACTCCTGTTGCGAGTCGTTCTCAATTAGACCGGAACGTCCTTCAAGACAAGGAGCGGCGCGACTATCGGAACTGCGCCCAGGTCGGCGCGTGGTCGCTCGCCTTTTCGCGGCCGCGATAGTCCTTGTCGACCCGCGCGTCGATCAGCCGGTCGGCCATCGCCGGGCTGAGCAGCAGATGGTCGATGCGGAAACCATGGTCGCGTTGCCAGCCGCCCGCCTGATAGTCCCAGAAGGTCCAGACATGCCCCGCGGGGTGGCGGCTGCGCAGCGCGTCGGTCCAGCCGTCGCCGAGGATGCGAAAATATGCGTCGCGCGATTCGGGCTGCATCAGCGCGTCGGCGGCCATGGCGCGCGGGTCCCAGACGTCGTCGTCGTGCGGGATGACATTGTAGTCGCCCGCGAGCACGGCGGGGATTTCGGCGGCCAGCAAGGCCTGCGCGCGCGCGCGCAGCCGCGCCATCCAGCGCAGCTTGTAATCGAATTTGGGGCCGGGCTGCGGATTGCCGTTGGGCAGATAGATCGACGCGACGCGCACGCCGAATATATCGGCTTCGAGATAGCGCGACTGCTCATCCTCCTCGCCGGCGAGGCCGCGCTGGATCTCGACCGGCTCGGCCCCGCGCGCGAGGATCGCGACGCCGTTGAACCCCTTTTGCCCGTGATAGAGCGCGCCATAGCCCGCCGCCTCGATCTCCCTGGCCGGGATCGTCTCGTCGCTCGACTTGAGTTCCTGAAGGCACACGATGTCGGGCTGCGTCTCTTCGAGCCATTCGACGAGGCGCGGCAGGCGTGCCTTGATGCCGTTGATATTGAACGTCGCGATTTTCATGCGCCCCCTATGACAGGAAGCGCGCGCCCAAGAAAGGCGTCAGATCGCGAAGCTCGACCCGCAGCCGCAGCCGGCCGCGGCGTTGGGGTTGTCGACCTTGAACGAGGAGCCGCCGAGCGAATCGACGAAATCGACCGTGCAGCCGCGCACGAGGTCGATGCTGACCGGATCGACGACGAGCTTTACCCCGTCGGTTTCGGTGACGATGTCGTCGGCGTCGATGCTGGTCGCAAGTTCGAAGCGATAGGTGAAGCCCGAACAGCCGCCGCCGTCGACCGCGAGGCGCAGCGCGGGCTGTGCCCCGCCCTTGCGCTCGGCGATCCAGCGGACGCGGGTCGCCGCCGCGGGCGACAGGGTGATGTCGGAAAGCTGCGTGGCCATATGGTCAAGATAGGGAGCGGCAGCGCAAAAGAAAAGGGCGCCTCGGCCGCGGGCCGGAGGACGCCCCCTCCTCTCCGAACCCTTGAAGGATTCCTATTCCTCGGGGCCGCCCATCGCCATCCTGGCCTGGTCGCCCGACAGCGCAGCGACGGCCATCTGGTCCGACCGCACAAAGGGCAGCGGGTTGACCGGCGATCCTTCGATGCGGACTTCGTAATGGAGGTGGTTGCCCGTCGAGCGGCCGGTCGAGCCGACATAGCCGATGACCTCGCCCTTCTTCACCCGCTCGCCCGCATGGACGACGAAGCGCGACATATGGCCGTAGCGCGTCTGGATTTCGTTGCCGTGGTTGATTTCGACATAATTGCCATAGCCGCCGAGGCGCTGCGCGCGGCCGACGATGCCGTCCGCGGTCGCATAGATCGGCGTGCCATAGGGCGCCGGAATGTCGATGCCGTTGTGGCGCGCGACCTTGCCGGTGATCGGATGGACGCGCATGCCGTAGGACGAGGAGAGCGACATCTGCTCGATCGGGCGGCGCGACGGCACCGCGACGCCGAGCGAGGCGGTGAGGCCGGTGTCGAGGCGCTTCCACGCCTGAAACACCGCGCGCGCTTCGCTGTCTTCGCCGACCGACGGCGCGACGCCCGCGTCGAAGCTGTCGTCATCGGGTTCGTCGGGGACGATCACGCCGGCATCGGCGCTGTTCTCGACCGCATGGGCGGCCGGGGCGGCGGCGCCTGCGAGAGCCATTGCACAAAAAATGAATCCGAGACGGAACTTCTGCGTAAAGCTTTCGTTTCGCACGTATCGACCCCGCTATTCGCCATGTCGCCGGCGACGCATTCGCGCGCGTCACCGGTGCCGGTTGCTTGTCTGAATGGGTTCATTCCCCGCTCGCGAGCCTTGGTGCATGGACAATGGTTACTAAGCAATAACCGCGTAGTATTCTTGCGTTAAACCGGCGTCCCGGCGCGCCGAGTCGTTGAACGGCGGCTTCAAACTCCCGCGAAAGCGCGCTTTTACGAGGCTTTGCCACGTTGCGCGCGGTTCGACCCGCCGTTCGTCGCACAGCCATTCGAACCAGTTCGTCCCCGCCCCGACGTGCCGAATCTCGTCGCGATAGATTCGTTCGAGGATCTTCGCCGAGGCTTCGTCGCCCGCGCCGCGAAAGCGCGTCACCGTCGCCGGGGTGACGTCGAGCCCGCGCGCTTCGAGCACCATCGGCACGATCGCGAGCCGCGCCAGCGCGTCGTCGGCGGTCGCCTCGGCAGCTTCCCACAGGCCGGCGTGCGCGGGGAGCGCGCCATAATGGCTGCCGAGCGCGCGCAGGCGGCGGTCGAGCAGCGCGAAATGCATCGCCTCGTCGGCGGCGACGTTGAGCCAGTCGTCGACGAAACCGCGCGGAAATTCTCCCCCGAAGCGCCCGACGAGATCGACCGCGAGGTCGATCGCGACAAATTCGATATGCGCGAGCGCGTGGAGCATCGCGATGCGGCCGCGTTCGGACCCGCCCTTGCGGCGGCGCGGCATCTGCGCCGGCGCGAGCAGTTCGGGCGCCGCGGGCCATGCCGGCCGGTCGGGGAGCGGGACGTCGCAGCGATGCGCGATGTCGCCGCGCCGCCAGCCGCGCGCGAGCGCCCGCGCCGCGCGGCGCTTGGCGTGCGGGTCCGGCGTCAGCAGGACCGCGCGCGCAGCTTCGCCGAGCGTGGTCATGATCCGACCCGTTCGTCCTGAGGAGGGGCTGAGCCTGCCGAAGCCCCGTCTCGAAGGACAGAGGCGCAGTGCTGACGTCCTTCGAGACGCCATTTCGTCAAGCTCAATGGCTCCTCAGGACAAACGGAAGGGCAAAATGGCACGGTCAAAGCGCCTTCGCCGCCTCCAGCACCGCCTCGGCATGGCCTTTGACGCGGACCTTGCGCCATAGCTTCGCGAGCTTTCCGTCGGCGCCGAACAGGAAGGTCGAGCGCTCGATCCCCATATAGGTCCGGCCGTAGTTCGTCTTTTCGACCCAGGTGCCAAAGGCTTCGCACACCGCCCCATCCTCGTCCGAGGCGAGCCGCACGGTGAGCCCATATTTGTCGCGGAATTTGCACAGCTTTTGCGGTGCATCGCGCGACACCGCGACGACATGCGCGCCGAGATGCGCGAAATCGGGCGAAAGCCGCGTGAAATCCTGCGCCTCGACGGTGCAGCCGGGCGTATCGGCCTTGGGATAGAAATAGACGATCAGCGGCGCGCCCTTCAGGCTGGCGAGGTCGATCGTCGCGCCGTCGGCATCGGCGAGCTTTACCGGGGGAATCGCATCCCCGAGGGCGATTGCGCTCATCATTTCGTCTCCTGCTGTTCGTCGGCGGGGCGAATCGCCGCCCACCAGCCGGCGACCTCCTGCCGTGCGGCGTCGTGCGCTTCAAGCAGCGCCGGCCAATTGTCGCAGCCGCACGCCGCCGCGACAAGCTGCCGCGCCGCCGCCGCCTGCGGCTCGCCGTCGGGCGCGGTCAGCCGCAGCATCACGAGCAGCCGCGCGAGGAGGCGGTGCGCCGCGACGATCGCGTCCGGCGCAAGCCCCGCCGCCGCAAGGCAGGCGAGCGCGGTCGGGATATGCGGATCGTGGCAGCGGCCCGATTGCAATTGCACCACCTGCATCGCGAATTCGAGGTCGACGAGCCCCCCCGCCCCCGCCTTGACGTCGAGCGGCCCCGCCGGCGGCTTGTGCGCGGCGATCCGCGCGCGCATCGCCGCGGCTTCGGTGGCGACGCTGCCGCCCCGCGGACGGGCGAGCACGTCGGCGATCACGCGCGCGACCTCGCCGCGCGCCGCGTCGCTGCCATAGACCGGGCGCGCGCGGAGCAGCGCCATATGCTCCCACGTCCAGGCCTCTTCGCGCTGGTAGCGTTCGAAACTGTCGACGGTGACGACGAGCGGCCCCTGCGCGCCCTGCGGCCGCAGGCGCACATCGACATCATAGAGCTTGCCCGCCGCGGTCGGCACCGACATCGCCGCGGTCACGCGCTGCGCAAGGCGGTTGTAATAGGTTGTCGCGCCGAGCGGGCGCGGGCCGTCCGATTCGGCGAGATGGTCGCCGGTGAACAGATAGATGAGGTCGAGGTCGGAGGCGTGGGTCAGCGCCTGCCCGCCGAAGCGCCCGAGCGCGAGGATCACGAGTTCGCTGTCCGGCACGCGCCCGTGCGCCTCGACGAATTCGGCGACCGTCGCGTCGGCGAGCAGCTGCAACGCCGCTTCGGCGAGATCCGAATAGCCGCGCGCGACGATCAGCGGGTCGGCGGCGCCTGCAACAAGCTGCGCGCCATAGGCGAAACGCCGTTCGCCGACGCGGTCGCGCACGCGGTCGAGCAGCCGTTCATAGTCGAGCCCGGCGAGCCCCGGCGTCCATTCGGCGATCAGCTCCGCCTTGTCCGCCGGCGCGTCGAAGGCGCGCGCGTCGATCAGCCCGTCGATCAGTTCGACGCGCGCGGCGAGCGCGTCGGCGAGCGTCGGGGCGAGCGACAATATGCGCGTCGCGACTCGGGCGAGCGCGGGCTGCGCCGCGAGAAGATGGAAGAAATTGACCGCGCTCGGCAGGCCCGCGACCAGCTTGTCGAAGCGGATCAGCGTCGCCGCCGGATCGGGCGCGGCACCGATCGCCTTCATCAGCTCGGGGAGCATCGTTTCGAGCGCTTCGAGCGCCGCGGGACTGCGCAGCGCGCGCAGCTTGCCGCTGCGCCATTCGGCGATCGTGCGCAGCGCGGGATCGGGCGGCTCGAAGCCCGCCGCGGCGAGCGCCGCCGCCAGCTCGCTTTCGTCGCGCGGCAGGCCGGTCGCCACCGCGCGGTCGGCGACGAGCCTGTCATAGCAAGCGCCGACATCGCTCACGACGGGGCGCAGCGTGTCGAGGAGCGCCGCACCGTCCGCCTCGCCGTCGAGGCGCGCGACCGCGTCGAGCGCGTCCGGCTGGACGGGCAGGCTGTGCGTCTGCTGGTCGTCGATCATCTGCAAGCGGTGCTCGATACGGCGCAGCGTCGCATAATGGTCCGACAGGCGCGCCGCGACGTCGGGGGCAACACGGCCCGCGCCGGCAAGCGCCGCGAGCGCATCGACCGTCGCGGGGGCGCGCAGCGCGGGGTCGCGCCCGCCATAGATGAGCTGATGAACCTGCGCGAAAAATTCGATCTCGCGGATGCCGCCGCGCCCGCGCTTCAAGTCATAGCCGGGGCCGAAGTCCTGCCCCTGCGCGAAATGGTCGCGGATGCGGTCGCTCATCGCCCCGATTTCCTTGAGCTGCCGGAAATCGAGGCTGCGCCGCCAGATGAAGGGCTGAATCGCCTCGAGGAAGCGCGTCCCGAGCGCGCGGTCGCCCGCCGAGGCGCGGCTGCGGATGAACGCCGCCTGCTCCCATGCGAGCGCTTCGGATTCATAATAGGAGATGGCGGCGTTCACCGGCAGCACGATCGGCGTCACTTCGGGATGCGGACGCAGCCTGAGGTCGACGCGCAGCACATGGCCGTCGGCGGTGCGCGCCGAAAGAATCTCGACGAAGCGCCGCGCGATCCGCACTGCGGCCTCGTCCGGATCGTCGCGCTCGCGGCGCGGCAGCGTTGCGGGATCGAAGATCAGGATCGGGTCGATGTCCGACGAATAGTTGAGTTCGAAGCTGCCGAGCTTGCCGAGCGCGATCACTGCGAGGCCCTGCGGCGCGGCGTCGGGGACGCGTTCGGCAAAGGCGGCGGCGAGCGCGAGGTCGCAGGCGGTATCGGCAAATTCGGACAGGCGCCGCGTCGTCGCCGCGACATCATGCTCGCCCGAAAGATCGCCGAGCGCGAGCAGCAAGGCGGTGCGGCCGCGCCAGCGGCGGAGCGTGCGCATGACCTCTTCGTCGACCGCGGGCGCTGTCACGGCGGCCAGCGCGGTGTCGGTGCCGTCGGCGAGGAAACGCGCGACATCCTCAGGAAAAAGCTCGGCGAGCCGCGCGAGGAAAGGCGCGTCGGCGGTGAGCCGGTCGAGCGCCGACCGGCGGGTGGAGGGCGGCAGGGTCATCGCCGGCCGCTATCGCCCGCGCCGCGCGCCTTTACAAGATGCACGGCGTGCCGCGAAGAACAGGGGTGATCGCTTACCCCCGTGCGAACCGATTATATATATTATGGCAAGGCTTTGCGGTGCATGGCCGGGGCCGCGCCGGGGCTAGGACGTCGACCCATAAATTGGCCGCTCGAGGTTTGAAGATCAAGATCGACCAGAGCTTCGTGCGCGGCGCGACCGCGAAGGGATCGCGCAACGCCGCGATCGTCGCGCTCGCCGAGGCGCTGGCGATGGAGACGGCCGCCGAAGGCATCGAATCGCTCGACCAGCTCGACCTCATCCGCAAGCTGTCGCCTCCCCGCCTTTACGACGACGACCGGCTGGCGGGCCGCCTGACCGGAACCGTGCCGCCGATCGGCCGTTCCGACCTGCGAACTTACTCGCAGAACGGAGCATATCATGGCCGAGACCAAAATCTTCGCCCGGCTGAAGGCCGATCACGACCGCCACCGCAAATTGCTGCGTCAGATCGACGAGACGCACGGCGACAGCCCCGAGCGCGAAAAGCTGTTCGAGGCGTTCCGCGTCGAGGTGACCGCGCACGCCGCGTCGGAGGAAATGTCGCTCTATGCGACGATGCTCGCCAAGCCCGGCCTGCGCGACGACGCGCAGCACAGCGTCTCCGAGCATAAGGAGATCGAGGATATGCTGACCGAACTCTATGAGATGGACTTCGCCTCGACCGGCTGGCTCACCCGCTTTCGCACGATGAAGGACCGCTATCTCCACCATATCGACGAGGAAGAGGACGAGATGTTCCCCGCGGCCGAAAAGGACCTCCCGGAGGCCGAAAAGTCGAAATTGCTCGCGACCTTCGAAAAGCAAAAGCCGAAGGAGAAGGTCAAGGCCGCCGAGGAGGAGCCGTCGAGCGACGACGAGCGCGAATAGGGCCGGCGCTCGACTTTCGGGCGCCCGCCCGCCATAGGCGCGCCCGATGACGACACGATTCGCCTTCTCGATCGCCGCGACCGACGGCGCGGCGCGCACCGGCACGATCCGCATGATGCGCGGCGACATTCGCACGCCGGCCTTCATGCCGGTCGGGACCGCCGCGACCGTGAAGGCGATGCGCCCCGCCGAAGTACGCGCGACCGGTGCCGACATCATTCTGGGCAATACCTATCATCTGATGCTGCGCCCCGGCGCCGAGCGCGTCGCGCGGCTCGGCGGGCTGCACGGCTTCATGGGGTGGGAGCGGCCGATCCTGACCGACAGCGGCGGTTATCAGGTGATGAGCCTGTCGGCGCTCACCAGGCAGAGCGAGGAAGGCGTCGCCTTTCAGAGCCACCTCGACGGCTCGCGCCACATGCTCACCCCCGAACGATCGATGGAGATTCAGCGGCTGCTCGGCAGCGACATCGTGATGGCGTTCGACGAATGCCCGCCCAACGGCGTCGACGCAAAACGGGCGGAGGCGAGCATGGAGCGCTCGATGCGCTGGGCGGCGCGCAGCCGCGCGGGCTTCGACGCGGGCGAGGATCATGCGGCGCGGTCGGCGCTGTTCGGCATCCAGCAAGGCTCGCTCGATGAAGCGCTGCGCCAGCGGTCGGCCGACGCACTGATCGACATCGGCTTCGACGGCTATGCGATCGGCGGGCTGGCGGTCGGCGAGGGGCAGGAGGCGATGTTCGGCGTGCTCGACTATGCGCCCGCGCAGCTACCCGCCGGCAAGCCGCGCTATCTGATGGGGGTGGGCAAGCCCGACGATCTGGTCGGCGCGGTCGCGCGCGGGGTCGACATGTTCGATTGCGTGCTGCCGACGCGCTCGGGGCGCAACGGGCAGGCGTTCACCTGGAACGGACCGGTCAATATCCGCAACGCCAGACATGCCGAGGATCCGGGCCCGCTCGACGCGGCGTGCGACTGTCCGGTGTGCAGCAGCTGGTCGCGCGCCTATCTGCATCATCTCGTCCGCTCGGGCGAGATGCTCGGCGCGATGCTGATGACGCAGCATAATCTGCATTTCTATCAGGCGCTGATGCAGGCGATGCGCGAGGCGATCGCCGCAGGGCGTTTCAAGGAATTTCAGAGCGATTTCGCGGCGCGCTATCGCCGCTGAGGTCAATCGAGCTTGGCGAGCAGATCGAGCATCGACTTCGGAATCGATTCGTCGAGCGCAGACTCATAGGCACGGCGCAGGGCGATGTTGACGTCCCGCCCCTTTCCCGACACCTTCTTTTTGGCGTCTTTTCCGGCAGCCTTATGGTTGGGCGAACCGGATTCAGACGACATTATCGCGACATCCGTTGGACATGGGGCCTTCTGCTAACCGCGCCTTTACCAAATCGCAATGGCACTTGAACCTTTTATATGAAACCATTTTATCGCCGAATCGTTCCACTTCGGTAAAATTATGCCGAACGCGGATGGATTTTTTATTGCCATCTGCGGGTTTCTGCGGATTTCAAGCGGGCGAACCGTCTGCATCAGGAGGGTAATTTCTATGTCACTGGGCCAGGCGATCGCGCCGCATCTCCCCTATCTGCGGCGCTATGGCCGCGCGATTTCGGGAAGCCAGGCGAGCGGCGACGCGCTCGTCGCGAAATTGCTCGAAACGCTCGTCTCGCATCCCGACGCAATCGACGCGGGCGGCGACCTTCGAATCCAGCTCTATCGCATGATCCACGACAATTTCGGGGTGATCGCCGAAGCCGCCGCTGCCGACGAAGCGGCGGCTCCCGACGCGCGGATCGCCGACGCGCGGCTTCGCCGCATTCCTTCGCTCGCGCGGCAGGCGCTGCTGCTGACCGCGGTCGAAGGCTTCAGCGAAGCCGAAACCGGCCGGATCATCGGCCGCGACGTCGATGATGTCCACAAGCTGGTCGCCGACGCGATGGACGAGATCGACCGCCAGACGCGTGCGCGCATCCTGATTATCGAGGACGAGCCGATCATCGCGATGGACATCGAAATGATCGTCCGCGACCTGGGGCACGAGGTCGTCGCGGTGGCGACGACGCACCGCGAGGCCGTCGCCGACGCACAGACGCACCAGCCGGGCCTGGTGCTCGCCGACATCCAGCTCGCCGACAATAGTTCGGGGATCGAGGCGGTGCAGGAAATATTGAGCGAGACGAAGGTGCCCGTGATCTTCATCACCGCCTTCCCCGAACGGCTGCTCACCGGCGATCGGCCCGAGCCCGCCTTCCTGCTCACCAAGCCCTATCAGCCCGCGACGCTGCGCGCGGCGATTTCGCAGGTGCTGTTCTTCGACGAGAGCACGGTGCCGGCCTGATCGCCGGCGCCGCGGAAGGGCATGGTCGCCGCTATCGCTCCGGCAGCAGCAGGCTGGAATCGCCATAGCTGTAGAAGCGGTAACCTTCCGCGATCGCGTGGCGGTACGCCGCGTGCATCACGTCCAATCCCATCAGCGCGCTGACCAGCATGAACAGGGTCGATCGCGGCAGGTGGAAATTGGTCATCAATCCGCCCACCGCGCGAAAACGATAGCCCGGCGTGATGAAGATCGACGTGTCGCCCGCGAAGGGCGCGATCGTGCCGTCGGTCCGGGCCGCGCTTTCGAGCAGGCGCAGGCTGGTCGTGCCGACCGCGATAATCCGCCCGCCGGCGGCGCGCACCGCGTTAAGGCGCGCCGCGGTCTCGGGCTCGATACGGCCCCATTCGGCGTGCATCACATGATCGTCGGTGTCGTCGGCCTTGACCGGCAGGAAAGTGCCCGCGCCGACGTGCAAGGTCAGCGTTTCGGTGGCGATGCCGGCGGCGGCGATCGCGTCCAGCAGGCCAGGGGTGAAATGCAGCGCCGCGGTCGGCGCCGCGACCGCGCCGTCATGCTGCGCGAACATCGTCTGATAGTCGGCGCGGTCGGCGTCGTCGGTGGCGCGTTTGCCCGCGATATAGGGCGGCAGCGGCATCGTGCCGGCGCGTTCGAGCAGCAGCTCGACGGGCTCGTCGCCCGCGAAGGCGAGTATGAAGCTGCCGTCGGCGAGCCGCTCCTCGGCGACCGCCTCGACCCCCGAACCGAAATCGACCGTTTCGCCGACGCGCAGCCGTTTGGCATTGCGGACGAACGCCTGCCAGCGGCGCAGGTCGACGCGCTTGTGCAGGGTGGCGCCGATCTTGGCCCCCGGCGCGCTCGCCGCGCCGTCACGTCGAACGCCCCGTTGGCCTTCGAGCTGCGCGGGGATGACGCGCGTGTCGTTGAAGACGAGGCAGTCGCCCGCGCGCAGCAGCGCGGGCAGGTCGCGCACCCCCGCATCGCGCATCGCGCGGCCTTCAACGACGAGCATCCGCGCCGCATCGCGCGGCCGCGCCGGGCGCAGCGCGATCCGCTCAGGCGGAAGGTCGAAGTCGAAATCGTCGACGCGCATCGGCTGAAGTCCGTTCGGCAGATTGAACCGTAGCCCTGAGCTTGTCGAAGGGCGCCTATCGACGAGAAGCGCCCTTCGACAAGCTCAGGACTGATTTCGATTGGGGCAGGCCCCGCGGAGCCCTCCCCTGCGCCTCGCTTACCGGATCGGCGCGTTGAGATCGTCGGCGGAGATGTCAGGCGCGGCCGGCTTGTCCTCGACCAGCATCGACGCGGGCGGCACGGGCTTCTGGTCGGCGGCGACCGACACCTGGACCATGCGCGACATCACTTCGGGCGGCTCGCCCTTATGGATCGCATCGACATATTGCATCCCCGACACGACGCGCCCGAAGACGGTATAATTATGGTCGAGCGAGAAGCGCGGCTGGAGCATGATGAAGAACTGGCTGTTGGCGCTGTTCGGATCATTGGCGCGCGCCATCGAGACGGTGCCGCGCAGATGCGGCTTGTCGTTGAATTCGGCCTGAAGGTCGGGCAGGTCCGACCCGCCCTGCCCGGTCGCGGTCGGATCGCCCGTCTGCGCCATGAAGCCGTCGATCACGCGGTGGAATTTTACGCCATTGTAAAAGCCCGAGCGCGCGAGCTGCTTGACGCGCTCGACATGGTGCGGCGCGACGTCGGGATAGAGCTGGATCACCACGCGGCCACCGGTCGAAAGGTCGAGGTTCAGCATATATTCGGGGTTGCCCATATATTGTTCGGGCGTGATCGTCGGCGCGGTGGGGGGTACCTCGGTCGGCGCGGCATCGGCGGCCTCGGGTGCCTCGGCGGGCGGTGCCTCGGTCAGCGGCGGCGGGGCCGGCTCGGGCGGTTCGGCGGGCGCTTCGTCCGGGTTCGGCGAGGGCGCGGGCGGCACCTCCTGCGCGACGGCCGCTACCGTCAGTCCGAGCGCCATCGCGGCCAGAAGCAAGGGGCGGAAACTGAATGTCATATCTCGTCGACCTTTGTCACTATATCCGTCTGGCGCCCCGTCCGGCGCGGCCTAGCGGGAAAAAGCTGAATGCTCAATGATCGGCTTAGCCCTCGCCCTGCCGTAGCCCGCGTTCGGCGATGCGGCGCTCGACCGCCTCGCGCACCGCTGGGGTCACGAACTTGTGGATCTCGCCGCCGAAGATCGCGATTTCCTTGACCAGCCGCGACGCGATCGGCTGAAGCCCGACGTCGGCCATCAGAAAGACGGTTTCGATGCGGTCGTTGAGTTGCTGGTTCATCCCCGCCATCTGATATTCATATTCGAAGTCGGCGACCGCGCGCAGCCCGCGCACGATCACCGTCGCCCCTTCGCGCTCGGCGAAGTCCATCAGCAGCGAATTGAAGCCGACGACGTGAATGTCGCCCTCGATCGCCTCGACCTCGCGCCGCACCATCGCGATCCGCTCGTCGTCGTCGAACAGCGGCGATTTGGCGATGTTGGTTGTCACGCCGATGACGAGCCGGTCGACGAGCTTCGCGCCGCGCCGGATGATGTCCATATGCCCGAGCGTGATCGGATCGAATGTTCCGGGATAAACCCCAATGCGCATCAACGGTCCCTTTCCACCACATAGCGCGCGATGGCGCGCAGCAGCGCGGCCTCTTCGCCGAAATTCGCGAGATGATCGACCGCCTGCTCGACGAGCAGCCGCGCCTGTTCGCGTGCGCGGCCCAGGCCCATCAGCGTCACGAAGGTCGCCTTGCCCGCCGCATCGTCCTTGTGCAGCGCCTTGCCCGCGAGCGCCTCGTCGCCTTCGACGTCCATGATGTCGTCGGCGATCTGGAAGGCGAGCCCGATGTCGCGCGCATAGCCGCGCAGCGGCCGGCGCCCTTCCTCGGGGATGCGCGCGAGGATCGCCCCCGCCTCGACCGAAAAGCCGATCAGCGCACCGGTCTTGAGCTGCTGGAGCCGTGTCACCGTGCGCAGGTCGAATTCGGCGGTCTCGGCCGCGAGATCCATCATCTGCCCGCCCGCCATGCCCGCCGGTCCCGCGGCGTGCGCGAGTTCGCGGATCAGCTCGGCGCGCACGAACGGATCGCTGTGCGTCGCGGGATCGACGAGCCATTCGAAGGCGAGTGCATGCAGCGAATCGCCCGCGAGCACCGCGGTCGCCTCGCCGAACGCCTTGTGTACCGTCGGCTTGCCGCGGCGCAGATCGTCGTCGTCCATGCAGGGCAGATCGTCGTGGATCAGCGAATAGACATGCATCGCCTCGACCGCCGCCCCGACGCGCAGCGAAAGCGCGCGATCGACGTGATAGAGATCGCCCGCCGCGCGCGCGAGGAGCGGGCGCAGCCGCTTGCCGCCGCCGATCGCGGCATAGCGCATCGCTTCATAGAGCGTGCTGCGCGGATCGGCGGGGATCGGGAGGAGCTGGTCGAACAGCGCGTCGATACCCGATGCGACGTCGGCCTGCGCCGCGCGCAGCAACAACGCCGCTTTCGCCGAATCATCCCCGACGAGCTCCGCCACCGGTCAGCTTTCGCCGAAGAGCGTGGTTCCCGCCGGCGCGCCGTCGGCGCCCAGGCTGACCTGTTCGATCCGCGCCTGCGCGGCGGCGAGGCGCGCTTCGCAATGCGCGCGCAGCGCATGGCCGCGCTCGTAAAGCGTCACCGATTCCTCGAGGCTGACGTCGCCGCTTTCGAGCCGCCGCACGATCGATTCGAGCTCGCCCATCGCGGCCTCGAACGACAAGGAGGCGATGGCGGGGGCGGCGGGGGCGTCGGGCAGATCCGTCATGGCCCCTGCTTTGGCCCCTTCGCCCCCATGCGGTCAAGCTTGACGTCGCCAGCCGGGGCGATAGCTTCCGTTCATGTTCATCGGCCATTTCGCCCCGGCGCTGGTCGCCGCTTCGCGCCCGCGCGCCGCGGGGCTCGGCACGCTGTTCGTCGCGGCGCAGCTCGTCGACATCGGCTTTGCGGTGCTGCTCGTGCCGGGGGTCGAGGCGATGCGCATCGTCCCCGGCATAGCCGCGATGAACCCGATGGACCTCTATCATATGCCCTATACGCACAGCCTGCTCGGCGCGATGCTGTGGGGCTTGCTGTTCGGCGCCGCCGTCTGGTTTGCGACGCGGCGGCGCGAGGCGGCGATCGGCGCGGGGCTCGTCGTGCTGTCGCACTGGCTGCTCGACCTCGCCGTCCACATCCCCGACCTCACCCTGTTCGGAGCGCCGCCCAGGCTCGGGTTCGGGTTGTGGAACCATCCGGAAATCGAAATGCCGCTCGAGATCGGGCTCGCGGGCGGGGCGCTCCTCTATTATGCGCGCCGCACCGGCAGCGAGCGCGGCAACGGCCGGCTGTGGGTGCTCGCGGCGCTGCTCGCGCTGTTTCAGGCGATCGACTGGTTCGGGCCGAAGCAATCCGCCTATTCGCTCGCGATTCCGGCGACGATGCTGTTCGCCTATGCCGCGCTCGCGCTCGCCGCCTGGTGGGCAGGACGCGGACGCGCCGCCGCCGCGCGCTGAAGCCAGAGCCTGTCCGGTTCAAGTGGAATCAATTCTCACCGTAGCCCTGAGCCTGTCGAAGGGCGCCTCCCGACGAGAAGCGCCCTTCGACAAGCTCAGGGCTTCGGTTCAAGCTGAACAGGACGGTCTCCAGCACAATCCCGTTTCGACTTTTTGCAATTGCCTCGCCGGCCAAAGCGGGTCATGTTGCACTGCACAACACAAGAGGGGCTTAAAGGCAAGTTTTGTTCTCAAAGACAAGGACTTGCATCATGAAAACCATTTTCCTCCCCATCGCGCTCGGCTTTGCAGCGCTGGCGCCCGCCGTCCATGCCGAAGAGGCCGCGCCGCAGCGGTTCGAGCATGACGGCCACATCTACAGCTACACGGTCGAAGAAGCCGACGGCTACCGCGTGATCCGCGGCGTCGAAGAGCGCACGGGCAAGACGTTCAAGCTGCGCGTCGGCGAACATCGCGTGCGCGGGACGGTCGGTTCGCAGCAGGTCAGCTTTTCGCTGCGCGACGTCCAGCCGCTCGACAAGCCCGCGACGACGCTCGCCTCGCGCTGAGCCGGACATATTTGGACCCCATGCGGCCGGTTTCGGCCACATGGGGTCTGTTCCTATCGCGCGCGCGACGCTAAAGGCGCGCCATGACTCAGCCCGCGCCCGCCATCACCCCCGAAATCGTCGCCGACCATGGGCTTTCGCCCGAGGAATATGAGCGCGTCCTCCACGCGCTCGGGCGCGAACCGAATCTCGTCGAACTCGGCATCTTCTCGGTCATGTGGTCCGAGCATTGCAGCTATAAAAGTTCGCGCATCCACCTGAAGAAGCTCCCGACCGAGGCGCCGTGGGTGATCTGCGGCCCCGGCGAGAATGCCGGCGTGATCGACATCGGCGAAGGGCCGGACGGCAAAAGACTTGCCGCCATCTTCAAGATGGAGAGCCACAACCATCCGAGCTATATCGAACCCTATCAGGGCGCGGCGACGGGCGTCGGCGGCATTTTGCGCGACGTCTTCACCATGGGCGCGCGGCCGGTCGCGAACCTCAACGCGCTGCGTTTCGGCCGCCCCGACCATCCCAAGATGAAGCATCTGATCTCGGGCGTCGTCCACGGCATCGGCGGCTATGGCAATTGCGTCGGCGTGCCGACGGTCGGCGGCGAGGTCAATTTTCACAGGGCCTATGACGGCAATATCCTGGTCAATGCGATGACCGTCGGCGTCGCCGAGCAGGACAGAATCTTCTATTCGGCGGCATCGGGCGTCGGCAATCCGATCGTCTATGTCGGCTCGAAGACCGGGCGCGACGGCATCCACGGCGCGACGATGGCGAGCGCCGACTTCGGCGAGGATGCCGAGGAAAAGCGCCCCACGGTGCAGGTCGGCGACCCCTTTACCGAAAAGCTGCTGATCGAGGCGTGCCTCGAGCTGATGGCGTCGGACGCGATCGTCGCGATCCAGGACATGGGCGCCGCGGGGCTGACCAGCTCGTCGGTCGAGATGGCGTCGAAGGGCGGCGTCGGCCTCCACCTCAGGATGGACGATGTGCCGCAGCGCGAGACCGGCATGACGGCCTATGAGATGATGCTGTCGGAAAGCCAGGAACGCATGTTGATGGTGCTCAAGCCCGGCAAGGAAGAGTTCGCCAAGGCGATCTTCGAGAAATGGGAGCTCGACTTCGCGGTCATCGGCACCGTCACCGACACCGGCCGCATGGTGCTCGAACATCATGGCGAGATCGTCTGCGATATTCCGCTTGGCCCCCTCGCCGACGACGCGCCGCTCTATGACCGGCCGCATGTGCCGACACCGAAACAGGCACCGCTGACCGACGTTCCCGAAACGAAGAATGTCGCCGCCGACCTCAGGACGCTGATGGGCACCCCCGACATCGCGAGCCGCCGCTGGATCTGGGAGCAATATGACAGCCAGGTCGGCGCCGACACGGTGCAGACCGGCGGCGATGCCGCGCTGGTGCGTATCCACGGGACGAACCGCGCGCTCGCGATGACGACCGACTGCACCCCGCGCTATTGCTATGCCGATCCGTTCGAGGGCGGCCGCCAGGCGGTCGCCGAAAGCTGGCGCAACATCAGCGCGGTCGGTGCGACGCCGCTCGCGATCACCAACTGCCTGAACTTCGCCAACCCGCAGCGGCCCGAGATCATGGGGCAGATCACCGGTTGTCTCGACGGCATGGGCGAGGCGTGCCGCGCGCTCGACTATCCGATCGTGTCGGGCAATGTGAGCCTCTATAACGAGAGCAAGGCGACCGGCGGCGGCAGCGCGATCCTGCCGACCCCCGCGATCGGCGGCGTCGGGGTGATCGACGATCTGGGCAAGGCGGTCGGCATCGGCTTCAAGCGCACCGGCGACATCGTCCTCGCGGTCGGCGAGCGCATGGGCCATCTCGGCCAGTCGATCTGGCTGCGCGAAATTTTGGGCCGCGAGGAAGGCCCGCCGCCGCCCGTCGACCTGAAAGCCGAAAAGCGCACCGGCGATTTCATCCGCGACGCGATCAATGCCGGCTGGATCACCGCCTGCCACGACGTGTCCGACGGGGGCGTCGCGGTGGCGCTCGCCGAAATGGCGCTGAAGTCGAACATCGGCGTGCTGGTCAGCGAGGAGCAGCCCTTCGGCGTCGCCGAGAGCTTCTTCGGCGAGGATCAGGGCCTCTATCTCGTCACCGTCTGCGACACCTGCCTCGCCGACTTCCTCGATGCCGCGGGCCGCGCCGACGTGCCGGTCGACCCGCTCGGCCGCACGATCAAGGACCGCATCGTCTTTGAACTGCCCGAAAGCGATCATCAGGTGACGCTGGCCGAACTGCGCGAGGCGCACGAAGGCTTTTTCCCGAATTTGATGGGGGCCGACGCGGCGCTGGCCTGAGATGCCTGCAAGAACGACTCGCACAAAGCCACGAAGCCACAAAGGGGTGCGTAGCTGCGACGTCATGCGCCGATGCGCGTAGCACTATAACGGGCGGCCCTCGCAAAGGGCGATGAACGTCGGATCGGCCCACCCCCTTTGTGGCTTCGTGGCTTTGTGCGAGATTAGGAGACAAGCACAGCCGTTCGCGGGAGAGAACCGAGTCATGAGCATCCATATCGGCATCGGCGGCTGGACCTTTGAGCCGTGGCGCGGGACCTTCTACCCGCCCAAGCATCCGCAGAAGCGCGAACTGGAATATGCCGGGCAGCATCTGACCGGCATCGAGATCAACGGCACCTATTACGGCAGCCAGAAGCCCGAGACCTTCGCGGGCTGGGCGGCATCAGTCCCCCACGGCTTCCAATTCAGCGTCAAGGCGTCGCGTTTCTGCACCAACCGCAAGCAGCTCGCCGATGGCGCCGCCTCGGTCGAGAAATTTCTGACGCAGGGGCTGACGCGGCTCGGCGACCGGCTCGGCCCGATCCTGTGGCAGTTCATGGCGACGAAAAAGTTCGAGCGCGACGATTTCGCCCGCTTCCTCGACCTGCTTCCCGACACGCAGGACGGCCTGCCGCTGCGCCATGCGCTCGAAGTGCGGCACGAAAGCTTTCGCGATCCGGCGTTCGTCGAACTCGCGCGCGAGCGGAACATGGCGATCGTCTTTGCCGACAGCGACGAATTTCCGTGTATCGACGAGCAAACCGCCGACTTCACCTATGCCCGCCTCCAGCGATCGCAGGACGATGTCGAAACCGGCTATGCCGGCGAGGCGCTCGACCATTGGGCGGAGCGCGCGCGCGGCTGGGCCGCGGGCGGCCGCGACGTCTATCTCTTCTTCATCGCCGGCGCCAAGGTGCGCAACCCCGCCGCGGCGCAGGCCTTGATCGCGAGACTCGAGCGCGAGCCATAAAGGATCGCGCGTTAAATCGGGATTCCATAGTTTCCGTTCGTGTCGAGCGAAGTCGAGACACCCATCGACCTTGCGCTATCGCGAGGGGCATCTCGACTTCGCTCGATGCGAACGGATAAAATTCAATGTCCGATGGCCCGATCAGGCCGCCTGCGCGAGCTCTGGCACCGCGCCCGCCTCGGCCGCTTTCTTGCCGAGCAGATCATAGGGGTCGATGCCGTCGGCGCGCATCATCGCGTGGACCTGCTTGTAGGTCGCGGGGTCGGCGATGCCGAGCCGCGCGCGCGCCGCATCGAGCGGTTCGGCGAGCAGCGCCGCAATGTCCTGATGCGCGATCGGCTGGGCCGCGCGGCCGATGCGCTGCCCCTCCCGAACCGCGGCGTAGATCGGATAACGGCTCCCGAGACCCTTGCGGATCTCGCGCGCGCCCGCCCAGGCGATGAACAGCGTTCCCCAGCCGGGGTTCTGGCTGTACGAAAAGGCGAGCACGCACTGTTCGCCGAGCGCGTCGCGGCCATAGCCGGTCAGGATGTGGAACAAGTCGTGCGTGTCGCGCAGCCGCTCGCCATAGAGTTCGAGCTGGTCGTCGTACCGCGGCTTGCCGTGGCGGAATTTCAGCGATTCATCGACCAGCCCCTGCGCGGTCAGCCCTTCGCGCTCCATGAAGTCGACATAGACGCGCCCGACGCTGCCCTCGGGCAGCTTGCGCAGCGCGTCATGGTCGTCGAGCATCGCGGGCAGACAGGGACGCTCGGCGAGAATCTTCCTGCCCTCCGCGGTCGCGAAAAACGCCCGCGCCGAACGATCGAAACGCCTGTCGCGCAGCGCGTCGATGATGTGGAACACCTGTTCGGTGTCCTCCTTGTCGGCGATCAGCTTGCGGAAATAGTGCAGCGCCTTCAGCGGGCGGAAACCCGTGTCGATGCGATCGGGGTGAGAGAAGGGGAGCGTGGTCATGTCGGGTCTCGCGCAGAATCACATTGCACTCAATCTATCACTACTGACATAAATGTCAATACATCTTTGCAGCGGCCCGCAAAGCGCTGGACCGCGCGGCGCTCAAGGCGTAGTGTCGCAGCAATACAGCAGGGGAAAGACCATGGCCGCATCGCCGCAGCCGACGCGGTATCAGAGCCTTGATGCCATTCGCGGCGTTGCGGTGATGGGGATTTTGGCGATGAATATCGTCGCCTTTGCCCTGCCCTTTTCAGCTTATGCGAACCCCGCCGCAGGCGGGCCGCCGGGCAGCGCCGACGTCGCGACATGGTTCTTCAATTTCGTGTTCGTCGATTCGAAGATGCGCGGGCTTTTCTCGATGCTGTTCGGGGCGAGCACCTTGCTCGTCATCGACGGCGCCGCCTCTGCGGGCCGCAGCGCAGCAGGCACCCATTATTCGCGCATGTTCTGGCTCGCGCTTTTCGGCCTCGCGCATTTCTATCTGATCTGGTTCGGCGACATCCTCTTCCTCTATGCGATGTGCGGGCTGCTGCTTTTCCTGTTCCGAAACCTTTCGGTGAGGGCGCTGCTTCTCTGGTCGATCCCCTTCTTCCTGATCGGCATCGGCCTGCCCGCCAGCCTGTGGTCGATGCTGTCGATGGCGCAGACGGGCAGCTTGCCGCCCGAAGCGGCCGCGGGAATGAAGGAGGCGCTCGCGCAGATGAACGCCGACATGGGCCCTTCGACGCCGGCCTATGCGAAGGACATGGCGCTTTATCTCGGCAGCTATTCCAGCATCGTCGCGCATCGCACCAGCGAAATGGCCGGCGACCCGCTTTTCTTCCTCAGCCTGTTCCTGTGGGAAACAATGGGGTTGATGCTGATCGGCATGGCGCTGTTCAAATCGCGCATGCTGACCGGCGAGTGGGAGGCGGCGCGCTATCGCAAATGGGCGCTGATCTGCTTCCTGGTCGCCGCGCCGCCGCTGGCGGGCCTTGCCGTCTATCAGATGCGGGCGGGTTATGATGCGGTGGCGATCTTCGGCTCGACGATCGCGCTATCGGTGCCGTTCGACACGCTGATGACCGTCGGCTGGGCGGCGCTGATCATGCTGCTGATCCGGACAAGGGCGAGCGCGTCCGTGCGCGTGCGGCTCGCCGCGGCGGGGCGCATGGCCTTTACCAACTATCTGACGACCTCGATCGTCATGACGTCGATCTTTTACGGCTATGGCCTGGGCCTGTTCGGCAGCGTCGGACGCGCGGCGCTCTATCTCTTCTGCCTCGGCATGTGGGCGGCGATGCTGCTGTGGTCGAAGCCGTGGCTCGACCGCTTCCATTATGGCCCGTTCGAATGGCTATGGCGCAGCCTGGCGCGTGCGAAGCTGCAACCGATGCGGCGGCGCGCGCTTCAATAGCTGGGAGCAGCGCGGCCGAAGCTGGCCGGGCGGCGCTGGACGAGCGGATTGGCCTCGCGTTCGAGCGCGCCGAGCGTTTGCTCGAACAATGTGCGCAGTTCGACGACGCGCGGCAGATATTCCTCGGGGCTGACCTGGCTTTCGACGCAGCGGCGCGCGAACATTTCGATGTCTTCGGACAGCGCGCCGAGCCGTTCGGCGCCGAACTGGCGCGCCTCGCTCTTCAACGTATGCGCAGGCATGACGAGGCCGCGCGCGTCGCGGGCGCGCATCGCCTCCTCGATCGCGGCGACCGACTTGGTGCCGTCTTCGCGAAAATAGCCGAGAATCCGGATGAACGCGGCGCCCAGCTGGCTACGCGTCGCGCGGAATTCCTCCCAATCGACCAGGGTCTCGTCCAACGTTGCGTTCCTCGGTGTTCAAAATCGGTCCTTGGTCCCGGCGCCTTCATGCCGAAAGGGGGTAAAAAAGGCGTTACAGCCGAAGCGGCGCACGCGCGCCGAGTCCCGAAATGGGTCAGCGGCGAACGCGCCAGCGCTCCGCGCCCTCGGATTCGACCGTCCATCCCTGCTCGGCGGCGAGCGCGGCGATTTCGCGCCCCGCCTGCGGATCGTCGGCGATCAGCCGCACGTCACTGGCGCCGCGCATTGCGCGCGCGAGCCGCAGCGCCGGCCACGGGCAGCGCATCCCGCGCGCGTCGACGATAACCGGTCCCGCCTCGTCGGCGCGGTCACTCGCCATAGGGGTTGCGCGTGTTGCGGAAGTTGATGCGGATCGGCACGCCCTGAAAGCCCAGTTCCTTGCGCATCCCGTTGACGAGATAGCGATGATAGCTCGCGGGCAGCGCGTCGGTGCGGCTGCCGAAGATCACGAAGGTCGGCGGGCGGGTGCGCGCCTGCGTCATATAGCGCAGCTTGATCCGTTTGCCGCCCGGCGCCGGCGGCGGATTGGCGGTGACCGCGCCCTCGAACCAGCGGTTGAGCTTTGCGGTCGATACGCGGCGGGTCCAGATGTCGCGCTGTTCGAACGCGACGCGCACCAGCGTGTCGATCCCCTTGCCCGTCGCACCCGAGATGCTGAGCAGCGGCACGCCCTTGATCTGCGACAGCCCGTCGTCGAGTGCGGCGCGCACGCCATTAAACAGTGCCGATGGATTGTCGGCAACGTCCCATTTGTTGAGCGCGACGATCAGCGCGCGTCCTTCCTCGAGCACGCGGTCGGCGATGCGCAGATCCTGCGCCTCGAGCCCCTTGGTCGCATCGAGCAGCAGCACGACGACTTCGGCGAAATCGACCGCGTGCAGCGCGTCGGCGACCGACAATTTCTCGAGCTTGTCCTGCACCTTCGCGCGCTTGCGCATTCCCGCGGTGTCGAACAGCTGGATCGGATGGATCGCGCCATCCTTTTCCCATTGCCAGTCGACGCGGATCGAATCGCGCGTGATCCCCGCTTCGGGGCCGGTGATCAGCCGGTCCTCGCCGATCATCCGGTTGATCAGCGTCGATTTGCCGGCGTTCGGCCGGCCGACGATCGCGAGCTTCAAGGGCCCGAGCGGTTCCTCGCCCTCCTCGTCGAGGTCCGCGGTCTCCGCCTCTTCGGCTTCCATGAAGGGCTCGACGATCGGGCGCAGCGCGTCGAACAGCTCGACGAGCCCCTCGCCATGCTCGGCGCTGAGCGCGAGCGGATTGTCGAAACCGAGCGCATAGGCCTCCATCAGCCCCGCCTCGCCCTGCTTGCCCTCGGCCTTGTTGGCGACGAGGATGATCGGCGTGTCCTCGCTGCGCAGCCAGCGCGCGATTTCCTCGTCGAGCGGAGTGACGCCGGCGCGCGCGTCGATCATGAACAGCGCGGCGTCGGCCTCGCGCACCGCCTTTTCGGTCTGCACGCGCATCCGTCCCGGCAAGGTCGCGGCGTCGTGATCCTCGAACCCCGCGGTGTCGACGATGCGGAAATTGAGCCCGAGCAGCTGCCCGTCGCCCTCGCGCCGGTCGCGCGTCACCCCCGGCTGGTCGTCGACGAGCGCGAGGCGCTTGCCGACGAGCCGGTTGAACAGCGTCGATTTGCCGACATTGGGCCGGCCGACAATGGCGACCGTCGCGGATCGCGCCATGCTTTTATCCTATCTTCCTTGCGGCATCGCAGCCGCACAAGACCACAGCCGTTCGTCCTGAGGAGCCATTGAGCTTGTCGAAATGGCATCTCGAAGGACGGTAGCGCAACTCTCGCGTCCTTCGAGACGGGCCTTCGACGGGCTCAGTCCCTCCTCAGGACGAACGGTGTGAATCCAATTCAGTCGTTACCGCCAGGCGGTGATCCGCCCGTCGTCCGAAAGGATATAGAGCGTCTGATTGGCGACCACCGGCGTCTGCGACAGGGGCGAATCGAACTCCTGCGTCGCGATCGTCGAGCCGTCGGCCGGCGAGATTTCGGCAAGCTCGCCAAGGCTGTTCACCGCAATCAGCCGCCCGCCCGCAAGCACCGGGCCGGTCCAGCGCACGGGGTCCTCTTTCTTCTTTTCCTTGTCGACGCGGTAGCGGCGGAGCTGCCGGATCCAGCGGATCTTGCCCGACGCGCGCGCGACGCAGAGCAGCTTCGCATCGTCGGTGAGCGCATAGACCCATTCGCCGACGACATAGGGGGTCGAAATGCCGGCGATCGAGATTTCCCAGCTGCGAAGCCCGGTGTTGAGCTCGTAGCTCGCCATGCGGCCGCCCTGCCCCAGCGCGAAAACGCGGCCGCGGTCGATCACCGGGTCGGCGTCGACGTCGGTCAGCGTCGAGACCGACAGCGCGATCGAGGTGCGCGCAAGCGCGTCCTCCCACAGATCGCGGCCATTCTCGTAGCGATAGGCCTGCACCTCGCCCGACGAGAAGCCGGCGACGATCGTCGCTTCGCCCGCCGCCGGCGACGCCGCGCCAAAGACGCTGCCCGCCTCGAGCGAGGCGGTCGCCTGCCACAGCACCGCTCCGTTGGCGGCGCCCAGCGCGATGATCTGATTGTCCTGCGTGATGACATAGACGCCGCCGAAGGCGATCGTCGGCGCGCCGCGCAGCGGGCCGGCGGGCTTCACCTTCCAGATCACCGATCCGTCGGCGGCATTGAGCGCGGCGACGTCGCCGACCCCGCTCGTCGCATAGACCACGTCGCCTTCGACCGCGGCGCCGCCGCCGAACAGCGAATCCTTGAAATCCTTGCCCGTGCTGCCGATCGCGGTGTTCCAAAGCTTTGCGCCCGTATCGGCGGCAAAGGCGGACACGACCGCATCGGTGTCGACGACGAACAGCCGGTTATCCGCAATCACCGGCGACGCGGCGAGGCGCTGCGCCTTGGTGCTGCCGGCGACTTCCGCGCTCCAGACCAGACTGCGCGAGGCGGCGAGCGCGAGGTGGCCCATAGATTTCGAGGCATTACCCCCCGACTGCGACCAGCTGGCGTTGACCACCGGTTCGGGCAGCACGACGGCGGTTTCGGCGAGCGACGGGTCGACCTTGATGCTGTTGTCGTCCGACAGGATCGAGACGCGCTCCCCGACTGTCGGGGTCTTCTTGGGGCCATCGCCCTTGAACACGCTGCATCCGGCCAGCGGCAGCGCGAACAGCGCCGCGGTCAGTACAAACTGCCTTTTCCGCATATTATTGGACTTCCTCGCTTTTCGCGGCGGCCGCTGCCTTGGGCGCGGCTTCGCCTTTCCGGTCCCTGGCGGCGCTGTCGTCGGCGCGGTCCGCGACGGCGTCGACCCCCAGCATCCCCGCCATCTGCACGCTGCGCGACTGGAGCGACTTCGGAATGTCGGGCAGCTTGGCGATGCGGCCATAGAGCGCGCCCGCCTGATCGAACTGGCCGAGCTTGTAGTGGGCGATCGCGGTCAGCTCGGCAGCGCTCGCGAACCACGGCGAGGCCGGGTCTTTCGCATCGACGAGCGGCTTCATCCGCGCGATCACCGTTTCGGGCTTGATCGTGCCGAGTTCGAATGCCGTCTGGCGCACCAGCGCCATGTTGCGCAGCGCCGGGTCGATGTCCTGGTCGGCGGCAACTTTTGCGACAAGCGCCGCGGCGCCCTTCATGTCGCCCTTTTCGGCCTGCATATTCGCCTGCTGGATCAGCGCGATCGACCGATAGGCGGCGTCGTCGCCCGCGGCGATCTTTTCAAGATCGGCGGTCGCCCCGCGCGGCTGATTGGCGTCGAGCTTGTCGAGCGCGGCGACCAGCGCCTCGGCGCGCTCGCCCCGTGCCTCATTCTGCCGGTGCTGCCAGAAGAGGTAGCCCCCAAAGGCGAGCAGCGCCGCGACCACCGCCGCGACGATCAGGCGCCCGTGGGATTTCCAGATCGAATCGAGCCGGTCCCTGCGGACGGCCTCGTCGACTTCCTGCAACAGCGCGGCATTGTTCGTCGGGCTCAGGGCCAATCAATCCTCCATCTCGTCGTTCGGACGCCGGGCGCACGGCGCGCCGCTGGGTTCCTTAGCGACGGCACGGCAAAAGGCCAAGCGTTTCACTCGGCCGCGCCCGTCCGGCGACGCGACGGTCAGCCGGCGTAGATCTGATCGGGGGTGGGAAATGAACGGGACCTGACCTGATCGGCATATTCCTTGACCGCGCCGCTGATCACGCCCGACATGTCCTGATAGCGTTTGACGAATTTGGGGACGCGCTCGAACATGCCGAGCATGTCGTCGGTGACGAGCACCTGCCCGTCGCACTGCGCCGATGCGCCGATGCCGATCGTCGGACAGTCGACCTTGCCGGTGATCTCAATCGCGATCGATTCGAGCACGCCTTCGATCACGATCGAAAAGGCGCCCGCCTGCGCAACCGCGAGGGCGTCGTCGACGATCGCGCGCGCTTCCTCTTCGCTCTTGCCGCGCACGCCATAGCCGCCGAGGATATTGACCGCCTGAGGGGTCAATCCGACATGCCCCATCACCGGGATGCCGCGCTGGGTCAGAAATTCGATCGTCGGCGCGAGCACCCGCCCGCCCTCGACCTTCACCGCCGCGGCGCCGGTTTCCTTGAGCAACCGCGCGGCATTGTCGAACGCCTGTTCGGGGCTGCCCTCATAGCTGCCGAAGGGCATGTCGACGATGACCGCGGCGTGATAGCTGCCGCGCACCACCGCGGCGCCGTGCAGCGCCATCATCTCCATCGTGACGCCGACCGTGTGCGGCAGGCCATAGATCACCTGCGCGAGCGAATCGCCGACAAGCAGCATGTCGCAATGCGGGTCGAGCAGCTGCGCCTGCCGCACCGTATAGGCGGTCAGCATGACGAGCGGCTCGCCGCCCTTGCGCTGGCGGATGCGCGGCACGGTAAGCCGCTTCATCGGCTGCGGCGTCGGATTGGCGCGGCTGGTGGAGGTGTCGAGGGTGAGCGTTTTGGGAAGCGTGGACATGGCGCCGGGGTAGCCGCCGATGTTGCAGTGCAAAAGCAGTTCCGCCGTTCTTGTTATATGGATTTGACTCGATGTTAAGTTTATATGACATTGGCTCGGAAGCATTGGCGAGGAGATGCGAAGCCGTGACGAAGCCGCCGTTCCTCAATGACATCCGAACGCTACGATTCCACGCCGCAGAAATGACGCAGACCGAGCTGGGCAAGCGCGTCGGGGTCACCCGCCAGACGATCGCCGCGATCGAGCAGGGCAGATATTCCCCGTCGCTCGAGGTCGCGTACCGCCTTGCGCGCGTCTTCGGCAAGCCGATCGAGGCGGTGTTCCGGTGGAGCGACGAATGACGCCGCCACGAGATATGTGCGGCAATGCCGGGGGCGAAGCGGGGCCAGCCCCTATGCGCGGCCCGCCTGGTCGAGCGCCGCAATCTGTTCGGCGGTCAGCATCGCGTCGAGGCTGCCGATGATCTCGTCGAGCTGCGCCACCGACGTCGCGCTGGCAATCGGCGCGGTGACGCCGGGCTGCGCCGCGACCCAGGCAAGCGCGATCTGCGACAGCGTCGCACCCGTTTCGGCGGCGATCCGGTCCATGACGGCGAGCACCGCCGGCCCCTGGCCCTTCATATAGGGTGCGACGCGGCCGCCGCGCGGGCTTTTGCCGAGGTCGCCCGCGTCGCGATACTTGCCGGTCAGATAGCCCGAGGCGAGGCTGAAATAGGTGACGACGCCCAGCCCCTCGGCGATGCAGAGCTGTTGCAACGCCCCTTCATATTGCGCGCGGTCGATCAGGTTGAGTTCGGGCTGCATCGCGGTGAAGCGCGGCAGTCCCTTTTCGGCCGACACGCGCAGTGCCTCGGCAAGCCGGTCGGCCGAATAGTTGGACGCGCCGATCGCGCGCACCGTGCCCGCGTCGACGAGTTCGCCGAACGCGCCGAGCACTTCGTCGAGCGGCACGTCGGGATCGTCCTTGTGCGCGAAATAGAGGTCGATCGTGTCGATGCCGAGCCGGTCGAGCGAGCCCTGCACCGCGCTGCGGATGCGGTCGGGCTTGAGGCCGCCCTCCATCATCCCGACCTTGGTCGCGATCAGCACCCGGTCGCGCGCGCCGCTCTCCTTCAGCCAAGCCCCCATCATGCTTTCGGACTCGCCGCCCCTGTGCCCCGGCACCCACGCCGAATAGACGTCGGCGGTGTCGATCATCCCGCCGCCGAGTTCGACGAAGCGGTCGAGCACCGCGAAGCTCGCGGCCTTGTCGGCGGTCATGCCGAAGACGTTGCCGCCAAGGACGAAGGGACGGATCGAGAGGCCGCTCCGGCCCAATGCGCGTTCGGTCATCGCTTTGCTCCTTGCTTCGCCGCGGGCACCGCTTCGCGCGGATTGTCGCTGAACAGCCCGTCGACGCCCGTCGCCAGATAGGCTTCGATCTCTGCCGCGAGGTTGCCGTGCCCGGCGGGGTCGAGGCCACCCTTGCCGGCAAGCGGAAGGAAATAATTTTCGCGGCGAAAGGTCCAGGGATGAACCTTCAGCCCCGCCGCATGGGCATCGCCGACGAGACGCGTCGGCTGCCCCAGCGTTCCGAGCGCGCCGCGCGGGATCACCATCGTCTTGTTGGGCCCGATGCCGTCGGCATAGGTGGCGATCGCCTTGAGCCCCGCCGGAGTCGCCATTGCGGCGTAGCTCATGTCCGGATCGTCGGCGGGACCGCCCTCGCCGTCCATCAGCTGGATCAGCGGCAGGTCGCTCTTTGCGCGCAGCGCCTTCAGATTGCCGACCTCGAAACTCTGGATGAACACCGGCGCCGCGCGGCCGCGATAACCATATTTATCGAGCAGCGCGAGCAGCGGCGCTTCGTGCGGCAGGCCGATCGACGCGAAATAGCTCGGGTGCTTGGTTTCGGGATAGACGCCGACCGGATGCGCGCGCCCTTTGTTGACGCGGGCGAGCAGCTTCAGAATCTCCTCGAAAGTCGAAATTTCGAACCGGCCGTCATAGGCGGTGCCGCGCAGCTGCGGGATGCGCTCCTTCGCGCGCAGGGTCTTGAGTTCGGCGAGCGTGAAATCCTCGGTGAACCAGCCGGTCACCGCCTTGCCGTCGATCGTCCTGGTCGTCTTGCGTCCCGCGAACTCGGGATGGTCCGCGACGTCGGTCGTCTCCGAAATCTCATTCTCGTGCCGCGCGACGAGGATGCCGTCGCTGGTCAGCACGAGATCGGGTTCGATGAAATCGGCACCCTGCTCGATCGCGAGTTCGTAGCTCGCGAGCGTATGTTCGGGCCGTTCGCCCGACGCGCCGCGGTGCGCGATGACGATCGGCGGCTGGCCATCGAGGGTCGGCTGCGCGGCCATCGGCTCAGCGCTGCATGCCGTGGGAAGCAGCAGCGCGACGAGCGCGGCGCGCCAGAGCGTCATGCCGCAAAGCGCGCGGACCAGTCATCGGCCGAAAAACCGACGCTCACCCCG
Source organism: Sphingopyxis indica (assembly GCF_032879645.1). Taxonomy (NCBI): domain Bacteria; kingdom Pseudomonadati; phylum Pseudomonadota; class Alphaproteobacteria; order Sphingomonadales; family Sphingopyxidaceae; genus Sphingopyxis; species Sphingopyxis indica. The sequence continues at coordinate 3,521,173 of NZ_CP076394.1, forward strand.
CCGGGCGCCTCGACCACCGGGCGGCGGATCATCGCAGGCTGACCCAGCATCAGCGCCTTCGCCTTTGCCGCGTCGAGACCGGCCTTGTCAGCATCGGGCAGCTTGCGAAAGGTCGTGCCGCTCTTGTTGAGCAATTTGTCCCAGCCGAGCGCGTCGATCCAGCCTTGCAGCTTTTCGGGGTCGAGCCCGTCCTTGCGGAAATCGTGGAAGCGATAGGGCACGCCGGCCGCGTCGAGCCAGCGCCGCGCCTTCTTCACCGTGTCGCAATTGGGAATGCCATACATGGTCACCGTCATATCGCTTCCGATTTTCCTTCTTTCCGTTCCCGACGCGTCATTGCAGTCAAACTAGGATACCGGGCGCACCGGCGAAATGGTTTCGCTGCTATCCGCCCAGTGAAGAAGCGCCGAAGCAAGCCACCGAGCCTCATCTGCCTGTAGTCTGACCGCGACACGCCGACCATCGGCAACCACAACAAATTGCAGACGACCGGGCGCGGTCGCCCCGATTTCCAGCCCGTCGAGCGTTGCTGATAGGTCTTTACGTTTGAACATCAAATAATGGTGCCATTCAGTCGGTCCGTTGTTGCCCCGCCGGTCAAAAAGCAATCAAAGTGCATCAGCTTTGGACTCCCACAATTTTCGCGCCCACGCGTGCGATATTGCTCGTGACCCGAAATGCCGTAAAGAATCAGGTCCATGCGGTCAGGATAGCGGCGGCATATCGGCAATGCGAGTGTTTGCGCTCGCCAATTTGCCGCGCAGCGCGCGCGCGAAGCCTTCGTGCAGCACCGCGGCGATGTCGGGGTTGGCGGCGAGATAGGCACGCAGCGCCGCGGCGGGGACGAACCACAGCCGCGCGTTGCTGGTCAGGATCACCGTTCCCGTCGCATGGCTGCCGTCGAGCACCGTCGCTTCGCCGATCAGCGCGCCGTCGGCGAGCGTGCCGACGTCGGCGCCGTCGCGCTGGATCAGCGCGCGCCCTTCGGCGAGGTAGAAGAGGCTCGGCGCCGCCTGATTCTCGCGGATCAGCACTTCGCCGCGCTTCGCCGAGATCCAGTGCCCCTGGTCGATCAGCCGGCGCGCATCATTCGCGCCGAGCCGGTCGAAATGCAGCCCGCGCAGCGCAAGCTCTTCCGCCGTGAAATGCGTGCCGACGTCACGATACCAGCCGCGCGCGGCGAGCGCGAGATTGAGCGCCAGAATCGCGACGAGCAGCGCCGCCGCGCCGATGCTGTGCCATTCGAACAGCGCAAAGGGCAGCGCGAGCAGCGCCGCGATCGCGAGCGCCAGCCGGATAAACTCGATTCGGGCAAGGAAACCCATCGCCAGAAGCGACAAAAGGGCGGCATAGCCGAACCAAGCCGGGTTCAAATTCCCCATAGCAGCCCATCGTTTTTCGCGTTGCGGTCCCGCTTAGGGGCCTAAGTAAATTGCCTTAACGATTGCCGAACATCGGACGCCGCCCCCGGATGCGTGCCCTCTATGATCCATAGCAAACTATCAGTTTTGCAGGCCCAAGAAAAGCATAGGTGCGCAAAACCGCCGACGATGCTAATTTCCTTGCCCTTGCCTCGCGCGCCCAATCGCGCCAAGGCAGCGCGCGATTCGTTAATGGACAGCAAAGACCCGATTATGACGCAGAATTGGCAACCGCAAAGCTGGCGCTCGCATGAGGCGAAACAGCTTCCCGCCTACAAGGACGAAGCCGCGCTCGCCGCCGCCGAGCGCGAGCTCGCCGACTATCCGCCGCTCGTCTTTGCCGGCGAGGCGCGCGAGCTGACGAGCGAGCTGGCGCGCGTCGCCGAGGGCAAGGCGTTCCTGCTTCAGGGCGGCGACTGCGCCGAGAGCTTCGCCGAATTCCATCCGAACAATATCCGCGACACCTTTCGCGTGCTGCTCCAGATGGCGGTCGTGCTGACCTTTGCCTCGAAAATGCCGGTGGTGAAGCTCGGCCGCATGGCGGGGCAATTCGCCAAGCCGCGCTCGGCCGACATGGAAGAGGTGAACGGCACGTCGCTGCCGAGCTATCGCGGCGACATCATCAACGACATCGCCTTCGAAGCCGAGGGGCGCGAGCCCGATCCGAAGCGGATGATCAAGGCGTACAACCAGTCGGCGGCGACGCTCAATCTACTGCGCGCCTTCGCGCACGGCGGCTATGCCAATCTGCACCAGGTCAATGCGTGGACGCACGACTTCATGGACCGCAGCCCGTGGGCCAAGAAATATCAGGAGACCGCGGCGCGCATTTCCGAAGCGCTCGCCTTCATGGAAGCGTGCGGCGTGACGCCCGAAACGGTGCCGCAGATCAAGGGCACGAGCTTCTATACCAGCCACGAAGCGCTGCTCCTTCCCTATGAGCAGGCGCTGACGCGGCAGGACAGCCTGACCGGCGGCTGGTACGACACCTCGGGCCATTTCCTGTGGGTCGGCGACCGCACCCGCTTCGAAGGCTCGGCGCATATCGAATATCTGCGCGGCATCGGCAATCCGGTCGGCATGAAGTGCGGCCCGACCCTCGAGCCCGACACGCTGCTGCGCCTGCTCGACACGCTCAACCCCAATCATGTTCCGGGGCGCATGACGCTGATCACCCGCTATGGCCACGACAAGATCGAGGCGCATCTGCCGAAGCTGGTGCGCGCGGTGAAAGCGTCGGGCCATCCGGTCGTCTGGTCGTGCGATCCGATGCACGGCAACGTCATCAAGACGGGCAACGGCTACAAGACGCGCCCGTTCGAGCGCATTCTCGCCGAAGTGCGCGGCTTCTTTGCCGTCCACCGCGCCGAGGGCACGCACGGCGGCGGCATCCATATCGAGATGACCGGGCAGAACGTCACCGAATGCACCGGCGGCGCGATGGACGTGACGCAGATGGACCTTGCCGATCGCTACCACACGCATTGCGATCCGCGGCTCAACGCCGGACAGTCGCTCGAACTCGCCTTCCTGCTGGCCGAAATGCTCAATCAGGAAATGACCGAGCGCGCGAAACAGGCGGCATGACCGAGCGGCGGGTCATCGTGCAGAAAGAGGTGATCCGCAACGGCGTCGGCTTCGGCAGCGCGCTTGCGATCGCAATCAGCTTTACCACGCACAAATCGGTGCTGTGGGCGATCATCCACGGCCTGTTCAGCTGGTTCTACGTCGCCTATTTCGTGCTGACCCGCTGATCCTGGTTACTCGCCCGGCCAGCGCTTGCGGTCGGCGAAGGCGCGCCCCAGCGCGACGTGCAGATCGGCGTCCTCAGCCGCGCCGCCGAGCGGGATCTTGTCCGAGAACTCGTCCGCCGGCCGATGATAATCGCTGCCGAGGAAAGCCTCGAGCAGCCCCATGTCCGAAAAGCTGCCCCCGACCATCAGCGCGGTGACTCCCTTGGCGCCGAGCGCCCAGCCGTCCTGCCGCTGCGCGAAGGCATCGGCCTCGCCGTCGTCGTCGATCGTGCGGCCCAGCCTGGCCGCGACCTTGCTCACCAGCGCGTCATAGGCCGGCTTGCCGCGCCCGATCGTCGCGACCGGCGTTCCGCGCGGCGCGATCGCGACGGTGTCGAGGTTGAGCGCGACGGTGATGTCGCCGAGCGGCACCACCGGATGATCGGCGAACCAGCGCGCGCCGAGCAGCCCCTTCTCCTCGGCGGTCGTCGCGAGGAAATAGATGTCGCGATCGGGCCGCGCGCCCGCGGCGAGCCGCTTCGCGACCTCGATCAGCACGGCGATGCCGCTCGCATTGTCGACCGCGCCGTTGCAGATGCGGTCGGCGGCGGCGTCGGGGCGGCAGATGCCCAGATGATCCCAATGGCCGAGAAACAGCACCGCCTTGCCGTCGGGATTGGCGCCGGGCAGCCGGGCGACGACATTGTGGCTCGCGAAGGACCGCACCGCGGTGCGCGTTTCGATGTCGGCGGTCACCGGCAGCACCACGCCGCGATAATCGGCTGCGCGCGCCGCCTCGCGCAGCGCCGCGCCGTCGAGGCCGGCGCGCGTAAACAGCGCGTCGGCGGCTTCGAGCGATATAAAGCCGCTGACCTGCGGCCCCGCGCCGGCGTCGCCGCCGAGGCGCACCGTCTTGCCGCCCAGCGCGTCGCGAAGCTGCGTCCACGGCACCGCGTCGGTCGCGACCACCAGCACCCCGGTCGCGCCGGCATCGGCGAGCATCTGTCGCCGCTCGCGATAGCGCGGCTGCGCCTCGCCGAAGGGCGGCGTGTCCATCAGCATGATCGCGAGCTTGCCGCGCACGTCGGCATTGGGCCGGCCCGCGGCATCGACGCCATAGCCGACGAAAAGCGCCGGGAGGTCTTCGAGCGACACCGATGCGTCGCGCCCGCTGACGATGATTCCGTCCTCCTCGAGCTTCGCATCGCGGCCGCGCACCTTGAACTTTGCCGTGCCGCCCAGCGCCTCGCTTTCGACGAGCGGCACCGGCTGCAGCCACGGCGTCGCGCTGCCCGGCACCGCCTCGAGCCCCGCCTTCGCCCATTCGCCGACGATATAGGCGATGGTGCGATCCTCGCCTTCGGTGCCCGGGGCACGCCCCTCGAAGGCGTCGTTCGAGAGCGTGCGGATATGCGCGGCGAGATCGGCTTCGGCGATGCGCGTATCGGCGCCCTTGGCATGAGCAGCGGGCGCGGCGAAGGCGAGGAAAGCGACGGCCGCGACCGCGGCGCGAAAAGCGGATTTCTGCATGGACCGGCCGCATGGCACGGCGGGGTGGGCTAGGCAAGGCGCGTTCGACGGGCGGCGGCGGGATTGGATTCGCGCAGAGACGGCAGAGAGCGCAGAGATTTCGGTTCACGCGGAGACGCGGAGAATTGGAGCATGCCGCGGAGCGGCCTTTTTCCGATTCCCGCGTTCCAGATAAGGGCCGCAGAGATGAAGAGGCCTGTCGGCCGGGCCATCTCCGCGTCTCCGCGTCTCCGCGTGAACAAGATTCAGCCCCTCTGCGCTCTCTGCGGCCTCTGCGCGAAATCAGCCAGCGTCCCTCGCCCGATTTACGAGCGCCCCGCCCGCGCGAGCAGCGCGCGCGCCGCCGCGACGTGCATATCCTCGATCATCCGGCCTTCGTGCCGCTGCGCCCCGCCGGTCGCGGCGGCGACGAGGGCTTCGGCCGCGGCGACCTCGCGCTCGGTCGGCGCGAAGGCGCGGTTGCACGGATCGACCTGCGAGGGGTGGATCAGCGTCTTGCCGTCGAAACCGAGCCGGTGCCCGTCGGCGGCCTCGGCGGCGAACCCCCCGGCATCGTCGATCGCATTATAGACGCCATCGAAGCACCAGACGCCGCCCGCGCGCGCGGCGAGGACGATCGCCTGGATCGAAAGGCTCATCGCGCCGCGATCGCCGCCGGGCAGCCGGAGTTCGTGCGCAAGGTCGTTGAGCCCGGCGATCAGCCCGCGCACCGCCGGATCGGCGGCGATGTCGCGCGCGGCATAGATCGCCGCGGGCGTCTCGATCATCGCGAGGGTCGGCACGCCAAGGCCGCGCGCGGGATCGAGATCGGCCTGCCGCTCGACCTTCGGCAGCACCACCGCGTCGAGCGCGAGGCCTGCGACGGCGCCGAGATCGGCCGCCTGATGCGCGCTGCCGCTGGCGTTGATCCGCACCGCGACGCGCTTGCCCGGATAGCCCCCCGCCACCGCGGCGCGCATCGCGGCGCGGGCTTCCTCCTTGCGATCCTCGGGCACCGCATCCTCGAGGTCGATGATCAGCATGTCGGCGGCGAGGCCGCGCGCCTTTTCGAGCGCGCGTGCGTTCGAGGCGGGGACGTAGAGCAAAGAGCGGGGAGCGAAATCGGCCTGGGTCATGCGCTTTTCTGTGGCGCAGCGCGGCGGTTGCCGCAATAGTGGGCGGGCAATCTGCAAGAGGGGATGACCATGTATTTCGCGCTCGCGCTGGTGCTGCTCGCACTCGTCTTCCTGATCTGGGCGCTGACGCCCGTGCGGCAGGGCTTTGCCTATACGATCGAACGCTTCGGCCGTTACACGCACACCGCGCAGCCCGGCCTCAACTTCATCATGCCGATCTTCGACCGCGTCGGTCGCAAGGTGAACATGATGGAACAGGTGCTCGATATTCCGGGGCAGGAGATCATCACCAAGGACAATGCGATGGTCGCGGTCGACGGCGTCGTCTTCTTTCAGGTGCTCGACGCCGCGAAGGCGGCCTATGAGGTCAGCGACCTCTATCTCTCGATCATGAACCTGACGACGACGAACCTGCGCACCGTGATGGGCTCGATGGACCTCGACGAGACGCTGTCGAAGCGCGACGAGATCAACGCGCGGCTGCTCCACGTCGTCGACGATGCGACGACGCCGTGGGGCGTCAAGATCACCCGCGTCGAGATCAAGGACATCCGCCCGCCCGCCGACATTTCGAACGCGATGGCGCGGCAGATGAAGGCCGAACGCGAAAAGCGCGCCGCGATCCTCGAGGCCGAGGGGCTGCGCGCCTCCGAAATCCTGCGCGCCGAGGGCGAGAAGCAGGGCCAGATCTTGCAGGCCGAAGGCCGCCGCGAAGCCGCCTTTCGCGACGCCGAGGCGCGCGAGCGCGAGGCCGAGGCCGAGGCCAAGGCGACGCAGATGGTGTCGGACGCGATCGCGAGCGGCAATGCGCAGGCGATCAACTATTTCGTCGCGCAGAAATATGTCGAGGCGGTGAGCCAGTTCGCGACGAGCCCGAACAGCAAGACGATCCTCTTCCCGGTCGAGGCGACGCAGTTGATCGGCACGCTGGGCGGCATCGGCGAACTTGCCAAGGATGCGCTCGGCAAGGGCGGCGAGGCGGGAGCGCGCTGACATGCCCGACTGGATCGCGAACATGGAACCGCATTGGGCGTGGCTGTCGCTCGGCGTGCTGCTCGCCGCGGCCGAGATCGTCGCGCCGGGCTTTTTCCTGATCTGGCTCGGCGGCGCCGCGGTCATCACCGGCATCGTCGCATGGGTGCTGCCGATCGGCGTGCCGCTTCAGCTCGGCATCTTCGCCGTGCTGGCGGTCATCATCCTCTATGGCGCTCGCAAATGGCTGCGCGACAATCCGATCGTTTCGACCGATCCGCTGCTCAACCAGCGCGGCGGCCGCCTGATCGGCGAGGTGTTGACGGTCACGCAGGCAATCGAGGACGGCCGCGGCCGCGCGAAGGTCGGCGACGGCGAATGGCCGGTGCGCGGCCCCGACGCCGCCGAGGGCACCAAGGTCCGCGTCGTCAGTGCCGACGGCGGCGTGCTGGTGGTCGAGGCGGTGTGATCCAAGTCGTCATTGCGAGGAGCCGAAGGCGACGCGGCAATCCAGCGTAGCGCAAACCTCTCTGGATTGCTTCGCTCCGCTCGCAATGACGACCAATTCAGCCGCCCCGCGGCCGTGAATAGATCGCCACGACATGCCCCAGCGCATCGCTGTCGCCGATGCGGGCGAAGCCCAGTTTCGCCGCGACGCGTTCGGACGCGGCATTGCCGGGGTCGATGATGCAGCGCACTTCTTTGGCGTCGAGATGCGCGTCGGCCCAGCCGAGCGCGGCGGTCATCGCTTCGGTCGCGAGCCCGCCGCCCCAATGGTCGGCATCGAACGCCCAGCCGGCTTCGGGCAATCCTTCGAGTTCGGCTATGCCGCGGCAGAAATAGGACAGACCGCCCATGCCGATCAGCGCGTCATCGGCCTTGTCGGCAAAGACCCAATAGCCGAACCCCATCACCGGCCACAGCCCGGCGGCGCCCAGGAATTTTCCCCAGCTGACGTCGGGCGCGCGCGGCTCGCCGCCGATGAAGCGCGTCACGCGCGCGTCGGCCCACATCGCGATATGGTCGTCCTTGTCGGCGAGGCGGGGTTCGCGCAGGCGCAGGCGCGCGGTTTCGATGACGGGGGGCGAGGCGGGCATGATGCTGCGCTATCAGCGCGCCCCGCGGGCGGCAAGTAGGCCCGAACTTGATATTATTTTCAGTTCGCGCAAAGGCGCAAAGAACGCAAAGAGGTTGCGCGAGCCCGCGAAGCGGGTTTGCCGATCGACGGTGCGGATGCCGCAACGAAGCTGGAAATGGGGCCTGCCGGCCCGAACCGGCCTCTTTGCGCTCTTAGAGCATCGTGCCGGAAATCTGCACCGTTTCCCCGAGCGAAGACGAGGGGCCTTGCCGAGCGAAGTCGAGGCGGCGACGCTGCGGTTCTCGCTCCGCTCGAACGAGCCCCTCGTCTTCGGCCAAAGGCCGAAGTTCATCCTGAGCGCCCGCCAGGGCAGTCGAAGGGCTCGGGGATGCGGATGATTCAGATTTCGCGCAATTTGCTCTAGCGCCTTTGCGCGAAACCCATCGGAACCGCCCTCGTACCCCGACCCCGCCGATGCGGGGACAAGCCGTCAGGCCGCGGCCGCCACCTTGTCGCCGGGCATCAGCGCGTCGGCGTAATCGCCTTCATATCTGCCGATCAGCGCGCGGTCGTCGTGGTTCCACGGGTGGAAGCCGGGCAGGAAATAGGCGAGCCAGGGGAAGAAACTCTTGCGCAGCACGCCGGGCGAGCCGAGCAGATACCACCAGATGCGCGCCGTCACGCGCCAGCCGGTGAGCCCGTCCTGCGCGAGCAGCGCCTTCATGCCCTTGACCCGCCTCGGCCAGAAGCGCGTGGTGATGACCAGCATCATCAGCGATTTCGCCTTCCAGCGCCGCCAGCGGCTCCAGTCCTTCGTCGCATGGAGCCAGGTGTCATAGGCGACGCCCTTGTGCTCGATCTCCTCGATCGCGTGCCATTTCCACAAGGCGCCCCATTCGGGCTCGGCGCCTTCGTACATCCTGGGGTTCGACAGCATGATCGACGCGAGCATCGCGGTATAATGTTCGAGCGCGATCGTCGCCATCAGGTTGACGATCGGCGGACGCTGCTTGATCAGTTCCATCACCTGATCGACGTCGCCCTCGAGCTCCGAAAGATCGTAACCCGCCTCCGCCGCCTTGCGGTTGAACACGACATGCTCGCGGCTGTGGATGACTTCCTGCTGGGTGAAGGCGCGGATTTCGCGCGCCAGCTTGTCGGGCACGCCGTCGCGGTGCGCCTTCACCGCCTCGATGAACATCGCCTCGCCCTTTGGAAAGGTCACCGACAGCGCGGTGTGGAAGGCCGAGGCGACGGGGTCGCCGTTCAGCCACCAGCGCCCCTGCCTGTCGTCGCGGCCGAAGCGGCGGTCGCGCGGCGTGATCGAAAGGTCCTGCGGGGTCGGCGTGTGCGAAAGGCTGGACATATGTTCCTCGGCAGCGTTTAGGTGTGGCAGGCGCGGGAAAGCCTCAGGGTCGAATATCTAGGAATTACTTACAGTGGTGTCAATAGCCAAGAAGCGTCTGAGCCCGGAAGAGAGCCGGTCGGTCGCGCTCGAAGCGGCGCGGCAGATCCTGATCGAAATGGGGCCGCAGGCGGTCACGCTGAAGGCCGTCGCGGCGCGAATCGACCGCACGCACGCGAATCTCCTCCATCATTTCGGCAGCGCCGCGGGACTGCAAAAGGCGCTCGCCGCCTATCTCGCCGAAACGGTGTGCGACACGATCGCGGCCAAGATGACCGGATCGCCGCCCGGCGAACGCAATGTGCGCGAGATCGTCGACCTCGCCTTCGATGCCTTCGACAGCGGCGGAGCCGGCGCGCTTTCGACATGGATGGCGGCGACGGGCAACGACGATGCGCTCGACCCGATCATCGGCGCGATCCACCGCCTGATCGACGGCATGACCCCCGACGCGCACGAAAAGCGCCTGATGCACGAGGATACGCTGGCGCTGGTGCTGATGGCGATGGGCGATGCCCAGCTCGGCGGCCCGATGGCCGAAGCGCTCGGCCTGCCGCGCGACACCGCGCGCGCGCTTGCGACCGAGCTGATCACCGGGCGCATCACCGCCTTCTGGGCGGAGCAGGGCGGGAAGGCGGACTGCTGAAAGTATAGCGCGAGTGACGGGCCTTGAACGGCTGCAAGTATAGTAAGCCCCTCCTCTTCAGAGGAGGGGTTGGGGTGGTGGCGCGCGACAGCGCGCAAGGCTTCGAGCACCACCCCGCTGCGACTAGGGCGCGAAGCGCCCAAGTCTCGCTGCCCCTCCTTTGAAGAGGAGGGGTTGGGATATGGCCGCTCCCCCTACCTCAAAAATCCCCATACCGACGCTTGATCCCGCCGCCTGCGAAATCCGGCGCCACCTAGCCAAATCCCCGCCTTCCCCCTAAAGGGCGGCGATGCACTTCCTCGACCAGGCCAAGATTTTCGTGAAGTCGGGCGACGGCGGCCCCGGCGCCGTCAGCTTTCGGCGCGAGAAATATATCGAATATGGCGGTCCCGACGGCGGCAACGGCGGCAAGGGCGGCGATATCGTGTTCGAAGCGGTCGCGGGCCTCAACACGCTGATCGACTTTCGCTATACCCAGCATTTCAAGGCGAAACGCGGGACGCCCGGCGCGGGACGCGACCGCACCGGCGCGGGCGGTCCCGACCTCGTCATTCAGGTGCCGATCGGCACCCAGATCCGCGCCGACGACGAGGAGCGCACGCTGCTCGCCGACCTCACCAAAGCGGGCGAGCGCGTCGTCTTTCTGCGCGGCGGCGATGGCGGACGCGGCAATGCGAGCTACAAAAGCTCGACCAACCGCGCGCCGCGCCAGCACGGTCCCGGCTGGCCGGGCGAGGAGATGTGGGTGTGGCTGCGGCTGAAGCTGCTCGCCGACGCGGGGCTCGTCGGCCTGCCCAACGCCGGCAAGTCGACCTTCATCAACGCGGTGACCAATGCGCAGGCGAAAGTCGGCGCCTATGCCTTCACGACGACGCGCCCGCAGCTCGGCGTCGTCAGCCACAAGGGGCATGAGTTCGTCATTGCCGACATTCCGGGGCTGATCGAAGGCGCCGCCGACGGCGCCGGGGTCGGCGACCGTTTCCTCGGCCATATCGAGCGCTGCCGCGTGCTGCTGCACCTCGTCGATGCGAACGACGCCGACGTCGCGACGAGCTATCGCATCGTGCGCGACGAGCTCGAAGCCTATGGCGCCGATCTGATCGACAAGCCGGTGATCGTCGCGCTCAACAAGATCGACACGCTCGACGACGAGCTGATCGCGGCGCTCTCGGCCGAACTCGCCGAAGCGAGCGGCGCGCCGGTGATGGCGCTGTCGGGCGCGAGCGGCGCGGGGGTCGAAGCGGTGCTCGACAAGCTGCTCGAAGCCGTCGGCCAGCCCGAACCCGGCGCCGACGAGGAGGCCGAAGACGAGGCGCCGGGCGACTGGTCGCCGATTTAGGCGAATGCAGAAAATTCAGAGGATTCCGTCTCCCCGAGCCCTTCGACTGCCCTGGCGGGCGCTCAGGATAAACTTCGGCCATTGGCCGAAGACGAGGGGCTCTGCCGAGCGAAGTCGAGGCTGCGACGCTGCGGTTCTCGCTCCGCTCGAACGAGCCCCTCGTCTTCGCTCGGGGAGACGGTGGAGTTTGCTTCGGCTCAGCGCGCCTCGAGCACCATGTTGAACGGCCCTTCGGTCGCGCGCCGCACGGTTTCGAAGCCGCCTTCGCGCACGATCTGCGACAGCCGTGCCTCGCCCGCCTGCGCGCCGAGCCCCTCGCCCACTTCCTGATCGAGCGAGGTGGGGACGCAGATCATCGTCGAAGCATTGTAATAGAGGCGGCCGACCGGGTTCATATTTTCCTCCGGATTGTCGCCCGCGATCGGCTCGACGATCATCCAGCTTCCCTCGGGCGCCAATATCTGCCGCATATGCCGGGCGCAGCCGCGCGGGTCGCCCATGTCGTGCAGGCAGTCGTACATGGTGATCAGGTCGAAGCCGTCCTCGGCGATCTCCTTGGCCGTCGCGACCTCGAAGCGCACGCGGTCGCCGTAGCCATGGCCTTCGGCGTGGCGCCGCGCCTCCTCGATCGACGGTTCGTGGAAATCGAAGCCGACGAATTCGCTTTCGGGATAGGCGTCGGCCATCAGCAGGGTCGAAAAGCCGACGCCGCACCCGACGTCGGCAACGCGCGCGCCTTTTTTGAGCTTCGCCTCGACGCCGCCCAGCGACGGGATCCACGCCTGGACGATATTGTTGACATAGCCGGGGCGGAAAAAGGCGCCGGTCGCGCAGAACAGGCAGCCCGCATGATCGCCCCAGCGCACGCCCGAGCCGTGCCGGAAACATTCCTCGACCTTCGCCTCGGCCTCGATCATCGCCGCGATGATCTCGAACGCGCCGGCCAGATAGACCGGGCTGTCGGGGTTCACGAACACCATCGCCTGTTCGGGCGAGATGCTGAAACGATCGGCGTCCGCATCATAGTCGATATAGCCGTTCGCCGCCTGCGCGAGCGCCCATTCGCGGACATAGCGTTCGTGCAGCCCGCCCGCGCGCGCCGCGAGTTCGCGCGCCGTCGCCGGTCCTTCGGCGAGCGCCTCGAACAGCCCGAGCCGGAAGCCCAGCCGCACCGTGGGCACGCTCATCCCGCCGCCGACGTCGCCGAGCATCTTGCCGACGAAGGCATGCAGCTTTTCTTCGTTCAGTTCGGTCGTCATCGTTCCGCTCCTCCAAATGGGGTAGCGCGACTCTCCAGAAGGGCTCGATGAGAGCGACAGCATAGCATATCCCGGCCACCAGTGCAGACATTCGCATTGGCACTCCCCCGATGCCGCGCTATCGGCGCAGGCATGAGCCTTTTCGCCCCCGCCTCCTGCCCGCGGCTGATCGTCAAGATCGGGTCGGCGCTGCTCGTCGACGAAGGCGGCGCGGTGCGGCGCGACTGGCTGGCAGGGATCGCCGCCGACATCGCCGAACGCGCCCGTGCGGGGCAGCAGGTCGCGGTGGTATCGTCGGGCGCGATCGCGCTCGGCGCGCGGCGGCTCGGACTGCCGAAGGGCGGCCGCGCGAGCCTCGAGGATGCGCAGGCGGCCGCGGCGACGGGGCAGATCGCGCTGAGCCAGGTGTGGGCCGAGGTGCTCGGCGCCGAGGGGCTGACCGCGGCGCAGATGCTCGTGACGCTGGACGACCTCGAGCATCGCCGCCGCTACCTCAACGCCGCCGCGACGCTGGGCCGGCTGCTCGGCCTTGGCGTGGTGCCGGTGATCAACGAGAATGACAGCGTCGCGACCGAGGAAATCCGTTTCGGCGACAACGACCGGCTCGCCGCGCGCATCGCGCAGGCGGCGGGGGCGCAGGGCGTCGTGCTGCTGTCCGACATCGACGGGCTTTACGACCGCAACCCGGCGCTGGCGGGCGCGCAGCATATCGCGCGCGTCGAGCGCATCGACGCCGAGATCGAGGCGATGGCCGATGCGGGATCGGCGTCGGGCATGGGATCGGGCGGCATGGTATCGAAGATCGCCGCAGCGCGCATCGCCGGCGCGGCCGGCGCGCATCTCGCCATCGCCTCGGGCCGCATCGAGCGGCCGCTGTCGACCGCGGCGCGGCACACGATCTTCGTCGCCGAAAAGGGCGCGAGCGCGCGCAAGGCGTGGCTCGCCGGCGGGCTGACCGCCAGGGGCCGGCTCGTCATCGACGCGGGCGCGGTCAAGGCGCTGCAGGGCGGCGCGAGCCTGCTCGCCGCGGGGATCACAAGCGCGAGCGGCGAGTTCGCGCGCGGCGACATCCTCGACATCGCCGGCCCCGACGGCCGCACCGTCGCGCGCGGCCTGTCCGAATATCCCGCCGCCGACGCCGCCGCGATCCTGGGCCTCGGGCGCGAGGCTCAGGCGGCGGCGCTCGGTTATGCGCCGCGAGCCGCGGTGGTCCACCGCGACCATCTGGTGCTGCTGTGAAGGCCAGCCGATCTTTTGAAGCCCCTTCCCTTCAGGGGGGCGGGCAATCGCATAGGCACAGGGCGGTGCTTCCCCCCTCCCGCTTGCGGGAGGGGTTGGGGGTGGGCAGCGACGTTGCAGCGGCCCACCCCGCTGCGACTAGCGAACAAGTTCGCAAGTCTCGCTGCCCCTCCCGCAAGCGGGAGGGGGGAAGATGACCCCCACCCTCGCGATGACCGGCGCGACCGGCTTCGTCGGCGGCGCAACGCTGGCGCGGGCGGTCGCGGCGGGCTGGCACGTCCGCGCGCTCACCCGCCGCCCCCAGCCCGAGCGCGAAGGCGTGACCTGGATCGCGGGCGCGCTCGACCGGCCCGACGCGCTCGCCGCGATGACGCAGGGCAGCGACGCGGTGATGCATATCGCGGGGGTCGTCAACGTCCCGACGCGCGCCGATTTCGAGGCCGGGAATGCGACCGCAACGCGCCATGTCGTCGATGCCGCGCGCGCGGCGGGGGTCGCGCGCTTCGTCCATGTCTCCTCGCTCGCCGCGCGCGAGCCCGAACTGTCGAACTATAGCTGGTCGAAGGCGCGCGCCGAAACGATCGTGTGCGAAAGCGGGCTCGACTGGACGATCGTGCGCCCGCCCGCGGTCTTCGGACCCGGCGATACCGAGATGCTCGACCTGTTTCGCATGGCGCGGCGCGGCATCGCGTTGTTGCCCCCTGCCGGGCGCATGTCGGCGATCTACGTCGACGAACTCGCGCGCCTGCTCGTCGCGCTCGCCGCCGACCGCGGGGCGAGCGTCGGGCAAGTCTATGAGCCCGACGACGGCGAGCCGGGCGGCTGGACGCATCGCGCCTTTGCGCGCGCGATCGGCCGTGCGGTCGGGCGCAGCCGCGTCTCGACGCTCGCCATTCCGGCATCGCTGCTCAAAGCCGGCGGGCGGCTCGACCCGCTGCTGCGCCGCGGCCGCGCCAAGCTGACCCCCGACCGCGCGCGCTATATCGCGCATCCCGACTGGGTGGTCGCCGATGGCGCCTGTCCGCCGTCCGATCTGTGGCAACCCGAAATCGCGACCGACGACGCGCTCGCCGAAACCGTTCGCTGGTATCGACGCGAGGGCTGGCTCTAGGTCCGGTCCCAAACGTCGTCCGTCGAAGCGTGCATTGCCAAGGATGGGCGGCACGACTAATCCTTTTGCCATGACCGACACCACCGCCACGCCGCCGAACAGCCAGGGTCCCTGGGCCATCCCCGTGCGCGCCGCGCCGCCGGGCGCCCCCGCGCCGCGACCGACCACCAGCTTTCCGCGCAAGGTCTGGAACCTGCTCGTCGCGATCAAGGACGGGCTCGCGCTGATCTTTCTGCTGCTGTTTTTCGTCGTCCTGTTCGGCCTGCTCACCGGGCGCCCCAATGCCGCGCTGCCGGTAAGCAAGGGCGCGCTCGTGCTCGAACTCGACGGGGTCGTCACCGAGCAGCCCGCCGAGGTCGATCCGCTCGCCGCGCTGTCGGGCGGGCAACAGCTGCGCGAATTTCGCGTCCGCGACGTCGTTCATGCGATCGAGACCGCGGCCGACGACGACCGGGTGAGCGCGGTGGTGCTCGACCTCGACCGCTTCCTTGGCGGCGGGCAGGTGTCGCTGTCCGAGATCGGCGCCGCGATCGACAAGGTGCGCGCGAAGAAGAAGCCGGTGCTGGCCTTTGCCACCGCTTACACGACCGACAGCTATCAGCTCGCCGCGCACGCGAGCGAAATCTGGTCGGACCCGATCGGCGGCGTTGCGATCGCCGGGCCGGGCGGATCGCGGCTCTATTACAAGGGGCTGATGGACCGGCTCGGCATCACGGCGCACATCTATCGCGTCGGCACCTTCAAGAGCGCGGTCGAACCCTTTCTGCGCAGCGACCAGTCGCCCGAGGCGCGCGAAGCCAATCTGGCCTATGCGGGCGTGTTGTGGGACGATTGGCTGGGCGAGGTGAAGAAGGCGCGTCCCAAGGCAAAGCTCGACGCCTTCATCGCCGACACGCCCGGGCTGGTGAAGGCGGCAGGCAACGACCTGTCGAAAGCCTCGCTCGATGCCGGGCTGATCGACAAGCTCGGCAGCCACATGGCGTTCGACGAGCGCGTCGCCGAGATCAGCGGCGCGTCCGACGACAGCAGGCCGTGGGACTATAACGCGATCCCGCTCGACACCTGGGTTGCGGCCAACCCGCCCGAAGAGAAGGGCAGCACGATCGGCGTCGTCCCCGTCGTCGGCGAGATCGTCGATGGCGAGGCGTCGAACGGCACGGCGGGCGGCGAGACGATCGCGAACCATATCCTCGACGCGGCGAGCGACGACGATGTGAAAGCGATCGTGCTGCGCGTCGACTCCCCCGGCGGTTCGGTGATGGCGTCCGAACAGATCCGCCAGGCGCTGCTCGCCGCGAAGGCGAAGAAGAAACCGATCGTCGTGTCGATGGCGAATGTCGCCGCGTCGGGCGGCTATTGGGTCTCCACCCCCGCCGACCGCATCTTTGCCGAGCCCGACACGATCACCGGTTCGATCGGCGTCTTCGGCATTTTGCCGAGCTTCGACAAGGCGCTCGCCAAGATCGGCGTCAACGCCGACGGCATCGCGACGACGCCGCTGTCGGGCCAGCCCGACCTGCTCGGCGGGGTGAACGAGACGTTCAACCAGCTCGCGCAGGCGAGCGTCGAAGATATCTACGCGCGCTTCACCGGCCTCGTCGCCAAGAGCCGCAAGCAGCCGATCGAAAAGGTCCGCACGATCGCCGAAGGGCGCGTGTGGGCGGGCGGCACCGCGCGCCAGATCGGCCTCGTCGATCAGTTCGGCGGGCTGCCCGACGCGATGGCGGCGGCGGCGAAGCTCGCGAAGATCGACGGCGACTATCACGCCGAATATTTCGAGGACGAGCCGAGCGAATTTTCGAAGATGCTGGCCGAGCTGTTCGGTCCCGACAAGGACCAGACGGCGCGCGCGCCGCGCGGCTGGTTCGGTCTCGCGGCGCTGAACCGCCAGCTGACCGAGCGGCGGCTGGTGCAGGATCTGTCGCTGCTGACCGATGCGGGGTCGGTGCAGGCCGCGTGCCTCGACTGCCGCGCCTATCAGCCAGCACTGCCGCGCCGGGCGGCCGGGACGAAGGGCTGGCTTGCCAGCATCGCGCTGCTGCTCAACTAGCGCGGGGTCAGGTTTGATTGAATGAACCGTGCGCTCCCGCGAGGGCGGGAGCCCATCTTCGGACGGCCCCGGGTTGAATCGTCAGAAGATGGGTCCCCGCGTTGGCGTGGCTTCTTTCAAAAGAGTGCGTCGATCCAGAGCCTTTCGGACCGCATCCGGATGCTCGACGTCCGCGACCGAAGGATCCTCGCCGCAAGGCTGCGCCAATGTGGCATCAATGCGCGTCCGGCGAACCAGAGGAGCGTCAGCGCCGACAGCAGGACCAGCGCGGACACCGCGAACCCGTCATTCGAGCATGATCCGGTGCAGGGGGGTGCCTCCACGCCGGCACCGAAGGAAAGCAAAAGGAAATTCATGAACCCGGGAGGATGGTTGCGACCCTCGATCAGTTTCTTTCACCGGGGCGTCATCCCGGTATCATTAGGTTCCTGCTTAACGAAAAATATGACAATTTAATACTCTTTATCCTCGCCCGCGCGATAGACGGGGAGCGCGAGCGACCAGCGGATTGCCGCGCCGCGCAGCGCGAAGCCGGCGAGGGCGCCGGAGGCGGCGGCGGCGGCGGTACTCGCGCCGGCCCACAACAAGAGCAGATAAAGACCCGAAGCGAGCGCCGCCGCGGTCACATAGATTTCGGGGCGCAACAGGATCGACGGCACGCTCGCGAGCACGTCGCGGATGATGCCGCCGACACAGCCGGTGATGATCCCCATCAACAGCGCCGGCACGACCGGCACCCCCCAGCTGATCGCCTTCCACGTGCCGAACACGCTATAGGCCGCGAGTCCCACCGCGTCGGCCCATTCGAGCAAGTCCCCCCGCCACCAGCGCTCGGGGGTCACCCAGACGATCAGCGCGATCGCGATGCACACCGCGGCGACCGCGCCGTCCTGCACCCAGAACACCGGTGCGCCGATGAGCAGGTCGCGAACGCTGCCGCCGCCGACCCCGGTGACGAGCGCAAAGAAGCCCGCGGTGACGAAGGTCTGGCGAAGGCGCACCGCCATCAACGCGCCGGTCAGCGCGAAGACGCCGATGCCGGCAAGGTCGAGCAGGCGAACGAGGGTTTGCGCATCCATCGCCTGCGGCGCTATCATCGCGCGCGTCGGCGCACAACGGAGAGGAGCGGGCGATGGAAGGCGGATGCAGCTGCGGCGCGGTCCGCTACCGGATGACCGACGCGCCGATGATCGTTCATTGCTGCCATTGCCGTTGGTGCCAGCGCGAGACCGGCAGCGCCTTTGTTGTCAACGCGGTGATCGAAAGCGACCGGCTGGAGGTCGAAGGGACGCCCGATTATGTTCCGACCCCTTCGGAAAGCGGCAAGGGACAGGAAATCGCGCGCTGTCCGATCTGCCGCGTCGCCCTGTGGAGCCATTATGCGACGTCGGGACGGCGCTCGTCCTTCGTCCGCGTCGGAACGCTCGACGATCCGGCGCCCTTCCCGCCCGACGTCCATATTTTCACGAGCAGCAAGCAGCCGTGGGTGATCCTCCCCGACGACGTGCCGGTCTTCGCCGAATTCTATCCGTCGGCCGAAGGCGTGTGGAGCGATGCGGCCCGGATGCGCTGGCGCGCGTTGATGCAGCGCTGACCGTCGGTCGGGCCGAGGCCGTTCGGTCCGATACGAACGACCCGCCGCACGAATCGAGGCATCCGTCCCACAATGAAAGCGGAGCCGGCGGCGGGCCGGAACCATGGCGGAGGCGGGCACGTTGCGGCCCACGGCTTGCGGAAAAAGGCAAGCCCGGCGCGATCGAGGCGGTCCGGTTCCGACCTCATCGCTCAACTCACAGGAGATATCATGCGTAAGATTGCGATTATGTCCGTCATAGCGGCGAGCTTCGTCGTTTCGCCGCTGGCTGCGATGGCCCAGGAAACCCAGCCCCCGGCACCGACCGAAGAGCCGGCTCCGGCCCCCGAACCGACGACCGATCCCTCCAGCGATCCGACCACCGAGCCGGCTCCCGCGCCCACCGAAGAGCCGGCGCCGGCGCCGACCGACGATCCGGCACCCGCTCCGACGGAGGAACCGGACTCCGAACCGCAGGCCTAGAGCAAATTGCAGGAAATCTGAATCGACTCGTCTCCCCGAGCGAAGACGAGGGGCTCGTTCGAGCGGAGCGAGAACCGCAGCGTCGCCGCCTCGACTTCGCTCGGGGATATGGTGCAGATTTCCGGCACGATGCTCTAGTCTGCATTCGGCGTCCTGCCGAAAACAAAAGGGCGGCAGGGGTGACCTTGCCGCCCTTTTTCTATCGTTCCCGCCGGAGCGCCCCGATCAGATGTGGATCGGCTTGCCCGTGACCGCCATCGCGGCTTCCTTGATCGCCTCGCTGTGCGTCGGATGCGCGTGACAGGTATAGGCGATGTCCTCGCTCGTCGCGCCGAATTCCATCGCCTGCGCGGCCTGCGCGATCATCGTGCCGGCGACGCTCGCGATGCACCAGACGCCGAGCACGCGGTCGGTCTTGGCATCGGCGATCACCTTCACGAAGCCGTCGGGCTCGTGGTTGGTCTTGGCGCGGCTGTTGGCGAGCATCGGGAATTTGCCGACCTTGACCTCGCCCTTTTCCTTTGCCGCCTCCTCGGTCAGGCCGACACCGGCGATTTCGGGCATGGTATAGACGACCGACGGGATGACGTCATGGTTCACGATTCCGGTCAGCCCCGCGATATTCTCGGCGCAGGCGATGCCTTCGTCCTCGGCCTTGTGCGCGAGCATCGGCCCCGGCACGACGTCGCCGATCGCCCAGATGCCGTCGACCGCAGTGCGGAAATCATGGTCGACCTCGATCTGGCCGCGCTGGTTGGTCGCGAGACCCGCCTTGTCGAGCGCAAGGCCGTCGGTATTCGGCCGCCGCCCGATCGACACCAGCACGACATCGGCCTCGAGCATTTCCGCGTCGCCGCCCGCGGCGGGTTCGAGCGTCAGCACCGCCTTCCTGCCCTTCACCTCGGCCTTGGTCACCTTGGTCTTGAGCTTGAACTCGATACCCTGCTTTTTGAAGATCTTGTTCGCTTCCTTGCGGACGTCGCCGTCCATGCCAGGCAGAATCTGGTCGAGGAACTCGACACAGGTGACCTTGGCGCCCAGCCGGCGCCACACGCTGCCAAGCTCCAGCCCGATCACCCCGCCGCCGATCACGACCATATGCTCCGGCACCTTGGCGAGTTCGAGCGCGCCGGTCGAATCGACGATCACCTGCTTGTCGTTATCGACCTCGACTCCGGGCAGCGGGGTCACCGACGATCCGGTCGCGATGATGATATTCTTCGCGCGAACGCTCTTTTCCGTGCCATCCTGAGCCTGTCGAAGGACGACCGTGTCGGCCGAAGTGAACTTGGCATAGCCCTTCAGCCAGTCGACCTTGTTCTTCTTGAACAGAAACTCGATGCCGCCGGTCAGGCCCTTGACCGCGTCCTTGCGCTGGCCGTGCATCGTGTCGAGATCGAGCTGGGGCTTCACCTTGATCCCCATCTTCTCCATCGCGCCGTTCGCGGCGGCGTCATAATATTCGGAAGCGTGGAGCATCGCCTTCGACGGAATGCAGCCGACGTTGAGGCAGGTGCCGCCCAGCGTCTCGCGCCCTTCGGCGCACGCGGTCTTGAGCCCGAGCTGCGCCGCGCGGATCGCCGCGACATAGCCGCCGGGACCGGCGCCGATCACCAGCACGTCATAATCATAGTCAGCCATCATTCACTCCGTTTCGAGCCCCGGCGCCGCGACATAGACCCAGGCCGTGCGGCCCGATTCCAGCGTCACCCGCCTTCGCTCATAATCTTCGGCCTCATAGGCGTCGGCCGCGGCCAATTCCGTCTTCGTCAGCCAATATAGGGTGCCCGCGACGCGCTGCGAAGCCGCGGCGTCCTCGGTGAGCACCGGATAATGCGTCTCGCCGCTCCGCCGCACGACCTCGGGATCGTCGATCGCGATGCGCCCGAGGCGGAAGCCCGCGAGCGCGTCCGCCGTCCCGACCAGCTGCCGCCCGATCTGCTCGCGCTGCACGTCGGCGCGTTGCAGGCTGCCATAGGCGAACAGCGGTTCGTGCGCCGCGACCATCGGTCTAAACCTCCAGCCCCGCCTGCCGCGCGCAGCCCTGCATCACCGGCAGCGCTTCCTCGTCCGACAGCGACAGCAGCTCGCCCGGGCCATATCTGGCGACCAGTTCGTCCGCCGCGCATTGGCACACGCTTGCCGCGACATCGGCCGGCGCGCCGCCCTTGGTCGCGCTCGACTGACATGTCTTGGTGAAGGATTCGACGAACTGCGTCTTGTAGCCGTCGTCGAACGCCTTTTCGGCCTCGCCGCACCCCGTCAGCGCGGCGAGCCCGGCAAGCGGAAGCAGGGCGCGGCGCGCGGCGAACGACTGCAAGCTCATGCCCTTCTCCTTTGCGCCGACGCGCCCAGCCATCCTTAAAGGTCGATCAGCAGCCGCGTCGGATCCTCGATCGCTTCCTTGATCGTCTTCAGGAAGGTCACCGCCTCGCGGCCGTCGATCAGCCGGTGGTCATAGCTGAGCGCGAGATACATCATCGGGCGCACGACGACCTCGCCGTTCACGACGACCGGGCGGTCCTCGATGCGGTGGAGGCCGAGCACCGCCGACTGCGGCGGGTTGATGATCGGGGTCGACATCAGCGACCCGAACACCCCGCCGTTCGAGATGGTGAAGGTGCCGCCGGTCATGTCCTCCATCGTCAGCGTGCCCTCCTTGGCGCGCTTGCCGAAGTCGCCGATCGTCTTTTCGATTTCGGCGAAGGACAGGGTTTCGGCGTTGCGGATCACCGGCACGACGAGGCCCGCGGGGCCGCTGACCGCGACCGAGATGTCCATGAAATTGTTGTAGACGATCTCGTCGCCGTCGATCCGGCCGTTGACCGCCGGAATATCCTTGAGCGCGAGGCACGCGGCCTTGGTGAAGAAGCCCATGAAGCCCAGCCGCACGCCATGCTTCTTTTCGAACAGATCCTTGTAGCGGGTGCGCGCCTCGATCACCGCCGACATGTCGACGTCGTTGAACGTCGTCAGCATCGCCGCGGTGTCCTGCGCCGATTTCAGCCGCTTGGCGATCGTCTGGCGCATCCGCGTCATCTTGACGCGCTCTTCCTGGCGGCCGGGGGCGCTCGCCGGCGCGGGGGCGGCGGCGGCGGGGCTCGGCGCGGGCGATGCGTCGGGCGCCGCGTTGGCCGCGGCGAGCACATCTTCCTTGGTCAGCCGGCCATCCTTGCCGCTGCCCTTGATCTTCGTCGGGTCGAGCCCATGCTCGAGGACGAGGCGGCGCACCGCGGGCGACATGGTGGTGACGGTGTCGACGCTCTCGCCGCCGGTCGCGGCAGGCGCGGGCGCCGCTGCCTCGGCCTTCGCTTCGGCCTTGGGCGCCGGAGCCGGGGCGGCCTTGCCTCCGGCCTCCGCCGGGGCAGGCTTGCCCGCCTCGATCGTCGCGATCACCGCGCCGACATTGACCGTATCGCCGACCGCGGCGACCTGCTGCCCCATCACACCCGCGACGGGCGAGGGCACTTCGACCGCGACCTTGTCGGTTTCGAGGCTGGCGATCGGTTCATCGACCGCGACCGCCTCGCCGGGCTGCTTCAGCCATTCGCCGATCGTCGCTTCGGTGACGCTTTCGCCGAGGGTGGGAACTTTGACTTCGGTGCTCATGGGGTTCGTTCCTTGGGGATCAGGCTTTGTTCTTGGTGCGGCGGATTTCGGCGCGGACGCTGAGGCCGAGCGCGTCGGCGACGAGCGCCGCCTGCTCGGTCTGGTGGCGGCTCATCAGGCCGGTCGCGGGCGAGGCGGCGGCGTGACGGCCGGCGTAGCGCGGGCGCATACCCTTGTGCCCGGCTTCGTCCAGCGATTCCTCGATCAGCGATTCGACGAAGAACCAGGCGCCGTTGTTGCGCGGCTCTTCCTGCGCCCAGACGACCGTTTCGAGATTCGTCATCCGCTTCAGCCGCACCGCGAGCGCTTCGCCCGGGAAGGGGTAAAGCTGTTCGATCCGCACCACGCTGACATCGTCGAGGCCGGCGCTGTCGCGCGCTTCCATCAGATCATAGGCGACCTTGCCCGAACAGAGCACCAGCCGCCTGATCCTGTCGTCGGCGGGGGGCGTCATGTCGGACTTGATGCGCATGAAGTGGCTGTCGCCGAGGAACTCGTCGCGGCTGCTCACCGCGAGCTTGTGGCGCAGCAGCGACTTCGGCGTCATGATGATCAGCGGCTTGCGGAAGTCGCGGAGCATCTGGCGGCGCAGGACGTGGAAATAATTCGCCGGCGTCGTGATGTTGCACACCTGGATATTGTCGCCCGCGCACAGCTGCAGGAAGCGCTCGAGGCGCGCCGAGCTGTGCTCGGGGCCCTGCCCTTCGTAGCCGTGCGGCAGCAGCAGGACGAGGCCGTTGGCGCGCAGCCACTTCGCTTCGCCCGATGCGATGAACTGGTCGATCATGATCTGCGCGCCATTGGCGAAGTCGCCGAACTGCGCTTCCCAGAGCACGAGGCTCTTCGGATCGGCCATCGCATAGCCATATTCGAAACCGAGCACGCCATATTCGCTAAGCGGGCTGTCGAGCACTTCGAAGCGGCCGTGCGGCAGCGTCTTCAGCGGCACATATTTCGCCTCGGTCGTCTGGTCGACCCATACCGCATGGCGCTGGCTGAAGGTGCCGCGGCCCGAATCCTGACCCGACAGGCGCACCTGATAACCTTCGCTGAGCAGGGTGCCGAAGGCGAGCGCCTCGCCGGTCGCCCAGTCGAAGCCCTCGCCCGACCGGAACATTTCGGCGCGCCCGTCGATCACCCGGCGCAGCGTCTTGTGGACATCGACATCGTCGGGGATCGTCGTGATCGCGCGGCCGACCGCATCGAACAGCTTGCTTGTCACCCCGCTATCGACGTTGCGGCGCGTATTGCCTTCGTCCTTCGGCGCATAGAGCCCCGACCAGCGGCCCGCGAACCAGTCGGCCTTGTTCGCCTTGTAGCTCGCGCCAAGCTCGAACTCTTCTTCGAGGTGCGCGACGAATTCGCGGCGGTGCGTCGCGACATAATCGCCGTCGATCACGCCCTCATCGACCAGCCGCGCGCCGAACAGCTCGCTGACCGGCGGATGCTTGCGGATCGTCTTGTACATCAGCGGCTGGGTGAAGCCCGGCTCGTCGCCCTCATTGTGGCCGAAGCGGCGATAGCACCACATGTCGATGACGATGTCGCGCTTGAACTGCTGGCGGAAGTCGATCGCGAGCTTGCACGCAAAGGTCACCGCCTCGGGATCGTCGCCGTTGACGTGCAGGATCGGCGCCTGGACGCCCTTCGCGACGTCCGACGGATAGGGGGACGATCTGGCAAATTGCGGGCTCGTCGTAAAACCGATCTGGTTATTGACGATGAAGTGGATGCAACCGCCGGTATTATAGCCGGGAACGCCCGAGAAGCCGAGACACTCCCACACAATCCCCTGCCCCGCAAAGGCCGCGTCGCCGTGAATGAGCACCGGCAGCACCTGCTCATGCTTTTCGAGGTCGTCGCGATGCACCTGCTGCGCGCGCACCTTGCCGAGCACGACCGGATCGACCGCTTCGAGGTGCGAGGGGTTGGGGACGAGCGACATATGGACGCTGATCCCGTCGAATTCGCGGTCGGTCGAGGTGCCGAGATGATATTTGACGTCGCCCGACCCGCCGACGTCGTCGGGGTTCGCGCTGCCGCCCTGAAATTCGTGGAAGATCACGCGATAGGGCTTCGCCATCACATTGGCGAGCATGTTCAGGCGCCCGCGATGCGCCATGCCATAGACGATCTCGCGCACGCCGAGCGCGCCGCCATATTTGATGATGCTTTCGAGCGCGGGGATCATCGCCTCGCCGCCGTCGAGCCCGAAGCGCTTGGTCCCGACATATTTCTTGGCGAGGAATTTCTCCCATTCCTCGGCCTCGATCACCTTCTTGAGGATCGCCTGCTTGCCCTCGCGGGTGAATTCGACGCGCTTGTCGGCGCCCTCCATCCGCTCCTGCAGGAAGCGCCGCTCCTCGACGTCGGCGATGTGCATATATTCGAGGCCGACGTGGCCGCAATAATTGGCCTGCAGGATCGAAACGATCTCGCGCACCGTCGCCTTTTCCAGCCCCAGCGCGCCGCCGATGAACACCGGGCGGTCCTGATCGGCGCCGACGAAGCCGTGATATTCGGGGGTGAGATCGGCCGGAAGCTCGCGCGTCGACAGATTGAGCGGATCGAGATTGGCGGCAAGATGCCCGCGCACGCGATAGGTGCGGATCAGCATCATCGCGCGGATCGAATCGTCGGCGGCGCGCTCGACCTCGGCGTTCGAGAGCGGCGCGCCCGCCTTTGCCGCCGCGGCCTTCACCGCGACCTGCATCTGCTGCGGGTCGAGCGCGGCGGTCCAGTCGTCGCTGTCGACGGGCGGCCAGTTCTTCGGCGCCCAGCTCGGCCCCGCCTGCGGCTCGTCGATATCAAAGCTCTGTCGTTCGAGGTTCATGTCTCTAAACCCTTCGTGCCCCTGCGAAGGCAGGGGCCCATCTCCTGGGGACTAAACAAGCGTCTCGAATAGATCGGCCCAATCGGGATTTCGTTCCTCGATTCGCTTGATCTTCCAAGCCCGCTTCCATTTCTTCATTCGCGCTTCAAACTGCCGGGCGTCATATATGCTCTCGAACACCTCGAACCAAACCAGCAATTTGCAGCCATAATCCTTTGTAAAACCTTCGATCATGCCTTCGCGATGTTGCCATGCCCGTTGGGGCAGATCGCTCGTCGCGCCGATATAGATGGTACCGTTTTTCTGGCTCGCCATGATGTAAACATAGCCGGGTCGAACCATCTTCAGCCTCGCTTTCCGTGTGTCCCCGCGAAGGCGGGGACCCATTCGACGTGCCATGGGTCCCCGCCTTCGCGGGGACACACGAATTGGCAGACCGCTCCAAAATCAAACGCGTTCCTTCAAAACCTCCGCCAGCGTCGTCCCCAACTCCGACGGCGACGCCGACACGGTGATGCCCGCGGCTTCCATCGCGGCGATCTTGCTTTCGGCGTCGCCCTTGCCGCCCGACACGATGGCGCCGGCGTGGCCCATGCGGCGGCCCGGAGGTGCGGTGCGGCCCGCGATGAAGCCGACCATCGGCTTTTTGCGGCCGCGCCTGGCTTCGTCGATCAGGAACTGCGCCGCCTGTTCCTCGGCGTCGCCGCCGATTTCGCCGATCATGATGATGCTCTTCGTCGCCTCGTCGGCGAGGAAGAGTTCGAGCACGTCGATGAAGTTGGTGCCGTTGACCGGGTCGCCGCCGATGCCGACCGCGGTGGTCTGGCCGAGCCCGGCATTGGTGGTCTGGAACACCGCCTCATAGGTCAGCGTGCCCGAGCGCGAGACGACGCCGACGCTGCCCTTCTTGAAGATGCTGCCCGGCATGATACCGATCTTGCATTCGTCGGGGGTCAGCACGCCGGGGCAGTTCGGGCCAATGAGGCGCGACTTGGAGCCCGACAGCGCGCGCTTCACCTTGACCATGTCGAGCACCGGAATACCCTCGGTGATGCAGACGATCAGCTCCATCTCGGCGTCGATCGCCTCGAGGATCGAATCGGCCGCGAACGGCGGCGGGACATAGATGCAGCTTGCGGTCGCGCCGGTCGCCGCCTTGGCCTCGGCGACGGTGTCGAACATCGGCAGCCCGATGTGCGTCGTGCCGCCCTTGCCCGGCGTCACGCCGCCGACCATCTGCGTGCCATAGGCGAGCGCCTGTTCGGTGTGGAAGGTGCCGGTGGCACCGGTCATCCCTTGCGTGATGACCTTGGTATTCTTGTCGATGAGGATGCTCATGATCTCGTTCCGTTTCTCGTGCCCCTGCGAAGGCAGGGGCCCATCTCCAGACATTTTGCTCACCCGCCGCCCGCTCTGTCGAGCGCAGGTGATGGGCCCCTGCCTTCGCAGGGGCACAAGCTAGTTACGCGAGGCTGGAATCCAGATTCTTGCACGCCTCCAGCAGTTCCTTGACCGCATCGACCGAGACCTGCAGGCCCGCCTTATCTTCGTCGTCGAGTTCGATCTCGACGATCTTCTCGACGCCGCCCGCGCCGATCATCACCGGCACGCCGACATAGAGGCCGTCGACGCCATATTGGCCGTCGACATAGGCGGCGCAGGGCAGGATGCGCTTCTGGTCGCCCAGATAGGCTTCGGCCATCGCGATGCCGCTTGCGGCCGGGGCATAGAAGGCCGAACCGGTGCCGAGCAGCGCGACGATCTCGCCGCCGCCGCCGCGCGTGCGCTTGACGATCGCGTCGATCTTGTCCTGCGACGACAGGCCCATCTTGACGAGGTCGGGAACGGGGATGCCGTTGACGGTCGAATAGCGGACCACCGGCACCATCGTGTCGCCGTGACCGCCGAGGACGAAGGTGTTCACATCCTTCACCGAGACGTCGAATTCGGCGGCGATGAAGTGGCTGAAGCGCGCCGAGTCGAGCACGCCGGCCATGCCGACGACCTTGTTATGCGGCAGGCCCGAGAATTCGCGCAGCGCCCACACCATGGCATCGAGCGGATTGGTGATGCAGATGACAAAGGCGTCGGGGGCGTTGGCCTTGATGCCCTCGCCCACGGCCTTCATGACCTTCAGGTTGATGCCGAGCAGGTCGTCGCGGCTCATGCCCGGCTTGCGGGCGACACCGGCGGTGACGATGATGACGTCGGCGCCCGCGATGTCCTTGTAATCGTTCGAGCCGGTGATCTTTGCGTCGAAGCCCGCGATCGGGCCGACCTGCGACAGGTCGAGCGCCTTGCCCTGCGGCACGCCTTCGACCACGTCGAACAGCACGACGTCGCCGAGTTCCTTTTGCGCGGCGAGCAGCGCCAGCGTTCCGCCGATATTCCCGGCGCCGATCAGCGCGATCTTCTTACGTCCCATGGTGCGCGGCACTCCCTTCGTGGCAAGCCCGGCAATTAGGTCACAGACCGGCGGGGGCACGGGCCAAAGCCTCTTGCCGGTCCCAAGGATGGCGACGCCCCTACGCCGATTCCCTTAAGGAAACAACCGCGAAAAGGACG
Organism: Sphingopyxis indica; assembly: GCF_032879645.1. Classification (NCBI taxonomy): domain Bacteria; kingdom Pseudomonadati; phylum Pseudomonadota; class Alphaproteobacteria; order Sphingomonadales; family Sphingopyxidaceae; genus Sphingopyxis; species Sphingopyxis indica. The sequence goes on from NZ_CP076394.1 coordinate 3,549,134, forward strand.
AAATTCCGGCTTTCTTTGCAAATAGTTCGCAATATCCTTTACTCACGGAGCCGGCCGATCCGGGTCGCGCCGCCGCTTCCGCCGTCGCCGGCCGAGCGATGCGCTTCCGAACCTTGGGCGTGGCTTAACCGTCCCTTATCCTGCCCTTGCTACGCGTGCGCGACATGACGCGGGCGATCATCAGCTTTGACACCGAATTGTCGGCTGCCCTTTTTCAGCAGGGCGCCGATGCGCGTGCCAATTTCGAAAGCTCGGTGCTCGGCCGCTGCCGCGACGGCGATTTCGGGATCGAATATCAGATGGACGTGCTCGAGGCGCACGGGATCAAGGGCGTTTTCTTCGTCGATCCGATGCCCGCGCTCGTCTATGGCCCCAAGATCATCGAGGCGATCGTCCGCCCGATCGTGTCGCGCGGGCACGAGGTTCAGCTGCACATCCATACCGAATGGCTGAAGTTCGCGCGCTTCAATCCGGTCGGCAAGCAGACCGGCCGCAACATCGCCGACTTTGCCCTGCCCGCGCAGAAGAAGCTGATCGGGCTCGCACGCGACATATTGGTGAGCGCGGGCGCGCCCGATCCGATCGCCTTTCGCGCGGGAAATTTCGGCGCGAACGACGATACGCTCGCCGCGCTCGCCGCGCTCGGCTTTCGCTACGACAGCAGCTTCAATGCCGCCTATCTGGGCCGCGAGTGCAGGATCGGGCTCGATGCCGACAATCTCGGTATGCGCTTTCACCACGGTGTGTGCGAAGTACCGGTGAGCGGGCTGATGGACCGTCCCGGCAGCTTTCGCCCCGCGCAGCTTTGCGCGATGTCGAAGGAGGAAATGCGCGACGCGCTGGATCATGCGGCGGCGAGCGGCGCGATCCAGTTTTCGGCGTTCAGCCACAGTTTCGAATTGATGAGCCGCGACCGCGCGGTGGTCAACCGGCTCGCGGTCGCGCGGCTCAAGGCGCTGTGCCGCGCGGTCGCCGACGATCCGCGCGTGTCGAGCGGCGGCTTTGCGGGACTGCCGCTGCCGCCCGCCCAGCCCGGCCGCATCGAAGCCGCCGCCCCGCGCCCGGTGCGCACCTGGAAACGTATCGCCGAACAGGCGATCGGCCACCTCGCGCACGAGGTGCGCTATGTCCGCAGCCTCACCTATGTCGCGGCGAACTCATCGCGCTGGGGCAAGGTCGTCGGCGGCATCATCCTGGCCATGGCCTAGGCCACGGACCCGGCGACAGCACCCGCGAGGCGTCGAAATGGCGAAGATATCGCCTTCGCGCGGCCACAGGGGATAGTGGCTCTATCCGCAAGGCCGCGCGGAGACGAGATCGAAGCCATTTCGGCGTCCCTTCGGGATTTGACCGATTTTGCCCATGGCTTCGTCGGGAAGTCTTGAAATATTGACATATTCCTGCGGCTTCCCTCCTCGCCACTGAGCAAAATCGCTTCAAACCTCGCGGGTGCTGTCGCCGGGCCCGTGGCCTAGCGCGAGATACGCATCGGACTGCATCTCGGCGAGGCGGCTTGCCGTGCGTTCGAATTCGAACGCGCCGTCGCCCGCGACATAGAGCTGGTCGGGCTCGGCCGCGGCACTCGCGAGCAGCTTGACCTTATATTCGTAGAGCGCGTCGATCAGCGTGACGAAGCGCGCCGCCTCGTTGCGGTTCTCCGGCCCCATACGCGGAATGCCGACGACGATCACGCTGTGAAAATGGCGCGCGACGGCGAGATAGTCCGCCGCCCCCCGCGCCTCGCCGCACAGCCGCTTGAACGAAAAGACCGCGACGCCCTTCAGCGCCTTGGGAACATGGAGCACGCGCCCGCCGCCGACGTCGAGGTCGAGCGAGGGGACATGCGCGCGGTCCTCGGGCGGATAGTCGGTGAGGCGGAAGAAGGCGGCCGACAGCGCCTCGGTCGCCGCGGCGTCGGCGGGCACGAACCAGCGCCTGCCGTCGCCGAGCCGGTGGCGGCGATAGTCGGTGGGGCCGTTGAGGCTCATCACGTCGAGCCGTTCCTCGATCAACGCGATGAAGGGCAGGAAATGCTCGCGGTTGAGCCCGTCCTTGTAGAGATCGGCGGGCGGACGGTTCGAGGTCGCGATGACGGTCACGCCATGCTCGATCAACGCGGTGAACAGGCGCGACAGGATCATCGCGTCGGCGCTGTTGTTCACGACCATTTCGTCGAAGGCGAGGCAGCGGACATTGTCGGTGAGCATCGCCGCGACCTGCGGGATCGGGTCGCCGCTCTCGGTCTTGCGGACCTCGCGCATTTGCGCGTGGACCTGTTGCATGAAGGCGTGGAAATGGACGCGCCGCTTCCGCTGGATCGCGAGGCGATCGTAGAAGAGATCCATCAGCATCGACTTGCCGCGCCCGACCGCGCCCCACAGATAGACGCCGCGCGGCGACGGCGGCTTGCGGCGGGCGATACGCCAGAGCAGGCTGCCGCGCGGCGGCGCGGCTTCGAGCTCCTGCTGCAACAGGGCGAGCCGTTCGGCCGCCGCGCGCTGCTCGGGGTCGGGCTTCAGCTCGCCCGCGGCGACCAGCGCGTCATAGGTCGCGAGCAGCGGCACTCAGCGTTTGCTCGCCTTGCGGATGGTGCCGGCGAAGCTCAGCACGATATGCTCGTCCCCGGCGCCCTGGACGACGAGCCCGCGCAGGAAGATCAGCCGGCCGGTCTCGCGCACCAGCTCGACGACCGCGTCCATCGGCTCGCCGGTCCGCCCGGCGCCGACGAACTGCGTCGACAGATCGAGCGTCACCGAATGGCCGGCGTCGAGCGCACCGAACTGGTGCGAGGCGGCAAAGAGCGCGATGTCGACGAGTGCGAGCGTCACCGCGCCATGGACATTGTCGCCGAGGTTGCTGTGCTTGCGCTGCGGCAACATGCGCACGCGCGCGCACGGGCGGCCGTCGGGCGTCGGCGCCTCGACGCGCACCGACAAGGGCTCGATGAAGCTGTTGAAGCGGCTCGGGTCCTTGAGATTCCAGCTGACCCAGCCGTCGCCGACCTCTTCGGCGCTGAAATTGTCGCGCCGCTTCGGCTCCTCGATGCTGTCGTTCATTGTCGATCGTCCGCGAAGGCGGAGCGGCACCGGCCCGCTCCCCCATCCCTGGCGTCAGCCGCCATCAAACCTGCCGCTCGGCTTCCAGCTTCTTGATCTCGGCGATCGCGCGCGCAGGGTTCAGGCCCTTGGGACACGCATTGGCACAGTTCATGATCGTGTGGCAGCGATAGAGGCGGAACGGGTCCTCGAGCTCGTCGAGGCGTTCGCCGGTCAGCTCGTCGCGGCTGTCGGCGAGCCAGCGATAGGCCTGGAGCAGGATCGCCGGGCCGAGGAACTTGTCGCTGTTCCACCAATAGCTCGGGCAGCTCGTCGAACAGCAGGCGCAGAGAATGCATTCGTAGAGACCGTCGAGCTTCTCGCGCTCCTCGGGCGATTGCAGCCGCTCCTTGCCGCTCGGCGTCGTCGTCTTGGTCTTGAGCCAGGGCTCGATCGACGCATATTGCGCATAGAAATGGGTGAAGTCGGGGACGAGATCCTTGATCACTTCCATGTGCGGCAGCGGGGTGATCTGGATGTCGCCCTTCAGATCCTCGATCGCGGTGGTGCAGGCCAGGCCGTTCTTGCCATTCATGTTCATCGAACAGCTGCCGCAAATGCCCTCGCGGCACGAGCGGCGGAAGGTGAGCGTCGAATCCTGCTCGCTCTTCATCTTGATGAGCGCGTCGAGCACCATCGGCCCGCATGTGTCGAGGTCGATCTCGAAGGTGTCGAAATGCGGATTTTCGCCGCTGTCGGGATTATAGCGATAGACCTTGAACTTTTTGACGTTGGTCGCGCCCTCGGCGGTGTGAACCGTGCCGTTCTTCTTCACGCGGCTGTTCCTGGGCAGGCGAAATTCGGCCATATCGCGGGCTCCCTTGTGCAATCGCGCCGACGCCTAGACCCGATGAACCGCGACGGCAAGGGGGTGATGTCCCCATCGAATCTCTTTGGCCCTATCCCTTTCGTGTGTCCCCGCGAAGGCGGGGACCCATCTCTCTCCGGCTCTATTTTGCGCCGTCGGGTGATGGGCACCCGCCTCCGCGGGTGCACACAGCTTTTTTTTGCGGCGAATGATGCTACTTGCGCAGCGATGAGCGAAGAGCCCGCCCCAGTGCCAGCCGTCACCAGTCGCCATGTTGCGAAGGGGCTTGGCACGACCGTGCTCGCGCGGCTCGGCGCGGTAGTCGAGATCGTCGCGCAGCCGCTCTATGTCGCGATGTTCGGGCTCGCGGGCTATGGCCTCTATGCGGTGCTCTGGGCGGCGATCAACCTGATCGAAAATATCTTCGACCTCGGCATGACGAGCGCGATGCAGCGCACCGTGCCGCAATCGGCGGGCGATGCCGAAGCCGCAGCCGCACTGCGCACCGCGATGCTGTTCGGCGTCGGCCCGTGCCTGGTCGTCGCCGGCGGGATCGCACTGTTCGCCGCCGACCTCGCCCCCTTCCTCAACGTCGCGACGCGCGACCGGCCGCTCGTCGTGCCTGCGATCCAGCTCTTCGTCTGGGCGCTCCCCCTCTGGGCGTTCGTCGAGATTGCGACGTCGGCGATGCGCGCGCGCATGGTGTTCGGCGCCGAGATCCGCCTGCGGATCGTCTGGGAACAGATTTTGCGGCTCGTCTTTGCGGGCCTGTTCTTCGCGGGCGGGCTCGGGCTCAAGGGGCTGTTCATCGCGCACATCTGCTCGCTGGCGGTGACCGCCTTCCTCTGCGTCCGGCTGCTCGCGCGCTATTACAGCTTCGCCGAGCTGCGCCGCGCGCCGCGCGGCAGCGCGACCGCGAAGAACACCTTCTGGGCGGGACTTTCGATCCTGCCCTCGAACGTCATCGCCCGCCTGTTCGGCGATGCGCCGGCGCTGATCCTCAACCTGTTGATCCCCGGCGCGGGCGGCGCCGCGGCGGCGGGCCTGTTCACCATCGCCCGCAAGCTGTCGAGCGTCGTCCAGCTCGTCCGCATCGCCTTCGTCTATGTCCTCGCGCCGCTCGCGGCGAGCGCCGAGCGCGCCGACCGCGCACAGGTCGCCGCCATCTATGCCTATGCGACGCGCCTGATTTCAGCCGTCGCGCTGCCGCTGGCGGCGGTGCTGGCGGCGGGCAGCTCGTCGCTGCTCGGGCTGTTCGGCGCTGAGGCGCATGTCGCGCAGGGCGCGGTCATCATCCTGTTCCTCGCCCGCGCGGCAGAGGCGGTTCTCGGCATTTCGCAGCCCATCCTGCAAGTCGTGGCGGCCTTTCGCCACCAGCTCACCGCCAGCATCGCCGGTGTCCTTGTCGCCATCGGGGCGGGTTCGCTGATCGTCGGTCATATGGACGCGCTGACCGGGGTTACGCTGGGCATGGCGGCCGGCCTGATCGTGATGGCGGGCATTCCGATGCTCCAGCTCGCCCTGACCGAGAAGCTGCATCCCTTCGACGGGCAATTTCTGTCGGTAGCGTTGCGCGGCGGGCTGGTTGCGCTGGTGGCGGGCCTGTTGGCCTTTGTGGCAAGACGGCTGCCCGACGCCGCGGCGTTGCCGTTGATCATCCTGCTGGCCATGGCCGCCATCTGGCTGTCGGTGCGGTTCGCCTTGCCCGACGCCGACCGCGCCTCACTCGGCAGCGTCGGGCGACGGCTGCGCCTCCAAGGCGGAACCCTATCGGAAGCGTCATGACTCCAACGAATCCCGCCAAAAGGACCCGATCCGCGTGACAGACCCCACAGCGACGCGCGTCGCCATCTATGACCTCGACCGCACCCTGCTGCGCCGGCCGACCTTCACCCTGTTCCTGATCTGGGCGGCCTGGCACGAAGCCCCCTGGCGCCTGCTGCTGCTGCCCGGCCTCGCAGCGCTGGGTCTCGGCCATGCGCTGCGGCTTTATGGGCGCGATCGTTTCAAGCCCGCCGCCATTCGATTGATGCTGGGGCCGCGCCTGACCCCGGACCGCGCCGCAAAGCTGGCGGAACGCTTTGCAGGCTGGCGCGTCCCCGCCGATGTTCCGCCGGGCGCCAGCGCCGCCGTGGCGCGCGATCGCGCCGAGGGGTTTCGCCTGCTGATGGCGACCGCCGCGCCTGAATTCTATGCTCATGCGATCGCCGAAGCGCTGGGATTCGACGCCGTCGTCGCCACCCGCCACCAGCGCGATGCCGCGGGCAACTGGCTGCCCGCGCTCGACGGGGGCAATTGCTATGGCGCGGAAAAGGCCCGGCGCGTGACCGAATGGCTCGATGCCAACGTCCCCGGCGGCGCCCGCCGCATCCGCTTCTATTCGGATCATGTCAGCGATGCCCCGACCTTTGCGCTCGCCCACGAAGCCTGGTTGATCGGGCGGGGCAAAGGGCCGGCCGCGCACGCGGCGCGGCACGGCTGGCGGACGGCGGATTTCGAAACCGATACCGCGGCCTGCTAACTTCGATTGCGCCCTTGTCGCAGCTCCATATTCCCGGCTAATTCCGCGCCTCCCGGAGTCTATCCTTGCCGACCTCCATCGCCTTTCTCGCCATCGCCGAAGCGCAGCAACTCTATCACTGGCTGCCGACCGCGCTGGAACTTGCCCGCCGCGACGATGTGCGGATTTCGGTCCTGTCGCCGTCGGAGCGCATTCTCGATCTGATCCGAAGCCGCGATCCGCAGGGATTGCTCGATCCGGTGCGCCTGCGCCGCCCGCCGGGCCCCGACACGCTCTTTCGCCAGCCGTCGCGGCTGGCCACCCTGCTGCTCAACTATCGCACGCTCACGCGCTTCCCGGTTCTCGTGACGACCGAGATCACCACCGCCTGGCTCTCCCGCGTCCCCGGATTTCCTTCGCGGACGATTCTCATCAAGCATGGGGCGGGCGATCGCGAAGGCGGATATAAGCAACGCCACCGCTATTTCGACCTGACGCTGGTCGGCGGGATCAAGGATCGCCGCCGAATGATCGAGCGCGGCCTCGGCACGGAGCAGAATATCGTCGTCGCCGGCTATCCCAAATTCGAGCTCGACACGGAGCCTCAGCGCTTTTTCCCCGACGACCGCCCGGTGCTTCTCTACAATCCGCATTTCGATGCGGAGCTGTCGTCGTGGATCCGCCACGGCCCCGCCATTCTCGCGGCGCTGGAAGCGCTCGACGGATGGAACGTCATCGTCGCACCGCATATCAAGCTGGCGCGCCAGGTGCCGCCGATCACGTCGCGGGCCCCCCATGTGCGCGTCGACATGGGCAGCCACCATTCGATCGACATGAGCTATACGACGAGCGCCGACGTCTATCTGGGGGACGTATCGAGCCAGATCTATGAATTTGTCGTGCGCCCGCGCCCCTGCATTTTCCTGAACCTCGACCGGCGGGCATGGCAGGGCGATCCCGCCTTTGCGCATTGGCGGCTGGGGCAGGTGATCGAGGATCTGGCCGACCTGCCCCGCGCGCTGGCCCGGGCGGCGGACTTGCAACCCGGCTTCATTGATGCTCAGGAAACGGCCATGCGCGATTCCATCGACCAGTCCCCGATCCCCGCCTCCCGGCGCCAGGCCGACCTCATCCTCGACTTTGCGAGGGCGAACGGATGAGCGGCACGATCGCGACAGCCGCCGGGCCGGTGCGCCTGATCGGCGACAACGCCACGCCCATCTGGGGCATGACCAACGCCGAACGCTGCCGCCGGCTGGCGGAGAGCGCCGGAAAGGACGGCGCGGCGGTCGCGCCGGGGCACGAACTGCTGTTCAACCTCGACTTTGTTTTCGACCCGATGCTGCTCCGCGAAGTCCTGGGCCAGCCCGGGCTGGTTTTCGCGTGGAACGGCGTACCGGTGGTCGGACAGGCGCCGCAGGGCCGCGATCCGATGACCGCCTCGGTCGTCGACCTGGCGGACGGGCGAAAGCTCTACAACCGCCAGCTTCGCAAACTCGAACAACCTTTCGTGCGCGATCTGACCCCTGCCACCCGGCGCGAAATCGAACGCCGCAGCTATTTCGGCGCCTATAAGGGCGTCACCGACCTGCTGACCAAATATCTCTGGCCCGAACTGGCGCTGTGGCTGACGCGCGGCGCAGCGAGCATCGGCATGACGCCGAACATGGTGACGGCGATCGGCGCGGCGCTGTGCATCTATGCGACCTATCTCTTCGCCCATGGCCAATATTGGACCGGGATGCTCGCGGGCTTTATCTTCATGGTGCTCGACACCGTGGATGGAAAACTCGCACGCTGCACGATCACCTCGTCCAAATGGGGCAATGTCGCCGACCATGGCGTCGACCTGATCCATCCGCCCTTCTGGTGGTATTTCTGGGGCGTCGGCCTGGGCAGCTGGGGGCTGGCGCTTTCGACCCAGACATTCGCACTGGTGATGGTCGGGGTGATCGCAGGCTATATTCTCCAGCGGGTGATCGAGGGCCTGTTCCTCAAGGACTTCGGCATGGACATTCATGTCTGGCGGCGGTTCGACAGCGATTTTCGCCTGATCACCGCGCGCCGCAATCCGAATATGGCGATCCTGTTCGTCGCGCTGCTCGCCGGGCGTCCCGACGTCGGCCTTGTCGCGCTCGCCTGGTGGACCGTCATCTCGCTGGCCGTCCATACGGTGCGTTTGGCCCAGGCCTATCGCACACACCGTTCGGGGCGGCCGATCGTCAGCTGGATGGAGGAGCCCGTTCCATGAACGAAACCATCGAAAAATTCGGCTATCCCGCGACGTTGATCGCCGAATTCGACCATTGGCTCGTCCTGCTGCGCCCGACCCAGCCGACATTGGGCGCGCTGGTGCTGGCCGCAAAATCACCCGCAACGGCGTTCGGCGACCTGCCGGCCGCCGCCCATGCCGAGCTCAAGGCGGTCACCTCGGCGATCGAGGCGGCGCTGTCGGCGGCCGTGAGCTACGCCAAGATCAACTATCTGATGCTGATGATGGTCGATCCGCATGTGCATTTTCATGTGATCCCCCGCTATGAGGGGAACCGCACGGCGGCCGGCATGACGGTGACGGATGCGGGCTGGCCCGGTCAGCCCGATCTCGGCCAGGCGGCGAAGCCGGACGCGGCACAGGTCGCGGCGCTCGTCGCCTGGCTGAAACCCTATTTCGCGTAGCGTTTTTCCGCGGCCCATCGCGCGGTCAGCGCGTCGGCGGCCTCGACGTCCCCGGGAAAATCGACTTCCTGCCATTCGAGGCCCTCGATCGACACGGTCCCGACCCGGTTGCCCTTGGCGATGATGTCGATCGCGCGCAGATACCAGCGCTCGACGCCGTCGGGCGTGCGCATCATCTGATCGACCTGATTGCGAAAGATCGCCGGCCCGTCGCCGGCGAACGCCAGCATACCGATCGATTCGGCGTCGGTGTCGGGGGGCAACAGCCGCTTGCCGATGGCGTGGAGCCGCCCTTCGGCATCGCGGGTCACCTTCATGTCGTCGTCGTCATAGCTGTCCTTGACATCGACGGTCACGGTGATCGGATCGACCGCGCCGGCGATCAGCCGGGCGACGATTTCGTCCGAGACGATGGTATCGCCGTTGAGGATGATGAAATCCCGGTCCATTTCCGCGCGCGCGATCCAGCAGGTGCCCAGATTGTCGGCGACCTGAAAGAAGGGATTGAACAGCGTGCGAACGCGCGCGCCGGTGTCGCGATAAAGTTCCAGCGCGTGATCCTCGACGCGTTCGGTCCGGAAACCGGTCACGACGACGATATCCTTGATCCCGTTGGCAACGAGGGCCGCGACCTGCCAGCCCAACAGGCTGCGGCCGTTGAACTCGATCAGGCATTTGGGCAGGTCGCGGGTCAGCGGCAACAGGCGCGACCCTTGCCCGGCGGACAGGATGATGGCTTTCTTGATGCTCATGGCTGACGCCCTAGAGCCGCTTGACGTTCGTTTCACCAAAAAAAGCGCATCGCACCGGTCACGGCCGGGCGGCGAGGATCCGTTCGATCAATTCGACGTCGGCGGGCTTGTCGGCGTCGATGCACGCCTCCGGCTCGGTCATCGGGACGATTTTCGCCTTGAGGCCGAAGCGCAGCCCGGCGCGCGCGACGCCCTGCTGGATGGTGATCAGCCGCAGCACCACCGCGAGCAGCAGCGCCGGACCGAAGGCCGCGACGATCTTCATGCCCCGCTTGCGGTCGCGCTCGATCCGGCCCCAGAAATCGAGCAAGGGCAGCACGCGGCGTCCGCGGAGGCGAAAGAGGTTCGCGCCCGACCACCAGCCGCCGCGGAATTTGAGCCAGGTGCGCTTCGATTCGGGATAGCGCGCGAGCAGCACACGCTTTTCGACCATCGCAACCGCGACGTCGCTATCCTCCGCACCGGCCAGAAATTCGGCGATCATCGCAGGCGTCAGGAGCACATTGTCGGCGGTCGTCACGAGCACCGGCGCATCGCCCTCGGGCAGCGCGGCGGCGAGCGAGGCGCTGATCCCCTGCCCCGAGTCGGCGAAATGGAGGTCGGCGAAGCCCACGAGCGCAGGGTCGGCGGCGAGCTCGGCGCTGCGCTGCGCGAGGATGGTGATCGGCCCCACTTCGGGCGCCGCGCGCAGCGCCGCGACGACATGCGCGAGCATCGGGCGGCCCGCGATGGGGAGCAGCGCCTTGGTCGAGACGCCGCTGCCCGAGAGCAAGGGGTCGGGACCCGGACGGCTGCCCGCCATGACGAGGACGCGGATCGGTCCGTTCACTGCGCGGCAGCCCCGATCGGCGCGATGCGGCGCGCGGTGACGCCGCGCAGGAAATCGCTCGCCTCTTCGAGCACCGGCCCCTTGCCGCGGAACGGCGCCGACAGCGCCATGACGATGGCCGTGTGCCCCATGCCGGGATAGACGCGCAGCGTCGCCGCGCCGCCCGCGCGCAGAATCGCCGCCGCCAGATTCTGGCTGTTGCGCGGGCGCACCACATCGTCGGCGTCACCGGTGGCGAGCCACAGCGGCGGCGCATCGCCGCGCGCGAAGGCGACCGGCTGTGTCTTTTCGAGCGGGCGGACCTTGCCCATCGCCTTGTCGGCAAAACCGCCCTTTTCGAGGGGCAGGAAATCATAGGGGCCGGCGAGCCCGGCGACGCCGCGGATCACCGAAGGATCGCTGCCCGCTTCGCGCAGCCAGCTCGGATCCAGCGCGAGCATCATCGCATTATAGGCGCCCGCCGAATGGCCCATCAGCGCGATCCGGTCGGGATCGCCGCCGAGGCTCGCGATATGCCGATGCACCCACGCGACCGCGGCGGCGCTGTCCTTCAGGAAATCGGGCCAGTGCGCGCGCGGAACCAGCCGATAGTCGGGGATGACGGTGACGAACCCCTGCTGCGCGAGCGCGCGGCCCGCAAAGCCATAGCTTTCGCGCGCGCCGCTGTTCCAGCCGCCGCCATAGAAGAAGACGACGACTGGCAGCCGGTCGTGCGGCTGGGCGGCTTCGGGCACCCATATGTCGAGCGACTGGCGCGGCCCCTGGCCATAGGGCTGATCGGCGAGCAACAGCCGCGCGCCGTCGCCCGGCCCGAGCAGGCGATCGGCAAGATTCAGCGACCTGGCGCCGCCACGCAACACCGCCTTCGCGCCGCCGCCGAACAGCAGCAGAAGCAGGATCGCCACGAACAGAAATTTGACCAAGCCTCGCCGTCCTTGCTGCGCGTCTCGCGCGCCCTACCGCGCGCTGCGGGTCGCGACAAGCGCCGCGATCCTTTCGCGCCATCGCGGCCGCCGTGCGGCCCGGCCTCACCGGTAACATCCGCGCCATGTCGCCCGCCGCCTCGCGGCCGGATTGACGCAGCCCATCCTGCCGTTAGGTTGCAAGAAAAAACGGGATGAGGATGATGCTGACAAAAGGCGACGAATATCCGCTGCACCAGACGAGCGAGCCGGTGGCCTTCGCGGGCACCGACCGCAATTTCTACGACCGCTATTTCTTCAACGGTTACAGCGCCGACGGGTCGCTCTTCTTCGCCGCGGCGATGGGTCTTTACCCGCAGCTCGGCATCGTCGATGCGAGTTTCAGCGTCGTCGTCGATGGCGTGCAGCATATCCTCCATGCGAGCCGCCGCTCGGGCGGCGAGCGGCTCGACCTGGCGGTCGGCCCGATCGCGATCCATATCGACGCCCCGCTCGAGCGCCTTGCTCTGACCATCGCGGCGAACGACGGCCTGCTCGCGGGCGAGCTGCTGTTCACCGGGCGTCATTTCCCGATTCTGGAGCCGCGCTTCGTCCGCCGCAACGGCACGCGATTGTTCATGGACTATACGCGCATGACGCAGAACGGCCGCTGGTCGGGCTGGCTGTCGGTCGACGGACAGCGGATCGACCTCGATACCGGCTGGACCGGCACGCGCGACCGCAGCTGGGGGATACGCCCCGTCGGGGCCGCCGAATCGCAGCCGCCGCCGCAGGGCAATTTCAGCCAGTTCTTCTGGCTGTGGACGCCGTGCAATTTCGCCGGCCGCTCGCTCTTCTTCCACAGCAACGACGACGGCGAGGGCAGCCCGTGGAACCGCCGCGCGGTGATCGTCGGCGATGGCGGCGTCGAACGCCATTTCGATGGCGCGACCTTCGCCGCGACGTGGGAATCGGGAACGCGGCGGCTCGCGCGGCTCGACGTCGATCTCGGAGCCCGCAGCACGCTGGCACTCGTGCCGTCCGGGCCGGTCTTCGCGATGAGCGGCCTCGGCTACACGCATCCGGTCTGGGGCCATGGCTTCGATCACGGCGCCGATCCGGTCGTCGCGCATGACGCGCTGACCGAGGAGGAACGAAGCTGGGCCAATCCGCTCGCGATGCACATCCAGGCGCTCGTCACCGCCGAACTGGCCGACGGCGATGCCATGCATCGCGGCACCGGCGTACTCGAACAATTATTCGTCGGCCCGCACGCGCCGACCGGCCTTACGGGCCTGATGGACCCCGCGCGATGAGCTTTCCGACGTCGCCGGAGGCGATGACCCCGGCCTGGATCGCGGCGCGGCTGGGGCAACCCGCGGGCGCGCTGCGCGGCTTCACGACCGCCAAGGTCGGGACCGGCCAGATGTGCGACAGCTTCCGCCTGACGCTCGACTGGGCGGAAGGCATCGACGACGCGCCCGCGAGCATCGTCGCCAAATGCCCGAGCCACGACGCGGCGAGCCGCAATATCGCGGCGCTGACCGGCACCTATGTCAAGGAAGTGAGCTGGTATCGCGAACTGGCGGCGGACAGCGGCGTCGCGGCGCCGCATTGCTATCATGCACAGATTGCGCCGGACGGCGTCGACTTCATCCTGCTGCTCGCCGACCTTGCTCCCGCGCAGCCGGGCGATCAACTCGCGGGGATGGGTCTCGACGCGCTCGGCCCCTGTATCGACGCGGCGGCGGGGCTGCACGCGCTGCTGTGGAACGATGCGCGGCTCGACGCGCTGCCGTGGCTTTCGCGCGATAGCGGCGATCTGGTCCGCGCGCTGTTTCCGCAGCTCTATCTCGGTTTTCGCGAGCGCTATGCCGGACGGCTCGCGCCCGACATTCTGGGCGTCGGCGCGGCGCTCGTCGAACGGCTCGAAGCCTGGCTGACGCGCACGCCGGCGGCGCGGACGATCGTCCACGGCGATCTTCGCCTCGACAATATCCTCTTCGCGCCCGGCCGGCGCGAATGCTGGCTGGTCGACTGGCAGACGCTTGGCCGCGGCAGCGGCGCCGCCGACCTTGCCTATCTGGTCGGCACCAGCATCGCCGATCCGGTCGAGCGCGCGTCCGCCGACCGGCCCGCCTTCGACCGCTGGCTCTCGGCCTTGCGGGCGCAGGGGATCGAAGCCGACGCCGACGCGCTGTGGGACGATTATCGCGTCGGCGCGCTCAGCGGCTATTTCATGGCGGTCTTCGCGTCGATGAACGTCGAACGCACGCCGCGCGGGGACGAGATGTTCGCGGTGATGGCCGAACGCCCGGCGCGGCAGGCGCTCGCGCTGGGAAGCCTCGATTTGCTCTAGGCCGGCAGTTCGCGGATCGTCTGGAAACGGGCGATACCAGTCGTAGGGATAAGGAAGCCCCTCCCCTGAAGGGGAGGGGCTTAAAGGCCGCAACGTCCGCTCCCCACCCCGAAACCGACATCCCCGCTCGTCCGCCACGAAAAAGGGCGGCCCGTCGCCGGACCGCCCTTCCTTTTCTCCACCCGTCGGCGGAAAAATGATTAGCGCTTCGAGAACTGGAAGCTGCGGCGGGCCTTCGCCTTGCCGTACTTCTTACGCTCGACCGCGCGGCTGTCGCGGGTCAGGAAGCCCGCGGCCTTCACCGCGGTGCGCAGCTTGGGCTCGTAACGGGTCAGCGCCTGCGCGATGCCGTGCAGCACGGCGCCCGCCTGGCCCGACAGGCCGCCGCCCTTGACGGTCGCGACGACGTCATACTGGCCGACGCGATCGGTCAGGCCGAAAGGCTGGTTGATGACGAGGCGCAGCGTCGGGCGCGCGAAATAGACTTCCTGATCGCGGCCGTTGACGGTGATCTTGCCCGAACCGGGCTTGACCCACACGCGGGCGACGGCGTCCTTGCGGCGGCCGGTCGCATAGGCGCGGCCCTGCTTGTCGAGCTGCTGCTCGCGCAGCGGCGCCGACGGCGTTTCCGGGGTCTCGACGCCTTCGACGGCGCCGGCGAGATCCTTGAGATCGGTCATGGTCTGTTCGTCAGCCATTATGCACCCACCTTGTTCTTGCGGTTCATCGACGCGACGTCGATCACTTCGGGGTTCTGCGCGGCGTGCGGATGGTCGGTGCCCGCGAAGATGCGCAGGTTGCGCATCTGCTGGCGGCCGAGCGGGCCGCGCGGGATCATGCGCTCGACGGCCTTTTCGAGCACGCGCTCGGGGAAGCGGCCCTCGAGGATCTTCGCGGGGCTGGTTTCCTTGATGCCGCCGGCATAGCCGGTGTGCTTGTAATAGCGCTTGTCGGCCATCTTCTTGCCGGTGAACTGCACCTTTTCGGCATTGATGACGATGACATTGTCGCCGCAGTCGACATGCGGGGTAAAGCTCGGCTTGTGCTTGCCGCGCAGGATGTTGGCGATGATCGTCGCGACGCGGCCCACGACCAGGCCGTCGGCGTCGATCAGCACCCATTTCTTTTCGACCGTCGCGGCGTTCGCCGACTGGGTCGTCTTGGTCAGCGCCTTCATGGCACGCTCCTTGACAGAGATGGACTTGGGCATAGGGCTTGCCGCCAGCCGCCCGGAAACAAACCGCGCCGCCTGATCCGAACGGACGCGGCGGCGCTTCGATGCGGCCCAATGACGAGTGACGCGCCGAAAGTCAAGCTCAGCGCGCGATTGCTGACAGGTAATATGATACCTCGCGTCAAATTTTGGGGGCAGCGCCCTGTGCGTCGCGGCGTCCCAGCCGGTGCAGCGCCGCGGCGGTGGTCGCGACCAGCAGCGCGCCCGTAACCTGATGCAGCACCGCGACCCACATCGACACGCCGGTGACGACGGTCGCGATGCCGAGCGTCATCTGCGCCGCGACGACGAGCAGCAGCAGCCGCGCCTCGGTCCGGCCGCCGCGCCGCCACAGCGCGCGCGCGAGGAGCAACAGCGCGAGCGCCGCGACCCACGCCCACCAGCGATGGAGGAAATGGATCAGGAAGGGGTCGTTGGTGATCGCCATCCACGCGCCCGACGACCAGTCGATACCTTCGGGGAAGAAATGGTCGTTCATCAGCGGCCATGTGCTTGCGACATAGCCGGCGTTGAGCCCGGCGGTCCATGCGCCGAGCAAGAGCTGGACGACGAGCACCGCGATCACCGCGATCGCGCCGCCGGTCAGCCGCGCCGGACGCGCGCCGGGATCGCGCGCCAGTTGCGCCAGGTCGCGCGCGGTCCAGACGAGGCCCGCGAGCAGGAACAGCGCGGTCAGCAAATGGGTCGCGAGGCGGAAATGGCTGACGTCGGTGCGCTGGACGAGCCCCGAGGCGACCATCCACCAGCCGATCGCGCCCTGCAGCCCGACGAGCGCGGCGAGCGCGAACAGCCGCCAGCCGTAGCCCGCGGGGATCGCGCGGCGGAAAGCGTACCAGACGAGCGGCACGAGCAGCGCGAGCCCGACGAGCCGCCCGAGGATGCGGTGCAGCCATTCCCAGAAGAAAATGCCCTTGAACGCGGCGAGCGACATGCCGCGATTGATCTGCTGATATTCGGGAATCTGCTGGTATTTCTCGAACTCGGCCTGCCATGCCGCATCGCTCAGCGGTGGCAGGATACCCGACACCGGCTTCCACTCGGTAATCGACAGGCCCGATTCGGTCAGGCGGGTGATGCCGCCGACCGCAACGATGGCGATCACGAGCAATGCGACGACCCACAGCCAGCGCGACAGCGCGGCGGGGCGGGTTCTGGCGGACGGAGCCTCGGTCATCGCCGCCCTATCGTCGCTCGCCCCGCGATAGGCAAGAGGCCGGTGCGTTGCACGCGGGTCGATCAATGCGGACGGCCGCTGTTTATCGGCGGATCCTGTCCTTTGCAGACGCGCGGCGGCTTTGGGGTGGAGAGCGGACGGTCCTCCCCCTTGGGGGAGGGGGAGCGAGCGGGACAAAGGAACGCGCGGGGCGCGTTGCTTCCCGCGAGCCCGAAGGGTGGTGGAGGGGCACAGGCGGTTTGCCTTTCCCTCTTTGAACGCAGCGTAAACCGAGGGTGCCCCTCCACCATGCTTCGCATGGTCCCCCTCCCCGTGCCGGGGAGGACCCTTATGACCGCCTAACGCCCGAAAGCGGTTGCAATTTCCAGCGATACGGCCGCCTTTCGCGTCGCGAAATTCATGGTCGCGACAGGCGGAGCTTGATAAGCCCGCGCCGATGCCCCCGCTCGTCCGTCCGCTCTTCGCCTTGCTCACCGCCGCACTCACCGCTCCCGCAGCGGCCGTGCCCGCGGAGGCTGCATCGCCCGCCTCGCCCTATCGCACTCTCGCCGCGCTCGAAGCGCGGGTCGCGGCGATCGGCTTTCGGCTGACCACCGCCAACGCCGGCTGGTGCCCGGAGAAACAGGCGCAATATGGCTGGATCTGGGGCGATCCGCGGCTTTACGGCGCGGACCGGCGCGGCGAAGCGCTTGCCGCCTATGGCGCTGCCGCCTTCGACCTTCCCTTCCTTGCCGCGGTCGCCCCGGGCTCGCCGGCTGCCGAGGCGGGCCTTCGGACCGGCGAGACGATCACCGCGGTCGACGATGCGGCGATCCTCGTCCCGGCCGATGCCGACGATCCCTTTGCGCGCATCACCGCGCTCGAAACGCGGATGGCGGCGACGCCTCTCGATGCCGCGACGATCGTGTCGAACGCCGCGACGCGCTTCGCGCTCCACCCCGTCGCCGGCTGCGCGAGCGATTTTCGCGTCGAGGCGCGCGATACCGAAAGCGGCGCGGCGGACGGGCGGCTGGTGCTGATCAGCGCCGGCCTCGCCGCCTTCGCCGCCGACGATGACGAGCTTGCCGCAGCGGTCGCGCACGAGCTGGCGCATAATATATTGCGCCACCGCGAGCGGCTCGACGCCGCCGGCGTCGATCGCGGACTGTTCCAGAATTTCGGGCGCAGCGCACGGCTGTTCCGCCAGACCGAGGTCGAGGCCGACCGGCTCTCGATATGGTTGATGCGCGGCGCCGGCTATGACCCGCACGCCGCCATCCGCTTCTGGGAACGCTTCGGCACGCGCAACGGACCGGTGCTCATCCAGCCCGGCACGCATCCGCGCTGGGGCGACCGGGTGAAGAGCTTCGAGCAGGAGATTGCCGCCATCGAGGCGGCCGACGCCGCGGGCCGACCGCTCCGCCCGCCGCTGATCGACGCGCCGCCGCCCTTGGAATAGCGCCGCCGCTTCCTATTTTGGGCACCGGACGAACTTTTCCCGCAAAGGACAAACGATGACCCGTGAGACCGCGATTTTCGCCGGTGGCTGCTTCTGGTGCACCGAGGCCGTGTTTCAATCGCTCGCCGGGGTCGAAGGTGTCGAGAGCGGCTATATCGGCGGCAGCGTCGCCGACCCGACCTACAAGCAGGTGTGCGGCGGCGATACCGGCCATGCCGAGGCGATCCGCATCAGCTATGACCCCGCGGTCATCTCCTACGACGACCTGCTCGACGTCTTCTTCGCGACGCACGATCCGACGCAGCTCAACCGCCAGGGCAATGACGTCGGCACGCAATATCGCAGCGCGATCTTCCCGCTGGACGACGCGCAGGCCGCTGCGGCGCGCGCGGGCATCGAACGCGCGCAGCCCGGCTGGCCGGCGCCGATCGTCACCAGCATCGAACCCGCGTCCGACTGGTATCCGGCCGAGGATTATCACCAGGCCTATTGGGACGGCGAAGGCCAGCGCAACCCCTATTGCCTTGCGGTCATTCCCCCCAAGCTCGCCAAGCTGCGCAAGGGATTCGGCGAGCGTCTGCGCCCGGCCTGACCGGCAAAACTGTCTCCATTCGGGACATAAATTGACGTCATGGCGCCAATTTTCTTGACTTTTACATAGGTTAAGCTAGCGGACGCGGCCGCAGCCGGGCGCTGGTTTCCCGGCGCAAGCTGGGGTTTTTCGGTTGTGCTGGCATCCTTGTTCCTGATCGGCGCCGCGCTCGCCACGCCGGGCATGACGGTGCAGCAGGCAAGCCAGGCGATCGTCGACGAAAGCGGCGGCGGCCTGACCGAAGCGGTCAACCGGATGGTCGGCGGGATCATCAGCTATGTCGGCTGGCCCGGCCGGCGCGCGGGCGACGATTTGACGCTCTGCCAGGTCGGAGCGCCGCGCCTCACCGGCTTGCTCGCGCCCGATATTCCCGGCGACCGGCCGCTGAGCCTGCGAAAGACCTCTGCCGGCGCGGTGATCGCGAACGGCGGCTGCGATATTCTCTATCTCGGCCGCGTCTCGTCAGCGGACCGGATGCGGCTGGTGCAATGGGTCCGCGCGCGCCCCGTCCTGACGATCACCGACGACGATCCGGCGTGCCTCCATGGGGCGATGTTCTGCCTCGCCCATCGGGAGGCCGGGCTCAGCTTTTCGGTCAATCTCGATGCGATCGCGCGCGGGCCGCTTCGGGTCGATCCGCGCGTGCTCCAGATCGGGCGGAGCGTATCATGAGCGACCGCAAGCCGCCCCGCACCACGTTGCAAAAGCTGCTCTCGCGCTTTCACTTCGGCGTCACCCTGTTCGCGGTCGCGCTCTCGGGCCTCGCGATCATGCTCGCGGGCGTCGCCGCGCTGCGCGGCTATGCCGATCGCAATATCGAGCTTGCGGCGCAGCTCGGCGCCTATGGCGTCGAGCCCGCCCTCGTCTTCCGCGACCCGCGGGCGGCGCGCGAGGGGATCGAGCCACTTACCCATATTCCTGGCATCGCGCAGCTGCGTATCCTCGACGATCGCGGCGCACCGCTCACCGAATGGGTCTCGCCGCAGCCCGATCCGGCGCCGCTGCTCACCCGCATCTTCTTTCCCGAACCCTTTGCGCTGCCGGTCAGGCGCAACGGATCGCGCATCGGCACGATCGAAATAAGCGGCGATTCCTCGACCCTGCTCGACTATGTCCGCATCGGCCTGCTCGCCGGCCTCATCTGCCTGATCGTCACCGGTCTCGGCACGGTCGCGCTCGCGCGGCGCTTCGAATATGAACTGGTCAAGCCGCTCGGCGAAATCGCGAGCGTCGCGCACGACGTGCGCCTGCACCGCCGCTTCGACAAGCGCGTGCAGAGCCTCGGCATCGCCGAACTCGACCGGCTCGGCGGCGACATCAACGCGCTGCTCGACGAGCTTCAGGGCTGGCAGGGCCATATGGAAAGCGAACATGCGATGCTCGCGCACCGCGCCTCGCACGACATGCTCACCGCGATGCCGAACCGCGCGGCCTTCGACGAACAGCTCGCCGCGCGCATCGAGGGCGCCGCAACGCGCCGGTCGCGCTTGGCGCTGCTGTTCATCGACGTGGACAATTTCAAGGCGGCGAACGACGGTTTCGGCCATGCGGCGGGCGATGCGGTGCTCGTTGCGCTCGCCGCGCGGATCAGGGCCGTCCTGCGCCGCGCCGACTTCGCGGCGCGGATCGGCGGCGACGAATTCGCAGTCATCGCCGAACCGGTGGACGCACGCGCCGATGCCGAGGAGTTGGCGCTGCGCATCTGCAACGCCGTGGCCGAACCCGTCGCGCTGACCGATGGCGAAGACTATCGCCCCGCGGTCAGCGTGGGCGTTGCGATCTACCCCGATGACGGCGGCGACGGCACCGCGCTGCTCACCGTCGCCGATTCGGACATGTACGCGCACAAGCTGTCGAACCGAAACTGATCGAAAGCACGGAAAGCCCCCCATGACCCAGCCCCTTCTTGCTCCGCTGCGCAACCTGTCGCTGTTGCTGCTGCTTGCGACGCTCGCCGCGTGCCAGAGCCTGCCGCGCCCCGCGGGCTTCACCGCCGAACAAATGGCGGTGCTGAGGGCGGAAGGCTTTGTCGAGGGCGATCCCGACTGGTCGCTGACCTTTCACGACCGGCTGCTCTTCCCCTTCGACGAGAGCAAGCTGCCGCCCGAACAGGAGGATCGCATCGCCACCATGGCCCGGCATCTGGTCGCGGTGGGGATCGGGACCGCGCGGGTCGAGGGACATACCGACTCGGTCGGCACCGACGCCTATAATCTCGCGCTGTCGCAGGAGCGTGCCGAAACGGTCGCGCGGCCGATGCGCGCGGGCGGCATGAATTTCGCGCCGGGACAGGTGGTGGGCCGCGGCGAGGCGCTGCCCGTTTCGAGCAATGCGACCGCCGAGGGGCGGCAGGACAATCGCCGCGTCGTGATCATCGTCACGCCATAATAGTCGTCGAGCCAAGATCGGCGGACCGCTATATCGACGGGACGCAGGGTCGAGAGGTTTCGTCGTATCGACGATCTTGCCCATTGATTTCGATCTCGCCGCCAATAGGACCGTTCCCATGAAACCGATCCGCAAAGCCGTTTTTCCCGTCGCCGGCCTCGGCACCCGCTTCCTGCCCGCGACCAAGGCTATTCCCAAGGAGATGCTGCCGGTCGTCGACCGCCCGCTGATCCAATATGCGGTCGACGAGGCGCGCGAGGCGGGGATCGAGCAGATGATCTTTGTCACCGGCCGCGGCAAGAGCGCGATCGAGGACCATTTCGACATCGCCTTCGAACTCGAAAAGACGATGTCCGAACGCGGCAAGAATCTGTCGGTGCTCGCACCGACGCGCCTCGGCCCCGGCAATTGCGCCTATGTCCGCCAGCAGGAACCGCTCGGGCTCGGCCACGCCATCTGGTGCGCACGCGACATCGTCGGCGACGAACCCTTCGCCATCTTCCTGCCCGACGAATTCATGCACGGCTCGCCCGGCTGCATGAAGCAGATGGTCGATGCCTATGCCAAGGTCGGCGGCAATCTGATCTCGGTGCTCGAAGTCCCGCAGGACAAGGTATCGAGCTATGGCGTGATCGCGCCGGGCGCGCGCGACGGCTCGCTGACCGAAGTCACCGGCCTCGTCGAAAAGCCCCCGGTCGCCGAGGCGCCGTCGAACCTGATCATTTCGGGCCGCTATATCCTCCAGCCCGAGGTGATGCGCGTGCTCGAAGGGCAGGAAAAGGGCGCGGGCGGCGAAATCCAGCTGACCGATGCGATGGCGTCGATGATCGGGCAGCAGCCTTTCCATGCCGTGACCTTCGACGGCACCCGCTACGACTGCGGATCGAAGGCGGGCTATATCCAGGCCAATCTCGCGCTCGCGCTCGAACGCCCCGACATGGCGGACGAGGTGCGCGCCTTTGCGGTCGACCTGTTGAAATAGGCGGCGCCGACCGGGGACTCCGGCCGGCGCGCCGCCCCTATTGCCCCTCGATATCGGGCTTGGGATGCGTGTCGGCGCCCACGGTCCGATAGAGCCAGCCGCCGACCGCGCCGCCGATCAGCGGGGCGACCCAGAAGAGCCACAATTGCTGGAGCGCCAGCCCGCCGACGACGAGCGCCGGGCCGGTGCTGCGCGCCGGGTTGACCGAGGTGTTGGTCACGGGAATCGAAATCAGGTGGATCAAGGTGAGCGCAAGTCCGATCGCGATCGGCGCGAAACCCGCAGGTGCGCGGCCGTCGGTCGCTCCCATGATCACCCAGACGAATCCCGCGGTGAGCACGATTTCGATGATCAGGCCCGACCAGAGATCATAGCCGCCCGGCGATCCCTCGCCGACCCCGTTGGCGGCGAGACCGTTGGTCGCCAGATCATAGGCCGGGCTGCCGCTGGCGATGTAGAAGAGCAGGAACGCCGCGACGATCGCGCCGAGCACCTGTGCAACGACATAGAGCGGGATGTCGCGCGCCTCGAAGCGCCCTCCGGCCCACAGGCCGACGGTTACCGCCGGATTGAGATGGCATCCCGAAATATGGCCGATCGCATAGGCCATGGTGAGAACGGTGAGACCGAAAGCCAGCGCGACCCCCAGCAGGCCGATGCCGACGTCGGGAAATCCCGCCGCGATCACCGCGCTGCCGCAGCCACCGAAGACAAGCCAAAAAGTGCCGATAAACTCGGCCAACCCCTTTTGCATATTGCTCATATGACCCTCTCCTTCCGCCGGATGGCCATAAGCGCCGCCGGCGCAAGCGGCATCCTAGCGCCGGGGCGGCGCACCGCAAGCTTTTCCGAAGACGAGCCATTTTCGTTCATCATGGTCCGGGCGACGGGCGCGATGCGCCCGTTTTGCCGCCATCGCTCACCTCGGCAATCTCCCCCGGCCGGTCGCCGAGCAGGTAGCGCGGCCCCGCGCCGCGCTGCGCCGCCTTGTCCTGCGCATTATAGAGCCTGCATTTCTTCAACGACAGGCAGCCGCAGCCGATGCACTGGTCGAGCAGCTTGCGCGTGCGTTCGAGCGCGGCGATCCGCGCGTCGATCCGCGCGCGCAGGTCGGTGCTGATCCGCGCCCAGTCGGCGGCGTTGGGCGTCCGCCCGGCGGGGAGGCGCGCCAGCTCGCCGGCGATTTCCTCGAGGCTCAATCCCAATTGCTGCGCGATCAGGATGAACGAGACGCGGCGGATGTCGGCGCGCAGGAAGCGGCGCTGGCCGCCGCGCGTGCGCAGCGCCTCGACCAGTCCCTTCGCTTCGTAAAAGCGGATCGCCGACACCGCGACGCCGGTGCGCGCGGCCAGTTCGCCGATCGCGATCAGGTCGGTCCGGTGCATTCTCGTCTCCGTTCGGCTTTCGCTTGATCTCAACCTCAGTTGAGCTTTCATATGGCGCGACGTCAACCCGAATCAGGAGCGAAGACCGTGACGTCCCCCTTTATCGAACATGTGAACCTGACCGTCAGCGATCCCGACCGGACCGCGGGCATATTGTCGGCGATCTTCGGCTGGCACGAACGCTGGCGCGGCCCGGCGCGCGACGGCGGACGCACCATCCACCTCGGCAGCGAGGCCGCCTATGTCGCGCTCTATACCGGACCCGGCGGCGAAGATGCGGACGGGCGCCATCCCAAGGGCGCGCCGCTCAACCATGTCGGGGTGCAGGTCGACGACCTCGACACGATCGAGATGCGCGTCAAGGCGGTCGGCCTGACCCCGTTCAACCACGGCGACTACGAACCCGGGCGCCGCTTCTATTTCCTCGACCCCGACGGCATCGAATATGAGGTGGTGAGCTACGCCGAGCCGCGCGGGCGTTGAGCCGGGCAAGCCGGCACTGCATCAGCGCGACGGCGAAGGGGGTGAGGCGATGACGGGTGGAAGCGGCCATTCGTGCCAATCTGGACGCAATGACCGGAAACGACCGATTGCTGCCGTCAGGCCGTCGCCAGATTCGCGCAGAGACGCAGAGAGCGCAGAGGGCAAGCGTGAAAATCTCTGCGTTCTCTGCGTCTCTGCGCGAAATGTTTGGAAGGCGGCATCCGAGCGATTGCGGACCTTCTTAAGCCCCTCCTCTTCAGAGGAGGGGGGTGTCGGGTCGGTCGGTCCCCCGGACCGACCTGAACAGTCCGGGGGACTGTTCACCCGACGCCGGTGGTGGCGCGCGATAGCGCGCAAGACGCCATGCACCACCCCGCTGCGACTAGGGCGCGAAGCGCCCAAGTCTCGCTGCCCCTCCTCTGAAGAGGAGGGGTGCAGCCAATGTCTCAAACCCACCCCAGCGCGGACGGTCATCCTACCCGCGGCCCCACCATCCCCTCGCGAAACTCGAACCCTTCCTCGCGGTCGCGTGCGAGCAGCGCGGGGCCGTCGAGGTCGACCCAGCGCGCGCGCTGCGCGAGGACGAAGGCGGGGGCGATCGCGAGGCTGGTCGACAGCATACAGCCGACCATGATCGCAAGCCCCGCCGCGTCGGCGGCATCGGCGAGCCGCAGCGCCTCGGTCAGCCCGCCCGCCTTGTCGAGCTTGATGTTCACCCCGTCATAGAAAGCGCCGATCCGCGCGACGTCGGCGGCGGTGTGACAGCTTTCGTCGGCGACGAAGGGGACCGGCGCATAGACGCCGTCGAGCAGCGCGTCGGTGCCCACCGGCACCGGCTGTTCGATCATCTCGACGCCAAGGTCGGCGAGTGCTTCGGCCTCGGTCAAAAGATCGACCTGCCCCCAGCTTTCATTGGCATCGACGATCAGCCGCGCTTCGGGCGCGCCCTTGCGCACCGCCGAGACGCGCAGGCGGTCGTCCGTGCCGGTCAGCTTGATCTTGAGCAGGCGATAGCCGTCGGCCGCCGCGGTCGCCGCCTGCTCGGCCATCGCGCCGGGTGTGCCGAGCGAAATGGTGAAGGCGGTGACGCGCGCGGTCGGGGCACCGTCGCAGCCGACGAGCTGCCAGAGGCGCAGCCCGCGCTGCTTCGCCTCGAGGTCCCACAGCGCGCAATCGAGCGCGTTGCGCGCGGCGCCCGGCGGCATCAGCTCCTGAATCGCCGCGCGCGCCTCGGCCGCACCCATCGCCGCGATATGCGCCGCGGTGTGGAGGATCTGGTCGCGGCACCCGGCCGCATCCTCACCGAGATAATAGACCGGCGTGCCTTCGCCGCGGCCCAGCGCGCCTTCGCCTTCGATCTCGGCGACGACGACGTCGACATGGTCGGTCGCGCCGCGACTGATGACGAACTGCCCCGCGACCGGCCAGCGTTCGACGCGCGCGCTTTTCAGTTGGATAGCCATGCAAGTGAAGTAATGCTGTCGGCCATGCCGGGCAAATCCCTTTCCGAACGCATCGCCGATCTGGGCCATCGGCTGAGGATCGAGGCGCACGCCGCGTGGCTCGCCGCGCGCGACCCGCGCGTGCCCATGGCCGCGCGGTTGCTCGCGGTCGCGGTCGCCGCCTATGCGCTGTCGCCGATCGACCTGATCCCCGATTTCGTGCCCGTCCTCGGCTGGATCGACGATCTGATCCTCGTCCCCGCGGGCCTGTGGGCGGTGCGGCGCCTGATCCCGGCAACGCTGTGGGCCGAATTTCGCGGGGCAGCCGAGGCCGCAAGCGAGCGCCCGTCGAGCCGCGCCGGCATGATCGCCATCCTGCTCATCTGGGCGGGCCTGCTTTATATCCTCTATTGGAGCGTGCGGGTCTCGCCCGCGCATTGATTGCCTCCCCCAAACCCCCTTGCCCGTCCCCCACCGATGCTTACAGTGCCGCGCACGATTATTACCCAAGCCATGAGGATCGCCTTGCCATGCTTCGACCCAAATATCGCGCGCCGCTGGCGCTTGCCCTGCTGATGACCGTACCGGGAGCGAGCCAGGCGGCGGAAAGCGCGGCCGCGGCGGCGCCGGCGAGCGGGCTCGCCTATCCGGCGACCGCGCGCGGCGACACGGTCGATACGCAGTTCGGGGTCGAGGTCGCCGATCCCTATCGCTGGCTCGAGAATGACGTGCGCACCGATCCGAAGGTCGCGGCGTGGGTCGCCGCGGAAAACAAGGTCACCGACGCCTATCTGGACACGCTGCCCGGGCGCGACGTCTTCGCCAGGCGGATGACCGAGCTTTACAATTACGAGCGCTTCGGCCTCCCTGAAAAGGCCGGAGAGCGCTATTTCTATACACGCAACGACGGGTTGCAGCCGCAATCGGTGCTCTATGTCCGCGACGGGCTGGGCGGCGAGGGCCGCGTGCTGATCGACCCCAATGCGTGGGCCAAGGACGGCGCGACCGCGCTCGCCGAATGGACCCCGTCGAAGGACGGCACGCACCTTCTCTATGCGGTGCAGGACGGCGGCACCGACTGGCGCATCGTGCGCGTCAAGGATGTCGCGACCGGCGAGGATCTGCCCGACGAGATCCGCTGGGTGAAATTTTCGGCGCTCGACTGGGCGAAGGACGGCAGCGGCTTTTACTATTCGCGCTTCCCGGCGCCCGAGGACGGCGAAACCTTTCAGTCGCTCAACGAAAATCAGGCGGTCTATTTTCACAAGCTCGGCACGCCGCAGAGCGCCGACGTGCCGATCCACGCGACCCCCGACAAGCCCGCGCTCAACCACACTGCACAAGTGACCGACGACGGCCGCTATCTGCTGGTCACCTCGTCGCAAGGCACCGACGAACGCTATGGCCTGACGCTCTACGACCTGTCGAAACAGGCGCCGAAGCCCCAAATCCTCGTCGACGATTTCGCGAACAATTGGGAATATGTCGGCAACGACGGCTCGCGCTTCATCTTCCTCACCAACAAGGATGCGCCGCGCCAGCGGCTCGTCGCGATGGACATCGGCAAGCCCGACGCGATCGCCCCGCTCGTCGCCGAAAGCGAGGCCACGCTGGTCGGCGCGTCGCAGGTCGGCAGCCGCATCATTCTCTCCTATCTCGGCGATGCCAAGTCGGAGGCGCGGATGGTGACGCTGGACGGCCAGCCGGTCGCCGAGATCAACCTCGCCGACATCGGCACCGCGTCGGGCTTCGACGGCAAGCTCGGCGACCCCGAAACCTTTTATGCCTTTTCGAGCTATGCGCGGCCGACGACCATCTATCGGCTCGACACGGTGACCGGAAAGACGACGATCTTCGCCGAGCCCAAGCTGACCTTCGATCCGAAGCAATTTTCGGTCGAGCAGCGCTTCTACAAGTCGAAGGACGGCACCGAAGTGCCGATGTTCGTGGTGATGAAGAAGGGGCTCGACCGCAGCAAGGGCTCGCCGACGCTGCTTTACGGCTATGGCGGCTTCAACATCTCGATGACCCCGGCCTTTTCGCCGACCAAGCTCGCCTGGGTCGATCAGGGCGGGGTGCTCGCGATCGCGAACCTGCGCGGCGGCGGCGAATATGGCAAGGCGTGGCACGACGCCGGGCGCCTTGCGAACAAGCAGAATGTGTTCGACGACTTCATCGCCGCGGGCGAATATCTGATCGCGCAAGGCATCACCGGCAAGGGCCAGCTCGCGATCGAGGGCGGGTCGAACGGCGGGCTGCTCGTCGGCGCGGTGACCAACCAGCGCCCCGACCTTTTCGCCGCGGCGCTGCCCGCCGTGGGCGTGATGGACATGCTGCGCTTCGACCGCTTCACCGCCGGGCGCTATTGGGTCGACGATTATGGCTATCCGTCGAAGGAGGCCGATTTCAGAAATCTGATCCGATATTCGCCCTATCACAACATCCGCGACGGGGTGGAGTATCCGGCGGTGCTGGTGACGACCGCCGACACCGACGATCGCGTCGTGCCGGGGCACAGCTTCAAATATACCGCGGCGCTCCAACACGCCGACGCGGGCGACAAGCCGCACCTCATTCGCATCGAAACGCGCGCCGGCCACGGATCGGGCAAGCCGACCGACAAGATCATCGACGAGGCCGCCGACAAATATGCCTTCGCCGCGAAATGGACCGGCCTCGCCGTCGAATAGGCCCTATCGGTTCCGACCCTCGTTGAAAGACGCCCATGTCCTATGCTTTGACCTTCACCGCGACCGAAACCGACGCCTTGTGGGCCGAAGCTGCCGACGCCGCCGAGGCGCTCGTCGCGGGCGAGCCCGACGCGATCGCCAATATGGCGAATGTCGCGGCGCTGATCTGGCAGGCGATCCCCGATCTCAACTGGGCGGGCTTCTATCGCTTCGACGGCGAGGAACTGGTGCTCGGCCCCTTTCAGGGCAAGGCGGCGTGCATCCGCATTCCGCTCGACAAGGGCGTGTGCGGCGCCGCGGCGCGTCTGCGCGCGAGCCAGCGGGTCGAGGACGTCCACGCCTTTCCCGGCCATATCGCGTGCGACGCCGCGAGCCGCAGCGAACTCGTCGTGCCGATCGTCGCGGGCGACCGGCTGATCGGCGTGCTCGACCTCGACAGCCCCCGGCCCGGGCGCTTCGCGGCCGAGGATCAGGCGGGCGCCGAAGCGCTCGTGGCGCGGATCGCCGCGGCGCTCGCGGGCGCCTGACCCGCCCCAAAATGGGACGTAAGGCAAAAGGTTAACGGATTCGCGCAATCGTTCGGAATTTGCTAACAGGCTGTAACCCAAGCGGTTGTCGCCGGACGCGGCAGTCGCGCCAGCAGGGAGGTCGGCCATGCGCACCCTTTTGCTCCTGAGCACTGCCGCCGCGTCGCTGTTCGGCGTGGCTCAATCCGCGAGCGCCTTTACCCAAAATCCGGCGCCCGCGCTCGACTATGGCGCACCCGGCGCGCCCGATGACCGGGTCTATGCCGGCAATGCCGACCGGGCGCCGGCCGCGAGCGAGGCGCCGCCGTCCGCGCAGCCCGACGCGGTTTATGGCGGCAGTTACGACGCGGAGGGGCGCTGGGCCGGCGCATGGGACGGCAGCGGCCAGCCGTCGGCGACCCCCTACAACGGCAATTACGATGCCAGCGGACGCTGGACGGGCACCTGGGACGGCACGTTTCAGGCGTCCGACGGCCGCTTCTATCGCGGATATTATCAGGGCACGGTCGAGGGGCGCCCGGGGACGAGCTATGCCCCGCCGCCGCCCGCACCTGCATCCGCTCCGGCGCCGCCGGGCACCTATTATTCGACCGCTTATCCGGGCGGCGGCCGCGGGCAGGGATACAGCTATGGTTATGGCGGCTATTCGCCCGGCAGCGTGACCATTACGACTTCGCCGCCGGTGGTGACCGAAACGGTCGAGACGACGACCGAGACTTTCTACGAATAGGCGCTGCGGCTGCTGGGGGGTGCCGCGCGCGCGGAAGGCCCGTCATCCCTATGATGGCGGGCCTTTCTTCCTTCGAGCGGTTCACGCTCGCGAAAGCCTGACGGGTCTATCGGACAACATGATGCGGGCCCGGCCGACACGCCCGCCGCACAGGACCACCGCACGATGCGCACATTGACCGGCTTCGCCGCAGGCACCGCTCTTCTCCTCGCCACGCTCGGCGCCGCGCCCGCCGAAGCGCGCGGGCGCCATCACGGCGGCGGTCATCACGGCGGCGGCTGGGGGCATCGCCATGACGACGGCATCGACGCCGGCGACGTGATCGGCGGGCTGTTCCTCATCGGCGCGATCGCCGCGATCGCGAGCGCGGCGGGCAAGGATGGCCGCGACGACGACTATCGCGACGAACCGCCCTACCCCGACGCGCCGCGCGACGCAGGCTATCGGGACGAGCGCGATGCGCCCGACATGCCGCGCTATACGAGCAACGAAATCGGGCAGCGCGCGACCGACGCCTGCAGCTGGGCCGCGGAGGCCGAGGCGGGCGAGGGCGCCCGCGTCCAGAGCATCGGCGGCACACGCCCCGACGTCGGCTATGGCGTCTATGTCACCGGCGACCTGTCGCGCCCAGGCGAGCCGACGCGCAGCTTCGGCTGCACCTATAGCAATGGCCGCGTTACCGACGTCCGCGTCGACTGATGCGGCGGCGCGCCCGCTTGCTGAACCGCAGATAAGCGAGGGGTTCAGCCGCATGTCACCCCGCCCTTGCTATTAACTCTGCAACAGGCCCGCGATGGTGCAGGCCGCATTTGCAGGAGAGCAGAGCATGGCTCGCACGATCCCTCACACCCTTGGCAAGGCCGCCATCGGCGCGGCCGCCGCCGGCGCGATGCTGAGCGCCGCGCCCGCGATAGCGCGCGACCGCTATGACGACGACGGCATCGACGCGGGCGAGATCATCGCCGGCGCGGTCGTGATCGGCGGCCTCGCCGCCATCCTCGCCTCGGACAATGATCGCTACGATCGCTACGATCGCTACGACGACCGCTATCGCGGTCGCTACGACGATCCGCGCTATGGCTATCGCTACGACTATGCCCGCTATGGCGGCGGCCGCAGCGCGGTAAACCAGTGCGTCGGCGCGGTTCAGCGCAGCGCGAGCCGTTACGGCCGTGCCGAGGTTACCGAAATCACCGACATCGACCGCAAGCGCGACGGCTACAAGGTCAAGGGTCGCCTCGTCGTGCGCGACGGCTATCGCGGGCGCTGGGACCGCGGCGGCTATTACGACCGCGGCAAGTTCAGCTGCGAGGTGCGCTACGGCCGCATTCGCGACATCGACTTTTCTGGACTCCGCTAAGCCGCGGCACCCCGACACACAGCCCCGTCGACCCCGTGTCGGCGGGGCTGTGCCGTTCGGGTTGCGCGCCGGCGCATTGAGCCCCAAGCTGCGCGGATGATTCGTTCGTCATCGCTGCTCGCCCTGCTGCTCGTTGCCGCCCCTGCCGTCGCCCAGGACAAGACGGCACCCGCCACCGCCGACCCGGCCCGTCTCAAGATGCTCGTCGAAAAGCTCGTATCTTTCGGCACCCGCCATACGCTCTCGTCGGCCAGCGATCCGAAGCGCGGGATCGGCGCGGCGCGTGATTGGGGCACCGCCGAATTCGAGCGGATCGGGCAGGCGTGCGGAGGCTGCCTGTCGGTCATGTCGACCGGCGGCCGGTTCGAAGGCCCGCGCGCGCCCGGCGGGGTGGTGGTCGAGGATGTGCTGGCGATCCAGAAAGGAACCGGCGAACCCGATCGCGTCATCATCATCGCCGGCCATATCGACAGCCGCGTCTCCGACGTGATGGACGCCGAAAGCGACGCCCCCGGCGCCAACGACGACGGATCGGGCACCGCGCTGGTGCTCGAGGCCGCGCGCATCCTTTCGCAGAAGCCGCATCGCGCGACGATCGTCTATGCCCTGCTGTCGGGCGAGGAGCAGGGGCTGTGGGGCGGCGAGCTGCTCGCCCGCCATGCCCGGGACGAGGGCTGGCGCGTCACCGCGATGCTCAACAACGACATCGTCGGCGGCACGCGCGGCACCGACGGCGCGATCGTCGAAGACCGCGTCCGCGTGTTCAGCGAAGGCATCCGCGCGTCCGAAGACCTGCCGGCGCAAATGGCGCGCCGCGCGATCGGGGGCGAGGACGACGGCCCCTCGCGCGCGCTCGCCAAGGCCGCAGTGCGCGCGGCATCGGATGCCCCCGGCATCGGGCTCGAGGTGGTGGCGGTCCGCCGCCCCGACCGCTTCAGCCGCGGCGGCGATCATCTGCCTTCGCTCAAAATGGGCTATCCCGCGATTCGTTTCACCGCCGGGGTCGAAAATTACGACCATCAGCATCAGGATCTGCGCACCGAGAACGGGCATTTCTATGGCGATACCGTCGATTATATGGACTTCCCCTATCTGGCGCGGGTGACCGACCTCAATGTCGCGCTGGCCAGCGAACTCGCCGACGCGCCGGCCGCCCCCGCCCATGCCAGCATCGAAGGCGCGGTCAGTTCGAATACGACCGTGCGCTGGACCCCCGTGAAGGGCGCCGCCGGTTATCGGATTCGCTGGCGCCGGGCCGATCGGACCGATTGGACCGAGAGCCGCGACGTTCCCGCGGACAGCGCGCAGCTGATGCTTCCCGGCGTTGTCATCGACGACCATTTCTTCGGCGTTTCAGCGCTTTCGGCCGACGGCAGCGAAAGCCTGGTCACCTTCGCCGGTTTGCCGAAGCCGGCCGAATGATCGCCCGACGCTATTTGATTATTTACCTTCTTCCTTTAGAGCCTGTGATGGGACCACGATAACCGCCTGGCGTGGGTGACGGGCGGCAAGAATTGGGTCGCGCATGTCCAACCCCGAGGCCGATACCGCCTCACCGGCCGAAGCCGAGAAACGCCAGCCGCGCCAGGCGCGTCTGGTGAAGGCGTCGCTCGGCTGCGAGCGGCTCGGCCGGTTCGACGTGACGATTCGCAATGTTTCGAAAACCGGCGTCGGCGGAAAGGCGCCGCACATGCTGCAGATCGGCGAGCGAATGACGCTCTTCATGCCGGGGCACCAGCCGATGATGGGTACGGTGCGCTGGGTCGCCGATACGCGATTCGGCTTCGAAACCGACGAGCCGATCGAAACCGTCCGCCTCCGGGCGTCGCACGGCGACGATCTGGTCACCGCCGACGCCAAGGTCGATTTCCAGCTCGTCCCGGCGCCCAAGCTCACGACCTGGCGGCCGGGGCTGAACCACACGCCGACCCTGCCCGGTCACTACGGGCAGAAGCGGAAGACCTAGTGCCCGATCATCTTTGAATGAAGCGCTTGAGAAAGCGCGTGTGTCCCCGCGCAGGCGGGGACCCATCTCCGGCGGGTTCAAGACAGAAGGGTCGGGAGATGGGCTCCCGCCTGCGCGGGAGCACACGGCTTATTCAGTCAAAGGTGATCTTGCTCTAATGGCTCAAGTGATTAAATTGTCACTACAGCCTAGAGCAAATTGCGCGAAATCTGAATCATCCGCATCCCCGAGCCCTTCGACTGCCCTGGCGGGCGCTCAGGATGAACTTCGGCCTTTGGCCGAAGACGAGGGGCTCGTTCGAGCGGAGCGAGAACCGCAGCGTCGCCGCCTCGACTTCGCTCGGGGATATGGTGCAGATTTCCGGCACGATGCTCTAAGCGGCTGCCACCTCCCCATCGCTGCGCGACAGGGAGGATCGGATGCATCTCCTTTCCCCCCGAAACCGCCATCCAACCCGCCACCCTCACTCGGGCCGCGTCCAGATCCAGCTTCCGGTCACCGCCGCCGCGATCACCGGCGCCATCACCCACGGCCATGGCGAAAAGATCGCGGCGAGCGCGATGCTGACGGCGAAGGCGATCGTCGCGGCGATCTTGCCCTTGCGGCTGATCGCGCCCTTCTCGCGCCACGCGACGATGTAATGGCCGAACTGCGGATGGGTGACGAGCCACGCCTCGAGCCGCGGCGACGAGCGCGCGAAGCAAAAGGCGGCGAGGATCACGAAGGGCACCGTCGGCAGCAGCGGCAGGAACGCCCCCAGCGCCCCCAGCGCCAGCGACGCCCAGCCGCCGACCAGATAGAAATGCCGCTTCATCGCTGCGGGCTTAGCGGAAATCGCGCACAACAAAACCCCTCCCCTTCAGGGGAGGGGCAGCGAGGCTTGCGAGCTTGCTCGCCAGCCGCAGCGGGGTGGGCATCGCGGCCTTGAGCTTACGCCGATAGCCCCACCCCAACCCCTCCTCTGAAGAGGAGGGGCTTAGTACCTCGTCACCCCCGCCCGATCAGCTTCTGCGCCATGCGGTCGGCGACCACCGACGCGGGCGTGCCGCTCGCGCGGCTCTCGGTCCAGATTTCGGTCAGCCGGCCGGGGATCTGCGCGATCCTGCTCTCGACCTCTTCGCGGCTCCCCTGCCCCAAATATTCGAGCGCGACGTTGATGATGCCGCCCGCGTTGATCACATAGTCGGGGGCATAGACGATGCCGCGGTCGTGGATGCGCTGGCCGTCGGCGGCGGTCGCGAGCTGGTTGTTTGCGCCGCCCGCGACGATCGGCACCTTCAGTCGCTCGATGCTGCGTTCGGTCAGGATCGCACCCAGCGCATTGGGGCTCAGCACATCGGCCTCGACCTCCATGATCGCTGCCGAATCGGCAAGTTCGGCGCCGAGTTCTTCGGCGAGGGCCTTTGCCTTCGCGATGTTGACGTCGGCGAGGGTCAGCTTCGCGCCCTCGGCCGCGAGCCGCCGCGCGAGCCCGCCGCCGACGCTGCCGACGCCCTGGATCGCGATGCGGACGTCCTTCGCGCTGTCGGTCTTCAGCCCCTCGGCGATCGCCGCCTTGACGCCCAGATAGACGCCGAGCGCGGTCAGCGGGCCGGGGTCGCCGCCCGCTTCGCCGCTCGCCACCGGCAGGCCGCTGACGTGGCGCGTTTCCTTGGCGATCGCGACCATGTCGGCGTCGCTCATCCCGACATCCTCGGCGGTCACGTAAGCGCCGCCGAGCGATTCGACCGCGCGGCCGAACGCCGCGAGCAGTTCGGGGGTCTTCGCCTGCCCCTCGTCGGCCAGGATCACGCCCTTGCCGCCGCCCATCGGCAGCCCCGCCATCGCATTTTTATAGCTCATGCCGCGCGACAGGCGCAGCGCGTCGGTGATCGCCGCCGCGCGCTGCGGATAATGCCAGTATCGCACCCCGCCCGCGCCGGGGCCGAGGTGGGTCGAATGCACCGCGATCACCGCGGTCAGCCCGCTCGCGCGATCGCGGAACATGTGGACATGCTCGTGATCGTCGAAATCGGCGAAATCCCAGACAGCGGACATGGCTTGACCCTTCACGTTCAAAAATTACGCGAAGGCGTAATAATACAACAGGCCCGGCGAGTCACGCCCAAAGCCGCGATATGCGCGAAGATCGAGAAAATGGGGCGACCGATGGGACTTGAACCCACGACCCCCGGTACCACAAACCGGTGCTCTAACCAACTGAGCTACGATCGCCACAGGGCCGGACGGACGCGCCGCCGGCAGCGGGCGGGCGATAGGCGGCACGCCAGCTTTCGTCAAGCATTGTTCGCGCGGGCGGCCCGCTCTAAAGAGGCGCCATGGCCGCCCCCAGCTTCGTCGATCTCGCGACCTCGCACGCCGACCGCACCGCCGATCGGCTCGCCGCCGTTCCCGGCATCCGCCGCGCCCCGACACCGAAGCTCCAGCAGTTCATGCTGCCGCGCTTTCTCGACGCCGAAACCTGCGCCGGGCTGATCGCGCGGATCGACCGCGACGTCCACCCCTCGACGATCGCCGATCCCAACGGCGATACCGCCTTTCGCACCAGCACGACCTGCGATCTCGACCATCGCGATCCCTTCGTCCATGCGGTCAACCAGCGGCTCCACGACCTCACCGGCATCCCGCTCGAATATGGCGAGCCGCTGCAGGGCCAGCGCTATGACGTGGGGCAGGAGTTCAAGGCGCACACTGACTATTTCGACCCGCACGGAGAGGATTGGGAAACCTATTGCGCGATCCCCGGCCAGCGCAGCTGGACGCTGATGGTCTATCTCAACGAGCCTCCCGCCGGCGGCGCCACGCGCTTCCTTGCGACCGGCAAGATGCACCAGCCCGAAGCCGGCAAGCTGCTCGCCTGGAACAATGTCCGTCCCGACGGCGAGCCCAACCCCGACACGCTCCACCACGGGATGAAGGTGCGCAAGGGGCGCAAATATATCATCACCAAATGGTTCCGCGAGCGCCCCTGGCCCTGGGCCGAGGGGGAGCTGGGTTAGGCGGCAGCGGACAAAGAGGAACCAACATCCGCTTCCCCGAGCGAAGCCGAGGGGCTCCTTCGAGCGAAGCGAGAAGCTCCCACGCCGGAGGCCTCGACTTCGCTCGGCCGCCTCCCTCGTCTTCGCTCGGGAATACGGACTCGTTTCTCCTGAAGCTCTACCGCACCAGCCGGTACTGGAAACTCAGCGTCAGCGTGTTGCCGACCTGCCCCGGCTCGACCGGAGTCGATTTGGCGTCGGCCGCCATTTCCATCCGCACCATCGGCATCGGCGGCTGCGGACCGCCGAAGCTGCCTTCGCCGATCGACACCAGCTCGACCCCGCGATAGCCGGCGAGCTTCGCATAATCCTGCGCCTTCGCCTCGGCCGCCTTGATCGCCGCGCCGCGCGCGCCGACGAGCATCGCGTCGGGGTCCTTCATCGCGAACCACGGCCCGTCGATATTGGTCCCGCCCGCCGCGACCAGCGCGTCGAGCAGCGGGCCGATTCCGGCAATGTCGTTCGTCGTCGCGCGCACGCTGTTCGTCACCTGATAGCCCAGAAAACGCGGCGGCTGCCCGTCGCTCCGGTTGCTGTAATCATATTGCGGCGACAGGTTGATGCCGCTCGTCTGGATATTCTCGGCCTCGATGCCTTGCTTTTTCGCGGCGGCGATCAGCTTGTCCATCGCCGCAGCATTGGCGCGCATCGCCTCGACCGCGGTCGGCGCGGTCGTCTGCACGCCCGCGCCAACCGTCGCCTGGTCTGGCCGCGCGCGAACCTCCTCGCTCACCGAAAAGCTCAGGATCGGCCCCTGTGTCGTCGCCGTCGTCACCGTCGTTCCTCCCTGCTGCGCAATGGCGGGCGTCGCTGCGATCAGCGCCAGCCCGGTCGCCATGGCGGTGAACATCTGCGTTTTCATAAATATCTCCTGTCGGCCGGAAATCCGGCAATGCTTGTGCCCGTCCCCGTAACGCCGACGGAGCGGACCCGTTCCGCCCTTTGCCCGAACGCCGCTTGCATCGCGCTGAACGCGCCGGTAGCGAGCCGTTCATCATGGCTGCTCCCATTCTCTCTTATGAAGGCCTGGGTCTCGTCCAGGGCAGCGGCTGGCTGTTCCGCGGGCTCGACATCTATATCGGCGCGCGCGACCGGCTCGCGCTGATCGGCCGCAACGGGGCGGGCAAGACGACCCTGCTCAAGCTGCTGGCAGGCCGCATCGAACCCGACGAGGGCAAGCGCACCATCGTCCCCGGCACCCATGTCGTGCTGCTCGAACAGGAACCCGATTTTTCGGGCTATGCGACGCTGATGGACTATGCCGTCGGCGGAACCAACCCGCCCGAAAGCCATGAGGTCGCGGCGATCGCCGACCAGCTCGGCATCGACATGAACCGCGAGGCGGCGAGCGCGTCGGGGGGCGAGCGCCGCCGCGCCGCGATCGCCCGCGCGCTCGCGCAGAACCCCGACGTGCTGCTGCTCGACGAGCCGACCAACCACCTCGACCTCGCGGCGATCGACTGGCTCGAAGGCTGGCTGGCGCGTTTCACCGGCGCCTTCGTCGCGATCAGCCACGACCGCACCTTCCTGACCCGCCTGACGCGCCAGACGCTGTGGCTCGACCGCGGCAGCATCCGCCGCAAGGAGATCGGCTTCGGCGGCTTCGACGCGTGGACCGAGGCGGTCTATGCCGAGGAAGCGCGCGCCGCCGAAAAGCTCGACGCCAAGCTGAAGCTCGAAGCGCACTGGCTCCAGCGCGGCGTCACCGCGCGCCGCCGCCGCAACCAGGGGCGGCTCGAAAAGCTGGTCGAGATGCGCGCGCAGCGCGCGGCGATGATCGGCGGCCCCGGCGTCGCCAAGCTCGGCCTCGCCAACGACGATGTCCGCTCGAAGTCGGTGATCGTCGCCGACCATATTTCCAAACGCTTCGGCGACCGGACGATCATCCGCGATTTCGATTTCCGCATCCAGCGCGGCGACCGCATCGGCATCGTCGGTGCCAACGGCGCGGGCAAGTCGACGCTGCTCAAGCTCCTGACTGGCGAAATCGAACCCGACGAGGGCAAGGTCACGCTCGCGCCGACGCTCGACGGGATCGTCATCGACCAGCAGCGCAGCCTGTTGTCGCCCGAAAAGCGCGTGCGCGACATCCTCGCCGACGGCGGCGACTGGGTCGAGGTGCGCGGGGTCAAGAAGCATATCCAGGGCTATCTGAAGGACTTCCTCTTCGACCCCGGCGTCGTCGAGGCGAACGTCGGCGCGCTGTCGGGCGGCGAGCGCTCGCGCCTGCTGCTCGCGCGTGAATTCGCCCGCGAATCGAACCTGCTCGTCCTCGATGAGCCGACCAACGATCTCGACCTCGAAACGCTCGACCTCTTGCAGGAAGTCATCGCCGACTATGACGGCACCGTGCTGCTCGTCAGCCACGACCGCGATTTCCTCGACCGCACGGTGACGGTGACGCTCGGCCTCGACGGGTCGGGAAAAGTCGACGTCGTCGCCGGCGGCTACGCCGACTGGGAGGCGAAGCGCAGCAAACCCGCGGCCGCGAAGGCGAAAGCCGATGGAGCGACCGCCACGCCGCCGCCGCCACAGCAGCAGCGCAAGAAACTTTCCTACAAGGACCAGCGCGACTATGACCTCCTCCCCGGCCGGATCGAGGCGATCGACGCAGAGATGGCGGGCATCGAGACCGAACTTTCCGACGGCAGCCTGTTCACCCGCGACCATACCCGCTTCACCGCGCTGACCGAAAAGCTCGAAACGCTGCGTCAGGAAAAAGCCGCCGCCGAAGACCGCTGGCTGGCGTTGGCCGAAGAGGTCGAGGCGCTCGGATAACGTCAACCTCGGGGCGAGAAGCGGCCGTTTGTCATTCCCGCGAAAGCGGGAATCCAGAGCGTGCGTCGGCTGACTCCACACCGGATTCCCGCTTTCGCGGGAATAACAAGGTTATGAAATGCCGATCATCGCCTATCGGTCGTTTCCGGCATTGCATGAAAATCGGCGACGAGGGGCGCAAATGGAGTGGAAAGACGAAGGGCACCTTTCAATCGAGGTGCTGTGAAAGGCGGACCTTGGATAAATATCGGCGGTGCGGCTCTCCACCTCCGCCGTACGATGTTCCGCCGGCAATTTATCGCATCAATACCTCTCATTTACGAACGCAGGCACATAGTGCTTTTGAGCGGCACGGCCGGGAGGGGCGTATGCGGGTTTTTCGTCTTGGGCTTTCGCTAGCGGCAGTGATTGCCATGTCGGGCATTCTCCAAGCTGCAACGCGCGTCAGGACCTTTCATCCCGAGCGTATAGAGATGTCGGAATCAAGGCGGCGAGACCTTGTTCTCGGCGACCTGATATCGGTCCTTACCGGGCCAACTTCTCCGACGACCATTGCTACAGAGCCATACGCTTCTTCCGAAGCGGGGCTTTGCCAGCGCGATGTGATCGAACTGAAATATGCAAGCAAAAGGTCCGACAGGGCGGACGCTCCGTTTCAGCCTATCGGTATACGGGCTGTCTCCGTGCAGTATCATTATCTTGGTCATGAGAATGAGAAGAGCCAATCACGCCTGCAAAAGGCGTGTGAACAGCTATCGGATAAAAAATCGTATTGGGCGTATGGCGACAGCGAGCACTATTCGGCAGGCGCGCTCGCCACACTGAAGTTCACCGAGGACGACGTGCGCAATGGCCAGAGATATACGATCGATTGCGCAGATCTGTCGAGCGATGCGATCCAGACAACATGCGAAAATACATTCCTATCCGCTGCAACGCAGATCACTGCGATATGGCGATGCCCCGACCAAAAAGACGGCTGCCATGAATTCACATCGCGGCCTTATCGGTTCACGATAATCAGAACCTACCCGCCCTCTCTCGGGGGTTGGCCTTTGACCGCAATCAAAATGGGATATGAGCCAATCGTGGTAACGTAATCGCTCGATGTTCCTGTTGCCCTATCGATCCATTGTAGATCGTGTCGGCTTTTGAATGCGATACGAAATATGTTCATTGG
Source organism: Sphingopyxis indica (assembly GCF_032879645.1). Classification (NCBI taxonomy): domain Bacteria; kingdom Pseudomonadati; phylum Pseudomonadota; class Alphaproteobacteria; order Sphingomonadales; family Sphingopyxidaceae; genus Sphingopyxis; species Sphingopyxis indica. Next base: position 3,588,442 of record NZ_CP076394.1, read on the forward strand.
CTAATTTCGGTTGATTCCAGCCACCGTCATCATTCACCCCGTCCCATAGAAGCGCGCCAGCCGGTCGAGCGCCAGCGTCAGCACCAGCTTGCCCGACCGCACGGGCCAGCCGAGCGTCTTTTCGGCGCCGCCGATCCCCTCGCCCGCACAAATCACTCGCCAGCAAATGTCCGCAAGCCCCGGTCCCGCGGCGTCGAGCGCGGCATGGAAGCGCCGATGCGCGTCGAGCCGCGCCAGCGAGGCGTCGGCCGCACGCGCGCCGCCACGGCTCTTGCCCGGTGGCGCCGCATCCCACCGCATCGTGACCCGCGCGGCCAGCCCCGCGCGCTCATAATCGGCGCGCAGCCGCTCGCCCGCGCCGAGTTGGGCTTCGGTCAAATGCCCGCGCGCCGCGAGCCAGGCGAGCGGGCTTTCGGCCGCATTGACCGTCACATGCCGCATCACCTGCGGTCCCGCCTTGCCCGGATCGACCCGGTCGTCGGGATGAAGGCGGGTTTCAAGACGGCGTGCGGTCATCGGCGATCTCCTGCTGCTCGGCGAATCACTCTTGACATTGGATCGCCATGTAGGAAAGAAGAAACCAAATTGGTTATGAAGGGCAGGCGATGATCAACAGCATCCGCGCGGTGCGCCGTGCCAAGGGGCTGACGCTCGACGAGGTCGCGCAGCGCTGCGATCCGCCGACCACCGCGCAGACGATCGGCCGCCTCGAAACCGGGACGCGCACCCTGTCGCTCGGCTGGATGAACCGCATCGCCAGGGCGCTCGGCGTCGATGCCGCCGAACTCGTCCAGCTGCCGCAGGATACGCAGCTCACCATCACCGCGCTGCTCGGCGCCGACGGCGCGCAGGCGCCCACCCGCACCGAACAGGCACTCACCGCCCGGCCGAGCGAGGATATGGTCGCGGTGCGCGTCACCTCGTCGATCGGCGACTATCGCGCCGGCGACGAAATATGGTGCCGCCGCATCGAAGGCGACTGGGGACAGGCGCTCAACCGCGACCTCCTCGTCCCGCGCCCCGCCGGGCGCTTCTTCTTCGCGCGACTGCTCAACGTCGACGGGGAGAAGCTCCACCTCCTCCCGCTCGGCACCGGCCAGCGGCAACAGGTGGTCAGCAACCCGCCATGGGCCGCGGTCGCGGTGCGGCTGATCCGCACCCTCTAAGGTGGACCCCGCTCCCAATTTGCGCGTCCTGTCGATCGCGACGCTCTTTCCCGACGCGGCGCGCCCGAACTTCGGCCTCTTTGTCGAGCGCAGCCTGCGCGCGCTCGCGGCGCAGTCCGACGTTGAGCTCAGCGTCGTTGCGCCCATAGGCCTGCCGCCCTGGCCGCTGTCGCTCCACCCGCGCTATGCGGCGCTGCGCCATCTGCCGCGGCGCGAGACGTGGAACGGCCTCTCGGTCCATCGCCCGCGCTTCAGGCTCCTTCCCCGCATCGGCACCCGCTTCAATCCCGCCGCGATCGCCCGCGCGGTACTGCCGATCGCGCGCGCGTTCGAGCCCGACATCATCGACGCGCAATTCTTCTACCCCGACGGTCCCGCCGCGATGCGCGTCGCGAAAGCGCTCGGCCTGCCTTTCTCGATCAAGGCGCGCGGCGCCGACATCAGCCATTTCGGCCATGATCCGGCGAGCCGGCCGCAACTGCTCGAAGCCGCCCGCGACGCCGCCGGGCTGCTCGCCGTCTCCGAAGCGATGCGCCGCGACATGGCGGGCATCGGCATCGACGCTGCAAAGATCGCGGTTCACTATACGGGAATCGACACCGACCGCTTCATGCCCGGCCCCGGCGATCGCGCCGCGGCGCGCGCCACGCTCGGCATCGGCGACGCGCCGACGATCCTCACCGTCGGCGCGCTGATCCCGCGCAAGGGGCAAGCGCTGGTGATCGAGGCGCTCGCTGCGCTGCCGGGGGTCCGCTATCGTCTCGTCGGCGCGGGCGAGGAGGAAGGCCGCTACCGGGCGCTCGCGCAGCGGCTCGGCGTCGCCGACCGCGTCCATTTCGAGGGACCCGTCGCGCACGCCGACCTCGCCGCGCACTACCGCGCCGCGGATGTCGTCGTCATGCCGTCGGAAAGCGAGGGTCTGGCCAATGCGTGGGTCGAGGCGCTCGCGTGCGGAACGCCGATCGTCATCAGCGACGCGGGCGGCGCGGCCGAGCTCGTTACATCCGATGCAGCGGGCCGGATCGCCGCGCGGACCCCCGACGCGATCGCGGCCGCGATTTCCGCCATCCTCGCCGCCCCACCGCTACCGTCGGCCGTCGCCGCGAGCCTCGCGGGCCGCTTCAACTGGGACCGCAACGGCCGCGAACTCGCCGAGCATCTGCGACGCTGCGCGGTCACTACGGCCGGCACCGGAAGAATTAGCGCGTCTTCGAAAGCGGGCGAAAGGGGCGAAGCCCCTTTGTCCGGTGTCGGAAAACGACCGATTGCGGACATCTTCAATTAGTGCACAAGGCCTGCAATGGCTAACGACGAACAACCTTCCGAACGACTGGTCGCGCAACGCGTCCGCAACCGCATTATGGAGAGCCTACTCGGCCTTTCTGAGGGTGATCGGGGTGTTGAAGAGTCTGGTCCGGTCGAATGGTTCGAGTCATTTTTTGACTGGTTCCCGTATGAGGGTGAGCCTGACTGGTATCCTGCGATGACGGACAGCGAGGCCGAAGCGGTACGGCAAGTATGCAAGCTTATGCAGCAGGCTATCGCAGATGAACGTATCCCGAAGAATCCCACCGCTGATCAGGTAATCCGTAGCGACTGGCCCGAGAACATTGCGCCAGTCGCTCGTGGCGCTCTCGCACATCTGATGGAAAGAGGCAGGTTTTCGGAAGAAATCGAAGAAAGCGAGCCCTCCAATCCTATCGCTTGGCCTTAATCTGGCACGGCCGCGTCCCACCCCAAGCCGGACATCCGCCGCAAAAACCGCTGTCCTACATCATTCGGCTGTGCCAGCCTTCGTATCGGCTCTTTCGACATGTAGATAAAAGCGGTCACACCCCGGTTTATGGATGCGGGCGGGAGCCGGCGCGGCATGTTCGCCGAACGCGACCCATCGGCGGCCGCACAAGGCTGAACTTTGCTGAACTTTGAAACGACGAAGCGGACCCAGCCCGCGATCGCCAAAGACGGCGATGGCAACCGGCCACCCCAAAACCGCCATCCGCCCGAACGGCATACTCCCCAAAAAAGAAAACCGGCGCGGATCGCTCCGCGCCGGTCTTCACTACCAGACTGTCGAGGGAAAGCCGGCGCGTCAGGCGACGCGGCGCACCTCATTGCCTTCGTCGTCGATATCGCGCAGCACATAGCCGCGACCCCAGACCGTCTCGATGTAATTTTCGCCGCCGCACGCGAGCGCCAGCTTCTTCCTGAGCTTGCAGATGAAGACGTCGATGATCTTCAGCTCGGGCTCGTCCATCCCGCCATAGAGATGGTTCAGGAACATTTCCTTGGTCAGCGTCGTGCCCTTGCGCAAGCTCAAAAGCTCGAGCATCTGATATTCCTTGCCGGTCAGATGCACGCGCACGCTGTCGACCTCGACCGTCTTGGTGTCGAGATTGACCGCGAGCTTGCCCGTCTTGATGACGCTCTGGCTGTGCCCCTTCGAGCGGCGCACGACCGCATGGATGCGCGCAATCAGCTCGTCGCGGTGGAAGGGCTTGGTGACATAATCGTCGGCGCCGAAGCCGAACGAGCGCACCTTCGAATCCATTTCCGAAATGCCCGACAGGATCAGCACCGGCGTCTGCACCTTTGCGGTGCGCAGCTTCTTGAGCACGTCATAGCCGTGCATGTCGGGCAGGTTCAGGTCGAGCAGGATGATGTCGTAATCATAGAGCTTGCCCAGATCGAGGCCTTCCTCGCCCAGATCGGTCGTGTAGACGTTGAAGCCCTCGGTGGTGAGCATCGTGTCGATCGCTTTCGCGGTCGTCGGCTCGTCCTCGATCAGCAATACGCGCATTGGCCGCCCCTATTTTGTTTCGCCCGATGACCCCGCGACCCGTCCGCACGATCATTCCGCGATATGCCGACGCGCCCCCGTTTCGGGACTGCCGGAATATTAACCATGAAAGCAATGAAGGGGAAAGGTTAATTTTGATTTAATCGCCTGATTCCGGCGAGTCGCGGCCCGCGCAGCTGCGTTTCAGCGTCTCGACGAGGTGATCGGCGAGCGCCCTGACCCGCGCCGGACGGAGCCGCGAGGGCGGCGACAGGAGGTGAAGAAAGGCCTGCGGCAGCGACCAGTCGGAGAGGATAGGCACCAGCGCGCCCGACGCGAGTTCGGCCTCCGCAATGAAGTCGGGCAGGACCGCGATGCCGCCGCCCGCGACGAGCAGCGGGATCATCACATCGCCATTGTTGGTGAACAGCGGCCCCGCCGGAACGACCGTCGCTTCCTCGCCCTTGCGTTCGAACCGCAGCGGGCGTGCGCGTTCGCGGTGGCCATAGCCGATCAGCCGGTGCGCCGCGAGGTCGAGCGGATGGCGCGGCGTGCCGTGGCGCTCGAGATAGGCCGGGCTCGCGATCACCGACGCCGCGACCGGCGCGATCGTCCGTGCGAGCAGGCTCGAATCGTCGAGCGGCGCGATACGCAGCGCGAGGTCGATCCCCTCGGCGACCAGATCGTGCCGCGCGTCGCTCAGCGTCAATTCGACCTCGACCGCGGGATGCTGCGCCATGAAGGCGGCGAGCGGCGCGCCGAGCACCTTGATCCCGAAGCTCATCGGCGCCGCGAGCCGGATCGGCCCGGCAAGGTCGTTCCGGTCGCCGCGCGCCGCCTCGGTCGCCGCGGTCGCCGCCGCGACCATCGCGCGTGCATCGCCGAGCAGCCGCTCGCCCGCGGTCGATACGGTGACGGTGCGCGACGTGCGGTGGAGCAAGGTGACCCCCAGCGACGCCTCGAGCCGCGTCACCGCTTTCGACACGCTCGCCTTCGACAGCCCGAGCGAGCGCGCCGCGGCGGTAAAGCTGCCGCTCTCCGCCACGGCGACGAAACAAGCCCAGCCTTCATAATCGGGAAGCGCCATCCTTGTTACTCCTTCGTCATTGCGACCCCGGCGAAAGCCGGGGGAAGCAATCCGGGGCGGTTTACGCGCGCTCTGGATTGCCGCATCGCCTTCGGCTCCTCGCAATGACGAGCATAATGGAAACGATCAGTTTCTATCTACGCTATTTTCGAAACGACCCCAATCGCTATCTTGGCTGCAACGAGAGAGCGCCGCCGGCAAGATCGCCAAAGGCGGCGCGTGCGAAAGGCTATCCGATGATCGACATCCGCAAATTCGATACGCTGGGTCATGCCAACCACGGCTGGCTCGACGCCCGCCACCATTTTTCCTTCGCAAACTATCACGACCCGGACCGCATGGGCTGGGGGGCGCTGCGCGTCTGGAACGACGACGCGATCGCCGCACAGTCGGGCTTTCCGCCGCACCCGCACCGCGACATGGAGATCATCACCTATGTCCGCACCGGCGCGATCAGCCATCGCGACTCGATGGGCAACGCCGGCCGCACCGCCGCGGGCGACGTTCAGGTGATGAGCGCCGGCACCGGCGTCACCCACAGCGAGTTCAACCTCGAGGACGAGGAAACGACGCTGTTCCAGATCTGGATCATCCCCGACCGTGCGGGCGGCAATCCCGGCTGGGGCGCACGCCAGTTCCCGAAGGCCGATCGTTCGGGGCGCTTTGTGACCCTGGCAAGCGGTATCGAAGGCGATGATGCCCTGCCGATCCGCGCCGACGCCCGCGTCGCCGCAGCGACGGTGAATGCAGGCGACCGCGTCGCCTATGACCTCGGCGCCGGCCGCCACGCCTATCTGGTCGCCGCCAAGGGCCGCATCCGCGTCAACGGCGAAGACGCCGACCCGCGCGACGGCATCGCGATCCGTGACGTCGAACGGATCGAGGTCGAAGCGCTCGACGACGCCGAACTCGTGCTCGTCGACAGCCTGTGACGAGCCCCGGGCCGCCGCCAAATCCCCCTCCCTTGCGGCGGCGGCCCACCCCCTTCCCCTCCCGACTGAAAGGAAATTCAACATGGCAAAGGTTCTGGTGCTCTATTATTCGAGCTATGGTCATATCGAGCAGATGGCCGACGCCGTCGCCGAAGGCGCGCGCGCCGCGGGCGCCGAAGTCGATATTCGCCGCGTCGCCGAAACCGCCCCCGAGGCGGTGGTGAAGGCGGCGGGTTTCAAGACCGACACCGCACATCCGCTGCTCAGCGATCCCAAGGAGCTGACGAACTATGACGCGATCGTCGTCGGCTCGCCGACGCGCTTCGGCCGGATGGCCAGCCAGATGGCGAGCTTCTGGGATACCGCCGGCGGCGTCTGGGCGCAGGGGCTGCTCACCGGCAAGGTTGGTGCAGCCTTCACCTCGACCGCCTCGCAGCATGGCGGGCAGGAAGCGACGCTGTTCAGCATCCTCACCAACCTGCTCCACTTCGGCATGACGATCGTCGGACTCGACTATGGCTATGCCGGCCAGATGGGCGTCGACGAGGTCAAGGGCGGCGCCCCCTATGGCGCAACGACGCTCGCCGACGGCGATGGATCGCGCCAGCCGAGCGAAGCCGACCTGGGCGGCGCGCGCTACCTTGGCGAACGCGTCGCGAAGACCGCGGCGAAGCTTTCGGCGTAGTTCCGGAACGGACCGCGTGACGTCCGCTGACGGGCGATACCGGTCGTAGGGACAAGAAAGCCCTTCCCCTTCAGGGGAGGGGCAACGAAGACTTGGCAGTCCTGAGCTTGTCGAAGGGCTGCCTAGTCGCAGTGGGGTGGGGCCTATCGACCTCGCGCAAGGTTTCGAGGCCCCACCCCAACCCCTCCCCTGAAGGGGAGGGGCTTAACAGGCCGAAACGTCCGCTCTCCACCCCAACCCAGCCGTTCAGGCAAGAACCGAACGCTTGGGTATCAACCCTGACGAGGGTTCTGGCCCCGGGATCCATACTCAATCGGGGCGCCGTCGAGACGCCCAGTAATCGAAGGCCAACTGCTGCTGTTCGGCGATAAAGCGCGCCGCAGCGGCGCCTTCCCACGGGCCGTCATAACCGAGGAGCAGCGCGGTGCCGCCGGCCCACCAGCCCTGCCCGGGCAAGCGGTCGCTCTCGCGCACCACGAGCACCGCCAGATCGGGTTCACCGTCCAGGGCGCAGAGCCGGTCGACCTCGCCCAGCGTCTTGCACAGCGCCCGCATCTTGGGACGCGTGAAGCGAAATCCGAGGTCGCCGAGCAGTTCCGAATAGCTGACGCTGCGTCCCTCGCGTGCCGCATTGGTCAGGATCGCGCGGATGCGCGGCGCATCGCCGAGCGCGCGCGCGTCCGCCGCAACCGGCGCATCGCCTAGGCCTTGATCGCGCGCGGCTTTGGCAGCCATGGGACGAACCCCGAGGTGCGTTCGACATAATCGGCATAGCCGGGACGCGTCTTGTGCAGCCCCTTTTCGAGCAGCGCCTTGCCCGACCAGCGCGTCAGGGTGAAGGTCAGGAAGACCGGACCGATCAGGCTGGCGAGCGCGGCCCACAGCCCGGCGTCGGCGGCGATCAGCCATAGCCCCCACCAGGTCAGCGCATCGCCGAAATAATTGGGATGGCGGGTGTAGCGCCACAGGCCGGCGTCGAGCACCTTGCCCCGGTTCGCCGGATTGCGCCGGAAGGCGGCGAGCTGTGCATCGCCGACGCTTTCGAAGACGATGCCGGCGATCGCGGCAAGCGCCCCGATTTTCGCGAGTGCCCCGATCGGGCCGGCGATCGCGGTGGCGCTGGCATAAAGGCCGATTTGCGCGGGCAGGCAGGTGACGAACAGCAGCGGCGCCTGAACCAGAAACACCGCAACGAGCGCCGCGGTGTCCCAGCTCCAGCCACGCGATTCCATCGCGCCGGCCAATATCCTGCGATAGCGCAAATCTTCGCCCTGCGCGCGCCAGCGCAAAAGCAGGTGGGTCGCAAGACGCAGCCCCCAGAGGGTGACGAGCAACAGCAATATCTGCGTGCGCTGCCCCTCGATTCCGGCTTGCAAGACCGTGCCCCAGGCGAGCAGGACCATCCCGAAAGGCCAGAAGGCGTCGACGAACGACACGTCGCGAATCTCGCGCGCGCCGAGCCACAACCCGACGATCACGATCGACAGGCAGACGAAATTGACCGCCAGGACCTGCCAGACGCCGATCATGTCATCGCTCCTTCCGCATCGCCCACTATATCCGAAATCGAGCGGACAGCACGATCGGGATATTTTGGCGTGCAATCGCGATAGACGGCAAGTATCTTTTCCATGTCGGCGCGAAAATCACCGGTCGGCCAGATCAGCGGACCGAGACCGCCGGCTTTCCGGCCATAATCCATCAATCCGACCACCATCGGCACCTTCGCCGCGACCGCGATGTGGTAAAAGCCGGTGCGCCATTTCTTCGTCTTGCCGCGCGTCCCCTCGGGCGCGATGGTCAGCATGAATTCGTCGCGCCGCGCGAATTCGGCGACCATCTGCCGGACATGGTCGAGCCCGCCGCGCCGGTCGACGGGAATGCCGCCCATCTGCCGCATGAAGCCGCCGATCGGCCAGCGGAACAGCGAATGCTTGCCCATGAAATGCGCGCGAATGCCGAGGTCGGCGGTGAGGCCCAGATAATAGAGGAAATCCCAGTTGCTCGTGTGCGGCGCGGCGATGATGACGAAGCGTCGCGGCGCGGGCACCTCGCCCACCGCGGTCCAGCCCCGGCGGCGATAGAAGCGCAGCATCGCGGCGCGCACCAGCCGGGCGAGCCGACCCGGCGGTTGGTCTTCGATCGTCGTCACCCGCTCTCCTCTCCCGCGCCGGGCTTGCGCGAAACGCGAATGGTGCGCAAGCGAAAGCGATAGCGCTTGCGGCGTATCGGCCGTTCTGCTTCCTTAGGCACCTAAGGGAGATCGACGAAGATGAAGACATTGACCGCGCTGCTGACCTCGACCTTGCTGCTGGCAACCCCGGCGATCGCAGCACAGGCGTCGCCGCGCCCCGACCAGCTCGCCTTTCGCGACCTCTATCGCGAGCTCGTCGAGACCAACACGACGCTGTCGTCGGGCAGCTGCACCCTCGCCGCCGAGCGCATGGCGGCGCGGCTGCGGACGGCCGGCTTCACGGAAGATCAACTCACGCTGTTCGCGGCGCCCGACCATCCGAAGGAGGGCGGCCTCGTCGCCGTCTATCCGGGCAGCGACCCGGCGGCGAAGCCGATCCTGCTGATCGCGCACATCGACGTCGTCGAGGCGAAGCGCGAGGACTGGCAGCGCGATCCGTTCAGGATGGTCGAGGAAAACGGCTATTTCTATGGCCGCGGGACGGGCGACGACAAGGCACAGGCGGCGGTGTGGATCGACACGTTGATCCGCTTCAAGCAGGAAGCCTATCAGCCGAAGCGCGCGGTGAAGGTCGCGCTGACCTGCGGCGAGGAGACCAACGGCGCGTTCAACGGCGCCGAGTGGCTCGCCGCCAACAGGCGCGAGCTGATCGACGCCGAATTCGCGCTCAACGAGGGCGGCGGCGGCGACAGCGACGGCAAGGGGAAGGTGCTCGGCCAGACGGTGCAGATCGGCGAAAAGACCTTCGCCAACTTCCGCCTCGAAACGCGCAACCCCGGCGGGCACAGCTCGGTCCCGGTCCCCGACAATGCGATCTATCAGCTCGCCCACGCGCTGACGCGGATCGAGGCCCATGAATTTCCGCTCGAAATGACCGACACGACGCGCCGCTTCTTTGCCGAGGCGGGCGCGGTGCGCGGCGACGCGATCGGCGACGCGATGGCGGCGCTGGCGCGCGACCCGGACGACAAGGAGGCCGAAGCGCTCGTCAACAGCGACCGCTTCCTCCATTCGAACCTGCGCACCACCTGCGTCGCGACCCTGCTCGACGGCGGCCACGCGGCGAACGCGCTGCCCCAGCGCGCGGGCGCGAACATCAATTGCCGCATCTTCCCCGGCCATCCGATCGAGGAGATCAAGGCCGAGCTCGAACGGATCATCGACGATCCGGGCGTCACCGTGACGCAATTGCCGCCGAAGCGCCCGGCGCCGCCCGCGCCGCCGCTCGACGCCAGGGTGATCGGCCCGATGCAAACGCTCGTCGACAAATATTGGCCCGGGTTGAAAGTCATACCCTCGATGGCGAACGGCTATACCGACGCGACCTTCCTCGGCGCCGTCGGCATCCCGGCCTATGGCGTTCCGGGCATGTGGGGCGACCCCGACGGCAACGGCGTCCACGGCCTCGACGAACGGATGGAGGTGCGCTCGGTCTATGTCGGGCGCGACTATCTCTACGACCTAATCAAAGCCTATGCCGACAATCCCTGACGGCGGGCGCAACAGTCCCTTTGCCATGTGACGCGTGCCTTGCTATCCGCCGCGAACAATGGCGACGAACGACGACGACTTTCCTTCTCCGCAGCCCGGCGACAGCATAGACACTCCCTTCGACAGCGCGCTGTCGGAGCGCTATCTCGTCTATGCGCTGTCGACGATCACCGCGCGCTCGCTGCCCGACCTGCGCGACGGGTTGAAGCCGGTCCACCGCCGACTGCTGTGGGCGATGCGCGCGATGCGGCTCGACCCGAGCCAGGGCTACAAGAAGTCGGCGCGCGTCGTCGGCGACGTGATCGGCAAGTTCCACCCGCACGGCGACACCGCCGTCTATGACGCGATGGTCCGCCTCGCGCAGGATTTCTCGCTGCGCTATCCGCTCGTCGACGGCCAGGGCAATTTCGGCAATATCGACGGCGATAACGCCGCCGCCTACCGCTATACCGAAGCGCGGCTGACGCGCGTCGCGATCGACCTGATGCAGGGGCTCGACGAGGGCACCGTCGATTTCAAGCCCACCTATAACGGCGAGGACGAAGAGCCCGAGATCATGCCGGGGCTGTTCCCGAACCTGCTCGCCAACGGCGCGAGCGGGATCGCGGTCGGCATGGCGACGAACATCCCGCCGCACAACGCCGCCGAAGTCATCGACGCCGCGCTCGTCCTGATCGACAATCCCCGCGCCGAGCTCGCGCAATTGCTCGAGCATGTGAAGGGCCCCGATTTTCCGACCGGCGGCATCATCGTCGACAGCGCCGAGGCGATCGCGCAGGCCTATGAAACCGGCCGCGGCGGTTTCCGCGTCCGCGCGCGCTTCTCGACCGGCAAGGATGCGGACGGCGTCTGGGAAGCGAGCGGTGTCGAGAAGCTCGCGGGCGGCACCTGGCAGCTCGTGATCAGCGAAATTCCCTATGGCGTCGCCAAGGGCAAGCTGATCGAACAGGTCGCGCAGCTGATCGCCGACAAGAAATTGCCGATCCTCGAGGATGTCCGCGACGAGAGCGCCGACGACATCCGCATCGTGCTGGTGCCCAAGAGCCGCAACGTCGATCCCGAAATATTGAAGGAAAGCCTGTTCCGGCTGACCGAGCTCGAAACGCGCTTCGCGCTCAACCTCAACGTTCTCGACGCGACGCGCACGCCCAAGGTGATGGGGCTGCACCAGCTGCTCACCGAATGGCTGCAGCATCAGATCGTCGTCCTCGTCCGCCGCGCCGAGCACCGCATCGGCAAGATCGACGACCGGCTCGAACTCGTCGCAGGCTATCTGATCGCCTTCCTCAACCTCGACCGGATCATCGAGATCATCCGCACCGAGGACGAACCGAAGGCGGTAATGATGGCCGAATTCGAGCTGACCGACCGCCAGGCCGAGGCGATCCTCAACATGCGCCTGCGCTCCTTGCGCAAGCTCGAGGAAATGGAGCTGAAACGCGAGCAGACCGACTTGATCGCCGAGCGAGAGGACTTGGCGAAGCTCGTCGCGAGCAAGGACCGCCAGAAGACGCGGCTGCGCAAGGATCTGGAAAAGTTGAAGGCCGTCTATGGCCTCGACACGCCGCTCGGCGCGCGCCGCACGACGCTCGCCGAAGCCGCGCCGGCGCGCGATATTCCGCTGGACGCGATGATCGAGAAAGAGCCGGTGACGGTGATCCTCTCGAAACGCGGCTGGATTCGCGCCCAGCGCGGCCATGTCGCTGCTGACCAGTGGGGCGAGTTCAAGTTCAAGGAGGGCGACGACCTCGCCTTCGCCGCCCATGCGCAAACCACCGACAAGCTGCTCGTCGCGGCGAGCGACGGGCGCTTCTATACCGTCGGCGCCGACAAGCTGCCCGGCGGGCGCGGCTTCGGCGAGCCGCTGCGGCTGATGGTCGACATCGACCCCGACGCGCGGATCGTCGCGCTGATTCCGGCGCAGGCCGACGGGCGGCTGCTCCTCGCCGCGACGAGCGGGCACGGCTTCCTCGTCCAGATGGGCGACATCATCGCCGAGACGCGCAAGGGCCGGGGTGTCGTCAACCTGAAACCCAAGGCGCAGCTTGCGGTGGCACGCCCGGTCGGCGCGGGCGACGACAGCGTCGCGGTGGTCGGCGAAAACCGCAAGCTCGTCGTCTTCCCGCTCGCCGAAGTGCCGGCGATGGCGCGCGGCCAGGGCGTGATGCTGCAACGCTATCGCGACGGCGGCCTCTCCGACGCCACGACCTTCGCCTTCGCCGACGGGCTCAGCTGGACGATGGGCGGCGACAGCGGCCGCACGCGGACCGAGACCGACCTCGCTCCCTGGCGCGTCGCGCGCGGTGCCGCGGGGCGGATGCCGCCAACGGGATTCCCCCGGAACAATCGTTTCAACTGATGGCAATTTCCTGTTGCCGTAAATAGCTTCTTTACCCCCGGTGTCCTAGCCATGGGCCAATGGGGAAAGGTCGCTTGAAACCCTCTATCATGCCTATTGATCGAACCGGCGAAGACCGGCCACTGCTTTTCGTCGGCTGGATCGACGCCCTTCCGGTGCCCGCGGCGCTCATCCGGCCGCTCGCGCGCGGCAATTTCAGCCTTCATGCGAGCAACACCGCCTTCGACCGGCTCGGCCTCATCCCCGCGGGCGTCAAGGCACCGCTCGAACTGCGCCGCGCGATCGAGCGCGCCGCGCAGCACCCCGACGATACGCAGGAATTTTCGTGCCGGCTCGGCGACGGCCCGGCGGCGCGCGACCTGCGCGGGTCGATCGGCCCGCTCTCGGGCGAATATGGCGACGAATCGCTCTTCCTGCTGACGCTGATCGACCGTACGCAAGAGATGATGACCGAGCGCAACCTGCGCCGCGAACTCGTGTCGGACAGCCTGACAGGCCTTCCCAACCGCGCCGGTTTCGAAGAGCTGGTCGAACAGCGCGCGCGCGGCGACGAGCCCGCCGACCATGCGATCCTGCTGCTCGACCTCGCGCGCTTCAGCCGCATCAACGAACATATCGGGCCGCTCGCCGGCGACGAGCTCATCATCACCGTCGCCCGCCGCCTGAAATCGAGCCTGCGCAGCGGCGACATTTTGGCGCGCAGCGGCGGCGACGAATTCGCCATTTCGACGCGCGTTACCGGCGGACGCGCCGACGTGCGCGAAATGGCGCGCCGCATTCGCGGCTGCTTCGACCACCCTTTCCGCATCGGCGACCTGAAGGTCAGCGTCGATTGCGCGCTCGGCTGCGCGATCCAGCCGGTGAACGAGGGCGAGACCGCCAACCAGATCCGCCACGCGCAGATCGCGCTCAAGCGCGCCAAGCAGACCGACCGCATCGAAATCTACGAACCCGAAGCCGCGATGCTGTCGGACAATCGCTTCGGCCTTGAAACCGCGCTGCGCAGCGCGATCGAGGAGGACCGGCTCACCCTTGCCTTCCAGCCGCTGATCGAGCTGTCGACCGGCAAGGTCGCGGGTTTCGAGGCGCTCGCGCGCTGGGACAATGGCGAAGGCCAGGCGATTTCGCCGACCGAATTCATCCCCGTCGCCGAAGATTCGGGGCTGATCGTCCCGCTCGGCCAGTGGGTGATCGGCAAGGCGGCCGAGGTGATCGCCGATTGGGACCGGATCAACGGCGGCACGCCGGTCGATTGCTATTTCTCGCTCAACGTCTCGACGATCCAGCTCGTGCGCGACGATGTCGCCGCGGTGGTTCGCGAGGCGCTTCAGCGCAACCGGATCGGCGGCGAACGGCTGATGATCGAGCTCACCGAAAGCGCGATCATCGGCGATCCCGACCTCGCGCTGTCGGTGCTCAGCGAATTGAAGGCGCTCGATGCCCGCGTCGCGATGGACGATTTCGGCACCGGCTATTCGAACCTCGCCTATCTGCAGCGGCTGCCGATCGACGTGCTCAAGATCGACCGCAGCTTCGTCGACCATATGGTCGAAGACCGCGACAAGGCGGCAATCGTCCGCACAATCCAGAGCCTTGCCGAAGTGATGGGGATGAAGACCACCGCCGAAGGCGTCGAAACCGCCGATCAGGCGCGGCTGCTCTCGGCGCTCGGCTGCGATTTCGGGCAGGGCTATCTGTTCGCGCACCCGATGGGCTGCGAGGCGGCGTTCGATTACTGGCGTCAGTCGCTGGTGCGCCCGATCATCTGATCGAGCAACGCGCGGACGCGCGCTGCGTCCGGAAAATCCTCCGCGACCCATGCGGCCTCGACCGCGCGCAGCAGCCGTGCGATCTCCGGCCCCGCGCTCACCCCGCGCGCGATGATGTCGCCGCCCTTGAGCGGCAACACCGGCACCTCCCAGCCATCGAGACTCGCCACCGTGGCAGGGCCGTCCCCCGCGAGCAGGTGAATATCGCGCGCCGCATCGGTGCCGACGCCATAGGCGAGCTGGCGCACCGGCCGCGCGACGTCGCCGCGATGCGCGGCGAGCGCGGCGAGATGCTTGCGCTGCCGCGTCGAGAGGCGAAGGCGGCTCGCGACCTGCTCGGCGATCGCGGCATCGGCGGGCAGCAGCGCCGCCAGCCGGCGCAGCGGCGCGGGCGCGGTCCCGGCCGCCGCTTCGGCCGCGATCAGCCGGTCGAGGTGCGCCGCGAACCCGGCATCGACCTCGGGAACGATCTCGGCGAAAATGCCGTCGCACGCCATCTGATCGACGATGGCGCGCGGATCGGGCAGCGCCAGGATTTTGAGCAACTCGTCGGCCACGCGTTCGCGCGACAGGCTGCGCAGCGAATGGCGCGCCGCGACCGCCGCCGCATGGCTTGCCGGGTCGAGCCCGTCCTTCCCGAAACGCGCCGCAAAGCGATAGAAGCGCAATATGCGCAGATGATCTTCGGCGATCCGCGTCGCGGCATCGCCGATGAAGCGGATGCAGCCCGCGTCAAGGTCGGCGAGCCCGCCGAACCAGTCGTCGACTTCGCCGCTTTCGGGGTCGGCGTAGAGCGCGTTGATCGTGAAGTCGCGCCGCGCCGCATCCTCGCGCCATTCGCTCGCAAAGGCGATCGTCGCGCGGCGCCCGTCGGTCGCGACGTCGCGGCGCAAGGTGGTGATCTCGTGATGATCGCCGCTCGCGATCGCGGTCACCGTGCCGTGCGCGATGCCGGTCGGGATGACCTTGATGTCGGCCGCCTCGAGCCGGCGCGTCACCGCATCGGGGTGCAGCGGCGTCGCGAGGTCGATGTCGGTGACGGGCAGGCCGAGCAGCGTGTCGCGCACCGCGCCGCCGACGATCTTCACCGCGCCGCCATCGGCCGACAGCGCACGCACGATGCGCCGCAGCCCCGGCCGGGCGCGCCATTCGGCCTCGGGAAGCCGCGTCGCCCCGGTCACCGGTGCCATCCCGCGGGCATCCGCCGCGCCAGATTGATGATGATCCCCGCCGTCACGCCCCAGATCCGTCGCCCCTGCCAGTGGAGGTCATAATAATGCCGCGCCTGCCCCTGCCAATGCGCCTCTTGCCGCGCGTAATTGGCGGGGTCGAACAAGATGTCGAGCGGCACTTCGAACCATTCCTCCACCTCGTCGGGATTGGGGTCGAGCGGAAGGTCGGGCGGGATCACGCCGAGCACCGGGGTGATATGATAGCCGCTGCCCGAGCGATAGGGATCGGTGACCCCCGCAATCTCGACATCGCGGCGGTCGAGCCCGATCTCCTCCTCGGCCTCGCGCAGCGCGGCGTCGACCACGTCGCGGTCGCCGGGGTCGACCTTGCCGCCGGGAAAGGCGACCTGCCCCGCGTGCGCGCGCAGCCATTGCGGACGCTGGGTCAGGATCACGCCGGGGTCGGGGCGGTCGGTGAAGGCGATCAGCACCGCGGCGTCACGCAGCGTCGGCTTCGCCCCGACGAGATAGGTTTCGTCCTCGCCCGTATCGGGCAGCAGATTGCCCAGCGCATCGCGCAGCTTGGCCGAGAGCATCAGCCGTCCGCCAGCACAAAGCGCGCGCCGTTCGACCAGAGGGCCGGCGGATCGCCGCCTTCGGCAAGCGCCATCTCGGCAAGCTCGTAATAGAGGGCACGGCCGATCCGCGCTTGGAGCCCGCACGCGATCGCGCCGCGCACATGCAGCCGCGGGTCGGGATGATCGGGGTCGCCGCCGAAGCGCAGCGGGTGATCGCCGCCGGCCATCACCAGATCGTCGGTGTCGAGCCGGAAGACGAGCCTGCGCGCCTTGCCCTCGCCCTCGCTCTTCATCTCGACCGCGCGAAAGGGCATATCCTCGACGGCGATGCGCAGCCTCTCGGCCGGGGTGACGAGCACATGGCTGCCATCGGGCTCGCGGCGGAGGATCGTCGAAAAGAGCCTGACCATCGCGGGGCGGTCGATACGGCCGCCTTCGTGATACCAGCTGCCGTCGGCGCGAATCTCCATCGCGCTGTCGCCGGTGCGCTCGGGGCGCCAGCTTTCGACCGGCGGCAGCTTGTGCGCGCCGAGAAGCGCGACCGTATCGGCCAGCGAAAGCTGCGAAAAATCTGCGAGATGCGGGGGCGTCGGACGGGCCATAAACCCGACATAGGGCCGCAGGCGCGGTGCGCAAGGCGGCTGCGGAAAGGATTCACGCGGAGACGCGGAGGCGCGGAGGCGCGGAGGGACTGGGATGGCCGCAAAGCGGCTTCCCATTTCAATGGCGCGATTGGTCGCGCCGGCACGGGACCAGAGAGCCTATCGGCTCGTCGCTCCTCTCCGCGCCTCCGCGTCTCCGCGTGAACCCATTTTCCTTCGCGTCTTCGCGTGAAACAATCTCACCGCGGCCCGATCATCCCGGCGTCCGTTGGCAGTCCATGCCCGTTCACCGCCCGCGCGAGCAGGCGGCGTTTCTCGAACGGTCCCGGCAGATCCCAGGCGGCCGTCGCATCCGCCGTGAAGCCGAAGAAGCGGCCGTAATATTCGGGGTCGCCGATCATCATCAGCGCGCCGTCGGCCCCCGTTTCGGCGGCAGCCAGCATGTGCGCCATCAGCGTGCGCCCGTGCCCGCCGCGTTGCAGGTCGGGGCGCACCGCGACCGGTCCCACCATCACCAGCGGCGTCGCGGTGCCGCCCGCCGCGCGGTGCATCACCGGCCAGCACTGGATCGTGCCAACGAGCGCGCCGCCTTCGCGCAGTGCAAAGCTCAGCGCGGGAAGCGCCGCCAGCCCCTCGCGGATGCGATAGGCGGTTCGCGCAAAACGGTCGGCCCCGAAAGCGGCGTCGAGCAATTGCTCGACTGCCTGCGGTTCGATTTCCGACAGTGGAAGTAACTCGACCAACGCGCACCCTTTCGCTAATGCGGCGGCGCTTTAGGGTTCGGGACCGGCATTGCAAAGCCGAATATCGCGCCCGTTCGACAGGATTTTCTTGTGACCGATCAATTGTGGCTCGAGGTGGACGGGCTGACCGTCGATGTTCTGACCGGCATCTATTCCGAAGAAACGCATCTGCCGCAGCCGCTGCGTATCTCGGTGCGCGCGCGGTTGAAGATGGCGGCGCATTATGAACCGACGACGCCGCTCAGCGCCTCGAAAAACTATATGAACCTGAAATTCGCCGCGACCGACGGCATTCCCAAGGACGTCCATTTCGTGCTGATCGAAAGCGTCGCCGACCATATCATCGACACGCTGTTCCTGCAGGACGAAAAGGTCGAGGAGGTCGAGGTGAAGATCGTCAAGCTCGCGATCGCCGAGGAGGGCGAACAGATCGGCATCACGATGCGGCGCGCGCGCAAATGACGCAAAGGCTGGCGCTCGTCACCGGCGGCCTGCACCGCGTCGGCGCCGCGATCGCCGCCCGGCTCGCGCGCGAGGGCTATGCGCTGGCGCTCCACAAGCATAGCCTCGCAGAGCCCGATGCGGTGCTCGTCGAGGCGCTCGCCGAAACCGGCGCCGGGAACCGTCACTTCACCGCCGACCTTTCCGACCCCGCGGCGGTCGATGCGCTGGTGCCGCAGGTCATCGACGCCTTCGGCCGCGCCCCCGACCTGCTCGTCAACAATGCTGCGCTGTTCGCCGAGGGCGAATGGCAGGGCCTGACGCAGCCCGGCCTCGCGGCGATGATGCAGCTCAACCATCATGCGCCGGTGATGCTGGCGAAGGCGCTCGTCGCGCACGCCGGCGAAGGCCAGCGGCCCGCGATCGTCAATATCGTCGACCAGCGCGTCGCGCATCCGGTGCCCGACCAGATCGCCTACAGCCTGTCGAAATCGGCGCTGTGGCAGGCGACCGCGACGCTCGCGGTCGCCTTCGGCGGCGCCGCGCGGGTCAATGCGGTCGCCCCGGGGCTCACCATCCCGACCGACGATTACAGCGAGGCGCAGGTCGAACGCCTCGCCGCGCTTATGCCCCTGGGCGCGCTGCCGACCCCCGCCCAGATCGCCGACGCGGTCGCCTGGCTCGCGCGTGCCGAGGCGGTGACGGGGCAGACGATCTTCGTCGACGGCGGCGCCCACCTCGCACCGATGGGACGCGATTTCGTCCGGCTGGGGCGCGATTGATCGCCGCCATCGCGTAATGGCCGGAATCGACCGATAGCGGTCATAAGGGTCCTCCCCGGCACGGGGAGGGGGACCATGCGAAGCATGGTGGAGGGGCACCCTCGGTTTACGCTGCGTTCAAAGAGGGAAAGGCAAACCGCCTGTGCCCCTCCACCACCCTGCGGGTGGTCCCCCTCCCCCAAGGGGGAGGACCGGCCGCTCCCCACCCCAATGCGGACATCCGCCGCAAAAAACCGCTGTCCTACATTGTTCGGCTGTGCCAGCCTTCGTCTCGGCTCTTTCGATATGTGGATAAAGGCGGTAACGGCCCGGTTTACGGATGCAGGCGGGAGCCGGCGCATGTTCGCCGAACGCAAGCCAGCGGCGGCCGCGCAAGGCTGAACTTTGCTGAACTTTGGAACGACGACGCGGACCACCCCGCGATAACCAAAGACGGCGATGGCAACTGGCCACCCCGAAGCCGCCATTGCGGCGCCGGTTCAGTAAATATGCACCGCCTTGGTGACGAGGTAGCTCTCCAGCCCCTCGGGCCCGCTTTCGCTGCCGAAGCCCGACTCCTTGATCCCGCCGAACGGCGCGTCGGGGGTCGAGATGACGAAGCTGTTCACTCCGACCATCCCGCTTTCGATCCCGTCGACGATGCGGTTGATGCGGCGGCCGTTCTCGGTGAAGGCGAAGGCGGCGAGGCCGTAGGGCAGGCGGTTCGCCTGTTCGAGCGCTTCCTCTTCGCTTCCGAAGGGCCGCATCAGCGCCATCGGCCCGAACGGCTCATTGTTCATCGCATCAGCGTCGAGCGGCACGTCGGCGAGCGCGGTCGGCTGAAAGAAATAACCTTCGCCCGTCGCTTCGCCGCCGGCGACGACGCGCGCGCCCTTCGCCTTCGCATCGGCGATCATCGCTTCGAGCGCCGGCGCGCGGCGCTTGTTCGCGAGCGGCCCCATCTGGGTGTCGGCGTCGAGCCCGCTGCCGATCTTCACCTTCGCCGTCCGCTCGGCGAAGCCTTTGACGAAGGCGTCGTAAATCCCCTCCTGCACATAGAAGCGCGTCGGCGAGATGCACACCTGCCCGGCATTGCGGAATTTCTGCCAGACGACGCGATCGAGCGTCGCCTCAAGGTCGCAATCGTCGAAGATCAGCACCGGCGCGTGGCCGCCAAGCTCCATCGTGATCCGTTTCACCCCGTCGGCGGCAAGGCGCATCAGATGCTTGCCCACCGCGGTCGAGCCGGTGAAGCTGACCTTGCGGATGACGGGGCTTGCCAGCAGGTGCCGGCTTATCATGTCGGGCACGCCATAGACGAGCTGCGCGACGCCCGCCGGAATGCCCGCATCGTCGAGGCAGCGCATGATCGCGCTGGTGCAGCCCGGCGTCTCCTCGGGCGCCTTGGCGATCACCACGCAACCCGCGGCGAGCGCCGGGGCGATCTTCTTGACCATCAGATTGACCGGGAAGTTCCACGGGCTGAAACCCGCCGCGGGACCGACCGGCTGCTTGAGCACCATCGTCCGCTGCCCCGCCGGGCGCTGGAGCACGCGGCCCTCGATGCGTTTGCCCTCTTCGGCGAAATAGGCGAGCAGCCCCGCCGCCGAGGCGACTTCGCCGCGCGCTTCGGCGATCGGCTTGCCCTGTTCCAGGGTCAGCAGCGTCGCGATCGGTTCGATCCGCTCGCGGATGATCCCCGCCGCCTTGTGCATCAGCGCGGCGCGCTCGTCGGGCGTTTTCGCGCGCCACAGCGGCCACGCCCTGTCGGCGGCGCTCAGCGCCTCGTCGAGATCGGCGGCGGTCGCCACCGGCAGCTCGGCGATCGGCGCGCCGGTCGCCGGATTATAGACCGGCGCGACATCGCGCCCCTCACCGCTCCGCCACGCGCCCGCGATGAAGAGTTGCAGGTCGGCGTTATAGTCGGCGGTGGTGGTCATGGCGCACTCCTTCGTATGAAGCCCCTCCTCTTCAGAGGAGGGGTTTGGGGTGGTGGCGAGCTTGGAACAAGCTCGCCCGGGCATCGAGCCCGACCGAGCTTCACCACCCCCGTCCCCCTCCTCCGGAGGGGCTCAACAGGTGGCGACGCCGCCCTATGGTTCGTCCATATAGGCCCGTTCAGCTGTAATTGAAGCTGACGCTGATCCGCTCGCTCCTGGCGGCATTGACCACCACCTCGTGCCGCAGCCAGCTTTCCCACAGAAAGACGCGCCCCGGCGCGGGTTCGGCATAGATGAAGGGATGCAGATGCTCGGGCGCATCGCCGGTCCGCCCCGGCGCCGCCATCAGCATCGGCAGGCGCGGGTCTTCGAGCTTCAGCGCGCCCGACCCCTTGGGCACGGTGACATAGAAGGTGCCCGACACGACGCTGTGCGGATGGATATGCCCGCTGTGCGTGCCGCCGGGTTTCAGGACATTGACCCACAGGCTGTCGAGCCGCAGCGGCTTCGCAAGGTCGAAATGGCACGCTTTTGCGAAGCGGCGCACTTCTTTGTCGAGCAGCCGCTTGAGGTCGGCAAAGGCGGGGTCGCGCTGCGGCAGATCGTCGAGGCTCGCATAGCTCGTATAGCCCTTGTAGCCGTGCGCGCGGCTCCATCCGCGCCCCGCGCCATCCTCTTCGGCGAGCAGGCGGCAGCTTTGTTCGAGCTCCTCCAGCAAGTCGGGCGAGCCGATGTCGGCCTCGTAAAAATGGGTGGCGAAGAGCGTGCGAACGGGCATGATGGGCGGGAAAGCACAGCAGCATCGCAAGAGCAAGGGAGACGAGGATGGCCGACTATGAACTGATCGCCGACGGATTGCGCTTCCCCGAGGCGCCGGTCGTCATGGACGACGGCAGCGTGATCGTGGTCGAGATCGCCGAGGGGCGCATCACGCGCTGCTGGCCCGGCGGGAAGAAAGAGGTCATCGCCACCCCCGGCGGCGGTCCCAACGGCCTGGCGATCGGTCCCGACGGCAAGCTCTATTGCTGCAACAACGGCGGCTTCGAATATGTCGAGGCGAACGGCTATCTGGCCCCGCACGGCATCGCGAAGGACTATTCGGGCGGGCGGATCGAGCGCATCGACATCGGGACCGGCGCGGTCGAGACGCTTTACAAATCGGGTGACCATGGCGTGACGCTGCGCGGCCCCAACGACATCATGTTCGACGCGCACGGCGGCTTCTGGTTCACCGACCATGGCAAGGTCGATTATGAAAAGCGCTGCCACGACATCGTCGGCATCTTCTATGCAAAGGCCGACGGCAGCTTCATCGAGGAAGTGATCTTCCCGTCGAACAATCCGAACGGCGTCGGCCTGTCACCCGACGGCAAGTCGCTCTACGCCGCCGAAACCTACACCTGCCGCCTGATGAAGTTCAACATCGTCGCGCCCGGCAAGGTCGACGACGCGGCGGGCCCGGGCGGCCCCGGCATCCCGCTCTATCGTCCCGCGGGCTATAAATTCTTCGACAGCCTCGCGATGGAGGCGAACGGCAATATCTGCGTCGCGACGATCGGCGAATGCGGGATCAGCGTCGTCTCGCCCGCCGGCGAGCTGGTCGAATTCGTCGAAACCGACGACATCTTCACCACCAACATCGCTTTCGGCGGCGCCGACATGCGCGACGCCTATCTCACCCTGTCGGGCAGCGGGCGGCTGGTGAAGACGCGCTGGGCGCGGCCGGGGCTGACGCTGCGATATTGACCGGAGCGAAGGGACCGCCATGCACAGGGAAAGCCACGCGATCGAACGAGTCGGCTGGCTGCGCGCCGCGATTCTCGGTGCCAACGACGGCATCGTATCGACCGCGAGCCTGATCGCCGGCGTCGCCGCGGCGGGAACCGCGCCGCAGGCGATCCTGCTCACCGGCACCGCCGGACTCGTCGCCGGGGCCATGTCGATGGCGGCGGGCGAATATGTGTCGGTCAGCTCGCAGGGCGATGCCGAAAAAGCCGACATCGCGCAGGAAAAGCACGAACTCGCGACCGATCCCGATTTCGAGCTCGAGGAGCTGACGCAAATCTATCAGCAGCGCGGCCTTTCCCGCCCGCTCGCCGAGGAGGTCGCCCGCGAACTCACCGCGCACAATGCGCTCGACAGCCATTTGCGCGACGAACTGGGGCTCAACCATGCGATGCGCGCGCGCCCGGTTCAGGCCGCCGCGGCTTCGGCGGCGAGCTTTTCGGTCGGCGCGGCGCTGCCGCTCGGGGTGGTGTTCCTCGTCTCGGGGCCGTCGCTGCCATGGGCCGTTTCGGGCGCCTCGCTGACCTTCCTCGCGGCGCTCGGAGCGCTCGGCGCGTGGGCGGGCAATGCCCCGGTGGCGCGCGCGGTCGCGCGGGTGAGCTTCTGGGGCGCCTTCGCGATGGCCGCGACGATCGCGATCGGGTCGCTGTTCGATGCCGCGGTCGGCTGATCGGTCGAATCGCTTGATCGACGCCGCCCCCGCAGGCCATGAAGCCGCCATGTCTTATTCGACCGTCCTATTCGACTTCGGCGGAGTCATCACCGCCTCGCCCTTCGAAGCCTTCAACCGGCTCGAGGAGGAACGCGGGCTGCCGCGCGATTTCGTGCGCCGCGTCAACGCCGCCGATCCCGACGGCAATGCGTGGGCGAGGTTCGAGCGCGCCGAAATCGACGCCGCGACCTTCGACCGCGCCTTTGCCGAAGAGGCGCGCGCGCTGGGGCACGCGCTCGAAGGCGAAGCGGTGCTCGCGGTGCTTGCGGGCGCGGTGCGTCCCGCGATGGTCGCGGCGCTCGACACGCTGAAGAGGGAAGGCTTCACGATCGGCTGCATCACCAACAACGTGCCCTCGGGAAAAGGCGCGGGCATGGCGCGCAGCGAGAGCGCGGCGGCCGAGATTGCGGCGATCATGGACCGCTTCGATCATGTCATCGAATCGAGCAAGGTCGGCGTCCGCAAGCCCGACCCGCGCATCTATCAAATGATGTGCGAGACGCTGGACGTCGCCGCGGCCGAATGCGTCTATCTCGACGACCTCGGCATCAACTGCAAGCCGGCGGCGATGCTCGGCATGCACGCGATCAAGGTGACGAGCGGCGAACAGGCGCTCGCCGACCTGTCGGCGGCGCTGGGGACAGTGCTGCCCTAGAGCAGCGAGCCTTAAATCTGCACCGTCTCCCCGAGCGAAGACGAGGGGCTCGTTCGAGCGGAGCGAGAACCGCAGCGTCGCCGCCTCGACTTCGCTCGGCAGAGCCCCTCGTCTTCGCTCGGGGAGACGGGTCGATTCAGATTTCCTGCAATTTGCCCTAAGGCGCATCGTCTTCGACTGAAAAAGCCGATCCATCTTCCGCCGATTTCCATATGGAACCGTCGTCAGATGGGCTCCCGCCTTCGCGGGAGCACACGGGCTTACTCAGCAACGATCACGATTTAATGCGCCAGCAGCAACGGCACGCTGCTGTTCGTCAGCAGATATTGAGTGACGCCGCCGAAAATCGTCTCGCGCAACCGGCTGCGCCCGAAGGCGCCCATCACGATCAGCCCCGCGCCCATGGCGAGCGCTTCCTTTTCGAGCCGCTCCTCGACCGTCTCGACCCCGCGCTCGACGATCTCGAGTTCGGCGTGGACGTCGTGCCGCGACAGATAGCTGAGCGCGTCGGTCGCGGGGAAGCCATCCTCGTCCTTCCCCACCGTCACCAGCGTCACCGCGCGCTCCTTCATCAGCGGGATCGCGGCGCGCAGCGCGTGCGCGGCTTCGGCGCTGCCGTTCCACGCGACCATCACCGGCGCGTCGAAGTCGAACGTCCGGGTCGCGCGCGGCAGCGCAAGCACGGGCGCGGCGGTCGATAGCGCGACATCGCCCGCGAGCAGCGGCGGCGGCCCCGCCTTGGCGCCGGCCGGCGGCAGGCTGACGACGGCGAGGTCGGCAAAGACGGCGGCGGCCGAAAGCGCGCCCGCGATCTCGCCATCGGCGAGCGCGATATCCCATGGCACATCCTCGTCCTTGAGCCGGTCCTCCAACCTGCTTTCGAGCGCGAGGTCGTCGGCCTGCGCCGCCGCGAGCGCCTCGGTGGCGAAATAGGTGCCGCCGAACGGATCGAAGCTGACGAACTGCTGGAGCGGCGTGGCGATCAGCAGGGTCGCATGTCCCTCGAACCGCCGGGCGAGATCGAGCGTCGCCTGCAGCCGCCCTTCGAACGCGGCGTCATTGTCGGCGTGAACCAGTATCGAGCGCATCGTCGGTCTCCTTACCTATGCAGTCCTTTATACACAGAATGCACGGCCCGCGGGACCGGTTCATTGATCGGCGTCAACGGGCGCGACGGCGCCGATGTGCAGCGTCGCCGCCTGGTCGAAGATGCGGGTGAGCACGGGTTCGGTATCGGCGACGCGCATCGCGACGTGAAAGGCGACCGGCGCGAGCGGCGGCAATCCTGCGAGTTCGACCAATGCTCCGCCCGCGATCTCCCCCTGCACCATCGGTTCGGGGAAAATGCCGACGCCGCCGCCCGCCTTCGCGATGTCGATCATCATCCGCGCATTGTTGCACAGGTTGAGCGATTTGGCGGCGATCCGCGAGGCGGCGATCGCGTCGCGCATCCGGCCGTGGATCGGCGAATGGCTGGCGAGCGACCAAACGGGCAGCGCGGCTTCGGTGCCACGCGCGAAAGTAGCCGCGACCGCGGGGCTCGCGAGCCAGAGCAGCGCGACGCTGCCGATCGGGCTGGTGCGGAGCGACGGATGCGCGACCGGCCCCGCGGCAAAGGCGAGGTCGGTCCGCCCGGTGAGCAATTGCTGGATCAGGTTCGCGGTCAGGTCGATCTCGATCTCCAGCCCGACGCCCGGCATTTCGGCCTTCAGCGCCGCGATGAAGGGCGGCAGGCAGCTCGCCGCCGCAATCTCGCCCGCGCCGATCCGCACGACGCCGCTCGCCTCGCCGAAGCCGCCGCTGCCGAGCAAAGCCTGCTCCATCTCGCGCAAGAGCGGCGCGCAGTCGCGCACCAGCTTGCGTCCCGCGGGGGTCAGCGCCATGCCGCGCCCGTCGCGGCGGAACAAGGTCGAGCCAAGCCGCTGCTCGAGCTCGCGCATCCGCGCCGATACCGCGGGCTGGGTCGTATTGAGCCGCTCGGCGGCGGCCGAGAAGGTGCCGAGCCGGTCAATCCACAGCAGCGTTTCGAGATGATAGATGGCGATTCGATTGATCGACATTGCTTATGAATAATCGAAAATCACTATGATTAGAATTGATATGTGCGATGCGCCAAAGTCGCGCCCACCAGCAGCAGGAGGCCCGATTCATGGCGAACAAGCGATATTCCGACGCAGCCGCAGCGCTCGAGGGCCTTCTCTTCGACGGGATGCACATCTGCGCGGGGGGCTTCGGACTCTGCGGCATTCCCGAGCGGCTGATCGACGCGATCCGCGACGCGGGGGTCAAGGACCTCACCGTTGCGAGCAACAATGCAGGCATCGACGGCGAAGGCCTGGGCAAGCTGCTCCGCACGCGGCAGATCAGAAAGATGATCTCCTCCTATGTCGGCGAGAACAAGGAGTTCGAGCGGCAATATCTGGCGGGCGAGCTCGAGGTCGAATTCTGTCCGCAGGGCACGCTCGCCGAACGCTGCCGCGCGGGCGGCGCGGGCATTCCCGGCTTCTATACCAAGACCGGTGTCGGCACCGCGGTCGCCGAGGGCAAGGAGGTCAAGACCTTCGACGGGCAGGACTATATCCTCGAACGCGGCATCTTTGCCGACCTTGCGATCATCAAGGGGTGGAAAGCCGACGAGGCGGGGAACCTCGTCTTTCGCAAGACCGCGCGCAATTTCAACCAGCCGATGGCGACCGCGGCCAAAATCTGCGTCGCCGAGGTCGAGGAGATCGTGCCGACCGGCAGCCTCGATCCCGACTGCATCCACCTGCCCGGCATCTATGTGAAGCGCATGATCGTCGGCGCGCCCTATGACAAGAAGATCGAGTTCCGCACCGTCCGCCCGCGCGAGGCGGCGTGATGGCCCAGCCATGGTCTCACTATCAAAGGGTCATTGTTGAAACCTACACTGCCGTTAAGGCAGGCAAATCGTCTAGGATTCATTGCAGACCGGTCGAGGGGCAACCTTATCCTACTTCCATGGATGTTGAATGCTCGCGAGATATGCGCAGGCGATATCCCGTAGGAACGAAATTTCGTATCTATGCGAAAGAAACCGACCGAGAGGGGGGGAAGCCCTTTCTATATTCTCACTTCAGTTGGCCCTACGAGGTAGTCGAATAGTGAGCAGGCAGACGAGACTACCGATAGTGGCGCTGTGCGTGTTTCTCGCGGGCTGCGCCGCCACGCCACCGGCCGCATCCCCGCCGCCCGCCGAAACCGCGAAACCGGCGACGGCACTGCAATATCTCTATGGCTCGGCCGAGGCCGAAGTCGCCGTGCGCGCGACCAACGCGCGCATCGCCGACTATGCGGTCCGGCGCATCAAGGCGCGGCCGGCCGACAGCGTTATCCTCGCATCCGGCGCGACGCTCGACGCCCCGCGCTTCGAGCCGTGCGGCGACAAGCCCTTCGCGGCCGTGTTCGACGCCGACGAGACGCTGATCTGGAACCTCGGCGCGACGCGCTATATGGGCGAGCGCGGTATCGGCTTCGATCCCAAGATCTGGGACAGCTGGGAAAAGACCGGCGCCGGCGCCGCAAAGGCGATGCCCGGCACCGTCGCGATGGTGAGCGCCTTGCGCGCCGCGGGGATCACCGTGATCGCGAATACCAACCGCAGCGCCGCCAATGCTGCGGGAACCGAAGCGACGCTACGCGCCGCCGGGCTCGGCGAGTTCAAGCATGGCGAGACGCTGTTTCTCGCCGGCGACGATGCGGACGGATCGAGCAAGGACGGCCGCCGCGCCACCATCGCGGCGCGCTGGTGCGTGATCGCGATGGCGGGCGACCAGCTCGGCGATTTCAGCCAGCAGTTCAACGACAAGGCGCTGGCGCCCGCCGCGCGCACCGCGCTCGCCACCGGCCCCGCCGCAGCCAGGCTCTGGGACAAGGGCTGGTTCCTCTTCCCCAACCCCGTCTATGGTCCGTGGGACCGGCTGGGCTGGGACGATCTTTTCCCCTCCGACACCAATTGGGAGCCGAAATAATGCCCTGGACCCGCGACGATATGGCGGCGCGCGCCGCGAAGGAATTGAAGGACGGATTTTACGTCAACCTCGGCATCGGCATCCCGACGCTGGTCGCGAACCATATCCCCGCGGGGATGGAGGTCACGCTCCAGTCCGAAAACGGCATGCTCGGCATCGGCCCCTTCCCCCTTGAGGGCGACGAGGACCCCGATCTGATCAACGCGGGCAAGCAGACGATCAGCGAGCTGCCGCAGTCGGTCTATTTCAGCTCGGCCGACAGTTTCGCGATGATTCGCGGCGGGCATATCGACCTGACCGTATTGGGCGCGATGGAGGTCAGCGAGGGCGGCGACATCGCCAACTGGATGATCCCCGGCAAGATGATCAAGGGCATGGGCGGCGCGATGGACCTCGTCGCCGGGGTCAAGAAGATCATCGTCGTGATGGAGCATGTGTCGAAGAGCGGCGACCCGAAATTCATCCCCGCCTGCACGCTGCCGCTGACCGGCAAGAATGTCGTCGACATGATCGTCACCGACCTCGCGGTGTTCAGGCGCGCCGATCACGGCAGCCCGTTCAGGCTGGTCGAACTCGCACCAGGGGTGACGGCGGACGAAGTCGCCGCTAAAACCACTGCTCGATATGAGGTCGCCATCTAAACAGGAATCCGCGCTGCGGATCATTTTCGGACTCGTCGCGCTCGCCGTGCTGGTGGCCGCCAGCTGGTTCGGCTTTCATGGCGTCGGCGAAAGCCAGCCGCTCGCGAGCGTCCCGATCCCGCTCAAGGCCGAAAATCTGCCCGACACGCCCGCCAAATGGCACGGACGGATCGACTATCGCGCGCTCGACCGGCGATTGGCGGCGCTTGCCCAGCGCCCCGAAATGGCGGGGCTCGCGGTCGCGGTCGTCGAAGACGGCAAGCTGCGCTTCGTGCGCACCTATGGCGTCGCCGACCGCAAAACGGGCGCGCCGGTCACCCCGCACACGCTGTTCCGCTGGGCCTCGGTGTCCAAGACCGCGACGGGCGCGATGGCCGCGGCGCTGGCCGGGGACGGCGCGGTGAATCTCGACCGCCCGGTCGCCGACTGGCACACTTCGCTGCGCCTGCCCGGCGGCGCCGAGGCGCGGCTGACCGTCGCGCAGTTGCTCGCCCAGCGCACGGGGCTGACCAAAAACGCCTATGACGAGAAGCTGGAGGCGGGGCAAAATCCCGCGTTGCTGCGCACCAGCCTTGCCGGAGCGCCGCTGCAGTGCGAGCCGGGCACCTGCCACAGCTATCAGAATGTCGCCTTCGACACCGCGAGCGAGATCGTCGCGCAGGCGGCAAAGAAGCCCTTCGCCGATGCCGTCGAGGACCGGCTTTTCCGCCCGCTCGGCATGGTCAGCGCGGGCTATGGCATGAAGCGGCTGACCGGCGCGCGCGACTGGGCGCGCCCGCACGCGATCTGGGACGCCCATCCGCTGAAAGAGGCCTATTGGCGCGTGCCCGCCGCCGCGGGGGTCGAAAGCGATATCGTCGATTTCGCCACCTGGATGCAGGCGATGATGGGAAACCGCCCCGACGTGCTGCCCGCCGCGACGCTGCAGATCGCTCACCGCCCGCGCGTTCCCACCGCCCGCCTTTATGGCGGCGCGCTGCGGCAGGCGACAAGCGACGCCTCCTATGGTCTCGGCTGGCGCAGCTTCACCTATGACGGGCACCGGCTCGAAGGCCATTCGGGCGCCGTTTCGGGCTATCGCTCGACGATGATCTTCGAACCCGCGACGCGAACCGGCGTCGTCGCGCTGTGGAACAGCGACTGGGGGCGGCCGTTCCGCATTCCGTTCGCGGTGATCGACAGCTATTACCAGCGCGACGGCGGGCGCTGGCTCGACCTCGGCGACCTGCCCCCGGCACGCGCACAGCGGACGGTTGCCGGCGCGGTCGCCGCGGCTCCCGAAAGCTAGAGGTTTCTCACCGGCGCGCTTGCTCGCAAACCCGCTGTCGGTGTATCGGGCGCGCGTCCGAGGCCGAGGGAGAATCACCGATGCGCGTGCTGCTGACCGGTTCGTCGGGCTGGCTCGGGCGCTATCTGGCGCCGCTGCTGACGAAGGCGGGGCACCGTATCACCGGGCTCGACGTGGTTCCGGGGCCGCATACGCAGCTGCTCGGCACGGTCGCAGACCGTATGTTCGTCGAGCGCGCCCTTGCCGACCATGGCATCGAGGCGGTGATCCACGCGGGCGCGCTGCACAAGCCCGACATCGCGCGTTATCCGCGCCAGGCCTTCGTCGACGTCAATGTCACCGGCACGCTCAATCTGATCGAAGCCGCGGTCGCGGCGGGCAACGACCGTTTCCTCTTCACCTCGACCACCTCGCTGATGGTGCGATCCGACGTGCGCGAAGGCGCCGGCCCCGAGGGCGCATGGTGGATGGACGAGGATTTCGCGCCCCTGGAGCCCCGCAACATCTATGGCATCACCAAGCTCGCGGCCGAGCAGGCGTGCCGCCTCGCTCACCGCGAGCATGGTATCGCCGCGTTGATCCTGCGCACGGGGCGCTTTTTCCCCGAGGATGACGACACGCATACTGTCCCGAGCGGCGAGAATCTCAAGGCGAACGAGTTTCTGAATCGCCGCCTGACCGTCGAGGATGCCGCCGCCGCGCATCTCGCCGCGCTGGAAGCCGCGCCCGCGATCGGCTGCGACACCTTCATCCTCTCCGCGTCCCCGCCCTTCGCGCGCGCGGACGCCGCCGAACTGGCGCGCGACGCGCGCGCCGTCATCGCGCGCTATCATCCCGAAGCCGCAGCGCTTTATGCGCGGCGCGGCTGGGTGCTTCCCGAGCGGATCGAGCGCGTCTACGATCCCGCGCGCGCCGAGCGGCGCCTCGGCTGGCGCGCCGAAACCGACTTCGCCGCGGTGCTCGCCGCCCTGGCGGCCGAAGCGCCGCTGCCCTTCGCGCACGACCCCGATTACACCTCACCCATCATCGCCCAGCGGGAGACCGACCCATGTACGAACTGATCACCGCCAACCGCAATTATTCGAGCTGGTCGCTGCGCCCGTGGGTGCTGATGAAGGGGCTCGGCATCGCGTTCGAGGATCGCATCGAGCCCTTCACCAAGCCGGTCAACTATGACGATTTCCGCAGCTTTTCGCCGACCGGGCAGGTGCCGGCGCTGCTCGACGACGGCCGCACCATCCATGATTCGCTCGGCATCGCGCTCTATCTCGCCGACCGGCACGAGGGCGTCTGGCCGGCGGGTCCCGACGCCCGCGCCTGGGCGCAGTGCGCGGTGTGCGAGATGCACAGCGGCTTTGCGGCGCTGCGCAACGATTGCACGATGAATGTCGGCGTGCGCGTGACCCCCAAGCCGATGTCCAAGGCGCTCGAGGCCAATATCGCGCGCATCCGCGAATTGTTCGAGGAAGGGCTATCGCGCTTCGGCGGGCCATGGCTCGCGGGGTCCGATTTCAGCGCCGTGGACGCCTTCTTCGCGCCCGTCGCCTTCCGCATCCGCACCTATGGCCTCGACGCCGGCGCCGGACAGGCTTGGGTCGATCATATGCTCGCGCATCCGGCGATGCAGGAATGGGAACGCCAGGCGCTCGCCGAAGAGTGGCGCGAGGAAAGCCATGAGGCCGAGCTGGCAGCGGCGGGGGTCGTTACGGCGGACTACCGGACCGCCTGAGCGTCCCATTTTCGTCATTGCGAGCGTAGCGAAGCAATCCAGCGCGGTTTACGCAGGCTCTCGATTGCCGCGTCGCCTTCGGCTCCTCGCAATGACGGGGACTAGTCCGCCAGCGCCTCGCGCACCACCGCAATGCCGTCCGCGCGCTGCGCCTTCAGTTCGGCTTTCAGCTTCGCCGGATCGCGCGCCAGCACGAAGCCGAAGCTCACCCCGCCCGCCTTGCCGACCGTCGCATGGTGGAGCTTGTGCGCCTGCACCAGCCGCTTCGCATAGCCGCGCCGCGGCACCCATTTGAAGTAGCGCTGGTGAACCAGCCCATCGTGGACGAGCGTGTAAATGATGCCGTAGAAAAAGATGCCGAGCCCGATCCACGTCCCCGGCTCCCATGCAGCGGCGCCCATGACAAGCGGGCTGCCGATTGCGAACATCGAAATGCTCATCGCCGCGCCGACGAGCGCGAACAGGTCATTCTTCTCGAGCGCCTTGGCGTGCGGTTCGTGATGGTCGCGATGCCACGCCCAGCCGAAACCGTGCATGATATATTTGTGGCTCGCCCAGGCGACGCCTTCCATCGCGGCGACGGTGGCGAACACAAGCAGGACGATAGCGAGCGGGGACATGCAATTATCATACGCCGGTTGCGGACCGGTGACCACCTTCTCTCCTTCGTCATGCCGGACCCTTCGACAAGCTCAGGACAGGCTTGATCCGGCATCCATCCCTGCAAGCGGTGCATGGATCCCGGATCAGGTCCGGGATGACGACAAAGGGAGCGTCCACGAACCCCACGACCGAAAATTGCGTTTTGGATCGCCACTCGCTTGCAAAGTTGTCGTATCGGCTTAAGTGAGCGGCATGACTCGCCCCCGCACGCTTTACGAGAAAATCTGGGACGCGCACGTCGTCGAACGGCGCGCGGACGGCACCTGCCTGATCTTCATCGACCGCCATCTCGTCCATGAAGTCACCAGCCCGCAGGCCTTTGCCGGGCTTCGCGCTGCCGGGCGCACGGTGCGCCGCCCCGACCTGACGCTCGCGGTGCCCGATCACAACCTGCCGACGACGCCGCGCAGGGATGCGGCGGGGAACAAGCTGCCGATCGCCGACCCCGAAAGCGCGGCACAGCTCGCCGCGCTCGAGAAGAATGCCCCCGATTTCGGCATCCGCTATATCGACGCGACCGCGCCCGAGCAGGGCATCGTTCACGTCGTCGGCCCCGAACTGGGCTTCTCCTTGCCCGGCACGACGATCGTCTGCGGCGACAGCCACACCGCCTGCCATGGCGGCATCGGCGCGCTCGCCTTCGGCATCG
This sequence comes from Sphingopyxis indica, assembly GCF_032879645.1. Lineage (NCBI taxonomy): Bacteria > Pseudomonadati > Pseudomonadota > Alphaproteobacteria > Sphingomonadales > Sphingopyxidaceae > Sphingopyxis > Sphingopyxis indica. Next base: position 3,621,252 of record NZ_CP076394.1, read on the forward strand.
GGACCAGCGAGGTCGAGCATGTGCTGGCGACGCAGACGCTGCTGCTCCAGCCCGCGAAGACGATGGAAGTGCGCGTCGAAGGCGACGTCGGTCCCGGCGTCGGCGCAAAGGACATCATCCTCCACATCACCGGCACGATCGGCGCCGCGGGCGGCACCGGTCATGTCATCGAATATACGGGCAGCGCGATCCGCGCGCTCAGCATCGAGGGCCGGCTGACGATCAGCAACATGGCGATCGAGGGCGGTGCGCGCGCCGGACTGATCGCGCCCGACGCGATGACCTTCGCCTATCTGAAGGGCCGCCCCTATGCGCCGAAGGGCGCCGATTGGGATGCGGCGGTCGAATATTGGAAGAGCCTCGCGACCGATCCGGGCGCGACCTACGACAAGGTCGTTGTCATCGACGCCGCCGACATCGCGCCGAGCGTCACCTGGGGCACCAGTCCCGAGGATGTGGTGCCGATCACCGGCGTCGTTCCCGACCCCGCGAGCTTCGCCGATCCGTCGAAGCAGGCCGCCGCCGCGAAGAGCCTCGCCTATATGGGGCTCGAACCCGGCACACGGATGCAGGATGTCGCCATCGAGAATATCTTCATCGGCAGCTGCACCAACAGCCGCATCGAGGACATGCGCGCCGCCGCCGCGGTCATCAAGGGCCGCAAGAAGGCCGGCAATGTCAAATGGGCGATCGTCGTTCCGGGATCGGGGCTGGTCAAGGCTCAGGCCGAGGCCGAAGGGCTCGACCGCATCTTCATCGAGGCGGGGCTCGAATGGCGCGAGCCCGGCTGCTCGGCCTGCCTCGCGATGAATCCCGACAAGGTGCCCGCGGGCGAACGCTGCGCGTCGACGAGCAACCGCAATTTCGTCGGCCGCCAGGGACCGGGCAGCCGCACCCACCTCGTCAGCCCCGCGATGGCGGCGGCGGCGGCGGTGACGGGCAGGCTGACCGACGTGCGGGAGTTGATGGCATGACCCCGATCGAAAAAGTCGAAGGCCGTGCAATCCCGTTGGGGCTCAAGAATGTCGACACCGACGTCATCATCCCCGCGCACTGGCTGAAGACCACGACGCGCGAGGGCATGGGCAAGGGCGCGTTCGAGAGCCTGCGCGCCGACCCCGGCAATCTGTTCGACCGGCCCGAGAACAAGGGGGCGCCGATCCTGATCGCGGGCGATAATTTCGGTTGCGGGTCGAGCCGCGAGCACGCCGCCTGGGCGCTCGGCGACCTCGGCATTCGCGTCGTGATCGCGCCCTCTTATTCGGACATCTTTTCCGGCAATGCGGTCAAGAACGGCATATTGCCCGTCGTGCTGCCGCAAGCGGCGATCGACCGGCTGATGGAAGTCGCCGAGACCGATCCGATTCACGTCGACCTCGACACCCAGACGGTGACGACGCCCTTTCAGGACCGCTTCGCCTTCGAGATCGACCCGTTCCGCAAGATGTGCCTGCTGGAAGGGCTCGACGAGATTTCGCTGACCGAGAAGAGCGGCGCGGCAATCGACGCCTATGAAAAAAGGCTCGACGCCGAGCGTCCCTGGATGCGCCCGGCGGCATGACGACCCGAAAAGGAGAAGGATGATGAAGGCTCTTCTGTCGACCGCCACCGGCGGCCCCGAAACGCTGACGCTCGGCGAGCTGCCGCGCCCGAGCGCGGGCAAGGGGCAGATCGTGATCGACGTAAAGGCCTGCGCGGTCAACTTCCCCGACGTGCTGATCATCGAGGATAAATATCAGTTCCGCCCCGAACGCCCGTTCGCGCCGGGCGGCGAGGTCGCGGGACTGGTCGCCGAAGTCGGCGAAGGCGTGACCGAATTCAAGGTCGGCGACCGCGTGATTGCGGGCTGCGGCAATGGCGGCATGTCGGAGGCCGTCGCGGTCGGCGTCCACAATGTCTATCATCTGCCCGAGGGCCATGATTTCGCGGAAGGTGCCTCGCTCTTGATGACCTATGGCACCAGCATCCACGCGCTCGTCGATCGCGGCCACATCAAGGAAGGCGACACTTTGCTCGTCCTCGGCGCGTCGGGCGGCGTCGGCATCGCCGCCGTCGAGCTGGGCAAGGCGTTCGGCGCGCGCGTCGTCGCCGGCGTGTCGAGCGAGGCGAAGGCCGGGATCGCGCGCGCGGCGGGCGCCGACGAGGTCGTCGTCTATGGCTATCAGCCGTTCGACAAGGATGCGTCGAAAGCGCTCGCGAACAAGTTCAAGGACGCCGTCGGACCCGAGGGCGCGAACGTCATCTATGATGCGGTCGGCGGCGACTATGCCGAACCCGCGCTGCGCTCGATCGCGTGGGAAGGCCGCTATCTCGTCGTCGGCTTCCCCGCGGGCATCCCGCGCCTGCCGCTCAACCTGACGCTGCTCAAGAGCTGCGACGTCGCCGGCGTCTTCTGGGGCGCCTTCGTCGCGCGCGAGCCGGAGCGCAACCGCGCCAATATCGCGCGGCTGTTCCAGCTGTGGGAGCAGGGCAAGATCAGACCGCGCGTCACCGAACGCTTCGCGCTCGCCGACGGCGGCAAGGCGATCGCCAAGCTCGGCGACCGCAGCGCGGTCGGCAAGCTGGTGATCACGATCTGAAATATCGCCCCGACCCCGCGCTGACCGAAGCGCTGCGCGCACTCGCGAAGCCCGCCGGGCGGATCGAGCTGCGCGTTACCCCCGGCGCCGGACGCGACGAGGTGCGGATCGTCGATGGCGCCGTGCTGGTCCGCGTGACCGCCGCGCCGGCCGACGGCGCCGCGAACGACGCGGTGCTGAAATTGCTCGCCGCCGCGCTGGGCCGCCCGCGCCGCGATCTGACGCTGCTGCGCGGCGCCTCGGCGCGCGTCAAGCTTGTCGGCATCGCACTCGACTGATCGCAAGACCGACGCCGGGTTAACCCTTTATCAGCCCATCGGCCCTATGGCGAAATGCACGAAAACAGGGACCGCAGGATAGAGAGATGGCGACTCGTCGTTCGACCAGCGATGTGCAGGCCGTGAGCCTCGCGAACATCTCGCGCACCCGCCGCGCACAGCTCGTCGCCGAGTTCGAGGGTGAGCTCGGCATCGACCACAAGGAGCGCGCCCGCCGCGCCTATGAGGAAAAGCGCTGGCGGATCATCAAGACGATCATCGTCTGGACGATCGCGCTGATGTTCTTCGCGATCGCGTGCAACAAGCTGTGGATCATGGGCCAGGACGTCGACAAGCCCTTCTCCGACCTCAATCCGGCCAAGAGCCTGTTCGGGGAATAGGCTGCCGGGAATTGGCGCGCCGCCGCTACCGCCCGAACTTCCCCGCCATCCCCAGAATATCGTCGAGCGGATTGCCGTCGCCGTTGCGGTCGAGGAGCGCGCCCAGACCGCCAAGCCCGCCGCCCGGCGCGCTGCCGCCCGACACGCCGCCGAGCAGCCCGCCCAGCATCCCGCCGAGACCGCCGCCGCCATCCTGCCCGCGCTGCTTCGCCATAGTGCCGGCGACGATCATCGCGAGCATCGGCAGCATCTTCTTGAGCAGGCCCGCGTCGATCCCGGTCTGCGCCGCGGCATGACCCGCGACGGTGCGGCTGACATCCTTCGACCCGAAAATCTGTCCGAGCACTTCATTCCCCGGTTCGACCGGCGTGGGTTGCGGCGAAAGCACCGCATCGAGCAGCCCGCTGCCGCCGAGCCCCGCGAGCAGGCCGCCGATTCCTTCATTGCCAGCCTGCTTCTGAAAGCCGCCGAGAATTGCGGGGAGCAAGGCGTTGGCGCCCTGCTGCGCGATGGCGGGCGAAACACCGAGTTCCTTCGCCATCGCTTCGACACCACCCGCCTGCTGCAAAATATCGTTGAGGTCCATCGCCTGTCTCCTTCTGCGCGCGGATCGAAACGCGCCGATGGACGTTGTTATAGCAGCCGAGGAGCGGAGGACGAGATGTTCATTCAGCTGTCATCGCACCGTGGCTTATTCGACGGTGCGGTCGTGCGCCGCTTTGCGGTCGGGCCGGTCGCCCGATACAATGGGAGCTTGTGACATGGGTATTTTCAGCAAGATCAAGGACGCGATTTTCGGCAAGAAGGCAGCGGCGGCCGAGCCCGCTCCCGCCGCCCCCGCGACACCCGCCGCCCCGGCCGCGCCGCAGCCGGTTCCCGTCGCGATCAGCGAAGTCGATGTCGAGGCGATTCTTGCCGCCGAAGCCGCGAACGCCGGCCAGCCGCTCAACTGGCGCACCTCGATCGTCGACCTGATGAAACTGCTCGACATCGACCCGAGCCTCGCCAACCGCAAGGAGCTCGCGCAGGAACTCGGCTATACCGGCGAACTCAACGGCAGTGCCGAAATGAACATCTGGCTGCACAAGGCGGTGATGCGCGAACTCGCTGCGAACGGCGGCAAGGTGCCCGCCGACCTGACCGACTGAGCCATTTTTCCGCCCTCCCCTTCAGGGGAGGGCGGCGAGACTTGCGAACTTGTTCGCTAGTCGCAGCGGGTGGGGCCATGAGCCTTGTGCAAGGCCGCGAGCCCCCACCCCAACCCCTCCCCTGAAGGGAAGGGGCTTTTTCCAGCGCCCACCATTGACCCCGGCGCGCTCCCCCTCCAGAACCCGTTTCAACCGAAACCAAGGGTCGCGAGGGAGCCGCCGCATGTCCGAATTCTTGTCCAAGCCGATGAACCGCCGCCAGACGCTCGCGGCGCTGAGCACCGGCGCGGCGAGCCTGACGCTCGCGGCGTGCGGCGGCGGCATCCCCGACGATATGGCGGTGATCCCGCCGCCGCCGCCCGGCACCGGCGGTGCGCCCTCGGGGGCTTCGGCTTTGCTCGACAGCGTCGCCGAAAATCTGCTCGTCCATTCGCCCGAGGGCGCGACCGCGCTCGGCATCGACACGGGCGCGCGCGCCGCAATGCGCGGCCAGCTTTCCGATCGTTCGCCCGCCGGGGTCGCGGCGCTCGCCGAAACGCTGAAGGCCGACCTCGCCCGCGTTCGCACGGTCGATACCGCGGGACTCGACCATCAGGCGCGCACCAGCCTCGCGGTGGTCGACAGCGCCTATAGCACCGCGCTCGACGGCTTTGCGCTGCCCTATGGCGACGTCGCGGTCGGCGGCTGGCGCAACACCCCCTATGTCGTGATCCAGAATGTCGGCGCCTATCTCGACGTGCCGCGCCTGCTGGGCAGCGATCAGCCGGTTAAATCCACCGCCGATGCCGAAGCCTATCTCGCGCGGCTTGCGGCCTTCCCGGACGTCCTCGACGGGGAAACCGAACGGCTGAAATCCGCAGGCGCGCAGGGGCTGATCGCGCCCGCCTTTCTGATCGACAAGGCGATCCCGCAAATGGAAGCCACGCTCGCCGATGCGCGCGGCGGTGGCACCCTCGCCGACAGTCTGGCGTCGAAGGCGCGCGAAGCCGGGCTCGCCGGCGACTGGGGCGCACGCGCCACCGCCATGGCGCAAGGCCCCGTCGCCGCCGCGCTCGAACGGCAGATCGCGGCGCTCAAGGCCCAGCGGCCGCAAGCGACGATGGACGCCGGCATGTGGGCGCGTCCCGGCGGCGACGAATGGTATGCGTGGGGGCTGCGCGCCTCGACCACGACGCGCATGACCCCTGACGAGGTCCACCAGATGGGGATCGACCAGCTTGCCGAGCTGCACGGACGGATGGACCCGATCCTCCGGAAACTCGGTTATACGCAGGGCTCGGTGGGCGCGCGGATGCAGGCGCTCGCCAACGATCCGCGCTACAAATTCCCCGAGGGCGACAAGGGGCGCGAAGAGATCAAGGCCTATATCCAGACCTGGCTTGCGAAGATCCGCGCCGAACTGCCGCGTGCGTTCCGTACCCTGGTGAAGGGCAATGTCGAAGTGAAGCGCCTGCCGCTCGCCGAGGAGCCCGGCGCGCCCGCGGCCTATGGCGGCGCGGGGTCGATCGACGGGACGATCCCCGGCAAGATGTGGATCAACCTGCGCACGACCGACCTGCACAGCAAATATTCGCTGCCCGACCTCGTGATGCACGAAGCGATCCCGGGGCATGTCTGGCAGGGCGAATATGCCAATCAGATGCCGCTGATCCGTTCGATGCTGGCGTTCAATGCCTATAGCGAGGGCTGGGCGCTCTATGCCGAGCAGCTTGCCGACGAGCTGGGGCTCTACGACGATTTCGAGGTCGGGCGCCTGGGCTATCTCCAGTCGCTCGCCTTCCGCGCCTGCCGCCTCGTCGTCGACACCGGCATCCACGCGAAGCGCTGGACGCGCGAGGAAGGCGTCAAATTCTTCGTCGAGCGCAACGGATCGAACCCGCTCGAGGTCGCGAGCGAGGTCGATCGCTATTGCAGCTGGGCGGGACAGGCGTGCGGCTACAAGGTCGGCCACAGCGAGATCGTCCGCCAGCGCAGCCGCGCGCAGGCCGCGCTCGGGGCGAAATACGACCTGCGCGACTATGACAATATCGTCGTCGAGGGCGGCAATGTCCCGCTCGACGTGCTCGCGAAGAATGTCGACGAATATATTGCGGAGGCGAAGGGGTAGGCCGCGCCGTCTCTTTCCTGACTCGCACGAAGCCACGAAGCCACAAAGATTTCCCAAACCCATTCGCCCAGAGCTTGTCGAAACCTGTCCTGAGCGCCTGCAAGGCAGTCGAAGGGGGCCGTTCTTTCTTTCAACGCCGGGGGGGGGGGGGGAGGACGGTGCTTCGACAAGCTCAGCACGAACGGAAGTCGGGAGCCCCCCTTTGTGGCTTCGTGGCTTTGTGCGAGAGTTCTTCAAGTCCGCGGCAATGGCATCAGATCGGGCTCCACAAACCCCCGCCGCGCCGGCACCGAAAACAGCAGCTCGCGGCTGTAAAAGCGCAGCGGCCAGTCGCGGCGGCCCATCTCGGAACGCAGCAGCGCGTTGACGCGCGCGGTCAGTCCCGTCTCCCGCGTCTCCGACAGGAACAATCGCACGCCGGCGACATAGGCGCGCGTGATGCTGTCGTGATAGCCCTGCGTGTCGTCGTTCACGCCGCCGACGCTTTCGTTGAAGGCGCAGATCAGCGAGGCGATCCGGGCATCGACGTCGATGTCGGGACGCTCGGTGAGCAGCCACAGGCAGGCTGCGAGATGCGCTTCGTGCGTCCACGCCGCACGCGGCAGGCTGCACGCGAGCAGCCCTTCGCCGAGCGCGCGGATGTCATGGTCGCCTGCGAACAGGCGCGGCGAATATTCGGTGGTCATATCCGGTCCTTCCGGGTGAATGAGCACCCGGAGGAACCGGGTGAGCCTATGCGGCGACGGCGACCTGCGGGGCCGCCCGGCGGACGCCTTCGTCGACGTGATCCGCGAATTGCGCGAAATTGTCGATGAATTGCTGCACCAGCACCTGCGCGGTGCGGTCATAGGCGGCCTTGTCGGCCCACGCATTGCGGGGGTCGAGGATCGCACTGTCGACGCCCGGTACCGCGACCGGATAGTCGAAGCCGAAGTTCGGGTCCCTGCGGAATTCTGCGTCGTTGAGGCTGCCGTCGAGCGCGGCGTTCAAAAGCGCGCGCGTCGCCTTGATCGGCATCCGCTCGATCCCCTCCATCGTCGCCATGCCGCCGGTCCAGCCGGTGTTGACGAGCCAGCACTGCACCCCGCCCTTCGCGATCCGCTCCTTCAAAAGATTGCCATAGACCGACGGGTGGCGCGGCATGAAGGGCGCGCCGAAACAGGTCGAGAAGGTCGCCTCGGGCTCGGTCACGCCGATTTCGGTCCCCGCGACGCGCGCGGTATAGCCCGACAGGAAGTGATACATCGCCTGTTCGGGGGTCAGCTTCGCGATCGGCGGCAGCACGCCATAGGCATCGGCGGTCAGCATGATCACATTCCTGGGGACCGGCCCCATATTATGCTCCGACGCGTTCGGGATGAAGTCGATCGGATAGGAGCCGCGGCTGTTTTCGGCGAGGCTGTTGTCGTCGAGGTCGAGTTCGCGCGTCGCCGGGTCGATCACGACATTTTCGAGCACCGTGCCGAATCGCTTGGTCGTCGCATGGATTTCGGGCTCGGCCTCTGCGGACAGGCGAATCATCTTCGCATAGCAGCCGCCCTCGAAATTGAAGACCGCGGTGTCGGACCAGCCATGCTCGTCGTCGCCGATCAGCGTGCGCGAGGCGTCGGCCGACAGCGTCGTCTTGCCGGTGCCGGAGAGGCCGAAGAAGACCGCGGTGTCGCCCTTCGGGCCGATATTCGCCGAACAGTGCATCGGCATCACCCCCTGCACCGGCAGCAGATAGTTGAGGATGCCGAACACCGACTTCTTCATCTCGCCGGCATAGGCGGTGCCGCCGATCAGCACGAGCTTTTCGGTAAAGTTGACCGCGATCACCGTTTCGCTGCGCGTGCCGTGCCTTGCCGGGTCGGCGCGGAAGCTCGGCAGGTCGACGATCGTATATTCGGCCGCGAAGCCCGCGAGTTCGTCGGCGGTCGGGCGGCAGAGCAGGGTGCGGATGAACTGGCTGTGCCACGCATATTCGGTGAGCACCTGCACCCCGACGCGATACTCCGGCTGCGACCCGCCGAACAGCTGCTGGCGATAGAGGCGGTCGCGCGACGCGAGATGCGCGAAGAAATCCTCCTTTAGCGCTGCGAAATGCGCCGGCGTCATCGGAACATTGGTCTTGCCCCACCAGATCGTGTCGCGCGTCTCGTCATCCTCGACGATGAACTTGTCCTTCGCGCTGCGCCCGGTGTGCTTGCCCGTCGCGACGACGAGCGGGCCGTCCTTGGCGAGCAACCCTTCGCCATGACGGATCGCGGCCTCGACGAGCTGCGGCGTGCCGAGATTCCCGGCCACCTCCGCCTGCGTTTCGATGGCCCGATCGCCGATCACCACCTTCGTCATCATCTCGCCTTTCCTGTTCGCGCCCGCCTCTTGCATACCTATGCAGCGCCTGCCGAACGAAAGGACAGGCCCGCATTCGCATGGGTGCCGACGGTGCCGCCGATTCCGAAATATGGCTTCGCGTTAGCGAGGAAGGCGAAGCGCGTCAAAAGATTAAAGGGATAGCCGTGCAGCTCTTGCGACGGAGCGTCGCGAGCCCCTTTGCTCTTCACGCCCGGTTGTCGACCTCGACCCAATGGGTTAGGAACGGGACGGATTTGAGCCGATCCTTTATGACCGTTCGTGTCGATGCGAACGGAAACCGAGAGTCTGCTTTGAGCCTTCCGTTCGCGGCCGCTAACGACGAAAAGAGCATGACGGCAACCATCGCGCTGGTCGACGACGACCGCAACATCCTGCAATCGCTGTCGATCGCCCTGCAGGCCGAGGGCTTCGTCACGCGCGTCTATTCGGACGGCGAGGCGGCGCTGAAGCCGCTGCTCGACAACCCGCCCGACCTTGCCGTCTTCGACATCAAGATGCCGCGGATGGACGGGCTCGAGCTCTTGCGCCGGCTGCGCGAGAAGAGCCAGCTTCCGGTGATCTTCCTGACCAGCAAGGACGACGAGATCGACGAGGCGCTGGGGCTCGCGATGGGTGCCGACGATTATATCTCGAAGCCCTTTTCGCAGCGGCTGCTGATCGCGCGCATCCGCGCGATCCTGCGCCGCGTCGAGCTCAACAAGGGGCCGGTCGACGATGACGACGAGCCCGTTGCCGACCCGATCACGCGCGGGCGGCTGACGATGGACCCCGCGCGCCACAAGGTGAGCTGGGACGGCAAGGACGTCACGCTGACCGTCACCGAATTCCTGATCCTCGAAACGCTCGCGGCGCGCCCCGGCATCGTGCGCAGCCGCAACCAGCTGATGGACGCCGCCTATCAGGACGACGTCTATATCGACGACCGCACGATCGACAGCCACATCAAGCGCCTGCGCCGCAAGTTCCGCGAGGTCGATCCCGATTTCGACGCGATCGCGACGCTCTATGGCGCAGGCTACCGCTTTTCGGACGATGGTTGAGACCACGCCGCCCGATCAGGAGGACGCGCCGCTCGTCTGGTCGGCGCGCTGGTCGCTGACGACGCGCATCCTTGCGGTCAACATCCTTGCCGTCGCGCTGCTCGCAGGCGGCTTCTTCTACCTCGACACCTATCGCACCCGCCTCGTCGACACGCGCATCGCGGTGATGGAGGACCAGCTCGCGATGCTCGACAGCGCGCTCGAGGCGGCGCGCCCCGACCAGCGCGAGCGGCTGATCGGCGAATTCACCCGCGCGACCGAATCGCGGCTGCGCTTCTATGACGCGAGCGGACGCAAGATCGACGACAGCTTCGCGCACGCGCCGCCGACCTATACGCTGCGCGATCCCGACCTGCAGCCGTGGAAGCGCGACGTCGCGCGGGCGATGGACCGCGGCATCGACTGGGTCGTCGGCGCGCCCAACTATCCCGAATTCGAAGAACCCGCGGTCGATCGCGCCGCCGCCTGGCCCGAGGTGGTCGAAGCGATGAAGAGCGGCGGCGAAGCGGCGCGCTTCCGCTTCGCCCCCGAGCGGACCCCGCTCTTGAGCGCAACCCGTGTCGTCGACCTTGAAGCCCCCGAGGTGATGCTGATGACGCTCAACGCGCGCGACATCACCCGCACCGTGCGCGCCGAGCGCTTCCGCCTCGCGGTCGTGCTCGCGATGGTGCTGGTCGTCTCGGTGCTGCTCTCGCTCTTCCTCGCACGCACCATCGTCCGCCCGCTGCGCAAGCTCGCCCGCGCGGCGGTGCGCGTCCGTCTCGGCCGCGCACGCGAGGTCGTCGTGCCGCGCCTGCCGAGTCGCCGCGACGAAATCGGCACGCTCGCACGCGCGGTGAGCGACATGACGCAGGCGCTGCGCGAGCGCATCGACGCCGGCGAGCATTTCGCCGCCGACGTCACGCACGAACTCAAGAACCCGATCGCCTCGGTGCGCTCGGCAATCGAGGGGCTGGGGCGCGTCAAGACCGACGAACAGCGCGCGCAGCTGCTCGCCATCGCCGACGAGGATGTTCGCCGGCTCGACCGGCTCGTCACCGACATCAGCGACGCGAGCCGCATCGACGCGCAGCTGTCGCGCACGCTGTTCGAGCCGATCGACATCGGCTTGATGATCGAATCGATGCTCGCCTCGCGCGCGGCGCGCGCGAACGCCGACACGCCGCACCCACGCATCGCCTTCGCGCGCCCGCGCAAGGGCACCGCGACGGTGATGGGCGACGGCCACCGCCTCGAGCGGGCGATCGACAATGTCATCGACAATGCGCTCAGCTTCTCCCCCGCGGGCGGCCTCGTCTGCATCGCCGCGACGCGTCTCGGCGACGAGGTGCATATTCGCGTCGACGACGACGGCCCCGGCATCCCGGAGGCGCAGCGCGAAGCGATTTTCCGCCGCTTTCACAGCGCGCGCCCCGACGAGGAAGCGTTCGGCCGCCACAGCGGCCTTGGCCTCGCGATCGCGCGGACGATCGTCGAGGGCCATGGCGGAACGATCGCCGCGGGCGACCGCGAGGACGGCAAGCCGGGGGCGAGCCTGCTGATTACGCTGCCCGCGGCGGACGAGGGGCGAACCGGCGGCTGACGGGGCGCGGCGGCCTTCGGGCGGAAGCGGCCGTTCTTAAGCCCCTCCTCTTCAGAGGAGGGGTTGGGGTGGTGACGCCGGTGAAGGAGCACCACCCCGCTGCGACTAGGGAGCAAGCTCCCAAGTCTCGCTGCCCCTCCTCTGAAGAGGAGGGGTTGGCCAATGTCTCAATTCCACCCGGAAGCCGCCCCACCCTCCATCCGCCTTGCGGCGCCGCACGCGCCTAGCTAAGCCTGCGCGATGCTTCCGAGCCGGACCGCCATCGAGATTGTCAACATCCATGCAAGCTGCGTCGCGGCGGGCAATGGCGGGGTGCTGATCCTCGGCCAATCGGGGCAGGGCAAGTCCGACCTTGCGCTGCGGCTGATCGACCGCGGCGCGCGGCTCGTCGCCGATGATCGCTGCGACATCTGGCACGAACGCGGCCGCCTGTGGTGCCGCCCGCCCGAAAATCTCGCCGGCAAGCTCGAGGTGCGCGGCATCGGGATCGTCGAGCGGCCGTGGACCGCGCCGGTGCCGCTCGCGCTCGCGGTGCGGCTGACCGACCGCTACGACCGTATGCCTGCGGTGAATCAGGTCGAAACGGTCGCAGGGCATCCGCTGCCCGCGCTGCTCCTCTCGGCCTTCGAAGCGTCGGCGCCGATCAAGATCATGCTCGCGCTCGAACGACTGGCGCCGGACGCATGACCGCGCCCGCATCGCCGCGCCTGCTGCTCGTCACCGGTCTGTCGGGCGCGGGAAAGTCGACCGTTTTGAAGGTGCTCGAGGATCTGGGGTGGGAAGTCGTCGACAATCTGCCGCTGTCGCTGCTCGAACCCTTGATCGAGGCGCCGGCGCCGCGCAGCGAGGCGAACCGACCGATCGCGGTCGGCATCGACAGCCGCAGCCGCGGCTTCAAGCCGTCTTTGCTCGTCAAGCGGATCAAGCAGCTGCGCGAGGCCGACGGGCGCGCGATCGAGACGCTGTTCCTCGATTGCGCGGGCGCCGAGCTTGAACGGCGCTTTTCCGAAACGCGGCGGCGCCACCCGCTCGCCGAGGATCGTCCGGCGACCGACGGCATCGCGCGCGAGCGCGAGATGATGGAGCCGGTGCGCCGCTGGGCCGAGCATGTCGTCGATACGACCAACTATTCGAGCAACGACCTGCAACAGGAAATCCGCCACCGTTTCGCCGACGCGGGGGGCGACGAACCGGCGCTCAACATATTGAGTTTCGGCTATTCGCGCGGGCTGCCGCGCCACGCCGATCTGGTGTTCGACATGCGCTATCTGCGCAACCCGCACTGGGATTCGAAGCTGCGTCCCGGAACGGGACTCGACGCCGATGTTTCGGCTTATATCGCGGCCGATCCGGCCTATGAAGCGACGGTGTCGCGGATCGAGGCGCTGTTGCTCGCGCTGCTGCCCCGATACCGCGCCGAGGGGAAAAGCTATGTCACCATCGCCTTCGGCTGCACCGGCGGGCGCCATCGCTCGGTGCATGTCGCCGAGCGTGTCGCCAGGACGCTGCGCGCGGCGGGCCACACCCCCACCGTCGGCCACCGCAACCTTGACTCGGCCCCGCAAGATGGGCTTGAGGGCAAGCCCCCGCCCGCTTCTCCCGCGCCAGGCGGAAAAAAATAAGGGTCCTCGACTGCATGCCCAGCGATAAAGCATTGCCGCTGCTTGGATTGGTTCTCGTCACCCACGGCCGACTCGCCGAAGAGATGGTGACCGCGATGGAACATGTCGTCGGCCCCCAGCGCGCGGTCGCGACCGTGTGCATCGGTCCCAACGACAATATGGAGATGCGGCGGCAGGAAATCGCCGACGCGATCCGCGACGTCGACGAAGGGCGCGGCGTGATCATGCTGACCGACCTGTTCGGCGGCACCCCGTCGAACCTTGCGATCAGCCTGCTCGAAGCCGGGCGGACCGAGGTGATCGCCGGGGTCAATCTTCCGATGTTGATCCGGCTCGAAAGTGCGCGCAAAACGATGGAACTGCGCCCCGCGGTGATCGCGGCGCGCGAGGCGGGCCAGAAATATATATCGGTCGCGTCGGAAATGCTGGGAGTGGGCCTTTGAGCGAATTGTCGGAGACCGTCGAGATTACCAATCAGCGCGGTCTTCACGCGCGCGCCAGCGCCAAATTCGTCACCTTCGTCAGCCGCCTGCCCGAAAGCGTCTCGGTCGAGGTCGAGCGCAACGGCAGCCGTGTAGCGGGCACCTCGATCATGGGGCTGATGATGCTCGGCGCCGCGAAGGGCGACAGCATCACCATCCATACGAAGGGCGACGGCGCCGACGCCGCGCTGCTCAAACTGGTCGGGCTGGTCAAGGACAGCTTCGGCGAGGATTGACGTCATGTCCGGCCGTCGCAGCCGCATCGAAAGCGTATCGAACCCGCTGGTCAAGCGGATGCGCGGCTTGCGCGAAAAACGGCACCGGCGCGCCGAGGGGCTGTTCCTTGCCGAAGGGCTGCGCATCGCGACCGAGGCGCGCGAGGCGGGCGTCCTGCCGCAATGGCTGTTTCTCGCCGACGAAGGCGCGGCGCATCCGCTCGCCAAGGCGCTCGTCAACGCGACGCTGGCAAGCGGCGGCGAAGTGATCGACACCACGCCCGCGATCCTCGCAAAACTGTCGGGAAAGGACAATCCGCAGACGATCGTCGGCATCTATGCCGAGCCGCGCACCACGCTCGCCGACCTCGACCGGAGCGCGGCCCCCATCTGGCTCGTCGCCGAGCGGCTGCGCGACCCCGGCAATCTCGGCACGATGCTGCGCACCGGCGACGCGGTCGGCGCGGGCGGGCTGATTCTGCTCGACGAATCGACCGACCCCTATGGAGTAGAGGCGGTGCGCGCGAGCATGGGGGCGATCTTCACGCAAAGGCTGGTGCAGGCGCGCTGGGACGACTTCCTGCCGTGGCTGCGCGGCGGACCGGGGCAGCTCGTCGCGACCTGGCTGGGGGACGATACGCAGGATTATCAGGCGGTGCGCTATGCGGCGCCGACCTTCATTCTCGTCGGCAATGAATCGCAGGGGCTGCCCGAAGCCTATGCCGCCGCTGCCGACGTGCGGGTGAAGATGCCGATGATGGGCAAGGCCGACAGCCTGAACGCCGCGGTCGCGGGCGCGGTGATGGCCTATGAGGTATTGAACCAGCGGCGGAACCGATAGCGGGGGTTCGGCGTGCTGACATCTGGCCGGCCCCGAATGTCGATGCAATAAGGGCCGACATCGTTAGTTCGTCATGCCGGACTTGATCCGGCATCCATTTGCACCGCTTTGCGTCCATGGTGGACCCCGGATCGAGTCCGGGGTGACGAAAGGAGGAGAAGCCCGCGATGACCCGTTTCCTGCCCCTGCTTGCCCTGCCGGCGCTTGCCGCCTGCACCGCCGTCCCGCCGCAGGCGCCGGGCGACAAGCCCGCATCCTATATGGCGATCGGCACCGAACCCGGTTGGACGCTCGAGATCACGTCGGGCCTGCTCAATTATAACGGCGACTATGGCGATACGAAGATTCTTCAGCCCAACCCGGGCGCCCGCCCGAGTGCGGGCGGCGAACGCTATGTCACCGACCGGCTCACCGTCGACGTCACGCACGCCGAATGCAGCGACGGGATGAGCGACCGCCGCTACCGCGACACGGTGACCGTCACCGCCGACGGCAAGACGGTGAAAGGCTGCGGCGGCGCGATCCTCGCGCCGGATCAACTCGCGGGCACCGACTGGACCTTCGAGTCGATCGGCGGCACGCGCGTCGCGGCCGACCGCCCGACCTCGCTGAGCTTCGCCGCCGACAGGCTGAGCGGCAGCGCGGGGTGCAACCGCTTTTCGGGCAGCTGGTCGAGCGACGGCACCACCCTTACCGCCGGTCCGCTGATGACGACCAGGATGGCGTGCGCGGGCGCCGCGATGGCG
Organism: Sphingopyxis indica; assembly: GCF_032879645.1. NCBI lineage: Bacteria > Pseudomonadati > Pseudomonadota > Alphaproteobacteria > Sphingomonadales > Sphingopyxidaceae > Sphingopyxis > Sphingopyxis indica. The sequence goes on from NZ_CP076394.1 coordinate 3,636,630, forward strand.
CAGGAAAGCGCCTTCTTCAAATTGATGGAAAGCCCGGTGCGGATCGAATTTCCGTCCGACGGCACGCTGCTGCTGACCGGCGCGGACGGACAGACTGCGGTGCTCAAGCGGGCGATCTGAACATGATGGCCTTTGGATCAGTGTGTCCCCGCGAAGGCGGGGACCCATCTCCTGACAAATCAACATAGAGCCGGCCGGAGATGGGCTCCCGCCTTCGCGGGAGCACACAGGAGTTCAAGAAGGTCCGCTATTCCCCGCCGTCGTTCACCGCGCTCGGCGCCGCCGACAGCTTCGCGAGCGGGCGCGCCGCCTGTTCGGCTACCGGCAGCGAGGCGATCTCCTTGCCGCCGGTCTCGACGTCGAGCGCCTCGAAGCGTTTGGCCTGCGTCAGCACCTGGCTTTCGAAGCTGCCGACGAAGGCATTGTAGGCCCCCGTCGCAGAATCGAGATTCTTGCCGACGCGCGCGATATGCGACCCCATCGTCGCCATGCGCGCATAAAGCTCCTTGCCGAGCGCCGCGATCTCGCGCGCCTGCCCCGCGAGCTTTTCCTGCCGCCACACCGCCGCGACGGTGCGCGCGATCGCGATGAGGTTGGTCGGCGTCGCGAGCAGCACCTTGCGCTCGAACGCATGGTCCCAGAGGCTGGCGTCGTGGTCGAGCGCCGCGGCGAGAAAATGCTCGCCGGGGACGAACATCACGACATAGTCGGGGGTGTCGTCGAACTGGTTCCAATAGCTTTTGGCGCCGAGCGCGTTGACATGCGCCTTCATCGCCGCCGCGTGCGCGGCGAGATGCGCCGCCTTCTCGGCCTCGTCGACGGCGCCGAAGGCATCCTGATAGGCATTGAGCGAGACCTTGGCGTCGATCACCAGGCTCTGCCCGCCGGGGACTTTCACCACGACGTCGGGGCGCAGCCGTCCGCCGTCGCCGTCCGCGACGCTGACCTCGGTTTGGAAATCGGCATGTTCGGACAGGCCGCAGCTTTCGAGCACGTTGCGCAGTTGCTGCTCGCCCCAGCGCCCGCGCGCCTTGGGCGCATTGCGCAGCGCGTTGACGAGCTTTGCGGCCTCGCTCGACACACGCTCGGTGCCCTCGCGCATCGCGGCGATCTGGCCCGAGAGCATCCCGAAGGCGTCGCGGCGTTCGGCCTCGACCTTGCCCACCGCCTCCTCATATCTGGCGAGCCGCTCATGCACCGGCTGGAGCAGTGCCTTCAGATTCGCGCCCGCGCTTTCCTCGCTCTGCTTGAAGCGGTCGGCGGCGCGGGTCAGGAAATCCTGCTGCGCCTTGTCGAGCATCGCCTGCCCGACCTCGCGAAACTGCGCGGTGAGCGCCGCCTGCGCGTCCTTCAATTGCGTGATCTGCGCCTCGTGCGCCGCATCGCGCGCCCTTTGCTCGGCACCGAGCGCGGAGAGTTGCAGCTCGGCCGCCTTGCGCGCCTCGGCCTCGGCGGCAAGGTCGGTCACCGCCGCCCTGAACCGCTCGGCAAGCCCGTCGCGCTCGGCCCTGAGCCCGCCCGCCTGCCGGCCGGCGAACAGCCAGCCGATCAAGGCACCGAGCAAGAGAGCGACGACGGCGACGAGCAGCGAGACCATATCCATCCGCGGAACATAGGACGAACGCTGAGGAGTTGGCTAGGGCTTAATTGGCGGGGAGATCGGAATGGCGGCTTTGGAATGGTGAGCGGACATAGTTTCCCAACCATGAATCGTCGCCCCAGCGAAAGCTGGGGCCGCCATCCTCTGGTCGCAGCGCCGGAAGAACAGGCCGATAGCGGCCCCAGCTTTCGCTGGGGCGACGGCTGGTAACGCCAGAAAGCTATCATCCACCCACCCCACAGCCCCAGAACGGCAGCACCGCGCGATACGCCTCGACCCCCGGCGCGCCGCCGATCGTCACGCCCTGGGTGAGCAGCCAGTAATGCCGCACGATCTCCGCCTGTTGCTCGAGGCCATAGCGTTCGAGCCGCCACCCGGGTTTCAGACTGTAGCTATAGGTCGCAAAGGGATGCCGCATCAGCACCAGATACCAGCGGCCGCGCGTCTGCGCCTGCCACACATGCGTCATTTCGTGGACGAACAGCCCCTGCATCGCCTGCGATGCGGTGCTGAAATCGTCGCAATAGAGGTTGCCGTGCGGGTGGAAATGGAGCGCGCCCATCGGCGCCATCACGACGCGGCGCGGCTGAAAGAATATCCATTTATGATGGCGCACGCGCACCCGGTCATAGGCAATCGCGTCGCCGAAGACCGAGCGCGCGAGCGCGATCTCGCCGGCGGTGAGCGGTCGCGAAGGCCGCGCCATGCCCGCCTATTTCTTCGCCGCGTCCGTCGCGCCCTTGTCCGCGCTCTCGTTGCCCATCTCCATCGCGCCATGGTCCATCGCCGGAGCATCGGCGCTCGCCGCGCTCGACGCGCCCTTGATCGTCATGTCGAAGATGATGCGTTCATTATTGTTGTTCGAAAAGACGAAGATCATCGGCAGCTTGCCCGCACGCACCGCGGCGCCGTTGATGTTCCAGATCATCAGATGCCTGCCGCCGGGCTTGAACTCGAGCTTGCCCTTCGCGGGCACGGGCGCGCTGGTGAGCGGCTTCATGGTCATCACGCCGTTTTCGCGCACGCTTTCGTGCATTTCGACGCGCTGCGCGAGGTCGGCGGTCACCGCGACGAGATCGACGTCGCGCGGTCCGCCCTCGATGGTGAAATAGCCTGCCGCCGGCCGGTCGGGGGTCGCCCCCATCTCGATATAGCCGCTTGCGACGTGGAGGACCGGCCCCTCGCCCATATTCTCGCCGCAGGCCGAAAGGCCGAGCGTGGCGACGGCAAGGGCGGCGATTGCAAAGGGCTTCATGGCAGGACTCTCCCGAAAGGCTCGAAATTTCCCGCTACAGATAAGCGTTCGAAGGGCTTGTGCCAAGCATCGGCGCACCTATATCGCCCCCAGAAACCCTTATGGGGACCCATGGACAGGCGTGCCTTTTCAGGGCGCCGACGAAGCAACAAGGACGTTTACACTATGGCCAAAGTCATCGGGATCGACCTCGGCACCACCAACAGCTGTGTCGCGGTCATGGAGGGCGGTAAGCCCAAGGTTATCGAAAATGTCGAGGGCACGCGCACGACGCCGTCGATCGTCGCCTTCGCCAAGGACGGCGAGCGGCTGATCGGCCAGCCGGCGAAGCGGCAGGCGGTCACCAATCCCGAGAACACGATTTTCGCGGTGAAGCGCCTGATCGGCCGCCGCTTCGACGATCCCATGACCAAGAAGGACATGGAACTCGTCCCCTATACCATCGTCAAGGGCGCCAACGGCGACGCGTGGGTCAAGGCGGGCGGCGAGGATTATTCGCCGTCGCAGATCAGCGCCTTCATCCTTCAGAAGATGAAGGAAACCGCCGAAGCCTATCTGGGCGAAAAGGTCGAGCAGGCCGTCATCACCGTCCCCGCCTATTTCAACGACGCGCAGCGTCAGGCGACCAAGGACGCCGGCAAGATCGCCGGCCTCGAAGTGCTGCGCATCATCAACGAGCCGACCGCGGCAGCGCTCGCCTATGGCCTCGACAAGTCGGAGAACAAGACGATCGCGGTCTATGACCTCGGCGGCGGCACCTTCGACATTTCGATCCTCGAGGTTGGCGACGGCGTGTTCGAGGTGAAGTCGACCAACGGCGACACCTTCCTCGGCGGCGAGGATTTCGACAGCAAGATCGTCGAATATCTCGCCGATGCGTTCAAGAAGGACGAAGGCATCGACCTGCGCAACGACAAGCTCGCGCTGCAGCGGCTGAAGGAAGCCGCCGAAAAGGCGAAGATCGAGCTGTCGTCGGCCGCGACGACCGAGGTCAACCTGCCCTTCATCACCGCCGACGCCAACGGGCCGAAGCACCTCGTCAAGACGATCACGCGCGCCGACCTCGAACGCCTTGTCGAAGACCTCATCAAGCGCACGCTCGAGCCGTGCAAGAAGGCGATCAAGGACGCCGGCGTCAGCGCGGCCGACATCGACGAAGTCGTGCTGGTCGGCGGCATGACCCGTATGCCGCGCGTGCGCGAGGTCGTGAAGGATTTCTTCGGCAAGGAACCGCACACCGGCGTCAACCCCGACGAGGTCGTCGCGATCGGCGCCGCGATCCAGGCCGGCGTGCTGCAGGGCGACGTCAAGGACGTGCTGCTGCTCGACGTCACCCCGCTGAGCCTCGGCATCGAGACGCTGGGCGGTGTCTTCACGCGCATGATCGACCGCAACACGACGATCCCGACCAAGAAGAGCCAGGTCTATTCGACCGCCGACGACAATCAGTCGGCGGTGACGATCCGCGTCTTTCAGGGCGAGCGCGAAATGGCGGCCGACAACAAGATGCTCGGCCAGTTCGACCTCGTCGGCATCCCGCCGGCGCCGCGCGGCGTGCCGCAGATCGAGGTGACCTTCGACATCGACGCCAACGGCATCGTGTCGGTCCACGCCAAGGACAAGGGCACCGGCAAGGAGCAGCAGATCAAGATCCAGGCTTCGGGCGGCCTCTCCGACGCCGACATCGACGCGATGGTCAAGGACGCGGAGAAATTCGCCGACGAGGACAAGAAGCGGCGTGAGGCGGCCGAGGCGAAGAACAACGCCGAAAGCCTGATCCACACCACCGAGCGCCAGCTCGAAGAGCATGGCGACAAGGTCGACGCGGGCCTGAAGTCGGAGATCGAGGCGGCGCTCGGCGAAGCCAAAAGTGCGGTCGAGGGCGGCGATCCCGCTGCGATGACCGAAAAGGCCCAGGCGCTCGCGCAGGTCGCGATGAAGCTTGGCCAGGCGATCTACGAAAAGGAACAGCAGGCCGCGGCTTCGCCCGAAGCCGGGGCCGGCGAGAGCAAGGCCGACGAAGATGTCGTCGATGCCGAATTCTCCGAAGTCGAAGACGACAAGAAGTAAGACGAAGGGAATGCCCTTCGAGACGCCATTTCGACAAGCTCAATGGCTCCTCAGGGCGAACGGTGTTTTTCCATCCGTTCGCCCTGAGGAGGGACTGAGCGAAGGCGAAGGCCCGTCTCGAAGGGTTACACCCTCGGGGGCGTGAACGAGCCATGAGTCTCGACATCGACTATTATGAACTGCTGGAAGTCGAACGCACCGCCGACGACAAGGCGCTGAAGGCCGCCTATCGCAAGCTCGCGATGCAATATCATCCCGACAAGAATCCGGGATGCGGCGACAGCGAGGCGCGCTTCAAGGCGATCAACGAGGCCTATGACTGCCTGAGGGACCCGCAGAAGCGCGCGGCCTATGACCGGTTCGGCAAGGCGGCGTTCCAGAATGGCGGCGCGAACGGTTTCGGCGGCAACGCCGATTTCGGCGACATCGGCGATATCTTCGAATCGATCTTCGGCTCGGCGTTCGGCGGCGGGCGCCAGCAGCGCGGTCCGGCGCGCGGCGCCGACCTGCGCTACGACATGGAAATCCGGCTCGAGGACGCCTTTGCCGGCTGCACGCGCGAGATCGAGGTCGATGTCGCCGCGCGCTGCGACGCGTGCGACGGATCGGGGGCCAGGCCCGGCACGCAGACCCACCGCTGCACCACCTGCGGCGGCATGGGCAAGGTGCGCGCGCAGCAGGGTTTCTTCATGGTCGAGCGCACCTGCCCCGCCTGCCAGGGCGCGGGCGAGGTGATCGCCGACCCCTGCCCCACCTGCCTCGGCGAAGGCCGCGTCGACCGGCGCAAGACGCTGACCGTCACCATCCCGCCGGGGGTCGACGAGGGCACGCGCATCCGCCTGTCGGGCGAGGGCGAGAGCGGCGCGCGCGGCGCGGCGCCGGGCGACCTTTACATCTTCCTCCACATGGCGCGGCACCGGGTCTTCGAGCGCGAGGGCACGACCCTGTTCACCCGCGCGCCGATCAGCTTCACCACCGCCGCGCTGGGCGGCTGCATCACGATTCCGGGGCTCGATGGAACGCGCCACGAGATCAGCATCCCCGCCGGCATCCAGTCGGGCAAGCAGCTGCGCCAGCGCGGCGCGGGTATGCCGGTGCTCAACGGCCGCGGCCACGGCGACCTCGTCATCCAGATCGACGTCGAGACGCCGACCAGACTCACTGCACGCCAGAAGGAATTGCTCGCCGAATTCCGCGAGACCGAGACCGGCGAGGAATGCCCCGCGAGCCAGGGCTTCTTCGGCCGCATCAAGGATATGTGGGACGATCTGACCGATTGATCCTGAACCCGCCCCTCCTCTTCAGAGGAGGGGCAGCGAGACTTGGTTCGGCGCAGCCGGACCTAGAGTGATTTCGAGTGAAATGGAACATTTCACGGCTCGGAAATCACGGCAAAACAAGAATCTAGAGTGCCGGTTTTGATTCCATCAAAACCGAACGCACTCTAGTCGCAGCGGGGTGGTGTTTGAAGTCTCGCGCGCTGTCGCGCGCCACCACCCCAACCCCTCCTCTGAAGAGGAGGGGCTTCTGTGATCAGCCAATCTCCCCCCTGATCTCCGCGATCAGCGCCTGCACCTTCGGCAGCCGCCCCTCCTCCTCGTCGAGGATCGCGTGGAACGCCTGCCGCTTGATCGCCGCCAGCTCCTCCTTGACAAGCGCCCCCTCGCCCGTGACGCTCGACGCGACGATGTCGACCAGCCGGTCGGCGCCGTGGAGGCGGCCCCACAGATAGTCATTCTCGCGATAGGTGCGGCTGAAAAAGGCGCCGAAGCTGTTGAACTCGATCCCCTTCAGCATCGCCGCCGCGCCGCCGGTGCGGATCGCGGTCGCGTCCGACGGGGAGATGCGGTCGACCTTGACCGGGTCGAACTCGTCATATCCCTCGCCCTGCAACAGCGGCAGGGTCGCGATGTCGTAGAAGGGATAGCCGAGATAGGCGAGCAGCAGCTGCCGCCGGTCGTCCTTGGGGAGGCCGGCAAGCCCCACGGCGAGCAGTCCGTCGCCCTCGCGATCGACTGCGGGCAGGTCGCGCCGCTCGGCGATCGCGTCGATCCACGCGCCGACTCCCGCATCGACGGCGACGTCGAGATCGCCGAGCCAGCTGTCGCCCTCGCGTTCGAGATAGAGGCCGAGCGCTGCGAAGATCGCCCCGCGCATCGCCTCGCAATCGGCGTCGCGCGCGTCGCGCGTCGCCTCGACCGCATCGAGTTCGCGCGCGAGAAAGCGCAGGCGGCGGATACGAAAGGTCAGGTCGTGGGTGCGGAAAAAAGCGATCGCATCGCGGCTCGCTCCCGCGCCCTTCTTGCCCGAAATCCGGTCGAGCCCGCGCGCGCGCACTTCGTCCCACAGCAAGGCCCGGCGATGCTCGCGGTGGATCGCGCCTTCGGGCGGCGCGAGGCGGTCGATCAGCGCCGCAATCTCCTCGACGATCGCCGAGAGCTTCAAATGGCCATAGGGCGGATAGGCGAAACCCGCGCGCGACGCCGCCTCGCTCTGCGCCTTCGCGCGCCAGCGGTCGAGCCGCGCCGGGGTCGGGGTGTCGAGGAAGAAGGTGGAGCCGAACAGCGCCGCGACCTGTTCCTCGACCTCGACCTTCATCGCGTCGACGATATGCTGCATCCGGCGGATACGCCGCGACATCGCCTCGATCGCCTCGACATTCTCGCGGATCGGCTGTTCGCGCGGGATTTCGGAGAGCGCGCCGAGGATCGTGGTCAGAAAGCCGGGCAGCGGCGCCGCATCGCCCTCGACCGGTTCGCCGGATGGTGCGAAACTGATCGACCGATAATCGGGCTTGGGGTCGATATAGACGAAGCGCCGGTCGATCTCGCGCCGCGCCGGCCGCTGCTTGAGCGCCGCGATCGCGGGGCGGAAGGGCGCGTTGGCGAGCACCGATCCGTCGATCAGCACGCGGTCGGCGGGATCGGCCTCTTCGCCCGCGGGCAATTGCACGCGGATGAAATCGGCGCGGCCGGGCCAGTCGATCTTGCGCTTTTCAAGCACGCGGTCGATCTCGCGCAGGGTGAAGGGCGGAAAGGCGCCCGGAAAGCTCGCGGTCGCGCGCGCCGCGACCGCCAGCGCGGGCATGTCGTCCAGCCCCTTGCCCGCGCGCCCGTCCTGCCGGAAATGCAGGATCAGCCGATGCTCCTGCTCGGTCACGCGCGGCGGGCTGTGGAGCGACAGCGGCATGCTGTGGCCGGCGAAATCGGTGACCGACACGAACAGATCGACCGGCTGCCCCGCGGGGACGAGCACCGGCCCGCGCGGCCCGCGGTCCATCGCATCGAAGGCGTCGAGAATCAGCTCCGAAAAGGTCTCGCCGCCGAAGGGCGGTTCGAACCAGCGCGCGCGCACGAAGCGCGACAGCTTCGCGCGCACCTCGTCCTGCGCCGGACCCGCGACGGTCCGGTCGATCACATTGCCGCGCCGTTTCATCGCCCAGCCGGCGATCGGCACCGCCCAGAATTTGGTCGCCGCCGAGATCGGGCGGGCATCGGGGTCGAGCAGATAGTCGACGTCGGCATCCTCGAGCCACAGGTCGGTCAGCGGATCGAGCGACTGGCCGGTCGCGAGCGCGCGCGCGAGGAAGATCGCGTTGATGCCCCCCGCGCTCGCCCCCGCGACGATGTCGGCGAGCACGCGCAGCCGCAACCCGCTCTTCGCCTCGATCGCCGCGAGCAGCTTGCGATAGATGGCGCCCGACCCGTCGATCGCGCTGCCGTCGTGCCACGCGCGCGATGCCGCCGCGAGGCGCCAGATCTCCTTGGTGATTCCGTGCATATAGACGGCAAGGCTGATGCCGCCGTAGCAAATCAGGGCGAACCGCAGTTCCTTTTCGCGCATGGCAGGCGTGATAGCGTGTCGCTCGTGGCGATGCCACCCTCGCCCTCTCTCCTTCAGGGGAGAGGATAGCGCAGCTTGCTCCGTCAGGAGCTAGCGAAGCTTGGAGAGGGGGATGGCCGCCAGCGCTGCTCCCCTCTCCGACTCCGGCCAGGCGCTACGCGCCAAGCCTCCATATCCTCTCCCCTGAAGGGGAGATGGCGGTCTTTTCCCTTGCATCTGCAAATCGCTCTCATTAGCGGCGCTCGCGAACAGGGAGATAAGAATGATTCGCAAGTTTGCCGTCGCGATGCTGCTCGGCACCGCTCTTTCCACCCCAGCGCTCGGCCAGCCGGGCAACGCGAACGCCGCGCCCGACGGCGAAGATACGATCGTCGTCACCGCGGCGCGCTCGATCCTGCCGGCGAATGCGCTGCCGCTCACCATCGACGTGATCGGCAAGGAGGCGCTCGACCAGCAGCTCGCGATTTCGGGTTCGGTCACCGACGCGGTCGCGACGCTCACCCCCAGCTTCTCGCCGACGCGGCAGAAATTGTCGGGCGCGGGCGAGACGCTGCGCGGCCGCTCGCCGCTCTATGCGATCAACGGCATTCCGCAATCGACCCCGCTGCGCGACGGCAGCCGCGACGGCTTCACGATCGACGGCTTCTTCATCGACCGGGTCGAGGTGATCTTCGGGTCGAACGCGCTGCAAGGCATCGGCGGCACCGGCGGCATCGTCAACCAGGTGACCGTCGGCGCGCCGGCCGAGGAGGGGCTGTCGGGCCGCACCTTGCTCCAGGCGACCGCCGACAACGACTTCTCGCGCGCCGGCATGGGCGGCAAGGTCGCGGGGCTCGTCCAGTATAAGGCGGGACGCTTCGACGCGAGCGTCGGTGCCGCATGGGAGCGCCGCGGGGTCTTTTTCGACGGCGAGGGCCGTCCGGTCGGCATCAATCTGACGCAGGGCGAGACGCAGGATTCGGAGACCCTCTCGCTCTTCGGACGCTTCGGCTATGCGGTCACCGACACGATGCGGCTCGACCTGATCGCGAGCCGCTTCGAACTCAAGGGCGACGGCGATTATGCCGCGGTCGCCGGCGACAAGGACGCCGGCCTGCCGACGAGCGCCGAGCGCGGCACCCCGCCCGGAGCGCCTGCACAGGGACGCACCGAAAGCGTCGCGCTGTCGCTGACCGACAGCGACCTTGGCGGCGGCAATTTCGTCAGCCAGATTTTCTGGAACCGCAGCCGCGACACGTTCGGCGGCGAGCCCAACCCGATCGCGAGCTTTCAGGACCCCGCGATCGCGCCCGTCGGCACGCTGTTCGACCAGTCGCAGAACCGCAGCCGCAAATATGGCGGCAAGATCAGCTATGAGCGCGCGGTCCCCGGCTTCGAGGCTTTGACCTTGATCGCAGGTTTCGACGCGCTGTGGGATTCGACCGAACAGCGGCTGATCGCGACCGACCGCGCCTGGGTGCCGCCGACCGATTTCCGCAGCCTCGCCCCCTTCGGCCAGGCGAACCTCGAACTCGCGGGCGGCCTCGTCCGCCTCGCCGGCGGCGCGCGCTATGAAAATGTGAAGATCAGCATCGCCGATTATCACACGCTCGCCGCGACCACCTATGACGGCAGCGACCCCGCGACCTATGGCGGCGTCGATGTCGCGGGCGGCAGCCCGAGTTTCGACGACCTGCTCCTCAACGGCGGCGTGATCGTCGAGCCGCTCGCGGGCATCCGCGCCTATGCAAGCTATGCCGAGGGCTACACCGTTCCCGACGTCGGCCGCATCACCCGCGCGGTCGCCGACACCGGCGTCGATGTCGACGACTTCCTCGACATCTCGCCGATCGTCTCGAACAACCGCGAAATCGGCGTCGAGGTGAAGCGCGGCCCGCTCGATGCCAGCGCGAGCTATTTCTGGTCGACAAGCAAGAACGGCCAGCGACTGCGCGCCGGCAGCGACGGCATCTTCACCGTGGTGCGCGAGCGCGTCGAGATCGAGGGGCTGGAAATCAACCTTGCCGTCCGCATGCCGATCGACGGGCTGACGCTGTCGACGGGCTATGCCCATATCAAGGGGCGGTCGGACACCGACGGCGACGATGTGGTCGATACCGACCTCGACGGCGCGAACATCTCGCCCGACCGGCTCAACCTCGCCGCCGCCTATGCGAACGGCCCGGTGTCGGCGCGCATCCAGACGCAATTCTATCTGGCGCGCAGCTTCCGCGGTCTCGTCCGCGACCCGCGCAACGATTTCGAAGGCTATAATCTGACCGACGCCTTCATCCGCTATCAGACGAGCCTCGGCGGGGTCAGCCTGTCGGTGCAGAATCTGTTCGACAAGCAATATATCAGCTACGCGAGCGACACCCAGCGGCCGACCGACGATTTCTTCAACTTCGCGGGCCGCGGACGCACCTTCACGCTCGGCTGGGATTATCGGTTCTAACGATGGCCTGGCTTTTTCGTCATTGCGACCCCGGCGAAAGCCGGGGGAAGCAATCCAGGGCGGCCTTGCGCAGCTCTGGACTGCCGCGCGCCTTCGGCGCTCGCAATGACGATCGTTTTGGACTGAAGCGCCGCCGATGAAGCTGCTCGACACGCTCCACCGCTGGACGGGCGGGCTGATCGGGCTGCTGCTCGCGCTGCTCGGCCTCAGCGGCACGATCCTGCTCCACAAGGACGCGTGGATCGGCGTGCCGCATGCCGGCGATCCGCTCCGCGCCGACCTCGCCGGCATCACCGCCGCGACCGAAAGGATCATGGCGCTGCCGGGCGCCCCGCAGGGCATCATCTATGCCCGCGACGGCTTCGGGCTGCATCAGGTGCGGTTCGGCGAGGGCGCGGGGCTTTACGCCGACCAGTCGGGCGAAATCGCGGCGCGCTGGGCGAGCCAGTGGGGACGGCCCGAGCTGTGGCTCTTCGACTTTCACCATCATCTCTTCGCGGGCGACAGCGGCGAATGGGTGATCGGCATCGCGGGGCTTTGCGGGCTGTTCTTCGTGATCTCGGGCGTCATCCTCTGGTGGCGCACGCGCGCGACCTTTCGCCCGCGGCTGTGGCCAAGGCGGATGAGCCGTCCCGCGATCGTCACCCATCACCGCGACCTCGGCATCGTCGTCGCGCCGCTGCTGCTGCTCTCGCTCGTCACCGGCACGATGATGATCTTTCGCCCCTTCGCAATGGGTGTCGTCGCGCCCTTCGGCCCGGTCGCCGAGACGGTCAAGTCGATGGAGCCGCCCCAATATGAAAGCGGCCCGCTCGCGGCGAAGCCCGGCTATGCCGCGATGCTCGCCGAAGCGCATCGCCGCTTCCCCGCCGCCGAATTCCGCATCCTCAGCCTGCCGCGGGGGGCGGGCGATCCGATCAGCCTCAGGATGCGCCAACCCGCCGAATGGCTTCCCAATGGCCGCACGACGCTGTGGTTCGACGCCGCCACCGGCCGCCTGCTCGGCGCGCGCGACGCGCTCGCGATGGCGCCGGGCGCGCAGGCGTTCAACAAGGCCTATCCGCTCCACGCGGGCAAGGTCGGCGGCCTGCCCTATCGCCTGCTGCTGACAGTATCAGGCCTGTCGCTGACGATGCTCGGCAGCTTCGCGGTCTGGACCTTCTGGTTCCGCCGCCCGAAACCGGCGAAGCGGCAAGCAAAGGCGGCGCTGGCGCCATCGTAAATCGTCGGGGCGTCTTTTTTGGATTCACGCAGACTGCGTCCTGAGCTTGTCGAAGGAGGCCGCAGAGCGCGCAGAAGGTTCGGTTCACGCGGAGACGCGGAGACGCGGAGAAACGATCCGGGCCGACAGGCCCCTTTCTCGCGCCTCGGTGGCGTTCATCGCAACGCCGCAGAAGGAAGGCCGCTTCGCGGCAACTCCAATCTCTCCGCGCCTCCGCGTCTCCGCGTGAACTTTATCCATTCCTCCTCTGCGCCTCTGCGCGCATTTTCCTTCCCCGCTTTCCTATTTTGCTCCCACGCCTATATCCTGCCCGATCCATGACCCGCGCCCGCGTCCTCCTTTTGACCGCCGCCCTCGGCCCGCTCGACTATCGCGTGCCCCATGGCAGCGAGGCGCCGCTCGGCAGCGTCGTCGTCGCGCCGCTGGGGCCGCGGCGGATGGGCGGGGTGGTGTGGGAGGACGCAAGCTTCGGCGCGCCCGAACCCGTCGGCGACAATCGCCTGCGCAACCTTTACGAAATCGTGGGCGTCCCGCCGATCAGGGCGCCCTTGCGCCGCCTCGTCGAATGGACGAGCGACTATTATCTCGCGCCCCCCGGCGCGGTGCTGCGCATGGTGCTGCCCGGCGCCGCCTTCGCCGACGCGCGCCGCCCGATCGTCGAGTATCGCGCGACCGGCGAATTGCCCGCGCGGATGACGCCGCAGCGCATAGTGGCGCTGGAAAGGATCGGCGCGCGGCAGGGCATGGTGCGCGAACTCGCCGCCATGGCCGAGGTCAGCGAGGCGGTGATCCGCGGGCTCGTGCAGGCGGGGGCGCTCGAAGCGGTCGAGGTTTCGGCCGACGCGCCCTGTCCCGAACCCGATCCGGCCTTCGCTCCGCCCGACCTCTCCGACGAACAGGCCGCCGCCGCCGGACAGCTGCGCGATGCCGTCGCGGCGGCAAGGTTCGAGACGCTGCTCCTCGACGGCGTCACCGGATCGGGCAAGACCGAAGTTTACATGGAGGCGATCGCGGCGGCCGTCGAGGCAGGCAAGCAGACGCTCGTGCTGCTCCCCGAAATCGCGCTGACCGAACCGATGCTGACGCGCTTCGCCGCGCGTTTCGGCTGCGAGCCGGTGCCGTGGCACAGCGGGCTGCGCTCCACCGAGCGCCGCCGCGCGTGGCACGCGATCGCGAGCGGCGAAGCGAAGATCGTCGTCGGCGCGCGCTCGGCGCTGTTCCTGCCCTATGCCGATCTGGGGCTGATCGTCGTCGACGAGGCGCATGAGACGAGCTTCAAGCAGGAGGATGGCGTCCATTATCATGCGCGCGACGTCGCGGTGATGCGCGGATCGTTCGAGGGGCTGCCGGTGATCCTCGCGAGCGCGACCCCGGCGCTCGAGAGCCTGGCCCAGGTCGAAGCGGGGCGCTATCGCCATATCGTCCTGCCCGCGCGCTACGGCGGCGCGACCCTGCCCGACCTTGCCGCGATCGACATGCGCCGCGACCCGCCCGACCGCGGCCGCTGGCTCGCGCCGCCGCTCGTCGATGCGCTCGCCGGCCGGCTCGGCAAAGGCGAGCAGAGCCTGCTCTTTCTGAACCGCCGCGGCTTCGCGCCGCTGACGCTCTGCCGCACCTGCGGCCACCGCATCCAGTGCCCCAATTGCACCGCGTGGATGGTCGAGCACCGCCTCGTCCACCGCCTCGCCTGCCACCATTGCGGCCACGTCATGCCGCCGCCGCGCCTCTGCCCCGAATGCGAGGACGAGGACAGCCTCGTCGCCTGCGGCCCCGGGGTCGAGCGCGTCGCCGACGAGGTCGCGCTGCGCTTTCCCGAAGCGAGGACGGCCATCGTCACCTCGGACACTTTATGGTCGCCCGCGAAAGCCGCCGAATTCGTCGAGGCGGTCGAGGGCGGGCTGGTCGACATCATCATCGGCACCCAGCTCGTCACCAAGGGCTATCATTTCCCCAACCTGACGCTCGTCGGCGTGGTGGATGCCGACCTCGGGCTCGACGGCGGCGATCTGCGCGCGTCCGAGCGCACCTTTCAGCAGATCGCGCAGGTCGCGGGGCGCGCGGGGCGCGGGGTCAAGCCCGGCGAGGTGCTGATCCAGACGCGCGTTCCCGACGCGCCGGTGATGGCGGCGCTCGTCGCAAACGACCGCGAAGGCTTCTACGCCGCCGAGGCTGCTGCGCGCAGATATGCCGGCGCGCCGCCCTATGGCCGCTTCGCCGCGCTCGTCATCTCGTCGGAGGATATCGAGGTCGCGCGCGGCGTGGCGCAGCGGCTCGGCGAAAAGGCGCCCGCCGCCGACGGGCTCGCCATCTATGGCCCCGCCCCCGCGCCGCTCGCGATGCTGCGCGGCCGCCACCGCTTCCGCCTGCTGCTCCACGCGCCGCGCAGCTTCGACCTCCAGGGCACGATCCGCGACTGGATCGCGCGCATCGACTGGCCCGCCAAGGCGCGGCTGGCGATCGACGTCGATCCCTACAGCTTCGTTTAGAGCCGCAATTCGGGTTTACAGCAGTCAAGCCTTGATTAGGGTCCAGACCCATGCTCGATCTTGCCCCGCGCCGCGCGCTTTCGTTTTTCCTCCCCATCGCGCTGGCGCTTTCGGCCCCGGCCGCCGTCCTTGCCGATCCCGCGCCGATGGCGGCGCCGGTCGTTACAACACAGGATCTCGGCGGCGATGCAAGCGGGCGGCTGCTTGTCTTTGCGCAAAGGATCGAACCCGGCGCGCCGGCGCAGGAGGAGGTCGACACCTCGGCCTTCAATCCCACCGGCACCGCGATCGCGGCGCGCGAGGTCGCGCATCTGGCGCCAGGCACACCCGCGCTCGTCGGGACCGAGGCCGACGCTTTCCCGACCCCCTGGTCGAAGCTGCCGCCCGGCACCTACCGGCTGCAGGCGGTGTTCGACCGCAATCACGACTATAATTATGGCGGCCGCGGCGCAGGCGATCTCGTCTCGGCGGTGGTCGAAGCGAGCTTGCCCGGTCCGATCCCGACCTTGACGCTCGACCGCGAGCTTCCGGCAAAGCGTTTCGGGGACCGACTTGTCCAGCTTCCAGCCAATCGCCGCGCCGATGTCGAGATGGGCCTCAAGAGCGTCGAGGCGGTCGACATTCCGTCGCGGCTGATGACCGGTTTTTCGGGCCGCGCGACCGCGATCAAGGGCTGGGTCGCGCTGCCTCCCGACTATGCGGACGGCAAAGGCAGCTATCCGACCGTCTATTCCGACGGCGGCTTCGGCAGCACGCTCGATAGCGCGAAGATGAGCGCCGCAGGTGTCGCGGCGATGATGGCGAAGGGCGAGATGCCGCCGATGATCTGGGTTTTCCTCGACCATCATATCGCGACCGGAACGCACGAATTTGCCGATTCGGCGAACAACGGCCCGTGGGGGGCGGCCTTGACCACCGAAGCGATCCCCGCGCTCGAGGCAAAATACCGGATGGATGCCCGCGCGTCGGGCCGCTTCCTGACCGGCCACAGTTCGAGCGGCTGGTCGACCCTGTGGCTGCAGGTCGCCTATCCGAAGATTTTCGGCGGCACCTGGCCGACCGCACCCGACCCGAGCGATTTCCACGACTTCACCAATATCGACATCTACGCGCCGGACGCCAACGCCTATGTCGGCGCCGATGGCCAGCCGCTGCCGCTGATCCGCGACAAGGGCAAGGTGATCGCGACGCTGAAGCAGTTCGCGCAGCTCGAAGCGGCGCTCGGCGCCTATGGCGGCCAGTTCGCGAGCTTCGACTGGGTCTTTTCGCCGCGCTGCCCCGACGGGCGCCCCTGCCCGCTGTTCGATCGCGCGACCGGCAAGGTCGATCCCGCGGTCGCGGCCTGGTGGCGCGAGCATTACGACATCGCGCATATCGTCAAGCGCGACTGGCCGAAGCTGAAGCCCGACCTCGACGGCAAGATCCACCTGATCGTCGGCACCGCCGACACCTTCTACCTCGACGGCGCGGCGCGGCGGCTGAAGGCGGTGCTCGACGAATTGGGGGCGCAATCCTCGTTCCGCTTCGTCCCCGAACGCACCCATTTCGACCTCTATGCCGAGGGCGAGGACCGGATGGCGCTGCTCAAGACGATCGCGAAGGAAATATATTCGGTGGCGCGGCCGGAGGCGAAACCCGGAAACTGAAGTCCGTTCGTCCTGAGGAGGGGCTGAGCTTGTCGAAGCCCCGTCTCGAAGGACCGGGCGTTGCGCATGGTCCTTCGAGATGCCATTTCGACTGGGCTCAATGGCTCCTCAGGACGAACGGGTCGGAAGGGGTCTTGCTCAATAATCGGGTTCGTCGCCGCCCAGCACCTGTTCCGCCTGCCCGGTGAGCCACGCCATCGCCGCCGCCCACGGTTGATGCCCGTGGCTGATCCGCGCGACGCCGAGCGCCGCCAGTTCCCGATGCGTCGGGCCGCCCTTGCCGCGCAATATATTGACCGGCAGCGGCGAGGCGTCGCAGATCGCGCCGACGCATTTGGGATCGAGCAGGAATGGCACGAACAGCGATCCCGCCCCGGCATCGGCATAGGCGCGCGCGCGTTCGAGCGTCGCGGCGACAAGCGCCTCGCCATCCTTCGCCGCGTCGCGCCCGCGAAACATGTCGCAGCGCGCGTTGATGAAAATCCCGCTGTCCGCCGCCGCGCGATAACGCGCCTGCGCTTCGGCGAGCGGGAGCAGCTCGGTCACGCCGGGGAGCCGATCCTCCATATTGATCCCGACCGCGCCGGCCTCCCTGGCACATCCGACCGACACGCCGACCGCCGCCGCATCGGCGCCATAGCCCGATTCCATGTCGATCGTGACCGGCAGGTCGGTCACCGACAGGATGCGGCGCAGATTCTCGAGCGCATCCTCCAGCGGAAAATCCTCGCCGTCGCTGCGCCCCTGCGCCCCGGCAACGCCATAGCTGCCCGTCGCGATTGCCTTCGCGCCCGCCGCGGCGACCGCCTTCGCGCTCCCCGCATCCCAGATGTTGACGAGGATCAGCGGATCGCCCGGGACGTGCAGAGCTCGAAATTCGGCAACTTTATCGGTCATCATCGGGCCTCTCTCTTCAGCAATTCTTCCTTGATCGGCAGGCCATAGGCATAGCCGCCGAGCGATCCGTCGCTGCGCACGACGCGGTGGCACGGGATCAGCACCGCGACATTGTTCGCGCCGTTCGCGCTCCCCGCCGCGCGCACCGCCTTCGGCTTGCCGACCGCGGCGGCGATCTCGGCATAGCTGCGCGTTTCGCCGGCGGGAATTTTCCTCAGCTCGCGCCACACCGCTTCCTGAAAGGCGGTGCCCTTCACGTCGATCGGAATATGGTCGAAGCCGAGCGCGGGGGTTTCGACCGCATCGACGACCTGCTTGAGCAGGCCCGCGAATTCGGCGCCGCCCTCGACCAGTTCGGCCGCGGGAAAGCGTTCTTCCAGCGCCTCGCGTCCCTCGGCGAAGGAGAGGCGGCACACGCCCTTGCCGGTCGCCGCGACGAGCATGTCGCCCAGGCTCGTCGGCACGACCGCCCAGTGGATCGTCGCGCCCTTGCCGCCGTTCGCCCACGCCGAAGCCGTCATTCCCATCCGTCCCTCCATATTTTCGTAAAAGCGCGACGGCCCCGAAAAGCCCGCGTCATAGATTGCGTCGGTCACCCGTCCCGCCTCGCTCAGCGCTTCGCGCGCGCGTTCCTCGCGCAGCGCGCGGGCATAGGCGGCGGGCGACAGGCCGGTGTGGCGGGTGAAGACGCGCTGGAAATGCGTCGGCGAATAGCCGGTGCGCGCGGCGAGATCGGCGAGCGCGAGCGGTTCCTCGCTCGTCTGGATCGCCTTGATCGCCGCGAGCACCGCCGCCTCGTCGCGCCCGACATCGTCGGGCAGGCAGCGCTTGCACGGCCTGAGGCCCGCCGCGCGCGCATCCGCACCATCGCGAAAGAAGCGGACATTCGCGCGCAGCGGCTGGCGCGCGGCGCAGCTCGGGCGGCAATAGATGCCGGTGGTGAGCACGCCGACTATGAAGCGCCCGTCAAAGGCCTTGTCGCGGCGCTGCATCACCGCCCAGCATTGATCGTCGGTCATCGTCTCGAAGCTCATGCCGCGTCCCTTTCGACCCGCGCCGCGAAGCAGCCGTGCGCCGCATTATGCGCGTCGATATAGGCAATCGCATCGTCGGCGAACAGGTCGCGGATCGCACGGTCGGCCTCGCCCGGCGCCGCGAGCCTGGCGCTGCGCAGCATACCGTCGATGCCGAAGGCGCGCAGCGCGAGCGGGCGGCCCTCGAACACCGGCGGCACCGCGTCGCGCCACGTCCCCGCCGCGACGCCCTGCCGAACATAGATGGCATAGGCGCTGCGATAGGGGGTTTCGACGTCGTGGCTGACATGGTGGAGCAGGATCAGCTCCTCGCCGGCGCGCGCATCTTCCAGGCTGATGCGGCACGGAAAGCCGCGGTCGGCATCGGCAGTGACGCGCCGCGCGCCGCGCGCCGCCAGTTCGGCATCGCTCATCTCGAACAGCGGTGCAAAGGGCTCGGGGTCGAGCCCGGTGATCGCATAGGTCATCAAACACGTCCTTTCATTCGTCCGCCCCCCTGTTGCCATGCCCCGCCTTCGCGCGCGTCCCGATGCTTGCGTTCAAAGCGCGCGCCTCTAAGCTGCGCGCCCATGACCCGCCTGATCGCGCTGCTCGCCCTTGTCCTTGCCAGCCTTTCCGTCGCCATGCCGGCGCGCGCCGCCGACGACATCAGCGCCGTGTCGCGCAGCGTCGTGCGCGTCGTCACCGTCGCGATGGTCGATGGCGAGGTCGTCGGTTTCGGCCACGGCAGCGGCATCGCGATCACCCCGACGCGCATCCTGACCAACGCGCATGTCGTCGAATCGGCGGCCAAATATCCGCAGAATGTCGCGCTCGGAATCGTCCCGTCAGAGGGGCAGAAAAGCTATGCGGGCAAGCTGATCGCGATCGACACGACCCGCGACCTCGCGCTCGTCGAAATGACCGAAGGCCGCGTTCCCGCCGCGGCGATCTACACCGGCCCGCTCGAATCGGGGGCCGACGTCGTTGCCTTGGGCTACCCCGGCAACGTCGATCTCGCGACCGCGCGCAGCGCGGCCGACTATATCACCCCGCGCACGCCGGTGCGCAGCGAGGGCAATATGTCGAACCGCCAGTCGGTCGACGGCGTCGCGATGCTCGTCCACACCGCGAAGATCTCGCGCGGCAATTCGGGCGGACCGCTCGTCGACCAGTGCGGCCGCATCGTCGGGATCAACACCGCGATCACCCGCGCCGACGATGGCGATTCGCCCTTCGCCTTCGCGATCTCGGTGCCCGAAGTCGGCCGCTTCCTCAGCGATTCGCGGCAGGAATATCGCAGCGTCGGCACCTCCTGTCTGACGATGGCCGAAGCCGCAGCGCGCGACCGCGCGCTGACCGATGCCGAAGCGCGTGCCGAAGCCGCCGCCACCGCGCAGAAAGAGGCGAAGGCTGAGCTCGAGCGCGAGCTGAAGCTCCAGCGCGCGAACGATGCCGCGCTGTCGGCGCGCGAGAATCGCATCGCGATCGCCGGGGTGCTGTTCGTGCTCGGCGCGCTCGGCGCCGGCGCGGGGCTGCTCTTCTACAATCAGCAAAAGCTGCGCAATGCGAAGATCGCGGGCGGCGGCGGCGGCGCGCTGATCCTGATCGCGGCGATCCTCTTCCTCACCCGCCCCGACGCGCACGCCGATCTGTCGGATCTGGCAGATGAAGCCGACGAATCCCCTGCGGCGGGCACCGAGACTCCCGAAGTCGCCGCGGGCGATTTCCTCTGCACGATCGAGCCCGAGCGCAGCCGCATCACCGTCTCGTCGACCGACGACGTCCCGGTCGATCTCGCCAAGGGCGGCTGCGTCAACGACCGCACCCAATATACGCGCGGGGCCGACGGGCGCTGGCAGCGCATCCTGGTGCCCAATGAGGAGGCGACGGTGACGATCGCCTCGATCGACCCCGAGGCGCGCGAATATCGCGTCGAACGCTATCTGCTCGATGCCGAAACGATGGCGAAGGCGCGCGAGATCCGCGCCGCATCGGACATCAAGGGCTGCACCGCCGACGCGCAAGCACTCGCCGCCTTCACGACGCAGCAGGACGCGGTGAAGGCGGTACTGCCGCCGACCCCGAACGAGCGGCTGGTCTATCGGTGCCAGCAGGTCGCACGGCGTTGACATGACCAGTTAAAAGACCTATTAACAGGTCATGGGAAAACCGCTTCTCGCCGATTTCGGCATCAGTATTTCGGAACTCAAGAAAAACCCGTCGGCCGCGATCCGTGCTGCGGAAGGCGCCCCGGTGGCAATTCTCAACCGCAACACGCCCGAAGCCTATCTGGTCCCCGCCGACGCTTGGGAAGAGATACTGGAGACCCTCGACGATCTGCGGCTCGCTGAGATCGTCCGCCAGCGTCAGGGCCAGAAACGGATCAGGGTCGACATTGACGACCTATAAGCTCGAATTCTTCGAAGACGCGAAGAAGGAATGGGACAGGCTGGACAGCACGATCCGCTCGCAATTCCGCAAGAAGCTTCAGCAACGGCTGGAGCATCCGCACGTCGCTTCGGTCCGGCTGCACGGCCTTGCGCATTGCTACAAGATCAAGCTGCGGTCAGCGGGTTACCGGCTCATCTATCAGGTCGAAGACGACATACTGATCGTCGCCGTCGTCGCGATCGGCAAACGCGAGCGCGACGAGGCCTATAAAGCCGCGGCCCGCCGGCTTTGACCTTCGATCCCCGTCATGCCCTTTGACATCGTCGACCTCGACCAAGGCAATGCGGACTGGCTGAAATGGCGGGCCGGCGGCATCGGCGCATCCGACGCGCCGGCGATCATGCGCGAAAACCCCTGGAAATCGCCCGCCGCGTTGCGGCACGAGAAATTGCGGCCGCATGGGAGCCGCCCCGTCAATGCGGCGATGGCGCGCGGCACCGCGCTGGAGCCCGCCGCCAGAGCCCTGTATTGCGACCGGCGAAAGGTCGAGGTCAGCCCGCGATGCATCCAGAGCCGGGCGCGCCCGTGGATGCGCGCGAGCCTCGACGGCATCTGCGCCGAACACCGGATATTGGTCGAGATCAAATGCGGCGAATCGGCCTATCGGACGGCCAGCCGCCACCGCGCGGTGCCGCGCTATTATTATGGGCAGTTGCAACATGCGCTCGCCGTCTCGGGCTGCGACGCGATCGACTTCTGGTGCTACCTGCCCGGCAAACAGCCGCTGCTCATCGAAGTGCCGCGCGACGAGCCCTATATCCGCAGAATGATCGACAGCGAATATCGGTTCTGGAGCGCCATCGAGGCGGATGTGCTGAAGGCGCTCTCCGAAATGCCTTGAGCATGATCGTTTTTGACCAAAGATTTGATAGGCTCGTGTATCCCCGCGAAGGCGGGAGCGCACAGCTTTTGTTCGAAATTCGCTCTACCCCCCGCACGCCTCGAACAGCATCAGCGTCCGCTCTTTGGCGAGGTCGGCGCTCGCTTCGTGATAATCCTTGCGGCGGTCGCTGTTGAAGCCGTGCCCCGCCTCATAGACGAAGATCTGCGCGGTCGGATGATCCTTCGCGATCAGCGCTTCGACGCCTTCCATCGGGATGCCCGCGTCGAAGCGGCCGAAATGGGCGATCGTCGCGCATTGCGGCGCCGCGTCCCCGAACGTCGTCGGGACGAGGCTGCCGTAATAGGCCGACGCGGCGGCGAGGTCGGGGCTGATCTGCGCCATCCGCCACGCGACCGACCCGCCGTAGCAATAGCCGGTGATGAAGACGGGGCCGCGACCCTTGAGCGCGTCGATGCAGGTCTGCGCATCCTTCAGGCTCTGCTCGAAGGGATGAAGCTCGCGCGCCAGCTGCACCGCACGCTCGAACTGCGGCCCCGAATAGTCGCTCTCGAACCCCGGATGCTCGCGGTCGAACAGCGCGGGGGACAGCACCTCATAGCCATCGGCGGCATAGTCGTCGCACAGCTCGCGGATATGATCGGTGACTCCGAAAATCTCCTGAATCAGCACCAGCCCGCCGCGGCGCTCGCCCTCCGGCATGGCGTGATAGACCGCGATTTCGGCCCCATCGTCCATCGTCATCCGGATCATCTCGCCCATGTCCTGTTCCTCTTCGCCGTTGGGACCGCGCGTGTCGAAGCCCCTCATTCCTCGCGGCGGTTTTGAAGAAAGAAGCGCACTTCGACAACCTCGGCGCGAACGGGGTGAGGAAAGGCGCACCGCGAGTCCTTCCCGCCGCCTTGCATTGCTGCAAAATCGTTGCTACGCGCGCCCCGACTTTGCAGCGGGGGTGTCTTCGGAGACCGGAAAAATCCGCGCAGCCATCCCCCCCAGGGATCGAAGAGAAGGACTTTCGCGCGTGGAGAATTCCGGCGGCATTCAGGGCAACATCACGGCGGGCCTCGCGGGCCGCTATGCGGTCGCGCTGTTCGACCTCGCCCGCGAATCGAATCAGATCGACGCCGTCGCGGCCAGCCTGTCGGCCCTGCGCGCGGGCCTGACCGAATCGGCCGACCTCAGGACGCTGACCCAAAGCCCGGTGATCAGCCGCGCCGACGCCGAAAAGGCGATCGACGCGGTCGCCAGGGCGATGAAGCTCGACCCGCTCACCGCGAAGTTCCTCGGCGTCCTCGCCGAAAACCGCCGCCTCGCCGAGCTGCCCGCGATGATCGACGCCTATGACGCGATCGTCGCCGCACACCGCGGCGAAGTGACCGCGCAGGTCACGAGCGCCCACCCGCTCAGCGCCGCGCAGCTTAAGGAGCTTGCCGCCAATCTGAAGACGCGCGTCGGCCGCGACGTCCAGATTCAGGCGCATCTCGATCCCGCCATCCTCGGCGGCCTCGTCGTCCAGCTGGGCAGCCAGCTGATCGACGGCAGCATCCGTACCCGTCTCAACAGTTTCGCCCAGGCGATGAAGGGCTGAAAGCCCGCACGCCCAATGCCCCGACGAAAGGCTGAATAATGGAAATCCGCGCCGCTGAAATCAGCAAGGTCATCAAGGATCAGATCGCCAATTTCGGCACCGACGCCACGGTCAGCGAAATCGGCACCGTGCTCTCGGTCGGTGACGGCATCGCCCGCGTCCACGGCCTCGACAATGTCCAGGCCGGCGAGATGGTCGAATTCGCCAATGGCGTGAAGGGCATGGCGCTCAACCTCGAGGCCGACAATGTCGGCATCGTGATCTTCGGGTCGGACTCGGAGATCAAGGAAGGCGACACCGTCAAGCGCACCGGCACGATCGTCGACGTCCCCGTCGGCAAGGGCCTGCTCGGCCGCGTCGTCGACGGCCTCGGCAACCCGATCGACGGCAAGGGGCCGATTCTGGCCGACAAGCGGATGCGCGTCGAGGTCAAGGCGCCGGGGATCATCCCGCGTCAGTCGGTCCACGAACCCGTCCAGACCGGCCTCAAGGCATTGGACGCGCTCGTCCCGGTCGGCCGCGGCCAGCGCGAGCTGATCATCGGCGACCGCCAGACCGGCAAGACCGCCGTCGCGATCGACACCTTCATCAACCAGAAGGAGGTCAACAAGGGCGACGACGAATCGAAGAAGCTCTATTGCATCTATGTCGCGGTCGGCCAGAAGCGCTCGACCGTCGCGCAGATCGTCCGCCAGCTCGAAGAAAATGGCGCGATGGAATATTCGATCGTGGTCGCCGCGACCGCCTCGGAGCCCGCGCCGCTGCAATATCTCGCGCCTTACACCGGCGTGACGATGGGCGAGTTCTTCCGCGACAACGGCATGCACGCCGTGATCGTCTATGACGATTTGTCGAAGCAGGCGGTCGCCTATCGCCAGATGTCGCTGCTGCTCCGCCGCCCGCCGGGCCGCGAAGCCTATCCCGGCGACGTTTTCTACCTGCACAGCCGCCTGCTCGAGCGCGCGGCGAAGATGAACGCCGACAATGGCTCGGGCTCGCTCACCGCGCTGCCGATCATCGAAACGCAGGCGGGCGACGTGTCGGCCTATATTCCGACCAACGTGATTTCGATCACCGACGGCCAGATCTTCCTCGAAACCAACCTCTTCTATCAGGGCATCCGTCCCGCGATCAACGTCGGCCTCTCGGTCAGCCGCGTCGGCTCGGCCGCGCAGACCAAGGCGATGAAGAAGGTGTCGGGCTCGATCAAGCTCGAGCTCGCGCAGTATCGCGAGATGGAAGCCTTTGCGCAGTTCGGCTCGGACCTCGACGCCGCGACGCAAAAGCTCCTCAACCGCGGCGCGCGCCTGACGCAGCTTCTGAAGCAGCCGCAGTTCCAGCCGATGCCGTTCGAGGAACAGACCGCGTCAATCTTCGCCGGCACCAACGGCTATCTCGACAGCGTCGCGGTCGGCGACGTCACGCGCTACGAAGCGGGGATGCTCGCCTATCTGCGCAGCGACCACCCGCAAGTGCTGAAGACGATCCGCGACACCAAGGATCTCGGCGACGACGCCAAGAAGGGCCTGATCGCGGCGCTCGACGCCTTCGCCAAGATTTTCGCGTAAACACCCACCTCGTCATCCCGGCGAAGGCCGGGATCTCGACGGTAAGACCCCGGCCTTCGCCGGGGTGACGAAACAAAGGTAAAAGACGGGACTTATGGCCAGTCTGAAGGAACTCAAAGGGCGGATCAACTCGGTCAAATCGACCCAGAAGATCACCAAGGCCAAGAAGATGGTCGCCGCCGCAAAGCTGCGCAAGGCGCAAGCGGCCGCCGAAGCCGCGCGCCCCTATGCCGAGCGCTTGGAAGGCGTCGTCGCGAGCCTCGCGTCGAAGGTCGGCGCCGCCGACAGCGCCCCCGCGCTGCTTTCGGGCACCGGCAAGAGCGACACGCACCTGCTGCTCGTGCTCAACAGCGACCGCGGGCTTGCCGGCGCGTTCAACTCGAACATCGTCAAGGCCGCGCGCGACAAGGCGCTGGAGTTGCAGGCGGCGGGCAAGAAGGTCATCTTCTTCCTCGTCGGCCGCAAGGGCCGCCCGGTGATCAACCGGCTGTTCCCCGGCCAGACGAACGAGAATTACGACACCACCGGCATCCGCGACATCGGCTTCGACCAGGCGCACGAAATCGCCGCGAAGGTGATGGAGCTTTACGAAGCCGGCGCGTTCGACGTCGCGCACCTCTTCTATTCGAAGTTCCGCTCGGCGCTCGTTCAGGAAGCGACCGGACAGCAGCTGATCCCCGTCCCCGCGCCCGAAGAGGCCCCGGCCTCCAGCGGCGCGGCGGTCGAATATGAGCCGGGCGAGGAAGAAATCCTCGCCGACCTGTTGCCGCGCAACGTCACGATACAGGTCTTCAAGGGCCTGCTCGAAAACGCCGCGTCGGAGCAGGGCGCCTCGATGACCGCGATGGATAACGCCACGCGCAACGCGGGCGACCTGATCAACAAGCTGACCATCCAGTATAACCGCAGCCGTCAGGCCGCGATCACCACCGAACTCGTCGAAATCATTTCCGGCGCCGAAGCGCTGTAAGCAGGAAGAAGCACATGGCCACCGCACCCGCCCCTGAAAAGAAGGCTCCCGCCAAAAAGGCCGCGCCGAAGAAGCCGGCTGCGCCGAAGAAGGCCGCCGCGACCACGCCGGCCGCGACCGCCGCCGGCACCGGCCGCATCGCGCAGGTCATCGGCGCCGTCGTCGACGTCCAGTTCGACGGCGAACTGCCCGCGATTCTGAACGCGCTCGAAACCGACAATGGCGGCAACCGCCTCGTCCTCGAAGTCGCGCAGCACCTCGGCGAGAACACCGTCCGCACCATCGCGATGGACGCGACCGAGGGGCTGACCCGCGGCCAGGCGGTGGTCGACACCGGCGCGCAGATCTCGGTCCCCGTCGGTCCCAAGACGCTCGGCCGCATCATGAACGTCATCGGCGATCCGATCGACGAACGCGGCCCGGTGAACGCCGAAATGACCGCGCCGATCCACGCCGACGCGCCCGAATTCGTCGACCAGTCGACCGAGGCCGCGATCCTCGTCACCGGCATCAAGGTCATCGACCTGCTCGCGCCCTATGCGCGCGGCGGCAAGATCGGCCTGTTCGGCGGCGCCGGCGTCGGCAAGACCGTGCTCATTCAGGAACTCATCAACAACATCGCCAAGGGCCACGGCGGCGTGTCGGTGTTCGCGGGCGTCGGTGAGCGCACGCGCGAAGGCAACGACCTCTATCACGAGTTCCTCGACGCCGGCGTCATCGCCAAGGATGCCGACGGCAACCCGACCCCCGACGGGTCGAAGGTGGCGCTGGTGTTCGGCCAGATGAACGAGCCGCCGGGCGCGCGTGCCCGCGTCGCGCTCTCGGGCCTCACCATGGCCGAATATTTCCGCGATCAGGAAGGGCAGGACGTGCTCTTCTTCGTCGACAATATCTTCCGCTTCACGCAGGCGGGTTCGGAAGTGTCGGCGCTGCTCGGCCGCATCCCGTCGGCGGTGGGCTATCAGCCGACGCTGTCGACCGACATGGGCGCGCTGCAGGAACGCATCACCTCGACCACCAAGGGCTCGATCACCTCGGTGCAGGCGATCTACGTCCCCGCGGACGACTTGACCGACCCGGCGCCGGCAACCAGCTTCGCCCACCTCGACGCGACGACCGTGCTCAATCGCGCGATCTCGGAACTCGGCATCTATCCGGCGGTCGACCCGCTCGATTCGACCAGCCGCGTCCTCGAACCGCGCGTCGTCGGTCAGGAGCATTACGACACCGCGCGCCGCGTTCAGGAAACGCTGCAGAAGTACAAGTCGCTGCAGGACATCATCGCGATCCTCGGCATGGACGAGCTTTCGGAAGAAGATAAGCTCACCGTCGCCCGCGCGCGCAAGATCCAGCGCTTCCTGTCGCAGCCCTTCCACGTCGCCGAGGTGTTCACCAACATCCCCGGCAAGTTCGTGCAGATCGAAGACACGATCAAATCGTTCAAGGCGGTGGTCGACGGCGAATATGACCATCTGCCCGAAGCCGCCTTCTACATGGTCGGCGGTATCGACGAAGCCGTCGCCAAGGCCGCGAAGCTGGCCGAGGAAGCGTAATAACCCAAACCCCTCCCCTTCAGGGGAGGGGCAGCGAGACTTGCCGGCTTGCCGGCTAGTCGCAGCGGGGTGGGTCTGAACGGCAGCGCCACGCCGATGGCCCCCCACCCTCCCCTCAAGGGGAGGGTCTATAGGAATAGACGACATGGCCCTGAAGTTCGAACTCGTAACCCCCGCCCGCCTCGAACGGTCGAGCGACGTCTATATGGTCACCGTGCCGGGCAGCGAGGGCGATTTCTCGGTGCTCGA
Organism: Sphingopyxis indica; assembly: GCF_032879645.1. Lineage (NCBI taxonomy): Bacteria > Pseudomonadati > Pseudomonadota > Alphaproteobacteria > Sphingomonadales > Sphingopyxidaceae > Sphingopyxis > Sphingopyxis indica. The sequence continues at coordinate 3,664,319 of NZ_CP076394.1, forward strand.
AGGCCACGCGCCCTTCATGGCGACGCTGCGCAACGGCCCGCTGACCATCTATGACCGCCAGGGCGGCGAGCCCGAAACGATCGAGGTCGAAGGCGGCTTCGCCGAAGTGAACGAAGCGGGCCTCACCGTCCTCGCCGAACATATCGCAAGCTGACGCGCGGCTATCCGCGCTTGGGCGTCAAAAGGGGGTTTCGGCCCCCTTTTTCGTGGCGGCCATGTCATCCGGGAGAATTGGTCGGATTGGGGTGGGAAACGGCCCTCCCTCTCTCTCTTCGTCATTCCCTCGAAAGCGGGAATCCGGTGCGGAGCCAGCCGACGCACGCTCTGGATTCCCGCTTTCGCGGGAATGACAAGGTTATGAAATGCGGAGCGTCCGCAACCGGTCGATAGCGGCCCCTTCGCCCGCCCACTCGGCCGTCCGACCGCGCCCGCTCCGCTCCCGCCATTAGGAGATTATCAAAGTTTCCCTTTTATTCACCCTGCTTGATGGGGGTTCGTCGGTGAAAGCCGCGCATTCCCTGCCCAGACCGAATCAAAGCAGGATGAAGCGATGAGTGCATTCGGACGCCGCCCCGGAACCGCAGGCCGCCCCGCCTTTGGCGTCGCGAAGCCGATGCAGGGCGGCCCCGGCGCCGCCGGCGGAAGCCAGTTTCCCGCGATCGACACCGCCCCGCCCGCCAACGAGGCGTCGCCGGCCGCAGGCGCGCCCGAGATGGAAGCGATGGACCGGCTCAACGCGCGCTCGACCGCCGAGGCGATGGAGCCCGAAAAGGCGCAGGGTTTCGAAGCGAGCGTCCACAAGATCAAGGAACAGGTGCTGCCGCGCCTGCTCGAACGCGTCGACCCCGAAGCCGCGGCGACGCTGTCGAAGGACGAGCTGACCGAGGAATTCCGCCCGATCATCCTCGAAGTGCTCGCCGAGCTGCGCATCACCCTCAACCGCCGCGAGCAGTTCGCGCTCGAAAAGGTGCTCGTCGACGAGCTCCTGGGTTTCGGCCCGCTCGAGGAATTGCTCGCCGACCCCGACATCAGCGACATCATGGTCAACGGCCCCTATCAGACCTATGTCGAGCGCAAGGGCCAGCTCGTCATCGCGCCGATCCAGTTCCGCGACGAACAGCATCTGTTCCAGATCGCGCAGCGCATCTGCAACCAGGTCGGCCGCCGCGTCGACCAGACCACCCCGCTCGCCGACGCACGCCTCAAGGATGGCAGCCGCGTCAACGTGATCGTGCCGCCGCTGAGCCTGCGCGGCACCGCGATCTCGATCCGTAAATTCTCGGCCAAGCCGATCACGCTCGACATGCTCTGCCAGTGGGGCGCGATGAGCCAGAAGATGTGTACCGCGCTCAAGATCGCGGGCGCCAGCCGCTTCAACATCGTCATCTCGGGCGGCACCGGCTCGGGCAAGACGACGATGCTCAACGCCCTCTCCAAGATGATCGACCCCGGCGAGCGCGTGCTGACGATCGAGGACGCCGCCGAGCTTCGCCTGCAGCAGCCGCACTGGCTGCCGCTCGAAACGCGCCCCGCCAACCTTGAAGGGAACGGCGCGATCCACATGGGCGACCTTGTGAAGAACGCCCTGCGTATGCGGCCCGACCGCATCATCATGGGCGAGGTTCGCGGCGCCGAATGTTTCGACCTGCTCGCCGCGATGAACACGGGTCACGACGGCTCGATGTGTACGCTCCACTCGAACAGCCCGCGCGAATGCCTCGGCCGTATGGAGAATATGGTCTTGATGGGCGACATCAAGATCCCGAAGGAAGCGATCTCGAAGCAGATCGCCGATTCGGTCGATCTGATCGTCCAGATCAAGCGCCTGCGCGACGGCTCGCGCCGCGTCACCAACGTCACCGAAGTGATCGGCATGGAAGGCGACGTCATCGTCACCCAGGAACTCTTCAAGTTCGAATATCTCGACGAGGACAAGGACGGCAAGATCGTCGGCGAATATCGCGCGATGGGCCTGCGCCCCTATACGCTCGAAAAGGCGCGTCAGTTCGGCTTCGACCAGCCGTTCCTCGAGGCGTGCCTCTGACCGGAACCGTCGCCCCAGCGCATGACGATGTTCGATTGACGCACCTCGTCATCGCGAGCGAAGTGAAGCAATGACGATTCCGACCTATGTCAGCCCTGATGCAACCACACCGCCGCGCTCGATAGCGCGACCGCGACCGACAGCATCGCGATCGCGCGCCACGGCATGAAGCCGACGTCGTCGACGTCGCGGCGGTTGCGGCGGCGCCAGTCGGCCACTTCGGCCAGCACGAAGAGCGTGGCCGCGGCGATACTCACCGACAGCATGGACACTTGCATCCGGGCCCTTCCCTCCGCACTATGGCGGGCGTCATCCCCCCATTTCGCGAGGTGCCCGATATGCGTGCTTACCCCCTTGTTGCAAGTGCCGCGCTGATCGCGCTTTCCGCTGCGTGCAGCGCATCGCCCGACAAGGCGAACGCCGGCGAGAGCGCGGCCGCCGCCGATCCGATCGCTTCCGCGGTCGCCGCGCCGAGCCGCACGCCCGCGAACACGGCGCGCGACACTTATCGCCACCCCGCCGAAACGCTCGCCTTTTTCGGGGTGAAGCCCGGCGACACGGTGGTCGAGCTGTGGCCCGGCGGCGGCTGGTACACCGAAATCCTCGCGCCGCTGACCCGGGCCGGCGGCGGCACGCTCTATGCCGCGGCCCCCGAAGGCCGGCTCAAGACGATCGAGGCGTGGCAGGCGGGCAAGCCCGACGTCTATGGCGCGGTCAAGCTCGCCGAATTTCCGAACAAGGGCGGCGCGAAGGTGCCCGACGGCAGCGCCGATGTCGTGCTGACCTTCCGCAACGTCCACAACTGGCGCTTCGCGGGCACCGACAACACGGCCGAAGCCTTCAGGCAGATCTATGCGATGCTCAAACCCGGCGGCACGCTCGGCGTCGTCGACCATCGCCTGCCCGAAGACATGGATTCGGCGCTCGAGGAAAAGAGCGGCTATATGAAGCGCTCGTCGATCGTCGGCTTTGCCGAGGCCGCGGGCTTCAAGCTCGCCGGCGAGAGCGACGTCAATGCGAACCCCAGGGATACGCACGATTATGAAAAGGGCGTGTGGACGCTGCCGCCGACGCTGACGAACAAGGATGTCGACAAGGCCAAATATCAGGCGATCGGCGAATCGGACCGCATGACGCTGAAATTCGTGAAGCCCGCAAGCTGACGAAGCATCCGGACACGATCGACCCCGCGCTATTGCTCAGTGCCTATGCGCAGGGGCTGTTCCCGATGGCCGACGGGGCCGACGACCCGTCGGTGCATTGGGTCGAACCGCGGCTGCGCGCGATCCTGCCGCTCGATGGCTTCCGCCTGTCGCGCAGCCTGAAAAAGGTCATCGTCTCCGACCGCTTTCGCGTCACCACCGACACCGCCTTCGCCCGGATGATGGCGCTGTGCGCGGAGCCCGCGCCCGACCGGCCGACGACGTGGATCAACCCGCTGATCGAGGCGAGCTATGCGCGGCTCTTTCGCCTCGGCCATGCGCACAGCATCGAGTGCTGGCAGGATGGGCAACTCGTCGGCGGCCTTTACGGCGTCTCGCTCGGGCGCGCCTTCTTCGGCGAATCGATGGTCAGCCGCACGCGCGACGCATCGAAGGTCGCGCTCGCGCATCTCGTCGCGCGGCTGATCGCGGGCGGCTGGCAATTGCTCGACTGCCAGTTTCTCACCCCGCATCTCGCCAGCCTCGGCGCGGTCGAAATCCCGCAGGCCGACTATCTCGCGCGGCTCTATTCGGTGCTGTCGTCCGCGGACGGCGCCGCCTTGGGCGCGGACGAAGGGACGGGCGCCGGCGCCGGGGTCGCCGCCTCCGAACTCCCCTCGCCGCCGTTCGTCGCCGGCGACTGGGGCGCGCTCGACGCCTTGGGCGCCGCCGGACGCGATGCGGGCGTTTCGACGGGCTCGCCGCCCGGATATGTCATCGCACAGCTTTTGACGAACACGTCATAGATCGGATGCTCGATCACATTGCGGTCGGGTCGCTCCTTGAACAGCCAGCCCGAAAAGACGCGATACCATTTGTCGTCGCGCTGGTCCTGCACGGTCAGCTGGACGAAGGCGCCGGTCTCGGGCGGCGCTTCCCACGGCGCGGTCGTCTCGCACGCGCGCAGGCGCACGATCGCGCGGCCGACGCGCGCCGTGTCGCCGGGCTTCATCTCCAGCTCCTGAACGATGCCGTTGCGCTTGTTGAGCAGGCCGAGCATCGCGACGCGCTCTTCCATCGGCGTCGCGCCCTCGATCCCGCCGACCTCGCGCGGGACGTCGCCGCTGCGCTCGATCGCGGGCGCCTTCGATGCGCCGCCGCCCTCGCCGCCGGTCCGGTCGCAACCGGTCAAGAGGCTCGCGGCGACGAACGCGGCGAGCGCGGAAACGGGCAGGCGCGGCACCGCGCGGCTCACTCGGCGCCGGGCCGCCAGGCCTCATAGTCGCCGGTCGCCGCGGCGCGATGGCCGCCGCGTTCGAGCGCGCCCGCCGGACGATAGGCGCCAAGGCTGCCGGTCAGGTTGGGCGTCGGCTCGGCGAGCCACGGACGCGGCGCGGGCAGCACCTCGGACGGCAGTTCGTCGAAGGTGCCGTGCAGCCAGCCGTGCCATTCGGGCGGCACGCGGCTCGCATCGTTCGATCCCTTGTAGAGCACCCAGCGGCGCTTGCCGTCGCGCGAACGGAAATAGCGGTTGCCGAGGCCGTCCTCGCCGACCTGCTCGCCATTCTTCCAGCTGTTCAGCAGCGTCCCGACGGTCGCGCCGTCCCACCAGGTGAAAATCTTGGCCAATATGCTCATGGCCGCCGCGTTTACCCGCAAGCCCGCGCGCTTCGCAATATGAATCGTCACGGCGAATCCGGTGAACGATGGTCCATCCGCCATTGGCGCGCTTCTTCTTTGCGCCTTGCTGCCTTCGCGTAAGAAAAAATGGCCTCACACAAAGGCACGAAGGCACGAAGGGTGCGCGCGGGCGCCGGTCTGGATCAGACCTTTGCCAGAAGCGTCATGGCCGCCTCGGGATCGGCGTCGACCATCCCCAACAGCGTCCGCGCCGGGCCGTCGGGCGATCGCCGACCTTGTTCCCAATCCTGAACCGTCGCCTTGCTGATGTGTAGTGTTTTCGCGAAAACCGCCTGCGACAGCTTGGTCTTGCTGCGGATCGCCTTGACATCGACAGGCTGGTGGACGCCGAATCCCTTACGCGCGCCGGCCTTGAATTCTTCCACCTGCGCGAGTCCCCGCTTGAGGCTCGCAAAATCTTCCTCGTTCATCGTCCTTTTCCTTTCCGAAGCTCATTCTTCTGAGCTTCCGTCAAATTCGCCTGCTGGCCCTTCGATATGACGGTCAACAGGAACACGGGCTGATCGGCCGTCGAATAATAGGTGATGACCCGATAGCCACCCGACTTGCCCTTGCCTTCCTTGGCGATGCGGACCTTGCGACATCCGCCCGTGCCCGGCATTACGTCGCCAGCGTCGGGATTGCTCGCGAGGAACGTCACCGCATATTCGCGTTCGATGTCGGTCATCCCGGCCTTCCTCGCTGCGGAGAGATATTCGGGAGTCTCGACGACCGTTTGCATAGCAATTCTATACGGCATTGCCGCACATTATGCAAGAAAAAGTGCGGCAGAGCCGCATAGCTCTGGCGCGCGTGCCCGACGGCTCAGTCCGCCCACTTCACCTTCGCATCCTCGTCGAGCCCCAGTTCGGCCGCGGTGCCGCCCGCGACCTCGAGCACCGCCGCGACCTCGCCGCCGCTGACCACGGGCTCGAGCGATTCGGGGATGGTGTTTTCGGCGATGCGGTCGATGCTGCCGTCGCTGCGGATGAAGATCATGTCGAGCGGGATCAGCGTGTTCTTCATCCAGAAACTCGCGATCTTGGGCTTGGGAAAGGGAAAGAGCATCCCCGTGCCCGCGGGCAGGTCGGTGCGGAACATCAGCCCCTTGCGCTGTTCCTCCTCGCTGCGCGCGACCTCGACGGTGAAGCGGTGCGTCTTGCCGTCGGCCGCCGCGATCGTCAGCGGGATCGTCTGCGCGCTATCGGCGGCGGCATCGGCGCCGCCCGAACAGGACGCCAGCGGCGCCGCGAGCGACAGGGCGAGAGCGGTGAAGACTGCGCGCATGATCAATTCCTTCCCCGAAGACAGACCCTGCTTAGAGCGAATTGCGGAAAACCAATCAATCCGCTTCCCCGAGCGAAGACGAGGGGCATTGCCGAGCGAAGCCGAGGCAACGCCGCCGCTGGTTCTCGCTTCGCTCGAACGAGCCCCTCGTCTTCGCTCGGGGAAGCGGGCCAGGTCGAAAGCAAATCGCGCTAATCGACCGCCATCTCGGCGTCCAGCGCCGCGAGCGCGTCCGCGTCGCCAGGCGCAATGGCCAGAATCCGCCGCGCGAGCCCCGGCGCGTGCCCCGCGCGCACGAAGGCGGCGACCTGCTTTTCGCGCAGGCCCGGATCGTCGGCGCGCGCCGCCGCGAACGGGCCGAAACGCCGCCGCCGCGCGAAGCCCAATGCCGACCCCAGCGCGGCCGCGGCGGCGCTCTCCATCGCGTCGCCCGCGTCGGCCTCGTCGATCCCGTCGACCCACAGCTGCGCCTTGATCCGCCGCGCGCCGAGCCCGCGCCGCGTCATCGCCGCGCCGCGCATCGCGGCATATTGGCGGTCGTCGACAAAGCCGAGCTGGTCCATTTTCGCGACGATTTCGGCGCACGCCGCCATGGCGTCACGCGGGTCCGTCCACTCGGATTCGCCTATCTTTCGAGAGAGATAGCGCCCCAGTTTCGCGCGGCTGGTCGCGAATCGCGCCACATAGGCGAGCGCCAGTTCGTGGAGCCGCGCCGCATCGAGGGTTCTGCGCGATGAAGGACGGCGATTGGCCATATGCCATGTTTATGCCACAGTCGGGCCTGATTGAGAACGACCAGCGCCGCCATATCGGGTATCAGCACCTCCACTGAAGGCCCGAAATGGCCGATTTGTTCCACTTGCAAGGGATCGACGAGCGCAGACATGGCCACGAAAGATGACATGCGTGTTGCCGCGACCCCCGCTTTCCGGGACTTTGCACCCCTTATGACCGAAAAAAACAACGTCGCACCGGACGAACTCGTCCCCACGCCCACCGAATGCGCGCAGCCGCGCCGCTTTTCGGATTTCGCCACCGTCGGCGAAGCGCTCGAATATGCGGCGCAAGGCAGCCGCGGGCTCAATTTCCACGATCCGCGCGGGCGTCTCGTGCGCGCCTACAGCTATCGCGAGCTCAAGGACGATGCGCTCGTCGCCGCCTATCGGCTGATCGCCGCGGGCGTCCAGCCGGGCGACCGCATCGCGCTGATCGCCGAGACCGGGCCCGAATTCGCCGCGCTCTTCTTCGGCACCATCTATGCCGGCGCCTGGCCGGTGCCGCTGCCGCTGCCGACGAGCTTCGGCGGGCGCGAATCCTATGTCGGCCAGCTCAGCGTCCAGCTCGCGAGCTGCGACCCCAAAATGCTCTTCTTCCCGCCCGAAATCGCCGCGATGGCGAGCGAGGCGGCCGAGGCGAAGGGCGTCGAGCCGATCGACTGGAGCGCCTTTGCGACGCGCGCCGCGCCGATCGCCGCGCTGCCGCCGCAAAAGACCGACGAGACCTGCTATCTGCAATATAGCAGCGGCTCGACGCGCTTCCCGCACGGCGTCGCGGTGACCCATGGCGCGCTGCTCAACAATCTGTCGGCGCATTCGCACGGCATGGAACTGCAGGACAGCGACCGCTGCGTCAGCTGGCTGCCCTGGTATCACGACATGGGGCTCGTCGGCTGCCTTCTGTCGCCGGTCGCCAACCAGGTGTCGGTCGATTATCTGAAGACCGAGGATTTCGCCCGCCGCCCGCTCGCCTGGCTCGACCTCATCAGCCGCAATCAGGGCACGACACTCAGCTATTCGCCGACCTTCGGCTATGACATTTGCGCGCGCCGCATTTCGAGCCAGACCAATGTCGCCGAACGCTTCGACCTGTCGCGCTGGCGCGTCGCGGGCAATGGCGCCGACATGATCCGCCCCGACGTGATGCAGAGCTTCGTCGACGCCTTCGCCGATGCGGGCTTCAAGGCGAGCGCCTTCCTGCCGAGCTACGGCCTCGCCGAAGCGACCCTCGCGGTCAGCATCATGCCGCCGGGCGAGGGCATCGTCGTCGAACTGGTCGAGGAAACCGAGCTGTCGGGCGCCGCGGGCGACGCCGACCGGCCGACCCGCTATCGCGCGATCGTCAACTGCGGCCGGCCGGTCAAGGACATGATCGTCGAGGTCCGCGACGAGAATGGGCGCGTCCTTCCCGACCAGACCGTCGGCAAGGTCTGGTGTACCGGCCCGTCGCTGATGACCGGCTATTACCGCGACCCCGAAGCGACCGCCGCGTGCATGGCGGACGGCTGGCTCGATACCGGCGACATGGGCTATATGTCGGACGGCTATGTCTATATCGTCGGCCGCGCCAAGGACATGATCATCATCAACGGCAAGAATCACTGGCCGCAGGACATCGAGTGGGCGGTCGAGCAGCTGCCGGGCTTCAAGTCGGGCGACATCGCCGCCTTCGCGATCACCGCGCCGGGCGGCGAGGAGACCCCCGCGGTGCTCGTCCAGTGCCGCACCAGCGACGACGCCGAGCGCGCCGCGCTGCGCGAGGCGATCCGCGACCGCGTGCGCGCGATCACCGGCATGAACTGCCTCGTCGAACTGATCCCGCCGCGCACCCTGCCGCGCACCAGCTCGGGCAAGCTCAGCCGCTCGAAGGCGCGCGCCCAATATCTGGCGGGCGAGATCCAGCCCTTCGCGATCGCGGCTTAGGGGGCGGGCGGCAATAGCGGTCGTCGCCCCCGCGCAGGCGGGTGGTAAAGCTGGCAGGCGCATTCGGTTGCGGTCATAATAAGCCCCTCCTCTTCAGAGGAGGGGTGGACTCGTTGCCCCCAACCCGTCCCGCGGCGGCACGAAAATTTCTCGCCGCCAGAGGGGCATGGTTACCTTCGGGTAACCCCGACGCGCTAGACCGGCGATCGTGACTAGCCTGTTGACCGACCCTCGCTCGGCCGATGATGTTTCCGTGCGCACCCTGATGGGGCTGGGGTCGCAAAAGGACGACATCGGGGACCTCCGCCAGCTCCAGCTCGCGCCGCTTCGCGGCAAGGGATCGCTGCGCCTGTGGATGAGCGTCGGCATGGCGCTCGTCGCCGCCTTCACGATGGTCACCCGGCTGCCGTGGACGATCGCCGGCGGCTGGCTCACCGCCGCGCTGCTGTTCAGCATCTGGTCCTATCGCTCGATCGCAAAGCTGCCGCTCGGCGAGGCGAGGCTCAGCGGCGCGATCGAGTTTCGCCATTGCAACCGCCACGCCCTCTATTCGGCGCTGCTCTGGATGCCGACCTTCTGGCTGCAGGGCTGGACGCCGGGGCTCGACCATGTCCTTTCTATGTGGACGATTTCGCTGCTGATGATGCTGACGCTCGCGATGGTCGCGCACAGCGTGCCGATGGCGTGCGCGCTGTTCATCGCGCCGGTCAGCGTCGCGGCCGCCGGGGCGCTGGTGCGCGCCGGCGCACCGCAGCTCGCGTCGGTCGCGCTCGTCGCCGGATTTCTGCTCTGCGCCTTCTGCGTCCGCTTTGCCCAAAATTACGTCCGCTTCCGCCGTGCCGAGGAAATCCTCCACGAAAAGACCGAGACGGTCAGCCTGCTGCTGCGCGAATTCGAGGAAACCTCGGCCGACTGGCTGTGGCAGACCGACAGCAACCGCCGCCTTGTCCACGTCTCGCCGCGCCTCGCCTATGCGCTCGGCGCGCCTGCCGACGCGCTCGAAGGGATGCTGCTCTTGCAGGCGCTGTCGGGCGACAGCTGGGAAACCGGACAGTTCCCCAAAAGCCTCCACGACCTTGCCGAACGGATGAAGCGGCGCGAGAGTTTTTCGAACCTGATCGTGCCCGTGTCGATCGGCGGCAAGCCGCGCTGGTGGGAATTGTCCGCCTCGCCGCGCCTCGACGACCAGGGCAAATATCTCGGCTTCCGCGGGGTCGGGTCGGACGTCACCGAACAGCGCGCCTCGGCCGAACAGATCGCCAAGATGGCGCGCTTCGACAATCTGACCGGCCTCCCCAACCGCCTCCACCTCAACGAGGATCTCGGCCGCGCGCTCACCCATGCGATCGAGGCGAAGGCGCGCTGCGCGCTGCTGATGATCGACCTCGACCGCTTCAAGGCGGTCAACGACACGCTCGGCCACCCGACCGGCGACAAGCTGCTCGCGCAGGTCGCGGCGCGGCTCAAGAGCATGATGGAGCGCGGCATGAGCTGCGGCCGCCTCGGCGGCGACGAATTCGCCGTGGTGCTTCAGAATGTCGCGTCGGCGGATGCCGCCGAGGAGCTCGCGCACCGCATCATCGCCGCGCTCAGCCGTCCCTATGTCGTCGACAACCACCAGCTCTTCGTCGGCGCCAGCGTCGGCTATGCGATGGGCCCGCATGACGGCGCGACGGTCGAGACGCTGACCCGCAACGCCGACCTTGCGCTCTACAAGTCGAAGGACAAGGGCGGCAATGTCGTCGCGCCCTATGTCGCCTCGCTCCACGCGCAGGCCGAGGAGCGGCGCGTGATGGAGCAGGAGCTGCGCGGCGCGCTCGATCGCGGCGAATTCGAGCTCTATTACCAGCCCGTCGTCACCGCCGAGGACGGGACGCTGAACGGCTTCGAGGCGCTGATCCGCTGGACCAACCAGAAGCTCGGCAATGTCTCGCCCGGCCGCTTCATCCCGCTCGCCGAGGACAGCCGCCTGATCGCGCCGATCGGCGAATGGGTGCTGCGCACCGCCTGCGCCGAGGCGATGCGCTGGCCCTCGAACCTCAAGGTCGCGATCAACGTCTCGGCCGAACAGCTCACCGATCCCAATTTCGCCTCGGTCGTCGTCTCGGCGCTCGCGCAGAGCGGGCTGCCGCCGCAAAGGCTCGAGATCGAGGTTACCGAAAGCGTCTTCCTGCGCGACGGCGGCGGTGCTGCGCAACTGCTCGACCAGCTGCTCGCGCTCGGCATCCGCCTCAGCCTCGACGATTTCGGCACCGGCTATTCGTCGCTCGGCTACCTTCGCAAGACGCATTTCTCGACGATCAAGGTCGACCGCACCTTCGTGCAGGGCGCGGCGAAGGGCGCGACCGAATCGATCGCGATCATCCGCGCCGTCGTCGCGCTCGCCGACAGCCTCGGCATGGCGACCACCGCCGAAGGCGCCGAGACCGAGCTCGAGGTCGAAACGATCCGCACCCTCGGCTGCAGCAATATCCAGGGCTATTATTACGGCCGCCCGATGCCGTCGGACGACGTGCTCGCGCTGTTCCGCCAGCCCGAATCGCGATCGAGCGCCGCGGCTTGAAGACTGTCCTGTTAAGCGGATTCAAAGTCTCCCGTTCGTCCTGAGGAGCCATTGAGCCCCGTCGAAATGGCGTCTCGAAGGACCATGCGCCGCGTCGGTCCTTCGAGACGGGGCTTCGACAAGCTCAGTCCCTCCTCAGGACGAACGGGTTTTAGGGTCCAGACCCTAATCCAGCCGATCAGGACAGACTCCGCAAACGCGTTCTGCTACCGAGGACACCCGGCCGACGAACCGCTTTCCCCGCGCGACGAAAGGAAAGTCTTACCAAAAGGTTCCGCAACTTACCGCACCGCCAAAGCGCTTCGTCGCGCGGGGCTGGCGCCCGCCGGCCGCCGTGGCAAACAGCCTCCAGCGCTTGAAGACAAGCCAATCGGGGGGTCGCTTTCATGCCCGTTCGCCGCTTTTTCGGTGCCTTTCTGGCATCCACGCTGATGCTCGCCGGGCTGATCGCCACCCCCGCCGCCGCGCGCGGCTATCTGCAATGCGTCCCCTTCGCGCGCAGCGAATCAGGCATCGACATCCACGGCAATGCCAAGACCTGGTGGGCGCAGGCGGCCGGCGACTATGCCCGCGGTCAGGAACCGCGCGCAGGCGCGGTGATGGCGTTTGCGAGCACCCCCGGCATGCCTTTCGGCCATGTCGCGGTGGTCGAAAAGATCGTCGGCGACCGCGAAATCCTGATCAGCCACGCCAATTGGTCGCCGATCCGCGGCCGCCGCGGCCAGATCGAGCGCGACGTCCGCGTCGTCGACGTCAGCGAGCGCGGCGACTGGAGCCTCGTGCGCGTCTGGTATGCGCCGATCGGCGACCTCGGCACCCGCGCCAACCCGGTCCAGGGCTTCATCTATCCCAATGCGGACGACTCCGGGCCGGCACTCGCCGAACCCGTCTGGGCCAGGAACGATTGGAAACCGGGCAACGGCCTCGAACTCGTCGCGGCTTCGCTCGACAACTGATCCGCTCGTCCCGGTGATGCCATAGTGAATTGAAGAGCCGTGTGCTCCCGCGGAGGCGGGAGCCCATGTCCTGTCGGCGCCATATTGAGCCGGTCGAAGATGGGTCCCCGCCTTCGCGGGGACACGCCGCTATTGCTTTGAGGCTGGATCGCACTCCGGCCAGGGAACCGACGGGATCAGGCCTCCTCGCCCTCACCCTCGCCGGCGCCATCCTCGAACCACGCCTCGACCGGGCCCGACAGCTTGATCGTCATCGGCTGGCCGAAACGGTCCTTCGACTTGCCAGCGGCAACGCGGATCCAGCCTTCGGAAATCGAATATTCCTCGACGTCGGTGCGCTCCTGCCCCTTGAAGCGGATGCCGATGCCGCGCTGCAGCACCTCCATGTCGAAATGGGGCGAGCGCGGGTTGGTCGACAGGCGGTCGGGGGGCGTATCGGTCATCGTCAAATTCTCCACATCGGTGCCGCGCCGCTAGGCGAGCCGCGACGGCAAATCAAGGGGCGCGGCGGGGAACTCCGCGCCGCTCCGATCATTTGGACTCGCATGGGGGCAGCGTAATCGAGGTGAAGCATGGCCGCGCGCGCCTATTGGAAGGGACAGATCCGCCTCGCCCTGGTGTCGATCCCGGTCGAAATCTATCCCGCGACCAGATCGGGCGCGAGCGTCAGCTTTCGCCAGATCCACGAACCGAGCGGCAAGCCGGTCAAATATGAGAAAATCGTCCCCGGCATCGGTCCGATCGACAAGGACGACATCGTCAAGGGCTATGAGCTGTCAAAGGGCAATTATGTCCTGCTCGACGAGGAGGAGATCGAGGCGGTCAAGCTCGAGAGCAAGCGCACGCTCGAACTCGTCCAGTTCGTCGAGGCGAGCGACATCGACATCCTCTATTATGAAAAGCCCTATTATGTCGTCCCCGCCGACGAGCTCGCCGAAGAGGCCTATATCGTGCTACGCGAGGCGCTCCGCCGCACGAAAAAGGTCGGGCTCGGCCAGCTCGCGCTGCGCGGGCAGGAACAGCTCGTCGGTCTGCGCCCGTGCGGCAGGGGCCTCGTCCTCGAAATGCTGCGCTATGCCGACGAGGTGAACAAGGCGGCGAGCTATTTCCGCGACATCCCCGCCTCGAAACCCGACGCCGACCTCCTCGACCTCGCCGAAACGCTGATCGACAGGAAGACCGGCAAGTTCGACGCGAGCGATTTTCACAACCATTATGTCGACGCGATCAAGCGCGTGATCGCCAAAAAGGCGAAGGCAAAGGGCAAGCGCGTGCTCGAGGATGTCGAGGAGCCCGCCGACATTCGCGAGGGCTCGAACGTCATCGACCTGATGGCCGCGCTCAAGGCGTCGGTCGACGGCAAGAAAAAGACCGCGACCGCGTCGAAGAAGGCGCCGGCGAAAAAGGCGCCGGCCAAAAAGCGGGCATAGCCTCGTGAGAGCCGGATCGCCTTTCGCTGCCGTGTGCCCCTGCGAAGGCAGGGGCCCATCATCCGGCCTCGCGCCATTTGCCTATGGTTCGGCTCGTATCGCCCGCATCGGTGATGGGCCCCTGCCTTCGCAGGGGCACGGAAAAGCGGGCGCGCGATGACCCGTGCCGATCCCCTCGCCCAATATAACAAAAAGCGCGATTTCAAGCTGACCCCCGAACCCGCGGGCAAGGTCGCGAAAGGCTCCGGCAACCGCTTCATCGTCCAGAAGCACGACGCGACGCGCCTCCATTACGATTTCCGGCTCGAGGCGGGTGGCGTGCTCAAAAGCTGGGCGGTCACCAAGGGGCCGAGCGCGAACCCCGACGACAAGCGGCTCGCGGTGCGCACCGAAGATCATCCGATGGCCTATGCCGATTTCGAGGGGGTGATCCCCAGGGGCGAATATGGCGGCGGCACGGTGATGCTGTGGGACCGCGGCACCTGGGCACCGGTCGAAGGCAAGAGCGCGAAGGACATCGAGCGCGGCCACCTCCATTTCACCCTCGACGGCGAGCGGATGAAGGGCGAATGGCTGCTCGTCCGCATGAAGCCGCGCCCGCGCGAAAAGCGCGAGAACTGGCTGCTCCGCAAGATCGACGATGCCTATGCGGGCGGCAGCGACGACCTGACCGGCCGCTACCTCACCAGCGTCCTCACCGACCGCCCGATGGCGGAGATCGCGGGCGACGAGGGCGGCGAGCAATCGCTGAAGGGCGCGAAGGGCAAGCTCTTCGCGAAGAAGATGGCCGCCGCCGCGGCGCATAACCGCAAGGTCGCCAAAACCGCCAGGCCCGACGCCAAACCGCCCGAATTCCGCAAGCTCCAGCTCGCGACGCTCGTCGACAGCGTGCCGGCGGGCAACAACTGGTTCCACGAGATCAAGTTCGACGGTTATCGCGCGCTCGTCGCCGCGGCGGGGGAGCGGGTCGTCGTCTATACGCGCAGCGGGCTCGACTGGACCGGCAAGTTCGCGCCGCTCGCGCGCCACATCGCCGCGCTCGACCTGCCGCCCTGCCTGATCGACGGCGAGATCGTCGCCTATGGCAAGGACGGCAACCCCGACTTCTCGGCGCTTCAGGCGGTCCTGAAGCGCGGGCACGGCGCGCAGGACGAAGCGACCGATCTTCGCTTCTTCGCCTTCGACCTGCTCGAAGAGGGCGGCAAGCCGCTCACCGCGCTCGGCAATCTCGAACGCAAGGAACGATTGGAAGCGCTGCTCCGCGACGCGGCGCCGCCGGTCGCGGTCGCCGATCACGTCATCGGCGCCGGCGAAAAACTCTACGAGGCGATGTGCGGCGCGGGGCAGGAAGGGATCATCGCCAAGCGCGCCGATGCGCCCTATGCGGGCCGCCGCTCGAAGAATTGGGTGAAGATCAAATGCACCCGCCGCCAGGAATTCGTCATCGTCGGCTGGAAGGAGAGTTCGGCGAAGGCGCGCCCCTTTGCCTCGCTGCTCCTCGCGCAGCGCGAAAAGGACGAGCTCGTCTACAAGGGCAATGTCGGAACCGGCTTCGACGCCGATACGATGGCGACGCTCGCGGCGAAACTCGCGCGCCGCGCGCGCAAGACCGCGCCGGTCGAAGTCGACAGGGCGGCGGCGCGCAAGGTCCATTGGGTAAAGCCCGATCTTGTCGCCGAGATCGCCTTCGCCGAATATACCGCCGGCGGCGCGGTCCGCCACGCGAGCTTCGTCGGCCTGCGCGCCGACAAGGAGGCGAAGGACGTGACACCCGAAACCAGGGCGAAAGCCCCCGCCGCCACGAGCGACGTCCGGATCAGCAGCCGCGACCGTATCATCTTCCCCGAGGCAAAGGCGACCAAGGGCGATCTCGCCGACTATTATGCCGCGGTGGCGCCGGTCATGCTCCCGCACCTCGCGCGCCGCCCGGTCAGCCTCGTCCGCTGCCCGCAGGGGCGCGCAAAGCAATGTTTTTTCCAGAAGCATGATTCGGGCAGCTTCGGCCCCCACGTCCACCACGTCCCGATCGAAGAGAAGGACGGCGCGGTCGAGGATTATCTCTATGTCGAGGATGCGGACGGCATCCTCGCCTGCGTCCAGATGGGGACGATCGAATTTCACGGCTGGGGCAGCCACGCCGACGCCGTCGAACGGCCCGACCGCATGGTCTTCGACCTCGACCCCGACGAAGGGCTCGATTTCGCCGATGTGAAGAAGGCCGCCGCCGACCTGAAGCGCCAGCTCGCCGACATCGGCCTCGTCAGCTTCGCGATGCTCTCGGGCGGCAAGGGGGTGCATGTCGTCGTGCCGCTGAGCCCCGGCCACAGCTGGGACGCGCACAAGGATTTTGCCAAACGCTTCGCGGAAGCGCTCGCGCTGTCGGAACCCGGCCGCTTCACCGCGACGATGAGCAAGGCGAAGCGCAAGGGCAGGATCTTCATCGACTATCTTCGCAACCAGCGCGGCAGCACCGCGGTGATGCCCTATTCGGCGCGCGCGCGCGAAGGCGCGCCGGTCGCGGCGCCGATCGGCTGGGACGCGCTCGCCGAGGTGGACAGCCCGCGCCGCTGGAGCATCGGGGACGCCGAAGACCTGCTGGAGCGCGCCGCGAGCGCCGAACTCAAGGGCTGGGGCTTTGCCCGCCAGGCGCTGCCGGATTTCTGAGCGCCGCCGCGCGCGCGCGCGTTTCCGACGGCAGTTCGCCGAACAGCGACCGATAGAGCCCCGCGAACCGCCCGAGCTCGCTCACCCCCCAGCGATTGGCGATCATCGTGATCGTGCATCGCGCCTCGGCTTCGCTCGCCAGATCCTGGCGGATGCGGTTGAGGCGCCATTTGCGGACAAAGGTCTGCGGCGTCTCGCCGAAGAGCTCCAGAAACGCGCGATGCAGGGTCGCCTCAGAGGTAAAGGCGGCGCGCGCGATCGTGCGGTTCGACAGCGGCGCCGCCAGATTGGCCTCGATATAGTCGAGCGCGCGCGCCACGATCCGGCCATAGCCGACCGGCATACGCGCGCCCGGAACCGCCCGCGGCTCGCGCGCGAGAGCGCCGATCACCGTTTCGAGCGTGAAGCGACCGAGCACCGGCGAGCCCGGCACGCCGGGGTCCCGGCGATGCACCCGCTCGAAACCGCTGCGCAGCATCGCCAGCGGCCCGTCGGCGGCGCGGTGGGAGCTGACGCCCGATCCGCCGAGCTGCCGCGCGTCGAGCACCAGCCCCATCTCCGCCGAAAATTCCTCGAGCTGATCGGCCGAGAGCCGCGCGGTGACGTAGAGGCTTCCCGGCATGAACAGCCCGCGATGCTCGTCGCCGGGGTGGACGACACAGATGTTGCCGGTGCGCACCTCGCTCAGCCATTGGCGCGATCCGGGGTTCAGTCGAAGACCCAGCCCGATCGTGATCAGGCTTTCGGACAGGGGTCCCAGCAAAGCCAGCGGGCCGCCGACGCTGCCGCTCGCATAGCTCACCCCGTCGCTCACCGCGAGCGCCAGGCCGTCGACCGGCTCCCCGCGCGCAAAATGGATCGAGTCGAGGTCTGCGCCGAGCACCGCCTCGCGCGTGCTATCGACCGCATGGGCCGGCACCAGGGTCCAGTCGCCGCCGACGCTCGACGAAGAAATCATGGTATCGCTCCCACAGGCGGCCATCCGGCGCTTTCGAAGCACTCGCTGGTCCGCTGCTTCGTCCGGTCCGTTGTCCGGGCGTCACCCTAAAGGGAAATCCCGCACCCGGCATCAGGAATAACCCCGAAAAACGCCGCCGCCATCGGGGCCGGCCCACCCCGATTCCTCGTCATTATCACGGAATCGACGAATTGCGCCCCGCCTTTCAACATTTTGACAGAATCTGCATAGCCCGCGCCGCTTAGGTATCCATACTTAGGGGCAACCCCCCGACTCCGGCGACAGGCGACCGCCAGGCCGCGCTGGCGAACAGAACGGCGCGGGGAAACCGGGTCGCCATTCGCATCGCAGGGGAGCAGCGTGATGGAGTCAGCGATAACATCTCCGCCGGATCGGCCCACGTCCGATTCGCCCCTCCCCACCGATGCCTTTCTCCACGAGGCCCTCCTGCTCGCCGAACAGGAAGAGCGGCGGCGCATCGCTTGCGAACTCCACGACGACATGGCGCAGCAACTCGTCGCGATCCAGTTCAGCCTGCTCGCGCTCGGCCAGGTCGAGCGCCCGCACGAGGCCGAGGCGCTCTGCCGCTCGATCGCCGAATCGGTCGCGTCGATCCGCGTCCAGATGCAGACGCTCGACCAGGTCGTCCCGCCCGAGCTGCTCGGCGCCGGGCTGCGCACCGCGCTGGCGATCTTCGCCGAGGGCTTCGAACGGCGCACCGGGCTCAGCACTCGCTTCCGCGCACCGCACGGCCCGCTCGAGCTAGCCCCCGCCGCCGAAGTCGCGCTCTACCGCGTCGCGCAGGAAGCGCTCGCCAATGTCGCGCGCCACGCCCGCGCGCGCCGCGTCGACGTCGATCTCGTCGTGCAGGCGGACCGGCTGATCCTTACGATCAACGACGACGGCATCGGCATCTGCCCCGTTCTCGCCGCGGGCAAGACGGTGCGCAATCGCGGCGTCGGCCTCGCCAGCATGCGCGAACGCGTCGCGCAGCTCGGCGGCACCTTCGCGATCGCGCGCACGAGCCGCGGCACGATGGTCAGCGCCGAGCTTCCCCGCGCGGCCTGACCGCCGCCGCCTCGCGGCGTGTCCCGCGCCGCCGCGGCGGCCGCTTCTTCACCGCCGCCACCCCGTCGCCGCCCTCCGGCCGCGCCGCCACGGGAAGCACCGGCACCGCCTCGCCGCGCGCCTCGGCGGCCTCGATCCATTCGCGATACCCCTCGGGCATGTCGGCCCCCGCCTGCACCCAGTCGGCCTCCCCGCCGAAGCGCGCCGGCGGCTCGAGGTCCGCGAGCCCTTCGTTCATCTCGAGCGCACCCCAATAGGGCGAGTCCCTTTCGCCCAGCCGCACCAGCCCCGTCGCCTCGTCGTCGGCCTCGGCCGCGACCCGCTCGGCCCCGCCCGCCGCGACCGCCCCCTCGATCGCGCGCCGCCGCGCCGCGAGCGCGTGCAGCGCCGCGTCGATCTCGGCCATTGCCTGCGCGTCGAGTTCGACCCCCGCAAACCCCTCGACCGCCCCCGCCGCCGCGTCCTGCGCCGCCGCCGCATCGCGCCCCGCGCGCTCGCCGTGGATCACCGTGCGCACCGTCGTCGTCGAAGCCTCGGCCACGGCGCCCGCCGCGGCCTCGCCGGCTCCCGCTCGTCCCGAGGAGCCGCGAAGCGGCGTCTCGAAGGACCCCGCGCTCGCCCGCGTCGAAAAATAGTTGACCGTCGTGCGCCGCCCGCCGCCGTCCTGCCCATAGTGGCGCAGACAGAACATCAGCAGCGCATCATTATATTTGCGCCGAAAGCCCATCAGCTTGCCGCCGACGAACACCGGCACCTGATAGCCCTCGATCGCGCGCTCGAAGGCGATGTCCTTCAGCCGCGCGACCCCGAAATCGAGCGCCGCCTCCCACGCCCGCCGAAAGCTCTCCGCACCCGGCGCGCGCCGCAGCGTATAGCAATTGCGCTGCGCCATATTGACCATCGCCGCCGCCCGGCTGACCGACCCGGTGTCGGCGAGCGCGGCAATAAACGCCCGCTGCCGCTCGGGCGTCCACCCGTCATGCCGCAACTTGCGCGGCACCGGCGTGAAGTCGGGAAGCGCCGGCCGCGCCTCCGCCGCAATAGGTGTCCGGTTCTGCATGGCTGTCCCTCCCGTTTCCCAAGACCAAACCCGTCAGGCTATGGCTGATTGGAGGAATGTAGGAAAGGATTTTGTTTATGATTTGTTCTTTGCGCTTCTGCGAGAGATTGATAAGGTCGGCTCGGCTTGCGGCCCAATCGTGAGACGATCGAAATGCTGGAAATTGATATCCTTCGATGCTCGGCATATTTCTTGCGGCTACTGTTTGCCCTCGTCGATGAGCAGGGAAATCCGTCTCCCAGCGGCTCGTTCCCCGGCTTGGAAACTCCGACAAGCGGCACCTTGCGTTCCCCATCGACATCCGCCGGGACTATGATGTGACATTCGGCGAAAGCCAAATATTCCAGACATCTGCAGCACTAGAGCGTCGAGCGCGAAATCTGAATCATAAGGGGATTCCCTTGGGCTTGGATTTGTGATTCACCCTGATTGGAGGTGGATCATGGGCAAGAGCAGTTCGGTTGATCTTCGGGTTCGGATTGTTGGTGAGATTGAGCGCGGTCGCTCGTGCCGTTCAGCGGCGCGTCGATTTGGGGTGAGCGCGGCGACGGCGGTTCGTCTGGCGCAGCGCAAGGCGCAGACGGGTTCTGTGGCGCCTGCGCGTCAAGGCCGTCCCAAGGGCAGCGGTGTGCTTGACCGGCACGCCGATGCGCTGATCGGCTGGGTCGAGGCCGATGGCGACATCACGATGCCCGAACTGGCAGGGCGGCTTTTGGCCGAGCGGGGGGTGAAGGCGCATCCCGCTTCGCTGTCCCGGCTGCTGATCCAGCGCGGTTTTACCGTCAAAAAAAACGCTGCTGGCGAGCGAAGCCGATCGCGCTGACATTGCCCGCGCCCGGCGGGTATGGCGCGCGCATCGCCAGCCATGGATGAAGAAGCGCCCGGAACGGCTGGTGTTCATCGACGAGACCGGGACGACGACCAAGATGACCCGGCTGCGTGGTCGGGCGCGGCGTGGGCAGCGGCTGAGGATGACGGCGCCCTTCGGCCATTGGGGCACCCAGACCTTCATCGCCGCGCTGCGCCATGACGGGCTCACCGCGCCCTGGGTGATCGACGCCCCGATGAACCGGCGTCTCTTCGAGACCTATGTCGAAACCCAGCTCGCCCCGACGCTCAAGCCCGGCGACATCGTCATCCTCGACAACCTCTCCAGTCACAAGAGCGAGAAGGCAAAGGCCATCCTCAAGGCTCGCGGCGCATGGTTCCTGTTCCTGCCGCCCTACAGCCCCGACCTGAACCCCATCGAAATGGCCTTCGCCAAGCTCAAGGCCCACCTGCGAAAAGCCAAAGCGCGAACCATCGACGCCCTCTGGCAAGCCGTCGGTTCCATCTGCGAACTCTACTCTCCAGACGAATG
This sequence comes from Sphingopyxis indica, assembly GCF_032879645.1. Lineage (NCBI taxonomy): Bacteria > Pseudomonadati > Pseudomonadota > Alphaproteobacteria > Sphingomonadales > Sphingopyxidaceae > Sphingopyxis > Sphingopyxis indica. The sequence goes on from NZ_CP076394.1 coordinate 3,685,230, forward strand.
CCGGAATTACCTCAAAGAGGCTGGATACGTTGCAGATTAAATGCACGACGCTCTAATCCTTTCAACCAGCCGTTCGGTTGAGCCGCGCCTATGGATGGCAGTCGGCAGGTCAGCTTCATCCACAATTGAGATTGAAATGAACTCATGCCAGCAATGATCAGCATCGGTCGGCGCATTCCCGCTCCAACGAAATAACTGATCACAGAGCGGAGGCAATCCGATCTGCTCCGCGACAAAATAGATGCCCTCGTCGAGCTTGGAGAGCGCAGCTTTCCAACGCTCGTCGCTCACGACGCCCTCAAGGGCGACCTTTCCATATGCTTTGTGATTGTCGGCGTCGCGATAAAGATACTCGAACACCGTCCACTTCATCGAGCCAACCATCTATCCAGTGCCAGAAAGGAACGCGCGACAGACTCAGCCTCTTTGTGGCTTCGTGTCTTTGTGCGAGATTATCTTAGTGTCGCACAAAGACACGAAGCCACAAAGAAAGGAACAGCTCACCCGGCCGGCACAATCGAATTTTCTACAGCAATGGTAGCAGAAAAAGCGGCAGAATGACGGGCGACCCAATCCGCTCTGGATGCAATTATTTCCTCACGATCATCGCAGAGCCGCACGATAATTGATCGGTTGGAAAGCAAGGAAATCACCCAGCGGCGGCCGCAATTCGAAACCGCTCGGCCGCGTCGAAAAATCGTGGAGGCGCATCAAGCGAAATGCTTCCGGCCGTTCTTCGCTGAACAGCCGCTCATTCTCGCTCATATAGAAGGGCGTCTTTGCCGGCCCATTGGTCGTCTTGACCTCGATCAGCCGCGATGCGCCCTCGGGCGTGAACGAAGCAATGTCATAGCCTGCACCATCGCCCCGCTCCTGCGAGGTCCATTCGACCTTTCGCGCAAGGTCTTCGCGCCCCGCCGCGATGAGCAGTTCGCGCTCATGGTGGAAAACACGTTCTTCTCCACTCCGCCCCAACTGCCGATTGCGCGCATCGCGTGCGGCTGGGTCGAATTTGCGCACCAGCCGGTCGAGCGCATCGGTGGTCTTCCTATCGTCAGGAGACACCGAAGGCGGAGGACCGATCCACAAAGAGGATCGGTCGCTGACGGCGACCGCACCGGTCGTCGTTTCCGGTACGTTCGGTACCAATGAATCGAAGGACAATTGCCGTTCGATCGCGGCGATCAGACTGTTCTGAAAATTGGCGAGCGGCGCATAGCCTTTGATGCGTGGCAGCCCGAGGCGTTCGAGCACCGCGCTGATATTCATATGCTTATATTCGATCGACTTCTTCGAACGTCCGATCGTTTCGGTGAGCGTTTGATTGTGATGCGCTTTGACAAAGGGCTGACCGCTCAATTCCTTCGCCAGCATGGCAAAATAATCGGCGACGACCATGACGTTCTCAGCGTCCGACCACGCCTTGCCTTCCTGCCCCTCGTTCATATCGCCATCATACTGAAATTAGGACGGCGGCAAAGGTTCATCGTCACCCAACCTCCCGCCATTCCCCCACCGTCAAATCCCCGATCTCCCACGCCCCGATCCGCCACCGCACCAGCCGCAGGGTCGGAAACCCCACCGCGGCGGTCATGCGGCGGACCTGGCGGTTGCGGCCTTCGGTGATGGTGAGTTCGATCCAGCTATCTGCCACGCTCTTGCGGTATCGCACCGGCGGGTCGCGATCCCACAGGGCAGGCGGGTCGATGCGGCGGGCCTGCGCGGGGCGGGTGCGGCCGTCTTTCAGCTCGACGCCGGCGCGCAGCGCGGCGAGCGCCGCGGCGCCCGGCTCGCCCTCGACCTGCACCAGATAGGTTTTGGGCATCTTGTGCTTCGGCGACGCGATGCGCGCTTGCTGCGCGCCGTCGTCGGTCAGGATCAGCAGGCCTTCGCTGTCGCGGTCGAGCCGCCCGGCGGGATAGACGCCCGGGACGTCGATATAGTCCGACAGCGTCGCGCGCGCGGTCTCGCTGCCGCGGTCGGTGAATTGCGACAGCACGCCGTAGGGCTTGTTGAAGAGGATCAGGCGGGCCACGGGTCAGGCTTCCACAGGGTGAAGGCGCGCCAACCGATGCGGAGGACAGACGTGCATCGGACCGGAGCGGCGGACGACTCCCCGCCGCTGACGCGAAGCCTTAATGCGCCACGCGCCGGCGAGGTTCAAGCGCCGCCGTTTCTCCCTGATCGTGTATCCCCGCGAAGGCGGGGATCCATCTCCTGCCGGTGCCATTTTGCACCATCCGGTGATGGGCCCCCGCCTTCGCGGGGGCACACGGCATCTTTCAGGGCGAAGTTACGCCGCCTCTTTCTTCCGCGACGCCTTCTTGCGCTCGTGCGGGTCGAGGATCGCCTTGCGCAGCCGGATGTTCGCCGGGGTCACCTCGACCATCTCGTCGTCGTCGATATAGGCGATCGCCTGTTCGAGCGTCATGCGGCGCGGCGGGGTCAGGCGGATCGCGTCGTCCTTGCCCGTCGAGCGGAAGTTGGTGAGCTGCTTCGACTTCATCGGGTTGACCTCGAGGTCCTCGGGCTTCGCATTCTCGCCGATGATCATCCCTTCATACAGCGCCTCGCCGGGTGAGACGAAGAGGATGCCGCGCTCTTCCAAGGGGCCGAGCGCATAGGCGACCGCCTCGCCCGCGCCGTTCGAGATGAGGACGCCATTCTTGCGGCCCTCGATCGCGCCCTTGTAGGGGCCATATTTCTCGAACAACCGGTTCATGATCCCGGTGCCGCGCGTGTCGGACAGGAATTCGCCATGGTAGCCGATCAGGCCGCGGCTCGGCCCGCTGAAGGTGATGCGCGTCTTGCCGCCGCCCGACGGGCGCATGTCGGTGAGTTCGGCCTTGCGGATCTGCATCTTCTCGACGACCGTGCCCGAATGTTCGTCGTCGACGTCGATGACGACGGTTTCATAGGGTTCGGTGCGTGCGCCCGTCTCGTCGGTCTGGAACAGCACGCGCGGGCGGCTGATCCCGAGTTCGAAGCCCTCGCGGCGCATCGTTTCGATCAGCACGCCGAGCTGCAACTCGCCGCGGCCCGCGACCTCGAAGCTGTCCTTGTCAGCGCTTTCGGTGATGCGGATCGCGACATTGGTTTCGGCCTCGCGGAGCAGGCGGTCGCGGATCATGCGGCTCGTCACCTTGCTGCCCTCGCGCCCCGCCATCGGGCTGTCGTTGACCGCGAAGCGCATCGACAGCGTCGGCGGGTCGATCGGCTGCGCGGCGATCGGTTCGCTGACGCTCGTGTCGGCGATGGTGTTCGCGACGGTCGCATTGGTCAGGCCCGCGATCGCGACGATGTCGCCCGCGCGGGCTTCCTCGACGGGAACGCGGTCGAGCCCGCGAAAGGCGAGCAGCTTGGACGCGCGGCCGGTCTCGATGACCCTGCCGTCCATGTCGATCGCGTGGATCGGCTGGTTGACCTTGACCGTCCCCGACTGGACGCGGCCCGTCAGCACGCGGCCGATGAAATTGTCGCGGTCTAGCAGCGTCGCGAGGAAGGTGAAGGGGCCGCTCTCGTCGAGGCCGGGGGTCGGGACATGATTCACGATCGTCTCGAACAGCGGCGTCAGGTCGCCTTCGCGCGCCTCCGGATCGGGCGAGGCGAAGCCCGCGCGGCCCGAGGCGTAGAGTATGGGAAAATCGAGCTGTTCGTCGCTCGCGTCGAGGGTGAGGAACAGCTCGAACACCTCGTCGAGCACTTCGGCGGGGCGTGCGTCGCTACGGTCGATCTTGTTGACGACGACGATCGGCTTCAGGCCGAGCGCGAGCGCCTTGCCGGTGACGAACTTGGTCTGCGGCATCGGGCCTTCGGCGGCGTCGACGAGCAGGATGACGCCATCGACCATCGACAGGATGCGCTCGACCTCGGCGCCGAAGTCGGCGTGGCCCGGCGTGTCGACGATGTTGATCCGCGTCGCCAGGTCGCCCTCGCCCCACTCGACGCTGGTGCATTTCGCGAGGATGGTGATCCCGCGCTCTTTTTCCAAGTCATTGGAATCCATAGCTCTTTCCTCGACGCGCTGGTTGTCGCGGAAGGTGCCCGACTGGCGGAAGAGCTGGTCGACGAGGGTGGTCTTGCCATGATCGACGTGCGCGATGATGGCGATATTGCGCAGAGACATGCGGGTTTCGGCCTTTTGGGAGCACAGCGGCGCAACAGGCGCCGCAATCGGCCGCGCCCCTAACAGAAGCGCCGCTGCGCCGCAACAAAATTGCCGGTGGGCCCGCTTGGCCCTCGGGCGATTTGTCCAAGTTCGCCCGCGGCGCGCCTTGTGCTAAGGAATGGATGCGATCTGACGACAGGGGACGACAGCGATGGACGGACTCGACCCGCTGATGCTCGCGCGCATCCAGTTTGCCGCGAACATCAGCTTCCATATCCTTTTCCCGACGATCACGATCGCGCTCGGCTGGGCGCTGCTCGGCTTCAAGCTCGCCTATAACCGCAGCGGCGATACGGCGTGGATGGACGCCTATCGCCTGTGGGTGAAGGTCTTCGCGCTCAGCTTCGCGATGGGCGTCGTGTCGGGCATCACGATGAGCTTTCAGTTCGGGACCAACTGGCCGGGCTATATGGAACGCGTCGGCAATGTCGCCGGCCCCCTGCTCGCCTATGAAGTGCTCACCGCTTTCTTCCTCGAGGCGGTCTTCCTCGGCATCATGCTGTTCGGTTTCAGCCGCGTGCCCAATTGGGTGCATACGCTGGCGACGGTCCTCGTTGCAGGGGGCACGACGCTCTCGGCCTTCTGGATCATCGCCCTGAACAGCTGGATGCAGACTCCGGCGGGGTTTGAGATTCGGGGCGGCGTCGTCCATGCGACCGACTGGTGGGCGATCGTCTTCAACCCCTCGATGCCCTATCGCCTGGCCCACATGCTGCTCGCCTCGGCGCTGACCGTCGCCTTCCTGATCGCCGGGATGAGCGCGTGGCGCTGGCTCAAGGACGGCGGCGGCGAAGGCGTGCGGCGGACGCTGAAGGCTGCGGTCTATGCGGCCGCGATCCTGATCCCGGTGCAAATTTTCGCCGGCGACCAGCACGGACTCAACACGCTCGCGCACCAGCCGCAGAAGGTCGCGGCGATGGAAGCCAATTGGGAAACGCAGCCCAATACGCCGCTTCTGCTCTTTGCGCTCCCCGACGAGGCGGCGCGCACCAACCATGCCGAGATCGGGATTCCGTCGGGCGCGAGCCTGATCCTCAAGCACCATGCCGAAGGCGTCGTTCCCGGGCTCAACGACTATGCGGGCAATCATCCCCCGGTCGCGCCGATCTTCTGGGGCTTCCGCCTGATGGTCGGGCTCGGCGTGCTCATGCTCCTGGTCGCGTGGAGCGGCGCGTGGCTGATCCGGCGGCGCGGGGTCGACGGGCTGCCGCGCTGCTATGCGCGCGGCCTCGTCGCCATGACCTTCGCGGGCTGGCTCGCGACGCTCGCGGGCTGGTATGTGACCGAGATCGGGCGTCAGCCGTGGCTCGTCACCGGGGTGCTGCGCACCGCCGACGCGGTCGGCCCGACGGGCTCCGCGATGGTGACCACCTCGCTCGCGCTCTATCTGGCGGTCTATGCCGCGCTGCTCACCGCCTATGTCGCGGTGCTCTATCGCCTCGCCGGGCTCGGCCGCCGCGCCCCCGGCGGCAAGCCGATGTTTCCGCTTCCCGGCGTCGCGCAAGGCCCCGCCGAACCGCTCGAGGACCCCGCCGCATGACGCCCTTGTTCGACCCCTGGTGGCTGCCCGTGATCTTTGCCGGGCTGATGGGCCTCGCGATCCTCCTTTATGTCATCCTCGATGGCTACGACCTTGGCGTCGGCATGCTGACGCGGCTCGAGACGGGAGCGAATCGCGACCTGATGATCGCCTCGATCGGGCCTTTCTGGGACGCGAACGAGACCTGGCTGGTGCTCGGCATCGGGCTGCTGCTCGTCGCCTTCCCGGTCGCGCACGGACTGATCCTGACCCAGCTCTACCTGCCCGTCGCGCTGATGCTGATCGCGCTGATCCTGCGCGGCGTATCCTTCGAGTTTCGAGCCAAGGCTGCGCCCGGCCACAAGCAGCGCTGGGACGACGCCTTCTTCGCTGGCTCGCTGCTCGCCGCACTGTGCCAGGGCTATATGCTCGGCGCCTATGTCCTTGGCTTCGACCAGAGCCTTGCGTCGGTGCTCTTCTGCCTGCTCGCCGCGCTCGGCCTCGTCGCGGGCTATCTGTTCGTCGGCGCCTGCTGGCTGGTCTACAAGGTCGAAGGCGAGCTTCAGAAACGCGCCGTGCGCTGGGCCCAGGTTACGCTGTGGGCGACCGCGCTCGCGATGGCGGTCATTTCGATCGCGACACCGCTGCTGTCGACGCGCATCTTCGACCGCTGGTTCCACCTTCCCGAAATCATTGCGCTGCTGCCGATCCCGATCGCCGCGGCGACGCTGTTCGTCGGGCTCGCGATCTTCCTGCGCCGCCCCTTGCGCGAAGGGGACGCACTGTCGTGGGTGCCGCTCGCGACCGCGGGAATCCTGTTCGCGCTCGGCTTCGTCGGCATTGCCTATAGCTTCTATCCCTATCTGATCGCCGACCGGCTCGACATCTGGCAGGCAGCGGCGGCGCCCGAATCGCTGACGATCATCCTCGTCGGCGCGCTCGTCGTGTTGCCGGTGATCCTCGGCTATTCGATCCTCGCCCACTGGATTTTCCGCGGCAAGGCGACGCATCTCAGCTACGAATAGTCAGATCCGTTCGATCAGCCGTTCGACCTGGACCGCCGCAAGCCGCGCCGCGCGCTCAAGGTTCGCCTGGAAATCGCCGCCGCTCTTGCCGTTGGCTTCGTCGGTGACCGCCTTGATCGCGCCCCAAGGCTTGCCGAGCCGCGCGGCGGCTTGCGCTACCGCGCCCACCTCCATGTCGACCAGCGTCGCGCCGAGGTTCGCCGCAAGGTCGGCGGCGGCGTCGGGGCAGGCGACGAAGCTGTCGCCGCTCGCGATGCGCGCGTGGGGCAGCCCGAGCCCGGGATCGGGCATCGCCGCGAAATGCGCTTCGCCCGCATCGCCCATCGGCCAGTCGCCGGCGCGATAGCGGCGAAAGAGGCCCGGATGCACCGCGCCATAATCATGCTGCACCGCCTGGGCGATCCAATAGGCGCCGGGCGCGGTCCCGCCGAGCGCGCCGCAGGTGCCGCTCATCAGCAAGAGGCCGGCGTCGTCGCCCAGCAGCCCCGCGGCGAGCCCCGCATTGACCTTACCGAGCCCGCAGACCGCAATCGCGACGGCGTGACCGTGTGCGGCAAGCCGGCGGAGGGCGAAGACGCCATCCTCGCGCGCACCCGCACCGGGGAACAGGGCATCGGCCTCTTCGGGGAGCGCGGCGAGGATCAGGATGGCGGCCATGGCGTCTCTCTATCGTCCCTTCGCCGCTTGCCAAGCCGCGATGTGCGCGCCATCGCTGCATTCGATGCTCGCGCGCCTCTTTCCCGACCGTTTCGTCCCCGTGCTGCTCGCGACGATCCTGCTCGCCAGCCTGCTGCCGGTGCGCGGAACCGCCGTTCCCGTCGCGCAGGGCATTTCGACCGCCGCGATCGTGCTGCTCTTCTTCCTCAACGGCGTGCGCCTGCCGCGCGACGAGGTTCTTCACGGCATCCGCAACTGGAAGCTGCAGGGCGGCGCCTTCGCCTTCTGCTTCGGCGCGATGGCGCTGCTCGGTGCATGTGCGCACGCGCTCGCCGCCCTCTTCCTGCCGGCAACGCTCGCGCTCGGCTTTCTCTTTCTCGGCATCCTGCCCTCGACGGTGCAATCGGCGACCGCGGCGAGTTCGATGGCGGGCGGCAATGTCGCGGCGAGCGTCGTCGCGGCGGCGCTGCTCAACCTTGCCGGTGTGATCCTCTCGCCCTTGCTGTTCGCGCTGCTCGCGGGCAGCGCCGGCGAAATCCACGGCGCGGCGGCGCTGCGCATCGTCGCCATCCTGCTCCTGCCCTTCATCGCCGGTCAGCTCGTCCAGCGCTGGCTGCGCCCATGGGTCGTCGCGCATCGCGGCCTCGCCACGCTGATGGATCGCAGCGCGATCGCCACCGCGGTCTATGTCGCCTTTTCGGCGGCAGTCGTCGGCGGCATCTGGCACCTGCTCGACGCGCGCGAGATCGCGATCGTCTTCGGCGCGGTGGCGATCCTGCTCGCGCTCGCGTTCGGCGGCGCCTGGATGCTCGGGCGCCTGCTGGCGCTCGCTCGCGCCGATCGCATCACGCTGCTCTTCTCGGGAGCGCAAAAGAGCCTCGCGGTCGGCGCGCCGCTCGCCGCGACGCTCTTTCCGTCCGCGACGGCCGGCATGGTGCTGCTGCCGATCCTCGTCTATCATATGGCGCAGCTGATCCTGTCGGCGTGGATCGCGCCGGCGTTGAGCGGTGACTAGCGGCACGGCCGGCGCGTGCGCAATGCGGTGTAGTGCTTGAATAACACAGGTCCGCATGCCATATAGGCAGAAGGACCCAGGGCAAGGGGTTGGAAGGAAAGACATGAGCGAACAGACGGCGACCGCAACCGACGAGCTGAAGCTGACCCCGCCCGAGCCGCTGAACCCCCTCGCCCCCGAAAAGGCGGCAGGGCTCGTGCCGCTGTCGGCCGAGCAGAAATCGAAGCTCGAGGAGCGCGTCGACGGCTTCATCGACGATCTCGTCGCGCAGGATGAAAACTCCCCCGAATTCGGCAAGCGCATCGACCAGATCACCAATATGGGCCGCAAGGAGATGCTCGACGCGGCGAGCCATTCGAACCGCTTCCTCGACCGCCCGGTCAAGGCGATGGAGCGCGACAATGATATCGGCCAGAATCTGATCGAACTGCGCTCGACCGTCGAGCGGCTCGACCCGTCGGCGAACGGCAAGCTGCTGTCGAAGCGCGGCCTGCTCGACAAGATTTTCGGCAGCAAGATCAGCAATTATTTCGCGCAGTACCGCAGCGCCCAGACGCATATCAGCGGCATCCTGACCGCGCTCGCCAATGGCAAGGACGAGCTTTTGATGGACAATGCCGCGATCGACGTCGAGCGGCGCAAGATGTGGGAATCGATGGGCAAGCTCGAGCAGATGGTGCATATCGCCAAGACGCTCGACGAACGGCTCGAGGCGAAGGCGATCGAACTCGACGGCACCGATCCCGCCAAGGCAAAGATTCTGCGCGAAAACGCGCTCTTCTATGCGCGCCAGCGCACGCAGGACCTGCTCACCCAAATGGCGGTGACGGTGCAGGGCTATCTCGCGCTCGACCTCGTCAAAAAGAATAATGTCGAGCTGGTGAAGGGCGTCGACCGCGCCTCGACCACCACGGTGGGCGCGCTCAAGACCGCGATCACCGTCGCGCAGGCGATGACCAACCAGAAGCTGGTGCTCGAACAGATCACCGCATTGAACACGACGACGGCGAACATCATCGACGGCACATCGAAGATGCTCAAGGACAACACCGCGCGCATCCACGAACAGGCGGCGTCGAGCACGATCCCGATGGAGACGCTGAGCCGCGCTTTCCAGAATATCTATGACACGATGGACGCGATCGACAGCTTCAAGCTCAAGGCGCTCGACACGATGAAGACGACCGTTGGCGCGCTCGAGGGCGAGGTTGCGAAGTCGAAGGGCTATATCGCGCGCGCCGAGGGCGCAGCGCAGGCGCAGGCAAGCGTCGGCGGCGAAGCGAGCCCGCTCGCCGCACTCGAAGGCTGAGGCGGACAATGGCGATGAGCGAGACCGACCAGACGATCATGCTCGGCAGCGCCGCGATCGAACGGTCGCGCGAGCGGCGGCGTCCGATCGGCACCAAGAGCCTCGCGCTGCGACGCCAGCATCTGTTCAAGAAGATCGGCCGTATGTTCATGGCCGGCGGCGCGGTGCTGATCGCGGCGGCGATCTTCGGCGCGGTGATCCAACCGCTCGGCTTCACGGGGGTGATGGCGGTCACCTTGCTGCTGATCGGTGTCGCGGTGCTGTTCGGCAAATGGCCGCCCTTCCCCGAGCCGCGTCAAGCCGACCTGCCGAAGGCCGACCTCAGGCAGCTCGCGGGGCGCACCGAAATCTGGCTCGAGGCGCAGCGCCCCGCACTCCCCGCCCCGGCGCGCCAGCTCGTCGACGGGATCGGCGTCCAGCTCGACCTGCTCGCGCCGCAGCTTCAGACGCTCGACGCCGCGACTCCGGCCGCCGCGAATATCCGCAAGCTCGTCGGCGAGGACCTGCCCGAACTCGTCGCGGGCTACCAGCGCATCCCGGCGGGACTGCGCGGCGAAGCGCACGGCGGACGCACCCCCGACGACACGCTGCTCGGCGGACTCAGGATGCTCGAGCGCGAGATCGGCGACGCGGCGCGCAGCCTCGCCGCGGGCGAGATCGACAAGCTCGCGACGCGCGAGCGCTATCTCCAGCTCAAATATGAAGGGCTGGAGAGCGACGACGGGGCGGCGCCAACCTCCTGAGGCCGTCCGGTCAGTTCAGAAGGGCGACGTCGCGATCGGGCGGGCCGTTGCCGCCGCGACCGTAGCGCTGGACATCGACGCGGTCGCGTCCGGCGCGCTTCGCTTCGTAAAGCGCCGCATCGGCGAAGCGATAGAGCTGCTGGAAATCGACTGCGGGTTTCGCCTCGGCGACGCCGACGCTCGCGGTCACGCGACGGTCTCCGATGATGTCGCGATGATCGCAGGCGGCAATCTCGCGCCGGATGCTTTCGGCGAAGCGGTCGAGCATGATCCCCTCCATTCCCACCGTCAGCAGTCCGAACTCCTCGCCGCCGAGCCGCGCGACGGTACACATCGGCCCTTCCCAGCGGTCGATCCGGCGCGCGATGCGGCAAAGCACTTCGTCGCCGACCTCGTGCCCGTGGCCGTCGTTCACCGATTTGAAGCGGTCGATGTCGACGAGCAGCAGCGCGGCGGGCAGATCGCCGGCGCGCGCCTCGGCGAGCAGCGGCGTGACGCGCTCGACGAAGCCACGCCGGTTGGCGAGGCCGGTCAGCGGGTCGCGCCGCGCGAGCGCCTGCGCATGCGCTTCGGCGGCCCGTGCATGGTCGCGTTCGACGCGCAGGTGCGACAGCCGACGCGTCGCCGCGGCCGAGAGCCATAGCGCCTGCCAGGTTGCCGCGACGAGCACAGGCAGCTTCGATCCTGCGCCCCAGAAGCCGTCTTCGACATCGACGATATGCACCAGCGCGAGCATCGCCATAGGCAGGCCCCACGCCAGCGCGAAGTCGCGCGCTTCGACCGAACCGCGCCGCCAGCCCCTGCCGAGGCAGAGTGCGACCGCAAGCAGATCGACGATGATCGCGACACCCAGAATCTGCCCCCAGAGGCCGAGGTCGCCGCTTTGCGTGAGTGCCAGCGGAATGCCGGCGAGCCCGATGCCGAACCCCAAAACCAGTGTCGCGCTCTGCAACCCGCGCGAAATATGATCGCGGCCGATCGCCGTTACGGCGCTTGCGGTGGCGACTGCGATCGCGAGGCAGGCGAGCAGCGTCGCCGCCCGCGCAGAAGGGGTCCCCGCCGCCGCCGGCAGAATCGCAAGATGGATCTGTGACCAGAGCGCCCCCCAGACAATCATCACGCCCGACCAGGCAGCCTGCCAGACGAGATATTGGCACCGCGCCGCGACGGCGAGGGACAGGCTGTAGATGCCGCTGACGAGCAGCAAGGTCAGCGACGCTCCGATCATCGCCGCCATGCCCGCGGCCTGCAGCCCCGCCTCGTCCGCGGAGATCAGGCGCGGGTGCAACAGGCTATGGTCGGTGAGCCGGTCGAATCGCATCGCCACCGCGACCAATGGCGCGCTACGGTCGGGCGCTTCGAAGAGAAGCTGGCCGCCGATCCGCCAGTGCGCGCCATAATCGCCGCGCCGGACCCGCTGCCAGCGAACGGCGCCGTCGGCATAGACGAAGGCGACCGCGAGCCGCTCGAAGCGCGTATAGCGGACCGCGATCGCCTGCGCCTGAACGCCGGGCGAGCGGTCGATCGACGCGCGCAACCACAGGCTTGCGCGCTGATAGCCGGCGGGCTCGTCGCCGCAGGAAAACGCAAGCGATGTCAGTTCTCCATCGGCAACAGACAGGCTGGTTTCCGCATGGCACAAGACCGCATCGTCGCGCAGCGGCACCGCGCCGGCGGGACGCGCCACGCACGCCGCGATGACGCAGGCGAGCGCGAACAGCATCGCGCCCCATCGTCGCACCGAATGGCTTTGCGCAAAGGTCATGAAGTCCCCCATGCCCGGAATATCTTTGGATATCTTTACCGGTCAAACGGAAAACCGGTGTGACGGCAGTCACCCGGCATCGGGGCTCCTTCGGTATCGGCCGGACAGGCAAAGGCGCGCGGGCCGCGAGATCAGGCGGCGGCGGCCTCGCGATCGGCGAACAGCGTTTTCAAATCCTTCTTCAATATCTTGCCATTGGCGTTGCGCGGCAGCGTGTCGGTGACGAAGCGCACGGCAACGGGGACCTTGAACGCCGCGAGTCGCGCGCGCACCCAGTCCTGCAGTTCGGCTTCGGTCGCGTTCATACCGGGCGCGAGATGCACGACCGCCGCCGGTTCCTCGCCGAGCGTGCGGTGCGGAATGCCGACGATCGCGCAGTCGGTCACTGCGGGATGCTCATAGAGCGCATTCTCGACCTCGGACGAATAGATATTCTCGCCGCCGCGCAGCACCATGTCCTTGGCGCGGTCGACGATGTAGAGAAACCCTTCCGCATCGAGCCGCGCAAGGTCGCCGGTGCGCACCCAGCCATCGACGAAGGTTTCGGCGGTGGCTTGCGCCTTGTTCCAATAGCCCTTCACGATCATCGGCCCGCGCGCCCACAGCTCGCCGACGCTACCCGTCGGCAGCACCGTCACGCCGTCGTCGGCACGGATTTCGAGGTCGGCGACCGCGACCGGCGGCCCGGCGCTCGTCGGGCGGTTCAGATAATCCTCCGACGAGTGCGAGGTCACCGTCGCCATCGTTTCGGTCATCCCCCAGCCGTTGCCGGGCAGCGCGCCGAATTCCTCGTAAATGCGCTTGACCAGCTCGGGCGCCGAGGGCGCGCCGCCATAAGCGATCGCTTCGAGCGACGAGAGGTCGTATTTGGCCCGGTCGGGATGCTCGATCAGCTGCCAGGCGATCGTCGGCACCCCGCCGGTGACATTGACCTTTTCGCGCTCGATGATCTGCATCGCCTCGACCGCGTCCCATTTGCGCATGAAGATCGTCGTGTGCCCCGCCGCCATCGCGCCCATCAGGCTCGCCGAACAAGCGGTAACGTGGAACATCGGAATGACGGTCAGCGTCGTTCGCGGCTGCGGCTCGGGCACCGGCTCGCCGCGGCGCAGAAAGCTGCGCGCCGCCGAAAAGCCGCCCGAGAGGATGTTCGACATCAGATTGCGGTGCGTCCCGAGCGCCCCCTTGGGCTGGCCGGTCGTGCCGCTGGTGTAGAAAATCGTCGCGGCATCATCGCTGTCGATATCGGCGCGCGGGCGATCAGTGTCGGCCAAGGCGCTCCAGCTCGGCGGTGCTCCGGCAAGGGTTTCGAGCGCGAGCGTTCCCGCCTCCCCGTCGCCGCGCGCGACGATCCACTGCTCGACCAGGGGCAGCTCGCCGCGATGCTCGCGCAGCCGCACATAACGCTCGCCGTCGACAATGACGATCTTCGCGCCCGAATCGGCGATGCCATAGCTGAGTTCGGCGCCCGTCCACCACGCGTTGAGCGGCACCGCGATCGCGCCCAAAGTGGTGATCGCGAAAAAGACCATCGGCCATTCGGGCAGGTTGCGCATCGCAAAGGCAACGCGGTCGCCCTTCGCCACTCCCATCGCCTTGAGCGCATGTGCAAGCGTCGCGGTGGCGCGCCAGTTGGCTTCATAGCTCACGCGCTCATCGTCGAGGATCGTGAAGGGCCGCTCGCCATGGGTGCGCGAGAGATCGAGGAGTGCGCCGAGATCGGACGGCGCATTTTTCCAGACGCGCGTGGGGACACCGCGAATCTCGACGGTCTCCATCTCGAACCTGGCGCCGGGCGCGGTGAGCAGCGCGGTCGCCTCCGCAAGTGACATTTTCGGCCATGCCGGATCGAGCGGCACCACCGCTTCGCCTGCCGGATCATTGGCGCTCATACCGCTCTCCCATCCTCGTTCTTGCGCCGCTCGCACGGCGGATTCCGCAGCAAGGTTAGGGTCGCGCGCGGCGCTCGACAAGATGATGATGGCGGCGCGCCACGCGACGCTACGGCAAGGCGGCAGTCCCATCTCGCCATGGAGGGACGCCGGATGATTTCCGCAAGGATTCGCACCCCGATCGACGAATCAAAAGCCGAAATTGGCGAAATCCCTGACGCCATGTTCGGCCAATGCAGGGTCGAGCGAGTCGAAACCCACTCGTTCCGACGGGCTCGCGGTCTGGTCTTTCAGAGAGATGGCGGTCGCTCCCATTGCGGCTGCCCGTATCGGGAGAGCAAGAGGGGAGAAGGGCCGCGGCAGCGACCGCCAGAGTGTCGACCGGGAGGCTGCCCGCAAGCCGCCCCCCGGTCGTCAGGGATCAATCGAAGGTGAAGCGCGCGCCGATCGCGAAGGTGCGTGCCAGCTGCAGCGTGCCGAGGTTGAACTGATCGGCGTTGCCGACATTGTCGAACCTGTAATAATTCTGCTGCTTCGACTTGGTCAGGTTGGTCGCATCGAAGGTCAGGCCGATACGATCGGTGACATTCCACGTCAGCTGAACGTCGAGGCTTTCTTCCGGCCGGTACCAGACGCCGATCGGATTGGCGAACAGGCGCGCTTCGTTGTTGTGCAGAAAGCCCTTGCGCCAGACATAGGACACGCGCGCATCGAACGGCCCGCGGTCATAAGCGAGCGTGGCGTTGTAGGAGAATTTCGACACGTTGAAGAATTGCGACGTCGCCTCGCCGGTGATGTTCCCCGCCGAGTCCGTCATCGGAATATTCTGCTTGGAATCGAGGATCGTCACGCTTCCCTGAAAACCGAGGCCGTCGAGGATGCTCGGCAGATAGGTGGGGAAATAGGTCAGGCCGATTTCGACGCCCTTGAGCACGCCGTCGGAGGCATTGACCGGCCGGGTGATGGCGAAATTTTCGGTCGCACCCGCGACGATGCCATTGTCCGGAATATGCTCCATGACCGTCAGCGGAACGACAAGGCCGTCAATCTCGCGCCGGAAGCCGGTGACATAGATCGCGCTGTTGCGTTCGAAATACCATTCGAGCGCGAGGTCGTAATTCTTCGAATGCGTCGGCCTCAAATCCGCGGTGCCCGCCGATCCGCTGCCATAGCCCACGTTGGTGAGATCGCCGGTCAACGAATAATTCGGATTGATGTCCGTGAAATTGGGACGGCGGAGCGTTTCGCCATAATTGAAGCGCAGCCGCAGATTGGGCGTGATCTCATAGCGCGCGGTGAAGCTGGGCAGGAATTTCGACGACTGGCTGCCGCCACGGGTCAGCGCACCGTCGTTGTAGCGATCGAAGAAATTCGAATCGGTCGTGACCGAGACGTAGCGAACGCCGCCTTCGAGACGCAGCGGCCGGCCGAAGATCGAAAGCTCGCCATCGGCCATGACATAGGCCGACATCGTCACTTCGTCGATGTCGAAGGTCTTGACGAGCGACAGCGCTTCCGAGGTCGGCAGGCCATAAAGGTCGCGGACCATGTCGGCATTGTCGTGCAGCCAGCCGCCGTCGGCAAGGACCCAGCTGCGCGGCACGTCGGCGATGCCCTTCATAAAGTCCGAATTGGTGAACAGCGCGTCTTCGGGCAAGGTCGAAAGCGCGACGCCCAGGACGCCGGCATCCTGTGTCCGCACATAGCTTTTTGCCTTGCGGTCATCGTAACGCAGACCCGCCTTGACCCGGCGGATGAAGCCCTCGTCCCACTCATAATAGCCGTCGAGCGTGGCGGTGATCGCGCTTCCCTTGTCCTTGTTCGCATTGTCGTAAAGCTGCGCAACGGTCCAGACGTCGGGATCGGTCAGCAGGCTGTCGTCCGCGAAGTGATAGGAGGGAATTCCGCCGCCGGCGTTGAAGTCGGTGGTGATCTGGTTTGCGACGCGTTCGGTCCGCATCGCGATGAACGAGCCCTTGTTGGTGCTCGTCTGATAGGCGACGTCGCCGATGATCTTGCCCCGATCGCCAAGGTCCCATTGCCCGTTGAGGGCATAGACGAAGCTGTCGGTCTTGTTCGTCGCATAGTCGCCGCTGTTGAAGCCATAGACATCGTCGACGGTGCGCGCCTTGACGATGTTGGTGCCGTCATAGAGCTCGACCGGTCCCGGGTTGCCCCACCAGTCGACGAAGCTGAACTGCAGCGAGTTGAACGTCGTCCCGCGGAAGCCCGCGTAAAACATTTCGGCGGTATAGACCGAGCTCGAATTCGGCGCCCATTGCAGCGCGACATTGACCGACGGGCGTTCGCGCTTGCCATAAAGGTCCGAGCTGAAGACGGCGTCGCGCGAGAGATAATAGGGAACGGCGACGCCATTATAGTCGATCGTCGAGCCCGATGCGGTAGGCAGGCCATAATCGAGGCCGGGCTGCCAGCCGGAGAATATCCGCTCGAGTGGGGCGAGGCCCGATCCGGCGGGCGGATTTTCCGTTGCGAACGGAACGAAGGCGCCCGCGGTCGTCGACATGTTCCGGTATTTGGTCCGGCTCCAGCTGCCGTTGACCAGCAGGCCGATGTCGCCGATGCCGGTTTCCCAGCGGTCGCTGACGAGCAGCGCGACATTGGGGTTAAAGCTGTCGGCCTGTTCGTTATAGATGCCGCGCGCGAGACCCGAGACCGTGAAGCCGTCGAAATCGAACGGACGGCGCGTCTTGACGTCGATCTGGCCCGCAAGGCCGGTTTCGATCTGATCGGAGGAACGGGTCTTGTAGACGTCGACCTGCCTGACGAGGTTGGCCGAAATGTCCTGCAACGCGAACGACTGCCCCGCCGCGGTAAAGATGTTGCGGCCGTTGAGCGTCGTCAACGGATCGGGAAGGCCGCGAATCGTCACCGTGGCAGCTTCGCCGCCGGCGCGGTCGGTCACCTGCACGCCGGTCACGCGCTGGAGCGCTTCGACGACATTATTGTCCGGCAATTTACCGATATCCTCGGCTACGACAGAGTCGACGATCTGCACCGATTCCTTGCGCACATTCAGCGCGCCGACGATCGAGGCGCGAACGCCGGTGACGATGATATCGTCGGCCGCGGGCTGGCCATTGCCTTCGGAAGCCGCGGAAGCGCCCTGATCGCTCTGGCTTTGCGCATGGGCAACGCCGGCGAGGCTCAGGGCCAGAATGGATGCTGTGCAGAATGCGATTGGCTTGATCGCCATAGTCTATCCTCCCGTTGAGGCTGGCCGATACCATGCCTCGTGAACCAGTGAGGCCTATAATTTGTCGGAGTTAAAATTTGCAAGCCGATTCTGCTAGCGCGCGGAATTATACCCGATTTGTGCGACATCTGCGCCACACATGGCCTTCATGGACCCGAAGCGGATATTATTTAGTCTGATTTATCAAGCCTATGAAATATCCCAGATACTGGCCGCTTCGCCTGCGGGAGCCAGTCGGAGCGAGCCCGCATCGTGCGCAAGCGCCTTGCCGGGATAGGCGGCCGATTCGAGAATGACGCAGTCCTTGCGCGGGCCGGGCCGGCGCTTGAACAGGTCGCCGCCGGGTGCGCGATCGCCCGCGGCGGACGGCCGGATCTCGACGCCGCCGCTCGCGGTGGCAGCAAGGCAATGATCGCGCAGGAAAATGGGCGAGAGGCGCAGATCGCCGTTTGCATCGGGCAGCGAACGGAACTGCGTCTGCGCGAGCGGCGCGGAGCCGACGAAGGCCCGCGTGCCGGCATGGGCGAGCCAGACGCCGGACCGGCCCGCCGGCGCGAAGCGTTCGGGCAACGGGCCGTTGCCCACGGGCACGCCGAAATCGGGATTGCCCTGCGCGTCGAAGTAAAGGCGCTGCACCCGCGTATGACGATCGGGGTTGAACAGCGGGTCGCCTTCGATCGCCTCATAATCGCGGCCATGATAGACGAGCATGTCGCGGCCCTCTTCGTCGACGGTGAAGCTGTTATGGCCGGGCCCATAGACCGAGGTTTCGGGGCATGTGGTAAAGACGGGTTCGGGCGACTTGGTCCAGGCATGCGGGTCCATGATGTCGGCATCGGCGTCCGCGGTGAGCAGGCCGAGGCAATAGCGCGCATCGGTTGCGCTCGCCGAATAGGTCATGAACAGCTTGCCGCCCCGTTCGAGCACGGCGGGGGCTTCGTTGACCTTGAACCCCCGCACTTCCCAGTCGAGCGCCGGCACGGTCAGCCGCGCGGCGGGCGCCGCCAGCGTCAGCGGTGTGGCCAGCGGGGCGATATAGAGATTCGAATTCGTCTCGATGCCCGGCTCGCGCTGCGCCCAGGCGAAATATTGCGTCCCGCGATGCGTGAAGATCGTCGAATCGAGATTGAAGCTGTCCCAGGGCGCGTCGAACTGGCCGAGCACCGTCCAATTCCCCGTCATCGGGTCGGGGCCGTCGCATATCACCGCATAGGTACGGATGCGAAAGACATCCTCGCCACCGCCGCTGGGACCGGCCGCGAAATAAACGATCCAGCGCCCGCCGACGAAATGCAGTTCGGGCGCCCACAGGAAGCCCGACATCGGCCCGCTCGCCTCGTGCCGCCACAGGACGCGTTCTTCGGCGTCGGCCAGCCCGGCAAGCGTGCGCGAGCGGCGCAGGATGAGGCGGTCATATTCGGGGACCGACCCGGTCATATAATAGTTGCCGTCTTCGTGCCGGAAGATCTGGGCGTCGGCCCGCTGCTTCACGAGCGGATTGGAAAGGGCGGGAAGCGGCGCCGCGGAGCCGCCGGTGGCGGCGGCCGGCAAGGCACTGCCAGCTCGCGAGCAGGCGACAGGCAACAGAGCGGCACCGGCCGCGAAAGCACGACGCGAAATTCCGAATTGCATCTTGTCCTCTCCCAAGTTGAATGGCCGCCCGCTGGGGATTGCCCTATTCGGCGACCGGCCAGCCGTCCGCGCTCCACCGGATGCGCGCGATACGCAGGGTCGGGGCACCGTTCCGCTGCTTGTCATAGGCGTGATAGACGACGTAGGTCGTCCCGTCCGTGTCGGTGAAGGCGCCGGCATGACCGGGGCCGCGAAACCGCTGCTGTTCCTGCAGGTCGGCCCGCAGGAAGATCGTCCCCCCGCCTGCCATCATCTCGCTGCCGTCCTTGCCCCGATAGGGACCGGTGATCCGCCGCGAGCGCGAAACGACCGTATAATAGGTGCTGTTCGCGCCCTTGCAGCAATAATCATAGGAAACGAGCAGATAGTACCAGCCGCCGTGGCCGATGATGAACGGCGCTTCGATCGCCGCCGGTCCGCCGGCGGGCGCGATCCGCCGCGCGATCGAATAGGGCTCGCTTCCCGGCGCCGGCTTGCCCGTCGCCGGATCGAGCGCGAAGAGCTTGATCCCGCTCCAAAAGCTTCCGAGCGCCAGCCACTGGCGTCCTTCGGCATCGACGACGAGGTTCGGATCGATCGCGTTGAAATCGTCCTCGGCCGTGGACATGACGACGAGCCCATGATCCTTCCAGCCGTAATCCGGGGCGTTCGGATCGAGCGTGGGGCTGGTCGCAAGGCCGATGGCCGAGCGGTTGGAGCCGAAGGTCGAGACCGAATAATAGAGCCGATATTCGCCGTTCACATAGGATATGTCGGGGGCCCATAGGCCTTCGGCGCCGGGGATGGCCTGCCTGGCCCACGCCGGAATCTCGGCGAAGACCGCGCCGGCGTCCTTCCACTGCGCGAGATCGCGCGAGGTCTTGATTCCCACATATTTGCCGATCGTGCTGAACACATAATAGGTGTCGCCTTCGCGAATGATCGCCGGATCGTGCGCGGTCAGATCGCCCGACAGCCGATCGTTCGGACCAGCCGCGACCTGCTGCCCGGCGGCGCCGGAAGCGGGCACGGCCAGGCCGAGCGCCGCGGCGAGGAGAAGCGTCCTCCTCATTGCAGTTCGAGCACGACCACCGACTTGGCCGGCAAGGTCACGACAAGCTTGCCGCCCTTGATGCTCGCCCCCGAGAAGGGCGCGGGCCGGACCGCCTGCGGGGCATCGAAGCTGTTGTGCGCGTCGATCGTGGCGGCGGTCAGGATGCGGCCCGAAACCTGCCGGGCGGCCACGCCGTCGAGCGCGATCGTCACGCTGTTGGGCTCGGTGGGATCGGCGTTCGACAGTCCGATATGGACCTTGCCGTCCCGGCCCTTCACCGCCGAACCGCTGACGGCCGGCAGGCTATATTGACCCTTGGTATAGGTCGGCGTGTCGATGTCGATCGGCAACACGGTGGCGTCCTGCCAAGGCTTGTACATCTCGAAGACATGATAGGTCGGGGTCAGGACCATCTTGTCGCCGTCGGTCAGAATCATCGCCTGCAACACATTCACCATCTGGGCGATGGCGGTCATGCGGACGCGGTCGGCGTGCCGGGCGAAAATGTCGAGGTTGATCGCGGCGATCAGCGCGTCGCGCAACGTATTCTGCTGACGCAGGAAGCCCGGATGCGTTCCCGGATCCTGCGCATACCATGCGCCCCATTCGTCGACCGCGAGAAACATGCGCTTTTCGGGATCATATTTGTCCATGATCGCGCTGTGCCGGGCGATCAGCTCGTCCATGCGCCAGGCCTGATGAAGCGTATCGGCCCAGGCGCTTTCGTCGAAGCCGGTCGCCGGCGCGCGCGGCGGCCAGCCGCCGCCGGGAAGCACATAATAATGGAGCGACAGGCCGTCGAGCGTCGACGCGGCGACGCGCATCATCGTCTCGGTCCAGTTATAATCGTCGACGTTCGCCCCCGCCGCGATCTTCAGGATCTTCGTGCCCGCCGGCGCCTTGATGAAGGTGGCATAGCGGCGCGTCACATCGGCCGCATATTCGGCACGCATATTGCCGCCGCAGCCCCAAAGCTCGTTGCCGACGCCGAAATAGGGAACCGACCAGGGCCCCTTGTGGCCGTTCCTCGCGCGTTCGTCGGCAAGGCTTCCGGCCGGCGCCGTCATATATTCGACCCACTCGGCCATCTCGCGCGGTGATCCGTTGCCGACATTGCCCGCGACATAGGCCTGGGCGCCGACCTGGCGGACAAGCTCGAAAAATTCGTGGGTGCCGACGCTGTTGGATTCGGTCACGCCGCCCCAATGGGTGTTGATCTTGACCGGACGCTCGCCTTGCGGGCCGATGCCTTCGCGCCAGTGATATTCGTCCGCGAAACAGCCGCCGGGCCAGCGGATGACCGGGACCGACAGATTGCGCAGCGCGCTGACGACGTCGTTGCGAAAGCCGTTGGTGTTGGGAATCTTGCTGTCCGTCCCGACCCACAGGCCGCCATAAATGCCGTTGCCCAGATGCTCGGCGAATTGCGTGAAGATCTCCTTGTTATAGACCGGCCCGGGCGCATCGGCGTGGATCACCGCCGTCGTCGGCTTTCCTCCGGTATCGGCCTGCGCCGCCCCCGCGAACGCGGCGGCGCCCAACAGCAGAAATGTCGCCGTGTGGCGAAGCGTCCTCAGCATCATGGTCTCTCCTCCCCGCAAGGGGTCAGTCGTTGAAGGGTTCGACGCTCTCGCGCCGTCCGCGCAGAAAGGCGTCGGCAACGAGGCGGAGCGGGTCGATGTCGACATCGCTGCGCCCGCCGCGGATCAGATTGGCGAAGCGCGAATAGAGGCCGGGATATTCGAGGTCCTCATTATGCTCGGTCCCGCCGGGCAGGGTCAGCACCGCGCCGCCGCTCGACAGCTTGAGCGTTCCCGCGTCGGTTTCGACCGTGATGTTCCAGCTTTGCGGCCCGGTCTGGCGCCAGTCGAGATCCATGTGAATGTCCGCCCCCGCGGTGTCGCGAAAGCGCAGTTCGGCTGCGATCGGCGCGGCCCGATTTTCCGGAATGCTGAGCGCGGCGTCCTCGAGGAAGACCGGACGCGGCAGAATATGGGTGAGGATCGACAGGGCGTTGATCCCCGGATCGAATACGCCGAGGCCGCCGGGTTCCCAGATCCACGCCTGCCCGGGATGCCAGACGCGCACATCCTCGCGCCAGACGATCGAGACCTTCTGGATCGTGCGTTCGGCAAGCCAGGCCCGCGCCGGCGCCACGCCTGCGGCAAAGCGCGAATGCCAGGCGGCGAAAAGCGTGACGCCGACCTTGTCGGCCCGCTCGCGCAGCGCGACCACCTCGCTCAGCGTCGCCCCCGGCGGTTTTTCGAGGAAGACGTGAACGCCGCGCTTCAGCGCCAGCGCCGCCAGATCGTAGCGCACCTGCGGCGGGGTGCAGAGGGCGACGGCATCAATCGCCGGTCCGCCATAGAGCAGGTCGCCGAGGCTGGCGAAATGGGCAACGCCCTCCCTGCCCGCATCGTGCGGGCTCACGGTCGCCGCCAGGCTGAAGGCGGCGTTGCCGGCGATGGCGGGCAGATGCTGGTCGCGGGCGATCTTGCCGAGACCGACGACGGCGATGCGGATCGGGTCCATCGTTCAGAGCGCCTTGACCGCGACCGCGGGGGCATCGGCGCGCACCAGCGGATTGGCGAGCGGCAGCGCGAAGGGGAAGGCCGAAATCTCGAAGACGTCGCCTTCCTGCGTCGTCACCCCGTCACTGAACGACAGCGTCGCGGTGCCGAAGAAATGGACGTGAATGTCGCCCGGCCGGCGAAAGAGATCATATTTGAAATGATGATGCTCGAGGTTGGCGATCGTGTGCGACATATTCGCCTCGCCCGACAGGAACGGCTTTTCCCAGAGCAGTTCCCCGCCGCGCCGGATACGGCTGGTGCCCTCGATGCCCGCGGGCGGCGTGCCGAGCAGCAGTTCCGCGCCCAATGCGGCGCGGCGCAGCTTCGAATGCGCGAGCCAGAGGTAGTTGTGCCGCTCGGTCACATGGTCCGAATATTCGTTGGCCAGCGCAAAGCCGAGCCGATAGGGAGTGCCGTCCTCGCCGACGATATAGATGCCGGCGACTTCGGGTTCCTCGCTGCCGTCCTTGGCAAAGGCGGGCATCGGGAGCGGGTCCCGGGGGCCGACGAGCTGCGAACCGTCGCCCTTGTAGAACCATTCGGGTTGCTGCCCGACTTCACCGGGAGCAGGCTTGCCGCCTTCGAGGCCTTCCAGAAACATGCGCATCGAATCGGTCTGCTTCTCGCTCGCCGCGGCCTCGCGGTGCATCTTGTCGCGGCCCTCGGCCGAGCCGAGATGCGTCAGGCCGGTGCCCGACAGGATCAGGTGCGCCGCGTCCGCATGGTCGATCGGCGCCAGCAGGCGGCCCGCGTCAAATTCGGCGCGAATGTCGACGTCTGCGCCCTGTCCGCAGGCCCGGGCAGTGTCGGCCAGCGTTTCACCCGCCGCGATCGCCCGCTGCGCCAATTCGCGGACCGACGTCACGCCCGGAAGGAAATGCGCCGTGTCGCCTTCGGCAAGAATGACCGACCGCGAGCCGTCGGCCGCGCGATGCTGAAGCAGGCGAAGATAAGTCATGTGTCTCTCCCGGATCGCGGCGCATCCCTTTCGCCGGGCGCGCCGCGGTAAGATGGCTGGTGTCAGTCGAGCTTGAGCGTGCCGTCGATCAGGCGGGGGGCGCCGTCGCCGATGGCGCTGTCGCGCAGTTCATCGGGCAGGACGTCCTGGGCGATATTCTGATAGCTGACCGGGCGCAGGAAGCGGTCGATGGCCAGGCTGCCCACCGAGGTGGTACGCGGATCGGACGTGGCCGGAAACGGGCCGCCGTGAACCATCGCATGACAGACTTCGACGCCGGTCGGCCAGCCGTTCGCGAGGATCCGGCCCGCCTTGCGCTCGAGTATCGGCAGAAGGCGCGCAGCCATGCCTGCGTCGGCGGAGTCCATGTGGAGGGTGGCGGTGAGCTGGCCTTCGAGTCCGGCAACGACCCTGGCGAGTTCGGCTTCGTCCTTGCAACGCACGACGATCGAGGCCGCGCCGAAAACCTCGTGGCCCATCGCGCTGTCGGCCAGGAAGGCTTCGCCGGTCGTCTGGAACAGGACGGCGTCGCCGCGGGTGCGGTCGCCTTCTGCGCCGCGCGCCACCGTCTCGACGCCCGGACATGCGGCGAGGGTCGCGACGCCTCTCGCATAGGCATCGCGAATGCCGACGGTCAGCATCGTCTGCGGCTGCGCTTGCGTCACGGCTTCCGCAGCTGCGGCGATAAAGGCGTCGAGCCCCTCGCCTTCGACCGCCAGAACGAGGCCGGGGTTGGTGCAGAACTGGCCGGCCCCCATGGTGAGCGAGCCGACGAACGCCGCGCCGAGCGCCTCGCCGCGCGCCTTCAGCGCCTCGGGCAGCAACAGGACGGGATTGATGCTCGACATTTCGGCGTAGACGGGAATCGGAACGTCGCGGGCCTGCGCGATTCCGATGAGCGCCAGGCCGCCGGCGCGCGAGCCGGTGAAGCCGACCGCCATGATCCGCGGATCATCGACGAGCGCCGCACCCAGATCGTTCGAGGGGCCGGAAAGATGCTGGAAAACGCCTTCGGGAAGCCCGCAGGCGGCCACCGCGCTGGCGATCGCCTGTGCGACCAGCCCGCCGGTGATCGGGTGAGCGGGGTGCCCCTTGACGACGACGGGGCAGCCGGCGGCCAGCGCCGAAGCGGTGTCGCCGCCGGCCGTCGAGAAAGCGAGCGGAAAGTTCGAAGCGCCGAATATGGCGACCGGACCGACCGGAATCATGCGAAGGCGCAGGTCCGGCCGCGGCAGCGGCTGACGATCGGGCATGGCGGGGTCGATACGAAGCTGTTGCCAGCGGCCCTTGCGCACCACATCGGCGAACAGGCGAAGCTGGCCGACGGTGCGCCCGCGCTCGCCTTCGAGGCGCGCGCGCGGCAAGCCGCTTTCGGTCATGGCCGCCTCGATGAGCGAATCGCCGATGGCGAGTATTTCCTCGGCGATTCGCTCGAGAAAGGCGGCACGCTCCTCGCGGCCGGTCGCGCGATAGGCGTCGAACGCGGCGTCGGCTTTCCTGCAGGCTTCCGCAACATCTGCGGAACTGTCGACCTTGAGCGGCTCGCCATGGGGTTGACCCGTTTCGGCGGCGATGGAATGGAAATCTGACATTTGAGGGGCTCCTTATTTACTCCGACATATTTCGAGTGAGCGCCAAACGCAATCTTTGTCGTTCCTTCCCTGCGGGCGGGCTGTTAGGGTCTGGTGGCGGAGGTAGCTGAAATCGTGACAAAGGCTGAACCGGGCAAGGAAAAGGAAATGGCGAAGCCGGGGGAGGAACGCGGCCCCGGCCGGCGCCTGCACGGCGCCATCGCACACAGGCTGGGCACCGACATCTTGTCGGGCAAATATGCGCCCGGCGATGTCCTGTCCGGCGAAGTGGCCTTTGCCGAAGAGCTGCAGGTCTCCCGCAGCGCCTATCGCGAGGCGATCCAGGTGCTCACCGCCAAGGGACTGGTGGCGAGCCGCCCGAAGGCCGGAACGCGCGTGCTGCCGCGCGAGCGCTGGAACCTGCTCGATCCCGAAGTGCTCGGATGGGCCTTCGCCGGGGAGCCCGACATCGAGTTTGTGCGCAGCCTGTTCGAACTGCGCGCCATCGTCGAACCGGCCGCCGCCCGGCTGGCGGCGCAGCGGCGGGACAAGGCCGACCTCAAGATCATGAAGACCGCGCTTGCCGACATGCGCCGGCACACGCTGACCACCGAGGCCGGGCGCGCCGCCGACAGGGATTTTCACAATGCGATTCTGCATGCCACCGGCAATCAGGCGTTGATGGTGCTGAGCGCAAGCATCAGCGCCGCGGTGAATTGGACGACGCAGTTCAAGCAACGCGCGCGCGCGCTGCCGCGCAATCCGATCCCGGATCACGTCCGCGTGTATGACGCCATCGTGTCCGGCGACGGCGATGGCGCCGCAGAGGCGATGAATTCGCTCATCGACCTTGCGCTCGAAGATACGCGCAGCGCCATGGCCGGCTGAAGCGGACGAAGCGAGAGCCTTTCCGGCCCCGGCGACGGGCCGGCGACGGCGCCGCCGGCCCGCTCTGGATCAGCTCTCTGCAAGCCGCACGTCAGGAGGCGGGCGTCTCCAGCACCTCGCCAGGCAGGGCGTTGGTGGGTTTTGAGCCCCACAAGGCGTAGAAGAGGACGTAGAGTTCGCAGGCGACGGTGAGCCAGAAGCTGTTCTGGAGGCCGACGGTGTCGGCGAGCCAGCCCTGCACGACGACGAGCGCGCCGCCGGCGATCGCCATGATCAGCAGGCCCGAGCCCTCTTCGGTCAGCGGACCGAGGCCCTTGATCCCCATTGCGAAGATCGCCGGGAACATGATGGAATGGCACAGTCCGACGAGGATCAGGCACCACATCGCGACCGGCCCATGCAGGGTGGCGGCGCCGATCATCACCAGAAAGGCGGCCGAGGCATAGACGGCGAGCACCTTGTTGGCGGGAAAGGCGCGCATGATGAAGGCCCCGGCAAAGCGGCCGACCATCATTCCGCCCCACAGCAGCACGAGATAATTGGCTGCCTTGGCGGGGGTGATGCCCGCGATCTCGGGCAGGATGGCGAAATTGATGAAGAGGTTCGCGACGCCGATTTCGGCGATCAGGTAAATGAAGATCGCAGGGATGCCGAAGGCCAGATTGCGATGCTTGTAGATCGGGTGCGCCCAAAGCTTCCACAGCGGGACGGTCGTGCGCTCGGAGGCATGGGCGCGGCGGGTTGCCGCTCCCAGAGCGGGCAGCTTCGCGCGCCAGAAGACCAGGGCGATGATGACGAGCACCGCCGCGACCATGACATAGGGCAGCTGCGTCGCCTGCGCGTCGGCCAGCCGCTCCGCCGCGGTGAGCTGCGCGCCCTCGAGCGAATTGCCCCCGGTCGTCCGGCTGAGAATGAGATAGCCGCCGAAATAGGGCGCGAAGAAGGTCCCCATCGAATTGAACGCCTGCACCAGCGTGAGGCGCGATTCCGACGATTCCGGCGGTCCGATCACCGCGACATAGGGGTTGGCCGCAACCTGCAAGAGCGCGATGCCGCACGCGATCACGAACAGCGCGAGCAAGGTGATCTCGTATGACGGGATGCGGGCCGCCGGGACCATGCCCAGCGCACCGGCCGCCATGATCAGGAGCCCGATGATGATCGCCCTCTTATAGCCGACGCGCTCGATCAAAAAGGCCGACGGCATGGAGGCGACCGCATAGGCGATGAACCACACCGATTCGATCAGCGTCGTCTGTGTATAATCAAGCTCGAACACGCTGCGCAGATGAGGAAGCAGCGTGTTGTTGATGACCGTGATGAACCCCCACATGAAAAAGAGGCTCGCAAGCAGAGCAAGCGGCCTTCCGTAACGGATTCCGGGCTCCTGCGCGTTTTCGGCGGCATCGCCGGACGACGAGACAAGTGTGGGCATGATTATCCTCTCGATCGGGTACGCATGAATTCGTTTGCGAACCGGCTTGCACCTTTTCCATTTGTCGGACTATATCGCGGTGCAGGTCCCGTCAATGGGCCGCGATGTTTCCACCGGGGGTTTGGAGCGATCAGCTATGAGAAAACTGGAAAAGGCGCTGGCCGGCGCAGCCATGGCAGCGATGGTGGCAGGACTTTGTCCGGCCGCCCATGCCGCCGAGGTCAAGCGCGAAATCGCCGGAACTCTGGCCGATGGCACCCAGGTCAGCGCGATCACGCTGACCGCCGACAATGGCATTTCCGCCACGGTCCTCTCCTATGGGGCGACGCTGCAGAAGCTCCTCGCGCCGGACAGCAATGGCAAGATTGCCGACGTCCTCCTCGGCTATGACGAGCTGTCGGACTATGTCGAGCATCCCAATTATTTCGGCGTGACGGTCGGCCGCTATGCCAATCGCATCGCCGGCGGGCGCTTCACGCTCGACGGAAAAACCTATCAGCTCCCCCTCAACGACGGCCGGAACAGCCTGCACGGCGGGGATCATGGCTTCGACAAGACCGCCTGGGATGTCGTCTCGACGAAGTCCGGCCCGACCGCGAGCGTCGTGCTCCGGCATGTCAGCCCCGACGGCGATTCGGGCTATCCGGGCCGCGTTGTCGCGACCGTCACCTACACCCTCGATGAAGCCGGAAATCTGGGCATCGCTTTCGAAGCGAAGACCGACAAGCCGACGGTCATCAACATGACGAACCATGCGATCTTCGACATGGCGGGCGAGGGGTCGGGCAACGGAGCGATGGGTCAGATGCTGACGATTCCCGCCAGTCACTTCACCCCCGTCGACGCCAATCTGATCCCGACCGGCGAATTGCGCCCGGTCGAAGGAAGTGTCTTCGACTTCCGCCAGGCGCGCCGCGTCGCCGACGGATTGCGCGACGGCACCGATCAGCAGATCGTCTATGGCCGCGGCTACGACCATAATTTCGCGCTCGACAAGGGCGTGACCGCCAGGCCGGAGCTCGCGGCGCGGCTCGAGGATCCGGCGTCCGGCCGCGTCCTCGAAGTCCTGACGACCGAACCCGGCGTGCAGTTCTACTCCGGCAATTTCCTCGACGGGACGCTGATCGGCAAGCAGGGACATCTCTACCGGATGGGCGACGGCATCGCGCTCGAACCGCAGAAATTTCCCGATGCGCCCAACCATCCCGATTTCGTTTCCGCCCGCGTCGATCCCGGCAAGCCTTACCGACATGTCATGATCTATCGTCTTTCCACTTCGCGCTGATCGAAACGGACTTTCATGACAAACCGCAAATCACCCGGAACGCCGTCAGCGAAGCTGCGATCGCGCGCCTGGTTCGACAATCCCGACAATATCGACATGACGTCGCTCTACCTCGAGCGATATCTGAATTTCGGGCTCAGCCTCGAGGAATTGCGGTCGGGCAAGCCGATTATCGGCATCGCCCAGACCGGCAGCGACCTCAGCCCGTGCAACCGGCATCACCTCGTCCTGGCCGAACGCATCCGCGAGGGTATTCGCGAGGCCGGGGGGATCGCCATCGAATTCCCCGTCCATCCGATTCAGGAAACGGGCAAGCGCCCGACCGCGGGCCTCGACCGCAATCTGGCCTATCTCGCGCTGGTCGAAGCGCTCTATGGCTATCCGATCGACGGCGTGGTGCTGACAACCGGCTGCGACAAGACGACCCCGGCGCTGCTGATGGCCGCCGCCACGGTGAATATTCCGGCGATCGCCCTGTCGGTCGGGCCGATGCTCAACGGCTGGCACAAGGGCGAGCGGACGGGATCGGGCACGATCGTGTGGAAGGGTCGCGAGTTGCTCGCCGCCGGCGAACTGGACGAGGAAGGCTTCATCAAGCTGGTCGCATCGTCCGCGCCCTCGACCGGCTATTGCAACACGATGGGCACCGCCACGACGATGAATTCGCTCGCCGAGGCGCTGGGCATGATGCTGCCCGGTTCGGCCGCCATTCCGGCCCCCTATCGGGACCGGCAGGAATGCGCCTATCGCACCGGCAAGCGCGTGGTCGAGATGGTCCACGAGGATCTCAAACCCTCCGACATTCTGACGCTCGATGCGTTTCACAATGCGATTGCCGTCAATTCGGCGATCGGCGGATCGACCAATGCGCCCATCCATCTGGCCGCCATCGCGCGCCATATGGGCGTCGACCTGCCGCTCAAGGACTGGGAGACCATCGGCCACAGGATTCCGCTGCTGGTGAATCTGCAGCCCGCCGGCGAATATCTGGGCGAGGATTATTACCGTGCCGGCGGCGTGCCCGCGGTGGTTGCACAGTTGATCGGGCAGGGGCTGATCCGCGAGCAGGCGATGACCGTGAACGGCCGCACGATCGGCGACAACTGCCGCGACGCGACCATCGAGGACGATCGCGTCATCAAGCCGTTCGATGAAGCGCTGCGCAAGGACGCCGGTTTCCTGGTCCTGAGCGGCAATCTGTTCGATGCCGCGATCATGAAGACCAGCGTCATCAGCGACGAGTTCCGCGACCGCTATCTTTCGAACCCCGATGATCCGGACGCTTTCGAAGGACCGGCGATCGTGTTCGACGGGCCGGAGGACTATCACCGCCGCATCGACGACCCCGCGCTCGGTATCACGCGCGAGACGCTGATGTTCATGCGCGGCGCCGGCCCCATCGGCTACCCCGGCGCCGCCGAAGTGGTGAACATGCGCCCGCCCGCCTACCTCATCACCGAAGGCGTTTCGGCGCTGCCCTGTATCGGCGACGGCCGCCAGTCGGGCACGAGCGGCAGTCCCTCGATCCTCAACGCCAGCCCGGAGGCCGCGGCAATGGGTGGGCTCGCCCTTCTGCGCACGGGCGACCGCGTGCGCATCGACCTCGGCAAGGGCACGGTCAATGTGCTGATTTCGGACGAGGAACTGAACGAGCGGCGGGCCGCCCTCAAGGCGCAAGGCGGCTATCCTTATCCGGCTTCGCAGACTCCCTGGCAGGAGATCCAGCGCAATATCGTCGGCCAGATGAATACCGGCGCCATCCTCGAAGGGGCCGAAAAATATCAGCGCATCGCCCAGACGATGGGCCTGCCCCGCGACAATCACTGAGAAAGGGACCCCGATTGGGCCGGTGGCGCAAGATCGAACGCGAGGTTCGGGACAGTCTGGGCGAAGGCACGCTGTGGAGCGCACGCGAAAATGCGGTCTATTGGGTCGACATCCTCGCGCCGGCGCTCAACCGGCTGTCGCTCGCCGACGCCGCGATCGAGCGCTGGGACATGCCCGAGCCGCTGGGCTGGGTTGTGGAAAACCGGCAAGGCGAACTGATCGGCGGGTTCCAGAGCGGCTTCGGCCGGATCTCGCTCGCCCCTCCGGACATCGCGCCTATCTACGATCCCGAACCCCACCTGCCCGGCAATCGCATGAACGACGGCAAGGCCGATCGCATGGGCGCGATCTGGTGCGGCACGATGGACATGGCCGAAGAAGAGGCGCGCGGATCGCTCTATCGCCTATCGCCCGATGGCGCCTGTCATGTCGTGGACAGCGGCTATATGGTCCCCAACGGCCCGGCCTTCTCCCCGTGCGGCCGGTGGCTCTACCACGCCGACACGGCGCTCCGTACCGTCTATCGGTTCGAGGCCGACGAAACGAAGATCGGCGGAAAGACGCCTTTCATCCGGTTCGGGGAAAGCGACGGCTACCCCGACGGAATGACCTGCGACGCCGAAGGCTTTCTGTGGGTCGCGCATTGGGACGGCGCGCGCATCAGCCGCTTCGCGCCCGATGGCCGGCTCGATCGGACGATTCCGCTCCCCGCTCAGCGCGTGACCAACATCACATTCGCCGGTGACCGGCTCGACCGCATGTTCGTGACGTCGGCGGCTACCGGTCTCCCCGCCTCGGAATTCGATGGCGCGCTCTTCGAAATCGACAGCGGCGTTCGCGGCAATCCCACGGGCATTTATCAAGGGTGAGGCCTGCGTCGCGTTTCCCTTGGACAGCCGCCGGGAATCGCCGCCACTGACCAGAATGCGCCGGAAACGCGGCGCGTTCCCACAAACCGGAAACGCAGCGCACACACCGCATCCCACGCATTAAGATATTGAAAATAGATGAAAAATCTGGATGCCCCGCGAGGATTCGAACCTCGATAGACGGAATCAGAATCCGTAGTCTTACCATTAGACGACGGGGCAGTGAGGGGCGCCAGATAGTCGGCGCGATTGCGCCGGTCAAGGGGGTAGCGGGCGCCATCTGGAAGGGAACCGCCGGCTTGTCGCACATGCCCGCTTGCCCTGATGTATTTCGCCGCTAGCATCGACGGTTACAAGAAAAGGGGCCGCGCGCCCGCGCGCAGGCACCCGGGATGGAGGTGGACTGATGCGTCATGTCGCGATCGTCGGGTCGGGTCCGGCGGGCTATTATACCGCCGAAACCTTGCAGAAGGCCGACGAAATCACGGTGGACGTGATCGACCGCCTGCCCGTCCCCTATGGCCTGATCCGCACCGGCGTCGCGCCCGATCACCAGTCGATCAAGGCGGTGTCGCGCCGCTATGAGGGCGTCGCGCTGACCGACAATGTCCGCTTCGTCGGCCATGTCGCGGTCGGCGAGGACGTGTCGATCGACGAATTGCTGTCGCTCTATGACGCGGTCGTGCTCGCGACCGGGGCGCCGAACGACCGCCCGCTCGGCATAGCCGGCGCCGACCTGCCGGGGGTGATCGGTAGCGCCGCTTTCGTCGGCTGGTACAACGGGCATCCCGATTTCGCCGATCTCGACCCGCCGCTGGGCGCGCCCGGCGTCGCGGTGATCGGCAACGGCAATGTCGCGCTCGACGTCGCGCGCATCCTTGCCAAGTCGCCCGCCGAGTTCGCGGGGAGCGACATCGTCGCCCATGCGCGCGACGCGCTAGCGCATAGCGGGGTGCGCGAAATCCATATCCTCGGCCGCCGCGGGCCGCATCAGATCGCGATGACGCCGAAGGAACTGGGCGAACTCGGCCATCTCGACCGCGCGAGCCCGCGCGTCGACCCCGCCGACCTGCCGCCCGAGGGCGACGATGCGCTGCTCGAGCCCGGAATGCGCAAGTCGGTCACGCATCTGCGCGACTTTGCCGCGAACCCGGTCGCCAAGCCGGTGACGATCGACTTCGACTTTTTCGCCAGCCCCGTCGCCATCGAGGGCGACGGCCGCGTCGAGCGCGTGATCGTCGAGAAGACCGAACTCGACGCCGATCTGCGCAGTCGCGGCACCGGCGAAACCTATGCGATCGACGCGGGGCTGGTGATCAGCTGTATCGGTTATCAGACCCCGCCGATCCCCGGCGTCCCCTATGAGCACGGCCGCGGCCGCTTCGCCAACGACGAGGGACGCATCCTGCCCGGCCTCTATTGCGTCGGCTGGGCGCGGCGCGGGCCGACGGGGACGATCGGCACCAACAAGCCCGACGGCGCGCGCGTTGCCGAACTGGTGCTCGGCGACATCGGGCGCGGCGCGGGCAAGCCGGGGCGTCCGGGGCTCGACGCGCTGCTCGCGAGCCGCGGCGCGACGCCCGTGACTTTCCGCGACTGGCGGCGGATCGAGGAGGCCGAGGTCAGGGCCGCGATCGAGGGCGCGCCGCGCGAAAAATTCGTCAGTATCGAGGCGATGCTCGCCGCGATCGGGCGCTGAAGTGATTTCGAGTGAAATGAAACATTTCACGGCTCGGAAATCACGGAAAAACAAGACTCTAGAGTGCCGGTTTTGATTCCATCAAAACCGAACGCACTCTAGTCGGCGGCCTTGTCCGCGACCGGCGTCTCGATCGGCGGGTGACCCGCCTGCGTGTCGGCATAGGCTTCGACCATCTTCAGCACACGCAGCATGTTGCCACTCGTGATCTTTTCGAGGTCGGACCGGCTGTAGCCGCGCCGCGCCAGTTCGGCGAACAGCGCCGGATAGCCTGTGACATCCTCCATCCCGACCGGGGTGGCGTCCATCCCGTCGTAATCGCCGCCGATGCCGATATGGTCGATGCCGATCGCACCCTTGATATGGTCGATATGGTCGGCGGCGCGCGCGATCGGCACCTGCGGCGCCGGGTGCGCCGCGTCCCACGCCTTCAGCGCCGCCGCCGCACCCGCCGGGTCGCCTAGATGTTGCGCGTCGAACCGCGCCTTCGCCGCCGTCCGGTCGAGCCCGTGCGCGCGCAGCTCGGGATCGAGAAAGGCCGCATAGAGCACCACCATCACGATGCCGCCGTTCGCCTTGACGAGCGGCAGCACATCGTCGGGGACGTTGCGCGGATGGTCGGCGACGCCGCGCGCGCCCGAATGGCTGAACATCACCGGCGCCCTTGCGACCCGCAGCGCGTCCTTCATCGTCGCGGGGCTCACGTGGCTCAGATCGACGATCATGCCGATGCGGTTCATCTCGCGCACCACCTGCTCGCCGAAAGGGGTGAGCCCGTCGTGCGCCGGCGCGTCGGTCGCGCTGTCGGCCCAGGGTGTGTTCCTGCCGTGGGTCAGCGTCATATAGCGCGCGCCGAGCGCATACATCTGGCGCAGCACCGCGAGCGACGAGCCGATCGAATGCCCGCCCTCCATGCCGAGCATTCCGGCGACCTTGCCCGCCTTCATCGCTTGCTCCAGCTCGGCGGCGTTCGACGCGAGCATCATCTGCTTCGGGTAGCGCGCGATCAGCCGCTTCGCGACGTCGATCTGTTCGATCGTCTGCTGCACAGCTTCGGCTTCGTCGTCGTTCGACGGGACATAGACCGACCAGAATTGCGCGCCGACATGCCCCTTGCGCAGCCGCTGGAGGTCGGTGTGCATCGCAGCGCGCGGCGGATCGCCATCGGGCGTCGCGGTGTCGGTCGTATCGACGAAATCGAAATCGTTGATGACGTTATGCACCCGCCCGCGCAGCGCCCACGGCACGTCGTTGTGTCCGTCGAACACCGGCGCGGCCCGGAGCGCGGCTTCGGCCACCGCCTCGGGCGATTGCTGTGCTGCGGCGGAGCTGGCGAAGAGGGCGAAGGCGGCGAGGCCGGCGAGCTGATGAGGTCTTTTCATGGACGGCGAACCTAGCCGGTCGGCGGCGGCGCGCAAGCCCGCCGCCGCCGGGGCCGAGACCGACAGGTCGCGTCAATAGGATTCACGCGAAGGCGCGAAGAAGAATAATCTCGCACAAAGACACAAAGGCACA
This sequence comes from Sphingopyxis indica, assembly GCF_032879645.1. Taxonomy (NCBI): domain Bacteria; kingdom Pseudomonadati; phylum Pseudomonadota; class Alphaproteobacteria; order Sphingomonadales; family Sphingopyxidaceae; genus Sphingopyxis; species Sphingopyxis indica. Next base: position 3,719,825 of record NZ_CP076394.1, read on the forward strand.
AAGAGGGCATCGAACAGCGCGCGCGACCCTGTCGCCGCAGGCGATTAACGAAGTGGCGCGTCGCGCGGGTCGCCCACAACAGGCCAGGCGCAATCCACCCTCTTCGTGCCTTCGTGCCTTTGTGCGAGTCCTCTTTTTCTTTCTCCTTTGCGCCTTCGCGTGAGACCGAAACGGCGCCTCAGGCGCGGCCCAACTTGACGTTAACGTCAATCGCGCGCAGCATCGCGCGCATGACAGCATTCGACGACTGGCGCGCCCGCTCTCCCTATTATGACGAAACCCACGACGCGCTCGCGCAGAGCGTCCGCCGCTTCGTCGAACGCGAGATCGCGCCCCATATCGACCGGTGGGAAGCCGAGGGGGAGCTTCCGCGCGAACTGCACCGGAAGGCGGCCGAGGCGGGCATATTGGGGCTGCGCTATCCCGAGCAATATGGCGGACACAGCGAGGGATTCGACAATTTCCACAGCCTCGTCGTCACCGAGGAGCTGGCCGCGGTCGGCGCGGGCGGGCTCGGCGCATCGCTGATGACGCATGGCATCGGCCTGCCGCCGATCCTCGCGCTCGGATCGGAGGAGCTCAAGCAGCGCGTTGCGCCGCCGGTGCTCGCGGGCGAGAAGATCATCGCACTCGGTATCACCGAAGCGGGCGGCGGCAGCGACGTCGCCAACCTCAAGACGACCGCAGTGAGAGAAGGCGATCATTATGTCGTCAACGGCGGCAAGATGTTCATCACCAGCGGCATGCGCGCCGACTGGCTGACCTGCGCGGTGCGCACCGGCGGGCCGGGCGCGGCGGGCATCTCGCTGCTGCTGATCGACATGGGCACGCCCGGCGTCGAGCGCAGCCGGCTCGACAAGATGGGCTGGCGCTGCAGCGACACCGCGGCGATCCATTTCAGCGATGTGCGCGTGCCGGCGGCAAACCTGATCGGGCCGGAGAATGGCGGCTTCATCGGCATCATGCGCAATTTCAATTCGGAGCGGCTCGGCATGGCGATGGGTTGCTGCGCCTACGCCCGCGTCGCGATGGCCGAGGCGGCCGAATGGGCGAAGAACCGCGAGACCTTTGGGCGTCCGCTCGTCGGCCATCAGTCGATCCGCATCAAGCTCGCCGACATGGAGCGCCAGATCGAAGCGACGCAGGCGTGGGTCGACCTCTGCGCGTGGCAGGTGAAGGAGGGCAAGGATCGCCCCGCCGACTTCGCGATGCTCAAGGTGCAGGCGACCCGGATGCTCGAGGCCGTCGCGCGCGAGGCAGCACAAATCCTCGGCGGCGCGAGCTACATCACCGGCAGCAAGGTCGAACGCATCTACCGCGAAGTCCGCGTCAACGCGATCGGCGGCGGCAGCGAGGAAATCATGCTAGACTTGGCCGGACGGCAATTATTCGGCGGAGGAAAGACGTGAACGAAATGACTGCAAGCTGGCCCGCCGAGGCCGAAACGCTTTTGGGCGACCTGGTGACCCTGCGCCGCGCGATTCATCGCGAGCCCGAACTCGGCCTCCAGACCCCCAAGACGCTCGCGAAGATCAAGGATGCACTCGCCGGGCTGCCGCTCGAATTGCGCGAGGGGCCGTCGACCACGGGGCTGATCGCGATCCTGCGCGGGCCCGCGAACGGGCGCACCGTGCTGCTGCGCGGCGACATGGATGCGCTGCCGCTGGTCGAGGATACGGGGCTCGACTTCAGCTCCGAGACCAGCGGTGCGATGCACGCGTGCGGGCACGACACCCATGTCGCGATGCTCGTCGGCGCGGCGAAACTGCTGTGCGCCGCGCGCGACCGTCTGCCCGGCACGGTGATGTTCATGTTCCAGCCGGGCGAAGAGGGGCATCATGGCGCGCGCTTCATGCTGGGCGACGGGTTGATCGACCCGCTCCCCGACGCCGCCTTCGCGCTCCATATCATGCCCAACGCGCCGCACGGCATCTTCGCGGGGCGCGCGGGGCCGCTGCTCGCCTCGTCCGACGTGCTCAACATCTCGGTCAAGGGCGCCGGCGGCCACGCCTCGATGCCGCAGGATACGATCGACCCGATCCCCGTCGCGTGCGAGATCGTCTCGGCGATCCAGACGATGGTGACGCGCAAAATCTCGGTCTTCGATCCCGCGGTCGTCACCATCGCGAAGATCGCGGCGGGGACGACGAACAATATCATCCCCGAAAGTGCCGAGATGACCGGCACGATCCGCACACTGTCGCCCGAACGCCGTGCGATGGTCGCGCGCGAGTTGAAGCGCCTCGCCCCCGCGATCGCCGAAGCGCATGGCTGCACCGCCGAAGTGCAGATCGAGGAAGGTTTCCCCGTCACCGTCTGCGACGCCCGCGCGGTCGCCTTCGGGCAGGGGGTCGTCGAAGAAACCTTCGGCGAGGACGCCTGGCTGACGATGGACAATCCGGTGATGGGGGCGGAGGATTTCGCCTATGTCCTCGAAAAAGTCCCCGGCGCGATGTTCTGGCTCGGCGCGAGCGAGGCGGGGAGCGACTGGCGAAGCTGCTGCGGCCTCCATTCGAACCGCATGGTCCTCGACGAGAGCGTCATGGCCCGCGGCGCCGCGCTCCATGCGGCGTTGGCAGAGCGGTTTTTGACTGAGGGGTTTGGATAGGAAATGATCTCACGCAAAGGCGCAAAGGCGCAAAGAAGGGAGCTTCAGCAGCGATGATTGTTAGCCACGCGCCGGACCCCTTCCTTGAAGGTCTCGCCACCAAAGTTGATGAGTAGTCCAAGCGGCAAATCCAGCAGGCGAAGATAGGTCAGGACCTGCTTTCCATGGAGCGGCGAAAGCCGCTCGACCGATTTTAGAGCAAATTGCGCGAAATCTGAATCATCCGCATCCCCGAGCGAAGACGAGGGGCTCGTTCGAGCAGAGCGAGAACCGCAGCGTCGCAGCCTCGACTTCGCTCGGCAGAGCCCCTCGTCTTCGCTCGGGGAAACGGTGCAGATTTCCGGCACGATGCTCTAGTTCAACGAGCAATTTCCCCTCGATCAGAAGGTCGGCGCGAAAGCCCTCGGGCAATTGCACGCCGTCATAACGGATCGGGATCGGCGCTTGCCGCTCGATAGTCAGCCCGCGGCGAGCGAGCTGATCGGCCATGATCGCTTCGTAAACCGATTCAAGCAGACCCGGCCCCAGATTCTTGTGGAGATGGAAGCCGCAGTCGACGGCCATGCGGGCCAATTCCTCGATCTCCAACACGCCCCCTTCTTTGCGCCTTTGCGTGAGATATTCTCTACTCGACCCTCACGGCACCAGCACCGTATCGGCCGCCTCCGGCAGCGTGTCGGGATAGTCGAGCGTGTAGTGGAGCCCGCGGCTTTCCTTGCGGTGGAGCGCGCTTCTGACGATCAGGTCGGCGCATTGCAGCAGGTTGCGTAGCTCGATCAGGTCGGTGGTGACGCGGAAGTGGCCGTAATAATCCTCGACCTCATCGGTCATCATCTTGATGCGGTGCTGCGCGCGTTCGAGACGCTTGGTCGTGCGGACGATGCCGACATAATTCCACATGAAGCGGCGGATCTCGGTCCAGTTCTGCTTGATGACGACTTCCTCGTCCGAATCGGTGACACGGCTTTCGTCCCACGCGCGGATCGCGGGCGGCGGTTCGAGCGCGTCCCAGCGCGCGACGATGTCCTTCGCCGCCGCCTCGCCGAAAACGAAGCATTCGAGCAGGCTGTTCGAGGCAAGGCGGTTCGCGCCGTGGAGACCGCTTTCGGTCACTTCGCCCGCGGCATAGAGGCCCGGCAGGTCGGTGCGCCCGGCGAGGTCGATCAGCACCCCGCCGCAGGTATAATGCTGCGCCGGCACCACCGGGATCGGCTGTTTCGTCATGTCGATGCCGAGGCCGAGCAGCTTGTCGTAGATGTTCGGGAAATGCCCCGCGACGAAATCGGGGTCCTTGTGACTGATGTCGAGATGGACATAGTCGAGGCCGTAGCGCTTGATCTGGTCGTCGTTCGCGCGCGCGACGATGTCGCGCGGGGCGAGTTCGGCGCGCGCGTCATAATCGGGCATATAGCGGCGCCCCGTCACCGGATGCCTGAGCAGTCCGCCCTCGCCGCGCACCGCCTCGGTAATGAGGAAATTCTTGACCTCAAGATTATAGAGGCAGGTCGGGTGGAACTGCATCATCTCCATGTTGCTGACCCGCGCACCCGCACGCCACGCCATCGCGATGCCGTCGCCCGTCGCGCCCCTCGGCGCGGTCGAGAATTGATAGACGCGCCCCGCGCCGCCGCTCGCGAGGATCGTCGCGCGCCCGACATGCGCGTGGACCTTGCCGCTCGCCTCGTCGAGCGCATAGACCCCCCACACGCGCCCCGACCCCGAGTAGCGCGCCTCGTGGCGCCCGGTGATGAGGTCGATGCACGCCTGCCCGGGAAGCAAGGTGATGTTCGGATGCGCCTCGGCGGTCTGGAGCAGCGCCGCCTGCACCGCCCAGCCGGTCGCGTCGTCGACATGGACGATCCGCCGGTGCGAATGCCCGCCCTCGCGCGTCAGGTGGAGCGCGCCTTCCTCCTTGTTGAAGGCGACCCCCATCTCGATCAGCCGCTCGATCGCGTGCGGGGCGTTCTCGACCACGAACTCGACCGTCTCGCGCCGGTTGAGCCCCGCGCCCGCGACCATCGTATCCTCGATATGGTTTTCGAAGGTGTCTCCCGCGTCGAGCACCGCGGCGATGCCGCCCTGCGCCCATGCCGTCGAGCCGCCCGTCAGATTGCCCTTGGCGAGCACGAGCACGCGGCAATGGTCGGCGAGGCTGATCGCGGCGGTCAATCCTGCGGCACCAGAGCCGATGATGATGACGTCGTGCTGCGCGATATGGGTAGGCAAGGCAGGTTCCTCTCGGCCTTCGAAGCGCGCACCTATACGCGAAAGCGGCGGCGGTTCAATTCGATGTGCGCGCTTGCCGCAGGGTCGTCCGCTCGCCTATGCCAAAGCCGTTTTGAGCGCAGCGTGTGCTCCCGCGAAGGCGGGAGCCCATCTCCCATCGGTTCCATTTTGCGCCGAGCGGAGATGGATCCCCGCCTTCGCGGGGACACACCGTCAGGAACAATCCGCGCATTTGCGCTGCCAATTGGGATGTCTCGATGCCCCTTTTTCTCCTGTTTTCCCGCCTCGCCCTGTTCCTCGGCCTCGCCGCGCTCGCCGCGCCCGCGCTCGCGGCGCCCGCCTGCCCCCTCGGCGCGCCGGGAACGACGCAGCGCGTCGCGGTCGCGGGCACCGGGCGGTCGATGCTGATCCATATCCCGGTCGGCGTGCGCCATATCCGCGATCTGCCGCTCGTTTTCCTCCTCCACGGCAGCACGAGCAACGGGCAGGAAATGCTCGACTATTCGGGACTCGCCGCGACCTCGGACCATCATGGCTTTCTGCTCGCCGCGCCCGATGCCGGCATTCCCGCGGGCAAGGGCTTCGTCTGGAACATCCCCGGCGTGCCCACCGTCACCGGCGCGGTGCCGGCCGCCGACGATCCCGACGACGTCGCTTACCTGACCGCCGCGATCGACTGGCTCGCGGCGCAAAAGTGCATTGATGCCGCGCGCGTCTATGCGACCGGCCTGTCGGGCGGCGGACGCATGACCTCGTGGCTCGGCTGCGTTGCGGCAGACCGCTTCGCGGCGATCGCGCCCGTCGTCGGGCTGCGCGCGGGCAATCCTTCGGCGGACGATCCGCAGCGCCCCGACCCTGCAACCTGCCGGCCGAAGAAGGCGGTTCCCGTCTATGCCTTTGCGGGCAGCGACGACACGACCAACCCCGTCGCGGGCGGCGGCGCCGGCTATTGGCAATATTCGATGGCGACCGCGCTCGCACGCTGGGCGGAACTCGATGGGTGCCGCATCGGCCCGCAGATCTTCACTGTCTCCGGCACCGCCGAAGAGCAAATCTATTCGAACTGCCGCGGCGACGCGCGCGTCGCGGGGCGGATCGTCGCGGGCCGCGGCCACGAATGGGTCGCCGACAATGAAGCGATGTGGACCTTCTTCGCGCGCTACCGGCGGTAGGGCGAATCTTACGCCGCGCTGCGCGTCAGGTTGAGGAACACATCCTCGAGGTCGGCCTCGCGCGTCGACACGTCGACGATATGGTGCCCCATCGCACCCACTGCGGCGAGCACCTCGCCGGCGTTCATGCGATCCTTGTTATAGCTGATCGCGAGGCCGCGTGTCCCCTCGCGCTCGATCTTGTCGAAAGCGGGATGCTCGGGCAGCATCGTCACATCCTCGTCGAGCGTCACCACGACGATTTTCTCGCGCGCCATGTCGACCAGTTCGCGCGTCGGCTTGTTCGCGATCAGCTTGCCGTGGTTGATGATCGCGATGCGGTCGCAAAGCTCCTCGGCTTCTTCCAGATAATGCGTCGTCAGCACGACGGTGACGCCGCGGTCGTTGAGGCCCTGCACATAGTCCCACAGCTGCTGGCGCAGCTCGATATCGACCCCCGCGGTCGGCTCGTCGAGGACGATGATCGGCGGCGAATGCACCATCGCCTTGGCGACGAGCAGGCGGCGCTTCATCCCGCCCGACAAGGTGCGGGCATAGGCATCGCGCTTGTCGGTCAGATGCACCGCGGCGAGCAGCGCGTCCGAAATCCGCTTGTCCTTCGGCACGCCATAGAGCCCCGCCTGATTCTCGAGCGTCTCGAACGGCGTGAAAAAGGGATCGAAGACGATTTCCTGCGGCACGATGCCGATCGAATATTTGGCGTTGCGCGGATCGGCGTCGATGTCGAAGCCCCAGATGCTCGCGTGCCCGCCGGTCTTGTTGACGAGCCCCGCGAGGATGTTGATCAGCGTCGACTTGCCCGCGCCATTGGGGCCGAGCAGTCCGAAAATCTGGCCGCGCGGCACGTCGAAGCTCACATCGTCGAGCGCCTGCTTGCCGCCTGCATAGATTTTGGAAACGGAGTCGATGCGGATCGCGGCTTCGGTCATGGCGGCTCTCATAGCGGCGGCGGCGGCGGGACGAAAGAGGCTCGCGCCTTTCGGGTGTGCGGCCCCCGCGTTAAACATATTTTTGCGCCTCGCCGCTAGCAGGGGCAGCGTGAGGACCAGACACAGCAAAATCCCGCAGCGCCTGCTGCACGGCATCGCCGCCTGCGCGCTTCCGACGGCGATCGCCGTCGGCGCGCCGGCCCATGCCCAAACGGCAGCCAATGGCGACGCCGAGGCGATCGTGCTGCGGCCGCTCTCCTTCTTCAAGGTCAACGACCTCGACTTCGGGAGCATCATCGCGTCGAACACCGCGGGCACGGTGCGTATCGCGCCCGACGGCACCCGCAGCGCGAGCGGCGGAGCAGCGCTTGCAGGCGGCAACGCCGAGCCTGCGCGCTTCGCGGGGCTCGGCACCTACAACCGCCAGGTCAATATCGCGCTGTCACCGCACAACATCTGGATCACCGGGCCCGGGCAGCGGATGCGCGTCCGCGATTTCGAGATCGGCAGCACGCCGACCGCGATCCTGTCGACCAGCCCCGTCCGCTTTCGCATCGGCGCGCCGCTCGGCAACTATAATTTCCCGGTCGGCGCGACGCTCTACGTCAACGCGAATCAGGCCCCCGGCGACTATAGCGGGACGTTCACGATCACCCTGAACTACCTGTGACGGCCCCGCAGCGCAGGCTCTGTCCGCAGCCGATTGCCGAGGCGCGAGCCGCTTGCTATGGGCGCCTTCGATGACCCAGCCTGTCCCCGCCCCCGCGCCCGAAACGCTCCGCGTCACCCAGACCCGCATCGCCTGCGACGGCACCGGCGACGGGCTCGCCGATGTCGCGCTCGGCCACCCGCGCGTCTGGCTCGAAATCGACCCCGAAGACGGCTTCGTCGACTGCGGCTATTGCGACCGGCGTTTCGTCCTCATCGGCGGGGTCGCCGACCACGAATGAGCGCGTGAGCCGTCAAAGGTAAAGCGCGCCTTTACCATAGCCGTGCATCATCGACTCACCCGCCGCTGGCATAAGCTGTGCCAGACAGGAGCGGAATCGTGGGGATTCAAGGGACCAGCGGCCGCGGCGCGACGATACGCCGCCTCGCCTTCATTGCAGCGCTCGCAGCCGGCACCATCGCGGCGCCGGCGCAGGCGGCCGACCAGAGCAGCACCGCCAATGCGGCAGTGATCCGCCCGAACACCCTGATCAAAACCGGCGATCTCGACTTCGGAACACTCGCAAGCGGCGCGACCGGCGGCACGGTGACGATCGACCCGGTCACCGGCGCGCGCAGCACGAGCGGCAGCGTGACCCCGGTGGGCGCCGGCGAGCAGCGCGCAGTGTTTCAGGGAACCGGCGGCTTCCTGCTGCTCTTCGTCAGCGGCAGCAATTCGGCCACATTGGCGCGCGCCGGCGGCGGTGCCGCGCCGATGACCGCGACGCTGACCCGCGCCGCGACGACGAACGGCGGCGGCACCGCCTTGCTCGGCGCGAGTGCGATCTTGTTCCCGAGCGGCGTGCAGACCTATTATGTCGGCGGCACGCTGACCGTCCCCGCCAACCAGCCCGCGGGCGACTATAGCGGCACCTTCACGCTGACGGTCAATTATCTGTAGGTCCGGGAACGGGCGATTGCGGTCGTAAAGGTCCTCCCCGGCACGGGAGGGGGAGGACCGTCCGCTCCCCATCCCAATGCCTTCGTCCGACTACCGCCCGACAATCCGCGCACTCAATGACGAACGCCGTTTGCGCACACCACGGCACGCCCCTATATCGACCCGATGAACAGCCCCACCGATCCCCGCAGCTTCCTCTACCGCGCCGACGCGCTCGACCCCGATCTTGCGCAGGCACTTGCGCGCGACGCGCTTGCCAAGGCCGACGACGGCGAGCTCTATCTGCAATATCGCGCGACCGAGAGCTTCGGCTTCGACGACGGGCGGCTCAAGACCGCCGACTATTCGACCGACGCGGGCTTCGGGTTGCGCGCGGTATCGGGCGAGATGACGGGTTTTGCCCATGCGAGCGACATCAGCGCGCCGGCGATCCGCCGCGCCGCAGAAACGCTCGCGCTGCTCGACCCGGCCAAGGCGCCGCCCGCCGGGCCGCCCGCGCGCACCAACCGCCATCTCTACGACGAGGCGAATCCGCTCGACCTCGTGCCCTTCGCGAAGAAGGTCGAGCTTTGCCAAAAGATCGACGCCGCCGCGCGCGCCCGCGACCCGCGCGTCGCGCAGGTGTCGGTCGCGCTCGCCGGCAGCTGGTCGGTGGTCGAAATCGTCCGCGCCGACGGCTTCCTCGCCACCGACATCCGCCCGCTCGTCCGCCTGAACGTCTCGATCGTGGTCGAGGAGAATGGGCGGCGCGAGAGCGGCTATTTCGGCCTCGGCGGCCGCTATATGTACGATCATCTCTTCGAAGAGGGTCAGTGGAACCGCGCGATCGACGAAGCGCTGGCGCAGGCGCTCGTCAACCTGCGCGCGGTCGATGCGCCCGCGGGCGAAATGACCGTGCTGCTCGGCCCCGGCTGGCCCGGCGTGCTGCTCCACGAGGCCGTAGGCCACGGGCTCGAGGGCGATTTCAACCGCAAGGGCACGAGCGCCTTTTCGGGCCGCATCGGGGAGCGCGTCGCCGCGCCCGGCGTCACCGTGATCGACGACGGCAGCATCCTCCAGCGGCGCGGTTCGCTCAGCATCGACGACGAAGGCACGCCGACGCAGGAGAATATCCTGATCGAGGACGGCATCCTGAAGGCCTATATGCAGGACCGCCTCAACGCGCGGCTGATGGGGGTCGAGCCGACCGGCAACGGCCGCCGCGAGAGCTTTGCCCATGCGCCGATGCCGCGGATGACCAACACCTTCATGCGCGGCGGCGGCGACGATCCCGCCGAGCTGCTGAGCCGGGTCAAATCGGGCATTTTCGCAAAGAGCTTCGGCGGCGGTCAGGTCGATATCGTCTCGGGCAAATTCGTCTTTTCCTGCACCGAGGCCTACAGGATCGAGAATGGCAGGCTCGGCGACCCGATCAAGGGCGCGACGCTGATCGGCGACGGGCCGAGCGTGCTCACCAAGGTGACCGGAATCGGCAACGACATGGCGCTCGACGAGGGCATAGGCGTGTGCGGCAAGGGCGGCCAGAGCGTCCCCGCGGGCGTCGGCCAGCCGACACTGCTGGTCAGCGGGCTGACGGTGGGCGGCACGGCGTAATATTCGCTTTCGCGACGCAAAACGGGGGAGTGTGATCGACGTCATTGGCTTGGCGCTCCCGCCGCGCCAGCGTATAGGCGCATAACGACAACAACAGATTCGGGCCGCACATCCGCCGGAGCTTTCCGGCCACAGGGGAGGATTGCATGCGCTCGATTCTGCGACTGGTTTCGCTTTCCGCTCTCGCCGCCACGCTCGCCGCCGTTCCCGGCTCGGCGCAGAGGACGACGGGGCCGAAGGAACGCTATGAAATGGATGCCGCGACCGCCTCGGGCTTCGCGGCGATGACTGCGGGCGGAGGAAAGCCGGGGCTCGGCAGCGCGATGGGGATGATGTTCGGCGGCGGCCCCGAGGGGAAAGTCGTCCATACGCTCGACCTCCGCCTCGGCTCGAACCAGGCGCCGTCGAACCCGCCGGTGCGCGGCGAGCATTATTTCGAGCCGCAGGCGAAGCTCGGCAAGTCGGTGCCGCTGCTCGGCCCCGAGCCCGGCAAATATATGCCGCGCGAGGAAAGCGACGAAATGCCGCAGAATTTCGAGCGGCCCAAGGGGCGGATGCTGCTCTTCTGGGGCTGCGGCGCCAAGGCAGGGCCGGGCCAGCCCGTCATCATCGACTTTTCGAAGCTCGCGGCGGGGCAGATGCCGCCGAACCTCTTCACGACGACGGTGCCGCGTGTGCGCGAGGTTATGACAACGAACAGCAAGAGCTATGCCGCCTGGCCGAACAACAAGTCGGCAAAGGTGCCGCCCGCCGATGCCTCGCTGCTCGGCGCGCACCGTGTCGCGAGCAACGTCGGATCGGACATCAGCTTCACGCTCGCACAGGATTATATGCCCGCGCTCAACGCGCAGACCACGATGCAGGGCGACGGATCGGTGCTGCTGCGCTGGAACCAGCTCGCGCCCGCGACCGGCTATGTCGCCTGGGCGTTCGGCGGCGTGGACCGCGGCGACGCCGGCGGCGATATCGTCTGGTGGACGAGCAGCAACGCACGCGAATTCGGCGGCGGCCTGTGGGACTGGCTGCCGCCCGCGACGGTCGCGAAGCTCGTCGGCCAGAAGGTCGTGATGCCGCCGACGCAGACGAGCTGCGCGATTCCCGCCGAGGTCAGGAAGGCCGCAGGCGAGATGATGTTCGGCAATTTGAACGCTTTCGGCCCCGAGGCCAATTTCGCCTATCCGCCGAAGCCTGCGGGCAATGCCGTGTGGGACATCGACTGGACCGCGAAGGTCCGCTTCCGCTCGCACACGGCGCTGATGATCGGCGCCGACTTCGCGGGCATGGGTTCGGGCGGTGGTGACGCTGCGACGCCCGCCGAGAAACCCAGGAAAAAGAAGTGCAAGGGCCCGCTCGGCATCCCGCTGCCGCCCGAAGCCTGCTGAGCGCGCGGGGTATCGGACCGCAAAATAATCAGCAACCACTCGCTGCAACATGATATGCTCGCCGCAAGGGTGAGACCATTTTGCAAGGGAGTCGAACCATGCGTCCGATAATCGCTGTTCTGTTGTCCGCTTCGCTGTTGGGAGCGTTGTCGGCACCCGCCGCGGCAAAGGAAAAGCTCACCGGCGAAGCGAAGTTGAGCAAGATGCTCGAGGGCCGCGTCGCCGGCGAACCGCAGGATTGCATCTCGCTGCCCGCCGCATCGAGTTCCGAGGTGATCGACAAGACGGCGATCGTCTATCGCATCGGCAGCACGCTGTGGGTCAATCGGCCGAGAAGCGGTGCCGAATCGCTCGACGACGACGATATTCTGGTCACCAAGCTCAACAGCACCCGCCTGTGCTCGATCGACACGATCGAACTGCACGACCGCAACAGCCATATGTACACAGGCTTCGTCTCGCTCGGCGAGTTCGTGCCCTATCGCCTTGCCGACAAGGACAAGCCCGCTGGCTAGATGTTTGATCCCGGCATTTGATGGTGCGGATTTAGGTTGAAGCGATCTGGCTGGGGTGTTCAGCATTTGCAGATATATTCGCATGGGGTGAGGCCTTGGGGAGTCTTCAGGCGTCGCCCGCCGCTCGGGCGCGCGTCGCGGGCCGGCGAAGCGGCGGCGATGGAAGAGGGCCGCAATTGGTGATAGGGCGGGAGCCGAACCTGCCGGAGCATCGACCATGGCCGAATTTTTCGACGCGCTGACCGACAAGCATATCGCCTTCATCGAGGCGCAGCCGGTCTTTTTCACCGCGACCGCGGCGGCCGAAGGGCGGATCAACCTGTCGCCCAAGGGCTATGCCGACAGCTTCAAAATATTTTCGGAGCGCCGGGTCGCCTATCTCGATCTCGGCGGGTCGGGGAACGAGACGCACGCGCACCTCGCCGCCGACGGGCGCATCACGATCATGTTCTGCGCCTTCGACCGCAGCGCGCTGATCCTTCGCCTCTATGGCCGCGGCCGCGCGGTGCTGCCGCAGGATGCCGAATGGCAGGAGGTCGCGCGCGCCTTCACCTTGCTTCCGGGCACGCGTCAGATTTTCGTGATCGACATCGACAGCGTGCAGACGAGCTGCGGCTGGGGCGTGCCGCGGATGGAGCTGGTCGAAGAGCGGGGCACGCTGCAGAAATATCACCGCCAGGCCGATCCCGCCGAATGGACCGAGAAGTTCAAGGCCCGCAATCGCAGCATCGACGGGCTGCCGACGCGCCCGACCGACCGCTATATCGCGGGTGAGACCGAAGGCGCCGACGCCTGATGCCGCTGGTCGAGCTGGTGCGGCTGCCGAACGGGGTCGAGGCCGAGTTGCTGCGCGGCCGGCTCGAAAGTGCGGGCGTCCACGCGGTCTGCTTCGACGCGGGGATGAACATCGCCGAAAGCGTCGGACTGATGATCCCCGTGCGCGTGATGGTGCTCGACGAGGATCTGGCCGAGGCGCAGGCGTTGATGGAAGAATTCGGCGCGGGCTGAATATCCGTCGTCATTGCGAGGAGCGAAGCGACGAAGCAATCCAGGGTTGCGTAAACCGCTCTGGATTGCTTCGCTGCGCTCGCAATGACGGGCATGGAGGCAACCCGGTTTCCTCCCGTTCGTCATTTGCATCGGAACAGCCGAAGGACAGTCCTTTCTCCCCATGATCAAGGTCGCCAGCTATAATATGCGCAAGGGCATCGGGCTCGACCGGCGCCGCGATCCGGGGCGCGTGCTCGCGGTGCTCGGCGAACTCGACGCCGACATCGTCGCCTTGCAGGAGGCCGACCGCCGCTTCGGCACGCGTGCCAGCGCGATTCCGCCCTATATGTTCGAAGAGCATAGCGACTATGTGCCGGTCGATCTGCTCGATGGTCGCGCACATGCGATAGGGTGGCACGGCAATGCCCTGCTCGTTCGCAAGGGGGTGGAGGTCGAGGAAAGCCATGCGCTGCACCTGCCGACGCTCGAGCCGCGCGGTGCGGTCGCGGCGACGGTGTGCGTCGATGGCACGCGGCTGCGCGTCGTCGGGATGCACCTCGACATTTCGGGACTGCGCCGCCGCCATCAGGCGCGCGCGATCCTCGATCATGTCGACGCGGGCGAAAATCTGCCGACGATTCTGATGGGCGACTGCAACGAATGGCGCAATCGCGGCGGCTGCCTCGCCGATTTCGGCACGGATCACCGCCTCGTCGACACCGGGCACAGCTTTCACAGCCGCCGCCCCGTCGCGCGGCTCGACCGGATCTTCGCCTCGCCCGAGCTCGAGCCCGTCGACGCGGGGGTGCATCAGAGCGCGCTCGCCCTGCGCGCGTCCGACCATCTGCCGATCTGGGCGCGCTTTCGGACCGAAACGCACAATGCCTAAAAATTGTGCAAAATGGCGCGCGCCCTGCCTATAAAGCGAACGATTCTTCGTCTATCAAGCTCGCTTACGTCATAAAATATTAATATTCGCAACCCGCTGCATCAATTGGCACGGCTGTTGCAGCGCAGCACGATGCCATTAGCAAAAGGGGGCATCATGAAGCTGATCCTGGCTATCATCAAACCGTTCAAGCTCGACGAAGTGCGCGAAGCGCTGACCGGGCTGGGTATCGCCGGCATGACCGTGACCGAGGTCAAGGGCTTCGGCCGGCAAAAGGGGCAGACCGAAATCTACCGCGGCGCCGAATATGCGACCAACATGGTGCCGAAGGTGAAGATCGAACTCGTGTGCGACGATGCACTCGCGCCGCGGGTGGTCGAAACGCTGCAGCAAAGCGCCGGAACCGGGTCGATTGGCGACGGCAAGATTTTCGTCCTCGACGTCGGTCAGGCCGTGCGCATCCGCACCGGCGAGACCGGCGAGGCGGCTCTGTAATGACGAAGGGGGAAAATATGACGTTCGCAAAGAAAATTGCGGCGAGCGCCGGGGCTGCCGGCCTTGCGCTGTTCGCCGCGCTGCCCGCCTGGGCGCAGGAAGCGGCCGCGCCCGCGGCCGAAGCCGCGGCGCCGGTCGCCAATCCCGGCAACAATGCGTGGATGATGACCTCGTCGCTGCTCGTCCTGCTGATGACCCTGCCGGGCCTCGCGCTCTTCTATGGCGGCCTGACGCGCACCAAGAACATGCTCTCGACGATGACGCAGGTCGGCGCCGCCGCCTGCCTCGCGATGCTGATCTGGGTGATGTACGGCTATGGCCTCGCTTTCGGCCCCGAAGGCAATGCCTTCATCAGCTGGGGCAAGTTCTTCCTCGCCGGTGTGACCCAGGATTCGACCGCCGCGACCTTCACCGACGAGGTGATCAGCGAATATGTGTTCATCTGCTTCCAGATGACCTTCGCCGCGATCACGCTTGCGCTGGTGCTGGGCTCGGTGGTCGAGCGCATGAAATTCTCGGCCGTCATGATATTCGGCATCGTCTGGCTGACGATCGTCTATTTCCCGATCGCGCATATGGTATGGGCGGGCGGCGGCTTCCTTTTCGAAGGCGGCATGTTCGGGACTTCGCTGCCGGCGGCACTCGATTTCGCGGGCGGCACCGTGGTGCATATCAACGCCGGCGTCTCGGCGCTCGTCGCTGCGCTGATCCTCGGCAAGCGCATGGGCTATCAAAAGGAAATCATGGCGCCGCACTCGCTGACGCTGACGATGGTCGGCACCGGCATGCTGTGGGTGGGCTGGTTCGGCTTCAATGCCGGCTCGGCGCTGGAGGCCAATGGCTCGGCGGGTCTCGCAATGATCAACACCTTTGTCGCCACCGCGTCTGCGGGCCTGTTCTGGATGCTCGCGGAGCGCCTCAACGGCCACAAGGGCTCGGCTCTCGGCTTCTGCTCGGGCATCATTGCCGGCCTCGTCGCGGTCACGCCTGCCGCGGGCAACTCGGGACCGTTCGGCGCCATCGTCCTCGGCGCGGTCGCCTCGGTCATCTGTTTCTATGCGGTGACCGTGCTCAAGACCAGGCTCGGCTATGACGACGCGCTCGACGCCTTCGGCATCCACGGCATTGGCGGCATGGTCGGCGCGATCGGCACGGGCATCGTCTATGCACCCGGTCTCGGCGGTCCCGGCGACGGCAGTGTCGGCATCGGCGCGCAGGTTGCGACGCAAATCGTCGCGGTGCTCGTTGCGATCGTCTGGGCCGCCGTCGGCACCATGATCGCCACCTACATCGCCAAGGCGGTCACCGGACTGCGCGTCAGCGAAGAGGTCGAACGCGAAGGCCTCGACCTCGGCGAGCATGGGGAGCGCGCTTACAATTATTGACGAGACAGGACACCCGCCGCCGCACTCTCTCCTCTTTCAAACGGGCGGCGGGGTCCTACCGAGGTTCCTCCTGCGAACCACTGAAAGGCCGGGACCGACCAGTCCCGGCCTCCTTTTTTGTGCAGTCGCGCCGTGAAACCGTTTGCACAAATTATGAGCAGCGGTGCCGCCAATTTAGGCCTTTTCATCATGACATTAATATGGCATTCATTGGGTCAACAGTTTCAGGAGGGGAGAGCCTGAAAGGCTGGGCCGGGACGCAAGTCCCGGCCCTCTTTTTTTGCCTTCACGCCCCGACGGCAGCGCAGACGCCGGAAAAGCGTGCGTTCGCAGCGCGGTCCGGACCCTCGGCGAATCTTTGCAGGTGCGAATCGCCGCGTGCGAATCATCATGTCCGCTTGCGGGAAGCGGCCCTGGAACGCAGACCATCAAGACGATGCAGAGCGCGGCGGCTTTCGGGTAATAGCAGCCGCGAAGCTGATGGAAGAAAACGGCGGAGGAATGCGGAGGCGGCGCGGCAAGCGAGCGACGCGCTGTGCCGCGGGTGCCGGTGAGATTTGTTTCGCGCGAAGACGCGAAGGCGCAAAGGGGGCGGTTTGCGGCCGCCAGGCCGCCTTTTCCTTCATCGCCGCGTCCACCGCAACGCGAAAAGGGAAAAGCCGCTTCGCGGCAAACGCGACATCTTCGCGTCTTCGCGCGAAACGAAAAATCCCGACCCGCCGGTGCCGACCTGCGCGCGCTGCATGCACGGCTTTTCGCGGCGCAAGATGCCCGAGCCGCCGCGCTCTTCACGGCTTGGCGACACGCTTGAGGAAGCGGGGGGATGCCTTACGCCAGCGCCATTTTGACGAAATCGGCCGCGCGCTCGCCGATCATGATGCTCGGCGCGTTGGTGTTGCCGCTGACGAGGCGCGGCATGATGCTCGCGTCGGCGACCCACAGCCCTTCGATCCCATTGAGCTTCAACGCCGGATCGACCACGGCATCGGCGTCGCTGCCCATGCGGCAGCTGCCGACGGGGTGATAAACGGTGTCGGCACGGTCGCGGATCAGCGCGTCTAACGCCGCGTCGTCGTCCAGATCGACCGGATGACGGTCAACCCCGCCATAGTCCGCCAGCGGCGGCGTCGCGACGATGCGGTGCATCATCCGCACGCCGGCGCGCAAGGTCGCCATGTCGCGGTCGTCGGTCAAAAAGCCGGGGTCGATCAGCGGCGCCGCGGCGGGATCGGCCGAGGCGAGCGTCACGCTGCCGCGGCTTTCGGGGCGCAGCACACAGGCGTGACACGAAAAGCCGTGCCCCTTTACCCTGGTGCGCCCATGATCCTCGAGCATCGCGGGCACGAAATGATATTGCACATCGGGCGCGGGCAGGTCGGGGCGCGATTTCCAGAAGCCCCCCGCCTCGGCGAAGCAGGTCGTGAGAATACCGGTGCGGTGCAGGCGATGCTCGAAAATCGCCTTCACCATCCGCCAGGTGCCGCCCAGGCTGTCGCCGAACGGCTCGGTCGAACGCGTTTCCCAGCTCGACACATAGTCGATATGGTCCTGAAGGTTCGCGCCGACCCCGGCACGGTCGCGCACGACCTCGATCCCATGTTCGCGCAGATGCGCCGCAGGGCCGACCCCCGACAGCATCAGGATCTGGGGCGACCCGAACGCGCCCGCCGACAGGATCACCCCGCCCGCGGCGCGCAGCGTTTCGCGCCTGCCGCCGCGGCGGATCGCGACCCCGACCGCGCGGCCCTTCTCGATCAGGATCTTCTCGACCAGCGCGCCGGTGCGGATGTCGAAATTGGCGCGCCCGCGCAAGGGTTCGACATAGGCGCGCGCCGCCGACCAGCGCTCGCCGCCCTTCTGCGTCACCTGATAGAGGCCGAAACCCTCGTTGTTCGGGCGGTTGAAGTCGGGGGTGCGCGGCAGTTGCAGCGCCGCCGCGCTCTCGACGAAGCGCCGGCTCGTCACATTGGGCCAGCGCTGGTCCATGACGTTGAGCGGCCCGTCGGCGCCGTGCCATTCGTCGGCGCCGCGCTCATTGCCCTCGCTGCGCTTGAACCAGGGCAGCACATCGGCATAGCTCCAGCCGGTCGCACCGAGTTCGGCCCATTGGTCGTAATCGAAGGCGGTCCCGCGAATATAGACCATCGCGTTGATCGCGCTCGACCCGCCGAGCCCGCGCCCGCGCGGCTGATAGCCGATGCGGCCGTTCAGCCCCCTTTGCGGCACCGTGTCATATTGCCAGTTCGACGCCTTGGGAATGAAGGGCATGAACCCCGGCGTCTTCACCCGAACGATGTCGTTCGTCCCGCCTGCCTCGACCAGGCAGACGCGCCGCCGCCCGTCCCCGGCAAGCCGCCCCGCCGCCGCGCTCCCCGCGCTGCCGCCGCCGATGACGATGATGTCGAACTGATCCATGATTGCGCTCTCCCTCGTCCCGCTGACATGAATGTCATCAATGCCGAGGGCAAGGGAGAAAGAGCTTCGCGCAGAGACGCAGAGAATTGATTCACGTGGAGACGCGGAGAGACGCGTTACCGCGAGGCGGCTTCTTTTCCGTTGGTCGCGCCAAGAGGAATCGGTGCAGGAAAAATGGGGCCTGTCGGCCCGCACAAGTTCTCCGCGTCTCCGCGTCTCCGCGTGAATCCTATCGTGCTTCTCTGCGCGCTCTGCGGCCTCTGCGCGAAATGATTCCCACGTCGCCCCCGCACGGGCTGGGGTAGCCGTCGGTGTTAGGCTATTTCTTTCTCCAGCGGCCCCCGCCTTCGCGGGGGCGGCAATTGTTATTCCGCCGCATCCTCCACCGCTCGCCCCGCGCGCCAGCGCGCCTTGATCATCGCGCTCGTCAGCCGGCTGCCGTCGTGGCTCCAGCCGGGTTCGCGCCACAGATAGGCGAGCTTGTGCCGCCACGGCGCGCGCCACACATCCTTCGCGATCCCGACCCATTCGTGGACCGCGGCCCACAGGATGTTGAAGCTGCCGAGCTGCCTGACGATGCCATAGCGCACCGGATCGTCGTCGCGTTCGGCGACGAAGCTGCCGAACATCCGGTCCCAGATGATGAACACCCCGGCATAGTTGGCGTCGAGGTAGCGCGGATTGACGCCGTGGTGGACGCGGTGGTGCGACGGCGTGTTCATCACCGCCTCGAACCATTTGGGCATCCGCCGAATCGCTTCGGTGTGGATCCAGAACTGATAGATCAGGTTGATCCCGGCGCAGAAGAACACCATCGCGGGCGGAAAGCCGATCAGGAAGAGCGGCAGGCGAAAGATAAAGCCCAAGCTGAAGAAGCCCGTCCATGTCTGCCTGAGCGCGGTCGAGAGATTATAATGCTGCGAGCTGTGGTGGATGACATGGCTCGCCCAGAACCAGCGCACGCGGTGCGCGCTCCTGTGAAAGACATAATAGGCAAGATCGTCGAGGATGAAGCACAGGACCCACGCCCACCACCATTGGCGGAAGGCGATGCCGATGTCGAACAGGCGGAACTGATAGACCCACAGCGCCATGCCGACGACCGCCGCGCCGACGAGCGCGCCCGCGACCTGGCTGCCCGTGCCGAGCATCAGCGAGGTCAGCGTGTCGCGCGCCTCGTAACGGCTCCTGTCGGCGCGCAGCGAGACGATCATCTCGACGATAAGGAGCAGGATGAAGGCCGGGACGGCATAGACAACGGGATCGGGCAGCTTATCCATGCGCGACGCTCCGCATCCGCGAGGCCCATACGCCCGCCTCTTTCCCGAGGTGCAGCGTGACCGCCCCGAAAGTCCGTTCGGGCATCCTCAGCGTCAGGAAATCCTTGTCGAGCCGTCCTTCGACTCCGGCATCGACGGGGCGCGCCGCGAAATGATTGCCGTGCGCGCGGATCAGCAGCATCCGCCCCTCGGCATTGCGCACGATCGCCGCGAAACCCGCGCGGTCGCGCGCGACCTCGACCCCGCCGAACCCCGTCTCGGCCTCGTCGGCGAGGCGGATCGCGTGCGCGTCGTCGGCGATGCGCGGATCGGCGCCGAGGCCCATTCGTCCCACCAGCCACGCGATGAAGAGCACCGCGACGAGCGATGCGCCGAGCTGGATCAGGACGGCTGTGGTCACCGCGTCCCGGCCAAGGCGTCCATCATCGGACGCAGCGCCGACAGGTCGTAGCCGCGCGCCGAGGCTGCGTTGCAGATCGCATCGAGATCGTCGCCCGCGCGAGCCCTTGCCAGCGCCCACAGGTGCGTCGAGCGCGTCCCCGAGCGGCAATAGGCGAGCACCGGCCCCGTCGCGTCGCCGAGCAGCGTGTCGAGCGCGTCGAGCTGCGCGTGGCTGAAGCCCGCATGGCCGACGGGAATCGCAGCATAGGCGAGCCCCTCGGCGGCGCAGGCGTGCGCGATGTCGGCGCCCTGCGGCGCTGCGGGGTCCTCGCCGTCGGGACGATTGTTGATGACGAGCGCATAGCCCGCCGCCTTCGCCGCCGCGACATCCTCGAGGCTGATCTGGGGCGAGACGCTGTAGCCGGCGGTCAGGGGACGAAAATCGCTCATGGCTGCGATGTATAGAATAGCCGGCTTTGCTGACAAGCGTGAAAGCGGCCCCGCGAGGACAAGCCATTGCCGTGGCCTCCTTTTTGTTCGCACGAAGCCACGAAGCCACAAAGAAGCTTTCCTGCCTCCGTTCGCCCTGAGCTTGTCGAAGGGCCGTTTTTCCAGCAGGCGGCGAACAAAAGAACGGTGCTTCGACAAGCTCGGCACGAGCGGATGAGAGAATTCTTTGTGGCTTCGTGGCTTCGTGCGAAAATACTTATTCTAGAACCGCCGGATCACGTCCAGAAACGCATCGCCCCACGCCTCGAGCTTCTTTGCGCCGACGCCGGGGATCGCCGCGAGCTCGGCGCGCGAAGCCGGGCGGTCGGCCGCCATCGCGCGCAGCACCGCGTCGTGAAAGACGACATAGGGCGGCACCCCCGCCTCATTCGCGAGCTCGCGCCTTACGCCGCGCAGCGCTTCGAACAAGGGATCGCCGACCGGGTTCGCCGCGGCGCGATCGGCGCGGCCGCCGCGGCGCGTGCGCCGCGCGGGCGGCTCGGCGATCAGCACCGGCACCTCGCCCTTCATCACCGCGCGCCCCGCGGGACCGAACATCAACCCGCCATGCTCGGTCGTGCTCAGCGCCTCGCGCGCCATCAGCGTGCGCACCAGCGGCTTGATCAGCCGCGCCTCGTCGCCCTCGACGATCCCGAAGACCGACAGCTTGTCGTGGCCTCGGCTTGCAATCCGCTCGTCGCTGCGCCCGGTGAGCACCGCCTCGACATGCCCGGCGCCGAAGCTCTGTCCGGTGCGATAGACCGCCGAGAGCAATTTCTGCGCGAGCACCGTCGCGTCGAGCTGTTTCGGCGGATCGAGGCAATTGTCGCAATTGCCGCAGCGTTCGGGCGGATGCTCGCCGAAATGGCGGAGCAGCAGCGCGCGGCGGCATTCGACCGTCTCGACGAGCGCGCCAAGCGCATTGAGCCGCGCGCGCTCGCCCGCAAGGCGCGCCTCGGGCAGCTCGCCAAGCCGCATCCGCGCGCGCGCGAAATCCTCGGCGCCCCACAGCATCAGCGCCTCGGCGGGATCGCCGTCGCGCCCGGCGCGGCCGGTTTCCTGATAATAGCTTTCGATCGACTTTGGCAGCCCGGCGTGCGCGACGAAGCGCACGTCGGGCTTGTCGATCCCCATGCCGAAAGCGACCGTCGCGGTGACGATCCCGTCCTCCGACGCCACGAAGTCGTGCTGCACCCGCGCGCGCCGCTCGGCGTCGAGCCCGGCGTGATAGGCGGCGACGCTGCGCCCCGTCGCCGCGGCGAGCCGCGCGGCCATCCGCTCGGTCCCGTCGCGCGTCGGGCAATAGACGATCCCCGGCCCCGGATTGGCGGCGATGAAGTCGGCAAGCTGCTTCGCCGCGCCGATCCGCGGGCTGACCCGATAGCGGATATTGGGGCGGTCGAAGCCCGCGAGCACCAGCCCCTCGGCGGGGATGCCGAGCTGGACGAGGATATCCTCGCGCGTGTGCCGGTCGGCGGTCGCGGTCAGCGCGAGGCGCGGCACCTGCGGGAAGGCGTCGAGCAGCGGACGCAAAAGCCGATAGTCGGGACGGAAATCATGTCCCCATTCGCTGACGCAATGCGCCTCGTCGATCGCGAAGAGCGCAGGCACGCGCGCTTCCATCAGCGCGCGAAACCCCTCGCCCGTCGCGCGCTCGGGCGCGATGTAGAGAAGGTCGAGCTGGCCGTCGCGATAGGCCTGGCGCGTATCGGCGAAATCGGCATCGACGCTGGTGAGCGACGCGGCACGAATCCCCGCCGCGCGCGCACCGCGCAGCTGGTCGTGCATCAGCGCGATCAGCGGCGACACGACGACGACGCAGCCGCCCAGCGCCACCGCGGGCAGTTGATAGGTCAGCGACTTGCCCGCCCCCGTCGGCATCACCGCCAGCGTGCGCTCGCCCGCCATCACCCGCGCGACGACGTCGGCCTGGCGTCCACGGAAATGGTCGAAACCGAAGGTCGATTTCAGAAGCGGGAGGAGAGCGTCGGCAGCGGACATCGTGCGGCCGCACTAGAGTGATTTCGAGTGAAATGGAACATTTCACGGCTCGGAAATCACGGCAAAACAAGAATCTGGAGTGCCGGTTTTGGTCATCGAACCCGGCACTCTGGCGGGGCGGGCGCCGAAGATGCAACCGCCCGCACCAACGAAAGAGCCCGGCGAATCGCTTCGCCGGGCGCCTTCGAATTCCGGTCTGTCCCGTCGCCTCAGTTGCGGGTGCTGCCCATCAGGCGGAGGAGGAACATGAACATGTTGATGAAGTCGAGATAGAGGTTCAGCGCCCCCATCACGACCGATTTTCCCACAAAGTCGGTGCCGCGGACGTGGAAATACATGCTCTTGATCTTCTGCGTGTCATAGGCGGTAAGGCCCGCGAACACGAGCACGCCGATCACGCTGATCGCGAGGCTGAGCGCGCTCGACTGCATGAACATGTTGATGACCATCGCGACGAGGATGCCGACGACACCCATGATCAGGAAGGTGCCGAAACCCGACAGATCCTTCCTGGTCGTATAGCCATAGAGGCTGAGACCGAGGAAGGCCGCGGCGGTCGCGAAGAAGGTCTGCGCGATCGACGCGCCCGTATAGACGAAGAAGATCGACGCCATCGACAGGCCCATGACGACCGCGAACGCCCAGAACAGGCCCTGCGCCGCCGCGGTCGACAGCCGGTTGATCCCGAAGCTCAGCACCATGACGAACGCCAGCGGTGCCAGCATGATCACCCATTTGAGGATGCCGGGACCGAACAGCAGGGCGGGGGCGCCCGACCAGTTCGAAAAGAGCAGCGCGACGATGCCGGTCAGCAGCACGCCCGACGCCATATAATTATAGACCGACAGCATGTACGACCGCAGGCCGGCATCGACGGCTCCCTCCGCCGGACGGGCGGTGCCAAAGCCGGACGCCGCCATATTGGGGTCGTTCCAATTAGCCATTTCAAATCTCCATCACCGGCCAGAACATACCGGCCGTGCGGACAATATCGGTGTTTTGGCGGCCGCTTTCAAGCGAAACCGGACAGCCGCGCGCGGGCGGGCTGGAATCGCGCGCGCGAGCGCCTATGCTGGCACCGCCATGTCCACGCATCGCCTGTTCGTCGCCCTGCGTCCGCCGCGCGCCATTCGCGCGCTGCTGACCGGTGCGATGCACGGCATCGCCGCGGCGCGCTGGCAGAGCGACGAGCAGCTTCACCTGACCCTGCGCTTCGTCGGCGAGGTCGACCGCCACCGCGCCGAGGATATTGCGGCGGCGCTCGGCACGCTGCACGGCCATGTGGTCGCGGCGCGGATTGCCGGCGTCGGGTTGTTCGAGCGGCAGGGGCGGCCGCACATGATCTGGGCGGGGATCGAGCCTGCCGAGCCGCTCGCCGCGCTTCACCGCAAGGTCGACCAATGCCTCGCGCGCGTCGGCATCGCCCCCGAAACGCGCGCCTTCGTGCCGCACATCACGCTCGCGCGCCTCAATCGCGCCGCGGGTCCGGTCGCGCCCTTCCTCGCCCTCAACGGCGATCTCGCGAGCCCGCCTTTCGTTTTCGACCATGTGATCCTGTATGAAAGCGAGCTGGCGCACGGCGGCTCGCGCTATCACCCCGTCGCGCGCTACGTGCTCGACGCAAATTCGGACACCAACGCCGAGGCGACTGCGCTGACGTCGTCCCACGTCGCCGCAAAGCCGTGATCGGCGCCATAATAGGGATCGGTCACGCTTTCCCCCGCGCGCCCCGGCACCAGATCGAGCATCAGCAGCAGCCGCGCGGTCGCATCGGCGGGGGCGATGGCGCGCGCGTCGCGCAAATTGGTCTCGTCGGCGGCAAGGATCAGGTCGAAGCGCCGGAAATCCTCGGGCACCAGTTGGCGCGCGCGCAAATCGCCGATGTCGATCCCGCGCCGCCGTGCCTCGGCCTGCGCACGGGCATCGGGCGGATGGCCGACGTGCCAGTCGCCCGTCCCCGCCGAATCGAGCGTCGCCGCGAAGCCCGCGGCGTCGAAGGCCGCGCGTGCCGCACCCTCGGCGAGCGGCGAGCGGCAGATATTGCCGAGGCACAGGAACAGGATCGCAGGGCCGTCCGCCGTTACGGCATCGCGGCGCGGAGGAGAAACGGGCAAAAGGTGAATCCTCTTTCAACTTGCGCGCACGTCGCGCTCTGCTAGCCATGGGCCCCGAGACGGACGATAACGGGTCAGGGAGAGGCTTGCCAATGGCGGATCGCGAATTTGCAGCAGCGCCGGGATCGGAAACGCCCGGCGCGCCGGTGGCCGCGACCCGCGCGACGCCCTATGCCTGGTACGCGCTCGGCATCCTGTTCCTCGTCTATGTGCTCAATTTCATCGACCGCCAGATCATCACCATCCTTGCGCCCGACCTGAAGCGCGACCTGGGGCTCGACGACGCCGACATCGGCTTTCTCTATGGCACCGCTTTCGCGGTCTTCTATGCGCTGTTCGGGGTGCCGCTCGGACGGCTTGCCGACGCGTGGCACCGCGTTCGCCTGCTGACCGTCGGCCTGTCGGTCTGGTCGGCGATGACCGCACTGTCGGGGCTCGCGACCGGAAAGCTGCAACTGTCGGCGGCGCGGATGGGGGTCGGGGTCGGCGAAGCGACCGCCGGGCCGGCGGCCTATTCGCTGATTTCGGACCTGTTTCCAAAGCATATGCGCGCAACCGCGCTCGCCATCTATTCGGCCGGGCTCTATTTCGGCGGCGGCATTTCGCTGATGATCGGCGGCTTCATCGTTCAGGGGTGGAACCGCACCTGGCCCGGCGGCGGCCCGTTCGGGCTCGTCGGCTGGCAGGCGGCGTTCATGGCGGTGGGCATTCCCGGCCTGCTCCTCGCGGCGTGGGTCGCGACCTTGAAAGAACCGGTGCGCGGACTCGTCGACGGCGTGCCGACCAAGCCCTCACCGACCCCGTTCAAGGGCTTTTTCGAAGAGCTTTATGCGATCATTCCGCCCTTCACCCTGCTCGCGGCGATGTCGCGCGGCGGCCGCGCTTTGGCGATCAATCTTGCCGTCGCCGCACTGCTGGCGCTGGGCGCGCTGGCGATGATCCGCGTCACCGGCGCGGCGCTGCAATGGTGGTGCATCGCCTTCGGCTATTACGCCGTCTTTTCCTGGGCGAGTTCGCTCAGGAGCCGCGATGCGCCGGCCTTTCATCTGATCTGGGGATCGCGAGCCTTCATCACGACGATCCTCGGCTATGGCACCGTCGCCTTCATGTCCTATGCGTCGAGCGCCTTTGCGCCCGTCTATGCGCTCGAGGTGCTTGGCGAAGACCCCGCCACGGTCGGTTTCTGGGTCGGCGGCATGGGGGCGCTGGCGGGCTTCCTCGGGGTCATCCTCGGCGGTCGCATGTCGGACTGGCTGCGCCAGCGGAGCGAAGCGGGACGCCTGCTCGTCGTGATGTTCGGGCTGCTCGCGCCGATCGTGCCGATCGTCATCGCCTTCACGACGAAACCGGAACCGGGGAGCGCCGACTTCATCCGCTTCACCGCCTTTGCCTCGCTCGCCGGGCTGCTCGCGTCGAGCGCGCTCGGCGCCGCGGCGGCGACGACGCAGGATCTGGTGCTGCCGCGGATGCGCGGCACCGCTACCGCGACCTTCTTCCTGTCGACGACACTCGTCGGGCTCGCGCTCGGTCCCTATATGGCGGGACAGGTGTCGGCGATGACGCACAGCCTGTCGACCGGCGTGCTGTCGACGCTGGCGATCGTGCCCTTCGGCCTCGCCATGCTGGTCATCGCCTATCGCCGCGTCCCGGCCGCGGCCGCAAACGTCGTCGAGCGCGCCCGCGCCGCGGGGGAAGCGATCTGAGGCCCTATTGGGCTGCCGGAACGTGGAGCACGCCGCAGGCGACGCGCCCGCCGCTGTTGCCGCTCGGGTCGGTCATCATGTCGTCGGGGCCGGCGTGGATGACGAAGGCGGCGCCGTCGGCGTCGAGAATGCCGTTCGCGCCGCTGAGCGGCGTGCCGACGAGCTGGATCGACGCCTGGCCGATCGTGCCATCCTCGACGACAAGGTTCGGCAGGTCGCCGTGATGCGCGCCCTGCGGATTGTTGCGGCCGTGCTGGGCGCCGGTCGGGTTCCAGTGGCCGCCCGCGCTGGAGAAATCGGGGGGCGTGCATTGGCCGGTGGTGTGGATGTGCATGCCATAGGTGCCGGGGGCAAAGCCGCGCGCGACGACCTCGATCGTCAGGCCGCTGCCGTCCTTGAAGATGTCGACGCGGCCGCGGTCGGCGCCGGCGGCGTCGGCGAGCTGCGCGGTCGCGTCAGGAACCGGGAGGGTGGTGACGGGCGCGCCGCCCGATTTGGCGCAGCCCGCGAGCGCGAGCGCCCCGAGCGCAGTCAATCCGAGAAAAATCTTGCGATGCGATGCGATCGTCATGCTCTGCTCCCCATTGCCGGTTGGACTCGCAGCGCCCGGCGAGTCCGATGCACGCCATGATGACGCGCTTCCGGTGCAGTTCCAAGGGCTAAGTGAAACAAGGGTTTGGGGCGCGCGGCGGGAGCATGAAAAAGGGGCCGCGAATCGCTTCGCGGCCCCGTTCGTCCGGTCGTCGGATCAGCGATCAGAAGACGCGGGCATATTGCTCGTTGCCGACGAAGCCGAGCTTGCCGACGCCGCTGCGCTTGATCACCGCCATCACATTGTCGACGACGAAATAACGCGCGAACGGATCGGGCTGCACCTGCAGCTCGGGCTCGACCGGCATCGCCTTGGTCTGTTCGAGATATTGCGCGAGCTGCGCAAGATCGACCGCCGAGCCATTCCAGGTGATCGTCCCGTTGGCGAGGATCATCACCTTGTTCTTTTCCGGATCGACATTGTTTTGCGAATCGGTCGGAACCGGCAGGTCGATCTTCACCGCGTGGGTCTGGACCGGGATGGTGATGATGAACATGATGAGGAGCACGAGCATGACGTCGATCAGCGGCGTCGTGTTCATTTCCATCATCGGTTCATTTTCGTCCCGATCGCCAACTGCCATGGCCATAGGATTATTCCTTCATAACTGAGCGGACCGACGCCTTAGAGGCGGCCCAGCGTGCCCGACCCAGGCGCGGGTTCGGAAATGAACCCGATCTTCTGGAAACCGGCATATTGCATCGTATAGATGACCCCGCCGATGCACTGGTACGGCGTGTTGATGTCGCCGCGGATATGCACTTCGGGGAAATTCTCTTCGGTAATATTCTGCGGGCCGCCGATATCCTCGAGCAGCTTTTCCAGCTTGTTCTGGCCCATTTCGAGCAGCTGGCGCGAATCGACCGGCGTCTGGCCCCAGAAAACCTCGCATGCGGTGCTTTCGGGGTTGGGTTCGCCGTCGCCGTCCGTGTCCGCCGAGCGCACCGAGATGTTGACATTCTCGGGCTTGGTGGTCGTCGGTTCGAAAACCACGTCGGGCAGCTTGAGGTTCACCGTCTCCAACACCACCGGAACCGTGATGAGGAAGATGATGAGCAACACCAGCATAATATCCACGAGCGGCGTCGTGTTGATGTCGGACATCGGGGCATCTTCGCCCTTGTTGCCTGCACTCATCGCCATAGGATTAGCATCCTGTCACAAAATTTCTGTCATGGCCCGTGAAGGGCGCACCGCGCCCGCCACGTCCGCGGACCCCGCGCCGGCCGGTTGCCCGAACGGCGCGGAGACCCGGAAAATCAGGCCTTCTTCGGCGCCGCGGCCGGAGCAGCGGCCTTTGCCGGCGCAACGCTCGGCTTCACCTGGCCGCCCGACATGATCGAGCCGAGAACGTCGTTCGAGAAGGTCGACAGACGGCGGGCGATCGCCTTGTTGCGGCTCTGCAGCCAGTTGAACGCGAGCACCGCGGGAACCGCGACGATCAGACCGATCGCGGTCATGATGAGCGCTTCACCGACCGGACCGGCGACGGTGTCGATCGAGGCCTGGCCCGACGCGCCGATCTTCACGAGGGCGCGCAGAATACCGATAACGGTACCGAACAGACCGACGAACGGCGCGGTCGAACCCACCGTCGCGAGGAAGGCGAGGCCCGAGTTCAGCTTCGAGTTGATGTGGTTCTGCGACCGCTCGAGCGTGCCGTGCATCCAGTCGTGCGCCTCGACCGGGTCGGTCAGCTTGTTATGCTCTTCGGCGGCGCGCAGGCCGTCTTCGACCACCTGGCGATAGGCGCTGTTCTTTTCGAGCTTCGCGGCGCCGTCGGCGAGCGTCGGAGCGCGCCAGAAATTGACGTCGACGGCCTTGCCCTGGTTGATCACCTTATTCTGCTCGAACAGCTTGGTGAACAGGATGTAGAGCGTGCCGACGAACATGATCAGCAGCACCAGAAAGGTCACCTGCGACACGATCCCGCCCTCGCACAGCGCCGGAACGAGACCATAGGGGTTCTCGCCTTCGCTCTTCACGCACATCGAAGCGGGCATGAGGGTCATGCCGACATCATGGCCACCCGCCGCAGCAGCGGCATTTGCGATCAGATTAAACATATTGGAAATTCCCTCTCAAAATAATCGTAAGATCAAAAACCGTGAAAATGGAAAATCGTAACCGTCGGGCGGATCACTTCGGGATCTGCCAGCGGATGCGATTGCTGTAGCTTCCCGTCGTGGGGTTGCCCGCCTTGTCCTTCGCCGGGTTGAACCGGGCGCGGCGCGAGATCAGCTTGCACGTCTCGGCATCGAGGTCGGCATGCCCGCTCGACGAGGTGATGTCGCACGAGGTCACGCGGCCATCGGTGCCGATGGTGACGCGGAAACCGGTCGTGCCTTCACGCTCTTCGCGCATCGCGCGCGCCGGATAGTCGTCGTTGGTCGCCCAGCGGCCCGGATTGCCCTTCGGCGACGCGGCGGCGCTGTTGTCGACGACCGGCGCCGGGGGCGCAGGCGGAACATAGATCGGCGGCGGCGGCGCGGGGGGCGCCTTCGGAACCGACTGGACCGTGTTCGTGGTCACCGGCGGCGGGATCGGCGACGGAGGCGTCACGACCGGCGGCGGCGGCGGCAGCTTATTGTCCGGCGGCGGCGGCGGCGGCGGCTCCTCCGGCGGCGGCGGCTCTTCGACGTCCACCACGTCCAATTTTTCGGCGATCTTCTTGACGATGCTGATATTCAACCCATTTACCAGGCCGTAGCCCAGCAATGCGGTAAACAGACCGACCAAGACAATCGCCACTACCCTGTTTTTAGGGTCGACATTATCACCATAAGCCATTCAGGGACGACGCTCCTTGCTAGATCATCCTGACACCAAATCCATGCCGACGGGTTCGGTTGCGCACATGCCCGGATGATTTCCGATGCGTTCCGCGAGACCCGGCGGTTAGCTTCCGGCTGTTATGTTCTTCCGGGCGCTTCGCCGGACGTCCTATCGCGGTGGCGACAAGTTCGCAAACCCTTTATCGGCGGTTAATGTGCGGTGCCCCATGATGGGGCTGATCCGCCCCCACGAGCCCAGACCGCGACAGAAAGTATATTGCCGATGCGCTTCCCTCTCGCCGCCGCCGCCCTTGGCCTTAGCCTTCTAAGCATTGGAATCCCGCCCGTTTTCGCGATGCAGGATGACGATGCCGCCGCGACCGGGGCGCAAAGTCCCTATAGCTATTCGGACCTCGCCGACCTGGCCGTCGCGGCTCCGATCGTCATCCGGGCGCAGATAAAAGACAGCGCCGGGGTCGAGTCCGAACGCGCCCCCGGCCTCGCCGCAGGGCATAGCCGCTTCTATGTCGAAGCCGATATTGTCAGCCTGATTCGCGGCTCGGCGCCGCTGGCAAAACGCATATCCTATCTCGTCGACCTGCCGCTCGACGCGCGCGGCAAACCGGCGAAGCTCAGGAAGAAGCAGCCCGTCCTGATCTTTGCCCAGCCCGTCGCGGCCGGCGGCAGCGGTTCGGCGAGCACCAGCAGCATCCGCCTTGTCGCGCCCGACGCACAGCTCGCGTGGGACGCCGCGACCGAGGCGCAGCTTCGGGCGATCCTGACCGAATTGGTGAAGCCCGGCGCGCCGCCCAGGATCACGGGCATCGCCAACGGCTTCCATGTCCCCGGCACCCTGCCGGGCGAAGGCGAAACGCAGCTGTTCCTCGACACCGCGAACGGCGATCCGGTTTCCTTGACGATCACGACGCGCGCCGACGGGTCGCGGCGCTGGTCGGCCGCCTTTGGCGAAATCGTCGAGGGCGCCGGGATTCCGAAGCGCAACACGCTTGCCTGGTATCGCCTCGCCTGCGGGCTGCCCAGAACGCTGCCGCTGTCGAAGCTCGCCGGCACCCCGGCCGCCGATCGCCAGAAGGCGGCATCGGATTATGCCGCGGTGCTGGGCGCGCTCGGCGAATGCGGGCGCACGCGCACGCCGCCGCCGGGCGCCTGATCGCCGCGGCCCGCCCGCCGGCTTTCGGCAGGCAAAGGATAAATAGCCCGCCCTCCCCTTGTATCGGCGCGAAAAGGCGATAGGGGCGCTCGCATCCGGGCCTCGCCCCTTTTTGCCAGCTTCGACGGAGTGCCGCCATGTCGCCCCATCCCGCCCCCAGTGCCGCCCGCGCCCCGCTTCGCGTCGCGCTCGCCGGAATCGGCGTCGTCGGCGGCGGCGTCGTCCGCCTGCTCGAAGCGAACCGCGACCTGATCGCGCGCCGCGCGGGCCGCCCGATCGAGATCGTCGCCATTTCGGCGCGCGACCGGCAGAAGGATCGCGGCATCAACCTTTCCGCCTATCGCTGGGAAGACGATATGGGCGCGCTGGTCGCGGCGGACGACGTCGATGTCGTCGTCGAGATGGTCGGCGGCGCCGACGGTCCCGCGCTGACGCTGGCGCGCCAGGCGCTCGGCGCGGGCAAGGCGCTCGTCACCGCGAACAAGGCGATGATCGCGCACCACGGCCTCGACCTCGCGCGCATTGCCGAACAGGCCGACACCCCGCTCAAATATGAAGCGGCGGTCGCGGGGGGCATTCCCGTCATCAAGGCGATCCGCGAAGGCGCGTCGGCAAACCAGATCGCGCGCGTCTATGGAATCCTCAACGGCACCTGCAATTATATCCTGACCTTGATGGAACGCGACGGCGCCAATTTCGCCGACGCCCTCGCCGCAGCGCAGGCCGAAGGCTTTGCCGAGGCCGATCCGAGCTTCGACGTCGACGGGATCGACGCCGCGCACAAGCTGTCGATCCTTGCCGCGCTCTGCTTTGGCGCGCGGCTCGACATCGACGCGGTTGCGGCGGCGGGCATCCGGAACGTGATCGCTGCGGACATCCGCGAGGCCGAGGCGCTGGGACACCGGGTGCGACTGATCGGCATGGCCGAGCGCGACGACGGAGCGAACGGCGGCGGCCTCTATCAGAATGTCCAGCCGTGCCTCGTTCCCGCCGACCATCCGCTCGCCTATGTCCCCGGCGCGCTCAATGCCGTCGTCGCCGAGGGCAATTTCGTCGGCCGCCTGTTTTTCGAGGGCGCCGGCGCGGGGGCGGGACCGACGGCTTCGGCGATCGTCGCGGACATCATCGACATTGCGCGCGACGAATATGGCCCCGCCTTCGCGATGCCGGTCGACGCACTCGACGAGGCGCCGGCGGCGGACGCGGGCGCGCGCGTCGGCAAACATTATATCCGCCTGATCGTCGAGGACCGCATCGGCGTGCTCGCCGAAATCACCGCCGCGATGCGCGATGCGGGCGTCTCGATCGAAAGCTTCATCCAGCGCGGCGACGAGGAGGGCGGCGGCGTCGTGATCGCGCTCGTCACCCACGAAGCGCCCGCGCGCGCGATCGACGCCGCACTCGCCCCGCTGCGCGCCTCGGCGCATCTGGTCGGCGAGCCGATGCATATGCCGATCCTGGCGCTTTAAGGGCATGACTGTCTTTGGCTGAACAGGCTTGTGTGCTCCCGCGAAGGCGGGAGCCCATCTCCCCGGCGCTTCCTTTTGAACCGACCGGAGATGGGTCCCCGCCTTCGCGGGGACACTCGGTCTTTTCAATCATAAGGACAATCAGGATCTATGGCGTTCCCGCGCCTTCTCCCTCCTCCGCCGTGGCGTCCGCGCCAGGCGCGGTGCGTTCCTTCGCCAGTTCGTAGAGCGGATTATATTCGGGGCCGGGCGGATAGCCCTTGCCGATCGAGATCCAGTTGTAGGGCAGCCGGTCGAGGCTCATCGCCTTTGCCTCGGCGCGCGGCAGCGGGGCTTCGGCCTTCTGCCCGACACCGGCGATCGCGCGCTGTTCGGGGGTCAGGCGATAGCGTTCGGTGTCGCTGCCGCAGACGGTGATCGAGCCGTCGTCGGCGGGTTTGCAGCGCTTGATCGGATCGACGAGTTCGCGCGTCCGGGCGATCGCCTCGTCGGCGTCGCGCACGGGTTGGTCGGAGGGCTGCGCCGCGGCGCCGGGCAGCGTCACGCCGCCGACGCACAGGAGCGTCACCAGTGCCCCGAATCGGACGAAGCCTTCTCGACAAGCGGCGCGGGCGACCATATGGCGCACCATGCCGGCCGGGCGGCACAAGTAAAGAGTGGAGAGCGGAAATGACGAAGAGCGGCAGCAATCTCGATCGCGTGCTCGTGCTGGAAATGGTCCGCGTCACCGAAGCCGCGGCGATCGCCGCCGCCAAGCTGATCGGCCGCGGCGACGAAAAGGCCGCCGACGCCGCGGCGGTCGAAGCGATGCGCGCCGCGTTCAACGACCTTTATATGGACGGCACCGTCGTGATCGGCGAAGGCGAGCGCGACGAGGCGCCGATGCTCTATATCGGCGAAAAGGTCGGCGGCGCGCCGGGCAAGGGGCCGAAGATCGACATCGCGCTCGACCCGCTCGAGGGCACGACGATCACCGCGAAGGCCGGCCCCAACGCGCTCGCCGTGCTCGCGATCGCCGAGGAAGGCTGCCTGCTCAACGCCCCCGACGTCTATATGGACAAGCTCGCGGTCGGCCCGGGCTATTCGCCCGACATCGTGACCTTCGACAAGAGCGTGCGCGAGAATGTCGAGGCGGTCGCGCGCGAAAAGGGCTGCGCGGCGCATGACATCATCGTCTGCGTGCTCGACCGCCCGCGCCACGAGGGCATTATCGCCGAGCTGCGCGACATCGGCTGCGGCGTCGCGCTGATCCCCGACGGCGACGTCGCCGGCGTCATCGCGACGACCAACCCCGAGACCAATATCGACATCTATATGGGATCGGGCGGCGCCCCCGAGGGCGTGCTCGCCGCCGCGGCGCTGCGCTGCGTCGGCGGCCAGTTCAAGGGCCGCCTGCTCTTCCGCAACGACGACGAGCGGCTGCGCGCGAAGAAATGGGGCATCGAGGATCTCGACCGCGTCTATGACCTTCAGGATCTGGCCAAGGGCGACGTGATCTTCGCCGCCACCGGCGTCACCGACGGATCGCTGCTGCGCGGGGTCAAGCACCGCCGCGGCGGCGTGCTGACCACCGAAAGCGTCGTGATGCGCGCTTCGTCGGGCACCGTGCGCTGGGTGAAGGGCGAGCACCGCATCGGCTGACGGCCTTCGGGCGGGACGGGACATTCGAATTTTCAGAAAATCCCCGCCGCCAGTCCTTCGGCGAGCGCCGCGCCCAGGTCGCGCGCTTCGGCGAGGCGGGCGGGCGGAATCGTCTTCGGCGCGAGGATCGCTTCGGGGGTCTGGGCATCGGTGTTCACGATCATCGGGTCGGCGACGCGCTTTAGCCGCCAGCCGGTCGCGATCCGGTCGAGCTGGCGCTGCGCATTCTCGCCGTCGCTGCCCGCGCAGATGATCGTCGCATAGGCGCGCCCTTCGAGGCGGCCGAGGCACGGGTAATAGCAGCGGTCGAACATCTCCTTCATCGCGCCCGACAGCGCGGCGAGATTTTCGGGGCCGACGAACAAATAGCCCGGTGCCGCGAGCAGGTCCGCAGGATCGACGTCCGCCGCCGGCATCAGCGACGCCGCATCGCCCGCCCCTTTCGCCGCCGCCGCGGCGAGCGCGCGGCTGCCGCCGGTCCGGCTGTGCCAAATGATAAGCAGCTTGCTTTTCGCCATCGCCAAATCCCCTATCGTGCCGGCGCAGCGCGGCGCGGCCCCGGCTTGCCAAGCCGGGGCGCGGGACGCAAGCTGGCCGAACCGGGGAGGATGCGATGAAACGCGCGTGGACGATGATGGCGATGTTGCCGTGGGCGGGCGCCGCCGCGGCACAGGATGCGGCGAGCGAGGCGACGCGAACCGCGCAGGCCGAACTGGCGGCGCGGCTGCCGCTCGACGACCCGCAGGATTTCGCCAACGCCGCGCGCGGCAAGATCGCCGAGATCAAGGACGGACTGATCGTGGCCAAGGACGGCAAGGTCATCTGGGACCGCCGCGCCTATGATTTTCTGAACGGCACGGCGGCGCCCGATACGGTCAATCCGTCGCTGTGGCGGCAGGCGCGGCTCAACGCGATCCACGGATTGTTCGAGGTCGTTCCGGACAAGATCTGGCAGCTGCGCGGCTATGATCTGTCGGTGATGACGGTCATCCGCGGCAAGACCGGCTGGATCGTGGTCGATCCGCTCTTGTCCGAAGAAGCCGCCGCGGCGGCGTGGAAGCTGTTCGCCGATACGGTCGAGGCGAAGAGTGGCAAACGACCGATCAAGGCGATCCTCTTTTCGCACAGCCACAGCGACCATTTCGGCGGCGTCGGCGGCATCGTGACGCCCGAGCAGGTGGCGAAGGAGAAGATCCGCATCATCGCCCCGCACGGCTTTTCCGAAGAGGCGACGTCGGAAAATGTCCTCGCCGGCGGCGCGATGAGCCGGCGCGCGCTCTATATGTTCGGGTCGATTCTGCCGCCCGGGCCGAAGGGCCAGGTCGACACCGGGCTCGGCCCCCGGCTGTCGGCCGGCACGATCGGCTATATGGAGCCGACCGAGACGGTCCCGGCGACCGGCGCCACGCTGACCATCGACGGATTGGAGTTTGACGTCATGGACGCCGGCGGCACCGAGGCGCCGGCCGAGATGGTCCTTTATATCCCCGCCTACAAGGCGCTGCACACGACCGAGGTCGTCACCCACAATCTTCACAATATCCTGACCTTGCGCGGGGCGCAGGTGCGCGACGCGCTGCGCTGGTCGAAGGTGATCGACGCGATGCTGCTGAAGTGGGGCGGCGAGGCCGAGGTCGCGCTCGGGTCGCATCACTGGCCGACGTGGGGCGCGGACAATGTGAAGGCGCTGCTCACCGATCAGCGCGATGCCTATCGCTATGTCCACGACCGCACGCTGTTCCTCGCCAATCGCGGCGCGACGCTGCACGAGCTCGCCGATCAGACGCCCGAAGCGCCGGTGCAGGGCCGCAACTTTTCGACGCGCGGTTATTACGGGACGCTCAACCACAATATGAAGGCGACCTATCAGCGCTATTTCGGCTGGTGGGACGGCAATCCCGCCAATCTGAACCCCCTGCCGCCCGAGCAGAGCGCCGCCAAATATGTCGCGCTCGCGGGCGGTGCCGACCGGCTGCTCGCGGCGGGACAGGCGGCGATCGCCGCGGGCGATTATCGCTGGGCGGCCGAGCTTTTGAACAAGCTGGTCTTTGCCGAGCCCGACAATGCGGCCGGTCGCGAGGCGCTCGCTTCGGCCTATGACCAGCTCGGCTATCAGGCCGAATCGGGGGCGTGGCGCAACTATTATCTCGCCGCCGCGGCGACGCTGCGCGGCACCGAAATCGATACGGTGTCGGGCAACGGGCAAAGCCGCTCGTTCATCAGCGCGATCCCGACGCCGGTCTTTTTCGATGCGCTCGCGACGCGCTTCGACGCCGCAAAGGGCAAGGCGCTCGCCGGCACCTTCCAGTTCGTGCTGCCCGACAGCAAGGAAGCGGTCGCGGTCGTCGTCGAGGGCGGGGTCGAATTCCCGCGCTATGGCGTCACCGATCCGGCGCCGGTCGCGACGATCACCGTCGACCGGGCGACGCTCGACGACGTGATGCTGGGCCAGGCGCAATTTCCGGCGCTGCTGCAATCGGGCGCGATCCAGATCGAGGGCGACCGCGCCGCCTTTCTGTCGTGGTTCGCGCTGCATCCGCCGGCCGATCCGCGCTTCAACGTGGTGGTGCCCTGAAGCCGGTTCAGGGCGTCCAGCCGGCCCAGTCTTCGAGCAGATAGCGCGCGATCGCGAGCGGCGGCGGCACCATGAAGGGCGCCTCCATATCGCCGCCGAGCGCCGCGCGCACCTCGGCGCGGTCGACCCACATCGCCGCCTCGATCTCGGTTTCGTCGAGCGTCAGCGCGGGGTCGGTGGCGACGGCGCGGCAGCCGACCATCAGCGACGAGGGAAAGGGCCAGGGCTGGCTCGCGACATAGGTGACGTCCGACACGCGGATTCCGGCTTCCTCGAAAAGCTCGCGCGCAACCGCTTCCTCGAGCGATTCGCCGGGTTCGACGAAGCCCGCGAGCGCCGAGAACATGCCCGGCGGGAATTGCCGCTGGCGCCCGACGAGGACGCGGCCGTCATGTTCGGCGAGCATGATAACCACCGGATCGACGCGCGGAAAATGCTCGGCGCCGCAGCCGCCGCAGCGACGCCCCCAGCCGGCGCGGAAAATCCCGGTCGGGGACCCGCACACCGCGCAAAAGCCGTGGCGCGCGTGCCAGTCGACGAGGCTGCGCGCGCCGCCATAGAGCGCGAGGTCCTGAGGCGACAGCAGCGGCAGGAGCCGCATCACTGTGCGCGAGCGCGCGTCGATGCGCGCGCCGCGCGGCGCTTCGCGCACGAAATAGGGGATGCCGCGATCGTCGCGGCCGAGCAGCATCAGTGTGCGGTCGTCGGCGGGATCGAGCGGCTCCCAGCGCAGCCCGCCGCCGTCGCCCGGCACGAAATCGACGCCGTCGAGCGCGAGGCAGCGCGCGCGCGGATCGACGCACGCCGCGGCGAACGCCTGCGGATCGGTGCGAAGCTGGTCGGCGCGGTCGAGCCACGCCCCGACAAAACCCAATGGATTGGGCATCAGCTCATCACATCCAGGTAGAAATTCTTGCCGAAATCGGCCTGAAACGGCAGCGCGTTCGACGGCATATATTGCGTATAGCCGCCCACGCGATAGCCGCGCCTGCGGTCGACGAAGCCCACCGTTCCCGCGGCGCCCGCCCAGCCGTAAAGCCCCTCGCCGGTCGGCGAGGTCGGCAGCGAGACGCGCCCGCCCGCACCGAAGCCTTCGCCGTCGATGAACGTGCCCTTGCGGTCGATGCTGTCGTCGATCAGGTTCGACATGGCGAGCCGCGCGGTTTCCGCTTTCATGATGCGCACGCCGCCCGTCGCGCCCTCGCCGAGCAGCATCGCGAGGAAGCGGTCATAGTCGCGCGCGCTCGAAACCAGCCCGCCGCCGCCATAAGGCACCGGCGGCTTGTCGAGATAGATCGAGCTGGTCGCGGGGTCGATCGGGATCAGCGCGCCGGCAACGGGCGCATAGTTGGTGGTCAGCCGCCCGACCTCGCTCGCGGGAACCTGGAACCAGGTGCTCGTCATGCCAAGCGGATCGAAAAGGCGCGCCTTGAGGAAGGCCTCGAACGGCTGGCCCGAGACCAGCTCGATCACCCGCCCCATCAGGTCGAGCCCGACCGAATAGCTCCAACGCGTGCCGGGCTCATAGACGAGCGGCAGTTCGGCGAGGCGGTCGGCAAAGGCCGCGAGGCTGGGCGCGGGCGTCGCATCGGCAAATCCGGGGATCGGGAACCGGCTGACCTGCCCGCCGAGGATGCCCGCCTTGTTATAGGCGTCGCGGATCGGCCCCTTCTGGATGATGCCATAGCCGAGCCCCGCGGTGTGGGTGAGCAACTGGCGCACCGTGATCGGCGTCTTTGCCGGATGCACGGCGGTGATCGACCCGTCGGGCGTATCCTGAACCTTCATATTGCGGAAAGCCGGAAGGAAATCGGCGATCGGCTGGTCGAGCCCCATCTTGCCGTCCTCGATCAGCAGCATCGCCGCCATCGCGGTGACCGGCTTGGTCATCGAATAGAGCCGCCACAGCGTGTCGGGGCCGACCGGCCTCGTTGAATCCATCGCCTGCGTCCCCGCGCCGAAATAGAGCGGCGCCTCCTGCCCCTTGCCGATGCAGGCGAGCGTGCTCGCAAGCTCGCCGCGGTCGACGAAGCCCGTGATGAAGGCATTGGTCGCCGGAAAGAGCGCCGCTCCGTCGGCGCGGAACGCAAAGGCCGCGCCGGGCAGAAAGGCCGCGGCGCCGCCGAGCGCCATGCCGCCGAGCAACGTCCGGCGCGAAACCATCCGATTCATTCCTTTCTCTCCCGCATCTTGTCGACGAGCTTGCGATAGAGCGTCGGCAGGCCCGCCGCGTCAAGCGTCGCGAGCGGCCACCATTCGCCTTCCGCTGCGGCAAGCGGGGCTTCGCGCCGCACCAGCGTCAGCCGAAGATCGAAATGGGTGAAGCCGTGATCGACCTCGGCAATCCCCGACTCGGCGGGCGGCATTGCCGCCCACTCGCCGCCGGGCAACGCGCGCATCCCGCCGAGCATGCCCTTCTCGGGACGTCGCACGAGCCACAACCGATCGTCGCGCTCGATCCAGTGGGCGATCCCGTAACGCTGCGGCTTCGCCTTCTTCGCAGGCTTGACCGGCAGGCGTTCGATGTCGGCGCGCCCGCGCGCACGGCAATCGGCGCCGACGGGGCAGCGGTCGCAGGCCGGAGCGCGCGGGGTGCAGACGCCCGCCCCGAGGTCCATCAGCGCCTGCGCGAAATCGCCTGGCCGATCCGCGGGGACCAGCGGCGCCAGTTCAGCCTTGAACGCGCGCTTGGCTGCGGGAAGCGGGGTTTCGATCAGCCGATGACGCGCGATCACCCGCTCGATATTGGCATCGACGACGACCGCGGGCCGGCCGAAGGCGATCGCCGCGACCGCGGCGGCGGTGTAGTCACCGACCCCCGGCAGGCTGCGCAGCCCCGCTTCGCTGTCCGGAAAACCGCCGCCATGATCGCGGACGACGGCGCGCGCGCAGGCGAGCAGGTTGCGTGCGCGGGCATAATAGCCGAGCCCCGCCCACGCCGCCATGACGTCGGCATCGTCCGCTGCTGCAAGGTCGGCGACCGTCGGCCAGCGCGCGGTGAAGCGCTCGTAATAGCTCGCGACCGCGGCGACGGTCGTCTGCTGGAGCATCACTTCGGCCATCCAGACGCGATAGGGATCGGGCACCCTTCCGCTTCCCGGCGGCACCCGCCATGGCAGCGCGCGCGCCGACCGGTCGTACCAGTCGAGCAGGCGGCCGGCGAAATCGTCGCACGCGGCATCGGGGGGCTCGGAAGTCTGGACGCTCACCCCCCGCCTATGGCATGGCGGCGCGCATGGCGAAAGCAGGCAGCGAGGATAAGCCCGCCAAAAAGGCGAAGGCGAAAACGGGGACGAAAATGGCCCCCGCGCGCCCCTATGAGCGTCCGCGCGGCGGCGAGCCGCGTGCGATCGCCGACCTCGTCCCCGAGATCGGCCGCGCCGCCTTTCGCAAGTTCGGCTTCATCCAGTCGTCGGTCGTCAGCCGCTGGCGCGAGATCGTCGGCGACCGGCTCGCCGACGTGACCCAGCCGGCGATGATCCGCTTTCCCACGGGGCAGAAGGCCGGCGGCACGCTGCACCTGACGATCAGCGGCGCGCACGCCCCGATGCTCCAGCATGTCGCGCCCGACATCATCGCCGCGGTCAATCGCTTCTTCGGCTATGCCGCGATCGCGCAGGTTCGCATGACCCACGGCCAGATCGAACGCGCGCCGCCCGTTCAGCCTGCCGCAATGCTGAAGCCCGTACCCGCCGAGCTGGGGGAGAGTCTGCGCGACATCGGCGACCCCGAGCTTCGCACCGTGCTCGAACGCATGGCGGCGGGGCTCGCGGCACCGCCGAAGCTCCCCAAGATCAGCTGAACGAAAGACCCGATGGCCCGTCCACCCGTCCACATCCCCAGGTATCTTCTCGCCGCCGTGCTGCTGCCGCTGTCGAGCATCCCGCTGCTCACCGCAGCCGCCCCTCCGGCCGCCACCGCCTGGTCGGCGACGATCGGCGAGAGCGGCATCGGCGCCTACAGCGTCGGCAACCCGCAGGCTAAGGTGAAGCTGGTCGAATATTTCAGCTACACCTGCTCGCACTGCGCCGAGTTCGCGAAGGAAGCGGGGGTGCCGCTCAAGGCGCAATATATCGACAAGGGCAGCGTCCTTTTCGAATATCGCAACCTGATCCGCGACCCCGTCGACATGACCGCGGCGATGCTCGCGCGCTGCGGCGGGGCGAAGGCCTTCGCCGCCAATCATCAGGCGATCTTTGCCGCGCAGCCGGTCTGGCTCGCCAAGGCCGCGAAGCTGACCAAGGAGCAGCAGGCGCCATGGTATCAGGGCGCGCTCGGCGAACGCACGGCGCGCATCGCCGCCGATGTCGGGCTCGACGCGCTGATGCGCGGGCGCGGCTATAGCGCGGCGCAGATCAAGGCCTGCCTTTCGAGCGGCGTTGCCGAGGCCGAACTGATGGGGATGACGAATATCGGCCTCAATGCCGACCGCGTGAAAGGCACCCCCACCTTCTTCATCAACGGCCGCCGCGCCGAAGTCGGTCATTGGCCCGAACTCAAAACCCTGCTCGACGCCGCGATCAAGGGCTCCTAATGATTCTGCATCGACGAATGTTTCCGGAGAATGACGTGAAGACCCAGCCCCTTCTGCGCCTCGCCATCCTGTCCTCGCTCGGCGCGCTCGCGCTCGCCGCCTGCGGCGACAGCAAGACCGACACCACCGAAGAGCAAGCGGTGATCGCCAAGGTCGCGCCGCCCGCCGGCAAGAGCTGGTCCGACGTCGTCGCCGTGACGCCCGAGGGCGGCCGCGTGATGGGCAACCCCGACGCGCCGATCAAGATCGTCGAATTCGCGTCGCTGACCTGCCCGCACTGCGCCGATTTCGCGACCGAAAGCCATGAAGAGATGAAGCGCGACTTCATCGACACCGGCCGCGTCAGCCTGGAGCTGCGCAACTTCATCCGCGACGGGCTCGACCTGACCGCCGCCGCGATCACCCATTGCGCGCCGGTCGAGCGCTATTTCCCGCTGACGCAGAGCACCTTTGCCTCGCAGGCGCAGATTTTCGAAGCCGCGCAGGCCAATCCGCAGGGCTATGAGGCCGCGATGAAATCGCCGCCCAGCGTCCGTTTCCAGCAGCTCGCCAAGGCGATGCAACTCGACCAATTCTATCAGTCGCGCGGGATGACCGGCGAACAGGTCAATGCCTGCCTCGGCAAGGTCGACGATATCCAGAAGCTCGAGGATGCGACCAACGAAGCGGTCAAGAAATATGACGTGCGCGGCACGCCGACCTTCCTGATCAACGGGCAGGTCACCGAGGGCGTCGCGACCTGGCCGCTGATGCGCGACCGGTTGCGCACGATGGGCGCGCGCTGACGCCGTCAGATTTGAAGCGCAGAGCGCGCGGAGAAAGAGTTTCACGCGGAGGCGCGGAGAAATCGTGCAGGCCGCGAAGCGGCCCTCCGCCCAGCGATTGGGCCAAACCGAACCGCGGCGAAAGAAGGGCCTTCGGCCCCGAATGCCTTCCTCCGCGCCTCCGCGTCTCCGCGTGAACCTTTCGACACCTCTTGCGACTCCCCCGCCCGCGCGGCATGACGGCAGCAAAGGGGGATATGTGACGCCGACGTTACACGGCCTGCGATTCGACCGACTGCACGGGGGGTTTTCGTGCAGATAAAGCGGCTGCGCCTCACCGGTTTCAAAAGCTTCGTCGAACCCACCGAGCTGCGCATCGAGCCCGGGCTGACCGGCGTCGTCGGCCCCAATGGCTGCGGCAAGTCGAACCTGCTCGAAGCGATCCGCTGGGTGATGGGCGAATCCTCGCCCAAGTCGATGCGCGGCGGCGGGATGGAGGATGTGATCTTCGCGGGCACCTCGTCGCGCCCGCCGCGCGATTTCGCCGAAGTCGCGCTGCACTGCGACACCGGGGGCGCGATTGTCGCCGGGCTGGCGGGCGAGAGCGACGGCGACGAGCTCGAGGTCATCCGCCGCATCGAGCGCGGCGCGGGCAGCGCCTATCGCGCCAACGGCCGCGACGTGCGAGCGAAAGATGTCGCGCTGATCTTCGCCGACGCGGCGACCGGCGCGCACAGCCCCGCGCTCGTCAGCCAGGGAAAGATCGCGGGCGTCATCGCGGCGAAACCCGCCGACCGCCGCGCGATGCTGGAGGAGGCGGCGGGGATCGCCGGCCTCCACGTTCGCCGCAAGGACGCCGAGCAAAAGCTGCGTGCGACCGAGACCAATCTCGCACGCCTGTCCGAAATCGTCGCCGACATGGAAGTGCGCGCGAACGCGCTGCGGCGGCAGGCGCGCGCGGCGGAGAAATATAAAAGGCTGAGCGACGAGATCCGCATCGCCGAGGGGCGGCTGATCTATGCGCGCTGGCGCGACGCCGCCGCCGCCGCCGATCAGGCGCGCCGCGACGCCGACGCCGCCGACGCCGCGGTGAAGGCCGCGCAGGACGAACTCGAAGCCGTGTCGAAGGCGCAGGCCGAAGTCGCGGCCCGCGTCGCCGCGGCGCGCAGCGAGGCGCAGGCGCAGCGCGACGCGCTCGCCGAGGCGACCGCGACGCAGGTGCGGCTCGCCGGCGAGGAGCGGGCGGCGCGGCAGCGGCTCGAAGATCTGGCGGCGCAGCAGGCGCGGCTTGCCGACGACCGCGCGCGCGAGGGCGACCTGGCGCGCGACGCCCACGCCGCGCTGACCGCGCTCGACAGCGAAGCCAAGGAACTGGCGCGGGAAATCGCGAGCCACGATGCCGGCAAGGCGGCGCTCGTCGAGGCGAGCCAGACGGCGCAGACGCGGCTGCGCGACGCCGAAGTCTCGCTCGCGCAGGCCCGGGCGAAAGCGGCGAGCGAAGCCGCCGATCGCCGCGTCGCGATCAACGCCCGCGACGCCGCCGAAGCGGCGGTGCGCCGCGTCGAGGGCCAGCGCGCGAGCGTCGAGGCCGAAGTCGCCGCGCTCGGCGACAGCGACGCGCTTGCCGAAACGGTCGAACGCAGCGCCGGCGCGGCCGCCGAGGCCGAGGCCGCGATTGGATCGGCCGAAGCCGCGCTCGAAGAGGCCGAAGCCGACCGCGAGGCCGCGACCGCCGCGCTCGCCGAAATCGACACCGCACTCGCCGAAGCGCGCGCCGCGCTCGCCGCGCTCGAAAGCGAGGCGGCGACGCTCGAACGCGCGCTCGCCGCCGCGCGGAGCGATGCGGCGCGCATTCTCGACCGGATCAAGGTGAAGCCCGGTTACGAAGCCGCGCTCGCCGCCGCGCTCGGCGACGACCTCGACGCGGGCACCGAGGAAGACGCTGCGCGCAGCTGGCGTGGGGCCGGGAAGGGCGAGGCCGACCCGGTGCTCCCCGCCGGCACGCGCGCGCTCGCCGAGGTCGTCGACGCGCCGCCCGCGCTGGCACGGCGGCTCGCGCAGGTCGCAGTCGTCGAAAGCGACGCGGGCCAGCCGCTCGCGGCCGGCCAGCGGCTCGTGACCATGGGCGGCGTGATGCGCCGCTGGGACGGTTTCGTCACGCGCGGCGACGGCGCAACCGCGAGCGAGCGATTGATGCGCCAGAACCGCCTCGACGCGCTGGCGGCGCAGCGGCCCGACGCCGAACGCGGGGTGCAGGCGCTGCGCGACCGGCGCGACGCAATGGCGGCCACACTCGCCGAGCGGACCGAAGGCGCCGCGACCGCGCGCAAGCGGCTCGCCGACGCCGACGAGGCGCGCCGCGCGGCGCTGCGCGCCGCCGATCAGGCGCAGGCGGCGCTCGACCGCCACCGCGACGCCGCCGCGCTGTTCGACCGGCGGCGTCAGGAGATCGCCGCGGCCGCGAGCGAAGCCGCCGAAGCGCTCGCGGCGCAGGAAGCGGCGCTCGCCGCGCTCCCCGACGAAAGCCTCGCCCGCGCGGCGCTCGACACTGAGGAACAAACCGCCGAAGGCGCGCGCGCCGATGCCCATGCCGCGCGCGACGCGCTCGCCGCGCACGAGCGCAGCCTTGCCGGCCTCTCCGAACGGCAAGCGGTCGTCGCCGCCGAGATCAAGAGCTGGAAGGCGCGCGCCGGCGAGGCGGCGCGGCGCGTGACCGACATGGACAATCGCGGCGACGCGCTCGCCGCCGAAGCCGCGAAACTCGCCGACCTGCCCGAAAAGCTGGCCGCCGAGCGCGCCGCCGCCGAGACGCGGCAGGCCGAACTGCGCGAGCAGGCGGCCGCCGCCGAAGCGCGCGAACGCGAAGCCGAGGCGGCGCTGCGCGAAGCCGAGACGGCGCTGACGACGATCCGCGAGCGCGTCGCCGCAGCGCGCGAAACGCGCGCCGGCGCGGCCGCGCGCTCCGAAAATGCCGAGCAGCGCCGGATCGAGATGGGGCGCGTGTCGGGCGAACGCTTCGAATGCCCGCCGCCGCTGCTGCCGCAAAAGGCCGGCTTCGCAAGCGACAGCGTCGGCGACACGGGCGCCGAATCGGCGGCGCACGACCGGCTGATCGGCGAGCGCGAGCGGCT
The DNA here is from genome assembly GCF_032879645.1 of Sphingopyxis indica. Taxonomy (NCBI): domain Bacteria; kingdom Pseudomonadati; phylum Pseudomonadota; class Alphaproteobacteria; order Sphingomonadales; family Sphingopyxidaceae; genus Sphingopyxis; species Sphingopyxis indica. Next base: position 3,764,652 of record NZ_CP076394.1, read on the forward strand.
CGGCCCGGTCAATCTGGTCGCCGCCGACGAACTCGCCGAACTCGACGCCGAGCGCGAGAAGAGCGCCGCCGAGATCGACGAGCTGCAACAGGCGGTGAACCGGCTGCGCGGCTCGATCGGCAATCTGAACCGCGAAGGGCGCGTCCGCCTGCTCGCCGCGTTCGAGGCGGTGAACGGCCATTTCCAGCGGCTCTTCACGACGCTGTTCAACGGCGGGCAAGCGCATCTGGAGCTCGTCGATTCGGACGACCCGCTCGAAGCGGGGCTCGAAATCATGGCGCAGCCGCCGGGCAAGCGGCTCGGCTCGCTCACCCTCCTCTCGGGCGGCGAGCAAGCCCTGACGGCCGTCGCGCTGATCTTCGGCCTCTTCCTCACCAACCCCGCGCCGATCTGCGTCCTCGACGAGGTCGACGCGCCGCTCGATGACGCCAATATCGAGCGCTTCTGCGACCTGCTCGACCGCATGACGCGCGAGACGAACACGCGCTACCTGATCGTCACCCACAATGCGGTGACGATGGCGCGTATGCACCGGCTGTTCGGCGTGACGATGGTCGAGAAGGGCGTCAGCCGCCTCGTCTCGGTCGACCTTGGCGGCGCCGAGGAACTGCTCGCGGCCGAATAATCAACCCGCGCTTCCCACCACCAGCATCGCCGCGAACACCAGCAGCCCGGCGAAGCGGTTGCTGCGAAACTTGGCGAGCGCGTCGGCGTGGTTTGCCGGATCGAGCGTTGCGACCTGCCCGGTCAGGTGCAAGGCGGCGGGGATGAGCGCGACGAGCACCAGCGGGTCGGGACGGACGTGCCACAGCGCCCCCGCCCACAGGGCGAGCGCCGCCGCATAGCAGAGCGCGACCCCGCCGCGGACATGGCGCCCCAGCGCGCGCGCGCTCGACTTGACGCCGACGAGCGCGTCGTCCTCGATGTCCTGAAGCGCATAGATGGTGTCGTAACCGATCACCCACGCGATGCAGCCGGCGTAGAGCAAAGGCAAAGCGAGGCCCTGCGATCCGCCGACCGCGATCCAGCCGACGAGCGCGCCCCAGCTGAAGACGAGCCCGAGCCACGCCTGCGGCCACCAGGTGATGCGCTTCATGAACGGATAGGCGGCGACGAGCGCGAGGCTTGCGAGCGCCACGATCTGAGCAGGCAAGGAAAGCTGCAGCAGCACGACCAGCCCGACGAGAGCGAGCAGCCCCGTCCAGGCAAGCGCCGCCTTCACCGGCACCGCACCGCTTGCCACGGGGCGCGACGCGGTGCGCGCGACCTTTGCGTCGAGGTCGCGGTCGACGATGTCGTTATAGACGCAGCCCGCGCCGCGCATCGCGATCGCGCCGAGCAGCATCCAGAAAAAGAGCGTCCAGTGGCTTCGCGCCCCGCCGCCGAGCGCGAGGCCCCAGGCGCACGGCCAATAGAGCAGCCACCAGCCGATCGGCCGGTCGAAACGCGCGAGCAGCGCATAGGGCCGCGCGCGCGCGGGCAGCAGCGCGAGAAAGCCCTGATGCTGGCTGTCGGGAGGATGGATCGCCGTCATCACGCGCGCGAGCGATAGCAGCCGCGGCGCCGGGGATAAATGGGCGATTGCGTCAGTCGCAGCTCGAAACCGCAGCGCCCGAAGGATTATAGATCTGCGTCAGATCGCGCGCCTCGCGGATGTTGAACGCCGCGGTCGAGTGCATCCGGCGCGGTCCGAGCCATTTGCCATAAAGCAAGGGCTGATAGTCATAATAGATTTCGACGAACATCACCGCCGTGCCCGCAACCGCCGTGACCTCCGCGCCCTCGGGTCCCATGCCGGAGAAGTCGGTGCCGGTTGCACCGTCGCCCGCGACGCCATAGGTGGATGCAACGCCGAGATCGCCATAGCAACGCTGCCAGTGAATCCATTGTCCACCCTCGCCGTTGCGCTCGAGGCTCGACAGGATGATCCGGCCGTGCTGCTGGAAATCGAGTTTTCCCGCCTGTTTTTCGACGCCCGCGAACACTTCGTTGATATCGGCCTCGCGGATTTGGGGAAGCGCCAGATTGCTGCCGGTCGCAATTCGGGAGGCGTTGTCGGCGGCGTTCAGGCCGATCTGGCTGATCCGTGTCTGCGTCAGCGTAAGATTCGCAATCTCCATCCCGCCAAAGCCGACAAGGACCAGAAAGGGAATGGCGAAAGCCATTTCGATGAGCACGGTCGCCGCCACGTCGCGCGCGAGGCGAGCGATCGCGAACCGGACGCGTCGACGAAGGTGAGCGAGGCGGGTCATAGACATTCATCCGGTGGAGCGTCGCTGCCGGTCGCGAAGGGCTGGTTGCGCAGCACCGTTGTAGAGGTCAGCGTCGTCGATTGCGGTTGGCCCAGCATCCGCCATACGGGCAGGACACGGTCGAAAGTCATCGACGCGGTATAGAGAATGACGTCGTCGGCACCGCCATTGCCCTCGCTTCCCCGATCGGCATCCCACTGGCCGTTGCCGTTGCTGTCGTCATAGCATTCGCCAACGTCATAGCTGTCATTGTGATTCGAGTCGGTGTAGCGCTCCTCGACGCCGACCTGATCGAAGCGATCGTAGCTCTTGCGACTGAACGTCACGACGGCATTCGAAAACACATTCTGCACCTGCTCGCGAACGCGATCGTCGAGCGCAGACGGATCGTTCACATAGGTTTCGATCGTCGAATCGCGCCCGGCCTTGCTGACCGCGCCTTGCAGCACCTGCTGCGCATATAGCTGCCAGCTATAGTCGAAGATTCCCATCAGGATGAGCAGGAAGACCGGCGCCGTGAGCGCGAATTCGACCAAGGCGACCCCGCGTTCGCTTTGGCGCAGCCGGCGCAACAGACGGATAGGCCGCGTCATTTCGACAGTCTCAGGCGCGAAATTTGCCGCGCAATCGACTGGAACTGCTCGGTGAGCTGCGCCGTATTCTTCGCCGCAAAGGCCGCGCCCGAGCTAGCGCAGCTGTCAAGCTGAGCATTGCTGTCGATACCGAAAGAGACAACCCAGATAGTGATGCCTTTCTCCCGCGCGCGCTCGCACAGTTGGAGAAAGCGGTTGTTGTGGCGGTCGTCGGAATCATTTTTGTCGGTGGCACCCGTTCGCGACATCGAGGCTTCGACTCCCTGATGCGACAGATAGTCGAGCCTGGTGTCCATCTGGCCATCGGTCATAAAGACGATATGGCGGTCGATCGGCCGGCCGCTTGCATCTACATTCTCGCTCGCGAACAGGCCGTTCGGCGAGATCAATCGGGCTCCCCAAGCCATGCCGACGTCGTGATAGGTCTGACCGGTCGGTTGCAGCTTGTCGATATAGGAATCGAAGCCCGCCTGGTCGACTTCGGTCTCCGAGCCGGCGGCCGCGCTGTCCACGACCTTCTTGAGCTTCATCGCCTTATAGGGGCAGGCCGACCGGCCGTTCATATCGTTTAAGGTCGACTTGGTCTCAAGCGGGGCAACCTGTCCGCGGTCATAGGTCAGGCCCGGAATATAGAGCTGCCATTTGGTCGCCTCGTCCGACGTCGGAACCATGTCGATGTCCATGTCAAAGGCGTCGTCGGGCGCGGTCTCGCTGGGGCCGAATGGCGTCGTTTTCCGTTCGATGATGCAACCGGACCAGGTGGCTGTGACGTTACCGCCGTTCGTGCCCGTATTCGCCGTTATCTGCCCGCCCGGCGCTAGTGATCCGACCGCGAAGCTGCGATCCTCGTAGCGATAGAAATATCGGCTTTTCGTTTCGCACACCCATTGCCGATTCCATTTCGGCCCCTGCCATCCGCACTCCTCGACATCCCTCCAGCCTATGCCGGTGCGCGATGGCAAAAGCGCCGATTGCGACAGCCACGAAGAGTCCGCCTTGCGCAGAATTTCTCCGACATTCACCGTCGCGCTATAGGGCACCACGCCGAAGCGAAGTTGGCCGTCGCCGATGTCAGCCCCCGCAAGCGTGGCGAAGAAACTCTTGGCCGCGGCGCGCAGGCCGACGATCTTGCTGTCCGTATCGCCGTCGTTGGTCCAAGCCATCGAACCCGTCACGTCGAGCACCATCATCACGTCGACATTCGAAATTTCGAGCTTGGCGCCGCAATTCACCGACAGGTTGAACGCGTCCTTGCCGAAAATATACATCAGCGCGGTCGGCAACGTCGCGCTCGCGACGCCGACGACATTGGATTTCCCGCTCGTCTCCGATGCGAAGCTGATCCCGCTGCTGCCATAAATGCCGTCGGGGAAGTTGAAGTTGAACATCTTGTTCGCTTCGGCCTCGGCGGCGTCGGTATAGGTGCCGCCGGCCATCGCGCGGCGGCCCGCGAGCACGCCCGCGTCGCACGCCTGCTGCAAGCGAAGCTGGGTCATATAGGCGCGGCCGATATCGACCGCCGAGCCGACGATACCAACGAGCGGCACCACTGCGGCGGCTGTCAGCATCAGGGCGTTGCCGCGCTGGTCGCGAAGAAGTTTCCCGGCGCCCGAGCGGAAGCGGCGAATGATGGTCCCACGCATGGTCACTGACCCCCTCTAGGACCAGGCGCGCGGCCCACTCAGATGCGCGTCTGGCACAATGCACCTAAGGCCAAACTGCTTACCAAATGGCTAATCGCCGCAGGGCAATAGTCGCCGCGCCGCACCGGATTCGGCCCAAAGCGGGACGGTTCGGCCGCACCGGCGAAACTATGGGCGCGCGGGCGTCCTTCTGCTATCGCTCCGCCATGCCCGCCACCCCCGCCTGGCCGCCCGCCAGCACCCCCCGCCTGTTCGTCGACCAGCCGCTCGGCCCCGACGCCGCGCCGGCGCTCGACGGCGCGGCCGCCCATTATCTGCTCAACGTGATGCGCGTGAAGCCGGGCGATCCGCTGTTGCTCTTCGACGATCGCAGCGGCGAATGGCTGGCGACCGTCGCGGACGCGAGCAAGCGCGCGCTGACCCTGCGCGTCGAGCGTCAGACGCGCGACCGCGAAACCGTGCCCGACCTCTGGCTCTGCTTCGCGCCGGTCAAGAAGGCGCGGCTCGACTGGATCATCGAAAAGGCGACCGAACTCGGCGTCCGCCGCCTGCAACCGGTGATCACCGAGCGCACGATCGTCGAGCGCGTCAAGCGCGAACGGCTCGAGGCGCAGATCGTCGAGGCGTGCGAGCAATGCGGGCGCACCGCACTCCCCGAACTCGCCGATCCGGTAAAGCTGCCCGCGCTGCTCGCGGACTGGCCCGCCGGCCGCGCGCTGCTGTTCGCCGACGAGGCGGGCGGCGCGCCACTCGCGCGCCTCGACGCGCCCGCGCCCGCGGCGATCCTGACCGGACCCGAGGGCGGCTTCACGACCCGCGAGCGCGAGCTGTTGCTGCAAGCGCCCGCCGTCCGCCGCATGACGCTCGGCCCGCGCATCCTGCGCGCCGAGACGGCGGCGATCGCCGCGATGGCGGCGTGGATGGCGGCGCACGGCGACTGGCGGGCGGCCGGCGAAGGCGCGGATGCCGGGGCGGCCGACACCATTTGAGGCGGCGATCGAATCCCCCTCTGGTCAGATGCGCCGCCGCTCCCTAAATGGCGCCATGAGCACGCGAACGGTTTCGGATCGAGACGATCCCATCATCGAAAGCCGCGACCAGCTCGCGGCGCCCATGATCAAGGGGGAAAAACCGCGCGAGGCCTGGCGCATCGGCACCGAGCACGAAAAATTCGTCTATCGGACGCGCGACCACCGCGCCCCCTCATACGACGAGCCCGGCGGCATCCGCGACCTGCTCATGGCGCTCACCCGCTTCGGCTGGGAGCCGGTGATCGAGGGGGGCAAGGTGATCGCGCTTTCGGGCAGCGACGGCACGGTCAGCCTCGAACCCGCGGGCCAGCTCGAACTTTCGGGCGCGCCGCTCGAAAATCTGCACCAGACCTGCGCCGAGACGGGGCGCCATCTGAAACAGGTGAAAGAGGTCGGTGCCGAACTCGGGCTCGGCTTTCTGGGTCTCGGCATGTGGCCCGACAAGACGCGCGGCGAGCTGCCGGTGATGCCCAAGGGGCGCTATGACATCATGCTCCGCCATATGCCGCGCGTCGGCTCGCTCGGGCTCGACATGATGCTGCGCACCTGTACGATCCAGACCAACCTCGACTATTCGTCCGAAGCCGACATGGTGCAGAAGTTCCGCGTCAGCCTCGCGCTCCAGCCGCTCGCGACCGCGCTCTTCGCCTCCTCGCCCTTCACCGAGGGCAGGCCGAACGGCTATCTTTCCTATCGCAGCCATATCTGGACCGACACCGACCCCGCGCGCACGGGGATGCTGCCCTTCGTGTTCGAGGACGGGTTCGGATATGAGCGTTACGTCGACTATATGCTCGACGTGCCGATGTATTTCGTCTTCAGGGACGGCAAATATATCGACGCCGCGGGGCAGAGCTTCCGCGATTTTCTGTGCGGCGAACTCCCCGCGCTTCCCGGCGAATTGCCGCGGCTTTCCGACTGGACCGACCATCTCTCGACCGCCTTTCCCGAGGTGCGGCTCAAGAGCTTTCTCGAGATGCGCGGCGCCGACGGCGGGCCGTGGAACCGCATCTGCGCCCTCCCTGCGCTGTGGGTCGGGTTGCTCTATGATCAGAGCGCGCTCGATGCGGCGTGGGATCTGGTCAAGGGCTGGAGCATCGCGGAACAGCAGGCGCTGCGCGACGCGGTGCCCAGGGACGGCCTCTGCGCCCCGGCGCCCGGCGGCGGCAGCGTCGGCGATCTCGTTACCCAAGTTCTCGACATCGCCGCGCAGGGCCTTGCGGCACGCGGCGAGGTCAATTCGATGGGCGACAATGAGGTCGGCTTCCTCGAGCCGCTGCGCCGGATCGCCAAGAGCGGCAAATCGCCGGCGCACGACCTGCTCGACCGCTACGAAGGCCCGTGGGGCGGCGATCTCTCTCATATTTATGAAGAATTGAGCTTCTAGGCCCGTTTCGGCGAGTCGCTGCGGTGCAGCAATTCTGCAACACTGTCGTCACGAAACTCAGCGGCGGCGCGCTCGACCGTTGACCGCGCGGCGCGCGCGCGGCAACGCCGGGGCATATTCTCAACTTCACCGCTTCGCTTTTCAAAGGATATGCCATGCGCCATCTTCCTTCCGCCCTTGCTATAAGCTTTGCACTCGCCGCCGGCTGGACCGCCCCCGCCGCCGCGCAGGACGCGCCCGCCGCCGAAGCGGGCGGGCTCGGCGACATCATCGTCACCGCGCAGCGCCGCGAGGAGAATCTGCAGGACGTGCCGATCGCGGTCAGCGTGCTCGCGGGCGACACGCTCGGCGCGATCACCTCGACCGGCGCCGACATCCGCGCGCTCGCGGGCCGCGTCCCCAGCCTCAACATCGAAAGCTCCTACGGTCGCTCGTTCCCGCGCTTCTATATCCGCGGCCTCGGCAACACCGACTTCGACCTCAACGCGTCGCAGCCGGTCAGCCTCGTCTATGACGACGTCGTGCTCGAAAACCCGATCCTCAAGGGCTTCCCGATTTTCGACCTCGACCGCGTCGAGGTGCTGCGCGGGCCGCAGGGCACGCTGTTCGGCCGCAACACGCCGGCGGGCATCGTCAAGTTCGACACCGTCAAGCCCGGCAAGACCGGGGGCTATGCCCGCGTCAGCTATGGCCGCTATGGCACCAGCCAGGTCGAGGTTGCGGCGGGCGCCGCCGACGACAGCGGCTTTTCGGTCCGCCTCTCGGGCCTCTATCAGCACCGCGACGACTGGGTCGACAATATCGCGACGACCAAGAGCGACGACCTCGGCGGCTACGACGACATCGCCGCGCGGCTCCAGCTGCAATATGAAAATGGCCCCTTCACCGGCCGCGTGATCGGCCAGGTGCGCGTCTATGACGGTTCGGCGATCATCTTCCGGGCGAACACGCAGGTTCCGGGCAGCAACCATCTCGTCGGCCTCGGCGGCGCGGGCACCGAGTTCGAGCGCGACAAGGTGTGGCAGGACGGGATCAATTTCCAGAAGCTCAATACCTACAACGCCGGGCTCAACCTCGAATATGATTTCGGACCCGTCACGCTCTATTCGATCACCTCTTACTGGAACGGCAATTTCCGCAGCCGCGGCGACATCGACGGCGGCTTCGGCGCCGTTTTCCTGCCCGAATCGGGTCCGGGGCTCATCCCCTTCCAGGCGCAGAGCCAGGACAATGTCCCGAGCCTCGACCAGTTCACGCAGGAAATCCGCGTCGCCTCGAACAATAACGGCGGGTTCGGCTATCAGGGCGGCGTCTTCTACTTCAACGAAGACCTCGACATTTCGAGCTATGAATTCGGCGGCCCGACCGACGCGACCCCGTCGGCGATCGCGATCCAGCGCCAGGAGAGCGAAGCCTATGGCATCTTCGGCTCGCTCAACTATGCGTTCGACAATGGCCTGACCTTGCAGGCCGGCGCGCGCTACAACCACGACACGCGCGATTTCGTCGCGTCGCGCCCGGTCGAGACGCGCCCCGACTTCGTCGTCAACCCGAACACGCCGGTCCCGCCGCAGGCGGCCAAGGTCAAGGGCGAGCTGGTGACGTGGGACGCGAGCGCGACCTGGGAAACGTCGAACGATGTGACGCTCTATGCCCGCGTCGCGCGCGGCTATCGCGCACCGTCGGTGCAGGGCCGCCTGACCTTCGCGCGGACGATCTCGACCGCCGATCAGGAAGAGACGATGTCGTATGAAGCGGGCATCAAGACCGCGTTCCTCGACGATCGCGTGCGCTTCAACCTCACCGGCTATTATTTCGACACCAAGGATCTGCAGCTGACCGCGGTCGGCGGCACGTCGAACGTCGCGAGCCTGCTCAACGTCGATGCCAAGGGTCACGGGATCGAGGCCGAATTGCAGGCGGCGCCGGCGCGCGGGCTGACCTTCAGCGTCGGCGGCGCATGGAATGTCGCCGAGATCGACGACCCCAATGCCTTCGTCGCCGGCTGCGGCTCGGCGACGCCTTGCACGGTGCTCGACCCGGTGCGCGCGGGCAGCCCCGGCATCTATTCGATCGACGGCAACCAGCTGCCGCAGTCGCCGAAGTTCACGGCCAACTGGACCGCGGGCTATGAAGTCCCCGTCGGCAATGGCGCGCTCTATGCCTTCACCGACTGGTATTACCGGTCGAAGGTGCAGTTCTTCCTCTATCGCTCGGTCGAATTTTCGGACGACGAGATGATCGAGGGCGGGCTGCGCGTCGGCTATCGCACCGACCGCTATGATTTCGCGGCCTTCGTGCGCAACATCACCGGCGACGCCTCGCCGACCGGCGGTATCGATTTCAACAATCTGACCAGCTATGTCAACGAACCCCGCATCTGGGGCGTCGAGGCGGGCGTGAAGTTCTGACGAATGAAAAGCCCCTCCTCTTCAGAGGAGGGGCTTCAGGAATCCTCACGCCACCGGCCCGACGCGCGGATCGGGCTCAAGGCGGATCAGCGGCACCGTGCGCCCCGTCAGCTTCGCGAAGAATCGCGGCACGGGTGCATTGGCCTGCGCCCAGTTCCAATAGGCCCGATAGGCGGGGTCGCCGAGGAGGTGCTTCTCCTCGGTCTTCGCGCGCCAGTAATAGACACCGCTGACGAGCCCGAGCAGCACCATATTGCGCAGCGCCTCGACCCAGCTTCCGCTCGTCACGAGAAAGGGCATCGAGCCGACCCACCAGCTCAGATTCTTCGCAATATAGGCGGGGTGGCGCGTGAGGGCATAGGGGCCGTGGGTGATGATGCCGCGGTGCGTCAGGTTTGAAAAGCGGATGCCGAACGCCATCGTCGCCCACGCATAGACGGCGATCAGCAGGGCGAGCACGATGCCCCAGATCGTCATCAGCGTCTCGTGCCCCTGCAGCCAATAGCCCCAGTCCGCGCCGCCCACCTGATAGTCGAGCGGGCCGCCGTTCATCAGGATGAAGGGCGGATAGCAGATCAGCGCCGCGACCCACGCCATGCCATAGGGATTGGCGGTGCGGATATGCGCGTCGAGCGGCTTCAGGGTCAGGATATAGCCGACGGTCGCGATGTGGACATCGACCAGATAAAGCAGGTTGATCGTCCACAGCCCGGTCATATAGGGATTGGCGAGCACCTCGCTCATTTGCACCGCGACGAGCGCGGAGAAATTCCCCGGCACGATCGACAGCATGAAGGCGGTGAAGAAGCCCTTCACCGTCCACGCGCGCAGATGGTGCGCGATCGCGCGGGCATCGACCGGTGCCCCCGGTGCGATCAGCCAGCGCCCGAAGGCGTAGCAACCGTCGCGCGGCTCGATCATGCGCCGGTCGAGCCACAGCATATAGGGCACCGACGCGAGCAGCAGCCACGGCGCCGCATGCGCGAGCAGGCTCATCGCAAAGGCATAGGGGCCCTGCCAATAATAGCGCATCACGAAATAGGCGAAGGCGATCAGCGCCCAGGTCGCCCACAGGCCGGCGAGCTTGGTGAAGCTGATGTCGAGTGTTTCGCGCCACGGCCGGCGCCGCGACCAGTCGATGCCGGTGGACGGATTGCGATGCACCTTGTCGACGAACACCGACCACAGCACCATTGGCAGGCCGCAGGCGAGCACGCTCGCGACCGCCGAGGCCGGCCCGCTCATCGGCCCGCGCCCGCCCCAGTCGATACCGAACGCGCCGGCGATTTGGGGGGCGTAGCGCGCGATCAGCAGATAAGCGAAAAGCCCGATCAGCCCGACGAGGCCGACCCCGGCGCTGACCGCCGAACGCGGCCGCGCGCGCCGCTCCGGATCGGCGTCGGCGGCGGGAAGGGATGCGGCTGTCGATGGATGCGTCACGCGGTCGATCTAGTCGAAAATGGTAAGCAAGGCGTCAATGATAATCGGCCGATTCGCCTACCTCTTTTTCGGCGAAAAAGCCGCCATTCTGGCACTGTTCCACCGTTCATCGCGTGCATGGTTCGACTCACCCCGACTCGCCCCTTCAGGATTCGCGCTTCACTGACACCGCTGTTAAGTGCGCTTCCCAGTCGGGGCGGAGGGGCTCCAACAAAACAACGAGACGGGGTCGTAGCTTGTCTTCGCAATCGACGGGTCTGCGCCATTGGCGGCAGCGCTTCAATGCGCTGTTTCAGGACCATGAAATTTTTATCCGCACGCACGGTCATGTGCGTTTCCTGCGCATCAGCGCTGTCTGGCAAAAGCGCGTCGCGCTGATCGCGGGGATCGTTCTCTTCGCGTGGGCGGGCGTCACGCTTTCGGTGTTCGTCAACCAGCTGCTCACCGCCGGCGAGCGCGCCGAAGTCGCGCAAAAGGAAGCCGCGGCAGAGGCCGCCGAAGCGCGCATCGCCAAATATCGCGACCGCGTCGCCGAAATCGCCGCCGACCTCGACGAGCGCCAGGCACAGCTCGAGGATTGGCAGAAGACCTATTTCGGCAACGAGGCGCTCCCCGAGGGCGCCAAAACCGACGCCGCCGCGGCCGAAGCCCCCAAGCCCGTCGAAACCAGCGCGATCGACCCGCGCCTGCCCCCCGAGGCGCAGGCGCTCGCGCGCATCGAGGCGCGCCAGGAATCGCTCGCCGCGCGCCTGCTCGCCGCGGTCGATGCCCGCGCGACCAAGGCCGAAACCGCGGTCGCCGAACTCGGGCTCGATCCCAAATCGCTCGTCCGCAAGGCCAGCATCGGACAGGGCGGTCCCTTCATTCCGTGGCGCGGGCGCACAGGCCGCGCGGGCGCGCTCGGCAAGAGCTTCGCCGCGCTCGAAGGCGCGCTCTTCCGGGCTCTGTTGCAAAGATTGGCGGCAGTCAGAGGTAGGCTGTCGCTCTGCGCCGATCAGGCGGCTGCTGCGAAATGGTGGTTGAGCATGCCCATGGCCTCCGTCAGCGCCGAGGGCCCAATGCCAAAAGCTCTCTCCACAAGGCGCACCTCGCCCCTGATGCCGGGCTGCAGGCACCAGGGGCGAGCCTGTCCTTTGCGCAGGGCTCGCATGACTTCGAATCCCTTGATCGTGGCATAGGCCGTGGGGATCGATTTGAAACCGCGCACCGGCTTGATCAGTATCTTGAGCTTTCCGTGATCGGCCTCGATCACGTTATTGAGATACTTCACCTGCCGGTGGGCCGTCTCCCGGTCCAGCTTTCCTTCGCGCTTCAATTCGGTGATCGCTGCACCATAGCTCGGCGCTTTGTCGGTATTGAGCGTGGCAGGCTTTTCCCAGTGCTTCAGGCCTCGCAGGGCCTTGCCCAGGAACCGCTTCGCTGCCTTGGCGCTGCGGGTCGGCGACAGGTAGAAATCGATCGTGTCGCCCCGCTTGTCGACTGCCCGGTACAGGTAGGTCCACTTGCCCCGCACCTTGACGTAGGTTTCATCCAGGCGCCAGCTCGGATCAAAGCCACGCCGCCAGAACCAGCGCAGCCGCTTCTCCATCTCCGGGGCGTAGCACTGGACCCAGCGATAGATCGTCGTATGGTCGACCGAAATGCCGCGTTCCGCCAGCATTTCCTCAAGGTCGCGATAGCTGATCGGATAGCGACAATACCAGCGCACCGCCCACAGGATCACATCACCCTGGAAATGGCGCCACTTGAAATCCGTCATCGTTCCGTCCGTCCAATCTCCGCCAAGCATGCTCAAGCTTCACGATTTTTGCAACAGAGCCGGCAGGAGGAACAGGAGGGTGCATGCTTGGTGATAACGGCAATTCCGGGAGTACCGGCGGCTGATCTGTCTGGAGCGGATTTGCTCAAAGCGTGGCCGTCAATGGGGCAGCAACTTGGCGCTGTTCACAGCCTATCGGTTGATCAATGTCCGTTTGAGCGCAGGCTGTCGCGAATGTTCGGACGCGCCGTTGATGTGGTGTCCCGCAATGCCGTCAATCCCGACTTCTTACCGGACGAGGACAAGAGTACGCCGCAGCTCGATCTTTTGGCTCGTGTCGAACGAGAGCTACCGGTGCGGCTCGACCAAGAGCGCACCGATATGGTTGTTTGCCATGGTGATCCCTGCATGCCGAACTTCATGGTGGACCCTAAAACTCTTCAATGCACGGGTCTGATCGACCTTGGGCGGCTCGGAACAGCAGATCGCTATGCCGATTTGGCACTCATGATTGCTAACGCCGAAGAGAACTGGGCAGCGCCAGATGAAGCAGAGCGCGCCTTCGCTGTCCTATTCAATGTATTGGGGATCGAAGCCCCCGACCGCGAACGCCTTGCCTTCTATCTGCGATTGGACCCTCTGACTTGGGGTTGATGTTCATGCCGCCTGTTTTTCCTGCTCATTGGCACGTTTCGCAACCTGTTCTCATTGCGGACACCTTTTCCAGCCTCGTTTGGAAAGTTTCATTGCCAGACGGGACTCCTGCAATCGTCAAGGGATTGAAACCTATAGAAGACATTGCTGATGAACTGCGCGGGGCCGACTATCTGGTATGGCGCAATGGGAGGGGAGCAGTCCGGTTGCTCGGTCGTGAGAACAATCTGATGTTGCTCGAATATGCCGGGGAGCGAATGCTCTCTCACATCGTTGCCGAGCACGGCGACTACCAGGCGACCGAAATTGCAGCGGAACTAATGGCGAAGCTGTATGCCGCATCTGAGGAACCCCTGCCTTCTGCCCTTCTCCCGATCCGGGATCGCTTTGCAGCTTTGTTTCAGCGGGCGCGCGATGATCAAAACGCAGGTTGTCAAACTGACTACGTCCACGCGGCGATTATAGCCGATCAAATGATGAGCAATGCCTCGGAACTGCGTGGGCTACATGGCGATCTGCATCATGAAAACATCATGTTCTCCAGTCGCGGCTGGCTGGTGATAGATCCCGTCGGTCTGGTCGGTGAAGTGGGCTTTGGCGCCGCCAATATGTTCTACGATCCGGCTGACAGAGACGACCTTTGTCTCGATCCTAGACGCATTGCACAGATGGCGGACGCATTCTCTCGTGCGCTGGACGTCGATCCGCGTCGCCTGCTCGACCAGGCGTACGCTTATGGGTGCCTTTCCGCAGCTTGGAACGCGGATGGAGAAGAGGAGCAACGCGATCTAGCTATCGCGGCCGCGATCAAGCAGGTGCGACAGACGTCATACTAGATATCAAGCGACTTCTCCTATCCCCTGGGAACACATCAATCTTACCGGAGAATATCGTTGGCCAAAGCCTTAGCGTAGGATTTCGCCCTCTCCCGCAAACGACCCCATTTTGTCGCAAAAATCAGGAATTTCGCGACAAATTGATCGCGCCCCGGAATGCGAAGCCCCGCTGTCGGCCATTGTCTGAAGTTCCTCACGGGCAGGCGCTTGATACTTTACTAAGCATTTCCTCCAATTTCTGAATGCGTCTGCTCAAAGACGGTTGGCCAACGCCAATAGCCTCTGCCGCTTTGCGAATGCTACCTGCCTCGCAGACAGACAGAAAACACTGCAAGTCAGATATACAAAGAGGTATGCCAGAACTCGGTTCCCCTGCACCTAATTTAAGGCGTCGAGACACGATGCAATCCCGCAACAAATACTAACTCCACCCCGTTGCTGCACGACTGGGGAGGGTGGCAGGACGCGACGACTCTAGCTAGGAGATGCGCCACGTCACCGGAGCGAGTGGCGCGCGCTCTGAGTTTCGCTGCCACGATCAAACGACCCCGAGGATGACCAAGGCCAGCACCACTTGGACGACCCACCCAAGGGCGAAGGTCAATGTCCGAGCGACCGGGATACCCAGCGTGTAGACGACAAAGTGCGCCAGACGGGCGAAGAAGTAGAGCATGCTGAGTGTGATCGTGAGGCTGGAGGACAAATTCAGGGCGACGACTCCCAACACCAGAGCCGCGAAGATCGGAAAGTTTTCCATCGCGTTTTGATGGGCCGCCGTCGCGCGCTGCGCCCAGTCCGACAAGGGCTTATGCTCAGGGTTCGGATTTCCCAGCGATGCTGGTATCCCGATTACGGCAAAGCGGTTCAAGACATAGACCATCCAAAACAGGGCGGTCATGAGGCCAGTTGCGGCCATCCAGTGGATTTCAGTCATTATTGTTTCCTTTCGATGACGAGATCAGCCTGAAATGCGGGTCGCTCTAGCAACCCGCTTTCAGGGCGGCGTGTTATTCGGCCGATCAGGTGAGATGCCCCAAGTGGCCCCGCTTGGCCCAGATGCGACAGCCTGACGGGGATTGGATGGGCAATTCTTCCCCAGCCGGGAACCGCAGCCATGTGCCCGCGCCGCATAGGGTGTCGCCGTAAAGCAGCTCCCCTTCGATGACGAAAATCTCTTCGCCGGAAAGATCGCCGCGGTCAGCCCAATTGGTTCCTGGCGCAAGCCTCTCTGAAACGACCGTCTCGGACGCATCCCGATGGAGCTGCGCGCGGGTCAGACCGTCCGTTCCGGTTGGCTCATATGCGAGGTCATCAATATGCTTGTGGACGGTCTGGCGATCATCTTCTTGGAACTGGCGCAGCTTCACAAAAATTGTGCATCCATCCTTCGTGAAGGGCGCGTGCTTGCTGCCCGGAGGGTTGCGCACGTAACACCCGGTGCGGAAATCTCCGTCGCCATCAGAAAACACGCCTTCAAGAACCAGATATTCTTCGCCCATGTCATGGGTGTGTTCCGGAAACGCACTTCCCGGCGCATAGCGGACCACCGAGCTTGCCCGGGCAACTTCGGCCCCGTCGCGTTCCAGAAAACGGCGGTCAACCCCGGCTGTCGGAGAAGGCGACCACTCTTGTTCAGCAGAATGAACGATGGCCGGTTGAGAAAGATCAGTGTTTACACTCTCTGGTACACTGTACGTCATGATGAAGTCCTCAGAATTTCTCAGTCGCAGGGCGCATGTCGAATTCATGTGTCCAGGCTTTGGGGGATTGATTGACCAGCTGCAGATAGGCCGTCGCGATCGCGTCAGCGTCGAGACAATCTTCTTCCTTGATGTTGAAGCGTTCCTGGGCTTGGGGTCCCCAGATGATGCCATCGAGCACGGAATGCACGACGTGAATCCCTTGCGGGCCAAATTCGCGGGCAAGGGACTGTGCCAGGCCACGCAGCGCGAACTTCGCTGATGCGAAGGCTGCAAAGCGCGGATTGCCTTTGAGAGCCGCTGTTGCGCCGGTGAAGATCACTGTGCCGCTACCTGCAGAAACCATGCCGGGCAGCACGGCCCGCGCCGTGATCATTGCACCGAAGCAGGTCGACACCCAAGACGCCTGGAACTCCTCTGGTGTCAGTTCCAGAAAGGGTTTCGGGATGAGCTGCATCGCGTTGTAGATCAGCACCGTTGCAGGGCCATCCTGCCCGTCAATCAGCTCAATCGCCTTTTCGACACGCGCCTGATCGCTCAAGTCGCAAGGCAGGTGGGTGTAAGACGCGCCGAGGTCTTCTCCCTCAAGGCTGCTTTTCCGGGATAGGCCGTACACGTTGTAGCCATCCGCGATCAGCGTCTTTGCAATCGCTGCTCCAAAGCCCGGCGCCATACCGGCAATGATCGCAGATTTCTTTTGTTGTGAATCGTTCATGTTATTTCTCCTTGATCAGTTTCAGGCCTTGGCGCTCGGACGTTCAGAGACGCGCGCGTGCCACGCCGCGAGACGCGTGCAGTCAGCCGGGATCGAAATGCCAAACAGACCCGCAAAATCGACACCGCAGAGCGCCGTAATGTCGGCAAAGGTGAACGTGTCGCCAGCGACGAAGTCCCGTCCCTCCAGCTCTTGGTCCAACCAGCGCATGGTCTCTTCAACGCGAGGTTTGTTCGCCTCGCCCCATTCTTTATTGCGATAGCGATCCGCCTCGCCCAAACCGTCAGTGGCGTGATGGAAAAAGGTCGTGGCCGCCCCGATCAGGCCTTCTTCGACCCGCCGTTGCCACATCGCGACCAAAGCCTGGTCTTTCGGTGTTTTGCCAAGCAAAGACGGCTCAGGCTGCGTAGCCTCGAAGTAACGGGCAATCGCAACAGCCTCAGATATGACCGCGCCGTCGTCGAGCTCGAGGCAGGGTACGGCTTTGAGCGGATTGAGCTTGGTGAAGTCCTCACTGTACTGCTCGCCTTTGAACATACATTCCCCAAGTGGCATGCCGTCTGACGTGAGTTTCGCCTGAATCCGACCGCAGGACAATCATTTTCCGTCCCGAGCGGCGTCGTCGGGCGCGCAAGGCGCTGAGACAGGGCAGATCGGCCCGCGAAGCCGCCGTGTTGTGCCCTGGTGGCGGTGTTTTTCAGCGCAGCGGACAGACCCATCCTGCCGTTTTCGTTCAGTTTGGGCGTGGATGGCGGTCATGCGCATAGCGGAGGCGCTCGCAATCGGCGGATGGCGGCGAGGATGGCGCGGACCATCGGACCGGTGACGGCCACCTCGGCCAGCTGGAAGGTGATGGCGCGGGCATGGCGGACGACACGTGCCCCGATCTTGATCAGCTTCAGTTGCAGGCTGGTCAACGACCAGTCGGCCATCGTCTCGGGCAACTCGATGCAGCGCAAGAAGATGGCCAGGTTGTAGGCCAGCGCATGCAGTTGCAGTCGCACCTCATTGTCGCGGAACTTCCGGCATGACAGCCGCGTCCAGTGGAAGGCATATTTACCTTCCTTGATGTGCTGCTCGGCGGTGCCGCGCTGGTTATAGAACCGCACCACCCAGTCGGGCTCCATCGGCAGGTTGGTGACGATGAAGCCGACACGCGGGAACAGTTCGCCCGGATGCCATTCGATCTTGGCGATCACCCGGCGTTCCTTGTCCCAGGATGCCGCCTGATACTCGAAGTCTTCGTAGAAGCGCTTGACCTTGGTCAGCGAAGGTCGCCCGACAGGGCGCGTCAGCCGATGCGCGATCTTCTCGCGCAGGACGTTGTTCGCAGGCAGCCGGATGGCGTAGAAGAATCGGGCTTCTTCCAGCCGCTCATAGATCGCGGGGATCGCGTAGGCGGCGTCAGCCCGGAAGAACCGGCCGCAAAGGTCGCGCTCCGCGTAGCGGGCGATGACGGGGTCGAGAACGTCCCGCCAGCCATCGGCGCTGTGGACGTTGCCATGGCGCAAGGCGCAGCGCTCCAGCATGCCGAACTGGTTGAACAAAAAGTTCGGGTGATAGCAGGTGCAGTCGAAATGCCCGTTCCAGGCCGCGCCCTCCTGATCGCCATGGGTGGGGCTGACCGAACTGTCCATGTCCAGAACGATGTACTTCAGCCCGTTACGGTCATGGAACCGGTCGATCCATTGGCCATTCAGGTCGGCCAGCGCGGCACGGTTCTCGGGCTGTGCCAGTGTCTCGGTCTCGAACCGTCCCATCTGCGAGGCCGAGGCCGCTTGCGCATCGACAGCCCTTCCACCCACGACCTGGCGCATCACCGGATCGAGGGCCAGGCGGTCGGCGTCGTTCACATCCTCGTATCCGGCCAGTCGCCCGAACACCGATTGCCGGAACAACCCGTCAAGCCGGTGGACCGTGTTCTTGCCGCGCCGGGTGTCGCGCAATGCTTTTGCCGCCAGATCGGACAGCCCGAGCGCGTCATCCAGCTCGCGCATCACCAGCAGGCCGCCGTCGGAACTGAGCTGCGCACCTCGGAACTCCACATGCACCCGGCGGTCGAACTCGACCCGATCTGCCCGCTTCGAACCCGCACCCTCTGGGTGATCCATCAAACGCGCCCCTCACGGCCATCAACACCATGATTTATATCGGAAATATTGAGATCCTGACAGCAAAATCAGCGATTTACTTGGGGAATGTGGGTACTAACTTGTCTGTAAAGTTTGGCTACTCTCACTGAATGGTGCTATCATGCCTGCCGCCCACTCGAACCGCTGGGTTCTTCTGGTGACCGTCGCCGCCGGTCTCCTGCTTATCGTTCTGGACAATTCGGTCCTCTACACGGCCCTGCCTACCCTGACGCGCGAGCTTGGCGCGACGGCAACGCAAGGGTTGTGGATCATCAACGCATACCCCCTCGTCATGGCCGGCCTGCTGCTCGGCACCGGGACGCTGGGTGACAGGATCGGTCACCGGCGCATGTTCCTCATCGGCCTCGTGCTGTTCGGTGTCGCGTCGATTGTGGCGGCCTATTCGCCTACAGCGGAAATCCTGATCGGGGCGCGGGCCTTTCTGGCGGTCGGCGCGGCGGCGATGATGCCCGCGACACTCGCCCTCATCCGCGTCACCTTCGAGGATGACCGGGAACGCAACATCGCCATTGCGATCTGGGGGTCGTTGTCGGTCGTCGGCGCTGCGCTCGGACCGATCATCGGCGGTTTTCTGCTCGGCCATTTCTGGTGGGGGTCGGTGTTCCTCATCAATGTGCCGGTAGTGGTCGCTGCCTTCATTTCGGCGCTGATCGTTGCGCCGAAGGTGGCCGGCGATGCGACCAAGCCTTGGGACGTGGTGTCGTCGTTTCAGGCATTGGTGGCGCTGTCGGCTTTTGTGATCGCGATCAAGGAATCTGCCCATGCCGGGCAGTCGTGGGCCGTCCCCGCTATTTCGCTGCTGGTTGCCATCCTCGCCGGAGCGCTGTTCGTCCGCCGGCAACTGCGCCTGCCGTTCCCGCTGCTCGACTTCTCGATCTTCCGCAATGCCGCGTTCACATCGGGCGTTCTAGCGGCCGCGTTCTCCCTGTTCGCCATCGGCGGTGTTCAGCTTGCTACGACGCAACGCTTCCAGCTCGTTGCGGGCTTCACGCCGCTGGAAGCCGGGATGCTGGTTTCGGCGGAGGCGCTCGGATCATTGCCGACTGCGCTGCTCGGTGGTGCATTCCTGCATCGTATTGGCCTACGTATCCTTATAGCTGGCGGGCTTGCGGCGGGATCGCTGGCGGTCCTGCTTGCGACATGGGGCATCACTCATGGCCTTGGCTGGCTGATCGCCGGTCTGGCGCTGACCGGTGCCGGCGTAGGTGCAACAATGTCGGTGGCATCAACGGCTATTGTGGGCAATGTGCCTGTGCATCGCGCCGGCATGGCGTCGTCGGTCGAGGAAGTGTCCTACGAGTTTGGCAGTCTGTTCGCTGTCACAATTCTCGGAAGTCTTTTGGCCTACCTCTATACGGTCAACGTCGTGTTCCCCGCCGGAACCTCGGAAGCGGCCCGCGACAGCATGGCGTCGGCGCTGGTCTTTGCCAACGAGGCGGGGGCCGATGGTGTTGTCGTGCGTCAAGCGGCAGGAATCGCATTCGACCACGCCTATACGGTCGTCATGTACGTGGCGGCGGGTGTTCTGGCCGTGGGTGCCCTGATCACCGGCATCCTGTTGCGGCGCTACGGTCCCGGCTCGCAATCGTCAGCCTATCCCACACAACACTAAGGAAGCCGACATGGCGAGAGCCAGCAAGCGCCTCGAAGTGCTTGAAGCCATTGTGAGCATCATCGAGCGTGACGGCCTCACCGCCGTCACCCTCACCGCCGTCACCCTCGACGCCGTAGCGCTCGAAACCGGCATGACACGCGCCGGCCTTCTGTATCATTTCCCGTCGCGCGAAGCCCTGATCCTCGCCACCCATGAGCATCTGACTCGCTCATGGGAACAGGAGCTGGAAGCGAGCGCCGGCAACACCTCGGACAGGGCGACAGACGCCGAACGACACGCCGCCTACATCAACACCTGCGCAAGAGCTGCCCGGCGGGTCGAACTGCTGCTCATGCTGGAAAGCTCCGACAATCGGCAGCTTGGCGATCTGTGGCAACAGGTCATCGACCGCTGGGCACCTCCTGCGCCGATTGGAAACGACGCTGCCGAGTTGGACAGGTTCATTTCGCGCCTTGCCGCCGATGGGCTGTGGATTCACGAGGCGCTGTCGTCGCGCCCGCTCCCCGAGCAACTGCGCAAGCGTATCGCGGCGCGCCTCGTCGCGATGGCCGCCGGACCTGTTGAGGCGGAAGAAAACCTCCCGAAATAACTGGTGTCCCCCCACAACCCTACTGCGCCGGTGCTGCCGGCGCTTTCACGGTGATGGTGCATTGCTGATCTGAACCGGCCGTGCGCGCGGCCTCGGCGCATTGCCCGATCGCCTCGGCATTGTCGCGCACGAGCTGCGAGGAATCGGCCACGCCGCGCCAGCTTCGGGGATCGGCCACCCGCATCATGGTGACGCCGGCGTTCCATCGGTCCTGACCTATGACGGTCGCCGCAACATGGGTGTCGGCCGAGAAGGGCAGGAAACGCGGCAACAGCAAAATCAGGAATATGCCGACGAACAGCCCGACAAGGCCGGCCATCCATATGCGGAAATCCTGACTTTTCCGGTCGTAGGCGCTTTTCGTATGAGCGGCGAGGTTCCGGCCGGCGCGCTCGAGGTCGGACGCCTGCCGCTCGAGCTGCTGCGCGGCGGTGCGTATCAGGGCCTCGCCGCTGCGCTCGAGGAGCGCCGCATAGTGTGTCGCACCCTGCCGGAGAATAGGCGATTGCTCTACGCCGTGCAGCCGCTCCGCAACATTGTCGAGCGCCTGCACGAGCTGGGCGAGCTGGGGCTTGTAGTCCTGCGCCGGCTCGATCTTTTCGAGCTGGTCGAAAGCCGCTTCCAGCCCGCGCCGCATCACGGTCATTTCCGCGCCGATCTGCGCGCCCTGCGTCTCGATCGTGCGCCGGAGCGCGTCGAACGCGGCGGCCGGGTCGCCGGCGTCCTCGTCCAGTGCTTCCGGCTCGATTCCTTCCCTGTCGTCGTCCAGCTCCGCCATATTCTCCGTGCCTACCTTCCCAAACCGATGCCCCGGCTAAGTTGCCGGCTGCGTGACATTTCCTCTTGCAGCTCGTGGGCGATGCTCTGCCCCCGGCGCTGCTGCTGCCCGATTCCGAGTTCCTGACGGCGATTGCGCAGGATGGAATCTACCTGCGGGTCACGCTCAAGGCTCTTGGTCATGCCGTTCATCTGGCTTTCGACCTTGGCGCGGGCATCGTCGTGCTGCCAGCCGCGAAGCTCCCGGCGCTGGCCCTGTAGCTCCTGCCAGCGTTCAACGAACCGCTCGGCCCTGATATTCGGGTCTTGCAGCGCCGCGTTTTCGCGCTTCATCCCGTCGATAACCTGCGCGACACGCTCCCGGCCGGAAAGCTCGGTCATGGCGCGCACCGTCGCCGGGTCGTTTTGCAACGTCGAGCGCAGCAAATCTTTCATGCCGCCCTGCACCTGGTCGAGCTGCCGGCCGGCATCGCCTATTTCCTGCCGCTGCATGTCGAGGACCGGCAAGCCCTCGCGCCGGTGCTGGTCGATCGACTGATAGGCCCGCGAATAGCGGTCAACGGCGGCCTCAAGCGGCGACTGCCCCCGCGCCCGCTCGGCCAGCCGGTCGGGCGCAGGCGCCTGCCGCAAGCTCCCTTCCCTTTCCGGCCGCTCTGTGCGCTCCTGTGAGGGGGCAGGACGCGCATTGAGCTTGAGGCCGGCGAACATACCGCGCCGCTGCTTCTCGGCCTGCTGCGGCCGTTTCTGGTCGATCTGCGGGCCGTCCGCGCCGGCGCGGTCTGGCTCGCGGCTCTCGGGCGCGGCGCGGCGGCCGAGTTTCAGGCCCTCGAACGGCCGTTGGCGCTGCTGTCGATCGCCGGCGAGATCCTCGCGCGGATCTGCACGAAGATCCTGCGCGAGATCCGCGCGAACTTTTTGCGAGGATCTCCGATCAAGGGCATGATCCCCGGCCGTCGACTCCCGTTCCGCACGTAGCCCGGTGCGCTCGGCCGGAATCTCGATCTCGCTGCGGACGCCCATTTGCTCCGCGATCCCGCGCCGCTCGGCAAAGTCGCGGGTATAGTCGAGCGTCGTTTCCTTCACGCCCGACCGCGACAGGCGGCGCTCTAGCTGGCTATAGGCCAGCTCGCCGGCGTCCTGAACCTTCCATGTGTTGCGGTGCGTCTGCGTCCCATCCGGCAAGGTGACGGGGGTGGAACCCTCATGCTGTAGGCCGATCTTCTCCCCGATCTCGGGCGCGGCCTCCTTCATGGCGCGCTCAAGATCGACGCCCCATAGGGTGCGCTGCTCGCCCTTGTCGTTTTCCAGCGTCACGAAATAGCTGTCGGACTTCTGCGGGTCATGCTCATAGGGCGCGGCCCCATGCTCGACCAGCCGGCCGGCATTGGTGAACTCGTCCTGTGCCGCGTAGAGCTGCACCCCGTCACGATGCCGGGTCATGGCGACATAGGTTAGATGCCGGTCCATCGTCCCCGACGCCATCACATAGGCGCGGTCCACCGTCGCCCCCTGATTTTTGTGAATCGTCGTCGCATAGCCGTGGTCGATCGCCTGATAATCGCCCATCGGCACGGAAACACTATCGCCGCCCCGGCCGTCGAGCGTGGCAATGATGCGGCCCGGCTCGACATGATCGACCGTGCCTAGCATCCCGTTTTTCACGCCAAGGTCGCGGTTGTTCTCCAAGAACACGATGCGGTCGCCGGGCGCGAACTCCCGCTTGCCGTCATTGGTCTGGAAGGTCAGCGCGCCGGCGTCCTCGCCCTGCGCCAGCTCGCCCCGGTCCTGTAGCTCGGCCCGGATCGCGTCGTTGATGGCGCGAACATCGGCCCGGCGATGCGCCATCGCTACGCGGGTGCCGTCCGGGCGCTCGTCGCGATCGGCAAGGTAGTCGCGCACGATCTGGCCCCGCGCGTCCTCGCCGGTTTCGGCAAAGCTGATATTGCCGCGATCCCGATAGGCCGCCAGCCCCTCGGCCGTCCGGTGCGTGGCGAAGTCAACCGACGCCTCCCGCTGCCAGTCCACGCGCTGCCGGCGAATCTCGGACAGCTCGGCATGGCCGATTTCCTCCGTGATCGCCCTAAACGGTGCGCCCGCCCCGATCGCCTGCAACTGCTCATGGTCGCCTACAAGGACGATCTTCGCCCCGCGCGCCTCGGCCTCGCCAACGAAGCGGGCGAGCTGGCGGCTCCCGACCATGCCCGCCTCGTCGATCACGAACACGTCGCCGCGGCCGAGTGTGCCGCGGTCGTTCTCCCAACCGCGGGACCATGACGCGAGGGTGCGGCTCTGGATGCCGGAAGATTCCTCCAAGCCCTCGGCCGCCTTGCCCGACAGCGCCGCGCCGTGGACCTGATAGCCCTCGGCCTCCCACGCCTCGCGCGCGGCCGCGAGCATGGTGGACTTGCCAGCGCCGGCATAACCGACAACGGCCGCGATCCTCTCCGGCCCGGTGATATGCTCGATCGCCCGGCGCTGCTCGTCCGACAGCCGGGCGGAAGCATCGCCGGCGCTGCGCTGAATGGCGGCGTCCTGCCGATCTATCGCCCGCTCGACATGCCGGCGATCGACGCCATGACCATGCGCGCCGTGCATCCGCTGCGCGCTCTCGATCATGCCGGATTCGATCTCGACCATTTCCCGCGTCGAATACCGCGCAAGCTCGATCTCGCCCGTTGCCGGGTCCGCGCGCTCGGGCTGCAACTCGACCAGCGCCGGCGAGGCCATCACCTTCGCAAAGGCGCTCTGGAACTCCTGCGGGTCGTCGTTGATGTAGCGATGCAGCGCCCGCGCAACGTCGTGCCGGTCGAACACGCTCTTTTCGCCGGTGATGAGGGTTAGAACCTGCTCGGGCTTCTCTCGGATCAGCTCGGCATTGCGCCGGGCCGCTTCCTCGTCCAGCCGCGACCGCGACACGTCGAGGCCGCGCCGCTCCATCTGCGTGGCATGGACGCCCATATGCTCGGTCGGCGCGATCTCTAGCCCGCGCTCCATGTGCGAACGATGGTCAATGCGAATATCTAGCCCGGCCATCGCAAGGCGCTCGTTGGCGATCCCCTCCCACCTCTGGCGAAGGTCGCGGAGCTGCATATCGGTCGTCGGCAGGTCGTGCGCCAACAGCCATTTGTTTTCGCGCTCAAGATAGGTCTTGTCGCCTAACCCGCCCTCCGTCACCTGCCGCGTGGTCATAAGCAAATGGGCATGGTGATTGCGAACGTCGCTCGCCTCGTGCGGCGCATGAATGGCGAAGTCCACGGCCGCGCCGTAGCGGTCGGCCAGCTCCTGCGCCATCTCCCGCGCCGCCTCTAGCCGCTGCTCGGCCGAAAGCTCATGCGGCAAGGCAATCTCGAACTCCCGCGCAACGCGAGCGTCCTTCCGCTTCTCGGCAAATTCGGCGGCGTTCCACAAGTCCGACCGATCCCGCGCCCAATCGGCGTTCACGCCTTCCGGCAAGACGATCTCGGCATGTTCAACACCCTGCTTGGCCGTGTAGTCGTGCGTGATCCCGTCGCGCTCGTTGGTCAGCTTCTCCCCGGCACGATAAGCCATTGAGGCGACGGCGCTACGGCCACCCGCCCGCGAAACTGGCTTCATGCTGAAATGGTAGATTGCCAACCCGTTGCCTCGATCCCGTTTCCGCCTTTCCCGCCAGCCTCCAAGCTGGCGGCGCGCTGAGTTACGCAGTAACTCGTAAGTGCGCCCTTCTCAACTCAATCGCTACGCTCTTTCGCTGATCGGTGTGGCGCTCGCGGCAAGGTCGATGCAATGAACTGAGGCCGGAATTGTGCTGCAAAACCGCTGAAAACTCAAGCGCAACAGGCAAACGCTGGAAAAGACGGTCGGGAATGATAGTCTAGGCGAACAACCGGAAAAGGAGATTTGAGGAATGGCGCGCAAAACGATCGAACAACGCTTGGCCGAACTGGATGCGCAGCGCGCCACGCTCAAGGCCCGTCTGTCGAAGCAGGAACGCGCCAACGACACGCGCCGCAAGGTGCTGCTCGGCGCGCTCGTCCTGCATCGCCTCGAACACGGCAAGGATGAAGAATTTTCCCGGCGCTTGGGCGAATGGCTCAAGCGTGAGCTGCCCGACTTCCTGACGCGCCCCGGTGACAAGGAACTGTTTGCCGACCTGATCGACAACGCGCCGGCCGGGGAGACGACAGGCAGCGCCGGGGGGACGGCCGCATGAGTCAGGCGAGACTTGCATGGGGTGCGTTCAAGAACATGGTGCGGCAGGCCGCGCGTGATCCGCTATGGGCGTTCGTCGCTCTGCTCGCCGCACCTTTCCGCATCTGGAAACCGCTTCTCGGGCTTCTGTTCCTCCTTGTTATCGTCCTGTTCGTCGTCGGCTTCGGCGGCCGCTTCGCTCTCGAACAAATCGGCTTTCGCGTCGGCTCGGTTCCGGTTCTCCTGCTCGATCTCGTCACGCTGCTGGTGCTGCTGGCGCTCGCCTTCCGCTTCCTCACCAATCCGCTGATTATCCATTTCGGGGATATGGACGGCGAAACCCACGGCTCGGCCCGCTTCGCCACCGACAAGGAAACCGCCGCCCTCGCCCGCGCCGATTCCGGCCTGCTGATCGGCCGCGACGGCAAGACCGGAAAGCTCCTGCGCTATGACGGCCCGGCCCATCTGCTGACGATGGCACCGACGCGCACCGGCAAAGGGGTGGGAACCATCATCCCCAACCTGCTCACCGCCGACCGCTCCGTGATCTGCATCGACCCCAAGGGCGAAAATGCCAAGATCGCCGGCCGCGCCCGCCAGCAATTCGGCCCGGTCCATGTCCTCGACCCCTTCGGCGTCACCGGCCAGCCCTCGGCCGCCTTCAATCCCCTCGACCAGCTCGACCCGGCCGGCCTCGATGTCGCGGAAGATGCAAGCACCTTGGCCGACGCCCTCGTGTTCGATGAACCGGGCATGGCCGGCGAAGCGCATTGGAACGAGGAAGCCAAGGCGCTCATTGCCGGCCTGATCCTCCATATTGCCGCCAGCGCGCCGCGCGACAGGCGGAACCTCGCCACCCTGCGCGAATATCTCACCCTCGCCCCTGAAGCCTTCGCGGCGCTCCTGAAGGACATGCAGGCATCAACGGCCGCCTCCGGCCTGATCGCCCGCGCTGCAAACCGCCACCTCGGCAAATCCGACCGCGAGGCGGCCGGCGTCCTCTCGGCCGCGCAGCGCCATACCCATTTCCTCGACAGCCCGCGCATGGTCGCCGTCCTCGACCGATCCGATTTCGGCTTTGCCGATCTCAAGCGCCGCAACGTCTCGGTGTTCCTCGTCCTGCCGCCCGATCGGCTCGCCACCTATTCCCGCTGGCTGCGCCTGCTCGTCGCGCAAAGCCTCACCGACATGGCCCGCGATCCCGCCAAGCCGGCCGTGCCGGTCCTCTATCTGCTCGATGAGTTCGCCGCCCTCGGCCATCTGGCCCCTGTGCATTATTCGGACACAGATTCACGGTAGCCGCGTAACGATCAGGAACGATTGGCCAGTTTGAGCGGCATTAGCCCATCGGCGTCGAGTTCGATTCCATCTGACCAGACATAGTCGCCGGTGAGATTGATCCGGTCCCAGCCCAACGGAGAAAGTTGCGAAATCAGAGTGGGATCGAGTTTTGTCCCGCGCTTTTCCAGTTCGGCTAAGGCGCGACCGAGATAGCGGCAGTTGAAAAGAATGATGGCGGCAGTGACAAGATTGAGGGCGGCGGCTCGCATTTGCTGGTTTTCCAGGCCACGATCGCGAAAGCGTCCGAGCCGGTGAAACGCTACCGCGCGCGCTAGGCTGTTGCGTGCTTCGCCCTTGTTGAGTTCACCGGTGACGAGCTGGCGAAGCGCCGGGTCCTGAAACCATCGCAGCGTGAACAGCGTGCGCTCGATGCGTCCGACCTCACGCAGTGCGGCGGCAAGACTATTCTGTTGCCGGTAGGCCCCATCGGAAGGTTTCTTCGTAGAACCACGCTAAGGTGAGAACGGCGGAGCAATATTCGACCACGGTAGCGGCGGGATAGTCCTGCTGCGGGCGGCGTAAAAGTCGTCCACCTTGAAGCCTTTCTGCCGAGTCAGGGAGGTGTGGGGATCTACAGCGTGGAACTTTATCTTCAGGTCCGTCTGGCTTGCGCGGATGGCATGAGCCAACGGGCGGCGGCGAAGCGTTTCAATGTGTCGCGCGATACGGTACGCAAGATGCTGTCGTTTTCATCGCCGCCGGGTTACCGGCGCCAGTCCGTACCGCAGCGCCCGAAGCTGGACGGGTTTGTGGCGATCATTGATGGATGGCTTGAGGGTGACCGCAGTGTCCCGCGCAAGCAACGCCATACGGCGAAGCGGGTATTCGACCGTTTGCGCACCGAGCATGGTTTCACCGGCGGCTATACGATCATCAAGGATTACATCCGGGAGCGCGAACAGCGCAGCCGGGAGATGTTCGTGCCGCTGGCGCACCCTGCGGGAGATGCGCAGGCCGATTTCGGGGAAGCGCTGGTGGAGATCGGCGGGGTGGAGCAGAAGGCCTACTTCTTCGCGCTCGATCTGCCGCACAGTGATGCCTGCTATGTGCGGGCCTATCCGGCGGCGGTGGCGGAGGCCTGGGTGGACGGACACGTGCATGCCTTCGCGTTTTTCGGCGCGGTACCGCGCTCGATCGTCTATGACAACGATCGCTGCCTTGTGGCGAAGATCCTGCCCGACGGCACGCGGCAGCGTGCAACATTGTTCAGCGCTTTCCTGTCACATTACGTGATCCGCGACCGCTATGCTCGCCCGGGCAAGGGGAACGAGAAGGGCAATGTGGAGGGGCTGGTAGGCTATTGCCGGCGCAACTTCATGGTGCCGATCCCGAAGTTCCCGACCTGGGAGGCGTTCAACCTGTGGCTGGAGGAGCAATGCCGCGAGCGCCAGCAGGACAAGGTGCGCGGGCAGAGCGAGACGATCGGTGAGCGGCTGCAGCGCGATCTTGCCGCCATGCAGCCTCTGCCCGCTACACCCTTCGAGGCCTGCGATCAGAAAGGCGGGCGGGTCTCCTCGCAATCCCTGGTGCGCTACAGGACCAACGATTATTCGGTTCCGGTGGCCTGGGGCCATCAGGAGGTCTGGATCAGGGCCTATGTCGATGAGGTGGTGATCGGCTGCCGCAGCGAAGTCATCGCCCGTCATCCTCGTTGCTATGCCCGCGAGGAGGTTGTCTTCGACCCGCTCCATTATCTCCCGCTGATCGAGCAGAAGATCAACGCATTCGACCAGGCTGCGCCTTTGCAGGGCTGGGACCTGCCCGAAGCGTTCACGACACTGCAGCGGTTGATGGAAGGGCGCATGCACAAACATGGCAAGCGCGAATATGTGCAGGTACTGCGCCTGCTGGAAACGTTCACCCTCGCCGATCTCCAGGCGGCGGTCGAACAGGCCATCGATCTTGGCGCCATCGGCTTCGATGCCGTCAAGCACCTCGTCCTGTGCCGGATCGAACGCGTACCGCCCAGGCTGGACCTGGACGTCTATCCCTTCCTGCCACGCACCACGGTCGAGAAGACCTTTGCCAGAGCCTATCTGAGCCTGCTCTCCGACCGGCAGGAGGCCGCATGAGCGATCAGGCCCCGGAGATCCTTCTCGCTCACCATCTCAAGGCGCTCAAGCTGCCTACGTGCCTGCGTGAGCATCACAAGCTCGCGCGGCAATGTGCCGCTGAAGGCGTCGATCATATCCGCTTCCTCGCCCGCCTCGTCGAGATGGAAATGATCGACAGGGAGCGTCGCATGGTCGAGCGGCGCATCAAGGCCGCGCGCTTCCCCGCCGTCAAAAGCCTCGACAGCTTCGACTTCGCCGCCATCCCCAGGCTCAACAAGATGCAGGTGCTCGAGATGGCGCGCTGCGAGTGGATCGAGCGGCGTGAGAACGCCATCGCTCTGGGGCCATCAGGCACCGGAAAGACGCACGTAGCGTTGGGGCTCGGACTGGCAGCATGCCAGAAAGGACTGTCGGTGGGCTTCACCACCGCGGCAGCGCTGGTCAGCGAAATGATGGAGGCCCGCGACGAGCGCCGTCTTCTGCGCTTCCAGAAGCAGATGGCCGGATACAAGCTGCTCATCATCGACGAACTGGGCTTTGTGCCGCTCTCCAAGACCGGCGCCGAACTGTTGTTCGAGCTGATCTCCCAGCGTTACGAACGCGGCTCCACCTTCATCACCAGCAACCTGCCCTTCGACGAATGGACCGAAACCTTCGGATCTGAGCGTCTCACAGGCGCGCTCCTCGATCGCCTGACCCATCACGTCAGCATCCTCGAGATGAACGGCGAAAGCTATCGCCTCGCGCACAGCCGGGCCCGCAAGGCCAAAACCAGACCCTGAAAATTACACCAATGCCGGGGGGAGTGGCCCTCGGGCTACGCCCTCACGCCACTACCCCCGGCATGTAACACGATGGCCTGGTTTTACGCCGCCGAATGGCCGACTTTTGCTCCGCCGTTGACACACGCGCCGCAGCCTGCCATCAGGTTCTAAAGCGCAGCGAGCGTTCCTGCTCGCATGGCTGATGCGGTCTGTTTCGGCCGTCAAAACCATTGAGGAGATAAAGGATGAAAAAGATAAGTGTACTGGCGCTAGGGGAGACTGTCTTCACTAAACTGGATAGCCGGACGTTTTTGCCAGCCATGGAAGGCGTGGGCGCGGCGCCGGTTGTGGGCGACTTTACGAAGGGTGCGCATGGCACACTCATTCGTCTTGATGCCGGTGTCCGGCTTCCGCTCCATCATTACACCGCTCCGCTAACAGGGATTGTGATCAGTGGCGCAGTGGCGCACCCGGTCCCTGGAAACGCAAAGACCAACGATACGCTTGGCCCGGGGGATGTCTTTTCCTTCGCGAAAGACGAGCCCCACGAGACGAACAATATGAGTGATGACGAGCCCGCGCTGTTCTTCATCTTCCAGGATTCGCCTTGGGTGTTTGAGCTGGACTGAGCGCAAAACCCAAGGGCGCGGACGCCGGCAGCTTGGGCCTGATCTTCATGGTCCATGGCCAGGCGATACACAGCTGCGCTCCTGGGGCTGATGAAATCAACCGTAGGATATGGAGCTACTAATGAGACTTACAAAGTAAGCGGTGCTCTGCTCCCACCTTTTGTGCATAGCTCTGATCTGAGATTCTGCGTTTTTTGTGGATCTGGGATTGGAGTTTATCCATGGAGCGCTCAGCGGAGTTTATCACAGATATAGATCTGCTTAGTCCCAAGGGGCATCGTCGCTGGCCGGATGCGCTTAAGGCTCGGATTGTTGCCGAGACGCTGGTGCCTGGCTCGAGCGTTGGATCGGTTGCGCGGCGGTATGACTTGCGTGCGAACCACCTGTCGGCATGGCGAGCGATGGCGCGGGCGGGCAAGCTGGTTTTACCCGCATTGGCCGAAGGTCCCGGGACCGAATATCCCGAGTTTGCACCTGTGGTTATGCGCGAGGAGATTGATAGCGATCCGGCGTCACCTGTGAGCGGCATGCTGGATATCCTGTGTGGTGGCGTTACGGTGCGATTGGACGCGGCCACCCCGGCGCGGCGGATCGCAGAGATTGCACATGCTCTGGGCGCAGATTCATGATCTTCCCCACCAACAGGGTACGGATTGTTGTCGCGACGAAGCCGGTAGACTTCCGTAAAGGCCATGATGGGCTGGCGGCACTGGTGAAGAACGAGCTGCACAAGGATCCGTTCACGGGCACGGTGTTTGTGTTCCGGTCGAAGCGAGCAGACCGGCTGAAGCTACTCTTCTGGGATGGGACGGGTCTTGTGATGGCCTACAAGCGGCTGGAGGAACATAGCTTCACCTGGCCTGATATCAGGGACGGCCTGATGAGCTTGAGCCATGCGCAGTTCGAGGCGCTGTTTGCGGGGCTTGATTGGCGGCGGGTTCGGGCGTTGTCGGTGCGGGTACCTATGGCGGTTGAATGACTGCGACACGATGAATCAGAGCCCTCTTTGGCGGAGCAGAAACAGGCCGGATTTGCTATGGTTTTGCCATGCAGAATACGGTCGATCTTCCCGATGATATTGATGCGTTGAAGGCCATGATTTTGGCCTCGCAGGCTGAGGTGCTGGATCGGGACGCGCTTCTTGAACATAAGAATGCGCTCATTGAACGTAAGGAAGACTGCATCCAGAGGCTCGAGAAGCTGGTTGCCGACTTCAAGCGAGCCCTGTTCGGCGCGCGTTCCGAGAAGGTCGATCGGGAACAATATGAGCTGTCGCTGGAAGATATCGAGACGGCCATGGCGGCGGTCCATGCCGAGGATGAGGCGCTTGACCCGTCCAGGTCACGCCCGGCCAAGACCCGGAATGCCAATCGCGGTTCGTTGCCAAAACATCTGCCGCGCGTCGAGGAAGTGATCGAACCAGAGGCCTCGATCTGCGGCTGTGGTGGTGATCTTCATTGCATTGGTGAGGACGTGTCCGAACGGTTGGATGTCATCCCGGCCCAGTTCCGCGTCATCGTGACCCGCCGTCCCAAATATGCGTGTCGCTCTTGCGAGGGCCGTATTGTTCAGGCTCCAGCGCGAGCGCGGTTGATCGAAGGGGGGCTTCCGACCGAGGCCACGGTCGCGCATGTGCTGGTCAGCAAATATGCCGACCACCTGCCGCTTTATAGACAGGCGCAGATATACAGCCGTCAGGGTATTGATCTTGATCGCTCGACGCTGGCTTCCTGGGTCGGCAAGGCGGCTTACGAGCTGAAGCCTGTGTTTGACGCGCTCACCTCTGATCTGAAGCGATCGACAAAACTGTTCATGGATGAGACGCGGGCGCCGGTGCTGGACCCGGGGCGCGGAAAAACCAAAACGGGTTACTTCTGGGCACTGGCGCGTGATGACCGGCCCTGGGGCGGTGAGGATCCGCCCGGTGTTGCCTTCACCTATGCGCCGGGGCGATCGGGCCGATATGCTGATGACATCCTCAGCGGCTTTACCGGCATCCTGCAGGTCGATGGCTATGCGGGTTACAATCGATTGTTGAAGCGCAGCGAGCAACCGATCCAGCTCGCCTATTGCTGGGCCCATGCGCGGCGCAAGCTCTATGAGGTTGCGCAAAATGCAACCGCGCCGATTGCCGAGGAAGGGCTCCGCCGCATTGCGGCCCTCTATCAAATTGAAAAGGACATCGCAGGCTTGAGCGTTGAGGCCCGTCTGGCAGCACGACAGGCTCGATCAAAACCACTGATCGCCGACATGGAAACATGGCTCGCCCATCACCGTGCCCGCGTCTCATCCAAGGCGCCGCTTGGTGAGGCGCTCAAATATATTACCAAATACTGGGACGGGCTCTGCATGTTCCTGACCGACGGGCGCGTCGAGATGGACAACAACAGCGTCGAGCGCAGCATCCGGCCAATAGCCATCAATCGGAAGAACGCACTTTTTGCAGGACACGACGCCGGAGCAGAAAACTGGGCGACCATCGCATCACTCGTTGAGACCTGCAAACTCAACGACGTCGATCCACAGGCCTGGCTCACTGACGTCCTCATCAGGATCGTCAATGGCCACAAGCAAAGCATGATCAACGACCTGCTCCCTTGGAATTATCCCGTCAAGGTGTGACCGAAACATCGCTTACCTTACAAAATCAATTCTGTTTGCTGTGATCGCCTTGATTGTTCATGCGATCGCGCCGATTGCCATGGCGGAACAATCGAAAGAGAAACCGCAGATCTCTCAAACGGAGATCTTCGCCATCTACGATCAGGTGAACGGTTTCGACATTGAAACAGCCGCTCTCGGCGCCGTTAAAGGTCAGGACACCCAAGTGCGCGAGCTCGCTGTGATGGTTCTGCGCGATCATTCCGCTGTTCGTCAGTGGGCGCGAGACATCGCTGCCGCCGAAGGCGCCGAATACAAAGTGGACGCTAAGAGCGAGGGCGCCGTCGGCCATAATGAGGCCATGGCGAAGCTAAAGTCTCTTTCCGGCACAGAGTTCGATCAAGCCTATCTCGCTCATGAGCGGGTATTTCATACAAACGCAATCGCGGCGATCAGAACGGCACTGCTTCCGGCATCGACAAGTGAGACGTTCAAGGCACATTTGGAGGCTGTGTTGCCCGGCTTTGAACATCATCTGGCGGAGACCATTCGAGTTGAAAGGGGTGACTACACGAAAGTGACGTATCTGCACGGAAAGGGCGAACGGATAGCGAACGTCACGCGGCAAGTAGGGAGTTGACGGCGCGCAGCGGTCGCAAGGCGTCCGGATCGGGTTGATCTTCAACATTCCAGCTATAGTCACCGGTCAGCGAGATATGCTCCCAGCCCAATGGCGCGATGTGGCGTGCGATTTCGTCGGCTGTGCCGATGTCCGCCAGCGCCATTTCGAGATAGCGAGTGTTCCACAAGATGATGGCGGCGACGAGCAGGTTGAGGCCGGAGGCGCGATAGGTCTGGTTCTCGAACCGACGATCGCGCAGTTCGCCGAGCTGGTTGAAGAAGAGCGCGCGGGCGAGCGCGTTGCGGGCTTCGCCTTTGTTGAGGCCCGCCTGGGTGCGCCGGCGCAGGTCGATGTCGCGCAGCCAGTCGAGCATGAAAATGGAGCGTTCGAGGCGGCCCAGCTCGCGTAGTGCGAGGGCCAGTCCGTTCTGTCGCGGATAGGCGGACAAGCGGCGCAGCATTGCCGAAGCAGTGACGGTGCCGGTGCGGATCGACGTGGCGAACCGCAGCAGTTCGTCCCAATGCGCCGCGACATGACCCAATGCGATCGGTTCGGCCGTCATGCCGGCAAGCAAGGGGCCGGATTCTTGGCCGGGAAGGAGGTGTAAACGACGCTCCTTGATGTCGCGCAGGCGCGGCGCGAAGCGGTAGCCGAAGAAGGGCATGAGGCCGAACACATGGTCCGATGCCCCGCCCGTATCGGTGTAGTGCTCCTCGATCGTCAGGCCGGTCTGGTGATACAGCAAGCCATCCAGCACATAGGGCGCTTCGCCAGCGGTCGCCGCGATCACCCGACTTGCGAAGGGGTCATATCGATCCGAGACATGGGTGTAGAAGGCAACGCCTGGTTCGTTGCCGCTGCGCGCGTTGATGTCGCCGATCGCGGCCCCACGGCCCCCGGCATGAAATTGCTGTCCGTCGCTCGACGAAGTGGTGCCGTCTCCCCACAGCGCGGCGAGCGGCATGGCGCGATGGGCGTCGATCAGCCTTCCCAACGCTTCGCCATAGGCGGCTTCGCTGATGTGCCAGTCGTGAAGATGGGCGAGCTGACGCAGACTTGCGCCCCGGCAGGTTTCCGCCATGCGTGTGAGGCCGAGATTGATGCCATCGGCGAGGATGACCGTGAGCAGCGCATTGCGATCGTCGGCTTCCCGGCCCGAACGACGATGGATGAAGCATTCGCTGAACCCGGTCCAGGCATCGACCTCCAGCAGAAGATCGGTGATCTTCACGCGCGGCAGTCGATCATAGGCGGCGCGACGGGCAATCTCGGTGGCGGGCGGTGTTGCCGCCTTCAGCGGCGAGATGATGAGACCGTTTTCGTCAAGCTTAACCTGGGGCAGCTCCCCTTGCCGTGCAAGGACCGTTACCTGCTCGATCGCCGTGTCGAGCCTGGTGCGCCGTTCCTCGATATGGCGCTCGAAATCCGTTTCGATGGCGAGCGGCAACGGCCCCTTCTCGCGCAGCGCCGCAAAGGTCGCCGGCGGTATGAGATAGCTGTCGAAATCGCGAAACTGCCGGCTTCCCGCGACCCATATATCCCCGGCTCGCAACCGCTCGCGTAGTTGCGACAAGGCGCATAGTTCATAAGCGGCACGATCAACGATGCCATCCCGCAGGACGAACGGGCGCCATGCGGGCGGCACAAAGCGTAGCGGCACGCGATCAGGCAAGCGCCGTTTGCCGGTCCGATATAGCTCCGCGATGATGGCCAGCGCTGACAGGAGCCCCTGAACCGCGCCGGCGCCGCGAAACTCGAAGGCGTTGAGAAAAGCGCCGACAAAGAGCTTCACCGTCCGATGCCGCTCGATCAATTCGGCGGTGCGATCGACGGTTTCCGGTCGCCCGAGCACTTCGGCCTGCTCGACGGCCACGGCGAAGTGCTGCCAGTCCAGCGCCTCGATCTGCGCCAGAGAATCCACGCCCTTGCTGCGCGCGTCGATGAGGAGGCGGCAAGACCCCGTGAGCGTCCGGAGGTGGCCTTGCAACTCGCGCACCGTCTTGAGGGCTTTGTCGCGGGTCCGGTTCTCGGCGCGGCGCGCCATGCTGCCCAACAGCTTGTCGAACATCGTCAGGGTGGCGTCGGTCAGGCTTTCCTCAAGCCGGATGCCGGTTGCCGCCAGCGTCGCATGGCGGCGCAGGGCATTGAGTTCGCCAAGGTGCTGGGGTGTGATGCGGCTGCCTTCGTCCGCCAGCCTGTCAAAAGTCAAAGCCGGGATCATGTCGGCACGGGCGCGATCGAGGCCCAGCGCGCGGATATAGGCGAGCCGTTCGATCAGGCGCAGGATGTTGCGCGCTGCCGGCGATTGTGGCGCATTGCGCATCCAGGATAGCCATGTCGCGACCTGCCCCGGTCGTCGGGCCAGCAAATCGTCCAGGCCCTGAAGGGTGTCAGGCAGCAGGCCATTCGTGAGCACTTCATAGGTAAGCTGTTCGGCTTGCTGGCGCGCCCGCCGCAGCACCGCTTCGAGAATCGACGGAGAAGGCAGGAGGATCTGCAGGCGCCGGAGTTCATCGACGATGACGTCTGCCATCTGGCCGGGGTGTATGATGGTCTGCGCGATTGGGACCGAGAAGGCGACAACTTCACGGAAAGCGTTGCGGTCAAAAATCCTGAACCCGTGCGATCGTCGGATTTCGACGAGATGCTCGCGACGGGTCTGGTCCCGATGGGCATAATCCGCGAAGGCTGCCGGCGCGACGCCGAGTTGCTGCGCCACATAGGCGAGCACAGGAGCGGGCGGGACTTCGCCCGCTTCCAGCGCACGGCCAGGCCATCTCATATATAGCATGAGCATCGCATAGCCGAGCCGGGTGGCATCGCCGCGACGGCGGCCGACAATTTCCAGGTCGTCGCTGGTCAGCGTATAATGACGCGCGATCTCGCGCTCATCGAGCGGCGCGCCATAATGCCTCGCCCAGATTTCCAGGCTCACCAGTCGCC
This sequence comes from Sphingopyxis indica, assembly GCF_032879645.1. Classification (NCBI taxonomy): domain Bacteria; kingdom Pseudomonadati; phylum Pseudomonadota; class Alphaproteobacteria; order Sphingomonadales; family Sphingopyxidaceae; genus Sphingopyxis; species Sphingopyxis indica. The sequence continues at coordinate 3,801,331 of NZ_CP076394.1, forward strand.
GTCTCGCCAAGCATCATCTCCTTCGCTTTGCGTGTCCGTCAGACGGTCCTCTGGCGGCCAGCAGGAATATGTCCGTTAACTCTGGACCTATAACGGCGATTCGGACAAGATCAGATAATGATGGGAAAACGGACAGGATTGGGCTGCATGTGGCGCTGATCGGCTATGCGCGCGTCTCGACGGCAGACCAGAAGCTCTCACTCCAGCTCGACGCGCTGAACGCTGCCGGTTGCGATCGGATATTCGACGATTATGCATCTGGAGCAAAAGCCGATCGGCCCGGCCTGGCCGAGGCGCTCAACTATCTGCGTACCGGCGACACGCTGGTGGTCTGGAAACTCGATCGTCTTGGGCGTTCGATGAGCCACCTGATCGAGAAAGTCGGCGAGCTGGCGGCGTGCGGCGTGGGTTTCCGCTCGCTCACCGAGCAGATCGATACCACCACGTCGGGCGGGATGCTGGTATTCAACATCTTCGGCTCGCTTGCCCAATTCGAGCGCGATCTGATCCGGGAACGCACCCATGCTGGCCTGCGAGCCGCGCGCGAGCGCGGTAGTCAGGGCGGCCGCCGCCCTGTCGTCACTCCCGACAAGCTGCGCAAGGCGCGGACGTACATCGCAGCGGGCCTAACTGTTCGTGAGGCGGCGGCTCGGCTCAAGATCGGGAAAACCGCCCTGTACAAGGCTCTGGAAAGCGCATGAAACCGCTGCCGATCCAGAACTCGTGGGTGCTGGTTACAGGGGCCTCAACCGGTTTGGGCAGGGCGTCAGCCCTCCGTTTGGCGGCATCGTACCAGGCCAAGCCCCTGATTGTTGGGCGAAGGCTCGACAACTTGCGGGAGCTACAATCTGAAATTGGCGAGCGGTTTAATGTCCCGTGCGAGATCATAGTGGCCGATCAACGTGAAATTGAGGGCAGGGAGAAGATCGCGGCCAAGGTTATAGAATTGAAAGTCAATGCGGCTTTCTTGGCTGCCGGGCTGACGAGCGCCGGTCCGTTTGATGCTAGCCGTGCCGACGCCTATGCCGAGGTGATTGGAACAAACGTAGCCGGCTTCACGGATTTGCTGGCCCGCCTGATTGCGATCTTCCGGCAGCAGCCGTTTGAATCCTCAATAATCGCAGTGTCGAGCCTGGCGGGCGAAACATCCGTACCCTTCCAAGCGGTCTACGGCGCGTCGAAAGCCTATGTGAGTACCCTCATGCGGGCACTTTCCGTCGAGCTTGCCGGGACGGGTGTGAGCGTTGGGTCTTTTGCACCCGGTGGCATTGACACCGATATGGCTGCCCTCAGCGATTTGAAGTGGGGGAAGTTTGGCTTGATGGACGTTGATCGCTGCGCGACCCTTGCCGTCGATGCTCTGGTTCATCGGCGATCCTTCGCCATACCGGGGATGGGCAACCGGCTCACATACTTGGCCAGCAGGGCTCTACCTCGATCGTTGATGAGCCGGCTTGCGGCCCTCCCATATCGGCGCCCGCAATGATCGACACATGCTCAAAGGATAGGTTGAACACGCCGTTGAGTACCTACAGGTAGCTTCCGCTGGCATTGTACCGGATTTGTTCGCCCTTAGCGTGCAGATACGTTACTTTCGTGTAGTCACCCCAATATGGGCAGGCGGTGGATTTCGTGCCGCGTGCCGGGCTGCACACGATCACGCGCGAGCAAATCCGCGCCGTGATGGCGCAACATGGTATTCGCGTGGCGGAGCTGCTGGGGCCGGGGGACCGGGGCCATGCCGATCATTGGCATCTGGCTTTCTATACCGGCGATCAGACTCGGCCGCTCGATCGCGCTCAAATTGTCGTCGCCAGAGCGGAACGCGGGGTAGGGGGCCTAACCTCGGCGGCCGTGCAGCCGATGGCCAGCTATGAGGCTGCGCCAGCTCCACAAGCCCGCGTCATGGCGGCTCGGCCGAACGCCGCGCCTATTTCCGTTGCGGTGAATTTCCGGCGCGACATGCTGCATCCTTCGCCTACCGATCCCACGGCGGACCCGCGATTTATTCCGCGCACAATCACCGCCAGCAATTGAAGCGACGGCGCGCTAGGCGCTCAATTCGGCAAGCCGGTGTGGGCGCTGATCCCCATCCCGGCCAGCTCCTCAATGAGCCAGTCTCGAAAGTCCGAAATGGATTTCGCGCCTTCGGCCCTCAAGGCGGCAACGTCTTCCTCTTTGAAACTCCAATCGTCCTTGCCGATGTGGCGCAAGGCGCGCCAAACGCAATGCTTCTGATAGCTGTAGATCGCGCAACGGAGATACCCGCGAACGATCTTTTCCATAGCCGCATCGTCATTGCGGTGGCGATCTAGCAATGCGTCAAGGTCGGCTACGGACGGATTGGGATCAAGCATGGTCGGCCTCGATCTGTAGGGCGAGCTGGGCGAGGCGATCGGGAGCAAGCAAGTCGTCGGCCGCAAGGTCGATAGCGAAGGGTTCGCCGGGTTCGGGCGGCCGTCGATCGGCGGCGAAAGCGGCAAGATAGGGTTGCGCCGCGTCGGTTTCGATCCAGCGCCAGAAGGCAGGCCCTTGGCCGAATAGCCCGGCCTCGAACATATCGAGCCGGGCTTGCGCGAAATCATCGCACATTAGGCGAAGTGGATCACGGCCGATTCAGTGGTCCGCCCCTGCGGGCGCACGACAATATCGACCTTGCAGCCAAGCCGGGTGAGCATGGCTAGAAGCCGCTCAACCGAGACGCTGCGGAACTGGCCTCGCAGGATGCGCGACAATTCCGGTTGGGTAGATCCCGTAACCTTGGCGGCGGCGATCTGCGTCAACTTCCGCTCCTGCATGGCCTCGGCCACACGGGTAACGAGCTGGGCTTTCAAAAGGTGGGTGTCGGGGTCGGCAAAGCCTAGATCGGCAAAGACATTGCCGCTGCCTTCCTCAATGATTTCGTCCTGTGCGCTCATGCTGTGCCTCGCGGGGTCTGGTGTTGCCGGTGATGCTCCTCGGCGGATTTCAGCCGCGTTCGGATCAAATCCATATCGGCCTGCGGCGTGGCCTTGCCCTGCTTGGATTTCTTCTGGAAGGCGTGCAGGACATAGACCGCCTCCGCGAATTTGACCGTATAGACCGTGCGGAACGTATCGCCTTGGTGGTCGTCTATGATCTCGACCACGCCAGCGCCGCCAAAGCCCTTCAACGGCTTAGTGCTGGCGTGCTGCCCGCCTTGCTGCGCAAGGTGCAGGGCATAGCCCATTACGTCCTGCACATCGTCCGGGAACTCCCGAAAATCGCGCTTTGACGATGCCACCCATCGAACCGGCCGTTCCGTATCCATCGCGGCTATTATGCACAAATATACATAGCCCGCAAGCGGAAATTATGCGCGTATGTGCATATTGCCAGCTCGCTATGCCGATTGAGGCGACCGCGATCGGGGCGGCTCAATCGAGCGCCCTGCGCGACGAATGTATCAACGCCGGGGATGCAGGGCCGTAATTTTATGCTAGAGGCCCGGCGCGGCCCACGCCCCCCAATTTGTGCGGCCGTCCACTTCCGACGATGGCCCGCAAGGACTAGCCATCGTCGGAAGACCAACAAACAATCTAGCCGATGCCACGCGCCGCCCCTGTCCGGGCAGGCGAGGGCTGCTTGCCGTTGTAATAAAATTACTGCTCAATCTGGCCCTAGTTGCGCGTGCAATTTCCCTATTGTTGAGTCATCGTCCTCCCTACAGCGACCGAAAGGAGGACTAGGCTATGGTTGATTCTTCCAATATCTATCGAGAGCAACAGAAAGCGGTTGCCCTAGAGTTCATGGAAAAAGCTCTTGCGATACTCGTTGAGGTCGATGATTCAGCCGCAGATTGTTATCTGCAACAATCAATAGATACGTGCATGGCGTCACCGCGCATGACATTTCCCGAAGATGAATTTTGGGATTGTGTTGATGAATTGCCACATTTGACCGATCGCGTCTTGTTCCTGCATCGGCAGAACGGGGTCGGTACATAGAACGGACCCAGATATACGCTAAGGTTTCGCCGGACCTTCGACGGCGTGCATCTGGCGAAGCGGCCTGAGGGCGGACGATGGCGCATCGGGGTCGGTCCAAAGATAATCGCCGGTGAGGTTGATGTGCTGCCATCCGAGCGGCGAAAGGTGTTGCAACAGGTCCGGCGGGACCGACCGGCCGAGACTGGCAAGATGCATGCGGGCGGCTTGCAGGTAGGTCGTGTTCCACAGGACGATAGCACCGGCGACGAGGTTTAGCGCGCTCGCCCGATGGGTCTGGGCTTGCAGGGCGTGATCACGGATGCGGCCGATCCGGTGGAAGAAGATGGCGCGTTTCAGAGCATTTTCGGCCTCACCCTTGTTGAGTTCGCGGGTTGCGCGGCGCCGCTGTTCGGGCTGCTCGATCCAGTCGAGTGTAAACAGGGTGCGCTCGACGCGGCCGATCTCGCGCAGTGCCAAGGCCAGGCCATTGGCCCGTGGATAGGAGCCGAGCCGTTCCAGCATGATCGATGCACTCACGACGCCGGTGCGGATCGAGGTGCCCAAGCGCAGCACGTCGTCCCAGTGTGCGGCGATCAGGGCCTCGTCGATCCTGCCCGCGACCAGCGGCGCGATATCTGGGCCAGGTTCGATTCCGTTGAACAGGTGAAGCCGGCGCGCGGCGATGTTAGGGATGCGCGGCGCGAACCGGAATCCAAGTAGATGGCATAGCGCAAACACATGGTCGGAAACGCCCCCACCATCGACGTGATGCTCCTCAATGTGCAGATCGGCACCATGATGGAGCAGCCCGTCCAGCACCTGCGCCGCCTCGCTTGCGGATGCGGAGATGACGGTGGAATGAAACGGCGCGTAGCGATCCGAGACATGGCTGTAGAAGGAGACAGCAGGCTCCGCCCCCTTGTGCGGATTGACTGCGCCGGTCGCCTGAGCACGGCGATCAAGCAGGAAGTTCTGACCGTCCGAACTGGACGAGGTCCCGGACCCAAACAGGGCGGCGAGCGGCGCGGTGTGCTGGGCATTGACCAACCGGGCGAGAGCCCTACCGTAGGTTTCCTCGCGTAAATGCCATGAGGCGAGCCAACTGAGTTGGCGTTGGGTCACGAGATCGCAGGCTTCTGCCATGCGCTTATGGCCAAGATTGGTCGCATCGGCGAGCACCGCCGTCAGGATAGCGCGGGGTTCATCGGCAACCCGACCGCTTTGCAGATGCGTGAAGCACTGGCTGAAACCGGTCCATCGATCGACTTCAGCAAGGAGATCGGTGATGCGGATCGCGGGCAGATGGGCGTAGAGCGGCGCAAGGGCGCTATCCGCTTCATCCGGCGTGACCGCCTTCAACGGCGAAATCCGCAGCTTGCCAAGGCTGAGTTGTACGTCTTCCAGCGCGTCCGTCTCCGCCTTCCGCTCGACCTCTGCCAATCTCCGGGCGAGACGGGTACGCCGTTCGTCCAGCCAGGCACTGGCCGTATCGGGTGCCGGGATCGGCAAAGGGCCGGCTGCGCGCATGGTGGCAAATACCGGACTTGGAATAAGCTGTTGCTCGACGGCACGATAGCGTCTGCTTCCCTCGACCCACATGTCGCCGGCACGAAGCCTGTCACGAAGCTCGACTAGGACGCAAAATTCATAAACTCTGCGATCGGGAATGCCGGGGCCGATCGCGCGACGCCAGGCCTGCCGAATGAAGGCAACTGGTGTATCCGGCGGCAGTTTTTTCAGGCGACCTAGATGAAGGTCGCGCATGATAGCGACTGCTCGCGCGAGCGTATGGCAGGCCGGGACCGCTCCGAACGTGAACGAGGCGATGAACAAGGGACCGACCTGTCGGAGAACGGGGTAGTTGGTTGCGGCGACGGTAACGGGATCGACGGCATCGGGGCGGATCAGCTTGCGGGCTTCATCGACTTCACGGCCAAGATCATCCCATCCAACTACGGCCTCGACCGCGGCGCCGATGTCGCCGCCCGACACCTTGGCAGTGAGCAGGGCATCGCCGAGCCGGGCAAGTAGCCGGATCTTACCGTTGATGTTGCGCCGGTCGCGCTTGAGCGCTGTGTCTGCGCTGTTCTGCTCGCGCCGAAACATCTGACCCAGCAGGCGGTCGAACATCAGCACCGCATCGTCGGTGAGCGTGACGATGGTTTCGAGTACGGTTGCCGCCAGCGTCGCACGGCGCCGCGTTGCTTGCAGCGTTCGGACATGTTGCGCCGTCAGCCGAGCCCCTTCCTGACAGAGGCGTCGCAGGCGTTCAGGATGTATGCCTGCCGCGATATCGGGATCGATCCCAATATCGCGCAGCAGAGCTAGCCGCCGGATGATGACGGCGAACGTCTTGCGACCGGGCTTGCCGGGCGGCTGCCGCACCCATCCGAGGCCGCTGAGGTTCGTGCCGGCGTGAGGCAGAAGAAGGGCATCAAGCAGACGGCGTTGCCCAGTCTCCAGCCCTCGGGTCAGATGCTCGGCGACATGGCGCTCGGCGTCGAGCAGCGCCTGCGCAACCATCCGTTCGACCGAACTGATGCCAGGTACGATGATGCGCCGTCGTCGGCACTCGCCTAGTAGCGACCGTGCCAGCCCAGCCCCGCTGGTCGTCGTCAGCGCAATCGGCAGCAGCCATTCCTGCAACGCCGCTCGCAATGGCCGGCTGAACTGTGTGAACCCAAAGCCCTCGCGCAGCGCATCGAGCTGTTCGTACCGGGTCGGGCCGCGCGTCGCATAATCGGCCAGGGCTCTGTTGCAAAGATTGGCGGCAGTCAGAGGTAGGCTGTCGCTCTGCGCCGATCAGGCGGCTGCTGCGAAATGGTGGTTGAGCATGCCCATGGCCTCCGTCAGCGCCGAGGGCCCAATGCCAAAAGCTCTCTCCACAAGGCGCACCTCGCCCCTGATGCCGGGCTGCAGGCACCAGGGGCGAGCCTGTCCTTTGCGCAGGGCTCGCATGACTTCGAATCCCTTGATCGTGGCATAGGCCGTGGGGATCGATTTGAAACCGCGCACCGGCTTGATCAGTATCTTGAGCTTTCCGTGATCGGCCTCGATCACGTTATTGAGATACTTCACCTGCCGGTGGGCCGTCTCCCGGTCCAGCTTTCCTTCGCGCTTCAATTCGGTGATCGCTGCACCATAGCTCGGCGCTTTGTCGGTATTGAGCGTGGCAGGCTTTTCCCAGTGCTTCAGGCCTCGCAGGGCCTTGTCCAGGAACCGCTTCGCTGCCTTGGCGCTGCGGGTCGGCGACAGGTAGAAATCGATCGTGTCGCCCCGCTTGTCGACTGCCCGGTACAGGTAGGTCCACTTGCCCCGCACCTTGACGTAGGTTTCATCCAGGCGCCAGCTCGGATCAAAGCCACGCCGCCAGAACCAGCGCAGCCGCTTCTCCATCTCCGGGGCGTAGCACTGGACCCAGCGATAGATCGTCGTATGGTCGACCGAAATGCCGCGTTCCGCCAGCATTTCCTCAAGGTCGCGATAGCTGATCGGATAGCGACAATACCAGCGCACCGCCCACAGGATCACATCACCCTGGAAATGGCGCCACTTGAAATCCGTCATCGTTCCGTCCGTCCAATCTCCGCCAAGCATGCTCAAGCTTCACGATTTTTGCAACAGAGCCAGCCAGCGCGATCCCGGCCGGAACCGTCAGTACGCCGTTCGTCGCGAGAGACATAGCAAGGAGGATGACCGCTACGCTGGAGTGCGCGGCCCAGGTCAATATCGCCCCAATCAGGACGATGAAGACGATATGCGACGAAAGGCCGACCAGGAAGTCCCTTGCTCCCTGCGTCGCGGTGAGCGGCTCGACTATCGTCAGGAACTGGTGAAGGGCTAGCAGGATGAGGCCAAGGCCGATGAAGACACGACCGAAATCCCGGGCTCCCGCGCGTGTCCGCCGGAAGAGCAGGTATCCGATAAGCACCAGGATCGGCGCGGCGAGCGACACGTCGAACGAGAGCAGTTGAACGATGAGGGTGGTGCCGACATTCGCGCCCAGCATGATCGCGAGGCCCTGCCCCAGGGTCAGCATGCCGTCGGCCGCGAATCCCGTCGCCATCAGTCCCGTAGCCGTGCTGCTCTGCAGCAGCGCCGTTATCCCCAGTCCGGCGGCGAACGCTGAAAATCGATTTTGCAGGCGGTGTGCCAGGAACGTGCGCAGCTGCGGGCCAAGCGCGCGGAGCACCCCGCTTTGGACCATATGAACACCCCAGAGCAGTAGCGCTGCCAGTCCGGCTAAATCCAGCAGGGTCAATGTGATACTCGTTGTTCGTCTCCGTTGCGATTGCCGTTCTCGTGACATCCCTATGCCATCGATTGCCCTGTGTCATGACGTTGCACCGGTATGAACATCGCGCGCCCGGTCCTCCGGTGCGGGTAGGCATCGACGCGTTAAGGGCGCGCAACGTTGAGAACACCACATATAGGTTGAGGTTGTCAGCCTAAGACCGGTGCCCCTCAGTCCTCCGCGCCCGTGTTCGATTTTTGCGAACACGGTGTTCGAAGCAGCCTCAGGCAGTTCGTTTCAACTAGCTGGCATCGGCTCAGTCTGCCGCAGATCGCGAACGACACACTTATTCATCGCGACTGTTCTGTTTCAGGCAACTCCGAGATCGCAAGCCGGCGCCCTGCATCGGTTCCGAAGTGCCGATATCGTGCCGTCCGAACCATTCAATGCGACGTCCCGTCTTCAAGACAATGGCGTTGGAAACAGCTCGTCTTGGCTCGCCCGGGACGGACTTGAAATAGGATCGATAATGCGACGGTCTCTCCTGCCTTCCGGTTTCTCCCTCACCGCCATCGCGCTGGTTGCGCTCTCCAGCAGCGCGAATGCCGCGACCTGCGACGGAAGCAAGGACGTGCTGCTCCTTCACGGAAAGGTGCTCACTGTCGATAAGAATAATAGCGTGGCCCAGGCCATCGCCATTCGTCACAACCGGATCATTGCTGTCGGAACCGATCACGAGATCATGGCGCTCCGGTGTGAAGGAGCTCGCATCGTCGACCTCCACGGGCGTACCGTCATCCCCGGGCTGACCGATGCGCATATCCACGCTATTCGTGGCGGCCAGAGCTTCGATTTCGAGGAACATTGGAACGATATTCCAACGCTCGCGGACGCCCTAAGGAGCCTCTCCGACGAAGCCGCAAAGCGACCTGCCAACCAGTGGCTTCTTGTCGGCGGCGGCTGGCATCCCGACCAGTTCAAGGAAGGTCGGGCACCGACATCCGACGAACTGACGAAGGCGGTCCCCGACCATCCCGCGATGGTCGAGTTTCAATATGATTGGGCGGTCCTCAACCGGAAGGGCATCGAGGCTCTCGCCCTTGCAGGGCCCTCGCCCACGCTACCCGCCGGCGTGACAGTTGAACGCGATGCGGCTGGTAGGCCGACCGGGATGCTGCGGGGTGGGATCGGACCTTTCTCCAATCTGCTCGCGCAGCTCGCCAGTATCAGCCGGGAAGACCGCAAGGCGTCACTGGTCAAGTTCCTCGCGCGCTTGGGTCAGTACGGGGTAACGGGCGTCGTCGATGCCGCCGGCGGCGGCTCTGGCGAGGAGGTGTACGATCCCGTCATCCAGCTCTGGCAGGAGAACCGCCTACCCGTCCGCGTCGCATACCGGGTCTCGGCGCAAACGCCGCAGAACGAGCCGGCATGGTATCGTCAGACCCTCGCCTATATGCCGCCAGCGTTCGGGGACGATAAACTCCATTTCGCCGGGCTCGGCGAGATCGTCGTTTTCGGGATGAACGACGCGACGCGGTTGACCCCCGGGTTCACTCCTTCGGCCGAGGCGGAGGATCGCTTCTACGAGATAGCGCGTTGGGCCGCCGCCCGAGGATACATGCTGGAAATTCACGCTTATACCGACGATGCGGCAAATCACATTCTCGACGTCCTGGAGCGCGTCGCAAAAGCACATCCGATCGACAAACTGCGCTGGGACATCGCGCATATCTCTACAGGGACGCCCGAGACCTTCGCACGCATGAAAGCGCTTGGGTTGGCCTACAATATCCAGCAGAACCTCTATTTCGAGGCGCCGCAGCTCAAGGACGACCCCAGCACCGCCACCACCGTGCGGTTCGATCCGCCGACCAAGCTCGCGCTCGATGCCGGACTGATTGTCGCCGGCGGCACCGACGCGACCCGCGTGTCTCCCTACAATACGATGCTTGCGATCGAATTCCAGATCGACGGCCGCGCCATTGCTGGCGCAGCGCAGCGCGATGCGAATCTTGCCATATCGAGGGAACAGGCCCTTCGCATGTACACGATCAACTCGGCCTGGCTAGTTCGCGACGACGACAAGCGTGGATCGCTCGAGGTGGGCAAACTCGCCGATCTTGCGGTGCTCGACAAGGATTACCTGACGGTGCCGGTCCGGGAAATCGGCTCCATCCGGTCGGTGCTGACCATGATGGATGGAAAAGTGACTTACGCCGCCGGCCCCTATGCAGCACTTTCGGTGCCCGACCGAAGCAGCGACTGACGAGTGCGATGGGACTCGAACGGCCGGGCGGGCTCCCAATGCCCTCTCCTTCCTCAGTTCCTGACGAGACCTGTGCAAAGCTCGTCAGCGCAATCGGGACGAACGATTTCGGCCCAACGCTACTTGCGTTGCTCGAGTCCACCTGCGGCGCCGACCATTGCGCCGCGTTGACCTTTGATCAGAGCGCCACGCGTCGCATCATCGCGTTGAGTTCGGATGGATCGGACTCCGCCTACAGGAGCATCGAGCTCTACATCGACCGCAACTATACTGCGCGGGACAAGGCGATTTTGGAAGCCCGGCGATCTGGCTGCGGGAGCCCCCCTTCGTTCGCGATTATCGACACCGATACGATTGACGATACCGAATTTCGAGACGTGATGTATCGGCGCACGAATATCTGCCAACGCGCGCTAATTGCGACCAATGCACTCGACCAGGGATTTGCCATCTCCGTTCTTCGCACCCACCGTGCCGGACCATTTCCCCAGTGTGCTGCTGACTGGCTTCAATCGCATGCAGGCTTCTTGGTCGCATGCATCAGGAAGCACTACGAGTTCCAGCTGGCACTCTCGCGCGCCGTGCCAGATCTGTCGTCGCTGCCGGAAATAGAGCATGTGATAAGCTCGTCGAGCGTTCGGCTGCCGAGGCGGGAGCTGCAAGTCGCCGCGCGCACGATTTATGGAGTCACCCAACTCGGAATAGCGCTCGAGCTGGGCATCGGAGAAGAGAGCGTCGCAACCTATCGCAAACGAACTCTCCAAAGGCTGCGGATCGCAACGCGGCACGAGCTGCTTCACTGGTATCTGAAGCTTTGGCAAGGGCACACCAACTTGGGATGACCCGGCGGCTTAGCCCTCCCCTCCTCGCCTGACCTGCACCACTTGGACTTCCATGTCACTGGTCACCCCGATCCTGTGTCCCTGGCGGCCCAGACCTGATTGTTTCACCCCACCGAAGGGGAGGTCCCTGGTGGTTCCGACATGGTGGTTCACCCATGCAAACCCGGCATCCAGCCGCGCCGCGATTGCGGCCCCGCGATCAAGATCCTCGGTCCAGACAGATCCCGCCAGCCCAAAGCGCGTGGCATTTGCCCGTTCAACTACCTCATCGACATGATCATAGACCATGATCGGCAAAACGGGCCCGAATTGCTCCTCGTCGACAAGGCGCGCCCCGGCGTCAATCCCCGTCACGATGGCCGGACTAACAAAATACCCCGGCCGATCCAGCCGCTTCCCTCCGGTTGTAATACGAGCACCCGGATGCCGCTCGGTTTCTGCGAGGAGCCCGAGAACCCGGTCGAGTTGTGCACTATTCTGGATAGGTCCGACTTCGACCCCAGGCTCGAATCCGTCACCGATTTTGCACTGATCAGCCATCGCAGTCATGCGGTCCGTCACAGTCTGCAATTTCGATCGCGGAACAAAAAGCCGCTTTACCGCCATGCAGATTTGCCCGGACAGTCCAAACGCCGCCCAAAAGAGCTTTGGAATTGCTTCGTCGAGGTTCGCATCGTCGAGGACAATCGCGGCATCATTGCCGCCTAGCTCGAGGGTCAGCCGCTTGAGAGTCCCGGCTGCCGACATCATCACTTTGCGGCCAGTCTCGATCGACCCGGTGAAATTGATCTTGTCGATCCCTTCGTGCCGGCTCATCCACGGACCCAGCTCATCGGATCCAGCTATGACGTTCAGAACGCCAGGCGGGGCACATTCGTAGAGATGCTCTGCCATCCTTAGGGTCGCCAAAGGCGTGAACGGAGACGGCTTCAGAACAAGCGCGTTGCCGGCAAGGATCGCCGAGGCGATTTTCGGAGCCGCGAGCACGAGGGGCATGTTCCAAGGCGTGATCGCCCCGACCACGCCCATGGGCTTGTAATGAACCTGCGAGCTTTGCCCCGGTATCTCATGGATCCGCTCAGGCCCGATGTCGATCGCGCCAATCTGCAACATGAAGGCGGCAGCGCGTTCCACTTCGGCATTGGCAGCAGCAAGTGGCTTTCCTTGTTCCAGGACAAGAAGCGTCGCGAGCTCATCTTTTTCATCCAGAAGGCGCGCCGCCATGGCCTCGATCACCTGCCGGCGCTCCTCAACCTCCGTTCGCCGCCATCTGGCGAAGGCATTTCGTGCGCTCCCAACCGCATGATCCAGGAGTGCTTCGTCGGCGCGGGGCGATCGCGCGAAGCTTTGCTCGGTTGCCGGATTTATGATGCCAAAGCTCATCGGTGCGGGCATCAGTTCGCCATTCACGACCTGGTAGAATGGCGCATCCAGGCGCGCGACCGAGGAGATGGACGTCGAGAAAGACGGCGCGGCCACCTACTTGCCGCCCGTCACAAGAAGGGTTTGGCCCGTCATGAAACCCGCGTGCGGTCCTGCCAGGAACAGGATAGGGCCGACCACATCGTCCACCCTCGCGATACGCCCCATCGGAACGCCCTGTTTGAAGATCTCCGGGTCCGCTGCGGAATCTTCATATGTCGAGCGTCCGGTACCGCCCTGGTGAAAAGGCGTGTCAACCGCGGAAGGCGCGACGGCATTTACGCGAATGGAGGGCGCGACCTCGATCGCGGTCGCCTGTGCGAGCATGAGCAATGCCGCTTTCGAAACCGCATAGGGCGCATGTTGCGGCACAGGCCTCAGGCCCATGGCGGATGCGACATGGACGATCGCGCCGCCTCCTGCCTTGGTGAGCAGGGGTAGCGCCGCTCTTGTGATCAGAATTGCCGAGCGCAGATTTCCACCGATGATCTCGTCCCATTCCTCGAGCCCGATTTCATCGACCGGCGCGAGCCTATTGCGGAAGCCCACAAGGTTCACCAGGACGTCGATTCCATCGAAGAGCGTATCGATTGCCCTGAACGCTTCCTGCACACTGCCCTCGTCCGTCGCATCTATTGCTCCGGCATGCATGCCCGGGAGGTGAGGCTTGCTCGCTATTGAGGTAGCTAGGTCGAGCGCGGCAACCTGGAGCCCGAGGCCAAGGGCGACATCACTCAGGCGGTAGCCGATGGCACCGAAGCCTCCGACGATCACCATGCGGGATCCCCTGGGCGGAGCCAGTCGAGAATAGTCTGTCACTGGCGCAAATCCGTAAGGCTAAGCGAAGATGGTTGCGCCCGGGGCCAGCTGCGCCCGCGAGCCCTCCCCTCGTCGAATTTTCTCAAGCGCACGTCTTGCTCCTGCCAGGGCTGTTGGTCCGCTCCATCATCCCGTTCCCGGACAACCAGTCTGTCCCCGGTTTCCGGGACAGACATCGGCATGATCGCAGTCTCTTTTGCCGAAGATCGGTGTCGTTGAGTGCGCACGAACGGCGAATGTGTCTGCATTAGAGGTCAGCCTCACGGGCGAACGCAGGAGGAGCTAGCGAAATGGGGCAATCGAGCCCATTATCGGAAGGCGACGCCAACAATCGGCGTCGCCTTCGCGACGAGCTTGCCGCGCTCAATTGCGCGATCCACCAGCCTGACGATCCGCCACTTTTCACCCGCGAGCCCGCCTCCCCCATGCGGCCGGTTCACTGGAAATGGGGGGATCTTGCCGCTCTCCTCGAGACGCTCGGCCACGAGCTCGATCTTGAACGGGGCGGCAATCGACGCACCCTTCGGTTGACTAACCCCGGCTTGCCCTACGGCACCACGCCCACATTCTGGGGTTCGATCCAACTGATCCTCCCCGGGGAGGTCGCGACCGCGCATCGACACGCAGCGTCTGCCCTTCGCTTCATCATCAAAGGCTCCGGGGCATTCACTACTGTTGAGCGCGAGCGCTATCCGATGAATGAGGGCGATCTCGTCCTTACCCCGAACTTTATGTGGCACGACCATGAGCATCGCGGTGAGGCGCCTATGATCTGGCTCGACGTGCTCGATATCTCCCTCGTTCGTTCGCTTCACGCGACGTTCTTTGCCCCCTTCGAAAGCGACCTGCAGCCCGTCAGCAAACAGCCCCAGCGCTCGTTCCAGCTTTTCGGCAGCGGCATCATGCGTCCACCGTCAGCATCGACCAATGGTTCGAACCCGCTCCTCGTCTATCCGGTGAACCGGGCAATGGCGGCACTGCAAGCCGCTGGCGAACTGGATGGGGATCCCGATCTCGGCACGGTCCTTGAGTATCAGAACCCGCTGACCGGAGGCCCCGCCTTAACTACTCTTACGCCGGCACTGCAAGCGCTGGCGCCAGGTCATGCCACCCGATACCGCAGGATGACCGCGTCGAGTCTCACCTATGTCGTTGCCGGAAAGGGTACGAGTGAAGTCGGTGAAAGTCTGTTCGACTGGGGGCCGGGGGACTTCTTCGTGATCCCTCCTTGGGCCTGGCACCGGCATCAGAACCTTGGGGGCCATCGGGCCGTCTTTTTTACGGTCAGCGACGCCGCCGCGCATCAGGCGCTCGGCCTATACCGTGAAGAGCGACATCGCGGTTCAGGCCGCCCCGGAGGCCGCTAATATGAAAATCGCTGTTTTCGACGAGAGCCGGGTCGGGTTAGTCATCGACAACCACATCCATGACGTAACAAGGGTCGTTCCGGGAGCGGGCCATGGGGATGGGCCCGATGACTATGTGAACAGGATGATCGCCGACTGGGCGAACCTCCGGCCCAAGCTCATAGACGAAAGCGAACGGGCCGCCCCAATCCCGCTCGAAAGCGCCTTGCTTGATGCGTCTAATCCGGCGCCAAGACAGATTGTCGCCGCCCCGACCAATTATCGAAAACATATGGTTGAGATGGGCGACCTCGCAGTCACTCCCAAAGGGAAAACTGCCGCAGAGCAAGGCGTCTTCTTGAAGGCCCCATCCTCCATTACCGGTTCCACCCGCGGTATCGAACTGCCTCGGGGGTCGACGAGGCGCTTCGACCATGAGTCTGAGTTGGCGGTCGTTATCGGCCGTGAAGCCCGCAATGTCGGTAGGGCGCAGGCAATGGACCATGTTTTCGGCTATACCTGCTTGATCGACGTAACGATGCGGATTGACGGAACGCGCTCGGAAGAGCGGTCGATGCGCAAATCCTTCGACACCTTTACTCCAATCGGCCCATGGATTGTGACCGCCGACGAAATAGCCGATCCGCACCAACTCAAAATCGAACTCTTCGTCAATGGCGAGAAGCGGCAATCTGCTAGCACCTCGGAGATGATCGTTGGTATCGCCGAACTGATCGAGATCGCGTCCTCCGTCATGACGCTTTGGCCCGGCGATATCTTGGCGACCGGGACCCCGGAAGGAATTGGTCCTCTTGCGGCTGGCGACATTGTAGCGGTAGAGATAGAGGGCATCGGCGCACTGCGGCTGGCCGTCAGAACCAGCGATCAGCAGCCGCCGTGGCTCTTCTAACCCCCGTGATGGCACCCGCCCTGTGCAGCCCGGACTGTATGGCACCTAGCCTCCGCGCTTTTCGATCATTTCGGCTTCTGCGCGAAGGTCGTCGGGAACAGAGAGTGCATCGTCTGGTGGTCGCCCGGAACCTTGAAGGGTTCATTCCTTACAAACCCCAATTTTCGCACCCGTTCCGCTGCTGGCCTCGCGTCAACAGTTTCGAACCAACGTTTCAGGTTCGGATAGGGGGCCAGTGCGTCAGCTTCCCCCTTACGAATTCTGGGAGCGCGGTCGATCCAGCCCCAGGCGGACATATCGGCGATCGTATAGTTGTTGCCGACGATGAAGTCGCGCGCCTCTAGGCGGTCGTCCAGCACCTGATAATGTCGCTCGGCCTCTCCCCTGAAGCGCTTGATTCCATATTCATTGCCCTCGGGCGCGATGAACTGGAAATGCGTCGCCTGCCCCGACATTGGTGCCAGCCCCGACGCTAGAAACAGCAACCAAGAGAGCAGTCGGGGCCGGTCGTCCTCTTCCCCGAGATACTTTCCCGTCTTCTCCCCCAGATAAAGGAGGATGGCCGTCGAATCGAAAACACTGACCTCCTTGCCGCCGGGTCCATCGGTATCGACAATGGCCGGGATCTTTCCGTTAGGATTGATAGCGAGAAACTCCGGCGCGTGCTGATCACCCTTTCGTATATCGGTGGGTACGATCTCATAAGGCAGCCCGGCTTCTTCCAGAAAGAGTGCAACTTTTGCTGGATTGGGGGTTGGGTGAAAGTAGAGGCGGATCATGAGGAGACCTCCAGGTCAGTTCGAATTTCTGTTTCCGGATCGCAAGGCGTCTTGCCGGCGGCGTCCAGGAAGCGGCGCTCTTCGTAACGCGACACCAGCTTTAGGGGCGGAATCCCCGCGCCGTGCCTCGCGCATCAAAGTCACCGCACCGGCTTGCTTGGTTGCGTTGCGACGAAGTCGGCCACCGCTGCAGCCAGCTCCGGCTTCAGTCGGGGTACAATGATCGACATGAGCTTGCCGCGATGACCACGAATTTGCTCCCAGTTCCGCAGCTCATTTTCGACATAGGCCGGATCCTGCGCGGCAAGGTTGGGAAAGTCAGGCCGGATTCCGGTTGCGGTCGCGCGATGACACGCAGCGCAGGCCGGCAGGTCGTCATCGGCTCGGCCATGAAGGAATACCTGTTCGCCCAATTTCACGCGGGATGGATCGCGCGCCTTTGACGGTTTTCGCCAGATTTCAGCGTACCAGGCGGCGACATTCGCCCTGTCATCGTCGGAAAGACTCCGTGCGATCGCCGCCATCACCGCGCTCTTGCGGTGATTGGGGGCTCCAGGGGGCGCTGCGAATGCCACGAGCTGTTTTTTCAAATATTCAGGATATTGTTCGCTGAGGCTCGGAACGCCCGGCGCGCCGTCTGCGCCAGGCCCTCCGTGACAGGCGGTACACTTGGCATCGGCGACCAGAGCGCCGAGCTGGGGGTCGCCACCGAGGTTGCGATCGTCCGTCGGGCTGGATTGCGAGCAGCCCGCCAGCGCCGCTGCAGCGAACAGAACTGCCCACGTCTGCCGCATCACCCCACCCGATAGTTGGCGGGCTTGTCGGCAACCACGGGATTACTAAGGACGCCCAATCCCGAAATCTCGACCTCGACACGGTCGCCTGGCCTCATGTGGACTAGTCCGGGAGTCTTGAACGGGCCGTACTGGCTGGAAAGGTCACGCCCCTCAACATCATCCTCCGCCGGCGGCAAGGCGCCCGGCGTACCCATTGCGATCATGTCTCCTGGGTGCAGCCGATAGCCCTGCGACAGATAGGCGACCGTCTCGGCGACGCTTACCAGCAGATCGTCCAGGCCCGACCGCTGCCGGACAACGCCATTCACGCGCGTCTCGAGGCTCTGCTTCGCCGGATCGCCAAACTCGTCCGCGGTCATCATCCACGGTCCGTAGCTCCCCGAAGCTTCGAAGTTCTTGCCTAGACCAAATTGGCGGTTGTGAATCTGATACTCGCGGACGGAGCCTTCGTTGACGATTGTATAACCGGCCACGTGGTCGAGGGCGCGTTCGACAGGAATATGACGTCCAGGCTTTCCGATCACCACGCCGAGCTCGCCCTCATAGTCGAAAGCGCGCGCTACGGATTCAGGAGGCGCAAGGAGCGCCTCACCGCTTCCGACATAGGAGGAGGCAATCCGCAGGAAGAGGTGCGGATACTCGAGCGACGTGGTCAGGCCGGTCTCAGCGATGTGCGTCTTGAAGTTGAGCGCGAGCGCCCACAGTGCATTGGATCGCCCGAGAAAGGGGCGGAGCCTTACAGCTGAGAGCGGCCGACCTGGCCCCGCCGCGGCGAGGAGGCTCCCGAGCCGACCTAGAGCGCCATCGAGGCCCAACAGACCCGAGATATTCGACGGTAGGTCAGGGGCGAGCGATGCGACCGAATGAAAGGTTCGCCCGTCGGCCGATACGCCAAGGGCACGCTCGGTGGTTGCATCTTCATATGCGAGGAGCCGCATCGTATTTCCCTTTACTTGTTGGCGGATCCGATCACGGCATTCAAAGCCGCACTGATCACCGCGACATCGACCGCGGAAGGTGCGCCGCTGGCGCCGATCGCACCAACCACGCGGCCATCGATCTTGATCGGTAGCGAACCCGCCGCGGGTAGCATCGGGGCGCCATATCCCAGTGAACCCGCATTGCCCCATACCTGGGGGTTCTCCTGAAAGCGTTGCGCGAGGCTGTCACCCGGCTGTCCACCTGTTGCCGCTGTGGCAAAAGCCTTGCCGCGCGCGATCTCGATCGTGACTGGGCCTGCACCGTCCATCCGTGCGGAAGCGACAAGGTGGCCTGCGGTATCGACTATGGCGAATGAGAGGGCATGACCTACCCTTTCCGCCTCGGCGATGCCCGCTTCGATAATATTCCGCGCCATCCGGCTGCTCACCAGATACTGAACGATGCAGGTCGTATCGGATTCCATGATCAAATCTCTCCATGACGAACGGGTAAGAGTTTCGAGGAGCGCCCAAGCGCCGAGGAAGCGAGCACCCCGAGCAGGGCGACAAAAGCAAGTGTGGTGAAAGCAGCCGTGACCGAGGCGCCGAGTCGCAGCATCTCGCCCACCGCGATCGGACCGATAACCGTTCCGACACGGCCGACGCCGAGCGCCCATCCGACGCCTGTCGACCGCGCGGTGGGCGGATAGGTGCCGGCTGAAACCGCGAGCAAGGTGCCGCCAGCTGCCGAGGTGGCGAAGCCCGCGCAGATAGCGAGCACGGCAAACAGACGGGGCGCGTCCGTCAGCAAGCCTAACAAGGCGATCAGGCTTCCGGCCGCGACAAGGCTCGCCACGAGTGCACGGGGCGCGTCACCGCGGCCGAGCAGGAAGCCTACCACCAATGTTCCGACGATGCCGCCGCCGTTGATCAGTGCGAGCATCGAGGCGGCGTCGGGCCCGCTCCAGCCCGCGCGCTGCAAAAGACCGGGGAGCCAGAGTGCAGTGACGACGATCGTGGACCAGGTCATGAACGACGTAATCCAAAGAAGGACCGTCGTTGCGCGGATTTCCGGCGTGAACAGCGCGCTCACCGGGGCCACTTGCTCGTGCGCCACTTCCCGTGATTCCGGAAAGACAAGCGCGATCCATGCGAGTACTGGAAGTGGCGCTATGGCGCCGATGACGAAGATCGCATGCCACCCATGTGTCGGCAGTATTTGACCGGTCGTGAATGCGCCCACCATGCCGCCGAGCGGAACCGCGGCCCAAAGCATGGTAACCGCTTTTGCTCGCAGTCTCTGCGGGGTGAACTCACCAACCAGGCTGATGAAATTCGGGCTCGCGCCGCCAAGCCCGAGCCCCGTCGCGACCCGGCTCAGCAATAGAATTGGGAGCGTGCCCGACAGAGCGGTTGCGAGAGTGCCGAGCGCAAAAAGCCCGGTGGTTACGAGCAGCATCTGCTTGCGGCCGAACCGATCACCGAGCGCGCCGAACAGGAAGGCTCCCACAAGGAACCCTACCTGCGAGGCGCCAAGCACCGAGCCCATCGTGTCAGGCTGCAGACCAAGCTCCTTAGCGATGGCGGGGATCGCCGGACCGATCGCTTGCGTGTCGAACCCGTCAAGAAACGCAACAACCGCGCATCCGATGACGACCCAGCGCGCCAGCCCAGTCTTCGCCGGCCCGGCGGCTACACCATCCGCCATGTTCAGGCGCCCGGCCGCAATGACCGGGAGATCTGCGCAAGCCGCGACGCGTCGAACAGCGCTTTGGGCAGCACCCCATGAACCGCCTTGGCGGGATTGTTCCGATAGACGCTGCCTGTTTGGTTCGAATATTGCGTGATCCGGAAGCTGCCGGAGATGCTCGCGAGCGCGTAGATGTCGGCCTCCGAAAGGCCGCTTGCGCGCGACAGCCAGGCCATCATCTGTTTCAGCGAAGCGATGAGAGCGTCATCTACGGTGTTGCCGTATCCGAGCACGATCCAGGCATCATGGGTCTCGGCGATCGGCGTCGTCAGAGGCACCTTTTTGTGCAGGATATACTGGATCCTCAGATCCTCCATTGCCGTCTCGATCGCGGTCTGGTCGACGACTCCGTCACCCTGCGCCGCATGACTGTCGCCAGTCCATAGCCGGCCTCCCGGAACTTCGACGCCGAGAAACAGCGAACTGCCCTCCTGAAGGTCGCGAAGCGAAATGTTTCCGCCATAGCGGCCGCTGAGAATGCCGCTCACCGGCTTGTCGCCGGCGGGCTGCACAGCCATGACCGCCTGGATCGGCGCGAGTGGTATGCGCACACCCGACGCAAATTGAGCGAAACGGCGCTCGGGGTCCATCTTCAGATAGTGGAGATAAGGTTTGTCAAAACCGTCTGGCAGCGCCCCCATACCATGCGGCCAGGAGTTCCAACCCCAGTCGATTGGCTTTAGGCGGATCATCCGGCACTCAATGACGTCGCCAGGCTCCGCGCCCTTGACCGCGACCGGCCCGATCAACGAATAGGGCCCGGCCGGGTAGCGCTTGCGGATCGGCTCGCGCGCATCGAAGGCCATCCCATATTTAGCCTCGTTCGCCCAATTCACCCAGGTATTCGGGTAGTGGACGATGTCGCCGCTTTCGATCTCGAGCACGATCGGCGTCGCCGGATCCATCTCACCCACTTTCACGGTCTGATGGGTTGATGGAAGCTCATGGACGCGTCCGGCAGGATGCGGCGCCGCCGCATGGCCCGTCGCTCCTGCGAATGCGGGTGAGGCTGCGGCCTGGACAAACATGGCGGCTCCGGCGCTCCCGGCAAGGATCGCTCTGCGGCTGATCCCACGTCGGTCGAGCTCTGCGCCGAGCGCGTCTCCATCGACTCCGTCAACCGCATATGCCCGATCGAGATTCTGCGCTGCTTGGTGGGCGGCCAGGTGCCGCGGACACGGATCCTGCACGGGACAGCAGCAATCGATCAACTGCGACATTATCATCCTCTCCTTTGCGGATGCCTTTGGGCGCGACGCCTTGGTTGGCTCGCCTGTCGCCCTTCTTGCGGGAAAGCGCCCGCTTCGTTGTTACCGAATCATCCGCTTTTCCAAACGGACACCAAAGATCGGACTCTTCGATCAGAGAGAGGACAATGAGGCATCCTCCTTGCACGGAGGGCCAGCTACCGTTCGGGACCAACCGGAGATTCCCGACATGTTGAAGATATGGGGCCACCCGGCCGCGCCGAACGTAGCAAAGGTCCTCTGGACCTGCGGTGAGCTAGGACTCGAATTTGAGCTCATCCCCACCGGGGGGCCGCATGGGGGTCTCGACAATCCGGAGTATCGTCGCCTCAATCCGAACGGCCGCATTCCAACACTGGACGACAATGGATTCGTCCTTTGGGAATCGCATGCCATCATGCGCTATCTCGCGCGACGCGAGCGGGCCGAGGAGCTCTATCCGGTGGAGGCGCGAAGCGTCGCCCGTGTCGATCAATGGCTCGACTGGCAAGGATCCCATCTTGCCCAGGCGGTTCGCGACCTCGTACGCATGACAATAAAGGCGACAACCCCGCCGGCGAAGGACGCCCTCGCCCGCGCAGAGGCCGAGGCAGACACTCACTTCGGAATGGTCGATGCGCTGCTTCAGGAGCAGCCCCACATCGCTGGCGATGCCTTCACCCTGGCTGACATTCCGATCGGCGTCGCTGTATATCGCTGGACGACACTTCCGGTTGCCCGTGCGAAGCTGCCGGCGCTCATGGACTGGTACGAGCAGGTCGTATCGCGGCCCGGAGCCGAGTTCCTCTCAGCCTGAAGAGGCCTCATCATCCTGATGGGTCTGTCGGCGGAATTCGCTTGGGGAGACTGCCATATGCTGTGCGAAGAACCTCGTGAAATTGCTGTGCGCGGCAAACCCAAGCTGGTCCGCGATCTCAACGAGCGTCTCTCCACCCATGCTCAGGCGCCGAGTCGCCGCCTTCATGCGCATGTGGTCGATATAATGCTGTGGCGAGGCGCCCACGCACCGCCGAAACTGCTCGAAGAAATGCGATCGAGATAGACCGACCATCCGTGCGATTTCGTCGATCCGCGGATTTTCGAAGGCATGCTCGTGGATGTAGTTGAGCGCCTTGCGGATACGAAAATCGATCGGTCGTCTGCTCGTCGTTGCCGTGCGCTCGACGTCTGCGGCGATATAGGCGCGGATCACAGCATCGATGAGATCAAGGATCATTTCTTCGCGGTCCGCGGCATCCACCATGCCCCTTGAAATCGCAGCTGCCAGCCGTTCCGCCTGGATCCGGACATTCTCCGTCATCTGCTCGCGTAGCTGCGGGAAAATAAGGCCTGCTCGAAGGCCCTGGGCTTCAAGAACCCGGTCGATCCAATCGGTTTCGATGATGAGCGACAGAATCATCGTAGGTTCGCCATCGTTGGCGAGCTTTAAATGAGGCACCCACGGATTGAAGAGCAACACCGAGCCGTCGTCGAGGGCCAAGGTCTCGGTGCCGGATTTAAAGAAAGTATCGGCACCGCCTAGCATGAAAATCATGTTGAACTGCTGATGGGCGTGCTCGACGAGTGCACGGTCGGTGATATTGACCGTCGCACGACCAAAGTCACCTGAGACGATCCAGATCGGGGTCTGTTGATGCGCCATGCATTTATCCCTTCCTGATCGGCGCCGTTTTTTCTTGTAAGCCTAGCTCCATCGCCAACCATTTCAACAATCCAATGCGATTAGGGCGATTTTCGGACAGTTCGGTAAGCGCCCGGAGTTCCTGTCTACAACGAACCCGACGAGACGACCCATAAGGCGGCCACAGCCTCGAGCGCCCACCCATAAGCCCGGCGATGAGGTGATGGAGGGAGAATGCCGATCATGCTCAACGCACAAATTGGGAGCCGCCGCACGAAGTTCTGCTCAACCTCGGCACTGCCGCTCGCGCTGGTTGCCCTCGGCTTGGCGCAGCCTGCTTTTGCGCAGGAGCAGCCGTCAGCGCCAGCCCCGTCGACCCAGGGGGAAAATGTGGCCGCGCCGGCGACCACGCAGCCATCCACCCCCGATATCGTCGTCACTGGCACGCGCGTTTCACGCACCGGCTATACAGCGCCAACGCCGACCACTGTGATCAGCACGGAGCAGATTCAGTCGGCCGCGCCGGCGACCCTCTCGGACTATGTAAATCAGTTGCCGGCTCTGGTGGGATCACAGACCCCCCGGGTTGCAACGACGAGCGCGGCCGCGACAGTCGGCGCGAACTTATACAACCTTCGCGCACTCGGCGCGAATCGCACGCTCGTCATGCTCGACGGCCACCGCGTCGTGCCTTCGACGCTCACCAGCAACATCGACGTGAGCCTCCTGCCACAGGCCCTCGTCGAACGGGTCGATGTCGTCACCGGCGGCGCATCCGCCGCATGGGGCTCCGACGCGGTTGCCGGCGTCGTGAACTACGTCTTGAACACCAAGTTCACAGGACTCATGGCGGACGTTCAAAAAGGCATTTCGACATACGGAGACGCGCCGACCTTCAAAGCCGAGCTCTCCTGGGGGACGAGATTTGCCGGGGGGCGGGGCCATTTCATCGTCAGCGGCGATTACCACGACGATGGCTCCGCGGGCTATGTGACCTCGCGCGATTGGTTCAACAGTGCCAAGGTTGTCGGCAATCCCGCTTATGCGGCGGACCATAGCCAACCGAAAAACCTTGTCGTGTCCGGCGTTGGGCTCGGCGTTGCGACGGACGGCGGCCTCATCACAGCAACGACTAAAGGCGGGGTGACCTCCTCGAGCGGCCCACTGGTGAACACGCAGTTCACGCCGGACGGCAATCCTGTTCCTTTCGCTCCTGGCTATCGGTCGGGCGTCCTTTCGTGGGGCGGCGACGCCCAGGATGTGAGCCAGATTATCCGGCTCGCGTCTCCCGTGAAGGGCGGCACCGTTTTTGCGCGCGCAAGCTACGACCTGACCGACAACGTCACCGCCTACGGCGAGTTCGGTTATGCCAACATCAAGAGCAAGATCTACGCGCGCGTCTTCGAGCGCGACGGCAACATCACGATCCGGCGCGACAACGCCTATCTCGATCCCGCGATCGCCGCGACGATGGCAGCGAACAACATCACGAGCTTCAATCTCGGCAAGATGTTCCTCGATTGGGGCCCTCTCGTCGGCCGCAACGACCGTGAGCAATATCGCTATGTCGCAGGGCTTCAGGGCAAGTTTGGGAACGGCTGGACCTGGGACATCTTTGGTCAGCATGGCCAGACAAATTTCGTCAGCGGCGATTATACGAATGACCCGCTCAACGCGAATTTCAACAACGCGGCCGACGCAGTGGTGAACCCCGCGAATGGCCGAATCGTCTGCCGATCGACGCTGACGAACCCAGGCAACGGGTGCGTCCCGTTCAATGTATTCGGAACGAACAAGACGCCCGAGGCGCGGGCCTATATCGAGGCCGCCCGTTCCCTTCAGCGCGTCACGATAAAGCAGGATGTCGTATCAGCGTCACTGCAGGGCGAACCCTTCTCGACCTGGGCCGGCCCCGTTTCGATCGCGCTGGGGGGCGAGTGGCGCCGTGAATCCTACCATGCCACCGCCACCGACCTCGATCAGCAGACCGCCTTCTTCGTCGGCAACTTCCAGCCGTCTAACGGCCACTACGACGTGAAGGAGGGCTTTTTCGAAACGGTCGTCCCGCTTTTGAAAGACAAGCCGTTCTTCCGCGAACTCGACCTCAACGGCGCCGTTCGGTACACAAGCTACAGCCTCGCGGGAGATGTTACGAGCTGGAAGGCGGGCCTGACGTGGGATGTCGATAGCCAGCTCCGGTTCCGCGGCACGCGATCGCGCGACATCCGTGCGCCCAACCTTTCCGAGCTGTTCCAGGCCGGGAATACGATGAACCAGACGATCACCGATCCGGTGAAGGGGACGAGCTACAGCATCCGCCAGTACGCCGCGGGCAATTCGAACCTCGTGCCGGAGAAGGCAGACACGACCTCGGTCGGCGTCGTTTATCGTCCCAATTGGCTCCCGGGCTTCGGCCTCTCGGTCGACTATTTCGACATCAAGATCGCAAAGGCGATCTACTCAAATACCTCGCAGGCCGTGATCAACCTGTGCAGCAACGCTCACGACATGTTCCAATGTTCGTTTGTCACAAGGGGCCCCGACACGGCGCCGGGGGTTCCCGGTCAGATCACCCAAGTTCAGCTGGTCCCGCTCAACATCGGCGGCGAGGGAACACGCGGTGTCGATTTCGAGGCGACCTATCGACGCAACCTCTCCGATATAAACAGCAATTGGGGTGGCACGCTCAACCTGCGAATGGTCGGCACCTATGTCGCGCACCGCACCGTGACCATTGGTGGCGTGACGACGGAATATGCAGGCCAGAACGCGAACTTCGACCTGAACTCGCAAGCGGTCCCAAGCTGGCGTTGGCTGGCGTCTGCGAACTACGATTCCGACCATTTCACGGCAACGCTGACCGAGCGCTTCATCAGCGCAGGCAAGATCAACAACGGATGGGTCGATGGCGTCGATATCGCCAGCAACCACGTACCGGCCGTCTTCTACACCGATCTCGCACTCGGGTTCAAAATCCCGACGTTCGGTAAAGGTGCCGAGGTCTATTTCGCGGTGCAGAATTTGTTCGACCGGGATCCGCCCGTGGCGCCACAATATGGTGCGACCGGTTTCATCAGCACCGGGACGAACGGATATCTCTATGACCTGATTGGCCGGCAGTTCCGCGCCGGGGTTCGCTTCCGCCTGTAGCGCAGGGTGCGCCCGCCGGCCTTTCGGCGGGCGCGTCCTCACCGCGTTTGCTGCGGATCCAGAAATGCAACGACTTCCGCCGCAAGAATGAGCGGGCATTCATCCATCGGATAGTGGCCAGCTTCGGGAAGAACGACGAGCCCCGCGCGAGAGAGCGAGGACAACCACGTCGTACGGATCAACTCCTCCGGTATCCCTTTGTCGCGTCCGCCCGCAAAGACCAACACTGGTTGTTCAATAGCAGACGCATCGTTCGCAAAATCGTCACCGGACCAGGACTCAAAATATGCAGCGAAGGCGCCTTGGTCGCTTATAGCTGCCGACCGCTCCGCTGCACGCTTGAGCCATGAAAGGGGAAGTCGCGACCCCGTTGTGAGGTCGAGAATGGCCTCGCGGATTTCGAGACTCGCGGCCGCCTGCTGAAAGTAGGCCCGTGTCGGCGGATCAAAGGGAGCAGCTCCCGCCCACACGGGCGTGATTCCGACAATTTTCTCGACCCGCTCCGCGGCCGTAAGCGCGAGCTTCAGTGCCGCCTTTCCGCCCATCGAATGACCGATTACGGAAAAGCGATCCCACCCAACCGCGTCGGCGGCGGTCAACGCGTCCGCCGCCATGGTTTCGATATCGAACGGTCCATCCGAGTCGCGACGCGAACCATAGCCTCTAAGGTCAAGCAGCAATAGGCTGAAGCGATCGGGATCAATGCCCGTCAGCATTGCATCGAACGCCGCATGATCGTTGAACCATCCATGGATGGCTACCGCGTGAATCGGGCCGCGCCCGTGCATTCTGTATGTCGCCATATGCCTCTCCCAAATTAATGCGCGGCGAGCATGGGCGGGCTCGGCGAGAGCATGCAATCCGGTCGCAGTCGATTGTCGGACTGATCGGTAAATCAGTGGAGCCCCTCATCAGTCGGATCCCGCCGGAACATGCAAATATGCCCCGGAAGCACAGAATCGCTCGCGGTCCATGTGCCGAGAGGACAGCAATGAGCGAGACGCCTGACATCATGTACATCCCGGGCTTCGGCAACCACGTCTCGACCGAGGCGGTGCCTGGCGCGCTACCGATTGGGCGCAATTCGCCCCAACGCCCGCCCTTCGGACTCTATGCCGAGGCCATCTCCGGTACCGCGTTCACGGCACCGCGCTCGGAAAACCGCCGCAGCTGGCTTTACCGCTTGAGGCCTACCGCGGATCACGCTCCCTTCGAACCCTATAGCTCAGCGCCACTATTTAATGCGGAGCCGGCTCCTGGCGCGCTCCCACCGAATCGGCTGCGATGGGGGCCCCAGCCGCTTCCCGACGTTCCGACCGACTTCGTCGACGGCATCGTCACGATGCTTGGCAACGGCTCCCCCGAGCAGCTCGAGGGCGTTGCGTTCCATGTCTTCGCCGCCAATCGAGACATGGTCGACAAGGTGTTCTACGATTCCGACGGCGAACTCCTGGTCATCCCCGAACAGGGTCGCCTGCTCCTGCTGACCGAGCTCGGCCGGATCGGTCTCGCTCCGGGACAGATTGCGCTGGTTCCGCGGGGCGTTCGCTTTCGCGTCATCCTCCCGGACGGGATCGCAAGGGGGTATCTGGCAGAGAATTTCGGGGCGATGTTCCGCTTGCCCGAACTGGGCCCAATCGGCTCCAATGGGCTTGCAGGCGCCCGCGATTTCGAAACGCCCGTCGCCTGGTTCGAGGATCGCGATACGCCGACCGAGGTTGTCCAGAAATATCTCGGCCGACTTTGGAGCATGACGCTGGACCATTCGCCGCTCGACGTCGTTGCCTGGCACGGCAATCTCGCACCGTTCCGCTACGATCTCGCCCGGTTCAACGTGATGGGAACGGTAAGCTTCGATCACCCGGATCCGTCGATCTTCACTGTGCTTTCGTCGCCTTCCGACACGCCAGGCCGTGCGAATGCCGATTTTGTAATTTTCCCTCCGCGGTGGATGGTCGCCGAGGATACCTTCCGCCCCCCCTGGTTCCACCGAAACGTCATGTCCGAGGCCATGGGCCTCATCCATGGTGTCTATGACGCGAAAGCCGACGGCTTTGTCCCTGGCGCGATAAGCCTGCACAACATGATGGCAGGGCACGGCCCCGATGTCGCGACCTGGGAGGCGGCGAGCGAAGCGGCACTGCAGCCGCACAAGATCGACGGCACCATGGCCTTCATGATCGAAACCTGCTGGCCCTACCGACCGACGGCGCATGCCCTCGCCACTTCGCAGCTCGACTATGACGCAGTCTGGGCCGGCTTTCCCAAAGCACAGGTGAACCGGCCATGATCGATGAAACCCATGACGCAAAGCTGACAAGCTGGGTTGAGAGCGCTCAGGGCCACGCCGACTTCCCGATCCAGAACCTGCCGCTCGGTATTTTCTCACGCGAAGGAGCCGAGCCGCGTCCTGGAACGGCAATCGGGAACCAAATACTCGATCTCCGAGGCATCGCTCACCTGCTTCCTCCGCGCTCGGGCACCGCGATCGCCGGCCCTACACTTAATGGCCTCCTCGGTCTGCCAGCCGATGAGCGTCGAGCGCTCAGGCAGCGTCTCTCCACGCTGCTTTCCGATACCCGCCATGCGGCAGCGCTCGGGCCGTACATGCACCCGGCGGCGGAGTGCATCATGCACCTGCCCGCTCGGGTCGGCGATTACACCGACTTCTATGTCGGCATTCATCATGCCACGAACATCGGCAAGTTGCTTCGGCCCACACCCCTCCTTCCAAATTATAAGTGGATCCCGATCGGTTATCATGGCCGAGCCTCGTCCATTCGAGTGTCCGGCGTGCCGGTCGTTCGACCGGTTGGCCAGCAGCGATTGCCCGACACGGTGGAACCGCTCGTTGCGCCCACTGATCGCCTCGACCTGGAGCTCGAACTTGGCGTTTGGGTCGGTGGCGGCAACGCTCTTGGATCACCGATTCCCATCAGCGAGGCGCATACGCATATTGCTGGTCTGACGCTCCTCAACGACTGGTCCGCGCGAGACGTTCAGGCCTGGGAATATCAGCCACTGGGTCCTTTCCTCGCCAAGAACTTCCATACTACGATCTCGCCCTGGATCGTGACCGCGGAGGCCCTCGAACCCTTCCGGGTTCCGCAAGCGCCGCGACCCGATGGCGATCCCCGACCCCTTCCGTACCTGTGGGACGCAAACGACCAGGCGCGCGGAGCGTTCGCGATCGAGCTGGAGGTCGCAATGACATCGGCAGCGATGCGTGATCAGGGCATCGAGCCACTTCGCCTCAGTCTCAGCGATGCACGCGCGATGTACTGGACCGCGGCGCAGATGGTTGCTCATCATACCGTGAACGGCTGCAATCTGATGGCTGGCGACCTTCTCGGTACCGGGACGATCTCGACGGCCTGTCCATCCGGCCTGGGGAGCCTTATGGAAATCACGGCGGGCGGCAAGGAACCCATCACGCTCCCTACGGGCGAGCAACGAACCTTCCTTCTGGATGGCGACGAAATCCTGATCAGCGGCACGGCCCGTGCCGAAGGCTTTGCGCCCATCGGCTTTGGGTCCTGTCGGGCGACGATCGTGTCGCACGCTTAGCGACGTCGCGGCCACGCCGTTCGAGATGAACGCGCAATCCAAATTTCAATTCTTCAGGCGAGGGCTACATGGCCGGGGCAGACACAAACTTGAAGCGAATGACTCCCCCCGAGATTTCGGCATTTGCATACGAGCCCGGGCCCATAAGGGTGATATGTGCCGCCGGCGCGATCGAAACGTTGCCCGATGAGCTGGCGCGGCTTTCGATTGCGAAACCGATGGTGCTCACGACACCATCAGGGGGGCGTCGCTATGCGGATTTACTCGAACGCCTCAAGGAGAATGGCGGAATATTGTACGGCTGGGCCGAGCCCCATAGTCCAGAGCAGGTGTCGCTGGCGGCCCTTGGGACGTTCCATCGAAGCGGCTGCGACGGGCTCGTGTCGATTGGTGGGGGCTCTACCACCGGTCTCGGAAAGTTCCTGGCGGCTGCTACAGGCAAACCGCTCATCGCCATCCCGACGACGCTCGCCGGATCCGACATGACACCAGTCTATGGTTGGAAGGCGGATGGCGTGAAGCACACCCGCATCGACCCTCGCGCCCAGGCCCGGACGGTCCTCTACGATGCCAACCTCTATCTTGGTCTACCGGCGGGAGAGCTAGTTCGCAGCGCGATGAACTGTCTGGCCCATCTGGTGGAAGCCCTCTACCCCGCCACTCCTAATATGTTCGCAGCCGACCTGGCGACGATCGGCATGAGGGTCCTTTTCGAGAACCTCCCCGTCGCCGTAAGGAACCCCACTTCCATCGCCGCTCGCGAGCAGCTCTGTTATGCCGCCTTCCTTGGAGGACACCTGGTAGCGATCGCGGGGATCGGCCTGCACCACAAGATCTGCCACCTTATTGGCGGCGTTACGCACATCAGTCACGGCGACAACAACAGCGTCGTATTGCCCCATGTCGTCGCGCTCAATGCGCCCTACCTCGGCCGCGAAGGGGCAATCCTGTACGAGCTCTTCGGTGAGCACCCTGGTTCCGGCCTCCGCGCATGGGCCATCGAACTCGGCGCGCCGTCGGCGCTCGCCTTGCTTGGCTTGCGCGAGGATGTGCTTCCGATGATCGTGGACCCGGTACTCGCCCACCCACCTGCCAACCCGGCGCCGCTCGATCGCGATGTTGTCACACGACTCGTCGAGGGCATACGGGCGGGCAAGATTCTCGTCTGACGACACCTTCCGTCGCCCGCGCCGCTTAGGCGTTCCTATCGCCCATGGAACTCACGAGGGGCGGTGCGGCACCGCCAATGCGAAGTCGTAGTCAATTCTGAACTCGCCGGGAGCAACACGTTCCGGCGACGCGATCAGGTCCGGTTTTACGCCGAAGACGGCATCGCTTTCGAGCCATTCGTCGCCGGCGATAAAGAGGTGCGTCACCAGCGTCTCGTAGCCCGGCGCGCTGATCATGAAATGAATATGAGCGGGTCGGTTGGGATGTCGACCAAGCGCGTCGAGAAGATCACCAACCGGTCCATCAACGGGAATGCCATAGCTCACCGGCATGACGGATGAGAACGCATAGGTCCCGTCAGCGCTGGTGATGAAGCTGGCGCGAAGATGTCCTTCGGGCTGCGACGGATCCTGGACATCGTAGAGTCCGGTTGGCGAGGTCTGCCAGACTTCAACAAGAGCACCTTCGATTGGTGCTCCGATGCTGTCGAGGATGCGCCCTTCGACCCGAACCGCATCGCCCTCTTCGTCACGCTTCAGGATCGACGCGCCCTTGGGAAGTACGTCCTGCCGGCCAGAATAAAAAGGCCCGAACACCGTGGACGGCGTCCCTGCCCCCTCGCCACCGTCGTCATGGTTGATCGCGTCGACCAGCATGGAGACGCCCAGCACATCCGACAGAAGGATGAACTCCTGTCGCTTGCCCGTGCACATGTGCCCAGTGCGGGTCAGAAACTCGATCGCTTGCTCCCACTCGCGGGTCGTAATTTTCGCTTCACGGGTCGCATCGTGCAGATGGGGGATGACGACGGAGAGGATCTCGGCAAGCCGTTTGTTGGGCGCATCCTTCATTCGCGCGAGCGCGTCTTCGGTGAGCTCGGGAAAAATGCGGTCGGTCACGATAATCCTCTCCAAAGTCACGGGGCTCCGCCGGGGCGGGCTCTAATGATCTGCGGCGCTGCCGGCCCCTCAAGCCGGGCGTTCGCCCGCCCACGCCCTGGCGATGAGCGCGCGAATTCCCTCCCGCTCAAGCGGGCGTGGGTTCCAATAGGCATTCTCGAGTGCCGCGGTCGTCACTGTTTCGATGTCGGCCTCCGCCATTCCCAGGTCACGCAGGCCCGCCGGCGCCTTGATTGCCCTTCCGAGATCGAAAAGGCGCTGCGCCGGATCGCCGCGCAGGATCCTCTCGAGTCGAGCTCCGACGTCAGGGATCGCCGGCAAATTATAGGCGAGCGCATGGGGCAGCACGATCGTGTGTGTTGTTGCGTGCGGCAGGTTCAGCGCGCCGCCCAATGTGTGGCAAAGCTTGTGATGAAGCGCCATTCCGACGGACCCAAGGACCGTCCCGCATAGCCAGGCCCCTTCCAGCGCTCTCTCACGCGCGGGAATATCGAGCGGATTTTCGATGATCGGAGGAAGCGCCTCTGCCAGAAGCCCGATCGCCCGTTCCGCGAGAACCGTCATCACCGGATTACCGTCGCGTGCATACATGCCTTCGACCGCATGCGCGATTGCGTTCACGCCGCTTGTTCCGGTTATGTCGGCTGGAAGGCCGAGCGTAAGGTCGACATCGTAGAGAACCTTTTCGGGCAGCACCGCAAGATCGCGCAGCGTGGTCTTGCGCCCATTCTCGGTCTGCCCAAGCACCGGCGTCATTTCTGAACCCGCATAGGTCGTGGGTATGGCGAGCTGCGGAAGATCGGTTCGAAGCGCCAGCGCCTTGGCAAGACCAATAGTCGACCCGCCGCCGAACGCGATCAGGCTGTCAATCGCTTCGCTCTTCACCAGCTCCAACGCCTGTTCAGTAACATTGGTCGGCGTGTGCATCGTCGCGCCATCGAAATGGGCTACGATCGCCTCGACCCCGGCAAGAGCCGTCCGCGCATCGTCTGCCTGGTTCGGCGTCGTGACGAGCAGGGCGCGCTTGCCCCCTAGCTCGCCGATCAGCTGCGCGGTTTGCGCAATCGAGCCGCGGCCGAAAATCACATGTGCCGGCAGGCCATTGTAGATAAATCCCATTTCGATGACCTCTCCAAGAGCGATGGTTTTCTAGCGATCCCTGACCTCGCTGTGTCAGCTTCGATCGAGCACTCAGTCACGGGGGCCGCGATTCGACATTGACTCGTTGAGCTGCAGCTATACCATAACCGATGTTCGATTCAACTAGCCGATAATCGGTCATTCGGAGAGACGGCCTTGACCAAGATCTATGAAGACCCGCGGGCCGCGCTGGAGGGCTTCCTCTTCGACGGCATGACGATCATGTCCGGTGGTTTTGGCCTTTCGGGTAATCCGGAAAGTCTCATTCCAGAGATCAAGGCGGCCGGGGTCCGCGACCTTACCGTCATCTCCAATAATGCCGGCGCTGACGGTTTTGGCCTGTGGATGCTGCTCGAAACGCGCCAGATCAGGAAAATGATCTCTTCCTATGTCGGCGAGAACAAACTTTTCGAGCAACAATATCTAAGCGGCGACCTCGAACTCGAACTGACGCCCCAAGGAACGCTGGCGGAGCGCATTCGCGCTGGCGGTGCGGGAATCCCTGCCTTCTACACCCGGACCGGAGTTGGGACGGTGGTGGCCGAAGGCAAGCCTGTCGAGGAATTCGACGGGGTGCTCTATGTTCGCGAGCGCTGGCTGCGCGCTGACCTCTCGCTCGTCAAGGCATGGCGGGCCGATCCTGAAGGCAACCTCCAGTTCCGCAAGACCGCGCGCAATTTCAATCCTGTCATGGCGACCGCGGGCAAGGCGACCGTGGTCGAAGTGGAGGAAATCGTCGAGGCGGGCGTCATCAGTGCGGACTGCGTTCACACGCCAGGCATCTACGTCGATCGTATTGTCAAAAGCACCATCAATGAGAAGCGCATCGAGAAGCTGACCGAGCGCGCCCGGGAGACCGCATGATGACCGGATGGACACGCGACCAGATGGCGCAGCGCGCCGCGCTGGAACTTCAGGACGGCTACTACGTCAACCTTGGCATCGGCATTCCAACGCTGGTCGCCAACTACATCCCTGACGGCGTCCACGTCACGTTGCAGAGCGAGAACGGGATGCTGGGCATGGGGCCCTTCCCCTATGTCGGGGAAGCCGATCCCGATCTCATCAACGCCGGCAAGCAGACCATCACGGAGCTGCCGACCTCGAGCTATTTCTCCTCGGCCGACAGCTTTGCGATGATCCGGGGCGGCCATATCGACATGGCGATCCTGGGGGCGATGGAGGTCGCAGCGAACGGCGATCTCGCCAATTGGACGATCCCGGGGAAGATGGTGAAGGGAATGGGCGGCGCCATGGACCTTGTCGCCGGCGTTCAAAGAGTGGTCGTCGTGATGGATCACACCAACAAGGCGGGCGAATCCAAGCTTCTGGAGCGCTGCGAGCTTCCGCTCACCGGCCAGGGCGTCGTCGATCTCGTCATTACCGACCTTTGCGTCCTCAAATGCGATCGGGAGGCGGGACGCTTCGTACTTGTCGAACTCGCACCCGGCATCACAGCCGGCTATGTGATCGAGCGCACCGGCGCACCTGTCGTCACCGAAACCGCGGGACAAGCCGCGTGAGCGCCGCCTTCATCTGCGACGCGGTCCGCACGCCGATCGGCCGCTATGGCGGCGCGCTCGCGGCCGTCCGTCCCGACGACCTTGCGGCGATCGCGATCCGCGAACTGGCCGGCCGCCATGCGCGACTCGATCTTCAGGCGATTGACGAGGTGATCCTCGGGAGCGCCAATCAGGCGGGCGAGGATAATCGGAATGTCGCCCGGATGAGCACGCTGCTCGCAGGTCTCCCGTCCGCTGTCCCCGGCGTCACGGTCAACCGCCTCTGCGCGAGCGGCGCGGAAGCCGTCGGCGCCGCGGCGCGGGCGATCGCGGCAGGGGAAGCCGGCCTCGTCATCGCCGGCGGGGTCGAGAGCATGTCGCGCGCGCCACTTGTCATGGGGAAGGCCGAAAGCGCCTGGCAGCGTAGCGCGCAGATCGAGGACAGCACGATCGGCTGGCGCTTCGTCAACCCGGCGATGCGCGCCGCCTACGGCGTCGATACAATGCCCGAGACCGCGGAGAATGTGGCGCAGGAGCACCCTGTCAGCCGGGAGGATCAGGATGCGTTCGCGCTGCGGAGCCAGCAGCGCACTGCGGCAGCGCAGGAGGCGGGCTATTTCGCGGAGGAGATCGTGCCTGTCACGATCAAGGGGCGCAAGGGCGACATCGTCGTCGCGCGCGATGAACATCCTCGCCCCGAAACCACGCCGGACGACCTTGCGAGGCTGAGACCGATCGTCCGCCCGGACGGGACCGTCACCGCCGGAAATGCGTCCGGCGTGAATGACGGCGCGGCGGCCCTGATCGTCGCGGGCGAGAGCGCCGCTGCCCGAAACGGTCTTGCCCCGCGCGCGCGGATCCTCGGCATGGCGAGCGCGGGGGTCCTGCCGCGCGTCATGGGCCTTGGCCCCGTTCCCGCGACGCGCAAATTGCTCGACCGGCTCAAGCTGTCGACCGATGATTTCGATGTGATCGAGCTCAACGAGGCCTTCGCCAGCCAGGTCATCGCGTCGCTTCGCACGCTCGGGGTCGACCCGCACGATGCGCGCGTCAACCCGAATGGCGGCGCGATCGCGCTCGGGCATCCGCTGGGGATGAGCGGCGCGCGACTGATGATGACCGCTGTCCACGCCCTCGAAAGACGAAATGGGCGCCGCGCGCTGATCACGATGTGCATCGGCGTCGGGCAGGGACTTGCGCTCGCCGTTGAGCGCGTCTGAGGACAATCAGGGCGCTAGCCGCGACAATTTGACAGCGCCGGCGCGCAGGACTGGCAAGAAAGTATCAAGGAGTTCGTCGGCCGACCGGTCGAATGCATTCGTCCCGGCATTGAGCGCGGCCACGGTCACGCCCGACTTGTCGACGACCGGTACCGCGATGGAGCGCAGTCCAAGCTCAAGCTCCTGGTCGACCACCGCATAACCCTGCCGCGCGACCGCGGTAATCTCCTTCAGGAGCTCCCCGCGGTCGGTCTGGGTATTCGGTGTCAGCGCGGCAAGGCAGGAAGGGACGAGCGCCTCACGCTGCTCCACCGGCAGTGAAGCGAGCAGAACGCGCCCCATGGACGTACACCAGGCCGGAAGACGGCTCCCCACATGCAGGCTGACGGCCATGATGCGCGACTGCGACGCGCGTGCCGCATAAATGATCTCGTCCCCTTCGAGGACACCGAGCGAGCAGGACTCGCTCAATTCGTCGCGCAGCTCCTCGAGGATCGGTTGCGCGATCGCCGGAAGGGATCGATCAGAGAGGAAGGCGTCGGCCAGCCTCAGCACACGTGGGCGCGGCCGGTAGGACTTCTCCTGCTGCTCCAGGTAGCCAAGCTGCACCAGTGTGTGCAGGCAGCGGACGACGACCGATCTGGGAAGCTGCGTGTGCTCTGTAAGGCGGCTGATGGTCTGATCCGACCCATGATCGGAAAAGGCCTCGAGCACGGCGAGCCCCCGCGCGAGCGATTGCATGAACTGTGGGTCGCTGCCTCCGTCGGGGAGCCTGGGAGTGCTGAGCATGGACATGGGCACAGACTATCGTCTTCGCCCAGCCAAGTGAAGGCCGTGTCGGTCAAAATATCCGGTAATCGGTCATCTCTCGCCCGCAGCAACCGTGCAACGCTACGCTTGCCCGTTCAGTTCATGAGAGGTTGCTTTCTTCCTATTTTTGACGGCCAACAGCAGGATCAGCCGCCGCGCCCATGCGGGGCGTCGAAATCAAGCACCGGGCCTGCAGGCACAATCCCGTGGGGATTTATCGACCGATGGCTCTCATAATAGTGCCGCTTGATATGCTCGAAATCGACCGTCTCGCGCACGCCGGGCCACTGATAGAGTTCGCGCGTGTAGCCCCACAGGTTGGGATAATCGATGATACGGCGCAGGTTGCACTTGAAGTGGCCGACATAGACGGGATCGAAGCGCACGAGTGTCGGAAACAGCCGCCAATCGGCTTCCGTGACGCTATCCCCGACAAGGTAGCGTTGCCGGGAGAGACGTTCCTCGAGCCAGTCCAGCGTCTCGAAGAGCGGGAACACCGCTTCCTCATATGCCTCTTGCGTGGTCGCGAAGCCGGACTTGTAAACCCCGTTGTTGAGGGTGTCGTAGATACGCGCGTTCAGGAGATCAATTTCGGCACGGTGTGCCTCGGGGTAATAGTCTCCTGGCGTAGCCCCGACACCGTCGAACGCAGTATTGAACATCCGGATGATTTCGGAGGACTCATTGCTCACAATCGTTCCACGATCGCGATCCCAAAGGATCGGGACGGTGAACCGGCCTTCATAGCCCGGTGCCGCTGCCTGATAGAGGTCGTATATGCGCCGGGCGCCATTGACCGTGTCGGGCACGACGCCCTCGCCTGGCTCGAACGTCCAGCCTTCCATTCCCATGAACCAATGGGTGATCGACATGGAGATCATCCCGTCGAGACCCTTCAGGTGCCGGTAGATGCGCGTCCGATGCGCCCAGGGACAGGCGGCCGAGATATAGAGATGATAGCGGCCGGCTTCGGCTTTAAAGCCGCCCTCGCCGCTCGGTCCTGGCGAACCGTCCGCCGTGATCCAGTTGCGAAATGCTGCGTCTCGCCGGACGAACCGGCCGCGCACGTCCTTCGCCCCATATTCATGAGCCTTAAGGCGGCCATCGGTCGTCGAAACCATCGTCTTGTCTCCTTGGCGGGTTTGCACCTCGCGCCAACTGCGCCGCCAGGCAGCGACATGGTGCTCGGCCCACGGATGGCAACCGACAATAACATCTCAGTGGCAGTCTCGACCGTTTCTCTGTCGCGAACACGGAGTTCGACAAGCGCCTCCATATAGATGTGTCTGCCAACGATGCGGGCGTGCAATGATCAGTGCTAACCAGGATCCAACTATCGAGCGTCTCCAGGACAAATGTCGAAACTCACGACCACCGCCATAGCGTCCGAGACGGGAGGCCTTCCATTCGCCGTCCGGATCTCGGTTGAGGGGCATATCTTTGCCGGAGACGAGCCGATCGAGGCAGGCGGAACCGGTCTTGGCCCGTCGCCCTATCAGCTGCTTACCTCCGCACTAGCGGAGTGCACGGCGATGACAGTTCGATGGTTCGCTCGCCAGCACGACGTTCCATTGGACCATGTAAGCGTCGAGGTCGTGCACAGCCGGGAAAAGGTCGAAGGCCGTGCTGGGCTGGTCGACACTTTCAACAAGACCATCAAAATCAAGGGCGACGCGCTAACCGAGGACCAACTCCAGCGCCTTCACGATGTCGCCTCCAAATGCCCGGTTCAGCGCACACTGGAAACTGGCTCGATCATCGTGACCAGACCTGGCTAAGAGCTTTCACCTGCTGACCGATGCTCATGAAGCTGCAGCGACATCGCACGTCGTCAATCCGCAGACCGATCCCATAGCCGCTGTTTCGTGAAGGCAGCGGACGGCAGCCTGGGGCTCGAGCGACCCCTCCCGGACCCCCCTCCGGATTGTTCGAGCCTCATTTTTTCAGCGCCCCAGAGGCCTCAATCGTCAGCGCGACGTGAGGGCTCCAACCCCATTTTCGTCGACGGGCCCCTCGGGTATCTCGCTCCGGGCTTCGGCCTTCAGCAACTTTTTAAGAATGGTCCGCGCACGGTTTGGCGCAAGATCGATCTCGAACAGCGCTGGCCGCATATCGTAGAGATCCTGATCGCCGAGCGCGACTTGCTGCGCCATCACCATCGGGGCGTCCTCGCCGACGAAGGCCATTTCGATGGCTCCTTCCCAGATCCGATCGACCGTCTCATCGTCTGTCTTCCAGTCGCGTGTCACACCCCAGAAATAGTGCGTGCTGGTTTCTGTCTCCGGCGTGAGGTTATGCGACACGAGCGCCCCGACTCCCGCGCTTCTGGGTTGGCCGGACGGTGTAATCCCGACATCGAGGAGCATCAGCGACGGCGCGGTCCAGCGCATTTCGAGCCAATGATCCACCGGACCCTCATGGTCGGGCATCTGCGCCCCCCATGCCGGCGGCGCGGCGCCGTCGGGGCACCAGCGGTCGGACCGGACCGTCAGACCATCGACATGGACGGCATGCTCGCCGCGCGCGATCGCCTCGCTAGCGAGCGTCGTCGGGTGCAGGAATTCGACATGGCTGAGGTCTAGGAGATTGTCATTGATGAGCCGGTAATTGGCTCCCATCGAAACAACCCCCTTCACGAGCCTCCGGTCGGGCGCGACGTGGCACTGAAAATCGGGAATGAGATCGGGGTCGGCGAGCTCGGCGTCGCCCATCCAGATCCATAATGCCGCATAGCGCTCGACGACCGGAAAGGTGCGGGCGACCGCGTGACTCGGGATCCGGGTACCCGCGTGCGGGTTGTGGACGCATGTCCCCGTCCGGTCGAAGCCGAGCCCGTGGTAAGGGCAATGGATTTGATCGCCAACCTGCCTTCCCTGGTGGAGCGGCGCGTAGCGGTGGGGACACCGATCCGCGAGGGCATTGACGCTGCCATCCTCGTAGCGGAGGAAGACGACCGGCTCGGCGAGGATCGTGCGCGCCATGGGGCGCCCGAACGCAACCTCGTCGGACCAGGCGCCCACGTACCAGCAGTTGCGGAGCAGCGAGGTTTTGATCACCCCCCCCTCCTAGAAGTTCCGGCGAACGGTCAGATACCATTCGCGCGGCCGCGCATAGGTTCCGTCGACAAAGCCGGTCGCCGGAAGGTCGGAGAATCCCCCGACGAGATAATGGCGGTTGGTGAGATTGGTGACGCCGAGGGCCACGCGCCATTTTTCGCTCGGGTCGACATAGGTGAGGTTCGCGTTCAGAAGATGATATCCCGGCTGGGCTCTGTTGCAAAAATCGTGAAGCTTGAGCATGCTTGGCGGAGATTGGACGGACGGAACGATGACGGATTTCAAGTGGCGCCATTTCCAGGGTGATGTGATCCTGTGGGCGGTGCGCTGGTATTGTCGCTATCCGATCAGCTATCGCGACCTTGAGGAAATGCTGGCGGAACGCGGCATTTCGGTCGACCATACGACGATCTATCGCTGGGTCCAGTGCTACGCCCCGGAGATGGAGAAGCGGCTGCGCTGGTTCTGGCGGCGTGGCTTTGATCCGAGCTGGCGCCTGGATGAAACCTACGTCAAGGTGCGGGGCAAGTGGACCTACCTGTACCGGGCAGTCGACAAGCGGGGCGACACGATCGATTTCTACCTGTCGCCGACCCGCAGCGCCAAGGCAGCGAAGCGGTTCCTGGGCAAGGCCCTGCGAGGCCTGAAGCACTGGGAAAAGCCTGCCACGCTCAATACCGACAAAGCGCCGAGCTATGGTGCAGCGATCACCGAATTGAAGCGCGAAGGAAAGCTGGACCGGGAGACGGCCCACCGGCAGGTGAAGTATCTCAATAACGTGATCGAGGCCGATCACGGAAAGCTCAAGATACTGATCAAGCCGGTGCGCGGTTTCAAATCGATCCCCACGGCCTATGCCACGATCAAGGGATTCGAAGTCATGCGAGCCCTGCGCAAAGGACAGGCTCGCCCCTGGTGCCTGCAGCCCGGCATCAGGGGCGAGGTGCGCCTTGTGGAGAGAGCTTTTGGCATTGGGCCCTCGGCGCTGACGGAGGCCATGGGCATGCTCAACCACCATTTCGCAGCAGCCGCCTGATCGGCGCAGAGCGACAGCCTACCTCTGACTGCCGCCAATCTTTGCAACAGAGCCCTGAAGCCATGGAGAAGGTCGGCAATGAGGGCGTCATCACAGTCGAGGAGGCGAAGAGCCTCGCGACCGAGCTCGAAACGGTCGAGGGCATGCAGTTCGATCGCGGCTATCTCTCGCCCTATTTCGTGACCAACGCCGAGAAGCTCAAGGTCGAGCTCGAGGACCCCTATATTCTCATCCACGAGAAGAAGCTGTCCAACCTGCAGGCCCTCATTCCGCTGCTGGAGCAGGTGGTTCAGTCGGGCCGGCCGCTTCTCATTATCGCCGAGGACGTCGAAGGCGAGGCGCTGGCCACGCTCGTCGTCAACAAGCTCCGCGGTGGGCTCAAGGTCGCGGCCGTCAAGGCGCCTGGCTTCGGCGATCGCCGCAAAGCGATGCTCGAGGATATCGCAATCCTCACCGCCGGCAATGTGGTCAGCGAGGAACTCGGCACGAAGCTGGAAAACGTAACGCTGGGGATGCTCGGCCGCGCCAAGAAGATCATCATCGACAAGGACAACACCACCGTCGTCGATGGCGCAGGCGCACGCTCGGACATCGATGCCCGGGTCGCGCAGATCCGTGCTCAGATCGAGACCACGACCAGCGACTATGACCGCGAAAAGCTGCAGGAGCGCGTAGCCAAGCTAGCAGGCGGCGTCGCGGTCATTCGCGTCGGCGGTGCGACCGAAGTCGAGGTCAAGGAAAAGAAGGATCGTGTCGATGACGCGCTCCACGCCACTCGCGCCGCGGTCGAGGAAGGCATCCTGCCGGGCGGCGGCATCGCTCTGCTCCGCGCGCTGAAGGCACTCGACGGTCTCAAGGCGGCCAACGACGACCAGCAGTCCGGCATCGACATCGTCAGGCGGGCTCTGCGCTCGCCGGCGCGGCAGATCGCCGACAATGCGGGCGAGGACGGCGCCTTCATCGTGGGCAAGCTTCTGGAAAGCAGCGACTACAACTGGGGCTTCAACG
The DNA here is from genome assembly GCF_032879645.1 of Sphingopyxis indica. Lineage (NCBI taxonomy): Bacteria > Pseudomonadati > Pseudomonadota > Alphaproteobacteria > Sphingomonadales > Sphingopyxidaceae > Sphingopyxis > Sphingopyxis indica. Next base: position 3,842,789 of record NZ_CP076394.1, read on the forward strand.
CCGCCACCGGCGAATATGAAGACCTGGTGAAGTCGGGCGTCATCGATCCGGCCAAGGTCGTGCGTACCGCCCTCCAGGACGCCGCCTCGGTCGCCTCGCTGCTCATCACTACCGAGGCGCTCGTGGCCGAGCTTCCAAAGGAAGATAAGGCCGCGCCGATGCCGGCGATGGATTACTGACCTCCTGGGCGGGAGGGCATGGCCTTCCCGCCCTTGCTCGCACATCTCTCGAATGCAAGCGGGCCTGCTACATCGACTATCTCCCATTTCTGACCGGACCGGAATCAGGGTAGCTTCGGTCGAGAAATTTCGTAGGATGGTGCTGGCAGGAGATCAGAATGCACGAGTTTATCGACAGTTCGGACGACGTGCTCGCCCTCGCAGTCTCAGGCAAGATCACCGGCTCGGATCTTGACGCGATCATGACCCGATTGGACAGCGCGATGGCGCGACACGAAAAGGTGCATATGTTCGTTGAGACGCGGACGATCGACGGCATCGAATTGTCGGGCTTGCCCGCTTACACCGCCCGGGCAATGCCCCTCTTCGGGAAGCTCAACCGCTTCGGACGCGTTGCCATCGTTGCAGATCAGGCCTGGATTCGCTTGGCCAGCCGCCTTGAAAGCGCAATTCTCCCGTTCATCAGCTACCGCGTGTTCGAGCCCGATCAGCGCGCCGAGGCACTCGCCTGGGTTGACCCTGCGAAGACGCAAAGCGGGGCCTGAACACGAGCTGCAGCACTGAGATCGGCCGCTTGGTCCACGATCCCTGCTATCTTGACGCGGGGCGATCAAGCACCGGACATCCCCTCGCAGCCTCGCGATGGATCGCGGCAACCATGGCATTTTGGCGGTCGCTTCTCTCCCGCTGAAAGCGGTCAACCGCCGCTTGCCGCGCCCGAGCCTCATCAACTGTGAGATCCGTCTTTCCCAGATCCGGCAATTCGCTTCCGGCTTTCGCGCTCTGCGCGCGATACCATTGAACGAATTCCTGGGTGAGCTCGGGCGAAAACGCCCCGCCGTGCCGCTCGGCATAAGCAGCCTCCGCTTCGATCGCAGAGGCCATATCCCGGAGTTTCATCGCCGCCGCCTGTGCCTTGGCGGCGCACTCCCGTGGTGGCAGCGCACTCTCCTTTGCCGTCGCAAGGCCACCTTGGGCCAGGAGGGCGCTACCGGCAATGACAACTGCCATCCATTTCATCTCGAACCCCCTCCGCGCAACCTTGCGTTTGACCATTCCTAATCGGGCAAAGCGGCGCGCCGTATGGCCGTTCGGACAGTGCCGCCCCTTGTGAACAAAGATTGAACATGCTAGTGAACTTCCTGGGAGTTCACCATGCGAACCGTGAAATTCGACATCGAAACCTATAATAGGACCAAGGCTTCGGGCACGCCGGTCTGCACGCATGTTGACGAGGAATATTGCGAAATAGGGACGGCTGTCGATCACGATGGCAATCCTACGCTCGGCGGTCGCATCGGCTATGCATTGGCCTATCTGCTCATGGCTGGCTGCGTCGGCTATTTCGTCCTGTTCGTCTAAAGCTCCTCATTCTCGCAGCTTGGGATCATGGAAGAAGCCATGGTCCCTGCCCCGGTTTACCTCGCTTTGAACATCGACCGCGCCTTGGATGCGTTGACCGCGCATGGATTGGGCAGCCTCACGCGTCAGGTCGATATCCGCCCTGCCCTCTTCGATTATGTCCGCTGCCGTCGATGACTGGCCGCCTCCGGGACCGGCCGGCACTCCGGCTAGCCCGCGAGGCTGGTAGGCCGCCCGAACGTCGGCAGCGCTATCGACGGAGGGATGGTGCACATCGACGAGATCGGGCGCATGGAGCCTGCCCTCGATCTCGGACCGGATCGACGCCTGCTTTTCGTCCATCCAGCGCGTGATCATCTCCTGCCGAACCGCTCGCTGCTGATCGGTCAAGTCGGTCGCCCAGAGCTCCGGCGCGTCGAGCCCCGGATTTGCGACCTGCTGGTGGCGATACCATTGGGCGAGATCCTGACTCAGGTTCTCGCTCAATTGCATTCCATGCGTCTCCGCATAGCTCGCGTCGCGCGAGAGCTGCTGCGACAGCTCATCGAGCCGTCGCGCGGTTTCCGAATAGGATTTCGCCAGAGCCAGGGAATCTTCGGTGCTGACCGACGACGAATCCGTCCTTGAGCCACGGGCGAAGACACCGCTCCGAGCATAGGTGCCTTCCGACGTCGAAGCGCCGCTACCGTTCGCATGCTCGTCACGAACCCCGCTTGACGAGGTGTTGCCGCTCTCACTGCTCCGAGAATCGTCCGTCGTCCAATTCATGGTGTCCATCTGGCTACCCGACTTGGACACATTGATTCCGAGCCCCGGCAGCCCGCGCCCACCCGAGCCTCCGTTGCCGCCACCGCGGCGGCCGCCAAGGCCGGCCGAAAGTGCTCCACCGATCTGATCGGATATCTGCGCTTGGCGATCGTGCCGCCCCGAAACGCGCTCGCTTTGCGAAATCGTCGATCGCTCTTCCAGGCCCTGGGTACTGCTGCCCGTGCGCCGATCGAACTGCTCTACAGAGGCATTCGCCTGATTGCCGCTGCTCGATTCCCAACCCCGCGTATGCTCGGTTGAGCTTCCGAACGTGCTGCGGTTCGCATGGGTCGCGGTCAGAATCTCGTTGGCGGCATTCTCATAGGCACGCGCCTGGCGATGCGCCTCGCTGGCCATTTCGCGCCATTCAGCGACCGATCCCGATGTCATCGTCGGCGTGAACCCAAGGCGCGAGATGGCCGCGGATGTATCATATACCTCCTGGCCGTTGCCGAACCCCGTCACCATGGCGCCATTGTCCTGACGCCACCCGAAGCTGGCGCCGCCGCCCATATAGGTGGGCGCCGTCGACCATTGATCGGCCTGCCGCATGTTCGACGTGGCATTCGCCCAGCTCACGTTGCCATACGAATAGTTGCCGGTCGTCTGTTCCAGCGCCGCCGCTTCCGCAGCGTTCTGCGCCGGCGCGAGCATGGACATGGAATGCCCGGCAATCGACATCGCGCCGCGCGCGAGGCCTGCCGCGAGAAAGGGCACGCTCATAAGCATGAAGCCAGCGATCGTGGCGGTCTCGCCATTCACCGCCCCGATCCCCGCATAGCTTGCGAGCGTAACGCCGCCTTCCGCGACGCCTGTCGCTGCCGACGTCGCCCGCGTCATGCAGATCATGTGAAGGATGACGTAAAGCGGCCCCCATGCGGCGAGATAGAAGAACCCTGTCACATAGCCCTTCAGCGTCGAGACGCCCGTCTGAGGCATCAGGAAGAGCGGGAAAACGACCGGGAACATGGCGAAGAAGACCACCGTCAGCACGATGTTCAAAATCGGAACCCATGCCATCGCCTGCTGAGCGATCGAATTATAGGTGTTGCGCGCCTGAATGTCGGCACGGGTCTGCGCGAAGGTGTCGATCTCTGCGGCGCCCGTCCCGCCGGACATCGAATTTCGGGCCTGCATGAAAGCATTGATTGCTGTGTTCTGGCGCATCACCTCAGCAAAGTTGTTGCTCGTGCCCGTGAAGGCCGCACTGACGATGGGAACGTCGTGTTTGAGCTTGTCCGCCGCCAGAGCGTTGCTGAGCTTGGGATAGACCTCCTTGCCCCAAAGAGGCGCGTTGGCCTCGATCATTGGACCCCATTGCGCGTCGAGCGCCTGGTACGCCTGCCGGCAAGTGATGATGAAGCTGTTAACCGTTCCGTCACCTTGTCGCTCAAGCCATTGCTGCGATCGGGCTTCCGAGCCCGGCCCGACCGCAGCCCAGAGATCGGGCGCCTTCGCAAGATTGGTCAGCGACTTCTGATAAAGCATCACATCGCCGAACAGGCAGTTCTTGAAATGGTTTTCGAGGTTGGTCGAGAACTCCGCATCGCGAATGATGAAGTTGCGCGTCGCATCGAACAGTCGCGCGCCATACACCATGCCGTTCGTCGAGTAGTTGAGCTCGCTCGGCATGACGAAGACGGTCTCGGCCGTCCGCGTCAGCCAATCGCCCACCTGTGTCGTGAAGCTCGCAAGCACCCCCAATCCCATCGGTACATTGTCGACCGTCGATGGCGTCAGGCCCGGGTTGATGCGATCCGTTACCTTGATGTCCACCGTCGGGACCATCAGGCAAAGATAAATGGCCGTCGCTTGCAGGAACCAGTTCAGCCACGCCTTATAGTTGAGCGTGAAGGCCACCACGAGCAGCGAATAGATGAGGCCCATGACCATGACGACGCGGATGAGCGAGCGATAGCCACCGCCTCCCGACCACGCCGCGACTGCGTTGAAGATGTTTACGAGATACTCGCCGCCACCAACCGTGAAGACCTCAAGCATCGGTCTGCCCCCGCGCCTAGTTCAGACCCTGTGCGTTGAGGCCGCGCGAAAAGTTCAGCGCGGCCGCCATACCGGGCGTCATGGAATTCTGGAGCGTCGATTCCAGCATAATGCTTCGGTTGATGATCTGCATCGTCACCTGGAGCTTGTTGTTCAGCCGGACGTCCCGTTGGCTGAATTTCGCCCGGGTAGACGCGATTTGCTGTTTCCACTGCGTCGCGGTCTCTTGATCGAAGGTCTGATAATGAACCTTCGCCTGCTCGACCCGGTCGAGCATATTGTCGAGCATCGCCGAAAGCAGGTCGACGGCGACGATCTCGGACAGCGTCTCGATCTCGCCTTCCGTCAACGCATAATGCGCATAGGCCTGAACTCCCAGGATCTTATAGATCGGAACCGTGGCGAGGTTGAGGAGCTGCTTCTCGGCGGCGTCCAGCGGAGTATCGGAGCGGATCTTGTCGCTCATCGACCTGATCATCGTGGCGATCCGCGGCCGCAGCGCGGACGAAGCGGGGACGGAGAGCGTCTGCTCCCCCACATCGTAGCAATTCTCGTCGTTGCACTTCAGTATCTTGACGGGCGGCGCGTCGGCCGTGCCATCGAGCAACGCAGTGACGACCGCTTCTTCGGCAGGTCCGAACATCACGACCTTCCCGCCCACGCTCGGATCGGTCGACGGCGTGGTCACGACCGTTCCCACCAGCGTCATGATATATTCGGAGAATGTCTTGTCGAATGCGCCGAACTTCGCCGATTTCTTAAGGGCCTCCCATGTGTAGTTATGCGGTTCTCCGACCAGCTGGTCTTTCATCGACGCGTCTGTGTTTCCCGCGATGGTCGAATCCCGCCTGTTGCCGTTGTTGCAACCCTGGCGGGCTGCCGCCCAGTCCGAGAATACGCCCTGGCTGTTGCCGACGGCTTCGCAGATCGTCGCGCGCGTGGTCTCCATCTGCGGCCAGATTCCGCCGACCAGCGCCTGCGCCGTCTCGCAGCTCGAGATGTTCATCTGATTGAGGAGCTGCGCCTTCTGGCTGAACTCGTCCATCACCTTGCCGATCTCCGGCGAAACAGAATCGATGGCGAGCTTGAAGGCAAAGCCGAGCGCATTGTTGGCGGTCGCCTTCAGCATCGCGATGATCTCGCTGGCATTGATGAAGGAGAAGCTCCCACTGAAGAGGTCGATACCTCCACATCCCGCACGCGCGCTCGGAAGCTGAAGATTGAACGGCTGGACGCTTTTCTGCGGGAAGCGGGTCCAGACATTACCCAGCGAGTAATAGCCCGCCGATTGACCCTGAAACGCCGATGGGCCGGTGACGTTCGCCGCGCCGCCCACGTCCGAAAAGAAGCTGTTCATCTCGGAGGCGACGTCGGCCCGGGCGGTCCCGGTGCACGCGAGATTGGCCATAGCCAATATTCCCGCCCAGGCAGCGGACGAGCGAAGCACACGGCCGATCAAGCCGCGACGGCGAACCTGTTCCATCAGAAGTCGCTCCCCACCTTGGTGTTCGTCAGCGCGAAAATGCGATCCATGATCTCGTCGGCGCTGAGAATCCCATATCCCACCGGAATCGTGCGTTTGGTGACGGTGTCGAACAGTACGAGCGCCGGCGTCTCGTTACCCGGGACGCCCATGCGCGCGCGCTGGCCCGCATCGACGACATAATTTGGAAAATCGCGGCTCGGCCCGCCGTCCATCGAAACCGCCATCACCGCCATGCCGTGACTGTCGGCCACCGATCGCAGGATCGGTGAAAACAGGTCGCATGCGCCGCAGCTCTGCGCATAAAAGTAGAAGAGCCCGTAGCGTTGGCTAAGGTTCGCCATAACCGCATCGCGATCGGCGCGCCGGTTATCGAGCCAGGCTCGCTTGCCCACCGTCGAAACAGGCCGCTGCAGCGTGTAGTCGAGATCGGGGTTCTGCCACAGCGCGCGCTGCCAGGTGTCTGAGAAGGTCGAAGCACGGTCGAGCTGCTCGCGCTGAAATCGGACGTAAGCGATGACATTTTCCTCGGTCGGATCGAGGATCGCCCGTGCCTTGAGCTCGTCGAGCTGGCGGGTGATGGCGGACATGCGCTCGACCGCGCTCGACGGGACCGGGACGGCTTGCTTCTCCGGCTCCGTCGCTCGCGGCTTGCTGCAATAGAACCATTGACCGAGCCTGCGTTCTGCACAGTAAAAGTCATCGCCGGCATCGGCCCGCTCGACGCCATCCGACGCTCCATCGCGCGGCTGGGCCGCCGCGGGAACAGCCAGGCCAGCGAGCGAAAGCGCCAGAAGCGGCGCCGCCATGATTGGATGCATGGACAAACTTCCTTTCTGATAGATGCTCTCACCCACGAGCCTCATGCGCGGGAGGGAACGGGAAAGGTCGGCCGCGGCGGAGACGTCCGTAGGCGCCGCGCCGGTCGATTCCACCGAAACGCTGCGCATCGCGTCCTTGACCATGCTATTTGCCGTGCAGGTCATAGTACCCCTGAATTTTCAGCTGGATCTGGGTCATCGTCTCGACTTCGTCCGGAAGCCGCGCGGCATCGACGAACTCGGCATAGACCTCGGTGAAATCCATGAGGGAAAGGTCGAGCCTGGCGAATTCCTCGATCGTAAAGCCAAGGCACTGCTCCTTCTTGGGAGCGCCCCAGGGCTTGCTGAGCTGAATTCGTCCCTGCTCCTGCAGGATGCGGCTGAGCTTGCTTTCAAAGCAGCAATAGGCCGTTCGCCGGGTCTTGCAGATTCCGAGAAAGCTCGACGAACAGTAAGTGCCGACCTTGTGGCAGAAGCCCATACGATCCTTGATGTCGAGCTTCATCTCGTCCTGAGAGCATGCGAAGAGCGCGAGGAACGGCGTGGCGAGGGCCGCGATCGCGCCTGGGCCGCCGGCAAGCGCGGCTGCGCCCGCGCCCACGCTCAACAAGCCGGACACCTTGCCGGCACAGCAGTTGATCAGCCCGAATACCGGCTTGTGGCAGGTCTCTCGCGTGCCCTGGAAAACCGTGAAGTTGTTCTCGTCGAACTCCTTGCCGGCCTGGTCGATGGAGTGAAGAGCGACCAGCGCATCCTTGAACTCGGTCGACGCCTCGCGCACGATCGGCTCGCAGTCGCCATTGATGCAATAGACGTCGTCTCCGCAGATATATTGCGGTGCATCGGTCACCGCGCTGCCGGGTGTCGGGCAGCGGTAGACCCGCTCCTCAACCTTGCAGGCGCCATCCCGCTCCTCGTCGAGGCATTCGGTGCGCAGAAAGGAGCAGCTTCCGTTCGCTTCTAGATCGCCGCAATCGTTTGCCGGCGTGAAGCGATGACACACATAGTCGCGTTTCCACGCCCAGCAGGCTTGCGTCACCGGAACGCCGTCGATGATCCGCGTTTCAGGTCCTTCCGTGCAAACATCCCCGCCAGGCTGCAACGAACACATCTCATCGCCGGCAAGACTGCCGCAGCTGTCGACCCTTCTTGTTACGACAGTGCTCGTGCTGCCCTTTGCATGCCACGACGCCCCGGTGAGCGGGCTGACGCTGAGCGCGACCGGCAAATCCGCCGTGCATTCATATTCCGTCGCATAATAATCATCGCAATATTTGTTGTCAGGCCAGGGCCAGCCATAGTCGCGATGGGCAGCGCAGGCCTGTTTCCGAACGCCTGTCGGCTTGCAGACTCCTGAGGAAATATGAGGGGCAATGGCGGCATAGCGCGCGAACGGGGTTCCATATGCGCTGTCGGGCACCACATAGTATTTGTAGCTATCGACGGTTTGCACCTCGGGCACCATGCGGATGGTGCAGGTCTCGGGCCTGTCCTCGACCTTGGTGCCGCTGTTGCAGGTCGCCTCGTAATAGCCCTCAGATCCTGAGCCCGGCGGGAGCGGGACGCACGAGCCGGAGCTGCCCCCCATGCTCTCCCCGGCGAGGTAGGCCGATGGATCATTCTCGACGGTCGTGGCGCGAGCGGTTGTCTCGAGGATCTCGGAATTGCTGAACGTCGGCCGTGTCCGGTCCGCGTCCGTGGTGATGCGATACTGCTCGTTCGACGCCTTTGTCGCCGCGGCTTCCGCTTCCATTCTTTCCGGATCGTCGAAATAGGCGCCTTGCGGCAGCGCCGTGCCGCCATAGCCCGGCACCGCTTCCGCGCGGGCATTGTCGGTCGGCACCAGCGTCGTATCCTGCCGTTTCTCATTGGCGAGCGAGCGCCCTTCCTGGCGGGCCTCCTCGACCGACATCTGGGCAGAAGCGGGGGAGGCGGCGGCAAGACCCGCGATAAGCAGCATCAGCGAGAAGCGGACGCTCACGGCAACGCTCTCCTTAGATTGGAGAGACCCACCGCCGCCACGCGCGCGCCCGGACCGTTGCCCTCGGCGAACGACGACAGCGCATATTCGACGGTCACATTGCCGATCATCCGGTCGTGAGGCGGGACCTTGGTTCGGCATGAAAAGCCGGCGCAAAGGTCGAAATCCGATGAGACCGCGACGTAGGTCGGCACCGCCTGTACGTCGAAGGCGCGGAACAGTCTCGGGTCGATGCCGATGTTGGCGAAATCGTCCTCCCGGTCGACGATCTTGCCCAGAGCCTGCGAGAACTCCTTCATCGAATTGTTCGGAAAGCCGCGGAAAACGACGACGCCCCCTGCCCTCGCCGTGTCCTCGATAAGCTGGCGAAGCGCCTTGGGGGGCATCGAGAGGCTGGCGAACGCGATGAGCTGCGGCGCCTCCCCGCCGCCGACTTTGGCGTTCGTCGCAGCACCCTGCACGATTTCATCGAAGTCGACAGCCCCTGCAGGTCCTTTCGGCAGATCCGTCGCCGCGACGCGCCGCATGTTTTCCATGCCGCTGTCACGAACGGTAACCGCCTCTTCCCGAAACGCGTCACCGCGGTCCTTGATCTGATCGACGAACGCCTCGGCATCCGCCTGAAGGTCCGCCGATCGCTTCTTGATGGCCTGAACATCGATGCCATCGACGGTCTGGGCCAGGAGAGCGGTCATGCTGGCGGCTGCGACGAGGCCAACGGCGCCCAAGATGAGAAGTCGCATCGCTCCCTCCTTCACAGCACGCAGCAGTTGCGCTTGCGCCAGACCAGATAGCCCATGTCCTCGCCCCCCGCGGGATAGGCACGACCGGCATCCGGCGGCATTGTCGAAGCTCCGATCGCCGAGCAGGCGAAGCGCCCGCTCACCGTCGGAATCGGATTGGTCATCTGAAACCGGTACTGCTGTTTGCGCATGACTGGCATGAGGTACTTCTTGCACAGCCCTTCCGAGCCCATCGTGCCCCAGGCGAGCGCCTGCCGGTGCATCTTGTAGGCAAAGCGCGACAATGCGAGCCGCGAGGACTGGACATGGCCGATCGACGCCGGGATGTTCCCGTTCAGGGGATACATGGACCCCTGACAACCTGCGCACCAGAATAGCTGGTCGAGCGGCAGGTTCACCGTGCCGGCGACGCAGTCGCCCGCACAGGCTGCCTTGGCGAGCGGATTTGCGAAAATGATCGCTTCGGGGTTGATGAGCGCCGCAAGCGAGTCATCCTGCCAGAGCGGATCGACCTCGGTCATATAGGCGATGTCGAAGCTCGCCTGCTCGAAGCAGACGAAATCCGTAAGGATCTCCATCCAGTAGAGCAGCGGATAGACATACCAATGCACATGCCATTTGGCCGTGCTCTGCGACCTGCCGCCGACCATCGAAGGGCCGGCCAGATAGCCCTGACCGATATCGAAGCCCGGAGCGATGCGCACTCCGCCAAGATTGGGAAAACACCAGGGCTTCATGGTGACGTCCGCCAGGCGGGCAGGCTCCCAGAAGCCCACGGAAATGCCGATGCGCGGTAGAGGATCTGCACAGGCGCATATGGGAGACGCCGGGTTCTTCGTGTCGGGTCGGCCGCTCGGCCAGATCTTCAATCCGCCCACCGACAGCGGAAACAGGCATGACCAGCAGACGTCGGTAATCGGGTTGACGAACTTCCCATTGCAGGTGGGACCGGCAGCCTCGGCGCGTGGCGCCAGCATGATGGCGAACAGGACGACGAGAAACGTGCCGAAAATCGGTCGAAGTCCGCGCATCATTCTCTCTCCGCCAGTTGATCGAGATACGCCGCGTCGGCGCGCCGCTTCGCCCGAAGGTAAAGGACCGTGACCACGAGCGCTGTGGCGAGCAGCACGGCGATCAAACAGGGCGCGGCTCGGCCGATGCGACCGCGCAGCTGGTCGAGAAGAGTCACTGCGCCGGCCAGGGTGACGCAGAGAGCGAGCCAGGACAGGCGCATGGTCCTTAGCCTCGCCGTCTCGGGCGCCGCCATCGGCGTTCGGAGCATGTCGAGCCACAGCGCCATCAGCCGGACTTCCCTGGCTTCAGCACGATCTCGGAAACGCGCATCGTCCTGCCGTTTTGGCTGACCACCGCAGGCGTATGCTCGATCCCGAACGTTGCAGTGAGCTTGCCTTCCTGGTCGAAATAGAAGCGCCGCTTCTTCGCCGTCATCGCATCGATCGGCGAACCGTTGACGAAGATGATCTTGGCCTTGAGATCCGTATAGCGCGAGGTCGCCCACGCGAGTTGCGTCGCATCGTCGCCGTCGACGAAGACGAGGTCCTGCTTTATCTCGACGAAATCGAGCGGATTGATGCGATGACCGGCACCCGCAATCAGATTACCCTTCTGGTCCCGAATGTCGCGCTCGATCGCGATGGTCGGATCATAATCCCAGCTTCGCGCCATGCGCGCCGGAGTGATCCCGTCGACAGGCTTGGGCCGGCGAACTCTCTGTTCGACCCTTCTGGCAAACTGCTCGTTCATGCGGGCAAGCTCGCCGCTGCCCTCCGCCCGCCGCAGCCGCGCCTCGATCGTCGCCAGCAGATCCGGCTCGATGATGGGAAAGACCTGGCCGACATGGCCATAATCCCTGGCTTCGCCAGGGATAGGGCCGATGAGGAGCATGGCCGCCGCGAATGAAGCGATGCCGGCACCGCTTGTCAGAACAGCTTTCACAGGATCGGCTCCCCGGTTCCGATGACTTGCCGGCCGCAAACAAAGCCGATCTCGGCATAGCGACTGTCGAAGCCGTCCTTGTGCGGCGTCGCCGCGAAATAGCAGCCTGGGGGCACGACCCCCGTCGCACCGGGCACAAGGCGTTCGCCCGCCTTGGTGAAGGGCTTCATGCGAACAGTCGGAACGCCGTTGATCGTTACCGTCATGCCGTCATGCGCGATCACGTCTCCCGCGACAGCATAGACCTTCTTTCCAAACATCCTTGGCCTGGCGCCAAAATGGCGGCGCAACAGCGCGCTCGCCGGCGGATCGAAAAATATGAACTCTCCCTTGGCAGGCAGGCGGCCCCGCTCGATGAGGAAGGCCCAGTTCGGCAGGGAGTCCGTCGTATTGACGAGGAAAAGGTGGTCGTCGCTCCAATCTGCCAGCCCTGTCAGGGCAACGCTTCCGCCGACGAAGGCGCCAAGCAGAAGCCAAAGCTTCGGGTTCGGTCGCCAGCCCCGCTTCGCCGCGTCATTGACCGCCGCTGCCATCGGGACCTCCAAAGGTTGAAACGGTGGCAGCCGGCGGCTCGTACTGGGGCGCTGACGCGGCCGGCGCCCCGGGCATCATAGGCGCCGGTGCCATGGGATCCGGGTATCCGACCGGCGCCGCGGGCTGCGCCGTCATGGGCTGCTGCGGCTGTGCCGCGAGCATGGCCTGCTGCTCGAGCTGCTGAAGCTCCAGAGCCGATGCTTGCTTCGGCCGAGCAACGCCGGATGCATAGACCGCCTCCTTCAGCTTGTCGGTGATGTCGGGGACATTCTTCGTGAGAACGGCTTCCCCGACGAGCACGATCTCACCGCCCGAGCTTCGCCGCTCGAGCTCCTTGTCCAGCGATGCCATGAACTTGCGCATCTCCGCCTCGACTTGCGCCGGCGGAGAGGTGGAGCGCGCTTGTGCCTGGACATACTCGCCGACGATCGAGGACAGCCGCGCGGAAACGATCCGCTCCTGCTTGGGCGTGATCAGCGCCTTTGTGACCCACATCCCCCATATCAGGACACCAATGACCAGAAGGCCCGCGACGATCTGAACGGACGAGAAGCCCGCGAAAATTGCGCGCTTCGCTGCGGCCGCCGGTTGGGGCGCAGGGGACGGCAGGTCGAGCTCGGTCTGTTCAGCCATGATCAGCTTTTCCTTCGGGCAGGGCCGCAGGCACGATCTTCTCGCGGCGCAGAACGATCAGTCCGGCGGCAATCAGGAGATGTGCGGCGATGAAGATGTTCTTGAATGACGCGATGCGGTCAGGAGACGCGGCGACGTAGCGGGCCGTCAAATTGTTGAGCTGGTGCATGAGCCCATCGAGCGAGAAACCCCCGAGCGCCACGAAGAAGAGCGCGAACAGCCCCCAGGTCAGCAAGAGCGTCGATGCCGTGAAGCCGATCAAGTGCAGATAGAAATGGAGCAAGCTCCGCAGGGCGGGCTGTCGCCCGACCGCGATGTCCGCGCCATTCCTCCTGTGCGCTGCGGCATCCATGGCCTACTCCGCCGCCTCGGCAACGTCGACTTGCTCGTGCGACGCCCACTTTTCCGGATTGCCGGGGAAGGCGACCCGTTCGATCGCCTCATCCATGCTTAGCCCTCGCGCGACCAGCGCCTCGATCGCCGCGTAGATAGCCGGGCTCGACGAATAGACGGTGGCCGAGAACGGATCGAGCACCAGCCTGCCGACGGCCAGGGTCTCGGGGCCCTTGATAAGGATGTCGGAATATTCGCGGCCGTTGATCTTCAAGGACCGCAGCAGCGCGTCGGTATAGTCGTCCATCTCAAAGCGGTCGTGCTTCTTGAAGTCCGCGATTGTCTCGGGCTTCTGCTGGAGAATGACGAACCAGTCGGAGTTCTCCAGCGCCGCGACGGACCCGGCCGACTTATAGTAATCGTTCAGGGACTGCGTCGCCGTCACCAGCGCCGCGCCATATTTCCGGCAGGTGCGAGCATAGGTCTCGATGAAATCGGCCATCGCACCGCCGCGCAGCATCTGCCACGCTTCATCCAGAAGCAGCGCCTTCGGGACCGAACGATCGACTTTGCGCATCATCTGCTGCGACATGAACATGATCGCGGTCAGCACGACGCTGCGCAGTTCCTCGCGGGATGAAAGGTCGGAGAGCTCGAACACCGTGAGCTGCGCCGACAGTTCGAACGATACCTCGCCCTGGAAAAATCGCCCGTACGTCCCTGCCGACGAAAAGGGGCGCATGGCGATGCCAAGATCCATGGCAAGGCCATTTCCGGTGGCTTCGAGCGCAGCGATCACGTCGTCGATCGAGCCCTGGCGTCCCTTTTCGCTCCAGACGCTGTTAACGGCCCCGTCGATGAGGCCACGCTCGGTATCGTTCAGCCGGTCGATGTGGCGCGACATCTGGTTCACGATGGCTTTGAGCATCGCCATGCAGTCGAGCAGGTAATCCTCGTCGCTGCGGGCCAGCTCCTCATCGATCATGCTGAAGGGGTTGAGGCAGAAGCCGGACGACATCGTAAATTCGACGAACGCGCCGCCCTGGAGCTTGGCGGAGTGCTCGAAGGAGCGACCGTCGTCGATCACGACGACGCGCGCGCCGGCACCGCAAAGGGAGGCACAGAGCTCCTGCAGCGTCACGGATTTGCCCGACCCCGATTTGCCGAAGACGGCGACATTGTGGTTGCCCGCCGCATTCTCGAACGGACTCCAGAAGAAGGGTTGTCCACGCCGACCGATGAGCATGAGATGCGGCACCTGGCCGCCGAGATACTCGCCCTGGATCGGGGCCAGGTTCGCCGCCGTTGTCGTGAGCAATGTGCGCATCCGCTTCATGCGCTCGAGGTCGCGTGCAAGCCCGTTCGCCATTGTCATGGGCATGGCGCACAAAAGGCCCATCACCTGCAGGTACCGATCGTCGAGCAGGTCCCAGCCCGCTGCGCGATAAACCGATTTGAGCACGCGTTCGTTGGCGTCCCCCCTGCCCTTCGGCGAGAAGGAGGTCACGCTGAAGAAGACACGCACCAGCTTGCGCCCCTGGCGCAGCTCGTCGTTGACGTAACGCCATTCCTGGCTTTGCTCGCGCAGCTGCGGCAGGAAGCGCGCCGACTTGGAGTCCGCAAGGCTCGTGGTGCGCATGAACTTGAAGCTCGCCTTGTTCGACGATGCCAGCGGATCGGGGAACTCGACGCACAGATTTGTCGCGACCGGACATGGCATCCTGAGCTTGTCGGTGAACATGTCGCCAATGAGCCGGGCGACATCCCACGGCGCCCAGCGGCTCGGCAGGTTCCGGACCGAGAATGAGCGAACGTCGAAGACGTCCGGCAGAATCTCACCGATCTCGGGCGCCTCGTCCACCGTCGCCCCGGTTGGCCGAAATCGCTCGGTTCTGAGCAGCATGCGATCGGGCTCGATGTGAAGCTCCACATCCCGGCGCACCGCCTGGTCCGCAATCGGATCGAGCGGATTGTAGTTGACGACGTCCTCCCCCGCCGCAGTGGTCGGCGAGGTTATGTCGTCGATCCACCCGATGAGGTCGGTCGGATCCATCTTGCGGGCCGGCACATTGATCGATGCGAGGGCCGAGATCAGACCGTCCATCACCGCCACGATTTCCTCGACAGACACGCTCGAGGATTCCGGGGTCGAGTAGGAGATCGCCACACGGTGGTTCCGCAGCGAGAATGGCGCATCCGCGGAGAGCGAGCGCCACACCCCGTCGGTCAGGAAGTCGATGCGGTGCTTCGCCATGCGCTCGTAGACGCCGCGAGCCGAGTAGCGCGGAAGATACCAGCGCGAGAGACGCTCGGACACGCGCGGACTCATCCACTGGTGGAATTGCAGGCATCCCGGCGCGGGGATCGCTTCGGAAAGGAACTGGGTGAGGATCTCCCCTGTCCGTTCGTCTGCACCGATCAAGGGAGCTGCCTCGATCACAAAGCCCCGCGACGCGCTGTTGTAGAACACGCCCGTCTTTGCGTCGAAGCTGCGATAAGGGAGCCAGTCGGCCAGCATGGGCACGCCAAGCTCCGGCCGATCCGCATCGGGACGCTGGCTGTCGCCGAGGATCCCTGAAAGAAGGCTCTCGAAGAAGCCGCCCTTCCCCGCCATCTCAATGATCCTCCGGCACTGAGGCGGGGAAGTCCGCGGCGCGAACGGTCGGCGCAGATAGGTTCGGCTTCGAGGCGACGGGAGTGCCATCAGCGGCGGCATCACGCGCATCCTTCGCAGCGGACCCGGCAATCTGCCGATAGGCGGGATCGCTTTTCACCCGTTCGACGGCCTTTTCGCCCGCCGCAGAGATCGTCGTCGGCGGCGCCGCAGAAGCCGCCGGCTCCCTCGCATGGCCGCCCGCCGGCGCCCCAGAGGGGGACAAGGGCGCCGGCGAGGCGGTTACGGATGGTGCGTGGGCAACACCATCCGCGGGGGCTGCGGCTGCTGGGCTTTTTTGCTTTTGCGCGAGCCGCGCGGCGACATCCGCCTTGATTGTCTCGAGCGGGTCGCCTCTCCTCGCACGCGCGGCAGCGACGGCATCGGGATCCGGCGCAGCAGGATCCCCAACACCAGGCGACCCACCCGGCGGGTCGACGCGGTCGACGGCATCGGCCAGACTCTCCGGGACCCCTAGCGCGTAGTCCAGACGCGCATTGGATGGGACGGTCTGCGCAAGGCTCTGCTGCCATTCACCGCTCGCGACGACCGCATGTATGGCGCTTTTCTCATGCAGGCGGCCGCGCTCGTCGATGTAGGGCTGGAAGACGATCCTGAGCACCTTCTCGCGCGTCCGGGCTGGATCGGCGGGGACAGTGGCGGCGGTCCGCCTCGATGAGCCAAGACGGCTCCGATCCCTGGTGGAACGCGGGGCAGCGTCAGCCGGAAGCGCGACCCCTTCAGCTGCATCTGCCGTAATCATGGCAAGCGCGCGGTCATCGATCGTTGCGCTCGGCGCGCAGACGCCATCAGGAGCAGCGCAGGAAAAGTCGCCGCGCACATTTCCGCCGAGCGCTGCGCAACCTCCAAGCGCAAGAGCGGTCGAAAGCAGCAGCGGCGCGCCGAGACGGCGCCAGGGGCTATGCAACGCAGCGTTTCTCATGACCGCGCCTCCCGAAGCCATGCTTCAAGGAAAGCCCGGGGGCGATATCCTTCGATCATCGCGCCATCGCTACGCACGATGACGGGAGTGCCATTGAGGCCGTTCCGCTGCGCGAAGGCCTCGTTCGCATCGAGGCCGGCCGTGTTGCACGAAGCCTCGCCCTTTATCGGCTGCCCGGCATAGGCGGCATGGAGCGCAGCCTCGCGGTTCTTGGCGCAGTAAACCCGGTCGGCGAGATCCCGGCTTCCCAGCACCGAGATCGGCCGCTCGACCACGCGCACGTTCATGTCCTTGAGAACGCCAGTCAGCGCCCGGCAATAGCCGCAGCGAAAATCCGAAAAGACCGTGACGGTCGGGCCCGCCGGATTCCCCCAGACGATCGCGCCATCCTTCGGCAGGCTCGAGAGCGAAAGCGTTCGCGCCTTGGCGGGACTTGCCGGCCGCTCGAGCCGTGCAGGTGCTGCCGCCAGCTGCTGGCCCGCCTCCTCCTCGCCGCCGGCGGCAAGCGCGTTTGCCCGCGCGGAGGAGCCGACCAGCATGTCGGGGTTCATCTCGAGCAGGCGCGCCGCCGTTATGTCCTGACGGGTCTGCATGTCATAGACGCGCCCGATCACCAGATAGCGGGCGCTGGTGTCGACATAGAATAGGTTCTCGCCCGCGGTGATCTCGCACAGGCCCGCAATTTTGCCGCAGTCGATCGCACTCACGGCAGTCTTGGGTAACCGCGCCTTCAGGAGCGCCTGCACCTGGCTTTCGGCGCTGCCCACATCTGCGGCCAGCGCGATGCCCGCGACGCTCAGGGCCGCGCCGGTCGCAACCAGAAGGCGCGATCGCCGAGTGAGCGAGCGGACACGATCAATTGCGGACATAGACACCCTCCAAGAAAACAATTTCGACATCGATCCCGGTCGGCATTTCGATCACCGGCTGATATTGCTCGGCGCGCTCGATCAGATATTTCGACACCATGTCGCCCGACTGCGCGACGCCTTCGCCAAAGCCGCCTTCGAGGATTTCGCCCGTCGAAAGCTTGTCGCGCTGCCCGTTCGTGGTGATGTTCGTTCCCTGGAACACGCTGTTGGCATTCGCGGAGAAGCCGCGGCCGAAGCCGCCGGCGAGCCCGGCCAGGAACGCCTGGGTGACGAGCGAGCCCTCGCGGGACACCACCCTTCCCCGCACGCCGGTCTTGCCGCCGAAGGCAATGAATCCCTTCACCTCCGACACGGCGTAGCGGCCGCCCGGCTGCGGGCAGGTCATCTTTTGCAGCTTGACGTAGACTTTCTCGCTCGAAAGATCGCCGCGCGCCGCGCCGTTGATGAGACAGCCTTCGATCTTGGTCGTAAGCAGCCGGCCGTTCTGATAGACCGAACGCGCGGGCCCCGTAACGCGGAGCACCACCGGAAGCGGGTCGGTCTGGCTGTTCACGCCGGCGCTCGCGTCGACGCCGACGATCACCTTCGCCCTCGCGAAGCTGTTCGGCGGCAAATAATTGACGCTGTCCGTGTAGGTGGTGTTGCCTTTGGCGACCCGCGTGGCGTTCCCCGTCTCCGCCGTGTTGAAGCTGACAAGCTTCACCTCGCTTGCGGTGCCCACCGGTCCGCGCGCCGCGGCGCCTGGGGCACCGTCGGGACGCTGGTAAGCCTGCGGTCCGTTCGGGCCGTAGAGCGCCGCCGGGCCGGGCGCGGGCGGCGTGGCGGCCGGGCGCGCATTGATCTGCCGCCGCAGCTGCTCGTTCTCGGCTTGATAGGCCGACAGCACGCGCTGGCCGTCGGCCTGCATTGCCTGGTTCTGGCCCTTGAGCGCCTCCACCTGGGCGGTCAGCATCTCCAGCCGGCGGTTCTGGCCGTCGATCGACTTCAACTGATTTTCGGTGGACTGGAAGCGGTTCTCCGAGAGCGCCATCCACTCCTGCTGCGAGAGATTGCGGTTCACCAGGTCCTTGGTCGAAACGGTGACCTCGCTCGTGCCGTCGTCGGCGAGCTTGTCGCCCTTCTCATCGCCGCTGAAGATCCAGAACGAGGAGAGGATCAGGCCGGCGCCCGCCACCCCGGCCAGCAGCAGGCGCTGCTTGCGGCGAACGGCTTCGTTCGCGGTGAGATCGCTGGCGACAGGAGATACGCCCTCGTCCGAAGCCCCATCAAGAGCGGGACGCTTGCGATTCAGGAAATCGAATAATGCCATGTCCTCACCTTCCGTTCTGGGACACGAGGTAGGCGGTGGTGACCTTGCCCGGAGCGAGCTTGCTCTCGGCGATCGACACGGCCAGGGCGCTCGCTGGAGCGACCATCGCTTCGGTCAGCTCGACCTCTGACGGACCCTTGTTCTCGATGCGCAGGACCTTGCCGCTGAGCTCCGAACCGCGATATTCCGCGATCATCTGCACCTTGAGGGTGCCAACATAGACCGGCCGCAAGGCGCGCTGGCGCATCTCGTAGCCGTCGGCGACCGCATTCGAATACATCGCCTGCACCAGCTCGACCGCGGCATCGTGGGTCCCGAGCCTCTCGGCCGGACCGTTCTCCGCTGCGCGTTCGTTTGCGATCGCCGGATTGGAGACGAAGACCTGGGCGGCCTGGTCGCCGCCGATCCGGCAGACGAACTTGTAGACATAGCCGCGCTTGCTCGTGGCGAAGAAGGAGAGCGCCGGGCGGGCAAATCCGTCGGGAACGGACAGGTAGATGTCGCCGCGGACCGGCTCGTTGACGACCGAGAAGTCATCGGTCGGATTGCCGGTGGAGATCTTGGAGACCGACGCGAACTCGTCTTCGACCAGGCTGATACGCGTCAGGTCCTTGGCGGACGCCTGGCAGTCGACCTGGCTGCTGTCCGCCGCCATGATGGTCTGATCGGCCCAGGCGGGCTGCGCGCTCAGCAGAACGGCAATGCCTATCAGCGCAGCGCCCGTGCAACGGCTCAGATGACAGTTGACGCGCGAGAGGAAGGCGGTGCCCGCAGCGGCACTGCCGACGACATAGACGGACATCATTGATCCTTCCCCTGCTCGGCCGTCACCATGCCGAAGCCGATCAGCTTCAGGGACAGGCCGGAATATTCCCAGTCGTACCGAAAGGTCCGCCGCTCGTTCGAGATGACCCGATTGCCGACGATCGTATGCAGACTGCCCGTCACCTCCGAGCGCAGCCCCTTCGTGTCGAGCTCCATCTTTTCGATCGTGAAGAACTGCGAAATCGAAGATCCACGCTGTTCGTTCACGATCTTGAGCAGGTCCGCCTTGACCTTGCCCTGGGAGGCCGGCGCCGTGATATCGAGCACCGCGTTCATCCAGTATTCGAGGTTCTGCGGGCTGCGATTGAGGGTGAGCACCACCGTGTCGCGCGTGATCATCTCGAGATATTCGCGGCTGACCCCGGCGGAGCTTACCGTGACCGGCGATCGCAGGATCGGCTGCAGCACGATTTCGCGGTCCCGCGACACCGTGAAGATAAGCAGCAGGATCGTCAGTGCGCAGAGGCCGACGGCGACGATCGCGAGCAGATTCCGCTGCCGCAAGACCCGCTGGCTGTGCGAATGGCTGTAGGAAAGTTCCATATCACCCCGCCATCAATCGAAGGTACGAGGGTGGCGTGGCTCTCAGACCGGTGAAGCCGGCCGGAAGAAACCAGTAGGCCAGATGGAGAAGCCATGACGTCGCCCGGCCTGCCTTCGCTTTTCTGAGACCCCACCAGCCCGCACCCGAAAGCAACATGCCGATGAGGATGTGCTGAGACAGAATCCCCCAGACGAAGGGGATGACCATCGCCAGGAACTCATCCAGGGTCCACAGCCCGATCAGCTCGGGATCATCCAGATGAGTCGGGATGACGTACTTATCCGCCGCCATTGCACCACCCTCTCCTTGGGTCGGTCAAAGCTGCTACTTCGCCCGACCGCAGGAATGATCAGATCGTCGCGGTGACCGTCGACGTGACGATGGGAATGCCCGTGCCGGCGCCGACGCCGACACCGACCGGGATGGCGATCTGGCCCATGGAGAAGCGACCGGAGGCGAGCGCGACGATGCCGCCCGCGAGCGAAAGCACCGTGATGATCTTGCCGCCCGAGCCCTCGAGGAAATCGGTGAACTTGTTGAGCGCCGTGTCGAAGGTCGTGTCGGCGCCGGCGAATGCCGGACCGGCGAACCAGAAGGAGGCGAACAGGAGGGCGGCGATCACGACGATCGCCAACTCTGCGCGCCCGGTCTCTTTCAGGACTGACTGCATGTTGGGTTCCCTTCAATTGGAGACGCGACGAGAACCGCGCCCAGGGAAAGCTGACCAACCCGCGGCCGGGTCGTCACGGGCAGCCGGGGTGACGGGGGAAGAATCTTTCGCCGATCGAGGCCCTGCCCCCGAACGCCGGGCGGCCTGCCCGCTCATTCGGGGCATGGCGCCCCGGATTACGGGGCAGACTGGCCCGGAATGCGGGACAACTTGCCCCGGAAATTGCGGCGCTGGTGGCGTCCCGGTAGACTCGGGGCTACGACTCAGCAGATATTAACCATCGAGACTCCAGGCTCCGTCGCAGTAGTCAGCGCCATGCTGCCTTTCAGGAAGAAGGATTCATCTCGACGTGGGGACGACGGCCGCCGAACACGAAGGCTTTGTGCTCGATGTCTCCGGATATCTCTTTCGGCTGACCACCGAGTGCCTGCGCCTATTCTCCAATGAGACGAACGAGCATCAGACGCTCGTATCGCTGGTCGCGGCGCGGCTCGCCGAACCGGGTGCCGCGGGCAGGCATGAAGTGCGCACGATGCGCGAGCATTTCGCGGCGATTCCGACCCATGGCGACGTGAAAATCCGGCTTCCGCTCTCTGATGCGAATGCCCAGGCGCTTGAGGAAATGCGGCAGGCTCTCGGCCGCCGCCTCGACACCACACTGACGATCGGCGACGCGCTTTCGGCGCTGCTGTTCGACTATGTCGTCGAGCTCAAGACCTCGCAGATACTGGACCGGTTGTCGCTTGAGCAGCGCCTTGACGGGGGCGAACCGGGGCGCACGAGCACGCGGCTAAACTAGGAAATCGCCCGATCTTCGCGAGCTATATCGCGGTATCTGCGCTGGAATATTGCGCTCACTCTGGCTCCAACGACGCTTGCAAAGCGGGATTCACCGTGTTTGCCTTGTCCCCTAACGGGGAGGTTCGGGGGCTAATGTCGTCTCGCGCCACAGCTGGATCATAGTTCGTGCTCGAGCCGGATGACGAAACGATCCTGCGCGATTTCGTACCGCTCATTCGGTGCATGATGGACCGAAAGGACATCCCGCAACGCAAGCTCGCCGCCCTCACCGGCATCAGCAAGACGCGCCTGGGACTGCTGCTGCACAGCGACCCCACGAAGCGGTCGCCCATGACTGTGGACGAGCTTCAGATCATCCTGCACGCGCTCGGAACCGACATCGTCGCGGCCTATGTGCGCATCAAGGCAAGCGGGACGATCCCGCAGCCCCTGATCGAGCGCCATGACGTGCTCTTCACAATGATCTGCGACGCATTCGTCGACATGCCGGAAGGCCTGATCGTTCTGCTCGAAGAACTCGAAGGCATCGATGGCTCGGAAGTCCGCCCGGAATGGGCGGTGCCGGTCAGGCGAGCCGTCGTCCGGAAACTGCTGGACGAGGTGAGCGCCAAGCTGGCCCGCCGTGCACGCCTGGCCGAGAGCGATGACTTCCGGATCTAGCCCGACCGGATTCGGCGCCGGGCCCTTCCCCGCCGCGCTCCTAGAAGAGCGAGACGCTCGCGACGCGCGCGGGCGGCACCGACCGAGGCGGGAAGACGCTTGCGGTCTGGCGCGGCAGCACGGTTGCTTGCCGGTAGACGCCGCTCAAGCGCGCCCAGTTCATGAGGACATTGTCGACATAGGCCTGCGTCTCGGCGATGCGCGGCACGAGCCCGCCACGGACGCGGCCAGGCCCGGCATTGTATGCGGCAAGCGCCAGATGATAATGGCCGAACCTGTCGAGTTGCTGGCGAAGATATCTCGCTCCGCCGCGCAGATTATCCTCGACGCTATAGCGGTTCACTCCCAGCGAGGCAGCCGTCCCGGGCATCAGCTGGGTCAGGCCGAAGGCGTTCTTGGGCGACAGCGCATCGGTGCGATAGCGGCTTTCGCGAATGATCATCGCATCGAACAACCCGACCGGAATGCCGTATTCGCACGCGATCCCGCTCATCAGCTGATAATAGCTGGCGCGCCTGCTCTCAGCGTCCGCCCTCAAGAATCCTGTCGGCCGATAGGGAAGGACGCCGCAGCCTGGCTCGAAGCGATTGGCCGCGAAATCGAAGCTCGCGCCGCCGCGCATCCACGCAGGAACGGGGATGGCAGGCGCCGGCGGCAACCATTCGGCGGAGGCGGCCGAGCCTTCACTCCCGGCGCTTCCGCTTGCTGCCTGCTCGAGCGCAACGCCGCTGTTCGTGAAGCTGTTCGCCATCTGGAATTCCACCCACCGGCGGCTGAGGTCATGCACCCGAAAGTCCGGCGGACGGGCACCGGTCGACACCGGGTTGGGCACGCTCGGGGGTTCGGCGGCTGCATCCGGCCGGCTCTCCGGCCCGGGCGCGGTCATCGTGATGAGCTGCACTCTGCGCGCGGGCTTGGCCTCTTTCCCCTGGGCTGCCGCGCCCCCCGACACGACCAGCGCCACAATGCCGAAACCGATCCCCAACGCCCTCATTGCACCCTCCCTGCTACCGAAACAGGCCAAGGGAAGATCAGCGGCCGCCGGGTTGTCAATCCGCGTGCCCGAGCAGTGTCAGCCTCAAAAATCAAGATCAGGAGGCGCCGATGTGGCTGATCCCGCGCAATACGGACGGGACCCGCGCAGGGAGAATTGCGCTTCCCGCGCCCGTCCGAGAGGCTCTCGTCCGCTGGTATGTCGGACAGGGTTCGCGCGCCGACGAGGAAGCGGGGATCATGCTTGTCCAGCAGGCGCGCATCGGCGAGAGGTGGATCGCCTGCGACTGTTTGTCGGCCGACGCTCCGCCCCCGATCCTGACGCCGGCGTTCCTGTCGGAAGCAGAAACCTACTATCTGCGCCGTCTCACCAGCGTTAACCGTCCCGAACACAGGGCGGACTGCCCGTTCTTCCGCGATCAGGCCACCAACCGGCTGAGCGAAGTGCGAACGCAGGAGAGCCCGGCCGATCCGCCGACCGGCTATTTCGAGGTGCTGCGCCCGGCGCCCGAGAAGCTGGCGCAGCGTCCCGAAGAGGAAAGCAGCGACGACAGAACGCGCCAGGCCTCGGTGCCAAGGCTCGCCCGATTGCTCTGGCGTCTTATCAACCTCTCCGGTCTCAATCGTACGCTCTGCCTCTCCGACGAGAACCCGGAACATTCGATCAGCGACGAGTTCAAGACGCTGGCCATCGCGGCGCAGCGCGTCGAAATCGCACCGGGCATCGAGCTCGGCCGTGCCCTCTGGACGCATGCACAGGCGCTCCACAGCAAGCGCATCTATGCCCGCTTGCGCGAGCTCTCCCGAGTCTGGCCGCCCGGGCATGCGCCCCAGGGCTTCCTCGCGCTCTTCACGCAGAAGTTCGAAGGTTCGACGATCCATGTCGCCGGGAGCGATCCTGTCGTGCTGGCGAACCGCGTCCAGTCCCCCTCGATCCGCGGGAACACGATCAAGGGCCCCTATCTGACGATCGTCGTGGCGGGCCAATATCCCGAAGCGCATGGCTATGCGCCGCTTCGCGGCTATGCCCAGCCGATCTACTCGGGAAAGCGCTTCATCCCTGTCGATTCCGAGTTCGAGCGCGCGGTGCTGCGTGACCTGCTGCGGCTGCGCTGGTCCTTCGATCGCGCAGGGCTCGACCTTCTCCTCGAAAAGCCCGTGTTCGACACGCTCACGCCAATCGGATCATGCCGCCCGGATTTTCTGTTGGAAGCGCGCTCGCGCAGCACCGGCGAAACGCGGGAGATCATCGTCGAGGCAATGGGATCCACCGATGAAACCTATCTCGCCGCGAAAGCCGTGACCCACCCCCGCATGCAGCAGATCGCCCCGGTTCTGTGCGTCTCTCCGGACGACGTGGAAGAGGCGCGGATCGCGCCGCTCGTGCGGAAGGCGTTCGGCTTGTGACCGGCCCCTCTCGTTCCGTTTCGAGAGAGCGGCCTCGGACCGATGGCGCCTGCCGCTTTCTCATCGCCCGTTCATGGCATTCTGTCTGGAGGATAACGCTGTGCAGGACCGGTCCGCCGATTATGCGGCGCTCGCCGCTCACCTCAATCCCGACGATCCTGGCGACGGCGCCCGCCAGATCGATGCCACCATCATCGCCTATCAGCGTGCCCGATGCCGGCCCGGCAACCACGGACAGCTCGTGCGGCACCTCGGCATGCTGCTCATGCTGATCGCTGAAACGATCGCCGTGTTTCATGGGATGCTATGGCTCGAGCCGACCGCGCTCGCGCCCTATTTGGGCTTCATCCTAGAGGTTCCGCTTTGGACCGCGGCTCCTGTTGCGGCCATAGCCATCTGGCTCGCCTTTTTCCTGTCCTACCGCATCGAAGAGAAATCTGGTCAGGAGCTGCCGGAGCCGCCCGCCGCGATCCGCGACTGGCTCGAGGCGCACGACCATCGCCACGGAATTGCCTGGTGGCACGAGACGAGATGGCCTTGGCCCAAGCTGCGCGCCCACCGGCGCGAAATATTCGGCTATGTGATCTGGCGCAGAACGCCTCTGCCCTTGCGAGCTGCACCTTGAGGGTTGGCGGGCGTCGGCAGCTTAGGGAAGGGGCGCGGAGAGTGGCGCAAAGCTATCACCCTCGGTGGGCACGAATTCCGCAAACGTGCTCGCCTTCTGGGAATGTGGTCCGAAAAGCATCCGAAATCCCCGGCCCTAACATCCTGACGAAGCCTGACAGCGGACATAGCCAGACTGACGCGGACACATCGAACTCGCCGTCGCGGTCGACGCTAGAATTGGTCGGCGCAGCCCAGATAAGGTAGCTTAGCGCAAGGTATGCCTGGTGCTACGGAGGTCGCGCTATGGTGGCGCCAACATCAATCATACTCGATGACGCCCTTAAGGGGCGCGTCCAGCACCTGGCCGAAGTGCGTCGACGCAGCTCGCATTGGATCATGCGCGAAGCCATCGCACAGTATGTCGAACGTGAGGAAAAGCGCGAGGCATTCCGCCAGGACGCCATACGGGTGTGGGACGAATATCAGCAGACGGGCCTGCATCTGACGCTTGAGGAAGCCGATGCCTGGTTGGCGAAGCTCGAAGCCGGCGAGGACGCCTCTCAATGTCAGGGTGCGATGCAGCAACCGGATTCACCTCTAGCAATTTCACCCAAAGTGTATTACACTGAAATACAGATTTCAGATGCAGGAGTTTATCATGGCGGCAAGCCGTATGGTGCAGGCTCGCGTTCCTGGCGACATTCAGGATGCGGCCAGTCAGGTTATTCGGGCTTCGGGCCTGACGGTCAGCGACGTGGTGCGCGTGTTGATGACCCGGATCGCGCAGGACAAGGAGATTCCGGCGGCGCTGTTCCAGCCCAACGCGGAAACGCTGGCCGCCTTCGCCGAGGTCGAGCGCGGCGGCCTCGAGCGGTTTGCGTCCGTGGATGCGCTGTTCGCCGATCTTCATGCGGACGATTGAGCGCACCACGGCGTTTCGCCGGGACTTCAAGCGCGAGGCGAAAGGGCCGCGCCGCAATGTGCTGGATACCGATTTGCGGCGGATTATCGAGGCGCTGGCTACGGATGCGCCGCTGGAAGCGCGGCACCGGGATCATGCCTTGACCGGCAACTGGAAGGACTATCGGGACTGCCATGTAAAGCCCGACCTGGTGTTGATCTACCGGCTCATTGACGATGACCGGCTGATCCTCGCCCGTCTCGGCTCCCATTCGCAGCTCGATCTGTAGGCAGATGGCTTGCCGCCGATATGGAGGCCCTATGACCGATGAACTACCCGACAATCCGCCGATGGACGAAGCGTTCATGGCTGGCATGAGGCCATCCCGGCGTGGGCGCAGCGCCGAGCTGCTGACTATCGCCGACCGCGCCGCGGCGCATGTGAAGCGTCCCTATGTTGACCATGCCGAATTGCTCTACGACGAAAACGGGTTACCGAAATGATCCCCGGCACTTCGGCCACGACACCCCCGCAGCGCCGCCCAGTCATTCTGCACGTCAGCTTCGATGAGGCCGGCGCGGCGATCGGCCGCTTGCTCGCCATCGCCATGCCGCCGACGCGCGCGGCCGAGACCGGCGCATCATGGAAGGTCGCGGATTTTCTCCTGGCCTGGTGGAACGGCGACGAGTGCGGGCATTTCCCGATCATCCACTTGTGCAACGTCGATGCCGTTATTGCCGAGGATATGCTTACGATCATGGCCTATCTGGCGCAGGAGTCGACGACCTACGCCGATGCCTGGGGCTACCGCGACGCGATGGGCGACCTTTGGGTGCGCTATCGTGGCGACCCGGCCGAGGCCGTTTAAACGTGCCGGAGATCCACCGCCATCAATGGGAGGCGATATGACCGACGACGAGCTTCTGGACGACAACGCGGCCGAGCGCGCCCAAGCGGCGGCGCTGCGCGACCAGGCCCGCGCCGGGGGCTTGCGCTTCGAGGCGTATCTTACCAAAGATCAGGCCGACTGGCTGTTGGAGCAGATCGAACGGGGCAGGTTTGCCGATCCTTCCGAGGCGGTGTTCCTGACCGTCCAGAACTTCATCGAAATGGAGCCGCACGGCGATCTACGCGACGAGTTGCTGCGGCGTCGTATTCAGGCCGCGATAGATGATCCGCGGCCGGGGATTCCGCACGAAGAAGTCTGCGCCAAAATAGAGCAATGGATCGCCAAGCCGCGTCCCGAACCGGCGCGGTGGCAGAGGGCGGCGCAATGACCGCGCCCTCCCCTGCCCGGTTCAGCGCCGAGGACCGCGCCGTGCTGCTGGCCGTGAAAGGCGTCGGCCCCACGGTTCTTGAGCGCCTGGAAACGCTTGGCATCGCCAGCATGGAAGCCCTGGCGTGCCAGGGCGCGGACGAGGTGTGCCGGCGCATCGCGGCGATGCTGGGCGCAAGCTGCTGGTCGAACAGTCCGATGGCGCGCGGCGCGATCGAGCGGGCGATCGACGCGGCCCGCCAGGAGCGCGCGCGATGAATCAGCTCGCCCCCCTGGCCTCGCCTGCATCGTCGCTGCGCTGGCGCTGCCGGCGTTGATCGCGGCGGCCGACGAGCGCGCGCAGCTTCGATTCCTTGAGTTCTTCGCCGTTGCGATCCGCAATCCCCACACGCGCCGCGCCTATATGCGCGCGGCGGGCGAGTTCCTGGCCTGGTGTGAGGCGCGCGGTGTCGCCTCGCTCGCCCAGGTGCAGCCGCTCCACTTCGCGGACTGGATCGAGGCGCTAGGCGGCGAGCTGGCCCCGCCCAGCGTCAAGCAGCAGCTCGCCGGCGTGCGCCGCCTGTTCGACTGGCTGGTGACAGGCCAGGCCGTGCCGGTGAACCCCGCCGCGTCGGTGCGCGGGCCGGCGCACAGCGCGCGGCGCGGCAAGACGCCCGTTCTCGCCCCCGACGAGGCGCGCCAGATACTCGACACCATAGACGTTGCCACCCATGCCGGCTTGCGCGACCGCGCGCTTATCGGCCTCATGGTCTATAGCTTCGCGCGGATCGGCGCGGCCGTCGCCATGACCGTTGACGATGCTTTCGTCCAGAACCGCCGCCTATGGGTCCGCCTGCACGAAAAGGGCGGCAAGCGGCACGAAATGCCGTGCCACCACAACCTTGAGGAATATCTGCTCGCCTATATCGACGGCTGCGGCTTGCGCGAGCGCGCCAGGGGGCCGCTGTTCCGCACGATCGCGCGCGGCACTAAGCGCCTAAGCGATGCCCCCCTCGCCCAAGCCAATGCTTTCTTGATGGTGCGCCGCCGCGCGACCGCGGCGGGCATCGGCACCGCGATCGGCAACCACTCGTTCCGCGCGACCGGCATCACGACCTATTTGAAGAACGGCGGCACCTTGGAGACGGCCGCGACTATGGCGAACCACAGCTCCACCCGCACGACGCAGCTCTACCACCGGCGATCCGATGACGTGACGCTGGACGAAGTGGAGCGGGTGTTGATTTGAGCCGGCAGGATCAGGCGTGGCGGCTGATATTCGCGCCGTGGTCGCCTTGCATCATCTGCATGGCGCTCTGTAGCATCGCCAGGGTCATGGCGTCGTTTCGGGATTGGGCGCCTGCAATGCCGTCCCGCGCGAGCTGCACGAAGTTGACCCGTTCCCAATCATCGAGCGCGATCGGTGCGCCCTGCCCTGTCCCAACGGGTATCTTCACCGTCATTCCGAGAAACGCCGAGCTGTCATCCAGCGACATTTCGCCTCTTTTGATCTTGCCGTTCATCCAGTCGAACAGCTCCTGGCGCGTCATGCTGGTGAAATCAGGCGGCGCGGCGCTGCCTGGCCCGGTTTGAGCGGTGCTTGCCGGCGCGGTGGAGAGAGCCGCCGAGAATGAGGACGAGCTGGTGCGATCGGCCGATGATGGACGCTGACTCGCGGCCAGATAGTTGTTCGCTGTTTCAATTCGCACGAGAACGCCCTTTCCGCCAAGCCAATCGCGGACGATTGCAGGACATGGTTAATTTCAGGTGAAACGGCGTGGGATTTGAGCCGGCGAGAGACCGGACCTTAAGTATCGCCCCGCGCGGTCGCATTGTTCACGGGTAGACTATTTTCGCCGGGGGCCTTGAAGTGACGACGATCGGTGCAGCTACCAGCGCGATGCCCTATATAAAATCGCGCCGCCCAGATTGAATTATCGGTCAAGGCATCAAATGGACGCTTCACCGCTGAGGAAGTTACCGCAAGGCTTGAGGCGCGCGACGTCAGACAGCTTCGCCACGCGCAGAGCTATGAAAACCTCCTTGATGGCAAGGGGACGTATTTCGGCCACTCCGTTGGCAATAAGACCGTTTGGAAGCCGGAACTGGCGGCGCAGCAGATCAACGCTGCCCGCGCCGCTCGCGTAAAGCCTTATCTGGGGTCACTACACGAAAGTGACGTATCTGCACGCTAAGGGAGAACGGAGGGCGAACATCACGCGGCGAGCAGGGAACTGACGGCGCGCAGGGGGCGCAGGGCATCCGGATCAGGCCGATCTTCGACATTCCAGCTATAGTCGCCGGTCAGCGAGATATGCTCCCAGCCCAATGGCGCGATGTGGCGTGCAATCTCGTCGGGCGTTGCGATGTCAGCCAACGCCATTTCGAGATAGCGGGTGTTCCACAGGATGATGGCGGCGACGAGCAGGTTGAGGCCGGATGCGCGATAGGTGTAGGCGATTGCAAAGATACTGGCCTCTGCTCGCAAACAGCGCGGATTTCTGCTCAGATTTGCTGACAGCAGGTGGGCCATGCTGCTCACGCTATGCGACAATGTGCTCGCCATCATCCGCGCCTGCTCGCAAACGGAGAAGGCCTGTTCTCGCTTTCTGCCAATAGCGAGGAGTGCCGGTGAGCGGTCTGGCAGCGATCGTTCCCGCCGGGTTTGCCGTAAGCATCAGCGCTCCCACTTCCTCAGGCTAGCAACGGATTGATCGTATAATGCCTGGAGCGAGCCGACCTGATTGTCTCGGAAGTGAATCGTCAGCACGAGATTGTCATACGGCAGATTGGCCGTGCAGAGCCCCGGCCGCGAGCCTCCGCCCATGGCGGAGCAACTCGCCAGCGATGGAGGACGCTTCTGACCTGCTTCGGCTGGCAACTGGTATGTCCAGAAAACACCATCACTTACCTTGCGCAGTGTTCGGCCGCGCCATGAAAGCGGGCGACTTGCGCAGACAGTCGAGTTGACAAGCGCCTCTGTTCCCGCTGCGCGGGCACACATCCGCTTCTTGCTTGCCACGCCCACCAAGTTTCGCTCCGGCAAGCTTGCGCTCGGATTTAGGTAGAACGAGAACCCGTCGCTGGGATCGAGCGCTGGTAGAAAGAACGGCTTATCATTGTCGGATATGTCGTTGGCTCTCGGGATGTCGAAGACTCGTCCCTCCAACCTCCTCTCGGCCGAGGCCGAGCACGCGCTGAGCAAGCTGACGATCGATAAAGAAGCTGCGGTAAGATGCCTGTTCATGCCGGCAGGCTATGAGAGAAGCGCAACGTCCACAATCGGTGGCACAGACGACATGCGTTGCGTCCGCGTGCGGGAGATACCAAGGCGAGGACAGCCAGTATCATATCGGCACACCGGCTTCGCGGAGCCGCTCGGTCAGGTCGCGGGTGTGTTCGGCGTCCAGCGTTCCGGCGAGGAACGCGCGTATGTCGGACGGCCGGGTGTTGAGCTGGCTGGCGAGCGCGCCCGCATCGTAACCGTTGCGCGTCAGCGTGGGTTCGAGGTCGTCAATCGCCCGCGACAGCACCTGCTCGACGATCTCGGCCGTGACGGGCTTGGCAGCGAAGCGGAAGCCCTGCTCGAAGGCGAGTGTCAGGTGCATCTCGATCTGGAGCGGGGTGCGCAGGCGCTCGGCGATGAGGTCGATCGCGTCCTCGTTCATCAAGTCGGCAACCTTGACCCCCTCGGCCGCACAGGCGCCGAGCAGCCAGGCAACATAGTCGCGGCGTTCGGCGCCGATGCCCTCATAGTCGAAGGTGGTCGTGCGGTAGCCGATCTCTTCCATTTGCGGGCGGCGCAGGTCGTTGCGTAGCCGAGGATGGCCGACCAGAAGGACCGACAGCAGCACGCCGGCATCAGCCACCACCTCCATCAACCGCTTGAGGCCGGTCAGCGTCTTGTGGTGCAGGTCATGCGCCTCGTCGACCACCAGTACGACCGGGCGCTTGCCCTTGCGCATGATGTCGCGCAGGTCGCGCTCGCGGCGCTCGGCCTGCTTGGGAATCTTCACCTGGGCACGGTCACCGGGCGAGAGATCGTAGAACAGCGCCTCGATCAGCGAGGGCAACGAGGTGCGGCGCTTGTCGACCGCAAGCGACTTGGCGACGGCGACCTTGCCCGCCCGGGCCAGCTCGTCCTCGATGCGGCGCAGCAGGTGCGTCTTGCCCGATCCGACCAGGCCGGAGACGACGATCAACCTGCCGGTCTGCACGGCCGCACAGACCTCGCGCACGAGGTTGCGCTGATGCTCTGTCTCGAAGTTGCCGACGCCTTGGAACGGGCGGGCGAGCCCGTAGCTGGATTGAACGTCGGCGAGCATCAGCTTGTCCCCCGTCTTGACTGGAACCGCTCTCGGATGCGGTCAGCGATGATGGTCTTGTCGAGCGTTTCGCCCAGCAGCGCGTCGATGAAGGCGCGGTCTGCCTCAGGCAGCGAGCCGAGCGGTCGCCGGAGCTGGTCGACGATGGCGTGGCGCGCCGCGAGCCCGGTCGGGTATGCCGTCTCGACCGCCGGCTCCGGAAAAGGTGTTTGCCGCACCGCGAGCCCTGCGGTGGAGGGCGGCAGCGACGGCAGCGGCCGGTCGCCGCCCGTCACGGTCGCGCGGGGCAGCCCCAGCTGGTCAGCGAGCCGGACCACCTTGTCGAGCCGCTCCTCGGCGCGGCTCTTCTGATACTTGCGATAGCGGTAGAGCGGCACGGCGCCGCGCGACGGCTCGTAAGGGCCATGCCGCTTGCCGTCATGCTCCACGAAGAGCTGCTGGTCGAACAGCCCCCAGAGCAGCGTCACCGTCTCGCCGGCGAGCTCGGGCTCGACCTCGTAGGAAGCGCCCTCAACCGAGACGGTCGCGTCGCCCGCAACGGTGCGCCGCTCGGGCTCACGAGCGAAGGCGCAGAACCGCTCCCATGAACACATGGCCCGCACGCCATCGCCGGGCAGGTGCCGCAGCCAGTGCTCGATCCGCGCGTGTGGCTCGGAACGATGGTCGCCGTTGTTGTAGGTGACCAGCGCACGCCGCATCCACAGATTGGCTTCCGCCTCGTCCTTGGGTTTGTGGAAGTGGTACAACGTCTCGTGCACCTCCTTCACCGTGCGGAACGGCCGCTCGACCTTGCCCTTGGCGCGGGCCGCGGTGTGCCGGTCGTCGGCCTTCGGCGGCAGATGGGTGAGGACGCGCACGCCGAGGCTGCCCATCACCGACTGGAACACGCGCGACCGGCTGACCGGGCCGTTGTCCATGTAGATCGTGACCGGCAGGCCCTGGAACGGCAGTTCGGGCTCAGGCTTGGCGGCGAAGGCGTTGAATAGAAAGCGCAGCGCGGACTCGGCATCCTCGCCATAGACGCTGCGATATTCCTGGTAGACCACGCCCGAGCAGTCATCGACGGCCGAGAACAGCATCAGCGTGGGTTTGCCGCGACCCTGCTCGATCCAGAGCGGCGCCTCGACCTGCTTGAGGTCGGACGGGCTCATGTCGAAGTGCCACAGCTCGTTGGATCGCCGCGCCTGAAAACGAACGGCTGCGTGGGGGCGGGTCACGCGGGCATAGTCCAGCCCTGATGAGCGGAGCAGCCGGTCGATGGTCGCCCGCTTCAGCAGGCCGGGTGCTACCTTGACCAGGCCCTCCGGCGTCTCGACGCCATCGGTTTCCAGGAACTCGATGGCGCGGGCGGTCGAAACGTGCCGGCCCTTCTTGTTGGTGGTCCTGATCTTCAGTGCGGCGACGATCTCGGCGTAGCGCTCCATCTCGGCCTGCGGGGCAACCCGCGTCGCACCATGGTCGGACCGGCGCACCGACTTGGGGCGGTTCAGCTCGCGCAACGCCCGGTAAAGGGTCCAGATGGAGATGCCATAGGCCTCGGCCGCACGGGCGATGATCTCGGTGCGACCGGGGTCGCGTGGGGGCAACAGCGACAACCGTCGGCGAAGATCGATCAGCGCCTCTCCAGGCGGTCGCTTCGCCCGGTCAGCCATGGGCTGTTGCAGCCTCCTTGATCGATGCACCGCTGCCGCGCTTGCCTGCATAGCGATAGAGGGTCGCGACCGACACGCCCATGCGCTTGGCGATGTCGCGCACCGGCAACGTGCCCTCCTTCATCATCGCCCGTGCCGCGGCGACGTCGCTCGGGCGCATTGCCGATGGGCGGCCACCCTTGCGACCCTGCCGGCGCGCCTCCACTAGCCCCGCGGTAGTTCGCTCGCGGATCAGGGCACGCTCGAACTGCGCGATGGCGCCGAACACGTGAAAGGTGAGCATGCCACCCGGCGTTGTCGTGTCGATGCTCTCGGTCAGCGACACCAGCCCGATCTTCTCGCGCTCCAGATCCTCGGCCGTGGCGATCAACTTCTTGAGCGAGCGGGCGAGGCGGTCGAGCTTCCAAACAACCAGCGTGTCGCCTGCGCGCAGCACGTCTTCCAGAATGCGCGCCAGTTCGGGCCGGTCATCGCGCGCGCCCGACGCCTTTTCGGTGAACACCCGCTCGCAGCCGGCCCGCCGCAGCGCATCGAGCTGGAGCTCGGGGTTCTGGTCGCTGGTGCTGACCCTGGCATAGCCGACCCGCATGAGCGTCTGATCTTCTCCAAACTCGTGCGGGGCATACCGTTTTGCGACGCGGGTTTCCAGAACAGTTTTGACAAAGTGCGGCCCGCAGATTTACGTTGCCGGCCCAGCAAGGCGATCGGCTCGTCAGAAACGGTCGTTTTGCAGAACCGCTGAGGAGCCGGGTTCATGCAGGTGCTCGATACGGTTGGCTGGGTCGGTGATGGCGACGACACCGACTTCTTCCTCGCAATCGAGCGCACCTTCGATCTGCGCCTGCGCTCGAACCTGCCTTGGACAACGTTCGGCGAGGTGCGTGACCATGTCGTCGCGCATGTCGCAGCCTACAGCGGGGGCGGCACGACATGCGCCACGCAGATGACGTTCTACAGGCTTCGACGCGCGCTCGGGCTTGGCCGGCACGTCGGGCCGGATGCGCCGTTGGCGCCGCTGATCGGTGGGAAGCTGCGCCAAGCGTTCAGCGACCTGGAAGCCGATACCGACCTCAAGATGCCGGCGACGCGAGCCGGATGGCTTGGGATTGTCAGTGGTCTCTGCTTCGCTGTCGCGGTCGCGATCCTCGCCTTCACGACGCTGGCACCTCCCCTTCGCATCTTCGCTGCTGGAGCGAGCGCCTACGCGGGGCTATGGTTACGGCACCTCGACCGCCGGCGATTACCTCGGAGGTGCGACACTATCGGCGATCTCGCCCGAC
This sequence comes from Sphingopyxis indica, assembly GCF_032879645.1. Taxonomy (NCBI): domain Bacteria; kingdom Pseudomonadati; phylum Pseudomonadota; class Alphaproteobacteria; order Sphingomonadales; family Sphingopyxidaceae; genus Sphingopyxis; species Sphingopyxis indica. The sequence goes on from NZ_CP076394.1 coordinate 3,877,318, forward strand.
TGGTCACGGAGCAGAACCGTGGCAGGCTTGCCCGCGACGGCGCGCGCCTCACCGCCCCCGAGATTTGGCGGATCATCCAGCAACTGGCCGCCGAGGAGAGCGGGATCGACCCCGATCTGATTGGGTCGGAAACGACCTTCTTCCGAGCCAAAGTGCGAGCAGCCTGATCAATGGCTTACTGGATTGCATAGATTGATGCCGAGACACGGGACATTGCGTGGCGTCGGACTGACGGCTTTGGGTGCCGTTGTCGTCGCAGGCTCTTTCGTCGCTCTCGGATTGCGACCGGATGGGATCGCCAGCTACTATCGCGATACGCTGACTCCGGCAGGGTTTGCCATTTGGTTCTGCGGCTTCGTAGCCGCCACACTCGCTCCACCCGCCATAGCTGTACTCTGCTGGTTTGGCGCCATGCGGTTCCGCTACGGGTGGCTTCTCCACATCCTGCTTGTTCCTGCCACCTACGCCGCTGTGCGAGGATCAATCGCGCTCATGCTCGCGGTAGCAAGTGAGCCGGACAGCGATGGCCCAACGAGATGGGCTACCGATCCAGCAGTGATGCTGATGGTGGTTTGCCCCATCGTGTACTTTCTGATCTTGGGTTCCACAAAGCTGCGTGAGCATCGCGCATCAGCAAATGACTGCTAATCTCGACTTTGTAGTTGGCAGATACCATGAGCGGCCCTTTGCCGTTTGCGAGCAGACGCGGATGATGGCGAGCACATTGTCGGATAGCGTGAGCAGCATAGTCGGCTCGTTGTCAGGTAATCTGGGCAGGAAAAGGCGCTGTTTGCGAGCAGAAGCTGCTACGGTTGCAAGCGCCTACGGCTCTGTTGCAAAGATTGGCGGCAGTCAGAGGTAGGCTGTCGCTCTGCGCCGATCAGGCGGCTGCTGCGAAATGGTGGTTGAGCATGCCCATGGCCTCCGTCAGCGCCGAGGGCCCAATGCCAAAAGCTCTCTCCACAAGGCGCACCTCGCCCCTGATGCCGGGCTGCAGGCACCAGGGGCGAGCCTGTCCTTTGCGCAGGGCTCGCATGACTTCGAATCCCTTGATCGTGGCATAGGCCGTGGGGATCGATTTGAAACCGCGCACCGGCTTGATCAGTATCTTGAGCTTTCCGTGATCGGCCTCGATCACGTTATTGAGATACTTCACCTGCCGGTGGGCCGTCTCCCGGTCCAGCTTTCCTTCGCGCTTCAATTCGGTGATCGCTGCACCATAGCTCGGCGCTTTGTCGGTATTGAGCGTGGCAGGCTTTTCCCAGTGCTTCAGGCCTCGCAGGGCCTTGCCCAGGAACCGCTTCGCTGCCTTGGCGCTGCGGGTCGGCGACAGGTAGAAATCGATCGTGTCGCCCCGCTTGTCGACTGCCCGGTACAGGTAGGTCCACTTGCCCCGCACCTTGACGTAGGTTTCATCCAGGCGCCAGCTCGGATCAAAGCCACGCCGCCAGAACCAGCGCAGCCGCTTCTCCATCTCCGGGGCGTAGCACTGGACCCAGCGATAGATCGTCGTATGGTCGACCGAAATGCCGCGTTCCGCCAGCATTTCCTCAAGGTCGCGATAGCTGATCGGATAGCGACAATACCAGCGCACCGCCCACAGGATCACATCACCCTGGAAATGGCGCCACTTGAAATCCGTCATCGTTCCGTCCGTCCAATCTCCGCCAAGCATGCTCAAGCTTCACGATTTTTGCAACAGAGCCTCTTGCCGGCTATACCGCCATGTTCCCCGAGGCGGGCAGCGAACGCCAGCGGCAGATCACGGTCTCGATGATCGTGGCCATGCTCCGTGGCCTCGCGATCGAAGAGATGATATCGGCCCAGCCGGTCGACGAGCATTTCGACCTCTTCGCCGATATGGTCGTTCGATACCTCGAAACCGGCGCTCCCGAACCAGCGGCCCGATGACGCACGCGCATGGCCTCCGGCGGTGGCAGGTCATAGCCTATTGCGCCCCGGCCGTGCCGTTCGCCATGCTGTCGGCCCCCGCGCTCACCATCATCCCCGCGCTGTATCTTTCGTGGAGCGACATCGGCACGAAAACCCTTGCGGCCGGGCTCCTTGTCACCAACATCGCGCACGCCGCCGCCCTGCCTGCGGCCGGAATGATCTCGGATCGCTTTTCCGCCAATCCGCATAATCGGGTGATTCTGCTTTGCTGCGCCATGGCGCTGGCCGGGGTCGCATGGTGGCAATGGCTTGCGATCGACGCCCATGAGGCCGCCGCAGCATTCATCGGCTGGTCCCTGCTCCTGGTTACCGCCGATGCGGTTTTCGAAACCAACCATCCCGCTCTCGCCGCGGATTTGGCACCTCGGGATGATGGCCGCCTTCTCCTTCTGAGCGCCCGCTCGATCGGATCCGTGGCAGGCTATTTCTGCTGTTTCGCGCTCCTCGAATGGCAGCGCGGCGCGGACCGGATCGGCAGAGCGGCGGTGCAATGGCTGACCCGGTCGACGATCGTCCTGCTTGCCGCGGCAGCCGCTGCCCTCTGCCTGCTCGCCGTTCGGAGCGCCAATTCCTCGACGAAGGTCACGGCAGTCTCTCGCAATCCTGTTGGCGGGCGCTTCGCGCGGACAAGGCAGATCCTGTTGAACCATGGCGTGCGGTCGCTGCTCGCTGTCACGGGGGCGCAGAGCCTGGCAAGCGGCATGACCGCGGGCCTGATCTACGCCTTCATGGATCGCGCGCTCGGCATCGCCTGGGCCGCGCCCCAGATCTTCATGGCAGGCGCCGCGGTCAGCATCCTCACCGCGATGGCATGCCCGGCGCTTGCCCGGCGCTTTTCCTTTCGGGCCATCATCGCCGGCAGCGCCACGGTCGCCGCGTCGGTGAACGTCGCCATGGGGCTTTTGCCCTTCGTCGGTGGCGGCCGCGAAGCCGTCATGATCCTGTTCGGGATTGCCGCCCTTGCCAATACGCCGAGCACGATCGCTGTCTCTACGCTGATGGCCCGCTTCGTGCGCCCTTCGGAAGAGAGCGGGACCGGAAGCCTGCTCGGCACGGCCTACGGACTGTCGGCGGCGACCAATCTTGTCGCGACCGCGGTCGGCGCCGCACTCACGGTCCATCTGCTCCCCGAGAAAGGCACCTCCTCCCCGGCCTTCTTTCTGGCGACGATCGGCCTCGCCCCCGCGGGATGCCTCGTTATCGCTGCCCTGCTTGCGAACCGCCTATTGCCCCGTGAAATTCCAGATCCCGCGGAACGGAACCCATGACGAATGCCCTTCGAATCGTCGCCGCAATGATTCTCTTCTCGCTCGCCGACCCGCTCGCCGCGCAGGAGGCGTCCTCCCCGGGAGAGATAATCGAGAAATCGCCAGCCGATGCCTGGCGTTCGATACCGGCCGAGAATCTCCTGGTCGGCACATTGATGTCAGGCGACCATGTTGTGATCGAGCTCGCGCCGCAGTTCGCGCCTCGTCACGTCGAAAATGTTCGCAGCCTGGCGCTTGCCGGTTGGTGGGACGGCACTGCCATCAACCGCGTGCAGGACAATTTCGTCGTCCAATGGGGCGGCGCGACGATCGAGCTCCCGCCACCCGCTGGCGTGCCGACGACGCTTCCCGCCGAATATGAGATCCAATCCGGCGCGCCGATGACGAAAATCACCGAAGTGCATGATGCCTCATCGGCAAGCAGCGGCTTCGTCGATGGCTGGCCCGTGAGCGAATATGCGGGCAAGCTGGCCCCAGTGCATTGCTATGGCACCCTTGGCGCGGGACGCGAGAATCCACCCGATACCGGTTGGGGTAGCGAACTATATGTCGTGATCGGCCAGCCTCCGCGCCAGCTCGATCGCAACATGGCCGTCGTCGGCCGCGTTGTCGAAGGCATGGAATTCCTCTCCGGTCTGCCGCGCGGTCGCGGCGCCGGCGGGGAACTCGCCAGCGACCAGGCCCCGGCGCGCTGGAGGAGCCTCGTTCGCGCCGATCGCCTGCCCGCCCGCGAACGGCCGTCGTTCGAATTTCTCGACACCGCATCGCCAACCTTTGCCCGGTACGCGACAGCGCGCACCACCTATCGCAATCCCTTCTACCTCACTCCCCCCGGAATGGTCGACATTTGCAGTGTCCCAGTTCCGGTCCGGCGACGCGAAACAGCGGGACCGAACCGGTAGTTGCCACGGACTGCCAATTTCGTCCCCACCACTCGCAAGCGGCCGCGATCGGATAGGGAGCGGCCGCAGCCGAACGCGTCGACAATCAGGCTTCCACCTCGAGATCGGATATGATGCGTTGCGCTTCGGCAAACCCCGTATTGGCCGCCGGAACACCTGCGTAAACCGCGGTTTGCATCAGCACCTCCTTGAGGTCATCTCGGCTAAAGCCGCCATGGCTAAGGCCTGCGCGAACGTGCAAAGCGAACTCCTCCCACCGGCCCAGGCTGGCGGTGATGGCGAGCACTAGAAGGCGGCGCGTGCGATCATCGAGCCCGGGCCGCCCCCATATCTCGTGCCACGCGATACGCGTGATCATCGCTTGGAAATCCGCATTGAATGACGTGCGATTGGCGAGCGACTTGGCAACCCATGCATCCCCAAGCACCCGGCGGCGATTGATCAATCCGGCCTCGAACAGCGTGTCCGCTGCGTCGGAAATTTTCGGCGCGCCAAGCAGGAAGGACCTCAAGACGCCAGCAACAGCGGCGGGCTCCTCGATCGGCGGTAAGTGCGCTCCCGCGACCTCTACATGGACCGCACCGGGTATGGCCGAGACCAGGCGGTCGCCATGACCGGTGTAGGGCGTCGAGATGTCCACCGCACCTGTCAGCACTAACGTTGGCACATTGATAAACGCGAGGCGATCGCTCAAGGCCATGTCGCGGATCGCTGCTCCCGCGCCGGCGTAACCGGCGTCGGCTTGGGCAATGATGGCATCCTTCATAGCATCGACAATTTCGGGATGGCGTGAAACGAATGGCGCGGACAGGAAGCGACCGATCGCCACCTCCGCGATGGCGGCGGTTCCCACTTTGCGAACCGTTTCGATCCTCGCCGCCCAAGCCGCCTTATCCATTGCGGCGGAAGTGCAGATGAGGCCCAGGGCCGAAACCCGCGATTCATGGTCAAGCGCCAATTGCATCGCCACGATTCCACCCAGGGACACGCCGGCGATAGCGGCGCGGTCGATCCCAGCATCATCCATGATCGCTGCGACGTCCGCAGCCAGCATCGCAAGGCAATAGTCGCCACTCGGGGCATCCGACGCACCCGACCCACGCGTGTCCATGCGGAGCAGGCGAAAAGCCGGCAGGAGATAAGGCAATGCCCGATCCCACATGCCCATATCCGTGCCGATCGAGTTGAGCAGCACCAGCGGCGGCCGGTTCGCAGCACCTTCGACTTTCCAATAGAGGCGCACGCCGTCGCGAGTCGTGAAGGGCATGGTCAGTCTCTGTGGTGGGTGAGAATTTCAGCGACGATAGCCACGCTTTCGCCGATGTCGGTCCCGACACCGGCTGCTTTGAGATTGCGGGCGACGGCAGCCTTGTCGATCTCCAGCCCCTCGGCAACGGTGGCCATCGCGGACGCACAACCGGCGGCAAGGAGAAACAGGTCAGCGAGCGCGGGAGCCTCAGCCTGCCAGCCGCCTAAACCTCGTTCCTCTTCCTGCGGGAGTCCGCCAAGCATCGCCGCGACCAGCCCAGGCGCGCGCGTTGCGGCCGAGAGCGCCACCTGGCAGCCGGCCGGATTGCGCTTGTGCGCCATCGCCGAGGAGCCGCCGCGGCCCGCGATTGCAGGCTCGCGGGCCTCGCCGACGGCATTCTGTGCGAGCAGCGAAACGTCGCGAGCGAACTTGCCCAGGGCTCCGATCAATATACCGATCGCCGCGGCAATCCCCACCACGCCTTCGCGCCGAGCGTGCCAGGGTGCGCCTGCAGCGAGACCCAGATCGTCAGCCATCCGTGCTGCGATCGCCGCGCCTTTGCCATCCAGCCCGGCGCGGGTGCCGGCAGCGCCTCCGAGCTGAATCTTCGCATTTGCGGCGACCTCTGCGTGAAGCCGGCGCGCCGCACTGTCGATCCCGGCGGCGGCCTGCGACAGCCGTAATCCGAAGCCGACTGGCGCCGCGTCCTGGAGCAATGTGCGCCCAATCGCAGGCGTCCCTGCATGGCGCTCCGCGACCTCATAAAGAGCTGTGCAAACGCGCCTGGCGTCGCCGAGAAGAAGCTGGGTTCCCGCAACGCACTGCCGCATCAGGACGGTGTCTGCGATATCTTGGCTCGTTGCACCGCGGTGAAGGGCCTCCGCCGCATCGCCGGACAGGGAAGCGCGCAACCGCTTGACCAAGGGAATAGCCAGCGTCCCGGCCAATGTCGCCTCCTCGGCGAGTTCGGTGGGGTCGATCTCGTGTGCACTGCTCGCTGCAGAGATCGCCTCTGCGGTTTCCATTGCGATCAATCCCTCGGCCGCGGTCGCACGCGACAGCGCCCTCTCGAAAGCAAGCGCGTGGCGGATCGTCGCGCGATCGGAGAAGATCTCGATCATCTCAGTGGTTGATACGGGACGGGTGCGCAGCAAGTCGCTCACAGGTCGAAGAAGACGGTCTCGCCTTCACCCCCGAAGCGGATGTCGAGCCACCAGACTCTGTCTCGCAAGCGTGCGATTAGCGTGTCTCGCCGCGCATCTGAGACAAGAGAAAGGATAGGATCGACGTCGTTCCCTTCGCCATCGGCGAAGTAGAGGCGCGTCACCAAGCGCTTGAGCACGCCACGCGCGAACACCGACAGGGCAATGTGCGGCGCCTGCAGACTGTTGCCAGGCCCCGGGACGCGGCCCGGCCGGATCGTTCGGAAGCGATAGACGCCCTCGGTCGTGGTCGCAGACCGGCCGAAGCCGATGAAATGAGGATCGAGCGGCACGTTTTCGCGCGCGTCCTCACGGCTTGCATAACGGCCGGCCGCGTTGGCCTGCCAGATCTCGATCATTGCATCGGGCACGATCCTACCTTGAGCATCATAAACGCAGCCCGCGACCTCAATCGCCTCGCCCTGCGGAATCCCCGTCGGAGACGAGCGATTGAGGACATAATGCGCCTCGGGGAAAAGGTCCGGCCTTGCCCCGGCGTCGGATTTCCCCATGAGATCCGCGCCGCCCTTCCAGGGAAGACCATAGTGGAAGAACGGGCCGACCGTCTGTGGCGGCGTCTGGCCGAACAACGCCGGATCGAGGTTGTCCTGCCGCGGCGCCGGATTTCGCGTTTCCAGGTCGGGGGATTCAGCGATCATGGTGCCCCTCAAAGGGAGTTTGGTCACGGCCCCGAAGGACCACGTCGAAACTATAACCGAGCGCCCAATTGGGCTGCGTCGTTTTCATATCGAACCGTGCAACCATGCGCTGGCGATAGGGTAGCGGAACGGCATTGGCGATCGGATCGATCTCGATCAGCGGGTCGTCGGGGAAATAGAGCTGGGTAACCAGCCGCGTCGCGAAAGCCGGACCAAGAAGCGACAGGTGGATGTGCGCTGGGCGCCAGGCGTTCCTATGGTTCCCCCAAGGATAGGCCCCAGGACGGATTGTAACATAGCGATAGCGGCCTTGTTCGTCGGTAACGACGCGACCTGCGCCCGTGAAATTGGGATCGAGCGGCGCGTCCCAGTTATCCTTGCTGTGAATGTAGCGGCCAGCCGAATTCGCCTGCCAAATCTCCATCACGGTGTTGGGCACCGGTCGCCCGTGCTCGTCCAACACCCGGCCCGACACGATGATTCGTTGACCAAGCGGCGAGCCCTTATGGTGTGCGGTGAGATCCGCCATCGCGGACCCCATTAGTCGATCCCAGCAGCCGGCAGGCCCGGTCATCTCGGTGAGTGTTTGGGGAATCCGGACAAGGGGCTGTGAAGGCGCGCGCTGGATGCTCGAACGATAGTCAGGAAAGAGCGACGGAGGCGCGCCCGCGTCCTCATGATTATAGGGGAGCATATCGGTCATACAGCCACGCCTTCAAGCGCGATCTGAAAGTGCGCACTGGTTTTCGCGCCGATTTCGTCCTCGTTCTCGCCACGCGCCAGCGCGATCGGCTTGATCGCGCTGCCACCATCGAGTTGCCTCGGCACACAGCGAGCGGTGATAATGGAATCCGCCGTCATAGAGCTTCTCGAGCAGCCTTCTGGGACGACAGATCGATAGCGATATCGACGATCATATCCTCCTGTCCGCCGACCATCTTTCGGCGGCCCGCTTCGACGAGAATCGACCGGGTATCGACGCCATAGTCGTTGCCTGCCTTTTCCGCATGGCGCAGGAAGCTCGAATAAACGCCGGCATATCCAAGGCTCAATGTCTCTCGATCGACGCGAACCGGACGATCCTGAAGCGGACGGACGAGCTCTTCGGCAGCATCCATGAGCGCATACAGATCGCAACCATGGTGCCATCCCATGCGATCCGCGGCAGCGATTAAAACCTCCAACGGAGCGTTTCCCGCGCCGGCACCCATCCCCGCCAGGCTGGCGTCAACGCGCACCGCTCCATTCTGCACAGCGACAATCGAATTCGCGACACCCAGGCTTAGATTGTGATGCGCATGGACGCCCCGTTCCGTTTCCGGCTTCAATACGGCATCATAGGCGCGGAGCCGGGCAGCGTAGTCATCCATGCTCATGGCGCCGCCGCTGTCGGTCACATATACGCATTGGGCACCATAGTCCTCCATGAGCTTGGCCTGGCCAGCAAGCGCCTCCGGGCTCGTCATGTGGCTCATCATGAGGAATCCGGACACATCCATGCCGAGCCCCCGTGCCGCCTCGATGTGCTGTCGCGATACGTCAGCTTCGGTACAGTGCGTCGCGATCCGTACCGAGCGAACACCCATCTCATAAGCGTGCTTTAGATCATGGGCCGTGCCTATGCCGGGCAGCAAAAGAGTCGTCAGCACGGCCTTTTCCAGCACCTGCCCAACCGCTCCGATCCAATCCCAATCGGTGCATGCGCCAAATCCATAGTTGAACGAGGAGCCGCTGAGCCCATCCCCATGTGCGACCTCTATAGCGTCGACGCCCGCTCGTTCGAGCGCCATCGCAATTCGCGCTACATGGTCGGGCCGGTATTGATGGCGGATGGCGTGCATGCCGTCCCGGAGGGTGACGTCCTGGATATAGAGCTTTCGCTTGGTCGGATCGAAGGTCATACGCCAACACCACCGTAGTGACGCGCGGCGATCTTCTCGGCCGTCCGCAGCGCGGCCGATGTCATGATGTCGAGGTTTCCAGCGAAGGCCGGGAGGTAGTGAGCAGCCCCCTCGATCTCCAGGAAGACGCTGACCTTCAGCCCAGTGAATTCCATCCGGCCGGTTGAAGCCATCTCGGGGATGCGAAGCGGTGCATTCGAGCCGATGCGCTCAAACTGCACCTCCTGTTTCAAGCGGTATCCCGGCACATAGTCCTGCACCTTTGCGATCATGGCCTCGATACTTCGTCTCACTGGCTCCTCTGGCGTCTCATCGATCAGGCAATAGACAGTGTCCCGCATGATCAATGGTGGCTCCGCCGGATTGAGAATGATGATGGCCTTCCCGCGCGTGGCGCCCCCGACCGTCTCGATCGCGGCGCTCGTTGTTTCGGTGAATTCATCGATGTTCGCGCGGGTGCCAGGCCCGGCCGACTTCGAGGCAATTGACGCCACAATCTCCCCATAATGCACTTTTGATATCTGGCTGATCGCCGCGACGATCGGAATGGTAGCCTGTCCGCCGCAGGTGACCATGTTCACATTGGTCGCGTCGAGATTTGCCTCACCATTGACCGGCGGGATCGTATAGGGACCGATGGCGGCAGGAGTCAGGTCGATTACACGCTTTCCGTGCGCCTGAAGGATCGCGTCATGGCGTCTGTGTGCACCGGCACTCGTCGCATCGAATATGAGGTCGATCCCGGCAAATTCCGAGTGCGACACCAGCCCGTCTATCCCTTCATGCGACGTGGCTACGCCCATCCGGGCTGCACGAGCCAGTCCATCGGAGTGCGCATCTATGCCGACCATGACGCCCATCTCGAGTATTTTCGAGAGGCGCAGGACTTTGACCATCAGATCGGTGCCGATGTTGCCCGATCCGATAATGGCTACCTTGGTTCTGTTCATGCTGATGCCCTGCCCTTCACGCGGCAGAAAAGGTGAAGCTGCAGGTTCCAAGCCCGCCGACCCGCGCCACCACATGGTCACCCGCTTCGAGAGCGACCATCGGCCCGAGCGCTCCGGCCAGCAATATGTCACCGCGACGCAACGGCTCGCCTCTCTCGGCAAGCGTGCATGCGAGCCATCTTGCAGCCTTGAGAGGGTGACCGAAGGCCGCGGCCCCGGCACCTAGCGATACAATCTCGCCGTTGACCTCCATCACCATTCCCGCGGTGTAGAGGTCCGCACCGACAATCGAGTGAGCCTCCTGCGATAGAACGAAGAAGGCCGACGATCCGTTATCGGCGACGGTATCAGCAAAACCGATACGCCAATCTTCGATCCGGCTGTCGACAATCTCGATCGCGGCATGGACAGTGTCGATCGCTGCAGCGACCTGGTCGAGGGGCGTTTCAACGTCCGGTAAATCGGAACGCAGAATGAACGCTATCTCCGCTTCGGCTTTGGGCTGAATGCAGCGCCTAGGATCCAGGTGTCCACCATCGTCGATGCGCATATCTTCAAACAACACACCGAAATCGGGCTGATCGACGCCCAACTGCGCTTGCACTGCGCGCGCAGTCAGGCCCGCCTTCCGTCCCACGACCCGGCGCCCCTGGCTCTCCCAAAAACGCGTATTGATCGTCTGGACCGCGTAAGCGCCGTGAGCGTCCAGGATGTCCAGGCCGTCCCGCAAGGGGGGGATGGCTCCCGCGCTATAGGCGTTGCGGAGCCTCTCGGCTAACTCGTCATAGGTGATACGCGTCATGTCCCGTCCTGCCCGGTCGGTGTAGAATGCGGCGGGGACTTGCCCCCGGATGACGTCGCGAACGCCTGTCACCCGTGCCGCTCAAAAATCGAAACCCAAGGTCGCGCCATAGGTGCGAGGCGGAGCGAGGCTGCCGCTATCGCCATAATTGCTCGTACTCAGCTGGTTGTAATAGAGGTCGTCGGTCAGGTTCTTCCCCCAGACCCGGAAGAAGATGTTCCCCGCATCCGGCCGCCAGGTCAGCGACGCGTCGAGTGTATTGTAACTTGCCTGTCGCAGCCTGGCATCCGGCGTGGCGACGAAGCCATCATTGTAATAATATTGGGCGGAAAGCGAGAATGTGCCGATGCTGGTCGGCAGATCGTAGTTTCCGCCGACCGAGAAGGTAAATTTGGGCGTGTTCTGAAGTGGATTGCCGCTTGCGGCGCCGTTCAGCAGGCAGTTGCCCCCGATCTGGCCGAGTGCAACCTGTAACGGGTCGCGGCCGGGCGGCACGAACGTGCCGAGGCATGCGGTGTTGTTTCCCGGGAATTTGAAGCCGGCGGGCAAAGGATAGGGCACTGTCACGATCGCGTCCGGGAAGCTCCTGTACTTGGCGTCTGTGTAGTTCACGCCAGCCGTCAGCCGCATGTCGCGCGTGGCCTGGATAGTTACGTCAGCATCGATGCCGTAGATGTTCGCGCCATTGGCGTTGTAGACATTCTGGACGCCCGAGATGATCTGCGTCACCTGGACGTTTTGCTGGTCGTAGTAATATCCCGCGACATTCAGACGAACCTTGCGGTCGAAAAGATCCGACTTCAGTCCAACCTCATAAGCATCCACGATTTCGGGCCGCAGAATGCTGACCGGAAACTTCTGCGGCACATAGGTACCGCTCCGAAAGCCGCGATTGTAGCTCGCGTACATCATGAGTTCGTCGGAAAAGCGATGGTCGATCGAAAAGCGCCATGTGAGCTTGTTGAACACTTTCGACTCGTTGACGGGAACGCCCAACGAGGTGGTCGCTCCCGTAGTCGAATTGTAGACCAGTCGCGACGCATCGATGCTGCGATGATCGCTGGTGTATCTGATCCCGGCGGTGATCTTCGTTGCTTTGGAGATGTCGTAGGATGCCTGGGCGAATCCGGCGTAGGAATCGAGGGAGACGTCGGTGAGGGTGTCGGTATAGCCTGACGACCCAACAAGCGATGCAAGCGCAAATCCGGACGTGCGGAAGGGAGCAAATGAGCTCTTGCCCCACATGTAGAAGCCGCCGAACATCCACTCGAAGGGCCCCGAACCTGTAGATTGCAGCTGAAGTTCCTGCGTGAACTGCTTGTCTTGGGTGGTGCTGTCTACGATCGTGTTGCGAACGTTGCTTCCATCAGGGTCGAGCACCACATGGAGATTCGATTCCCTGTAGGCGCTGATGCTCATCAGCTCGACATCACCCAACCCCTGCTTGATGGTCAGGCTGCCGCCATATTGTTCCGATGCGAGCGAGGGGTCGGTATCCGCCCGAATGTTGCGCGGATCAGCCAGAGGGGGCTGTCCTACGGAGTTGATCCCGAACTGGGCGAAGGCAGGATCGGCGGCGCTGCGCTTGGCATAGTCGCCCGATAGGGTAACCGTGGTTCGGCTTGTCGGTTCCCAGAGCAATTTCGCCCGGCCACCGTAGCTCCGCTCCGTTTGAACGTCATGACCGGTGGCGACGTTCACACCATAGCCCTCGTCCCGATTCTGGTAATCGCCCGCGACGCTGACGGCGAGCGTATCGGTAAGGCCCCCGGAGACATATGCACTCGACGTGACGGTGCCATAATTGCCGTAGCCAAACTGCGCCTTGCCCGTGAGCTCATGGCTCGGTTTGCGGGTCGTCACCTGGATAAGGCCGCCAGTTGCGTTGCGACCGAAGAGAGTACCTTGCGGTCCTTTGAGCACCGCGACTTGCTCGACGTCGTCGAGGCCAAGCAGCGTTGCAGTTGCGGACATGATATAGACGCCATCGATATAGACGGCGACGGGATTTTCGATCCCGGGTCCCTGACCGGTCGACCCGAGTCCTCGGATACGGGGCAACCCGAAGCCACCAAGTCCAGTCGTAAAATTCAGCGAAGGCACCGCAGCTTTAAGATCGAGTGTGCTAGTGACGCCGGACTTGGCGACATCATCGCCGCTCAATGCAGTGATAGCGACGGGCACGTCCTGCATATTTTCGGCGCGCTTCTGCGCGGTGACGACGATGTCGGCAACGCCGGAAGACTGGTCCGATTGGCCATCCTGGGCCCACGCCTGAGACGAGGCCAGCGCGGCCCCACAAACGCCACATACGGTCAGGATCTTCGCGAGCTGAAACGGCGTGTGCATCCGCCTACCCATCGTCATTAGCCTCTCCCTAAGTCTGGATGACCCCAATCTTTTTCTATGGGCCTGCGGGCGTCTCTATCGAAACAAAGATACTATGTATAGTATGTTAGTATCAATGCGGCTCAAATTCCTTGCATCCGCCTGATATTGCGGGAGAGTTTCTCCCACGCCGGTGGCGACGATTTCGACGCCGGGGGGTCTAATTGGAACTGCAGAGACAAGCGCGAGAGCCGGCGGGAGGCTCTGAGTCGGACAAGATAGTTACCATGTATGGAACGATGGTATATGCGGGGACTGGCTCGGGAATAGCGGGGATTATGGCCTGCCCGAGGCGATGCACAAAAAGGAGCGTTATGTTGGAGCGATTGATATGAGTGCTGCGAAGGCCAAGAGGGATGCCGTTGGACAGAACCTGCAGAGTAGAGGCGGCATGCCGATGTATGCGCTGCTTCTCTCTGTGTTTCGCCAGCGGATCGAGAATGGCGATTGGGCACTCGATGAGCAGATCCCGACCCTGGACGAATTATGTGTGGAGTTCGGCGCCGCTCGCGTCACTGTGCGGCACGCGATCGGCTTGCTCGAGGCCGAGGGACTGATCGGCCGCTATCGCGGCCGGGGGACGTTCGTACTCAAGAAGCCCGAGTCCGCCATCTGGTACCAAGTTCCGATGACCTGGGCTGACAATGTCGGTCAGGAACCCGATATCGAGTTCGACCTGCTCGAAAGTCGGGTCGCGGATGGCGCTCCCTTCCATTTTCGCGAGGTAGGATCTCCGGCGCCGTCCTACCATCTGTTGCGACGGCTGCTGCTGCGCCATCACGTCCCCTATTGTGTCGGTACGACCTATATCGAAAAGGATCTCTTCGACAGGATCGGCGGCGAACGCTTCGACGTTCCGGTGCCCCTCAAGATCATCGATCAATCCATTCGCGGCGGCATTGCCCACGCCGAACAGACCATACGTGTCGTTGCCGCCGAACTGCAGACGGCCAAATGGCTCGATCTTCCACCGGGCGCGCCCTTGCTCGCGGTTGTTCGATCGGTGGTCGATCAGAATGGCACCCTCATATACGAGTCGCTGGGTCATTTTCGCGGTGACTTTGTGGAAATCCACAGCGATCTGCGATAATTTTGAACGTTAAATCAGTCATTTATTAGATTTTCCAGGAAACAAGGTCCTAACGTTCTATACATAGAACCTATTTCATGGTTTAACGGCTCTCGGAACGACAACGAGGCTAGCGCCGACAACCGACAGGAGAGAGTTCCAGCCCGCAATCCCTCGGATTGCGGCTGCTTCCTCCTGCCGGGAAACCGAGAGAGGGAAGAACTTGGCCTATATTGGCACCGACATTGGTGGAACCTTCACCGACCTTATCCTGATGAAGGACGACGGGTCGGTCCGCATCTTCAAAGCCCTGACGACGCCGGAGAACAGGACACGCGGCGTCCTTGACGCCATGGAGCTCGCCGCCGAAGCAACCGGTGTAGCGCCGGAACAGCTCGTGAGCGAGCTGCAATATTTCTCCCACGGAACCACGGCAGCGACAAACGCCTTCATTGAACGCAAGGGTGCGCGCACGGGCCTCCTGACGACGAGGGGCTTTGAGGACACGTTGCGCATCCAGCGTGCAATGGCCGGCTGGGTCGGCATGCCGGCACATGAAATCTCCCATTTCTCAATTCGCAAGGTCCCCGAGCCGATCATCGAGCCCGGGGATACGATCGGCGTAGTCGAGCGCGTCGATTACAAAGGCGACGTCATCGTGCCGCTCGATGAAGCGCAGGCCCGCATCGCCATCCAGACGCTCGTTGACCGCGGCGTGGAAGCAATCGCCATCAGCCTGCTGTGGTCCTTCCGCAACCCCGCGCATGAGACACGGCTCGCCGAGCTGATCGAGGAGATCGCTCCGGGCATGTTTGTCACGGCCTCTTCCCGTCTCGTGCCGATCATCGGCGAGTATGAGCGCACCTCCACGACCTCGATCAATGCCTATCTCGGCCCGGTCATCCATCGATACATCAACGGTCTGGAAAGCGCGGTCCGCGATTTCGGTTATAACGGGCCGATATCGATCATGGAGTCGGGGGGCGGCGTTCTTCCCGCGTCCGAGGCCGCCTTCCAGGCCGCCAATCTGCTGACTTCCGGTCCCGCGGGCGGCGTTCTAGCTTCGCAGAAGCTCGGCGAACAGCTCGGCTATCGCAATGTTCTGACCGCCGACATGGGCGGGACCAGCTTCGACGTCGGACTCATCGTGGACGGACAGCCGCTCCTCGAGACGGTGCGCGAGGTCGGCCGCTTCCACGTGGCGCTGCCCTCGATCAAGGTGACTGCGATCGGCGCCGGCGGCGGTTCGATCGCGCGCGTGGTCGATGGCCACCTGACTGTCGGGCCGGAAAGCGCCGGGTCGACCCCAGGGCCCGCCTGCTATGGTCGAGGCGGCGTCGAGCCCACTATTACCGATGCCGACGTCGTGCTTGGGATCATCGACGCCAAGTATTTCCTTGGCGGCAAAATGAACCTCGATGTCGAGGCCGCTCGCGAAGCGGTTCGAAAATATGTCGCCGAGCCGCTGGGGTTGACAATCGCCGAGGCGGCCGCCGGTATCCGGGAGGTCGCCAACAACCAGATGGCGGACCTCTTACGGAGCGTCACATTGCGTGCCGGGTTCGATCCGCGCGACTTTGCCCTTATGGCCTATGGCGGCGCCGGAGCGACGCACGCCCACCAATATTCCGAGGTTGCCGGGATCGGCACCGTCATCGTTCCTAATACGGGGCCCGCTCACTCCGCCTTCGGGACGGTAACAGGCGACAGACACCGCTCCTTTTCGCAGGCCTTCGGCCAGCACGCCCCTGCCCGCTTCAAGAAGGCGTCGGACCATATCGATCTCTCGGTGCTCAACCGGTCGTTCGGTATCCTCGAACAGCAGGCCATCGACGCGCTGGGCGAGAAAGTGGAGATCCACCGCTTCATCGGCATGCGGTTTCGCCAGCAGGTGCACGAAATCGCGGTGGAAGTACCCGAGGGCGAGATCGACGGCGCCGCCGTCGACGCGCTCGTCGATCGTTTCGAGGTCCAATATGAGCGGATCTACGGCAAGAACACCGCGCTCCGGATCTCTGGCGTCGAATTCACCGCCCTGCGGGTGGAAGGAACCTCGCCAGTCGTCAAGCCACAGCCCCAAAAGGTCGATGGATCGGGTCGCTCCAATCGGCCGATCGAACAGCGGGACGTCTACTTCTACGGTTCCGGCTTCGTCCACGCAAACATCTACCGCAGCGAGGACATAGGCCCAGGATTTCCGATCGAGGGTCCTTGCATCATCGAACGCCCCGACACGACGATCGTCGTGGGACCTGGGCAGACCGCCGAAATGGAGCCTTTCGGCAACATCATCATCACCATTCCCGTCGCCGACTAAGGGGGAAACCCGTCATGAGCACCATCTTTGAATATACGCCGGTCGAGGTCGATCCCATCACCTTCGAGGTGATCAGGCATCGCCTTCTTTCCATCACCGATGAGCAAGCTTCGACACTCGCCTCGGTATCGGGCTCCGCCCTCGTCAATGAAGCGACCGACTTCAATACCGGCCTTTACCGGGCTTTCGGCGAGGTGGTCACGATGGGAAAGACCGTCACCTTCCACGCCGCTTCGCTGTCCTTGATGGTCAAGCATGTGATCGAGGATTGCGAGGAGAGCATCGGGATCAATCCGGGCGACATGTTCATCGTGAACCATCCCCACAAGGGCGCATTGCACTGTCCCGATATCGGCGTCCTCGCGCCGATTTTCTTCGAGGGCAAGCGCATTGGATGGACCGGCGGCTGCGCACACCAGCTGGATGTCGGCGGCATGGTGCCCGGCAGCTTCGCATCGATGGCCAAGGACATCCGTCAGGAGGGCATGCTCATCCCGCCTGTGAAAATCGTCGATCGCGGAGAATTGCGAGGCGATGTTCTCAACTTCATCACCGGCATGTCGCGCCTGCCCACCAACATCAGCCTCGACCTCAAGGGCCTGATGGCGGCGAACAATGTCGGCGTCAAAGGCGTGCTCGACACCATCGCCAAATATGGCGCCCAGACCGTGCTGACGGTCATGGACGGCATGATGGACCTGTCGGAAACCAAGATGCGCAACCGCCTGCGGGAACTGCCCGACGGCGTGTTCCGTGCGCAAGCCTTCCTCGACCATGACGGCTTCGAGAACAAGATCTACAAGATCCATGTCGAACTGCGGAAGAGTGGCGACCGGTTGATCTTCGACTATTCGGGCTCGGATGACGAAGCGCCTGGCTTCATCAATGCGACGCGAACCGGATTGCTGGCCGGCATCTATGCCGGGATCCTGCCGGTGATCGCGTTCGACCTTCCCTGGAATGCCGGCTTGCTTCGGCCGGTCGAAGTGGTTTCGCGCGAAGGGTCAGTCGTCTCCTGCAAATTCCCGGCCCCCTGCAGCCAGGGACCATTAGGGGCGATGTGGCTTGTCGAAGTCACAACGACGGAAGTCATTTCCAAGCTGATGGCGTCGCATCCGGACTATGTCGCAGAAGCCCAGGCAGCGCCGGCGAGCGGGCCCGACCTCTTCCATATTCATGGGAAGAACCAATATGGCGAGCCGGCGACGGCTCCGATCCTGGAGGTGATGCTTTCGGGAGGCGGCGCTTATGCGCACCGCGACGGCATCACCGTCTCGGGCCAGCGGAACATCACCGCCGGCAAAGCTCCCAATGTGGAGGCGACCGAACTCAAGCTGCCGGTACTCTACATGTATCGCCGGATCGTGAAGGTGAGAACGGCGGAGCAATATTCGACCACGGTAGCGGCGGGATAGTCCTGCTGCGGGCGGCGTAAAAGTCGTCCACCTTGAAGCCTTTCTGCCGAGTCAGGGAGGTGTGGGGATCTACAGCGTGGAACTTTATCTTCAGGTCCGTCTGGCTTGCGCGGATGGCATGAGCCAACGGGCGGCGGCGAAGCGTTTCAATGTGTCGCGCGATACGGTACGCAAGATGCTGTCGTTTTCATCGCCGCCGGGTTACCGGCGCCAGTCCGTACCGCAGCGCCCGAAGCTGGACGGGTTTGTGGCGATCATTGATGGATGGCTTGAGGGTGACCGCAGTGTCCCGCGCAAGCAACGCCATACGGCGAAGCGGGTATTCGACCGTTTGCGCACCGAGCATGGTTTCACCGGCGGCTATACGATCATCAAGGATTACATCCGGGAGCGCGAACAGCGCAGCCGGGAGATGTTCGTGCCGCTGGCGCACCCTGCGGGAGATGCGCAGGCCGATTTCGGGGAAGCGCTGGTGGAGATCGGCGGGGTGGAGCAGAAGGCCTACTTCTTCGCGCTCGATCTGCCGCACAGTGATGCCTGCTATGTGCGGGCCTATCCGGCGGCGGTGGCGGAGGCCTGGGTGGACGGACACGTGCATGCCTTCGCGTTTTTCGGCGCGGTACCGCGCTCGATCGTCTATGACAACGATCGCTGCCTTGTGGCGAAGATCCTGCCCGACGGCACGCGGCAGCGTGCAACATTGTTCAGCGCTTTCCTGTCACATTACGTGATCCGCGACCGCTATGCTCGCCCGGGCAAGGGGAACGAGAAGGGCAATGTGGAGGGGCTGGTAGGCTATTGCCGGCGCAACTTCATGGTGCCGATCCCGAAGTTCCCGACCTGGGAGGCGTTCAACCTGTGGCTGGAGGAGCAATGCCGCGAGCGCCAGCAGGACAAGGTGCGCGGGCAGAGCGAGACGATCGGTGAGCGGCTGCAGCGCGATCTCGCGGCCATGCAGCCTCTGCCCGCTACACCCTTCGAGGCCTGCGATCAGAAAGGCGGGCGGGTCTCCTCGCAATCCCTGGTGCGCTACAGGACCAACGATTATTCGGTTCCGGTGGCCTGGGGCCATCAGGAGGTCTGGATCAGGGCCTATGTCGATGAGGTGGTGATCGGCTGCCGCAGCGAAGTCATCGCCCGTCATCCTCGTTGCTATGCCCGCGAGGAGGTTGCCTTCGACCCGCTCCATTATCTCCCGCTGATCGAGCAGAAGATCAACGCATTCGACCAGGCTGCGCCTTTGCAGGGCTGGGACCTGCCCGAAGCGTTCACGACACTGCAGCGGTTGATGGAAGGGCGCATGCACAAACATGGCAAGCGCGAATATGTGCAGGTACTGCGCCTGCTGGAAACGTTCACCCTCGCCGATCTCCAGGCGGCGGTCGAACAGGCCATCGATCTTGGCGCCATCGGCTTCGATGCCGTCAAGCACCTCGTCCTGTGCCGGATCGAACGCGTACCGCCCAGGCTGGACCTGGACGTCTATCCCTTCCTGCCACGCACCACGGTCGAGAAGACCTTTGCCAGAGCCTATCTGAGCCTGCTCTCCGACCGGCAGGAGGCCGCATGAGCGATCAGGCCCCGGAGATCCTTCTCGCTCACCATCTCAAGGCGCTCAAGCTGCCTACGTGCCTGCGTGAGCATCACAAGCTCGCGCGGCAATGTGCCGCTGAAGGCGTCGATCATATCCGCTTCCTCGCCCGCCTCGTCGAGATGGAAATGATCGACAGGGAGCGTCGCATGGTCGAGCGGCGCATCAAGGCCGCGCGCTTCCCCGCCGTCAAAAGCCTCGACAGCTTCGACTTCGCCGCCATCCCCAGGCTCAACAAGATGCAGGTGCTCGAGATGGCGCGCTGCGAGTGGATCGAGCGGCGTGAGAACGCCATCGCTCTGGGGCCATCAGGCACCGGAAAGACGCACGTAGCGTTGGGGCTCGGACTGGCAGCATGCCAGAAAGGACTGTCGGTGGGCTTCACCACCGCGGCAGCGCTGGTCAGCGAAATGATGGAGGCCCGCGACGAGCGCCGTCTTCTGCGCTTCCAGAAGCAGATGGCCGGATACAAGCTGCTCATCATCGACGAACTGGGCTTTGTGCCGCTCTCCAAGACCGGCGCCGAACTGTTGTTCGAGCTGATCTCCCAGCGTTACGAACGCGGCTCCACCTTCATCACCAGCAACCTGCCCTTCGACGAATGGACCGAAACCTTCGGATCTGAGCGTCTCACAGGCGCGCTCCTCGATCGCCTGACCCATCACGTCAGCATCCTCGAGATGAACGGCGAAAGCTATCGCCTCGCGCACAGCCGGGCCCGCAAGGCCAAAACCAGACCCTGAAAATTACACCAATGCCGGGGGGAGTGGCCCTCGGGCTACGCCCTCACGCCACTCCCCCCGGCATGTAACACGATGGCCTGGTTTTACGCCGCCGAATGGCCGACTTTTGCTCCGCCGTTGACACATTGCGCCAAATGGAGAGACATCGAGCGCGGCTGGACTGCCAATATTGAATGTAAAGAACTGCATTTTGTAGACAGGCGGCACGGTCGCGCCGGCATATTGCCGCTGCAACGTGTACGCATATTGGATCACGCCTGCCGCAGCGCTGCTCTCCGCGTCAGTCCGCAATGTAATCTGAGAGCTCCCAGGGTTTACGAGGCCGTAGTTGCGCGCGAGCCACCACGTGTCGGGAAAATTGACGGAGACGGACGTGTACGAGCCGGTCCCACCCGGGCGATAGCGCAATATCACGGGATTCGAAGCGGGGGAATAACCTGAGCAATAATTATCCGACGTGCCACCATTTTCCGATACACGAATCTGCGCATATCCACCGATTATGGTTCCATTGTTGTCGAAGACCGTTCCGTCACACGATACCCGGAAGAACGGCATCGATCCGGCGTTCGCCCCGTTGTTCAAGTAGATAGCGTTCTTGTGCGAATCCACGACATATGTGCCGTTATTCCACTGCTGCATATTGCCCGAATGGCAGGCAAAGGCACAGCCATCCGCTCTTCCGAAACGAACGAGCTCACCATTCCAGCGAGCGCCGGCAATAAGGTTGTCGATGCCGGCACTGGTGGTCGGCAGAAGCATCGAAGGGGAGGTGTCGAGTGCAATGTAGAAATTCATGCTCGGAGGCTGCGACGAGTTTGCCGACGCCGTCCCATGAATTGACAAGGTGGGCATCCCGAGAATGCTGGCGAAATAGTTGCTCGAAGTACCGTTGTAGCTCACGCGGGCAGTCCGCAATGTGCCAAGGCTGCCTGATGAGGCATCGTCAATGATGACGACCCGGCTGCTCACCTTGACGCCCGTTAAACCGCTTACCTGCTGGTCGAACATCTTCTCCGCCGCTTCTTTGGCGACAGCGCTGCTTTGACCGAGCATGGTCGGGTCAACGGCCGCAAGTGCTGCGGCGTCGGCGACCGCGTTGAGTTTGCTCTGCAAGCGTTCGGCGTTGCTATAGTCGATGCAAAAGCCAATGGCGAAAAGCAGCAACGGAATCCCGGCCGCGGCAAGGAGCAGGATATTTCCGCGCTTTTCCGAGGCGAGGCGCCTGAGGGTCCTGGAAAACGAAATTCGCATGTAAGGTGACCTCTCGATCCCTCAGTTTTGGCGGGGGCTCATGTAAAGCTTATCAGCAAGTGCGATTGTGCCGGATTGCCCGTAACTAATTGCTGGCGTGTAGACGTAGACGACCTGGCCGAAGAACAGATACCCGCCCGCCGTACCAACTTGGGTCACCGTTGCGCTGCCTGTCGCATTGTTGCAGACGTTCGAGCCATCAGGCGACGACGGTATCATTGGGCCTGTAATGAGGTCCGGAGGAATCACGACGACGGTGCCAGCGACCTGCGACGGGGTTGTTGGCGCTGTGCCAGTTTGTGCGTGGCTCCAGATCACGAAAGCGTGCGTCGCATCGCAGACTCGCAATTCCGAGATCTGGAGTGTCGCATTCGCCCGATCGAAGGGCGCAAGGACAAGCTGCGCCCCGCCAATATATGCTGCAATCACCTCGTTCGCAGCTGGCCGGGAGGGCGACACGCCTGTGCTGACGAGATCCGTCAGCGCCCGCGTCGCAATCGTTACTTTCTGGTAGCAGGCGACCATGTCCGCAATGACGTAGGCGCTCACAAACAGGATCAGCATTATGGGGAGGACGATCGCGAATTCGACCATCGCGATGCCTGTCGTCTCTTTGGAGAACCGCTTCAGCATACCTGCACCCCGGTGGCACAGCCATAATTTTCGACGGTTACGACATAGGTTGCCACGACGAGGCGTTCGCCGTTTGGACTAGTGATAAAGTTGAACCCGAGCGGGGCCGCCAACGCAGGCAACAAGTAGGAAAGCTGCACGATGACAAGTCGCCCCTGCGTGCCAACCAGCCCATCGTTCGCATGGCTCGTCCCCGCACAATCCGAGCTCCCATATCCGCCGCCCGTACTGATAAGCACGCCATTTGAGTAGGCGTAGGTCGGAGCGGAGAGGTTTGGGGAAGTGCACCCTACCGGCATCACTGCGACATTGATCGCAACGCGGCTACAACTGAGGAACGGCGGAAGTGCGCGCGGGACGGTCAGCGGTTTGCCATTAACATCGGACCCGGAAATGCCGATGCAAACCGCATCCTTGAAATCGGCAGCGCTCATGCCGGACTGACCCGTAGAATTGCCCGCCGGCGACATCGTTTGCGCGACACCTGTCATAATTAGCCGCGCCGAGCTTTGGACAGCTGTCTCGAGCCCGGTCTGCACAAGGTAGATCAGGCCGATTTGGAGTGCTCCAAGCAGCAGAGCGATGAATGCCGGGGCGACGATCGCGAATTCAAGCGCCGCGCTTCCTCTGGCGCTGCGCCCTACCGCCGAGAGCACGCCAAGGATGCCACCGTCCGGAGCATCTGGAGGGCTCGGCAATTCATGATCGGCAACGGATTTTCTTGGAACACGGCGCATGGAAACCTCACGCTGCGTAGGCGACGACGTTGGTTGCGAGCTCCCCCGGCGACGTGTGATCGACCTGACCGATACGCTGGCCCGAACCCTTGACAGCGGATCGGGCCTCATGACGGCCAGGCGTCTAACTCGTAAAATAGCAATTCCGTTATTTCAGGCGCTGCCCAGTGCTCCGAACCAACGAGCGCAATACCGGCGAATGAGGCTCGCCACCTCGTTCGTCATTATTTACCGCCACAATAAGCGATATTGTTGCGCAGTCCCCGTGTAGGCTAAAACAGGCCCGCCCCGCGTAGTGGGATTTGGCATTCTCCCTTATTACTACGCGGTTTTACTATCGCGGTACATATATCACAGCAATCGCGAAGGCTTTTCGATTGTTCCGTTGGCGCGAACGCCGAGTTCGGCGCAAACGCCTACCCAACCGATCCTTCAACGAATGCCGGATCCGAGCAGCGCTGATCCCTGGCTCGCCGAACAACCACCCTTTCCCAAGGTTGGCCGGGCCATTGGGCACTGCCCCGGAGCACATCCCATCCAACTCGAAGAAGCGTGCCTCAAGCTACTTCCGCGAGCCCATAGCCATAGCGCCGCAGGCCTCGGATTGACGCGCACGGCCCAGCGCTCCGCTATTTGTAGTGATCGGGTGGATAGAGCGATAGAGCGCGACATACTGAAAGTTGCTGACCTTATCGACGGTGCGGATTTCGGCGAGTTGCTCGGGCTGCTGGCGGTAACGGACATCGACCTCGCACCTGCGCAGAGTCACATTCTTGCAGTCTGGGCCTCGATCTTCAGGGAAGTGCCGTTCGACGCGAAGAACCGTTCCATCCTCAATGGCCCCATTCATTGCCTGACACGCCATCCGCCATGTCAGCGATAATGGTCCAGCATAGGCGGTCGGTGAAGACATTGGGCAAACGAGAATGGGCGCACGGTCAGAGGCGGAACGCGCATCGCTTCGGAATGAAGCGGATTCATGAGGATGATGTCCGCCTCGGGCAACACCGCGGAACTCAACGCCGCGAATAGGGTCCGGCGGGATTCAGCCCATTCGTCAACGAGGGATTTCTTCACAGCATCATCGCCCTGGTCGGGGATCCGGACCGGTTCACTATCGATCTCGGTCCAGCCAAGGAAATATTGCACGCGCATCGCATCGTCCGAGGTCGGCAGGTACCGTAGCGCTATCAGAACCGCGAGCGCCGCCTCGCTCGCGAAATTCACGATCGGCCGCCCGGGGGACGAATATCGCCCTCCAAACTTCATCGTCCCAGAGCCATCGAGGTCCTCATGGCCCTCGCGTACCAAACGCCAAATCTTCATAGCGAACCATCAAACCTGGGCCGCGTGCGTGCGGAAATCATCAACATGACCTACTTGTACATGTCCGGCGGATACAGCGTGACATATTGGAAATCGCCGTTGCGAAATCGAAGGGCTTCGATCTCTTCGGGGTCTCCGTCGTCATCGAGCGCAATTGACATCGCCACGTCGATCGAAAGCAAGATTTCTGCTTCGCCGCTTGCGTCTTCAAAGGGGATAAGGACCTTGTCCTCGGAGTCGTACATCGCCTCATCCCAGTTCGGATGGGTGAAGGAAATAAGCGCCTGTACCTCTAGCGTCCCCACGACCAAGATCGGCCGGCCACCTTCGCTCGGCTTAAACGCGGTGAGCTTCTTGATTTCCGCCGAATTGACCGTGATCTCGTCGATCTCGGCGTCCATCACGTCGTTCGCCTCCAGGCCCCAGGAATTGAGCTCTTGGTCGACCTTCTTGACCAGCTCGTCATCATGATCGCTGAAAAACGTGTCGAGCTCGGGCGCCGCCATTTCGAGGCCAAGCGCCTTGAACAGTTCAGGGAACGATTTCACCAACGAGATGTGGCTCGCTCCCTTCACCGGACCCTCGAAATCGCCGTCGTTTGAAACGATGATCACTGGGTGCCTCTTCGATGCTTCGTTCTTGAGGCACTCGAAGGCAAACGCATCGGGGAATTGGTCCTTCTTGCTGTCACCGGCGAAGAAGCCCTCGCCCGCCGCATACGCGTCGAAAACGACCGATGGCTTCACGTCATCAATCGCGAGCGTGGTGGCCCCGAGTGCCTTGAACATCTCGGCAGTCGCCTTGTCGTATTTCGCTTTGAGCTTCTGACGCAGCTCGGGCCGCTTGATAGCGGGCAACGCGATCCCGGTCGCACCCTCGACGATCTGCCGGAAATGAGGCTGGCTGATCTCCCTGATTGCATCGAAGTCATTCTGCACGTGCTTCTTCGCGACCTCGCCCATTGTGAGGTCGGTGGTCAGCACGGTGACAAGGCCAGCCTCGACCAGATCGATAACGCGCGCGATTTCGGGGCCACCAGGAGGCTTTCCGGCGCTTATCACGACATTTGCGTCAAGGAAGGCCTTCGGCGTTGGCTTCGGACTTTTCTTCACCGGCAATTTGAACTTCTTATCGGTCATTGCCAGCCACCAAATGGCGAGGACCTGCGCATCGCTACTCCTCGCTCTTCGTCGCCATTATTTGGAGCGCGACTATGCGGGCTCCATCCGCTCCGGCTCAAGAAGGAGAAGCGCCGCACATCCTGCCGCAGCGCTCATCGCTGCGGCGACCAGGCTCGCAACCGCCACTTCATGCACCAGAACGGCCCCGCGCGAGGCGATCACGCTTCCCACTAAAGCGGTTGCGACGAGGCCACCTGTCCGAGCAAGCGCGCTATTCGCTCCGTTCGCGGCACCGACGTGCCGTTCGTCGACCGAATTCATGACCGCGGTCGTCAGTGGGGCGGCCGCGCCTGCCATACCGATCGCCACCACGAGAAGACCTGGCATGACACTCGTCCAATATGAACCGTTTGGATCGACGCGGCTCAGAAGCAGGAAGCCGCCCGCGACAATGAGGGGACCGATCGTCAGAGGCAAACGCGGGCCTATGCGTGCAGCGAGGGTTCCCATCGCCCGCGAGGCGAGACCGATCACGATCGAGAGCGGCAGCAGAGCCGCGCCCGCTTGAACGGCTGAATAACCGCCCGCTTCTATCAGCAGGAATGGCAGGAGAACGAACAACCCTCCCAGCGCGCCGTATAACAGCAGCGTGAGAATCGAGAGGCCGATATAGGATCGCGTGGCAAACAAGCCGAGGGGCATCATCGCGCGATCGCCGCGCTTGCGCTCAGCCCAAATGAAAAGCAAAAGTGCGGTCGCTCCGATTGCGACCGCCCAGCCGCCGCCGCGCATCGCAGCTTGGCCCGACAATATGGTGAGGCCCCATGTGAGAGCACCGAGGCCGATCGTCGCGAGAATGGCTCCGGGCCAATCGAGCTTGCTGCCACCCTCACCATGGCTTTCCGGGAGATAGCGCGCGCCAAGCCACAAGGCTCCGAGGACAAGCGGCAGATTCACCAGGAAGATCGCGCGCCAGCCGACCAGGTCGATCAACGCTCCGCCGACGAGTGGACCGATTGCACCGGCCGCGGCGCCGGCCGCCGCCCAGGTACCGATCGCCTTGCCTCGCTCTTCGCCGGTGAACGCCGCCCCTAGACTGGCCAGGCTATTCGGCAACAGCATCGCGGCGCTGATACCCTGAACAGCCCTCCCGACGATGAGCCACCCAAGGCTAGGGGCCGCCGCGCACAGGATCGATGCTACGCCGAAGGCGCCCACGCCCCACAGGAACATGCGCCGACGCCCGTAGAGATCGCCGGCGGCGCCTCCTAGTAGCAGCAAGGCGGAAAGCGGGAGCAGGTAGGCGTTCACCACCCATTGGAGATCAGCTGGAGAGGCGCGGAGTTCGTTTCCGATAGCGGCGAGCCCGACATTCACCACCGACCCGTCTACGAACGACAGACTCGACGCCAATATGGTCGCAACCAGGATGGCACCGGAATGCCGGGTGGCCTTCCGCGCCGCAGTCGCGGCCATGGCTGCGTCGCACGGGGCAGGGATGCTGGTCATCGCAGTGCCTTTATCGAGGTGCGAATAGCGTATGATGGTTGGGGTTGCGCCATGGGTATCACCGGATCATGGGCGGCACCTCGGCAGCCCGCTCAAAGTCGCCCATCGACATGGGCGGTCGACCGTATGCGTCCAGAAGCTCGTTCCAGAAGCTCAAGAGAAGCGCGCGCCGCTCCGCTGTTGTCCAGGCTTCGCTTTGCCCCTCCACCGCGGCGGCGCTGGCTACTGCCTCGACGAACTGCGAACTATACGCGCCGGGAAAGACCGTGTCCGAGAGGTCGGTCGCCCCGAGCTTGATCGCGATGGGCCCCTTGCCGCCCATCTCGCGGATGCCGGCGATCGCCTTTTCAAGAAAGGCATCAAGCGGACCGAACGGTATTGCGCTCGACAGCCAGAGTCGCCCTTTATGCTCGGTGAAGCTGTTGGTGTTCACCGCCCAGATCTCGCCGGTTCTCTGGAACCACTGCGTGGCGTTCCAGACCGCCATGGCATTTCGGTCGCCGTCGATGCGGCCCCATACGGAAAGGGCCCCATCACCGTTCAATCCCCAGTCGCCATCCTTGCTACGGATCTCAAGACCAATCTTCGATATCCGGAGCTCAAGGTCACTGCGCGGCGGGGCCGACCATTCCGATGGCGCGAGGCGGGCATAAATCCGCCGACCAGCGTTGAGCTTCACCCCCCGTTGGGGCTCCTCCATGGAGGCGTTCCGAAAACTGAGCGCTTCGTCAGCACCTTTCCAGACGGCAACATCCGTCTCGCTCGACGGATGCCACACGATTTCCGGTGGGGGCGCCATTGCTGGTGTTTGTGCCGCCAGAATAGTCAGGATGCAGCTCTTCATGACCTGCGCGAAGCGCTTCCGTTCCGCTGCGATCTCCTCCTTGGTCGCACCGTCCGGCAGGAGATAGGTCTTCGCGCCGCTGCGATGACGCCAGTCAAACGGCAGCGCCTCCTCTCCGGGATAGTGCGCGGCATTCGCAACGAGGATGATCCGACCCTGCGTGAGAGCACGTTCCGCATAGCCGAGCTCGGACATCACGTTCGGGTTCTGGAGAAACTTGGGTTTTGAACGTTTTTGCGGCGGCACGGCAGGCTGCAGGATTGCGGGATCGGTGACGCCGACCGGGG
The DNA here is from genome assembly GCF_032879645.1 of Sphingopyxis indica. Taxonomy (NCBI): domain Bacteria; kingdom Pseudomonadati; phylum Pseudomonadota; class Alphaproteobacteria; order Sphingomonadales; family Sphingopyxidaceae; genus Sphingopyxis; species Sphingopyxis indica. Next base: position 3,905,438 of record NZ_CP076394.1, read on the forward strand.
TCATATCGGCCACAAAGACGTTCGCCGCCGCGATCTTGCCCAGAATCGTTGAGGTGATGTCCGGCGTGCCCCCTACATTCTTCGTGTCATGGTCGACCTCGGGCCGGTCGGCCTCCTCATAGTCGGGATCACTCGCAATGAGCTTGCAGGCTTCCTTCAATGCGTCGCGAACGAAATAATGGTGTAACGCGGGATCGCGATCACTCTGCCAGGACCAGAAAACCTTCATACCAAACATACTCTCCGGAGGAGGTCGCCCCCCTCATAGCCGCGCCAAGGTCGGCAGGGATTTGACTATCTCATTTCCGACCAGATTCACCGCTAGGTGCCGTTTCAACGGGCAGTGAACCCGGCGGTGGTGGTGGAATCTCGACCCGGGGACGCCATTCCCTGCCGCCGGACACGCTCGAACCCCCGCCTGTCGCAGCGCACGATCGGGTTCAGCCGAACAAGGCGCTTTGGTCCTCGCCTGGCGCGATCGTCATGACATCGGCCCACTCAGGATGCTTCTGGTACTGGGCAAACACATAGGGACAGAGCGGCATGATCTTGAAGCCGTGTTTCCTGGCGTCCTCAACCATATAGACGACCAAAGCGGCGGCGGCGCCGGTGCCCTTCATGCTTTCCGTCGCCTCGGTGTGATCCGCGCTGATAAGGTCCGGCCCACGCTGGGTGTAGACGATCTCGGCTGCGCCATCGATCCCGTCGATGCGTCCGAGATAACGCCAGTAGCGGCCCTCGATATGCTCCTTGGTAATGCTGAGTTCCGTCATGCCTGCTCCATTCCTCGTCGCGAGCCCGGCGATTTTGCCGATCTCGTCACAGCCTCATAGTCGCTGCTTACACAGGGTTCAGTCCGTGCGCCCTCATGAACGCCCCCTCTTTGTTCGACGTGAGAGAACGCGGCGTTCGCGATCCTGACAACCCGGCTCCGTCGCCAGTCCGGTCGACCGCGCTATGAGATGGCATGGTCGATCGATATAATCAGTCCACGCTTAGCCTGCGCCTCACGATCGACGAGGTGTCGAGTTTCCTCGACCGTGCGTTCCCGGCTGACACCCGGTCAAGTTACGGCGTCGTCGAAAGCCTCAGCCTCAACAGCCTGCGCATGCGCCTCGTGCCGAACCGGTCGATGATACGGCCCGGCGGGATCGTTTCAGGCCCTACTCTGATGGCGCTGGTCGACGTCGCGGCCTATGCAATCATCGCCGCTCATCACGGTCCGGAAGCAATGGCCGTCACGAACGCGCTATCGATTTCATTCCTGCGCGCCTGCCAGCTAGATACCGTATTTGCCGACGCGACCATTCTGAAACTCGGCCGGCGCCTTGCGACCGTCGATGTGCGCATTTGGCAGGGAACGGTCGATCACATGATCGCGCTGTCGACCGTCGGCTACACGCTACCCTGAGCCGAGCACGGCTAGCGCCATCCCAAACCCGGCGCGACATGCGTCAGAATGGCGTCAATTATGTGAGCGTTATATTCGACGCCCAACTGGTTCGGAACCGTCAGGAGAAGCGTGTCGGCCTCGGCGATCGCCTCATCTTTTTTGAGTTGTTCGACCAACTTGTCCGGCTCAGCCGTGTAGCCCCTGCCGAAAATCGCACGCTTCGTTTCATGGATCAGGCCGATCTGGTCCGCATCTTCGCCCCCATTCCCGAAATAATCCCGGTCGCGGTCATCGACCAAAGCGAAGATGCTCCGACTCACCGAAACCCGCGGTTGCCTCGTGTGCCCGGCCTCCTTCCAGGCTTCTCGATAGGCGCGGATCTGCTTGGCTTGCTGGATGTGGAATGGCTCGCCGGTCTCGTCATCCTTCAGCGTCGAGCTCTGCAGGTTCATCCCGCGCTTCGCCGCCCAGATCGCGGTCGCATTGGAGGCGGCACCCCACCAGATGCGGTCGCGAAGGCCTTCAGAATGCGGCTCGACCCGCAGAAGGCCTGGCGGGTTCGGAAACATCGGGCGCGGATTGGGCTGCGCGAACCCCTCGCCCTTCAGCGCCTCGAGGAAAGCTTCGCCATGCCGGCGCCCCATATCGGCTTCCGACTGGCCGTCCTCGGGCTGAAAGCCGAAATAACGCCATCCGTCGATAACCTGCTCTGGAGAACCCCTGCTGATCCCAAGCTGCAGCCTCCCGCCGGCGATCAGATCGGCCGCGCCGGCGTCCTCCGCCATATAGAGCGGGTTTTCGTAGCGCATGTCGATCACCGCCGTGCCGATCTCGATGCGGCTTGTGCGCGCGCCGATGGCAGCAAGGAGCGGAAAAGGCGACGCGAGCTGCCGCGCGAAATGGTGAACGCGAAAATAGGCTCCGTCGGCTCCAAGGCGCTCTGCCTCTATCGCGAGGTCAATCGACTGAAGGAGCACATCCGAAGCTGACCGCGCCTGCGAATAAGGTGATGCGCCCCAGTGGCCGAACGAAAGGAACCCGATTTTCTTCATTCTCGAACGTACCCGGCTGCGATGACTCCGTCACCATATCGGTTCGGGCGCCTGGGGGGACAACCGTGACTGTTCGGCACAGCCTGACACCGGGTTCACACCGGCAATCAAGGAAAGCAAAAGCGGCCGGCGTCATAGCCGATGCCGATCTGAAACCCTCGATCGCCACACTCGGCACGTGTAGGACCCCCTTCATGCTCGTCTACTTCGACAAAGAACAGAACGCCGTCGCCCAAACTATGGGGCGCTATCATCCCTGGACGGTAACGACAGCCACTCCAGATGGGCGTTATATCGATTTCAAGGCCAATCCTGGCGAGATACGCACGGGGTTGGAGGATCTGCGGTACGTCGAAGGAACGGCAATCGAGGACGCAATCGTGGACTTCATCGCGTGGGCCAATGGCCCGGCGAGCCCCTTTGAAACCAATGATTTTGGCCTCCGCCCCCTTCGCTCCAATGGGTCCGGGGTCTCGTCAAAGGCGCTCGAACAGATGTGCCGGGTCACGGTCTTCTTCCGCGAACTTCGTCGGAACACCCTCGGGGGCGATCTCACTCCATTCGCGCGGCGGCTGGAGCGCGCATTGAAGCGGATCGCACCCCAGTTCGACCAAGCTTGCTGGGGTTGGGCACTTTGGCCTCATTTGTTCCTCGCGCTCGGCGACGAGGATGACCCCGACGCCGAAGGCAACGTTATCCAGCTGCAGCTCTGGGGCTGGGGCGATACGGCACAGGAGGTTCACAGCAACATGATCCGCGCATTCGCTGTCCTTCGCACGGCCCTCGAGGAAACGGAGACGGGGGGAGAGGCGCCCGCTTGAGCCAGCGCTGCTGAAGATGCAGAGCGCCTACGAATCGGGCGTCATAGCCCTTCGGATGAAGCCCAAATCCTCGGCTAAATCCACCCCGACGAGGAAAGTCATGACCCGCAGAACGCTGTCAGCGGGAGGAAGGCTGAATTCCCCAGCATAGCCGTTCGACGTCAGGAGAAAGACGCTCGCTCCGGTTGCCGCCGCCATCAGCCCCCCGCCGCTGACCAGCAATGCGGCCGGAATAACCTTTAGCCGCAGCGCAGGGCGGTCAGCGCCCACGACAGGGTAGCCGGCCCTCTCCGCGAAAATGATCAAGGCGCAGGCGACGAGAATGCCGAGGGCGAGAACGAGCGCGATGGAATCGCGTATCATGGCGAGGCCATCGCCCGCGGTTGACGATTTCGCGAGCTCCGACCCAAGGCTTGCGATCAAAAGGCACGCGAACGGCACCTTGAGGCGCGATAGCGCCCCTCTGGAGGAGTCTGGGATGATACGCCTGAACAGGTCTCCGGCGATCAATGCCAGGAGCATTGGCATCACATTGGTCAACTTGCGGCTCTCCGTCTACCGCACGGTAGCGCGGCCCCTATCCGTACACTGGCAGGATGCGCTGTACGACCGGTGCTGCGCGAACACAGGGTCAGGCAAGGGGAAACAATCCGACTCGGGCAATCGGCGGCATGACCTTTGAACAGCCTGTGCACCGCCTTCCGCCGCGAAGATTTCGTGATACTGCGGTCGCCTGCACCAAGGGGGGAATGAATGGGCAAAGCGAAGGACCTGCACATTGAGACGATGAACCTTGCCTCGGAATGGACCTCGTTGGTGGGCTCGATCCTGAACCAGCCGCACGTCGGACAAGCATTCCAGCAGCGCCCCGATGAATCGCCTTCCGACGAAGAGGAGTGGAAAGCGTATCAGTTCGCCCCGGATTTTGTTTTCACACCCGCTGGGATGACCGAGATCACCGCGATCGAGATCAAAATGATCCGCTGGCGCAATAACTGGCTCGGTAGGGTCAGCGACGCGGTTTCCTTTATGGAGCAGGTTATCGCCCACAACAGCCTGCATCGCGGCGTGATCATTTTTACCGTGCCAATTGCACCCGTTCTCTTGATCGAGTTGAACGCCGCAGCCGGCGATCGGATCAGAATCTGGGACCTCGACAAGCTGCGCGAGCTGGCATCGACCAACGAACTTTCAGATGCGCTCGAGGGCCTCGCGGCCGAGACGATGATCGACGGGCCTACGGCGGAGCCGCAAACCATCCCGTCCGACGAAAAGCCTGGCAGACGGATCGCCGACAAACTGAGGGCGACCCCTGCAGGCACTGATGGGTGGCCGGCGTTCGAAGCTGGCTGTCACGAAGCGATCCAATTTCTTTTCGGCAAGGAGCTGCATAACCTGGTAACCCAGCAACGCACAGATGATGGACTCAATCGACTGGACCTGATCGGGCGCATCCGGCCAGGCTGGGAGTCTTTCTGGGGGATGATCGCAACGGACTTTGCCACACGCTACGTCGTCTTCGATGCCAAAAACTACGCCGAGCCTGTAGGACAGGCACCTATCTACACGACGGCCAAATACCTGATGCGTAGAGGGCTGCGGGCCTTTGCGATTATCATCGCACGCGAGGGGGCCTCGCCCCAGGCGTTCCAGGTTGCAGCGGGAGATCTACGCGAAACCGGAAAATTCATCCTCATCATCAGCATGGCGGATCTGTGCCTTATGCTTGACGACGCTGACCGCGGCGACCCGCCGGAAAATCGCCTGTTCGATCGATTGGACGAGGTGCTGATGACTATCGGACGGTAGCTGGAGTGCGCGCCATGGCCCGACGTGCAGCCCATAGTGTTCGGCCGCCGCATCCCCCTTTTAAGTCTGCGACGGCCGAACCAGCGCTCAACGGCGCCGTCTCCACCAGAACTGCGACAGGGACATTGATCGCCCCGGTATCGCGCTCGCAAGGCCCGCGGCCGCCACCGCGGCGCCGGCAAGCAGGAAAGAAGTCACCGCCACAAGCGACAGAAGCTCGGAAATGCTCTCCGGCGCGACCAATCCTATACCGGCATTCGCAATCGCGGGGGGATGGAGCGCGTCAAACACCAGCACCAGGCAGAGCGCAACGCTGACCGACATCGCAATGGTAAGCGGCGTCGCAGGCACGACCATCCGCGCGACCAAACCGACCCCCATCGATCCGATATGACTCGTGAGGATGCGCGCGGGATGGCACTGCCGCAGCGTCGGTGCCGTCGCGACGAGAACGGCACTCGAGAACAAGGACGCCAAATACAGCCGGCCGCCTGAGGTCCATTCGCCCCCTTGAATGGCGACATATGTGACGGCCCCGCAGGCAACAGAGCAGACCAGACCGCGCTCAATTCGCCGCATCGGTCGACGGTCCGCCGCTGATTGAGCAGCGGCGTCTCCGGCTTCCTTCGCGCCGCCATTGATAACGAGCGGCGTGTGATCGCCGCCGTCGCCGCCAAATGGGTGCGCGGCCGAGGGCAAGCTGGGGCCGGCGACAGTCGAGGTCGAGGAATGCTCGCTCATGCCTGTACACTTCCTGCCGCCGGCCACATGCTTCCGGATGCTCCCGCATCCGGCTGCCTCTGGTGATTCTGTTCGCCTGGACCAGACCTCAAACCACGATCGGATCGTCGGTCATCGCCTGCTGGATCAGGTGCTTGCGATCGTCGAATTGCGGCGAAACCTTGAGGTCCATCCCGAGCGATGCCTCATCTTCGTCATGGGTGAATCCCAGGCTATGGGTCGCCTCGAAGAGCACCCCGCCCGGCGTCCGCACGTAGATCGACTCGAAATAGCCGCGGTTCTTCCGGTCGGAAAAATCGGTGAACCCCATGCCTTCAGTCTCAAATTTTATGCGTGCCTGCACGTCCATGTCGGGGACAGCGAAGGCGCCGTGGTGGATGATGCCTTCGGCGATCGTCCAGCTGCCCTGCCGCAGGTCGGGCTCGTGGACGAGGTCGATGATCTTGCCCGGTGCGGCGTCACCCTTCACGCGGTAGCGGTGCCGATTGCCCTCCTCGCCGATCTTCTCGAAGTTCCAGCAGCTGTTCATGAAGACGTCCATGTCCTCGATCTCGCGGACCGACGCGGTCCAGCTATGGAAGCCGCGCTGCGCGTGCGCGAGCGGCACATAGGGGGATTCGAACGGCTCGCGGTCGTCATGTTCGTCTTCGAGGACCTCGAAGTCGATCCCGCAGTCGGGGTGCTGGAAGCCCACGAAGCGCTGACCGAAGCGCACGCCGGGCTCGCTTGTCGCGATCCCGTTCGCGTTGAGGTGCGTGACCCACCATTCTAGCGACCCTTTCGGAATGGCGTAGGTGCAGACGGTGAACTGGTTCGAGCCCTTGCGGCCCTTCTGACCGGTGCGCCGCGTCGGAAAGGTCGTCATGACCGTGCCGGGCGTGCCCATCTTGTCGGCGAAATAGAGGTGATAGATCGGGATGCTGCCATCGTAGAACAGCGTCCGCTTGACGAAGCGCTGGCCCAACACTTTCACGAAGAAGTCGATATCGCCCTGCGCCGTGCCCGTGCAGATGGTGATGTGATGAAGGCCTGAGATATGATTGGTTTCCACGATCGCTCTCCGATTTTTTTTGCTTGGAATTTGAAAATCGCTCCCGCCGGAGCGGGACTCCGACGCGACGCCATGGGCCCGGATTAACACCGGCCCGCGCTGGTCACTACGTCACTTACCGAATATGCAGGATCGAAATTTCGAATATTCATCGCGTTCAAACGGTGCTTGCCGTATCGATGTCGATCGAGAGATCCAGCACGTCGGGGAGCATTGATGCTGTCATTTACGCACCTCACGGTGTTCGAGGCGATCATTCGAACAAAAAGCGTCAGCCTCGCTGCCGAGACGCTCGAAATGCCGCAGCCGACGGTCAGCCGCTACCTCAAGCAGCTACGCGACCATTTCGACAATCAGCTTTTTGTGCGGACGCGGGTCGGCCTTGAGCCAACATCGCTTGCAATCACGGCGGCACCGGCGGTCGCCCAAGCGCTCGAGCTTTACCGAACGCGGCTGAGCGGCGCGCTTGAGTTTGACCCGAAAACGGCCGATCGAGACTTCCATCTCGCGGCATCCGACATCGGTCATCTGCTCATCCTTCCAAGACTCGTCGAATGGGCAAAGCAGGAAGCGCCTGGCGTGCGCTTCAAAGCCGTGCCGCTCGGCGGCGAGAAGCTGGCTCTGTTGCAAAGATTGGCGGCAGTCAGAGGTAGGCTGTCGCTCTGCGCCGATCAGGCGGCTGCTGCGAAATGGTGGTTGAGCATGCCCATGGCCTCCGTCAGCGCCGAGGGCCCAATGCCAAAAGCTCTCTCCACAAGGCGCACCTCGCCCCTGATGCCGGGCTGCAGGCACCAGGGGCGAGCCTGTCCTTTGCGCAGGGCTCGCATGACTTCGAATCCCTTGATCGTGGCATAGGCCGTGGGGATCGATTTGAAACCGCGCACCGGCTTGATCAGTATCTTGAGCTTTCCGTGATCGGCCTCGATCACGTTATTGAGATACTTCACCTGCCGGTGGGCCGTCTCCCGGTCCAGCTTTCCTTCGCGCTTCAATTCGGTGATCGCTGCACCATAGCTCGGCGCTTTGTCGGTATTGAGCGTGGCAGGCTTTTCCCAGTGCTTCAGGCCTCGCAGGGCCTTGCCCAGGAACCGCTTCGCTGCCTTGGCGCTGCGGGTCGGCGACAGGTAGAAATCGATCGTGTCGCCCCGCTTGTCGACTGCCCGGTACAGGTAGGTCCACTTGCCCCGCACCTTGACGTAGGTTTCATCCAGGCGCCAGCTCGGATCAAAGCCACGCCGCCAGAACCAGCGCAGCCGCTTCTCCATCTCCGGGGCGTAGCACTGGACCCAGCGATAGATCGTCGTATGGTCGACCGAAATGCCGCGTTCCGCCAGCATTTCCTCAAGGTCGCGATAGCTGATCGGATAGCGACAATACCAGCGCACCGCCCACAGGATCACATCACCCTGGAAATGGCGCCACTTGAAATCCGTCATCGTTCCGTCCGTCCAATCTCCGCCAAGCATGCTCAAGCTTCACGATTTTTGCAACAGAGCCCTCTTCCGCATGGAGGTGCTCGAACGCACGCTCGTCGCCATCCCCTCGGGTCAGCCCGCGCATGTGCTGATGCTCTCGTCGAGCTATGGCTATCGCCGCGATCCCTTCACGGGGCAGAGCGCGATGCATTCGGGGCTCGACTTCCCCGGACCGCTCGGCACGCCGATCCTCGCCGCCGCGCCGGGCAAGGTCGTGTTCGTCGGCCGCCGCTCGGGCTATGGCAATGTCGTCGAGGTCGATCACGGCCAGGGCATCCTGACCCGCTACGCTCACCTGTCGGGCTTCACCGCCAAGGTGGGCGCGCAGGTGACGGCGGGTCAGCAGATCGCCAAGATGGGCTCGACCGGCCGTTCGACCGGCAGCCATCTTCATTTCGAAGTCCGTTTGAACGGCGTCGCGGTCAACCCGCGCCGCTTCCTGGAGGCCAAAGCCGATGTTCTCGAAGTCAAAGCCGACGCCCGACAGCGTGTCCACGCCCTCGCCGCAGCCGCCCGCGCAGGTGCCCGCTAAGATGGCGACCGGCGCGCGTCACACGACCTTTTCGATCATCGGATCGGACGTCGTCATCACCGGCAATGTCGCCGCGAGCGTCGACCTGCACGTCGACGGCAAGATCGAGGGCGACCTCAAATGCGCGAACCTCGTCCAGGGCGAGGCGAGCGAAATCAAGGGCGCGGTCGCTGCCGACACCGCGAAGCTCGCAGGACTGCTCGACGGGTCGATCGAGGCGAAGACGCTGATCGTCCACGCGAGCGCGCGGATCACCGGCGACGTCGTCTATGAAACGATCACGATCGAAAATGGCGGCAAGGTCGACGGCAAGCTGACCCACCGCCGCGCCGGCGCCCCCGGCATGACCAAGGCCCCGCCGCCGCTCGAGGTGGTGGAGAATAAGAGTGCATCGGCGGGCGTCTAGCCCTCGACCACCGGTGCCAGATGAGCCGCGATCAGCCTGCCGACCCGTTCGGCATGGCTTAGCGCCAGATCGTGATCGGCCTCGCGAATTACGTGCAGCGTCGCGTTGGGCAGCAAATCGTGCAAACGCTGCCCCACCGCTACCGGGCTGATTGGGTCGCACCCACCCCAGAGCAACAGCGTTGGCGCAGCAACCGCAGGCAATTGGCTCGACAGATCGGGCACAGGGTCGGCGATCCATTGGGCAGCAGACGGGAAACGCCGACGATAGTTGGTGCGCCATTCGCTCCCGCCCAGATCCACCATCGGCAACCCTCCCGAGGTGACGGCCAGCGCGAGTCGCGAAACCATCGCGGGCCTCGCGAGCGCCGCCATCACCGCGACGACCCCGCCCATCGATTGCGCGACAATATTTACAGGTTCGTACATTTGATCGAGCACTAGCGCGACCAAATCTCCGATGCCGTTCACATCGGGATCGGGGGTTTCGTCGCCAAGCCCCGGCCAAGCGATGAACAGGCCGTCGATGCCCGCATACGCAGCGGCGGGTTTCCAAAAGGACGCATTGCCGGTTGCGCCGGGGAGAAATAGCGTCTTGGTCATCGGTATCTCCCGCCCCTTCAATTCCGCGGCGCCTGCCGCCGATAGCTGAGCGCTTCGGCGATATGGATGCGACCGACGGCTTCGGCGCCAGCGAGGTCGGCGATCGTGCGGGCGACGCGCAAGATGCGGGTGTAGCCGCGCGCCGAGAGGCGCATCGCCTCGGCCGCCTGCGCGAGCAGCTTGCGGCCGGGTTCGTCGGGGGTCGCGACCGCTTCGAGCAGTTCGCCGTCGATTTCGGTGTTGGTGCGTGCCTTTTGCTTTGCATAGCGTTCGGTCTGGATCGCGCGCGCCGCGGCGACGCGCGCCGCGACTTCGGCGCTGCCTTCGGCGGGCGGCGGCAGGACGAGGTCGGCGGCGCTCACCGCTTCGACCTCGACGTGGAGGTCGATGCGGTCGAGCAGCGGTCCCGACAGCTTCGCCTGATAGTCGGCGGCGCAGCGCGGCGCGCGGCTGCACGCGAGCGCCGGGTCGCCGAGGTGGCCGCAGCGGCAGGGGTTCATCGCCGCGATCAGTTGGACCCGCGCCGGAAAGGTGACATGCGCATTGGCGCGCGCGACGCTGACCTCGCCCGTTTCGAGCGGCTGGCGCAGCGAATCGAGCACCCCGCGCTGAAATTCGGGCAGTTCGTCGAGGAACAGCACGCCGAGATGCGCAAGGCTGACCTCGCCCGGCCGCACGCGCAGCCCGCCGCCGACGAGCGCGGGCATCGACGCCGAATGATGGGGCGCGCGGAACGGGCGCGCGCGGACGAGCCGCCCGCCCTCGAGATGTCCGGCGACCGAGGCGATCATCGACACTTCGAGCGCTTCGGCGGGCGTCAGCTCGGGCAGGATGCCGGGAAGGCACGCCGCCATCAGCGACTTGCCCGCACCCGGCGGCCCCGACATCAGCAGATTATGTCCGCCCGCGGCGGCGATTTCGAGCGCGCGCTTCGCGGTTTCCTGCCCCTTCACCTGCGCGAGATCGGCGGCGCGCACCGGCTCTTCGACGGTGCCGGGCTGCGGCGCGGCGAGCAGCGCCGTGCCCTTGAAATGATTGAGGAGCGCGAGCAGGTCGGGCGCCGCGAGCACCTCGACATTGCCCGCCCATGCCGCCTCCGGCCCCTGCGCGACGGGGCAGACGAGCCCGCGTTCGATGCTGCCCGCATGGAGCGCGGCGAGGAGGACGCCGGGCGACGGCGCGACGCGCCCGTCGAGACCGAGTTCGCCGACGACCACGTAGGACGCGAGCGTTTCGGGATCGACCACCCCCATCGCACCGAGCAGCGCGAGCGCGATCGGCAGGTCGTAGTGCGAGCCTTCCTTGGGCAAATCGGCGGGCGAAAGGTTGACGGTGATCCGCTTGGGCGGCAGCGCGAGGCCGATCGCCGAGAGCGCGGCGCGGACGCGCTCGCGGCTTTCGGCGACCGCCTTGTCGGGGAGGCCGACGACCGCGAAGCCGGGGACGCCCGGCGCGATCTGGCACTGCACCTCGACCGCGCGCGCGTCGAGCCCGAGATAGGCGACGGTGGATACGATCGCGACCAATGAAATCCCCCCTGCGGCGAGCGCCCGCTCGGCCGCGTGCCCGCTTTGTTCCCATCTCCTTGTAGGGCAAGCGGCGGAGAGGTCGAGTCTTTTTCCGCGCTTCGGCAAAGTCGCGAAGGTCGCCCAGCGCGCAATCGGACTTGCACATTTGACAACATACCGACTGGTTGGTATGTAGAGTCGCATGACGACGAATCGCCCCTCGACTTCAAGAGCCTCGTGACATGAGCTCAAACCCCTCCCCCGCGAGCGCCGCCGCCCGTGCAGTCCCCCCGGCGGGCGGCGGTAGCGCGCGTCGGGCGCCGCGCGGCAGCGCGCGCGCCAAGCTGATCGCCGCCGCGCATCAGACGGTGCGCCGCAAGGGCTATGCCGCAACGAGCGTCGACGAGATCTGCGCCGCGGCGGGCGTCACCAAGGGCGCCTTTTTCCACCATTTCGATTCGAAGGACGCGCTCGCGGTCGCGGCGGCCGAGGGCTGGACCGAACGCGCGCGCCCGATGTTCGAGCTGCCGCCGCACACCCGGCTCGAAGACCCGCTCGACCGGCTGCTCGGCCATATCGACTTCCGCCTCGCCATGCTCGAAGGCCCGGTCGAGGATTTCACCTGCTTCGTCGGGACGATGGTGCAGGAAGCCTATGCGACCAACGACGCGATCCGCGCCGCGTGCGAGGCGAGCATCAACGCCTATTGCGAGGCGCTGACCCCCGACATCGAGGCGGCGATCGCGCGCCACGGCATCGCCCACGGCGTCGGCGCGATGAGCCTCGCGCGCCATATCCAGGCGGTGCTGCAGGGCGCGTTCATCATGGCGAAGACCGCGAACGACGCCGGAATCGCGCGCGACAGCGTCACCCATCTGAAGCGTTACATCCTCATGCTGTTCGGCAGAGGCTGATCCCCCGAGACGAGAGAGGAATTTCCCCATGTCCGATACCCCCAGAATGATTTTCGTGAACCTGCCCGTCGCCGACCTCGAAAAGTCGAAGGCCTTTTACGAAGCGATCGGCTTCACCAACGAGCCGCGCTTCACCGACGAGACCGCCGCCGCGATGGTCTGGTCCGAAACGATCTTCGTGATGATCCTGACCCACGACAAGTGGAAGAGCTTCACCGACCGGCCGATCGCCGATCGCGGGTCGAGCGAGGTGTCGCTGGCGCTGGCGCTGGGAAGCAAGGAAGCGGTCGATGCGATGGTCGAAGCCGCGGCCGCCGCCGGCGGCACCGCCGACGTCAATCCGGTGCAGGATCACGGCTTCATGTACGGCCGCGACATCCTCGACCCCGACGGCCATGTCTGGGGCCCCTTCTGGATGGACCCCGCGGTCGCAAGCGGCGAGGCGCCGCTGCCCGAAGTCGCGGCCTGACGCGCGGGCCAAGGAGACGTAGCGATGACGACGACCACCCCCTCCCCCAAGGCGCTGATCGCCGGCCGCGTGCTGAGCGGCCTCGTCATCGCCTTTCTGCTGTTCGATGCGGGCATCAAGATTGCGCGGCTGGGAATCGTCGGCGAGACTGCGGTGCAGCTCGGCTGGCCCGGCGACCCCGGCTTCTGGGCGGGGCTCGGCTGGCTGCTGCTCGCCTGCACTGCGCTTTATGCCTGGCCGCGCACCGCCTTCCTCGGCGCGATCCTGCTGACCGCGTGGATCGGCGGCGCGGTCGCGACGCATGTCCGCATCGGCAACCCGCTGTTCAGTCATACGTTATTCGGCGTCTATCTGGCGCTGATGCTTTGGGCGGGCCTGTGGCTGCGTTCGCCCGCGCTGCGCTTGCTGGTCGCGCCACGGCCGTCACGAGACTGACCCCACCCCCCCCGATCCAAGGAGAGGATCCATGTCCGTCAATCCCGATGCCCCCACCCAGATCACGTCGTTCGACTGGGTTCCCGATTTCGCACGCGGTTTCGTCCGCGACCTCCGGCCGCGCTGGGCGTGCGAGGAAATGGGCCGCGACTATTGCGAGAAGCTGATCAGCGCGACGCAGCGCCCCGCCGACCATTATCTCGACCAGCCATGGGGCCAGGTGCCCGTGCTGCGCGACGGCGAGATCCAATTGTTCGAAAGCGGCGCGATCCTGCTCCACCTCGCCGAACAGGACGAGCGGCTGTTGCCGAGCGATCCGCAGGAGCGCGCGACGGTGCTGAGCTGGCTGTTCGCCGCCTATAACAGCGTCGAGCCGATGCTGTTCGAGCTCGGCAATGTGGACATATTTTCCGCCGGCGAGGAATGGGCGAAGCTGCGCCGCCCCGGGCTGATCGAGTTCATCCGCGGCCGGCTGTCGCGGCTCGCCGACGCGCTCGGCGACAATCCCTATCTGGCGGGCGAGTTCAGCGTCGCCGACATCGCGATGGCGACGGTGCTGCGCGAAGCGGTCGAGGCAGGCCTGATCGCCGAACAGCCGCGGCTCGCCGCCTATCTGGAGCGCTGCACGGCGCGGCCCGCCTTCGGTCGCGCGCTCGCCGCGCAGCTGGCATCGTTCAGCGACGAGCCGGTGGCGGCGTGACGATTGAAGCCCCTCCTCTGAAGAGGAGGGGGGTGTCGGGTCGGTCGGTCCCCCGGACCGACCTGAACAGTCCGGGGGACTGTTCACCCGACGCCGGTGGTGGCGCGCGGCAGCGCGCAAGACGTCCAGCACCACCCCGCTGCGACTAGCGGGCAAGCCCCGCAAGTCTCGCTGCCCCTCCTCTGAAGAGGAGGGGAAGGAAATGAGGAGAGAGACGATGACCTATGTCGAAGGATTTGTCCTCGCGGTGCCCGCCGCGAACAAGGACGCATATCGCAAGCACGCCGCCGATGCGGTGGCTTTGTTCAAGGAATTCGGCGTGCGCCGCCACGTCGAGGCGTGGGGCGACGACGTCCCCGAAGGCAAGCTCAACGATTTCCGCACCGCGGTCGCGGCGAAGGAAGGCGAGGAGATCGTCTTCAGCTGGTTCGAATATCCCGACCGGGCGACGCGCGACGCCGCGAACGCGAAGATGATGAGCGACCCGCGCATGGCGGAAATGGGCGCGTCGATGCCCTTCGACGGTCAGCGCATGATCGTATCGGGGTTCGACTCGATCGTCGAGGAAGGGCTTGGCGGGCCGATGGGCTATACCGACGGTTTCCTGGTCGCGGTGCCCGAGGCCAACAAGGCGAAATATCGCGACATGGCCGACAAGGCCGCGATCGTCTTCCTCGACCATGGCGCGACGCGGGTGCTCGAATGCTGGGGCGACGATGTGATGGACGGCAAGGTCACCGACTATAGACGCGCGACGCACGCCGAGCCGGGCGAGAGCGTCGTGTTCAGCTGGGTCGAATGGCCGAACAAGGAAGCGCGCGTCGCGGGCTGGGACAAGATCATGGCCGACGAGCGGATGAAGCACGACCCCGACGACCAGAGCTTCGACGGCAAGCGCATGATCTATGGCGGTTTCACGCCGATATTGGATGCCTGAGGCTGAAGTGGCCCCTCCCCTTCAGGGGAGGGGTTGGGGTGGGGCCGTCGGCGTTGAGCAAACGTCGCTGAGCCCACCCCGCTGCGACTAGGCAGCAAGCTGCCAAGTCTCGCTGCCCCTCCCCTGAAGGGGAGGGGCGAAAAGGGAGAAAGACGATGCAACAGCTCTCCTTCCCGAACGAAAGCGCCGCCTATCGCGACGCGCGCGCGGCGCTGCTCGATGCCGAGATCGACCTGAGGCGCCGGATCGAGGCGGTCGCGGCGCAGCGGCGCGCGCTGCCGCCGGGCGGTGCAGTGCCCGAGGATTATGTGTTCGAGCGGATCGGCGTTCATCACCGGCCCGAACCGGTGAAGCTGTCCCAATTGTTCGGCGGCTTCCCCAGCATCATCCTTTACAGCTTCATGTTCGGCGCCGAGCGCGACAATCCGTGCCCCGGCTGCACCCATATACTCGACGCGATCGACGGCAGCGCGCGTCACGTCGGGCAGCGCGCGCCGCTCTATATCGTCGCCAAGTCGCCGATCGCGCGGCTCGAGGCGTGGGCGAAGGAACGGCGCCGGCCGCACCTCATCTTTCTGTCGGACGTCGAAGGCCGCTATTCGGCCGACTATTATGGCGACACCTCGAAGCTGACCGCGGCGAAGCGCGCCGAGCGCGGCATGGCCGAGGGTGAGGATTGGGACGAGACGATCTTCAACGTCTTCCGGAAGGACGGCGATACCGTCCGCCACCATTGGGCGAGCGAGATGAGCTACGGCCCGTCCGACCCCGGCGAGCATCACCGCGCCGGCGACCTCGTCGATCCGCTGTGGGGCCTGCTCGACATGACCCCCGAGGGGCGCGGCAATTTCTTCCCCAGCCTGTCCTATGCGGGGGACGGTCGAGGATGACGCAGCCCCGCCAACAATCGCCTGCGCACCGCCGCGTCGCATCCTGCGCCTGCGGCGCGGTGGCGATCGAGCTTCGCCGGGAACCGATTCTGACCGTGACCTGCCATTGCCATAGCTGCCAGACAGCAGGCGCACGGTTTGCGGCCGAAGGCGCGGAGACGCTCGACCGCGACGGCGGCACCCCCTATGTCGTGTTCCGCAAGGACCGCGTCCATTGTATCAAGGGCGCAGCGCGGCTGGAGGACTATCGGCTGAGCCCCGACGCGCCGACCCGGCGCATGGTCGCCGCCTGCTGCCGCACCCCGATGTTTCTGGAATTCCTCAAAGGGCATTGGCTCAGCATCTATCGCGACCGCCTGCCGCCCGAGGACCGGCCGCCGGTCGAAATGCGGACGATGACCGCCGATCGGCGCGAAGGCGTCGAATTGCCCGACGATATACCCAATCTTGCCCGCCATTCGGGCAAATTCATGTGGCGACTGCTCGCCGCCTGGGCCGCGATGGGGTTTCGTACGCCGCCCATGGCGCGCGTGCTGGGGGAAGAGGCATGAGCAAGGCCAGAAGCGAAGACCGCGTCGAAATGCTGAACGTCAACAGCCCCGGCCATGTCGTACGGGTCGAACGCGCCAAATATGAAGCGATGCGCGACGCGATGCTGGCGGTGATCCCCGCCTCCGCTCCCGGCCTGACCGCGGCCGAGATCAAGGCCGGGCTGTTGCCCCTGTTGCCCGAAGAGCTTTTCCCCGGCGGCGCCAAGGCGGGCTGGTGGCAAAAAGGCGTCCAGCTCGACCTTGAGGCGCGCGGCGTGGTGGCGCGCGCCGACACCAAGCCGCTACGTTTTCACCGCCGCTGACCACGGCCTTCCTTTCGGAGAGGAGAAGGATGATGAACAGTTCGACGACGACCAATCCCAAGGGCAGTTTCATCTGGTACGAGCTGATGACGAGCGACCCCGACGGCGCGGCGCGCTTTTACGGCGCGGTCGTCGGCTGGACGATCGCGGCGCATAGCGACCCCGCGGCGTCCGGCGGCGTCGATTATCGCATGATCGTGCGCGGCGACGGCGGCCACGCGGGCGGCGTGCTCGCCCTCAATGCCGACATGCTCGCGGGCGGCGCGCGGCCCGCGTGGATGGGCTATCTCTATACCCCCGATGTCGACGGCACGATCGCGGCGATCGAAGCCGACGGCGGCAAGCTGCACATGCCCGCGACCGACCTGCCCGTCGGGCGCATCGCGATGGTGACGGACCCGCAGGGCGCGCCCTTCTATATCATGAACCCGATCCCGCCCGCGGGTAAGGAGGACATGGACAGCGATGCTTTTTCGGTGACCGAGGCGCAGCATGTGCGCTGGAACGAATTGTCGACGAGCGATCCCGAAGCGGCGATCGCTTTCTATCGCAAGCATTTCGGCTGGGGGCAGGAAGGCGCGATGGATATGGGCGCGATGGGCCAATATCGCTTCCTGCAGGTCGGCGAGGTCGGGATCGGCGCGGTGATGCCGATGATGCCCGATATGCCCGCGCCCGCCTGGACTTTCTACATCGGCGTCGACGACATCGACCGCGCGAAGGCGGCGATCGAGGCCGAAGGCGGGACGCTGGTCAACGGGCCGATGGAAATCCCCGGCGGCGAATATGCGATGAACGGTATCGACCCGCAGGGCGCTGCGTTCGGGCTGGTCGGGCCGCGGAAATAATCAACAGCCCCTCCCCTGAAGGGGAGGGGCTGAGAAAAGGAGAGGAGAAGGACGATGACCATACCCGCGAACCAGGCTCCGACCGGCGGCCTGACCCCGCACATCACGATCCGCGACAAGCGCGCGGCCGAGGCGATCGACTTTTACGCCAGGGCGTTCGGCGCGACCGAGGTGGTGCGCGTGCCCGCCGACGACGGCGTGCGGCTGATGCACGCGCATATGCACGTCAATGGCGCATCGCTGATGATGCACGACGACTTCCCCGAATATAGCGGCAATCCGGCGCCGGCACCGGCGGGGGTCGTGCTGCATCTGCAGGTCGACGACACCGACCGCTGGTACGGCCGCGCGGTCGAGGCCGGCGCGGAGAGCGTGATGGCGCCCGAGGACATGTTCTGGGGCGACCGCTATGCGCAGGTCAAGGACCCCTTCGGCCATCTGTGGTCGATCGGCACCCCGCTGAAAGGAGAGAAATGATGGCGAAGACCCCCGTGACGCTGTGCCTGTGGTATGATGACGATGCCGAAGAAGCGGCGAATTTCTATGCCGCGACCTTCCCGAACAGCAAGGTCGGCGCGGTTCACCGCTCGCCCAGCGACAATCCGAGCGGCAAGGAAGGCGACGTATTGACCGTCGACTTCACCATCCTCGGCATTCCGTGCGTCGGCCTCAACGGCGGTCCCGCCTTCAAGCATAGCGAGGCCTTCAGCTTTCAGGTCCACACCGACACGCAGGAGGAAACCGACCGCTATTGGAACGCGATCGTCGAAGGCGGCGGTCAGGAAAGCATGTGCGGCTGGTGCAAGGACAAATGGGGCTTGAGCTGGCAGATCACTCCGCGCGTGCTGCTCGACGCGACGACGGGCGACGACAAGGCGGCGGCGAAGCGCGCGTTCGAGGCGATGATGGGCATGAAGAAGATCGACGTCGCCGCGATCGAGGCCGCGGTCAAGGGGGGCTGAGAGTGGCGGCGCGACCTTCGCCGCTCCGCGCGTGGCTGCTCTGCGGGACGCTCGACATCGCCTATGCCGCGCTGTGGAGCATCGCCGCCGGCGGCACCGTCGGCGGGATGCTGCGCGGAGTGGCGAAAGGCCCCTTCGGCGACGGCGCCGCCGGCTGGGGGCCCGGCGGCGCGGTCGCGGGGCTTGCCACCCATTATGCGATCATGGGCGCGATGGTCGCGGCCTTTGTGGGCTTCGCGCCGCGCTGGTCGGCGCGGACGGGCTGGCCGTGGTGGCTGACCGGCACGCTTTACGGGCTGCTGCTTTACCTCATCATGAACGCAGCCGTGCTGCCGCTGCGTTTCGGCGCGCCCTTTCCGCCCGCCGATCCGGTCAAGGGCCTCGTCGCGCTGTTTCCGCATATCGCCTTCGTCGGGCTGCCGCTCGCCTGGCTCTATCTTCGGGGGGACAAGCAATGATCCCGACTTTCTATGGCCACCCCTTCTCCTCCTATACGTGGAAGGCGCTGATCGCGCTCTACGAGAAGGGTGTCCGTTTCGACTATCGCGTCATCGAGCCCGATCGGCCGCAGCATGGCGAAGAGCTGCGCGCGCATTGGCCGGTGGGGAAATTCCCGCTGCTCGTCGATGGCGAGCGGGCGCTGTTCGAGGCGAGCATCATCATCGAATATCTCGACGCGCACTATCCGAAGCCGCGGCTGATCCCCGCCGACGCGGACGCGGCGCTGGAGGTGCGATTGTTCGACCGGGTGTTCGACAATCATGTGATGACGCCGATGCAGGAGGTCGTGGCCGACGCGCTGCGCGGGCCGGAAAACCACATGCCGATGATCGTCGACAAGGCGAAGGCGGCGCTCGAGACCGTCTATGGCTGGCTCGACAAGACGCTCGCGGGGCGCGAGTGGGCGACGCCTTACGGCTTTTCACTCGCCGATTGCGCGGCGGCACCGTCGCTCTTCTATGCCGACTGGGTGCATGAAATCGCGCCCGGCTATGCGGCGCTGCGCGCCTATCGCGCGCGGCTGCTCGCGCATCCATCGGTCAAGCGCTGCGTCGACGATGCGCGGCCGTACCGCGCCTATTTCCCCTTGGGGGCGCCCGACCGCGACTGACCCATTATGCGGTTAACGGCGCGCTGACCGCACTTCTTTGCACTTTGCTAGCCGCGCGCGCGCGAGGACGGGGCATGGTTTCGCCAGCCGCCCTCGCCCGCCTCGCCGTCGTCGCTCTCGCGGCCGCCGTGCTGGCGCTCGCGCCGGCGCACGCGCAGCGCGTGGTCACCGTCACCACGACAACGACCGTCACCACCTGGACGTGGGAAGCGGACGACAGCGACGTCGCGGCAGACGATGCGGCGGCGACGCGGCGCTATGCGCCGTCGGGCGCGCTGGCGGCGCTCGGCGAGGCAAAGGCGCGCTTCGGTCCGTTCGCGGTCATCGACGCCGCGACCGCGCGCATGGCGGGCGACGTCACCAGCGCGACGCCGCGCCAGTTCGCGACGATGCTCGCGGCCTTTCCGGGGCTCAAACGCATCGAGATGGTCGATTGCCCGGGGAGCCTCGACGAGGAGGCGAATCTGATCCTCGCGCGCGCGATCCGGCGCGCAGGGCTGGAGACCGAGGTGCCGAGCGGCGGGTCGGTGCGATCCGGCGCGGTCGAGCTGTGGCTCGCGGGCGTCCATCGCCGCGCCGCCCCCGACGCCGAATTCGGGGTGCATAGCTGGATCGACGAATATGGCCGCGAGGCGCGCGACTATCCGGCGAGCGATCCCGTCCACGCCGAATATCTTTCCTATTACCGCGAAATGGGCATGGACGATGCGAAGGCGCGCGCCTTTTACGCGCTGACCAACAGCACGCCGTTCGACGACGTCCGCTATCTGACGCGCGACGACATGGCGCGCTTCGTCGCGCTGAACTGAGCCGCGGCGGGGGGCGGAGCGGGCGGTCGCTGCCATTATAAGCCCCTCCTCTGAAGAGGAGGGGTCGGTCGAACGTCCGCTCCCCACCCCAATGCCGCCGCGCGCCGCCAGCCAACGGTGCGCTCCCAACTGCCCTATGCTTGCAACACGCCTGCCGCCTCCCCACATCGCGGGCTATGGCGAAGCCCGGCCTCTATCAGCGATTGCGCGCGAATGCGCAGGTGCGGTTCGCGCTGTTCGTGACGGGCATCGTGCTGATGATCGCGGCGCCGATCGTCGGGGTGCTGCCGGGGCCGGGGTTCATCATCCTGTTCCCGATCGGGCTGATGCTGAGCCTTCAGAACAGCCTGTGGGCGAAGCGGCGCTATGTCGACTTCAAGCGGCGCCATCCGCGCTACGGCGCGTGGACCGACCGCGTCATGCGCCGGGTCAGCGCCGCGCGGCGGCGGGCGCGCGGCGCCTTGGAAAAGCCAGATGGCGATTGACTTTCCGCCGACTCTTGCTTATCCGCGCCCCCAACGGTGGCCGCCCACGCTTGGCGGCCCTTTTCTGTTCGAGCTTTTGACAAGATTTAGGGAAAACCGCGATGAAGCGCACCTATCAACCGAGCCGCCTCGTGCGCAAGCGCCGTCACGGCTTCCGTGCCCGCAAGGCCACCGTCGGCGGCCGCAAGGTTCTGGCCGCCCGCCGCGCCCGCGGCCGCAAGAAGCTGTCGGCCTGAGCGCCGCCGGTGCGCCGCCCGTGCGCACCCTCAGCAAAAGAAGCGAATTTCTGGCCGCGAATCGCGGCCTTCGCTTTCCCGTGCCCGGCTTCGTCCTGCTCGTCCGCCCGCGCGGCGACGGCGATGCAGGCATTGGCATCGGCTATACCGTCAGCAAGAAGGTCGGCAACGCCGTCACGCGCAACCGGATGAAGCGCCGGCTGCGCGCGCTGGCGCGCGCCGCGCTGCCGCAAGCGGGAATCGCAGGCGCCGACCATGTGCTGATCGGCCGCGCGGGCGGCAACGACATCGCCTTTTCCGACCTTGGCGAACATCTCGATTCGGCGCTGCAGCGCGCCGCGAAAAAGCTGGCGCGATGAGGCGCCCGGGCTTCGCCGCCCCTTCGCGTCACCCCGGACTTGATCCGGGGTCCACGCCTCCGGCGTCGCGTGAATGGATCCCGGATCAAGTCCGGGATGACGAAGGAAGGGGCGTGCGAATCGCGCGTGACGTTGCTCGGTTTTCGGGGCTTTCGGCATGATCGCCAGGCTGCTCATTCTGCTCGCGCGCGGCTGGCAGATCGGCCCGTCGCGCATCCTGCCGCCGACGTGCCGCTATGCCCCGTCGTGCAGCGAATATGCGATCACCGCCCTCTCGCGCTATGGCGCGATCAAGGGTGGCTGGATTGCGGCAAAGCGGCTATTGCGCTGCCATCCCTGGGGCGGCCACGGCTACGACCCGGTTCCGTAGGCGCATTTCCCCCGACCAATTAGAGACGAAGAGAGACTGAACAGCGTGGACGACAAGCGGAACCTGATCGCGGCGATTTTATTGTCGGTGGCCATCCTGCTCGGATGGAATTTCGTCGCCGACAAATTCTTTCCGACGCCCGACAAGCCCGATGTGACCACGACGGTCGCCGGAAGCGACGGTGCGGCGCCGAAAGCGCAGGGCGAGCCCAACGGCCTGCCCGAGGCCGGGACGGCGGTGCCCGCGGCAAAGCCCGCGACGCAGGCGATCCGCCCTGTCGAGGCGGTGCTCGGCGGCGGACAGCGCATCGGAATCGAAACCCCGGCGCTGTCGGGTTCGATCAACCTCGTCGGCGCGCGCATCGACGACATCACGCTGACCAAATATCGCCAGACGGTCGAGAAGAATTCGCCCCCCGTCCGCCTGTTCGCCCCCGCGGGCACCAAGGCCGCATATTTCGCGAGCATCGGCTGGTCGGCGCAGGGGATCGCAACCCCCGGCGCCGATACGGTCTGGACGGCGAGCGGCGACAAGCTGACCCCCGAAACGCCGGTGACGCTGAGCTGGTCGAACGGCAGCGGCCAGAGTTTTCGTATCGAATATAGCATCGACAAAAATTACCTGATCACCGCGAAGCAGACGATCGCCAACAGCGGCAGCGCGCCGGTGACCGCGAGCAGCTATGCGCTGATCGACCGCCTCGGCAAACCGACCGATCCGCACGAGAAGGACAGCTATACGATCCACGTCGGTCCGACCGGCTATCTCGACGGCAAATCGGTATTCGACGTCGACTACGACGATCTCGACGAGAGCGGCGCGGTCAAATATGCGAGTGCGGGCTGGCTGGGCTTCACCGACAAATATTGGCTAGCCGCGATCATCCCCGCCAAGGGCGAGCGCGTCACCGCGTCGATCAGCACGCCGTCGGCGGACAATTACCAGACGCTGTTCGCGCGGCCCTTCACACAGGTCGCGCCGGGCCGGCAGGTCACGACGACGAGCCGCATCTTTGCCGGCGCGAAGGAAGTGAGCATCCTGTCGGCCTATCAGAACAAGCAGGACATCACCCGCCTGTCGAACGCGATCGACTGGGGCTGGTTCGAATTTTTCGAGGTGCCGATCTTCAAGCTGCTCGACTGGCTGTTCCGCATGGTCGGCAATTTCGGCGTCGCGATCATGCTGCTGACCCTGATCATTCGCGCCGCGATGTTCCCGGTCGCGCAGCGGCAGTTCCGGTCGATGGCGCAGATGCGGCTCGTCCAGCCGAAGATGAAGGCGCTGCAGGAGCGGCACAAGGACGACAAGCCGAAGATGCAGCAGGAGCTGATGAAGCTCTATAAGGACGAGAAGATCAATCCGCTCGCCGGCTGCCTGCCGATCGTCATCCAGATCCCGATCTTCTATGCGCTCTACAAGGTGCTGATGCTGACGATCGAGATGCGCCACCAGCCCTTCATCCTGTGGATCAAGGATCTGTCGGCGCCCGATCCGCTGCACATATTGAACCTGTTCGGCCTCTTGCCCTTCACGCCGCCGTCCTTCCTCGGCATCGGCCTGCTCGCGCTGATCCTGGGCGTCACCATGTGGCTGCAGTTCCGCCTGAACCCGCAGGCGACCGACCCGGTGCAGCAGCAGGTGTTCAAGATCATGCCGTGGCTGTTCATGTTCATCATGGCGCCCTTCGCGGCGGGCCTCCTGCTCTACTGGATCACCAACAACTGCCTGTCGATCGCGCAGCAGCAGTGGATGTACCGCAAATATCCGCAGCTGAAGGCGGTGGCGGCGAAATAGCATACCGACCCTGTCGGCGTGTGTCCCCGCGAAGGCGGGGACCCATCTCCGACAGGTACGGATTTGAACGACAGGAGATGGACCCCCGCCTTCGCGGGGGTACACGACAATGACCGATAACGAGATCGACCCCACCCTTGCCGAGCGTGCGCGCAAGCTGTTCGCTGGCCCGATCGCCTTTCTGAAATCGGCGCCCGCGCTCCAGCATCTGCCGGCGCCGAGCGTGCCCGAGATCGCCTTTGCGGGGCGGTCGAACGTCGGCAAATCGTCGCTGCTCAACGCGCTGACGAACCGCAACGGGCTCGCGCGCACCTCGGTCACGCCGGGGCGCACGCAGGAGCTCAACTATTTCGACGTCGGCGAACCGCTGGCCTTCCGCCTCGTCGACATGCCCGGCTATGGCTTTGCCAAGGCGCCGAAGGATGTCGTCAGGAAATGGCGCTTCCTGGTGAATGATTATCTGCGCGGGCGCGCGGTGCTCAAGCGGACGCTGGTGCTGATCGACAGCCGCCACGGGCTGAAGGATGTCGACCGCGAGGTGCTGGAGATGCTCGACGTCGCGGCGGTCAGCTATCGGCTCGTCCTCACCAAGACCGACAAGATCAAGGCGAGCGACCTCGCCGCGGTGCAGGCGGCAACCGAGGCCGAAGCGCGCAAGCATCCCGCCGCGCACCCGCAGGTGATCGCGACGAGCAGCGAAAAGGGCATGGGGATCGCCGAACTGAGGACGGCGGTGCTGGAGGCGGTGGAGAGTTGACGAAGTGACGCCCCTCCCGCAAGCGGGAGGGGCAGTGAGACTTGCGAGCTTGCTCGCTAGTCGCAGCGGGGTGGGCGATTTCGAGGCCGAAGCTCGCTACGCTCGCGCCCACCCCTAACCCCTCCCGCAAGCGGGAGGGGGACAAAAGGACGACGCATGAAACTCTTCATCGGCAACAAGGCCTATTCGAGCTGGAGCCTGCGCGGCTGGCTCGCGGTCAAGCACAGCGGCCTCGCTTTCGAGGAGGTGACCGTCCCGCTTTACGACGAGGATTGGTCGAACCGCCGCGAGGGCGACGAGTTCGCGCCGTCGGGCGGCAAGGTGCCGATCCTGTGGGACGGCGAGGACATCGTCGTGTGGGACAGCCTCGCGATCATCGACTATCTCAACGAAAAGACCGGCGGCGCGCGCGGCTATTGGCCCGACGACTGGGCCGCGCGCGCGATGGCGCGGTCGATGGCGGCCGAAATGCATTCGAGCTTTGCAGCGCTGCGCCGCCATCACAGCATGAACATCCGCCGCATCTACCCCACCGCCGAGCTGTTGCCCGAGGTCGAAGCCGATGTGATGCGGATCTTGCAGATCTGGGCCGAAGCGCGGGCGCGCTTCGGCGACGGCGGCGATTATCTGTTCGGCGACTGGTCGGCCGCCGACATGATGTTCGCGCCCGTCGTCACGCGCTTCCTGACCTATTCGATTCCCTTGCCGCGCTTTGCCATCCCCTATTGCCAGGCGGTGATCAGCCACCCGTGCATGCAGGAATGGATCGGCGGCGCACAGGCCGAGGACTGGGTGATCGAACAGTTCGAGGGCACCGAACAGGGGTGAGGGGCGCGAGGCGGGAGACGACCCCATTGCGGACATCGTGGAACCGGGTAAATTCGTGCGATGAAACTCGTCCGCTCTTACAACCTTTTACTGGGCGTAACGCTGTGTCTTACTGCGCTACTTGCAATCGGTTCAATGGCGCAGTCAATGAGCCGTTACGCCGAAGAGCCGGAAGATGTTTGGCTCTTGGCCTTCTGGGCTGCATTTCTTACGCCTCTCGCAGCATTGTGTCTGGCGAACGGACTTGGTCGCAGGCTGGCTGGATCGATCTGGCTCAGGGGCGGCAACATGCTCGCCGTATCAGTCATCTGGTTGTTAGTAATCATCGGAAAAGACGATCCTTTCATCGTTGTTGCGGGTGCGTTGGCCGTTCTCGGGCCTCTTCTCGCACTGCTCTTTTCACAAACTCGGGCTCCTGCTGAACACGGCAGCTAACCACCCCAAAGCCGCCCATCGTCACGGCACCCGCGTCGTCGGATAGGGCGTGCCGTCCTTGTGCGTATAGCCTTCGGGGGTGAAGAGCATATCGATGTCCGAATAGCCGCCGCCGGTGTCATACTTCTTTCCTCCCCCCAAGGCGACGAAGACGCAGTCGGCGTCCGATTCATTCACCAGATGATGGCCGTTGGTGCTGCCCTTCGGCCAGACGGCGATGTCGCCCGCGGCCATCGGTGTGCGGCCGTCGTCCTCGATCAGCACCGCCTCACCCGAGATCATGACCAGCATCTCGTCCTCGCCGTCGTGCCAGTGGCGCTGCGACGACCAGGCACCGGGTTTCAGCACGACATGGCTCGCGGCAAAATCCGAAAGCCCCGTCGCGGGGGCGAGGCGGCGATACCAGCGCCCCTGCACCGGCTGGTCGAAGGGCGCGGGATAGCCGGTGGCGTTGGTCTGTTCGATCGTGTCGAGGTCGAGTTTGGGCATGGGGCAGTCCTCTTGCGTTGGTTCCTCTTTTGTTTCGCACAAAGGCACGAAGACACAAAGAGGCTGTATGCGGGACCGGCGACTCTTGCCGATCGCGCGAAGCGCACCCCCTTTGTGTCTTCGTGTCTTTGTGCGAGCTCCTTTCTGCCATCTCGACTTCACCCGGCGCCAGCGGGTAAGGGGCGATCATGACCATCGACCCCATTGATCTCGCAAAAGCGCTGATCGCCGCGCCGAGCGTCACCCCCGCCACCGGCGCCGTGTTCGGCGTGCTCGAGGCGGCGCTCGTCCCGCTCGGCTTTACCGTCGAGCGCTTCATCGACGGGATCGAGCCCGACGGGCCGGTCGAAAATCTGCTCGCGGTGCGGCGGGGAGCGGGGCCGGTGCATTTCGGCTTTGCCGGCCATCTCGACGTCGTGCCGCCGGGAGTGGGCTGGGCAAGCGACGCGTTCGTGCCCGAAATCCGCGGCAATCTGCTCTACGGGCGCGGCGCGGTCGACATGAAGGGCGCGATCGCCGCCTTCGTCGCCGCGGCGGCCGCAACGCCGGTCGAGGCGGGAACGATCAGCCTGATCGTCACCGGCGACGAGGAAGGCGCGGCGATCTTCGGCACCCGCGCGCTGATGGAGCATATGGATGCGCGCGGCGTCCGCCCCGACATGATCCTGGTCGGCGAACCGACGTCGGTGAACCGGCTCGGCGACATGATGAAGATCGGGCGGCGCGGATCGGTCAACATCTGGATCGACGTGCCGGGGGTGCAGGGACATGTCGCCTATCCGCACCTTGCCGACAATCCGATTCCCAAACTGGTGCGGATCCTCGCGGCGATCGACGGGGTGACGCTCGACGAGGGAACCGACTGGTTTCAGCCGTCGAACATCGAATTCACCGATATCGAGGTCGGCAATGGCGCGACCAACGTCATCCCCGCCTCGGCGCGCGCGCGGCTGTCGATCCGCTTCAACGACCAGCAGACGGGCGCCGAACTGGTCGAGATGATCGAGCGCATCGCGCACGACGTCGAGCCGCGCGCGAAGGTGGTGGGCAAGATTTCGGGCGAAGCCTTTCTGACCCCGCCCGGCGACCTGTCGGCGCTGGTCGCCGAAGCGGTTCATGCCGAAACCGACCTGATGCCCGAGCTGTCGACGACGGGGGGCACGTCCGACGCGCGCTTCCTCCACGCGCTGTGCCCGGTGGTCGAATTCGGGCTGCCCAATGCGACGATGCACAAGCTCGACGAGGCGGTCGCGGTCGCCGATCTGCACAAACTCGCCGCCATCTATCGCGGGGTGTTGATGCGCGCGCTGCTCGATTGATTCTGATTCACACGCGGGCGCAGAGACAGTTTCTCGCACAAAGGCACGAAGGCACAAAGTCGCGCCACTTTGCCATGCGGGAGCATTGTATAAACGATCAGGGAGAAGAGCGCTTCGCGCGCTCCTGAAACAGCCGAGCCGGCGCCCGCCCTCTTTGTGCCTTCGTGCCTTTGTGCGAGCGTCCTTCTTTCCTTCTTCTCCGCATCTTGGCGCAAACCCCCTCAATCGCGCCCGCGCCGCAAAATCACATAGACCGCGCCCGCGCCGCCGTGGCTGATGTGCGCGGGGCGGAGCGCGACGATGCGGCCGGCGTGGGGCGAGGCGGCGAGCCAGTCGGCGAGCGAGGCGCGGATTGCGCCGCGCGGGCGGGGTTCGCCGTGCATTTGCGGCAGGCGGTCGGCGCCGGGACGCAGCCGCCCCGCGACCACGAGCAGCACGCGCGCGCCGCGGATCAGCGCACGGCCGATCGCATCGTCGAGCAGCGCCTGCGCCGAGGCGAGGCTGTGGCCGTGGAGGTCGATCGAAAGGTCGGGGCGCACGAGCCCCTTGCGGAGGCGCCGGTCCCAATGGCTGTCGAGCGTCGCCTGGCTGTGGGTGCGGTGCGGCGGCGGCAGCGGGGCGGGCCGCAGCGGCGCGGCGGGCGCTGCGGTGCTGCGCGGCGTCGCTTTGGGGGGGCGGACGGTCGGCGGCGCTTTCGGCGGCACGGTCTCGGCGGGCCGCTTGTGGAGCGGCTGAACCGTCGCAGCGACCTTTTTCCAGAGCGCCGCTTCTTCAGGGTCGAGGCGCCGCGGCATTGCGGCCTCAGCGCCCGGTCAGCCGGGCAACGCTGGCGCGCGGGAGCAGCAGCAAGGCCGAACCGCGCGCCGCCATGCCGCCGGCAATCGCGCGCGCCCTATCGCCCGCACCCCAGAAGCTGTCGAAGCGGTTCGCACCCTTGATCGCGCCGCCGGTATCCTGCGCGATCCACAGCCCGTTCGGTTCGGCGCGGTCGAGCGAGAGGAAGACGGGTGCGCCGAGCGGGACATATTTGGGGTCGGCGGCGAGGCTGACGCGCCCCGTCACCGGCACGCCGAGCGCGCCAAGCGGGCCGGGTCCGGTCAGTTCGCGAAAGAAGACCCAGCTGGGGTTTTCGTTCATCACCGCCGCGCCGCGCACCGGGTCGGCGCGCAGATAGTCGAGGATGCCCTGCATCGACGCCTGCCCCGGCTGGAGTTCGCCGCGGTCGCGCAGCAGCTTGCCGATGCCGACATAATCGCGCCCGTTCTGGCTGTCGTAGCCGATCCGCATCACCGACCCGTCGGGAAGGCGCAGGCGGCCCGATCCCTGCACCTGCAGGAAGAAGAATTCGGCGGCATCGGCGGCCCAGGCGAGTTCGAGCCCGCGGTTCGCGAGCGCCCCGGCCTCGATCGCCGCGCGGTCGTAATAGGGCACGAAATTGCTGCCCTCGACACGGCCCCGAATCTTCTTGCCCTTGAGCGCGTCGGAGAAAAGGCCGAGATCGACGTCGATCAGGTCGGCGGGGCGGCGATAGATGGGAATCTCATAGCCCGGTCGCCGCGTGCGCGATGCCGCGATCTCGGGCTCGTAATAGCCGGTGACGAAGGCGCTGCCCGCGCCGACCTGCACCGTGCCGAAATAGCGGCTGAAGAAATTGCCCGCATCGCGATCGGGCCAGCTCGCGGCAGCGGCGCAGCTTTCGGCCCATTCGCCGCCTTGGGTGAGTCCGCTCGCGTCGGTCCGGCGCAGAAGCGCGGGGCAGCTCAGCCGGAACGCCTTGAGCGCGGCCGTCGCCTGTTCGGGGGCGACGCCGAGTTCATTATATTCGGGGCCGCGCACGACCCCCGCCTCGACCGCGGTGGTCGCACTTTCAGGCGCCGGAGACGCAGCGAGCGGCGGGTTGGGAGTGGCGGGAACGGGCTGCGCCGGGCCCGGCGATGGCAAAGGGCGCGGTGCCGGCGCGGGCCGTGCGGCCGGCGCTTCGGCGGGCGGAATCAACGACGCGCAGGCAGAGAGCAGCGGCAGAATGACGAACAGTGCGTAGCGCGACCTCGAAGGGCGGTGCCTTGCGGGGTTCACGCGGAGACGCGGAGACGCGGAGATGTCGCCTTTCCCGCGAAGCGGCTTATCCTCGCCCACGTCGCGCCACAATGCCGGGTCGGGAACGAAAGGGGCCTTCCGGCCCAAGGCTTTTTCTCCGCGTCTCCGCGTCTCCGCGTGAACCGGATTCGCTGCGGCCTCTGCGCCTCTGCGCGAATATTTTTCCCGCGCAGAAGCGCAGAGATAGGACGCGAGTTTCGGAAATGCGCTTCGCGCAGCAGCCGGGCGGCTCCGCTCGCTCCCCCCGCTGCCCGGCATGGGATCAGGCCGATTCGGCTTCGTCGAGCACCCAGTTCGGGTCGCTGCTGCCGACCGCGCGGCGGAAGGTCCAGAGGTCGGTGGCCGGCACCGCGTCGCTGAGCGAGCCCGCGATCACCTTGCCCTCGGCATCGCGCGTCACCGCGCTGATGTCGGCCTGATAGCGCACGGTGATGCGCGCGTCGCTGCGTCCGACCTCTACCGCGGTGATCTTGGTCGCCTCGATGCCGACAAGGCGGTTGTCGAGCGTTTCACCGCGCGCCTCACGCGCGTCGATCGCGTCCGCGAACGCCTGATAGCTGTCGTCGTCGCACAGGTCGCGCAGCGTGTCGCGGTCGCCCGCCCAATAGGCTTCGAGAATCATGCGATAGGCGGCGTTCGCGCCCTCGACGAAGCGGCCGGCGTCGAAATGGCGGTCGGCGGCAAGCAGGGTGCGCAGCCCGGCCTCGGCGGCGGGTTCGTATACGAGGCCCGCGGCGTCGGTCGCGGCGGTCGCCGGCGGCGGCAGCGCATCGCCCTCATCGACGCGCACCGGCGCCAGCGCGGTGCGCTCCTCGCGGCGCGGCAGCACCGGTTCCTGCTCATGTCCCGTGCGCTTGCCGAGCACCGAATAGAGCCGCATGCCGAGGAAAGCGGCAATCATGGCGAGCAATACGATCGAGAATGCGGTCACGGGCAAAGGTCCAATGCGTGCGAAATATCCCCACCAACATAGGCGATGGGCGGCCATGTTTCAAATGCCATGGCGTCTGGGCGCTGACAGGTCAACGCTTTGCCCGCGTCCGGGTTGCGACGCACCGTGCGCGGTGCGCGGCGGGCAGCCCCATTGTGCTGGCGGCGGCGCGCTGCTAAGCGCGCCCGCAACGCCCGTGCGGCCGGCCCGCGGCGCGCGCGGCTTCCGTTCGAATTTCCAGTGAAAGCTTGATTCCATGGCCGACGACACCACCCCCGACTTCACGCCCGAAACGCTGACCAACGGCGAGGACAACAGCCCCGCGATCGGCCTGATCTCGCAATATGTGAAGGATCTGTCGTTCGAGAATCCGAACGCCCCCGCGGTCTATCAGTGGCAGTCGGCCCCGCAGATGGACGTTCAGTTCAACATCGGCGCCGAGGGCGTCGGCGAGAATCTGTTCGAAGTCACGCTGAAGATCGACGTGACCGCGAAGAATGAAGAAGGCACCGGCTTCGTCGTCGAGCTGAAATATGCCGGCCTGTTCGGCGTCCGCAACATTCCCGAGGACCAGCTTCAGCCCTTCTTCCTCGCCGAAGCGCCGCGCATCCTGTTCCCCTTTGCGCGCCGCGTCGTCGCCGACGCCGTGCGCGACGGCGGTTTCCCGCCCTTCCTGCTCGAGCCGATCGACTTCCACGGCCTGTTTCAGCAGCAGCTGCAGGCGCAGCAGGGCGACGGCCAGGGCATGGCCGCGCCGGCCGGCGAGGCCTGACCCGAAGCGCGATCGGACGCATTTGGCTTCCGTCGTCATTGCGAGGGCCGGAGGCCCGTGGCAATCCAGGGTGGATGAAACCGTTCTGGATTGCTTCGCTTCGCTCGCAATGACGCATTGTCTTGACCCCATCATGCTCCGCCGATGAGCAGCCTGGTCAAAAATGTCGGGACGATCGGCGGGCTGACGCTGGTCAGCCGCATTTTCGGCTTCGTGCGCGACATGCTGCTCGCGCGCGTGCTCGGCGCGGGGCTCGCGGCCGACGCCTTCCAGCTCGCCTTCATCCTGCCCAACACTTTTCGCCGCCTGTTCGCCGAGGGTGCCTTTTCGGTCGCCTTCGTGCCGATGTACAGCCGCGCGCTGCACGGGGAAGGCGGCGAAGGCGCCGCCGACCGCTTCGCCAACGACGTGCTGTCGGTGTTCCTCTGGGCGCTGCTCGTTTTTTCGGGCGTCATGATGGCGGCGATGCCGGGGGTCGTGTGGGTGCTCGCGCGCGATTATCAGGACGTGCCCGGCAAATTCGAGCTCGCGGTGTTTCTGAGCCGCGTCACCTTTCCCTATCTCGCGCTGATCAGCCTCGTCGCGATGCTCTCGGGCCTGCTCAACGCGCGGTCGCGCTTCGCGCCGGGCGCCTTTGCCCCGGTGCTGCTCAACATCGTGCTGATCGGCGGCATATTGACCGGCGCCTGGCTGCGCGGCGACAGCCATAACGACCGCATCGTCGCGCTCGCTCTTGCCATCTCGGTCAGCCTCGCCGGGGTCGCGCAGCTCGCCTATCTCTGGTGGGCGGTGCGCCGCGCCGGGCTGAAGCTCCATATCCGCGTGCCGAAGCTGACCCCCGAGGTGCGGCGGCTCGGCATGCTGATCCTGCCCGCAACCTTCGGCGCCGGAATCTATCAGGTCAGCCAGTTCGTCGACACCTTCTTCGCGACTTCCTTGCCGCAGGGATCGCTGACCCTGCTCAAGCTCGCCGACCGCCTCAACCAGATGCCGCTCGGCATCGTCGGCATCGCGCTCGGCACCGCGATCCTGCCGATGCTGTCGCGCCATATCCATTCGGGCGATGCCGCCGAGGCGCAGCGGTTGCAGAGCAACGCCTTCGAAATGGCGACCCTGCTCACCCTGCCCGCCGCCGCGGCGCTCGCGATCTGCGCCCCCGCCTTCACCGCCGCCTTCTTCGTCGGGGGCAAGTTCACCGCCGCCGACGGCGCGATCATGGCGAACATCGTCGTCGCGCTCGTCGCGGGGCTGCCCGCCTATGTGATCGTCAAAATCCTGAACCCGGGCTTTTTCGCGCGCGAGGATACGCGGACGCCGGTGTGGACCGCGCTCGCGGCGCTGATCGTCAACATCGCGATCAACCTCTATGTCGTTCGCCGCTTCGGCATCGTCGGCCTTGCGGGCGCGACCGCGGCGTCGGCGACGATCAACTGCCTCCTGCTCTACGCGATCCTGCACCGGCGCGGCTGGTTCCGCTTCACCGCGAAGCTCGGGCTTCGCATTTTGCGCCAGCTCGTCGCGGTCGCCGCGATGTCGGCGCTGCTCTGGTGGCTGATGCCATTGCTTGCCGCTCACTATAGCGGCGGCGCGTTCGAGCGCGCCTGGTCGCTTTCGGCGCTCGTCGCGGCGGGCGGAACCAGCTTCTTTGCAGCTGCCTGGGTGGTCGGCGCGCTTGACAAGGATCTCCTCGCCATGCTGACGCGGCGGCGCGCCAGGCCGGCGCCGGCACAGGAGTAGACCATGCGGATCGTATCGGGCATCCAGCCCACCGGACAATTGCACCTCGGCAACTATCTGGGCGCGATCCGCAACTGGGTGCGGATGCAGGACGAGGCCGCGGTGGCGGGGGGCGAATGCCTGTTCTTCCTTGCCGACCTGCACGCCATCTCGATGCCGCACGTCCCCGCCGAGCTGACCGCGAGCACGCGCGCGATGACCGCCGCGCTGGTCGCCTGCGGGATCGACCCCGACCGCTCGACGCTGTTCAACCAGGCGCGCGTCCCCGCGCACGCCGAGCTGCAATGGCTGCTGAACGGCACCGCGCGCATGGGCTGGCTGAACCGGATGACGCAGTGGAAGGACAAGGCGGGCAAGAACCGCGAGAGCGCGTCGGCGGCGCTCTTCACCTATCCGGTGCTGCAGGCGGCCGACGTACTGCTCTATCAGGCAACGCACGTCCCGGTCGGCGAGGACCAGAAACAGCATCTCGAGCTCGCGCGCGACATCGCGCAGAAGTTCAACAATGATTTTGCGAGCGAGGATCGTCCGGTCTTCACCCTGCCCGAACCGATCATCCCGCCGGGCGCGGCGCGGATCATGAGCCTGCGCGACGGCAGCGCGAAGATGTCAAAGTCCGACCCGTCGGACATGAGCCGCATCAACCTGACCGACGATGCCGACACGATGATGCAGAAGGTGAAGAAGGCGCGCACCGACCCCGAGGTGCTGCCGTCCGAAGCCGCGGGACTCGAGGGGCGGGCCGAGGCGCGGAACCTGGTCGGCATCTATGCGACGCTCGCCGACACCAGCGTCGATGCGGTGCTCGGCCAATTCGCCGGGCAGGGGTTCGGCGCGTTCAAACCGGCGCTCGGCGAGCTGCTCGTCGAAAAGCTGGCGCCAATCACCGCGCGCTTCGTCGCCTTGAAGGACGATCAGGCCGCGCTCGACGCGATCCTCGACAAGGGGGCGGCGAAGGCGCGGGCGCTTGCAAAACCGACGCTCGACACCACCTATCAGGCATTGGGATTGTGCCGCTGATTCAGGCACAAGCGGATTTTGGCGCGAACGAAGCTGCGACGAGCCGAGTTCAACCAAGGTTAAGTCGCATTGGTGTAGTCATGGTATAAAGCGCGCGGGCAAAGCGCGCACCGAATCACGGAGCAGAACCATGAGCAAGACGAATTTCCGGCGGCTGGGTCTCGCCGTCCTCACCGGGGCGGCGCTCGCGCTCGCGGGCTGCGCCACCCCCTTCAAGGCCGACGTCGCGCGCTTCCAGGCGCAGCTGCCCGCGCCGCAGGGTCAGAGCTTCGTCGTCGAGGCGTCGAATCCGGCGCTCGAAGGCGGGATCGAGTTCGGCCAATATGCCAATCTCGTCGCGGGCGAGCTGACCCGCTATGGCTATCGCCCCGCCGCGCCGGGGGAAAACGCCGACATGGTCGTGCATATGGACTATGGCATCGACAAGGGCCGCGAACGCGTCGTGAGCACGCCGGGCTTTCGCGATCCGTGGTACGGCGGCTGGTACGGCCCGGGCTTCTATACCCCGGTCGTCGTGCGCGGGCGCCACGGGCGCCGCTATATCGCCGGCTATTACGACCCCTTTCTGTGGGGCGGTTATGGGGCGGGCTGGGGCTATGACGACGTCAGCAGCTACACCGTCTATACGAGCGACCTCAACCTGACGATCGACCGCAAGTCGACCGGCGAGCGATTGTTCGAAGGCCGCGCGCAGGCGCAGTCGCGCGACAACGACCTGACCGCAATCGTCCCCAATCTGGTGCAGGCGATGTTCACCGGCTTCCCCGGCAATTCGGGCGAGCGCGTCCGCATCACGGTGGCGCCGCCCGAAAAGGGCTGAGTCCGGTCGAAGCGAAAGAAGAGGCCCGCTTTCCGGCATGGAAGGCGGGCTTTTTTGCGGATGTTTGCCTTCTTCGTCATCCCGGACTTGATCCGGGATCCATTTCTCCAGCGCTGCCCCAAGTGGACCCCGGATCAAGTCCGGGGTGACGATGTCGGATGGGTCTGCTTCCGCCCGAAAGCGGCCGCCCCGATTTCAGCTGTTCAGGCTGCGCCGGATCGCGGCGATTTCGGCGTCGAGTTCGCTGTCGCTGACGCGCAGCGCCTCGACCGTGCGGACCGCATGGATCACCGTCGAATGGTCGCGCCCGCCGAAGCGGCGGCCGATTTCGGGGTAGGAGCGCGGGGTCAGTTCCTTCGCGAGATACATGGCGACCTGACGCGGGCGCGCGATCGCGCGGACGCGGCGTTTCGACGCCATTTCGGCCTTGTCGAGCTTGTAATGCGCGCACACCGCGCGCTGAATCTCGTCGATCGTGATCCGCGGGCGCGCGCAGCGGACATTTTCGGCGAGCCGGTCCTCGGCGAGCGCGAGGTCGACGCGCACCCCGGTGAGCGCCGCATAGGCGAGCAGCTTGTTGAGCGCGCCCTCGAGCTCACGGATGTTGCGGGTGAAATGCTTGACCAGCCAGGCGACGACCTCATCGGGCACCTCGACCATCGGCATCGCGGCGAGCCGCTGGCGGATGATGCGCTCGCGCAGATCGTCCTCGGGCGCCTCGATGTCGGCGACGAGCCCGCCCGCCAGCCGCGACAAAAGCCGCGCCTCGACCCCGTCGAGCATCGCAGGCGGCCGGTCGGCGGTGACGACGAGGCGCTTGCCCGAGCACATCAGATCGTCGATCGTGTGAAGCAATTCTTCCTGTGTCGAATTCTTGCCGATCACGAATTGCAGATCGTCGAGCAGCAACAGGTCGGCGGCGCGCAGCCGCGCCTTGAATGCCATCATGTCGCCGCCGCGCATCGCGCCGACGAATTCGAGCATGAATTTTTCCGCCGACATCAGGATGATCGTCGCAGCCGGATGCTCGGTCTCATAAGCCTGCGCGATCGCGTGGAGCAGGTGCGTCTTGCCCTGCCCGGTGCCCGAGCAGAGGTAGAGCGGGTTGAACTGCGGCGCCTCGACCATCGCCATGCGGCGCGCGGCGTTGGCGGCGAGGATATTGCTGCGCGCGACGACGAAGCGTTCGAAGCTGAGCTTCGCATCGAAGGCCGATGGCGCGGCAGGCGCAGCGATGGCAGCGGGCGCGAGCGGCGGCAGCGGCGCCGCGGTCATCGCCGCCTGGCGCTCGGCGGCGCCGGGTCCCGCGCGCACGAGCACCGAGCGCACCGCGGGCAGATGGTGCCGCCAAGCCAGTTCGAGCCGGTCGCCGAAGCGTTCGTTGATCCAGTTCGCCGAAAAGCGGCTCGCCGTTTCGAGCGTCACAACGCCCGACAATGTGCAATAATCGGCGAAGCGCACCGGCTTCAGCCAGTGGTCGAAGGTGCGTGCGCCGAGATCGCGGCGCAGCCCCTCGGCAACGCGCGGCCAGAGCGCCGCGGCGTCGCCGCTCATCTGCCCATGTCCCGCGCTGCAATCATGGCTGT
This sequence comes from Sphingopyxis indica, assembly GCF_032879645.1. Taxonomy (NCBI): domain Bacteria; kingdom Pseudomonadati; phylum Pseudomonadota; class Alphaproteobacteria; order Sphingomonadales; family Sphingopyxidaceae; genus Sphingopyxis; species Sphingopyxis indica. The sequence goes on from NZ_CP076394.1 coordinate 3,941,791, forward strand.
CCCCTTCATCGTCACCTGATCCATCCCTCGCTGGCCCCCGTGTCGCCGCCGCTCGAGCCGGGAGCCGCCGCCACGCTGCTTCTTCCGCCTGACCGCAGGGCGCAGACGTCCCGTCCCGGGCACGTGGCCCGAAAGCGAACGAATCATGTCGATGTGGCGGCCGCCGGCGATGGCTGGCGACGTCCCTTGTTAGGCAGGAGAAAGAGCAACGATCAAGGCCGCGACGCGTAAAAATTCTGAAATAAAATTCTTGACTCGCCGGACCCCCCGGAAAAGCAAGAAATGGGCAATTTATTGCCTGATTTCAGCTAGATATAGCTGACAATTTTCCCGGGCGCCAACGAATCGCCACGAATCCGTCACTTACCGCATTGCAACAGCAATGACTTTTAGCAGTCACAAAAAAGACCCGCCGGAGGGCCGGCGGGTCCTTGTCTTTCGCATCGGTGCGAAGGGCGAATCAGCCGATCGCGTTGACGCTCTTCGTCAGGCGCGAATATTTGCGCGCGACGGTATTCTTGTGCAGCACGCCCTTCGCGACGCCGCGCGCCATCTCGGGCTGCGCCGCGGCGAGCGCCGCGTTCGCGGCGTCCTTGTCGCCGGCAGCGACGGCGGCTTCGACCTTCTTGACCAGCGTGCGGATGCGCGACACGCGGTTCTTGTTGACGATCGTGCGCGCCGTGTTGCGGCGGATGCGCTTCTTTGCCTGCGGCGTATTGGCCATAAGTTCCTCAAAAATCCAATCGGTTCAACGGTCGGAGCACAGCCGGAAGCGGAGCAGCCGAATCGCGCGCGGGCGGCGAATCAATGTCCGGATACGGCCGGTTCCGGATGACCGGACCCTGCTCGAAGGGTGCGCCCATAGCCATGCGGGCCGCGAAGGTCAATGGTTTTCGGGCGGTTTGCCCGCATGTAATACCATATCCCGGCGATGCGCTGGCGCGATTTTGGTTTCACGCGAAGACGCGAAGAAGAAAGCGGAGGCCGACAGGCCTCTTTCCTGTCTCCACGGCGCCTCACGATCCAACGGGGTGATTGAGGAGGCCGCTTCGCGGCAATCGCCATATCTTCGCGCCTTCGCGTCTTCGCGAGAAATTTTCGTCAAAACCGCGGCCGAACCTCAGCGCTGGCATTTGGGGCAGTAAAAGGTCGACCGCCCGCTCTGCACGATCCGCGCGATGGTGCCGCCGCATTCGCACCGCTCGCCCTCGCGGCCATAGACGCGCCAGTCCTTCGCGAAATAGCCCAGGTCGCCTTCGGGGCTGAGGAAATCGCGCAGGGTCGATCCGCCCGCGGCGATCGCGGCGGTCAGGACCGCCTTGATCGCCGGGACGAGCGCCGCGAGCTTGGCGCGCGCGACGTCGGCCGCGGCGCGCGCCGGCGCGATCCGCGCCATGTTGAGCGCCTCGCAGACATAGATGTTGCCGAGCCCGGCGACGATCGTCTGGTCGAGCAGCATCGCCTTGACCGGCGCGCGGCGCCCCGCGAACGCTTTGGCCAGATGCGCGGCGTCGAACGCATCCGAAAGCGGTTCCGGCCCGAGCGTCACGAAGGCGGGGAAGATCGTCAGCGGATCGCCGCTTACCAGATCGACCGATCCGAAGCGCCGCGGGTCGTGGAGGAAGAGGCGGTGCCCGGCGCCGGTTTCGAGCAGCAGATGGTCGTGCTTTCCCGCGTCGCCGCCTTCGGTGCGCCAGCGCCCCGACATGCCGAGGTGAAAGATCATGTGATCGTCGCGATCGGTCGATACGATGCCATATTTGGCGCGCCGCGACAGGCGCGTGACCGTCGCCCCGGTCAGCCGCTGCGCCAGGTCGACCGGAAAGGGGCGGCGCAGGTCGGGGCGGAAGGTGCTGACCGTGACGAGCCGCTGCCCTTCGAGGAAGGGCGCGAGGCCGCGCACGGTGGTTTCGACTTCGGGCAGCTCGGGCATGATGTCCTCGCGGCTACGCGCCATTTGCGCGCGCGGCAAGGCCCGGCTAAAGGCGCAGCTTCACTTCTCCACTCCCCGCAAAGGCGCGACTCCATGGCCACCCCCGATACCGTCAGCTTCGGCTATGAACAGGTTCCCGCGGGCCAGAAGACCGCGAAGGTCGGCGAAGTGTTCAGCCGCGTCGCGCGCAAATATGACATCATGAACGACGCGATGTCGGGCGGGATGCACCGGTTGTGGAAGGACCGTTTCGTCCGCCGCGTCAAGCCGCGCACCGGCGAGGCAATCCTCGACATGGCGGGCGGCACCGGCGACATCGCCTTTCGCATGGAGCGCTCGGGCGCGAGCATCACGGTCGCCGACATCAATCCCGACATGCTGGGCGTCGGCATGGAGCGCGCGGCGGAGCGCGGCATCGACAGCCTCGTCTGGTCCGAACAGAATGCCGAGGCGCTGAGCTTTCCGGACCGGTTTTTCGACGCCTATACGATCGCCTTCGGCATCCGCAACGTCACCGACATTCCGGCGGCGCTCAAGGAAGCGCACCGCGTGCTGCGCTATGGCGGGCGCTTCTTCTGCCTCGAATTTTCGACCAACGAATGGCCGGGTTTCGCGCAGCTTTACGACGCCTATTCGCACCATCTGGTGCCGCGTCTCGGCAAGCTGATCGCGAACGATGAAGACAGCTATCGCTATCTGATCGAATCGATCCGCCGTTTCCCGCCGATGCCCGAATTTGCGCAGATGATCCGCAACGCGGGCTTTTCGCAGGTCAAGGTCGAACCGATCATGGGCGGGCTGGTCGCGATCCACAGCGGGTGGAAGGCGTGAGGGGGCGAACCCGTCTCTCCCCTCCCGCTTGCGGGAGGGGTCGGGGGAGGGCCTGTTTGTCCCGCGCCCGCCTCGACATGCCCTCCCCTAGCCCCTCCCGCAAGCGGGAGGGGGATTTCGCATGACCCGTCCCGTCACCCATATTTTCCGGCTGCTGAAATGGGGCCGCATCCTCGCGCGCCACGGGGCGCTGCGCGGGATAGAGAGCGCGCCGGCGACGCCGAGCGGGGTCAAAAGGCTGTGCCGCATCGCGCGGCTCGGCACGATCCAGCCGCGCGTGCCCGACTATGCCGCCGCCTTTCAGGCGATCGGCCCCGCCGCGGTCAAGCTCGGCCAGACGCTCGCGACGCGCCCCGACCTCGTCGGCGAGGAGGCCGCGCGCAATCTCCTCTCGCTTCAGGATGCCCTGCCCCCCGTCGCCTTCGACCGGATCAGGGCCGAGATCGAGGCGACGTTCGAAGCGCCGCTCGAAAGCCTCTACGCCGAATTCGACCCCGAACCGGTCGGGTCGGCGTCGATCGCACAGGTTCACCGCGCGGTGACCGCCGACGGGCGGCAGGTCGCGGTCAAGGTCCGCCGCCCCGGCATCGACAAGCAGTTCGCGCGCGACATCGAAACCTATGAATGGGCCGCCGCGCATCTCGAAGCGTTCGGCGGCGAGGCGGCGCGGTTGCGGCCGCGGCAGGTGATCGCCAATTTCCGCCGCTGGACCTTGCGCGAACTCGATTTGCGGCGCGAAGCGGCGTCGGCGTCGGAACTCGCCGACGCGATGGCGGCCGACCCGACCTATGAAGTGCCGCCGATCGACTGGGACCGCACCGCCAATCGGGTGATGACGCTCGGGTGGATCGACGGGATCAAGATTTCGCACCGCGACCAGCTGATCGCCGCGGGGCACGACATGGAAAAGCTCGCGGCGAACCTCGTCCACGCCTTTCTGCGGCAGGCGATCGCCGAGGGCTTTTTCCACGCCGACATGCACCAGGGCAATTTGTTCGTGAAGGCCGACGGGACGATCGCCGCGGTCGATTTCGGCATCATGGGGCGGATCGACCGGCGCGCGCGCTATTGGCTCGCCGAAATCCTCTATGGGCTGACCACGGGCAATTACCGCCGCGTCGCCGAGATTCATTTCGAGGCGCAATATGTGCCCGACTATCACAATGTCGAGGAGTTCGCGACGGCGCTGCGCGCGGTCGGCGAGCCGATGCGCGGCAAGCCGGTGAGCGAGCTCAGCGTCGGGCAGATGCTCGACGGGCTGTTCGCGATCACCCGCGATTTCGACATGCAGACGCAGCCGCACCTGCTGCTCCTGCAAAAGACGATGGTGATGGTCGAAGGCGTCGCGACGATGCTGAACCCCGCGATCAACATGTGGGACGTATCGGGGCCGTTCGTGCGCGAATGGATTCGCGACGAACTCGGCCCCGAGGCCGCGCTCGCCGACGGGCTGCGCAAGCAGGCAGGGACGCTCGCGCTGATCCCCGACATCATCCGGCGGCTCGACGAGCAATTGCCAAGGAAAGGCGCCGCGCCGCCCGCACCGCCGCTGCCCGACATTCCGCTGATGTGGGAACCGGGCGAGCGGCGCGTCTGGTGGCGCTATGCGCTGACCGCGCTCGCCGGTGCGGCAATAGGCGTCGCCGCCATGATGTGGCTTCCCCTCACTCCGCCCTAAAGCGTCATCCGATAGACGAGAAAGCCCGAACGCTCGGCGAGCGCGTCATAGAGACGGCGCGCATTATGGTTGGTTTCGTGCGTCTGCCAATAGACGCGCGCCGCCCCCGCGAGGCGCGCCTCTTCCGCCACGCGAGCGATCAGCGTCGAGGCGATGCCGCGGCCGCGCGCGCTTTCGGCGGTGAACAGATCCTGCAGATAGCAGACGTCGGCGATCGACGTCGTGCTGCGGTGATAGAGATAGTGGACGAGGCCGACGAGCTCGCCATCCGCTTCGGCGACGAGCGCATGCACCGGCTGGTCGGGGTCGAAGAAGCGCACCCAGGTCGCCGAGGTGACGTCGGCGGGGAGCGCGGCGCGCCCGCTGCGGCCATAGAATTCATTATAGCCGTGCCACAGCGGCAGCCAGCGGTCGAAGTCGCCCTGCACCGGCGGACGAATGTGAAGCGCGTCGGACATGCGCCAGCGCTACGCGCTCGCGGGGCGCCTGTCGACGGACGATCGGGCCGCGAGCCCGCGCTGGAGGTCGAGCCCGCTCGGCTGCTGAAAAACGCGCAGGCCGAATTCGGGCAGAATTGCGAGCAGATGGTCGAAGATGTCCGACTGAATGCCTTCATAATCGCCCCATGCGGTCGTGTTGGTGAAGCAATAGATTTCGAGCGGCAACCCCTGCGGGGTCGGGTCGAGCTGGCGCACCATCAAGGTCATGCCCTGCGCGATATGGGCGTTGGCGCGCAGATATTCGACCACATAGGCGCGGAAGGTGCCGATGTTGGTGACGTTGCGCTCGTTCACCGGATCGCGCCCCGCCTTTTCGAGCGCGGCGTTCCATTCGCCGAGCTCCTCCTGCTTGCGGCCGAGATAGGCGTCGAGCAACTGGAAGCGGCGCAGCTTCTGTTTCTCGCCGGACGAAAGGAAGCGGATGCCGTTCTGGTCGATGAACAGCGATCGCTTGATCCGCCGCCCGCCGGCTTCGGACATGCCGCGCCAGTTCCTGAAGCTTTCGGAGATCAGCCGGTGCGTCGGAATCGTGCTGATCGTCTTGTCCCAATTCTGCACCTTGACCGTGTGGAGCGCGATGTCGATCACGTCGCCGTCGGCGCCGAGTGCTGGCATTTCGATCCAGTCGCCGACGCGGATCATGTCGTTCGAGGTGAGCTGGACCGACGCGACGAGCGAGAGGATTGTGTCCTTGAACACCAGCAGCAGCACCGCCGCCATCGCACCGAGCCCCGACAGGAGGAGGAACGGTGACTGGTCCATCAGCGCCGCGACGATCAGGATCGCGGCACCGGCATAGAGCGCGATTTTCAACAGCTGAATATAACCCTTGATCGGCCGGCTCGCGGCGTCGGGGCGGTGATTGTAGATGTCGTTGCCGAGGCTGAGCGCCTTGCCGAGCGCCATCGCGACGAACAGGATGATCGACGCCGCGACGACATTGCTGACCAGCGTTACGATGGCGCCCGGCAGATTCGGGACGAGGACGATCCCCGACGAGATAATCAGCGCCGGAACGATATTGGCGAGCCGCGCCGCAACGGGCAGCGGCGTCAGGTCGTCGTGCGGCAGCCAGCGCGTGACGATACGCAGCACGATATGCTTGACGATGAAGTTGGCGAGCCACGCGACGGCGGCGAGCAACAGGAGGCCAAGCAGGGTTTCGGCCCAGGGCGGCAGATGGCCGAGGAAGGGCAGGGCGTCGGCGAGGTCGAGGCTGAGGCTTTCGGTCGTAAACTGGCGCATGGCGTCGTGCCCGCCGGCGGCGGGGCGTGGCTCCTCTGGCTATCGGTAACGCGCGCTAGGTGGCAATTGCCGCCGCGCATGTCAAATCGAGCGCCTATGCTTCGGAGCGCCCCACTCCTTCGCGGTCGCGTGGATAATGGCGCGCGAGCGGGAAGGGCGGCAGCCACGCTTCGCGGCGGATGATCCAGCTTTCATACGTCGGAACGAAGCGATCGGGCCCATCGAACGCGCCGAGATTCACTTCGATCTCGTCGCAGCTGCGCCCGAACAGCGACGAGCCGCAGCGCGGGCAGAAATGCCGTCCTTCATAGGCGCGCGTTTCTCCCGCGACCGTAACCGCATCGGCGGGAAAGATCGCCGAGGCGTGGAAGAGCGCGCCATGATGCTTGCGGCAATCGAGGCAATGGCAAAGCCCGACGCGATAGGGCTCGCCGCGCGTCTCGAAACGCACATCGCCGCACTGGCAACCACCGCTCTGCGCATCCATGTCTGCGTCCTTTCGGTTTCGAGGAGCCCCTCTAGCGCGCGCTCGACATCGAATAGGGCCGCGCCGACGCCGCACTGCCCCATGCCTTGTCGGGCTCTGCCTGCATCGTGAAGCGCAGCGTGCCGCCGGCGCGGATTTCGGCGTCGGAGATCCAGCTTCGCGTCAGCGGCTTGCCGTTCAGCTCGACCTTGCCGACATAGCGGTTCGCGTCCGAGAGGCCGACCGTTTCGACCGTGAAGCGCTTGCCGTTCGGCAGGGTCAGCGCGGCGCGATCGACGAAGGGGCGGCCGATCACATATTGGTTCGACCCCGGCGCGACCGGATAGAAACCCAGCCCCGTGAACAGCAGCCACGACGACATCTGGCCGAGGTCGTCGTTGCCAGAGAGGCCGTCGGGGGTCGGCTTATACTGGCTGTCGACGATCTGCTTCAGCCGCTCCTGCGTGCGCCACGGCGCGCCGGCATAGGCGTAGAGATAGGCGACATGGTGGCTCGGTTCGTTGCCGTGGATATATTGGCCGATCAGCCCGGCGATGTCCTCGGCATGGCTGTAGTCGAGCTTCGACACGTCATAATCGAACATCGCGTCGAGCTTGGCGATCGTCTTCGCATCGCCGCCGAGCAGGTCGAACAGCGCTTTCTGATCCTGCGGCACGAACCAGCTATATTGCCACGCATTGCCCTCGGTATAGTCCGAGCCATAGTTGATCGCGGTCGGATCGAAGGGGGTGCGGAAGCTGCCGTCGCTCAGCCTTGCGCGCAGCCAGCCCGACTTTGCATCGAAGCTGTTCCGCCAATAGCCCGCGCGCTTGTAGAAGCGGTCGGCGACATCCTTGCGCCCCATCTTCTCCGCCATGCGCGCGATCGTCCAGTCGTCATAGGCATATTCGACCGTCTTCGACGCCGCCTCGGGCTCGCGGTCGATCGGGACATAGCCCAGCTTCATATAGTCGCCGAGCCCGCCATAGGGCGCATAGTCGGCGCTCGCGACCATCGCGGCGAGCGCCGCGTCGGCATCGAAATCGCCGACGCCCTTCAGATAGGCATCGGCGATCACCGGGACCGCGTGATAGCCGATCATCGTCCATGTCTCGCGCCCCGCGAACTGCCAGACCGGCAATATGCCGTGCGGGCTGTGCTCCCGGCTCGCGACGAGCGATTTGACGATGTCGGTCGTCACCTGCTCGGGCTGGACGAGAGTGAGCAAAGGATGCTCGGCGCGGAACGTATCCCACAGCGAGAAGGTCGAGCGGACGGTAAAATCCTTGGCGACATGCACCTGGTCGTCGGGCCCGCGGTAGCGGCCGTCGACGTCGCTCCACACGCTCGGTGCGAGCAAAGCGTGATAGAGGGCGGTGTAGAGATTGGTGCGCATCGGCGCCGGCGCGTCGATCCGAAGCCGGCCGAGCGCCTCGCGCCACGCGGCTTCGGTGCGCGCGCGCACCGCGTCGAAGCTCGCGCCCCCGGCTTCTTTTTCGGCCGCATCGAGATTGGCGATCGCGCCCGCCTCGTCGACCCCCGACAGCGCGACGCGCACCTCGAGCGGCGCTTTCAGCGTGCCGAAGTCGATCCGCGCCTCGAGCGCCTTGCCGAGCTTTTCGGCGAGCGCGTCGCTCCCGCGCCCCGGCGCCTGAAAGCCCTTGTAGGGGATATTTTCGTCGCGATCGAGAAAGGCGTGGTTCGCGACCGGCGCCGAGAAACGCATCGCGAAGAAGAGCTTGCGCCCCGGCGCCCAGCCGCGCGTTTCGCGAAAGCCGGTGAGCGTGCCGTCGGGGCGCAGGTGCAGCCCCGACCAGAGGATCTTGCCCGGATAATCATAGAGCGACGCGCGGAGATCGAGGAGCAGATGCGCCTCCTTCCCCGCCGGAAAGCTGTAGCGATGGATGCCGACGCGCGTTCCGGCGGTCAGTTCGGCGCGGATGCCACTGTCGGCCAGCGTCACCGCATAATAGCCGGGACTTGCCTTCTCGGTCGCATGGTCGAAGCGCTGGCGATAGCCCGAGCCGGGCTTGGCGGGATCGCCGGGGTCGAGCCGGACCTCTCCCGCCTGCGGCATGACGAGGATGTCGCCGAGGTCCGAATGGCCGGCGCCCGAGAAATGCGTGTGGCTGAACCCCTGAATCGTCGGGTCGGGATAGCTGTAGCCCGCGGCATGGTCATAGCAGTCGCGCACCCGGCACGTCGCATCGGTGTCGGGCGACAATTGAACCATGCCGAAGGGCGCCGTCGCGCCGGGGAAGGTGTGGCCTTCGGGGCCGGTGCCGATCATCGGGTCGACAAAAGCCAGCGGATCGGGTGCCGCGGGTTCGGCGGCGGACTGGAAGGGCAGGGCGGAAACGAGCAGCGCGGCGGCGAGGGGGATATGCTTCATGCGCCCCTTTGTGCCGCGAAGCGGCGGGCGTGCCAATGATGGAATAGGAATGCGGTGCCGAGGCGTTATTGATATTCGACGGTCACCGGAATCCGGCCGCGATAGTCGCCGTCGTCGCGCGCGTCGAGCTGGAGCCGCCCGCCGAAGCGGAAGCGCAGCCGGCCGTCGGGGCCGAGCCGCGGGACGCCCGCAAGGTCGGTGACGAGCCCCGTTACCCGCGCACGGCCGCCGCTGCCGCTTTCGAGATCGACCGTCGGCGGCAGGATGACGCGCAGCTCGGCGCCGGGTGCGCCGCGCACCGAAACGACGCCGCTCACCGCATAGCCGCCGAGATCGACGATCTGCCCGCTCAGCCGCCGCGCGCCGGTGGCGGGGTCGAGCGCCACTTCGCCCCCCATCGCGCCGACCGCGACGCGGCTGAAATCGAGCTGGGTTTCGATTTCGACGTGCAGCGGCGTGTCGCGCCCGGCCGCGCGGCCGCTGTCGAATGCGCTGCTATCGTCCTTTGCGCAGAGCAGGCATTGCGCGCCGGCACCGGACGGCGCGGCGAGGAGCAGACCCAGAGCCAAGATCGGGCGCAGTTTCACGCCTTCCCCGCTAGCGCATTCGTGGTTAATCCCGCGTAAAGCGGCGATCGGTCACTTGGGGCCGCCCCTTGCGATGCGCCGGCGCGGTGCCGATATTGCGGGACAAACGGCCGCGCACTCGCGGCCCGGCAAGGAGATCATCGCCATGACCGATCCCAGGAGCGACGCGGCCCTCGACCCGATGGCCTTTCATGTGCTGCGCGAAGGCGGCACCGAGCGCGCCTTCACCGGCAAATATACCGACCACAAGGGCGACGGCATGTACCGCTGCGCCGGCTGCGGCGCGCCGCTGTTCGACAGCCGGACCAAATATGACAGCGGGTCGGGCTGGCCGAGCTATACCGCGCCCGCGAGCGACGGGGCGGTCAGCGAGCATCGCGACGCGAGCCACGGCATGATCCGCACCGAGGTGCGCTGCGCCAAATGCCAAGGCCACCTCGGCCACGTCTTCCCCGACGGCCCCGGTCCCGAAGGCCTGCGCTATTGCATCAACAGCGCAGCGCTTGACTTCGCCGAGCGCGGACGGGATGAGGCGGACACGAACGAAGGCTGATCGCCGGCCCTTCGGGGACCAGCGCCGGGGCAGAGCGAGAGAAGGAATTTGGGCTTTGCCCCGCAAGCAAGCATCTTCGGGTAAATCGTCATCGGGCAAGAAAAGCGGCAGCGCGCCGTCGGGCGTGCGGCTGTGGCTGCGCCGGATCGTCCGCTGGGGCCTCGGCCTCGCGCTGGCGGGGGCGGTCGCGCTCGCGGTCGCGGTCGGCATCGCGGTGCAGCGCATTCCGAGCTTCGAGGCGCTCAAGAAATCGCCAGCGGGCCAGACGATCCGCATCCACGCCGCCGACGGCACGATCTTTCTGTCGCTCGGCCCCAATTACGGGCGTTGGCTGACGCTGCGCGAAACGCCCGAGGTGATGCAGGACGCGATGGTCGCGGTCGAGGACCGGCGCTTTCGCTATCACCCCGGGGTCGACCCGGTCGGCATGGCGCGCGCCGCGATCTTCGCGGTCGAACATTATGGCACCGGGCGGCGGATGCAGGGCGCCTCGACGATCACCCAGCAGCTCGCGCGCAACGTCTTTCTGTCGAACAGCTATACCTGGTCGCGCAAGCTGCGCGAGGCGGTGCTCGCGCTCGCGCTCGAATGGAAATTCTCGAAGGACGAGATCCTCGAGCTTTATCTGAACAAGGTCTATTTCGGCGGCGGCAGCTATGGCATCGACGCCGCATCGCGCCGCTTTTTCGGGCATAGCGCGACCGACATGTCGCTCTCCGAAGCCGCGGTGGTCGCGGGTCTGGTCAAGGCGCCGTCGCGCTATTCGCCGACCGCCGACGCGCAGGCGGCGCTCGGCCGCGCCGGCGTGGTGCTGAACACGATGGTCGATGCGGGCTTCATCACCCGGTCGCAGGCCGACAGCGCGAAACCCGCCGACGTCGAACTCGCATCGGAGACGGGGCAGAACAGCGCGCGCTATTTCACCGACTGGGCGCTGCCGCAGCTCGACATGCTGATCGACGAGGGCAATGAGCCGCTCGACGTCTATACGACGATCGACCTCGCTATGCAGCGCGCCGCGACCTCGGCGATCCAGGCGGATGTGCCGAACGGGGCGCAGGGCGCGCTCGTCGCGCTCGACCGCGACGGTGCGGTGCGCGCGATGGTCGGCGGCACCGACTATGTCGCGTCGAACTACAACCGCGCGACGCAGGCGGTGCGCCAGCCCGGATCGGCGTGGAAGCTGTTCGTCTATATGGCGGCGCTCGAGGCGGGGTATAAGGTCGACGACCAGCTGGTCGACGAGCCGGTGACGATCCAGGGCTGGAGCCCGCGCAACTCGTCGGGGCGCTTCGCCGGACCGATGAGCGTCCGCACCGCCTTTGCCTATTCGGTGAACACGATCGCGGCCAAGCTGGGCAGCGACATCGGCTTTTCCTCGGTCGCCAACATGGCGCGGCGCTTCGGCATCACGACGCCGATCAACACCCACCCCTCGATGGTGCTCGGCAGCGCCGAGGTCCGCGTGATCGACATGACCGCCGCCTTCGCCGCGGTCGCGCGGGGGGGAGTGTCGGTGCATCCCTATGGCATCACCAAGGTGACGACCGCCGACGGGCGCCTCCTCTATCAGCGCGAGGCCGACCGCGGGCAGGTGCTCGTCGATCATTGGGTCGCGGCGGGGATCACCGACCTGTTGCAGACCGCGGTCAACACCGGCACCGGCCGCGCGGCGCAGATCGGCCGCCCGGTCGCGGGCAAGACCGGCACGACGTCGAGCAACAAGGACGGCTGGTTCCTCGGCTTTTCGAGCGGCATCACCACCGGCGTCTGGATGGGCCGCGACGATGCAAAGCCCGTCGGCGGGTTGCAGGGCGGCCGGTCGCCGGCGCGCGCCTTTGCCGATTTCATGCGTGTTGCCGTCGCGAAGCGCCCGGTCGAGCCGTTCGACACCGAGGTCGTGCTCCCCGAATGGCAGCTCGAAGAGGATGACGACGCCTGGTTCGGGGCGCCGGAGGACGGCAGCGGGCTGGTCGACGAAAATGGCATGCCGATCGAGCTTCCCGGCGCAGCGCCGCTGCCCGGCACCGAAGGCGAGGCGCAGCCCGCGCCGCCGGGCGAGGACGGACCGGTGCTCAACCAGCAGTGGATCGAGGAGCAGACCGGCCGCCGACCGCCGCAGCCCGAAGCGGGGGCGCCCAAGGCGGCACCGCCGATCCGCGTCCCGCTGCCCGCGGCGCCGAAGAACGGGACGCAACCGGTGCCGAAAGCTGCTCCGCCGCGCGAGCCATCGCCCAACGCGGGTGGCTAGGTCGTAAACTCATAAATGGCGCCATCGAGGCGCCCAAATGGCGAACAGGTCGGGGGGAAAGACGCGCCGGGAAGGCTGGTTGCCTTTCCAAGCGGCTTTCGCCCCGAGATGGAAGCCATTTGGGCGTCCCGAAGGGATTTGACCAAAATGGCCCATTGCTTCGTCGAGAAGTCTTGAAATATCGACATATTCCTGTGCCTTCTCTCCTCGCACCGGGCCATTTTGCCTCAAACCTCGATGGCGCCATTTATGAGTTTACGACCTAGAGTCTTGTTTTACCGTGTTTTCAACTCAGGTGATTCCACCTGACTTGAAAACACTTTAACCACTTCGCCTTTGATCGGCCGTGTGCTCCCGCGAAGGCGGGAGCCCATCTCCCGACGACGCCACCTTGAGCCCGTCGGTGATGGGTCCCCGCGTTGGCGCTACGCGCCGCCTTCGGCCCCGCGGGGACACACGCGCTTGAGCAAGCGCTTCATTCAAAGACCGGCAGGCGTCAGATTGCGCCGAAGCGATAGCGGTGAAGTCCGCGTCCTTCGCGGCGCAGCCACTCGCGCGCCGCGGCGACGTCGCCATCGTGCAATTCGTCGACGAGCGCGTGAAAGGCACGGCCATGGTCCATGTGCCGCAAATGCGCGACCTCGTGCGCGACGGTCGCGCGGCGGACATGGTCGGGCGCCATGATCAGCCGCCAGCTGTAGCGCAGGTCGCCGGTCGCGGTGCAGCTGCCCCAGCGGCTGCGCGGATCGCCGATGCCGACGCGGCCGACGGCCAGCCCGGCGCGCGCGGCAAGCGCGCGGCTTTCGGCTTCCATCACCGCGAGCGCCTCGGCGCGCAGCCAGCGCTCGATCCGGCGCCCGACGGTTTCGGCCGGGCCGCCGAGCAGCAGCGCGCCGCCCTCGGCGCGCACCGCGCGCGGGCGCGCCGGATTCCAGTCGATAGGGTGCGCAATGCCGCGCAGCGGCACCTCGCTCCCCGCGCCGACGGTGACCGGCAGCACCGCCTTGTCCAGCTGCGCCGCGAGCCAATCCTGTTGCTCTGCGGCCCATGCGAGCGCCTTCGCGCTGTTGCCGCGCCGCGGCAACGTCAGCCGCAGTTCGGCTCGCGCCGCGTCGAAGACGAGGCGATAGCGGCGCGCGCGCGCATGGTGGACGAGCCGCACCGGCCACGCCTCCTCGCCGATCAATATTTCGGGCACCGCCGCGCGGTCAGACGATGCGCCGAACAAGATGATTCTCCAGCGGCCCGGCGATGTCCTCGCTGACCGTCCAGCCGACGATCGATTCGCCCGCGCGATGCACCGCCTCGCGGTCGCCGCAGACGAGATAATGCCAGTCGGGCAGCGGCCGCCCCTCCGCTCGCAGGCGATAGGCGCAGCTTTGCGGCAGCCATTCGATTGCTCCGACCTTGCCCTTGGTCAGCGTCAGACAGTCGGGGACGTGGCGGCGGCGGTGCTTGTAATCGCCGCAGCGCGCAGTCGAAAGGTCGAGCAGCCGGCACGCGACATTGGTGGGATAGATGCGCCCGGTATCCTCATCCTCCAGCTTGTGCAGGCAGCATTTGCCGCAGCCGTCGCACAGCGCCTCCCACTGCCCCGCGTCGAGGGTGGCGAGCGGGGCCTCCCAAAAGGGCCGCGTGCCTATCTCACCCATTTCGCAAGCTCGGCGGCGACCTTGTCCGGCGCGCCTTCGTCGATGTCGGTCGAGGGATCGTCGAGCGGCAGCATCGCCATCGGCTTGCCATCGGGGTCCATCAGAAAGGCGATCTGCGTGTGCGCCATCAGATAGCGGTCGGGCGCCGATCCTTCGACCTTGTTGTAAACGACCGCATAGCCCTTGGCGACCTTGGCGATCTGTTCGGGCGTTCCGGTGAGGCCGAGCAGCCGCGGATGGTAGCGGCTGACGAAGGGTTTCAGCGCCTCGGGCGTGTCGCGCGCGGGGTCCACCGTGATGAACAGCGGCTGCACCTTCGCGCCGAGCTTTGGCGAGGCCTTTTCGAACGCTGCGAGCCCGCGCATCAGCTTTTGCAGATCGACCGGGCAGATGTCGGGGCAGAAGCTGTAGCCGAAATAGACGATGCGATACTGGCCGGCGAAGTCGGTATCGCTGACGGTGCGGCCGTTCTGGTCGGTGAGGGTGAACGGCCCGCCGATGCGCGCGCCGGCAAGCGGCGGCTGGGCATCGCCAGCGGGCGCCGCGCCATTGCACGCGGCGAGCGCAGCGGCCAGCATCAGGACAAGGCTTGAACGGACGAACTTTCGGCCCATAATTACGCTATTCATCATCGGTCCAGCCTTGATCGGCCAGGCTCCGAAAATCAACCTTTGTCGTCGCATCGACGACGCTTCTGCCCCGGGGGTTTCATCCATGTTTCGTCGCGCGGACTTTCGCCTCGCCGCCCTGACCGCCGCCTTTGCGGCCTCCGCCCTGCTCGCCGCGCCCGCGGCGGCGCAGTTCAGCGACAGCTACAGCTTTCTGCAGGCGGTCGAAAAGCGCGACGGCGACGAAGCGACGAAGCTGCTCAACGACAATGACGCGGGCATCGTCAACACGCGCCACCCCGACACCGGCGAAACCGCGCTGATGATCGTCGTCAAGCGCCGCGATTCGACCTGGCTGCGCTTCCTGCTCGCCAAGGATGCCGATCCGTCGATCGCCGACCGCCAGGGCATGACCCCGCTGATGCACGCGGCGATGCTCGACTTCACCGACGGTGCGACGCTGCTCCTCGACGACGGCGCCCCGGTCGATCAGACCAACCGGCGCGGCGAGACGGCGCTGATCCTAGCGGTGCAGGCGAACAACCCCGCGATGGTGCGGCTGCTCGTGCGGCGCGGCGCCAATCCCGACAAGGCCGATCATATCGCCGGCATGTCGGCGCGCGATTACGCCCGGCGCAACGACCGTTCGGGCCGGATGGCGGCGCTGCTCGACGAAAAGGCCGACGCCGCGGCGCGCGATACGGGAGCCGTTTTCGGACCGAAATGATCATGGCGATGTGATTGACGGATTGACAATCACATTATGATGTGAATATTGGCGGCATGTCTACGCAGCTCATTGATCGCATCCGCGCCATCGTCGACGATGGCGCGATGTCGCGCTCGGGCCTCGCCCGCGCCGCCGGCCTCCACGCCAACAGCCTGCGCGATCTCGATTCGCCCGGCTGGAACCCGACGGCGGAAACGCTGCGCAAGCTCGAAAACTGGCTCGCGCACGGCAGTGACCTGTCGCCGATGGCCAGCCCTGAGGAAATCATCGCCGAGGCGCGCAACGGCCGCATGTTCATCCTCGTCGACGACGAGGACCGCGAGAATGAGGGCGATCTGATCATCCCGGCGCAGATGGCGACCCCCGATGCGATCAACTTCATGGCGACCCACGGGCGCGGCCTCATCTGCCTTGCGATGACGCGCAGCCGCGTCGAGGCGCTCGGGCTCGAGCTGATGAGCCGCAACAATGGCACGCGCCACGAAACCGCCTTCACCGTGTCGATCGAGGCGCGCGAGGGCGTCACCACCGGCATTTCGGCGGGCGACCGCGCGCGCACCGTCTCGGTCGCGATCGACGCCTCGAAGGGCCGCGACGACATCGTGACGCCGGGGCATGTCTTTCCGCTGATCGCGCGCGACGGCGGCGTGCTCGTGCGCGCGGGGCATACCGAGGCATCGGTCGACATCGCGCGCCTCGCCGGGCTGACCCCCGCGGGCGTGATCTGCGAGATCATGAACGAGGACGGCACGATGGCGCGCCTCGACGACCTGATCCCCTTCGCGCGCCGCCACGGGCTGAAGATCGGGACGATCGCCGAGCTGATCGCCTATCGCAGCCGCAGCGACCGGCTGGTCGAATGCGTGTCCGACGAGCCGTTCGAATCGGACTATGGCGGCGACTGGCGGCTCAAATCCTATCGCAACAAGATCGACGGCAGCGTCAACATGGTGCTGCAGAAGGGCGCGGTCGATCCCGAGGGCGTGACCCTGGTACGGATGCATCCGGTGTCGCTGTTCGACGATCTGATGGGCCGCCCGGGGCCGAAGAAGCGCCGCCTGCAACGCTCGATGGACGCGATCGGCGAGGCGGGCGCGGGCGTGATCGTGCTGCTGATGCGCCCGCTGCCCGGCTCGGCCGCCGCCGAAGCCGCGCCGCCGCCATCGGGCGGCATGGACCTTCGCACCTATGGCATCGGCGCCCAGATCCTCGCCGACCTCGGCGTCCACGCGATGGAGCTGCTGACGCCGACGCACAGCAACCTCGTCGGGCTCGAAGGCTATGGCCTGTCGATCGTCGGCGAACGCGCGATTCCGGGAGAGGCATGATGGCGCACCTATTGATCGTCGAAGCCCGTTTCTATTCGCACCTCAACGACATGCTGCTGGGTGGCGTGAAGAGCGCGCTCGAGGCCGAGGGGCACAGCCACGAGACGGTGACCGTGCCCGGCGCGCTCGAAGTGCCCGCCGCGATCGCGCTCGGCCACGAGACGGGTCGCTTCGACGCCTATGTCGCACTCGGCGTCGTGATCCGCGGCGAAACCTATCATTTCGAGGTCGTGTCGAACGAAAGCGCGCGCGGCATCATGGCGCTGACGCTCGACGGGCTCGCGATCGGCAACGGCATATTGACCGTCGAAAACGAAGAACAGGCGCTTGCGCGCGCCGACAAGACGCGCAAGGATAAGGGCGGCGAGGCGGCGAAGGCCGCGCTCGCGATGCTGGCCCTGAAGGAACAGTTCGGCGTTGCTTGACCGACCACCGCCCAGCCGATTTTCCGTCGTCGAACGCGGCGGGCGGCTGGTGGTGATCGACCGGGAAAGCGGGCGCACGCCGCCGAGCGCGGCCGAGCGCATGGCGGACCATGACCGGCGCATGGGGCTGGAAGCGGCCCGTCCCGCCATGCCCGAACCCGTGTCCGAAACGCTGGTTGTTCCGGCGCCGCCGCCCCGAACGGTCGCCGCTCCCGCCGCCGGCTTGCAGCAGGCGAAGCACGAGGGCGATGCCGCGAATCGGGGCCGCGCCGCGCGCGGCGACCGGCCGTGGGGAAAGGAGACGACGCAGCCCGAATCGCGTCGGGCACAGCCCGCGCCGGCGCGCATCCCCCATCGCGCGCCGCCCTCTCCCGGTCGCAAGACGATCACCACCGCGAAATGGTGGGACGCGAAGGGGCCGCGCACCGTGCAGGTCGGCCCGAGGGGGCAGGCCGAACTCAACGCGGGCCTGATCGCTTTCCTGTTCATGGTGCTGGCGATTACCGTCGTCACCGCGCTGATCGCGCTGCCGCTGCTGTTCGTCGCCGGCTTCCTCGCGCTGCGCTTCGCCGACAAGATCGTCGCGCCGGTCGGTGCCTCGCTGATCGACAAGGCGCTCACGACGCGCGAATAGTCCGTGCGGCATATGGGGCTGGTCGCCCCAGCGACAGCTGGGGCCGCCGTCGGTTTACGCCATCGCAGCTGCGGCAAGCCGATGACGGCCCCAGCCTTCGCTGGGGCGACGCATATAGATCAGGCGGCTTCGAGCGCCGGATAGTCGATATAGCCCTCGGGACCCGGCGTGTACCAGGTCTTCGGATTGTCGGCGGCCCATTCGGCGCCGGTCCTGATACGCTCGACAAGGTCGGGGTTGCCGATGAAGGGGCGTCCGAAGCTGATCGCATCGGCCCGCCCGCTCGCCAGATCGGCTTCGGCCTTTTGCGCGTCATAGTCGCTGTTGAGGATCAGCGGGCCCTTGAACGCGGCGCGGATCGACGGCGACTGCTTGGGCACGTCGGTGCGGCCGAAGGTGCCGTCGGGGCCGGGCTCGCGCAGTTCGAGGAAAGCGATGCCGAGCTTGTCGAGCGCCGCCGCCGCGGCCGGGAACAATTTCTCGGGCGCGCTGTCGTCGACCCCCTGCGTCTCGCCATTGGGCGACAGGCGCACGCCGACGCGGTCGGCGCCCCAAATGCCGATCAGCGCCTCGGTCACTTCGCGCAGCAGGCGGATGCGGTTCTCGACCGGGCCGCCATAATCATCGTCGCGCAAATTGGTACGATCGCGCAGGAACTGGTCGATCAGATAGCCGTTCGCGGCGTGGAGTTGCACCCCGTCGAAGCCTGCGCGCTTCGCATTCTCGGCCGCCTTCGCATAGTCGGCGATCACGCGCGGAATTTCGTCGAGGCGCAGCGGCCGCGCTTCCTCGAGGTCGAGGCGGCCGACCGGCGTGTGCGCGCGGCCCTCGCCCTTCGTCGCCGAGGCCGAAACCGGCGGCTTGCCGTCGTTGAACACCGAATGGACGAGGCGGCCCATGTGCCAGAGCTGGGCGACGATCCGCCCGCCGGCGGCGTGGACCGCATCGGTCACCGGCTGCCAGCCTTCGACCTGCGCATCGGTCCACAGCCCCGGCGCCGACGGCCAGCCGAGCCCTTCCTGCGAAATGCCGGTTGCTTCCGAAATGATCAGCCCGGCGGCAGCGCGCTGGCGATAATATTCGACGGCGAGCTCGTTCGGCACGAAGCCCGGCCCCGCGCGGCCGCGCGTCAGCGGCGCCATGACGATGCGGTTCGGCGCCTCGATGGCGCCCAGCGTGATCGGATCGAAAAGCGTTGCGGTCATAAATCCTCCGGCTTGTTCCAATTTTGCCGCGACGGTCCGGCGGGCCGCCGCTATGGGCCGACCGAGCTATGGACGCCCGCCATATGAAACAATAGCCGGTAGCAAAAGAAAATCTAAATGACCGCCAAGACCGACAGCCTGGACAAGAGCGCGGCGACGCTGCCGCAGGCTCTGGCCTTTGCGGGCCTGCTCGCGGGCAATATCTGCCTGTCGCTCGGCGCGATGCTCGTGCGGCTCGTCGATACCGGGCCGGTCGCCGCGGCTTTCTGGCGGCTGCTGCTCGCGCTGCCGGTCATCGCCCTGCTCGGCTGGCGCGAGGCGGGCGGGCGGCTGCCGTCGCGTCACGCCCTTCTGGTCGCCGCCGGCGCGGGCGCCCTTTTCGCGCTCGACCTCGCTGCCTGGCACCTCGGCATCATCCGCACCAAGGTCGCCAATGCGACGCTGTTCGGCAATTGCGCGAGCCTGCTGCTCGTGATCTGGGGCATCATGCTTGCACGCAAACTGCCGCGCGGGTGGCAGGCGCTGGCAATCCTGCTCGCCTTCGCGGGTGCGGCGCTGCTGATGGGGCAAAGCTACGAGCTTTCCCCCGCCTATCTGGCCGGCGACCTGCTCTGCCTGCTCGGGGGCGGCTTCTATACGGCCTATGTGCTGCTGATGCAGCGCGTCCGCGGCGAGCTCGGCGCATGGTCGGCGCTGGCGATTTCGGTTCCCGCCGGCGTCCCGATCCTGCTCGGAACCGCGATCCTGCTCGGCGAGCGCATCTGGCCGCAGAGCTGGACCGTCGTCGTCATCCTCGCGCTCACCAGCCAGATCATGGGGCAGGGGCTGCTCATCTGGGCGCTTCCGCGTTTCTCGTCGCTCGTCGTCGGGCTGACCTTGCTCGTCCAGCCGGCGTTCGCGGCGCTTGCGGGGTGGCTGATGTTCGGCGAACGGCTGGGTCCGGTCGATCTGCTCGGCGGGGCGATGGTCGGCGCGGCGCTCGTGCTGATACGGTTGCCGTCGCGCGCCGCGCGGCGTATCTGAAGGTCATGGCCTCGATCCTGCCCGCCGACCCGACGCTCGACGAGATTCGCGCCGCGCTCGCGCCGCTGATCGCCGAAAATGCCGCCTTCGACGGTTTCGGCGAGGCCGCGCTGACGGCCGCAGCCGAGCGTATCGGGGTGGACCTCGACGTCGCGCGCCTCGCCTTCCCCGGCGGCGCGCGCGATCAGGTCGACGCCTGGTTCGCCGATATCGACGCGGCGATGGCGGAACGCTGGCCTGCCGAAAAACTCGCGACGCTCAAGATTCGCGAGCGAATCACCACCCTCGTCGAAACGCGGCTCGACCTGCTCGCGCCGCGCCGCGAATCGCTGCGCCGCGCACTCGCCCTGCTCGCGCTGCCGACCAACCTGCCGTTCGCCGCAAAGCTCGGCTGGCGCAGCGCCGACGTCATGTGGCGTCTCGCCGGCGACACCGCGACCGACTATAATCACTACAGCAAGCGCGCGATCCTCGGCACCGTCTATGCCTCGACGCTCGCGGTGTTCCTGAACGACGAGAGCGAGAATTTCGCCGGCACGCGCGCCTTCCTCGCGCGGCGGATCGACGGCGTGATGCGTTTCGAAGGCTGGAAGCACCGCCGCGCCGCCCGCCGCGCCGAGCGCCCGAGCCTCGCGCGTTTCGTCGGGCGGCTGCGCTATCCGGGGCGGTAGGACGGTCCGGCCAGCGGCAAAACAAACGCTGGCATTGGCGCACCGTTATTGATAATCGCTCGCAAATGATCGCGAAACTTGATTCCGCGCCGCTCGGAACCCCCGTGCGCATCGCCCGCATCGACTGGCCGCTCCTCTCGCACGACGAGGGGCGCCGCCTGCGCGAATTCGGGCTGATGGAGGGGGTCGAGATCACGCCGCTGCACCGCGGCAGCCTTTTCTCGCGCGAGCCGCTCGCGCTTCTCGTCGGACGGATGCAGGTGATCATCCGCGCCAGGCAGGCTGCCGCCATCGAGGTCGAGGCGATCGCGGCCGCAGCATGACCGGTGCCATTCCCACGATCGCGCTCGCCGGCAACCCCAACGCCGGCAAGTCGAGCCTGTTCAACGCGCTGACCGGCGCGCGGCAGAAGATCGCCAACTATCCCGGCGTCACCGTCGAGCGCAAGGCGGGGCACGCGAGCTTCGCCGACGGGCGCCCGCTGTCGCTGATCGACCTGCCGGGGAGCTACAGCCTCACCCCGTCGAGCCCCGACGAAGCGGTGACGCGCGACGTCGTGCTGGGGCAGCAGGCGGGACAGAAGCGCCCCGACGCGATCGTCATCGTCGTCGACGCCGCCAATCTCGACAATCATCTCTGCTTCGCGCTCGAACTGATCGCGCTCGGCCTGCCGACCGTCGTTGCGCTCAACATGCTCGATCTTGCGGAGCGCGACGGGCTGACGCTCGATGCCGAGCGGCTCGCCGGCGAACTCGGCGTTCCCGTGGTGCCGACCGTCGCGGTGCGCCGCCGCGGCCTGTCCGAGCTGCTCGCGGCGATCGACCAAGAAATACTGGTTCACCAGCTCGAAACGCACACGCACGCCGCACCGCCGCCCGGCGACGTCGCGCTGCACCGGCGCGCCCGCGCGATCGCGCGCGCCGCCACCCTGTCGGAAACCCCGGTGCGCCGCTGGACGCAGCGCGTCGATGCGGTGCTGCTGCATCCGGTCGCGGGCTTCCTGATCCTGCTCGCGCTGATGTTCGTGATGTTTCAGGCGGTCTATGCCGCGGCGGAAGCGCCCGCCGACCTGCTCGAATCGGGGGTCGGCCTGCTCCAGCAATGGGTCGTCGGCGCGATGCCCGACACTATCCTGCGCGGGCTGATCGTCGAGGGGCTGCTCGCCGGGGTCGGCGCGGTCGTCGTCTTCCTGCCGCAGATCCTGATCCTCTTCCTCTTCATCCTGCTGCTCGAAGCCTCGGGCTATATGACGCGCGCCGCCTTTCTGATGGACGGGCTGATGGCGAAGGTCGGCCTGTCGGGGCGCGGGTTCATCCCGCTCCTCTCCAGCTTCGCCTGCGCCGTTCCGGGCATCATGGCGACGCGCGCGATTCCGGACGCCAAGGACCGGCTGACGACGATATTGATCGCGCCGCTGATGACCTGTTCGGCGCGGCTGCCGGTCTATGCGCTGATCATCGCCGCCTTCATCCCCGACCGCGCGGTCGGCGGATCGCCGGTCGGGCTGCAGGGGCTCGTGCTGTTCGGCCTCTATGTGTCGGGGATCGTCGGTGCGCTGGTCGTCGCCTTCGTCCTGCGCCGCACCGTCGCGCGCGGCAATTCGGCCAGCTTCATGATGGAAATGCCGCGCTATCAGATGCCGCGGCTGCGCGACATTGCGATCGGGTTGTGGCAGCGCGCGTGGATCTTCCTGCGCCGCGCGGGCACGATCATCGCGATGACCACGGTGATCCTGTGGCTGCTGCTCAGCTTTCCCAAGGCCCCGGCCGACAGCGACATGCGCCAGGTCGATTACAGCATCGCGGGCCGCATCGCGAGCGGGCTCGAGGTGGCGGTGAAGCCGATCGGCTTCAACCATGACATCGCGCTCGCGCTGATCCCCGCGATGGCGGCGCGCGAGGTCGCGGTCTCGGCGCTCGCGACCGCCAATGCGATCGACGCCGGCGACGACGAGGAAGCGATGTCGCAGTCGCTGGGCGAGCGGTTGCAGGGACGCTGGAGCCTCGCGACCGCGCTCGCCTTTCTCGCCTGGTTCGTCTTTGCGCCGCAATGCATTTCGACGATCGCGATCACCCGGCGCGAGACCAACGGCTGGAAATGGCCAATGTTCATGGTTGGCTATTTGTTCCTGCTCGCCTATGCCGCTGCTGGTATCACCTATTGGACGGCGGTTGCCTTCGGGCTCGGCTGATCCTTTTCACATCTAGCGGAGCGGAGCGGCGATGGCTGGCAGCGTCAACAAGGTTATTCTCATCGGCAATCTGGGCGCCGACCCCGAAATCAAGTCGTTCCAGAACGGCGGCCGCATCGCCAATATCCGCATCGCGACGTCCGAGCAGTGGAAGGACCGGATGACCGGCGAGCGCAAGGAGCGCACCGAATGGCATAATGTCGTGATCAACGGCGACGGGCTGGTCGGCGTCGTCGAGCGCTATCTGAAGAAGGGCTCGAAGGTCTATATCGAAGGGAGTCTCCGCACCCGCAAATGGCAGGACCGCGACGGCAACGACCGCTATACGACCGAAGTGGTGATCGCGGGCATGGGCGGCAATCTGACCATGCTCGACGGCGCGCCGGGCGGCGGCGGATCGCGCGGCGGCAGCGACTGGAACCAGGGCGGCGGATCGTCGGGCGGCTGGGATCAGGGCGGCGCTTCGGGCGGAAGCTCGGGCGGCGGTGGCTGGAACCAGGGCGGCGGCGGAAGCGGCGGCGGTGGCGGCCGCCCCCCGTTCGACGACGATCTGGACGACGACGTCCCCTTCTGAGGATTTGAGGCATGGCGAGCGACCTGCTGACCGCCGCGGACGTCGCGCGCGGCGTGTGCCGGCTGTTCGTGCAGGCCGGGCTCGTCGCGATTCCCGAGGTCCCGCTGCCCAACGGGCGGCGCACCGACCTCACCGCGATCGACGCGAAAGGGCGGATCACGATCGTCGAGATCAAGGTCAGCCGCGCCGACCTGCACGGCGACGGCAAATGGCCCGACTATTGCGACTGGTGCGACCATTTCTATTGGGCGCTCGCGGCAGGGCTCGATCCCGCGATTCTCGAAACCCCCGATTACCGCCCCGAAACCTCGGGCCTGATCGTCGCCGACCGCTATGGCGCCGCAGTGGTGCGCGAGGCGGCACGCTGCGACCTAGCGCCCGCGCGCCGCAAGGCCGAGCTGCTGCGGATCGGACGGCTCGCGATGCGGCGGTCTATGGTCGCCGCCGACCCCGATTTGGCGGCCGGATGGGGCGAGGGCGTCTGAAATTTTTTCGCGCGAAGACGCGAAGAAGGCATGGCGATGCGCGACGGCCTTCTTTCGCCGTAGGCGGCCATGAAAAAGGCGCTTCGCGCGATCCTCGCGCAAAAGCGTTGGGATGAACCGCCCTCTTTGTGTCTTTGAGTGAGATATCCGAAATCTCGGCGCGCCCGGCTTTCTTCGCGTCTTCGCGACTTCGCGTGAAACCCGCTAACCCCGCACCTGCTGCATCCGCGCCAGATAGCGCGCGAGCACGTCGATTTCGAGGTTTACCGGCCGCCCCGCTGCCGCCTCATCGAGCGTCGTCACCGCCTGCGTATGCGGGATGATGTTCAGCGTGAAATGCGCGGCTCCGCCCGGCTGATCGGTCACTTCGTTGACCGTCAGCGAGACGCCGTCGAGCGTGATCGAGCCCTTGGGCGCGATATGCGGCGCGAGCGACGCCGGGGCTTCGACGGTGACCTTGACGCTGTCGCCGACGGGCTCGACCGACACGATGCGGCCGACCGCATCGACATGGCCGGTGACGATATGCCCGCCAAGCTCGTCGCCCACCTTGAGCGCGCGTTCGAGATTCAGGCGGCGGCCGACGTCCCACATCCCGGGCGCGGTGCGCGCGATCGTTTCGGCGCTCGCGTCGATCGCGAACCAGCCCGCGGGGCCGTTGCTGCCCGCATCGACCCCCTTGTCGACCACGGTCAGGCACGCGCCCGAGCAGGCGATCGACGCGCCGAGGTCGATCGTGTCGACGTCATAGGCGGTGCCGATAATCAGGCGCGTATCGCCGCGATCCTCGCGCGCGCGGACGGTGCCGATGTCGGTGACGATTCCGGTGAACATGAAGCGGTCAATCCTTCCTGATGCGCTCGTAGACGTCGAGCCGGTCGCTGCCAAGCATCCGGCTGTCGGCGAGCCGCCAGCGGCCATGCGCCGTCGCAAGGTCGGCGAGGCCGATGTCGCCGAGCGCAGGCCGGCCGCCGCCGATCAGGATCGGCGCGCGATAGAGGAGCAGGCGGTCGACCTTGTCGGCAGCGAGGAAGGCCGACGCCGCCCCCGCGCCGCCCTCGACGAGCAGCGAATCGACGCCGGGGTCTGCCTCGGGTCCGGCAAGCGCGATCCAGCCGTCGGGGGCGTCCCCACGAGTGAGCAGGAAACGCCGCGGACTGCGCGCCTCGAGCCCGGCGAGCCGCACGTCGAGCCGCGGCCTGTCGGCGGCAAGCGTGCCGCGCCCGACCAATATGCCCTCGTGCAACGCGCGCTCGAGATGGCCGTGTGCGCGCGCGCGGTCGCCGGTGATCCAGCGGCTCGACCCGTCGGGCATGGCGATGCAACCGTCGAGCGAGGTCGCGAGCTTGAGCGTCACGAACGGCCGCCCGTGCGTCGCGCGCAACCACCAGGGCGCCATCGCCGCGCGGGCTTCCTGCGCGAGCACGCCCGTTTCGACCGCGATTCCCGCCGCGCGCAGCCGCGCGATACCCTGGCCATCGGTGCGCGGGTCGGGGTCCTGCACCGCAACCACCACCCGCGCGACGCCGGCGGCGATCAGGCTGCCGGTGCAGCACGGGCCGCGCGCGCTCGTATGCGCGCAAGGTTCGAGCGTGACGTAAACGGTGGCTCCGCGCGCCGCATCGCCCGCCGCGGCGAGCGCCATTGCTTCGGCGTGCGGACGGCCGCCGGGCTGGGTCCGGCCGCGCGCGACGATCCGCTCTTTCGTAACGATCACGCAGCCGACATTGGGATTGGGCGCCGTCAGGCCGCGCCCGCGCCATGCCAGCGCGACGGCGGCGGCCATCCAGTCGGCATCGGCGCGCGGTCGCTGCATCAGCGCCGCGGCGCCTCGTCGGCGGGGGGCGGCGGGGTCCGCGCGGCGCGCTCGGCGAGCGTCGAGCGTTTGGGCGGCGCGGGCTTTTCGTCGAGGGTGTCGGCTTCCTTGCCCAAGGTTTCGCGCGTCACCCTGTCGGCTTCGCGCGAATCATAATCGACCCCCATCATGTCGGCGAGCTTCTGGAATTCGGCGCGGCGCCGTGCATTTTCGCGCGTCGTTTCCCTGGCGCGCGCGATCCAGTCGGCGCGAATATCGGCCTCGCTGCGGTCGGCCTTCCAATTTTCGAAATAGATGATCTGCGGTTTCGGCTTTTCATAGGGGATCAGATATTTTCCAAATCCCCAGAACAGCAGGATCGCGATCGCGATCGCCACGCCCCAGCTCGTCCAGCGGTGCGGCCGCGGCTGGCGGACATAGTCCCAGAAGTCGGAGACGCCGCCGCCGATATCCCAATTGTTCAACATTCCCATCGCGCCAATTTAGGCGATCGTGGACAGGATGGCGAGCAAAAGCGAGGATTGCGCGCGACGACGATTGCTAGCGCTACCAGTTGCAAAAAATGCAATCACGGATGCTGATTTCGCAGTTGCACAATTCATTGTGCAGTGCAATATCACACTTGCCTTTTAGGCATCCTCTCCCAAAACTTTCACGGGCCGCCTTCGGGCGGCCCTTTTTTTCGACTTTTTTGGTTGAGAGTCGCACCGCCCCTCGCGAATCGGGGTCTTTCCCGATCAGTCCTGAAGCGGCGTTCGCATCTCGAATCGCCGGACTTCCGCGATAAATGTTCCCGGAAGCGGCGTCGGCTGGCCGCTGTCGCTGTCGATATGCGCATAGCTGATTTCGATGTCGGTCAGCCGCTCCTCGTCGCGGAAAATGCCGCAGTGGAGTGTGAAGCTGGTTCGTCCGAACCGGCTGATCCGCGCTGCTATGGTGATCAATTCGTCGAGCCGCGCCGGCGCGTGATAGTCGATTTCGCAACGGGTTTCGCGAATATCTGTACCATATTGGTGAAAATAGGGTCCGGGCTGCCCCTCGCCGAGCGCGCGGAAATATTCGGTGACGCCGATGTCGGCGTAAACGAGATAATTGCCGTTGAAGACGATATTCTGCCCGTCGATCTCGTTGAAGCGCACGCGAATCACCTCGCGCACGCGAAAGTCGCCGAGCGGCACCGCGTTGCGATGACCGGTCATCCGCGGATCAGGCCGCGAGCGCTGCGGGAGCACGCGCGATCGGCGCGCAGGCGGCTTCGAGCCATGCCCGGTCGCCCTCGCCCATCCCCGGCGCCAGTTTCTCGAAAACCTGCGCGTGATAGGCGTCGAGCCAGTCGGCCTCGGCCGGCGAGAGCAGCGCCGGTTCGACCAGATCGCGCGCGATCGGCGCGAAGGTGATCGTCTCGAATCCCAGCATCTCCTCTTCGGCGCCGTCGATCCGGGCGGGCACGACGATCACCAGATTTTCGATCCGGATGCCGAAATGCCCCGCCTTGTAATAGCCGGGCTCGTTCGACAGGATCATGCCCGCGTGCAGCGGCTCCTCGGTCCCCGCCTGCCCGCCGGCGGGCTTGGCGATGCGCTGCGGCCCCTCGTGAACCGCCAGATAGGCGCCGACGCCGTGGCCGGTGCCATGCGCATAATCGACCCCGTCGGCCCACAGATATTGCCGCGCCAGAATATCGAGCTGGCTGCCGCGCGTCCCCTTGGGGAAGCGCGCGGTGGCGAGCGCGATATGGCCTTTGAGCACCTGCGTGAAGCGGCGGCGCATTTCGGCGGTCGGCGTGCCGATCGCGATCGTGCGCGTGATGTCGGTCGTGCCGTCGGCATATTGGCCGCCCGAGTCGACGAGGTAGAGCGTGCCGGTCTCGATCGGGCGGTTGGTCGTTTCGTCGACCTTGTAATGCGGCAGCGCGCCATTGGGTCCGGCCGCCGAAATGGTATCGAACGACAGATCGACGAGCGCGCCGCTTTCGTCGCGAAAGGCCCGGAGCTTCGCCGCGGCGCCGAGCTCGTCGAGCCCGCCCTGCGGCGCCGTCTCCTCCATCCACTTCAAAAAGCGCGCGACCGCGACCCCGTCGCGGACATGCGCGGCACGGGTGCCGCCGAGCTCGGTATCATTCTTGATCGCCTTGGGCAGCACCGCGGGGTCGCGGTGGCGCGCGATATTCGCGCCCGCCGCCTCGAGCGCGGTGAAGATCGCCGCGACCGCACGGTCGGGGTCGACCGCGACTTGTCTGCCCGCAAGATTGGCGAGTGCGCCCTCGAACGCGTCGCGATCATGGATCCGCACGCTGTTGCCGAGGTGCGCGCGCACCGCGTCGGTGAGTTTTCCGGGGGCGATGAACAGGTCGGCGGTCGCGTCGGCGTGGAGCAGCGCGAAGGCGAGCCCGACCGGCGTGTGCGTCACGTCCGATCCGCGAATGTTGAAGGTCCAGGCGATCGAATCGAGCGCGGTCATCACCGTCGTGTCGAGCCCCTGTGTCTTCAGCCAGTCGGCGATCACCGCGCGCTTGTCGGCGGCCGACTGGCCCGCCTGCCGTGTGTCATAGACCGTCACCGGCGCGTCGCTCGGCGCGGGCTGGTCGTCCCACACCGCGTCGACGGGATTGCTCTCGACCGCGACCAGCTCGGCGCCCTTCGCCTCGAGCGCCTTCGCCAGCCCGCGCGCCCAGTCGATGCCATGGAGCCACGGATCATAGCCGATTTTCTGCCCCGCGCTGACATTGGCGCCGAGCCATTCGGCGACGCTCGACTGCGGCACCCCGACATAGTCGTAGAGCGACCCGTCGACCTGATCGCGCACCTGCACCGTATAGCGCCCGTCGACGAAGATCGCCGCCTTTGCGGACAGCACCGCCGCGGTGCCCGCCGAGCCGCCGAAGCCGGTGAGCCACGCGAGCCTTTGCGCATAGGCGCCGACATATTCGCTCATATGCTCGTCGCTGATCGGAATCACGAAACCGTCGAGGCCGCGGCGCGCGAGTTCGGCGCGGAGCTTCGCGAGACGGGCGCGATAGTCGGGGGTGGACATGCTTGCTTCCTTGTTCCTACATCGCTGCCGTTCCTGCCCAGAGGGGGCGGCGCAGCGGGGGTGTCGGTCTATGCGCGCTATTTGGATGTTTCTGGCCGCAATTGCCACCCCGCTTGTCGTATCCCAGCCGCTTTCGGCCCAAGAGAAAGACCGCGATTTGACCCAAATGCCTTCCGCGCCCATCGCCGAACAGCGGCCGCACGAATTGACGCTCCACGGCGAAACGCTGTCCGACCCGTGGCACTGGCTGCGCGACGAAAGCTATCCGGTGGTCGATGACGCCGATATTCTGGCCTATGTGAAGGCCGAGAATGCGTATTTCGAGGCGGCGATGAAGCCGCACGCAGCGCTGGTCGAGACGCTGTTCCAGGAGATGAAGGGCCGCATCAAGGAAGCCGATGCGAGCGTGCCGCAAAAGGACGGCGACTGGCTCTACTGGATCGAGTTCGAACAGGGCGCCGAATATAAGAAATGGTATCGCCGGCCGACCGCGGGCGGCGAGCCGCAGCTGATCCTCGATGAAGTCGCGCTCGCCGCGGGCAAGGAATATTTCCGCCTCGCCGACATGGCGGTAAGCCCGAACGGCAGGCTGATGGCCTATGCCTTCGACGACAATGGTTCCGAGCGGTTCGAGGTGCGTTTCCGCAACCTCGATACGGGAGAGCTGCTGCCCGACGTGATTCCGGGCACGCTGTCGGCGCTCGTCTGGACGGCAGGCAGCGACGCGCTGCTCTATGGCCTCGCGAACGAAAATTGGCGCACCGACAATGTCCGCCTCCACAAGCTCGGCACGCCGGTTTCCGGCGACAAGCTGCTCTACAAGGAGGCCGACATCGGCTTCGGGGTCGGCATCGGCAAGACCGCGGCGGACAATTATATCGTCATCGCGACGGGGGATAACGAGACGAGCGAAGTCTATCTGCTCCCCGCCGACGATCCCGAAGCCACGCCGCTGCTCGTCGCGCCGCGCCGGAAGGGGCGCGAATATAGCGTCGATGAGCGCGAAGGGACGCTCTACATCCACACCAACGACGAGCATCCCAATTTCCGCATCGCGACCGCCTCTCTCGAACGGCCGGGCGAATGGACGACGCTGGTTCCGGGGTCCGATTCGACCTACATCACCGGCCTCGCGGTCTTCCGCGACTATTTCGTGCTCGAAAGCCGCGAAGGGGGGCTCGATCAGGTCGACGTGCGCCGTTACGACGCGCCGCTGACCCCCGGGCGGATCAAATTCCCCGAGGCGACCTATGTGGCGGGGCTCGGCGACAATCCCGAATATCATCAGGACAAGCTCAGGCTCGACTATGAATCGATGGTCACCCCCGACACCGTCTATGATTATGACGTCGCGAGCGGGGCGCTCGAAACGCTAAAGGTGCAGGAAATCCCTTCTGGCTATGATTCGTCACAATATGTAACCGAATGGGTCAACCTGCCGAGCCGCGACGGCAAGACGATGATCCCCGCGTCGCTCGTTTACAAGAAGGGGACGAAGCTCGACGGCAGCGCGCCGCTGCATCTCTATGCCTATGGCAGCTACGGCTATCGCGTCGCGCCGGGCTTTTCGACGACGCGGCTCAGCCTCGTCGATCGCGGGATGATCTATGCCATCGCGCATGTGCGCGGCGGCGACGATCTGGGGCGCTCATGGTATCTCGCGGGCAAGACCGGCCGCCGCAAGAACACGTTCGACGATTTCATCGACGTTGCGAAAGGCCTGATCGCGAAAGGCTATACGAGCGCGGGCAAGATCTCGATCGAAGGCCGCTCGGCGGGCGGGCAGGTGATGGGCGTGGTTTACAACGAAGCGCCCGAACTGTGGGGCGCGGTGCTCGCGGGGGTGCCCTTCGTCGACGTGATCAACACGATGATCGACGAGGAGCTGCCGCTGACCCCCGGCGAATGGCCCGAATGGGGCAATCCGGTCACCGACAAGGCGGCGTTCGACTATATGCTGAGCTACAGCCCCTACGACAATGTGAGCGCCAAGGCCTATCCGCCGATGCTCGTGTCGGCGGGGCTCAACGATCCGCGCGTCACCTATTGGGAGCCCGCCAAATGGGTCGCCAAGCTGCGCGCTACGCGCACCAATGATGCGACGCTGCTGCTGCGCACCAACATGGGCGCGGGCCACGCCGGCAAATCGGGCCGCTGGGGCGCGCTGCGCGAGGATGCCGAGGAATATGCCTTCGTGCTGACCCAGCTGGGGGTGGAGAAGTAATTCACAATATTTGTCATTCCCGCGAAAGCGGGAATCCAGCGAGCGAACGGAGAAGCTGGATTCCCGCTTTCGCGGGAATGACGAGATTGGCTATCAGCCCAGATAGCCCCGCGCCACCAACGCCGCCTCCAACCCCGCCGCATCCTCGAACCGGTGCGCCGCAATCCCCGCCGCCTCGGCACCCGCGACATTTGCGGGGTTGTCGTCGATGAACAGCGCGCCCGCCGGGTCGATGCCGAAGCGTTCGATCGCGAGCGCGTAAATCGCGGGATCGGGCTTCATCAATTTTTCGGTGCCCGAGACGATGATGTCCTGGAAACGGTCGAACACCGGCTGGGTCGGGCGGAAGCCGTGCCAGAAGTCATGGCCGAAATTGGTGATCGCGAACAGCGGCACACCCGCGGCGTCGAGCCGCTCGACAAGGTCGAGGCTGCCGCGCACCGGGCCAGGAATCGTCTCGTTGAAGCGCGCGGCATAGGCGTCGATCAGATGCGCATGGTCGGGAAATGCGGCCCGGCGTTCGGGCACCATGTCGGCGAGCGGGCGGCCGGCGTCGTGCTGGAAATGCCATTCGGGGGTGACGACATGGCCCAGAAACCATTCGAGCTCGCCCGCATCGTCGATCAGTTTCGCGAACAGATGGCGCAAATCCCATTCGAACAGCACCTTGCCGACATCGAAGATCACGCTTTGCCGAATCATGCATCCCCCACGCACGCGAAAGCGCCGCCGGAAGCATCCGACGGCGTTACGCTAACTCGCAAATCGCGCAGGGGCGGTAATCGCCCCGGCAGGGACATCAGCCCTGGCGCGCCTTGAAGCGGCGATTGGTCTTGTTGATCACATAGGTCCGGCCCCGGCGGCGGATCACGCGGTTGTCCCGGTGGCGGTCCTTCAGCGACTTCAGGCTGTTGCGAATCTTCATGGCTCTTGTCCGTAAATCTCTAGCGTTGTCACGCGAAGCGGCGCAACTATGGGGATAAGGCCAAAAAGTCAACCGCCCCTCTCCCCTAATTTCGTCATGCCGGGCTCGGCCCGGTATCCATCGCCGCGCCGACGTCATGGACCCCGGATCGAGTGTCGGGGGTGACGAAGAGGATTATCCCGCCAGCGCTTTCTGCCGCCGCCTTTGCACCGACGAGCCATAGCCCATCGCCTCGCGATATTTGACGACGGTGCGCCGCGCGATATCGTGGCCTTCGGCGGCGAGCTTCTGCGCGATCACCTCGTCCGACAGGATCGCCTTCGGGTCCTCGGCGTCGATCAGCGCCCTGATCCGGCTCTTCACCGCCTCGGCCGACACCGCGCCGTCGCCGGCGGTCGCCGAAATGCCGCTCGAAAAGAAATATTTGAGCTCGAACAGTCCGCGCGCGCACGACAGATATTTGTTGCTCGTCACGCGGCTGACGGTCGATTCGTGCATACCGATTTCCTCGGCGACCTGACGCAAGGTCAGCGGGCGCATATGCGCGACGCCGTGGAGGAAAAACCCCTCCTGCTGTTTGACGATCTCGCTCGCGACCCTGACGATCGTGCGCTGGCGCTGGTCGAGCGCGCGCACCAGCCAGTTGGCGCCCGCGAGCTGTTCGGACAACCACGCCTTGTTCCTCGCCGCCGCGCCCTGCGCCAGCTCGTCGTAATAGCGCCGGTTGACGAGCAGCCGCGGCAGGGTGCCGCTGTTGACCTCGACCAACCAGCCCTCGGCGGTGCGGCGGACGTAGAGGTCGGGGACCACAGCTTGCGCGACGCCGCCGCCGAAGCGCAGCCCGGGCTTGGGATCATAGCCGCGCAGCTCGCGGATCATGTCGGCGAGATCCTCGTCATCGACCCCGCAGATGCGCTTCAATTGCGGAAAGGCGCCCTTCGCGACGAGGTCGAGGTGCGCGACCATGCATTGCATCGCGGGGTCGTAGCGGTCGGCCTCGCGCGCCTGAATCGCGATGCATTCGGCAAGGTCGCGCGCGCCGACGCCCGCGGGGTCGAACGCCTGAACCCCTGCGAGCACCGCCTCGACGAGCGCGAGCGGCACCCCCAGCCGCTGCGCGAGTTCGGGAAGGTCGGCGCGCAGATAGCCCGCCTCGTCGATCAGCGCGACGAGCTGTTCGGCGACCATCGCCTCGAGCCCCGAAAAACGCTCGCCGACCTGCGCGAGCAGATGGTCGTAAAGCGTTTCGTCGGCGCCGGCGAAACTGTCGAAGTCGATTCCTTCGCTCGACCCCGACAGGCCGACCGAATCGCTGGCGCTGTCGTGATGGAAGCGCTCCTCGGCGTAATCGACGTCGAGATCGTCGGCGGTCCCGGCGTCGGACGACAGCGCGGCGTCGGTCTCGCGCGCTTCGGCCGCGGCGGCGGGCGCTTCGTCGGCCGGCTCGTCGGCGCCGCCCTCGCCCTCTGCCGATGCCGTATCGAGCAGCGGATTGCCTTCGAGCGCTTCGGCCAGATAGGATTCGAGTTCGAGGTTCGACAGCGCGAGCAGCTTGATCGCCTGCTGCAACTGCGGCGTCATCACCAGCGATTGCGACTGGCGTAAATCGAGGCGGGGACCCAGAGCCAAGAGCGGCTATCCCGTCAGCAAAAGCGTGTGTCCCCGCGAAGGCGGGGACCCATCTCCTGCCGGTTCGAAATGGCACCTGCCGGAGATGGGCTCCCGCCTTCGCGGGAGCACGCAAATTTGTCGAGCCGCAGCGCAGCGGTCACAGCGAGAAGCCCTCGCCGAGATAGAGGCGGCGCACCTCGGGGTCGGCGACGAGCTCGGCGGGCGACCCCGCGAGCAGCACCTTGCCGTCATAGATGATGCACGCGCGATCGACGAGGTCGAGCGTTTCGCGGACATTATGGTCGGTGATCAGCACGCCGATGCCGCGCGTTTTCAGGTCGGCGACGAGGTCGCGAATGTCGCTGATCGACAGCGGGTCGATGCCCGCGAACGGCTCGTCGAGCAGGATGATCGACGGATTGGCGGCCAGCGCGCGCGCGATTTCGGCGCGCCGCCGCTCGCCGCCCGACAGCGCCATCGCCGATGCGTCGCGCAGCCGGGTCAGGCCGAATTCCGCGAGCAGCTCGTCGAGCCTTTGCTCGCGCGCGATGCGGTCGGGCTCGGCGAGTTCGAGCACCGCGGCGATATTCTGCTCGACCGTCATCCCGCGAAAGATCGAGGTTTCCTGCGGCAGATAGCCGAGGCCCAGGATCGCGCGGCGATACATCGGCAGCGCGGTGATGTCCGATCCGTCGAGCATGATGCGTCCGGCGTCGGGCTTCACCAGCCCCATGATCGAATAGAAACAGGTCGTCTTGCCCGCGCCATTGGGGCCAAGCAGCCCGACCACCTCGCCCTTGCCGACCGACAGCGACACGTCGGAGAGCACCACGCGCTTGTCGTAGCTCTTGGCGATCGAGACGACCGCCAGCCCGTGGCCCGCCGCCGCTTCCTCCTGAACATGCGCGACATTTTCGGCGACGCCATGGTCGGCCTCGGTCAGCGTCGCGAGCTTGGGATCGTCGGTCATAGGCGGTTCGTTACCCGAGGAGCGGCGCCAGCGTCAATCTGGCAGGATTATTGCATATGATTGTTGCGCGGGACGATTGTTGCGCGGGACGATTGTTGCGTCTGTTGAGCCCCTCCCCTTCAGGGGAGGGGTTGGGGTGGGGCCATCGGCCTTGCGCAAGGCCGAGGGCCCCACCCGCTGCGACTAGCGAACAAGTTCCCAAGTCTCGCTGCCCTCCCCTGAAGGGGAGGGCGTTTCCCTTCATTCAATGCCCCACCGTCTCGCCGCGCGTCACCCCCGACTGCGCGAGCTGGTCGTCGATCGCCGCGACCAGCCGTTCGAGCCCCGCGGCATCCTTCGCCTCGGCGCGCGCGACGAGCACGTCCTGCGTGTTCGACGCGCGGAGCAGCCACCAGCCATCGTCCGTCAGCACGCGCGCGCCGTCGGTGCGGTCGACTGTGGCCTCCGCGGTCGCGAGCCGGTCGAGAACTTCGTCCACAATGGCGAATTTGCGCGACTCATCGACCTGGAAGCGCATTTCGGGCGTGTTGACCATCGCGGGCATCTCGCCGCGCAATTCGGTCACGCTCTTGCCGAGCTTCGCCGCCGCCTCGATCAGCCGCACCGCGGCATAGGGCGCGTCGTCATAGCCGTAATAGCGGTCGGCGAAGAAGATGTGCCCGCTCATCTCGCCCGCCAGCGGGCTCGCGGTTTCCTTCATCTTCGCCTTGATAAGGCTGTGGCCGGTCTTCCACATCAGGGGCGTTCCGCCCAGCTCGGCGATGCGGTCGAAGAGCGCCTGGCTCGCCTTCACATCGGCGATGACCGTCGCGCCCGGATGCTCGCGGAGCACCGCGGCGGCATAGATCTGCAACAGCTGGTCGCCCCAGATCACGCGCCCTTCGCCGTCGATCGCGCCGATGCGGTCGCCATCTCCATCGAAAGCGACGCCGAAATCGAGGCTTCGCTCGGCGACGAGCTTCCTGAGGTCTGCCAGATTCCTCTCGTCGGTAGGATCGGGATGGTGGTTCGGAAAATGACCGTCGACGTCGGTGTAGAGAAGATGATGTTCGCCGGGCAGGCGCGCGGTGAGCTTTTCGACCACCGGTCCCGCGGCGCCATTGCCCGCGTCCCAGCCGATGCGATAGGCGCCGCCCGCAAAACCCTCGACCAGCCGGTCGACATAGGCGTCGGCGATATCGACGCTGTCCGATCCGCCCTCGCCGCTCTCCCAGTCGCCCGCGGCGGCCATTGCGCCGATCCGCTGAATGTCGGCGCCGAAGAAGGGGCGGCCCTGAAACACCATCTTGAAGCCGTTATAGTCGGGGGGATTATGGCTGCCGGTTATCTGTATGCCGCCATCGACGTCTTCCGTTGACGCCGCATAATAGAGCATCGGCGTCGGTCCCATGCCGATGCGCAGCGCATCGACGCCCGCGGCGTTGATCCCCTCGACCAGCGCCGCCTCGAGCATCGGCGACGAAAGGCGCCCGTCATAGCCGACCGCGATCCGCCTGCCCCCGGCGCGCGCGATCAGCGTCGCGAAGCTGCGGCCGATCGCGCGGGCATCGGCCTCGGTCAGCGTGTCGCCGACGACGCCGCGGATGTCATATTCGCGCAGCATCGTGGAATGGAAAACATGGGTCATCGGATCGCTCGCTTGCTGGGGGAGGGGGATGGTCAGGCCATGGCGAAAAGATCGCCGTCGGGGTGGAAACGCTCGCGCGCGGGAAGATTGAGGCCCCCCATCGCTTCGCGAAGTTCCTGCCGCGCAACGACATGTCCCATCCCCATGCCGCCGAGATGCGCCTTGTCGAGCAGGGTGAGACCGGCCGGGAACAGCTCGCGATAGATGACGCGCTCGCCGAGCCCCGGGATCACGCGAAAGCCGACGCGGCGCGACAATTGGGTCAGCGCCTCGCCGACGCGGCGCATATTGTGGGCATCGACGTGCTGCAGGCGGTTGCGCAGGATGATCCAGTCGATCGTCCGCCCGTCATTCTTCGCGCGCGCCTTGCGCGCATCCCAGATCAGCTCGGAATAAAAGCTCGGGCGCGTGACCTGAAAGCTTTCGGGATCGACCTGGCCGATCAGGTCGAAGTCGATGAAGCTGTCGTTGATCGGCGTCACCAGCGTATCGGCGCTCGTCGCCAGATGGCGCGCGAACACATCGTCGCGGCCTGGCGTGTCGGCGATGAAATAGTCGGCGCCATCCGACAGCCGCGCGACCTGATCGTCCAGTTCCTCGATCGTCGAACCGGCGAACACTTCGAACCGCGGCGTCGGCAGCGCGATGTCGCGCCGCTTTGCCGTATTCTCGCGATTTTCGAGATAGCGGTGAAAGGTGCGCTGGCGCGGATCGAGGTCGAGTCCCGCGACGCGCCAGCCCTGGCTCGCGAGCGCGACCGCGAAATGCACGGCGCAGGTCGATTTGCCCGTACCACCCTTTTCATTGGCGAATATGATGCGGTGCGGCGCGGGATTCGTCATGACCGTTGCGATTTTCCTGTCGGCGCGGCATGGCGGCCGCATGAGGTGGCGTTTGCGCCGCCAATATCGGAGGCTGAACGGCGGTGCAAATCATCCGTGATATCGCCACGCTTCGTCGCGCCGTTGCGGCGCTGAAGCAGGGCGGCAAGAGCGTCGCGCTGGTCCCGACGATGGGGGCGCTCCACGAAGGCCATCTCTCGCTCGTGCGCATGGGGCGGCGGGTCGCCGACCATGTCGTCGTGTCGATCTTCGTCAACCCGACGCAGTTCGGCCCGAACGAGGATTATGCCGCCTATCCGCGCGACGAAGCGCGCGACGCCGCGCTGCTGGCGCAGGAGAAGGTGTCGCTGCTCTGGGCACCCGATGTGGACGTCATGTATCCGGGCGGCCACAGCACGCATATCGAGGTCGCCGAGCTCGGCGCCGACTATTGCGGCGCCGCGCGTCCCGGCCATTTCGATGGCGTCGCAACCGTCGTCGCCAAGCTGTTCAACCAGGTCCATCCCGACATGGCGATCTTCGGCGAAAAGGACTGGCAGCAACTCGCGATCATCCGCCGCATGGCGCGCGACCTCGACTTCGGGCTCGACATATTGGGGGCGCCGATCGCGCGCGATTCCGACGGGCTCGCGCTGTCGTCGCGCAACGCCTATCTGTCGAAGGACGAACGCGCGGCGGCGGTCGCCTTTCCGAACGCGCTCAAGGCCGCCGCGGCGGCGATCGCCGCCGGCGCCGACGTCGAGACGAGCCTGACCGAAGCCGCGACCGCGATCCATGCGGGCGGCTTCGAGCATGTCGATTATGTCGCGCTCGCCGATGCGGACAGCCTCGAACGGCTCACCGAATTTCGCGCTCCGGCCCGCCTGCTCGCCGCCGCGAGGATCGGCAACACGCGGCTGATCGACAATTGGCCGGTGGGATGAATCATCGCCCCCGCGGAGGCGGGGGCGACGCTAGAGCATCGTGCCGGAAATCTGCACCGTTTCCCCGAGCGAAGACGAGGGGCTCTGCCGAGCGAAGTCGAGGCGGCGACGCTGCGGTTCTCGCTCTGCTCGAACGAGCCCCTCGTCTTCGCTCGGGGATGCGGATGATTCAGATTTCGCGCAATTTGCTCTAATTGCCGATTTCCGCGCCCTTCCCCGCTTATCCCCGAAAAATCGCCGCACGGTTAACGCTTTGTTGACCATAAGCCGCTTTGTTGAACCCCGAAGTCTCCTGTGGGGGGAGGCAAAGGGGGTTATCATGGCCAATAGTCTGAAGTCCGCCCGGTTTCTGATCGAGAGCCGCCTGCTCGACGCGGCGCGGGGCGACGCGGGTGCCTATTTCGATCTCGGCATCGCCTTTTCGACCGGCACCGGCGGGGTCGATGTCGACCTGATCCAGGCGCATAAATGGTTCAATCTCGCCGCGCTCGGCGGCAGCCTTGAAGGCCAGCAATGCCGCGCCGACGTATCGGGCGAAATGAGCCGCGACGAAATTGCCGAAGCGCAGCGCCAGGCGCGCGCGTGGCTCGACGAAACGGCCCGCCGCCCGGCCGCCCGGCGCTTCGCGGCCTGATTTTGGTTCACGCGAAGACGCGAAGGCGCGAAGAAGACGGCTCGGGCCGACAGGCCCATTTCTTCACAAACGATGCAGCTGGCCGCAGTGGTTGAAAGAGAAAGCCGCTTCGCGGCAAACGCGACCTCTTCGCGTCTTCGCGTCTTCGCGTGAAATTTCATTCCTGATCCGCCCGCCGAAACGGCATCTGCCCTTCGAGCCAGTCCATTTCGGCCTCTTCGGCCATCCGCTCGCGTTCGAGGAATTCCGCGACCGCGCGGCGGAAGCCCGGGTCGGCGATGAAATGCGCCGACCAGGTCGCGACCGGCCCATAGCCGCGCGCGAGCTTGTGCCCGCCCTGCGCCCCCGCCTCGACACGCGCCAGCCCGCGTTCGATCGCAATGTCGACCGCGCGGTAATAGCAAAGCTCGAAATGCAGATAGGGAATGTCGGCGAGGCACCCCCAATAGCGGCCGTATAGCGTATCGGCGCCCAGGAAGTGCATCGCCCCCGCCACCGGCCGCGCGCCGTCCCACGCGAGGACGAGGATGATGCGGTCGGCCATGCGCGCGCCCATCAGGTCGAACGCCTCGCGCGTCAGGTACGGCTGCCCCCATTTGCGCGCGCCGGTGTCCTGGTAAAAGGCCCACATCGCGTCCCAATGCGCGGACGTAATCGCGCTGCCGGTCACCTCCTCGATCCGCAGTCCTTCGACCGCACGCGCACGTTCCTTGCGCAGCTGCTTGCGCTTCGCCGAGGTCAGCGTCGCGAGAAAATCGTCGAAGCTCGCATAGCCCCTGTTGGCGAAATGGAACTGGATATCGCGCCGCACCAGCCAGCCGGCGCCCTCGAACAGCGGCATCTGTTCGGGCGCGACGAAGGTCGCGTGCGCCGAGGAGAGATTGTTCTGCCGCACCACCGCTTCGGCGGCGCGGATCAGCAGCGCCGCATCCTCCGCACCCTTCGCCAGCAGCCGCGGCCCCGGCACCGGGGTGAAGGGCGCCGCGATCTGCAGCTTCGGATAATAGCGGCCGCCCGCGCGCTCCCATGCATCGGCCCAGGCGTGGTCGAAGACATATTCGCCCTGGCTGTGCGCCTTCAGATAGGCAGGCGCCGCCGCGACGAGCGCGCCGGCTTCGTCCTCGACGAGCAGCGGCGCTGCCTGCCAGCCGGTGCCCGGCCCGACGCTGCCCGATTCTTCGAGCAGCGTCAGGAAATCATGGCTCACGAAGGGATTGGCGCCGCCCGCGAGCGCGTCCCACGCCGCGGCATCGACCGCGGCGACGCCGCTGCCGAGCGAGAGGGTGCGCGCGGGCGGGTCGGCCTCGGCCATGGGCTCCTTAGGCGGGTTTCACCGCAACGATGGCGTCGACCTCGACCGCGGCGCCGAGCGGCAGGACCGCGACGCCGACCGCGCTGCGCGCATGGCGTCCCGCCTCGCCGAATACTTGCTCCATCAGCTCGGACGCGCCGTTCGCGACCTTGGGCTGCGCGGTGAAGCCGGGATCGCTGTTCACGAATACGCCGAGCTTGACGATCTTTTCGACGCGCGACCAGTCGCCGTCCACCGCCTTGCCGATCTGCGCGACGAGCATCAGCGCGCAGCGGCGCGCGGCGTCGTAACCCGACGCCTCGTCCATATCGAGCCCGAGGCGGCCGGTGACCACGTCGCCGCCGCGAAAGGGCAACTGGCCGCTGATGTGGAGAAGCCCGCCCTGTTCGACAACGGGCACATAGGCGGCGACCGGCGCGGCAGGCCTGGGAAGGTCGAGGCCGAGTTCGGCGAGCTTGGCGGGGATGTCCATGATGCGTCCTTATACCAGTTGGGGCCGGGGGGCCGGGATATTTTCGTCGAGCCGCGCGAGGATCCAGTCCGCCGCTTCGGCCCAGTCGTCGATCCGCGCGTGCGCATACGGCGCCGGGGCGATCTTGCCCGCGATCGCGGGTTCGCCGACCATGTGCAGGCGCCACACCTCGGGCGCTTCGAGCGCGACCGAATGATGATGGCCGGCAAGGTCGTCGATGAACACCGCGACGCTCGGCCGCCGCTCGTCGAGCAGCCGCCGCACCGGTTCGCCCTTGCCGCCGCGGCTGCCGATCACCGGCGCGGCGAGGCCGAGCGCGGCGAGCTGCGCCGCGCGCGCCGCCTGATGGTCGGGACCGACATTGGTGAGCACGACGATGTCGGCCGCGGCGCCGATCGCCGCCATCGCCGCCATCGCGCCGCTTATCGGATATTGCCGCTCCATCTCAGTGCGGAAAAAGCCGTCGAGCAAGGGCCAGACCTCGGCGGCTTCGAGCGGCGTCCCGCATTCCTTGCGCTTGAGCGCGCCTGCAAAGCTCGCATCCTCCATGCGGAACAGCACGCCATGCGCTTCGTCGACCCACCGGGCGAAGGGCACGACCATGTGCATCAGCACCTCGTCGCAATCGGTGATGACGAGCGGGCGGGTCATGGCGGTCCTTCCTGTCCTTCGAGCCGGCCGGCGGCGGCGGCGAGCGCTTCGGGCTTCATATCGAGCGCCTCGGCACAGGCGACAAGGTCGGGCTCGTGCGCGGCAAGAAAGCCGAGCACCGCGGCGAGCGTCGCGCGCTCGTCCAGCGCGGCGCGCAGCCCCTCGGGGGTCAGGCCGGTCATCCCGAGCAGCCGCTCGGCGCGCGGCTCGTCGGCCAGTATCCAGCCCAGCGCGTGGAGCGCCACCGCTTCATCGCCGTCATGCACGTCGAAAAACTCCTTCTGCGCGAGGCAATTGTGTCGCGGGACCGATTCGCCTAAACCGGTGTGGGACGCAAGCGGGGAAAGCGTGAAGCATGGGCAAGACCATTTTGGTCGTTGAGGACAATGAACTCAACCTCCGCCTCTTTTGCGACCTGCTGAACGCTCACGGTTACAGCGCGCATCCGGTGCGCGACGGCCGCGACGCCCTCGCCAGGGCGCGCGAGGTGTCGCCCGATCTGATCATCATGGACATTCAGCTGCCATATGTCAGCGGGCTAGAGCTGATCGGCCAGATGAAGGCCGACGCGGCATTACGCCCCGTCCCGATCATGGCGGTCACCGCCTATGCCGGCAAGGGCGACGAAGAACAGATCCGCGCCGCCGGCGCCGAAGCCTATGTGTCGAAGCCGATCTCGGTGATCAAATTCATTGAGAGCGTCGGCGCGTTTGCTTGAGGCGAGGGCGTTGCCCGCGTCACCACAGCGCCGGCTTGGCGACCATCAACCAAAAGACTCCGAGCAGCCCCAGAAAGGCCGGCCAGCCGAGCAGGAACCATAACCGCATCGTCCGGGCATAATCAGTGCCGAGCGGGGTTCCCATTTGCGCGGCGGCAGCGGCAAGACGTGTCGCGCGAATTTGAAGCCCCACGACCGGCACCCAGCAAGCGAACGCAAGCAGGTACAGGGCATAGGTCGCAGCAAGCCATGACTCGGTGGGCGAATAGCCGGCATGAAAGACGAGCCAGAGGCCGCTCGCCGGCTGGACGATCCCGCTCGTCCCGGTGAATATCCAGTCGGCACGCACCACCATGCGCCCGACGCTAGCGATCGTTGCGGCATCGCGCGTCAGATGCGCGGACCAGAAATACCATGCGGTGCCTGCGCCGAAGCCGAACAGCACGGTGCTGCCGACGATATGAAGCGTTTTCATCAACAGATAGGGGTCGATCATTTCTTCTCCCCGATCACGCCGTACACCGCAACGAGCAGCAAGATCGGCAAATTCTTGAGAAGCGGCCCCAGCGGGTCGAGCCAGAGGCGCGGGAGCGCCAGACCGATCACGATCGAATAGCCAAGAATGGCAGCGATCTGGATGATCGTAGCGAGCCGAATGCTGCGGCCGGACAACAGCAACGTCGCGATCCCTACGTCGGCCAGGCTGGCGCCGATTCGCAGCGGGTCGTCTAGCGCCGGCGAAAGGCCAAGGCCCTTCACGACCTCGCGCGTCGCCGTCTCACCATAAACCAAACCGAGCCACGCCGAGGCAAGCCACAAGAATATCAGCGCGGCGCGGGTCGCCGGTGCGAGG
Organism: Sphingopyxis indica; assembly: GCF_032879645.1. Lineage (NCBI taxonomy): Bacteria > Pseudomonadati > Pseudomonadota > Alphaproteobacteria > Sphingomonadales > Sphingopyxidaceae > Sphingopyxis > Sphingopyxis indica. The sequence goes on from NZ_CP076394.1 coordinate 3,984,364, forward strand.
AAGAAGAGCCGCGCATGCCAGCGATCCTGTACGTCGGCGGGATGTGCTCGCAAGGCGTCCTCCAGACGCCTCGGTTTCGTTCCGATGGCCTCGGCGTAGGCGGCGCTGTCGCCCGCATTGCCCGCGACGAGTTGCGAAAGACTGTTGCTCGATACCGGGCCATCCCCAGTGAAATCGCCGATCCGGCCGAGTGCGCGCATAATAGGCATCGGCACCGAAACGAAGCGCGCCTCCCCAAAGCCCAGCCATGCACGATAGCGCTGCAACAGCCCGCGCAGGTCGATCGTCGCAGGACCGACGGGTTCGAGCGCGCGCCCAGCGAAAGCCGCGTCGCCGCAGAGGCGGACGACGTCGCGCGCGAGATCCTCGACGTGGATCGGCGTGAAGGCCTGATCGCCCGCGCCCGGAAGGGGGATGGCGAATGGGAACCCCGCCATGCCGCGAAGCAGCGACGTGCCGCCGTAGCTGCCGTCGCCATAGACAAGCGAAGGGCGCAGGATCGTCCAGTCGAGGCCCGATTCGCGCAACACCGCCTCACCCGCCAACTTCGTCCTTGCATAGTCGGTCGGCACGTCCGGGCGCGCGCTGATCGCCGACATCAATATGGCTTGCCGGACCCCGGCAGCGCGCGCCGCGGCATAGAGCGCGCGCGGCATCGCGATGTGGACCGCCTCCATGTACGGCCCACGCAAAAGCCCCGCTGCGTTCACGATGCACGCCACGCCGGCCAACCGATCGCGCCACGCAGCCTCGTCGGTCGCCTGCGCGAGATCGACGGTCACGAAACGCACATCGGGAAACAGCCGCTCGAGTCCGCTGGAAGACCGGACGACTGCCACGACCTCATGTCCCGCCGCCAAGGCCGACAGGATATGGCGCCCGATAAATCCTCCCGCGCCGAGCAGCATGACCCGCATATTCGTCCCCTTCGGACCCCGCGTTAGCGGGCAGAGGGTCACAGGTCAGCCCCCATTGTATCAACGCAAACGACCGCCCTTGTCTTGGGATTGCGCAGTCCTCGCTGTATAACGCCGTCCAAAGGAGAGCGGCATGGCGGGCGGTCTGGCAATCGTGCTGAGCGGCGGCGGCGCCAAGGGCGCGTTTCAGGTCGGCGTCGTCCACGAACTCGTCGTCAATCGCGGGGTCGCGATCGACATCGTCGCGGGGGTGTCGACCGGCGCGATTCAGGCGCTGGGGGTGGCGCAGGACGATGTGCCGGGGCTGCTCGACGCGTGGCTCGGGATCAGGGGCAATGCGTCGATCTACAAGGAACGGCCATTGGGCGTCGTCGGCGGCTTTCTGGGTGAGGATGCGATCTATGACGCCGCACCCTTGCGGCGCTTGCTCAAGGGCTTTGCCGACGATGCGCGGCTGCGCGCCAGCGGACGCAAGCTGCTGCTCGGTGTCGTCAATCTGGGCACCGGCGTCTTTCGCACCATCGACGAAAGCGTCCCCGGCATTCACAATTGGGTCTATGCGAGCTGCGCGATGCCGCTGTTTTTCGACCCGCTCAAGACGCGCGCCGGCGACGGGACCGAGGAACAATGGGTCGACGGCGGGGTGCGCGACGTGACGCCGCTGAGCGCGGCGCTGCAGCTCAATCCGCGCGGCGTCATCGCGGTGCGCGCCTCACCCGCGCCGCAGCCCGGTCCGGTACGGACCTTCGGCAATCTGATCGACATCGGGCTGCGCGCGGTCGACATTCTCCAGTCGGAGGTGTCGGCGAACGACCTCGCCGGCGCGGCGCTCGTCAACGATCTGATCGCGGCGCGCGAGGCGCAGCTGCGTGCGCTGCAGGCCGAAGGCATCGGCGGCGCGCAGGCGGCGCGCATCCTCCGCCCGATCGACGTCCAGATCGCGCGCTACCGCTTCGCGCCGATCCGCATCATCGAGCCCGAGGCGGAATATTCGGACACGCTCGATTTCGATCCGGCCAAGATCCGCACCGCGATCGACGCCGGCCGCCGCGCGGTCGAGCGCGAATGGGACGCGCTCGAACCCTTGCTCAGCTGATCCTGCTCAGTCGGGAGCGTCCACCTGCGCCACGTGCGACACGGGCACGTCGACGCGATCCTCGGTGATCCAGCGCCGGAAAATATCGCTCCAGCTGACGATCAGCGGCCCCGGAAACAATGCGTCGGGGTGCCAGCCGAGCAAATGGCGTCCATCGCGCCAATCCTCCGGTGCCTCTTCCGCCTTGATCCAAATCACTCGACCCGTATCCATCTCTTTGGGATGCTTTCCCCTGGCCGCCGCCAAAGCCGAAAACTGCCCAAAAAAGCCGCTTCAGTCTGTGCCGATTTGCGGCAATTCGCCGCAGCCTGTGCAGGATTGAAACAATCGTGCACGGACGCGTTCTTGCGCAACCTAGCTCGGGCAAGCTGAACCCCCGGCAACGCCGGCCGGGCGATACGGCGCAGGAAAAAGGGCGGCGCGCGGCCGCCCTTTGAAAATTGTCCGAAGGAATCGCGGGGAAAGCGGCGCCGGCTCGTCCCGAACGGCTCGATCCACCCTAGGTGTTTGGCGGAATGTCCGCGCGCCACGGGGCTCCGTAGTGGATGGCCACCGCCGCTTGCGAAGCGTCCATCAATATCGTCCAGAGTCTGGCAAGCCAGCCGGCGCGGCGAGTATCGCGGGTCATGTCTGATCTCCTTGGGCCGTCGGTGCAGGGAGGGGGCCGGACGGCGCGGCTGGCACATCATTAGGGCGATACCCGCGGCCACTGGCGCGAAAATTGATAGTCACAGCGACCAAATTTTGCGCTATGAGGAAAAATATGCGAAAAAACGTCACCCTCGATCGATTCGACCGCCGGCTGCTCGACCTGGTGCGGCAGGATAATCTGGCGCCCGCCCGGATATTGGCGGACAAGGTAGGCCTGTCGGTTTCGGCGGTGCTGCGCCGGCTGCGGCGGTTGCGCGAGGAAAAGGTGATCGTCGCCGATATTGCGGTGATCAATCCGGCGCTGACGGGCTCGGCGCTCACCATGCATGTGCTCGTGCGGATGCAGCAGGCGGGACCGCAGACGATGGACGGTTTTGCCAGGGAAATCGCGCGCCACCCGGAGGTCACCGGTGCATGGGACGTAACCGGCGACGACGATTTCCTCCTCAAGATTCAGGTCGGCAGCATGGAGGAATATGACGTCTTCACCCGGCGCGTGCTCGGCGAAGACAAGGGCGTGCATTCCTTCACGACATTGATCACCATCCGCACGATCGTCGAGGACGACACGACACGGCGGCCGCTGCGCGATCGCTAAGGCGCGGCGCGCACGAAAAAGGGCGGCGCAAACGGCCGCCCTCTGAACCCCGGCCTTCGCCGGGATGACGCATTTTCAATCCGCGCGCGCTCGGCGCGCGGGAAAATGCGTCACTTGATCTTGGCTTCCTTGAACTCGACATGCTTGCGCGCGCGCGGGTCATATTTGCGCACCGACATCTTCTCGGTCATCGTGCGCGGATTCTTCTTGGTGACATAGAAAAAGCCCGTGTCGGCGGTGCTCACCAGCTTGATCTTGACGGTCGTCGGCTTGGCCATGGCCCTATCCTTGGATTATCTGGCACATCCGCCGGGCGCCCGACCGATGCGGCGGGGCTTTGCGGCCCCGGCGGTTGGTGTGAAAAACGAAGAGGGCCGCGCGCCGGGCGCCGCCCCCATTTATCCGGGCGCCCTTGGCGGGATTCGCCGCTTCTGTCAAGCAAAAGCCGCGCGGCGGCGCGTCCGGGCGAGGCGGTGCGCACGCCCCGCCCGCCGCGGCGTCAGACGTCGCGGATCACGAAGCTCACCGTCATCGCGCGCCAGCTTTCGACGGCGACCCCGCCGCGCGTCGCGGGCTTGAAGCGCCATTTGGCAAGCGCGCGCTTCTTCGTCGCCTCGAAAAAGGCGGGGTCGTCGGCGCGGACCAGCTCGACCGCCTTCACCCGCCCGTCGGTGCCGATCAGCACGCGCACGACGACGCTGCCCTCGACCCCGGCGCGCTGCTGGCGCGGCGGATAATCGGGCTGGAACTGTCCGGCGTAGCGCGGGTCGATCTGGGCGGTGACCAGCTTCGGCGGCGCCGGCGGATCGAGTTCGACAGCGGGGCCGGGTGGCAGCGGCGGCGGATCGAGGATGACCGGTCCGTCGGCGACGCTGTTGCTGTTGTCGGAAGGCAGCTTGAATACTGTGTCGGGAGTGTCGGCAGCCGTATCGGTCCTGGGCTGCGCTTTTACGTCGGGTTGAGGGTCCGGCTCGGGTGGCGGCGTTTTTGGCAACTCGATCAGCGTTCCGACGAGCGGTATCGTATGCGGTGCTTCTTCGACGACCATCGGCGACAGCGCGACCGCGACCACCAGCGCCGCGGGCAGTCCGATCGCGATCGCCGCCGCGATCGGCCGGTGCCGCGCACCGGGATCATAGCCATAGCGGGCGCCCGCGGAGGCCGGCGCGCGTTCGGGCGCGGCGGCGAGGGCGGAAATCAGGGGTATCAGCGTCATGGCATCTCTCCTTGCCGGTGACGACCCGAACCCCGCCGCATCTTGACCGCGGCTATCGGCCAGGCCGGGTTATGAGATAATATAACGTGACGCCGATTGTCAATCGGAGAAGTCGGCAAAGTGCGGCGCGAGCGGAAGCGCTCTCAAGCCCGAGTGCTCCCGCGAAGGCGGGAGCCCATCTTCCGATCGCGCGATCCTGCACCGGTCGGCGATGGGTCCCCGCCTTCAGCCTTTGGCTGAAGTTTATCCTGAGCGCCTGCAAGGCAGTCGAAGGGCGGGAACACACGAGCCTGCGCAAGCGATTCATCCGGAATGGATCAGCGCGCCGAAAGCCGCGCCAGCGCCTCGTCCTTGGCGATCAGCGGCAGCAATTGGCGCATGTCGGGGCCATGGTCGCGCGCGGTGAGCGCGCGGCGCAGCGGCAGGAACAGCGCGCGGCCCTTCGCCCCCGTCGCCGCCTTCACCGCGTCGGTGAGCGCGTGCCAGGGGTCGGCGTCCCAGTCGATCGCCGGCGCTACAGCGGCCGCCGCGTCGAGCACCGGCAGGTCGGCGGCCTCGGGCGCCGGCGGCGCGAACGGCCCGTCGAACACCGGGACCCACTCGGCCGCCTCGGCGACGGTCATCAGGTTCGGGCGAATCGCCAGCCAGCGCGCCTCGCCGATCGCCGCAGGCAGGCGCGGCGCGACCGCGGCATAGTCGGTGTGATGCAATATCTTCTGGTTGAGCAGCGCGAGCTCGGCTTCGTCGAAGCGCGCGGGCGCGCGGCCGAAGCGCGCAAAGTCGATCCCCGCGATCAGCGGCGCGAGGCTCGTCACCGGCTCGACCGGATCGCTCGTCCCGAGCCGCGCGAGCAGCGCCGCGAGCGCGACCGGCTCGATGCCGGCCTCGCGCAGATCGGCCATGCCGAGCGAGCCCAGCCGCTTCGACAGCTTGCCTTCGGTTCCGACGAGCAGCGCCTCGTGCGCGAAGGCGGGCGGCGCCGCGCCGAGCGCCTCGAACATCTGGATCTGCGCCGCGGTGTTCGACACATGATCCTCGCCGCGCACGACATGCGAAATGCCCATCGCGATATCGTCGATCACGCTCGGCAGCAGATAGAGCCAGCTGCCATCGGCGCGCCGCACGACGGGGTCGGACAGCGTCTTCGGCTCGAAATGCTGGGCGCCGCGGATCAGGTCGGTCCACTCGATCGGCGCCTCATGGTCGAGCCGGAAGCGCCAGTGCGGCGCCACGCCATCGGGCACCGGCGCGCCCTCGGGCCTGCGCTCATAGACCGGCGGGAGGCCGCGCGAGAGCAGGATCTTGCGCCGGATCTCCAGCTCCTCGGGCGTTTCGTAACAGGCATAGACGCGCCCCGCCGCCTTGAGTCGCTCGAACTCGGCCTCGTAAAGCGCAAAGCGCACCGACTGCCGCTCCTCGCCGTCGATGTCGAACCCCAGCCACGCGAGGTCGGCACGGATCGCCGCGACATATTCCTCCTTCGATCGCTCGAGGTCGGTGTCGTCGATGCGCAGCAGAAAGCGCCCGCCATGTTTGCGTGCCCACAGCCAGTTGTGGAGCGCGGTGCGGACATTGCCGACGTGGAGATGGCCGGTCGGCGACGGGGCGAAGCGGGTGGTGACGGTCATGGCGCGCCTATAGCCCGATTCGCGCGCGATGCGAGCATGGCGCGAACATAGGGCGGATCACCCCGTCCGGAACCCGTGCGTAATCGGATAGCGGCGGTCGCGGCCGAAGTTGCGCGTCGACAGCTTGACCCCCGGCGGCGCCTGGCGGCGCTTATATTCGGCGATCGCGAGCAGCCGCTCGATCCGCGCAACGGCGTCGCGGTCGAAGCCGTAGCGCTGAGCCACATCGTCGACGCTCGCTTCCTCCTCGACGAGCATATGGAGCATGCGGTCGAGGTCTTCGTAGGGCGGCAGGCTGTCTTCATCCTTCTGGTCGGGGCGCAGCTCGGCGCTCGGCGGCTTGGTGATGATTCGGCCGGGCATCACCGGGAACACCGGGTTGCGCGACAGGCGCGGCGCGTGCGCGTTGCGCCACTTGGCGATCGCGAACACCGTCGTCTTGTACGCGTCCTTCAGCGGATTATAGCCGCCCGCCATATCGCCATAGATGGTCGCATAGCCGACGCTCATCTCGCTCTTGTTCCCCGTCGTCAGCAGCATCGGGCCGAATTTGTTGCTGAGCGCCATCAGCGTGACGCCGCGGATGCGCGACTGGATATTCTCCTCGGTGATGTCGACGTCCTTGTCGGCGAAACTGTCCGACAGCATCGTGTCGAACGCCTCGACCGCGGGGACGATCGGGATGGTGTCGAGCCGGCACCCGATCATCTCGGCGCAGCCCTTCGCATCGTCGAGGCTTTCGCGGCTCGTGAAGCGGCTGGGCAGCATCACGCACCACACCTTGTCGGGTCCGAGCGCATCGGCGGCGATCGCAGCGCAGATCGCCGAATCGATCCCCCCCGACAGGCCGAGCACGACGCCGGGAAAGCCGTTACGCTCCACATAGTCGCGCAGCGCCACGACCATCGCATGATAGATGTCGGCGGGGTGCGCGTCCCATTCGGCGATCGCACCCGGCGCGCAGCTCCAGCGGCCGTCGGCACCCCTGGACCAGTGCGTGACGCGCTCTTCCTCCTCCCAATCGACCAGCCGGTGCATGGTCGCGCCATCGGCACCCAGCACGAAGGAGCAGCCGTCGAACACCAGTTCGTCCTGCCCGCCGACGCGGTTGAGGAAAGCAAGCGGCAGCCGGTTCTCGGCAACCCGCATCCCGAACACCTGCGAGAGCCGCCGGTCGTCCTTGTCGATCTCATAGGGGCTGCCGTTGACCGAGATCAACAGCTCGGCGCCCTGCGCCGCGAGATGGCGGCACACCGCCGGCAGCCACCCGTCCTCGCAGATCGGCAGGCCGAGCTTCACCCCGCGCCATTCGACGATGTCGGGCAAGGGGCCGGGTGCGAAGACGCGCTTCTCGTCGAAAGTTCCGTAATTGGGCAGCTCGTGCTTGCGCCGCACCGCGACGACCTGGCCGCGGTCGAGCAGCGCGACGATATTGTAGAGCTTCCCCTCGGGGTCGCGCTCGACCGAGCCGACGAGCATCGCCGGGCCGCCGTCGGCGGTATCGGCGGCGAGTTCGGCGAGCATCGCCGCGGCGCGCGTCGCGAGCGCGGGCTTGAGCACCAGATCCTCGGGCGGATAGCCGATCAGTTGCAGCTCGGGATAGAGGATCAGATCGGCCTGCCCGTGCCGCGCGCGCACCGCGCGCATCGCCGCGGCGTTGGCGGCAAGGTCGCCGACCGCCTGCGTCATCTGCGACAGGACGATGGTGAGCGTGGCGGGAGCGTTGGTCATGCCCCCGCCTTTATGCCGCGCCGCGCAGCGCGGCAATGGCGCGCGCGCCGTTCGGGGCAACTTCGCCCTTCCCCTATCCGCGCCCGCTGGCTAAGGGGCGCGCATCCATCCCCAACGGCGTCAAGGGGCAGCGCATGAAACTCATTTCCGGCAACAGCAATCTTCCGCTCGCCCGTGCGGTCGCGGACTATCTCGAGCTGCCGCTCGCCGATACCAGCGTGCGCCGCTTCGCCGACGAGGAAGTATTCGTCGAGATTCACGAGAATGTGCGCGGTCAGGACGTGTTCGTCGTCCAGCCGACCAACTTCCCCGCGAACGACAATCTGATGGAGCTGCTCATCATCGTCGACGCGCTGCGCCGCGCCTCGGCCAAGCGCATCACCGCGGTGATCCCCTATTTCGGCTATGCCCGGCAGGACCGCAAGCCCGGCCCGCGCACCCCGATCTCGGCCAAGCTCGTCGCCAATCTCGTCACCACCGCGGGCGCCGACCGCGTCCTCGCGATCGACCTACACGCCGGGCAGATCCAGGGCTTTTTCGACATCCCGACCGACAATCTCTATGCCGCGCCGGTGATGAGCGCCGACATCCAGGCGCGCTTCGGCGGCAAGAATCTGATGGTCGTCTCGCCCGACGTCGGCGGCGTGGTGCGCGCGCGCGCGCTCGCCAAGCGGCTCGACAACGCCCCGCTCGCGATCGTCGACAAGCGCCGCGAGCGTGCCGGCGAATCGGAGGTGATGAATATCATCGGCGACGTCGCGGGCCGCTTCTGCATCCTGATCGACGATATCGTCGATTCGGCGGGCACGCTGTGCAACGCCGCCGCGGCGCTCAAGGCGGCGGGCGCCGAAGGCGTCGTCGCATACTGCACCCACGGCGTCCTGTCGGGCGGCGCGGTCGCACGCGTCGAGGCGAGCGAGCTCACCGAACTCGTCATCACCGATTCGATTCAGCCGACCGACGCGGTCAACGACAGCGCCAAGGTGCGCGCGCTCACCGTCGCGCCGCTGCTCGGCGAAGCGATCAAGCGCATCGCCGACGAAACGAGCGTCTCGTCGCTGTTCGACTAGAGGGGCGTCCCGTTCGGGTTGAACCATAGCCGAAATACATGTCCATCCGGACAGGACGGACTCCGGCGAGCATCACCGCGCCACCAGCGCGCCCGCGATATGATCCATCTGACGGCGAAAGGCGTCGTGATCGGGGACCGCATGGACGAGCCCGCGCGCCGTCCAGCATAAAGCCTGCGCGATGCTGCCCGCGCGCGGCACCGCCGACCCGGGGCCGCTGAGCCGGATCGCCTCGGCCATCGCCGCGACGAGCCGCCGTTCGGCCGTGCGCACCGCCTCGGGCGGATCGGTCCGCATCGCCGCGACGATCTCGGCGCCGTGCGGCGATGCGTGCAGCGCCGGGCGGTGCCGTCCGACCCACGCATCGAGCGCATCGACGATCCGCGCGGGCAAGGTCTTCGCGGGCTGGTCGATGCTCGCGAGTGCCTCGGCGAGCGAGCGGTCGATCAACGCCTGCACCGTCCAATCGGCGAGCGCGCCCTTCGATCCGAAGCGATTGTAGAGCGACTGGCGCGACACGCCGAGCGCGCGCGCAAGATCGTTCATCGACGTCCGCCGCACCCCATAGCGCGCAAAGGTCGCGACGACCGGATCGAGGGGAAAATCATCGCCCATGAGCAGCTTTTTACAATATTTATGATATTTGTAAAATTGGTCTAGCGGGGTTGCGGCGCCGGCGTCGAACGGCGCTTCGTTCCGGGGCGCAAAGATCGCCGGGAGGGAGATGGGGATTCACGCGGAGACGCGGAGACGCGGAGGAATGATTGGGACCGAATGGTCCCATTGTTCCGCTTCGGTTCGGCTGCGTGCGCAGGGGGATGCGCAAAGCCGCTTGGCGGCGGGGCGCCATATCTCCGCGTCTCCGCGTCTCCGCGTGAATCAAATCCCCTGCGCTCTCTGCGCCGCTGCGCGAAACTTCTGAGGCACCCGCCGCCGCCATCAGACTGGCGACCGGCCGCGCTATGCGCTAGCGCCACACCCATGTCGCTCGAATCCGATCTCGCGCTCGCCAATCGCCTCGCCGATGCCGCGGGGGCCGCCATCCGCCCGCTGTTCCGCACCGCCTGCGCGCACGAAGCCAAGGCCGACGCCTCGCCGGTGACCGAGGCCGACCGCGCCGCCGAAGCCGCGATGCGCCGGCTGCTCGATGCCGAGGCGCCGCGCGACGGCATCATCGGCGAGGAATATGGCGCCGAGCGCGCGGGCGCCGCGCGGCAATGGGTGCTCGACCCGATCGACGGCACGGTCAGCTTCATGGCCGGCCGGCCGATCTTCGGCACGCTGATCGCGCTGCTTCAGGACGGCTGGCCCGTGCTCGGCATCATCGACCAGCCGGTCAGCGGCGAGCGCTGGGTCGGCGCGACGGGCGAACCGACGCTCTTCAACGGCCGCCCGGCCGCGACGCGCACCTGCCGCGACCTCGCCGACGCGACGCTCGCGACCACCGGCCCGCAATATTTCAGCGACCATGACGGCGAACATTTCATGGCGCTCGCGGCGAAGACCTCGCACAAGCGCATGGTCTTCGGCGGCGACTGCTATAATTACGGCCTGCTCGCGAGCGGGCATATCGACCTGGTGGTCGAGGCGGGGCTGAAGCTCCACGATTATGCCGCGCTGGTCCCCGTCGTCGACGGCGCCGGCGGGATGATGTGCGACTGGAACGGCGATCCGCTGAGCGCCGACAGCAGCGGGCATGTCGTCGCACTCGGCGATCCCGCCCGGCTCGAGGATGTTATCGAGGGGCTCGCCTGCCACCATTGACGCGAAAGGAGCGATCATGGCCTATGAAGGAAGCTGTCACTGCGGCGCGGTGACTTATGAAGTCGAGGGCGATATTCCGGGCGAAGCGATGAGCTGCAACTGCTCGCACTGCCGCCGCAAGGGATTCCTGCTCAGCTTCGTGCCGATCGACCGGTTCCGCCTGAAAAGCGGCGCCGGCAAGCTCAAATCATACCAGTTCTACAAGCATAATATCGACCATCAGTTCTGCACCGACTGCGGCTGTCAGGGCTTTGCCGTCGGCACCGGCCCCGATGGATCGAAGATGGCGGCGGTCAACCTGCGCTGCGTGCCCGAGGCCGATCTCGACGCGCTGAATATCCAGAAGGTCGACGGCGCGAGTTTTTAAGAGGGGTGGACCCCGCGCAGCCGGAGCCGGGCGGACAAAGGTTTCGCGCAAAGACGCAAAGACACGAAGAGGTCGGCGGACAACGGCCTCGTTGCTTGCCAAACTGCGCGAAGCGCCCATTTTTTGATCGCCTGCGGCGACAAACGTCCGCAAAGGCTGACCCGACCTTCTTCGTGCCTTTGCGTCTTTGCGCGAAACGGATATCGCCGCTGCCCGCGCTCAAAGCCGAACGGAGGGGCGAAGCGCCCCATATGCGGCAATGCTTGCATTTCCGGGCGAATCCCCCTAAGCGCGCGCCTTCCGATTGTGTCGGCTGGCTGAAAGGGCTGCCATGCCGATACCAAAGCGGACTTCAAAGGAGACCGAAATGCCCAAGCTCAAGACCAAGAGCGGTGTAAAGAAGCGCTTCAAATTCACCGCCTCGGGCAAGGTGAAGCACGGCGTCGCCGGCAAGCGCCACCGCCTGATTTCGCACAACGCCAAATATATCCGTACCAATCGCGGCACCAGCGTGCTCAGCGATTCGGACGCAGCCCATGTGCGCCTCTGGGCGCCCTATGGCCTGAAGTAAGGAGCGCCAAGCATGTCCCGTATCAAACGCGGCACGACCACGCGCGCCAAGCACAACCGGATTCTCGAACAGGCGAAGGGCTATTACGGCCGCCGCAAGAACACGATCCGCATCGCGCGCCAGGCCGTCGAAAAGGCCGGCCAGTACGCCTATCGCGACCGCAAGGTCAAAAAGCGGAATTTCCGCGCCCTGTGGATTCAGCGCATCAACGCCGCGGTCCGCGCCGAGGGCCTGACCTATTCGCAGTTCATGCACGGCGTGAAGCTTGCCGGGATCGAACTCGACCGCAAGGTCATGGCCGATCTCGCGATGAACGAAGGCGCGGTGTTCGCCTCAATCATCGAGCAGGCAAAGAAGGTCCTGAGCGACGTCGAAGGGCCCAAGGCCGCCTGACGCTTCGCGCATCGACACAGCAAGAGGGCGGCCCCCGCGGGGCCGCCCTTTTTCGTGTCCGCGCGCGACGCGCAGACAGAAGGACGGCGCGGAAGCGAGTTCCCCCACGCCGTCCCGGGGATGATCCGAAGGACGTACCGCCCCCCTCCCTCCGTTCCGACGAGCCCTGGGTCGCAAAAAGCCGACGGTCCGGCGGGAGTCCGGTGGAACCGGCACGCGCGTGTGCCGGACGTCGATCTATATCGCCGCCGCCGGTATGGAAATTGTAGGAAACCGACACGTTCTCCGGGCAATTTGTTGGAACATTGTGCCGTTCCGGGCTATGCTCCTTGTTCAAGGACCAACGCCGTGGGCAATGAGGGCGACCAACAGGGTGGGCAGGCGCGCGTCGTCACGCGCTTCTTTCCGGTGTCCGCGGCGCTCCGCCCCTATGCCAGCACCATCTACAGCCTCGAGGTCGATGCGCCGCCCGGTGTGCGGGTCGAGGACCATCTGCATCCCGAGTGGGCGAACCTGCGCTTCATCGACGGCGAAGCGCCGCTGGCGGCGATCGGCGACGCGGTGCCGGTGCCCGTTCCCCCCTTCGTCGTCGCCGGACCGACGAGCCATGCGACGCGCTTCGCCGCAGGGGCGATGCGCGCGTGGGGCATCGGAATCCTGCCGATGGGCTGGGCGCGGCTTTTCGCGGTGCCGGCCGAGGAGCTCGCCGACCGCTTCTGCGACGGCCGCCGCCATCCCGCCTTCGCGGCGATCGCACCGCTCGCGGATGCGCTTGCGGGCATCGACGATTTCGCGGCGGCGGCGCGCCTTATCGACAAGCATTTTGCCGCGCTGCTGTACGAGACACCCGAGGATGACGGCGCGGTCCTCGCCGCCTATCGCGCGCTCGTCGACGACGAATGGGTCAGCGTCGCCGAGCTCGCCGCGGCGCTCGACCTTTCGGTGCGCTCGGTCGAGCGGCTGTGCCATCGCGCCTTCGGCTTTGCGCCCAAGCTGCTCCTCCGCCGGCAGCGCTTCCTGCGCAGCCTCGCGCGCTTCATTCTCGACCCGTCGATGGCGTGGGTCGATGCGCTCGACCATCGCTATTACGACCAGTCGCAATTCACCCACGACTTCCATCGCTTCATGGGGATGAGCCCGCGTGCCTATGCCGCGCTGCCGAAGCCGATCCTCGCCGCCGCCGCGCGCGCCCGCGCCGCCGCGGCGGGCGAGGCGGTGCAGGGGTTGCACAAGCCCGGAGCCTAGCGGCGACTCATATGGGTTGACCCATGCCGCCGCTTCGGTGCAAGCGGCGGCGGGGCAAAGGCGGGTTTTCCGCTGCCGGCAGCCCGACAAGCGACACGAACAGACAGCGGCGGCGCCTTCCCGGCGATCCGCCGCCGCAGGACGAATGACGATGAGTGACTATCAGGCCATGCAGGCCCAGCTCGTGAGCGAGATCGCCACCGCCGCCGACTTGGGCGCACTCGAGGCGCTGCGCGTCGCCGCGCTCGGCAAGACGGGCAGCGTGTCCGCCCTGCTCAAGACCCTCGGCGGCATGACCCCCGACGAGCGGCAGGCGAAGGGGCCGCAGATTCATGCGCTGCGCGAGGCCGTGACCGAAGCGATCGCCGCGCGCAAGGCGGCGCTCGAAGCCGCCGCGCTCGACGCGAAGCTCGCCGCCGAACGGCTCGACATGACGCTGCCGGCCGAAGCCGCGCCGCAGGGTAGCGTCCATCCGGTCAGTCAGGTCATGGACGAACTCGCCGAAATCTTCGCCGACATGGGTTTCGCGGTCGCGACGGGGCCGGAGATCGAGGACGACTGGCACAATTTCACCGCGCTCAACATTCCCGAGACGCACCCCGCCCGCGCGATGCACGATACCTTCTATTTCCCGTCGCAGATGAACGATGCCGAGGGCCGGTCGATGCTGCTGCGCACGCATACGTCGCCGGTGCAGATCCGCACGATGATGCGCGAGGCGCCGCCGATCCGCATCATCGCGCCGGGACGCGTCTATCGCAGCGACAGCGACGCGACGCACACGCCGATGTTCCACCAGATCGAAGGGCTGGTCATCGACCGCGGTATCCATCTGGGGCATCTCAAATACACGCTCGAAACCTTCCTCAAGGCCTATTTCGAACGCGACGACATCGTGCTCCGCCTGCGTCCCTCCTATTTCCCCTTCACCGAACCCTCGGCCGAGGTCGATGTCGGCTATGCCCAGGAAAAGGGCCGCCGCATCGTCGGCGGGGACGGCGACGATGCGGGCCATGCGTGGATGGAGCTGCTCGGCAGCGGCATGGTCCACCGCCGCGTGATCGCCAATTGTGGGCTCGATCCCGATGAATGGCAGGGTTTCGCTTTCGGGGTCGGCGTCGACCGGCTCGCGATGCTCAAATATGGCATGGACGACCTTCGCGCCTTTTTCGACGGCGACCTGCGCTGGCTCGCCCATTATGGCTTCGGCGCGCTGTCGGTGCCCACGCTGAGCGGGGGGATTTCGGCATGAAGATCACCCTCGACTGGCTTCGCGATCATCTCGACGGCACTTTCACCGTCGACGATGTCGTCGCCACTTTGAACCGCATCGGCCACGAGGTCGAAGGCGTCGAAAATCCCGCCGAAAGATTCGCGGGCTTCCGCGTCGCGAAAGTGCTGACCGCCGAGAAGCATCCGCAGGCCGACAAGCTGCAGGTGCTGACCGTCGATGCCGGCGACGGCGGCCCCCCGCTCACCATCGTCTGCGGCGCCCCCAATGCGCGCGCGGGGCTCGTCGGCGTGCTCGGGCTGCCCGGCGCGGTCGTGCCCGCGAACGGCATGGCGCTGAAGGTCGCGGCGGTGCGCGGCGTCGAATCGAACGGCATGATGTGCTCGGTGCGCGAGCTCGAACTCGGCGACGAGCATGACGGCATCATCGAACTGCCCGCCGACGCGCCGGTGGGGACGCCTTTCGCCGATTATCAGCAAGCGAACGACCCGGTGATCGACATTTCGATCACCCCGAACCGGCAGGATTGCATGGGGGTGCGTGGTCTGGCGCGCGACCTTGCCGCCGCCGGGCTCGGTACGCTGAAGCCGCTCGACGTCCCGGTGATCGAGGGGGCGGGCGCCCCCGCGACCGAAATCGCGACGCACGACCCCGAAGGCTGCCCCGCCTTTTACGGCCGCACGATCAGCGGCGTCACCAACGGCGCCGCGCCCGACTGGATGCGCCGCCGGCTCGAAGCGATCGGCCAGCGCTCGATCTCGGCGCTCGTCGACATCAGCAATTATGTGATGTTCGACCTCGGCCGCCCGAGCCACATCTACGACCGCGCCAAGCTGACCGGCGCGCTTGCGGCGCGGCGCGCGAAGGACGGCGAAACCGTCACCGCGCTCAATGGCAAGGATTATGTGCTCAGCGACAGGATGACGGTGATCGCCGACGACGCGGGCGTCCACGACATCGCAGGCATCATGGGCGGCGAGCATAGTGGGTGCGGCGAGGCGACGACCGACATCCTGATCGAGATCGCATACTTCGCCCCCGAACGCATCGCGCTCACCGGCCAGGCGCTCGGCCTGACGAGCGATGCACGCAGCCGCTTCGAGCGCGGGGTCGATCCCGCCTTCCTGGACGATGCGACCGCGATCGTCACCGGCCATATCCTCGCCATCTGCGGCGGCACCCCGTCGGCGGTCACGCGCGCGGGCACGCCGCCGGTCGAAGCGCGGACGATCGCCTATGATCCGGCGCTCGCCGAAACCCTGGGCGGCATCGCGATTCCCGCCGCGCGCCAGCGCGAAATCCTCGAAGCCCTGGGCTTCGGCGTGACCGAAGGCGCGCCGTGGCAGGTCGCCGTGCCGAGCTGGCGCCGCGATATGGACGGCGCCGCCGACGTGGTCGAGGAAGTCACGCGCATCCACGGCTTCGACGCGATCCCCTCGACCCCGCTGCCGCGTGCAGACGGCGTCGCGCGGCCGACCGCTACGCCCGGCCAGCTGCTCGAACGCCGCCTGCGCCGCGCCGCCGCGGCGGCGGGCTATCACGAGGCGGTGACGTGGAGCTTCGTGTCGGAGCGCGAAGCCGCGCCCTTCGGCGGCGGCGCGTGGAGCCTTGCCAACCCGATCAGCGAGGATCTGAAGGTCATGCGCCCCTCGCTGCTCCCCGGCCTGCTCTCGGCCGCCGCGCGCAACCAGAATCGCGGCGCGGAGAGCATCCGCCTGTTCGAGATCGGCCGCCGCTATCTCGCCGACGCCGAGCATCCGACGCTGGCGCTGTTGATGGCGGGCGACAAGCGCGCGCGCAGTTGGCAAGCGGGCAAGGCCGCGCCGTTCGACGCGTTCGACGCGAAAGCGGCGGCGCTCGCGCTGCTCGATGCCGCGGGCGCGCCCACCGACCGGCTGCAGGTGATGGAGGCGGTGAGCGAGGGCGCGATCTGGCACCCCGGCCAGTCGGCGACGCTGCGCCTCGGGCCGAAGGCGGTGCTCGCCGAATTCGGCGCGCTTCACCCCGTGCTGACGCGCCACTTCGACGTCGACGGGCCGGTGATGGCGGTGCAGATCTTCATGGACGCGATCCCGGCGAAACGCGCGAGCGGGCCGGCGCGCCCGGCCTATGCGCCGCCCGCGCTGCAATCGGTGCGCCGCGACTTCGCCTTCCTCGCGCCCGAAACGCTCGCCGCCGCCGATCTGGTCCGCACGATCCGCGGCGCCGACAAGGCGGCGATCGTCGATGCCCGCCTGTTCGACCGCTTCGCCGGCCAGGGCGTGCCCGAAGGGCAGGTCAGCCTCGCGGTCGAGGTCGAGCTGCAACCTCAGGATAAGAGCTTCACCGACGCTGAACTGAAAGCGATCGCCGACAAGGTGGTCGCCGCGGCGGCGAAGCTAGGCGCAACGCTGCGCGGATAAGCCGCGCAGCCCGACACGATCAGGACGGCAGGCCGCCGACGCGCGCTGTTCGGGAACGGGGCGGTGGAGCGGGTGAAGGGAATCGAACCCTCGTCGTAAGCTTGGGAAGCTTCTGCTCTGCCATTGAGCTACACCCGCACGCCGTTGGAAACCCATGGGTTTCCTCCGGACGACGCGAATCGGTTTGCCTTGAAGTCCACCGGCCGCGTCGAATGCGCTCGCCGATTGCCACAATAACCGCGGATTGGTCAACGCAGGTTCGACCTATCCCGAAAACTTGTTCCGCCGCCGCGCCGGCGCGAACCCCGGATCAATAGAGCCCCGGCTGTTCGCGCTGTGCCGTGCTCGGCTTCGCGGGCATCAGCATCGCCGGCGGCGTGCGCGGTGCGCCCGTCCGCTGGTCGGCCGAGGCCGAGCGGGTGTCGGCGATGCGCGTCGTGCAGGCGCGGCCCGCCAGGAAGTCGATCGCGGCGCGTACCGACGCCTCGCGCGGGTCGCCGAGCGGATAGGCGAGATCGTCGTCGGCGGCGCAGCTGTTCGGGATGCGCGAGGCGAGGCCGTTGTAATAGTCGCCCGCGCCGTCGGCGTTGGCGAGCGCGAACGCGATGACGCGCATCCGGTCGTCGCATTCGGCCTTGTCGAGTGCGATCTGGCCCACCGGCTTGCCATAGGTGTTGCTGCCGACCAGCGTCATATTGGTGCCGAGCCAGGGCAGCATCCCGTTGATCACCAGCTCGCTCGCCGAGGCGGTCGATCCGGTGCCGATGAAGGCGAGCCGCGTCGGCGCGATCGCTTCGGGCTGGGCGGTAAAGAAGTGCCGGTCGTTCTCCGCCGATTTTTCGGGGCGGAAGGTGAGCTGCGAGAAGAGGTCGCTGGCATTGCGCCCGCCGCCGAGCAGGTCGCCGAACAGTTCGGCGACCGATACCAGCCCGCCGCCATTATAGCGCAGGTCGACGACGACGTCGGTCACCCCCTGGTCGCGGAACGTCTGAAAGGCGTCGCGCAGCTGCGGCCCCGCCGAGCTGATGAAGGTGCGCAGATTGACATAGCCATATTTGCGCCCGCCCTCGCTGATCACCTTGGCGCCATAGCGGTCGGACACGGGATCGAGGTCATATTCCTCCTTGGTCACCGCGATGTCATGCGTTCCCGATGCGTCGGTGACGCGCAGCACACGCGTCACGCCCGGCTGATCAGGGCCGAGCGCGTCGATGATCCCCGCGGTGCCCTCGGCGGCGACGATGCTCGAGATCGAGCGCATCGTGCTCGCGCTCGTACCGATCGCCGAGATGGTCGCGCCGCGGTCGATCCCCGCCGACAGCGCCGGTGCGCCTTCATAGGCTTCGGCGATCAGCAGCAGTTCGTTATAGGGGTCATAGGCCAGGCGCACGCCATAGCCCGCGCTCGACCCGCTCGCATAATAGGCTTCCTCCTCGGCGATCGAGGTGATGTAGGTGAAATAGCGATCCTTGTTCTGCGCGCGCGCCGGTTCGAGCAGCGCGTCGATATAAGTCTGGACGTCGCTATAGCTCGCCGGGTTGACGTTCGTCGCGACATCGTTCGGGAAGAGATACCATTCGTCGATCACCGCCTTGGCAAAGGCCTGGCGCGAAGAGAGGCTGCAGGTCGCGGTCGGCGTGGGGGTTGGCGTGGGCGACGGAGTCGGCGTGACCGCGACCGGCGACGCGCTGCCGTTGCCACCGCCGCCGCACGATGCGAGCATCAGCGCCGCGAGCGTGATCGCCGCGATCGAACCCTTGCACCCCCTCATAGCGTCACTCCTCCTTTTCGTCCCGTTCGGCGCGTCCCTTGAATCCCTGCGCGACGACATAAAGCTCGGGCGATCCCTTGCGGCTCGCGGGCGGCTTGGCGTGCTTGACGCTCGCGAAATGCGTCTTGAGCAGCGTCAACAGCTCGCGGTCGGCGCCGCCGGCGAACACCTTGGCGACGAAGGTGCCGCCGGGCTGGAGCGTCTGTACCGCGAAATCGGCGGCGGTTTCGGCGAGCCCGATCGTGCGCAGATGGTCGGTCTGCGGATGGCCGACGGTGTTCGCCGCCATGTCCGAGATGACGAGGTCGGGCGCGGCGCCGAGCGCGCCCAACAGTGCGTCGGGCGCGGCATCGTCCATGAAGTCCATCTCGAGGATCGCGACGCCCTCGATCGGCTCGCAGGCGAGCAGGTCGATGCCCGCGACCTTGGCGCGCGGGTTCGCCTTTCGCACCACCTGCGACCAGCCGCCGGGCGTGATGCCCAGGTCGACCACCGCGCGCGCCTTTTTCAGAAAGCCGAATTTCTCGTCGAGTTCGAGCAGCTTATAGGCGGCGCGCGAACGATAGCCTTCGGCCTGCGCGCGCCGGACATAGGGATCGTTGAGCTGGCGCTGCAGCCAGCGCGTCGACGAAGCGGTGCGCCGCCGCGCGGTCTTGACGCGCTCGTGCAGCCCGCCGCGTCCGCCCCCGCTGCCCCCCTTGCGGCCGCTCATTTGCGAAAATCGCGGCGGGTGACCGGAACGTCGCGGCCCTGCACGGCAAGGGTGCGCAAAATGCCTTCGCGGATGCCGCGGTCGGCGACCCCGACGCGCGCTGCGGGCCACAGGTCGATGATGCTTTCGAGGATCGCGCAGCCGGCGACGACCAGATCGGCGCGTTCGCGGCCGATGCACGCGATGCCGGCGCGGTCGGCGATGCTCGCTTCGGCGAGGCGGCGGCTGATCGCGCGCATCTCGTCCGCCGGCACCGACAGCCCGTCGACGACGCGCCGGTCATAGCGCGGCAGGTCGAGGAAGACGCTGGCAAGCGTCGTCACCGTGCCGCTGGTGCCGAGCAGGCGCAGCGGCTGCCCGGCGAAGCGCGTCGCACGGTCGGCGAACGCGGCAAAAGCCTCGCGCGTGACTTCGCGCATCCGTGCATAGCTCGCCCGACGCGCCGCCAGATCGTCGGCGGCAGGAATCGCATGTTCGGTCAGCGAGACGACGCCCCACGGCACGCTGATCCAGTCGTGAATCACGACGTCATGGCCCGACGCCTCGACCTGCATCAGCTCGGTCGAGCCGCCACCGATGTCGAAGATCAGCCCGGGGCCGTCGCCCGGCTCCATCAGATTGTGGCAGCCGAGCACCGCGAGCCGCGCTTCCTCGGCGGCGGTAATCACGTCGAGGACGATCCCCGTCTCGGCCCGGACCCGCGCGACCAGCTCGTCGCAATTGCTCGCGCGGCGGCACGCTTCGGTCGCGACCGCGCGCGACAGGGTGACGTGGCGGCGGCGCAGCTTGTCGGCGCAGATAGCGAGCGCCGACACGGCACGGTCCATCGCCGCGTCGCTGATCCGGCCGCTGCCGTGCAGGCCTTCGCCGAGCCGGACGATACGCGAAAAGGCGTCGATGACGACGAGCTCGCCGTCCTGCGGGCGCGCGATCAAGAGCCGGCAATTGTTGGTGCCCAGGTCGATCGCGCCATAGCTCTTCGCGCGCGTAAAGGGAAAGGGGCGGGTTACGGAGCCGCCCTGCTGTCTGTCTTTCGCCACCGCTGCCCGGGGCCGCGGCGACCGCCCTGAAGGCGCTGCCATTTGCCGCATGGCTATGTTGACCTGTCTTCTCACGCGTCCGCCTGGGTGCGGACGAGCACTTGGCGGCAAGACTAGGCGCGCCCCGCGGCAAAGGCAAGCCGGGCGGGCCGGCCGGTCGCCGCGCGACGAAAAATCCGCCCGGCGCTAGGGCCGGGCGGGCAAAGGTGACGAACATATTATTTGGGGGTCGGGACTGGTCCTAGCGACAGCCGTCATTCCCCTTGTCGATCGCGCGACCGGCGATGGCGCCGATCGCGCCGCCGATGATCGTGCCGACGGTCTTGTCGCCGCGGCCCGCAATCTCGTTCCCGGCCAGGCCGCCCGCGATCGCGCCGATCACGGTGCCGCCGGTGCCATTGTCGCACTGGCGATAGCGGCGGTCGTTGTAGCGATTGTTGTAATAGCGGCGGTCGTAGCGCCGGTCATAGCGGTCGGCGCGGCGGTCGTAGCGCCGGTCGTAACGGTCGTAGCGGTCATAGCCGGCATAATGGCGCGAATAGCCGTCGCGGTCGTAATAGCCCGTCTGTGCGGTGGCGGGCGTCGCCAGGCCCAGCGTCGCGGCCGACATCAGGGCGGCGATGGAGAGCGTCATCGTCTTTTTCATCTCTTTTCTCCTTCTTTCCGTTCGGCGCCCGGACGGGGGCGGTGAATCGATGATGCCCTTTTGCCCGATTCGCTTTGAGCCAGGGCTGAACATCGGCGTCGGCGTTCGTTCAGCTTCGGTTGCCTGCCGTTCATCTTTTCGAAGGGTGCATCTTCCCATTTGCGGCGCGCCACTCTAACCCCGCGCCGATGCGCCGCCTCCTCCCCGCGATCCTGATCTTTCTCGCGATCGGTCCCGTACCGGGGGCGAGGATGCGGTTTCCGGTCCCCGACGAAAGCCAGCAAGCGCGCGCGATCGCCATCGACTTCGCAGCGCAGACGTCGGGGACGCTGCGCTTCGTGCGCGGCTGGCACCTCGTCAGCCCGAACAGCCATTTCGGGGGTTTTTCGGCACTCGCGCGCATGGGGCCGGGCCGATACCAACTGGTCGGGGACAATGGCTATTGGGTCAGGATGGATTTCGGCGGCGGCGATCGGCTGCGCGCGGTGCGGATCGGCAGGATCCCCACTCCCGAAGGGCGGCCGCGGCGCAAGACGATGGTCGATACCGAAGCCATGACCTTCGATCCGGCCACCGGCGAGAGCCGCGTCGCCCTCGAGGGGATCAACGAGGTCTGGCGGTTCGACGCTGCGCTTACACGGGTCGCATCGCGCAATCATTTGCCCGACTGGCCGGGCAACCGCGGCCCCGAGGCCATGGCGCATATCGCGGGCGGCCGCACCGTCATTTTTTCGGAGGATGCGAGCGACGACCCCCGCGGGCGCCAGGCGCTGCTCTTCGCGGACGATCCCGCCGCGCCCGGAGCAAAGCCGCTACGCTTTTTCTACGATGCCGAGGGCAAGGGCAATGTCAGCGACGCCGCGCCGCTTCCCGACGGCCGCATATTGCTCGTCCACCGCAAGCTCGGTTTCGATCCGTTTTTCACGACCATCCTCGCGATCGTCGATCCGGCCGATATTCGGAAGGACGCGGTGGTCCGCTCGGTGCCCATCGGCCGGGTGCCACGGCCGCTCGCCGACAATTTCGAAGGCGCGGCGGTCGCGATCGAGGATGGCCGGACGCGGCTCTGGCTCGTCTCCGACAATAATTTCAACAGCTGGCAGCGCAGCCTGCTGCTCGAATTCGACCTCGTCGGCCTCCCGCCGCGCAAAACGGACAGCAAAAAGGCGGCGCCGTAGCCGGGCCGCCTGATCGCTTCGATGCGGGCCGGAGCCGCACAAGGAATGGCGAATTACGCCGCCTTTTCGGCGAGCTTCTTCGCGACTTCCTTCTTCAGCTTGCGCGCATTCGCCGAAAGCTGCTCGTCGCCGGTCTTCATCAGCCAGTTGTCGAGGCCACCGTTGTGCTCGACCGAGCGCAGGCCGTGCGTCGACACGCGCAGCTTCACGCCCTTGCCGAGCGCTTCCGAAAGCAGCGTCACATTCTGCAGATTGGGCAGAAAGGTGCGCTTCGTCTTGTTGTTGGCGTGGCTGACATTGTGGCCAACCTGGCGGCCCTTGCCGGTCAGTTCGCAAATGCGCGACATGTCTTCAGTCCTCACAAAATCTGGGCGGCGTGCCGGACGGCGCGAAAGGCGCCGAAAAGACCGGGTGGGCCGGGAAAGGCGCGCGCTTATCGGCTTGCCGGGGATTCGTCAAGGGATTAGCGGGAAGGACATGGCTCTTTTCCTGCTCCCCGACCCGATGCGCCGCGCGCTCGACCTCGCCCGAATCGCCGCCGAATGGGGCGAAGTGCCGGTCGGTGCGGTCGTCGTCAAGGATGGCGAGATCATCGCCGAAGGGCACAACGCCCCGCGCGAATCGCACGACCCGACCGCGCATGCGGAGATCGTCGCGATTCGCATGGCGGCGGCGAAGCTCGGCAACGAGCGGCTCGACGGCTGCGACCTTCATGTCACGCTCGAACCCTGCGCGATGTGCGCGGGCGCGATCGCCCACGCCCGCATCGCGCGGCTCTATTATGGCGCCGACGATCCGAAGGGCGGCGCGGTCGCGCACGGCCCGCGCCTCTTCGCGCAGCCGACGGTGCATCACCGGCCCGAGGTCTACGACGGAATCGGCGCCGGCGAGGCTGCGGCGCTGCTCAGGGACTTCTTCGCGGCGCGACGCTGATTAGAGCAGCGAGCCTTAAATCTGCACCGTCTCCCCGAGCGAAGACGAGGGGCTGTGCCGAGCGAAGTCGAGGCTGCGACGCTGCGGTTCTCGCTCCGCTCGAACGAGCCCCTCGTCTTCGCTCGGGGAGACGAGTCGATTCAGATTTCCTGCAATTTGCTCTAAATCTCACACAAAGACACGAAGAGGGCATTTTTCCCTCCTCCGTTCGTGCTGAGCTTGTCGAAGCACCGTCTTCCTCGTTGAGGGAAAAAGGACCGCTCCTTCGATTGTCGTGCAGGCGCTCAGGCAAGACCTCCACAAACGCAGGGCGAAAGGAAGAAGAGCCTCTTTGTGTGAGATAATTTCTTTTCTTCGTGCCTTCGTGCCTTCGTGCGAGACTTTCTTCGGCGCCGCGTCAAAACCCCAATATCTGGTCGACCCACTGCGGAACGAGTTGCGTCGCCGGCCCGTGGCGGGCCTCGCTGAACCAATAGCTGCCCTGGCTCGGCTCCATATTGAGTTCGAGCGTCCTTGCGCCCGCAGCCCGCGCCTCGCGCACGAAGCCCGCGGCGGGATAGACCGCGCCCGAGGTGCCGATCGACACGAACAGGTCGGCTTTGTTCAGCGCCGCGTAAATCTCTTCCATCCGGTACGGCATCTCGCCGAACCAGACCACGTCGGGGCGCAGATAGCCGGGCATCCCGCACGCCGGGCAGGCGGGCCGCTCGATCAGCGTTCCGGTCCAGCGGCTGCGCGTGTCGCACGCGATGCACCAGGCGTTCAGATGCTCGCCGTGCATATGGATCAGCCGCTTCGCGCCCGCGCGTTCGTGCAGGTCGTCGACATTCTGGGTGACGATCAGCAGCTCGCCGGGCCACCCGGCGTCGAGCCGCGCCAGCGCCTCGTGCGCGGCGTTGGGCTGCTTCGCTTGAATCGCCTCGCGCCGCGCATCGTAGAAGCGGTGGACGAGGTCGGGGTCGCGCGCAAAAGCCTCGGGCGTCGCGACATCCTCGACGCGGTGCTGCTCCCACAGCCCGCCAGCGTCGCGGAAGGTGTCGATGCCGCTCTCGGCCGAGACGCCCGCACCGGTCAGGACGACGATATTCCGAATCGGGGACATGCGCCCTCTTATCCATGCGCGCGGCAAAGTCGAGATGCCCCGAAAGCCGTCGTCCCAGCGAAAGCTGGGGCCGCTATCGAGGCAACAGGCCGAGAGCGATCCCGGCTTTCGCCGGGATGAGGATTTCGGGAGCATGTCTCGACTTCGCTCGACACGAACGTCTAAAGGGGGGCCGGATAGGGGATTGAACATGACCAATATCGGCATCGTCGGCAGCCACGGCCGGATGGGCGTCGCGCTCGCCGCGGCGATCTCGGAAGCCGGGCAGCATCATCACGGCATCGACAAGGGCGGCAATGTCGCGAAGCTCGCGGAGCGCAGCGACGTGCTCGTCGATTTCTCCTCGCCCGTGGCGCTCGAAGCCACGCTCGACGCCTGCATCGCCGCGAAAAAGCCGATCGTGATCGGCACCACGGGGCTCGAGGAGCGGCATCATTATCTGATCGACAATGCCGCAAAGGATATCGCGGTGCTGCAAACCGGCAATACCTCGCTCGGCGTCACCCTGCTCGCGCATCTGGTGCGCGAAGCCGCGGCGCGCCTCGACGCCGACTGGGATATCGAAGTGCTCGAAATGCATCACCGCGCCAAGGTCGACGCGCCGAGCGGCACCGCGCTGCTGCTCGGACAGGCGGCGGCCGAGGGGCGCGGCATCGACCTCGATCGCTGCTCCGAACGCGGCCGCGACGGGCTCACCGGCGCGCGCTGTCACGGCAAGATCGGCTTCGCGAGCCTGCGCGGCGGCACGATCGCCGGCGACCATGATGTTATCTTCGCCGGGCCGGAGGAGATGCTGACGCTGTCGCACCGCGCCGAAAACCGCATGATCTTCGCACGCGGCGCGGTGAAAGCGGCGCTGTGGCTCGTCCACCAGAAGCCGGGACGCTATCGGATGGCCGAAGTGCTGGGATTGTCGTGAAGGCGATGACGAAAGCCGAAATTTTCGAATTCTTCCGCCGCCTCGCCGAACTCGACCCCGATCCCCGGACCGAACTCGACTATGGCAACACCTATCAATTGCTCGTCGCGGTCGTGCTTTCGGCGCAGGCCACCGACGTCGGGGTGAACAAGGCGACGCGACGGCTGTTCGAGGCGGTGAAGACCCCGCAGGCGATGCTCGACCTCGGCGAAGCGGGGCTCAAGCAGCACATCAAGACGATCGGCCTGTTCAACGCCAAGGCAAAGAATGTCATCGCGCTTTCCGAAATCCTCGTACGCGAGCATGGCGGCGAGGTGCCCGCCGACCGCGACGCGCTGGTCGAACTACCCGGCGTCGGGCGCAAAACCGCCAATGTCGTGATGAACTCGGCGTTCGGGGCGGAGACCTTCGCGGTCGACACGCATATCTTTCGCGTCGGCAACCGCACCGGCCTTGCGCCCGGCAAGACACCCCTCGCGGTCGAGAAACAGCTCGAAAAAAAGGTCCCGGCGCCGTTCCGCGTCGGCGCGCATCATTGGCTGATCCTCCACGGCCGCTACATCTGTAAGGCGCGCACCCCCGAATGCTGGCGCTGCCCGGTCGCCGATCTGTGCCGCTACAAGCCCAAGACATTGGCACCAAAGGCGAAAAAGGCCGCAGCCTGATCCCGCCCCGCCCTTTCGGGCGCAAAACCCGAAACTCGAAGCCGAAATCCGGCCTGAACATCGGGCGATTCGTCGCATAATTGCGTGCATTTTCGGCACAGATTCTATGCAGCGAGCGTGGGGGGTAACAGCCCGACACGGCATTTCAGGGGAAGCGGTCCACGAAAGGCCCGCGATCATGCACGGTCGGCTGATGCCATCAAAGGAGTATTAGAATGCGTGTCGTTTCCAAAAGTCCAAAGGCGCTGTTGCTGCTGGCGCTGCTTGCCGTTCCGGCGACGGGCGGCTGGGCGCAGGAACAGCAGGACCAGTCCGAGGGCGACGTCATGGCGACCGTCTATGGCCAGGGAATGCCCGATCCGGCCACGATGGCCAAGGGGCCGCAGATCGACGGGATCATCTCCGCGCGCAGCGGCGACCAGATTCAGATCACGACCGCCGACGGCAACCGCACCGCGGTCGCGGTGGGCGACATGACGAAGATCAGGGCCAAGGGCGGCTTCCTCGGCCTCGACCGCGACAAGCTCGCCGCCGATTCGCTGATGAACGGCCTGCCGGTCAGCGTCGAGACGCTGCAGTGGGACGGCGGTCTGCTCGCGAGCCAGATCGACCTCAAGAACAAGGATCTGAAAACCGCGTCGATGATCCACACCGGCACCAACCAGCGCTTCGAGGCCCAGGAAGCCGCGACCGAAGCACTGCGCGGGCGCATGGGCGACATCGACAAATATAATATCAAGGGCACGACGAATGTGAACTTCGCCGTCGGCAAGGCAAACCTGTCCGAACAGGCCAAGGCCGATCTTTGCGCCGCGGCGTCGCAGGCCGAGGCGACCGACAATGCGCTGCTGCTCGTCGTCGGCTACACCGATTCGACCGGCAGTCAGGAGTTCAACCAGCAGCTCAGCGAAAAGCGCGCGAGCCGCGTCGTCAACTATCTGCAACAGGCGTGCGGGTGGAAGCCCTATCGCATGCTGACGCCGACGGGCATGGCCGAGGCCGACCCGCTCGCGGACAATGAGACTCCCGAAGGCAAGGCGCAGAACCGCCGCGTCGCGGTGAACATTCTCGTCAGCAAGAGCGTCGACGGGATGTGATCGGTCTTGGGGGGTGGGGACGCCCACCCCCATTTCTGTATCCAGACCTTGTTCGGTTCAAGTCGAATCAGGCCCCTCCCCTTCAGGTGAGGGGCTTGAAGTGGTTCGGTCCCGACAGGAAAGACACTGGCGGGCTCGCCACTCCGGCAGCGATTGCCACTTGCCGACTGCGCGGGACGCGGCATAGTCGCGCCATGCGCATATCCTACGCCCCGCTCGCTCTCGCCGCCGCCCTGTTTGCCGCGGCGCCCGCTCACGCCAGGCCCGCCGATCCGGTCGCGGCGAAACAGATATTGATGGACAGCGTCGCGATCCCGACCGTCGCGGGGCGCGGCAAGGTGCCCGAGCTTGCGGCCTATTATAAAAAGGTGCTGACCGCGGCGGGCTTCGCCGACGGCGATGTCGTGATCACGCCGATGGGCGAGACCGCGACCTTCGCCGCGACCCTGAAAGGAACGAGCGACGCGAAGCCGATCCTGCTGCTCGGCCATATGGACGTCGTCGAGGCCGACGCGAAGGACTGGACGCGCGATCCCTTCGTGCCCGTCGAAGAGGACGGCTATATCTTCGGGCGCGGGTCGGAGGACAATAAGTTCGACGTCGCGATGATGGTCGCGACGATGGCCCAGCTCAAGAAAGACGGCTTCAAGCCGAAACGCACGATCATCCTGCTGCTCTCGGGCGACGAGGAAACGTCGATGACGACGACGCGCGCGCTCGCCGCCAAATATAAGGGCGCCGAAATGGCATTGAACGGCGACGGCGGCGGCGGGCTGATCGGCGAGGACGGCAAGGCGCAATATTACGGATTGCAGGCGGGCGAAAAAACCTATGCCGACTTCACGCTCGAAGTGACCAACCCCGGCGGCCACAGTTCGCGCCCCGGCCCGGTCAACGCGATCGTGCAATTGTCGAACGCGCTCGCCAGGATCGGCGCCTATCATTTCAAGCCGCAGCAGAATGAGCTGACCAGGGCGGGAATGCCGATCGTCGCCGACCAGGTCGGCGGCGAAATCGGCGCCGCGCTCAAGGCCTTTGCCGCCGACCCGGCCGACGCCGCGGCGATCGCGACGATCACCGCCGATCCCGAATATGTCGGGCAGATCGGCACGACCTGCGTGCCGACGCTGGTGAACGGCGGTCACGCCGAAAATGCGCTGCCGCAGCGCGCCACAGCGAACATCAACTGCCGCATCTTCCCCGGCGTCGCGGTCGAGGCGGTGCGCGCCGAACTCGAAAGGGTCATCGCCGATCCCGCCGTGGCGGTGAAAACCGACCCCGACGCGACCGCGAGCGACGCCTCGCCGCTGCGAAAGGATGTGGTGACGGCGGTGACGAAAGCGGTCCATGCGCGCTTCCCCGGCATCCCGATCATTCCCTCGATGAGCGCGGGCGCGACCGACAGCCTCCATTTCCGCGCCGTCGGCGTGCCGAGCTACGGCGTCGCGGGCCTGTTCTCCAAGGCGAGCGACAGCTTCGCCCACGGGCTCAACGAGCGCGTGCCGGTCGCCGCGATTCCCGGCGCGCTCGCGCATTGGGACAGCCTGCTCAGGGATTTGTCGAAGCAATAACGTCGTCCCAGCGAAAGCTGGGACCGCTGGCGTTTCAGCAGGCCGATGGCGGTCCCAGCTTTCTCTGGGACGACGTTATAGCAGCGCCGCCACAGCCCTCTCGATCATCTCCGCTGCCGCCTCGGCGCCGAAACTCGTCGGATCGAGCGACAGTTCGAGCCACAGCCCGTCGACCATCGCGGTCAGCAGGATCGCCAGCCGCGCCGCGTCGGGCGCGCCGCACGCGGTCAGCAGATCGCCGAGCCGCGCGCGATATCCGGCATAGCTTGTCGCATGGATCGCCGCCATCCGCGCATCGCTGCGCGCGAGCGCCCAAAAGGCGGTCCATGCGCCGAGCAGTTCGGGATCGGTCACCGGCGGGCGGAAACTGGCGGTCAGATAGGCGGTCAGCCGCGCGCTGGGGTCCGGTCCGGCGGCGGCGACCGCGGCGGCGAAAACCGCGTCCATCCGGTCGCTCGTCGCCTGATAGGTTGCCGCGACCAGATCGTCGATACCGTCGAAATAATGCCGCAGCAGCCCCGGCGACACCCCCGCCCGGGCGCAGATTGCACGCACATTGGTCCCGGCCAGCCCGCGCTCGGCCAGCACCGCTGCCGCCGCCTCGATCAGGGCGGCGCGGCGGGCATCGGCGCTCTCGCGCGTAAAGGCTTGGCGAAGGGAAGTCATATTGTTATACGGACGTATAACAAGGAACGAGCAATGGCAACAGCACCCCTGCACAGCGCAAACGCCGACCCCCTCGACGGCTGGTCGCTCCCGGCATGGACCTATAGCGACCCCGACTTCTACGCCGCCGAAGTCGAGCGCATCTTCCGCCCGAGCTGGCAGGTCGTGTGCCACGACAGCGACATTGCGAATCCAGGCGACTGGCACAGCATCGACTATGTCGGCGAAAGCGTGATCCTCGTCCGCGGCACCGACGCGATCGTGCGCGCCTTCACCAACGTCTGCCGCCACCGCGGCTCGCGCCTCGTCGACGGTGCGGCGGGCTACGCGAAGAAGCTCGTCTGCCCCTATCATGCATGGACCTACGAACTCGACGGCCGCCTGACCGGCGTCCCCGATTCGGCGAGCTATCCGACGCTCGACAAGGGCAAGGCGGGACTCGCCCCGGTCGAGGCCGAAAACTGGCGCGGTTTCTGGTTCGTCCGGCTGGAAGACGACGGCGGCCCGTCGGTCGCGGAGATGATGGCGCCCTATGAGGCGATGATCGAACCCTATCGCTTTGAGGAGCTTGGCGCCCTCGGCCGCGTCACGCTGCGCCCGCGCGATGTGAACTGGAAGAATGTCGGCGACAATTATTCGGACGGCCTCCACATCCCCGTCGCGCACCCCGGCCTGACGCGGCTGTTCGGCAAGAGCTATGGCGTCGAGGCCGAGTCCCAGGTCGATCGCATGTGGGGCGACCTGATCGACCGGCCGTCGGCGAACTGGTCCGAACGCCTTTACCAGCGCCTGTTGCCGCCGGTGCCGCACCTGCCCGCGAACCGTCAGCGCCACTGGCTCTATTTCAAGCTGTGGCCCAATGTCGCCTTCGACATCTACCCCGACCAGGTCGATTTCATGCAATGGCTGCCGACCGGGCCGACGAGCTGCCTGATCCGCGAATTTTCCTATGTGCTGCCCGATGAGCGCCGCGAGATGCGCGCGGCGCGCTATCTCAACTGGCGCATCAACCGGCAGGTCAATGCCGAGGACACCGCACTCATAACGCGCGTCCAGCAAGGGATGGCGTCGCGAAGCTTCTCGATGGGACCCTTGAGCGACAAGGAGGTATGCCTCAGGCATTTCTGCGCGAGGATGCGCGAGATCATTCCGGAGGCGCGGCTCGAACAGGCGCCGGTCACGGGGTGGAGCCGATAGGTCCCCCTCCCGCTTGCGGGAGGGGTTAGGGGAGGGCCTGTGGCTCTCTCATGGTTTGAAGACGGGACAGGCCCTCCCCCGGCCCCTCCCGCAAGCGGGAGGGGAGAATGGACGATCTTCCGGTCATCATCGTCGGCGGCGGTCCCGCCGGCATGGTCGCGGGGCTGCTCCTCGCGCGCGCCGGGGTGCGCGTCACGGTGCTCGAAAAGCACAAGGATTTCCTGCGCGATTTCCGCGGCGACACGGTGCATCCCTCGACGCTCGAACTCTTCCACGAGATCGGGCTGCTGGGCGAGCTGCTGAAGCTGCCGCACGCACGCTTCGACACCGCGACGCTCGACCTGCTCGGTGGGCGCTACACGATCGCGACGCTCAAGCATCTGCCCGTCGCCGCGCCCTATATCGCGATGATGCCGCAATGGGACCTGCTCGACTTCATCGCGCGCGAGGGCCGCAAATATCCGACCTTCGACCTGCGCATGTCGACCGAAGCGAGGGCGCCGACCTTCGACAGCGCGGGGCGCGTCGACGGCGTGACGTTGACCAGCGGCGAGGTGCTGCCCGCGCGGCTCGTCATCGCCGCCGACGGGCGCCGTTCGGTGCTGCGCGAGGCGGCCGAGCTGCCGCTCGACGATCTCGGCGCGCCGATGGACGTGCTGTGGTTCCGCATTCCGATGCCCGAAGATGCGCCGAGCGACGTCCCCCTCGGGACGATCGAGGCGCGCGGCATGGTCGTCGCCATCCCGCGCTCGGGCTATTGGCAATGCGCGCGGATCATCGAGAAGGGCGGCTTCCCCGCGATCGAAGCGAAAGGTATCGAGGCGTTCCGCGCCGATGTCGTCGCGCTTGTCCCCGGTCTGGCAGCGGGCATCGACGCGATCGCGAGCTTCGACGACGTCAAGCTGCTCTCGGTCTCGCTCGACCGGCTCACCCGCTGGTCGCGTCCCGGCCTGCTCGCGATCGGTGACGCCGCGCACGCGATGTCGCCCGTCGGCGGCGTCGGGATCAACCTCGCGGTGCAGGATGCGGTCGCCGCGGCGAATATCCTCGCCGCGCCGCTCGCGCGCGGCGAGGATCCCGATCCTTTGCTCCAGCGCGTGCAGGATCGCCGCTGGACCCCGACGGTGCGGATGCAGGCGTTCCAGCGCTTCGCGCATCTGCGCGTCATCGAACCCGTGCTGCGCGGCGAGGTGAACCGCGTGCCGCTCGCGGTCAAGCTGCTCGACCGCTTGCCCGTGCTTCGTCGCATCCCGGGCCGCGTGATCGGCCTCGGCTTCGGCCGCCAGCATGTCGAATCCCCGCTCGCCAAGGAGTTTCAATGACCAAGCCCTATGACGCCGTGATCATCGGCGCCGGCCACAATGGCCTCGTCTGTGCCTTCTATCTCGCGCGCGCCGGGCTGAAGGTGCGCATCGTCGAGGCGCGCGATGTCGTCGGGGGCGCCGCGGTGACCGAGGAATTCGCGCCGGGCTTCAGGAATTCGGTCGCGAGCTACACGGTCAGCCTGCTCCAGCCCAAGGTGATCGCCGACATGAGGCTCGCCGATCACGGCTATCGCGTGATCGAGCGGCCGATCAGCAATTTCCTGCCGCAGGAGGATGGCCGCTATCTGAAGCTCGGCGGCGGGCTCGAACGCACAAGGTCCGAATTCCGCAAGTTCAGCGATCATGATGCCGAGGTGCTTCCGGCCTATTATGATGCGCTGGAAAATGTCGCCGAGCTGCTCCGCGATCTCGCGCTCAAGGTGCCGCCGAACGTCGGTGAGGGGCTGCGCACGCTGATCGACGGCTTGACGCAGGGGCGGCGTTTCGCGGGGCTCAGCCTCGAACAGCAGCGCGACGTGCTCGACCTCTTCACCAAATCGGCGAGTGCGATGCTGGGCAGCTGGTTCGAGAGCGAGGCGGTCAAGGCCGCCTTCGGTTTCGACGCGGTCGTCGGCAACTATGCCTCGCCCGACACGCCGGGCAGCGCCTATGTCCTCCTCCATCACGTCTTCGGCGAGGTGAACGGCAAGAAGGGCGCGTGGGGCCACAGCGTTGGCGGCATGGGCAATATCACGCGGATCATGGCGAAGGTCTGCGAAGCCGCGGGGGTCGAGATCAGCCTCGAAAGCCCGGTGGCAAAGGTGCTCGTCAACGGCGACAAGGCGGTCGGGGTCAAGCTGGTCAGCGGCGAGGAGATCGCTGCCGCGCGTGTCGTCGCCAATGTCGGGCCGAAACTGCTCTATGAGCGGATGATCGACGCCGCCGACCTGCCGGCCGATTTCCGGCGCCGCATCAAGGGGTTCAAGGCGGGCAGCGGCACCTTCCGCATGAACGTCGCGCTGTCGGAACTCCCCAAATTCACCTGCCTTCCCGAACCCGGCGAGCATCACCAGTCGGGGATCATTCTCGCGCCGACGCTCGATTATATGGATCGCGCCTTTCTCGACGCAAAGGCGCACGGCTGGTCGAAGGCGCCGATCGTCGAGATGCTGATCCCCTCGACCGTCGACGACAGCCTCGCGCCCGCGGGCGCCCATGTCGCCAGCCTCTTCTGCCAGCAATTCGCGCCCGAGCTTCCCGACGGACGCGACTGGGACGACGAGGAGGAAGCCGCAGCCGACACGATCATCGACACGGTCGAGCATTACGCGCCAGGCTTCCGCGCGAGCATCATCGCCAGCACGCGCCTGTCACCCAAGGGGCTCGAGCGCAAGTTCGGCCTGATCGGCGGCGACATCATGCATGGCAATATGACGCTCGACCAGCTCTGGGCGGCGCGCCCCGTGCTCGGCAACGGCGGCTATCGCGGACCGGTGAAGGGCCTCTATATGTGCGGCGCGGGCACCCACCCCGGCGGCGGCGTCACCGGCGCGCCGGGGCATAATGCCGCGAGCGTGATCCTGCGCGACCGCGGCCTATTCGCGCCACGCTGGCGCTGAACGCATACCGAAAGGGCTCCATCAAGCGTCCCTCTTGCATTCTCCTTTACATTTTCATATGAGAATGCAAAGGAGAATGAGTCATGAAACTGATGGTTCAGATTGATTGCGTCGAACATGATTTGATCGACTTGTTAGAAGCCGTAAAAACCTTGGCCCATGGCGCGCCACGAGTATTCACACAACAGGAAGTTCCAAAGCTTCCGAGTGCCGAGAAGGAATTTGAGGATCGGGCGTATGCAATCGCGAAGGCGATCAAGCCTCGGCCAAGCCAGCCAATGCGACGGGAGGCTTTGCGGATGGCTTTGTGCAACGGCGACACTTGGTTCGATCAGAAGGGAGAACCTGATCCTGCTATGCGCAATGCAACCGGAGCACTGTCTAAGGCTTTGCGCCCCTTCGCGCCTTGGGAAGAATCGCCGTTGGAAATATTGTGCCGCCGACAGCGAGAAGTAGTTGCGAAGGGTCCTTACAAAGGTAAGTATCAGGGCACGCGATATTTGCCAACCTCACTGGGAAAGCGCGTTCGTGAAATTTTGAATGAATGGGGTGTTATTTGATACTTCTAGAGCAAATTGCGCGAAATCTGAATCATCCGCATCCCCGAGCGAAGACGAGGGGCTCGTTCGAGCAGAGCGAGAACCGCAGCGTCGCAGCCTCGACTTCGCTCGGCAGAGCCCCTCGTCTTCGCTCGGGGAAACGGTGCAGATTTCCGGCACGATGCTCTAGGTTTTATCCAGTCGTCAACCTTTATGTTGTCGACCGCCGAGTCCACCAATAGAGCGGCAGGCCGGCGGCCATCAGGATCAGGCTCATCGCGCTGACGTCGAGCCCCGCGCCCCACAGCGTCCACACGGCATAAATCAGCCCGAGCGCCGCAACCGGCGTCGCGACGCCGAGGCGCAGCGCCGCGCCGGCGCAGGCGAGGTAGAGCCACAAGGTGACCGAGGTCGAGAGGACGAGCATCGCGTTGAACATCTCGCTCGTCGATTGGCTGGCGTTGAGGAGCACGCAGACGGTCGCGATCGCGCTCGACAGAATCAGCGCGTTGGCGGGGGTGCCATGGCGGTTCTCGCGCGCGAACCAGGCGGGGAGCAGACCCTGGCGTGCGAGCGCAGCGGGGAGCTCGGCCTGCACCAGCGTCCAGCCGTTCAGCGTTCCGAGCGCGCTCACCGCGGCAAAGGCGGCGACGAACAGCGCGGGCTCGTGCGACCAATAGCGCTCGACGAACAAGGAGAAGGGTGCGTTCGATTTCGCGACTGCGTCCGCGGGCAGCATCAGGATGATCGCCGAGCAGACGATCAGATAGAGGAGGCCGGTCGCGAGCGTCCCGATCATCGTCGCGCGCGGGATGGTGATCGCCGGCCGATCGACCTTGTCGGCGGCAACGCTCGCCGATTCGAAGCCGAGCAGCGCCCAGAGGGTGAAGATCGCCGAGGCGCTCACCGTGGTCCACGACAGGCCCTCGGCGGGAAAAGGGGTGAGCGCGACCGGCCGGTCGCCCGCGAAGGCGATCGGGATCAGCGCGATCACGACCGCGAGCGGCACCAGCTTCACCGCCAAAGTGACGATCTGGAAGCGTCCTGCCGCGCGCGCGCCGCGCCAGTTGATCGCGGTGACGATCCAGATCAGCGCGATCGTCGTGATCGCCATATGGTCTGCGAGTTCGGGCACGAAGACCGACAGGAAACTGACCGCGGCGACCGCGAGCGTGACATTGGCGGTCCACACCGAAATCCAATAGGCCCAGCCGATCATGAAGCTCGGCACGCGGCCGAAGGCGCGCTCGACGAAGCCCGTCGGTCCGCCGGCCTCGGGAAAAGCGACGGTCAGCCGCGCGAGCACCGCCGCGAGCGCGAGCGCGCCGGCGATCGTCAGCGCCCAGCCCGCGACCGCATTCCAGCCGAAGGGCGCAAGGCTCGCGGGGAGCAGGAACACCCCCGACCCGATCATATTGCCCATGACCAGCGCGACGCACATCGCGAGGCCGAGTTTCCGGCCCGGCCCCGCGCTGTCCGTCACGGCATCATGTCTATCCTCAGAAATCCTTGCTGACCTTCAACCCTATCAGGCGCGGGCGGATGACATTGTCATAGAAGACGCCGCCGGTCGAACTGATCCCGTCGGGGTCGCCGCAGATCGATTCGCCGCACTGCACCGCGCTGTTCACGACGCCGCGGCTGTCGAACAGGTTGGTCGCGAACAGCTCGGCGCTCCAGTCGTCGCCCTTGACCCCGACGCTGATGTCGGCAGTCGTATAGGCGTCGAAATCGCCGACGATCGCATTTTCATAGGTGCGCAGATCCGACCGGCGCTTGCCGATATAGTTGACCGCGAACTGGATATGGCCGTCGAAGCCGCTGACCGGGAAATCGTAGCGCGCGACGGCATTGCCCTTGAACTTCGCGGTGACGGGCAGCTGCGTGCCGGCAGGCGCGAGCGTTTCATTCTCCTCGTTCGAAGCGTCGATCGCGCCGCTGCCGTCGAGGTCGGCGTCGATCGTGCAGTCGAATTCGGGGTTGGCGATCTTGCAGAAATCCTTGCGGATTTCGGCGTCGTTATAGCTGCCGCCGAGGCTCAGGCTGAAGCCGCCCTGGCGGAAGCTCAGATCGGCCTCGATGCCGCGGATGCGCGCGATGCCCGCGTTGCGGATCTCGGTCAGACCGTTGGCGCCGAGGAAGGAGAGCTGGATATTGTTCCAGTCCTCCTGATAGATGGCGCCGTTGAACCGCACCGGGCCGAAGCTCGTCTTCCACCCGATTTCGTAATTGTCGAGCGTATCGGGGCCATAGGGCGGCAAGGTGCCGCGGCGGTTGATGCCGCCCGGACGGAAGCCGCGCGAGAAGGTGCCGTAAACGAGGACGTCGTCGTTCACCTTGTAGGTCAGGTTGACTTTCGGGATGAAGTCGGTGTCGCTCGTGCTCTTGTCGAGGTTGGTGCAGGGCGATCCCGACACCTCCGGGCCCGCGAAGCATGCCGCCTCGCCGGTGCGGCTCGAATAGCCCGCCGAATAGCCGAAGAAGCCGACGAGGCTGTTGTCGAACTTGTAGAGCCGCCCGCCGCCGGTGATCGTCAGCCTGTCGGTGATGTCGAAGCTCAGCTCGCCGAACGCGGCATAGTCGCGGTCGATGCGCAGCTGCTTGGTCAGCCAGATGTCGCTGTCGGTGCCGGTGACGGTGATCGCGTCGGCGATATCGTCGATGATATAATGCTGCTCGATATTGTGCGACTGGCGCTGCCAGAAGACGCCGCCGATAAAGCGCACCCGCGCGTCGGCGGGCGAGGCGATGCGCGCCTCGAAGAAGCTCTTCTTATAGCGGTCGATGCCGTGGATATATTGATTGGGGCTGACGAGGTCGCCGTTGTTGTCATAGAAATAGACGCCATAGCCATAGAGGGCGT
The DNA here is from genome assembly GCF_032879645.1 of Sphingopyxis indica. Lineage (NCBI taxonomy): Bacteria > Pseudomonadati > Pseudomonadota > Alphaproteobacteria > Sphingomonadales > Sphingopyxidaceae > Sphingopyxis > Sphingopyxis indica. Next base: position 4,021,066 of record NZ_CP076394.1, read on the forward strand.
CGTAGAAATAGGCATAGTCCGAATAGTCGCTGTCGACCACGGTCTTGCGGCGCAGGTGCCCGCCGGTGACGGTGAGGTCCCAATTGCCGAGCTTGCCCTCGATGGTCAGCGCAGCCTGGATCCACTTATCCTCGCTTCGTTCGGGATTATATTGAACCGTCTGCAGATCCCTGGTCACCGCAGTGCTGCGTTCCTGCGCAAAGCTGCCATCCGCATTCTGGATCTGTCCCATCACCGTCGGGCGCAAGGTCCAGTCGTCGTCGAGGTCGATGCCGAGTGCAAGGCGCGCGCCATAGGTATCGACGTCGTTGTAGTCGTCTTTGACATAGGCCGCATTGTCCTGCGTCGCGGCCGCCGTGCCCTGCTCGGCTTCGAGCGAGGGATAGACGCGGCTCCCCGCGATATTGTCGATATAGCCACCATCGTGGCGATACCAGCCGACGAGGCGGAGCGCCGCGCTGTCGCTGATTTTCGCGTTGATGAAGCCTTCGGCGACGCCGCCGATGTCGCCGTGCGCGACGCTGTTGAGTTCGAGTCCCGCCGAGCCATAGGTGCCGCTCGTATCGGGCTTGTTCGTCACGAGCTTGATCGTGCCCGCCATCGAGCTGGCGCCATAGAGCGTGCCCTGCGGCCCCGCGAGCGCCTCGACGCGCGCGAGGTCATAGGCGTGGATGTCGAGCGCGCCCTGGATCGTCGTGATCGGCATTTCGTCGAGATAGGTGCCGACCGTCGGCAGCGACGCCGAATGGTTGGCATTCTCGCCCGACGCGACGCCGCGGAAATAGACCTGACTGAAACCGGGGCCGAGCGTCTGGATCGTCACCGACGGCAGGAATTTGACGACATCCTGGAATTCCTTGACCTGCAGCTCGTTCAGCTTCTCGGTGCCCAGCGCGGTGATCGCCATCGGCACGTCCTGCAGATTCTGTTCGCGCTTCGACGCGGTGACGACGATGTCGTCGTCATTGTTGCTGTTCGCCTGCTGCGCGAACGCCGCGCCCGTCGAACAGAGCATCGTGCTCGCCAACAGAACCGCGCCGCTCTTTGCTACCAACGCCCTGACACTATGCATGAGACCCCCCTTCGCATGACAGCTATGTGACGCCAGCATGACGCGGCGCGGCGCAAGCGCAAGCGCCTTCGCCTATGCGTCCCCGCCGCTGGTCGAAAATGTCGGAAGCTGTTGCCGAAAGGCAACGAATGGACACGCGGGGGTCAGTCGAAGCGCGGGGGCACCGCCGGATAGGCGTCGAGCACCGGGCCGAGCGCGTCGCGAAGCGGGCCGAGCCACGCGTCATAGGCGCGCCATTGGCCGACGCCGTCGCGGTTGATCGGGCGGCGCACCTGTTCGCTCGACGCGGTGCGCACCGCGCGGGCATTGGCGTGGAACGACAGGCACGCCGCTTCGAACGGCTGGCCGAGAAAGGCGAGCAGCGCGCGCACCTCGCGTTCGGGGTCGGCGAGCAGCGCTTCGTGGATCACGCGATGCACCGTGCCCGGCTGCACCGCATCGACATGCGCCATCAGCCGCACATAGTCGCGATAATAGGCGCCCATGTCGGCAAGGCCATAGCTGAACGCCTGCCCCTTCGCATAATGCTGGCGAAAGTTCGACCAGCAGCAATCGAGCGGGTGGCGCCGCGCGTCGATGATCCTCGCATTCGGCAGGATCAGGCGGATCAGCGGCACATAAAGCCAGTTGTTCGGCAGCTTGTCGATATAGAAGGGCTTGCCGCTCTTGCGCTGCACCGCGGTGCGCCGCAGGAAGGCGGCACCCATTTCGGCGAGCTTTTCGGGCGCGGCTTCGGCGAGCGCCGCTATCCAGTGCCGCCCGTCGCCCTTCACCTCGCGGCCGAGGCCGAGCGCGAGTGCGGGAATGTCGGGCAGCTCCATCGTCCCCTCGATCACCGAATGGCAGCTGAGAATCTGTTCGATCAGCGTCGACCCGGCGCGCGGCATGCCGAGGATGAAGATCGGGTCGGGCGCGGGATCGCCCGCGCCTGCGCGCGCAGCAAAGAATGCGGGGGTGAAGGTCGCAATCGCGGCATCGACGATCGCGCGCGTCTCGGCCGCGTCATAGCCGAGCTGGCCCGCGCGGATCGCATTGCCCGCGGCATAGTGGCGAAAGGCGGCCTCTGCCTCGCCCGCGTCGCCATAGGCCTTGCCGAGCGCGAAATGCAGGTGCAGCCGGTCATCGGCACGCGCGTCGCTTTCGGGCTCGGCGGCGGCGAGCGCTTCCTCCATCGCGGCGCGATCGGCGGCGTCGAAGCGGATCGTCTTCAAATTCGCGAGGCTCCACCACAGCTCGCCGAGCCCCGGGTCGGCGGCGAGCGCGTGGCGATAGGCAGCGATGCTGTCGTCCTGCCGCCCGACGGTCTTGAGCATATGGCCATAGCTCATCCACAGCTTGGCGTGGGCGGGGAAGCGCCGCGTCAGCGCTTCATAGAGGGTGATCGCCTCCTCATAGCCGCCGATCCGGCCGAGCGCGGCGGCCTTCAGATTCGCGTGCGCCGGATTGTCGGGGTCGCCCTCGAGCACCGCGTTCAGCGTCTCGACCGCGTCGGCATAGCGGTTCTGCTTGTAAAAAACGGTGGCGAGATTGGCGCGCGCCGCGCCGAACCCCGGCGCGAGTTCGAGCGCGCGGGAGAGCAGCTTTTCGGCGTCGCCATAGCGCCCGATCCGCCCCGCCACCTCGGCGAGCATCCGGATCGCCGCGACGTCGGTCGCATCGGCCTTGAGCCGCGCGCGCAGCGCCGCCTCGGCGTCGGGCAGGCGGTTCTCGGCGAGCGCGAGCGCCGCGTCGATCATCGCGGGATCGTGGATCGCCGCGCTCACCGCGGCAAGCGACGCCGCCTGCGCCTCGCCCTCGCGCCCGAGCGCGCGCAGCGCCTGCGCGGCGATGCGGTGCGCTTCGGCCGATGTCGGCGCGGCGTCGATGATCGCGCGCGCCTGCGCGAGCGCCGGACCCGGCTGGTCGCGCAGCAGCCGGCGGGCGTTGGCGAGCGCGTCGTCGAGGGTGACGGTCGCCGTCATCCGGCAAATACCGAGGCCTTCGATGCCCCTCTCCGTTCGTCCTGAGGAGGGGCTGAGCTTGCCGAAGACCCGTCTCGAAGGGTCATAACGCCGCGTCCTTGCCCTTCGAGACGCCATTTCGACAAGCTCAGCCCCTCCTCAGGACGAACGGAGAGAATGGGCTCCATCGACTTTGCCTCACGCCTTCGACCGCGCCCTGGCGACCGCCTGCTTCAGCGTGTCATAGCCGACCTGGCCCTGCAGCAGCTGGTCGCCGATCACCCAGGTCGGGGTTGCGTTGAGCTGGAGCTGGCTCGCGATGGCGAGATTATTGTCGAGCTCGCGCTGGAACAGCGCCTCGTTCGCGGTCGCGTCGGCGCTGCCGTCGGTGACGACGCCCGCCTTGGCCGCCGCTGCCGAGATCGCCGCGGGCGACAACGACGAGGCAGCGAACATTGCATGGTGGAAGGCGTCATATTTGCCCTGCCGCGCCGCGGCGAGCGCCATGATCGCGGCGTCGCGGCTCTGCGGCGCGATGATCGGCAGCTCGCGGAACACGACTTTCAGGCGCTTGTCCTCGCGGATCAGCCGGTCGACGTCGGGCACGCTCGCGCGGCAAAAGCCGCACGCATAGTCGGTGAAGACGACCATCGTGACGTCGCCGTCGGCATTGCCCGCCCACGCGCCGGCATAGGGCTTTTCGAGCGCCGGGCGGATCGCGTCGATCGCCTTCGCCATCTCGCGATTCCGCTGCGCTTCCAGCGCTTCGGGAATGATCTGCGGGTTCGCGCGGATATAGTCGGCGACGACGGTTTCGACCTCGCTCCTGCTCAGCCCGCCGCCGAAGCGGCCGCCGAGCCAGAAGGCGGCACCGAGCAGCGCCGCGCCGGCGATCCCGATCAGCCACGGGCGGCTCGCGCCATTCATTTCCATTGCGGGCCTTTCGCTTCGCTGCGCGGTGGGTGCGGCGGTCATCGCCTTTGCGCGCGGCGGCGCGGGCTTCGCCGCAGGCGCCGGGTGCGGCGTGCGGTCGTCTTCCTCGGCGATCGTCGTCCGGGGTTCCGCCTCGGCCATCGCGGGCGTTTCGGCGAACAGCGGCAGGTCGGGCGCGGGCTTCGCCCGGCGCGCCTCGGCCTCTTCGCGCGCGAGCAGCTGCTCGAGACCCGAGGGCGGCGGCGCGGGCTCCTCGCCCGGCGCGGGGCGCAGCTTGATCGCCGCTTCGCCGAGGCTGTCCTTGCCGGCCTTCGCAGCCTGGCCGATGCCGGCCTTTGCCTTGCCTGCGACCTCGCCGATCCCGCGTCCTGCCTCGCTCGACAGCTTTCGGGCCTTGTCGCCGAGCGCCAGCTTGTCCCATGCCTGCGCGCTCGCCGCGGCGGCAGCGCGGCCCGCCTTCGCCGATCCGCGTCCGGCGGCGCGCGCACCGCCTGCTATCGCCCGCGCGGCCGCGGCACTTGCTTCGCGCGTGCGGCGCGGGATTTCCATCGCCTCGACGCGCGCCGGAATATCGGCGCGTTCGCCGACGCGAATCGTCCAGCCGGCGAAGGCGGCGGCGCCGCGGCGCGTCGCCGCCCAGACGCGCCCCGCGCCCGCGCGCAGCTTCGCCGGCTCGACGAGCGGCGCGCGGGGCGGCTTGTTCTCGGCGGGATAGCGCGACAGGTCGATGCCGATTGGCGGCGTATCCTTCGGTTTGGCGAGCCCTTCTTCGCTGCGCGGGGCAGCACCCGGTGCGGGCGCCGGATCGCGCAGCCAGGGCTGGTAATATTCGTCTTTCTTGTCGGTCACTTGTCGCCCTTGTGCATCACGGGATCGCGATGCATTCCCCGCCGGTCGCGCATGAATCTAGCGTCGTTTACGCTCGCGTTCCACCTCGGCGCGCGCAACCATCGAAATATCCTGTGCCCGGATCCAGTCGGGACTGCCCTGGGGGAGGCCCTGCATCGCGACCTCGGCATTACGCAGCGCGAGTCCCGCCTGTCCACCCTCGAGGCTATAGCGTTCGGCCGAAGCGAGCGCCGCCCGCGCCTGATCGCCCCGCGCGGCATAGACGATGCCGAGCTGATACCAGGCGAAGGGATTTTCATTGTCGAGCGCAACCGCGGTTTTCAGCACCTTTTCGGCCTCGGCATAGTTGGCGGGGTCCTCGGTCGCGATCAACGCATGGCCGAGCGTCGCGGCGATCAGCGGCGCCGAGCGCGAATTGGCGACCGCTTCGCGCAGCGGCGGGATCGCCTCTTCGGGCTTTCCCGATTCGAGCAGCACCTGCCCCTCGAGCTCGAGGAAATAGGGGTCTTCGGGATCGCGCTTGAGCAGCGCATCGACTTCGCCCAAGGCCTTTTGCGGATAGGCGCTTTTGTGCCAGGCATAGGCGCGCGCATAATGCGCCGGGATGCTGTCGTCGCTTTCGGGATAGTCGCGCAGCGTCTTTTCGGGCTCGGCGATATAGCCGACGAGCTTCGCCTTGACGCGCTGGAAGCGCTTTTCGAGATCGGGGTCGCTCGGCTTGTCCCACGCCGCATCGGCGACATAGCCGTCGCGCAGCGCCTGAATGCGGTCGCCCGACAGCGGGTGGGTGCGGCTGTAGGTCGCGTCGTCGTCCTGACTCACCGCATAGCGGAATTCGAGATTCTGCAGCTTCTTGAAAAAGGCCAGGCTTCCGCGTCCGCTGATTCCCGCCTTCGACAGATATTGCGCGCCTGCGGCGTCGGCGGTCGCTTCCTGCGTGCGCGTAAAAGCCAGGAATTTGCCGAGCGCGGCCTGCTGCCCCGCCATCATCACGCCCATCCCCGCCTCGCCGCCGCCCGCGGCCATCGCGGCGGCGCCGAGCAGCAGGCTGAGCAGCGAAATCCCCGTCGCCGCCTTCGCGCCTTCGCCGACGCGGATCGCGTGGCCGCCCATGATATGGCCGAGTTCGTGCGCGAGGACGCCCTGCACCTCGTTCGCGCTGTCGGCGGCCTCGATCAGCCCGCTGTGGACGTAAATATCCTGACTGCCCGCGACGAAGGCGTTGATGCTGCGGTCGCTGAGCAGATGGACGCGCACCTGCCCCGGACGCAGCCCGGCGGCGACCGTGATCGGGTCCATCATGTCCTGCAGCAGCGCTTCGGTCTCGGCGTCGCGCAGCAGCGACTGGGCGAGCACGGGGCGCGCCGCGACCGCGAGCAGGAGGATGAGCGTGAGCAGGAGCCGCGCGAGCGGGCGCAAGGCGTCCGCCCCTTGCAGGAAGCGCGGCTGAGGGGTGCGGGTCATCGGCGCCGGTCTTGCACCCCGCGCCTGAACCGCGACTGAAGCCAAAGGGCGTCGGTCGCGGTCGGGCGCGGGAGGGCAAGCATCCCGGTCATCGCGGCATCAATTGCCGAAGGTGCGCTGCCACCAGCCGCGGCGCGGTTCACCCGTCTCGTCGACAGCGGCTTCGTCGGTCGGCGCCGCGTCGGCCGGAGCCTCTGCGGTCGGCGATGACTCGGCGGCGACGGGTTCGGCCTTGCGGCGACGGCTGCGCGCCGGCGCCTTGGCGGGCTTGGCTTCGGGCTCGGGTTCGGCTTCGACCGCTTCGGCAGCGGGGCCCTCGGCCGCGACAGCCTTCTTGCGGTTTGCGCGCTTCTTCGGTGCGGGCTTCGCCTCAGGCTCGGCATCATTCGCCGCGACCGCTTCGACGGGAGCGTCCGCCGCTTCGGCCCCGGCCGTTTCGGCGGCCGCCTTGGTCTTGCGCGGCGCGCGCTTGCGCTTCGGCTTTTCCTCGGCTGCGGGTTCGGCCTCGACGGCTGCCGCCTCGGCGACGGCTTCGGCGGGCGCTTCCGGCGCTGCCTCGGCCTCGGCCTCGTCGCTCTTCTTGCGGCGTCCGCCGCGGCGGCGCTTCGGCTTTTCCTCCGCCGGCGCTTCGGCTTCGGTCTCTACGGTCGCCGGAGCCTCCTCGGCCGCCTCTTCGCTCTCGCCGGAGCTGTCTGCATCGGCCGCTTCGCCGGCTTCGCTGCCGTCCTCGTCGCGTCGGCCGCGGCGGCCGCGGCGGCGGCGGCGGCGGCGCTTGCGGCCCCCGCCCTCGCCATCGTCGCTTTCGTCGCGCACCGGACGCTCGGCCTCTTCGTCTTCGTCCGTCTCCTCTTCGACGGTCTCGTCCTCGTCGTCCTCGATCAGCTCGATCGGGGCGAAGCTGCGGCGCTGGGCCGGGGGCGGGCCGCCGACCTCGATTGCCATGCGCGCACCCTCGGTCTCGCCGTCGGGCAGGATTTCGACCGAAACGCCGTAGAGCTCCTCGATCTCGCGCAGCTCGCGGCGCTTTTCGTTGAGCAGGTAGAAGGTCGCTTCCTGGCTCGCGCGCAGGATGATCTTGCTGCCCTTGCCGCGCGCTGCTTCCTCTTCGATCAGGCGCAGCGCGCTGAGGCCCGCCGACGAAGCGGTACGCACCAGCCCGGTGCCCTCGCAATGCGGGCAGGGGCGCGTCGAGGCTTCGAGCACGCCGGTGCGCAGGCGCTGGCGGCTCATCTCCATCAGGCCAAAGCCCGAGATGCGGCCGATCTGGATGCGCGCGCGGTCGTTCTTCAGCGCCTCCTTCATCGCGCGCTCGACCTTGCGGACGTTCGAGCCGTGATCCATGTCGATGAAGTCGATCACGATCAGCCCGGCCATGTCGCGCAGGCGCAGCTGGCGCGCGATCTCGTGCGCGGCTTCGAGATTGGTGCTGAGCGCGGTCTGTTCGATATTATGCTCGCGCGTCGAGCGGCCCGAGTTGATGTCGATCGACACCAAAGCCTCGGTGGGGTTGATCACCAGATAGCCGCCCGATTTCAACTGCACGACGGGATTGAGCATCCCCGCGAGCTGATCCTCGACGCCGTAGCGCTGATAGAGCGAGACGGGGTCGGCATATTGCTTCACGCGCCGCGCGTGGCTCGGCATCAGCAGCTTCATGAACTGCTTCGCCGCCTTGTAGCCGTCCTCGCCCTCGACGAGCACTTCCTCGATGTCGCGGTGATAGATGTCGCGGATCGCGCGCTTGACGAGGTCGCTGTCCGAATGGATCAGCGCCGGTGCGCTCGACCCCAGCGTCTTTTCGCGAATCTCGTCCCACAGGCGGGCGAGATAGTCGAAGTCGCGCTTGATCTCGGTCTTCGTGCGGCTCATCCCCGCGGTGCGGACGATGCAGCCCATCGTCGGCGGCAGGTTCAAATCGTCGATGATCGCCTTCAGCTTGCGGCGGTCGGCGCCGTTCGAAATCTTGCGGCTGATCCCGCCGCCATGCATCGTGTTCGGCATCAGCACGCAATAACGGCCGGCGAGGCTGAGATAGGTCGTCAGCGCCGCGCCCTTGTTGCCGCGCTCTTCCTTGACGACCTGGACCAGCATCACCTGGCGGCGGCGGATGACGTCCTGAATCTTGTAGCGCCGGCGCAGCGACATGCGGCTTTCGCCATTGTCGTCGTCGCGGCGGGCGCGCCCGCGGCCCTTGCGGCCCCGGCCGCGCCCGCGTCCGCGGCGCCCGCCACGGTCGTCCTTCGCCTCTTCGGCGTCATCCTTTTCGGTCTCGCCGGCTTCGGCGTCTTCGCGCTCGTCCTCGGCGTCGCTTTCCTCGCCGACCGTCACCGGCGTCGGGGCGTCGCCATTCTCGTCCTCATGGCCCTCGACCTCGGCGACGTCGCCTTCGAGCTCGTCGAGATCCTCCTCGGCGCGCATCGCCGCCTCGGCGGCATGCTCGGCCTCTTCGCGGAGCAGCGCTTCGCGGTCTTCCTTCGGGATCTGGTAATAGTCGGGGTGGATTTCGCTGAAGGCCAGGAAGCCGTGACGGTTGCCGCCATATTCGACGAACGCCGCCTGCAGCGACGGTTCGACGCGGGTGACCTTGGCCAGATAGATATTGCCCTTGAGCTGCTTGTGCTCGGCGGACTCGAAGTCAAACTCCTCGATGCGGTTTCCCTTGGTGACGGCGACCCGGGTTTCTTCCCGGTGCCGCGCGTCGATCAACATACGCGTGGTCATTATTATCACTCCAGGCGCGCCGCGGCGCGCCAAACAAAAAGGCCGCAGGCGCCCGGGACGGACGGATGCGGTCGAAAGGGTTCAAAGAAAAAAAGACGTTATTGCCGCGCGCGGCCCGCGTCCGGTCGTGGACGCACATGCGGTCTTCGGCTCCACGGCCCGCGGGTGCGAAGGCACCCGGACCGGGATAAGAAGAAGGCATGGCAAGCCTCATGCGGCATCAACCTGTTTGGGGCGACCGGAGGGCGGGCGATCGCGACCGATCCGCCGCCCGGTCATCCGGGTGGACTGGCGGCCTGTCCCGCCTTCGGTCCGGCACCGGGGGCCGCGATCCCGCGATTTCATCGGGTTCGGGCCAGTCCCTCGAAAGGCCGGACGGCAGGGTGGAACGCCGTCAGTGGTCGCGGTGCTAGCATCGGCAGCGACCGACGGCAACCTTCACCGCTGCAATTGGGTCGGATGGCGCGCCACTGTTGCACGAAAACCCACCGTTCCTCGGCGACGTCCAGACGGAAATTAACCCTGTTTCGCGCCGCATTCCGTGGGCTTCGCAATAAGCGCTGGACCATGGCGCTCTGCCGGCGGCATAACCGCGGCCATGGGCCTGTCCTTGCTTCTCGCGACCCTCTCGCTCGCCGCGCCGGTGGCGTCCGCACCGCCGTTCGGGCCTTTTTACCAGCTCCCCGCGCCCGCCAGCTACCGCGCGCGGCCGCCGCAAAAGCGCTACAGCGTCACCGTTCCGATCGGCAAGCCGAAGCCGGCCCTGCCCTTGCCGAAGATCGAGGGGCCGGACGACGACGACCTGCCGCTCGTCGTGATCGACGCCGGGCACGGCGGGCACGATCCGGGCGCGATTTCCCCCTTTGGCGGGCAGCGCGAAAAGGACATCACGCTCCAGCTCGCCCGCGCGATGCGCGACGCGCTGGTCGCGGGCGGCCGGGTGCGCGTCGCGCTGACCCGCGCGGATGACCGCTTTCTGATCCTCGAGGAGCGCTATGGCATCGCGCGGCGACTGAAGGCCGACCTGTTCATTTCGGTCCACGCCGATTCGGCCCAGAATGAAGCGGCGCACGGCGCGTCGATCTTCACTTTGTCCGAGGTCGCGTCGGACCGCGAGGCGGCGCGGCTCGCGGCGCGCGAGAACAAGGCGAACATCATCAACGGCGTCGATCTCGGCGCGCACAGCGGCGCGGTATCGTCGATCCTGCTCGACCTCGCGCAGCGCGAAACGATGAATGTCGCCGCCGATTTCGCGCGCCTGCTCCAGCGCGAGGCCGCGGACGACATGAGCTTCCGCACCGAAGCGCACCGCTTCGCCTCCTTCGTCGTGCTCAAGGCCCCCGACACGCCCTCGGTGCTGCTCGAAACGGGCTTTCTGTCGAACGCAGAGGACGCCGAATTTCTCGCCTCGAAAGAAGGACAGCAAAAGATCGCGCGCGGCGTGCGCGACGCGGTCCAACTCCACTTCGCCCGCCGCTTGGCGTCGGGGCGCTGATCGGCCGAAACGGTGGAAAGCCGAAGGAGAAGGCGGCTTTGGGGTGGGGAACTGACGTTCGCCTGCTCTCTTTCGTCATCCCGGACTTGATCCGGGATCCACAGCAGCGCCGAAGTCATGGACCCCGGATCAAGTCCGGGGTGACGATGATAAATAGGGCAACACCCGGTCGCAAGCCGCCGCTGCGCCATAAATATAGTCTTGACTAACTTTTCTCCCGCCCCCAGCATCGCCCCCACACGGCGGGAGAGGCCTATGGGCTGGAGCAATTGGTCGGGCAGCGTCACCGCGCCCGCGGCGGTCGGGTATCCGCGCAGCGAGGACGAACTCGCCGCCGTCCTTCGCGGTGCGAAAAAGGTCCGCGCCGTGGGGGCAGGCCACAGCTTCATGCCGCTGTGCGAATCGGCGGAGGCGATCGTCGGCCTTGGCGCGATGGAAGGCGCGATCGCGATCGCCCCCGACCGGCGGAGTGCGCGCATTCCCGCGGGCTGGAGCATCAGGCGGCTGACCGCGGCGCTGTGGGACGAAGGGCTCGCGCTCGCCAATCAGGGCGATGTGAATCCGCAGGCGCTCGCGGGCGCGATGGCGACGGGGACGCATGGCACGGGGGTGACCCTCGGCTCGCTCTCGACCTTTGCGCGCGGCTTCCGGCTGATCGGCGCCGACGGCGAAGCGCACTGGTGCGACCGGCGGACGAACCCCGAACTGTTCGAGGCGCAGCGGCTGTCGCTCGGGCTGTTCGGCATCGCGACCGAGATCGACGTCGATGTCGTCCCCGCCTTTCACCTTGCCGAGCGGATCGAGAAAAAGCGCTGGGCGGAGGTCCGCGAAAGCTATGATGAACTCGCCGGGCAGCATCGCCACATCGAATTCTGGATCTTCCCGCACGCCGATGCCGTCATCCTGAAGACGCTGACGCCGTGCGACCCGTGCGACCCGCCCGCTTCGACCAGCGACGTCGACGAGGCGACCTTTCGCCGCGTGCTCGACGTCGCAGCGAAGCTGCCGTTCCTGACGCCCTTTCTCCAGCGGCTGATGATGCGCACGCGCTTCGACGGCCGGCGCCGCGGCCCCGCGCACAGGATCTTCCCGTCGGATCGCACGGTCCGCTTCGAGGAAATGGAATATGAGCTGCCGCGCGCCGCGGGGCTCGCCGCGCTCGACGATGTGATCGGCTGGATTCGCAGGGGCCGCCTGCCCGTCGCCTTTCCGTTCGAATATCGCACCGTCGCCGCCGACGACATCTGGATGAGCCCGATGAACGCGGGGCCGGTCGCCGCCATTTCGATGCACCAATATGCGAAGATGCCTTGGCGCGAGCATTTCGCGGGCGCCGAGGCGATCTTCCGCGCGCATGGCGGGCGGCCGCACTGGGCGAAGCGCCACAGGCTGACCCGCGCCGACGTCGATGCCCTCTATCCGATGGCGGAACGCTATCGCGCGGTGCGCCGCTCCGCCGACCCGGCGGGCAAATTCCTCAACCCCCATCTGGAGGCGCTTTTTTCATGACCGACGATGTGACGCTCCACGCCCATCTGATCGGCCGGCAGGGCTCGCGCGCCGACCTCAATACACCCGTGCTGGTGCTCGACGAAGGCGCGCTCGATCGCAATATCGCGGCGATGGCGGCGCTGGCAAAGGCGCACGGCGTCGGCCTGCGCCCGCACGCCAAGACGCACAAGAGCGTCGACATCGCGCGACGTCAGATCGCCGCGGGCGCGCTCGGCATCTGCTGCGCCAAGATCGGCGAGGCCGAGGTGATGGCCGATGGCGGCATTGCCGGAATCCTGATCACCTCGCCGGTCGCCGCGCCGCGCGCGATCGAGCGACTCGCGGCGCTCGCGGGCCACGCCGAGGGGTTGATGGCGGTGGTCGACCATCCGGCGGTCGCCGCGCGGATCGACGCGGCGCTCGGGCAGGCGCGCGCAAGCCTCGACGTGATCATCGACATCGACCCCGGCATCGCGCGCACCGGCGTCGCATCGGCCGAAAAGGCGGTCGAACTCGCGGCCGCCATCGCTGCCCTGCCCCACCTGCGCTATCGCGGCGTCCAATATTATTGCGGGTCGCAGCAGCATATCGAGGATTTTGCCGAGCGCCGCGCCGCGATCGTCGAGCGCACGCAATATCTGGAGAGCGCGATCGCGGCGCTGACCGACGCGGGCTTCGCGCCTGACATCGTCACCGGATCGGGGACCGGCACGCACCGCATCGACCTCGACCTCGGCGTCTTCACCGAGCTGCAGGCGGGCAGCTATGTCTTCATGGACAAGCAATATCTCGACTGCGACCTTGCCGGCGACGGCAGCGTGCCGTTCGAAACCGCGCTCGGCGTCGATGCGCGGGTGGTCAGCGCCAATCATCAGGGACTCGTCACCATAGACGCGGGGTTCAAGTCGCTTTCGACCGATGGCGGGGCCGCGGTGGTGCGGCGCGGCGCGCCCGCGGATGCCTTCTTCGCCTTCATGGGCGACGAACATGCCGCGCTGATCGCGCCGGGGATCGGCGATACGCTCGCGCCCGGCGATCCGGTGACGCTGACGGTTCCGCACTGCGACCCGACGGTCAATCTCTACGATCATTATCATGTCGTCGACGGCGACACGCTGGTCGCGATCTGGCCGGTGAGCGCGCGCGGCCGCGCGCGATGAAGCCGCCGCCGAAGCAGGCGCGCGCCGCCGCGACGCGCGAACGGCTGCTCGACGTCGCGGGCGCCCTGCTCGCCGAGGTCGGGATCGAGCGCATCTCGACCAACAGGATCGCCGCGCGCGCGGGAGTGAGCCCGCCCGCGCTCTATCGCTATTTCGCCGATAAATATGCCGTGCTCGAAGCGCTCGGCCGCCGGTTGATGGCGCGACAGAACGACGTGCTCGACGCCTGGGTGCTGCGCCATGCGCCCGGCGGCATCGCCGCGATGGCCGATCATATCGGCGAGCTGCTCGCCGACACCGCCGCCGTGACCCGCGCCGAGCCCGGCGCGGCATGGACCCTGCGCGCGCTCCACGCGACCCCCGCGCTCGTCCATGTCCGCCTCGAATCGCACCGCAGCGTTACCGACCGCCTCGCCGCCGCCTGCACGCCGCACCTGCCGGGCGTCGACCCGGCGATGCTGTGGCGGCGGCTGCGCATCGCGGTCGAGCTCGGCTTCGCCGCCGAGGAGATGCTGGGCGAAGAGGACCGGCTCGACCCCGCCGCGGTCCACGCCGACGTCGCCGCGATGCTGGGCGCCGCGATGACCGAGCTAATCGCAGGGCGCCTCGCCGCAACCATGCTTCCCTTTCCGGGAGACAGGCGATAGAGGCGGGCGATATGGCCGCCGACACCTCGTCCCATTTTCGCTACCGTCTGCGCCGCGACAGCAATGCCGTCCTCGGCTGGCTGCGCGAGATGTGGACGCGCCGCTGGTTCCGCTGGCTCGGCTATCTCGCCATTGCAGGGCTGCTCGGCCTCGCGCTGATCTGGGCGATCTTCGCGCGCGACCTGCCCTCGGTCGATCAGCTGCGCGACTATGAACCGCCGCTGCCGACGATGGTGCGCGACGGCGAGGGCAAGCCGGTACACAGCTATGCGCGCGAGCGCCGCGTCCAGCTCGACTACAGCGAATATCCGCCGCTGCTCGTCCGCGCCTTCCTCGCCGCCGAGGACCGCACCTTCTTTCAGCACGGCGGCATCGACTATCCCGGCATCGTCAGCGCGATCATCACCAATCTGCAGAACGATGGCCGTCCCGTCGGCGCTTCGACGATCACCCAGCAGGTCGCGAAGAATCTGCTGCTCACCAACGAGGTCAGCTATACGCGCAAGATCCGCGAGGCGATTCTCGCGAAGCGCATCGAGGCGGCGCTGTCCAAGGAACAGATCCTCGAACTCTATCTCAACGAAATCCCGCTCGGGCGTCGCAGCTTCGGGGTGCAGGCGGCGAGCCGCGCCTATTTCGACAAGGATGTCGATCAGCTCGCGCTGCACGAAATGGCCTTCCTCGCGATCCTGCCCAAGGCGCCCGAAACCTATGGCCGCGCGCGCAATGCCGAAAAGGCGCTGGCGCGGCGCAATTTCGTGCTCAAGGAAATGGAGCGCAACGGCTGGATCAGCAAGGCGCAGCGCGACGCCGCGCAGGCGCAGCCGCTCGGCCTGTCCGAAAGCGGCAATCGCGCGGTCGAGCAGGTCGGCGGCTATTATATGGAAGAGGTGCGCCGCCAGCTGATCGAGCAGTTCGGCGAGACCGCCGAGGACGGGCCGCACAGCGTCTATGCCGGCGGCCTGTGGGTGCGCACCGCCTATGACGACAAGATGCAGCAGGCGACGGCCAAGGCGCTGCGCGAAGGCATGATCCGTTACGACCGCGGCAAGGGCTGGTCGGGGCCGATCGCGACGATCGAGGCCGACGATCAATGGGCGAGCCGCCTCGCCTCGAGCTTCAAGACGGTCGACTATGCGGATTGGCGCATCGCCGCAGTGCTGTCGAAAACGGGCAGCGAGGCCCGCATCGGCTTTGCCGACGGCAGCACCGGCCGCCTGCCCGCGAGCGCGGCGCAGATGGGCTATCGCAAGCGCGGGACGAGCGCCTTCGTCGCGATGAAGCCCGGCGACCTGATCGCGGTCGCGCCGAGCGGCGGCGGCAGCTTCTCGCTCCGCAACATTCCCGAAGTGTCGGGCGGCATGGTCGTCGAAAGCCCGCATTCGGGCCGCATCTATGCGATGCAGGGCGGCTTCGACGTGCGCCTCTCCTCGTTCAACCGCGCGACGCAGGCCGAGCGCCAGCCGGGCTCGACGATCAAGCCCTTCGTCTATGCGACCGCGCTCGACAATGGCATGACCCCCGCGACGATGATCGTCGACGGGCCGTTCTGCGTCTATCAGGGCGCCGGACTCGGCACCAAATGCTTCCGCAACTTCGGCAATTCGGGCGGCAGCGGCGAGCATACGATGCGCTGGGGCCTCGAACAGTCGCGCAACCTGATGACCGTGCGCACCGCGAGCCAGATCGGCATGGAGCCGATCGTGGAGACGATTCGGACGATGGGGATCGGCCAGCACGAACCCTATCTTTCGACCGCGCTCGGCGCCGGGACGACGACGGTCGAGCGGATGGTCAACGCCTTTTCGATGCTCGCCAATCACGGCCGCGCGCTGACCCCGCACCTGATCGACTATGTTCAGGACCGGCGCGGCAAGGTGATCCTGCCCCGGAACTGGCGCCCGTGCCAGGGCTGCAACAAGCCCGATTGGGACGGGCGGCCGATGCCGCGCTTCGCGCCCTCGGGCAAGCAGCTGATGGACCCGATGACCGCCTATCAGGTCGTCCACATGCTCGAAGGCGTCGTCCAGCGCGGCACCGCGCAGCGGCTGCGCGACCTCGGCGTACCGATGTTCGGCAAGACCGGGACGACGACGGGGCCGAAGGACGTCTGGTTCATCGGCGGCACGCCCGACATCGTCGCCGGCCTCTATCTGGGCTTCGACCAGCCGCGCAACATGGGCGGCTATGCGCAGGGCGGCAGCCTCGCCGCGCCGGTATTCAAGCAATTCTATCAGGCCGCGCTCGCCGACCGCCAGCCGGTGCCCTTCACCGCGCCCAGGAATATCCGCATGGTTCGCATCGACCGCCGTTCGGGCCGCCGCGTCTATGGCGCGTGGCCGACGAGCGATCCGAAGGCCTCGATCATCTGGGAGGCCTTCAAGCCCGAAAGCGAGCCCAGGCGGACGATCCGCGAAGAGGAAATCAAGCCGTCGAAGCCGGCCAAGCAGCCCGACGCGCCGGTCCAGCAGGGCGGGCGGCGCAGCGACGCCGACTTCCTCGAGGATCGCGACGGCATCATCTGACGCCCGGCCGGCGGCGCGCGCGGGGCTTTTCCTCGGGCGCGCCAGCCACTAAGGCCGGACGCATCTATTCAGGAGCACAGACATGCGCGCCGAAGCGCAGGACCATATCGACAAGATCAACGCCGCGCTCGCGCTGCTGCGCCGCTTTCTCGACTGGGATCGCGCGCTGCGGCGGCTCGACGAGCTTAACGCCAAGGTCGAAGACCCGACGCTTTGGGACAATCCAAAGGCGGCGCAAGAGGTGATGCGCGAACGCCGCCGCCTCGACGAGGCGGTCGCCGCGACGCGCGCGATCGAAAAGGAAATGGCCGACACCGCCGAGCTGATCGAGCTTGCCGAGATGGAGGGCGACGAAGCGCTCGTCGACGATGCCGTCGAAAGCCTCGCCGCGCTCGCCGCGCGTGCCGAAGAGGATAAGGTCAAGGCGCTGCTCGCGGGCGAGGCCGACGGCAACGACGCCTATATCGAAGTCCATGCGGGCGCCGGCGGCACCGAGAGCCAGGACTGGGCCGAAATGCTGCAGCGCATGTATATGCGCTGGGCCGAAAAGCGCGGGATGAAGGTCGAGCTGATCGAATATCAGGCGGGCGAGCAGGCGGGGATCAAGTCGGCGACGATGCTGGTCAAGGGCGAAAATGCCTATGGCTATGCCAAGACCGAAAGCGGCGTCCACCGCCTCGTCCGCATCTCGCCCTACGACAGTTCGGCGCGGCGCCACACCAGCTTCTCGAGCGTCTGGGTCTATCCGGTGATCGACGACAATATCGAGATCGAGATCAACGAAGGCGACCTCAAGATCGACACCTATCGCGCGTCGGGTGCGGGCGGACAGCATGTCAACACGACCGATTCGGCGGTGCGCATCACCCACATCCCGACCGGCATCGTCGTCGCGAGCCAGAACGATCGGTCGCAGCACAAGAATCGCGCGACCGCGATGGGGATGCTGAAGGCGCGGATGTACGAGGCCGAACTGCAGAAGCGCGAGGCCGCCGCGTCGGGCGAATATCAGGCGAAGACCGAAATCGGCTGGGGCCACCAGATCCGCTCCTATGTGCTTCAACCCTATCAGCTGGTGAAGGATCTGCGCACCGGCGTCACCTCGACCGCGCCGTCCGACGTGCTCGACGGCGCGCTCGACCCGTTCATGGCGGCGGCGCTGTCGCAGAAGGTGACGGGCGAAAAGGTCGAGGTGGAGGACATCGACTGATGGCGCACGCGGGCGTCCGGGCGGGGCTTGCGGCGTGCGCGCTGCTCGTCCTGCTCGCCGGCTGCGATTCGCCGTGGAGCGACGACGACGACCGGATCGAGACGGCGCGCGACTTTCCGCCCGCCGACCGCCCCGTCGCTCCGGTCGGCGCGACCAAATGGTCGACCGAAGAGGCGCGCGACCGCGTCAACGAGGCAGAGGACATCATGGATTCGTCAGGCGTCCGGCCCGGCATGACCGTCGCCGACATCGGTGCGGGCGACGGCTATTACACCGTGCGCCTCGCCGCGCGCGTCGATGCGGGCGGGCGCGTGCTCGCGCAGGACATCCAGCCCGAAGTGATCGAGCGGCTCGCCGATCGCGTCGCGCGCGAACGGCTCGACAATGTGTCGCTGAAGCTGGGCGCGGTCGACGATCCGCGGCTGCCGCAGAACAGCTTCGACCGCGTCTTCATGGTGCATATGTATCACGAGATCGGCGAGCCTTACGCTTTCCTCTGGCGGTTGCGCCCGGCACTGCGCCAAGGCGGACAGGTGATCGTGGTCGACGGCGACCGCCCGATCGAAAAGCACGGAACGCCGTTCCGCCTGCTCGTCTGCGAGTTCGAGGCGGTGGGCTACAAGCTCCTGTCCTATGACGACAAGCAGACCGCGGGCGGCTATCTCGCGCGCTTCGTCCCCGCGGGGCAGCGGCCCGAACCCGGCGCGATCAAGGTGTGCGAGAATCCGTGAATCCGGATAGTGAGCCGACACCCGCCGGTCTCGAGTGTGTCCCCGCGAAGGCGGGGACCCATCTCCTGCCGGCTCGACATGGCAACGACGGAAGATGGGCTCCCGCCTTCGCGGGAGCACAGGGTCATTATCAATAGGCGACTAGTCGTTCCTCATCGTCCATCGCCGCCAGAAAGCCGACCAGCCCGCCCATCCGCGTCCCGGGCACAAGGTCCCCGGCCGTCAGTCCCGCCAGCGCAAGGCCCGACTGGCAGGCGATGATCCCGACCTCCATCGCCGCGGCTTCCTCGATCATCTGTGCAAGATCGGGCTGTCCCGCGGCGCGGCGCGCGGCGTCGCCGGCAAAGCCGGCCGGCGCGCGCAACAGCGCCACCGCCTCGCCCTGCACGAACATCCGCACGCGGCCGCCGAGCGCCGCCGCCGCCATCGCGGTTTCGAGCGCCGCATAGAGGCGCGCGCCGTCGCCGCCCGCGACGATCAGGCTCAGCCCCCGCATATCGGACAGGCGGGGTCTTTTGCGATGCCGACCTCGCGCCAGCGCCGCTCGAGCATGTCGAGGATCGCAAGCCGCCCCACGAGCGACCGGCCCCAGCCGGTGAGCGCGCGCACGCCCTCGAGCGCCGCCATCGTCCCGACCATCCCGGCAAGCGCCCCCATCACCCCGGTCTCGGCGCAGTTGATCCCCTCGCGGTCGGGATCGTCGCCGACGAGGCACGCATAGCAGGGGGCGTCGCCGCGCCAGCCTTCATAGAGCGCGATCTGCCCCTCGAAGGCGCCGATCGCCGCGCTCAAAAGCGGGATTTCGAGCGCGACGGCGGCGCGGTTAACGGCCAGCCGCGTGTCGAAATTGTCGCAGCCGTCGAGGATCAGGTCGGCCCCGGCGAGCAGCGCTTCGGCATTGCCCCCCCCGATCCGCTCGGTCACCATCGCGCAGTCGACGTGCGGGTTGATCCGCCACACCGCCTCGGCGGCGACGATCACCTTGGGCGATCCGACGTCGACGTCGGTGAAGAGCGGCTGGCGATGGAGATTCGACAGCTCGACGACATCGTCGTCGATGATCGTCAGCCTGCCGACCCCCGCCGCGGCAAGATAGGTGATCGCCGGGCAGCCGATCCCGCCCGCGCCGATCACCGCGACATGGCTGGCCTTCAGCTTCGCCTGCCCGGCGCCGCCGAACTGCGGCACGATGATCTGGCGGGCGTAGCGGTCGAGTTCGGCGTCGGTCAGCAAATCACTCGCCCGAACGCCGCATCTTGATCGCGGCGAGCGAGCCGACGTTCGCCGGACTCGCCGCTTCGGCCTTCGCATCGCTCGCGAGCCCGGTCGAGCCGAAGCCCCCCGCGCCGCGCACGGTATCGTCGAGCGCGGCGACCTCGGCAAAGGTCGCGCGCTGCACCGGCGCGGGGACGAGCTGCGCGATGCGGTCGCCGCGCCTGATCTCGAAATTATCCTCGGACAGATTCGCAAGGATCACCTTCACCTCGCCGCGATAGTCGCTGTCGATCGTCCCCGGCGTGTTGAGGCAGGTGATGCCGTGCTTGAGCGCGAGCCCCGAGCGCGGGCGCACCTGCACTTCATAGCCCGCGGGAATCGCCATCGCGAAACCCGTCGCGACGGCGTGGCGGGTGCCGGGGCGCAGGGTCAGCGTCTCGGCCGCGACGACGTCCATTCCCGCCGCGCCGTCGGACGCATAGGCGGGCAGCGGCAGGCCGCCGCCGTTGGGCAGGCGCTGGAGGCGGATTTCAATCGGAATCAAGGGGTGAACGGAGGTCGAGGTCATCGGCGATCTTTTCCATCAATTTGCGGGCGACGGCGTCCTTGGGCAGCCGGTCCCAACTTTCTACGCCCGCTTTGCTAATGATATGCACCCGATTCGTCTCGCCCCCCATCGGGTCGGCCGACACATCGTTGGCGACGATCCAGTCGCACCCCTTTCGGGCGAGCTTGGCCTCGGCGTGCGCGATCACATCGTTGGTTTCGGCGGCGAAGCCGACCAGCAGCGGCGGCCGGTCGGGGCTTTTCGCGATGCTCGCCAAAATGTCGGGATTTTCGGCGAGCGCGAGCGGCGGGACGGCGCCGCTGCCGTCCTTCTTGATCTTTTGCGCGCGCGTATCGGCGGCGCGCCAGTCGGCGACCGCGGCGACCATGATCGCGGCATCGGCGGGCAGTCCGTCCGCGACCTCCTCCGCCATCTCGCGCGCGGTTTCGACATCGACGCGGACCACCCCCGGCGGGGTCGGCAGCGGCACCGGCCCGGCGATCAGCAGCACCTCGGCGCCCGCCTCGGCGGCGGCGGCGGCGATCGCAAAGCCCTGCTTGCCGCTCGACCGGTTGGCGATATAGCGCACCGGGTCGATCGGCTCGTGCGTCGGCCCCGCGGTGATCAGGATGCGACGGCCGTGAAGCGGGCGGTGGTTGGTCGGCGCGAAATCGGGCTGGCCGCCAAAGTTCCCCTCCCGCTTGCGGGAGGGGTTAGGGGAGGGCGTGTCCCGATAATCCGTTCCAGCAACAGGCCCTCCCCCGACCCCTCCCGCAAGCGGGAGGGGAGAAGAAAGCGCCTCGACAATCGCGGCATGAATCGCCTCGGGTTCGGGAAGGCGGCCGGGGCCATATTCGCCGCACGCCATCTCGCCCTCGTCGGGCTGCATCACCGTCACCCCGTCGCCGCGCAGCACGCCCAGATTGCGCTGCGTCGCCGGGTGCAGCCACATGCGCACATTCATCGCGGGCGCCGCGAGCACCGGCTTGTCGGTCGCGAGCAGCAGGGTGGTCGCAAGGTCATCGGCGAGTCCCGCCGCCATTTTTGCGAGCAGATCGGCGGTTGCGGGCGCGACCACGACCAGGTCGGCCTCGCGGGAGAGCTGGATATGCCCCATCTCGACCTCGTCTTTCAGGTCGAAGAGGCTCGTATAGACCTTGTTCTCGCTCAGCGCCGCGAGCGTCAGCGGCGTCACGAACTGCTCGCCCGCGCGCGTCAGCACGCAGCGCACGACATGCCCCGATTTGCGCAGGAGCCGGACGAGCTCGATGCTCTTATAGGCCGCGATGCCGCCGCCGATAATCAGCAGGATGCGTTTCGCCGTCATCGTCATACTCCGGTGAGCAGCACGTCGAGTGCGCCGGTGATGGTCAGGCCCTCTTCATTCAGGCTCATAACGACCTCGCCCAATTGACTGACCGGAATGGCGGCCGCGAACTGCGTGTACATCACATAGCTCGTTTCTTCGACGGTGAAGAGCGGATTGAGCCGGTGCGCAACGACATCGAATTGATCGGCGTGCAGCAGCGGCACGACGAGCC
This sequence comes from Sphingopyxis indica, assembly GCF_032879645.1. Taxonomy (NCBI): domain Bacteria; kingdom Pseudomonadati; phylum Pseudomonadota; class Alphaproteobacteria; order Sphingomonadales; family Sphingopyxidaceae; genus Sphingopyxis; species Sphingopyxis indica. Next base: position 4,042,607 of record NZ_CP076394.1, read on the forward strand.
GCGTATTGAGATGGGTCAGCAATTCGGATTGGCAATCGATCACCAGATCGCCGTCTCTGGTGCGCCAGACGTCGAATTGTGCCATCAGAAAAGCCGGTATTTGGCCAGCGGCAATCCATGCTTGCGGACATAGTCGTTCGACGCTTCGATCGCGGCGCGATTCTCTTCCTGCCACGCCGCCTGGCGCGCCTTTTTGACCTCGGCCGCGAGTCCCGACTGGCACGCCTCGCTGACGTTGATGCCCAACCGCTTGGCCTCTTCGACCAAAGCGATGCTAAGCGACACGTTGGTCGGTCGCTTGGGTGTCGTCTTCGACAGCCGTTCGAATCGCGCCGATTCGTTCATCGCCATTCTCCTTGCGCATGATATATGCGCATGATGACCGCCGATCAATGCCCGGCCAGAGTGCCGGTTTTGATTCAATCAAAACCGAACGCACTCTAGCGCGACATATCGGGTGCGATTATGCTCGCGCGAAAACAGCAGGATGCTGCCGATGCCAATCATGGCCGCCCGCCTTTACGACCGCGGAAAGCTCGTCCGCGATCTCGGCCCCGACGAGGCGATTCCCGAGGATTGCGCCGAGGGCGAGTTCTTCTGGCTCGGCCTCTATGCGCCGACGCCGGGCGAGCTCGAACGCGTCGCGCAGCGCTTCGGACTCCACCCGCTCGCGGTCGAGGATGCGCTCAAGGCCAATCAGCTTCCCAAGGTCGAAACCTATGGCGACCAGCTGTTCGTCATCGCGCGCACCGCCAATCTCGACAACGACACGATCCAGCCGGGCGAGACCGCCTTCTTCGTGGGGCGCCACTTTCTCGTCTCGGTGCGTCACGGCTCGGCGCGGGGTCATGCCGAGGTGCGTGCGCGGCTCGAAACGGCCCCCGCGCTGCTCGGCCATGGTCCCGACTATGTGCTCCACGCGATCCTCGATTTCATCGTCGACGGCTATTTCCCCGTCGTCGATGCGATCGAGGACAAGCTGCTGCTCGTCGAGGACAGCGTGATGGACACCCCGCTCGACGCCGAAGCGATCCGCCACCTCTATGGCCAGCGGCACGAGATCATCCGCTTCCAGCGCCTCGTCGGATTGATGAAGGACATGACCTACAAGCTCGCGACGACCCCGCTCGTCTGTATCGACGATCCGGTGCGGCCCTTCTTTCGCGACATATGGGACCATGTGCAGCGCGCCGAATTCCGCCTGACCGGCCTGCGCGACATCGCCGCCGGGGTGGTCGAAACCAACGGCCTGCTCGAACAGCAGCGCCAGGGCGTCATCACCCGCCAGCTCGCGGCCTGGGCGGCGATCCTTGCGGTGCCGACCGCGATCGCGGGCATCTATGGCATGAATTTCCGCCACATGCCCGAACTCGGCTGGCATTTCGGCTATCCGTTCGCGATCGCGCTGATGGCGGGAGTGTGCGGCCTCGTCTATTGGCGCTTCAAGCACATCGGCTGGCTATAGCGCCTCAGCCCCGCGCGCCGAACAGCGCGGTGCCGACGCGCACATGCGTTGCGCCCAGCATCACCGCGGTCTCGAAATCGCCGCTCATCCCCATCGAGCGCAGCGGCAGGCCGTGGCGCTCGGCAAGCTCGTCGAGCAGCGCGAAATAGGGCGCGGGCTCGACGTCGGCGGGCGGTATCGCCATCAGCCCTTCGATCGCCAGTCCCGCCTCCTTTGCCTCGGCGAGCAGCGCGGGCAGGTCGGCGGTCGCGCAGCCACCCTTTTGCGCCTCGTCGCCGATATTGACCTGCACGAACAGCCGCGGCTGCTTTCCCGCCTTGTCGCAGGCGCGCGCGAGCGCCTGGACGAGCGACGAGCGGTCGACCGAGTGGATGACGTCGAACAGCACCACCGCATCGTCGGCCTTGTTCGATTGCAGCTGGCCGATCAGGTGGAGGACGATATCGGGCGCCGCTTCGCGCAGCTCGGGCCATTTGGCCGCGGCTTCCTGCACGCGATTCTCGCCGAAATGGCGCTGGCCGGCGGCGATCAGCGGCCGGATCGCTTCGGCGTCGTGCGTCTTCGACACCGCGATCAGGCAGATGTCGTCCGCGCGCCGCTGCGCGCGCTTCGCCGCGATCGCGATCGCGTCCCTCACTTCGGCCAGCCGCTCCGCCGCTTCGCTCATCTCGCCTCCTGTCCGGCGCGTCCGTTGCGCGCGCTTCGTCCGCGCCTATAGAAAGCGCGATGGATCGATTCCACCCCCCTTCCCCGCCCCGGCGATGGCTGCTGACCGACGAACGGGCGCCGGTGCCCGTCGAACGCCTCGCGGCGATGCTGCCGCCGGGGAGCGGGGTCGTGCTGCGCCACGACAGCCTCGCGGTCGGCGCACGATGGCGGCTCTTCCGCCGGCTCGCGCGGATCGCGGCGGCGCGGCGGCTGACGCTGCTGCTCGCCGGCACCCCCGCGACCGCCGTGCGCTGGGGCGCCGACGGCGTTCACCTGCGCCGGCGCCGCGCCGCGCGCGCCGCGCAGGCGCAGCGGCTCGCGCTGGTCGTCTCCATGCCGGTCCACGATGCGCGCGAAGCCCGGCGCGCGCGGCGCGCGGGGGCGTCGCTCGCATTCGTCTCGCCGCTCTATCCGACGCGATCGCATCCCGGTGCCGCCGCGCTCGGTCGCGCCGCATGGCTCCGCCTCGCGCGGGCGGCGGGCGGGCAGGCGGTCGCGCTCGGCGGCATGACGCCGGCGCGCGCGCGCGCGCTGGCCCGCGCCGCCAGGGCAAGCGGGATCAGGCCCGGCTGGGCGGCAATTGATGCGTGGGTGGAGGCGGCCGAGATCCGCCGGCGACGTCAGAAGCGGAACTGCGTTCCGACATAGACCGCCTGGCTGTCGCGCCGCGAATCGGTAAGCGGCTCGAGCCGGTCGTCGGCCTTGTAGCGGACGCCGGCGGTGACATCGAGGTTGCGCGTGATGCGATAGCTGCTCATCACATCGACCGCCGGAGCGGCGCCCGGTGCGGTGATGCGATCGGTCGCGCCCGCGGGATCGGTCGGCCGGTTGACCATTCGCGTCGCGAAGCGCGAAGGCTTTTCTTCCTCGGCGGGCGCCTTGGCGACGGGCAGGTTGCGCAGGTCGGTGCCGCGCGGCAGCTGCGGCGTGACGAATTTCTGGAAGCCGACCGAGGCGCCGAGATCATAAGCGATCGGCGTGATCGCGACCGGCGCCGCGCGGCCCTTTGCCAGCGCCGCGGTGCGCGCCGCGCTTGACGCATCGTCGCGCTTGCGGATCACGACGGTGATCGCCCGGTTCTTGCGATTTTCCTCGGTCACCGCGGGAGTGAAGCTGAAATTGCGGCGCGCCTCTTCCGACACCTTGGCATAGCGCGCGATCAGGCGCGGGTCGCCCGACGCCGGCGTGAACTGGCCGAGCAGGGTTTCCGACAGCGCCATCTCGCGGTTCGCGTCGCTGCGCGTCATCGCGGCGAGCGCCGGCGGCAGGGCAAGCGACATCGCCGCCAGAACGACGATGCTTCCCTGCCAAAGATGTCGCGGCTTGCCCGCCATGATCTGCGACTCCAACCCCAAGTCATTCGACAGATAGGCGCGCTTGTCGGATAATTCCAGTGATTCGAGTCGGATCGTTCGCAGGCGAACGGCTTTTGGACCCGATTGTTGCGCAATGAGCACAGTTTGCGCACCCGCCCCGGACCATCTGTTCCGAAGCGGGGCGCATCGCTTGCAATCCTTGCCTGAGCCGAAGCTGAACGGCGGCGACAGGGCGAATCGCCATGCTTGCCGGGGCGCGGCAAGCGCGATAGAGACGCTGCCAATTCTCCGCACTGCGGCCAGCCGCCGCATTCAGAATAAGGTGTCCGGCATGTCCCAGCTTCGTTTCCTCGTCCCGACCGGTCGCCCGGCCGCCCTCGCGCTGCTCGGCGTCGCGGTGCTCGGCCTTTCGGCGTGCGGCGGCAAGGAACGGCCGAAGGCGGATCTTGCGGCGTCGCAGGTGACGACGATCGGCGTGAACAGCTATCTGTGGCGCGCGTCGCTCGATTCGCTCTCGTTCATGCCGCTGCTTCAGGCCGACAGCGCGGGCGGGGTGATCATCACCGACTGGTATGCGAACCCGCAGAACCCGAACGAGCGGATGAAGGTCACCGTGTCGATCCTCGACCGCGACCTGCGCGCCGACGCGCTGCGTGTCGCGGCCTCGCGCCAGGTGTCGCAGGGCGGCACCTGGGTCGATGCACCGGTGCAGGCGGCGACGGTGCAGAAGCTCGAGGAAATCATCCTCACCCGCGCCCGCGACCTGCGCCGCGGCGCGATCGAGGGTTAAAGGGAAATCGTCATTGCGAGGAGCCAAAGGCGACGCGGCAATCCAGAGTGCGCGTGAACCGCTCTGGATTGCTTCGCTCCGCTCGCAATGACGGAAGAATGAAATACGGGGTGAATAGAATATGACCCGCGAAATGCGCTTTGGCGCCCTGGCCGCCGATGCCCGCTGGCAGGCGGCGTGGGAGGCCGCGAACAGCTTTGCCGCCACCGACGGCGACGACCGGCCAAAGGCCTATATCCTCGAGATGTTCCCCTATCCTTCGGGGCGCATCCACATGGGGCATGTGCGCAACTATACGATGGGCGACGTGCTGGCGCGCTTCAAGCGGATGACCGGGCACGACGTGCTGCACCCGATGGGCTGGGACGCCTTCGGTATGCCCGCGGAAAATGCCGCGATGGAAAGGGGCGTGCATCCCGGCGGCTGGACGCGCGCCAATATCGACACGATGCGCGCGCAGTTGAAGCGGCTCGGGCTCGCGATCGACTGGGGGCGCGAACTCGCGACCTGCGACGCCGGCTATTATGGGCAGGAGCAGGCGCTGTTCCTCGATTTCTACGCCGCGGGGCTCGTCACGCGCAAGGAAAGCTACGTCAACTGGGACCCGGTCGACATGACCGTGCTCGCCAACGAGCAGGTGATCGACGGCCGCGGCTGGCGATCGGGCGCGCTGGTCGAGAAGAAGAAATTGTCGCAGTGGTTCCTCAAGATCACCGACTTCGCCGACGAGCTGCTCGAAGGGCTGAAGAGCCTCGATCAGTGGCCCGAGAAGGTGCGGCTGATGCAGGAAAACTGGATCGGCAAGTCACAGGGGCTTGAGTTCTCGTTCCGCCTCGTCGGCGGCGCGCCGGGGTTCGACGTCTTCACGACGCGCCCCGACACCATCTATGGCGCCAGCTTCGCGGCCATCTCGCCCGACCATCCGCTCGCCGAACGCCTTGCCAAGGATTCGCCGCGCCTCGCTGCCTTCATCGCCGAATGCCGGCGCCGGGGCACGTCGGCGGAGCAGCTGGAAACCGCCGAGAAGATGGGCTTCGATACCGGCCTCGCCGTCGAGCATCCGCTCGATCCGAACTGGCACCTGCCTGTGTGGGTCGTGAATTATGTGCTGATGGACTATGGCACCGGCGCGATCTTCGGCGTCCCCGCGCACGACCAGCGCGACCTCGACTTTGCGCGCAAATATGAACTGCCGGTCTATCGCGTCATCGCCGACGGCGACGAGACCGGCCAGCATTTCGAAGGCGGCGAGGCCTGGGTCGGCACCGGCCGCCTTGTGAACAGCCATTTCCTGAACGGCATGAGCATCGACGAGGCGAAGGCCGCGGTGATCGCGCGCGCCGAGCACGAAGGCTGGGGCAAGGGCACCACGGTATGGCGCCTGCGCGACTGGGGCGTTTCGCGCCAGCGCTATTGGGGCACGCCGATCCCCTTCATCCATTGCGATACGTGCGGCGTCGTTCCGGTGCCGAAGGACCAGCTGCCGGTCACGCTGCCCGAGGATGTCGATTTCTCGGTCCCCGGCAACCCGCTCGACCGCCATCCGGCGTGGAAGCATGTCGCCTGCCCGTCGTGCGGCGGCGCGGCGGTGCGCGAGACCGACACGCTCGACACCTTCGTCGATTCGAGCTGGTATTTCCTCCGCTTTGCCAGCTCCCCGGCGGACAAGCCGTTCGACCCCGCGGTGATCGCGCGCTGGCTGCCGGTCGACCAATATATCGGCGGCATCGAACATGCGATCCTCCACCTGCTCTACGCGCGCTTCTGGACGCGCGCGCTTCAGCGCATCGGCATGATCGAGGTCAAGGAGCCCTTCGCGAGCCTGTTCACGCAGGGCATGGTCACGCACGAAACCTACAGCCGCGATCAGGGCGAGGGCGTCGCGCCGCTCTATTTCACCCCCGAGGAGGTGACGCGCACCGCCGACGGCGCGACGCTCGCCGCCGACGGGTCGCCGGTCGAGGTCGGTCGCGTCATCAAGATGTCGAAGTCGAAGAAGAATGTCGTCGATCCCGACGCGATCCTCGACCAATATGGCGCCGACGCGGTGCGCTGGTTCATGCTCTCCGACAGCCCGCCCGAACGCGACCTTCCGTGGAGCGAGGCAGGGATCGAGGGCGCGTGGCGTTTCGTCCAGCGGCTGTGGCGACTGTTCGGCGAGACCGAGAACCGCGGCGACGGGGCCGAGGATATTGCGCTGGCGAGGCTGCTCCACCGCGCGATCGCGGGGGTTGCCGCCGACATCGAAGCCCTGGGCTTCAACAAGGCGGTCGCCAAGATCCACGCGCTCGCCAACGACATCGAAAAGGCGAAGCCGTCGGCGACGCGCGCCGAGGCGTGCGCGACGCTGATCCGCCTCGTCGCGCCGATGATGCCGCACCTCGCCGAAGAGGCGTGGGCGGCGCTGCCCGAGGCGCAGCGCACGAGCGCGATGGTCGCCGACGCGGCATGGCCCGCCGTCGATCCCGCGCTGCTCGCCGAGGACGAGGTGACGATCGTGATCCAGGTCGCGGGCAAGCGCCGCGACGAGCTGACGCTCGCCAAGGGACTCGACAAGGACGCCGTCGAAGCCGCCGCGCTCGCGCGCCCGCGCATCGCGGAGTTGCTCGCAGGAGCCGCGCCGAAGAAGGTGATTGTGGTTCCCGACCGGCTGGTGAATATTGTTCCCTAAGATGCGCGACCTGCTCGCCTCCTGCCTGATCGCCCTGTCGCTGCCGCTCGCCGGCTGCGGGCTGAAGCCGCTCTATGCGAACGGCAGCAAGGGCGAGGTCGCGACGATGCTCGCCGATATCGACGTCGCGCCGATCGAGGGGCACGCCGGCTGGCTCGTGCGCAATGCGCTGCGCGACCGCTTCGTCGCGGCGCAGGGCGGGCGCGGCGAGGGCAATCGCTTCCGGCTCGACGTCCGGCTCGAGGACAGCATCACCGGGTTCGGCGTCCGCACCGACGATTCGGTGACGCGCGAGCGGCGGACGCTGCGCGCGCGCTACCAGCTCGTCGACGGCGCGACCGGCGAAGTGCTGCTCGACGCGACCGCGGCGCAGGACGCGGGCATCGACGTCGTCGGCAGCGAATATGCGACGATCGCGGCCGAGAACAGCTCGCTCGAACGGCTCGCCTCGGGCGTCGCCGACCAGATCGTCGCGCGGCTCGCCGTCTATGCGAACCGCGGCGGCCCCGCCTCGGCGCCCGGCGTTGCACCGACGGCCCGATGAAAGCGGTCAAGCCCGCCGAACTCGAACGCCTGCGACAGCTCGACCCCGCGGTTCGCCTCATCCTCCTTACCGGTCCCGACGAGGCAACGATGAACGCGCTCGCGGCAAGGCTGGTCGCGCTCGCGGGCGAGGAGGCCGAGCGGCTCGACCTTTCCTCGTCGCAGCTTTCGCAGGATGGCGCCCTGCTCGCCGCCGAAGCGGCGTCGCTGTCGCTCTTTGCGGGTGCGCGGGTGATAAGGCTCGAGATTTCGGGCAGCGGCGACGATTGCCTCGCCGCGGTCGATGCGCTGCTCGGCGCCGACAGCGCGGTCAATCCAGTGATCGCGACGGGGGCATCGGTCACCGCGCGCTCGAAGCTCGTCAAGCTCGTCGAGGGATCGGACGCCGGCCTCGCCGCGATCTGCTACCAGCCCGACCGCCGCGCGCTCGTCGGCATCGCGATCGCGGCGGCCGAGGAACAGGGACTGCGGCTTGCCAATGCCGAAGCGCAATTGCTCGTCGATCTGGTGTCGGGCGACCAGGCACTGATGCGCCGCGAGCTCGAGAAGATGGCGCTCTATCTCGACGCGGCCAGGGATCGCCAGCGGCAGGTCACCGCCGCCGACATCGCCGCGCTCGGCGCCGCGAGCCACGAAGAGGACGTCAGCGAGTGCATCAACGTCGCGCTCGGCGGCAAGCTCGGCGACCTGCCCGACATGCTGACAAGGGCGGCGGCGGTCGGGGTGGCCGAAATCCGCATCATCCGCGCGCTCGCGATCCGCGCGGGCCAGCTCGCCCGGCTGCGCGCCGAGGTCGATGGCGGCGCGCATCCCGCAACGGTGGTGTCGGCGCGCAGCAGCGGCGTTTTCTGGAAAGAGCAGAGCGCAGTGACCGCGCAGCTCCATATCTGGGATTCGGTGCGCATCGCGCGGCTGATGACGCGGCTGCTCGATTGCGAGCGCGCGCTCAAAGCGTCGGGCACGCCGGGCAATGTGCTGTTCCGCAAGCTGATGACCGACATCGCGCACCAGGCGGCGCGGGCGCGGTAGCGCGCCGAGCGTCGTTGACCGAATAACCCGTGTGCTCCCGCGAAGGCGGGAGCCCATCTCCAGACGGCGCTATGTCGACCGGCGGGCGATGGGTCCCCGCCTTCGCGGGGACACTTTCACAGGAGGCTCGTTCAAAGGCGACCAGATCGTTTCCCGATGTGGGCGGGTTATGCCGCCTCGCGCGCTTCCATGCGCGCCTTGGGGTCCTCGGGCGGCACGAAGCTCCATAGCGTATCGCCCGCCTCGACCGCCGGCCGGTGGTGCTTGGCAAAAATGACAAGCTCGCCCGACGGCCGCACCACCGCCAGGCTGTCGCCGCCGCTCGCCTTCATCCGCGCGGCATAGTCGGAATAGGGGAATTTTTCGGTGATCCGGGTGCGGCTGAAGGTCCAGCCCGCCTGCAGCCGGTCGAGCTGTTCCTCGATCGGCGTCGCGGCGAGCGTGAAGACGCGCCCGCGCCGCTGGCTGCCCTGCTGCGCCTCGCCGATCACGCGGCTGACGCGGTCGTGGCCGATCTCGGGCGCAAGCTCGCTGCACACCAGCGCGTTATAGGCATCATTGTCGGTCGCCGCGATCAGCTGCTGAAACTGGCCCATGTCGAGGTGATCCTCATGCACCTCGTCCAATATATCGCCGTGATAGACCGGCAGGCCGGCGTGGCGCGCGCGGCGCAGCGCGAGCTGGCTCGCATCGGCGACGAGCACGTCGCGCTCCTGCCGCTTGATGAATTCGGCAAAGGCGATCGTCCAGCTGTTCGCGCCGACGAGCAGCACCCCGTCGCCCTTGCCGCGATCGAGCCCGAGCCAGCGCGCGAACGGCCCCGCAGTGAAACCGTGCGCAAAGATCGTCGCGATCACGACCCCGAACGACAACGGCACCAGCGCCTCCGACCCGGCGATGCCATAGTCGGAAAGGCGCAGCGCGAAGAGGCCGGTGACCGCGACCGCGACGATGCCGCGCGGCGCGATCCACGCGACGAACAATCGCTCCTTCAGCGGAATGCGCGTGAAGAGCAGCGCGATCATGATCGTCAGCGGCCGCACGACGAAGAGCAGCAGGACGAGGAAAACCAGGAAGCGCGCCTGAAAATTGGACACGACGGTCCAGTCGAGCGTCGCCGACAATATGATGAAGACGCCCGAGACGAGGAGGACGGTCAGATCCTCCTTGAAACGCTGGAGCATATGCGTCGAATAGGTTTCGCGGTTCGCCATCACCACGCCCATCACGGTCACGGTGATCAGCCCGGTTTCGTGCATGATCAGATCGGAGAGGACGAAGACCGCGATCACCGTCGTCAGCAGCACCGGCGCCTTCAGATATTCGGGAACCCAGCCGCGCGGGAAGGCCCAGGTCAGCGCAAAGCCCGCGGCGCCTCCGATCAGGATCGCGAGCAGGCTCGCCGCAACGACGTCGGTGACGATCCCGATGCTGTTCGCCTCGGCGCCGCCGTGGGTGATGTAGCTGTAGATGCCGACCGCGAGCAACGCGCCGATCGGATCGTTCACAATGCCTTCCCACTTCAGCATATTCTTGACGCGCGGCGCGATGTTGAGCGTGCGCAGCATCGGCCCGATCACCGTCGGACCGGTCACCACCATCACCCCGCCGAACAATGCCGAAAGCTCGAACGACAGCCCCGCACCATAATAGGCCGCGGCGGTGCCGAGCGCCCAGCCGACGGGCACCCCGACGAAGACGAGCAGCGCGACGGCATAGCCCGCCTGCCGAAGCTCGCGGAATTTGAGGCTGAGACCCCCTTCGAACAGGATCACCGCGACCGCGAGCTTGATGATCGGTTCGCGCAGATTGCCGAAATCCTGCTCGGGGCGGATCAGGCCGAGCACCGGCCCCGCGACGATCCCCGCGATCAGCATCAGCGCGATCGCCGGGCGCCCGGTGCGCCAGGCAATCCACTGCGCCCCGATGCCGATCACCCCGATCAGCGCAATTTTGACGAGCAGGGAGTCGATCGCGAACATCGCCCAAGCCTATGCGGGGACGAGCGGAAAAGGCCAGCCCAAAAGCGGCGGCAGGTTTGCCAGGCGTCGCCGCATCAAGCGACGAACTGCGCTTCACTGTCCTTGTTCATTCCAGCCCTTGCTCCGCGTCCGCGTGGTGCGCACGCGGCAGCCAGGCGTCGCCCCACGCCTTGATTGCGTCATAGGTCGGGCGCAGCGCCTCGCCCGCCGGGGTCAGACGATAACGCGCGCGCTTCGCTTGCGGCGGCACGCGCTCGAGCACCCCCGCCGCGACCATCCAGCCAAGCCGCGAGGTCAGCGCCGCGCGCGAGATGTCGAGCCGGCTCATGAAATCCTCGAACCGGTCGATCCCCAGAAAGGCTTCGCGCAGGATCAGCAGCACCCAGCGGTCGCCGAGCAGCCGCGACGCGCGCCCGACCGGGCAAGGCGAGCGCGAGGGCGTGTAATCTTTCATCGTCTGGATTTAAGACTTGACGCCGCGCAGGGCAAGCCGCGATAATGTCTGTAATCCAGACGATATAAGGATGCTCTCCCATGCGCGGCCATCGCTTTGCCAGCAACGAAGACGCCGTCGCCTATATGAAGCGCGTCGCGGTCGATGCCTCGGGCTTCACCGCCTTCCTCGGGGTCGAGCCGCTGCGCTGCTTCGCGGGCGAATCGGAGCTGTTGCTCACCCTTCGCCCCGACATGACCCAGCACCACGGCTTTGCGCACGGCGCGATCGTCGGGCTGATGGCCGACAATGCCTGCGCCTGGGCCGCGTCGAGCGTCGTCGGCGACGTCGTCACCGGCAGCTATACGATCAACTTCCTTGCCCCCGCGCAAGGGCAGCGGCTGCGCGCGAAGGGCGTGGTGATCAAGGCGGGCAAGCGCCAGGCGATCGTTCGCGCCGACGTGTGGGCCGAACGCGACGGCGAAACCCCGCGCCACTGCGCCACCGCGCAAGCGACGATCATGCCGGTGGCGGTCGAAGCCCCGGCCGTGCCCCACGATACGAATATTTGCCTCATCTGCGCCGCGCTCGAAGCGGCGCATGTCGCCGACGCGGCTTAGCCGAGCTTGCGGTGCGGCGGCGCCCGCTATACATGTATAGCGAAGGAGAGTTCTCCATGCTCGCAATCCGCCTCGACAAGGAGCTCGAAGAGCGCTTGTCCGCCGCCGCCAAGCGCTCTGGCCGCACCAAGACCGCTCTCGCACGCAAGGCGATCGAAGAATATATCGACGAGCTCGAAGATATCGCGCTTCTCGAAGCTGCGCTCAATGAGGCGGGCGCGGGCAAGACGATTTCCCACGAGCGGATGCGGCGCGAACTTGGCTTGGACGCTTGAATATGACGTCGCCGCTCGGCGTCAGCTACGTAAACTCCCGAGGACCGTCGGCGATCGGATTCTCACGACGCTCGAGCAGATTGCAGCGCTTGAGAACCCCCGGACTCGCGGCCATGCGTTGACCGGTGACTATGCCGGCCATTGGCGTTATCGCGTTGGCGACTATCGCGTCATCGCTCGGATCGACGACGGTCGGCTCGTGATCGTGGTCATCGCCATCGGCCACCGCAGCGCGATCTATCGCTAGAGCAAATTGCGCGAAATCTGAATCATCCGCATCCCCGAGCGAAGACGAGGGGCTCGTTCGAGCGGAGCGAGAACCGCAGCGTCGCAGCCTCGACTTCGCTCGGCAGAGCCCCTCGTCTTCGCTCGGGGAAACGGTGCAGATTTCCGGCACGATGCTCTAAGCCCGCGCGCCCGCCTCCTCGACCCCCGCGCTATTGTGGCGCAGCGCCTTGAGCACGGTGTCGACGATCTGCGGCGCGTTGAGCCCCGCGGCGTCATATTGGGCTTCGGGCTTGTCCTGATCCTGAAAGACGTCGGGCAGGCGCATCGTCCTGAGCTTCAGCCCCGCGTCGATCAGCCCCGCGTCGCTCGCCAGCGTCAGCACATGCGCGCCGAGCCCGCCGATGCTGCCTTCCTCGATCGTCACGCACACCTCATGGGCGGCGAGCGTCTGGCGGATCAGTTCCTCGTCGAGCGGCTTTGCAAAGCGGAGGTCGATCACGCTCGTCGACAGCCCGCGCGCCTCGAGCGTGTCGGCGGCCTTGAGCGCCTCGGCGAGCCGCGTGCCGAGCGAGAGAATCGCGACGGCCTTGCCCTGCCGCACGATCCGGCCCTTGCCGATTTCGAGCTTCTCGGGCACCTCGGGAAGCGGCACGCCGGTCCCGCCACCACGCGGATAGCGAAAGGCGATGGGTCCCAAGTCATATTCGGCGGCGGTATAGGTCATGTGGACGAGTTCGGCCTCGTCGGCCGCCGCCATCACCACCATGTTCGGCAAGGTCGCGAGATAGGTGATATCGAAGCTGCCCGCGTGGGTCGAGCCGTCGGCGCCGACGAGCCCCGCGCGGTCGATCGCGAAGCGCACCGGCAGATTCTGGATCGCGACGTCGTGGACCACCTGGTCATAGGCGCGCTGGAGGAAGGTCGAATAGATCGCCGCGAACGGCCGCATTCCCTGCGCCGCGAGCCCCGCGGCAAAGGTCACCGCATGTTGTTCGGCGATGCCGACGTCGAAGCTGCGGTCGGGATGCGCCCTGGCGAATTTGTCGACCCCGGTGCCCGACGGCATCGCCGCGGTGATCGCGACGATACGCGGATCGCTTTCGGCGAGCTTCGCGAGCGTCTCGCCGAAGACATTCTGATAGGCGGGCGGCCCCGGCGGCGCCTTCGCCTGCTTGCCGGTAATGACGTCGAATTTCTGGACGCCGTGATATTTGTCGTCCGCCGCCTCGGCGGGGGCATAGCCCTTGCCCTTTTGCGTCACCGCATGGATCAGCACCGGGCCATGGTCGCTGTCGCGGACATTTTCGAGCACCGGGATCAGATGATCGAGATTATGCCCGTCGATCGGCCCGACATAATAGAAGCCAAGCTCCTCGAACAAGGTCCCGCCCATCGCGAGTCCGCGCGCATATTCGTCGGTGCGCCGCGCCGCCTTGTGCAGCGGCTCGGGCAGCTTGCGCGCGAAGCGCCGCGCGATCTCGCGCAGTTCGAGGAAGGGGCGCGACGACACCAGCTTTGCCAGATAGGCCGACAGCCCGCCGACCGGCGGCGCGATCGACATATCGTTGTCGTTCAGGATCACGACGAGCCGGTTGCCCGCGGCGCGCGCATTGTTCATCGCCTCATAGGCCATGCCCGCCGACATCGCGCCGTCGCCGATCACCGCGATCGCACGGCCCGGCTGGTCCTTCAGGCTGTTCGCGACCGCAAAGCCGAGCGCGGCGCTGATCGAGGTCGACGAATGCGCGGCGCCGAACGGGTCATATTCGCTCTCGGCGCGCTTGGTGAAACCCGACAGCCCGCCGCCCTGGCGCAAGGTGCGGATGCGGTCGCGGCGCCCGGTGATGATCTTGTGCGGATAGCATTGGTGCCCGACGTCCCAGATCAGCTTGTCGTCGGGGGTGTCGAAGACATAGTGGAGCGCGACGGTCAGCTCGACGACGCCGAGCCCCGAGCCGAGGTGCCCGCCGGTGGTCCCGACGGCCGAAATCATCTCGGCGCGCAATTCGTCGGCGAGCTGGCGGAGCTGGTCGGGCCTGAGCTTGCGAAGGTCGGCGGGCACATCCACCGTGTCTAGCAGCGGCGTAAGCGGTCGATCGGTCATCGTGACGTCATAGGCCCAAGCCCCGATAGTGTCGAACGAAAAGGCGCCTACTCGCCGTCGTCCGCCGCATCCTCGCGCGCCTTGGCGGCGTCGATCTGGGCATAAAGCCCGCGCACCATCAGGTCGGTGAAGACGAGCATCACGCCGAGCATCCCCAGGAACAACGCGACCGCCACCGCGGGGAACGGCCCGACCGCTTCGACCGACCCGCGCCGCATCGCGACCGCGAGCAGCGCCGCCGCGACGATCAGCGCATAGCCGGCCAGGCGCGGTGCGCGGCTCATGCGGAACCATCGGCCGCGTCGCGGCATAGATGCGGGAAGCGTCTGTTCTGATGCATGAAAGTCACGATGGCGGGAAAAGCGTCCGCCCGCAAGCGACGGTGATTGCATCGGATCGACAAGGCCCTAAACCTCCTCGCAAGGGGTCGTAAGACAGGATTCTCCTCGCCGATGCACCGACCGGTCGTTCGCCTTGCGCCCAGCCGCCCAGCCGCCTCGCTCTTCCTTGCGCTCGGCGCCGCTTTGCTGGCGTTCCCTGCGCAAGCCGACGAGATGGCGCTCGCCCCCGATCCGGGTGCGCTCGACAATATCAGCCTCGCCGACGAGATCATCGCGAAGCGGCCGATCGCGCCGGCGCCCGCCGCCTATATGCAGGATCGCGACATCGACCAGGACATATTGTTTCCGCCGACCAATCCCGACGACGACGATCCCGACCGCAAATGGGCGCGCGACTATTTTGCGATCGCCGGCGGGGTGCTCACGTCGCCGCGCTACAATGGCGCCGACGACAACGTCGTCCTGCCGGGGGGCTATCTGCGCGGCCGCATATCGGGCTTTTCCTTTTCGACCCGCGGCACCAATTTCCAGGTCGACCTGATCCGCCAGCGGCGCGGCCAGCGCATCGACTGGAAACTCGGCCCGGTCGTCAACCTGCGGAGCGACCGCACGGGCCGGATCGGCGATCCGCAGGTCGAGGCGCTCGGCGAAAAAAAGGTCGCGGTCGAACTCGGCCTGACCGGCGGCGTGACGATGACCGGCGTGTTCACGAGCAAATATGATCAGCTCGGCCTGCGCTTCATCGTGCTCGCCGACATTTCGGGCCGCCACAGCAGCTGGGTCGCCTCGCCGACGATCGAGTATAGCACGCCGCTGTCGAAGCGCGCCTATATCGGCATGTCGGTATCGGTGAACGTCTATGGCAAGGGATTCGGCGCCTATTATTTCGACGTCGATCCGCTCGGCAGCGCCGCGAGCGGGCTTCCCGTCTATGAAAGGGCCGGGCGCAAGGCGACGGCAGGCAAATATACGATCGGCGTCGCGGGCGCTTATTCGCTGTCGGGCGATCTGCGCAAAGGCTTCGCGCTGCTGACCGGCGTGCAATATGGCCGCATGGCGAGCCGCTTCGCCGCCTCGCCGATCGTCGCGATCGCGGGCGACAAGGATCAATGGATCGCGGGCGCCGGCGTCGCCTATCAATTCTGATCGGGGAAGGCCGCGCGATCCCCTTGATCGCGGCCGCGGCGCAGCCCATATTGCGCCTATCGTCAACAAGCGAAAGGAGGTGGTCGAATGTCTCATTGTCCCATGCCGCACGCGGCGGACTCACTGAGCATGGCCTCCGTCGCGGGGGTCGTGCCCGGCTGAGTTTTCCCGCGTCAGGCAAAGACAATGGAAGGGCCGTCCGCAAGGGCGGCCCTTTGTCGTTGGCGATTTGTCGCTGGCCGAGAGCGGGAATGAGGGCTTTCGGGCGGGAGCGGACATAATAAGCCCCTCCTCTTCAGAGGAGGGGTTGGGGGTGGTGGCGCGCGACAGCGCGCGAGAGGTCTAGCACCACCCCGCTGCGACTAGGGCGCGAAGCGCCCAAGTCTCGCTGCCCCTCCTCTGAAGAGGAGGGGTTTTGTCCGACGGCAGCCTCCCACCCCAAAGCCGCCATCGGCGCGCGGTTCATGCAAATAATTGGAAACCGGCGAGGCCAATCGATCCCCGCGCAAGCAATTCCCGCTTCCCCGCGCGCGGCAAAGCCGCGACAAGGCGGACCCGACCCGCAGGAGCCTCTCGCCGATGACGACCAGCAACGCGACGACTTTCGCCACCATCATGTTCCTCACCGGGGTCGGCATCCCGATTCTCGCCGCCTTGAACGGCGGACTCGGCGCGCGGCTCGGCAGCCCGATGGCGGCGTCGGTGATCCTGTTCGGCCTCGCGATGCTCATTGCGCTCGCCGGCGCGGCGGTCACCGGATCGCTCGGCGACATCCGCCTGTCGGCCGAGGTTCCCGCGCAATTCTACTTCGGCGGGCTGTTCGTCGCCTTTTATGTGATCGCGGTGACCTTCATCGCGCCGCGCTTCGGGGTCGGCAATGCGATCTTCTTCGTCCTCGTCGGCCAGCTCGCGAGCGCGGCGGTGATCGACCATTACGGCCTGTTCGGCGCCGCGCGCTTTCCGATCGACGCAAAGCGCGTCGCGGGGATCGCGCTGATGATCGCCGGCGTCTGGCTCGCGCGCCGCACCGGCTGACCCCCTTTCACTCGCCGCCCACATCGCCTATGCTCGCCCGCATCCCCGGGGAGCCTGTGTGCGGAAACAGGTTGAGAGCGGAACAGCCCGCGACCCGTCGAACCTGATCCCGGTAATACGGGCGGAGGGAGGGAGCGCGATGGCACCACCGGACCGCAGACCCGCTCCCCCCGCCCGCAGGAAGGAGCGCGCGTGATGACCCATGCGACCATATGGTCGGCCCTGATCCTCGGCCTGTTCCTGCTCGCCGCCGCGATCGACGAACTGCGCCGCCCCGGCCAGTGGCACCGGATGATCGAGGAGATCGACGCCTCGCCCGCGCTGCAGATGATCGTCGGGCTGTTCGAGCTGATCTTCGGCACCCTCCTCTATCTCGGCAGCCGCGGCCCGACCGGCTGGCCCGGCGACTGGCTCGCCGCGGTGCTGACGCTGATCGGCGGGCTCGCGGTGCTCGAAGCGCTGGTCATCACCGCCTTTTCCGACATCTATGTCCGCTTCTGGATGCGCAAGCTCGGCACCAACACGCGCGTCGTCGCCGGCCTCACCCTGCTCATCGGCGCCGGCTTCATCGCCGCCGCGCTCTTCCGCCTCGCCTGATTCATCCCCAAGGAAAGACAAACCCATGGCCGATATCGACAGCCGCCTCGACAAGACCGCCGCAACCCCCATCGGCGTTACCACCGGGCCGATCCGTGGCAGCCGCAAGATCCACGTCGCCTCGCCCACCGGCAGCGGCATCCGCGTCGCGATGCGCGAGATCCTGCTCGAACCCTCGTCTGGCGAGCCGCCGGTGCGCGTCTATGACACCAGCGGCCCCTACACCGACCCGAACGCCGCCATCGACATCCACGCCGGCCTCCCCGAACTGCGCAGCCCCTGGATTCGCGCGCGCGGCGACGTCGAGGAGGTCGCGCAGCGCGAGGTTCGGCCCGAGGACAACGGCCAGCTCGGCCCCGACCGCTCGGGCGGCGTCCCGCCCTTCCCGAACGTGCGCAAGACCGTGCTGCGCGCGAAGCCGGGGCAGAACGTCAGCCAGATGCACTATGCCCGCCGCGGCATCGTCACGCCCGAGATGGAATATGTCGCGACCCGCGAAAATCTCGGCCGCGAGAGGCTCGCCGAATATATCCGTGACGGGCAGGACTGGGGCGCGAGCATCCCCGATTATGTCACCCCCGAATTCGTCCGCGAGGAAGTCGCGCGCGGCCGCGCGATCATCCCCAGCAACATCAACCACCCCGAAAGCGAGCCGATGGCGATCGGCCGCTCGTTTCTAGTCAAGATCAACGCCAACATCGGCAACAGCGCGGTCGCCAGCGACGTCGCGGCCGAGGTCGACAAGATGGTCTGGTCGATCCGCTGGGGCGCCGACACCGTCATGGACCTCAGCACCGGGCGCAACATCCACGACACGCGCGAATGGATCATCCGCAATTCGCCCGTCCCGATCGGCACCGTCCCCATCTATCAGGCGCTCGAAAAGGTCGGCGGCATCGCCGAGGAGCTGACGTGGGAAATCTTCCGCGACACGCTGATCGAGCAGGCCGAACAGGGCGTCGACTATTTCACCATCCATGCGGGGGTTCGTTTGCCCTACGTCCCCCTCGCCGCCAAGCGCGTAACCGGCATCGTCAGCCGCGGCGGCAGTATCATGGCGAAATGGTGCCTCGCGCATCACAAGGAATCGTTCCTCTACGACCGCTTCGACGAGATTACCGAGATCATGAAGGCCTATGACATCGCCTACAGCCTCGGCGACGGCCTCCGCCCCGGCAGCATCGCCGACGCCAACGACGAGGCGCAATTCGCCGAGCTTTATACGCTGGGCGAGCTGACGAAGCGCGCCTGGGCGCAGGATGTGCAGGTGATGATCGAGGGGCCGGGCCACGTCCCGATGCACAAGATCAAGGAGAATATGGACAAGCAATTGGAAGCGTGCGGCGAGGCGCCCTTCTACACGCTCGGGCCGCTCACCACCGACATCGCGCCGGGTTACGACCATATCACCAGCGGCATCGGCGCCGCGATGATCGGCTGGTACGGCACCGCGATGCTTTGCTACGTCACGCCCAAGGAGCATCTCGGCCTCCCCGACCGCGACGATGTGAAGGTCGGCGTCGTCACCTACAAGCTCGCCGCCCACGCCGCCGACCTCGCCAAGGGCCACCCCGCCGCCAAGGTCCGCGACGATGCGCTATCGAAAGCGCGCTTCGAATTCCGCTGGCGCGACCAGTTCAACCTGAGCCTCGACCCCGACACCGCCGAGCAATATCACGACCAGACACTCCCCGCCGAGGGCGCCAAGTCGGCGCATTTCTGCAGCATGTGCGGCCCCAAATTCTGCTCGATGAAGATCAGCCAGGAAGTCCGCGAGTTCGCAAAACTGCAAAATCAGGACAGCGCCACCTTCATCGCCGCCGAAGAAGCCGAAAAGGGCATGGCGAAAATGAGCGAGGTTTATGAGGAAACCGGGCGCGAGCTGTATATGGGTGCGGGTGGTAGGGAGCATGATTGATGGAATTGAAGGATCTCACTGACCAACAGATCAGCAACTTTATTGCCAACTACGAAAAGAGCGGAAAGGTCGAGGGCGGGAAGTTCACACTGTCCGAATTGCGCCTTGAAAGACAGCGCCGGATCGTTTCTCCATTTCCGCCAGCCGAAACCGCCAAGGCCATCGTCGAAATAGCGCAGACGTCGAAGGACGGCCTCGTTTCTTATAAGGAGGTTTGGCAAAGGTTTCGGCCAAATGTGGTTTGGACTGGCAACGCGCCACGTGCGGAAATGGCAAAGGCCCTAGGCCGAGTCATCGCGTTTTGCATTGACAACGAACTGCCAATTCTAACGGCGCTAGTTGTCAAAGCTAGTACCCGATCACACTCCCCAGAGGCGATCCAGAATATCTGTAACGAAGCGCGATCCTACGGGATCGATGTCGGAATCGACCCGCATGAGTTTGTTAAAGCCCAACAAGAACGTTCTCGATCATTGGCTATCGAAGCATTCTCAAAATTATGAGCGTCAAGGCGCCGAACGAGGCACCCTAGTCGACTCTGTGAGCACCTATTCGAATGCCGAGATCGCTACCGCCAAGTCTTCAAATAGGGAACGAAATACCTCGAAAACTTCGTCTTCGCGCTGAACCACCCAATCTGCGAAGGGAACCTTGGAATCCTTTTGAATCTGTTTAGCGAGATAGCGAAAGTCTTCAGCTATGCGCCCATGAATCGCATCGTCTACATTGACTTCCAACGGAAGCTCTTCATTCGCAATGCGTGCCATGCGCGGCTCTAAGACCAGCACTTCTTCGGCTCTCGCGGCATCCAGCACCGCTCTCGGAAACATAAATTCTATCGGTAAAGGAAGGGCCATTCCGATGGCTCGAAAAGCGGCTTCTGCCTCCTCAAGATGGCCGGGGGTTTTAAAGTCCCCAGCAAAAATTCTCTTGGGCTTGCTCACAACACGAAAGTTCGTTTCCGGTAGAAAGTGGCTGCTGGAGAATTTCTGAAGCTCCTTTCGACCAGCCGCATCCGCGTCAAATATCCCTATTAGTGGCCGCTCATCCGATTTTATCCTCTCGTTAACTTTTAAGAAGGCCAACAAATTAGAAACTCCGTGCGACGGCTCAAAGCGAATATTCATATCGCCAAAGCCTAACGCCGCTTTAGCGCGTTCCAAAATCGTAACATCCGTTGGCCCTTCTACATAGGCGACTGGGCACTCCACATCGTCTAATCGCCCCTGCATGTCGTGAATTGACTCTTTTAAGCCCGAAAGCTCATCATAAACCTGCCGCATTCGCGGCGTGATAAGCGCCAGCAAACCCATTGTTCCATCGATATCAGATGTCGAACTTATTGACTCAACACAGGATGCCGTCCTGTCATCGTCTTCGCGATTCTCGATATACCAACGCGCAGCGTTTTCTCCAGATATGTCATAGAATGCGGGCGAATGAGTCGTCAGAAAGATCTGATTATCGACTGAGAATTTTCGACGAAAATCATCTGCCATCTCAAACGATTTTGTTAGCTCTAAGGAATTCTCTGGCTCTTCGTATCCCCAGATATGATACTTCTTGGACTTGGAAGAAATGTAGTCCAAAATGAAAGGCATATGCCGACTCTGAATCCCATCCCCCCTGAGCACCAGCGGAATGTCATGGTCTCCAAACTTATTAGTAAAGTCCAGAGCCCTGAATAGGTCTTTCAGATTTTCCGGTATATTTATCGTGGATTCTATCTTCAATATATCGAGAATTTCTACACTCATTTCTTCCGTCAAATTATGCAGGTCATTTACCAACGCTTCGGATGAATTTTTCAACCCGAGAGATTCATCTTGTAACAACGTATCATGCATGTCCGCAAGAAGATCGGAAAATATATCTCTACTCCTGATCGCAGGAATATAGTGAAACTGGAGCTTATTTAAAAATCTTCCTATTGTCGTATTTGGTATATCGTCATCATACGAATCTGTCGGAACTAAATCATACCTATTCCAAGACCTTTTAATCGAGAATCTATCCGGAAGGGATTGCCAGTTCAAAAAGTTTTTGAAATAAACTCGCATCCAAATTGTCATGCGCCCTTTAGCTGCACGAGCCTCCTCTTCTCGATCTCGGTTCAAATCTTTTATGAAATCAAAATCGGTATGTGGCTCAGTAACTCCGTTAAAGAACAAGTTTAGAGCTTTGAGGATGTTGGATTTTCCGGAGTCATTTGTCCCGGTTATGACATTAATATCTTTGCATTTTTTCAAAGAAACCGAATACACTGAACGAAAGTAGTTGATCTCTATCTGATCGATTATCTGCACGATCGCCTCCCCATTTCGTGCATTGCATTTCATCTATCATGTTGAAACGCAAGAGGTGTGGTAAGCTCATAATTGAGCGAACCTAGTTACCCCCACGCCATGTTACACCCCCGCCCATGCGCGCCCGGAATCCCCTCTACGTCATGGCCAAGCCGCCGCCGGAGGTGCAGGCGGCGATCGTCGCGCTGCCGCGCAACGACCCCGGGCGCGGCCCCGAGCTGCTCCATGTCACGCTCATCTCGCTCTACGACCTCCATTATGTGCCGCCCGAGTGGCTGCCCGCGACCATCGCCGCGCTGGACGGCTTCGCCGCGGCGCCCTTTCCGCTGCGTTTCGACCGGATCGAGAACCGCAAGGCGGTGACGCTGCGGACGCGTGGGGCCCTGGCCGAGGCGCGGGCGTTCCAGAAGGCGCTGGTGAACCATCTGCTCGCCGCGAAGGCGCCGATCATGGACGGCACCACCCCCGAACCGCATGTCACGATCAACTATCGCGGCGACCGGCTGGGCTCGCAGAAAATCCCGCCGATCGGCTGGACGGTGGGCGAGATCATCCTCACCGAAAGCATTGTGGGCCGGACCACCCATGTCGAACACGGCCGCTGGCCGCTCCGCGGCGGCGCGGGCTGATTTTTGGTGGCCTTTGGGGTGGTGGGCGGACCTTTGCTTTCTTCGTCATCCCGGACTTGATCCGGGACCCAGTCCACCGGCGTCGCGCTCAATGGACCCCGGATCAAGTCCGGGGTGACGATGGGGGATGGGCTTTGCTCTGCCGCAAGCGGAGGGCCTTCGCCCATAGCCGGCCACCGTCCCCGTCCGACGGCGCTCTAGACCGTGCCCTCTTCCTTCTCGGCCTGTTGCCGGGCCCACATGTCGGCATAAAGGCCGCGCATCGAAAGCAGCTGGTCGTGCGTTCCCGTCTCGGCGACGCGGCCTTTTTCCAGCACGATGATGCGGTCGGCATTGACCACGGTCGACAGGCGATGCGCGATCACCAGCGTCGTGCGGCGTTCGGCGATGCGGTCGAGCGTCGCCTGGATCGCCGCTTCGGTGCGGCTGTCGAGCGCGCTCGTCGCTTCGTCGAGGATCAGCAGCGGCGGGTTCTTGAGCAGGGTGCGCGCGATCGCGACGCGCTGTTTCTCGCCCCCTGACAGCTTGAGCCCGCGCTCGCCGACCTCGGTCTCATAGCCCTGCGGCAGCATCGCGATAAAGCCGTCGATCGCCGCACCCTCTGCCGCCGCCGCAATCTCGTCCGCGCTCGCGCCCTCGCGGCCATAGGCGATGTTGTAGCCGATCGAATCGTTGAACAGCACCGTGTCCTGCGGGACGATGCCGATCGCGGCGCGCAGGCTCTTTTGCGTCACCGCGCTTATGTCCTGCCCGTCGATCGCGATGCGTCCGCCCTGCGGGTCATAGAAGCGGAAGAGCAGCCGCGCGATCGTCGACTTGCCCGCGCCCGACGGCCCGACGATCGCCAGCGTCTCGCCCGCCTGGGCCGCGAAGCTGACCCCGTTCAGGATCGTGCGGTCGGGTTCGTAGCCGAAGACGACATTCTCGAACGCCACCGCCGCGCCGTTCACCCGCAGCGCGGGCGCCCCCGGCGCGTCGCTGATCTCGGGCGGGGTGTCGATCAGGCGGAACATCGCCTCCATGTCGATCAGCCCCTGGCGGATCACGCGATAGACCATGCCGAGCATGTCGAGCGGGCGGAACAGCTGCGCGAGCAGCGTGTTGACCAGCACCACGTCGCCGACCGCGTAGATGCCGCGCGACCAGCCCCACACCGTATAGGCCATCGCGCCGCCGAGCGTGGCATTGGTGACCAGGCTCTGCCCGATGTTGAGCCAGGCGAGGCTGTTCTCGCTCTTCACCGCGGCGCGCGCATATTGGTCGGCGACGTCGCGATAGCGCGCCGCCTCGCGCTCTTCGGCGCCGAAATATTTGACCGTTTCGTAATTGAGCAGGCTGTCGACGCTGCGCCCGACGGTCAGCGTGTCGAGGTCGTTCATCCGCGTGCGCAGCGCGTTGCGCCAGTCGGTGACCCGCCGCGTAAAGACGATATAGACGACGACCATCGCCGCGGTCGCCCCCGCGAGGCCAAGGCTGAACCTGGTCCAGAAGATGACGAGCACCGCGACGAGTTCGATCACCGTCGGCGCGATGTTGAACAACAGGAAATAGAGCATCGTGTCGATGCTCTTCGTTCCCCGCTCGATCACCTTGGTCACTTCGCCCGTGCGCCGCGCGAGGTGGAAGCGCAGCGACAGCGCGTGGAGGTGGGTGAAGGTCGCGATCGCCAGCTCGCGCGTCGCATCCTGCCCGACGCGTTCGAACACCACGTTGCGCAGATTGTCGAACAGCACCCCGGCGAAACGCGCGCCGGCATAGGCGAGGACAAGCCCGATCGCGGGCGCCACCCCCGCCTGCATCCCCGGCGCCATGCGGTCGATCGCGGCGCCATAGAGAAAGCCCATCGACAGCTGCACGCCCTTCGACGCCAGCACGATCAACGCGGCGAGCAGGATGCGGACCTTGTGCCCGCGATGCCCCGCGGGCCACAGATAGGGCAGGAAGCGCTTCAGCGTGTCGAGAACAGGCGGTTCGCGCGCCGCGTCGGCGGCAGTGGTCGTATCGGGCGGCATGAGCGCCCCATGTAGGGGCGCGGCGGCGAAACGCCAAGCCGCGGCGTCATCGGTGAAAATCTCACGCAAGGGCGCGAAAGAGGAAAAGAGAATCTCGCACAAAGACACGAAGGCACAAAGAGGGCGTCTATTTCCAGGCGTTCTGAATGGACTGGCGCGAAGCGCCTCTCTCGACCGCCTACGGCGAATCCGTCGCCGCACGGCACACGCGACCTCTTTGTGCCTTTGTGTGAGATATGTCTTCGCGCCTTCCTGCCTTCGCGTGAGATTTCTCTGGAGCCCCGTCGGCTTACGGCCGCTCGCGCTTCGCCGCAAAGCTGATCAGCCGGTCGATCAGGCGCCGGTCGTCGGGGTCGGGACGCGGCGCGGCGGTTTCTTCGGCGGAGGGATCCTGTCGCCGCCCGAAGCTCGGACGGCGCGGCGGGATGCGGGGGGAAAAGCGCATGGACGGGCAACCTTGCTCGCGCGGCTCCCCCCGGCGCCGCGAATGACTGGTCCCTGCCGTCATATGTGAACGGACATAGCTGTCCGCGGGTAAAGGAAGAGGGTTACTGCGTCGTTCGCTTTGGCACGGTGAAGGTGCCGGTGACGCGCCCGTTCTGCCCCTCGACCGGGCGGCCGTCGGGCCCGCGCGCCGCGCCGCGGCCGTCGACCGTCGCGCGTCCCGAATCGAGGTCGATCACCATCCGCCCGCCCGACAGGCGATTCGCGCCCTGGCGCAGCTCGACATTGCCGACCATCGTGATCAGCCGCCGATCGAGGTCGTAGATCGCGACATTGCCCTTCGCCACCTCGTCGCCCTTGGTCACCGTGACTCCACCCGACGCGTCGAGCCGGTTCACGTCGGTGCCGCCGGCGCGCGTATAGGCGACGGTCATGCGCTGCGCCGTCAGGGTCATGCCCGCCTGCGTCACGCGGACGTTGCCCGAAATCACGACGCGGTCGGATCGGTCCTGCACCTCGATGACGTTCGCCGAAAAATCGACCGGCGCGCTGCTGTCGTGGTTGGCGAGCGCCTGCGCCTGCGCGGGGGCGCCGCCGCCGGTCGCGAGGATCGCCAGGCTGGCGAACGCAAAGCTCGCGCCGCCGAGCGCGAGGCTTTTCCACCCGAAGAGGCGCCGGGGCTCGCTCGTCATTTGATCACTCCCTGGTTGATCCTCAGCCGCGCATTGCCCGACAGGCGCACGGTCCGCCCGTCGAGATCGGCATAAAGCCGGTTGGCCGAAAAGCGCCCGATGTTCAACGTTCCTTCGACCCCGCTGTCGCCGGTCAGGCTGCGCGTCCGAAGGTCGAGCGCGACATTTTCGGCATTGATGCGATAGCCGTCGGCGCTCTTGACCAGCACCGTGCCCGGTACCGAAACCTTTTCGGTGTCCATATTATATTGCGCATGCTCGGCGGCGATCGTCGCGGGACCGTCCTCGAGCCGGATCGCTCCCGACAGGTCGGTCATCCGGACGACCGGCTCGGCGCTCGATTTCTGGACCGCGCTTCCCGCGATCAGCGCGAAGGGCCGGCCTTTCGTATCCTGTCCGCGATATTCGGCGCGTGTCACGCGCATCCGTTCCTTCGCAACCTCGACCTTGTCCTTGGCGAGCAGGAAACTGACCTCGGAGCGCTGGGTGAAGGGCGAAAAGACGAGCACGGCAGCGATGACGCCGATGACCAGCGGCAGGCCGACGCGCAGGATGCGCACCACGCGGTCGTGGCTCGACCCCTTCGCCGCCCACAGGCGGCGCATCGTGCGATCGAGTTCGGCGCGTTCGGACACCGGCGAATCGCTCCCCGTCAGCTGTGCGCGAAAATATCGACTTCGGGCCAGCCCGCGAGGTCGAGCGCGGCGCGCGTCGGCAGGAAGTCGAAGCAGGCCTGCGCGAGCGCGGTGCGCCCTTCGCGCGCGAGGCGGGCGTCGAGCACCTCCTTCATCGCGTGCAGATAGCGCACGTCGCTCGCGGCATAGTCGCGCTGCGCCTCGCTGAGTTCGGCGGCGCCCCAGTCGCTCGACTGCTGTTGCTTCGAAATATCCTGCCCCAACAGCTCGCGCACCAGCTCCTTGAGCCCGTGACGGTCGGTGTAGGTGCGCACGAGCCTCGAGGCGATCTTGGTGCAATAGACGGGCGCGGTGACGACGCCGAGCGCCTGCTGCAGCGCCGCAATGTCGAAGCGCGCGAAGTGGAACAGCTTCAGCCGCGCGGGATCGGCCAATATCGCCTTCAGCACCGGCGCGTCATAGGCGCTGCCCGGCGCGAAGCGCACGAGATGCTCGTCGCCCGTACCGTCGCTGATCTGGACGAGGCACAGCCGGTCGCGCAGCGGGTTGAGGCCCATCGTCTCGGTGTCGACCGCGACGGCGCCCGGCCCCAGCGCGCCTTCGGGCAGATCCTCTTCGTGGAAATAGACAGTCATGGCCTCGCCTTATACCAAGCTGCAGAGATCGCAACCTATCGCGATCCCTGCGGCTTGGTATCGGGCCGGAAATCGGCATCGCTCAATGACTGGTTTTCATCACGTCCGCCGCCACGCGAGCGCTGCGGCCAGACGTGTAAAATCCCGCACGGAGCCTTTGAATTTTCTGTTCGCAGAAGCGCCACGAATAGGTTATATATTACGCCGTTAGCGGCACGGGGCGAGTCTGTGCCCATGGTGAACTGCGTCCCCGTCCGGCGCACGGAGCCGGTTCAATAGGGTGCGGACGAACCGAAAGCGACTATTATTCCATGAGTTTCAACAAGGACCGCCGTGGCCATCGCGGGCGCGGCAAGCGCGATGATTTCGGCAATTTCGACAGCTTCGAACCCGCCCCCTATGGCGGTGACAGCTTCGGTGCGGCCCCGCGCGGCGGCGGCTTCGGCGATCGCGGCGGTTTCGGGGACCGCGGCGGCTTTGGCGGTGGCGACCGGGGCGGCGGCTTCGGCGGCGGCAATCGTGGCGGTGGCGGCTTCGGCGGCGGGCGCGGCGGCGGCATGCCGGCGCAGGTCGTCGGCGAGGGCCAGGGCACGGTGAAATTCTTCAACCCGTCGAAGGGTTTCGGCTTCATCGCCCGCGACGACGGCGGCGAGGATGTGTTCGTGCATATCAGCGCGGTCGAGCAGGCGGGCCTTCAGGGCCTCGCTTCGGGCCAGCCGCTCGGCTTCACGCTCGTCGAGCGCAACGGCAAGGTTTCGGCGATCGACCTCAAGATCGAGGGCGAGCCGATGCCCGTCGAGGAATTCGCCCCGCGCCGCGACGACCGCGGCGGCGAGCGTCCGGGCGGCGCGCGCGGCCGGCGCCAGCTGACCGGCGAGCGCACCTCGGGCACGGTCAAATTCTTCAACACGACCAAGGGTTTCGGCTTCATCGCCCGCGACGACGGCCAGGCCGACGCCTTCGTCCATATCAGCGCGGTGCAGCGCGCCGGCATGGCGGGCCTCGAAGAGGGCGACCGCGTCGCCTTTGACATTGAAGTCGACGATCGCGGCAAATTCGCCGCCGTGAACCTCGAACCGTCGAGCGACTGAGCCAGGCGGACAGGCACAGGAAAGGGCGTCTTCGGGCGCCCTTTTTATTGCGCCGCTCGGGCCGTCCGCGGCGCGCACCCGGCGGTCCCGCGGCGAGACCCGGAAGGGCCGGGAGGCCTTGCTCCCGGCGCCGCACCGCGCCACACCGGACTTATGCCGCTTCCCGCCCTCTTTGCCGACTGGTTCGCCGCGCGCGGGTGGCGGCTGCGGCGGCATCAGGCCGAAATGCTCGAGGCGGCCGGTCGCGGCGACCATGCCCTGCTCGTCGCCGCGACCGGGGCGGGCAAGACGCTCGCGGGTTTCCTGCCGAGCCTCGTCGACCTCGCCGCGCATCCTTCGGACCGGCTGCACACGCTCTATGTTTCGCCGCTCAAGGCGCTCGCCGCCGACGTCGAGCGCAACCTCGGCGCGCCGATCGCCGAAATGGCGCTGCCGATCAGCGTCGAGAGCCGCAGCGGCGACACGAGTTCGGACAGGAAGGCGCGCCAGCGCAGCCGCCCGCCGAACATCCTGCTGACGACGCCCGAATCGCTTTCGCTGCTGCTCTCCTATCCCGACAGCTTCGCGATGTTCGCTGGTCTGAAAACCGTCGTGATCGACGAGATTCACGCCTTCGCCACGGGCAAGCGCGGCGACCTGCTGAACCTCGCATTGGCCCGCCTGCAGCGAATTGCGCCCGATCTGCGCCGCGTCGGCCTGTCGGCGACGATCGCCGACCCGGACGCCTATCGCCGCTGGCTTGCGCCGGGCGGCGACGCGGACCGGGTCGCGCTCGTCGAGGGCGAGCCGGGCGCCGAGCCCGACATCGCGATCCTGCTCCCCGAAGGTTCCGTGCCCTGGGCCGGCCATTCGGGGCGCTATGCCGTGCATCAGGTGATGGCCGAGATCGCGAAGAACCGCACGACGATCATCTTCTGCAACACGCGCGGGCTCGCCGAGCTGATCTTTCAGGAGCTGTGGAAGGTCAACGACCTCGGCCTACCCATCGCGATCCACCACGGCAGCCTCGACCGCGAAGCGCGCCAGCGCGCCGAGGCGGCGATGGCCGAGGGGCGGCTGCGCGCGCTCGTCGCGACCTCCAGCCTCGATCTCGGGCTCGACTGGGGCGACGTCGACTGTGTGATCCAGATGGGCGCGCCCAAGGGATCGTCGCGCCTGCTCCAGCGCATCGGACGCGCCAACCACCGGCTCGACGAGCCGAGCAAGGCGCTGATCGTGCCCGGCAACCGCTTCGAATATCTGGAAGCGCGCGCCGCGCTCGATGCCGTCGAGGCGGGCGAGCGCGACGCCGACCGCTTCCGCCCCGGCGCGCTCGACGTGCTCGCGCAGCATGTGATGGCGCTCGCCTGCGCGGCGCCGTTCCGTGAAGCCGAGCTGCTTGCCGAAATCCGGACCGCCGCGCCCTATCGCTGGATCGACGCCGCGATTTTCGCGCGGCTGCTCGGCTTCGTGCGCGACGGCGGCTATGCGCTCAAAAGCTATGACCGCTTCCGCCGCCTCGCCCCCGACGGGCGGGGCGGCTGGCGCATATCGCACCCGCGGCTCGCGGCGCAGCACCGGCTCAACGCGGGGATCATCGTCGAGGCGCCGATGGCCGACGTCCGTTTCCGCAACGGCCGCCGGCTCGGCAAGGTCGAGGAATATTTCGCGAGCACGCTGACCCCCGGCGACACCTTTGCCTTTGCGGGCCTCAGCCTCGAGGTCGAGGCGACTCGCGACACCGACCTGATCGTCCGCGCGACCACCCGCCCCGCGCGCATCCCGAGCTATATGGGCGCGCGCATGGCGCTGACGACGCGGCTCGCCGACCGGGTGCGCCACTTCCTCGCCGAGCCCGAAAGCTGGGCGCGTTTCCCGGAGGATGTGCGTTTCTGGCTCGAGATGCAGGCGCTGCGTTCGGTGCTGCCGCGCGCAGAGGAGCTGCTCGTCGAGACCTTCCCGCACGAAGGCCATCATTATCTGCTCTGCTATCCGTTCGAAGGCTGGAACGCGCACCAGTCGCTCGGCATGCTGATCTCGAAACGGATGGAGCGCGCGGGGCTGCAACCGCTGGGCTTCGTCGCGTCCGACTATGCGCTCGCGCTCTGGTCGCTGCGCCCTGTGACGAAACCCGAAGCGCTGTTCGATGCCGCGATCCTCGAGGAGGAATTCGTCGAGTGGGTCGAAGGCTCGCATCTTCTGAAGCGCGCGTTTCGCGAAGTCGCGGTGATCGGCGGGCTGATCGAACGCCAGCACCCCGGCAAGCGCAAATCGGGCAAGCAGGTGACCTTTTCGACCGACCTGATTTTCGACGTGCTGCGAAAATATGAACCCGACCATCTGCTCCTCGAAGCCGCGTGGGCCGACGCGCGCGAGCGGCTCACCGATGTCGCGCGGCTCGGCGACCTGCTCGACCGCGCGGCGGGGACGATGGTGCATCGGTCGCTCGACCGGATCAGCCCGCTCGCGGTCCCCGTGCTCGTGCTGATCGGGCGCGAGAATGTGGCGGCGGCCGATATCGACGACGCCCTGCTCGGCGAACTCGCCGACGACCTCGCGCGAACCGCGATGGGCGAGGTTCGAGGGCCGCTTGCCCGATCGCCCGCGAAGGCGTAAACTCGCGTCGAATACAGGAGGGGATGCCGATATGACGTCGATTGCCGTCCGGTCACCTTTTTGGGCGCTGCTCGCCGCGCCGCTGCTCGTCGGCGCGACGCCGGGAACGCCCGCCCCGCCGCCCGCCCCCGAAACGCGCGAAGCGCACGGACAAGCCGGCCCGACTTCGGTGGTCGATCCGACCCTGCCGATCGAGGAGGTAGCGCCCTTCGTCCAGCCCTTCGACCTCGATGCGACGCGGCGCATGTCGGTGCAGGTGATGGTCGAAGGGCAGGGACCCTTTTCCTTCCTCGTCGATACCGGTGCCGAGCGGACGGTGATCGCGCGCGAACTCGCCGACCGGCTGGGGCTCAGCCTGGGCGCGCGGCTGCGCCTCTCGACGATCAGCAAGAACGCCACGAGCGCTACCAGCTACCGCGTTGCGTCGCTGCAGATGACCGGCCTTCGCCTGACGCCTTTCGACGCGCCGGCCTTTGCCGGACGGCATATCGGGGCCGCGGGGCTGATCGGCGTCGACATGCTCGAGGACCGTCGGCTGCTGATCGACTTTCGCCGCGAGAAGATGGACATATTGCAGACCAAGCGTCGCGCCCGTCCGCTGATCCGCGACCATGACGCGATCGTGGTGTCGGCGCGCAACAGCGCCGGCCGCCTGATCCTGTCCGATGCGCGGATCGACGGACGCCGCGTCGATATCGTGGTCGACACCGGCGCGCAGTCGAGCGTCGGCAATATGGCTTTGATGAAATTGATCGCCGCGCGGCGACAGAATAGCGTGCCGTTCCAGCCGACGATGCTCGGCGCGATCACCGGCGAGGATGTTCCGGCAACGCGCACCTCGATCAAGCGCATCACGATCGAGGGGGTCGATATCAACGACCTGCCGGTGTCCTTCGCCGACGCTGCCGCCTTCACCGCGCTCGGCCTCGACGAACGCCCGGCGCTGCTGCTCGGCATGGACAGCCTGTCGCTTTTCGACCGGATAGAGATCGACTTCCCAAACCGGCGCGTCGTGCTCGACATGCCCGACGGCGCGCGGCGCGACACGCCGCAACGCTTTGCCAGCGCGGGCTGGCGGCAGAGCCTGTAGCCCCCTTGCCGATGCGCCTCGCCGCCGCCATAGCGGCAGCATGTCCGCCGCCCCCGCCCTCGAATTTGCCGGTCATTCCTTCGTCCCGCTCGCCGACCGCGCGTTGTTCTGGCCGCGCCACGGCGCGCTGATCGTCGCCGATCTGCATCTCGAAAAGGCGAGCTGGTATGCGGCGCACGGCCAGCCGCTGCCGCCCTATGACAGCCACGATACGCTCGACCGGCTCGCGCGGCTCGCGACCGGGACCGGCGCGCGCGCGATCTGGTGTCTTGGCGACAGCTTCCACGATCGCGACGCCGCGACGCGCATCGCGGCGGCGGTTGCCGCGCGACTGGACAAGCTGGCAGCGGCGGCGCGCATCTTGTGGATCGCGGGCAACCACGACGGCCTGTCGGGCGGCGCGTGGGGCGGGGAGGTCGCCGACGAGCTGATCGTTGACGGCGTCGTGCTGCGCCACCAGAGCGAACGCACCGAGCGGCGTCCCGAAATATCGGGTCATTTCCATCCCAAGCTGCGCCGCACGGTGCGTGGCCGCAGTGTCGCGCGGCCCTGTTTCGCGGGCGACGCGCAGCGCCTGATTCTTCCCGCATTCGGCAGCCTTACCGGCGGTCTCGACGTCGATGCAGCGGCGATCGCGGAAAATTTTCCCCGAGAATATCGGGCAATGCTCGTCGCCAACGGCCGCCTTCTTACCTTTCCCTGCGGCGGCGGCGCGGCGGATGACGCTACGGCAAGCGCGGCGACGGCCGCACGATAAGCGCAAAAGCATCCGGGAATCCGGGACTTTCCCACTGTGACCGAAATGCATCACTCCGGCCAAAACAATGGCCGGGCAAGGCTCTGCGTGCTGAAACCTGCGGATCAATTCGATATGTTCGCCGGGCAACGAAAAAATGAAATTTTGAGAGGAGTGCCCGAAATGAAATCTTCCCTTCTTTGTGCCCGGCTTTTGCGCACGAGCGCGCTCGGCGTCTCGCTCGCCGTGGCGGTCGGCGCGGTGCCCGCCTTCGCGCAGGACAGCGAGGCCGACACCCAGGATGCGGCACCGCAGGAAAGCGCCGCCGACGACAGCAATGTCATCATCGTCACCGCGCAGGGCCGCGCGCAGGCGCTGTCCGACGTTCCGGTCGCGATTTCGGCGGTCGGCGCCGAGGTGATGCAGAACAGCGGCGCGAACGACATCCGCCAGCTCAACCAGGTCGCCCCGTCGCTGCTCGTCTCGTCGACCGGCTCCGAAGCCAATGGCTCGGCGCGTATCCGCGGCATCGGCACCGTCGGCGACAACCCCGGCCTCGAAAGTTCGGTCCCCGTCTTCATCGACGGCGTCTATCGCTCGCGCTCGGGCATCGGCCTCAACGAGCTCGGCGAAATCGACCGGGTCGAGGTGCAGCGCGGCCCGCAGGGCACGCTCGGCGGCCGCAACTCGTCGGCGGGCCTGATCAGCATCTATTCGAAAAAGCCCGAATTCCAGTTCGGCGGCACCGGTGAAATCACCTACGGCAACTACGATTATTGGCGGCTCGGCGGCAGCGTCACCGGCCCGATCACCGACACGCTCGCCGCGCGCCTCGACGGCATCTGGGTCAAGCGCGACGGCTTCTATCGCGACACCACGAACAATACCGACGTCAACGACCGCGATCGCTATTTCCTGCGCGGACAGCTGCTCTTCGAACCGACCGACGCGCTGTCGGTGCGCTTGATCGCCGACTATACCTTCCGCGACGAGAAATGCTGCGCCGCGACCTATGTCGACAACAGCGTCAACCCCTATATCGGCAATCTGAACAATCCGGGTGTTCCGGCGACCCCGACGACGAACAATATCATCCAGGTGCTCGCCGACCTCGGCCAGCCGCTCAGCGCCTTCAACCAGGGATACAGCCGCAACATCTCGGTCAGCCCGGGACGCAGCTACGCCGGCGAGACCAAGGATTACGGTTTTTCGGGCCAGATCGACTATGATTTCGGCGGCGCGACGCTGACCTCGATCACCGCGTACCGCGAATATCGCTCGAGCCAGGCGTCGGACACCGATTATGGCGCGGTCGACATCCTCTATCGCGCGCCGAGCGACGACGCCTATCGCCAATTCCATACGTTCACGCAGGAGCTGCGCCTGCAGGGCGAGGCGTTCGACGGCACGCTCGACTGGCTCGTCGGCGGCTTCTATGCCAACGAAAAGCTGACGGTCCGCGACAATCTGCGCTTCGGCAACGATTACGGCCGCTTCGCCAACTGCCGCATCATTTCCGGCGGCGGCCTTGCGGGCCTCTATTCGCCGAACAGCCCGCTCTGCGTCATTCCAGGCGTCGGACAGGCGACGATTGCGGGCGCGAGCGGCGCATCGGGTCCCGACATCGTCGCCGCCTTCACCGCGCTCGACGGGCTCAACGATCTCGGCACGATCAACGACCGCTATTATCAGAACGGCACCAACTGGGCGCTGTTCACGCATAATATCGTCCACATCACCGACACGCTCGATCTGACGCTGGGCCTGCGCTACACCCACGACAAGAAGAAGTTCAGCGCCGACTTCACCAACGACAATACCGTCTGCACGACGATCCAGAGCCTCGTGCTCGACGATCTGACCAGTCCGACGTCGAACGCGACCGCCAAGGCGCTCGCAGGCGGCCTCATCGGCCTCGGCTGCCAGGGCAATTCGACCGCCGAGCTCAATGGGGTGTCGATCGACGATCAGCGCAGCGAGGACGAATGGACCGGCACCGCGATCCTGTCGTGGAAGCCGACCCCCGACCTCCTCACCTATGCGAGCTTCGCGCGCGGTGGCTCTGTTGCAAAGATTGGCGGCAGTCAGAGGTAGGCTGTCGCTCTGCGCCGATCAGGCGGCTGCTGCGAAATGGTGGTTGAGCATGCCCATGGCCTCCGTCAGCGCCGAGGGCCCAATGCCAAAAGCTCTCTCCACAAGGCGCACCTCGCCCCTGATGCCGGGCTGCAGGCACCAGGGGCGAGCCTGTCCTTTGCGCAGGGCTCGCATGACTTCGAATCCCTTGATCGTGGCATAGGCCGTGGGGATCGATTTGAAACCGCGCACCGGCTTGATCAGTATCTTGAGCTTTCCGTGATCGGCCTCGATCACGTTATTGAGATACTTCACCTGCCGGTGGGCCGTCTCCCGGTCCAGCTTTCCTTCGCGCTTCAATTCGGTGATCGCTGCACCATAGCTCGGCGCTTTGTCGGTATTGAGCGTGGCAGGCTTTTCCCAGTGCTTCAGGCCTCGCAGGGCCTTGCCCAGGAACCGCTTCGCTGCCTTGGCGCTGCGGGTCGGCGACAGGTAGAAATCGATCGTGTCGCCCCGCTTGTCGACTGCCCGGTACAGGTAGGTCCACTTGCCCCGCACCTTGACGTAGGTTTCATCCAGGCGCCAGCTCGGATCAAAGCCACGCCGCCAGAACCAGCGCAGCCGCTTCTCCATCTCCGGGGCGTAGCACTGGACCCAGCGATAGATCGTCGTATGGTCGACCGAAATGCCGCGTTCCGCCAGCATTTCCTCAAGGTCGCGATAGCTGATCGGATAGCGACAATACCAGCGCACCGCCCACAGGATCACATCACCCTGGAAATGGCGCCACTTGAAATCCGTCATCGTTCCGTCCGTCCAATCTCCGCCAAGCATGCTCAAGCTTCACGATTTTTGCAACAGAGCCGTGTTGACCGAGCGCGGCCGCGCCTCGCGCTTCTCCTGCAATTACCACAACTGGGTCTACCGCAACGACGGCAGCCTGATGGGCGTGCCAGACGAGGCGAACTTCTTCGATCTCGACAAGAAGAAATGCGGCCTCGTGCCGATCGCCACCGATGTGTGGGAAGGCTGGATATTCCTCAACCACCAGAAGCAGCCCGAAGTCAGCCTGCAGGAATTCCTTGGAGACTTCGGAACGCGGTTTGCCGGGGTTTCTTGGGAAAATACGGATACGTCACTCTATTTCGAGGCGCATCTCGATGCGAACTGGAAAGTGCTGGCCGATGCCTTTTCGGAAACCTACCATATCCCTTCGATCCACCCGGCGACGATCGGCAAGACTTTCGCCAGCGCGGTCAATCCGCATTCCCGCCCGCTCGATGCACGCTTCTGGGGACCACACCGCCAGTTTTCCACTTTCGGCAATCCGGACTACGCTCCGCCCGAAGATGCGATGGTCGAAAAGATGGCCTATGCGAACCGCGATACCGGCAACGTGCTGGGTGCCGCGGAAACGGCGGGGATGACCGAGTATCTCGATCATCCCGCGATCAATCCCAAGCAATCGAAACACTGGGCGCTGGACATCGCCGTCGCTTTTCCCACGCTGCACATAAACCTTTCGCCCGGCGGTTTCTGGTCGCACAGGTTCTGGCCGATCAGCGTCAATCGCACGCGGTGGGAAGCCGAGTTTCATGTACCCAAGCCACTGACCGGGCGGGAAAAGCTGCAACAGGAACTCTATATCACGCGCATCGCGGAAATCCTGCTGGAGGACGTGACGAACACCGAACGCACCCAGCGCGGCATCGAGGCCGGCGCATACGATACGATGCAGTTGCAGGATGGCGAAGTACAGATCCGCCACAACCTTCACCACGTCGATCGCTGGGTGAACGCCAGGACCGTGCGCGAAGCGCTGGGCATCTGACAGGCAGCGCCCTTCACTTGCCCGTCAGTCAAAAATGGGGTCCTCAATGTCCGGATTGGAGCAACGCAGCTATATCGTGACGGGCGCAGGCGGCAGTATCGGCCGCGCTGCCGCCCTTATTCTTGCCCGTCGGGGCGCGAATGTGGTTGTCGCCGATATCGTCGAAGCCGCAGCCGAGGAAACGGTCAGACTGATACGCGCGGAAGGTGGCAACGCCGTCTACAGCCATTGCGACGTCAGTATCGAGGACAACGCGTGGTCGACCGTGGAACTCGCCATCACCGAATTCGGTCGCCTTGATGGCGCATTCAACAATGCGGGGCTGCCGCCGGTCAACGTGCCGCTTCATCAACTGACGAGCGCCGATTTCCAACGATCCCTGGATATCAACGTGCTCGGCGTTTTTCATTGCATGAAACATCAGATCGCAGCGATGCTGAAAGCGGGGAGCGGCGGTTCGATCGTGAACACGGCGTCGGTTGGCGGCACCGTCGCGATCCCCGCACATGGCGAGTACATCGCAGCCAAACATGCCGTTATCGGGCTGACGCGGATCGCTGCCGTCGATTACGGGCAACAGGGAATCCG
Organism: Sphingopyxis indica; assembly: GCF_032879645.1. Lineage (NCBI taxonomy): Bacteria > Pseudomonadati > Pseudomonadota > Alphaproteobacteria > Sphingomonadales > Sphingopyxidaceae > Sphingopyxis > Sphingopyxis indica. The sequence continues at coordinate 4,079,165 of NZ_CP076394.1, forward strand.
CGTGAACGCAGTTCTACCGGGCGCTATCCGCACTCCGATGCTGATGTCGGTGATCGAGAACGAGCCTTCGCACGCGGAATTCCTGAAAACCGCCCACCCGATCGGTCGATATGGCGAACCGGCGGAGATCGGCGAAACGGCAGCCTGGTTGCTGTCGGATGCCTCTTCGTTCGTCACCGGCGCCGCCATTGCTGCCGATGGCGGCTACACCGCAATCTGAACTGCCAGAACCGTTGGGAACCGGACTATGAGCGCAATACGAATGATGGCGGTCTTCGCACGGAGAGTGGGAATGACGCCTCAGGCGTTTCACGATCACTGGCGCTATCCCCACGGCTCGCTGGGACAAGGCATCCGGATTATCAAGCGCTATGTCCAGAGCCATCAGGTCGACGTCGATTTCCTCGATGCCGATCAGAACCGCTACGAAGGCATCGCCGAAGTCTGGTTCGACAGCGAAGCGGACGCTGCCGCCTTCGTGACCGATCCTGATTATGTGGCCTATGCGCTGAAAGATGAGCCGAATTTCGTCGACATGGACAACTTCTTTGCCGTTTTCGCACGCGAAGAGGTTCTCAAAAGCCGCGCCGAAGCGCTGCGCGGTGACGAGGCGGCCTATAACTGGTCGATCGACCGACGACCGAACTTCGCCAAGCTTACCCAGGTGGTGTTCGAGGAAGGCGGCACGGCCTGGGCCGGAGACGACGATTTCGCACTTGGCGAGCGTCTTGGCGCATTTCGCCATACCCGGTGCCATCCGATCGAAAAGCTCGTCCTCCCCGGCCCCTCGGTGATCGGTGTGCGCGAACTTTATTGGCCGACGCGGACATTGGCAGAACAGGGCATAGCTGCAGCAGGTGACGCTTTCCATGCGCTGTTTAGCCGAGCGCCAAAGGCACAAACGATCTTCTCGATAAGTGAGCGCTACGTCTGACGGTGCAGGTTAACCGCCCCTGCGCCTCAAGACGCTTCTCAACCAGACGCCGCTCCTGCGCAGCCCATGGTAGAGCCAGAATGCGATCCATACCGAGCTTCAGCGGCCCTTCCAGGCGCTTCTGCAAATAGCGGCCGATCTCGAACGGGTTAGTCTTCGCCTGCCCTTCCACCACGGTCTTGCCGTCGGGATCGAGAACACAGATGCTCGTGCTGCGCTGGCTGACATCCAGACCCACGCTGTATGTTGCTTCGTGCCGGATAGGCGAGCCGTCCGATCAGGCGCAGGATGTTGCGCTCTGCCGGCGATTGTGGCGCATTGCGCAGCCAGGATAGCCATGTCGCGGCCTGCCCCGGTCGTCGGGCTAGCAAATCGTCCAGACCCTGAGCCAGCCAGCGCGGACGACGGCGATGCTGGCCGATGCGCGAAATCGTCGAAGCCATTTTCTATCTGCTACGGGCAGGATGTCCCTGGCGGCTTTTGCCCGACAGTTTTCCGCCATGGCGCACGGTATACCAGTGGTTCTGCACCTTGCGCGACGATGGGGTATTCGAAAGCCTCAATCATCATCTCGTTCGGATCGATCGCATCCGGACAGGGCGAGAACCAGCACCATCCGCGGCAGTCATCGACAGCCAGAGCGTGAAGACCACCGAAGCAGGCGGACCTCGTGGTTACGACGCAGGCAAGAAGACCATGGGACGCAAACGCCATGCAATGGTCGATACCGATGGTCGCGCCCTTATCATACTGGTCCATCCTGCCGATGTGCAGGACCGCGATGGCGCGGTGCCCTTGCTCCAGCAGTCTCACCAGCGGCATCCCTTCGTCGCGCGCGCCTATGCCGACAGCGCCTACAACAGCGATCGCGTCCGGGACGCCACCTCCATTACGATCGAAATCGTCCGCAAATTCGCCGATCAGACCGGCTTCGTCGTCCATCCCAGACGATGGATCGTCGAACGCACCTTCGCATGGATCAACCGCAATCGCCGTCTGGCCAAAGACTTCGAGCGGACCATCAAATCCGCAACCGCGCTCCTCTATGCCGCCGCTGCCATCGTCCTCATCCGACGCATCGCTCGTTACCCATGAGATTCAAGACAGACTCTTAACAAAATTTCGTTACTTGACGGATTTCTTGGACTTAGGGTTGCAGTGCGCCGCATGTAGATGGCTGTTCGTGGAGAAAGACAACGTGATACGTATGTTGGGTGAATTTTGGCCAGATATATTCGTGATCTTACTGGTCTGTTCGCTCGTATCATTTGCAAACCAAAAATTCGGAATATTTGTCGCTACTCCGATAACATTGGGATCGACTGCATTAACGCTATTGCTCGGAGCCGCTGGGGCGACATGATTCTACTCTTATCTTCCTTTTGGCCTTGGCTTGTTCCAGCAATTGCGTGGATCGGATTTTTCACCGGTCGCTATTTTAGAAGAAAGAGCATAGCGAAAAACACATGATTGCCGCAACTCTGGCGGCTTCGCGCGCCTACGCCGGGCCGGGTTACTCCCGGCCGTGAAAGCGGCATCCATCTGCGGCCTGCACGTCAAGCGTGTCGGCGCTCCTTCGCAGCCGCCAACATCTCGCGCCGAAGGATTGCGTTCATGCGAGCCTGATAGCCCTTGCCCTGGGATTTGAGCCAAGCAAGCACATCGGCGTCGAGCCGCGCCGTTACCTGCTGCTTGATCGGCTTATAGAACCGTCCACGCTCGGCGGTCTTCCAGAAATCCTCTGTCAGCGTCGGGGCATCACTATAGTCGATACCGCTATCCGGCATCGCCTGCAGGGCATCCAGCTCGGCCTTCTGTGCCTCGGTCAAGGGGGGCAGATTGCCCGGATCGAGCTGGAAGCGGACGGTATCAGCGTCTTTCTTCTTCATAACGTCGTCTTTCCTTTCGATCGGCTTTTCGGGCCGAAATGATATGGATGATCTCCACATATTCGCCGTCGTCGTCATCCTCAGCGACGGTGTGGGCCACCAGCAGGAGTAAATGTCCTTCGACCAGGCCCAAGGTCTGCCATCGTTGCTCGCCGCCTTCGATCCGATCATGCACGCTAAGCGCAAAGGGGTCTGCGAAGGCGCTGGCGGCCGTCTCGAAACTGATGCCATGCTTTCTCAGATTGCTCTCGGCTTTGGCTGGGTGCCAGGAAAAGCGCATGGATAACATGACGGGAATATAATTATATTTTTGTCGTTATTCAAGGCGTATCCTTGACCGGCGCTGACCACCCGATCCGCTCCAACGTGTCCGTCAATGTTGATCGCGGCACGCTGAACGTGCGAGAAACCGACGCTTTGCTGGCCCCATTGGACAGAGCGGCAACTATCAACTGCATCTTTTCCGCGGCGATCGTCGGCGGTCGTCCACCTTGTCGGCCCCGCCGCTTTGCGGCGGCCAGGCCCGCCATGATCCGCTCCCGCGTCAACGCTCGCTCGTATTGGGCGAGCGCGCCGAACAGCGAGAACAGCAACTCGCCATGCGGCGTGGTGGTATCCATCTGTTCGGTCAGCGACCGGAAGGCGATGCCGCGTTCCTTGAGGTCGGTGACGATCGCCAGCAGGTGCGGCAGCGAGCGGCCGAGCCGATCGAGCTTCCAGACAACCAGCGTGTCGCCGGCGTTCATGTAGTCGAGGCAGGCTTTCAGGCCGGCGCGATCGTCGCGCGCACCGGAAGCCTTGTCGGAGTAGAGGTGCCGTTGATCGACACCAGCGGCCGTGAGCGCATCGCGTTGCAGATCGACCGGCTCTGTTGCAAAAATCGTGAAGCTTGAGCATGCTTGGCGGAGATTGGACGGACGGAACGATGACGGATTTCAAGTGGCGCCATTTCCAGGGTGATGTGATCCTGTGGGCGGTGCGCTGGTATTGTCGCTATCCGATCAGCTATCGCGACCTTGAGGAAATGCTGGCGGAACGCGGCATTTCGGTCGACCATACGACGATCTATCGCTGGGTCCAGTGCTACGCCCCGGAGATGGAGAAGCGGCTGCGCTGGTTCTGGCGGCGTGGCTTTGATCCGAGCTGGCGCCTGGATGAAACCTACGTCAAGGTGCGGGGCAAGTGGACCTACCTGTACCGGGCAGTCGACAAGCGGGGCGACACGATCGATTTCTACCTGTCGCCGACCCGCAGCGCCAAGGCAGCGAAGCGGTTCCTGGGCAAGGCCCTGCGAGGCCTGAAGCACTGGGAAAAGCCTGCCACGCTCAATACCGACAAAGCGCCGAGCTATGGTGCAGCGATCACCGAATTGAAGCGCGAAGGAAAGCTGGACCGGGAGACGGCCCACCGGCAGGTGAAGTATCTCAATAACGTGATCGAGGCCGATCACGGAAAGCTCAAGATACTGATCAAGCCGGTGCGCGGTTTCAAATCGATCCCCACGGCCTATGCCACGATCAAGGGATTCGAAGTCATGCGAGCCCTGCGCAAAGGACAGGCTCGCCCCTGGTGCCTGCAGCCCGGCATCAGGGGCGAGGTGCGCCTTGTGGAGAGAGCTTTTGGCATTGGGCCCTCGGCGCTGACGGAGGCCATGGGCATGCTCAACCACCATTTCGCAGCAGCCGCCTGATCGGCGCAGAGCGACAGCCTACCTCTGACTGCCGCCAATCTTTGCAACAGAGCCAAAAATGTCGTCGCTCATGTCGGTCTCTCCTATTGTCCTGCGCGGGTGATCGGCGTCGCCGCGTCTGTGGTTTGTTCGGATCTTAGAAAATGAGCCGGTTCCGGATTATGCTGGGCGCAATCGCCGGACAAACGCCGCAATCGCCGCGCCAATCTCGTCCGGACTGTCCTCCTGGATGAAATGGGCGCCTGCGACCGTGATTTCGGTCTGGTTTGGCCATGTGCGGCAGAAGTCGCGCAATCGGCCCGTGGTCACGTGTCCCGGCTCGGCGTTGATGAAGAGTTTCGGAATCGGGCTTTCGCTGAGCCAGCCGGCATAGTCCCGGGCGATCGCGACCACGTCGGCCGGGGTGCCTGCGATCGGGATTTGGCGAGGCCAAGACAGGGTCGGTCGACGGGCTTCGCCGGCGGCGAGGAAGGGCTCGCGATAGGCGGCCATCTCCGCTTCGCTTAAGGGGCGCAGGATCATTCCGGGGAGAAATTGTTCGACAAAAACATTGTCCTGCAACACCAATTCTTCGCCCGCCTGCGAGCGAAAGGCCTGAAACAGATCGCGATCCTGTTCGGGAAAATCCGCCCATTCGAGCGGCATGGTGACCGCTTCCATATAGGCAATCCCCTGTACACGCTCGCGGTGGCGGCGGGCCCAGTCGAAGCCGAGGACGGACCCCCAGTCATGCACGACCAGAACAACCCTGTCCCCGAGATCGAGCGCCTCCCACAGCGCGTCGAGATAGTCACGATGCTCGGCATAGGCATAACGCTCGGGCCCCGACGGATCGAGCTTGTCCGAATCGCCCATGCCGATCAGGTCACAGGCGATCAGCCGTCCCAGCCCGGCGCAATGCGGCATGATATTGCGCCACAGATAGGACGACGTCGGATTGCCGTGCTGGAAGAGGATCGGATCGCCGGTCCCTTCATCGATATAGGCCATGCGCCGGCCCTTGATCTCAATGAATTTCTTCTCGCCAAATGGCTTTGCGCTGAGGCTCATCGATATTCTCCTTGAGCGATTTTCTGGTCTGCCCGGTCGGCGATGCATATCGCATGATGAATATCATGTCAATCGAGGAATCGTTCTAGCCATTGCCGTCGAGCGGAGAGTTGCTGCCGGAGCATCGATGGATGACGGCGTAGGCCACGCAGGCGCCTCTCAGGCGGTAGCTTTCCTTAGCCCCGGGCGCATCCGAAAGATCGAGGAAGGTTTTGTGGCTCTGTTGCAAAAATCGTGAAGCTTGAGCATGCTTGGCGGAGATTGGACGGACGGAACGATGACGGATTTCAAGTGGCGCCATTTCCAGGGTGATGTGATCCTGTGGGCGGTGCGCTGGTATTGTCGCTATCCGATCAGCTATCGCGACCTTGAGGAAATGCTGGCGGAACGCGGCATTTCGGTCGACCATACGACGATCTATCGCTGGGTCCAGTGCTACGCCCCGGAGATGGAGAAGCGGCTGCGCTGGTTCTGGCGGCGTGGCTTTGATCCGAGCTGGCGCCTGGATGAAACCTACGTCAAGGTGCGGGGCAAGTGGACCTACCTGTACCGGGCAGTCGACAAGCGGGGCGACACGATCGATTTCTACCTGTCGCCGACCCGCAGCGCCAAGGCAGCGAAGCGGTTCCTGGGCAAGGCCCTGCGAGGCCTGAAGCACTGGGAAAAGCCTGCCACGCTCAATACCGACAAAGCGCCGAGCTATGGTGCAGCGATCACCGAATTGAAGCGCGAAGGAAAGCTGGACCGGGAGACGGCCCACCGGCAGGTGAAGTATCTCAATAACGTGATCGAGGCCGATCACGGAAAGCTCAAGATACTGATCAAGCCGGTGCGCGGTTTCAAATCGATCCCCACGGCCTATGCCACGATCAAGGGATTCGAAGTCATGCGAGCCCTGCGCAAAGGACAGGCTCGCCCCTGGTGCCTGCAGCCCGGCATCAGGGGCGAGGTGCGCCTTGTGGAGAGAGCTTTTGGCATTGGGCCCTCGGCGCTGACGGAGGCCATGGGCATGCTCAACCACCATTTCGCAGCAGCCGCCTGATCGGCGCAGAGCGACAGCCTACCTCTGACTGCCGCCAATCTTTGCAACAGAGCCGTTCTGCGAATGCTTCCTGTGTTTGGCTATGACGATGCGCCTCATGGTCATGGCGAAGTCGAGCTGAAGGATGTTCGCGTTCCGGTCGAGAATATGCTGCTCGGCGAGGGGCGCGGCTTTGAAATTGCTCAGGGGCGATTGGGGCCAGGCCGAATCCATCACTGTATGCGCACGATTGGCTTGGCCGAGGAAATCTTGAAGAAAATGGTGGAGCGGCTCCTTTCGCGCACTGCCTTTGGGAAACGCCTAGCAGAGCATTCCATCTGGGAGCAGCGGATCGCCGAAGCACGGACGTCACTTGAAATGACCCGCCTCCTATGCCTCAAGGCCGCCGACGTGATGGACAAGCTTGGGGCCAAGGCAGCACAAGCGGAAATCGCGATGATCAAGGTGGCGGGGCCGCATATGGCGTTGAAGATCGCCGACGATGCGATCCAGGCGCATGGCGGCGCGGGCGTCGCCGACGACTTCGGCCTTGCGCGCGCCTATGCACATCTCCGCACAATGCGCCTGGTGGATGGGCCGGATGAGGTTCACAACCGCGCGATCGCTCGCCTCGAAATGCGCCGCTATCGTCAATAGTTGAATTGCCGACCCTGTTATTCGGTCGCAATGACCAGCTAACGGCCTGCCGGTCGCGTTCAGGCGAACGGCAGGCCAAGCGCATGACCGACGCAGCGCCCAGGCGCATACGTCGGTAGCTGGCAACCCAAGCCCTACCGCATCAGCACCAGTTCCTCGGCCATAGAGGGATGCAGTGCTACGGTATCGTCGAACTGGGCCTTGGTGAGCCTCGCCTTCACCGCGATCGCGGCGGCCTGCAGGATTTCAGGCGCGTCGGGGCCGATCATGTGGATGCCGACCACCACGTCGGTCTCAGGATGGACGACCAGCTTGTAGAGCGCGCGCTCGTGGCGGTCGGCGAGCACATTCTTCATCGCCCGGAAGTCGGAGGTGTAGACCTTGACCTCACCGAGCTTGTTGCGCGCCTCGGCCTCGGTCATGCCCACGCCCGCCATCGGCGGATGGCTGAATACGGCGGACGGGATGCAGCCATAATCGACCCGGCGGGGATTATTGCCGAACACAGTGTCGGCAAAGGCCTGGCCCTCGCGGATCGCGACCGGCGTCAGCTGCACCCGGTTGGTGACGTCGCCCACCGCATAGATGCTGGCGCAGCTCGAGCGGTTGTCGTCGTCCACCTTGATCGCGCCCTTGGCGTCGAGTGCGACGTCGGCCGTCTCCAGCCCGAGATTTTCGGTATGCGGGCGTCGGCCGGTGGCGAATAGCAGCATGTCGGCCGGGATCGGCTCATGGCCGGTCATGTGCACCAGCAGCGAGCCGTCCGGTTGCTTGTCGACCTTCTCGAAGGCGACGTGGAATTTGAACTCGATCCCCTTGGTCATCGAGATCTGGAGCAGCCGGTCGCGGATCTGCTCGTCATAGCCGCGCAGGATCACGTCGGTGCGGTTGACCAGCGTCACATGCGCACCAAACTGGTGGAAGATGCCGGCAAATTCATTGGCGATATAGCCCGCCCCTGCGATCACCACGCGCTTGGGGAAGGTATCGAGATGGAACACTTCATTCGAGGTGATGCCATGCTCGGCCCCCGGAAAATGGGGTACGATCGGCCAAGCGCCGGTTGCGATCAGGATTTTGCCGGCGGTGATCGTCTGGCCCGAGCCGAGCAGCACCTCATGCGGCCCGGCGACGGTCGCCCGCTCGCGGATGATCTCGACCTTATTGTTGCCGAGCGTCTCGGTGTAGAGACCTTCGAGCCGCGAGACCTCGGCGAGCACATTGTCGCGCAGCGCCGACCAGTCAAATTCGCAATCGGGCACCTTCCAGCCAAAGCGCCGTGCATCCTGCAGATCCTCGGCGAAATGCGAGCCATAGACGAGCAGCTTCTTGGGCACGCAGCCCCGGATCACGCAGGTGCCGCCCACCCGATGCTCCTCGGCGACCGCCACCCGCGCGCCATAGGCTGCCGAAACCCGCGCCGCGCGCACTCCGCCCGAGCCCGCCCCAATGACGAACAGATCATAGTCGTAGGTCAACATCCAATAATCCCAACCAAGTAAGTGTTGTTTTTCTACAGCTAGAGGGCGCGCGCATCGAGTCGTCCGCCTCCATCCCCGAGCAGACCGCCGACTCCCATGCCGGCGATCACATCGCTATCCACGCCGAACCCAGCGAAGAGCCGCTCCAATATCAGATCAACTCCATTACGCAGGGGGCTACGTGCACAACCCGGCAACCCAATGACAGCCCGCCTGCGCAACCAACCGAGGCACAGGAGATTGCCGGGATCGACCGGCATTCCCACCCGCTCCACGCGCCCGCCCGCTTGTCGAATGGCCGCGGGGACCACATCTTCGCGGTCGGCCGTCGCCGATGCCGCCATGATCAGCACAAGATCCGCCTCCGAAGAGTCCGCGAGCAAATTGGTTAGAGCCGCTTCATCATGATCGCAGATCCACACATGATTCAAATGTCCGCCAAGCCTCTCGACTCGCTGCCTTATAACGGTTTCGGTCTTGGCGAGAAGCTTGAGGCTTACGCTGCCTAGACTGGTTTGCACGAGATTGACCGAGAGGGGCCCGAATGCAGCTATACGGACCTTGCAACCATCCGCGACTTGCCCCGCTGAGACAAGTTCGGCTCGGGGCACCGCATAGGGAATTATCTTGACGGTGCCTACCACGTCGCCCGCGCGCACCGGCGTCATCGGCGCGACGGCGGCGAATGTGATCGCCTCCGTTGCCCGATTGAGCTTGCCTATGCCGTCGGGTGCATAAACGAGAAGGCCGTTCGTCTCGGCGATCAGATCAGCCCGCCCATGGACGGGAGGTTCGGCGCGGACATGATCTCCGGCCAGCCTCTGCGCAATCGCCATCGCGACATCATTTTCACCAATATCGTCCGTATCGAGCCGAGCAACGGTGAGCGCTTCCAATCCCGCATGCCGGACCGCCGCCAGATCATCGCAATCGAGCACGCGCCCTTTTGGCAAGCGGCGTCCCGGAATCGAGAGGCTATGGGCCAGGATCGCACCCTCGGCCTCTTCCAGCGATACCCGTCCAAACCTCACTTCGAGCTCCGCAAGACTGTCGTCATCTCGGCCAGGATGGAAACGGCGATCTCGGCTGGTCCCGCCGCACCGATTGGGAGCCCTGCCGGCCCATGGATGCGGGCGAGCTCCTTATCCGTGAAGCCGGCGGCGCCGAGCCGCTCGAGCCGGGCAGCATGTGTTTTTCGTGATCCCAATGCGCCGATATAGAAGGCCGGCGAGTTCAGAGCGCGCGCCAGCGCCGGATCATCAAGCTTTGGATCATGCGTCAAACTGACTACCGCGGAGCCGCCGTCCGGGCGCCAACGATCAAGCGCTTCGTCGGGCCAATTCTCGTCTACAGGTTGATCAAATCGGGCAGCCGCCGCGAACATGCCGCGCGGATCGATAACGGTTGTCTCATAGCCCGCAAGGCGCGCCATCGGGACGAGCAGCTGGGCGATATGAACCGCCCCCACGATCGCGAGACGACGGCGCGGAGGATAGAGATTGAAGAACCATTCCTTCAGAGGGGCCGCATTCTCGCGGGTCGCACCGCTTGTCAGATCCGTCGCCAGACCCAGCGGCAAACCCTGCGCCCGTGCATCAACGATACGCTCGATCAGCGCAGGCGGAAAATGTGCCCCATCGACGGTCTGTAACAGGATGGAGATTCGGCCGCCGCAAGCAAGTCCCACCTCCCAGGCCTGCGCGTCAGCCACGCCATAATCCAGGCGACGAAAGCCGCCCCCTGCCGCAATCAATTCGAGAGCCTGAACGATGACGTCGCCTTCGACACAACCGCCGCTGACGGAGCCTTCGAAAATTCCGTCGTCGCGGATCACCAGATGGGATCCCGCCCGCCGAGGCGCCGACCCCCAGGTCTCGATCACTGTGGCAAGCGCGACATGACGGCCCGCCGCAAGCCATAGCGCCGCGGCATCTATCACGACATCCAGGTCATCCGCTGCCTCAGCCATGATCCCATTCTGATCCAAAAAATGCTGAACTTAAAGGATTACGGCCGGAGCGTCCGAAAAATCGGATGCTCCGGCCGTATCCATTCAATGCACCACCGGCTTCATGCCGGCAGAGGAGGGGAGATCCCAGGCCAATCTCGACAGACCAACCCAAGATCCTCCGATCAGCTTTAGAAACGGAAGCTGGTCTTTACTCCGTAGGTGCGTGGCATGGCCGCATACCGAACCGCCGTATCGGACAGGAACGCTACGTTGTTCCAGTAATATTCGTTGGTCAGATTCTTCACCCAGAACTGGACCTGCCATGCATTGTCCGCATCCTGAAGTGCAATGCGAGCATCAACGGTGGTAAACGGCTTGATGTAGGTTACCGCCTTCGTCACCGCATCATGACCGATCGCAGCCTGCGTGCTGCTGTTATAGGTCAGGCTGGCACCCAAATTCACTGCCAGGCTGGCGCCAAGCGGAACGGTATAGTCGGCGTTTGCACTCGCATTCCATTTCGGAGCGAATGGCACCCGGTCGCCGGCAAAGTCAGTAAATACCCCGTCGGAATTCCGACCGGAGTATTTTTTGATCTTCGCGTCGACATAGGTCACCGCGCCACTGAGGTTGAGGCCATCGACCGGCCGCCATACGATGGCCAGCTCACCGCCCTTGCCGGTGGACTTAGGCACGTTGTCGAGTGCGAACACGGTGCCGAAAGGCGGCTGATCGAAGAAGCCCCTCAGCTGCTTGTTGCGGTAGTCATAGTAGAAGCCAGCACCGGTGAGCAGCACCGAGCGGTCGAACAGCTCCTGCTTGAAACCCGCTTCGTAGGTAATGACCGATTCCTGAACGACCGGACGATATTGACTGCGCAACGCCGCCGTAATCGTTGGGAAGCTGCCTGCCTTATAGCCCTTGGTCACGTTCGCGTAAAATAGCGAACCAGCCACCGGCTTGAAGTCGACGCCAACCTTCCAGGACAGATTATCCTCATTGAGGTTGGTATCGCCGAGGATGCTCTCAAAGGCATCCGGCCGTTGCCCATTCTCTACACCGATAAGTGGATTGCCGTTGGCATCCGTCAGCGGGTCGATCGCAGTGGTGCAGTCACCCGGCTGCAGGGGGGTCGATGCTCCCAGGCCCACCAGGGATCTGGCGAACGTGTGGAGAATGTCGAACAGCCTGCGCTGGGCGTCGTCGCCATGTATCGGGTCGAAATTATTATCAAAGGTACAGCCGACGAAATGGCGCTTGCTGTTCGTATAGCGAAGGCCACCCTTCACCGTGATGGTGTCTGTCACATCGAAATCGACGTTTCCAAAGAACGCATAATTTTCGATCGTCTGCCGGCTGAAATCCGATGCTCTGGAAAATCGCACCGGCAGCGAAGTGCTCGTCCCGTCTATCTGAGAGAAATTCGACATGATGCTATCTCCAAAGGAATACTTGCTTAGCTCATAGACTTTGCTGTGCTGATAATTAGCACCGACGGTGACCCGCATGCGCGATGCGGCGTCGTTCGACAGGCGCAATTCCTGGTTGAAGTCACGAATATATCCGTCGTTGGCGACATAATCATAGTCTTGCACCGCAGTGCCGTCATCCGCCGCCCGGCTATTACGCTTATAGTCCGAATAAGAAGTGATCGAGGTCAGGGTCAGATTATCGGTCACGTCATAGTCGGTACGCAGCGCGGCATTATACATTCTGTCGTCACGGAAAGGTTCAGCATCCGCGGACCAATCGGCGGCGCGCGCCTTGCGCGGCGCATATGGCGTCACCAATGTACCCGTTTCGAAATTATAAAGCTGAGGGCTCAAAAATTGCTCCTGCCCCGCCGTGGCAGGACGCAGGAAGATGTACTGCCCGATCTGCGGCTCGCTGCCGTCATGCCAACCACTCAGGCTGGCCATGAAACTGAGTCTATCGGTGGGCTTCCAGTCTAGAGTGATACGGCCAGCGAATTCCCGCCGCTTCCCGAACTCGTCACCTGGACGAGAGAAGTAATTTTTCTGCCACGATCCCGCATAAGTGCTGCGGCCAGCGAGCCGTATATTGAGCGTGTCGGTCACAGGTCCACTGATGAAAGCTTCGCCTTCAACCGTGCTAAATCGTCCATAGCCAAGGCTGAACCCGCTCGTCAGAGTGTCGGTCGGCTTGTTGGCGATGTAGTTGATCGCGCCGCCGGTGGAATTCTGGCCGAACAGAATGCCCTGCGGACCTTTCAGTACCTCAACACGCTCCATGTCCAAACCGACCCCGATGCCGGGCAGCGCGGAGAAGCTGAGAGGCGCCTGGTCGACATAAACGCTAACCGCAGGCGATGCCGCCAGAGCGGTATCGAAATAGCCGACGCCACGCAGCGTGAACACCGGGGTGCCGAATGCCGACCGCGCATAGGTCAGACCCGGGACGGCCTTGGTCAAATCCTGGACGCTGCTGATACCCTGCTTGACGAGCTGATCGCCACTGACCGCCGCAATCGTGAGGCCGACCTTGTTGATCGATTCAGCGCGCTTGCTGGCGGTGACGATGATCTCGCCGGCACCCAGACTTTCACTCTGCGGCGCTTCGGCGGCTGCGGATTGGGCAGCAGGCTGCTCCGCCGGAGCCTCGCTCTGGGCGAATGCGGGCGAACAGAAGCAAAGAAGCGCGACGCCCGATGCGTATAAGTTAATGCCGTGCCGTTTCGTTGTGCTTTCTGGTCTGACAATCATAACCATCCCTCCCTAGATATGACCGAAGTATCGTTTCGCGTTCTTAAACATTTTTTCTTCGGTCGCGTTGAAAAACTATCCGTGTCTCCTGCCCACTTCACTCCGGTGTCAGGACAATTATTTCGTTTCTATTCGGCAGACTGCCGCTCCAACAGCAGCATCATCACCTTCAGAAACCAATATTTCAATGAGAGTTCCATCGCACGGGGCTTCCACCTCGGACGTCACCTTTTCGGTTTCCACCTCATAAAGGATGTCACCGAGAGCAAAGTCTGCGCCCAGCTGTACGTGCCAGCGAGCGATCGTGCCTTCTTCCATGTTCATGCCAAACATCGGCAACTTAAGCGACATCTTCATGCAACGTCTCCATCGCGTACAGCCGCGCGGATCGCAGCCTCAACCATAGCCTCATCAGGGATCACCGCATTTTCGAGATGGGGCGCGAACGGGATCGCCACATCCTGCACGGTGTCCCGGCGCACGGGACCACGCAACGAAGCAAAACCCTGTTCGGCGACGATAGCGGCAATTTCACTTGCGGCGCTGCATGTAGCACGCGCCTCATCGAGGATTACTAGGCGCCCGGTCTTGCGAACCGAGGCCAGGATCAGCTCCTTATCGAGCGGGAAGAGCGTCATCGGATCGACAACTTCGACCTCGATCCCCTCTTCGGACAATGTCGCCGCTGCGCGCATTGCATGACGCACCATCACACCGATCGCGACCACCGTGACATCGCGACCCTCGCGCTTCACCGATCCCTTGCCGAGCGGCACGACATGATCGCCATCGGGCACTTCTCCTTGCTCGCCGCCGCGGCGGGTGGGCAGCAGGAAGAGGACCGGATTATCCTCACGGATGCTGGCCTTCATCAAACCCTTGGCGTCGGCTGGCGTGCTGGGGATCACGACCTTGATGCCGCCAAGGTTCATAACGCCTGGATAGGGTGCATCGGAATGCTGGGCGCCAGATGAGCGGCCGGCACCTGTAGATGCCAGGTAAACGAGCGGCAGCTTGAGCTGGCCCGCCGTCATATAGCGAAGCTTGGCGGCCTGGTTCGCGATGGAGTCAAAGCCGGTATAAAGGAAGTTGCCATACATCATGTGGCAGATCGGGCGATAGCCGGCCGCTGCCATCCCAACCGCCATACCGGTCATGACAACCTCGGAGATTGGCGTGTTGATCACCCGCTTGCCCCCGAACTTGTCGAAGAGGCCGCGTGTATCGCCGAACAAGCCGATCCTGACATCCTCGCCATAGAGGATCACACGATCGTCGCGCTCCATTTCTTCATGAAGCGCTTCGTTGACAGCATGGATGAGGCGCCGCTTAGCCATTGGCGAACATATCCTCAAAAGCACGGGAGACAGGGGGAAGAGGATCATTCAAAGCATCGGTGATGGCGCTTTCGGTAACGCCCTCGACCCTGGCCCGGATAGCGGCCACGTCCTTTTCCAGATCCTCGGAGACGAGAAATTCTTCCAGCCGGCTAATCGGATCGCGCTGCTTCCAGCTCTCGACTTCTTCCTGGGTGCGATAAGGCGCTGCAAGGAAGCTTTCTTCGGATTCGACATGAGTCCGCCAGCGATAGGTACGAGCCTCGATGAGCGTGGCCCCTTCGCCTGAGCGCGCCCGCGCAACCGCCTCGCCAACGACCCGCCATACGGCGTGGACGTCATTGCCGTCGACCAGCGCGCCGGGCATGCCAAACGGTTCGGCGCGGCGCCAGATATCGCCAGCGTTCACCGTCTCATAAGGGGAGAATTGAGAAAATCCGTTATTCTCGCAGACCAGCAACAGTGGAAGCTTCCACAGGGCGGCGATGTTCAGCGCCTCGGAAATGACGCCCTGGCTGGACGCACCGTCACCGAAAAACACCACGGCAACCCGGCCCTCGCCGTCAAGCTGCGCGCCGAGTGCCGCACCGACCGCGAGCCCTACGCCACCGCCGACAATGCCGTTGGCGCCCAATATGCCCTTCGAGACGTCGGCAACATGCATCGAGCCGCCCTTGCCGTGGCAAATGCCGGTCTCTTTGCCCATGAGCTCCGCCGCCATAGCGCGCGGATCTCCGCCCTTCGCCAGGAAGTGACCGTGCCCGCGATGAGTGCTGGCAACCCAGTCGCTGTCGTCAAGATGTGCGCAGACGCCGGTGGCCACCGCTTCCTGGCCAATATAAAGATGCACATTGCCAGGAAGTTCGCCGGCTTTCCCGAGGTCACCAAGCCGCTCCTCCATCCTGCGGATAAGCAGCATGCGCTCAAAAAGCTGTAATGACCGTTGAAGGTCCGGACCATTCATAAGGACGCCTCCGTGGGCTGAGCCTGCGCAACCAGGCGATCACGCAGGATATTCTTCTGGACTTTGCCCGAAGCCGTGCGCGGAAACGCGTCGACCATCTCCACGCGCTCCGGCCATTTCTGTCGCGCTAGCCCTTGCTCCCCGAGGAAGCTGCCAATGTCGGCGACGGAAACGGGCGCATCCGCAATCACATAGGCGCAGACCCCTTCACCCAGCCTTTCATGCGGCATCGCCACCACTGCGACGTCGGTGATTGCAGGATAGCGATGCAGCGCATCTTCGATTTCCTGAGGGCTGATATTCTCGCCCCCGCGCACGATAACATCCTTTTTACGGCCGCTCACCGCCAGGAAATCGCCAAATTCGATCCGTCCGAGATCACCCGTGCGGAAGAAGCCGTCCTGATCGAACGCATCGTCCGTCAGCGCTTGATCGGTATAGCCCAGCATCACCTCCGGGCCGCGAACAAGGATCTCTCCTTCCGCCCCCTCGCCCAGCAACGCTCCCGTCGCTTCGTCGATGATCCGCACTTCATTGTTGACGATGCGCCCGTCCGTGGTCGCGCCAAGCTCAAGCTCTTCGACGCCCCGGACACCCAGCGTGACCGTTGGCGCCTCGCTGCTTCCGAAGGCGCGCGATATGGCGCACCCCGGGATCGCCTGCGCCGCCCGGCGCACAAGTTCCGGCGCAACCGGCGCCCCGCCGCAGATAAACAAACGCATCGTGGGGAGCAGAGCCCCGGCCGACACGACCGTATCCGTAAGTTCCCTGAGGAAGGGAGTTGCGCCAACGCTCATCGTTACGCCGTGCCGCTTGATCAGCTCGACCGCCTCAGAGGCGTCCCATCGCTCCATCAACACCGCGGCACAGCCGGTGACGAAACCCATTTCGAGCGCGTAAAGATAGCCGGTTATATGCGTAACCGGCGAGGGCATCAGCACCACATCGCTCGCACCAAGGCCCCAATAGTCCCGAGCGGCAAGGAGCTCGGCCATTAAGCTATTGTGGCTGTGCAGAACGCCCTTGGGATGGCTTGTCGTGCCCGATGTATAGAGCAGCAGCTTGACGGCATTGGGATCGGGATGGCCGCTTGCCACGTCAGGCGCGTTTGAAGCGAGAAGCTCCTCATAACCAAGACAGCCCTCCGCCTCACCCCGGACGGTAACGATGGTGGCAAGATCGGGAAGGCCCGCCTGAAGCGCGCGCGCCATATTGACATAATCGAAGCCACGGAAGCTCGTCGGCACGAACAGAATCTTAGCACGGCCGTCGCGCAGGATGTAGCCGACCTCCGCCTCGCGATAGATTGGGATGATGGGATTGCAGACAAAGCCGCCGATACAACAAGCCAGGTTGATTACCGCGGTTTCGAGCCAGTTGGGAAGCTGGAAGCTTACCACATCGCCCGGAACTAGGCCACGCGTGGCAAGTACCGCAGCAATCTTTCTTGCCTTGGTAACAAGATTACCCAGATAAAGCGAGCGATCGCCCTCAATAAATGCGAGCATGTCAGGCTTTTCGATCACCAGACGCGCAGCGATATCGGCGATCGACTCATTCCGCCATGCGCCTGAAGCTGTGTAGTTGTCGATCATCGCGTCGTTCAGACGGGTGATCCAACCGCTCACGTCCTTTCGCACGTCTATCCCCTCACTCGCGAAACACACCGACCACGAGCTTTCCCGATTCGTCTTCCGTACATGGGAAACTAGCCTGCCAACCCGCTCACGCAGGCCCCTGGCAGCATCCGATCCATCCGTTCAGCATTTCCGGCCGGATGGCCCCAACTTGCACGGCGCTTATCGTCTCTGCGTCTGTTTGAAACTTTAGGTCACCGTTTGGTCATTTGTCAATAGCCCTATGCGCCACAAACATCGCCAAAAAGGGCTCTGTTGCAAAGATTGGCGGCAGTCAGAGGTAGGCTGTCGCTCTGCGCCGATCAGGCGGCTGCTGCGAAATGGTGGTTGAGCATGCCCATGGCCTCCGTCAGCGCCGAGGGCCCAATGCCAAAAGCTCTCTCCACAAGGCGCACCTCGCCCCTGATGCCGGGCTGCAGGCACCAGGGGCGAGCCTGTCCTTTGCGCAGGGCTCGCATGACTTCGAATCCCTTGATCGTGGCATAGGCCGTGGGGATCGATTTGAAACCGCGCACCGGCTTGATCAGTATCTTGAGCTTTCCGTGATCGGCCTCGATCACGTTATTGAGATACTTCACCTGCCGGTGGGCCGTCTCCCGGTCCAGCTTTCCTTCGCGCTTCAATTCGGTGATCGCTGCACCATAGCTCGGCGCTTTGTCGGTATTGAGCGTGGCAGGCTTTTCCCAGTGCTTCAGGCCTCGCAGGGCCTTGCCCAGGAACCGCTTCGCTGCCTTGGCGCTGCGGGTCGGCGACAGGTAGAAATCGATCGTGTCGCCCCGCTTGTCGACTGCCCGGTACAGGTAGGTCCACTTGCCCCGCACCTTGACGTAGGTTTCATCCAGGCGCCAGCTCGGATCAAAGCCACGCCGCCAGAACCAGCGCAGCCGCTTCTCCATCTCCGGGGCGTAGCACTGGACCCAGCGATAGATCGTCGTATGGTCGACCGAAATGCCGCGTTCCGCCAGCATTTCCTCAAGGTCGCGATAGCTGATCGGATAGCGACAATACCAGCGCACCGCCCACAGGATCACATCACCCTGGAAATGGCGCCACTTGAAATCCGTCATCGTTCCGTCCGTCCAATCTCCGCCAAGCATGCTCAAGCTTCACGATTTTTGCAACAGAGCCCCATAGCTCGGCGCTTTGTCGGTATTGAGCGTGGCAGGCTTTTCCCAGTGCTTCAGGCCTCGCAGGGCCTTGCCCAGGAACCGCTTCGCTGCCTTGGCGCTGCGGGTCGGCGACAGGTAGAAATCGATCGTGTCGCCCCGCTTGTCG
The DNA here is from genome assembly GCF_032879645.1 of Sphingopyxis indica. Taxonomy (NCBI): domain Bacteria; kingdom Pseudomonadati; phylum Pseudomonadota; class Alphaproteobacteria; order Sphingomonadales; family Sphingopyxidaceae; genus Sphingopyxis; species Sphingopyxis indica. The sequence continues at coordinate 4,097,774 of NZ_CP076394.1, forward strand.
ACTGCCCGGTACAGGTAGGTCCACTTGCCCCGCACCTTGACGTAGGTTTCATCCAGGCGCCAGCTCGGATCAAAGCCACGCCGCCAGAACCAGCGCAGCCGCTTCTCCATCTCCGGGGCGTAGCACTGGACCCAGCGATAGATCGTCGTATGGTCGACCGAAATGCCGCGTTCCGCCAGCATTTCCTCAAGGTCGCGATAGCTGATCGGATAGCGACAATACCAGCGCACCGCCCACAGGATCACATCACCCTGGAAATGGCGCCACTTGAAATCCGTCATCGTTCCGTCCGTCCAATCTCCGCCAAGCATGCTCAAGCTTCACGATTTTTGCAACAGAGCCCGGCGAGCGTCGCGCTGCACCACAAGCTCTGCCACACGCTGGGCGGCACCTTCGACATGCCGCATGCGCAGACCCACACCGCCGTGCTGCCCCATGCGATCGCCTATAATGCGCCGTCGGTGCCGGAGGCGATGGAACGGGCTAGCCGCGCACTAGGCGGCGGCGACCCCGCGACCAAGCTGTACGAACTGGCGGTGGGCCTGGGCGCGGAAATGTCGCTGGCGAAGCTCGGCATGCCCAAGGACGGCATCGCGAAGGCCGCCGCGCTGGCGGTCGCCAACCCCTATCCCAACCCCCGTCCGATCACGGAGGAGGGCATCGTGCAGCTTCTGAGCCGCGCGGTGGAGGGGCTTCCGCCGATCACCGCATAAGCAAAGGCCTGATCCTGGAACAGTGCCGGCCGCATCCGATCATTTCCGGATGCGGCCGGTTCTCGATCATCCGGCGCTCCCGTTCGGCCATGGCCAAGGACGGGACGAAATTCAGCGGCTTTCCGCGCCGAGCCAGCCCTGCACCGCCGCCTTGATCGGCAACGGCAGTTCATGCCCGCCTTCATAAGGGATGAAAGTCGCCCGCGCGCCGCTGGGGCCGGAGAGATAGGCTTCCGCCTGCTCGAACTTGTGGCGCGGGATCACATCGTCGAATTGGCCCCGGCAGAAGAGGACCGGCTTGTCGAGCAGGCCGTTGTCCGGCAGGTCGCCGTCCTCCACCGCGAAGCAGCCGCCGATCATGATGAGGCCGCTATAGGCCCCCGGATTGCTGAGCAGAAGACTGGCGGCCATCGCGGCGCCGTTGCTGAAACCGCATAGCCAGGGCCGTTGGCGGCCGGTATCTGCGGCGATCCAGTCGCCGACCTTCGACGTTTCGCCCGACAGGCTGGAGGGCAGGGCGACGCCGATCCCGGCATTTTCGAACCAGGCGAACCCCGGCCCCTGGGGAAGCGGCCCGCGATAGGAGCGAACATTCGCGCGGCCGAAAAGGGGCAGCGCGAACCCCGCTTCCCTTTCGGTGCTGCCGCGGCCGTGAAGATATACGATGTCGCGGCCGGACGGAATGTCGGGATTGTCGTATCGCATGACGATGGCATTGTCTCGAGACATGTTCGCTTCCAATTCCTGGCGATGCGAAGCCGAAGCGGCGTCCGGTCCGACGGCGTCGGCCCGGCTGCTCCGGCTTCCTGTTTTAGCGGGCTTTCCGGTCGGCGGATATTCCGCCTGCCGGGAAATGCTCAAGGCGACCATAGCATGCGATGGCTGCTTTCAAAGCGCGGTCGCTCAATCCCCATGACCGATTTGTGGGCAGTTGGCCCCGTTTCGATCAAATCCGTATCGCGAATATTCCTAATTCATTTGCAGCAATTTCCTCCGCAGGCGAAAGCTGCGATCCTTTCCGGACGGCCCGATAAGCATAATAATCACCGACGTGCCGGATAAGACAGGCGCTGATCCATAACAGCGCATGGAGAGGATATTCCTATGCTTCGATCTCCGGGCAATGCGCGGCGCGTCCGTCGCAATCCGCTCCCGGCCTCGACGTCCGCTGGCCCGCTCGCTGCGTGTCCGGCCCATGCGCAACATGGTCCAGGGGGAAACCCCGCCGCCTGTTTTCCGGAACGGCGGGAATGGCCCGATGAACTGCGCGGGCAGGCAAGTTGCGACCGTGCACCGGCTGGAATTCGTCAGTAGGGGAAGATCGAATGCCTAATGGAATGCGCTGTTTGGATCCCTCGATCGCCGATCGGATCACATCATTGTCGACGATGAGAAATAATGAGGAGATATTCGAAACATTCGGCTTCAGCTATAACACGCTGAGAAAAGTCTCGAACGGCATGCCGCTTCGCAGGTCACTTGCGGATCGGATTGAGGAACGTGCCAGAAAGGTTTTCGAAGCCGATGGATTTTTGAACATTTCGGCCTGATCGCATCGGATGGAATGCTCCGGCCTGTCGTTTCGGAGCGTTTTCCGACCGGGCGGATGATTGCTTCCGTTCGGGGCGACGCTCCGGTGCCGAACATATGCATTAAGCCATTTTTTGCCCAGTCCGCAGGAGAATTGCAGGGACATGTTGAAGCTCTACTACAATCCAGGTTCATGCTCATTGGCGTCCCATGCCGCATTGGAGGAAGCCGGCCTTCCTTATGAGGCGGAGCTGATCGACCTGACGCAAAACGCCCAGTTTTCAGACGCCTATCGTCAGAAAAACCCGTGGGCGCGGGTGCCCGCGCTCCAGATCGGCGATGATGTCCTGACCGAAAATATCGCCATCCTCAACCATATCGCGGAACTCGTGCCCGAAAAGGCCTTGCTGCCCACGGAAGGCCTTGCCCGCGCCCGGGCCCTGGAATGGCTCGCGCTGCGGCTCTGTTGCAAAGATTGGCGGCAGTCAGAGGTAGGCTGTCGCTCTGCGCCGATCAGGCGGCTGCTGCGAAATGGTGGTTGAGCATGCCCATGGCCTCCGTCAGCGCCGAGGGCCCAATGCCAAAAGCTCTCTCCACAAGGCGCACCTCGCCCCTGATGCCGGGCTGCAGGCACCAGGGGCGAGCCTGTCCTTTGCGCAGGGCTCGCATGACTTCGAATCCCTTGATCGTGGCATAGGCCGTGGGGATCGATTTGAAACCGCGCACCGGCTTGATCAGTATCTTGAGCTTTCCGTGATCGGCCTCGATCACGTTATTGAGATACTTCACCTGCCGGTGGGCCGTCTCCCGGTCCAGCTTTCCTTCGCGCTTCAATTCGGTGATCGCTGCACCATAGCTCGGCGCTTTGTCGGTATTGAGCGTGGCAGGCTTTTCCCAGTGCTTCAGGCCTCGCAGGGCCTTGCCCAGGAACCGCTTCGCTGCCTTGGCGCTGCGGGTCGGCGACAGGTAGAAATCGATCGTGTCGCCCCGCTTGTCGACTGCCCGGTACAGGTAGGTCCACTTGCCCCGCACCTTGACGTAGGTTTCATCCAGGCGCCAGCTCGGATCAAAGCCACGCCGCCAGAACCAGCGCAGCCGCTTCTCCATCTCCGGGGCGTAGCACTGGACCCAGCGATAGATCGTCGTATGGTCGACCGAAATGCCGCGTTCCGCCAGCATTTCCTCAAGGTCGCGATAGCTGATCGGATAGCGACAATACCAGCGCACCGCCCACAGGATCACATCACCCTGGAAATGGCGCCACTTGAAATCCGTCATCGTTCCGTCCGTCCAATCTCCGCCAAGCATGCTCAAGCTTCACGATTTTTGCAACAGAGCCCGCTACTCGATCGGCGTTGGCGTCACAGGATTCGAGCTCGATTTCTGGGGCCGGGTGCGCAACCTTTCTGACGCAGCGCGCTCGCAATATCTAGCAACCGTGCAGGCTGAACGGGCGTTCCGCCTCGCGTTGATCCGGGATGTGGCCTCGACCTATTTTGCTTCCCGGGAAGCCGACGAGCGGATCGCCCTTGCCGAAGCTACGGTACGCAGCCGGCAGGAAGGCCTCCGCATAGCCGAGCGTCGCCTTGAAGCCGGGGTGACTTCAGCTCTTGATTTTCGACAGGCGGAGTCGCTACTGACTCAAGCCGAAACGGAGTTGGCCAGCCTGCGCTTGGCCGAGGCGCAGAGTGAGAACTTCCTGGCCGTACTCTTGGGCGGACCCGTTCCTGTCGGGCTCACGGTGCCGCTGACGCTGGCTGACCAGAAAAACGGAACGGTGATTGCCGCCGGATTACCCTCCGAGCTGATGGTGACTCGACCGGACATATTGGCGGCAGAAGAGAAACTGCGGGCAGCGCGTGCCAATATCGGTGCTGCTCGGGCAGCCTTCTTTCCATCCATCTCACTAACCGGTAGTATCGGTTTCGCTTCAACTGATCTTGGGAATTTGATCGGAAACGAAGGACTGAGCTGGAGCTTTGGACCTTCGATCAGCCTACCCATCTTCGATTGGGGTGCGAGGAAGGGCAATCTGAGCGTGGCTGAGGCACGTGAGGATATTGCCATCGCCGAATACGAACGCACCATTCAGGGAGCTTTCCGCGAAGTTGCGGACGCCCTTGCCGGGCGCCGCTGGCTTGCTGAACAGGTCGCCGCGCAGGTTCGTGCCACTGCGGCACAGCGAGCGATCGCCGATCTTGCCCGCACTCGCTACCGCGAGGGCGTCGCAAATTACCTTGAAGTGCTCGATGCCGAACGGAATCTGTTCATCGCGGAACAGACACTGATACAGCTGCGTCGCGCCGAGCTGGATGCTCTCGTCTCTCTGTATGTCGCTCTGGGCGGCGGCCAGCAAGGGTAATGGTGGTAATGTTCCACCGACGGGCCTTGGCTATTGATCATGACAACCTACAGATCGGTCCGCCGATAAATTCCCTGACCTATATATGATAATGTCCTTTATCACACACTCATGGCGATCCGATGGAGCCGTTTAAACGGTCCCGAGATCCACCGCCGAAAGGGAGCGATATGGACCAGGACGAGGACACGGCTTTCGCCGACAACTATGCCGAGCGCGACCAGGCCAAGGCGCTGCGCGAGCAGGCCCGCGCGGGCGGCTTGCGCTTCGAGGCGTATCTTACCGGCGATCAGGCCGACTGGCTGTTGGAGCGGATCGAGCGCGGCATGTTCGCCGATCCTTCCGAGGCGGTGTTCGCGATCGTCAAGAACTTCATCGACATGGAGCCGCACCACGATTTACGCGACGAGCTGCTACGCCGGATATTGGACGGGTCGATAAAGCGCGGCCTTGAGGACGCGGAGGCTGGCCGCGTCCGCGACGCCGACGAGGTGTTCGACGAGCTGCGCCGCAAGATGGCCGCGCCGCGTCCCGCGCCGGCGCGATGGGAGAAGATCGCGCGATGAACCAGCTCGCCCCCCTCCCCGCGCCCGCGCCCGCGCTGGCGTTGCCGGCGCTGATCGCGGCGGCCGACGAGCGCGCGCAGCTTCGATTCCTTGAGTTCTTCGCCGTCACCATCCGCAATCCGCATACACGCCGCGCCTATGCGCGGGCGGCCGGCGACTTCCTGGCCTGGTGCGAGGCGCGCGGCGTCGCCTCGCTCGCCCAGGTGCAGCCGCTTCATGTCGCGGCCTGGGTCGAGGCGCTGGGGCGCGAGCTGGCCGCCCCCAGCGTCAAGCAGCAGCTCGCCGGCGTGCGCCACCTGTTCGACTGGCTGGTGACGGGTCATGCCGTGCCGGCGAACCCGGCCGGATCGGTGCGCGGGCCGGCGCATAGCCAGCGGCGCGGCAAGACGCCGGTACTGGCCCCCGACGAGGCGCGGCGGTTGCTCGACAGCATCGACGTGACCACCCATGCGGGCCTGCGCGACCGCGCGCTGATCGGTCTCATGGTCTATAGCTTCGCGCGGATCGGCGCGGCGCTGGCGATGCGGGTCGAGGACGTGTTCATGCAGAATCGGCGGCTATGGGTCCGCCTGCATGAGAAAGGCGGCAAGCGCCATGAAATGCCCTGCCACCACAATCTAGAGGATTATCTAACCGCCTATATCGACGGTTGCGAGCTGCGCGAGGACCGCAAGGGGCCGCTATTCCGCACGATCGCGCGCAGCACTAAGCGACTAAGCGATACCCCCCTGCCCCAAGCCAACGCCTTCGCGATGGTGCGCCGGCGCGCGGCGGCGGCCGGGATCGGGACGGCGATCGGCAACCACAGTTTCCGCGCGACCGGGATCACCACCTATTTGAAGAATGGCGGCACGTTGGAGACGGCCGCGACGATGGCGAACCATAGCTCGACGCGCACCACCCAGCTCTATGACCGCCGCCCCGATGACGTGACGCTGGACGAGGTGGAGCGCGTGTTGATCTAGGCGGCGAGCGCGGGCGCGCAGGTCCAGCGGTCGCCCTGCCAATGAAACCCTACCCGCTGCGCGTTGCCGATCGCGGGCGGCTCGCCCTTGCGCCAGAAAGCGCGCATCTTGGCCCGATCGTCCAGATGGGCGTCGGCGACGATCGCGCGCGCGGCCTGGATGAACTGCCCATGCCCGAACACATAGGCCAGCGATCCCGCAGGCATGGCGGCGAGGCGCGTTAGCGCCGCCTCGCAGCGCCGTAACAGGGTGCTGAAACTCTCCGCCCCTTCCCCGTCGCAGTAGTCAGGATCGGCCTCGCGCCAATAGCGTTCTAGGTGCGGCATCCGTTCGGCGCTGCGCGTGCCGTTCCAGCGCGCAGGTTGCAAATAGGTGAACTCTTCGATCGGCCACACTTCCACCGGCACGCCTGGAAAGCGCGCGATCGTCGGCGCGGCCGTCTGCCGGGTGCGGGTATAGGGCGAGGTGACGATGAGCGCGGGCGCTTGCGTCCAGCTCGCCGCGACCGCGCGCGCCTGTTCGTGGCCGCGCTCCGTCAGCGCGATCGTCGCGAGATCGTGGCAGGGCACGCCGGCGTTGCCGGTGTTTTCGCCGTGGCGGATGAAGATCGCTCTCATGTCCGGTTAGGCGGCCCGGTATAGCCCATTGCTGGCTTCCCAGCCCCGGCACGCCAGCAAGATTGGTTTCGGCACCTTCTTTTCGCCGTTGGAGTAGTAGGCGACCATGCGGCGCGAGACGCCAAGCGCATCGGCCGCCTTCGACAGCGACAGCGCATGGCGCAGCCGCCATTCGAGGAAGGCGCGCACATCGCCATGCCCGGTTGCCGACAGCGTTTCGAGCCACAGCATGTCCGCGCCCAGCTCCGCACCCGAAGGCCAGGCCAGGCTATGACCCCAATCGCCCACTTCGACCTTGGCGAACTCGCCCGGATCGCGCAGCGCGGCAAAGGCGCGATCGGCGAGGACCGCGCCAAGATCGAGATCAGCCGCCGTCCCTTCCGACCAGGACAGATGCAGCGATGACGGCCCGGTCGCGCGCACGGCGGTAATGGTGCGGGCCTTGTCGGTGATGTTCATCCGTTCAACTCCTGCCACGTCTGCATGAGCAAAGCCTGATTAGGCCGCGCCCATTCCAATGCGTCCTTCAAGACCGCCGCCGACACGGTGCCCACGATCACGTCAAACGATGCAATCGCCACCGAGCAGCGGAAATCCGGGCCTTCGATGTGGAAATGCGGCACGCCATGATCGCGGCCATAGACGGCAATTTTCCAGCGGGGACCGCGAAACATCGTGACCATGCTTCAATGTAGTGCAAAGGTTGCACTAGTGCAAGGCTGATAGCCAAAATGATCTAAGCGCCTGGCGCTGGCACCGTGGCCCTACTCGTTGCGCTCCCCAAGCCCGCAAGCGGTCCTGGCCCAAGGTTCCGGCCCACATGGCGGGCGAGATCGCGTGCGCGGATCTCGCGGCACCCTCGCCGATTACCGGCGATGTAGGCGATCGGGCGTCCAGCCTTCAATTCGTCGCCGGGTTCCGGCGGCCGATCAGGCACCTTGTCGAGAATGCGGTCGAGATCACCCACCGCACGACCTTTGGAGCGCCGCGCGAAAAACTCGGCCGCCGTTTCGGGTCGATCAATCGTCATCATGGAGATCAGACATAAGCGCCTCAACGCTGGTGAAGCGCACGCCCTTGCCAGCTTCCAGTTCTTCGATCGCATCGCGCGTAGCAGCGCGGCCCATCAACTCGGCCTCCAACTTCGCCTTATGGGCCTCATTACGCGCGCGGCGCTCGGGACTCCAATCTTTCATAAGATCGGAAAAGGGGCGATGGCCGGCCATTCTATCAATCCTTCTAGGTGAGAATCTGGATGCCGCGCCGCTTCACCAGCGTCAGCAAGGCGAGCGCCGCGCCAGTCGGCCGCATCGTGCCGGCCTCCCAGCGCTGGACCGTGCGCTTGTGCGCCCACAGCAAGCGCGCAAACCCGGCCTGGCTCAAACCGCTCTCCTGGCGCACCGCCGGATTTCGGCCGCCTCCATCGGTGGATAAAGGATTTCGCCGTTTCGATCAGTCCCCGTCATGGTCGTTCATCCCGGCCATGCCGGCTGCTGCGCCGGCTTCGGCGATGGCGTCGTTGATTTCCTCGATCGTGAACCGCGCGCCGTTGCCCTTCACTATCCCGCGCAGGTCATCCCACGAGCTTTTGCGCGGTGCCGGCGGCGCGATGCCCGCCGCCGTCGCGGCGGTCATCAGGTCATCCAGCGAGAATCTGTTAAACTTCCCGCGCAGGAGGTCGTTGAGGCGGGGCGGCGTCAGCCCGAGCCGCTTGGCGGCCTCGCCCAGCGGCACGTCCCACGACTTCACCCGCGCGGTGATGCCCCGCATCAGGTCCGCGCGCGTCCTCAACTCCGTCGCCTCCTCCGGCGTGTCGGCGATTGCGTCAAAGACGCAGGCGAAGGTTTCGACCTTCATGTCGTCGGCGTTCATTGCCCTGCCTTCCAAACGTTCGGCCGTCGAGCCGATTACTCGAACAGTTCCGAATGGGTTCCCGCGCGCACGAAGTTCACCAGATTGCCCTCAATCGTGTAGATCAGCAGGAAATCGCCGCCGATATGGCACTCGCGATGATCGCTCCAATCGCCCTTGAGGGCGTGGTCCAGCCATTCCGGGCCAAGCGGCGCATCGTTGGCGATGAGCAGCATCATCGCTTCCTTGAGCTGGTTCATGTTGTAGCGGCCGCTGCGCGACAGCCGGCTCTGTTGCAAAAATCGTGAAGCTTGAGCATGCTTGGCGGAGATTGGACGGACGGAACGATGACGGATTTCAAGTGGCGCCATTTCCAGGGTGATGTGATCCTGTGGGCGGTGCGCTGGTATTGTCGCTATCCGATCAGCTATCGCGACCTTGAGGAAATGCTGGCGGAACGCGGCATTTCGGTCGACCATACGACGATCTATCGCTGGGTCCAGTGCTACGCCCCGGAGATGGAGAAGCGGCTGCGCTGGTTCTGGCGGCGTGGCTTTGATCCGAGCTGGCGCCTGGATGAAACCTACGTCAAGGTGCGGGGCAAGTGGACCTACCTGTACCGGGCAGTCGACAAGCGGGGCGACACGATCGATTTCTACCTGTCGCCGACCCGCAGCGCCAAGGCAGCGAAGCGGTTCCTGGGCAAGGCCCTGCGAGGCCTGAAGCACTGGGAAAAGCCTGCCACGCTCAATACCGACAAAGCGCCGAGCTATGGTGCAGCGATCACCGAATTGAAGCGCGAAGGAAAGCTGGACCGGGAGACGGCCCACCGGCAGGTGAAGTATCTCAATAACGTGATCGAGGCCGATCACGGAAAGCTCAAGATACTGATCAAGCCGGTGCGCGGTTTCAAATCGATCCCCACGGCCTATGCCACGATCAAGGGATTCGAAGTCATGCGAGCCCTGCGCAAAGGACAGGCTCGCCCCTGGTGCCTGCAGCCCGGCATCAGGGGCGAGGTGCGCCTTGTGGAGAGAGCTTTTGGCATTGGGCCCTCGGCGCTGACGGAGGCCATGGGCATGCTCAACCACCATTTCGCAGCAGCCGCCTGATCGGCGCAGAGCGACAGCCTACCTCTGACTGCCGCCAATCTTTGCAACAGAGCCAGCTATGGTGCAGCGATCACCGAATTGAAGCGCGAAGGAAAGCTGGACCGGGAGACGGCCCACCGGCAGGTGAAGTATCTCAATAACGTGATCGAGGCCGATCACGGAAAGCTCAAGATACTGATCAAGCCGGTGCGCGGTTTCAAATCGATCCCCACGGCCTATGCCACGATCAAGGGATTCGAAGTCATGCGAGCCCTGCGCAAAGGACAGGCTCGCCCCTGGTGCCTGCAGCCCGGCATCAGGGGCGAGGTGCGCCTTGTGGAGAGAGCTTTTGGCATTGGGCCCTCGGCGCTGACGGAGGCCATGGGCATGCTCAACCACCATTTCGCAGCAGCCGCCTGATCGGCGCAGAGCGACAGCCTACCTCTGACTGCCGCCAATCTTTGCAACAGAGCCAGCTATGGTGCAGCGATCACCGAATTGAAGCGCGAAGGAAAGCTGGACCGGGAGACGGCCCACCGGCAGGTGAAGTATCTCAATAACGTGATCGAGGCCGATCACGGAAAGCTCAAGATACTGATCAAGCCGGTGCGCGGTTTCAAATCGATCCCCACGGCCTATGCCACGATCAAGGGATTCGAAGTCATGCGAGCCCTGCGCAAAGGACAGGCTCGCCCCTGGTGCCTGCAGCCCGGCATCAGGGGCGAGGTGCGCCTTGTGGAGAGAGCTTTTGGCATTGGGCCCTCGGCGCTGACGGAGGCCATGGGCATGCTCAACCACCATTTCGCAGCAGCCGCCTGATCGGCGCAGAGCGACAGCCTACCTCTGACTGCCGCCAATCTTTGCAACAGAGCCGATGCTGGCAAGCTCGGTCATCTCGTTCATGCGACGAACTCCTTTACAGCGTTGGCTCTGCCGTCCGCAGGATGCGGACCTGGTGCGGATAGGGCGAATTGTGCGCGCGCGGCTGCTTGTGCAATTCTACGGACATCGCCGCGTGAGCCAGCGCCAGCTGTAGCCTGAACAGGCGCAGCGTCGGCGCCGGCATCGCGTCGAGCGGAAAGGTCTCGACATGGTCGAGGATGGCTTCCGAACGGGAGAGCAGCACATCGTAGAAGCGGGTTATCTCCGCCATAGTCGCGCGCGCCCGGATATCCCATCGTTCCTGCGCCGTCTCGCCGATCCAGTGCGGCACGAATTCGAGAAGATCCTCGAAGCCGGGGGGCAGCACGGGCTCCTCGTCGAGCGCGGGGGCCGGCATCAGATCACCCGCTCGGCCGATGCCAGCATCGTGTAATGCTGGCCGGCCTGTGCCAGGAGCGCATCGAACGCCGCGCGATCACCCGCCACGCCGCGTTCGAAATCGGATAGCGTCGGCCACCACAGTTCGCGCGCGCCGATGAACGGCGAGGTGCCCTTGTGCACCGCGTCTATCGCGAACGAGCGGACATGCCGAAACGCGCCGATGCGATCGCCCAGCGCCTTGTCCTGATCGCCTGCCCAGGCCGGATTGCCATCCGCCTTGACCAGTTGCAGGATCTTGACGCTTACCGACCATTCGGTGGGCGACCACTGCACGGCCGCATCATCGGGATCGTCCACCGCCGGTCGCGAGCGGATAATGTCCTCCTCGAAGAAGGTGAACTTCAGTCCGTCCATGTCGATGAACAGCGGTTCGTCGGGGATGTTGTATTTGCGATGCGCGGGATCTTTGCCCATGTTGAGCGCATCGTCGAGACTGTCATACCACAGCTCGGTAATGCCGTCGTAGGCCAGCTGTGTATCAGGCAGCAGCGGAGAGACGATCCGGTGCGATTGCACATAGCCGCGCAGGCACGCGATCTTCTTGCTGAGTGTGCCGTGCGGATGGCGCCAGTGATCGTGGAACTGCTGTTCCGAAATGTCCTTCCGGCGCGGGATCGTCGCGAGTATCTTGATGCTGTGCATGGAGGCTGCTCCGTAAAATGATCAGATCGCGGTAAAGCCGCCGTCTGCTGCAAGGCAGGAGCCGGTGACGAACGAAGCCGCGTCGGACAGCAACCATACGGCGGCCTGGGCCTGCTCGTGCGGTTCGCTGAAACGGCCGATCGGGTGGATCGAGTTCAGATAGGGCTCAAGGCCCGCATCATTGTCCATCGCGCGCTGCAGCATAGGCGTGCGCACCGCGCCGGGCACAAGCGCGTTCACGCGAATGCCGTGCTTGCCATAGTCTGCCGCCGCCATGCGGGTCAGCCCGACCACCGCATGCTTCGCGCCGACATATTCGCCGTGCATCGGCACGCCGACCACGCCAGCGACGGATGCGGTGTTGACGATCGATCCCTTCGTCCCGCGCTCGATCATCGCAAGGATCTGGTACTTCATGCACAGGAACGTGCCGGTTACATTGATATCCATGCTCTGCCGAAACCGTTCGAGCGACACTTCGGCAAGCGGCAGTCCGGCCTGCGGGATCCCCGCATTGTTGAACGCGCCGTCAAGCCCGCCGAACGCCGCCAGAGTCTGCGCGACAAGTGCCTTCACGTCCTCTTCCTGTGCGATGTCGCACCGGAAATAGGCGGCCTTCCCGCCAGACGCAGCGACGACCGCCTCACCGGCCTCGTCGTTGATGTCCGCCACCGCGACGTTGGCACCACTGGCCACCAGCAATTCCACGGTGGCGCGCCCGATGCCGCTGCCACCACCCGTCACGATTATCGTCTTGCCGCTCAAATCAGACATCTATCCCTCCAACAGTTTCTTATCGGCGTTCCGGTTTCATTACTGGACTTGAAGCGCACGGTCAAGCCATATTCGGCGGGTCGACCAGCGTAGCGAACAACGGTATCGTAAGTCTGGATCGTGTTTGTCCAGTAATACTTGTTGAAGATATTGCGACCCCAGCCGAAGACCGCCCAGCGGCCATCAGGCGCTTCCACGCCAAGCCGCGCGGAAACGAGCGTGCGGCCATTCACCTCGTAGAGATCCTTGTCCGCGTTGGTGATGGCCAGAACGCCCAGCGATTTGCTTTGTGAGGAGATCGTCGTGCCCATGGTTAGGTTCACGCCACCCAGCGGCAGGCTGTAGTCCGCGCTCAGGCTCGATTGCCATTTGGGCGAAAACGGCAGCCGTGCGCCGCTGAAATCGCCCCGGATCGGATCGAACAGGCCCACTTCGTTGGCAACGGAGCCGACGATCCCCTGATAGTGGCGAACCTTGGCGTCGATATAGGTCGCGGCCGCACTGACCGTGAGCCCCTCGACCACTCTGGCGCTCAGTTCCAGTTCGGCACCCTTGACGCGCGACTTGGGGACATTGACCAGGCCATCCAGCGCATTGAAGAACGGATCGACGATCTTGGCGCGCAGCTGCTTGTTCTTGTAGTCATAATAGAAAACGCCGCCATTCAGCGTCACTTTGCGATCGAACAGTGTGGTCTTGAAGCCTGCTTCGTAATCGACCAGCGATTCCTGCGTGACGGCGGCATATTGCGCGAACGTTCCGGCGGAGACGCCCGGGAAACTTCCCGCCTTGTACCCTTTCGAAACATTGGCGTAGAGCAGGAGCGTCGGCGTCGCCTTGTAGTTCACGCCGAGCATCCATGACGTGCTGTTTTCATTCAGCTTGTCCCGAAACGTGCCCGGCAAGCCCGTCTGGCTGTTCAGCGAAACCGAATCTCCCAATGGCACCAGCGGTATCGGGCCGCCGAAATCGAAGATCTGGCGATAGGTGTTGATGACGGTGGTGAACAAAGAGGCTCTGTTGCAAAGATTGGCGGCAGTCAGAGGTAGGCTGTCGCTCTGCGCCGATCAGGCGGCTGCTGCGAAATGGTGGTTGAGCATGCCCATGGCCTCCGTCAGCGCCGAGGGCCCAATGCCAAAAGCTCTCTCCACAAGGCGCACCTCGCCCCTGATGCCGGGCTGCAGGCACCAGGGGCGAGCCTGTCCTTTGCGCAGGGCTCGCATGACTTCGAATCCCTTGATCGTGGCATAGGCCGTGGGGATCGATTTGAAACCGCGCACCGGCTTGATCAGTATCTTGAGCTTTCCGTGATCGGCCTCGATCACGTTATTGAGATACTTCACCTGCCGGTGGGCCGTCTCCCGGTCCAGCTTTCCTTCGCGCTTCAATTCGGTGATCGCTGCACCATAGCTCGGCGCTTTGTCGGTATTGAGCGTGGCAGGCTTTTCCCAGTGCTTCAGGCCTCGCAGGGCCTTGCCCAGGAACCGCTTCGCTGCCTTGGCGCTGCGGGTCGGCGACAGGTAGAAATCGATCGTGTCGCCCCGCTTGTCGACTGCCCGGTACAGGTAGGTCCACTTGCCCCGCACCTTGACGTAGGTTTCATCCAGGCGCCAGCTCGGATCAAAGCCACGCCGCCAGAACCAGCGCAGCCGCTTCTCCATCTCCGGGGCGTAGCACTGGACCCAGCGATAGATCGTCGTATGGTCGACCGAAATGCCGCGTTCCGCCAGCATTTCCTCAAGGTCGCGATAGCTGATCGGATAGCGACAATACCAGCGCACCGCCCACAGGATCACATCACCCTGGAAATGGCGCCACTTGAAATCCGTCATCGTTCCGTCCGTCCAATCTCCGCCAAGCATGCTCAAGCTTCACGATTTTTGCAACAGAGCCGTGTTGACCGAGCGCGGCCGCGCCTCGCGCTTCTCCTGCAATTACCACAACTGGGTCTACCGCAACGACGGCAGCCTGATGGGCGTGCCAGACGAGGCGAACTTCTTCGATCTCGACAAGAAGAAATGCGGCCTCGTGCCGATCGCCACCGATGTGTGGGAAGGCTGGATATTCCTCAACCACCAGAAGCAGCCCGAAGTCAGCCTGCAGGAATTCCTTGGAGACTTCGGAACGCGGTTTGCCGGGGTTTCTTGGGAAAATACGGATACGTCACTCTATTTCGAGGCGCATCTCGATGCGAACTGGAAAGTGCTGGCCGATGCCTTTTCGGAAACCTACCATATCCCTTCGATCCACCCGGCGACGATCGGCAAGACTTTCGCCAGCGCGGTCAATCCGCATTCCCGCCCGCTCGATGCACGCTTCTGGGGACCACACCGCCAGTTTTCCACTTTCGGCAATCCGGACTACGCTCCGCCCGAAGATGCGATGGTCGAAAAGATGGCCTATGCGAACCGCGATACCGGCAACGTGCTGGGTGCCGCGGAAACGGCGGGGATGACCGAGTATCTCGATCATCCCGCGATCAATCCCAAGCAATCGAAACACTGGGCGCTGGACATCGCCGTCGCTTTTCCCACGCTGCACATAAACCTTTCGCCCGGCGGTTTCTGGTCGCACAGGTTCTGGCCGATCAGCGTCAATCGCACGCGGTGGGAAGCCGAGTTTCATGTACCCAAGCCACTGACCGGGCGGGAAAAGCTGCAACAGGAACTCTATATCACGCGCATCGCGGAAATCCTGCTGGAGGACGTGACGAACACCGAACGCACCCAGCGCGGCATCGAGGCCGGCGCATACGATACGATGCAGTTGCAGGATGGCGAAGTACAGATCCGCCACAACCTTCACCACGTCGATCGCTGGGTGAACGCCAGGACCGTGCGCGAAGCGCTGGGCATCTGACAGGCAGCGCCCTTCACTTGCCCGTCAGTCAAAAATGGGGTCCTCAATGTCCGGATTGGAGCAACGCAGCTATATCGTGACGGGCGCAGGCGGCAGTATCGGCCGCGCTGCCGCCCTTATTCTTGCCCGTCGGGGCGCGAATGTGGTTGTCGCCGATATCGTCGAAGCCGCAGCCGAGGAAACGGTCAGACTGATACGCGCGGAAGGTGGCAACGCCGTCTACAGCCATTGCGACGTCAGTATCGAGGACAACGCGTGGTCGACCGTGGAACTCGCCATCACCGAATTCGGTCGCCTTGATGGCGCATTCAACAATGCGGGGCTGCCGCCGGTCAACGTGCCGCTTCATCAACTGACGAGCGCCGATTTCCAACGATCCCTGGATATCAACGTGCTCGGCGTTTTTCATTGCATGAAACATCAGATCGCAGCGATGCTGAAAGCGGGGAGCGGCGGTTCGATCGTGAACACGGCGTCGGTTGGCGGCACCGTCGCGATCCCCGCACATGGCGAGTACATCGCAGCCAAACATGCCGTTATCGGGCTGACGCGGATCGCTGCCGTCGATTACGGGCAACAGGGAATCCGCGTGAACGCAGTTCTACCGGGCGCTATCCGCACTCCGATGCTGATGTCGGTGATCGAGAACGAGCCTTCGCACGCGGAATTCCTGAAAACCGCCCACCCGATCGGTCGATATGGCGAACCGGCGGAGATCGGCGAAACGGCAGCCTGGTTGCTGTCGGATGCCTCTTCGTTCGTCACCGGCGCCGCCATTGCTGCCGATGGCGGCTACACCGCAATCTGAACTGCCAGAACCGTTGGGAACCGGACTATGAGCGCAATACGAATGATGGCGGTCTTCGCACGGAGAGTGGGAATGACGCCTCAGGCGTTTCACGATCACTGGCGCTATCCCCACGGCTCGCTGGGACAAGGCATCCGGATTATCAAGCGCTATGTCCAGAGCCATCAGGTCGACGTCGATTTCCTCGATGCCGATCAGAACCGCTACGAAGGCATCGCCGAAGTCTGGTTCGACAGCGAAGCGGACGCTGCCGCCTTCGTGACCGATCCTGATTATGTGGCCTATGCGCTGAAAGATGAGCCGAATTTCGTCGACATGGACAACTTCTTTGCCGTTTTCGCACGCGAAGAGGTTCTCAAAAGCCGCGCCGAAGCGCTGCGCGGTGACGAGGCGGCCTATAACTGGTCGATCGACCGACGACCGAACTTCGCCAAGCTTACCCAGGTGGTGTTCGAGGAAGGCGGCACGGCCTGGGCCGGAGACGACGATTTCGCACTTGGCGAGCGTCTTGGCGCATTTCGCCATACCCGGTGCCATCCGATCGAAAAGCTCGTCCTCCCCGGCCCCTCGGTGATCGGTGTGCGCGAACTTTATTGGCCGACGCGGACATTGGCAGAACAGGGCATAGCTGCAGCAGGTGACGCTTTCCATGCGCTGTTTAGCCGAGCGCCAAAGGCACAAACGATCTTCTCGATAAGTGAGCGCTACGTCTGACGGTGCAGGTTAACCGCCCCTGCGCCTCAAGACGCTTCTCAACCAGACGCCGCTCCTGCGCAGCCCATGGTAGAGCCAGAATGCGATCCATACCGAGCTTCAGCGGCCCTTCCAGGCGCTTCTGCAAATAGCGGCCGATCTCGAACGGGTTAGTCTTCGCCTGCCCTTCCACCACGGTCTTGCCGTCGGGATCGAGAACACAGATGCTCGTGCTGCGCTGGCTGACATCCAGACCCACGCTGTATGTTGCTTCGTGCCGGATAGGCGAGCCGTCCGATCAGGCGCAGGATGTTGCGCTCTGCCGGCGATTGTGGCGCATTGCGCAGCCAGGATAGCCATGTCGCGGCCTGCCCCGGTCGTCGGGCTAGCAAATCGTCCAGACCCTGAGCCAGCCAGCGCGGACGACGGCGATGCTGGCCGATGCGCGAAATCGTCGAAGCCATTTTCTATCTGCTACGGGCAGGATGTCCCTGGCGGCTTTTGCCCGACAGTTTTCCGCCATGGCGCACGGTATACCAGTGGTTCTGCACCTTGCGCGACGATGGGGTATTCGAAAGCCTCAATCATCATCTCGTTCGGATCGATCGCATCCGGACAGGGCGAGAACCAGCACCATCCGCGGCAGTCATCGACAGCCAGAGCGTGAAGACCACCGAAGCAGGCGGACCTCGTGGTTACGACGCAGGCAAGAAGACCATGGGACGCAAACGCCATGCAATGGTCGATACCGATGGTCGCGCCCTTATCATACTGGTCCATCCTGCCGATGTGCAGGACCGCGATGGCGCGGTGCCCTTGCTCCAGCAGTCTCACCAGCGGCATCCCTTCGTCGCGCGCGCCTATGCCGACAGCGCCTACAACAGCGATCGCGTCCGGGACGCCACCTCCATTACGATCGAAATCGTCCGCAAATTCGCCGATCAGACCGGCTTCGTCGTCCATCCCAGACGATGGATCGTCGAACGCACCTTCGCATGGATCAACCGCAATCGCCGTCTGGCCAAAGACTTCGAGCGGACCATCAAATCCGCAACCGCGCTCCTCTATGCCGCCGCTGCCATCGTCCTCATCCGACGCATCGCTCGTTACCCATGAGATTCAAGACAGACTCTTAACAAAATTTCGTTACTTGACGGATTTCTTGGACTTAGGGTTGCAGTGCGCCGCATGTAGATGGCTGTTCGTGGAGAAAGACAACGTGATACGTATGTTGGGTGAATTTTGGCCAGATATATTCGTGATCTTACTGGTCTGTTCGCTCGTATCATTTGCAAACCAAAAATTCGGAATATTTGTCGCTACTCCGATAACATTGGGATCGACTGCATTAACGCTATTGCTCGGAGCCGCTGGGGCGACATGATTCTACTCTTATCTTCCTTTTGGCCTTGGCTTGTTCCAGCAATTGCGTGGATCGGATTTTTCACCGGTCGCTATTTTAGAAGAAAGAGCATAGCGAAAAACACATGATGGCTCTGTTGCAAAAATCGTGAAGCTTGAGCATGCTTGGCGGAGATTGGACGGACGGAACGATGACGGATTTCAAGTGGCGCCATTTCCAGGGTGATGTGATCCTGTGGGCGGTGCGCTGGTATTGTCGCTATCCGATCAGCTATCGCGACCTTGAGGAAATGCTGGCGGAACGCGGCATTTCGGTCGACCATACGACGATCTATCGCTGGGTCCAGTGCTACGCCCCGGAGATGGAGAAGCGGCTGCGCTGGTTCTGGCGGCGTGGCTTTGATCCGAGCTGGCGCCTGGATGAAACCTACGTCAAGGTGCGGGGCAAGTGGACCTACCTGTACCGGGCAGTCGACAAGCGGGGCGACACGATCGATTTCTACCTGTCGCCGACCCGCAGCGCCAAGGCAGCGAAGCGGTTCCTGGGCAAGGCCCTGCGAGGCCTGAAGCACTGGGAAAAGCCTGCCACGCTCAATACCGACAAAGCGCCGAGCTATGGTGCAGCGATCACCGAATTGAAGCGCGAAGGAAAGCTGGACCGGGAGACGGCCCACCGGCAGGTGAAGTATCTCAATAACGTGATCGAGGCCGATCACGGAAAGCTCAAGATACTGATCAAGCCGGTGCGCGGTTTCAAATCGATCCCCACGGCCTATGCCACGATCAAGGGATTCGAAGTCATGCGAGCCCTGCGCAAAGGACAGGCTCGCCCCTGGTGCCTGCAGCCCGGCATCAGGGGCGAGGTGCGCCTTGTGGAGAGAGCTTTTGGCATTGGGCCCTCGGCGCTGACGGAGGCCATGGGCATGCTCAACCACCATTTCGCAGCAGCCGCCTGATCGGCGCAGAGCGACAGCCTACCTCTGACTGCCGCCAATCTTTGCAACAGAGCCCGGCAAGATGCTCCTCCGCCTGAGCGGCGGGAAAGGCTGTTCCGACCTTCGCGCGCACGCTTGGGTCCGTTCGCATGATATTGGCGACCTCGAGGCCGATCGCCGGTTCCTTCGCAAACTCCTCCCGAAAAATCTCGAGGCGGCGGCGGAGCGGCGGCAAGCCGCCGCCTTCGGCAAATCGTTCGGCAAGGCGGCGGTATCGCGCCGCGATGAAGGCTGCCATCGCCGAAGCGGCGATATCTTCCTTCGCTGGGAAATGATGAAAAACGGCGCCGCGAGACGCGCCGGCTTCGACGGCGATCAGGTTGATGGAAAGCTTGGCATAGCCGTCGCGTCCGAGGCATCGCAGGGTTGCGGCATGGAGGCGTTCCACCATAGCTTCGCTGCGCTCTGCCTGAGTCCGTCTCGCCATTTAAAGGGTTGCCCTGCTTAGCTTCATTCCCCGGCACCGCCGTCGCGCCAGAACTTTTCACTAACATACGGGTTGGCTGGTATGCTAGTGAGATTTCGCTGCCGCAGTCTCGTGCCCTGGCTTTACGCTTTCCGCCGGATCATCCGCGCGATCGCCCGGGCGAGGGTTTGCCGCAGCCATTGATGCGCGGGGTCCGCCTGGTTCCGGTCGTGCCAATATTGCTTGACCTCGAAACCGGCGATCGGGAACGGCGGGCCAAGCGCCACCAGCTTCAATTTCTCGGAGAGCCCGCGAACGATCAGCCTGGGCGCGGTCAGGATCGCTGTGGAGTCGGACGCCGCTGCCAGGGCAACGAGGAAGCTGCCGGTGATGATCCGCATTTTCGATGTGGGAAGCATGCGGGCAAGGACACGCTCCGCGTCCAAGTGGGCATGGGAAAGTCTGCGCACGCTGACGATGACATGGTCGGAGGAGAGAAACTCCTCAAGACTGGGCTTTATGGCGAACGGGTGCTCACATCCAGCGAAACACGCATATTCTTCCTCGTACAGCTTCTGGCTACGGATACCGGTTACAAGCCTCGGGTAGGGGCCGAATGCGAGATCGACATGACCTGTCTCGAGCGCCGCGATCATTTCGTCACCGCTGAGCGTCAGGGTACGGAATCGTACGCCAGGTGCCTCGTCCTTGGCCACGGTATCCAGCGCTTTGAGGACAGCAAATTGGGCGATATCGGATCCGGCGATCACGAATTCGCGCTCGAGTGTCGCGATCGAGAACGCACCGCCGCCATCGGCGAGGCTTTGCCGCAGGCTCAGTAGGCCTTCAACGATCGACGTCAGGGCGACGGCGCGCGGCGTGGGTTCCATGCCGCCGCGCGCGCGAACGAGCAGGGGGTCCTGCAAGGCGACCCGCAGCCGGGTGAGACCGTGGCTCGCGGAGGGCTGGGGGATATCGAGCTCCCGCGCAGACGCGGAAACGCTGTGCGTCCGCAGGAGCGTGTCCAGCAATCGGAGGTGTTTGAAGTCGAGATCATCGATATTCATTTTTTGAATGTATATTATTGAAGTCACTCAATTGTCAAATATTATGGGCGTGGCACTTTCCAATCCAACTACTCGGCCGACTTGAGTCGAGACCACCGGACAGGAGAGTGATCATGCATCAATTGCCCGAGAGGCTTCAGGGCCTTCATCACATCACCGTGGCCACCGGGTCGGCGCAAGGCGACGTCGACCTCATGGTAAAGACGCTCGGCCAGCGCCTCGTCAAGCGCACGATGTTCTATGACGGCGCAAGGCCCGTCTATCACCTCTATTTCGGAAACGAGCTCGGCGAGCCCGGCACGCTCTACACGACCTTCCCCGTTCGCCAGGCGGGCTATACCGGGCGGCGCGGCGCGGGGCAGATCTCGGCTGTCTCCTACAGCGCGCCGCGCGGCACGCTCGATTGGTGGCAGGAGCATCTGACCAAGTCGCAGGTGTCCGTCTCCGAGGTCAAGGAACGCTTCGGCCAGCGCTATCTCTCCTTCGCGCATCCGGACTGCGGCGTCGGATTCGAGATTGTCGAGCAAGACGTCGAGGGGGCGTTCGAGCCGTGGGACTCGCCCTATGTGCCCAAGGAGGTCGCGCTTCGCGGCTTCCATAGCTGGACCGCGACCCTCAACGCGAACGAGGAGATGGACGACTTCATGCGCAACGCATGGAATCTCAAGTTCGAAGGTCAGGACGGAAAGTATCGCCGCTATCACTTCGACCAGGGAGGGCCGGCAAAGGTGTTCGACGTCTTCGTGGATGAAGACGAGAAGCCCGGCAGCTGGGCGCTGGGCGAGGGGGCAGTGCATCACGCCGCCTTTGAGGTGGCTGATCTCGATGTGCAGGCGGCCCTCAAGTTCGATGTCGAAGGTCTTGGCTACACCGACTTTTCGGATCGCAAGCATCGCGGCTATTTCGAATCCATCTATGTCCGGACCCCGGGGGGCATCCTCTTCGAGGCGGCCGTGACGATCGGCTTTACACATGACGAGCCCATCGAGACTCTCGGCACCGAGGTCATGGTCGCGCCGCAGCTCGAGGGTGTGAAGGATAAGCTCCTTCGCGAAATGAATGATCCGATAGCCGTCTAGGGCGCGCCGCCGCCCAAAGCCGGAC
This sequence comes from Sphingopyxis indica, assembly GCF_032879645.1. Lineage (NCBI taxonomy): Bacteria > Pseudomonadati > Pseudomonadota > Alphaproteobacteria > Sphingomonadales > Sphingopyxidaceae > Sphingopyxis > Sphingopyxis indica. Next base: position 4,119,502 of record NZ_CP076394.1, read on the forward strand.
ACACGCTCAAAAATTAGGGGACGTTGGAAACTGCGCGACCGGCCCAAGAGCCGGCGTGCTTTGGAGGGGAAGTGCGATGAAGAGTCGGAGATTTTGGCTGTTGGCTTCGAGTTCGGTGCTGCTTGCAACACCCGCTTTTGCACAGGAGACGCCACCGTCAAGCCAGCCGGCGGCCGCGCAAACGGACGATACTGGCCGCAGCGGTGGGTTGGCAGACATCGTCGTCACCGCACGGCGGACCTCGGAAAATCTGCAGAGCACGCCAGTCGCGGTGACCGCTGTTTCCGCCGAAACGCTCGCATCGCGGGGCTCGGCCGATATCACGGCGCTTCAGGATTTCGTGCCGAATGTCACCTTCAATCCGACCGCGTCTAACTCGGGCAGTTCGAACGCAGCGGTGATCTTCATCCGCGGCATCGGGCAGAGCGATTTCTATCCCCAGGTGGACCCCGGCGTCGGCGTCGGCTCTGTTGCAAAGATTGGCGGCAGTCAGAGGTAGGCTGTCGCTCTGCGCCGATCAGGCGGCTGCTGCGAAATGGTGGTTGAGCATGCCCATGGCCTCCGTCAGCGCCGAGGGCCCAATGCCAAAAGCTCTCTCCACAAGGCGCACCTCGCCCCTGATGCCGGGCTGCAGGCACCAGGGGCGAGCCTGTCCTTTGCGCAGGGCTCGCATGACTTCGAATCCCTTGATCGTGGCATAGGCCGTGGGGATCGATTTGAAACCGCGCACCGGCTTGATCAGTATCTTGAGCTTTCCGTGATCGGCCTCGATCACGTTATTGAGATACTTCACCTGCCGGTGGGCCGTCTCCCGGTCCAGCTTTCCTTCGCGCTTCAATTCGGTGATCGCTGCACCATAGCTCGGCGCTTTGTCGGTATTGAGCGTGGCAGGCTTTTCCCAGTGCTTCAGGCCTCGCAGGGCCTTGCCCAGGAACCGCTTCGCTGCCTTGGCGCTGCGGGTCGGCGACAGGTAGAAATCGATCGTGTCGCCCCGCTTGTCGACTGCCCGGTACAGGTAGGTCCACTTGCCCCGCACCTTGACGTAGGTTTCATCCAGGCGCCAGCTCGGATCAAAGCCACGCCGCCAGAACCAGCGCAGCCGCTTCTCCATCTCCGGGGCGTAGCACTGGACCCAGCGATAGATCGTCGTATGGTCGACCGAAATGCCGCGTTCCGCCAGCATTTCCTCAAGGTCGCGATAGCTGATCGGATAGCGACAATACCAGCGCACCGCCCACAGGATCACATCACCCTGGAAATGGCGCCACTTGAAATCCGTCATCGTTCCGTCCGTCCAATCTCCGCCAAGCATGCTCAAGCTTCACGATTTTTGCAACAGAGCCGTATTACACAATCGCGGACGCTGGTGGCTCTTCCCTGACCAGCCCCGCGAAGGGATGCCCCCAGCCGTAGCATTGTCGGGTCGGCTAACGCCTGCTGCGACGGAATTCTACAACCCTCTGCAGGCTGACTATACCCTCGGCGCAGGCATTGAGGCCTTGAACTCCGGCAGCCTATGCTGGCGCGGCAAGCTCGTCCTTGTTCCAAGCCATACTGATACGACGCTCTTCGACATTGATGCCCACTGGCTCATCGAGGAAATTGACGAGCGAGAAACCCGCCGATTGCGGATGCTCATTGATGCCATGTTCCATTCCCTGCCCGCAGGTTTCGTTTCCGTTGCGACAGCAATGCCCAGCTGCGACACGCCCGTACTGGCGATCCGCTATTCTGGCTACCAGTCCGCTGTTTTCGAGGTTCTCACCGCGAAATATCGCCCCGACCGAAATCCTGCGACGCCGTGGCGCACCCTCAACGGCAATGCCGTTTCCGATCACGGAACCGAGATTATCGGTTGGGCCGACGGCACGACATGGCTTGCGCCCGCTTGACGCAAAGATGTGCCAGCGGCGCCTTAGTGCACCGCTGGCACCACATTCAATTCCCCATCTCGCCGGCAGCGAATGGGCCAGGCGCGCCGGATCACTCCGGCGCGCCGGCGCCTTCGTTGCCTCTGATCTGATCCATGACCCGATCCCGAAAGAAAGCGACCTCTTCGTCCACTCGCAGCACGCGCTTGCCCTCGATGCTCAGTGTCTCGCCATTGTCCCACGCGTCCATCTCATGGCCGCGCGACACCAGCTCCGCGCGCTGCTCCTTGCTGAACTTCAACGCGTCGGGGCCGTGATAGGACAAAAGATCGCCGACATCGGCCGCGAGATGTTTGAAGGCGAAGCGCTCGCGCGAGGCCACCATGATCGACTTCTCGCACCGCGGGCCTGTCCGGTACCGGTCGATGAGCTGGTCATAGGTGAGGATCTCGATCCCGGCGCGCTCTGCCTCCATCACGAACATCGCCTTGTGCGCGTCGCTCCGGTTCTTGGTCGGCGAGCGGCCGATGATCAGCTGATAGGCGAACATCAGCTTGTTCCCCGACATTGGGCGCATCAGCTTCGCGAGACTCTCTCGGACCGCCGCGCGGTGCTCGTCGACATAGTGCTGCCATTGCTTGATCTGGGCGAGCGCACCGTTGAACTCGGCGGTAAAGGTCGGGCGATCGAGGTCGCTCGTGAAGATCGCCTTCTCGGGCTTTTCCAGCTCGACGAAAGTCACCAGATAGCGCCCTGAATTCTTCGTGAGATAGGCATAATCGGTTGTCAGTGCCGTCCCCAGCGGGAACTTCGAGACGATCGATCTCATGTGCAGGCCGTGGTGGTCGAGGTTGGTCATCGGCACGAGCACGGTGTTCGCCTCGAGGAAATCCTGGACCACCTGTTCCTTCTGCCGTCCCTGCGGTGCCGGCGCATCCAGCATCGCCTTGAACCGCGTGATCAGATCCTCGTCGACTGCCGGCACGCTTTTCCCCCTCAAACTGATCGACACTGGCTAGCGCGATCGGGGCGAACCGCAAGCCAGTACTTGGCGCGGCGAGGCGTCCAGCACAGCATCCACTCATTTCGTGGCTATCCCGGATGTCACAATGGGACGGGCCATCCCGCCCATGGGCGCGCCCCGGGCGGGACCGGGGCTCTAGTCGCGTCCCGCTCCCGGAGCCGCGCCGCGAGCGTCTCCGCCCTGCCGGGTGACGATCCCCTTGGTACGGGACAGGGCAGGGGCGCTGGACGCGGCAGCGGCCATCAACACGATCGAGCTGCGGCCGATTTGCCGTTAACCCGCGCGATCCCGCGCGGGGCAAATCGAAAAACTCTCCAACATCTCGGGATCAGACCAGCTTCATCGCCAAAGTCTGAGGGGCTCCGCGCCCTTTCGTCAAGGATGAGCGGTCCCCCCAATTTTCACGCAGGGCCGCGCTGCGCCCGGCCCTGCGAGAAAATCGGCTCCCCCGCTCCCCGCCGAGGCGGCGCGGTTCCTTGCGTCACCGCGTCCCTGACCAAAGCGCCTCCACCCCTCCGATGACGATCATCTTTCATCCGATCCCGGGTGGGAGAGCATTCAAGGAGGCTCAATTGACCCACAATTTCACCAGCTTCGCCGATCTCGCCAGCTACGTCGCCGCAAACCGCGGCAATGACGCGCAGGTCGAGGCCTATGCCGGCGCCTTCGTCGAATATGACGAAATGGCCAAGATGAGCATCGTGGCCGAACCCGAGCGGCTCGAAATGCCCGATGAAGGTCAGGCGCGGGCAGCGGTCGAAATGGTCGTCGGAACGATCTTCGATGTCTTCCGCGATACCCGGCTCGAAGCCTTCGCACGCGACCTCGTCTGGGGCTTCGTTCACAGCTTCCACACGGTCGCAAAGCGCATCGAAGGCCAGGAAGACGATGCGGCAAAGAAGCTCAAGGAGCTCATCCGCGAATTCGACCCTTCCGAAAATTACGCGGTCGACGTCGAGGATACCCAGGCGCTTTGCCAGACGCTCCAGGGATGCCGCGAGGCGATGGAATGCATGCGCGACCACGCCGCCGAGGTCTATCGCGTCGAGACGGGCAAGCCCTTCTCACCGACCCGGGGAAGCAAGGTCTCGCGGGTCCTCAATGCCTCGATGATCGATGCGCGCGACTTCCTCGCCGCTCGCGCACGAGAGCGTGACGCCCAGTTCAAACCGACCGGACCCGTGGTCGTCTTCTCGGGCGGTCAACAATGGGAAGACCATGACCTCCTGTGGCGCGGTCTCGACTCCATCAAGGCCCGGATCCCCGAGATGGTCCTCGTCACCACCGCCCAGAACAAGGGCTGCGACGCCATAGCGCAAGCCTGGGCCGCGGCCCGCGGCGTCCAGGTCATCCTGTTCCGCCTGGACAGGGGGCTCGGGGCCAAGGCAGCCTTCGTTCGCAACGACCGCCTGCTGTCGCTGCGGCCCGTCGAAGCGGTGGTGTGCGAAGGCAGCGGCATCCAGATGAACCTTGCCCAGAAGCTGCGCAAGGCAGGCGTGCCGCTCCACGTCGTCAGGCTCGACCAGCAACGCAACCAACGGTCTCCTGAAGAGGTCGCAAAGGTCGAAGCGCGTCGCCGCGACGCGGCCGAGCGGAACATCGCCCGCGCTGCCAGGGCATTCGTCAAGCAAAGCACCATCCGGTCCGATGCGTTGCATGCACAGGACTGAGCCCACAGATGGGGCCTCGACTTCGGTCGGGGCCTCATTCCCTCTTTTTGCCTGTTGATCGGCACGGCGAGGCATCGAGCCCCGCCGCACCGCTGGCGCACACCCGAGAAGGGAAAATCTCTCACAGTCCTCCAAGGGTTTCAGACGGCCAAGACCGCCTCAAGGACGGCGGGGCCCCACCATTTTCTTCGGCGGATCGGCCGCCGCGCCCATGGTTCGCCGTCAGTGGCCGCCGAAGAAAATCGTGACCCCCACCGCCGCTGGCGCGGTCGCTTCGCGATCCTTGACCCGGTCTCGGCCGCCCGAACGGCGCGCGCCTGTCATTCAAGACAGACAGGAGCACGTCCATGCAGATGATCTCGACCAGCGCCGCCGCCGACAACGCCGCCTATTTCGCCGCAGTGGCCAACGCCGAGCGGCGCGCGCGTCACAGCTACTTCGAGCAGCATGTCATAGCCGAAGAGGGGGGGTACTTCGCGATCGACGAGGGCGATTATGGCGCATTGTCGCAGGTGATGATCGACCGCATCGTCTACACCGCGCTGCCCGGGCTTCTCGACGAATATTGAGGGCAGGGGCGGCGCGAGCCGCTCCTTTCTTCTATCACGGAATAAGCGGACATGGGGGCATCGAACCCCCATGTCCGCGTCGCGACCGACGTCGCGACGCAGGCTTCGATCCGGCTCGACCTTTGACAGCCCGAGATGGACCGTTCTAGATTCGGACCCCAACGGGAGGCGCGTTCCGCGGCCAGACCGACAACATGCAGGGCAGGGGGCCGCCATGGCGACCGCAGAATTACCCGGCGAGGCAGGGGAGACCTGGCTCGGCCATCCGCGAGGCCTATTCCTCCTTTTCTTCGTGGAAATGTGGGAGCGGTTTTCATTCTACGGAATGCGCGCGCTGCTGATCTTCTACCTGACCCAGCACTTCCTCTTCAGCGACCGTGACGCCAGCTATTCCTACGGCGCCTATATGTCGCTCATCTACATCGCCCCGCTCATGGGCGGCTACCTTGCCGACCGCTACCTCGGGCAGCGCAAGGCAGTTCTCTTCGGCGGGATCGTCATCGCGATCGGGCACATCATCCTCGGGCTCGAAGCCGACGACAAAGGCGCGATGGGGCTCGGCCTTTTCTGGCTTGGGCTGGCGACCGTCATAACGGGTACAGGATTTCTCAAATCCAGCGCATCGGCCCTCGTCGGGGCGCTTTATCCGCGAGACGATATCCGCCGCGATCCGGCCTATACGATCTTCTACATGGGCATCAATCTCGGCGCGACCATGGGGCCCATCCTTTGCGGCTATCTGGGCCAAACATGGGGCTGGCACTGGGGCTTTGGCGCCGCCTCCGTCGGAATGGTCGCGGGCGTCATCGGGTTCATTTTATGCAAGCCATTGCTCCACGGGAACGGCGAGCCCCCCGATCCCGATCGGCTTGCCGAGCGCATCGCCGGCATCATCTCCCGCGAATGGCTCGTTTATCTTTCCAGTCTGGCGTCAATCGCGATCTGCTGGCTCCTGATTCAGCAGCATGTCATCGTCGGCTGGTTGCTCGCCGCGGCAAGCGTCGGCGCGGTCCTCTACATCCTCTGGGAAGCCTTCGGACGAATGGAGCGCGCCGGGCGCAACCGCCTGCTGGCCGCACTGTTCCTGCTGGTCGTCAACCCGATCTTCTGGGGCCTCTATGAACAGACCGGATCGTCCCTCAGCCTCTTCACCGACCGGTTCACCGACCGGAACATCCTCGGCCTCACAATCCCGGCGTCGATGTTTCAATCCCTGACAGCCCTTTACATCCTGATCTTCGGACCGGTCATGGCCGCGCTCTGGATGTGGCTCGCGAAGCGCGGGTGGGAGCCATCGATACCGGCGAAATTCGGGATCGCGCTGGCACTGGTCGGCACCGGATTTCTCGTCCTCGTCGCCGGGTCGGGCGAACCGGGCGCGCTGACACCCGTTTTGTTTATTTTCATTCTCTACCTCTGCCACACCATCGGCGAGCTTTGCCTTTCGCCGGTTGGTCTGTCGGCGATGTCGAAATTGGCCCCGGCACGGATGATCGGCCTGATGATGGGCATCTGGTTCCTAGCGATGGCGCTCGGTGAATATGCCGCAGGCATGATAGCAGCCGCCAGCGGCGGCAGCAGCGGTACGGCCGACCGGCAGTCCGTGCTCAATGTGTATAGTCAGATCGGCTGGTGGTCCGTCGGTATCGGCGGGGCAGTGATGGCGTTCGCGCCGTTGGTAAGACGCCTGATCGACGCCGATCCCCCGACCAGCTGAAGCCTGTTCGTACCGCGACCGACGTAGCGCCGTGTGCTGCCCCGCTCGCGCGACACTTCTGATTGTCCCAGGGGTGAGCGAGGGCGCCGCCCTCTCTCCCCCGCAAGGACAATCAGCCAGACCGAGGCTCTTTCGCTTCGCTCCCTGCGCCCGCACCACTCCGTCAGATTCTCCTTGCCCCCCACTCACCCGCCCTCGCCGGGAGCAGGAGTGCGGCAGCCAGCGGGCTGTCGCCCTCCAGTTCAAGGACGAGACAATGAAGGCTCTGGAACAGCAAATCAGCGCACTTGAAGCCGACCTCGCCGCCTGCGGCGACCCTCTCGAACGGTTCAGGATCGAGGCCGAATTGACCGTCGTCCGGTTCGCCAAGAAGCGAGCCGATGCGAAACGGGAGAGGCAGCGCGCGTCCGCCGGTTATACCGAGCCATCGGCCGCAATCCGTTACAACCCATGGCTTGGCCTCGCAGACGACATTTGTCCGCCATATGCGCCACCCGAGGCGCCGCCATGGACCGCACTTGAGCTCATCGAGCGCCTTGGGGCGATCGCCCTCGAATTGCATCTCGCTTACGCCAACGCTGAGCGCGCCGACACGCACATCGCGATCGCGCTCAACAGTCTCAACGACATGCAAGTGGAACTTTCCGGCGACCCCTTCTGACGTGGATTGCGGCGGCCGTTGTCGCTCTAGCCATGTGAGGCCGACGCCTCAAAGGAAAGAGGGTTGAGGTGTAATACTATGTATGATAGACAATCGGAAAGGGCCGGTGGCGACCATGCCCATTTATAAGAACCGCTGGTTCGACAAATTCGCCAGGCGCGAGCGGATCGCGGACGCCAGTTTGCATGAGGAGATCAAGCGAGCCGAAAGCGGATTGATCGATGCCGATCTTGGCGGCGGGCTGATCAAGCAGCGCGTCGCTAGGGAAGGGGAGGGGCGTTCGGGCGGATACCGGACGATCATCGTTTTCCGGTCAAAGGACCGGGCGATTTTCGTCCTCGGCTTCGCGAAGAACGACCGGGCCAATATCAGCGCAGGCGACCTCGCGATTTTGCGAGCGGCGGCAAAGATCACACTGAGCTTCACGCTCGACGAACTGGAAATTGAAGCCGAAAACGGCAATCTCATCGAGGTACGAAATGACGACGAAAACTTATAGGAGCGATGCGGCAGCCTCCATCCATGAGATGGCTGAGGGATTCTATGAGTCCGGGCTTATCGACAAACGGACCATGCGCGAGTTCGACGAATCCTGCCTGATCCCCGCTGCCCCGCTTCCGCCCGAAGAAATACGCGCCATTCGCGAAGCGGAGCATGTCTCGCAGCCCGTCTTCGCACGTTATCTCAACGTGTCGAAGAACCTCGTGTCAGACTGGGAGCGGGGGACGAAGCGGCCCGGAGGACCCGCCTTGCGGTTGCTCTCGATCGTCAAGCGCAAGGGTCTGAACGCAATCATCTAAGCGCATCGTCCCGCTTCGCTGGCGGGACGGATTGCGCCTTCCAGTCGACCAACACAGGAGGAGGCCGCGCGCCTCCTTTTTTGTGCTTGCGGTGAGGCGGCCGGGAAGGGCATCGAACCCTTCCCGGCCGCGCCGCGACGTTTAGTCGCGGCAGGTCTTGATCAGACGGCCAAACGCTTTTCCACCTCGTCGATCCCGAGCGCGCGTATGCGCGCAAGAAGACCGCCAAGACGCTTTGCGTCGATCCGCAAGAGCCCCGACTTCTCGACCTCCCCGATCGCCTGCTCGCGCTCGCGTTCCTCAAGGCGCCGCCGCCGTTCTCCCAGCCTCTTCTCCTCCGTCTCGAGCGCCGCGCGCTCCTGTTCCAAAGTGCGTGCCATAAGGCCCTCTTCGTTCACGCTGATCGGGCTGCGAACCGGAAGGACATTAGGCGCGGCCCCACCCGCGCGTCGAGAAAACCGCCGCCTCAAAACGTCTGAATTTGGTCCGATTTGGTGCCGGATCAGACGACAGGGGCCGGACCCTTTGCCTGCCCCTTCCTGACCCGCAAATGATGTCCACGCGGGGCAACATCCAATGGCCCGAGAATGTGACCGATGAGGCTCAGATCCAGCGGATCTCCCGATCCCATGACGGGCCGCCGTTCGACCGTATCGATCGCATGCTGAAGGTAGATCGCCGCCTCGCTCCGCCCTGCTCGGTCGAGCAAATCGAGCGCTTCGCGCATCAGTGCAACGGCCTTCGCCCGATCCACATTCGCCACATCATTGGGCATGCTCTAACCTCCAACAACCGGGACACCGCGCTGTCCTGCGGCCACCCGAACTCCCGCGCGTTCCGCGCGGGAGCCGCCGGGGCTGGTAACATGCGAACACACATGCGCCGAAACTTTTGGCCCGAATGGGCTTGGACATGTGCAACGGCACCCCGGAAAACGCGAGTTTCCGAGTTGCTTTGTTCGCGGGATTACCAGTCCCGGCGCCGCGCATTTCCGCGACGCAAATCCCGCCTAGCAGACGCCCACCAAGGCGCCAAGGCGAGAACCGACACCTGCGCTGATCGGCCCGACCAATCGGGCGATGCGTTCCGTCCGCTGGACGGAACGATGCCCTGCCGGACGCGGTCTTTCCCTCGATATCGATGATGGTCCTGGACGCTCATGATTCTCATGCGTCCTGGGGCAGCATAGGCACACCTTTGCACCTGAAGGTGCTGGTGTGTCGTTGGAAATCAACGAGTTATGGAAATAATCCGTGTGGGCCGCCGTGGGACAACTCGTGGAGCGCCAAGAAATGGCCGAAATCCGCGCCTTTCCGGTGTTCGCACCGAACACGAATGGTGAGTAGCAGCCTGCAATATTGTCCAATCCGCCATTTTCGGCTATGAATTCAGCGATCTCCTGAGACCCCGCCAGCCTCCCTGCTAGGAGGCCTGGTTTGTCGACCCCAAACAAGCACTGCACAGTGCGCCTCGACCGCGCCAAATATGAGCGTGTCGTCGAGCTTGCCGCGGCGCGCCAATGCACGCCATCGGACATCATCCGCGCCGCCGTCGAAAGCTACCTCGCCGGCGGTATGCTGCTGAGCTCGAGCCAGCGTCGGATCGCCCGGATCAACGAGTATCAGCACCTCGCGCTCGACATCATCATCCGGGAGCAATTCCCCGAATATCGCGATCGCCTCGTGGCGGAAACCGACCGGCGTCTGGAGCAATTCCATGGCGCGTGATGACATCCGCACGAACCGCCGGCCGGTTCCCCTCAGCCATCATTCGGCGCGCGGTGACGTCCAGCGCAACGCCGGCAATTTCACGCGGGGCAGCCAACTCCTGACGCATGAATTGCTGATGTGGCTGTCGGGCGCCAGGCTCCCTTTCATCCTATGGTTTTTTCTCTTCATCGCCGCCTGGTTCGTGATCATGTCGATCAAGCTCGACGAGCATGGTTTCCAGCTTGTCTGCATGAAGCTCTACGCGGTCCTTTGGGACTGGATGGATTTCGATCCTGCCAAGCGCGTCAACGTCACGCTGCCGAATGGCGAGATCGTGCGCACGGTCATGCAAGCGGTCTCCTATATCCCGGAGGTCATCAAGGCCTGGGACACAGCGCTACGCGGCTTTCTCGGCGCTGTTCTGATCTCCATTTTTACGGCGATCCCGGCTGCAATCTGGTTCGTCGACATCTCCCATCGTCGCGGGCGAACGATCCTTCAGGAACGCCATGAGCGGGGCGCGATGCTCGTCGATCGAGCTCTGCTGGAAGCTGAGATCGCCCAGCATAACCGGGTCAAATTTGAAGAGGATGTGACAGCCTTTTGCCCTGGTCTGTCGCCTGCTCAGGTGCTCGCGCTCCCCTTCGCCACGCGCAAGGAGGCGGGAATCCATCACCCCTATCTGCTCGCCGGGATCCCATTCCCGCACCGCACCGAACAGTCGCACGTGATGCTCTTCGGGACCACCGGGTCGGGCAAGACCACCGAGCTTCGCAGCCTTGTCGCGCAGATGCGTGCGCGGCAGGACACGGCGGTTATCTTCGACCTCACGGGCGCCTATGTCGAAGCCTTCTATGAGCCGGGGCGCGACACCATACTCAACCCGATGGACGCGCGGTGCCCCGCCTGGTCCATCTTCAACGACTGCCGCACCTACAGCGAGTTCACGGCCGCTGCGGCAGCATTGATTCCTTCAGACGGCGGCGCGTCCGAACCGTTCTGGGCACTGGCGGCGCGCACGCTGTTTATCGAGATGTGCGTGCGGCTCCAGGAGCGCGGGCAAACGACAAACCTTGCGCTATCGGAGGATCTGATGACCGCCGACCTGAAGCGCGTCCATCGCTTCCTTGCGAACACCATCGCCGACCCACTGACGGCGCCTGAGGCAGCCCGCATGGCGGAGTCGATCCGCGCCGTGCTGAATACCAATGCGCAAGTCCTCAGGTTTTTGCCGGACGACGGCGAGCCCTTCTCGATCCGTGACTGGATCACCCGCGACAAGGTGCCAGGATCGATCCTGTTCGTCACTTCGAGCTATGTCGATCTGCCTATGAACAGGGCGCTGCTCACGCTCTGGATGGATATTGCCATCAACCGGCTGATGACGCTTCCGCGCACGCGGTCGCTTCGCACCTGGTTTATCTTCGACGAGCTTGGCGCGCTGCACCGACTGCCCGCTATCGAGAGCGGCCTTCAGACCGCGCGCGCGTTTGGGGGCGCGATGATCCTTGGCATCCACAGCTTCGAGAAGCTCGTCGAGGTTTATGGCGAGCAGGGCGCAAGAAACCTGGCGTCGCTCGCGCGTTCAAAGCTGATCCTGGCGACGGCCGATCTCGACACCGCCGAGCAGTGCGCGCGCTATATCGGTAACCGGGAGGTCCGCCAGATGGATGAGGCCTATAGCTACGGGTACAACAACACCCGCGACGCCTCGACCCTTACGCCGCGCAAGCAGGTCGAACCGCTCGTCATTCCCGACGACATCACCAATCTTCCATCCCTCCATGGCTTCGTGAAATTCCCCGAGGGCTTCCCTGCGGCGCGCATTCTCCTTGAATGGAAAGACTATCCGACCGTGGCCGAAGGCTTCATCGTCCGACCCAATATCGCGCCGGTGAGATCGAAGCGCGGAGAAGAGGCGTTCGAGGGCGGGGAAGGGGAGGAGGCCGGCGGCCGGGACGGCGGCGCGCAGGTATCAGAGGAGGTCACCGAGAAGGCCAATCCTGCCCGTGATTTGGCCGCGCGGATCCTGTCCATGGAGGCTGAGGCCGGAGCCGAGACGCCGTCTCGAAATGAGGGCGATGCGGGAGATCCTCAGCTAGTCGGGGAAGGGCGTCCTCTTGGTGTTGCGCCGGGCGAGCAGGCGCAGCCAGTCCCCGATCGAGACGTACATTCGGGGAACGAAGCTTCCGATCGCCAGGGAATGGCGTCCTCAGATCGCCAGGTCCCAAATGTTGAGGATCAGACCCTCATCGAGCTCCGCCAGTCCTTCACGAATGAGCGAGACGATGACGGTATGGACATTGGCATTTGACGGTGCTGTCCGTCGCACCGGTCCGCTCGGCGTCAGGCGCTGCCAGCTATTTCGCGAAGGACGACTATTACACCATCGAGGGGTCATCGGAAGTTAGCCTTTGGGAAGGCGAGGGCGCGAGGGAACTCGGCCTACAGGGCGAGGTTTCGAAGGACGAGTTCGAAGCGACGTTGAATGGGTTTCTGCCGAATGGGGAAGCGGTCGCCCAGGTCGAGAACCGCCGGGCCGGCTTCGATCTCACCTTCTCGATGCCGAAATCCGCATCTGTCATGGCCTATGTCGCCGGCGACCGTCGCGTGCTCGCCGCCAACATGGCAGCCGTCACGAAGACGATGGCCTGGGTCGAGAAGAATCTCGCGGAAGGGCGGCGCGCAGTTCAGGGCGAGGTCGTGCCCGTAAAGACTGGAAATCTTGTCTACGCGCTCTTCCAGCACGATACGAGCCGGGCGCTCGATCCGCAGGCCCACATCCACGCCGTGATCGCGAATCTGACCCGGATGCCGGACGGGAAATGGCATGCCCTCCATGCGGACAAGGTCTGGAGCCGCAATACGGTGATCGGCGCGGTCTATCACGCCTTTCTACGCAGGGAGGTTGAGAGACTCGGGTACACCGTGGAGCTCAAGGGTAAGCATGGGACCTTCGAGATCGCCGGCGTTCCCAAGGGGGTGATCGATGAATTCAGTAGGCGTCGACATGAAATTCGAGAGACATCCGGAACGCTCGGAATCTCCTCGCCAGAGGGCCGGAGCGAGGTTGCCCAGCGGACACGTGACCCCAAGCTCGCGGTCGAGGATCGGGACGCTCTGAAGCAGCAATGGGTCGACCGTGCCGCATCGCTCGGTTTCGACGGCGCGGCGATCCTGGAAGCGGCCGAAGCGCGCTCCGGCGCTCGGCCGCCGGATGGATTCTTGGAAAAGAGTTATCGTGCAATCGCTGGCGCGATCGACAAGGCTCGTATCCGCCTTGATGCGCATTTGCGACCGCGAGACCCCCTCGTCGATGCCAATCTGGCTCGGTCGGTGCGCTCGCCAGAAGAGGCTCGAACGCAGCTTGCCGTCGCTTCCGCTATTCGCATCCTTGGTGAGCGGGAGGCGGCATGGCCGGAGCATAGCCTCACCAAGACGGCGCTCGACCTTGGCCTCAAAGGTGTGACGGTCGATCTGGTGGAAGGCAGAATCGCGGATCTTTTGAATCGCGAGCAACTCCTGCCGGGAGTCGTCGCTGCCGAGGCTCGTACGGGCCGTATGATCACGACGCCCGAACTCCTCCGGACGGAGGAGCAAATCCTGGCTGCGGTGAAAGCGGGCGAGGGCCGTGCGCGCCCGGTCGTATCGCCGGCGTCCGCGCCGGACCAGCTCCAATCTGCAGCGGATAAGCCGCTTAACGCCGGCCAGCTCGCCGCCGCGTCGATGATCCTTTCATCGGAGGATCGGACCGTAATCGTCCAGGGCGTCGCCGGCGCCGGCAAATCGACCATGCTGCAGGCCGTCGCCAGCGTTGTGGAAGGTAAGGGCCGTGCGCTCCTCGGCCTGGCATTCCAGAACAAGATGGTCGCAGATCTCAGCGAGGGGGCTGGGATACCTGCAGAGACGATTGCATCCTTCGTCTTGGCAAACGAGGCTTTCATTATCGAGCGCGATACCGACCGATATGAGGCTGCCCGCGAGCGCGTCGCGGGCATGATGATCATCGTCGACGAAACCTCGATGGTCTCGAGTGACGACATGCTGAAGCTCCATCGGATCGTCGACGCTCTAGATGTCGACAAGCTCGTCCTGGTCGGGGACCGACAACAACTATCATCGATCGACGCCGGCAAGGCTTTCGCCATGATCCAGGCCAAGGGCGCGACAATGGCCCGGATGGACGAGAATATCCGGCAGACGAACCCAAGACTGCGAGCCGTCGCAGCGCTCGCAAATCGCGGGCAGGCCGGACAGGCACTGAGGGTCCTTGGGGAGAAGGTAATTGAGGCGAAAGAGCCCGCGCTGGCAGCCGCCGAGCTGTGGCTCTCCTTGCCGGAGGCGGAACGCTCGCAAACCGCGGTATTCGCGTCGGGCCGTGCAGCGCGGGCGATCATCAACAGACGTATCCAGGACGGACTGGTCACCGAGGGGGCGGTCAAGGGAAAGGCGGCAACCCTCACTGTCTATGACCGCATCAACCTGACCGCTGAGGAGCTTCGCCATGCTTCGACCTATGAGAAGGGGCAGACCCTTGAGGTTGGTCGTGGCGGTGCACCCGAGGTGGGCCTTCGAGAAGGACGCTACGCGGTGGAGAAGGTCCATCCGAATGGCCGAATCGAGCTCATGTCAGGCCGCCGGCGAATCCGTTTCGATCCGCAGCGCCTCTCGCCAATAGACCGCCGAGACCGGCTGCTGCTCGCGAAGGAGAAGACCATCAATCTGCGGGAAGGGGATCGAATACGGTGGACTGCAAACGATAAGCCACGGGGATTGCTGAATTCGGCTACTGCGCGCGTCCTTGGCGTCGATGCCAAAGGGGTCACAGTCGAGGTGCCTGGCAGGCACCCGCTTACTCTCTCGCTTGGGGATTCTATGCTCTCTCGGCTCGACCTTGCCTACAGTCTCAACATGCACATGGCGCAGGGGATCACGACGCCGAAAGCGATTACCGTCATGTCCTCGCAAGAACGCCAGCTCTCGAACCAGCGTCTGTTCAATGTCGGCGTGACCCGGGTGCGTGAGGAGCTCACCATGGTCGTGGACGACCGCAAAAAGCTCACGCGTCAGCTACAGCATAATCCCGGGAACAAGACGTCGGCCCTTGAGGTGAGGGGAAAACTGGACATCGATGAGAAGCTTGCCCTGCCGAAGGGTGCAGAGAAATTCGATCCGGGGCCAATCGAAGGGCTTGGCCTTCCTGATGGGCTCGCGATCGCGGCCGGGTCACCCGAGAAGTCAAACGGGTTCGCTGAAAATGCAAAGCCCTCCGCAGTGCCGGCAGACGGGACGCGTGCAACCGATGACCTGCTCCCGCCATTGCCTGAGCGAAGTCTTGGCCTCGATCTGTAGGCGCAGAATCGATCCGGCTGCACTGGCCGATCATTCGCTCTTTGTCGTTCCCCGTGGGATTTGCCGGGGCAAATTCGAGAAGAGGATGATAGTTACACCGGCCTCGCCAATCATGAGGTTCGACGCCTGAATGCCGCAGCACATCTTTTATTCCTGGCAAAGCGACACGGACAATCGCATCGGGCGTGGCTTCATCCAGTGGGCCCTCGACCGGGCCATTCGCGCGATCAATGCGGACGCGGCCATCGATCCTGCCGATCGGGACCTCAAGGCTGACCGCGACACTGCGAATGTGCCAGGGATGCCGCCGCTCGTCGACACGATCTTCGACAAGATCGACAATGCCGTGGCTTTCGTCTCCGATCTTACACATGTCGCAGTTCGGGGAAACGAACAGCGCTCGCCCAATCCCAATGTCCTTCTCGAACATGGTTGGGCCCTTAAATCACGCGGTTGGCGCAGCCTCATTGGCGTTATGAACACGGCGATGGGCCACCCGGAAGAGCATCCGCTCCCGTTTGATCTGCGGCATTTCAAGCGCCCGATCCTGTTTCATTGTGCACCCGATGCGACCGACGAGATCAGGCAGGCCGCACGGCTCGGGCTTCAGCGAGACCTTGAAGCAGCGCTGAGGGCGATCCTCGACGACGAGGTCCTGCGGGCTGCGCGCATTGCCGCTGCGCCAGCCCCCGAACCGGCGACTGCAAAGATTGATCCCCGCTGGGACGCGGCGCGCGCCATGTTGACGGAACTGGCGTCCGACCGAATTCGGGGCGGCGTTCCCCGAATTGTAATGTCGCCGGCTCTCGTCCTTCGGCTCGTTCCGCTCGCTGCCATCGATCGGCCCGTACTCAACCCGAGAGTCGTAATGGCCGCGTCGACGCGATTTCCCCCTGATATGTCGGTCAGGGTCGAAGCCGGCTCCGACGAGCGGCAATGGTGGAACCATGGACTCCCCTTAATTCCGACGCAGAACAACCCGGAGACCCGGTGGTTGACCCGGTTTGTCCGGCCCGGAGCCATCGAGTTTGAAATGACGATCGCGGACCGGATTGACGATGACCCGGAGATAGCGATCGATGGCCGCGGGCTGGAAGACTCAATTGTCGAACACCTCGAGCGGCTGGCGAATGTCCTTGCATCGATCGGGCTTGGGGGAGCTGGCCTGATACAGATCGTCCTGCGAGGCGTTGACGATGTCATCCTTCGGCAGGCCAGACCTGGCGGGCGCCCTGTTCGGAAGCCGGAGCTCTACCTGCCTGAGCTACAGGTCGAGGACCTTGGAGACAGGATGAAGGGCCTCCTGCGCGAACAGTTCAATATCCTTTGGCATGCATCGGGTTGGCCTGAGGGTTCGCCTTCCTTCGATTGACGGCAGCGGAAGCACCCCTGTGGGGTTCAAACCATCATCACGCGGGAGGTTCGACGTCAGGCGGGTTCATATAGGCGCGGAACTCCGAAAGGTCCTCGTCGCTGGGCTCCTCCAACTCGGGAATGAAGCGGATCGTCTCGGCGACGTCTCGCCGGGTAATGAACCCAATGATCGCGCCGCCATTGCTCAATTCGTATTGCATGGACCCGGAATAGCGATCGATCATCGCAAGGCCTGGGGCAAAGGCGATCGGCTTTTTGTTCCCCTTCTTGCTCACTTCGTGCTTTGCGAGCGCGACGCGGAGGAATTCGAGCCGCGTGAATCCCATCTCGGTTCGACGCAAGTCGTGGCGCATTTGCGCGACCAGATCAGGGCGCTCCTCAGCGTCACGAAGCTGTTGCGCGCGGAG
Source organism: Sphingopyxis indica (assembly GCF_032879645.1). Taxonomy (NCBI): domain Bacteria; kingdom Pseudomonadati; phylum Pseudomonadota; class Alphaproteobacteria; order Sphingomonadales; family Sphingopyxidaceae; genus Sphingopyxis; species Sphingopyxis indica. The sequence goes on from NZ_CP076394.1 coordinate 4,136,656, forward strand.
TTCGCGATCGTAATGGCGGTATCCCAGATCCCGCTCTAGGTTCGTCGCTTTGAGACCAAAGCCTCCGTTTTCGGCGAGCTTGATCACTTCCTCACAGCGCTGCCGCCATGTCCTCAGGAGCTCATAGGCTGCATAGATCCACATCGGCGTCAGCGCCGAAAGCTGTGCGATCCGGCTCCGGGGCTTTTCGTCGTCCAACTGGCGCTTCAGGATATGGTCCTCGAGACCGTTCAGCATATTGTCGACGAGACAGAGCTGGCTTGCCTGCATGGCGAGGAACGGATTCTCGGCAAAGCCAGCGAGCGTCATCAACGCCTCATAGAGTTCGGACGTGCCGATCTCTGCGACCTTGCGATACCGCGGTTCGGTTCCGTAGAAATCGGCGGCGCTCTCGTCGTCCATCCTTCTCATTTCTCCAATTCGTAGGCCCACCCTGCGCTGGCGGCGCTATGACACTTTTTCCCTCAGCCAGGACGTCAGTCCGCTGTCGACAATCATTCGGGCGAGACGCGTCGGGCCGAGGAGGATCACCCCGTTGGCGTCCAGATCCTCCGAGATATTGCCGGAGTGCCAGACGAAGAACATGCGATCATAGGCTTCGGCATCGGCGAGCCGCTCTCGATAGTCCTCGAGTGCGGCCCGTGAAGCCTGAGACTTCACCTGGACGAATGCGCGTTCCGCGGTGCTTGGAAGGATGAGTTCGAGATCGACGGTTTTCTGTGTCCTGCCGACTTGGGTGACGCGGCGCCAGCCGCTGCTCGAAAAGATGAGGTCGACCAGCAGTTCGAAATCCTGCCACGTCAAAAGGCGCATGAGCGGGATCGTCGCCGCCATCAGCAATCGCTCGGCTTCCTCGGCCGCCGCGACTTCGGGAGAAAGCTCGTCGCTGAGCTTGCGTAACAGGTAGTCGGCCGCCGCGACGTCGCAAATGGTGCCGCGAAACATCTGGACTTTGAGAAGGTGCCCGGAGAGCCGGTCGGCCGTCAGCAAACTGCCGCCCGTTGTGCTGTTGTGCCAGCCGTCTACCGTCCCGCGTCGATGGCTTTTGTCCGCGAGCAGCTCAATTTCGCCGCTGGGCCGGCACCAGTAAAGGAGGCCGCCAACGAAAGTGATGAAGATCGTGCTTTCATCGCTCTCGTAGAAAGCGCGGATCTGCTTCACATCGCGCGTCGCAGCCCCCGGGTCGCCTCGGACTCCCATCATCACTTCCCAGACGCCGCTCCAATCACCAGCAGCGCAAAGGTCGTGAGGCGCCTCCCGATATCCGAAACGCAGGATGCCGTCGCGGATGCATTCAGCCTCCCAGTCACCTCCGCGTCCGAGCTTGATATAATAGACGTTCGTGGCCGAGACGGCAGTCATCTTTCCCCCAATCAGTGCGGCGATGTTTCGAGTTCGGCCGTAGGATATCCGGCATTGCCGAACTTAGGTGGAATTCCCTTACCAAGCGTTTGCCCGTTTGGTGCAGCTTCTTGGAAGGGGCTGCCATGCATGCCCGACGCGCCTAAAATGCCAACAATGACACTTTACCCGAGGGTAAAGTGTCACCAGCGACAAATATGCCTCGAATGGGCGCTTCGGGGATTCACTTTTCGTTCTACATGTGCATGATTCTCCCATGCTCCATGAACCCCTTCATCCTCGCACGGCCAGGAGCAGCCTCGATATGCCGAGGCTGCTTGAGGTTCTGGCGCGAAACTCGGCCCGCCCGCGCTATGCATTCATGGTTCTGAACTTGATTGCCGGCGCGGCCGGACCTGATGGACGGCTCGGACCCATCGTGCTGCACGAAGGTGAAGCCGTGCCCGTTCGGGACTGGCTCTGTGATGCGCTTGCGCCGATGGGCGATCGAGATCCGCGTCGACTGGCATTATTCGCAAGGGTGCGTGAAGAGCTGGCTTCCGCTGGCCAGCTTGGGGATGATCCCGATCTTGCTGAGCGTGCGATCGAGGCCGAGGTCCGCGCGCGAGCTCGCAATTCCGGCAAGACGAACGTGAGCCGCGCTGTCTCCGAGCTCGTCCGGGCTGGCATGATCACCCGTCATTATCAAGGCTACCGGATCGACCATGAGAACCGTGGTGCTCAGCGACAGGCGGTCTATACGCTTACGCCTTTGGCGCGCGGTCTCCTGCAACCGCGTCCTGTAGCCAGCACGCCGCATCGCCGTCCACAGCAGGCTGCATTGCCGTTCTAGAACGCTCGGTGGCTCCGACGTAAGCCATTGATTTAACATAACACTTATTATCGAACTTTCGAATCGGCGTGCGGTGCGAGCCGTCGAACTCGCCTATTGAGCGACTTTCAATCGCGTTGGCAGCAGGTCGCCCTTCTGCTTCAGAATCGGATAAGCCGACGCCTCGATGAGATGACTGCTGACCCGCTTAAGATCGCGCAGCGCGTCCAGGTGCAGGGCGCTGCTTTCGGAGGACTCAATGTTACCCGAACGAAGTCGCCCGAAATGCGCGATCGTGGCGTCCTCTTCGATCCGGCGAAATTTCTCTTTGGAGGCCGCGAGCGCCCGCGCCCCTTCAACATCCCCGTTGAGGAACACGGCTGTCGACAGGCGCAGCGTTTCGATCAACTCGTCGACCTGCGCAATCAGCTCAGCCTTCCCTTCGCGGGAGAACGGTTTTCCACGCTTCTCGGCGCGGCCGATAATGTCGAGCAAGCTGCGGTCGACCACATCACCTGCTTGCTCGAGGTTGATCGAGTAGGCGATGATCCGACCGGCCCTCTCGCTCGTTTCCCCATCCAGTTTCACCGGATCGAGAGCGACCAGCTTGTCCTTGATGATCCGCGTGATCTGATCGAGCTGATCGTCGAGCTTGCGAAGGTCCTCGATTCGGCGCCGATCTGGGTCACCGAGCGCGCCGCGCAACCCTGTTAACATTGCTTCCAGGACGTCGGCGAGGCGCAAAGCCTCGCGCGTCGCCGCAGCGAGGAGCTGACTAATCGGCGCGTCTGGGGCCACGTATGTGAGATATTTCGGCGCCCCCGGTCGCTCCGCTTCGTCGCGCTCGGGTAGCAATCCCTCCAGCAGTTTCGCGAATGGCGTGAGAAACGGGAAGAGCAGGATCGCCAGGCTCAAATTGAAAAACAGATGGAAATTCGCGATCGCGCGGGCCGGATCCGCCTCAATGCTCTGAACGAACGGTGCCACCAGTGGATAGACAGCCAGTACCAACACCACGCCTGCGACGCGGCTGAGCAGATTGCCAAGCGGCAATCGGCGTGCCGCGGCATTGCGCCCTGCCCCCTCCAGAATGGGATTGATGGCGGTCCCGACATTGGCTCCCAGAGCCAGCGGGCTCTGTTGCAAAGATTGGCGGCAGTCAGAGGTAGGCTGTCGCTCTGCGCCGATCAGGCGGCTGCTGCGAAATGGTGGTTGAGCATGCCCATGGCCTCCGTCAGCGCCGAGGGCCCAATGCCAAAAGCTCTCTCCACAAGGCGCACCTCGCCCCTGATGCCGGGCTGCAGGCACCAGGGGCGAGCCTGTCCTTTGCGCAGGGCTCGCATGACTTCGAATCCCTTGATCGTGGCATAGGCCGTGGGGATCGATTTGAAACCGCGCACCGGCTTGATCAGTATCTTGAGCTTTCCGTGATCGGCCTCGATCACGTTATTGAGATACTTCACCTGCCGGTGGGCCGTCTCCCGGTCCAGCTTTCCTTCGCGCTTCAATTCGGTGATCGCTGCACCATAGCTCGGCGCTTTGTCGGTATTGAGCGTGGCAGGCTTTTCCCAGTGCTTCAGGCCTCGCAGGGCCTTGTCCAGGAACCGCTTCGCTGCCTTGGCGCTGCGGGTCGGCGACAGGTAGAAATCGATCGTGTCGCCCCGCTTGTCGACTGCCCGGTACAGGTAGGTCCACTTGCCCCGCACCTTGACGTAGGTTTCATCCAGGCGCCAGCTCGGATCAAAGCCACGCCGCCAGAACCAGCGCAGCCGCTTCTCCATCTCCGGGGCGTAGCACTGGACCCAGCGATAGATCGTCGTATGGTCGACCGAAATGCCGCGTTCCGCCAGCATTTCCTCAAGGTCGCGATAGCTGATCGGATAGCGACAATACCAGCGCACCGCCCACAGGATCACATCACCCTGGAAATGGCGCCACTTGAAATCCGTCATCGTTCCGTCCGTCCAATCTCCGCCAAGCATGCTCAAGCTTCACGATTTTTGCAACAGAGCCGCGTCACGCGCCAGCCGAAGGACTGGTTGAGGTAGCCGCCCACGACAAGTCCTAGAAACAACCCTGCCGGTACGCCCAGTGAATAGATGCCCATCGCCGTGGCGCGGCGCTCACGGGGGAACAGGTCTGCAAGCATGGAATGTGCCGCCGGATTGCAGCCAGCCTCACCAACGCCGACGCCCATGCGAACAAGGGCAAGCTGGATAAAATTCTGCGCTAGCCCGGATAGTGCGGTGAACCCGCTCCAAATCGCGAGACAGACGGCGAGCAGCGTTCGCCGGTTTCCGCGGTCGGCCAGCCTTGCGATGGGGATACCCAGTGTCGCATAAAAAAGGGCGAATGAGATCCCGACCAGGAATCCCATGCTGCTGTCCGAGAGATGGAGGTCCCGCTTTATCGGCTCGAGGACGATCGACAAGATCTGGCGATCGACGATATTGAGCGCATAAACGAGGAGCAGAATGCCAAGCGTATAGCCCTGGCCTCCGAAAATCCCGGCTTTGGTTCCGGTGCCGCCGTGTATGATCGCCTCCCCTTTTTACGTGTCCGGTCGATATCTTTTCGCCTTTCCAAAAAGGATAGGAGGCCGGATCGATGAACGCTTATGGAATTTAATAAGCGTAATCGCAAAAAGGTCGAGAATTTGATTGCGGGTTTCCGAGGATGCCTGGCAGGCACAAATGAAAACGGCACCGCTTGGAACGGTGCCGGTCCGAAACCCGCGACAAGCCCAGGGCAGTCGCGGGTCTCACGATCAAATTGTGTAACGGTTCAGGTAACCTGCAGGCCACCGTCGACGGCGATGATCTGGCCGGTCACCCAAGCCAGTTCGGGGCGTGCGAGTGTTGCGATCCATTCGCCCACATCGGCAGGCACGCCGCGACGGCCGAGCGGAATGGTGTTCCGCTCAAACTCCTTGATCGCCTCGATCGCTTCATCGGGCAGGCCCATCTGCTTTTGCATGAAGGTGGTCTCCACCGGCCCGGAGGCAATGGCGTTCACGCGGATCCGCTTGGGAGCGAATTCCAGAGCCCAGCAGCGGGTAAGATGTTCGACCGCCGCCTTGCTGGCAGCATAGTGGGAAAGGGGAGCGCCCGCCTTGCTGCCATAGGTGCTCGACAGATTGACGATGAGTCCACCTGTGGCCTCGAGGTGAGGCAAGGCTGCGGCCACGATCATGCTGGGGTAGGTGACGTTGACGTTGAAGATGGCGGCAATGCGGTCCGCCGTCATCAGTTCCATCGGCCCTACCGCACCGTCGCCCGCGTTGTTCACCACCACATCGAGACGGCCCCACAATTCGACAGCCTTGGCCACCACGCCCGCGGCGGAGGCGGGATCGGCAGCATCGGCGGCGAAACCGACGATGTTCGGATTGGTCGCTGTTATCTCGTCCAAAGCATTCGCGCGGCGGCCGGTAATCAGGACCTTGGCTCCACCCGCTGCAAAGGATTTCGCCGCGGCAAGGCCGATGCCGCTGCCTCCGCCGGTGATGATGACAACCTTATCCTTGAAGTCCGACATTTTTAACCTCCAGAGCTATTCATCCGGCCTGTGGGAAGGCCGCGTCACGAATGATTTATGGAGTAAGTGTCAGGGTTGAAGGACCTCGCCAAGCCGATCCTCCCGGTTCGCCGCCATTGTCAATAATTTGCGCCGGTTGCGCAAAGAGCTTTCCGGCACTCCTTTGCATGATGGATTTTCACACGTTTATCGGTTTCGGATGCGGGGCGCCGCGTCAACCTATGGTTTGCGCCATCGCAGCAAAGACAATGTGGGTCCACAATGCCATCGCAGGAATGTACTGATCGCTCGATGCACGGCTGGCCTGGCCGTGCTCAAGCGTGGGAGCCTGATCTGTGATATTTTTCCATTCTCAAAACTCCTGTTCCACGGCATCGTTGCTGGCCCTTATCGAGAGTGGCCTCCAGCACACTGTGCAGGTGTATGACGTTCGCTCCGGCCGAACCCAGACTCCGGAATATATGGCCATCAACCCGTGGGCCAAGGTTCCAGCCCTTCAAACCGAAGAAGGTCCTCTTCTGACGGAAAATGTGGCGATCCTGACCTATATTGCCGACAAGGTGACCGAGAAAAATCTGCTGCCGGCATCCGGTACATTTGCGCGCGCGCAGGCGCTTTCGTTCATGGCGCTGTTGTCCAGCACGGTGCACATCGCATTTCGACCAATCTTGCGTCCTGAAAAGTTCGCTTCCACGCCCGAGGGACGCGATGACGTAACGCAAACCGGGCTGGTCAACCTGGATAAGGTTCTCACCTCATTGGAAAATGAGATCCAGGGGGAGCAGTCGGTGTTGCCGGGCGGCTTTTCGCTGTGCGATTATTACGCTCTGGTCTTCGCTCACTGGAGTTTGCGGCCCCAGGTTGCAGGGCGGCTATCGCCAACACCGAGACTTTATGCCGTGGCCAGGGCAATGCATGAGCGGCCGGCCGTCAAAAGCGTGTTTCCCGATGGCCCCGATTTCGGATGATGGATGCGGGGGTCCGAGAGATGCCCGTGGTCTTCTGGAGCAGAAGGACCTGGATGTGCTGGGCGGCCTGTAGCGGCTGCCTGGCCATGGGGATCTGGATTTGGACCAACCTGGGTCCGCGAGCAACCCATACAGAAAACTTCCGCCTCGCGGCCCAAATCCAGTTCATACATGCGATGACTTGTTTTGCGTCGGCAACGTTCATGAACCTGGGCGCGTTGAAAGCGCGGCACGCGCCCGGATTTTTCCTGAGCGGGGCCGGTTTGTTGAGTGGGTCGCTCTACCTCAATCCGTTTTTAAAAGGATCGTTCCTTCTTCTGATGGGGGGGATGGGCTCGCTCTGTCTTTTGGGCGGTTGGCTGACGCTGATTTTGTCCGCGACGGACATTGATCGAGACAAATTTTGATGAGCAGGAACCGATGGATCGGCACGGCATCGCCCTGTTCCTGACAATTGCTGCGTGCCCGACAAATGAAGGAATACACAAATGGCGTCCGCGAACGATGTGCTTTTCGAACCGCTGAAGGTTGGTAACCTCAACCTTCGCAATAGAATTGTCATGGCGCCGATGAGCCGTCACCGGTCGGCCATGTCCGGTGTCCCAACGGACCTGAATGTTGAATATTACCGGCAACGCGCGTCGGCGGGATTGCTGATTACCGAAGGGACATCGCCAAGCCCGCTTGGTCAGGCCTATCTGTTCACTCCCGGTCTTCACACCGAGGAACACGCCGCCGGGTGGCGCCGGGTGGCCGATGCCGTGCATGGGGAAGGGGGCGCGATTTTCGTTCAGTTGATGCATGCCGGCCGGATTTCCGACACGCTTCTGTTGAATGGAGAGGCCCCGGTAGCTCCCTCTGCCGTGGCGCCGCCGCTGAACGAGCCCTATAGCTCGCCCTGGCCCAAGGTGAAGCGGGCCTATCCGACGCCGCGTGAACTCAGCCACCAGGATGTCCTGAAAACCATCGATGAATACCGGGCCAGCGCGGTGCTGGCGCAGAAGGCCGGTATCGATGGCGTGGAAATCCACGCTGCCGCAGGGTATCTGCCGATGCAGTTCCTGTCGACAAATGCAAATCTGCGCACAGACGAATGGGGTGGCAGCATTGAGCGCCGATCAGCGTTCCTTCTCGCAGTGGTGGATGCAATCGCTGCGGCGACGTCGCCCGGCTTTGTATCCGTCAAGGTTTCCCCCGGCTGGACATTCAATCAGGTGGAGGACACCGATCCCGTCGGGACCTACAGCTATCTGGTGCGCGAGCTGTCCAAGCGGTCCATCGCCTATCTTCATGTAGGCAACTACGGCATGGACTGGGATGTTTACGGCACCCTGCGGCCGCTGTTTGATGGTCCGATGATCGTAAATGCCGGTTTCCACCGTGCGGCCGCGGCTGCGATGATTGGCGCTGGCGGTGCTGATCTGACCGCTTTCGGCCAGCATTACATCGCAAACCCGGATCTGGTTGAGAGATACCGGAATGACTGGGACGTCAGCCGGCCGCAGCTGGCAACCTATTATACGCAGGGATACGACGGATACACCGACTATCCTGTTTACGCGGAGAGCGATCCCGCAACCCGTCAGGGCGCGGATTTGCCCGTCAATCCCATCATGCCTGAATAAAAGGAAGGCCCGGCATTGCATCAAGCATTGCCGGGCCAGTTTTCCAAGGGCGAGAAGAGTGCCCAAGGGGGGAGCTTGATCTGCGAAATCGCTGCCGCATCCGAGCGGCGTTTTTATTGGTCAGGCGCTGACCGACCAACCGCCGTCGACGACAAGTTCGGCGCCCGTGACATATTTGGATTCATTTGAAAGCAGATAGACTGCTGCATAGGCGATATCTTCGGGGTCGCCCGGGGATCCCATCGGAATTTTGGCGATATCGGCCTCAAGGATATCGGGCGGGACATCCGCGGTGATCGGCGTGCGCATGGGGCCCGGCACAATGGTGTTTACCCGAACGCCCTTTTTTACATATTCCATCGCGGCGATGCGGGACATCATCCGGACAGCGCTTTTTGTGGCGCCATAGCTGATCGAACCTGGTGCCGCGATCAGGGCGATCAGGGAACTGACGTTGACGATGGCGCCGTTTCCGCTTTTCACCAACTCGGGAAGAGCCGCCTGCATGCCCAGAAGAACACCGGTCTGGTTAACCGAGATGATCCGGTTCCAGCCATCCATCGTTTCTTCTTCAACGCCTGCATAATGGATGATGCCAGCAGTGTTCGACAGTGACGTCAGGCCGCCGAAAGTCTGAACGGCCGCACTTACCGCGTCTTTCCAGCTTTCCAGTTTCGATACATCGAGCTGCACGAAATCGGCGCTTCCGCCCTCATCCCTGATTTTGGCAGCGGCATCTGCGCCAGCCGTGGATATATCGGCCAGCATCACCTTCGCGCCTTCGCGTGCAAAGACCCGGGCCTGTGCTTCTCCAAGTCCGCTCGCCGCTCCGGTTACAAGGACAATCTTGCCGGTCAATCGGTTTGCCATGTCTCTCCTCCAAATATCACGCTTGAGAGTTGATGCGTTTTACCAGCCGGCAATCATTGGCCCGGAGGTGAAAGCTTCAATCCGGTGAGCGGGCTGAAAACGCGCTGGTTGACGAACCGGCGGCTGATCTTCCATGTGCCATTGCGGCGTTCATAATCGTCATGATAGCTCGCGACGACATGTGCGGCCTGACCATCGGCAAGATTGCCGATGCAGTAGACGTCGGAAATGCCCTTTGCGGTATCGCCGTTGAGTTCAAGACGGTGATTGGTGCAATAATGGTTGGTGCTCTGCCACATCGGCCAGATCAGATTTTCAACTCCGCCGCTGATCTCGTCGATACCGCTGAATTTCTGGACAAACTCGATATCCCAGACTGCATCTTCCCACCAGATCGCCTGGAATCGCTCCAGTTCATGCTTGTCCACGCCAAGGCAATAATCCGACACAAGATCGGCCAGTGCAAACCTGCTGATCACCTCTTCTAGATTCGACATGATTACTCCTCTGTGATTGTGATCGAGTTCAAGCGCTGACGGACCAGCCGCCGTCGATGACCAGTTCGGCGCCGGTCACGTATTTAGATTCGTCCGAGGCAAGTGTCAACGGCGGAGCAAAAGTCGGCCATTCGGCGGCGTAAAACCAGGCCATCGTGTTACATGCCGGGGGGAGTGGCGTGAGGGCGTAGCCCGAGGGCCACTCCCCCCGGCATTGGTGTAATTTTCAGGGTCTGGTTTTGGCCTTGCGGGCCCGGCTGTGCGCGAGGCGATAGCTTTCGCCGTTCATCTCGAGGATGCTGACGTGATGGGTCAGGCGATCGAGGAGCGCGCCTGTGAGACGCTCAGATCCGAAGGTTTCGGTCCATTCGTCGAAGGGCAGGTTGCTGGTGATGAAGGTGGAGCCGCGTTCGTAACGCTGGGAGATCAGCTCGAACAACAGTTCGGCGCCGGTCTTGGAGAGCGGCACAAAGCCCAGTTCGTCGATGATGAGCAGCTTGTATCCGGCCATCTGCTTCTGGAAGCGCAGAAGACGGCGCTCGTCGCGGGCCTCCATCATTTCGCTGACCAGCGCTGCCGCGGTGGTGAAGCCCACCGACAGTCCTTTCTGGCATGCTGCCAGTCCGAGCCCCAACGCTACGTGCGTCTTTCCGGTGCCTGATGGCCCCAGAGCGATGGCGTTCTCACGCCGCTCGATCCACTCGCAGCGCGCCATCTCGAGCACCTGCATCTTGTTGAGCCTGGGGATGGCGGCGAAGTCGAAGCTGTCGAGGCTTTTGACGGCGGGGAAGCGCGCGGCCTTGATGCGCCGCTCGACCATGCGACGCTCCCTGTCGATCATTTCCATCTCGACGAGGCGGGCGAGGAAGCGGATATGATCGACGCCTTCAGCGGCACATTGCCGCGCGAGCTTGTGATGCTCACGCAGGCACGTAGGCAGCTTGAGCGCCTTGAGATGGTGAGCGAGAAGGATCTCCGGGGCCTGATCGCTCATGCGGCCTCCTGCCGGTCGGAGAGCAGGCTCAGATAGGCTCTGGCAAAGGTCTTCTCGACCGTGGTGCGTGGCAGGAAGGGATAGACGTCCAGGTCCAGCCTGGGCGGTACGCGTTCGATCCGGCACAGGACGAGGTGCTTGACGGCATCGAAGCCGATGGCGCCAAGATCGATGGCCTGTTCGACCGCCGCCTGGAGATCGGCGAGGGTGAACGTTTCCAGCAGGCGCAGTACCTGCACATATTCGCGCTTGCCATGTTTGTGCATGCGCCCTTCCATCAACCGCTGCAGTGTCGTGAACGCTTCGGGCAGGTCCCAGCCCTGCAAAGGCGCAGCCTGGTCGAATGCGTTGATCTTCTGCTCGATCAGCGGGAGATAATGGAGCGGGTCGAAGGCAACCTCCTCGCGGGCATAGCAACGAGGATGACGGGCGATGACTTCGCTGCGGCAGCCGATCACCACCTCATCGACATAGGCCCTGATCCAGACCTCCTGATGGCCCCAGGCCACCGGAACCGAATAATCGTTGGTCCTGTAGCGCACCAGGGATTGCGAGGAGACCCGCCCGCCTTTCTGATCGCAGGCCTCGAAGGGTGTAGCGGGCAGAGGCTGCATGGCCGCGAGATCGCGCTGCAGCCGCTCACCGATCGTCTCGCTCTGCCCGCGCACCTTGTCCTGCTGGCGCTCGCGGCATTGCTCCTCCAGCCACAGGTTGAACGCCTCCCAGGTCGGGAACTTCGGGATCGGCACCATGAAGTTGCGCCGGCAATAGCCTACCAGCCCCTCCACATTGCCCTTCTCGTTCCCCTTGCCCGGGCGAGCATAGCGGTCGCGGATCACGTAATGTGACAGGAAAGCGCTGAACAATGTTGCACGCTGCCGCGTGCCGTCGGGCAGGATCTTCGCCACAAGGCAGCGATCGTTGTCATAGACGATCGAGCGCGGTACCGCGCCGAAAAACGCGAAGGCATGCACGTGTCCGTCCACCCAGGCCTCCGCCACCGCCGCCGGATAGGCCCGCACATAGCAGGCATCACTGTGCGGCAGATCGAGCGCGAAGAAGTAGGCCTTCTGCTCCACCCCGCCGATCTCCACCAGCGCTTCCCCGAAATCGGCCTGCGCATCTCCCGCAGGGTGCGCCAGCGGCACGAACATCTCCCGGCTGCGCTGTTCGCGCTCCCGGATGTAATCCTTGATGATCGTATAGCCGCCGGTGAAACCATGCTCGGTGCGCAAACGGTCGAATACCCGCTTCGCCGTATGGCGTTGCTTGCGCGGGACACTGCGGTCACCCTCAAGCCATCCATCAATGATCGCCACAAACCCGTCCAGCTTCGGGCGCTGCGGTACGGACTGGCGCCGGTAACCCGGCGGCGATGAAAACGACAGCATCTTGCGTACCGTATCGCGCGACACATTGAAACGCTTCGCCGCCGCCCGTTGGCTCATGCCATCCGCGCAAGCCAGACGGACCTGAAGATAAAGTTCCACGCTGTAGATCCCCACACCTCCCTGACTCGGCAGAAAGGCTTCAAGGTGGACGACTTTTACGCCGCCCGCAGCAGGACTATCCCGCCGCTACCGTGGTCGAATATTGCTCCGCCGTTCTCACTCGGCCCTGCCGGACGACGCGTTCAGGGCATGGACCGCGTCGCTTGCGGACGGCGCGGTGGTTGCCTTTAGGCGTTGCTCAGGAGATGGATGACATTCTCGCTCGGCGGATGGCCGGGCCACTGGATGATCGCATCCTTGACGGAGGGCCGCGCGAAGAGCCGATTGGCATAGGCCTCGACACGGGGCTTGCCTGCACCGTCTTTCCAGAAACCCGAATAGCCGAGCCAGAGGAAGCGGTAGAGACTGACGGCCCAGAACAGGTCGGCGAGCGTGAAGCGGTCGCCGAACAGCCAAGGTCCGGTGGACGCCCCGAGGTCGCGATCGAGATCGGTAACCAGCTGCTCCGCCTTCGAGATGGCGGTCCGCATTTGCGGCTCGTTGATGACGAACGAGGCGGCGGCTTCCTCCTTCACAATCTTGTGTTGGTAGGCTTCGAGGAGAAGCGGGTCGCCGTCCGCGAGCGGGATATTGCGGCGCACGGCGTCGATCTTGTGTGCGTGGATGCCGGGCATGACCGCCTGCATGCTTTCGGGCCGACGATCACCGTCCGGATCGGCGCCGTAGAGCAGGGCTACATGGGGCGTCGTGTCAGCGAGCTGGACCTGCTTGAGCACAGCCTCCCGTATGTCGGCGGGCAGAAGATCGGTACCGCCGGACAAGGCGTCGCAGAGGTAGAGGCAGATTGCCTTGGAATCGGCGAGGATCCGGCCGGTCTCATGGTCGACGAGGGTCGGTACGACGAGCGGGTCGAACCCTTCGGAATCAACAGACGACTGCCCAGTGAACGAGCTGACAGGACGGTGCTTGGCTGCGGCTTCCGATCGCAACCGCAGCCGGACATATTGCGGACAATAATTCTCATTCTGCGGGGGAAGGATCGTCAACTCGTTGGAGCCGAAGGTCACGCCCTTCTCCATTAGGGTGCCGCGCACCTTTTGCGAGCAGACTGAGAACACGAAGTGGAACAGTTCGAACCGCGGTTCGACCGTCGCTTCGCGGCGAAGGAGGCTCGGTGACTGTCGATCCGGGCTAATCAGAGTCGATTGCTCAGGCTTGATAACCTCTTCACGGACTTTCCTCGCCAGGGTTTCTGTATCAGCGCTCATATTTTTATGATCCTTTTGCCTGGAACTGAGACGTTCGGGGATTTTTGCGGGCTAAATCGTCATGTAGAATGAGTGTGTTCCGCCGGCGGCCGGATGGCTGGTGAACTTTCCCGGCGCTCCTGCCCCACGCAGCGCGCAAGGCCGGTAAGCAGCGGCAGTGCAACATAGGTCGCGGCGGGCACGACAAGCCCCACGACCAAGAAGGAGCGCAGCAAAACGGGAAGATGGGCAATGGTGTCGCCCAAGAGAATGTTGACGAGGGCCACTAGCGGCGCGAGCGTGGTGATCAGCAGCAACACTCTGAGATGGCGTGTGCGGAGCGAAGGTTGGGGCGCAGCGCTCACCCCTTCCTTATTCAGACTTTGATGCGCTGCGTCTTGTCTCTCGACGTTCGCCCCTTGCCAGGGGTATCGCCGATCGAACCCGCCCATCCGCCATTCAAGAATGTCGATGCTTTGACGTGCCCCGGACACGGTCATGGGGTCTTCGGCGATGAAGGCCCGGGCTGCGTTCCAATCGTCGACATCAACGAGATATGTCGATCCGACCAAATCGCCGCCTTCGGCGAAGGTGGTCCCCACTGCCAAAATGCTTGCGGTGTGCGACGCAAGATAGGCGCGGTGTGCCGGTATGGCTGCTGTGCGCTCTGCCAGCTTTTCAGGCGAGATGGTGGTTATGACGGAGAACAGCATGGGACGTTCAATCCGTCAGACTTGGCGTGCTTTGCGGCACGAGCGGCTGATGTCGCGGCCCGCGCGTAGGGACCGGCGGGTTCAGCTCGAAGCGTGCGATCAGGGTGTCTCGCAACAACGCGATCTCGTCCGCCCCAATTCCATGGTCCTTGATCGGTTGAATATACTCGCCGACATCAGCACCAGAGAGTCTAAAGCGCTCAGCTGTCTCCCGCACATGCTCTGCCTTGACCCAATCGTCGTTCAGACCACCTGTGAATATCGCCTTGAGACCGGTAAACCGAGGCTCAACTGGCGCGGTTGGGAGCTCAAAACCCGGGAGGCTTCCGGTCAGCGAGCCCAGGAACCCCATTTTCGCAGCGCCGCACCACATGAAGTGACTGGCGAGGCAGGCACCCTGGCTGAAGCCGACTATGCCCTGACGGTCTAGCGCGACCCAGGCTGCTTCCAGCCGCGAGGAGATCTCAGCCAAGGCGGTGCAGGCGTCAGCCACAGACCTGTCGCCGTCTGGATCGAACCCGTCATATTTGGGCGAGTACCACGCCCCGGCGGGCGCTTGCAGGGCAAGCCAGGCGACAGAGGGCAGATCGAGCTGTCTCGCAAGTTCCAGCATCGCTTGCGCACGCTGGCCACGGCCGTGCAGAAGAATGATCGCAGCATTTGCCTGTTCGACAGGCGGGCCGGTCACGATTGTCCCATAGGGTCCTTCAGGGGAAAACGTCATCGCGGCGCTCCAGCAATATGGCGGCATAGCCGGTCCGCAAAGGCGACAGGATGCTGCATCGCGACCTGGTGCGCGGCACCCGTCACAACTTCGAATGCGGCACCTGGAATGAGAGCGGCGGTCGCGCGGACCGCCTCCGGTGGCACGGCGGCATCGTTCGCACCGGCTATGACGAGCGTTGGCGTTTCGACCTGCGGAAGAAGGCTTCTCGCGTCATGGCCCTTGATCGCTGCGACAGCGCCGGTGAATCCGGCAACTGTCGTGGCCAAGATCATCGACTCAGCAAGATCCAGCAGACCTTGGTCGACCGCTCCGGAAAACCATGCCGGATACACGATCGGCACCTGCGTAATGAGCCCGCCGCTGCGCACTGCGGCCACCCGCTTGTCCCAGATCGGCCAAGCTGGCTCTGGAACGAGAGAACCTGCTGCCACGAGTGTCAGCGAGATAAGCCGGTGTCCCGCCGTGGCGCCAAGATATTGCGCGACCATCGACCCGACCGACGTGCCAACAAGATGAACTCTTGCAAACGCGAGGTTATCCATTACATTAAGCACGTCGGCCGCCAGTTCGGCTAGACTGTAGTCGCCGGCACTCGGCGAACTCGTTCCATGACCCCGCAGGTCCATCGTGATCGCATATACCCCTGAAGGTAAACGACCGGCCACGTCATTCCAGGACCGCCAGTCGGCCAGCAGGGAAGAAAGGAGCAGGATCGGCTCACCGCTCGGCAAGCCAGTGGTATGAACACCGATCCGCGCACCATTTCGGCTATTGACTGCCCGATGTCGCCACATTCTCTTCACCCAGCCTGCGGAGTCATCCTTGCGATCAAATGACGATCGGATCGTTCATCGTCCGGAGGAGCTCGTCCTTTACACCTTCGAGCTGCGGCGCGACCTTGACCTCGCTGCCGAGCTTCTCGGGGCTCTCGTCATGGGTGAAACCAAGCGTGACCGAGGCTTCGAACAACACGCCGCCCGGCGTACGAACGTAGATCGATTCGAAGTAGCCGCGGTGCTTGCGATCTGAGAAATCGGTGTAGCCGAGGCCTTCCACGTCAAATTTGAGCGCGGCCTGCACGTCGAGGTCGGCGACTTCAAACGCGGCGTGATGAACTTGGCCTTCGCCAAGCGCCCAGGTGCCGGGCCTTTCGTCCTCATCGATATAGACGTCTAGCACCTTGGCCGCACCGCCATTGCCGAAAGCGTAGCGCTGGTAATTGCCGTCGCGTCCCTGGGGCTTCAGGTTCCAGGCATTGCGCATGAAGGAGTCCATCTCCTCATTGCGATTTAGGGTGGCCGTCCAGCTGTGAAAGCCCCGCAGCGCGACCTCCTTGGGCACATAGGGAGAGTCCCAGGGCTCGAACTGGCCGTCCGTGTCCTGCTCGATGATTTCGAAGCCGACACCGCAGTCGGGGTGCTCGAACGACAGATATTTCTGCCCGAACCGCTCACGCACTTCCGAGACGGTCACAGCGCGCTTTATGAGATGCTCCTGCCACCAGGAAAGCGTACCGACGGGTGCGTTATAGGAAACCGCCGATATCTGCCCTGCACCACGCTTTCCGGTGTAGCCAGCCTGGCGAACGGGGAAAGTGGTGTACAGCGTGCCCGGTTCGCCAAGCTCATTGCCGAAATACAGATGATAGACCGGCCGTGCGCCGTCGTAGAACATCGTCTTCTTGACGAGCCGCTGTCCCAGCGTCTTGACGAGAAGATCCACGTCGCCTTGCGCGGATCCGGTCGCGACGGTGATGTGATGAAGTCCTTCGACGCGTTCGGGCAGTTGCATCATGATCGCTCTCCACTATTTTCTGCGATTGCGGATCGTCTCTTCAAACCTGCACAACGATCGCTGCTGCAGCCTGTTTGAGGGATCAGGGAGTATTTGACAATTGGCGGACCTTCATAGATACAATTCAGATTGTGAATATAGATGACCTGGATTTTCGGCACTTGGTGCTTTTGGATGCGCTGTTAAAGCGGCACAGCGTCAGCGCCGCTGCACGAGAACTCGACCTACCGCAGCCCACCGCCAGCCATGGGCTGGCGCGCCTGCGCAAAGCATTGGGCGACCCGCTTCTCGTCCGGGCGCGCGACGGCATGGAGCCGACACCACGTGCCGAGGCGATCGCCGGGGTTGTTCAGCAACTGCTGGAACTGCGTCGCGACCTGGCTGAAGGCGGGCAGACATTCTCACCTGACCGTCTCAAGCGCGAATTCATCATTGCCGGATCGGACATCGCCCATCTTGTCGTTTTGACGGCGTTGCATTCGGCGGCGCGGTTCGAGGCACCACACACCAGCTACCGCGCACTCACGCTGAGCGGCGATGAAATGGTGAGCGCGCTCGAGACCGGGCATGTCGATATCGCCGTCGGCGCCTATCCGAGCCTTGTTGCCGGCATCAAGACGCAACGGCTCTACCAGGAGGAATATCTGTGCTTCGGAAAGGAAGGTCATCCGTTCATCAAGTCCGGTGAGACCGATGACTTCATGGCCGCAGATCATATCGTGGTCAGCACCAAGGGTATGGCCCATGCCCATCGTGCCGTCGAACGCGCTCTCCTCGACAAGATCCATCCCGATCGGATCAGGATCGTCGCGAGCAGCTTTCTCGTGGCGTTGGCAGCTTGCTTCGAGTCGGACCTTATTCTTACCGCTCCGGCTCGCGTGATTGGTCGGCTCGCCGAGGTCTACGGACTCCGGGCCGTGCGGCCGCCAATTCTTATGGAAGCATTTGAGGTCAGGCAATATTGGCATGCGAGGAACCAAGACGACCCGCCTCACCGCTGGTTGCGACAGCTCCTGCACAAGGTGCTGTCCGCGCGGATGTGAGAAAGCTGCCATCGACCTAGCAAAGAAAGCCCGGCCTAGGTTAAACCCGGGCCGGACAGATAGGAGCATCCGGAGTGGGATCAGTCCGGGTCGATCAGAATTTAAACCTCAAAGTCGCATAATATTCAGACGGCCTGTTCGGCACCGCGCTCAGCAGGCCAGCTCCATTGAGCTGATTGACGCCATTTGCGATGTAGCGTTTGTTGAAAACATTGTTCCCGCCAATTGCGAGAGACCAGTCGTCGCCGGGCGCGCTGTACGTGAGCGAGGCATTGACGAGGCTGACATTCCCACTGAACAACTCGGGCGTGTTTTCCGCATCCGCCGCCATGGTGGACTTGTAGGAATAATCCGCCCGCAGTGTGACCCGACCTTCATTGGCCAGGAAAACGTTGAACTCGGGAGATAGCGTCGCGGTCCACTTCGGGACACGCGGCAGCCGGCTCGCCAGCGTGATCGTGCCCGACGGATCGTTGATCCTCCGATAGTAAGCGTCAATGTATCCCGCCGACGCGCTCACGCGGAAGACGCGGCTCGGCGCGAAGATCGTCTCGACCTCGAAACCCTTGATTCTGGCGTTGCCGGCGTTCTCGAAGGAGGCACCGATGCCGCGCTGGATCTGGATCTGGATGCCCTTGTAGTCCGTGTAGAATGCCGCAGCATTGACTTGCAGCATTCGATCGAAAAGCTGCGACTTGAAGCCGATCTCGAACGTGTCGGCTTTCTCCGGATTGAAGCTCGGCGCCTGCTTGTCCGCAGGCTTGGTCGGATCCGGCGGGACCGGAGCGGCGACGCGGGTCGTCCAGCCGCCCGACTTGAACCCCTTCGAGAATGATCCGTACAGCATTATCCGCTCGGTCGGATGGAGTTCGATGCCGACGCGCGGCGAAACATTGCTGAACGAGAGCTTCTGCTCCCCTGTCGGGTAGAATTGCGACAGGTCTGTCGGATCCGGGAACAGAAATGCCGGAGTACCGAGTTTGGTGAGAAGCATATTGAGGTCCCGCTGGCTTCCAACGAGCGTCTTATCTTCCTTGGTATAACGTCCGCCCAGCGTGATCCCGATGAGATCGTTCACACGGTAGTTGAGGTGCGTGAAGAGCGCGTAGGACTTGGTGTTGAACCGATAGTTTCCGACGATCTGCAACAGACCGCCGGGAAATGCGACATCCTCCGATTCCCTACCACCTTCTGAGAAATAATACGCGCCGACGAGATAATCGAGTTTGTCATTGAACGCCTTGCCCGAAAGCTGCAGCTCTTCGCTGAACTGATGCTGCTTCACCCGGAATGAGCCCTCGAACCCCACGACCGGTGAGTTGTCGAGATCCTGTCCGAAACGGGTGTCGAGATTGCGATAGGCGGTGATCGACTTCAAGGCAGGTCCACCCAAGTCGATATCGACGGTCCCTGTGAATCCGAAATTGCGCGTGTGTGCAGGGCGGTGACAAACCAGGCCAATGGAGCGCCGGCGATTTGCTGAGCGCGGCGGTATAAAAACCAGCCATTGGATAAGGTTGCTCCTTTTGGAGCGGCCAGGGATGTTTGCCGTGGAGGTTTACGCAGCGGTTCGCCGTTTTGTGTTTGTGGAAGGGAACAGTCAGCGTGAGGCGGCGAAGGTGTTTGGCCTGAGCCGTGATACGATTGCCAAGATGTGCCGGTTCTCGCTGCCGCCGGGCTACACGCGTACGAAGCCGGTGGCCAAGCCGAAGCTGGGACCGTTGCTGCCGGTGATTGACCGGATCCTGGCGGAGGACCGGATAGCGCCGGTAAAGCAGCGGCACACGGCTAAGCGGATATTCGAGCGGCTGCGCGACGAGCATGGCTATGACGGCGGCTACACGGTGGTGAAGGATTATGTCCGGCAATGCCGGGCGCGCGGCCGCGAGACGTTCGTGCCGCTGGCGCACCCGCCGGGCCACGCGCAAGTGGATTTTGGCGAGGCGGTGGGCGTGATCGGCGGAGTGCGGCAGAAAGTGCATTTCTTCTGCATGGACCTGCCTCAGTCGGATGCCTGCTTCGTGAAGGCCTATCCGGCGGAGACGACCGAGGCGTTCCTCGACGGGCACGTTTCGGCGTTCGCCTTCTTCGGCGCGGTGCCGCGCTCGATCCTGTACGACAACACCAGGATCGCGGTTGCGAAGATCTGCGGCGACGGCAAGCGCGAGCGCACGCGGGCCTTCACCGGACTGGTCAGCCACTACTTGTTCACCGATCGCTTCGGCCGCCCTGGGAAGGGCAACGACAAAGGAAAGGTCGAAGGACTGGTAAAGCATGCCCGGACGCACTTCATGGTGCCGATCCCGCATGCAGCGAGCTACGACGACTTCAACGGGGAACTGGAACGCCGCTGCCGCGCCCGGCAGGAAGAGCGGGCCGGACGGCACAGCCAGACGATCGGCGAGCGGCTCGTGGCCGACCTGGCAGCGATGCGCCCCTTGCCATCAGGGACGTTCGAGCCGTGCGACACGCGGGCCGCCCGCGTATCATCGACAGCATTGGTGCGCTATCGCACCAACGACTACTCGGTTCCGACCCGCTACGGCTTCCAGGACGTGGTGGTGAAGGGCTTCGTCGATCAGGTTGTAATCCTGTGCGGCAGCGAGGAGATCGCCCGTCACCCGCGCTGCTATGGCGAGGCCATGTTCGTGGCGAACCCGCTCCACTACCTGGCGCTGATCGAGACCAAGCCGGGAGCCCTCGACCAGGCTGCCGCATTGCAGGGCTGGGACTTGCCCGAGGTGTTCCAGCATCTGCGTCACCTGCTGGAGGCTCGGATGGGCAACAAGGGCAAGCGCGAGTTCATCCAGGTGCTGCGTCTTCTGGAAGCCATCCCGATGGAGGTGGTCACCTTCGCGATGAACGAGGCGATCCACATCGGCGCCATCGGCTTCGATGCGATCAAGCAGATCGCGCTGGCGCGCATCGAGCGCCGGCCCGCCCGGCTCGATCTGGCCTCCTATCCGCACCTGCCCAAAATGGAGGTAAAGACGACGCGCGCCGCCGACTATGCCACTCTCCTGCCGGAACTGGCAGCATGAGCAGGGCAGCGGACGACAGGATGCCGGCGGGCACGACGGCGGGCACGCCGCAAGTCCTGCTGGCGCATCACCTCAAGCAGCTCAAACTGCCGACGGTACTGCGCGAGTATGAGAAGCTGGCCCGGGAATGCGCACGTGATGGTGTTGATCATACCCGCTACCTGCTGCGCCTCGTCGAGCTGGAACTGATCGACCGGGAGCGCCGCACGGTCGAGCGCCGGATCCGCGCCGCCCGGTTCCCGGCGGTGAAGAGCCTCGACACCTTCGACTTCACGGCCATCCCCAGCCTCAACAAGATGCTCGTCCTGGAGCTGGCGCGCTGCGAATACATCCTGCGGCGGGAAAACATCATCGCGCTGGGCAACAGCGGGACGGGCAAGACCCACGTCGCGCTCGCGCTGGGCCTGGCGGCCTGCCAGAAGGGCTTCACCGTCGCGTTCACCACCGCCGCGGCGCTGGTGAACCAGTTGATGGAAGCCCGCGACGAAAAGCGGTTGCTCAAGATGCAGCGCGACCTTGCCGCCGTGAAGCTCCTGATCGTTGACGAACTGGGCTACGTCCCGCTCTCGTCCACGGGCGCGGAACTGTTGTTCGAAACCTTCTCGCAGCGCTACGAGCGGGGATCGACGATCGTCACCTCCAATCTGCCGTTCGAGGACTGGACGCAAGTTCTGGGGTCCGAACGGCTCACCGGAGCGCTGCTCGACCGGCTCACCCACCACGTCAGCATACTCACCATGAACGGCGACAGCTACCGCCTCAAGCAGTCCGCCCACCGCCGCCGCGCTGCCGGGGCGGAGCAAAACCAGGCCACCCCCGACGACTGACCTGACCCAAAACGGCAAATATGCAAAGGGCCCCGATCGGGGCCCTTTGCATATAGTCCGCGCTCATCCTCAATGGCCTGCTTTTACTCCGCCATGCTGGCCTGGAATCCGACCGCCGTTGACAAGCCGCCGTCTGCTGCAAGGCAGGAGCCGGTGACGAACGAAGCCGCGTCGGACAGCAACCATACGGCGGCCTGGGCCTGCTCGTGCGGTTCGCTGAAACGGCCGATCGGGTGGATCGATTTCAGATAGGGCTCAAGGCCCGCATCATTGTCCATCACGCGCTGCAGCATAGGCGTGCGCACCGCGCCGGGCACAAGCGCGTTCACGCGAATGCCGTGCTTGCCATAGTCTGCCGCCGCCATGCGGGTCAGCCCGACCACCGCATGCTTCGCGCCGACATATTCGCCGTGCATCGGCACGCCGACCACGCCAGCGACGGATGCGGTGTTGACGATCGATCCCTTCGTCCCGCGCTCGATCATCGCAAGGATCTGGTACTTCATGCACAGGAACGTGCCGGTTACATTGATATCCATGCTCTGCCGAAACCGTTCGAGCGACACTTCGGCAAGCGGCAGTCCGGCCTGCGGGATCCCCGCATTGTTGAACGCGCCGTCAAGCCCGCCGAACGCCGCCAGAGTCTGCGCGACAAGTGCCTTCACGTCCTCTTCCTGTGCGATGTCGCACCGGAAATAGGCGGCCTTCCCGCCAGACGCAGCGACGACCGCCTCACCGGCCTCGTCGTTGATGTCCGCCACCGCGACGTTGGCACCACTGGCCACCAGCAATTCCACGGTGGCGCGCCCGATGCCGCTGCCACCACCCGTCACGATTATCGTCTTGCCGCTCAAATCAGACATCTATCCGGCTCTGTTGCAAAGATTGGCGGCAGTCAGAGGTAGGCTGTCGCTCTGCGCCGATCAGGCGGCTGCTGCGAAATGGTGGTTGAGCATGCCCATGGCCTCCGTCAGCGCCGAGGGCCCAATGCCAAAAGCTCTCTCCACAAGGCGCACCTCGCCCCTGATGCCGGGCTGCAGGCACCAGGGGCGAGCCTGTCCTTTGCGCAGGGCTCGCATGACTTCGAATCCCTTGATCGTGGCATAGGCCGTGGGGATCGATTTGAAACCGCGCACCGGCTTGATCAGTATCTTGAGCTTTCCGTGATCGGCCTCGATCACGTTATTGAGATACTTCACCTGCCGGTGGGCCGTCTCCCGGTCCAGCTTTCCTTCGCGCTTCAATTCGGTGATCGCTGCACCATAGCTCGGCGCTTTGTCGGTATTGAGCGTGGCAGGCTTTTCCCAGTGCTTCAGGCCTCGCAGGGCCTTGCCCAGGAACCGCTTCGCTGCCTTGGCGCTGCGGGTCGGCGACAGGTAGAAATCGATCGTGTCGCCCCGCTTGTCGACTGCCCGGTACAGGTAGGTCCACTTGCCCCGCACCTTGACGTAGGTTTCATCCAGGCGCCAGCTCGGATCAAAGCCACGCCGCCAGAACCAGCGCAGCCGCTTCTCCATCTCCGGGGCGTAGCACTGGACCCAGCGATAGATCGTCGTATGGTCGACCGAAATGCCGCGTTCCGCCAGCATTTCCTCAAGGTCGCGATAGCTGATCGGATAGCGACAATACCAGCGCACCGCCCACAGGATCACATCACCCTGGAAATGGCGCCACTTGAAATCCGTCATCGTTCCGTCCGTCCAATCTCCGCCAAGCATGCTCAAGCTTCACGATTTTTGCAACAGAGCCGCTCACCGCACCCGGCAGGCTGAAGATCGCGCCATCGCCCGAGGGTTTTACCCAGAAGCTGATGGAAAGCGGGCCGGAAGCGAAGGCGGACGCGGGCAGCGTCACCGGGTTCGCGCCATCGAGAATGAGGCTCGATCCGATCAGGCCGCCCGCGTTCCGCGCTTCTCCGCCAGTGGCGTGGGCGCCATTGGCGGTGGCGTCCCGAGGAGCTCCCTCGTTGTCGAAGTGATAGACAAGGCGATAGTCGGCGCTGAAGGTGCCGGCTGCATCCTGCGCAGCCGCCGCGCTTTCATTGCCATAATAGGCATAGATCGCGGACGCCTGACCCGGCTGAAGTCCCTGGACATCAACCCAGACCAGCGCCTGCTCGTCCTGCGGCGACCAGCGCTCGATGTGGAACTTGAGCGGCGTGCGATCGTCGCCAGCGACAAAGCGCAGGTCGGAACCGTCCGCCTTCACATCCTTGAAGCTGAAATTGCCCGAGTGCAGGCGAACCAGCACCGGCGCGCGCGTGACTTCGCCGGTGATGCCGGCGGCGTCGACGTTGAGATTGATCCTGGTGCGATAGCTGTAATCGGCCTCCCACCAGGCATGAGCCGGAGCGGCGAATGCGACAGTCGCGGCCAGCGCGACGCCACCGGCAACCGCACCCTTTTTGAGACGTGCAATAACGGACATGATTAGAATTCCCCCTGGATGCGGAAGCGAACGAAGATGTCGCCGGACTCGGATTCCGAACCCGACCTGAGCGGAACACCGGCGTTGATCGCGCCGGTCAGATGGTTGAAGAGCTTGAGCCGTGCGCCGAGGCCGGCGCTGGAAAGCCAGGTGTTGCGGGTCGCAAGCTGGCTTTCGAGCGGCTGGTGGATGCCGACATAGCCACTGTCGATAAAGGCGTGGAACCGCAGCTCATTGATGAGCTCGCTGCCGAGCATCCGGCCTAAATCCGGCGAGCGCAGTTCGGTCTGATAGGCAAAGCCATAATCACCGATCGCCTCGGACTCATAATAGCCGCGCACGCTCGACATGCCGCCGAGCGAGAAGCCTTCGTTCGAGATCAGCGGATCGGGCGACCATTGGCCGGAGAACCGCGCGTTGAGCTGAAGATCGGGTCCGAACGTCCGCGTGGTCTCCGCGTCGAGCTTCAAGGCGATGAAGCTCTGGCGGGCCATGTAACGCTTGGCGTCGAAGCGCTCCCAGGGATCGCCGAGACCGCGGATGCCGAAGGTGCCCGAAACGGTGATATTGCTGTTCGAGCGATCGCCCGCCCAGTCGCCGCGCCAGCTCGCCATGACCGGGAAATATTCGATCGGGGCGGACGCACGGTCGGAACCGAGGATCACATCCTCCTTAAAGTCCTTCCAGTCGAAACCGAGCGTCAGCGAATGATAAAAGCCCTCGCTGGACCCGAGCGACTGGATCAGCCGGGCGCCGATCATGTTGCCCTTGCCGACGACATTGGTCCCGCCGACCACCGCGATGTCGCTGTCGGAATGGACCCCATAGAGCAGGAGCTGCGTGCCTTGCCCCAACCGCATCAGATAATTGCCGGACAAGACGGTGCCGTCGTCGGTGCGCTCGGGGGCGGTCTGAGCGGACAGACTTAGGGAATCCCCGCGTCCCCACATATTGTCGTAGCGGATTGTCGCGGACGCCCGCAGATCGGTCGTGGCCGATGAACTGAAATTGTTGAGCTCCGCAGAGGCATGGAACGGCGAGCTTTCCTCGACCTTGAGGACGACATCGAGCGTTCCGGGCGCTTCGCCGGCACGTAGTTCCGGCGTGACGCGGCGATTGGGATTGCTGTTGAGCGCGACGACATCGCGCTGGAAGGCGGTCAGGTTGGGCGTCTGGCCCGGCGCGACCGAGGGCGCCATCGCGCGCAGAGCATCGGCGCGTCCCGTGTCGCCTTCGACGAGCAGCTGGCCGATGGCCTGTTGCTGAACAGCCAGTTGCAGAACCCCGCCGTCGACGGATTGTTCAGGCACATAGACAGAGACCGCCACATAGCCGGCATCCTCATAGGCTTTCTGCAAAGCCGCCCGTGCGGCCTCCACATCGGCCTCACTTCGTCCCGGCCCCATGAAGGGCAGGATCGCCCGCTCGACATCGTCAGGCGCAAGGACGGTGTTGCCCTTCACCTGAAACGCCATGATGTCGAACTGAGCGCCTGCATCGGCGGGCGCGCCCGTGGCGTCGCCGGCCACACCGTCCTGGGCGAATGCCGGGGCTGCGATCAGGCCTATGGCGACGGCAAGCGCGACATGGCTCACAGCGCGACGCCGGTGATCTTTTTCAAACCTCAAAACCTGTACCCCCTGCCGGAAGCGCCGCCACGGCTTGGAGCCGGACGGCGATCGGTCGCTGTCGTCCCATGGCTGGCGCACGCAAAGATTCGTGCTGCATTGCAGCGCCAGTTGTCGATGCGCTCTTAAGAAGGGATGCGGGAGAGTCTCAAGACATAACGCATGAACAAATGCGTTTCGTCTCGCCTAGGTCGTTTAGTATGTAAGTTGTGTTACAGGGATCGCTGGTATACGTATTATCGTAATGCCACAGGCGAATCACTTAATAGTAATTTATGTCGAATAATATTGTATTTTTACTTCATTGCAGCAGAAATTGCGCCCTGACTATTCGTCGGGACGCTGAAGAGAATATTGTCTCCCAGGGGCGGGAGGAAGGTTCAGTCGCGCATGGCGCGAAAGGCCCGCGCGCGGGTCTTGCTCGGCGTTTCTCCAAAGTGACGTTGATAGGTCCGGCTCATCACGCCTGGCGCGCCGAAGCCGGCGGCGAGCGCGATGTCGCTGATAGATCGGCTTTCGGTCACGCTTTCGAGGCGGGCTCTCACCCACTCGATGCGGATTTGCTGAACGAGCTGGGTAACGGTGTTTCCAAGGCAGGTTCGGAAGTTCCGGCGCAAGGTGCCAGGCGTCACGCCCACCATCGGCGCCAAATCGTTGATCGTCCAACTGTGCTGCGGGTTGGCGCGGATATGCTCGACGGCCCGCTGCACCGAGCGCGCGACGGGAAAGAGCGTGTCAGCAACCGCATCCTCGCGCAACCGCTTCACCAGTCCATCAAGCGTGCGCTGCTCGAGCACGCGATCGTCCTGGCCGGGCTCCGCCGCAACCGAAGCGCGCGGCAGTTGGGCGCCCAGATCGTCGAGAGACCAGCCGAACAGATGATCGATCGCCGCGAGACGGCGCGGACTGCCAAGCACGCGCGAGGCGGCCGACTGGATGGCGGCGCGCGGAATATGCAGGAAGAGCGCGCTCGAACCGGCGGCGCAGACAACGGCCGTCCGTGTAATGGCGCCAAGGAGCAGCGCCGAACCAGCGCTGAGCGTCTGCGCTTTCCCCTCCGTCACCACCACGGCCGTCCCGGTGATCGGCATGACGATGTGGACGGTCGCGTCGGTGGAGGAGAGCGCAACAACGCGCTGGCGCGGAAAAGCCCGATAATCGAAGTCGAGCGGACCGAGCTTGAAGCGTTGCCGCAAGACCGCCGGGCGTGCCGCTTCACGGACGGCAACCGCGTGACGATGGGGCGCGACTGCACGCACGGATGGCAAGGCGATCGCCCTGTTATCCGCGTCATGCGTCTCCAATCTGATGGCCATATTCGGGTTCATGGTCATGGTCCTCGACTGGAAGACCAATCTCGCGACATCGAACGAAAGACTTTTTTCGCTTCGAGGCATTTTTCTTCAGCCCGGCATCGCGAAAGAATTCTGCCGCCCGGCCAGCTGTCACGAAGACGCGATAATTTCTGCCTACGGGCTGAGCATTTGAATGACAGTGGGATGACAGACGCACGATGAGTCGGGAGGTCTCGACACGACTGATAGGCTGGCTCGCCTCGCTCTCCATGCACGCTGCCATGGGGGCTGCTCTCTTATGGGCCTGGGATAAGGGCACGCCTGTTCGCGACGTCGCCGGCGGCGATCGCGGTTCGGTACTGATCGTCGAACTCATCCCCCTTGATCCCGCGGACGGACGCGCTCGCGACGACAGGCCCCAGCGCGGCGAGATGGCGGAGGCTCTGTCGCAACCACGCCCCCCGGAGGCGTCCGGCCTGACCGGAGATCCTGACCCGTTGCCGCGCGCTGCCGGGCCTGAGTCAGATGGGATGCGCGCCAGTGCCGAGGCGCAGGGCGACGCACAGGATCTGGCCAATCTCCCGACCGCCGATGTCCTCGCTTATCGCCGGCGACTAGAGGCTCATCTGGCGCGTTACCGCCTCTATCCCGCCGGTGCGCGCGATGCAGGCCGCGAGGGCGTGGTCATGCTGCACTTCACCATGTCGCGTGAGGGGCGAGTGATCGAGGCCTGGGTTGGAGAAAGCTCCGGCGCCACCGACATCGACCGGGAAGCGGTGGCCGCGGTCATGCGCGCGCAGCCCCTCCCGGCTTTCCCGGAAGGCTGGCCCGGCCAGCTCAGCGTCGTCCTCCCGGTGACCTTCAGGCTCGGATGACAAGGGTTGCGCGCATCCCTTTCATTGCAGTCAGGCGAAGCGGACGAGGGCTTCTGCTCGTTGCCGCCATCGTCTTCACGATCTGCATGGCCGGGGCGGCGGCAGCCCAGACAGCGCCGGCGATGCAAGAGCGGCGCTACGATATTCCCGCCCAACCCGTGGCGCAGGCGATTGCCGAGTTTGCGACCGTGAGCGGCGTCAACATCATCTATCGCCAAAGCCTCGCCGGTGCGCGGCAGTCCACACCGCTCAGCGGCGTCTATGCCGCGCCTGCCGCGCTCCGGCATCTGCTGCAAGGCACCGGCCTCTCGGCGCGCTTCACCGGCCCCAACTCCGCGGTGATTTTCGTCGAGGGCCAGCCGCCACCGACCGACCGGGCCGGAAATGCGGTGACGGCCAGCCCGTCCGCGCTCCATCTCGACATGGCGGAAGTTCGCGCGCCGCGCCTGGTCGGTCGCCGCGATCCGAGCGCCTACAACCATTATGCCCAGCGCGTTCAGACGGAAATCTTCGAGCGCCTGAAGCGCGACGGCGCCTATGAGGGGCGTAGTTTTCGCATCGAGATCGCCGTCTCCGTCGATCCGACCGGCCGCATCGATGAGGTGCGCCTGATGCGCGGCAGTTCCGAACCTGATTGGGACGCCCGCGTCCGCCAGATCCTGTTCGGCACGCTTATCAGCAGCCCGCCGCCCGAGGGGCTAAGCCGGTCGATGCGCTTCGAAGTGGAAACCGACCGTTTTGCGGGACGTGAAGCGCGGCCTGGCGGGAGGCGGCGTCAATGAGCGCGACGCGGGCCAGTCTCAAAACAACGCTGGCGCTCCGCTACACCCAAATTCGCGATCGCCTGGCCGCGCGTCTTGGCTCGCAGGACCTGGCCGGCGAAGCGCTGCACGAGACCTGGATCAAGTTCAGCGATCTCAAAGATGACGCGCCCGTCAACGACCCCGACGCCTATATCTATCGCGCGGCGATCAACATGGCCGCGACCCTGTCGGCGAAACAGCGCCGCGTATTGGGCAGCCAGGATATCGAAGACATATTGTCGATCCCCGATGACGCGCCCGGCCCGGAACGGATCGCCCTGGCGCGCAGCGAACTCGCCCATGTCTGGAAAGTGCTGGGTGAACTGACGCCCCGCCAGCGCCACGTCTTCATTGAGAGTTTCACCGGCACGATGAGCCATGAGCAACTCGCCGAGCACTATGGCGTGACGGTGCGGCTGATCCAGATGGACCTGCGCGGCGCCATTTTGCACTGCGCGCGTCGTACCCGGCGAAAAAACCCTTTCGCTGAGCGGGCCGCTCGCGTGTCTACCCGATAGGAGGAGAAAGAATTGAGGATGCAGACCGCGCAATGGCCGCGCCCGTTGGATTCGGATTGCCGATGACGGATCGGGAGATCCGTGAAGATGACGCCGACGACCTGCTCGTCGAAGCGGCCGATTGGCTCGTCTGCCTGACCTCCGGCGCAGCGACGGACGACGATGCCGCCCGGCTTGCGGCATGGCGCGCCACCAGCCCGGCGCACGAGGCCGCCTTTCGTGAGATTGCCGGCGTGCGCAATTACGCCGTCGCGGCGAAGCACAACAAGAAGCCCGCCATGGTGAGCCGCCGCGCTGTTCTGGCCGGCGGCGGCACGGCAGCGCTCGCCGCACTGACGCTGGGCGTCGCCCGACCGCCGCTCGGCCTCTGGCCTTCCTTTGCCGAGCTCACCGCGGACCACCGGACCGCAATCGGGCAGCGATACGCCTTTGCGCCCGTAAACGGCGTCAAGGTGGAGATGAATTCCCGCACCGCCATATCCCTGCTCGACACGACCCGCGACGGTGCAAACGGCATCAGTCTCGTGGTGGGCGAGGCCTTCATCACCGCCGGGGAACGCAGTGCGCCGTTCCGGGTGAAGGCAGGCGCAGTGGAGGCCTCGACACGGCGCGCCAGCTTCAACGTCCAGCGCCTCGATGGCGGCGTTCGCATCGCCTGTGTCGATGGAGAGGTAACATGCCGTGGAGGCGATCAGCCCATCATGCTGCGCGCCAATCAACAGGTGTTCGTCGCAGCCGATGGCGGAACACGTCGCAGCGAGATCGACGGCGCCAAGGCGACGGCCTGGCGGCGCGGCCTGCTGATCTTCGAAGGCGCTTCGCTGGCCGAAGTGGTCGACCAGATCAATCTCTACCGCTCGGGCAAGATCGTGCTCGCCAATACGGCGCTGGGCAGGCTTGAGGTCAATGCGATCTTCCACACCAACCGGATCGAGGAAGCCGTCCCGCAGATCGAGCAACTGCTGAACTTGCGCGCACGCCACCTTGCCGGCGGCGTGGTGGTGATGAGCTGACACATTACCGGCCATCCACGCCTCGACTGGACATGATGATCTGAAAACGAACCATTCGACACAGCAATGATATGTTTTAGTATCTTTGGTTGATTGTCATTCGTCTATATGATACCTATTCGGATCAATTATGAGTCGATCGATCCGCAAAGGCATCAAATGGAAGACGACCTGTTAAAAGAGATCGGCGATCAGCTTCGGCGGGCGCGGCAGGCCGCGCGGCTGACCCAGGAACAAGTCGCTGATCTCGCCGGCATATCACGCCCGCGCTATCGCGACATTGAGACAGGGGCAGCGGCGGCGCGCGCCACGACATTGATCAACATCGCCCGGGCGGTCGGCCTTGAGATGATGCTGGTGCCCCAGGCGGTGGCGCCGGCCGTGGCGGCGCTCTTGCATCCGGAGACAGACGATGATCGCCCAGCCTTCAGCCCGCAACCGGAAGAGCGGTGATGACAGCCTTGCCAACCGCTGAGGCGATAACCTCCCTGGATGTGTTGCTGAAGGACGTGAAGGTCGGCACGATCGTCAGAACGCCCGGTGATTTCAGCGCCTTCAGCCTTGATCCGGCCTATCGCGCGACGGGCGGCGTTCCGGTTCTGAGCCTGTCCCTTCGCTCGGCATCAGGGGATTTGCGTAAAGACCCGCGTCCTGTCTCTGGCGCCTTGCCGGCCTTTTTCGCCAATCTCCTGCCCGAAGACCGTTTGCGCGCAGCGATGGAGAAGCACCACGCCGGCACTGTGCGGGCGGGCAATGATTTTGATCTCCTGGCGGCGCTCGGCGCTGACTTGCCCGGCGCTGTGCGTGTATTGCCCTCTGACGGACAAGCCAGCGTCACCACAACAGCCTCACATGGACCACGCAAGGCTCGTTTCTCATTGGCGGGCGTGCAAATGAAGCTCTCGGTGATGAAAAACGCCGGCAAGGGCGGCGGTCTGACGCTGCCGCTTGGTGATGGCGAAGGACAATATATCGCCAAGTTCCCGTCCACCGCCTTTCCTGGCGTATCGGAAAACGAATTTGCCAATCTCGCGCTTGCCGAAGCAATCGGGATGGACGTACCGGAGCGAGACCTCCTTAGCCGCGACCAGTTCGAGGGGATACCCGAAGAGTTTGATACGCTGGCCGAGGGACAAGTTCTCCTCGTTCGGCGTTTCGATCGCGAAGCCGGTGGGCAGCGTGTCCATATCGAGGATTTTGCGCAGGTTTTCGGTCTCTATCCTGCACGTAAATATGACGGTGCAGCCTTCCACGACATCGCATCGGTGCTGAACGTCGCGATCTCACCCTTCCCCGCGCTGGAATTCGTCCGGAGACTGACTCTCTCGGTTGTGATGGGCAACGGCGACATGCATCTCAAGAACTGGTCGTTAATCTATCCAGGTGCGGGGGACACCCCGGCACTGGCGCCGATCTACGACATGCTTTCAACGGTTCCCTATATTCCCTCAGATAGTCTGGCGCTGTCGCTTGGCAGTGAACGATCGTTCAAGGCACTGGGACCGGCCCGATGGAAGGCCTTCGCCAATCGGGCGAGGCTTCCAGAGCCTGCCGTGCTCAAAGCCGTTGCAGAGACAGTACAGCGCATCGACGCGCATTGGTGGACCTTGCCAGAACGCGACGCCGTTCCCGCAGCGGTGCTGGAGCGGATTGATGCGCATGTAAAAACCATGCTGCCGATCCTCACGGATTGAGCGCCCTTGCGAGCTGACAAGGTTAATTATTTCGTTTCGATGACAGAATCCGTTTCGTTTGCAGCCGCCTCCGCTGGTCTTTCAGTCAGGAGGAAGTGATGTGAGCAACGGATTTCAGGGCCGGACTGACAGACCGCGCCGGACATCCCTCCCTTCCTCCGTCGGGGAGGTCGGTCGTGCCACTGGAAACGAAACAATTGCGCTACGCAGTGCTCGCTGCGGAAACCAGGAGCTTTTCACGGGCGGCGGCGCTGCTGCGGATCAAACAGGCGACGCTCAGCCGCAACGTCCTGCTTCTCGAACACCGCCTGGGCGTAAAATTGTTCGAGCGCCGGACGCGCGGCGCGATCGTGACACCAGAGGGCTTGCCGATCATCGCCACCGCTAGGCGTATATTGACCGACGTCGAGTGTCTCCAAACGCGAGCGCGCGCCATGCGGAATGGCGATGCGGGTGAACTGACCATCGGCTTTTGCAGTTCACTGACCGCAGGCGATCTGCGTTTCGCAATCGTCGAGTTTCAACGCCGGTTTCCCGATGTGCGGCTAAATGGCGTCGAACGGGATCGCGGTTTTCTGCACCATGCGCTTCACGCCGGGATGATCGATCTTGCCGTCGTCACCGGCGACCTTGGCGATCCTGGCGTCAAACGCCGTCCACTCTGGTCCGAGCGGGTGCTCGTCGCCCTGCCTGACGAACATCCGCTAATCGATGCCGAGAGAATCTACTGGCATGATCTGCGTCGCCAGACCTTCGTCCTCGGCACGCAGGATCCTGGCCCTGACCTGATGCGGTTGCTTCAGGCCCGTCTCGCGGAACCGGGCTATCAGCCCGACGTGGAGATCCAGGATGTCAGCCGTGAGAATGTTCTGGCGATGGTGTCCGCAGGCTGGTTTCTGACATTGGTTTCGGAATCGGCGCTGGGCGTCAATCATCCGGGCATCATCTTCCGCGAGGTTCATGAGCCGACTGGCCAGGCCCGGATCGACTATGGCTGTTATTGGCGCACCGACGACACGAGCCCTGCGCTGCGTCGGTTTCTCGGACTCATCCGTGAGCGCTACCCGGATGCCTGATCCGGCGCCCTTCGTCCCACAGACCATGCAAAGGAGTTACCAGATGCACGCAAAGCCATGGGTGATCGCGCTCGTCGCGCTCGTGATCGGTTTCGGTTCGGGGTTCGTCCTGCGCCCGGTGCTGGTGCCGGGCGCCGACACGCCACCGGCAGCAACCGCACCCTTCGCGGTCAGTTCATCAGAACCGAGGGGAACGCAATATTTCGAGGTCAATCTGGACGAGGCCCGCCAGATCATCGCGCAATGCCGCGACGGCATGGTGCGCGGGACAGAATGTGCGAATGCCGACATCGCGGTGGCTCAGGCGGACGGCAAGGCCAATTTCGACGCCTTCATGGGGCGATAACGCGAAGCGGTGATCCGCCGCATCCACCGAAGCGCCTCGGCCAATGCAGAGATCCTCCTGTCGAGAGTAACCAAATTAGCTATATTCTTGGCTAAGGGAGATTCTGATGGCTCCGTTCTCTGTCCACGATGCAAAGACCAACCTATCCAAACTCATCGCCGCCGCGCTCGATGGCCGTGACGTCGTGATCGCACGCGGGGGCCGGCCTGTCGTGCGCCTCGTTCCCGTTGCTCCAATAGGCAAACGTCGATTTGGAGCGCTAAAGGGCAAGATCGCATTGGATCACCGTTTCAACGACCCTTTGCCTGACGACGAGTAGAAGGGGTGGGGTCTGGGGTGAAACGTCTCCTCTATACCCATGCTCTAATCTGGTGGCTTGCGGGGGACGAAGCTCTCAGCCCGGCGGCGCGGGAGGCCATTGCCGATGATGTGAACAGCGTTGCCGTGAGCGCGGCTTCGGCAATGGAAGTCGCAACGAAGTTTCGGATCGGGAAGTTGCCCGACGCGGCGCTTCTGGCGCAAGAGTTCGAGACGATCATCGCATCGCAGGGATTTACCGAACTGCCGATTTCCGTTCACCATGCCAGGCTTGCGGGTGAGATGAAGATTGCCCACAAAGATCTTTTTGATCGGTTTCTGATCGCCCAGGCTCAATCGGAGGACATGATCCTCGCGTCGAACGAAGCGTTGTTCGACAGCTTCGCTGCAAAGCGACTCTGGTAGAATTGCGCGTAGTGCGGCGCCGGAGCGCCTTGTCTGTGCTCACTGGCGCTGTCGCGGGTGACTATATGGGGGGTGTTCTTGAGCGGTAGGTCCACGCCTCGAACCTTCGTCATCGACGGAAGCAATATCCACGACATCCCGTCCTTCTATGACGAGATCAACCGCGTGTTCATGGGCGGTGAGGATTGGAAGCTGGGGCCGAGCCTCGATGCGCTCGATGACATGCTCTATGGCGGTTACGGCGCCTTGCAGGGGAGCGGCCCGGTCGTCCTGATCTGGCGGGGCATGGAGAGAAACCGGACCGATCTTGGGGTGGAAGCGACGCGCGCTTATTACCGCGCAAAAATGGACGCCCCTGATCGGTACAACGTCGCCCGCATCAATGACGATCTCGCTGCCTTGGAACGGGGCGAAGGCGCAACATATTTCGAGATCATCTGCGAGATCCTGGCCGGTCATCCCCGCATCGAGGTTCGAGCAGAAAGTTAGACGCGATCAGATCGGGTCAGCGGTCACGATGGCCTAGTTATCTCACGACGCGCTTTCGAAAACCCGCGATCCGTCGCCATGAACCGTTCGAGCATGGGTGCGACCAGCCGCACCGGGCTGACCGGCTGCGCTGCACCCGTCGATTTCGCCAGCACCCGCCCGTAATCCACAAGATCACGGTGGACGGAGGCCGGCAACTCAATGGTGAGCCGGACCGGCTTGTCCTCCGCCAGATCTCCGAGCTTGAGTTTGGTCATCGTGTCTGTCTCCACGGCGCCAGCACGAGGTCACGGCTCACAAGGACCCGGACCGGATAGCCGGGCCGCACTGTGAGTGTGGGCTGGATGTTGAGCTGACGGCGGACAATGTCCTGACCCGCCTGATTGATCGTGTTCTGCCCGCCGTCACGGATGGCGCGGGCGATATCATCATCGGAGTCCGTTCCCAGTTCAGCGCCGATGCTGAGAAGTGTGGAGAGGCCTGCCGCACGCAATATGCCGCCCCAATGCTCGTTGACCTTATCCTCAAGGCCGGCATAGCCGGAAGGATCGCCGGTGGGCTGGCGATCAAGGATGATCGAGCGCCCATCGGGCAGGATGAGACGATTCCAGACTAGCAGGACACGGCGCTGGCCGAAGGCGACCTCGGCATCATAATCGCCGATCAACCGTGATCCCTGCGGAATGAGTAAGGTACGACCTGTCGGACTGTCATAGACACTTTGCGTCACCTGGGCGGTGACTTGCCCCGGAAGATCGGAACGGATGCCGGTGATAAGCGCCGCGGCGATGACGCTGCCAGCCTGGACGATATGGGGAGAGACCGGGTCGACAAGACGGCCGCTATTGAGCGTTCTGCCTTCCGGGCCGCGCTCTACGAAGTCACGTTTCGCGCGCTGCATATTCGGGCCGTCTGCGGGTTCGGGAACGGTAGGCGTCGCCGCTCCGAGGTCGGCCAGATCGAGGCCAGGCATCGATGCAGGCGCTCCGGCCGCCTGAGCTGAGGCGCCGGCCTGGCCACCCAGAAACAGCCGGCTTGCGATGGCGGCTTCCTGCTCCTGCGCGGCGCGCTGGGCCGCCAGTTCCTCTGGCGTCAGTCCCTGCGGGCCGGCGGCGGAGGGATCGCCCGGAATGCCAGTCGGATCGCCCTGCTGGGCGGCGAGTATGGGGCCGCCGAGATCGCCCGGAAGCGGATCACCAAGCTGCGGCACGCCAGGCGGCAATTGGCTGTAATCGCGCGGTCCGGTCGCGACCTGCTCGGTCACGGCGCGGCTATCGGTATTGTAAAGCTCTTCCGGGCCGCTGCGATCACGGCTCTGCAACGCGAAGGTGAGCGCGCCGCCGACGGCAAGCGCCCCGGCGCCGCCCAAGATCGCCATGGCCTTGCGCGAAAGGCGCATGACGCGAGGCGGTTCACCGCGCAGCCTGAACCCCGCGGGATCAGCCAGAGGCGGCCCTTGCAGGGGGCGGTCCTCCTCGGTCGCCTGCTGCGGTGCGTCATCCGATGCGCCATCGACCGGCGCCGCGACGCCAGCCTCATCTTCGCTTTCCGGCCCTTCACCCTTGGCGCGGGGATCATGCTCGCCGGTCATCGCCGGCTCCTGCGCTGGCGAGGAACGTCATCGCGCATAATGCGGACGACCTGCTGGCGCTCGCCGCCCAGCCGCAGTTCGGCCGCGGCGAACAGACGATCGACGACGATATGGCGATCCGCGACCCGATAGTTGACCAGTTCGCCGCCGCCTTCGGGACCGATGACGAACAGAGGCGGCATTTCCCCCTGGGCGACGCCGGCGGGGAATTCGATAAAGACCTGTCGTCCGTCATCGAAGGCGCGAACGGGGCGCCAGGGCGCGTTGTCGCCGTCGATCCGGTAACGGAAGTTCAGCCGGGCAATATCGACACCCGATGCAATCGGCGCCGATGCCGCCGCGACGCTATTCTGTGTGCGCAGCGCGATCAGACGGTCCTGCGGATAGGTCCAGGAGACCGACGCCATATAGGTCGATGGCGTGGCGCGCAGTTCAAGATGATAGGTCCGCCGGTTCGTATTGATGACGAGATTGGTGGAAAGATCGGACCGTGTCGGTTTTACGAGAATGTGGACGCGTGCCGACGCGCCGGACCCGCTCACTGTGTCGCCGATGATCCATCGGACCGTGTCGCCCGCTGCGACGGGACCGGGCCCGACGAGCTGCTCGCCTTCCTGCAAGGCGATGTCGGTCACCTGTCCGGGCGCGGCATAGACCTGATAAAGCGCGCCGTCGGACCAGGGGTAGACCTGAATGGCGTTGATGAAACCATCGCGCACCGGTTGCATCCGTGCGGCGGCATTGGCCTGATTGACGCGCGCCGAAGGGTCGGACGGCTCCGGCCGAACTACGCCCTCTTCCGCAGGCTTCAACTGACCCGGTAAGGGGAGCGGTTCGGGGACGGTGACGATCTCAACCGGCATGAGCGGTGCGGCCATTTCAACGGCGGCAATGGCGGGCGCGTCGTCATAGCGTATCGCGGGGATCTTTGCCGACGTGCTGGCGCAGGCGGACAGCGTGGATACGGAAATCAGCAAGGCCGAAAGCACGGTGATACGCGATGACCGCTGACGCGGAGGGAATGCGGACATGGTCATTGGCCTAGCTCCTTCGACCAGTTGATGGCGTTGACGTAGACACCGAGCGGATTCTTCCGCAGGCGCTCGGGATCGCGCGGCGGCTGCACGGTGATGGTGAGAATGGCGGACCACCGCTCGGTCGCGGCGAGGCTGCCGTCAGAATAGCGGCGCTCGATCCAGGCGACCCGGAAGCTGTCGGGCGATGCCCGGATGACGCTGGAGATTTCGGTAGCGACCTGAACCCGGCCGATATTGGCGAACGGATCATTCGTGCGCGCATAATCATTGAGCGCCATGGCGCCGCGATCGGTCGTGAAGTCATAGGCGCGCAGCCAGTTCTCGCGCACGATCACCGGATCGGCGGGCACGCCGCGAACCTGCTCGATGAAACGCGCCAGATGGAAGGCGATCTGGGGATCGCTCGGCCGATAGTCGGCGTTGGCGGGCGCGACGGTCTGGGCTTGCCCCAGCTTGTCGACCTCGACGATCCAGGGCGTGATCGTGCCGCGTGCGCCCTGCCAGACAAGGCCGCCGGCGAGACCGGCGGACAACGCCAGGCAGCCGAAGGCGGCGAGCCGCCAGTTGCGGGCCTGGACACGGGCGGAGCCGATCCGCTCATCCCAGACCTGCGCCGCGCGCTGGTACGGCGTTTCCGGCTCCGCAGCTTTGCCGTATCGAATGGAGGGTCGCTTGAACATGAGCGGTCAATCCTTTTGCTTGATGTCGGGCGACATGCCGCCGCCGCCGCGATCCCCGGAGCGCACCGCATGGGTGACGGAGGTGACGCCGCGTTGCAGCGCCTGCTGGCGCTTCATTGACTGCGCCCAGGCGGGCGGTGATCCTCCGCCAGAGGAAGAAGCGGCGGGCGCCGCAGTGGCGGACGCGCCGCTCGAAGCTCCAGCGCCGCCCGAGATCGTGCCGCCTGTTGCGCCGAAGCCGGCACGCGCGCCGGAACGGAAGCTGGATTTGACGCTGTCCCCGGCTTTGGAAGCCGCGCTCTTGATCGGGGCCATCGCCGCCTTCGCCGCTCCGCTTGCGGCAGCTTGCCCTACGGCGGAGAGACCGCCTGCAACCGCGCTTGCCCCGGTTTTGCCAATCGAGCCGACGCTATAGCTGCTGGCGGCCGCGCCAGCCGCGAAGGAACCGCCGCGCGCGGCGGCTGCTCCCGCCTTCATCCCGCCGCCGATCGCGGACGCCGCGCCGGAGGCCGCCATTCGGGCGCCCATGGCGCCGCCCACCGCCATGCCGCCTGCGGCCAGCGCCGTTCCGACGGCAGCGCCAGCGCCCAGCTGGGGTGCGCCTGAGACAAGGCCGGTCGCGATGCCCGGACCGAAGATGGAAAGACCGAGCAGCGCCAGCGCCGCAAGCGCGACCGACATGGCCTGTTCGGCGGTCGGCATCTCCCCGAAGGCGCTCTCGAACTGGGCGAAAAGGCCCGTCCCGATTCCGACGATGACGGCGAGGACCAGCACCTTGATGCCGGAGGCAACGACATTGCCGAGCACCTTTTCAGCGAGGAACGCCGTCTTGTTGAACAGGGCGAACGGCAGCAGCACGAAGCCCGCCAGAGTGGTCAGCTTGAACTCGATCAGCGTGACGAAGAGCTGCACGCTGATGATGAAAAACGCGATGAGGATGATAACCCAGGCGATCAGCAGGATCGCGATCTGGACGAAATTGGTGAAGAGCCCGACCGGGCCAGTCAGTTCTCCCGCCGCTTCGAGCAATGGCTCGCCGGCGTTGAACCCAGCGGCCGCGACGCTTCCCGGCTTCATGAAATCGGCAAGGCTGATCGCAGAGCCGCTGGCTTTGAGGCCAAGCCCGGCGAAACTGTCGAAGACGATGCCGGCAAGCGCGGAGAAATTACCGATGACGAAGGCGAAGAAGCCGACATAAAGCACCTTCTTCACGAGCCGGTGCATCACATCCTCATCGGCTCCCCAGGCCCAGAAGAGACCGGCAAGGGTAATGTCGATGACGATCAGCGTCGTGGTGAGAAACGCCACCTCGCCGCCGAGCAGGCCGAAGCCGCTATCGATGTAGCTGTTGAACGTGTTGAGGAAGGTGTTGATGACGCCGGTGTCGTTCATGGCCGGTCGCCCTTGCCGCCGATGAACCGCCGCCGATGTTCATCCCAGGCCGCATCGCAGCCACTGTCGGGCATGGTGAGGGTCCGACAACGCGCCAGTTCCTCGCGCAAGGGATCGTATGGCGTGAGGTCCGCGGGCGACGGCAACGGCGCGGCAGAGTCGCGCTCGTCCACCGCTATGGCGATCGCAGTCGCCATCAACAGGCCTCCGGCAAGTGCGACCCCGGCGATTTTGGCGCTGCGGCTCATCTGCGTTTCCCCCTGTTTATTATCGCCGGGTCACTGACCGCTGCGTTTCATGAAGCGCCGGAAATGCTCGCGGCCCTGTTCTTCGGTCGCGGCGTCGCGAGCGGATTCGAGCGCCTGGGCGCGACCTTGCGCGGCGATCAGCGCCGTCAGGTCCGCGATCTGGCGCGATTGCAGGGCGAGAAGCTGATTACCGGCCTGGGCCGCCTGAAGCGCGCCCGTCGCCGACTGGCTGGCGCCGACAATGTTGGCCATCGCCGTCTGCGAGCCTTCGATATTGCCGACGACGCCGGCCTGGACGCGCAGCGCATCCTCGAAGCTGCTGACGCTATCCTTCCAGCGGTCGCGGGCGTTGGCGATCAGCGTCGCATCGGAGGCATTCATGTCGACGCCGCGATAGCGGGCCGTGAACGCATCCTCGATCGTCTTCACATCATAGGCGATGCGCTGGGCTTCGCTCAGCAACTGGCGGGTCTGTTGAATCTGCGCCTGAAGCTCATTCAGGCTGCTGAACGGCAGCGAGGCGAGATTGCGGGCTTCGTTGACCAGCGAGGTCGCCTGCTGCTGGATCTGCTGAATCTGATTGTTGATCTGCTGGAGCGTACGCGCCGCCGTCAGCACATTCTGGGCGTAATTTGTGGGATCATAGACGATGCCGCCGAAGCCGAACTGAGCGCTGGCGGGGGCTGAGACGGCGGTGAGGCTGAGCACGGCGATGCCGGCGATCAGGCTGCGACGAAGGACAGGACGGGTCATAGCGGGTTCTCCTCGGTAAAGGTTGGCAAGAGGTCGGCGGCCCAGACCAGCCCGCGGTGGCGTAGCCAGGCGTCGGCGAAGCCCTGCTGCCCATGGGCGTCCATCAGTTCGCCGATGGTGATCTGGTCGGTCTTGGAAGAGGCGGCCGCGAAGGCGAGCGCGACATCGCCCAGGCCCAGCTCGAACAGCCGGTTGCCGCGTGGGCTCTGGCAGTAGTAATCGCGCTTGGGCGTCGAACGGGCCAGGATCTCGATCTGACGATCATTGAGGCCGAAGGCGCGATAGATGCGGGCAATCTGCGGTTCCAGCGCGCGCTCGTTGGGGAGCAGGATGCGGGTCTTGCAGCTCTCGATGATCGCGGGGGCGACGCTGCTGTTCTCGATCTGAGCGAGCGACTGGGTCGCGAAGATGACGCTGGCGTTCTTCTTGCGCAGCGTTACCAGCCAGGTGGAGAGCTGGCGCGCGAAGGCCGGCGAGTTCAACGCCAGCCAGCCTTCGTCGATGATGATGAGCGTGGGCGACCCGTCGAGCCGTCCGGCGATGCGATGGAAGAGATAGGACAAGACGGCGGGCGCCGCGCCGCTGTCCATCAGCCCTTCGGTTTCAAACGCCTGCACCGAGGCTGTGCCGAGCCGTTCCAGTTCGGCATCGAGGAGCCGCCCCCAGGCGCCGCCGACGCACCAGGGCGCGAGAGCTTGTTTGAGTTCCTGCGACTGGAGTAGCACGGCAAGACCTGTGAGGGTGCGTTCACCGACCGGCGCGCTGGCGAGTGAGGTCAGCGCCGACCAGATATGATCTTTGGCCTGCGGATCGACAGCGGCGCCTTCGGATTCGAAAATCCCGGCGAGCCATTCGGCGGCCCAGGCGCGCTCGGCCGCATCATCGATCCGGGCCAGCGGCTGCAACAGGACACTGCTGTCCTCTTGCCTATCGGCATCGCTTGCAAACAGGCTCCCACCAAGATCCTGCCAGTCGCCGCCCATGCCGAGCGCGGCGGCGCGGATACTGCCACCGAAGTCGAACGCGAAGATCTGACTGCCGGAATAGCGCCGGAACTGAAGCGCCATGGTGGCGAGCAGCACGGATTTACCCGCGCCGGTGGGACCAACGATAAGGGTGTGTCCGACATCGCCAACATGGAGCGACAGGCGGAACGGTGTGCTGCCCTCGGTTTTGGCGAAGAGCAGCGGCGGCGCCTTGAAATGCTCATCGCGCGGCTGACCCGCCCAGATCGCCGAGAGCGGGATCATATGGGCAAGATTCATCGTCGAGAGCGGCGGCTGCCGGACATTGGCATAGACATGGCCGGGCAGCGATCCGAGCCAGGCCTCGATTGCGTTCATACCCTCGGGGATGCAGGTGAAATCCCGGCTTTGGATGATCTTCTCGACCAGGCGCAGCTTCTCGGCCGCAACACCGGGATCTTCGTCCCACACGGTGACGGTCGCGGTCACATAGGCCTGGCCGACATCATCAGAGCCAAGTTCCTGAAGCGCGGCATCGGCGTCGGCCGCCTTGTTTGACGCATCGCTGTCCATCAGGACGGACGCCTCGTTGGTCATCACCTCCTTGACGATGGCGGCGATCGACTTGCGCTTGGCGAACCATTGGCGCCGAATCTTACTGAGGAGTTTGGTAGCGTCGCTCTTGTCGAGCATGATCGCGCGGGTCGACCAGCGATAGGGAAAGGCGAGCCGGTTCAGTTCATCGAGAATC
Source organism: Sphingopyxis indica (assembly GCF_032879645.1). Lineage (NCBI taxonomy): Bacteria > Pseudomonadati > Pseudomonadota > Alphaproteobacteria > Sphingomonadales > Sphingopyxidaceae > Sphingopyxis > Sphingopyxis indica. Next base: position 4,178,467 of record NZ_CP076394.1, read on the forward strand.
CCCGGCCAGGTCGTGGTCGGAAAGCCGACGACGGTGAGGACGCGCAGATGATGCTGGCCGAGACGCGGTTCGAGACCGCCGGTCAGGGGTTCATCGGCCAGCAACGCATCAAGATGCATCGGCGTATCGGGAACGCGGACACGCTGGCGCCGCGTTGAAATCGTCGAATGAAGATAGGTCAGGGTCGCGGCGTCATCGAGCCAGGCCGATTCCGGCACGAAGCCTTCGATGAGATTGAGAAGCTGGGCGGCGCGGTCGGTGAAGCTTTTTACCATCTCCCACGGATCGACGCCGTCTTTGGCTTTGCCCTCATAGAGCCAGCTTTCGGCGCGCGCGGCGTCTTCCGCTGGCGGCAACCAGACCAGCGTCAGATAATAACGGCTCTCGAAATGCGCGCCCGCATCAACGAATTGCGCCCGGCGTTCCTCATCCACCAGCGCCGAGACCGGGTCTGGGAACTCAGATACGGGATAGTCATCGGATGGCACGCGCTGGGCTTCAACGAAGATCGACCACCCCGATCCCAGACGGCGAAGCGCATTGTTGAGCCGATAGGTGACGCCGACCAGCTCGGAGGGTGTGGCGGAATCGAGATCGGGGCCACGGAAGCGTGCGGTGCGCTGAAACGAGCCATCCTTGTTCAGCACGACCCCGTTCGCGACCAGCGCCGCCCAGGGCAGGAAGTCGCTGAGCCAGGCGGCGCGATGGCGATATTCGGCGAGGTTCATCATGGTCGCGGCTCCTCGTCAGACGCGCAAAAAGGCGGGATATCGAAGGTGGCGGCGGGCAACGTCGGCGAACTGCGCGTCGCGCCGGGCAGCCCAGACGGCGGCGAGATGACCGACGAGCCAGAAGACGCCGCCGGCGGTCCAGAGCTGGAGGCCGAGGCCGATCGCGGCCGCGAGCGTGCCATTCGCGATGGCGAGCGTACGCGGAGCGCTGCCGAGCAGGATCGGCTCGGTCAGCGCCCGGTGGACGGGGGCATAGAAGCCCGCGACCTCATAGCCGCCGCCCTGCATCAGATGACGGCCCCGCCACCGAAGCTGAAGAAGGAGAGGAAGAAGGAGCTGGCGGCAAAAGCGATCGAGAGACCGAAGACGATCTGGATCAGACGGCGGAACCCGCCATTGGTATCGCCGAACGCCAGCGTCAGGCCGGTCACGATAATTATGATCACTGCGACGATCTTCGCCACCGGCCCTTCGATCGACTGGAGGATCGATTGCAGCGGCGCTTCCCATGGCATGGAAGAACCGGAAGCCTTGGCGGCGCTCGACATGGCGAGCGCGACGAACACGCCGATGATGGCCGTGTTTGCGGTACTGCGAATTTGGGAAAGCGAGCGCTTCATGTGCGGTCTCCTGTTGTGGGAATTGGGGATTTTTCCGTCGTGCGGATGGGGTCGAGGGGCCCCGGAAGCTGGCGCAGCGCATATTCGCCGGCGGCATTGAGACCATCGACGCGGGCCAGTTCGGAGAGGCGGCGTCCATGGCCATCGCGCACCAGCACCGCGACAAAATCGATGGTCTCGGCGATCAGGGCGCGCGGCACCGTCACCACCGCTTCTTGGATGAGCTGTTCCATCCGGCGCAACGCGCCGATCGCGCTGCCGGCGTGGATCGTGCCGACGCCGCCCGGATGACCCGTGCCCCAGGCTTTCAGAAGATCGAGCGCCTCGGCGCCGCGCACTTCGCCGATCGGAATCCGATCGGGGCGCAGACGCAAGGAGGAGCGTACGAGATCCGACAGGCTGGCGACGCCATCCTTCGTCCGCATCGCCACCAGATTGGGCGCGCTGCACTGGAGTTCGCGCGTATCCTCGATCAGCACCACCCGGTCGCCGGTCCCGGCGATTTCGGCAAGGAGCGCATTGGTGAGTGTGGTCTTGCCTGTGCCGGTGCCTCCGGCCACCAGGATGTTCGCCTTGTCGGCGATTGCGATGCGAAGCGCGGAGGCCTGCAAGCGGGTCAGGATGCCGTCAGCGACATAATCATCAAGGGTGAAAACAGCGACGGCGGGCTTGCGGATCGCGAAGGCTGGTCCGGCGACAACTGGCGGCAGCAAGCCTTCAAACCGTTCCCCGCTTTCCGGCAGCTCGGCCGAAACGCGCGGGGCGCCGGCATGGACCTCGGCGCCGACATGATGGGCGACGAGACGGATAATCCGTTCTCCGTCCGTCGGTGCGAGTGTTTCGCCGGTGTCGGAAAGTCCTTCTCCCAGCCGGTCCAGCCAGAGGCGGCCATCCGGGTTCAGCATCACTTCGACCGTTTTGGGATCGGCGAGCCAGCCTGCGATCGCGGGGCCGAGCGCGGTCCGTAGCATCCGCGCGCCGCGCAGCGAACTCTCCGATTTTAGGCTGTAGATCGCCAATGCCTGTCCCCTGATTGCCTGTGCGCACACGCCGCACGAGGCCATGGGGACAGTTAGAAGAGACAGAAAAAAGGCTATCGCAACAACAATTTGCGTTTAGCGTAGAGCGTCGAAGCAATAGAAAGCCGGGCGTATGCCGGGAGGATCATCCAAGTGGCGAGCTCCCGTCTCGGATCATATTCCAAGACCACTGCGCCACCCGAATCGCGGAGCCTGACCACACCGCGTCTTGAAAATAATGCAATTTTGCATTATTTTCTTATCTAGAAGGAGACAGGTGGTGATCACGCTCACTGTGACGGCTCGGGGCCAGGTGACATTCCGAAAGGAAATTCTTCAGCATCTGGGCATTCGACCCGGCGAGCGGATTCATCTCGATCTGCTCCCCGACGGACGAGCGGAACTCAAGGCGGATAAGCCCGCTGGCTCGTTCCGGGATCTGCACGGCTTTCTGAAATCCAAAACCAATGGGCGGAAGCTTTCGATCAAAGAGATTGAAGACGCGATCGCTGCCGGCGGAGCTGATGCCGGACTTGGTCAACCGTGAAGATCACGGCTGATACCAATGTACTGCTGCGTGCCTTCGTCGGGGATGATGCCGAGCAGGCCAGCCGCGCTGTCGATGTTATGGATCGGGCCGACATCGTTGCGATAAGCCTGCAATCGCTCTGCGAATTCTCCTGGGTGCTGGCCCGCGCCTATGATGTTTCGCGAGAGGATATCGCATCGGCCATACGCCGCCTACTCGACACACGGAATGTCGTCGTGAATCGTCCTGCGGTGGAAGCTGGCCTCACGCTCCTCGACGCCGGCGGAGACTTTGCGGACGGCGTGATCGCCTATGAAGGCAACTGGCTTGGCGGAGAAACCTTCGTCTCGTTCGACAAGAAAGCCGTCAAACTGCTGACGGATCAGGGGCATTCCAGCCGCCTGCTACGTTAATCGGCAAAGGTTCGGTCCTCTGTCGCTGGCCGGTCCTCACTCAGCTCACGCGCCAGGCTCGATCCCATTTCGACGCGGCGGCCCAGAGCCTCAATGAAACCCTTATAGCGTTCACTGCCGCTGGCCTTGGCAGCAGCCTGTCCGGTGTCGGGCAGGGGCGGAGTCGTGGTGAGCCAGAAGCGAACGAACAGGGCGATCGCCTCATTGGAGATGGTGATATTCTGCTCAGCCCGCTCCAGTTGCCGCGACAGGCGATCGAGGCGCCTTGCCAGTGCGGCCTCCAGGCGCTCAGGCCCGTCTGGAGACAGAAATGAGAGAAGCGCCGCTTCGAGTATCTGGGTCTGGGGCACACGCTTGCGAGCGGCATAATCCTCGATTTGATCGACGAGATCAGGCGGCAGACGATAGGTTCGCTTGACGCGCATGGTCTGATTATCTCCCTGTCAAAGTTCGATGCCATCGCCGGGATCGAGACTTGCGATGCGGGCAACGCGGTGCATCCGGCGCTGGGTGGTTGCCTCCTCGCTGGCGGTATCCGGCTCATCGAAGTCGAATTCATTTGCTGGCGGCGGCGCCTCACGCACCACTTCCTCATGGTCGGGAAGGCCTGGCTCACGGCGGATATTGGCATTGGCGTCATCGCTTTCAGGCGTCTCAGGTTTGACCGCCGTACCGCCGGATTGACCGGGCGGCGGATTGTCCGGCTGCGGCGGCGGTTCGATACCGGTCCAGTCGTCTGGACGTGGCGGCCGTGGGCTGCGCCGGGGCTTTGGCGCTGGCAGCAGGCGGCGTGTGAGGCGAGGATCGGTGAAATATCGCGCTTTCTTCGCCCGCACCGGCGGCGTGCCTGCCACCATGACGATCTCATCGTCAGGGGGAAGCTGCATGATCTCGCCCGGCGTGAGAAGCTGGCGCGCGGTCTCGGATCGCGAGACCATCAAATGGCCGAGCCAGGGCGAAAGCCGATGGCCGGCATAGTTCTTCATCGCCCGCATCTCAGTCGCCGTGCCAAGTGCATCGGAGACACGTTTGGCGGTCCGCTCATCATTCGTGGCGAACGACACGCGGACATGGCAATTGTCGAGGATCGAGTGATTGACGCCATAGGCCTTCTCGATCTGGTTGAGCGACTGTGCGATCAAGAAGGATTTCATGCCGTAGCCCGCCATGAAGGCGAGAGCGGACTCGAAGAAATCCAGCCTCCCGAGTGCTGGAAATTCATCGAGCATCAGCAGCAATCGCTGGCGTTTGGCGGTCGAAGCCAGGTCCTCGGTCAGTCTGCGGCCGATCTGATTGAGAATCAGCCGCACCAAAGGCTTCGTTCGGTTGATATCGGACGGCGGGACCACGAGATAGAGCGAGACAGGATGCGGTCCGATCACCAGGTCGGCTATCCTCCAGTCGCATTGCCGCGTGACGGCCGCCACGACCGGATCTCGATACAAACCCAGGAACGACATCGCGGTCGAGAGCACCCCCGACCGCTCATTCTCGCTCTTGTTGAGCAGTTCGCGTGCCGCCGAGGCGACGACAGGATGCACGCCCGCTTCACCCAGATGCGGGGTTAGCATCATCGCGCGCAGCGTGGTCTCGATCGGGCGGCCCGGATCGCTAAGGAAGTTAGCCACGCCGGCCAGAGTTTTGTCCGGCTCGGCATAGAGGACATGGAGGATGGCGCCTACCAGAAGCGCGTGGCTGGTCTTTTCCCAGTGGTTGCGTTTTTCCAGCGAGCCTTCCGGGTCGACCAATATGTCGGCGATGTTCTGAACGTCGCGGACTTCCCATTCGCCCCGGCGCACTTCGAGTAAGGGGTTGTAGGCTGCACTCGCCGCATTGGTCGGGTCGAACAGCAGCACCTTGCCGAACCGGCTGCGGAAGCCTGCTGTCAGCCCCCAATTCTCGCCCTTGATGTCATGAACGATGCAGCTACCCGGCCAGGTCAGCAGGCTCGGCACGACCAACCCGACGCCTTTGCCCGAACGGGTCGGTGCGAAGCAGAGAATATGCTCCGGCCCATCGTGGCGCAGATAGTCATTGTCCAGTTTGCCGAGGATAACACCATCATCGCCGAGCAGTCCGGCAGCGCGCGCCTCCTTCTCGGTCGCCCAGCGCGCTGACCCGTAGGTCTCGGCATTCTTCAGCTCACGGGCGCGCCACACCGACATGCCGATGGCCACTACGATCGAGATGAATCCGCCTGATACCGCGATGTACGCACCAGTCTGGAAGATGTCGGGCGCATAAGCGTCGAAGGAAAACCACCACCAGAAGAAGGCGGGCGGCGGATAGACAGGCCAGTTGCCAAGGCTGAACCAGGGCGGCCCGAGTTGGGGCTGATGAGCAAGGGCTGCGGCGGTCCACTGCGTCGCAGACCAGACGGACACCAACACGATTGTAAAGACAGCGAATATCTGTCCCCACAGGATCTTGGTCGCAGACACATCCTCTCCTTTCCGGCCAAAAGTCAGAAAGTCGGGATTATAATCTCACGATTAAAAGGGGGTGGGGAAGAATGTCGACGTAATAGAAATGGCGGCGTAGGAATAGAAGCGATGGCGTAAATGTCGGACACTCCGGAAAGGCTCCTTTCAGGATCGCAATTCGGGATAGCGGACATTATCGCCAGCGATCCGGCGGGTCAGCACGCACCCCAATCTTGGTCGTTAGGCTTAGCAATCAATTCACCTGAAACCGGGCATTGTTGCTGCAATGGCATCATGTCGGCAATGTACGTTGGCGACCGACCGGGCTTTGAGTCACAAGCCGGAAAGCAGCCAACGGTTCACTCCAATCAAGGTTCTGCAAACGGGGGTGATGCCTGCCTCTAGCAGGCAAGTTATCTTGTGACAGAAACCGCGCTCGGAATGGCTCGAAGCCAAATACCGAGGGTCAATGCCTCATGCCCGTTGAAGAAGGTCTCGAAGCGAAAGGCATGGCGATCGCCATTTCGGTCGATCAGCACGACTTCGTCATCGCCCAGCGGCCCGCCCTTTTGCGCGCCGGCGTAGCCGACCGTGGCAGCGAATAGCTGAGCCTCGGTGATGGCCCCGAAGCGGTCGCTGAAAGGTGGAGATTGGATGCAGTAGCGGCAGGGGTTAGCCGGATCGAAGGTGGCCTTGCGTCTGGCCGGATGTGGATGACCTGTGACCAGCGCCACCATGGGAATATTGCCGTGCGCCTGCTCGGCAAGCCTCCACAATGTGGAGGTCATGGTGTTTCCAAAATTTCCGCTTAGCCGACGCACGAGGTCCAGCGTCGGCGATTCCGATCGCGCTTCTGCCTCGAAGCGTGACGCGAGGAAAAGCATTTGGCCGGCCGCATAATTGGCTTCGGCTTCCATGATCTCGTGGCAACTTGGGGTGAGCGTCTGTTCAGTGTCGCCAAGCATCATGCCGACGTGCCAGGGAATGATGTCGTGGCCGATCTCGTGCGCCTCGTTCCAGCGATGCTTGAGCTTGGGCAAATCCTGATCGATCAGGATGCGCTTCTGGTCCGGCAGATACAGCGCCTTGAGACTCAGTGTGCGCACGGCATCCTTCAGGATCGTGGGGCGCTTGAGCACCTGGATTCCGGCAACCATCATGCGCGAGAATGTCTCGCGAAGAAGGCTGTCGTCGGTCGTGCTATAGTAGCCGCGATCGAGCTTGAGCAGCTCGCGCACCAAACGAAGGTCTATGGGTGGTTGGGGATTGCCAAGGCCCCTGAGCACCTTGGCGACCTGATCGTCGATATCCTGAACCGTGCGGTGATCGAGCCGTATGTTCTTCACGTCGGATGCAATGGCCCCTTTTTGCTCAGCACCGCTACGAAAGCTTCGAGCGCCGCACTCTCCTCGCGCGTCAGCTTATGCACCGCCTCTGACCGCGCGGCAAACCGAACGGCTTCCTCGCGCAAGCTGTCATCGTTGGCCGCAGCCAGGCCGGCAAGCTGCATCAGGCGCGGTTGCGGCACTTCGAACAGCTGCGCCAACTGAAAGACCGTTCGTGGTCCAGGCACATAATGAACGTCATCTTCGATGATGAGAAGCTCGCTTGCATCCACTCTGGCTGCATCGGCGAGCTGCTCGATCGAATAGCCCCGCCGACGGCGCATCATGTTGACGAACTTGCCGAACGCGATGCGACTTTCCTCGGGCGCGGCAACGGCTGGCGCGGCGCGATCATCCGGCATCGGGTCTGCCGCCAGCAAGCCGGCGCCAATGAACGCGTCGCCTTCGCGCCGCGCCCGTCCCAGCCACCATTCCTTGCTCCGTTCTATCCTCATCGTCGTCACTCCTCTTCGAGGAACGCCCTGGCCCGCTCAGCGGTCATCTCGAAGTATATCAAATCCTGATAGGCGGGATCGGGTCCGATCTCGGTCATCCCGCACTTGCGATAAAAGTCATCCGCCTGCGGAAGCGAATGCAAGCCGATCCGGCCCTTGAAGCCCTCGTCCTCGCTGAGCGCTACGGCCGCGGTCAGCAGTGTCGATCCAACGCCGCGCAGCCTCGGCGCGAACCCGAGATCCGGCCGATTCCACGGGGCGACCTCGAGATAGTCTACGTAGACGAGTGGCTTACCCGCATGCGAGGGCTCACGTCCGGTGCCGGTCAGATTGACCTGAGCAAGGCCTTGGGTTTCCCCGCCGGCAATGACGCTGAAGCCCTTGAAGGCGAGCAATCCCTGAACGCCCGCGGTCTTCCTGCGCCAATCCCAGTGCCAGTTCTGCGGCCAATCGCTCATGGGCACGCCGCGTTTGGCGAGATCGCGCAATATGTCGATGAGCGCGGGCTGCCATCGCGTCTGCCAGTCGATCAACTGAGCTTCTTCGATGGCATCCCGCAACTCGGCCTCGACAGCATCGCCGCTTGCCGAATCCAGAAGGTAGATGGTCGAAATCTCAACCATCAGAGCAACATCAGCTCGGCCTTCTCGCGCGTGCTTTCATTCTCGAAAACGAGCTTCTCGCCCTTTTCGACGCGCGCCTCCACCGCTTGGTACAGGCGTAGAGCCTGCCGAAGCACCGCCGTCTTTGTCAGATCCTTGCGTGCGGACAAGTCGTCCAGCGCGCGCATCTCGGCGTCGGTGAGGTTCAGCGTCATGGTTCGCTTCGCCATCATCTTCACCTCCATCGTCCTTGGTTCAGATAGGGAATCTTCCATAGGATGTCAATTGGAAATAGCCAATTACCACCCCTTGAATAGCTATTTTCTAGCTACTATATATGTGCTGGACGTTGAAGTCCGCGATTCCCGCGGCGAAAGGAGGCGAGTGTGTCACGCCAGCATGTCGATCACCGCGAGATCGCGGCGTTCGCCCAAGACAAGGTCAACCTGCCCAAGGACAAGGCCGACGAATATCGCGCGCAGGCACGGCGGTTGCGCGAACGGCTCGAAACCTACCTTGATGAGCACCCCAGTTTCACATTGAAGCGGATGCAGCTGTCGGGCAGCCTCGCAAAGGGCACGGCGCTGCGCTCGCTGAACGATATCGACGTCGCCTGCTATGTGAGCGGCGCCGAGGCGCCGCATCAGATTTCCGAGTTGCTCGAATATCTCGCAGAACGGCTCCGCAAGGCATTCCCCAATTTCAGCGCGGATCAGGTCCAGCCGCAAACCTATAGCGTCACGGTCTCGTTTCGCGGCTCAGGTCTCGATGTGGACGTGGTGCCGATCCTCTATGATGGCGATCCGAACTGGTATGGCAATCTCGTCAGCCAGGATGACGGGTCATTCCTCAAGACCAGCATCCCGCTCCACCTCGATTTCTGCTCGAAGCGCAAGAAGGCGCAGGAGAAGCACTTCGCGCAGGTGGTTCGCCTGGTCAAATTCTGGGCACGGCGCATGAAGAACGAGCAGGACGGGTTCCGCTTCAAGTCCTTCATGATCGAGATGATCATGGCCAAGCTCTGCGATCAGGGGCTGGACCTCTCGGACTACCCCGACGCGCTCCAGCATTTCTTCGGCTATGTCGCCAGGAGCCGCTTGCGCGAGAAAATCCTGTTCACCGACTATTACCCGGCGTCGCGGGTCGGCAGCTTCAGCGAGACGGTCCAGATCATCGACCCGGTGAACGAGCTGAACAACGTCAGCCGGCTGTATACCTCCGCCAACGCCGACGCGATCGTCGAGGCAGCGCTCGATGCGGGCGATGCGATCGACGCCGCACTCTACGCCCCCACCAAGCAGGAGACCGTCCGCTATTGGCAGATGGTCTTTGGCCCCTCCTTTCAGGTGTAACGATCATGGCAAGCAGCTACGCGATCACCGAATCCACCGCGTTCACCATCACCCACGCCCGCCATATTGCCGCCAAGGTCGCGGCCGATCTTAAACGCATGCAGCGCCACTATGGCAAGCCCAGCGACAGCGACATCGCCGACTATGAGGCGGAAGTCGTCGCCCTGCTCAAGGCCGGCTATCTCGGCACCGTCAGCTATGGCTTCCGCCGCAATGAGAACTGGATCGAACCGACGCTGCGCTACACCGCGCGTGATCTCGCTGGGGGTACGGCCGATGACGACGACGATCCCGGGAAGGTTCGCCCTTGGGCTGATATCTCGGGCGCCTCGTTCCACAGCTATCTGACCTATTCCGCGGCCTGGAACCGGCTCGACAGCGCACAGCGGGATGCGTTCAAGAAGACGCTACCCTTCTACCGCTCCGGTGGCAGCGAGCCCGGCATCACCGGCTATCTCGAACAGGATCGAACTTATTCAGCCGGCGGCCAGGCGCTGGGCCGCGCAAGCGTAAGGAGCTATTGATGCAGACCAAGCCAGGTCTCGACGAGCTGTTCGAACGCCGCATCACCTATCCCGATGTCGATCCGCAGACGCGGCTTGCACGGCTCGTCGGGCTCGACGACCAGAAGCTGCGGCTGACCAAGATCCTCGGCCTGCTGGTCAACCCGGCCGGACTCGAGCGCTGGGCAAACAAGCATCACCCCGGCGCGCAGCTCCTGCTCGACACAGTGCTGCGGCGGCCGCCGCTCGTAATTCTCGCTGGCGACGTCGGCTCGGGCAAGACCGAACTCGCCGAGACGATCGGCGACGCCGTAGCCCGTCAGGAAGATATCGACATCACGCTGCTGCCCCTCAGCCTTTCGACACGGGGCCAGGGGCGTGTCGGCGAAATGACCCAACTGCTCTCGGCGGCGTTCGACCATGCGGTCGCCGAAGCAAGGAAGCTCAAGTCAAGCTCTGGACGCGCAAGGGGCGGTGTCATCCTGCTCGTCGACGAAGCCGATGCGCTTGCCCAGTCGCGCGAGGCCGCACAAATGCATCACGAGGACCGCGCGGGCGTCAACGCCTTCATCCGCGGCATCGACCGTCTCGCCAACGAAAAGCTTCCCGCCGCCGTCATCATGTGCACCAATCGGCTGAGTGCGCTCGATCCGGCAGTTCGGCGCCGCGCCGCAGACGTGCTCGAATTCACGCGGCCGAACGAGGAACAGCGTCGTTATGTCCTCTCTTCGCGGCTTGCGCCGCTCGGGCTGCAGAACGGGCATATCGACGCGCTCGTGACGGCTACCGGACCACAACGCGGACGCGATTTTGGTTTCACCTTTTCCGACCTTACCCAGCGCCTCCTGCCTTCGATCGTGCTCGATGCCTATCCGTCGCGGGCGGTCGACGGGGCGAGTGCCCTGGCGGTAGCGCGGTCGATACTGCCGACGCCGCCGTTTCGGGACTCCGCGTCGTGATGGGAACCCCTGCGGGAGATATCCGGTGACGCAGGCGGTGACTGTCCGGCGCGATGGCGACACATTTCAGGCGCGCCTGTTCTGGCTTCGCGCCGCGCGCCTGCTCGACGCCGAGAGTCCCGTGGTCAAGGTCGGGTTCGAACTCGGCCCCAAGAGCTTCGACGATATATGGGTCGACTACGATCCACGTCGCAGCCCCGTCGATCAGAATGGCGCGCCGCTGCTGCGCGAACATATCCAGTGCAAATGGCATGTGACGCCCGACAGTTATGGTTACGGCCAACTGATCGATCCCGAGTTTATCAACGCGAACGCCAAATCGCTGCTCCAGCGCGCCCATGTCGCGCAGTGTGCCCATGCGCCGGCCGGCGTCGGTATCCGCTTCAAGCTGCTTACCAACTGGCGCATCGATCGCGCCGATCCGCTGCGCGAAATTATCGGCACCCGGTCCGGTGCCCTCCGCCTCGAGCGGCTGTTCGGAACAGCAACGGACAACAGCAAGACCGGCGCGATTCGCAAGGCCTGGCGCGAGCATCTCGGGCTGGACGAAAACGGGCTCCGCCTGTTGGCCGGCACGCTTGCGTTCGGCGAAGCCACCGATTCGCTCGATGATCTGCGCGAAACCCTCGACCTCCTCTTCTCCTATGTCGGGTTGCGCCGCATTCCTGTCCATCAGAGCGCCTTTCCCTATGACGATCTGGTCTTCCAATGGATGGGCCAAGGAAGATTGGAATTCGACCGAAGCTCCTTCCGCGCAGCCTGCGACCGGGAAGGCCTGCTGGACGCGGCTAAGCCGGTCGTGGCGGTTCATGGGGTCAAATCGTTCGAGCATCCGATCGACCGGCTCGAGGATCGATGTGTAGAGGTGCTCGACCTCACACCCGAATTCGACGAACGGCATATCCGCAATGATGAGGATTGGGCGGACAAGCTCTATCCGGCGTTGTCGGCCTTCCTCCTGGCCGCCGCCGCTAAGTCCGACCGGCTACGCCTTGCGCTCGACGCGCATGTTACGCTCGCCTTTGCCGCTGGGTCGGTGCTCAACATCAAGTCAGGTCGCGCTATCGAGCTGGAGCAGCGAACGACCGATCGGCGCATTTGGTCGCCCGACGACACCGACGCCGACGACGCGTGGCCGACGCTTGAGATGCAGCTTGTCGAGGTCGATCCGGACAAACCCGACCTGGCGGTTGCGGTCGGGCTGACGCATGATATCGCCGGGGCAGTTGAAACCTATACGAAGGATGCGCTGCCCGAAGTCGGCCGCATCCTCGTCTGTCGGCCCCGCGGCGGCCCCGGCGCGCGTTCTGTCACCTGCGGGCGCCATGCGTTCATGCTCGCCGAAGCTGCGGCCGCCGAGATTCGCCGAGCGCGCGGCAATGGACCGCGTGTGATCCATCTGTTCGTGGCGGCTCCCAATGCCTTCACCTTCTTTCTCGGCCAGCGCCAGCCAGCGATGGGTGTCGTCCGGCTCTACGAGTTTGATTTCGAGGGCCAGCGCAGCGGTTCCTATCGCCCGTCGATCTCGCTGCCTCCCATCCGCGCTGCCGCCGACGTAGCATGAGTCCTACCGAGGAATGTAGATGATGATCGACGGTGGCGAATCCGGACTGCCGAATTCGCAAGTGGCGAGGAACCGCCTGCGACAGGCGATCCCGTACCCAGCCTGCGAACGGATTTCGTGGTCTGGATCAACGGATGGGACAACGACGACGAGGTGAGGCGCGGGCGGTCGAACCAGACGGATGATACCCGGCCCTGCAATGCTTCCGCCAAGTGGCCTATGTCGCGTACCGTCTTTACATTAGTATCGCGGGGTCGGGATTTCGGTCGCGCCTGCAATGCGGTGGACAACTGGCGAGGGGACGGAGGGCCGCGTCTGATCGAGGCGCGCGCAACGGACGTGTGGCCGGTCCAGACCAGATTTTGGGATCCAGGGAACGCGGTGTGCGCTCGCCAGCGCAGTCGTCCCTGACTAGTGCGGCAATAGGGGGGCACGGGCATGCCGAAGAACATCGTCATCCTGCTGGACGGCACATCGAACGAGATCAAGCGCGACCGTACCAACATTCTGCGCCTGTATGGCGTTCTGGCGAAGGACGCCGAGCAGCTTGTCTATTATGATCCGGGCGTTGGAACGTTCGGCGCGGAAGGGGCCTGGTCGCGCTTCTGGCGCAAGGCGCATGAGGTCTGGGGTCTCGCGACGGGCTGGGGGCTCGATCAGAACGTGAAAGAGGCCTATCGCTTCCTCGTCGAGAATTACGACAACGGCAAGCGCAAGGGCGAAGATCCGGTCGAACGCGATCAGATCTTCATCTTCGGGTTCAGCCGCGGCGCGTATTCCGCGCGCGTGCTGGCCGGGTTCATCCATGCTGTCGGCTTGATCGAGCCGCGCAATCTCAATCTGCTTGACTATGTGTATCGAGCTTACAAGTCGATCGGGGAGGATGAGAAGCAGGAGGCTTTTGCCGAGGTCCGCCTCTACGAACGCATTCTCGATCCCGACCGGCCGCCGATCCGAATGCTCGGCTTGTTCGACACCGTCGGATCGGTGATCGAGAGCGGACGAAAGGGCCTGCGCCTCAAGTCGCACGCGTTCTCTAGCCGCAATACCAGCGTTCAATCGGTATCCCATGCTGTCGCGATCGATGAAAAGCGAACGATGTTCCGCCCACAGCTCTGGCCAGGCGATCAGGAATATTGGGGCAACCCCTTCAACAATGCCGCGGCCCAGCCTCAGGACGTGAGCGAGGTCTGGTTCGCCGGCGGCCATGGCGACGTCGGCGGCGGTTATCCGGAGGCCGACAGCGCCCTGTGCAAGGTGCCGCTTCTGTGGATGATCGGACGCGCGAAACTCTGCGACCTGCGCATCCGCCAGCAGAGCGTCAACGCGATCGTGATGGGCAACAAAGAGGGAGCCAAATATGTCGCACCGAACGCGCTCGGCAGCGCTCACGAGACCATGACCTTTGCCTGGTCGATCCTCGAATTCGTGCCGCGCCGAAAGCCCGCAGGCTCGTCGCGCCCGTCGCTGTTCGGCATCAGTCTCCCCCTCTTCGAGCGACGGCGTCTTCCGAACGGTGCTCGACTCCATGGCTCGGTTGCCGAGCGAAAGGAGCAGCTCGGCCAATGGGCACCCAATATTCCGGCCGACTATGAGGTGGAACCATGATCCGCGCCTACGCCTCGATCGCCGGGGTCTGCACGGCGTCAGGGTTTCGCCGCCAGGCATGACGGGGTCCGAGGGCGTGCAGCAGATCATCTCCGCTCGCGCGGTGGAAGCAGTCTTGGTTGGATACGCATTCACGCCTGGCAGGAGAGTAGGAAATGGCTGACGCAATCGATGGAGGGCAGGGAGACGGCGGTGCCGCCGGCTTTCACGCTGCCCTCACTCCATTCATTTCCCTTACGCTCGCCAAGGCAGCGGGAGTTCCTGTCGCCGACCAGCTCGAACGCTGTCTCGCCGATATCGAGGCGATCTGCGCGGCCGAGGAGCAACCGGCCACGTCGGATTTCACGCGATTGCCCGAGCTTCAGCACGCGAGTGTCCGCTTGCAGGCGATGTGGTACAAGCGCACGCTCAAGCCTGCCTGGACTGGCTCCGCGGAGTTCGTCGATGTCCAGCACCATCTCGTCATCGCACTTGTGCGCAAGGGCCATCTGGCGCTCCATATCAGCGACTCCAAGATCAAAGGGCCGCTGCGCGCAGCACTGATCGGGGACGTCGATGCGGACGCACCCCTGACCTGGCTCTCGCCGATATCCCGTTCAACCATGGCCGCGGCATTTCTGGAGAATGGCCAGGCGCGGACCCTGTGGCTGTCGGGCGTTCACCGGAGAAGTGCCACGAAGGCCGATGCCAAGATCCTTGCCGGACAGGATCTGGACTATTCGCTCGACCCCTTTGATGACCAGAGCTTCTACTGGTCGGCCGCGCGTTCGCGCAATGCCGCGCTGGAGGTCACCGTGGGCGTGTCGCCCAAGGCCTCGCGGGTCTGGCTCGGCAAGGCAAATTCGATCGAAGGGTTTGCCGCTTCGGCGGCGCTGCTCATCAATGCTGTCGCGGCCGCGAAGCAAGGAACCGCCGAGCCATTCCGCTTTCTCGCAACCCCGGTGCAGGCGCTCGACCCTGCACAGGTCAAAGGCGGATATGATCTGTCGATCCTGCCGCCCGACATGCTCGACGATGGCGACGAGGATGCGGATACGGTCAATGCCGATGCCGCGCTGGTGATCGCCTCCAGCCTTGTCGTCGAAGCCGCTGATGGTTCGAATCTGTCCGTAAGCGTCGAGATCAACGGCAGCGTCATTGGGACGCTGAGCCTCGAGGTCAGCGTCACGCGCGACGGCAAGGTGAAGTTCAAGGTTTCCGATCCGAAGCCGGCCGGTGTCGACGATGACGCCTTCAACCGCATCAAAACGCTGCTCGGGCGCGGCGTCGGCGTAAACATCCGCTATGACAGCGGGCACAGTGTGTCCGACCGGCAGGTCTATGCCCTAAGAATGCCCCGGATTACCTTCTCGCATTTCGAAGCAGTGGACTTCAGCGGCTATGCCGTAAAACAAGAAAAACCGCATGATCTCACCAAGATCGGCGAGGGAAAGAGCCTATTCTGCTGGGTCCAGAATACGCACAAGGGATGGCTCGCCTGCGACGATGGCGCGAATGAAAAGGCGGATTTCATCCATCTCGATGTCAGCGGCGCAAAACCAATTCTGTCGCTCATCCATGTGAAGGGGGCAAAGAGCGACACGACCGGCCGTAAACTCTCTGTCGCGGCCTACGAGGTCGTTACTGGTCAGGCGATAAAGAACCTCCAGTGGCTCGACAAACAGGCGCTTGCCAAAGGCCTCTCGCAAGCGGTGCGCGCAACGAACTATTGGTGGAAGGACGGCGAACCTATCGCGAAAGATGCGCTCGTGGAAGCGATCGAAAATCTCGGCGACGACTATGTCCGGCGCGTCGTCGTGGTGCAGCCGCATGTTACGGAAGCCGCACGGGCGAATGCCGATACCGCCAAGACTGGCGTAAACCGGCTGCGCCTCGATCAGCTGAACACGCTGCTCGCCAGCGCCTGGCGTAGCTGCAATGGGCTTGGCGCCGAGTTCAAGGTAATTTGGGCCCAGTAGCGGCTCGCGCCATCGTCCTCGAAGCGGACTTTGCTCGCACCGTTGGTGAAGTGCGCATACGAAGGAGGTCTGTCCGCAAACGGCCATTTAGGTCGCCCACGAGAGGTGAAAGTACGGCCGTCTTCAAGGATCGGGTTTTAACCTCGGAATGGCGGCTATGTCGGCGAAACTGGTCGTGTGGTCACAAGCCCAATCCGCGCTGCCGCCCAAACGACCAGTCCACTCCGCCACCTGGGGTCATCGTGCCAGAGACATGCTGCCCAAGATGCTGTTCGAGTGCCGGCCGCCAAGGGACGAGTTGGAATCCCAGCCCATTGTCGATCATCGCGAACCGGCCTGAGGCAAGCGTCACTCGCTGCCGATAGACGCCCGCGACATGGTCTCCGGGTTTCGATGGCAGCGGCGCGAGCCCGGTGCGGTCCACGAGGTCGGTTTTGACGTGCAACATCTCCCGGTCCTTGAGCGTCTGGATTAGCGCGCGAGCGAATATGACGCGGCTACCCCGCCGCTGCGCCAACCCCTCATTGACCAGATGGTCGGTGCGCGACTCCATGGCAGCGGCGACTTCCGCGCCGAACCCGCCACCCAAAACAGGCTGCTCGCTTGCGATGAGATTGCGATCGAGCCAGGTCGCGCCATCGGACGTGATCTGTTCGCCAAGCGAAAGGTCCGATCGGGTCGCGAGCGAGTGGCGTTGCTGCCCCCTGCCATCTTCCCACGAGCGTAGCTCGACAATGGCGCCGGACTTCCCGTCTCCAGTCATATCAATATCTTCGAACCGAAGATGATGGGTGCGACCGTCAACGCCATCGACAACGGCATAGGCGCTGCCTTTGAGTTCGTCGTACAACCCGCGATCGACGAGACGCCCCACGACGGCATCGACCGGCGGGCCATGATGAATTGCAAAGCGCGACACGTCCGGATTCGGCGTTTCTCTGGCCATCGCCTTGTGCATCGTCTTGATGATATCGCCGCGAACGCCGAGATAGCGGAGCGTATCTTCCAATCCGGGCTTTATGGTCCAGGCTGCGGGACCGAGCGGATCGACCAGACCCATGGCCTCCAGCTTCTGCGCGCGGCCAACAAGGAGATGTCGATTCTCAGATGAATGCCCGGTGGGGTCCGGGCGCAGATCGACAATGCCGCCATGGCGATCGGCGATATCCCTCAACGTGCGATCAAGGCTGGTCCAGCGATCAGCCTGTACCTCGCGGGCGAGTCCGGCCTGAATCTCACGCTGGGTGCGCGGTCCCAATTCGAGGGTCACGCGATCCTCGGCGCGACTTCGGAAGCCCTCGCGGATATAATCTCGGCTCAGCACAAGGTCGCGCCCATCATCTACGCGGCCGCGAACCAGCACATGAATATGGGGATCATCGGTGTTCCAATGATCGACCCCCACCCAATCGAGCGAGGTGCCGAGATCGCGTTGCGCGTCCGCCATCATCTCGCGGGTAAAGGCGCGCAGGTCCTCCATCTCTCTCGCATCCTCCGGCGAGATTATGATACGAAAATGGTGGCGATCGTCCTCGCAGCGTTCTGCGAAGGCGTTCCCATCTGCCTGATCCCCAACAGCGTCGAAAAGCCGACCAGCTGTCCCGTCACGGGTAACACCTTCCCGTTCGAGATAGCTGGCGTGCCGGGCAATGGGCGCTGCCCGATATTTGACGCCCTGGTGCCGGACGATGCGCATCTTGACGACGACGCGCCGATCGGTCGCCTGACGGGTACGTCGTGCGACCGTTACCCTGCCTCGCCCAAAGCGCGACGCGACGGCGCCTCTGCGGTTATTGCCATGAGTGCGAACACCACGCCCGCCCTTGTTGGCGGCGCGAATGACCTGTCCGACAAAGGACTTTGCCTGCCGCCCCTTTACCCCGCCGTCGCGTGGACTTCCCGGCCTGACCTCAAACTCATCGTCGCCTCCGCTCATCGGGCGAGGAATCCGGTGCCGCGATAGCGTGCCAGACGCGGAATTACTGAAATGTCGATGATTTCGGGAAAGCGAGCTGGCAGGCCGAAACGGGAGCCATACGAGAAAAGCCCGCCCAACCAACCACATGGACCGAGCCTGCTGGCGGTCCTTTTATCTTGCCGTGCCTCCCTGTTCTTCCTGCGTTCCCAGCCGCTTATTCGATAGAGGACGTCATTGCTCCCCTGAGTACGCCTGCCTGCGAGCGGGCCCGTCATGACGGGTGCAGACCGGAAAGAGGGACGAAGAGGCTGTCCTCGAGCTGGCGAGGCGCGGGATCTGGTGCGTCTTCACCATCGTCCGGTGGCGAACCGGATGACGTCGACACGGTAGTGGACTGGACGCGGACCGGACGCGAAAAGAGCGGCGCGTGGGTCCAGGCCAGCGCATCGGCGGGCGCGCTCGCGAGCGCGCGAGCGGGCGGTCCGCCGACCATCGGCGCGAGCATGGCGAGATAGGCGCGCGTCTCCCGCGGTAGCGCCCGGCCCGTCGCCAGATGCTCATCATAGCGTCCTGGGCCGGCGTTATAGGCTGCCAGCATTGCCGTCGAATTGCCGTAACGATCATACAACTCACGAAGATAAGCCGTGCCCGCGATGATGTTGTCGCGGGGCTCGTAGGGATCGCGGCCGAGGCGATAGCGCGTGCGAAGCTCCGCCCAGGTCCCGGGCATGATTTGCATCAGACCCATGGCTCCAGCGTGCGAGATCGCGGTCACATCGCCGGCGCTTTCGACGCGCATGACCGCCCGTATCCAGCGCTCCGGGATGCCGAAGCGGCGGGCTGCCTCGGCCACATGGGTGGCGATCGGCGTTACCGCGGATGGCGACCGCGCCGCGGTGGTTTCGCCGCCCGCTATGGCCATCGCCGGCGCGCTCGCAAGACATGCGAGCAGCGCCAGCGACAGCGCCCGGCGGCGCGATTTGCAGCAGCTCGGGCGCACCGGATCAGCTCCGGTCTTCGCGGACACGGTGACGGCTTACCGACAGGCGGAACGCCGAGCCCTCGTCGTCGGTGCGGAAGAGATGCGCGCGCAGAGTCTGGCCCGCGAACAGCGGGCTTTCGATCTCCAGCGAGACATAGTCGCCAGCGCGTTCGCCGACATCCTTCCACGCGGCGCCAACTCTCGGGCCATGTCCGTCGTCGAGCAGCACGCGGAAATCCGGCGCCTTGTCTGCATCGCTCGGTTCGGCGGGAACAAGCGTGACAATCTCGTCGATGCCGAACAACCGGATGCGGCCCTTATAGCCCTCATCGGTGGGTTTGAAGATATTGGGTTGCATTGCCAGTCTCCTTTGCTTGGCGGGGTGGAATGAATTTCGCGGCACGGCGAACGCTCACATGGGCGTCGCCCGCCCGATCACGGTTGCTGCGGGAAGTGGTCCGAAATAGCGGCCGTCGAGGCTGTCCTCGCGATCGGCATTGAGGAAAAAAAGCTGGTCGGCTGCGAGCGTCCGGCATCCCGTCCAGACCGGCAATTCACGCCCCAATCGATCCGTTCTTTGCGCCACGGCAACTGCATCACCGTCGATGCTGATCGTGTCGCCGGTTCGGCAAACCGTCTGTCTGGGAAGAGCCGCGACGCGCTTGATGAGCGGCAGACCGAGCGGCAGATATCCGCCCTTGTCGAGGAACAAGGCAATGGCCGGTGGCGGCGCGACGACAGCAAGATCGCCGCGCGATACGGGGTCGCCGACGCGCACGCGGTAGAAGCCGATCGGAACGCTCGGACTGGCGTTCCAGATCAGTCGCGGCGGCGGATCGATCCACATGGAGATCGCGATGAGATTGACCGCGGCGACGGCCGCCGCGAGCGTTTTCCAGGGATAGGTCATTGCAAGGAGCCTTTGCGGGCGAGCCAGGCGCGATGGCGCTCCAGCGTGTAGGGACGCGGCGTTTCGCGGGCGGCGAGGCGATTGTGGACGTGGCGCCAATGGTCCGGGGCGACGTCGGCGGGATCGATTTCGAGGGCGTCCACCGCGTCGATCGCTTCGAACACACGCTGAACCTTGGGCCAGCCGGAAGCCCGCAGCAGAATGTCACCGCCCGGATCGACACCAGGCACGGTCTGATAGGGCTCGCCCGGCAGGACCGCGCGCAGGATGTCGATGCGAGAAACGACGGTGCCGTAGTCGTTCGACGCCCAGCGCACGAAAGCGAATATGCTGTCGGGAGCGAAGCCCAGGCGGCGCCGGCGCCGGTCGAGTATCTGATCCTCGACAGGGCGGCCGAAGCGTATCCAGTGCTCGATCTTCTTTTCGATCCACAGCAGCTCGACGCGGGTGCGATCATCGCGGACAGCGATCATGGCGCGCGCTCCTGGTCTTCCGCCGGGAAGGCTTCGGCCAGCATGGCCCGCACCAGATCGGCCAGCGTCAGCCCGCGCTGGAGCGCGGCAAGCTTGAGCCGTTTCCGCAGTTCCGGCGTCACGTCGATGGTGAGGCGCGCGGTGTTCGCGCTGCGTGACGGCGACGTTGTCCGTTCCCCTTCGCCGGCGGACACCCAGGCTTCGACGCCGCGTGGCCGGGCGACGAAACGCCTGGGCGGTTTGACCGGACCGCTCATGACAGCAGGTTCTCGACCTGCTGCGCCAATGCGGAGATTTCGCGCGTAGCGATGCTGTCCGCGTCCATTTCGGACGCGAGGCGCCCGGCTCGCAGCGCATCGGCGAAGATCACCCGCTGGCCGACATGGGCCGACAGCAGAGGCGGATCATGGGCTTCGAGACTGTCGGCAGTGGCCCGCCCGATCAGCGTGCGCGCGGGATAGCGGTTCAGAATGAACCGCGCCGCGATCGCGGGTTTGAAGATGCGTGCCTGATCGAGCAAGGCCAGCATCTCGGCTGACGCCCAGCCATCGAGGGGGGATGGCTGTACCGGCATGAGAACGAGATCGGCGGCCAGCAGAGCCGAGCGAAGCAGCCCTGCGACGCGCGGCGGTCCGTCGATCACCACATGGTCGACACCACGGGCCAGTTCCGGCGCCTCGTGATGCAGCGTGTCGCGTGCGAGACCGACCACGCTGAACAGCCGTGGCAAGCCTTGCGATGCACGCTCCTGCGCCCAGTCGAGCGCAGAGCCCTGCGGATCGGCATCGATCAGCAGGACACGCTTGCCTGTCACAGCCCACTGGCCAGCCAGATGGAGCGCCAGCGTCGTCTTGCCGACGCCGCCCTTCTGATTGAGCAGCGCGACGATCATCGCGTTTCGTCCACTGGCGCGCAGTTCGTTAGTATGAATCCGTAGGATTCAGAGTTAGCAATGTTAAGGGGCAGAATCGGAAAACGATTCCAAGGTGTTAAGCCCGGTTTCGGTTCCTGATAGTCCGAGGATCGGGTTCCCGATCGTCCGATAGTCGCGGTTCCTGATAGTCCGTGTCTCATGGCAACTTATCCACAGGCGGGTAGCCCATTCGCCGCATGGCGGCGTCGAGCGGATCGATGGGGAGCGGAGCGAAGTTCAGCCGCTGACGGCCGAGTTCGAAGGTGAGTGTCAGCCGGTATCCGGGCAGCGGCTGGCGGCGGACGATATCTCGCAGCTCGAAGCTGAAGCGCTTGAGCGGCGAGAGGACGCCCGACTTCAGGTGAAGGTGGGCGACGTCGAAGCTCCACCCATGTTCCTGACGCCCGCCATGCTTGCGGCAGATACGATAGAGCCAGCGTTCCAGGCCGCCGGTCAGGTTGAAATAGGCTCGGTCGATGGTGAGGACGAGCGCGTGATCCAGCACCCCGGCATAGAACCAGTCGGGGACGATCATCTCGATGCCGAGCGCGCGACCCTGGCCATCGAGACGCTCACGCCACTCATTGATCCAGGAGAAGCGATGGCGCCTGCGCTGGGTGGTTTGACGGATGCTGGTAGCGATCGTGGTCGACTGAAGCCGGTCGAGCCCGGCGCGCAGCCGCTCATAGCTCGCCTTGCCGGTGCCGCGCCGGGTGAAGGTCAGGATGTCATAGGGCGTCGCGGCGATGAGGCGGGAGGTCGGCAGCCCCGCATCATGCGCCTCGACAATCTGGCTTGCCGCCCAGATCAGGATATCGGCGTCCCAGATGGTCGCCATCCCATGTTCGGGTGTCGCTTCGACATGGATCGAGACATCGCCCATGCGGAACAGGATCGGTGCGACCCGCTTGCTCTTGGCGAGCGAGAAGAAGGGCCAGCTCATCAGATCCTGGGCGTCACGCGGGGCGATATCTCCGGCGATCGGACGGAACAGGTCAAGCTGCCGGGAAGTGAAGCCTTTGGCTGTCACGGATTACCGTCCACGCCCGGCATTCGCAGGCCGTCTCGTGGTGGCGATGCCCGGTCCCGGATCGGACGTTGACCGGCGCATCCCGGCCGCTGCCCAGTCGTCGATGTCGGCGACCGTGTAGACGATGCGGCCACCGAGCTTGTGGTAGATGGGGCCGGTGCCGAAGCAGCGATGTTTCTCCAGCGTGCGCGGCGAGAGGCCTAGACGCTTCGCGGCATCGGGGGTTCTCAGAAAGCGTGGCGCATCATCTGGGGGATTGGGCTGCATTGTCGGTCTCCGTCGAAGCGCAGGCCGCGTGGGGCGAGCGCGTAGTGGCGGAGACAAGGCTGGCGTAATCTGCTTGCGCCGGGAGAGAGGGGAAAATCAGGCCAAGGAAAATGTCGCACTGGCCCTGGTCGATCAGCGCCCGCGCAGGAGATCCAGATATCCGCTCTCGCTGAGCCGGAGCGCCTCGTCGCGAAGGCGCTGAACCTGTCGGCGTTCATTGGCCGCGCGCCAGTCCGAACCATGTAGGCCAAGCTCAGGATAGACGGCGGCATCGGCCAGTTCGCGGGTGCTGAGGCCCGTCGCGAGGAGGCCCAGCAGATGCAGAAGAAATGTCAGTCTCATGCGCTGGAAGTCTGTCGGCCGGAAAGCTGTGGGTACGCGCCCGCCTGCGACGCCCTGCAGTCGGAGGGCCAGACGATCAGCGACCGAACGCCGCAAAGTATAGTCGCGGTCGGGGGTGAGAACTATGGCCGGCTCGACTTCCAGATTCGGTTCAGCGAGCCACAGTCGCAAGCGACCGCCAGGGTCGTCGATGACGAGATGCCGACCGCGCTCATCACTATGATCGGCGAGGATCAGGCCCAATCGTTCTGGTGCAAACCGTCCCCTGATCTCCAGGCCACGCGGCGGAGGCGCCAGGGCAACGGTCCCGGGGGCGACCTCAGGCCGCCAGAGCGCAGGAGACACTGCGGCGGAAACATCGGGATCGATCGGAAAACACCAACCCCCAGCGCCGGGCAAAGCCCGTGCTGAGGGTCTCCTTTGATGAAGCGCCGTTCCTGCGCGCGGCATATCGAGCGTATTGCCGCCGGTATTCCTTGTTGTGCCGCAGGAATTCCTGCGCGAAATCGGCATAATCGAGATCGGCGGTTTCCGCGGCAATCGCTTGCGACCGCCAATCGCTGGCAGTTGGCATCGCACCTCTCCCTGTTGCCCCTATCTCAGGACAGTCGAAGAGCTTGCCCGCGCTGATGTCCGCTGGAAGGGCCGGGTGCGCGATGGAGTTGACCTGGGATTCGAATAACTTCGAACCTTCAAACAGCTCGGTTTATCGAGGCCTTCCCTGCAGGAGATCGAGGTAGCCGATCTCGGTCATCCACCTGGCCCTGGCGAGATGGCTTTCATAGACGCCCCATGCCCGCTGCGGCTCGCGAACAGGGTCGAGATCGAAGATTATGCGGACGATTTCAAGCCAATGCGCGCCTTCCTCGTCCGCTTCGAGCATTCGCAGATAGGTGACGAAATGGCGTTCGTCGTAGCGGGTCACGCGCGAGGATTGCGGCGGGCGGTCATCGAAATCGGGGATCGCCATTTTCAGCGGCCCGCTCGGCGCCCAGAGCGCCAGTTCTTCGGTCGTCGGGGTGAGATTATCCTGTCCAGGGGATAATGGAGAAAGCCGCCGCGTCTCAGCGCACTCATCGCGTCGGGGGCGCGAACTCGGAAACGAGATGGTGCCCGTCCCACCTGGCCCGACGACAATACCGCTGGAAGATCAATCTGCCTTGCGGAAGAATTCGATGGGATCGACTTCGAGTATCGCGGCGATGCGTTCGAGCATATCGACCGTCGCGGCGTGTTCTTCACGCTCCAGCATTCCGATATAGTTGCGGTTGACACCTGCACGATCGGCAAGCTCCTCCTGCGACAGGCTCTTGGCATGACGCATTTGACGCAAATTCGTGGCGACGATCTCCCGCAGGCTCATGCGGGGGACGTCGCCGCTCTGCCTAGCCCATGGCCACCCAATATACTAGGGAATCGTAAATACGTATCTGCGTATCTACGCGAAAGCGCGCTTCAGGGTTTCAGGAAAGCGGGGCCGACCAGCGGCCCCGCATTCGCCTCACCAGGCGAAGGGATCAAACTCGCGAACGATGCTAGCCGAGTCGCCGTCCCATTCGCTGGCCGGCATCGCGCTGAAAAGACCGGCTTCGGTGCGGAACACGATGATATTGACCATGAGGCTGCGGGCGAGGCTCCAGGCATAGGCTGATACGGTTTTGAGCGACGTGGACATTTTTGGGCTCCTGTCTTTCGTCGCGGGGGCCATCCCCGCTCGACAGGCTCCCGAAGTGTCGGGCGCATGGCCGCAATCACCGCGCAGGCGCAGCCTGAAGGCCGCACGCGAAGCGTAGCGGACCCTTTACGGGTTGATGGCGTCAGGCCTTGGGCCGGACCAAGGAAAGAGCCAAATGAGAGCGGGGATGGCGCCGGCGGCGAAGCGAGCGTGATGTCCGTCCCGATAATCGTCGCTCTGCCTCGGATCTTCCGTCCATTTCTACGGTCTCGGCCGCGAGGTTGAACAGAGCGCTCCATTCGCGATCACCTCGGATCTCGCGCTGACCCCGGAGCCTCTGGAAGCATGTGATGGCGGTGTCAGCGTCGCGGCCCAAACCCCACGGGCGTCGGCACGAAAAAAGGCCCGGCGGATCGCTCCGCCGGGCCTGCTGCGTTCTGATCAGAACGGGATGTCATCGTCCGTGTCATAGCTGCCGCTGCCGGCGTCGCCGCCATTGTCCTGGGCGGGCCTGCCCCGACTGAGGAAGTCGATCGTCTCGGCAATGATCTCGCAGCCGTAGCGTTTCACCCCCTGCTGATCGTTCCATTCCGTGTAGTGGATGCGGCCGCGAACCAGAACCTTCATGCCCGTGGTGCAATGGGCCTGAACCGTCTTGCCGAGGCCGTTGAATGCGGTGATGCGGTGCCATTCGGTGTCCTGGAGGCGGCGGCCCTGGTCGTCGCGAAGCGCCTTGCCGTCCGCGTAGCGGGGACGCGAGGTCGCGAGGCGAAAGCTGGTGATGTTAGTTCCGCCCTGGGTGCTGCGGCTTTCCGGCTCAGCGCCGATGTTGCCGGCGAGGATGACGATGTTCTGCATGATGTATCTCCGTTGCTTCGAGTCCGAGGGACCGTCCCTCCGACGAAGCCCGGGTGAAGGCCGTCCAGAGCCGTCTGCATCGCCGCCCTCAGGCGGCGGCCTGACCCCATAGGCCCGGAGTGGTGCGGGCAGCCGCGCAGCGGCAACTCGGTCCGGCGCCGCCGGGGTTGCTGGCGGAAATGGAACGGACTTAGGGATTCGCCAGTCGGAGGGAACGAACCCTCGATCGACGCATGACGGTGATGACCGCGAACGAAGGCAGCTCTCGCACAGTGGCGCCAAGCCGAAAGGACGCCTCAATCGAAGAGACTAACCCGCTCCGACCTCGCGCACCCGACCGCCCAGACCTTTCGGCACATATCTTCGCAACTGGGGCCGCTGCTTCATCGCCGCCATACGCCATCACGCAGCGGCAGCCGCGACGGGGCAGACAACGCAACGGGCGTGAGGGTGGTGCGGACGCCTTTTCCACGAACTTGGACCTGGCAGCAGGGAGAAAACGCTATGACGCGGGATGCCAGACCCAGCACTGGGACCGAACTGCCCGTTCACGAACGGCGGGGATGTTGCGGTGCGCGTCCAACGTAACGGGACACTGTGATGGCTCTGGTCGGAACGCAGCAGGCTCGGCGGAGCGATCCGCCGGGCCTTCTTATCTGGCCGCGCCCGTGGATCGATCAGCGCGCTGCTGGACGCCAACCGGCACGACGGGCCTCCGCAAGCGAACAGAACCAGCGTTCGCCCCGCGCGGTGTCGATCCTGACGGCGGCATAGTCGCGTTGGCCGGGCGCGTGAACGATCCGGCTCCCGTCCGCACTGATGTTGCCCTTGAGCGCGCAACGGGGATTGGGCGGCGGTGATGGGGCCTCGCGCCGCGCAACCTCGCGCGAGCCGCGCCACTCCCATGGCGGCGTGACAGTCCCGGCCCAGACGCCGGCCCGGCGGCGATGGGCGCCCTGTTCGGCGGTGTGGTAGGCGCCGCTGCTGTAGCGCGGATAGTCAAGCGCCCAGCCATTCTCCACCAGCCATCCCCCTATATCGCGCCCGCGAGCAGCGCAGCGAGCGACAGGACGACCGCCCTGGTCACGATAGGCGGGAATGCAGCGAACGGAGGCGCCGCCGAGCCAGGTCCGCAGGGCCGCCTTGGCGCGCTGACCGCACGGCCATGACCGGCCTGCTGCATCAGCACAGGATTGATCCATCTCCGGGGCGTCGATCCCCAGAATCCGC
The DNA here is from genome assembly GCF_032879645.1 of Sphingopyxis indica. Taxonomy (NCBI): domain Bacteria; kingdom Pseudomonadati; phylum Pseudomonadota; class Alphaproteobacteria; order Sphingomonadales; family Sphingopyxidaceae; genus Sphingopyxis; species Sphingopyxis indica. The sequence continues at coordinate 4,205,186 of NZ_CP076394.1, forward strand.
ACCCGTTCCCGGCCGAGATCGAACGTGTCGCCGTCGACCACGCTGGCCCGGCCCTCGATAGGCGGGGCCGCGTAGCTCGGAACCGGGAGGTCGAAGGATAACGCAGCGAAAAAGCCGGCAGTTATGTAACGCGAGATGTTCATGATCGAGGGACCATATCGCCCCATCGAGAGAATGCGAGGATGGGCGGCGCTTACGCGCCGCCCAGATGCCGGAAATCCCAGACCTTGATGCCGAGCGCCTTGGCCTTGTCGCGGATGTTCGACTGGATGCCGGTGCCCGGAAACACGATCAGTCCCTTGGGCATGGCGGCGAGCATCTCGTCATTGCGCTTGAACGGAGCGGCCTTGCCGAGTTTCCAGTCGGGCTTGATGGGGACGCTCGGCACGCCGCGCTGGTCCGCCCAGAGGACTGCGATATGTTCGCCGCCGCTTTCGGTCGCGCCATGGATCAGCACCATGTCGGGGAACTTGGCCCGGATCTTGTCGAGCGTCGACCAGATCAGCCGCGTATCGTTGAACGCCGGCCCAGACGAGATCGCGATGCGAACACCCTTGGGCATAAGCACCTGCTTGTCGGACCATTTGCGATCGTTGATGAAGTCCTTGCTCGCGATGACCGCCGAGGTGAGCGCCTTGCGATTGACCTTCGAACCCGACCGGGGAAGCCAGGGCTTCTTGGTGAAGCTGCGGTACTGGTCGGCGGCGGCATCGCGCAGATATTCGAACGTGTCGCGCCGCTCGATCATGGTCACGCCCTCGGCGATCGCGCGCTCCAGCTCGACCGAATTGACCTCCGAGCCGTCCTGTTCGCGCTGCATCCGCTTTTGCGCCACTTCGTTATCGTCCAGTTCGCGTTCGACCCGCTGGATGCCGTTGTGGAAGACGTTGACCAGCCCCCAGAGGATGTCTTCGAGGTCGGGTTCGATCCGGGTGTCGATCAGTGCCGAGACCATACTATCGAACATATCGGCCACTGCGCCATCGACGAGGCGGGATTCGGGCAGCGGACGCTGATCTGGTTCATCTTCGAAGGGACGATAGCCATAGAGCTGCATTTCCTCGAGCAGATAGGCTGTCTGGGATTGGGCGTGTTCGGGCTCGTCAGCGGGGATGTCGTTGCTGTCGTTCACGGGATGTCGCCTTTTCGTCTGGGAGCCGCGACCCTCGCGGCCTTCATGGCGACGAAAGGCGGCGGGCCGGACGGCGCGCACACCGCCAAGCGCCAAGCGTGCGCGCGTCCCTTTCGGGCGCGTGATGGCGGCCGGAGCAAAGCGGAGGACGGACAAAGGGGGCTATTTTGATGATGTGGACGCCCCACCCAGCCGGACATTTATGGCAGGCTGGGCAAAGTCTCTTTTCGAGCAGGAGCTTTGTATGTCTGCACTTCTTACGGTCGGGTTCGATATCGCAAAGAACGTCTTCCAAGCCCACGGCGTCGACTCGGATGGCAAGGTAGTAATTCGGAAGAAGATACGCCGCGATGAGGTGACGCCGTTCTTTGCTGACCTTCCACCTTGCCTGATCGGGATGGAGGCATGTGCAACCGCCCATCACTGGGCGCGGCAGCTCGAGGCGCTCGGGCATGAGGTGAGGCTTATGCCGCCGGTCTATGTGAAGCCGTACCTGAAGCGCGGGAAGAACGATGCCCTCGACGCCGAGGCGATCTGCGAGGCGGTGACGCGGCCGACGATGCGCTTCGTGCCGGTGAAGTCGGTCGAGCAGCAGGAGGCGTTGATGCTGCACAAGTCGCGGATGATGCTGGTCAAGCACCGCACCATGATCGTCAACGCGCTGAGAGCGCACATGGCCGAACTGGGCATCATCGTGCCCAAAGGGATCAAGCGGTTGCCCGAGTTGATCGAGCGCGTGCATGGCTCACGGTCGGCCGAGACGATCCCGGCCTATGCCCGTGCGGTCGTCGCGGTCCATGTCGGACAGCTCGAAGCGCTCGAAGAGCAGATCGCGACGCTCGATGCCGAGATGCTCGCCTGGCACCGGGCCAACGAGGACAGCCGCCGGCTCGCCACGATTCCCGGCATCGGCCTGGTGACCGCGACCGCGCTGGCCGCGACGATCGACGATGCCGCGCAGTTCGATTCCGGGCGCGCGATGGCGGCATGGCTCGGGCTGACGCCACGGCAGAACTCGTCCGGCAACAAGGAGCGGCTCGGCAGGATCACCAAGGCCGGCAACAAATACCTGCGCACGCTACTCGTCGTGGGTTCCACCGCGATCATCCGATCGGCGCGGATCAACTCCCCGGGCCGGCTGCTCGATTGGGTGCGCGGGCTGCTGGGAAAGAAGCCGGCAAGGCTCGTCACCGTGGCGCTGGCGAACAAGCTGGCGCGCATTGCCTGGGCGGTCCTCATGCGCAAGCGTGCCTTCAGCAACAGCATCGTGACGCCGGCGCCGGCCGCGATCTGATCGTCATTCGAGGCTCGGCCTCACAACAGTTCGGGAGGGGTGCACCAGAGAGTATGATGCAAGTCGGTCAATCCGTTGGATCAGGACAACCCGTTCGCGAGGCTGCGCCATATGAGCGCGTTTTTTTGATAGGGACCAGGATCCGCGGACTTCATCAGGGCCCGCGGCCAGATGCGCCGCCTCGCAGAGGCCGGACATATGGAAGCACCCGACCGTTTCTTGCTCCTGCTCGAAAAATGCATCTTCCCCCGATAGGGGCGTCCACATATGCCTCGCGATGCAAAGCGGCCGCTCGCGGGCGCGGCGGAAAATAGCCCCCGTCTGTCCGTTGTGCTCGCCGGACGCCCGCTGCTCCTGTCGCCCTCTATGAAGGCGTGGGCGCGGCCTTTTCAGCGAAAATGGCGCCTATGACGCGACACAGCTTCGCCGGTGACGACAAAGCTGAACTCCCGCTTCCCGGCCTTCAGCCGGACAGGAGAAGGTGACGCTCGGCATCTTCGTCCCGCAGTTGAGGGGCCAGATGCGCTCGCAGCCGATCCGCCCCCAGGCCATGCAGGTCCGAGTTGAAATCGTCGAGCATCGGCGCCAGCGGGATAGCCTCGATCCCGACCTCCGCAGCCCTGCGGGTCAACAGGGTTTCGGCGGCGGCTCCGGTGGAATCCGCGTCGCGGGCGATATAGAGGCGCCGAAGATCCGGCGGGAACCGGATGGCTGCAAGGTGGGCGCCCGACAGCCCCGCGATCGCTGGCAATGCAGGCATGATCGTGCGGAGCGATAGCATTGTCTCGATGCCTTCGCCGGCGACGATCACCGCGCCAGCGCGCCCGAAGCGAACGCCGTGGCCGAGCAGATGGCCCATCGCGCGGCGTGGATAGGCGACCGGCGCTTTATCGATCGTCGTGGGATCGAGCCAGGTGCGATGCACGCCTGTGATCGCGCCGGCCAGATTGGTGACAAGAGCGATCATCGCCGGCCAGGCCCGACGGGTGCCGGGAGGATCCTTCCGGGATGGCCGATAGTAGCAGCGCGGATGGAAGCGCAGCGGATCGCCCGCTTGCAGCGGTCCGATGCTCCGCCCTGCAAGATAGTCCGTGACAAGGGTGCCGCCAACGGGTTGGGAAGCAGCCGCCAGACGCTGAGCTGCCTCCGGCGTGCCGGACGGCGTTTTGCGCTCCCGCCGGGACCCGGCGCCCTCATGCCGGGGCGATGGCTGCGGCAGGCTGAGAAAACGCCGGGCTTCCTCCAGCGTATCGCGTAGCCGCGCATGGCCTCCCGCAATGGTGATGATATCGAGCAGATCGCCATGGTCGCCGGTTGCGGCATCAGTCCATTTACCGGCCGCCCCTCCATCGGGAGAGGCGACCAAACGGACATAGAGGCTGCGTCCGGGCGTGTTGCGGGCATCGCCCACCAGCCAGTACCGGCCTTCGCGATGTCCTTTCGACAGATAGCGGCGACAGACACTCTCGGCATTATCGGCGAGGCGCTGCGATATCTCGGTGGCGGAGTCCTTCATCTCACATCCCTCCGTCACGCCGCATGGCGCTCGCCGACCCGCTGAAGCGGATACCGCTCCAGCAGTCGGGCGAGCACGGTCCGGCCGTCGCTTCCGGTCGGAACGAACAGCCGCAGCTTCCAGGAGATGATCTCCGAGATCAGCCCCATCGCCTTCAGCCGGTCGCGCATTGTGTCGGTGAAGCCGTCCAGTTCGATCCGATTCACGCCCATGACACGCACCCGTCGAAGCTGGAGCCCTTCGGCAAGATCGAGGATGGCCTGACCATCCATCAGCGCCGTGAACGCCGCATCGGGCGCGAGCACCGGACCACTGTCGTTCGCGGTGGCGGTCGCCGCCCAGGCAGGCGACACACGGCGCCCGACGATCCGCTCGCCATCGTCGGTCTGGAGCCGATAGACGCGCGTGGATTCCTGCGGCAGTCGCTTCCAGATCGGCAGCAAAAGCCCGGCGACAATGTGCATGGTGCTGGTCGCAAACTCCGGCACATCGGCAAGTTCCGCCTCCCATGCCCGCTCGAACTCGCCTCGATCGGCTTCGCGCCATTGGGTTTCCGCCATGGTGGCAAGCGGCATCGGCGTCGACTCCATCGGCCGGACGAGCCGGATGCGCGCCTCTATGCTCCCGTCATCAAGTTGCAGACCGCGCGTCGGTATCTGCACCGCAGCACGCCCTGACTGGGCGTTGACCAGCAACCGGGCGCGGCGATCACGCAGGTGGTCGAGCGCTTCGTCAAGCGTCACCGGCCTGTTGCAGTCCTTGCGTTCGATGGTCAGCAATCGCGTCTCCGCTTTCGTGCCCGGATGGGTATAGATGGTGGCGCGATCGACGATCTTGAAGCTCTCGGCCTGGAGCGTCTCCAGTCCCAGCTCATAGGTTCCGCTCGCGATCGCCCCCTCGATGCGGGCGGTCAGCAGATCCTCGAATCGCGTGAACAAGATGTTCTGGAGATCGATGGTGAGCGCGAGCATCCGGTTGAGGAAGGTGGTGATCGGGGGCAGTTCGTCCCGAAGACCGCCCTCGTCGCCGAGCGTCAGGCCGGTCGCGGCCTCGAACTCGCCGAGCGAGCAGCCGTCGACCTTCCCCGCATGGATCAGCCGGTAGAGCTGGCGCAGCGCGTCGCGCGCATACCAGGATTCCAGATTGTCTTCCGGCCGGAACAGGCCCTGACCTCCGGTCTGGCGCTGGCCGCGCGTGATGGCGCCCAGAGAATCGAGCCGCCGGGCGATGGTCGAGATGAAGCGCTTCTGCGCCTTCACGTCGGTTGTCACCGGCCGGAACAGCGGCGGCTGCCTCTGGTTGGTGCGGTTCGAGCGCCCGAACCCCTGGATCGCATTGTCGGCCTTCCAGCCCGCTTCGAGCAGATAATGGACGCGCAGGCGCTGGTTCTTAGCTCCGAGGTCGGCATGATAGCTCCGCCCGGTGCCGCCCGCGTCGGAGAAGATCAGGATGCGCTTGGCGTCGCTCTGGAAGGCGTCGGTTTCGGCGATATTGGCCGAGCCCGGCCGGCTTTCGACCACGAAACGGTCGATCCCGTCTGAGCCGCGCCGCTTGACGATCCGCCGCGAGCGCCCTGTCACCTCGGCCACCAAGTCTGTGCCGAAGTGATGGATGACCTGATCGAGCGCGGCCGGCACCGGCGCCAGCGATGCAAGCCGCTCGATCATCCGGTCGCGGCGTTCGATGGCCTCGCGCGAGATCACCGGATTGCCATCCTTGTCGGTGACCGGCCGTGACGAGAGATTGCCTTCGCTGTCGGTGAACGGCTCATAGAGCTGCACCGGAAAGCTGTGCTCGAGGTACGACAGCACATACTCGCGCGGGGTCACGTCCACGCGGACATCATCCCATTCCTCGGTCGGGATGTCGGCGAGGCGGCGTTCCTGCAGGGCTTCGCCGGTCGAGACGATCTGGATCACGGCGGCGTGCCCGGCTTCGAGGTCTCGCTCGATGCTGGCGATCATCGTCGGGGTCTGCATCGCGGTGATGAGATGGTTGAAGAAGCGCTGCTTGGCGGACTCGAACGCACTGCGCGCGGCCGACTTCGCCTGACTGTTGAGGTTGCTGCCGGCGGCGCGCATCGCCGCGTCGAGATTGTTGTGAACGATCTGAAACGCCCCGGCATAGGCGTCGTAGATCGCGACCTGGGCCTCGGTCAGCTGATGCTCGAGCATGTCATATTCAACGCCGTCGAAGCTCAGCGAACGTGCCGAGTAGAGCCCGAGCGCCTTGAGATCGCGGGCGAGCACCTCCATTGCCGCGACCCCGCCATTCTCGACCGCGCCGATGAACTCGCCGCGCGTCGCGAACGGAAAATCCTCGCCGCCCCACAGGCCGAGGCGTTGGGCATAGGCGAGGTTCTGCACGGTGGTCGCGCCGGTCGCCGAGACATAGACGACGCGCGCGTCGGGCAGCGCGTGCTGGAGCCGGAGCCCGGCCCGGCCCTGCTGCGACGGCGCCTGGTCGCCGCGTTCGCTCTTGCCGCCGGCGGCATTGGCCATTGCGTGGGATTCGTCGAACACGATCACCCCGTCGAAGTCGGCGCCGAGCCAGTCGACGATCTGCTGAACGCGGCTCGCCTTCTCACCGCGATCCTGCGAGCGCAACGTCGCATAGGTGACGAACAGGATGCCTTCGTCGAGCGTGATCGGCGTGCCCTGGCGGTAGCGCGAGAGCGGTGTCACCAGCAGACGCTCCTGCCCGAGCGCCTCCCAGTCGCGCATCGCGTCTTGGTGCAAGGTCTCGGAACGGCTCACCCAGACTGCACGGCGGCGGCCTTTCAGCCAGTTGTCGAGGATGATGCCCGCGACCTGCCGGCCTTTTCCCGCGCCGGTGCCGTCCCCCAGCATCCAGCCCCGCCGGAAGCGCACGGCGGTCTCCGCATCGTCCGGCGCCGCGGTGACGACGTCCCAGGTCTTGTCGACGGTCCACGCGCCCGCGAGATGCTCGCCATGCGCTTCGCCCGAGAGGATGATGGATTCGAGCTGGGCGTCGGAGAGGATGCCGTCATCGACCAGATGCGCCGGAAGCGACGGCCGGTAGCTGGGCACCGGCGGCGGGACCGACGCCATCGACGCCGATTGGACCAGCTGGGTCGGATGCGGTCTGGCGCCAGGGATGCGGATCGACTGGAGCGCATAGGGCTCGTAGATCGCATCGGTCAGATGGCCATGACCCGGCACAGCTTCGGTGCAGGGCGCATAGGCCAGCTCGACGCCCTCGGTGACGGGCGATGGGACCACAGGCCGGGCGGCAGCGGCGCGACGCCCCGGACGAGCAGCGATCGCCTGAACCGCGAGCGGCGCGCTGGGCGGCGGCGCATCGGGCGCGGGCGTGCGCGGCGGCACCTGAGCCAGCACCCAGTCGAGCAGCGTCGCCGTATCGGGAGCAACGCCGGAAGCCTCGGGGAATCGGCGCGGATCGTCGGCAGGCGTCCGATCGATGACGGTCAACCGCGTATCGATCGTGGTGCCATGCTTGCGATAGACGCGCCCGTCGATCGCCGCCGAGAACAGGACGCGGCCACGCTCCTGGAGTGCGACAAACGCATTGGTGAAGGCGGGATTGTCGGGCGCGCAGGACGCGCCGGTGATGACGACGAGGCGGCCGCCGGGCCGTAGCCGGGCCAGCGCCGAGCCGATATGGCGCAGCGCCGCATCCTTCATCCGCGCATCGACATGGGCGATCGCGGAGAATGGCGGGTTCATCACCACCACGTCCGGCACGGCGGCGGGATCGAGATAGTCGTGGATATGGGCGGCATCGTGCGCGGTGACGCCGGCCTGCGGGAATAGCAGGTCGAGCAGCGCGGCGCGGGTCTCGGCCAGCTCGTTGAGCATGAGGCGGCTGCCGGCGATCTCGGCCTGGATCGCGAGCAGGCCGGTGCCCGCCGAGGGTTCGAGCACGCGCTCGCCCGGCTGGAAGCCAGCGGCGACGCCGGCGACATAGGCGAGCCCGGCGGGCGTCGAGAATTGCTGGAGCGCCTGGCTGGTTTCCGAGCGGCGGGTATGCGTCGGCATCAGCCCCGCGATCTTCTCGATCAGCGCCAGACGTGCTTGCGGATCGGCGTATTTGCGGAACAGCGTATTGGCGTATTTCCGCAGGAACAGGATCTGGGCGGCCTCGCAGGCGTCATAGGCCGCCTTCCAATCCCACAGCCCTTCGGCGTCGGACCCGCCGAACGCGGTTTCCATCGCGCCGCGCAGCGCGGGCGCATCGACGGGACGGCCACTTTCGAGGTGAGGCAGGATGAGCTGTGCGGCAGCAAGCAGCTTCCCGGCGGTGTCGGCGAAATGGCGCGCAGCGCCAAGCGGCACGGCAGCGAGCGCCGTGGAACGGGTGAAGGTCATGGGGGAATCTCCGGAAGAGGTACGGGATCGCGAGCCGGCGGACCCTCTCTCTCAACCCGCCAGGCTCACCCCGTTCCGGCCTTCCTCTTCCTCTCCGAGATCACGGGTTCCCAACAATGCGGACTGCGTATCCTGGGCCAGTCCGATCGGATCGATACGAGACTCTGACATGCGAACAAAAAAATGGGCGACCCCATGACGGGGCCGCCCGGATTGATCAGACTTCCAGATGCCGGGCCTCGTCGATTACGAACCCGAAGCGCCCGGCGACATACTCATCGGATGGAACGAGGAAGCGCCGCTCATCACCATGATCGCGGCGACCGCCGATCCGCGCGATGCAATCCGTCATTTTGGGATGCTCGGTTGACCGGATCGCCGACACGACCACCCAGTCGTGCCGGTGTTTCTCGCCAAAAAGCCGCCGATCATTTTCCACGGCTTCACCCGGCGCCAGGAAACGATCATGGATCGCCTCCCAGCAATTTGGGTAATAGTCGCGCAGGGTCTTCTCTGCATGACGCCGTTCATAGGCGGTGAAGAGATCGGGGAATCCCGTCGCGACCTTCGCCCATTCGGCATCTTCTTCATACCAGCCACCGGCAACCCTTATGGCTGCGGGCATCCTCGCGTTATGCGCGCGATCGAGCTTGAAGCCTCCGTGGCTGGCAGTGGAATGGAAGACGACTCCATCGGCGTAGATCTCGCTGGACTGGGATTGGCCCCAGGGCGTCGCGACCTTTCCGTTACCGCGTTTGCGATCAAGCAGCAGCAATTCCTCCCTGTGCTGGACCAGTTCGGCGATTAGGTCATGGAACCCCAGCGCATCCGCGACGACGGCGATTGCGCCATGGAAATCATCGCGCCGCCATTCGCTCATCGGCTTGCGGAGCCGCCAGCGGTTGGCGACCCGCAGGCCGCTCGGACCTGGAATGGCGGCGTAGGCGGTGTCGTCGACAAGCGCGGCGAGATCGCCATCGACGGTGCGGCCATAGGTGGCCGGCACCAAAGGCGCCGGGTTCATGCCGCCCTCCTGAGGGTCGAGACGACGGGTTCATCCTCGACAAGCTGAAGCACGAGATTGGAATAGCGGTTTCGCGACGCCCAGCTTTCGGCGTCCGCCATATTGGCGGCAAGATGCTTGAGCTCGTCCTTGCCGTTCCAGCGGGTGAGAACCCGCACCATGCCCGGCTGCGGCAATTCGAGAACTTCGAAGCGAAGGTCGGTCGTGACCATATAGTGTCGACGTACGACAAGGACCGGCGTGATGCCGGACATGAAGGTGCCCTCGTGGAGCACGAAGCTTGCCGAGTAGGTCCTGTCGCCCATAGCCGCCGAAGGTGATTTCTCCACGAGGCGGCCGGTGCTATTGCGGGTCTGCCAATCCCGTAGCTTGCGGGTGTGCCGGGCCGGCGGCTGCGGGGCGCCATCGAAATAGCGCAGGACGGCCCCGAGGGGCGCCGCTGCGTGAACCGCTTCGCCATCAAGAATGATGGAGGTCGCACCCGCAGCAGGGGCGTTGCCGGTTCTTTCGGTCATGTAAGGTCTCCAGGAGAGCAGCGAGGAAACGAGCCGCCGACCGCTCTCTCTCAAGCCGGCCGGCTCACCCGCTTCCCCGCCACCCTCTCACTCTGGCCGCCGGCCCGGAGACGCAGCCGACGGCAGTCCGATCACTCCCGCAGCGATCCCGCGGCTATGTCAGCCAACCACTCCAAGGCTTCTTCCACGTCTGCGTCATCCTCTTCGACAAGACGCGCGAGGGCGATCGCGCCGTTGCGGCCTAATTGGCCGAGGCGCTGCAGGAGGGTGAGCAACACAGGCGCAAGCGCCTCCGGGTCGGCCGTTTCGATGTCGGAAATCTTCATGGGTCAGTCTCCATTGTTTGGAAGGAAAAGGCCCGAGCGCAAAGCGCCCGGGCTTTGATCGCTGGCAGTCACCCGCCGGCCTGCGCCGTTCAACGGGCAGCGAGTTTGCGCTCGGCCGCGAGAGAAATCGCTCGCGTCGCGGCCTTGAAGGCGGCGGCTCCCTCTTCATGGGAGAGGTCGCTCGCCGCCTTCACATCAAGGGATGCCTGACGGATATCGGCGTTGCTCACATCGGCGATTTGGAGACCATCCGGCGCTTCCGACTCGAAGACCACGTCCACGGTCGCGCGGACATGCTCCTCGCAGAGGCGAAGCAGGACGTGCGAGCCGAGCCCCGGCTCGACGCCGAGCGGCCCATATTCCGCGATGCCGAGCATTTCATCGAGCATGGACTCGGTGCTGCGCACCATGATGTCGTCGGCCGTGATCAGTACGGCCATGCCGCCGAAGCCATCTGGTCGCATCTTCGTGCACGTCCAGGCGGACATCGCAGAGACATAAGGAAGTGCCGGCGACCGCCGGACGATGCTCTGGAAAAAGCCCTCCCAGCCGGAAACCGACAGGTCCAGTTGGAGATAGGCGTCATCCTCGCCGAGTTCGGCCAGGCCGGCCCTGACGACGTCAGCAGCCGTGCTTTCAACATCGCCGGACGAGGCAAGCGCGGCGCGGACCTCGTCCACGGGATAAGCGGGCATGTCGTTGGCGCCCTGTTCGGCATAGAAGTAGAGGCCATCGCCATCGGCATCGCTGCTGAAGACGCCCGAGAGGATCAATCGTTCGAGCGGCGTCATCGCGCTCAGCGGAATGGTGGGCTGAACCACCGTGGAACAGAAATAATCAGCCATATCGGATCTCCGAAAACACGAAAGCCCGGCGCGTGGCCGGGCTTTCGGGAAAAAGAATGAGGGTTGGATCAGGACGCTGGCGGGTTTTCGATCGCGAAAGGGTCCACCAGCTTGTGGATCGGCTGCGCGCGGCCCATCCAGGGTTGCGGACGGATGCAGCGAACCCAGTCCGCGAAGCTCGGTATGAAGCCGAGATCTTCCAGGATATGTTGTTCGCCGATCAGTCGGACGGGAACGACCCGCCCGCTTGAGACGGTGATAGTTGCGCCGAAAAAACGCTCGAGCATGAAAATGCCCTCGGCGTGATGGCGCAGCGCGCGGTGGCGGAAGTCAGCGGTGATCGCCTTGGACTCGTCGAACCACTGATGCAGTGGAAGATAATCCTCGGCTGAGCCGCCCCATTTCCGCACGGACGAGAGCGCGTGATGATAGCAATGGCCCATCATCGTCTCCCTACAGTTCGTAATAATGGTTTTCGGATCGTTCGATCCGATAGTTGAAGTCGAAGACGACTGTCCCAGCGGGGACGTCGAAGGTGAACTCGCCAAAGCCACCTTCATTATTCTCCCAGCCGCCATGTTTGCTTTCGAGGAGGTCGTAACACATCGCCTCGATCGCATCCGGGAGCGGGACCGTTACATGCCGGACCTCCTCGTCGTGAAATTCACAGCGAGCGAGCTCGACAGATGTATCGGGCAGGTCAGCACTGCTTTCACCGGAACGTGCGTCAATCTCTTCGATCTGGCCGCTGTCACCGCCGCCGTCGAACCGCACGGTGACAAGGCTGATGCCAGATCTTGCCAGAACAGACAGGACGGCAGCCTTATTGGCCGGAAAAATCTCGCTCGCTCGTTTCTCATATTCCGCCTGGCGCGCCAGGAAGGCGGTCATGTCGAAAGCGGGAATCAAAGGCGTATTGCTCATTGTCGATCTCCGAAAATGAAAAAAGCCCGGCGCGTGGCCCGGCCGAGAATGGGGATGTGATAAAGACGGTGCGGGACGAGGCAGCGACTGCCGACCCGTCCCGCACCAGCATTCAGGCGGCGATATCGTATTCGTCGTCGCCCTCCTCGTCGTTGGCCGCTTCCTGCTCGGCGGAGGTGTCATCCCCGTCGAGGAAGGCCGGCAGCGCGTCCGCCTCATCCGTCAGCGGCAGCGGCTCCTCGATCACCGGGGTCCGCAGCGGCTCGGGGAGCCAGTCCGCATCGGCCAGCAGGCGTTCGGCTTCGCGCGCCATGTCGCCCTTTTTCAGATGGTCGATCAGCCCGGCGGTCTGCGGCCCCTTCGCCTCGGCGACCGCCTCAAGGATGCGCGGCTTCGCGACGCGGTTGAGGTAGTTGTCGAAGGTGGGACGCCAGCCTGCACCGATCATGTCGAGACCCACGGCGCGGGCCAGCACATTGGCATGGTCGATCCGGCGGGCGACGCAGCGGGCGGAAACACGGCCACCGCCATGCTTGGGGACCGGCTCCCACTGTGCGTTCACCGAATAGGCGGCGCAATGTGCGAACAGACTGGCCTGTTCGCCGCCGTCGAGCTGCTGAAGCGCGTCCCAGACATCCTTGTCGGCCTGGGGAAGCCGCTCCTTCCAGCGGGCGTGACGCTCCTGGATGGATGCCGCCGACGGGCTATTCCGCAGGTCCGCGCCCTGGAACGGCATGGTGACGCGGTTGACGCCCAGTTCCATGCAACTTTCGGTGCGGCCCACGTAGAAGACCGAGAGCACCATGGCGTGCAGCACGGCGGCGAACGCGACCGAAGGCGACTGCGCGAAGGCATCCTGAAGCGCCAGCGTGCGAGCTGCGGTCAGTTCGGCGACGAGTCGGTCCGGGAGCGGCTTGATGACCTCGCCGTCGTCATCGTCATCATTCGGCGTCGGCGCGGACGGGGCCGTGCGGACCTCGGGATCAGCCGCTTCCCCGCCGACCGCATCGGGCCTGTCGTTCGATCCGGCATCGGGCGCCTCATCGGCGCCGTCGTCTGCATCTTCCGCCTCCGGCTCATCCTCGGCACGGACATAGCCGCGATCGATATAGAGCGTGCCATCGTCCTCGAGACCGATGAACACACCGGCATTGTCGATCTCGACAGGATCGAAAACGCGGTTGCCTTGGGCGAGGACGCCCAGCTCGGCGTCGATGGCGGAGACGCGCAGCTCCACGTCAGCCGGGATGTCCGGCTTGCCGTCCCATTCGGCCTCAAGCGCATCGGCTTCGGCCCGCAGGGCGACGATCCGCGCTTCCTGCGCCTCGGTCAGCGGCTGCACCTGGCTGGCGATGGCACGGCAGTCCTCGTCATAGCCATAGGGCAGATCGACCAGCGCCTCGACCCACTTCCAGCCTTCGGCCATGATCGTGTCGGCTTCCGCCCGCAGCTTCTCGTCGACCAGGCGATCGAGCAGTGCCGGATCGGAGAGCCAGCCGCCATCGTCGGGTTCGAACAGGTCACGGATCGGACCGGCGCCGCCGGCGGCGATATAGGCGTCAAGCCCGATGAAGCGGACGCGCTTGTCCGAGACCTCGACCTTGTCCTCCAGCAGCTTGGACTTGATGAACCAGGGTGACTTGTTGCTGCTATGCGCGAGCTGGCCCCACAGATCTTCCTGGCGCTGGTGATCGTCGCTGACCGTGAACGCCATAAGCTGGTCGAGGGTCATGTCGCCTTCGGCATAGCATTCGTGCAGGGCGGGCGAGACCGAGGCAAGCTTGAGGCGCTGGCGCACGACGGCGGGCGTGACGCGGAAGTGGGCGGCGATCGCCTCCTCCTGCTCGCCCTTGTCGAACAGGGTCTTCATCGCCCGGAACTCGTCGAGCGGGTGGAGCGGCTCGCGCTCGCTGTTCTCGGCGAGCGAATCCTCTTCGGCCAGGACCGGATCGTTCGCCGCCTTGACCACGCAGGGAACCGGCGCGTCCTTGGCGAGCCGCTTGCGCTTCACCAGGATCGCCAGCGCGCTGTAGCGGCGGCCACCGGCGGGGATCTCGAACATGCCGGTTTCCTCGCCGGCCTCGTCGAGCACAGGCCGGACGTTGAGGCCGGTGAGAAGGCCGCGACGTTCGATATCATTGGCCAGATGCTCGATGGTCACGCCATGCTTCACGCGGCGGATGTTCGATTGCGAGAGGACCAGCTTGTCGAACGGAATGTTCTGGGACTGGTTGAGGGTGATCTTCGATGGGGCTTTTGCCATGACACGTCTCCATGACGGGCGGCCGGAAGACTCTCTCCCAGCCTCCAACCCGTCACGAAAACCAGAGCCTCCCTCTCACTCTATGTTTCGGCTCATGAGGGAGGTGGCAGGCGGTCCCGCGCGGCCCATGCGGATTTGATGATCCACTCAGATGCGTATCGACGGATTTACGGAATTACGGAGAGGTCGGTTGAACCCGCCGACCGGAATCGCTTTCGAGATTGGTCAGCGATATTCCTCGGGCAGATCGTCCGCATCACCGCGCCACACGATCTTATCGCCCTCATAGATCGTCACGAAGCCGCCGCGTCGGGGTATCTCCACAGGCGGCAACGGCTTGGCCGCGAAGTTGAGGCAGGAGAACTCTGCGACCGTCGCCGAGAAGGCGAGCGGCTTGCCAGGGGCCATGAGCACCCGGTCGCAGGCGCCGCTGGGCCGCTTCACGCGGCGGCGCGACAAGCCGAGCCGGAAATACTTATAGTCGCGCTCCTCCCGCTCGGACGGCGGCGACCAATGCCGGCACCATCGGCAGGTCCGAATGGTCGCCGGAGGATCGTCGTCGTCGAGCGGAGGACCGTTGTTGTGCCCCGCGCCGGGCGGCCGCCCGCTCACGGCCAGCGCTCCTCGAGCCAGCCCCGGACCTGCTGGCGCATGATACCGATCGGGCCGTTGATCTCGGTGATCCGCGCGTCGGGGGCGACGCAGCGCAGGTCGCGGAAACCGTCGAGGAAGGCCCGCATCACCCCGATGTAGAGATGCCCGCCGGCGAGCGCGACGTCGGTGAATGGCCGCGTGCCATGGTTTGAAAGCGAGGCGATCTGGCAACCGGGAGAATCGCCATAGGTGTCGGGCTTGCGCGCCGACGGCGGACGCGGCCAACGTCGGTTCATGCCGCCCGCGATCATGCGCTGGGCAAGGTCCGGGGTCAGGCGGGCGTCATAATCCTCGACCGGCGATCGGGAATCGAGAAAGCCGTAGCGGGCTGAGAGCACCGCGACCTTGATCCGCATCCGGTCTGGGCAGACCGCGCGGACAGTCTGCCAGAGCGGCCCGTCATAGCGGTCGACCGCGTCGATCCAGCCGGCATCGCGCCGCTTGGTCGCCGAGCAGGCGAGGATCAGCAGCCGGTGGGGCTCGGCCGGTGCTCCGTCTTCGGTTCGGGGAAGAGGTCGTTCGACCAGGCGCGCCGTGACGGGCCGGTCTTCCGCGGCCTGGGCGAGCCGCTCGATCAGCGCGAGATCGTCGCTGGAGCAGACCCCGCGCACATCGAAGGTGACTGCGGGCTCCCCACCCGGATCGACAAACCGATCGACAAACAGGATGCCCTTGCCGAGATTGCCGCAGAACAGCAGCGTGTCGGCATCGCCAGGCACGCCGCTCGGACTGAGCTTGCGCCGTCCGATCTGGCGGAACGCTTCGGCGAAGGTGGTTGGGGTCATTGTTGTCCGGGGCTGGACACGGGCGTGGAAGCGCCAGCCCGGCCGCGCGATGTCGAGCTTGCCCACCTCGATCTGGTGCAGGAAGTCGGCGAAGCTGTAGGGATCGGCCGGATAAGGGCATTCCCGCCAGAGCGCACGGATCGTGCGTCGGCGCTCGGCGGGCAAGGCGAACAGCCGAGCGCGGGCCTTCCGCCAAACGGCCGCTCGCTCATCACGGCGGTCCTGCTGCTGGCGGGGCCACCATTCGGCACGCCGCGCCATTTCCTCCTCGACGCTGTGTTGTCCCGCCGCGACCATGTGGGCGAACAGCGGCAGCGCCTCGCGCTCGCGGCGTTGCTTGGTGAGAAACGCCGCGCGTTTGCGCGACGTTTCTTGATACTGCGTGGGCCGGGGCCATTTGCGGAAGCGCATGGGGTCAGCCCTCCCGCTCGAGGCGGGCGATGATGCGTTCAGCCGCCCGGATGCCGCCGGCGATGTCGGCGATATCGATCCACACTGAGATCGGCGCCGTCGTCTCGAACAGGATGTCACGCTCGACGCCGAGCTGGAGCCCGACGTCGAGGCCTTGCAGTTCGGCCAGGCTGAACACGCCATATTCGACGCAATCCATGTCGAGATCGGCGATGCCGTGGAGCGTGTCGCCATCGGGTTCGAGCATGGTCACAAGCCACACGCCCGCGCCTACGGGGTTGAAGAATTTCGCGACCGGCAGATGGTCACCGTCAGGGTCGGCCGCATTGGCGATGAGCTGCGCGCGCAGCTCCGGGGTCAGGAGGATCATGCCGCCCTCCGTTCGCTCAGAGCACTTCGGGCCTCAGCTCCGGCGGCATCGCGGAAGGCGAGCAGATAGTCGGCTGCCTTCGATGCGGCGCTGGCGGCGCGAACGATCGCGCGATCATCCGCGCGCATGATGTCGAGCCACGCCCCGATATAATCGGAATGGCGGACAGTGGGCTCGATGCCGAGCGCAGCGCAGACGAAGGCGCCGGCCATCTCGGCGACCAGTTCCTCACGTCCATATGTCTCCGAACCGAAGCGGCCGCTCTGATCCCGGTCGAGGCGCTCTTTGCTGCCCGTCCAGTGACCGAGTTCATGAAAAGCCGTCCGATTCCAGTTTATCGGATCGAAATAGCGCGACGGCGGCGGGACGCAGACCCGGTCGTTCGCAACGTCATAATATGCCTGATCTCCGCCAACACGGAAATCCGCGCCCGTCGCTTTGATCAGGGCTTCCGCCTCGGGAAGGATCTGATCGGGATCGGGTCGCGGGATCTCGGCGGTATAGGCGTCAGGCAGGCCCTCGCACTGGTCCAGATTGAACACCGTGAAGCGCTTCAGGAACGGTATCGTGCCTGGAGTGCGGCCTTCCTCGGCGGCCTGGCGCCGTTCAGCGCTGGGGGTGAAGCGGTGGGCATAGACGACAGTGGTTCCGGTCGCGCCTTTGCAGACATTGCCGCCGAGTTCGAGCGCCTGGCGAAAGGTCAGGAAGGCGTTGCTCGAAAATCCCCGCGAGACCACCGCGTGCCAAAGGATGAGAATATTTATGCCCGAGTAGCAGCGGCTACTCGACGCGTTGTGCGGTATCTGGAGCGGGGCCTTGGCCGAGGCCCAGGGCTGCACCCAGGGAACGCGGCCAGCTTCCAACTCGGCGATGATCTGGTCGGTGATGTCCTGATAGAGGGTCGGCCGGTCAGGACCTGACTGCCGGGATTTGAACTTGCGCGCCATCGCGTATCTCCGCGACGGGTCGGTCCCGAGCCTCTCTCGCGACGCTCAACCCGTCACGAAAATCCGGCTTTCCTCTCACTCTCGCGGGGGCGTTGCGGGGGCGGCATGCCCCCGCTCGCAGGGGTAGCGAAAGACCGCGTCGCGGGCTTGCGGTCAGGGGAAGCCTTTCCCTTCAATCCCTTCCGGCCAGAGTAGGCTGAGGGTATCGATTGCCCTGCACAGAAACGGCGGCATGATGCGGAGATGTGCGACCTCTACTCTCTGGTCAATGGTCAGGCGGCGATTCGCGAACTCGCCGAGGTCATGGCCGACCACACGGGCAACCTGCCGGAGATGGCCGGGATCTGTCCTGATTACCCGGCGCCCATTGTCCGCAACCAGGAAGGTGCCCGGAAAATGGTGATGGCGCGATGGGGCATGCCCGCGCCGGCCTTCGCGCTCGAAGGCAAATCGGTCGACAAGGGCGTGACTAACGTCCGCAATACGAAAAGTCCGCACTGGCGCCGCTGGCTCGGACCTCAATCACGCTGTCTGGTGCCGTTCACTTCGTTCAGGGAGCCGGACCAGTCACTCGGCGGCGACCGCAAGCCGGTCTGGTTCGCACTGAACGAGGATCGGCCGCTCGCATTCTTTGCGGGGATATGGACCCATTGGACCTCGGTTCGGAAAAAGGCCGAAGGCGAGATAAGCTGCGATCTGTTCGGCTTCTTGACCACGGAGGCCAATGCCGAGGTGGGGCGCTATCACCCCAAGGCAATGCCGGTGATCCTGACCGAAAAGGAGGAATGGGATAGCTGGCTCAACGCGCCTTGGGATGAAGTCGCGGCGTTGCAGCGCCCATTGCCCGATCATGCGCTGACTATCGTCGCCAAGGGCGACACGTCGGACGGAAGCGCAGTATTTCTATGAGCAGGCGATCCAGGCGCGACACCCGAGGCGCAAGACCGAAATTCCCCCCGCGCGACAAGGTGGCGACGCTTCACATCGACACCGATAACGAGCGTTTCGTGTTCACCACCAAGGACATGATCCAGAATCAATTGAGGCGTGATGGCCCGAAGATCCGGCGATCGTTCGATCTGGTGGCCAAGGACGATATCGCGGCGTGCAGCGCGGTATTCGGATTGGCAGCCGGCCTGTGCGTTCGGCATCTGCCGCGCTTGGACGACAATGGATACAAGGCGACGGTGTCCCGGCTGCTGTCGAGTGCGATGAGCACCTATCTGGCGAGCATTGAGGTCGCTCGGCATGGCTACCGGCGTCAATATGGGATGCTTGCCCGGTCATTGATCGAGACGATCGCCACGGTGATCGCGATCGCGATCCGGCCCACGGCTCTGGAACAGTTTCACGCCGGCACGCTGCAATCCACAAAATGCGTCGGATGGGCAAAGGAGGTGCTGGAGCCGCTTGGCATGTATTATGGCATGTTGAGCAATCAGTTCGTTCATATCGGGCCGGTTCATGCCGCGTTCGAACCGATCCGGCGCTATACGCCGGATGATGAAGCCCTCAGCTTCATTGTGAGTTCGATGCGCGGCAATGTGTGGATGCTGTTCCTGACGGCCGAGCTGGTGTTCCATGATGAAATCGGGAACTGCCGCTACTGGAAGCCGATGGGCGAAGGCGTTGCATTTGATCCGTCACCGGAAGAACGGCAATGGATGGCCAGTTTTCTGATTACGTCGGATGAGCGAGCATCGGCGTGAACGATAGGTAAGGTCACGTCGCCAGAAGCACTCTTGCATTGGCGAGAGCCGTCTCAACAAAGCGCGACGTATACCCGAAGGCAGAAATCGGCTCCGGCTGGTGCGCCTTTCCCGGCGCGATGAGCTTCGTTCCCGAGACGATCTGAAACTGACTCACCTCGATGGGGTCACCTTCATGAAAGACGAAAACATCTTCGGTCTCGAAGTGATCCGCCGGGATGTCCGCGAAGCTCTGGGCGGCGTTTCCCTGTAGATGCCAACCGATTGCGACCGCGTTCGCCTTCGTTGGCACCAGTTCCCAATGCTTGCCGCTGAGGGAGACTTCCTTGACCACATCAATGTGGACAAGGCCTGCCGCGTGCTCGGCGAAGGTTGCAGCGACCAGATACAGCCAGGCTTCGGGCATCCCGCGTTTGCGCATGTCCTGCAGGCGGGTGTCGATCGCGGGTTTCACGGCGCCTGCCAAATTGGAGTCGGTATCGGGCTGAAGTGCCCATGGCCAGGCGATCTGAGGGGAACGTGGCACCCCAGCCTGCCGGGCGGCCGTGGCGATGATGTTGTCGAGCGACTGGAACATGGCGTTCGCAGCCTCGCAAGCAATCGGCTTCAGCTGGGGAAACAGTCCGCGATTGAAGTGCAGCGAGTAGATGTGACGATCATCATCGCCCCTATGGTGGCGAAGCTGCCATGTCCGGTCATTCTCTCCATAGGCGAGCGAACGATACTCAGCGGTGTGGTGCTGCGCGCGATCGTACCAGGCTTGGGCATCAGCGAGTTCGTCGGACATTCTTCTCCCTCTCGTTTCCAGCGATAGAGAGAAGACGTTTCTTTCCCGTTGCGCCGAAACGGAACGATCATGATCTGCTCGCGGGTCCGGTCTGCGATCCTGATACGCTCGATTCGACAACGACGCGGACGGGCGCCGTCCAATGAGAGAGGCGCTTCCGCAAGAAGCTACAGAAACCACGCAAAACCAAGGAGAATCGGGGGGAGTTGAGCGCAAGGTGCTTCCGTGGCCAGCCAACGCTTCGCATGACCACGATTGCCGATGGCCGATAAGGCGCTGATATTTGAGGGAAAATTGGCGCACTCGACAGGATTCGAACCTGTGGCCTCCGCCTTCGGAGCTAGAACCACAACGCTACGACAGGCTTACCAATCCAACGCTAGAGTACGATAACACGCTGTTTATACAGCATTTTATTGATCGTAAGGGTTCTCTGTGCTACGCCAACGACACCCACAGTTTTCGATACGGTGGTGAGATTTTGGTGAGTTTTTGAGCCCGCACTAGCGAGGTACTTATGTCGAAACTTACGAAAACCGTCGTGGACAAGTCCGAACCACGCGACCGTCAATACACCGTTTGGTGCGGCGAGCTGAAGGGCTTTGGCGTCTTCGTCCTGCCCTCCGGCACCCGGACCTACTTCGTCGATTATCGAAACGCCAACAATGTGCGGCGGCGGATGAAGCTGGGCCGGCACGGACAGATCACCGCCGAGCAAGCGCGCACGCTGGCCATTCAAGCCCTGGCCGAAGTCTCCAAGGGGAACGATCCCCTCGAAAACCGGAACAGCGCGCGCAAGGCGATCTCGGTAAAGGAGCTTTGCGAGCTGTATATCGCGGAACTCGAAGCCGGCCGCATCCTCGGCAAGGGCGGGCGGCCGAAGAAGGCCAGCACCAAGATCACCGACCTCGGCCGGATCAACCGCCACATCATCCCACTCCTGGGCAAGAAGCGCGTCACCCACGTCACCAAGGCCGACGTGACGACCATGATGAAGGACATCATGGCGGGCAAGACGCGCGGGATCGAGAAGACGGAGAAACTGCGCGGTAAGTCGATCGTACGGGGCGGCATCGGCGTCGCTAGCCGCACCGTCGGTCTCCTGGGTGGCATCTTCACCTATGCACGGGATGACCTGGGCATCATCGAGGTCAATCCGGCGCATGGCATCCGCAAGCCCAAGGACGCCGTGCGCCAGCGCCGTCTGAACGAGGACGAGTATCGCGCCCTCGGGCGCATCCTTGCCAATGCCGCCGAGGATGAACGCTACACGCGCACCGTGGAGATGATCCGTCAGATCGCCATGTCGGGTTGCCGGCGCAGTGAGGTCATCAAGCTGCGCAAAACGGAACTCGACACCGTGGGGAGTTGCTTCCGGTTCGAGGATACGAAGGAAGGTCAGTCCGTGCGGCCGATGGGCTTGCCGGTGCTGGAGTATTTCGACGAGCGGGACATGAGCGGCGACAGCCCCTATGTGTTTCCCGGCGAGCGGAACCTGGCCAAGCCGTTCGGCAGCTTCCCTCGGCATTGGGAAAAGATCTTCGCCGGGACGGAGCTGGCGGACATCACCGCTCATGTACTGCGCCACAGCTTCGCCAGCCTGGCGAACGACCTTGGTTTCACCGAGATCACCATCGCGGCGCTTCTCGGCCATGCCACCGGCTCTATCACCAGCCGTTATGTGCATACGCTCGATGCAGCCCTCGTCATGGCGGCCGATACGGTGTCCGGCTACATCCATGCGCTGCTCAATGGTGCTGAGCTGACACATACACATTATGCGCTTGATCGGGGCTCGCGTAAGGCTGCGTTGGTTCGGTTTCTGACGCCCCATCAAGACTCAACAGCACAAGCTGAAACGTCACAACGGCTGGCCGCCTGACAATTGCACACGATGGTATGGGATGCAGGCCGCTCCTAGACCGATGCGGCTTTCATCCCCAAAACTGTCTAAAGAACAAGAGGTCGGCCGGGTCATTATCCATCGGCACATAGGCATATTGACATACATTATATGAACACATATTGATGTGTTTAATGTATATGTCATGAAAGCTCGATAATGGCCCACTCGCACGCCGACCATGGTCATGGCCACGATCACGACCACGATCATTCGCACACGCCGACCATCACCAGCGACAATGAGCGCAAGGTGCTGCTGTCGTTCGGCCTGATCTTCACCTTCATGGCGGTCGAGGTCGTGGGCGGTCTGCTTTCAGGGTCGCTGGCGCTGCTGGCGGACGCCGGCCATATGATGACCGACGCGGCGGCGCTGGCGCTCGCCTATGCCGCCTTCCGTTTCGGCCAGCGCGCGGCTGATTCCAAACGCACCTTCGGCTATCTGCGTTTCGAGGTGATCGCCGGCTTCGTCAACGCCGTCACCCTGTTCGCGATCGTCGGCTGGATCGTCTATGAAGCCTGGCAGCGCTTTCAGGAGCCGCAGCCGATCCTTGCCGGCCCGATGTTCGGGGTCGCGATCGCGGGGCTGCTGGTCAATATCCTCGTCTTCTGGATTCTGACGCGCGGCGACAGCGAGCATGTCAACATCAAGGGCGCGGCGCTCCACGTCATGGGCGACCTGCTCGGCTCGGTCGGCGCCGTGGGCGCGGCGATCGTGATCTACCTGACGGGCTGGACGCCGATCGACCCCATCCTGTCGGTGGTCGTCTCCCTGCTGGTACTGCGTAGCGCATGGAAACTGGCGGGCAAGTCGCTGCACATCCTGCTCGAAGGCGCGCCCGACGGCGCGGCGCCGGAGAAGATCGAGCGCCATATTCTGGAGCATGTGCCGGGCGTGGCTGCGGTCGGCCATATCCATGTCTGGTCGATCACGTCGGGCCGCACGCTGGCGACGATGCACGTCCGACCGGCGAACGACACCGAGGCCCGCGTAGTGGTGCGTGCAGTGGAACGCGAGTTGGAGAGCCATTTCGAGATCGAGCACGCCACTGTAGCGGTGGATTGGAACGAGGAAGGCGAGACGTGCAGCCTCGCTCCCGGCAGCAAGCGGGATGAGGGACGCGGACCTGGGCACGACCATCCCAGCCACAGCCACGGCGGCGTGAAACACGCTTGCTCCCACTGATAGGCGGACGTTGGTGCAGCCTATCTGAAATGCTCTGTCAGACTGCCTCCCGGTGCCTGAAGGTGGCTCTTGGCAATGAACGGGAACCAAACGCCCGCAGGAACATCGCTGTTCTCACTGCCGCGCAAGCCTTGGGCGGCGCCAGCCCGCCGATCGTGATGTCGCTCGGCGGGCTGGTCGGTCAGCAACTCTCGCCCGATCCCGCCTGGGTTACCTTCCCCGTCAGCCTGTTCGGACTCGGCCTTCGCGACCACAGCGGCTGTTTCCTTTCTTGCCGGCACGATCTTGCACAGCTCGGGTTGGATGGCGATCAATTGGCTGATTTTCCCGGTAATCGCGACGAGCCTCATTCCGCTGCTGCTCCGGCAAGCCGGTTCCACAAGTGCAAGGGGATGATCGAGGAAAACCGGCAATTGGTTGGCTAGCGGGTGGTCAAGGCTGGCCCTAGAAGGATCATAAATCTACACATCGTCATATATTCACGTATAAGAGGCTCCTGATGTCCGACACCACCAACTCTGACGATCATGGCAATCCTAAGCATTCTCAGGGACTGTCGAGCCACGACGTAACGATCCTGGCCGAAACTTTCCGCTTGCTGGGCGATCCCTCCCGCCTGCGTATTCTGCTCTATTGCCTGCAAACGCCGCGATCGGTGGGCGACATCGCCGAAAGCCTCGATCTGTCGCAAACGCTGGTCAGCCACCATCTGCGCCTCCTGCGCGGCGCGCGCCTCGTCCGTAGCGAGCGACACGGCAAGCAGATATTCTATGAAGTGGCGGATGCCCATGTGAGCACCATGCTCATCGACATGGCCAGCCATATGGATGAGGATCACGACGACGAATGATCGCGCCCAGTAATATTTGTTCACAGAAAGACAGGAGGACCGGCGCACCTCGATCAGGCCCGCCGGTCCGATAACCATATCCCTCAGAACCAGGACCGGATTCCGATCAGGAAATTCCACCCACCTCTGCTTTCAGCGCGGGCGCGGCGAAAATCCGCCGTGTCGCCAAAGGCGCGTTCATATTTCACGCCGATATAGGGTGCGAACTCCGGCACGAACTGGTAGCGCAGACGCAACCCCAACTCGGCGGTGGACAGCCCGGAACCGATGCCCAGCTCGGGAACGTCCTGCGCGGAGAAGTTCAGTTCGGCGGTTGGCTGGAGGATCAGCTTCTGGGTCAGGCGCTGGTCATATTCCGCTTCGATTCGCGCGGTGACGTCACCCTTGTCGGACAGGAACAGCGCACTGTCGATCTCGAACCAGTAAGGGGCAAGGCCCTGAACGCCGATGACAGCGTAGGTGCGGTCCGGTCCGGACCGAAAATCGTGGCGTATGCCGGCCTGGAGGTTCCACCACGGATCGAGCGCGTGGCTCCAGAGCGCCTGCGCCTCGACACTTTCCGGGCTGTCGTCGAAGTGGCTTTCGCCTTCGGTCTTGAGCCAGAGCTTGTCGATATCGCCGCCATACCAGCCCTGCACGTCCCAGGCATAGCCGTCCTTGCCCTTGCCGATCACGGCTTCGAGCTGATCGATCAGGATATTGTGGCTTTTGATATCGCCATGTTCGCGGCGCACGATTTCGCGCGCCGGAGCCATGGCCGCCGCGCCGAATATGGCATCGGCGGCGTGATCGGGGCCGCCCATGGCCGCCGCCGATGGCCCGCGCACCGGCGGGTCGGGAATGCCCGGTTCATGGCCTGCATGGGCCTGGTGCGCTTCCATCGGCGCGGCTGAAGGCATGGCGTGGCCGGCATGAGGATCGGGCGCTGCGGAGGGTTCCGGCGGCATGTCGTGCCCCGCATGGGGATTGCCTTCGGCACCGTCCATACGATGCCCCGCATGGGAATCGGCCGGGTCCTGCTGTGAGGCGCCAGCATGACTCCGGTGATCGTGTTGCGCCCAAGCGGGAGTCGCGACGGCGAGGAGAGCGATGCCCACGAGCCGCATCATGCCGCGTCTCCGTCGAGCGGACGGACGGTGACGACGCGAAACATCCCGGCGTGCATGTGGAGCAGCAGATGGCAGTGAAACGCCCAGTCGCCGGGCGCATCGGCGGTCAGGTCGAAGCTGACCTTGCCGCCCGGCAGCACATTGACGGTGTGCTTGCGCGGATAGCTGCCGGTATGACCGTTCACCAGTTCGAAGAAATGGCCGTGCAGGTGGATGGGATGGGTCATCATCGTGTCGTTGATGAGGGTAACGCGGGCGCGTTCATTGCGCTCGAAGCGGATCGGTTCCACGCCCTCGCTGAACTTCTCGCCATCGAACGACCACATGAACCGTTCCATGTTGCCGGTGAGGTGGACCTCGACCGTGCGCTGCGGCGGGCGCGTGTCGGGATTGGGCGTCAAGGACATCAGATCGCGATAGGTCAGCACCTTATGGCCGACATCTTCGAGGCCCAGCCCCGGATCGCCGGTGCGATCGACCGGCGCCATGGCGATGGCGTCCACGCCCACACCGACCTTGACGCTGTCGGGAACCAAAGACTTGTCACGCATGTTCATGCCGCCCATCGAATGGGAACCGCCATGATCCATGCCGCTGTGATCCATCCCGCCATGGTCTGCTGTCACCGCGTCTGCCCCGGCCGCCATCGCGCCATGGCCCATGGCACTATGGTCCATTCCCGCCATTGATCCGTGGTCCATGCCGCCCATGCCCATGTCCTTCATGGTGAGCGTGGGACGCGGGCGCAGCGGCGGAATCGGCGCCGTCATCCCCATACGGGATGCGAGCGTGGCGCTCGCCATGCCGGAACGATCGATCGATTCCGCCACCAGCGTGAACGCCTTGTCCTCGGCGGGTTCGATGATGGCGTCATAAGTTTCGGCATTGCCGATCTGGAACTCGTCGACCGTTACGGGTCGGACATTCTGGCCATCGGCGCTGACCACCGTCATCGGCAGGCCGGGGATACGGATATTGAAGATCGTCATGGTGGCGGCATTGATGAAGCGCAGCCGCACCCGCTCGCCGGGACGGAACAGGCCGGTCCAGTTCTCCTGCGGGCCATGACCGTTGATGAGATAGGTGTAGGTGACGGCCGTCACGTCGGAAATGTCGGTGGGGTCCATCCGCATCTGCGCCCACATGGCGCGGTCCGATGCCGACATTTCCTCCTCGGGGCCGCCCTTCATCATGCCGAACAATGTCTGTTTCTGGCGATTGAAGTAGCCGCCTTCCGCCTTGAGCTTGGTGATGAGAGCGTGCGGATGCAGGAACGTCCAGTCGCTCAGCACGATCACATGCTCGCGATCATAAGCGATCGGATCGGGCTCGGCGGGATCGATCACGATCGGACCATAATGGCCCTGTTGTTCCTGAAGGCCGCTATGGCTGTGATACCAATAGGTGCCGCTTTGCAGCAACGGAAAGTCATAGACGAAGGTCGAACGCGGCTTGATCCCCGGAAAGCTGAGGCCGGGCACGCCGTCCATCTGGAATGGCACGAGCAGCCCGTGCCAGTGGATCGAGCTGTCCTCGTCGAGCGTGTTCTCGACGTGCAACCGCACATTCTGCCCCTCGCGCAGCCGGATCAGCGGCGCGGGCAATACACCATTCATAGTCACGGCGTGACCGGTCCGCCCGCCTACGGTGAAAGGCGTATTGGCAATCCTGAGGTGAATATCCTCGCCCGAGAGTGTGGGCAGGGTCGGTACAAGCCCGGTCGAGCCGGTTCTGGCCCAGGCGGGAACAAGCCCCGTGATGCCGAGTCCGGCTATGCCGATGGCTCCCGCTCGTAAAAACGACCTGCGCTCAATGAATGGTGTCATGTCTCTATGTCCTGCAGGTGCCCGATTTTCGGAAACGGGAACAAGGGCCGGAAATGCCGGACGGACGACAGCCGTCATCCGCCCGGTCGGACCTGGTGGTATGGCTACGCCTCCCTATGCCACTTCAATAGCGCGCGCGGGATAGCCGTCCTCGGCGAGCGCGACTTCGATAGCTTGCGCGCTAGCCACGGTATCGACCGTGACCTTCTTGTCCGCGATACTCACCTCGACCTTCGCATTGGCGTCGATCGCGGTGATCGCTTGCGCGATGTGCTTGATGCATGAACCGCAGCTCATGTTTTCGACGTGGAATTGCATGGGAAATCTCCATTGTTCCTGACAACGGATCACAAGCTAATCTTTCCCATCGTTGGAGGGTCAAGGCCGTTTTTCGCGGTCGCTATCGGAAAGGAGATCACGGCCCTACCGTTGAGCCATGTGCTTGCGAGGGCGGCTTGCTCTCATCAGGTCAGGATATATTTTGCCCTTGACCTTCCCATCAATGGAACCTGCATCTTGCGACAAATTCCAATCGTGAAGTGTGGAGTATCGAGCCATGATAGCCGCAGAAACCCTGAGAGATTCGGACGAATCCATCGATTCGGCGATCAGCTTGCCGATTGAGGGCATGACCTGCGCGTCCTGTGTGGCCCGCATCGAACGGTCGCTGAGCAAGGTCGAGGGCGTACAGTCCGTCAGCGTCAATCTGGCGACCGAACGCGCCGACATTCGAGCAAACGCCGCCGTCGACCGAAAGGCGCTGGTGCGGGCCGTCGAGGCCGCCGGCTACAGCGTGCCATCTGTCGCCGGCATCGAACTGGCGGTGGAGGGAATGACCTGCGCATCCTGCGTCGGTCGCGTGGAGCGGGCGCTCAAAGCTGTCCCCGGCGTCACCGAGGCGATAGTCAACCTAGCGACCGAACGCGCGAGCGTGCGCGGCGCGGCCGATGTTGAGGCGCTCATCGCAGCGATCGCGGGCGCGGGCTATACAGCGCGCCCAATTGAGGCCAGCGTTTCTGGCGACGAGGAAGCGGCCGAGCGGAAGGACGCCGAGCGCCGGGCGCTGAAGCGCGATCTCACCCTTGCGACCGTACTGGCGCTGCCGGTGTTCCTGCTCGAAATGGGCAGCCACGTCATTCCCGGCGTCCATGGCTTGATCGACCGCACGATCGGCATGCAGGCAAGCTGGTATCTCCAGTTCGTCCTGACGACGCTGGTGCTCGCCTTCCCCGGCATCCGTTTCTACAAGGCGGGCCTGCCCGCGCTGGCGCGGCTGGCGCCGGACATGAACTCGCTGGTTGCCGTCGGCACGCTGGCCGCCTACGGCTATTCGCTGGTCGCGACTTTCGCGCCCGGTCTGCTGCCCGCCGGGACGGTCAACGTCTATTATGAAGCGGCGGCGGTCATCGTTGCGCTGATCCTGTTGGGCCGTTACCTCGAAGCCCGTGCCAAGGGCCGCACCTCCGAAGCGATCAAGCGGCTGGTGGGATTGCAGGCCAAGACCGCCCGCGTGCGCCGCGACAGCGCGGTGTTCGAGGTTTCCATTAGCGAGGTCATCACCGGCGACATTATCGAAGTGCGTCCCGGCGAGCGCATCCCCGTCGATGGCGAAGTGACCGAGGGCGAGAGCTATGTCGACGAGTCGATGATCACCGGCGAACCCATCCCGGTCGCCAAGGCTGAGGGCGCCACGCTGGTCGGCGGCACCGTCAATCAGCAGGGCGCGCTGGCGTTCCGCGCCACCGCCGTTGGCGGCGCGACGATGCTGGCGCAGATCATCCGCATGGTCGAGCAGGCGCAGGGATCGAAGCTGCCGATTCAGGCGCTGGTCGACAAGGTGACGATGTGGTTCGTCCCCGCCGTGTTCGGTGTGGCGGCGCTGACTTTCGCAGCCTGGCTGTGGTTCGGCCCGTCGCCCGCACTGACCTTTGCACTGGTGAATGCGGTCGCCGTGCTCATCATCGCCTGCCCCTGCGCTATGGGGCTGGCGACGCCGACCGCCATCATGGTCGGCACCGGGCGCGGAGCGGAACTGGGTATCTTGTTCCGCAAGGGCGAGGCGCTGCAACTGCTGAAGGACGCCAGGGTTGTCGCGGTCGACAAGACCGGCACGCTGACCGAAGGTCGTCCCGCGCTCACCGACCTGCAAGTGACGGACGGCTTCGACCGGGCGGCGGTGCTGGGTCTGGTCGCCGCTGTCGAGGACAAGTCGGAGCATCCGATCGCCCGCGCAATCGTCGACGCGGCCAAGGCGGAAGGTATTGCGCTGCCCGCGATTACCGACTTCGACTCTATCACCGGCTTCGGTGTCAAGGCGGTGGCGGGTGGCGAGCTGGTCCAGATCGGTGCCGATCGCTACATGCGCGAGCTTGGGCTGGACGTGGCCGCCTTTGCGGAGACAGCACAGCGGTTGGGGCAGGAAGGCAAGTCGCCGCTCTATGCCGCCATTGGCGGGCGGCTTGCCGCGATCATCGCGGTGGCCGATCCGATCAAGGCGACCACGCCGGCAGCCATCGCGGCGCTGCACGCGCTCGGCCTCAAGGTTGCGATGCTGACCGGCGACAACCGCATGACGGCCGAGGCTATCGCCCGCCAGCTCGGTATCGACGAAGTGGTCGCCGAAGTCCTGCCCGAAGGGAAGGTGGAGGCGATAGCCCGGCTCAAGGCCGAGCATGGCCGCGTCGCCTTCGTCGGGGATGGCATCAACGATGCGCCCGCGCTGGCGGCTGCCGATGTCGGCCTAGCGGTCGGCACCGGCACGGATATCGCGATCGAGGCGGCCGATGTCGTGCTGATGTCGGGCCATCTGAACGGTGTGGCGACGGCCATCGCCCTGTCGCGCGCGACGATTGGCAATATCCGCCAGAACCTGTTCTGGGCGTTCGCCTACAACACGGCGCTGATCCCGGTCGCGGCAGGCGTGCTCTATCCGAGCCTGGGCATCCTGTTCTCGCCGGTGTTCGCGGCGGGTGCTATGGCGATGTCGAGCATCTTCGTCTTGGGTAATTCGTTGCGCCTGCGCGGTTTTCAGCCACGCGAGACAGGAGGAACGGCATGAACATCGGACAAGCCTCCAAGGCGTCGGGCGTCTCCGCCAAGATGATCCGCTATTACGAGCAGACCGGCCTCATTCCGAAAGCCGATCGCAAGGACTCCGGCTATCGCGATTACTCGCCATCGGATGTTCATATGCTGCGGTTCATCCGGCGGGCGCGTGATCTCGGTTTCTCGGTCGCGGAGATCAACGATCTTCTGAGCCTCTGGCGGGACAAGGCCCGCCAGAGCGCCGATGTGAAGCGGATCGCGCAGGCCCATATCGCCCAGCTTCAGGAGCGGATCGAAAATCTGAACCAGATGGCCGCGACGCTCGGAACGCTGGTGGATTGCTGCGCGGGCGATGATCGGCCTGACTGCCCGATCCTTGCCGATCTGGAGGAACCCGGCGCCGCGCCAGCATCCGTGCCGGCGGCAACGGGCCGCCTTCGGCACCGACCGTAAACGAATCAGATATTCGACACCGCTCCACGATGCGGCGCCGCTCCCGCTAAGCCGTGGTCAACAAGTCCGACAACAAGCGGACGCGTTGATCCCGAGTGGTGCGGTCGCCTTCAGAAAAACGCTGACGCCATAACCTATGGCGACCACCCCGCCGATTTGCAGTAGGTCTCGTCGTGAAGGGCGGCGCTTCTCCGTCATGTGTCGTCCGGGGTCGCGCCTCCCAGCGCCCGGATCAAGGCGATTGCCGTTCGGGCGCGATCATATTCGACCGTGATGCTGGCGCGTTGCGCGGCGAGCGCGGCGGTTTGGGCCGTCGTCACCTCCAGATAGTCGGCCGCGCCGTCGCGATAGCGATCAAGCGCCAGGCTCTCAGCCCGCGCCGCCGCTTGGGCGGCTATGCGCTGCTCGCGATCCTGACCCGTCAAGGCATCCATGCGAGACAGGGCATCCTCCACCTCCCGGAACGCATCCAGCACGGTCTGGCGGTAGCCCGCGGCGAGTTCTTCATAGTCCGTCCGGCTGATGGCCAGCCGCGCTCGCCGTCCGCCACCGTCGAACAGATTGAAGATCGTGGTGATCGGCCCGAGCGCCCAGAAACCAGTATCCGCGCTGACGATCGGCGCCTCGACCGCCTGATACCCCGCGCCGAGCCCGAGGCTGATGCGCGGATAGAAGGCGGCCCGCGCGACGCCGATCCGCGCATTGGCGGCGACCAGGCGGCGCTGCGCCTCGGCGATGTCGGGACGGCGCTGAAGAAGTTCGGAGGGCAGGGACGGCGGCAGGTCAGGCAGCGCAAGGCTTCGTTGCGCGGGATCGATGGCGAAAACAGAGGCGCTCTCGCCAACCAGCGCCGCGATCCGGTTCTCGATCCCCGCGCGCTGCGCCCGTAGCGCCTCCAGACGGGCGCGGGCATCGGCGAGCTGGGCCGTCGATCGGCTACGGTCCACGCCAGAGGCAATGCCGCCTTCGTGGCGGGTGCGGATCAAATCATCGGCGCGCGCATAGGCGGCCACGGTCCTGGTCAGCAGGACCTGCTCGGCATCGACGGCGCGAAGTTGGACATAGAGATCGGCGACCGAAGCCTGAAGGCTGAGCCGCGCCGAGCGCAAGGCGGCCTCCTGCGCTTCGGCATCCGCCGTAGCGGCGCGCACGCTGTTGCGGACCCGGCCCCAAAGGTCCAACTCATAATCGAGACCAACACCGAAGAGGATCTGGTTCGCGATTACGGGCTCGCCAGCTCCGATCGATCGTCCGGCTGAAAGCCGCTCGCGCGAAGCCCCGCCGGTCAGATCGACATTCGGCAACTGGTTGGAGCGGTCGAGCCGTGCCGCCGCCAACGCCCGGTCGTAACGGGCAAGCGCGGCCGCGAGCGTCGGGGTCCGCTCGTCCAGCCGCGCCATCAGCTCGTCGAGCACCGGGTCCGCGAATCCGCGCCACCACTCGCCACGGTCTAGATGATCGCCGGGCGCGGCCGTCGTCCATCCTTCCACATGGCGGAAGCTTGCCGGGGTCTCGATTGCCGGCGTTTGCATCGGCGGCAGGGTGGCGCAGCCGCCGAGGCCGATCGCGGCGACGAATGCTATCCTAGCGCTGCGCATTCGGAGCCGCCGGTTGCCGTGCGGGAACTACCCGGACCTTGTCGCCGGTGGCCAGCGCGTCGGGAGGGGTCTGAACGATGCGGTCGGTTGGACGTAGCCCCGAGATAATCTCGATGGTCGCGCCCTGGTCGCGACCCACCGCAACCTCCCGAAGCGCGACCTGACCCTGGCCATCGACCACGGCGACCCGCGCGCCGTCGGAACCGAGGATCAGGGCGCTCGCCGGCACCTGGACCGTTTCGGCGCCGCCAGGCACGGACACCCGCACCTCCGCGTAGCTGCCGGGTCTCAGGCGTCGAGCGCCGTTATCGACCAGAAATTCCACCAGCATTGCGCCGGATTGGCGGTCCACCGCCTCGGAGAGACGGGACAGTGTGGCCTCGAACACCTCGCCCGGTCTGTCAGGCACGGTGAACATCGCTTGCGTGCCGCGCACCAGCCTTCCCGAAAAAGCTTGCGGTACGCGCACATAGAGGCGCAGGCGGCTGACGTCGGCAACGGTGAACAAGGGTTCCACCCCCGGCGCGCCCGTCTGGACCAAGGCGCCGAGCTGGGCCGAGCGGCTGGTGACGACGCCATCGAACGGCGCCGTCAGCCGCGTAAATCCGGTCAGCGCCCTCAGCCGGCCGACGTCCGCCTGAGCGGCCCGTGCGCGCGCATCGGCAGCGG
Organism: Sphingopyxis indica; assembly: GCF_032879645.1. Classification (NCBI taxonomy): domain Bacteria; kingdom Pseudomonadati; phylum Pseudomonadota; class Alphaproteobacteria; order Sphingomonadales; family Sphingopyxidaceae; genus Sphingopyxis; species Sphingopyxis indica. Next base: position 4,237,675 of record NZ_CP076394.1, read on the forward strand.
CAAACTGCCCCTGCCGCTCATCGGCTTCCTGCCGGGACACGGCGTCCTTTTCGAGCAGATTGTTCCAGCGCGCCGCCGTGGTTTCGGCCAGCCCGCGATCAGCGGCCGCGGTCTGATAGGCCGCCTGGGCCTGCGCGAGCTGCTGGTCGATCTCGGGCGCATCGAGGATGGCGAGCGTTTGCCCGCGCCGCACCCGGTCCCCGATGTCCGCGCGCCATTCGCGCACATAGCCGCTCACCCGCGCGTTGATCGCGGCGCGATTATAGGGATCGAGACTGCCCGGCAGCACGATCTCGCCTCCCTCGGACACGCGGGGCTGAACCAGGCTGACGGTGGGCAGCGCGTTCTCGGCCGCGATGGCTGCCTGTTCGCTTTCGGCCATGCCGCGCGAAACGAGGCCGCCTCCGACCAGTGCGGCAATCACGAGACCGGCCGCGCCGAGATAAAGGCCGGCGCGCTTCTTTGGGGTTGGATCAGACATGCTGGAGTTCAAGCTCCCTTGCGGGTGAGGAAGGCGCGCCCTTGCGATGGGCGATGCTGAACAGCGCCGGCACGAGCAGCAGTGTCGCCACGGTTGCGAAGATCAAGCCGCCGATCACCGCGCGGCCGAGCGGAGCGTTCTGCTCGGCGCCCTCGCCGATACCGAGCGCGATGGGGGTCATGCCGATGATGATCGCGAGCGCGGTCATCAGCACGGGGCGGAAACGGACCACCGCCGCCTCGATCGCGGCGCGGGTGGCGTCGCCGGTCTCGGCTAGGCGTTCGCGTGCGAAGCTGACCACCAGGATGGAGTTGGCGGTGGCGACGCCCATGCACATGATCGCGCCGGTGAGCGCGGGCACGGAGATGGTCGTGCCGGTCACGAACAGCATCCAGACGATGCCGGCGAAGGCGGCCGGCAGCGCGCCGATGATGACCAGCGGGTCGATCCAGCTCTGGAAGGTCACGACGATCACGAGGTAGATGAGGATAATCGCGCCGATCAGCCCGAAAGCGAGACCGGAGAAGGCGTGGTTCATCGTCTCATATTGTCCCGCCAGCGTGACGGTTACGCCGGCCGGGCGCTCGGCATCCATCTCGGCAATGATGCGATGAATGTCGCCGGCCACGGCGCCCAGGTCGCGAGCCTGCGGCGTGGCATAGATGTTGATGACCGGCTGGATGTCTGCTCGGCTCGCTACGTTGATGGTCGTATTGCGAGTCACGGCGCCAAGACCGCCCAGCGTCTGGGCCTCCCCGGCGCCCGTCGCCGAAACCGGCAGCGCTTCCAGCGCAGCGATCGTGTCGACCTCCAGTTCGGGGACTTGCGCCACGACAGGATAGGACACCCCGTTTTCGGGATTGAGCCAGTAAACCGGCGCAGACTGCTGCGTGCCGGCTAGGGCGGTCGCGACGCTGGTGGTTACGTCACGCTGGTTGAGCCCGTATTGCGCGATCCGCGAGCGATCGATGTCGATGTTGAGCTGCGGCGCGCGCGAGGATTGCTGGAGTCGGGCGTCGGCGAGGCCGGGCACGGTCCGAACGCGTTTGAGGATCGCTTGCGCATAAGCTTCGTTCGCCGCGAGATTCCGGCCGCGCACCTGGATATCGATCGGCGCTGGCGAGCCGAAGTTCAGGATTTGGCTGGTGATGTCGGCAGGCAGGAAGGAGAAATCAACGCCCGGAAAGCTCACGGGCAGCTCGCGCCGCAAAGTGGCGACATGCGTGTCCGTCGCGGTTCGGTTCCGCCCGAGCGAGATGAGGATATCGCCCTCGTTCAGTCCCACCGTCCCCGTATTGTTGTAGATGACGTTGAGCAGCGCGGAGGACATTCCGACATTGGCGACGACCGATTCAACCTGCTCGGCGGGGATCAATTCGCGCACCCGCGTCTGCACCCGCGAGATCAGCGCCGTGCTGTCCTCGATGCGCGTGCCTGCCGGCGCGCGCACATGCAGGGTGATTTGCCCAGCATCCACAGTGGGAAAGAAGTCGCGGCCAAGTGTGGGAATGAGCAGCAGCGACGCCACCATCGCGCCGAGGAACGCCGGGATGAAGATGCGCCGTGCGGACATCACGCGGGAAAGCACCCGCCCGAAGCGGTCCTTCTGCCTGTCGAACCCGGTCGAAAAGCGATGCTGGAACCGGACGAGTGGATTGCGCGAGCGGGCGCGCTCGGCCTCTTCGCCCTCCCGATGCGGGCGTAGCAGATACATCGCCATCGTCGGGATGAGCGTGCGCGACAGGATGAACGAGGCGATCATCGAGAAGATCACCGCCAGTGCCAGCGGCACGAACAGATAGCCTGCGACGCCCGGCAGGAAGAACATCGGCACGAAGACGATGCAGATGCACGTCACGATCACGAAGGCGGGCGTCACGATCTGCGCCGCGCCGTCCATGATCGAGCGTAGAACCGGCTTCCCTTTCTCAAGGTGCCAGTTGATGTTCTCGATCGTGACCATCGCGTCGTCGACCAATATGCCGATGGCCAGAGCCAAGCCGCTCAGCGTCATGATGTTGATCGTCTGGCCGGTCGCGCTCAGCGCCAACAACGCGGCGAGGATCGCCAAGGGTATCGTGGTCACGATGATGATCGTCGATCGCCACGATCCCAGAAACAGCAGGATCATCAGCGAGGTCAGCACGGCGGCCAACACACCCTCATAGGCCACGGTGGAGACGGCCGCCTTCACCAGCACCGACTGGTCGCCGATAAGCTGGACGCGCAGCGTTTCCGGGAGGCCCTCGGTGATCTGTGGGATACGCTCGCGAACCGTATTGACGATATCGATGGTTGAGGCCGCACCGCTCTTGAGCACGGTCATCAGGACTGACCGCTGGCCTTCGACTTGGACGATGTTCATTTGCGGCGGCGCGCCGTCGCGGACTTGGGCGATGTCGCGCATGGTGATCGTCGCGCCGTCGACCACGCGAACTGGCAGATTGTTCAACTGCTCGACCGAGCCCGGCGCATTGTTGAGCCTGACGGTGTATTGCAGGCCGCCGACCTTGGCGAAGCCCGCCGGGATGATCTGGGTTTGCGCGGCAATCGCCGCCGCGACGTCGCCGGCGGACAGGCCGCGAGCGCGCAGCGCCTCAGGGTCGATGTCGATCTGTATCTGACGCTGCTTGCCGCCGAATGGGAAGGGCATGGCGACGCCCGGCACGGTGATGAGCTGCGGGCGGATTTGATTGACGCCGAGATCGTAGAGCTGCTGTTCGCTCAGCCCTTCGCCGGAGAGGGCGAGCTGGACGATCGGCACGGTCGAGGCGTCATAGTTGACGATGAACGGCGGAGAGATGCCCGGCGGAAGCTGACGCAAAATGGCCTGCGAGATCGACGTGACCTGCGCGGTCGCGGTGCGAATGTCCGCGCCTGGCTGGAAGTAAATCCGCACGACGCCAACGCCGTTCATCGACTGGCTCTCGATCCGGTCGATGTCGTTGACGGTCGTGGTCAGCACGCGTTCGAACGGATTGATGATCCGTCCGGCCATGTCCTCGGGCGACAGCCCATTATAGGTCCAGGCGGTCGCGATCACCGGCACGCCGATGCGCGGGAAGATGTCGACCGGCATCCTCAGAACGGACAGGATGCCGAGGCCAAAGATCAGCACGGCCATCACGATGAAGGTCAGCGGTCGCGTTAGCGCGACCCGCACGAGCGCCATCATCGTGGCTGGTTCCGAAACATAGGTGACTTGCTAGGCATCGCACGTCCTCCCGCGAGATCGCGAAAATGGGCATGCTCCCGTCTTGCGTGATCGTGATCGTGGTGGCTGTGGGAATGGGGCATGTCGATCTCAAACGGAGCCATAAGATGTGCACATGAATATGTGTTCATTTGTTTGATGTCAACTCGATGCAGTCAAGCACCACCATGAGCTGGCCGTGGCGATGACGAGCAAATGGCAGCGTCATTTTTGCGCTCGGAGAAGCCGATGACGGCGTCGGCGGTTGAGGGACGGCTTCAGGAATCCGGGAATTCCTGACTTTCCGCATTGATTCGTTTGTTGCCGCAGACCGATGCTTCTTCCAACGTTTGGAAGGTCAAGGGATGAATCACTTCGGGCTCACGTCGGACCTACGCCGCCGGTACGTTGCTCGATGACTATGTGCAGTCGGGCACCATGGCCGCCGACCAAGCGGCGCTTCTAGCCGAAGTCGCCAAGGGTCCCGACCGCGTCGTCATCATTGAGGACACGCGCGAGCTTCAATGCGCCGCGCCTAATCTCGTCGCGATGCGCACCAAGGATGGCATTGCGACGCTCGACGCGCCATGCCGGCGTGCCCCTTCGACCTATCGCCTATCCTTTCATATTTATCTATATTCATATGAATGATTGTTGAAAATAATCCTTGACCTTGCCAACGCTGGAAGCCGCAAAGCGAACAGGAATCGATCAGACGCCGCGGAACGGATGAACAAGGCGCGGCACAGTTGAAAGGCAATATCATGCCGACAAAAAGCGCACTCCTGGCTTCCATAGCCTTGGCTATTGGCGGCCTTACGTCAGCTTGTAGCAAATCGGGCGGCGATCAGGGCGCACAAGCGGCGGCAGCGCCGCAAGTGCCAGTAGCGCAAGTTGTCGTGCGCGAGCTTGCCCCCTCGGCCGAGTTCAACGGTTCGCTATCGGCGCCCCAGAGCGTCGAGTTGCGGCCCCGCGTCAGCGGCGCAATCGTCTCCGTCCATGTCCCCGAAGGCGTGCTCGTCAGGAAGGGGCAGCTTCTGTTCCGCATTGATCCGCGACCATTCCAGGTCGCGCTCGATCAGGCGCAGGCGCAGCTTCGTCAGGCGCAAGCCTCCGCAACGCTCGCCGAAAGCAATTTCACCCGCTCGGAACAACTCGTCGCGACCGGCGCAATCTCGCGCAAGACTTATGACGACGCGCTGGCGCAGCGGAACGCCGCACGCGCACAGGTGCAGGCCGGTAGCGCGGCCGTAGCCGCCGCACGGCTCGACCTTTCCTTTACGCAGGTCACGGCGCCGGTCGGCGGCCGGGTCGATCGCGTGCCCTCGGACCTTCTGGCGCGCCGACCCGACATCCGCGCGGTCGAACATACGCTGCGCGCCGCCAACGCGAATATCGGCGCTGCCCGCTCAGCGTTCTTCCCGACGATCAGTCTGACCGGCTCGGCGGGAACGGCGAGCGCGAGCCTCGACGATCTGTTCTCATCGGGGTCGGGCGCATGGAGCTTCATGCCGCGCATCACCCTGCCGCTTCCAATCTTCGGCGGCAGCGCGCTGAGAGCCAACCTCGATCGCGCGGACGTGCAGAAACGGATCGAAATCGCCAACTATGAGAAGGCGATCCAATCCGCCTTCCGCGACGTGGCTGACGGGCTCGCCGGCAAAGGAACCTTGGACGCCCAAATCCGATCGGAAACGCAGCGGGTCGATGCCAGCCGCAATGCCTACAGGCTCGCGGAACAGCGGCTCAACTCAGGCGAGGATGACAACCTCGCCCTGCTCGACGCGCAGCGCACGCTTTACGGGTCACAGCAAGCCTTGGTCCGCTCCAAGCTGGTGCGGCTCAGTAATCTCATCAATCTCTACAAGGCGCTGGGTGGCGGCTGGACGGAGTTCACGACACCGCCTGATGATCCGTTAGCCCGGTGATTGAGCTGCGCCAGCTCCGCTACCTGATTGCGGCGGCCGAGGCCGGTAGCTTCAGTCGCGCGGCGCGCAGCATAAATATCAAGCAAGCAACGCTCAGCCGACACGTCCTCGAAATCGAGAAGCGGCTAGGCATGGCGCTGTTCGACCGCAAGACCCGCGGTGCCACTCTGACTCCGAATGGCAGAACCTATCTGCGAACGGCACAGCGCATCGTGAAGGAGTTCGAGGAACTGAACAACTGGGTCCGCGCCACGAACAACGGCCACGTCGGCAAGCTGGCCGTAGGCTTCTATACGTCCTTCTCCGCCGGCAACTTGCGGGCAACGCTCAGCGAGTTCGGCGAACGCCACCCCGAGGTCAAAGTATCCGGCTTTGAACGCGATCGGGATATGCTGTTGGCCGGGATCGAGAATGGCCTGCTCGATATCGCGATCATGATTGGGGAGGCCTCCTATCGGGGTCTGATGAGCCGTTCTTTCTGGAGTGAGCGCATATTTGTAGCAATGCCGGCAGGCCATCCACTCACCCAATGCGAACGCATCCATTGGCCCGACCTGACCGGCGAACACTTTTTGCTGACCGAACGAGATCCCGGCCCAGAGACCCGAAACATCCTCATGGGCAAACTTGGGGTCCCCGGTTGCATGCCAGAGATCGACATGCAGGATATCGGACGCGAGACAATGTTGAGCGCCATTGCGCTCGGTGGGCGTCTCTCGATTGTCGCCGAATCCGCCTTGGGTATCCAAGTGCCAGGCGTAACGTTCAGCGAAATCCACGACAGTCATGGACATATGCGGATCGGCTTCTCGGGCTATTGGCGTGAAGACAATGACAACCCCGTCTTGCTGCGCTTCCTTGATCTCGTGGCCGGTCGCTATTCGCTGCCGCCCATTCTGATGCCGCAGCCATCACATCACCAACCGGAAAAGGAATAGCCATGGCACGAAGCAAGACACTCTTCATCGTGCTGGTCGCGCTGGTCATCGGATTCGGCGTGGGCTTCGTGCTGCGCCCGGTGATCATGCCCGTCGAGCGTGCGCCGGCCCTCGCGAGTCCGGCCCCCGCCGCACCGGAGCCGGCCGAACCGCGCGGGACGCAGTATTTCGCGGCGCATCTCGATGAAGCACGGGAGATCGTGGGGCAATGCGCGGAAGGCTCGGTGCGGGGCAGCGAGTGCGCCAATGCCGAGCAGGCCGTGATCGAGGCGGAAGGCCGCGACCGCTTCAAGAAGTTCATGGGCAACTGACGGCAGGCGGCGCGCTCTCACTTCCCCTGCGCGCGGTGCCGGCGAAAGGCGCGGTCGGTTTCCATGAACCGGGCGAGCATCGGCGCGACCAGCTTGTCGGGCGGGACCGGCGCTCCCCCGGTCTCGGCTGCGAGCGCGGCGGCATAGGCGACGAGATCGCGATGCACGGCGGCGGGCAGCTCCACGGAGAGCTTGACCGGCCGATCGTCGGCCAGCGGCCCCAACTTCAATTTCGTCATCGTGTCGCTCCGATCGGTTCAAGCACCAGGTCGCGCGTGATGACCACGCGCAACGGATGCCCCGGCCGGATGGTGAGCGTCGGCTGCACATTGAGCTGCCGACGCACGATCTGCTGGCCGGTCTGGTTGATGGTGTCCTGCGAGCCGCGACGCAGTGCGCGAGTAAGTTCGTCCTCGCTATCCGCGCCCAATTCGGCACCGACGCCGAGCAGTGTCGAAACGGCGGCGGCTTTCAGCAGATTGCCCCAATGCTGGTTTACGCGATCCTGTAGGCCAGCATATCCGGCCGCATCAGCGCCGGGCTGGCGCTCGAGAACGATCGAGCGGCCGTCCGGCAATATCAGCCGATCCCATGCCAGCAGCACGCGCGCCTGCCCGGCGGCGATCTCGCTGTCATATTCGCCGATCAGCCGCGTGCCCTGCGGGATGAGCAGGATGCGGCCCGTAGGGCTGTCATAGACGTTTGCCGTTACCTGGGCGGTGATCTGGCCGGGAAGGTCCGAACGGATGCCGGTGATGAGCGCGGCAGGGATGATGCTGCCGGCCTGCACGATGTTGGGCGAGGCCGGCGCCACGAGGCGTTCGACGCTGACCGTCCGCTGATTAGACGCCTGCGCCAAGAAGGCTCGCTTGGCGGCCTGGTCGCCCTGCGCCGTCTCGGCAGGTTGCGGTGAGGCAGGAGCACCAGGCGCTGCCGTCGCGAGGTTCGGCAAAGACGGCATCGCAGCGGCCCCGGCGCTGCTGCCACCCAAGAACACGCCGCTCATGCGGGCGGCGTCGCGCTCCTGCTGCGCGCGCTGGCGGGCGGCTTCCTCAGCCTGCGCGCGCGGATCGGGCTGGGCGCCGACCGGCGGGACCTGGACATTCTCCCCGCGCTGCTGGGCCGAGACGATCGGGCCGCCGAGGTCGCCGGGAAGCGGCGGGCCGAGTTTCGGCGCTTGGCTATAGTCGCGCGGTCCCGACGTGATGGTCTCGGACGTGGCGCGGCTGTCGGTGTTGTAAAGCTCCTTGGCCTCCTTCTCGCCGGCCGGCTTGAGCGCATAGATCAGTGAGCCGCCGATCCCGAGGCCGGCGACGACGCCGAGGGCGGCCAGCGCCTTGCGCGACAGGCGCATGACGCGCGGCGGGTTGCCGCGAAGCTGGAAGGCTTGCGGATCGGGGCGCGGCGCTTGCGGTGCGGCCGCCTCGGGCGGGGAATTGTCGGCGGGATCGGTCACGGCCGCCCCCTGCGCCCATTGTCGCGCACGATGCGGACGCGCTGCTCGCCGCGCCGGTCGCCCAGGCGCAGCTCGGCGGCGGCGAACAGCCGGTCCACCACCATGTAGCGGCCCTGCACGCGGTAATTAACTAACTCGGCATCGCCGGCCGCGCCGGTCACGAACAGCGGCGGCATCTCGCCCTGCGAGATCCCGGCCGGAAACTCGATGAACACTTGGGCTGCATCATCGAAGGCGCGAACCGGCTTCCACGGCACGCGGTCGCCCTCGATCCGGTAGCGGAAGTTGAGCGCCGCGAGGTCGAGGCCGGTCGCGACGGGGGCAGCGGCGGCATTGGCGCCGCGCAGCGCGATGAGCTGGTCCTGCGGATAGGTCCATGAGACCGAGGCCATGTATGTCGATGCGGTCGCGCGCAATTCGATGTGATAGGTGCGCCGGTCGGTATTGATGACGAGGTTCGTGGAAATGTCGGGGCGTGTTGGCTTCGCCAGGATATGCACGCGCGCCGTCGCGCCGCTGCCGCTCACCGTGTCGCCGATGATCCAGCGCACGGTGTCGCCGGCCGCGACCGGCCCGGGCCCCACGAGCTGCTCGCCTTCCTGAAGCGCGATGTCCGTCACCTGGCCGGGCGCGGCATAGACCTGATAGAGCGCGCCGTCCGTCCAGGGATATTGCTGGATGGCGTTGAGGAAACCGTCGCGCACCGGCTGCACGCGGGCGGCCGCGTTGGCGGCCCCGACACGGCGGCGCGGATCGGCGGGCTCGGAAGTCGCTGCCCCGGCCGCGACCGGCTTCAATTGGCCGGGGAGCGGCAGGGGTTCGGGGATCGTCACCACCTCGACGGCGCGGAGCGGTTCCGCGGCCGGCGTCGCCGCGATCTCGCGCGGCGGATCATCATAGCGAATCGCGGGCGGCTTCGCCGATGTGGTGGCGCAGCCGGCGAGCGCGGTGGCGGAGACAAGCAGGACCGCCGAGGCGGAACGGCGAAATGGCGTGTGCGTCATTGCGACAGCTCCCTTGACCAATTCAAAGCGTTGACGAAGACGCCGAGCGGATTCTTGCGCAGGGCGTCGGGGGTGCGCGGCGGCTGCACGACGATGGTGAGGATCGCCGACCAGCGTTCGGTGGCGGCAAGGCTGCCGTCCTGATAGCGGCGCTCGGTCCAGGCGACGCGGAAGCTGTCGGGCGATGCCCGGATCACGCTCGACACGTCCACCGCGACCTGCACCCGGCCGACATTGGCGAAGGGGTCGTTGGCGCGGGCGTAGTCGTTGAGCGCCACCGCGCCCCGATCGGTCGTGAAGTCGTAGGCGCGCAGCCAGTTCTGGCGGACGATCACCGGATCGGCCGGGATCGCCCTGACCTGCTCGATGAAGCGGGCGAGATGGAACGCAATTTGCGGATCGGTCGGGCGATAGCCCGCCTCGGCGGGGGCGACGGCCTGGGCCTCGCCGAGCCGATCGACCTGCACCACCCAGGGCACGATATGCCCACGCGCCGATTGCCAGACGAGACCGGCGGAAAGGCCGCCCGAGAGCGCCAGCGCGCCGAAGAAGGCGAGGCGCCAGTTCTTCGCCTGCACGCGCGCGGAGCCGATGCGGTCGTCCCATTGCTGGGCTGCGCGCTGATAGGGTGTCGTGGGTTCGGGCGTCTGGCCGTAGCGGATGGTGGGGCGTCGGAACATGGGAGGTCAGTCCTTCTCTTTGATGTCGGGACCGGCGCCGCCGCCGTGGCTGTCGCCAGCCTTCATGGTGTGGGCGAGGACGGTCGCGCCGTGGCTGACGGCCTGGCGGCGTTTCATCGCGGCGGCCCATTCAGGCTGGGCGGATGCGCCGGCCGACGCGGAACCGCCAGCGGTTGCAGCCGCCGGGGCGGCGGATGCCGGCCCGCCGGTGATCGTGCCGCCGGTTGCGGTGAATCCGGCACGGGCGCCGGAGCGGAAATTGGACTTGATCGCCTCGCCGCCCTTGGCGGCCGCCTTGCGCAAGGGCGAAAGGACGGCGTTCGCCGCGCTTCCCGCCGCCGCTTGGCCGACAGCGGCCATGCCGCCCGCAACAGCGCCTGCACCGCTCTTGCCGAACGAGCCGAGGCTGTAGGCGCTGGTGGCACCGCCTGCCATCTGAGCGCCACCACGCGCGGCGGCGCCGGTCATCCGGCCGGCCGCACCGACTGCGGACCCGGCCGCGCCCACGCCAAGGCGTGCGGCGGCGGCGCCTCCGATCAGCGCGCCGCCTGCCGCCAGCGCGGTCCCGGCCGCCGTACCCGCGCCGAGCTGCGGGCCGCCCGAGACGATGCCGTTCGCAATGCTGGGGCCGAAGATCGACAGGCCCAGCAGCGACAGCGCGGCAAGCGCGATGGCCATGACCTGATTGATGTCGGGCGCGGGGCCGAGGGCAGCGCCGGTGAACTGGCTGAACAAGGTGGTGCCGATGCCGGTGATGACGGCGAGCACCAGCACCTTGATGCCGGTCGAGACGACATGGCCCAGCACCTTCTCGGCCATGAAGGCGGTCTTGTTGAAGAAGGCGAAGGGCAGCAGGACGAAGCCGGCCAGCGTCACCAGCTTGAACTCGATCAGCGTGATGAAGACCTGCACGGCGATGATGAAGAAGGCGAGCACCACGATCACCCAGGCGAGCAGCAGCACGAGGATCAGCGCGAGGTTGGAGAACACGGCCCAAAGGCTGGAGAACTGGCCCGCCGCATCGAGCAGCGGCTTGGCGGCTTCGAGCCCCTTCGCCGCGATCGTGCCGGGCTTCATGAACTCGTCGATCGTCATCGCCCCGCCGCTGGCCTGGAGGCCGAGCCCGGCGAAGCTCTCGAACACGATGGTCGCGAGCAGCGAGAAATTGCCGATGATGAAAGCGAAGGTGCCGATGTAGAGCGTCTTCTTGACGAGGCGCTGAAGCACGTCCTCGTCCGCGCCCCAGGCCCAGAACAGGCCGGCGAGCGTTACGTCGATGGCGATCAGCGTGGTCGAGAGGAACGCGACCTCGCCGCCGAGCAGGCCGAAGCCTGAGTCGATGTAGCCGGTGAAGATGTTGAGGAAATTGTCGATAACGCCGGTGTCGTTCATGGCCGGGTGCCTTCATCCGGCGCCGTGTCGCTGCCGCGCTCGATCTCGGGCGGGGGCTCGTCCTGGCGGAAGAAGCGGCGGCGGTTGACGGCCCAGGCCGCCTCGCAGCCACTATCCGGCTTGGTGAGCGAGGCGCAGCGATCCAGCTCGCGGGCGAGCCTGGCCTGGCCTTCGTCCGCCGGCAGGAAGAGCGGGGGCGCGGGCGCAGGCTCATCGGGCTGGACGGCGGCGACGATCGCCACCGTCATCATCAGCCCGGCCAGCGCCGCCACCCCTGCGATCTTCGCCGTGCGCGACATCGGGCGTCTCAGTTGCCCATGAAGCGGCGGAACCGCTCGCGCCCTTCGGCCTCCTCGGCCGCCTGGCGGGCGGATTGCAGCGCCTGCGCCCGGCCCTGCGCCGCGACCGCGGCGGTGAGGTCGGCGAGCTGCTGCGATTGCAGCGCGAGGAGCTCGTTGCCCGCCTGCGTCGCCTGGAGCGCGCCGGTCGCCGACTGGCTGGCCGAGACCAGGCTGTACATCGTCGTGCGGGCGCCTTCGATGTTGCCGACGACGCCGGCCTGCACCTGCAAGGCATCCTGAAAGGCGCCGACGCTATCCTCCCAGCGGGCATTGGCGTTGGCGACCATCTGCGCGTGGGTGCCGGTGAGCGCCGCGCCCTTGTAGCGGCCGTTGAACACCTGCTGGACGTTCTGCACGTCATAAGCGATGCGCTGCGCCTCGCCGAGAAGCTGCTGGGTGCGCTGCACCTGCTGCTGCAACTGCTGGAGCGAGCTGAACGGCAGCGAAGCCAGGTTGCGCGCCTCGTTGACGAGACTGGTCGCCTGCTGCTGGATTTGCTGAATCTGGTTGTTGACCTGCTGGAGCGACCGCGCGGCCGTCAGCACGTTCTGCGCATAATTGGTCGGGTCATAGACGATCCCGCCGAACTGAGCGTGCGCCGGCGTGGCGGCGGTGATGCCGATCATGCTCGATGTGGCGATGGCGCCGGCCAGCATGGCGCGGCGCAGGATATTGGGTTTCATGGGGTCGTGTCCTTCAAGGCAAGGGGGAGCTGGCCGGCATCTTCCCGGCGACCGGCCAGCGGATCGAGTTGGGGTTCGGGAAGAAGATCGACCGCCCAGGCCAGGCCGCGATGGCGCAGCCATTCGGCGGCGAAGCGCTCGCGGCCGTGGGTCTCGACCAGTTCGGCGATGCGGAGCTGATCGGTCTTGGAAGACGCGGCGGCGAAGGCCAACGCGACCTCGCCTAGCCCCAGCTCGAACAGCCGGTTGCCGCGCCGCGACTGGCAGTAATAGTCGCGCTTGGGCGTGGCCCGGCTGAGGATTTCGATCTGGCGAGCGTTGAGGCCGAACCGTTCGTAGATGGCGGCGATCTGCGGCTCGGCGGCGCGCTCGTTCGGCAGGAAGATGCGCGTCGGGCAGCTCTCGATGATGGCCGGCGCGATGTTAGAGGTTTCGATGTCGGCCAGGCTCTGCGTGGCGAAAACGACGCTGGCGTTCTTCTTCCGCAAGGTCTTAAGCCATTCGCGGAGCTGGGCTGCGAAGTCGGGGGTGTCGAGAACCAGCCAGCCCTCGTCGATGATGATGAGCGTCGGCGAGCCGTCCAGCCGGCCTTCGATCCGGTGGAACAGGTAGGACAGGACGGAGGCGGCTGATCCGCCGCCAACCAGGCCCTCCGTCTCGAACGCCTGCACCGACGCTTCGCCGAGCCGTTCGACCTCGGCATCGAGCAGCCGGCCCCACGGTCCACCAAGGCAATAGGGGGCGAGCGCCTGCTTGAGCTGCTGGCTCTGGAGCAGAACCGCGAGCCCGGTCAGCGTGCGTTCCGGCACGGGCGCACTGGCAAGGGAGCCGAGCGCCGACCACAGATGCTCCTTGGCCTGCGGATCGACGGGGACGCCTTCGCTGGCGAGGATCGCCGCCAGCCATTCGGCCGCCCATGCGCGCTCGGCCGGATCGTCGATACGGGCGAGCGGCTGTAGCTGGACGCTGCCGTCGCCGTCGTCGGACAGCCCGAGATCCTGCCAGTCTCCGCCCGCCGCCAGCGTGGCGGCGCGGATCGAGCCACCGAAGTCGAACGCGAAGACCTGGGCGTTCTCGTAGCGGCGGAACTGCATCGCCATTAGCGCGAGCAGCACCGACTTGCCCGCGCCGGTCGGGCCGACGATCAGCGTGTGGCCGACATCGCTGCCATCGGGGTGAAGGGAAAACCGGAACGGGGTCGAGCCTTCGGTCCTGCCATAGAGCAAGGGGGGTTGTCCGAAGTGCTCGTCCCGTTCCGGCCCCGCCCATACTGCTGACAGGGGGATCAGATGGGCGAGATTGATGGTGGAGATCGGCGGTTGCCGGACGTTGGCGTAGGTGTGGCCGGGCAGGCTCCCCAGCCATGCCTCGATCGCGTTCATCCCCTCGGGGATCACGGTGAAGTCGCGGCCCTGGATGACCTTCTCGACCAGCCGCAGCTTCTCGGCCGCAATGGCGGGATCGCCGTCCCACACCGTCACCGTCGCGGTGACATAGGCCATGCCGGCATAGTCGGAGCCCAGCTCTTGCAAGGCGGTGTCGGCGTCGGCGGCCTTGTTCGAGGCGTCGCTGTCGAGCAGCGTGGACGCCTCGTTGGTCATGACTTCCTTGAGGATGGCCGCGACCGATTTGCGCTTGGCGAACCATTGCCGCCTGATCCTGGTCAGCAGCTTGGTCGCGTCGGTCTTGTCGAGCATCAGCGCGCGGGTGGACCAGCGATACTCGAAGGCGAGCCGGTTCAGCTCGTCGAGCAGGCCGGGGAAGGTCACGCTCGGGAAGCCGACGATGGTGAGCGTGCGCAGATGGTGCTCGCCGAGCTTCGGTTCGAGCCCGCCGGTCAGCGGCTCGTCGGCGAGTAGCGCGTCGAGGTGCATCGGAGTTTCCGGCACGCGCACGCGCTGGCGGCGGGTTGAGATGGTGCTGTGCAGGTAGGTCAGCGTCTCGCCGTCATCGAGCCAGCGGACCTCGGGCACGAAGCCCTCGACCAGATTGAGAACGCGGTCGCTGCGGTCGGCGAAGCCCTTGAGCAGTTCCCACGGATCGACGCCGCTGGTGGACCGGCCCTCGTAGAGCCACCCTTCCGCGCGCGCCGCTTCCTCGGCCGGCGGCATCCACAGCAGGGTGAGATAATAGGCGCTCTCGAAATGCGCGCCTTCCTCGCGGAACTGTTCGCGGCGCTCCATGTCCACGAGCGCCGAGACCGAATCGGGAAAATCGGAATCGGGGTAGTCGAGCGCGGGACTGCGCTGCGCCTCGACAAAGATCGCCCAGCCCGAGCCGAGACGCCGGAGCGCGTTGTTGAGCCGCGCGGTGGTGGCGACCAGCTCGGCGGGTGTGGCGCTGTCGAGATCGGGGCCACGGAAACGCGCCGTGCGCTGAAAGCTGCCGTCCTTGTTGAGAACGACGCCCTCGCCGACCAGCGCGGCCCAGGGCAGGAAGTCGGCCAGGTGGGCGGCGCGATTCCTGTATTCGCGCAGGCCCATCATGGCCGCATCCACGCCGGATAGCGGAGGTGCCGCCGGGCCACGTCCACGAACTGCGGATCACGGCGCGCGGCCCAAACCGACAACGCATGACCGATTGCCCAAATCGCCAGCCCGGCGATCCAGAGGCGAAGGCCGAGGCCGATCGCGCCGGCGAGCGTGCCGTTGACGATGGCGAGCGAGCGCGGGGCGCCGCCGAGCAGGATCGGCTCGGTCAGCGCCCGATGGACCGGCGCATAGAAGCCGGCGATCGGCTCGACGGGATCGGCCGCGCCCGTCATGCGATCAGCGCCCCGCCGCCGAACGAGAAGAACGACAAAAAGAAGCTCGACGCGGCGAAGGCGATCGACAGGCCGAAGACGATCTGGATCAGCCGGCGAAAGCCGCCCGAGGTGTCGCCGAAGGCCAAGGTGAGGCCGGTCACGATGATGATGATGACCGCGATGATCTTCGCGACCGGCCCCTCGATGCTTTCGAGGATGGATTGCAGCGGGGCTTCCCACGGCATCGACGACCCGCCCGCGTGGGCGGGCGCCGAGATGGTGAGCGCGATGACGCTGGCGGTGGCGGCGAGCATGGCGCGGCGTGCGCCATGCCGAAGGGCATGGATCATGGTGCGTCTCCGAGGTTGGGGGGTGCGAGGGGGGTCAGGCGGTAATCGCCGGTCTCGGCGTCGATCCCCTCGACGCGAGCCAGCTCGGCGAGGCGGCGACCGTGCCCGTCGCGAACCAGCACGGCGATCAGGTCGATGGTCTCGGCGAGCAGCGCGCGGGGAACCGTGACGACGGCCTCCTGAATGAGCTGCTCCATGCGGCGCAGCGCCCCGAGCGCGGTCCCGGCGTGGATGGTGCCGATGCCGCCGGGGTGGCCGGTGCCCCAGGCTTTGAGGAGGTCGAGCGCCTCGGCGCCGCGCACCTCGCCGATGGGGATGCGGTCGGGGCGCAGCCGCAGGCTGGACCGCACGAGATCGGACAGCGTGACGACGCCATCCTTGGTCCGCATGGCGACGAGGTTCGGCGCGGCGCACTGAAGCTCGCGCGTGTCTTCGATCAGGACGATGCGGTCGGTGGTCTTGGCGACTTCGGCCAGGAGCGCATTGACCAGCGTGGTCTTGCCGCTGCCGGTCCCGCCTGCCACGAGGATGTTGGCGCGGGCGGCGACGCCATCACGCAGCGCCGCGGCCTCGGCCGGCGACATGATCCCGGCCGCCGCGTATTCATCGAGCGTGAAGACGGCGACGGCGGGCTTGCGGATCGCGAAGGCGGGCGCGACGACGACGGGGGGCAGCAACCCCTCGAACCGCTCCCCTCCTTCGGGCAGCTCGGCCGAGACGCGCGGGGACCGGGCATGAACCTCGACGCCGACATGGTGCGCGACCAAGCGAACGATGCGCTCGCCGTCCGCGGCGGCCAGCTTCATGCCGGTGTCGCTGATGCCTTCGCCGAGCCGATCGACCCACAGCCGGCCGTCCGGGTTCAGCATCACCTCGATGACGGCGGCATCGTCGAGCCAGGCCGCGATCGACGGGCCGAGCGCCGTGCGCAGCATCCGCGCGCCGCGTGTCTTCGCCTCGGAACGGATCGGATGGACGGTCAAAAAAAAGCCCCTGATGAGGGCCGGGCGAGCCGCCGCCCGGCGTCAGGGGCACATCAAGAGAGGCAGAAAAGACCGTGCTTCAATAAGTAAATGTGGTCGTCGTAGTCTGGCGTAGAGATACAAGAACTGGCGTAGTCAGCTCATTCTTCTTGGAGCGGAAAGTCCTCGCCAATTTCTTGCCTGACCTTCGAACCCTTCGCGAGTCGGCGGCCGAGCGCATCCATGAAGGCGTCGTAGCGGTCGCCGCCCTGGCGACGCATCGCGGCCCGCTCGCTCTCGGGCGGCGGCGGAGTGTTCGACAGCCAGAAGCGCACGAACAGCGCGATCATCTCGACACCGATCCCCGTGTCGCGCTCCAGCCGGGTGATGCGGCGGTCCAGCTTGTCGAGACGCTTGGCGATGGCGGCCTCGCGCTGCTCGTCGGCGTCGGGCGACAGGAAGGATGCGATGGCCGCCTCGGCGATCAGCGACCGGGACTTGTCCCTGCGGTCGGCATAGGCGGCGAGCGCGCGCATCAGCTCGGGGTCAAGATAGACCGACAGCGGCGTCTTGGTGCTCATAGCTCGATGCCGTCCTCGGGATCGAGCGACGCCTGCCGGGCCACGCGCTGCATCTGGCGGCGCACCGTCGCCTGCCGCGCCGCATCGCTATCGGGGTCCGGCTCGTCCAGCTCGAACTCGTTGGCGGGCGCGGGCCGGGGCGTCGGCGCGATGTCGATGTGGGGCTCCAGCGCCGGCTCGCGGCGCAGGTCCCCGTTCGCGGCATCGTCCTCAGCACCCGCCTTCTTGGCGGCCTTTTTCTTCATCGGCTTCTTGGGCGATTCATGCTCGATCGGCTCGGGCATCGGCGGCGCCTCGATCGGCGCCAGGCCGCTCCAGTCGTCGGGGCGCGGCGGGCCGCCTCCGACATTCATGTCAGGCGGCGACATCACCCGCTGCGTGAACCGCCGGTCCTTGAAGTAGCGGGCCTTCTTTGCCCGGATCGGCGGGATGCCCGCGACCATGACGATCTCGTCGTCGGGCGGTAGCTGCATGATCTCGCCGGGGGTGAGGAGTTGGCGGGCGGTCTCAGAGCGCGACACCATCAAATGCCCGAGCCAGGGCGAAAGCCGGTGGCCGGCGTAGTTCTTCATCGCCCGCATCTCGGTCGCGGTGCCGAGCGCGTCCGAGATGCGCTTGGCGGTGCGCTCGTCGTTGGTGGCGAAGCTCACGCGCACATGGCAATTGTCGAGGATCGCGTTGTTCGGCCCGTAAGCCTTCTCGATCTGGTTGAGGCTCTGGGCGATGAGGAAGCTCTGGATGCCGTAGCCGGCCATGAACGCCAGCGCGCTCTCGAAGAAGTCGAGTCGGCCGAGCGCCGGAAACTCGTCGAGCATCAACAGCAGCCGGTGGCGCGATTGCCGCGCCTTCAGGTCCTCAGTGAGCCGGCGCCCGATCTGGTTGAGGATGAGGCGAATGAGCGGCTTGGTGCGTGAGATGTCGCTGGGCGGCACGACGAGGTAGAGCGTGACCGGCAGCTCGCCCTCGACCAGATCCTTGATGCGCCATTCGCAGGTGCGCGTGACCTGCGCGACGACGGGATCGCGATAGAGGCCGAGGAACGACATGGCGGTCGAGAGCACGCCCGATCGCTCGTTGGCCGATTTGTTGAGCAGCTCGCGCGCGGCCGAGGCGACGACGGGATGGACGCCGGCCTCCCCCAAATGCGGCGTCGTCATCATCGCCCATAGCGTGCTCTCGATCGGGCGGCGGGGATCGGACAGGAAGGCGGCGACGCCCGCCAGCGTCTTGTCGGCCTCGGCGTAGAGGACATGGAGGATCGTGCCGACCAGTAGGGCATGGGAGGTCTTCTCCCAGTGGTTGCGCTTCTCCAGCGAACCTTCCGGGTCCACCAGCACGTCGGCGACGTTCTGCACGTCGCGCACTTCCCAGGCGCCCTTGCGGATTTCGAGCAGGGGGTTGTAGGCGGCCGACGCGCCGTTGGTCGGATCGAACAGCAGCACCCGCGCGTGCCGGGCGCGAAAGCCGGCGGTGAGCTGCCAATTCTCGCCCTTGATGTCATGCACGATCGCCGAGCCCGGCCAGGTGAGCAGCGTCGGCACGACCAGGCCGACGCCCTTGCCGCTCCGGGTCGGCGCGAAGCACAGCACATGCTCGGGGCCGTCGTGGCGCAGGTAGTCGCGCCCGAGCCGACCGAGCATGACGCCGCTGTCGCCCAGCAGCCCAGCGGCGGCGATCTCCCCGCGCGTCGCCCAGCGCGCCGAGCCATAGGTCTCGGCGTTCTTCAGCTCGCGCGCACGCCAGACCGACATGCCGATGGCGACGACGATCGCGGCGAACCCGCCCGACACAGCGATGAACGCGCCGGTCTGGAATATCTCCGGCGCGTAGGCGTCAAACGAAAACCACCACCAGAAGAAGGCCGGCGGCGGATAGATCGGCCAGTCGCCGAGCATGAACCAGGGCGCCCCAAGCTGGGGCTGATAGGCGAGCGCTGCGGCCGTCCATTGCGTCGCGGCCCAAATGGCTGCGAGCACGATCAGGAAGACCGTGAAGACCTGACCCCAAAGGATTTTGGTTGCCGACATGGCACCGAGGTCGATGCGTACCGGACATCAAATCAAGTCACTGTTATTGTTGAGGGAAGTCTAGCGTAGAAATACAGGGAGTAGCGTAGTTTAGTCTGCTATGTTTTCGACGGTGATCGATTGAACGGTCCCGTATGTCGCGCGCTATCAGAGCGGACAGATCGAGAACAAGGTGCTTTACCAACCAGAATGGGTATGATACCCGATCCAAGTTCGGGCATCATACCCGAACCGGAGAAAAATGGTGCGTCTAATCGGATCGCGGGATGTCCTGAAGCTGACCGGGCTTTCGGCTGATCAGCTGCGCGAATGGACCGTGCGGCGCAGGCTCATTCATCCGGACGTCCCGGCATCACGCCAGGGTCAGCAGGCTCAATTCGGCTGGCAGACAGTGCTGTTGCTCCGGCTCGCCGTCGTTATGCGCAGCCGGTTCCATGTCGAACTCCAAGTCCATCGCGACCTGCTGCTTCGCGCACGCGAGCTATTGAACGGCCGGTCCTTTCCGGGCCTGTGGAACCACCGGCTCGTTATCTTTGGACTCGATAGCTGTGCGCTGCTCGGTGGTAGCGATCCGTTGCCGGCCGACCAGGATGCAATCCTGCTTCGGCTCAACGCCCATCTTGAGGCGCTGTCGCAGGGCTTCGGCGTCTCCGAGCCGATCGCGCAACTCCCTCTCTTTCCGGCGGTGGGATTGCGCCGAAGCGAAGCGCCGGCTGACGCAGAGGGCGGCATCATGCTGCGCACTGCCGAAGGTGACGCGGCGTGACCGCGCTCGCCAGAATCGAAGCGGGACTGCGTGCGATCGGCTATCGACCGGAATCGCTCATCCACGACTATAGCTTCGCCGATGTGCTGTCGGAGGCGGGCGAGGAACAGTGCGTCGCACTTGCCGCGTTCACACAAGTTCCCGAATCCTATCGCTCGGCCGCCTTTGGCGTGATTACCGGCACGCACGATGCGGACGCCGTGCTACGCCGCCGGGCGCTCGGTGCGCCGATCTTGTTCTCGATCAGCCCTGAAGATGTCGGGGTCTGGCGGGTCGGCGCGGAAGGCAAGCCACGTCTGAGCGAACGGGTTCCGCTCGACCAGCTGGACGCGCTGTTCGAGCGCAATGCCGACAATTGGAACCCACACGCGGTTCACCGCGCCAAGTCGCTGGCCCAGACCCAGACGGCCTATCAGCTCGACTTCGTCGATCTGGGACTGATGCCGGCGATCGAACATGAGATCGAAGTGAAGCTCGATCGGCTGCTCGGCGAAGTCATTGCCCAACTGCTGTCCGGGATCGACGATCCGCAACGCGAAGAAGCGGTTTTCCGCACCACCTTCAGGCTCCTTGCCGCCAAAATCCTGATCGATCGCCAGCATCCTGACGCGACATCATGGACCCATGCGCCGGTGCGCGATGTGCTCGCCGGCATCGAGACCTATTATCATCTCGATCATATGCTGCGGCCCGCGGTCGATGCCCTTCCGTCGTCGGCCGTGGAGACTGCATGGACGACGCTTCGCGGCGCCATCACCTTCCGGAACATTTCGTCGGACAGTTTGGCATTCGCTTACGAAAACACGCTGGTGACGGCTGACACGCGCAAACGCTTCGGCACGCACTCTACCCCCAGACAAGTGGCTGAATATGTCGTTGGCCAACTCGATCTCGGCCGCTTCGATCTTGAGGACATAACGATCTACGAGCCGTTCGCTGGCGCGGGTATGTTCCTCGTCGCGGCACTGCGGCACCTGCGCGATCAGCTTCCCGATACGCTCACCGGCGAGGAGCGGCACGCTTTTCTCGTCAAGCGGATCAGCGGTGCGGAACTCGACAGCTTCGCCTGTGAAGTCGCGACGCTATCGCTGATCCTTGCTGATTACCCCAACGCAAATGGCTGGAAAATCGCATCCAAGGACTTGTTCGAGAAAGACGCGCTTCGAGCAGATGCCGCTGGCAAGCGCATCGTCCTGTGCAACCCACCCTGGGAGGACTTCGACAGCGAAGAGCGCCAGCGCTATCCCGAGATGGCGGCAAAGTCGTTCTCGAAGCCGATGGCGGTGCTGCGGACGCTCATCGAAGCCAAGCCCCAAGCGCTGGGTTTCGTTTTGCCGCAAGGCTTTCTCCGCCAGAAGCAATATGGCGAACTGCGCCAGCTGCTCGCTGACACATATGACCGGATCGAGCTGACATCGCTTCCTGACCGCATCTTTCAGCGTGCCGGGCTGGAGGCGGCCGTGATCATCGCCACCGGCCAGCGCGACGCTGATGCGAAGAATCTTCCGAGCCAGTTGCGCTCCGTCGAAGTCACCGACCGAGGCCGTCCGGATTTTCTCATGACGGGTAAGGTCACCACCGAGCGCCGCCGCACCAAGCTGGTATGTTCGGGGGACCTTTGGATTGGTGCGCTCGACGAGGTCTGGGAATATCTGGCGGACTATCCCGTGCTTGGTGGTCAAGCCGAAGTTCATCGCGGCCTTCAGTGGATCAGCCAGTCTGCCGGCTGGAGCGCAGTTCCTCGGGAGGGCTTTGCCAGAGGAATTTTCAAGCCCGCGGACTCGCTTCTTCAATTTAGTATCACCACGACCGGCTTCGTCGATATGCGCGAGGAATCCGCATATCGGTTCGGTCCACTCACGCGCGCCTGGGACAAACCCAAAATACTGGTCAACGTGGCGCGCCGGTCGCGTGGCCCCTGGCGGCTGGATGGCGCGCTAGACGCGAGCGGGCTCGTGCCGTCGCAGGCGTTCTTTGGCATCTGGCCGACCACATCAGACCTGCCAGTGGAAGCGATCGAAGCGCTGATCAACAGCCCGCTGGCGAGCGCCTTCGTCCTCGAGCGGGCCTCGAACCAGCATCTCACCAATGTTGTTATGAAGCAGCTGCCGTTGCCAAAGCGGGGCGCGCTTGGTGACGTGGTCGCCGCAGTGTGGCGCTACCGCGACGCGCTTGGCGCCGCCGCAGCCCATGCGCTACGCACGCCCGAGATCGACGAGCGGTTGGAAGGGTTGCTGATCGATATCGACGCGCAGCTCTTGAAGGCCTTCGATCTGCCTCCTCGTCTGGAGCGACGATTGCTCGAAGCGTTTCGTGGACATGAAGCTGAACGGCGTGTCGCACATACCTTCAAGGGCTGGTTCCCAGAGGACTTTACCGCCTACCTCCCGCTGCACGAATATGTCGGCCCGCTGCTACGCGAAAACACTGGCGCCTGGGCGCTCGACGTCTTCACGCCGGCACCGGAGCACGAGGTTGAGCGGCTCAGGCGCTACGTCCAGTAGCGGATGGACACCTATCTGCTCGATACGAACCTTGTGTCCGTGCTCTATGACGCGCGGAGGCCCAATCATATCGCCGTCCGCCAGGCAGTCGCCGACTTACCGGCGCAAGCCGCGCAGCTCGTATCGGTAGTAACGGTCGGCGAGCTCAGGTTCGGGTTAGCGCTCGCGCGCGCCGCAAGCCAGCCGCTCACGCACATTGAAGCGTGCCTCGTCAGCACCGAGGCACACCCGTTGGCCGAAGTCACACGGCACACGGCAGATGCCTTCGCGACCGTTAAATCGAGCGTCGCGCTGGCGCGGATCGACATCAGGCGCCGTATTCCACGCTGGGTCGAGGCCTGGACCGATCGTGTGAGCGGCCAGCTTCTGCAGATCGATGAGAATGATCTCTGGATTGCGGCACAAGCGCTTGAACGAAACTATGTCGTCGTCACCTCCGACCGGGATTTCACTCAAGTGATTGCGCCGGTGGTTCCGGACCTTCGCGTTCTTCTCGTCTGAGCGACTCCTTCTTTTGCTTCAGCTCGCTCTCGGCCCCAAACCCTTCCGCTAAAGGCCCAGCCCTCGGCCGCGCCCGAACGACCAATCTACCCCGCCGCCCGTACGCATGACGCCGGAGATGTGCTTGCCGATCTGGCGGTCGAGCGAGGGCGACCAGGGCACGAGCTGGAAGCTCAGGCCATTGTCGATCATGGCGAAGCGCCCCGAGGCGAGCGTGATCCGCTGGCGCACCGTGCCCGCGACATACTCCCCGGCCTTGGACGGCGCGTGCGGCTGGCCGATCTCGGCCGACAAGTCCTTGGCGGCCGCGTCCAGCTCGCGGCGGCGGAGCGTGTCGAGCAGGTTGCGCGCGAAGATGATCCGCTGTCCCTGCCGCCGCGCGAGCCCCTCGTCGGCGAGATGCTCGGCGCGGGCCTCCATCGCGGCGCGCACTTCGGTCCCGAACCCGCCGCCGAGATCATGGCCGTCGCCTGACAGGTTGCGCCGGTCGAGCCAGGTCGCACCCGGCGCGCGGACCTGCGCCTCAAGGTCCATGTCGGAGCGCACGGCCAGCGCCACCCGCTGCCGGCCTTTCCGGTCCTCGAAGCGGCGCAGCTCGACGATCGCGCCGGGCCGGCAATCGCCGGTCGCCTCGATGTCGGGAAGCTGGACATGGTGGGTGCGGCCGTCGATCCCGTCCACGATCGCATAGGCTTTGCCGGTCAGCTCGTCATGCAGGCCGCGATCGACCAGCCGGCCGATAACGGGCTGAGCGGGATCGGCGTCGAGGACATAGCTGCCGGCGCCCCGGTCGATGCCGCGGTCGCTCATCGCCTTGTGCATTCGCTTGATGATGTCGTCGCGCTCGCCGAGTTCGCGCAGCGCCGCCTGGGCATCGCCGGCCAACGTCCACTGGCCGGGCGCGATCTCGCTGGCGAGGCCGAGCCGCTCCAGCTTGCGCAGCCGTCCCATCCTCAGCACATGGTCGCCGTCCGGCCGGACGCTGGGCTCGGGCGCCATGTCGATCAGGCCGTTGCGCTGCATGGTCCGCGACAGGTCGCGGTCGATCTCGGTCCAGCGCTCGGCTTCGATCTGCCGCTCCAGCGATTGCCGGATTTCAAGGTCGGTGCGCGGGCCGAGTTCTTGGGTGACGATCTCGCGCGCCTGCGCCCGCATCCCTTCGCGGATATAGTCGCGCGAGATGATGAGGTTCTGCCCGTCCTCGCCGACGCCCCGCACTATGATGTGGATGTGGGGATTGTCGGTGTTCCAGTGCTCGACGGCCCGCCAGTCCAGGCGGGTGCCGAGATCCTTTTCCATGCGGGTCATCAGCTCGCGGGTGAAACCCTTGAGGTCGCGCATCTGCTCGGCATCCTCGGGCGAGACGATGAACCGGAAATGATGCCGGTCGTCCTCGCAGCGGGCGGCGAACTCGTTGCGGTCGAGGCCGTCTGCGTCGGCGCCGAACAGCACGCCCCGCTCGCCGTCGCGGGTGACGCCATCGCGTTGCAGGTAGTTGAGATGAGCCGCGAGCGAGGCGCGGCCGCCATGCCGGACCACGCGCGCCTTGACGATGACCTGGCGCGATCGGTGGCCGAGCCGATGGGTCGCGCGGACGCTCGCCACGCGGCCCCGACCGAAGGTCGAGCGGCCCGGCGCGACGATCTGGCCGCGGCGCGAGACATGGCCGCCGGCCCGCTGCGCGGCGGCGAGCGCTTGGACGATGATCGGCAGCGCCCGCTGGCTACCGCGCGAGCGGATACGGCCTGGCCGGAGGCGGAAATCGTCGTCGCGGCTCATGCCGGGACAGGCCGCAATGTGCGGCAAACCCTGCGCGCTGCTGGTTTCCAGCCAGCGCCGCACAGTGCGGGATTTCCGCACACATTGCGCAGCAATGCCCGAAAGCCTTGAGAATCAAGGCCACAACCGAGGCGCAGGTGCTCCGCACATTGCCGCCCTTTATCTTGCCCTCGACCTTCCCCCTTCAGAAAGACAGCCCTGCTCCCTTCCGGCGCTGCGAAAGCCTGCGCCGAAACCCGCCAGAGCGCGCGAAAGCCGCTCACGGCGGAGGCCGCCCGGAAAGCGGGACGAACAGGCCGTTGGAGGGAGACGCGGCATCGGCCATGACAAGCCCGGCGCGGTCGTCGGCCGGCCCTTCCGGCGGCACCTGGGATACCGTGCGATCGGCGGATCGCGGCGCAGGCGAAACCGCGCCCGGCCGCACCGCGAACAGCGCAGCGCGGCGCCAAGCGAAGGGATCGGGCAGCGGCGCGGCGGCAAGCCGAGTGTCGTCCGAACCACCGGTGATCGACGCCAGCTTTGCGAGATAGGCGCGGGTCTCGACGGGCAGCGGACGACCGCGCGACAGATATTCGTCGTAGCGGCCCGGCCCCGCGTTATAGGCTGCCAGCATCGCCGTCGCGTTGCCGTAGCGGTCGTGCATCGCGCGCAGATAGGCCGCGCCCGCCATGATGTTGTCGCGCACGTCGTAGGGGTCAGCCCCAAGCCCATAGCGTGCGCGCAGGCTGGCCCATGTCGCGGGCATGATCTGCATCAGGCCCATCGCTCCGGCCGACGAAACGGCGCGGACATCGCCGTTGCTCTCGACGCGCATGACCGCCCATATCCAGCGTTCGGGGATTCCGAAGCGCCCGGCTGCGTCGGCGACATGGGCGGCATAGGGATGGCGCGCGGCCGCTCTCTCGGCGGGCGCGTCCTGCGCCCGCGCGGCGACGGGCGCAGCGCTCGGTGCGAGCAGCAGCAGGACCGCGAGCAAGGCGGCCGACACGCCCCGGCTCCGCCGCCAGCCTGCCAGCGTGCTCGCTCCGGTAAAGGGTGCGCGCGAAGCGCCGGCCGAGGGCCGCCCTTGACCTTCGCTGCGCGCGCCGGCCGGCCTGCGACCGAGCGGGACGGAGGGATGAGGCGGTCTTTCCGCGAACAGAGGGATGATCGGGGAAGGCACTGATCAGCTCCGATCGTCGCGGGGCCGGGGGCGTTTCCACGACAGCCTGAACGTCCGTCCATCATCATCGGCACGGAACAGCACCGGCCGGAACGCCGCCGGGAACAGCGGGCTGTCGATCTCCAACGCGATATAGTCGCCGGCACGTTCGCCGACCCGTTTCCACGCGCCGCCGACCTCGGGGCCATCCTCGTCGTCGAGGTGGACGCGGTAGTCGGGCGCATTTTCGGCGTCGCTCGGATCGAGCGCGACAAGCACGATCGCCTCGTTGATACCGAATAGTCGGACGCGGCCGGCATAGCCGTCGGCGGTGGATTCAAAGATATTGGTTTGCATGGCCGATCTCCTTGGCTTCGGGGGTGGAAGGCGATGGGGACGGCGCGCGCAGATAGAGCGGCGTCGCGCGTCCGATGACGGCGGAAGCCGGCAGCGGGCCGAAGTAGCGGCCGTCCAGACTGTCGGGATGGGCGGGATTGAGCAGCAGCAGCTCGCCCGATCGCAGCGTGCGGCACCCCTGCCAGACCGGAAGCGGACGGCCCTGGCCATCACGCGCGCGGGCGATGGCGACGCGCCGGCCATCGACGCTCACCGCATCGCCGATCCGGCATGTCCGCTGCCCGGCTTTAGCCGCGACATGCTTCAAGAGCGGCACACCCTCGGGCAGATAGCCGCGCGTCGAAAGCCAATGCGCCAGCCGTTCGGGCGGCGCGACGGCGACCAGCGCGCCGATGGCGGGATCGCGGTCGGGATGGATGCGGTAGAGGCCGATGGGCGCGCTGGCGCTGGCGTTCCAGATGGCGCGCGGGAGCGGATTGGCGACGGCGATAGCGACGAACGCCGCGGCGAAGGCGGATGCGGCGATGGCCGTCGCCATGACGTAGCGGCGGCGTGTCATCCCTCGATCTCCCGGCGCTTGAGCCAGGCGTGATGGCGCTCGATCGTGTAGAGGCGCGACGGCTGGCCGACGGCGATGCGGTTGTGGACGTGGCGCCAATGGTCGGCCGCCGCGTCGCAGGGATCGACGCCGGCCGCCTCCACCGCGTCGATCGCCGCGAGCACTTGTTGGACCTTGGGCCAGCCTTCGATCTTGAGCAGGATGTCCCCGCCCGGCCGCACGAACGGCAACGTCGTGTAGGCTTCGTTGGCCGCGACCGCGCGCACCACGTCGATGCGCGAGACGATCGTGCCGAAGTCGTTCGACGCCCAGCGGACGAAGGCGAAGACGGCGCCCGGTCGGAAGCCGACCACGCGGGTTCGGCGGGTCAGGATGCGGTCCTGGGCGACGCGGCCGAAGCGTATCCAGTGCTCCAGCTTCTTCTCGATCCAGGTCAGCTCGACATGGGTGAGGCCGTCGCGGGCGAGCGCGCTGAACGCGCCGCCGCCGCGCACGGCGGGGGGCTGATCGTCGATCATGGGAGGTCTCCGGGGATGAGGCTCGCGACGGGGGCGGTGCGAGGGCGGCGACCTGGCCGCTGCGCGAGCGTCGAGCCGGCGAGCAAGGCCGCGCTGTCCACAGCCGCGCGCGCCGTTAGCAAGAATCCGAAGGATTCTTTTCTATTAGCACCGTTAGAAGTGGTGCGATTCCGCGAGGATTTCTGCGGGTTTGCGAGGCCCGCGCGTTCTCGAAAGTCCGTGTCCGGCGTTCTTGATCGTCCGAATCCGGCTGTTCCCGATAGTCCGAACCTCATGGCCAGTTCTCCACAGGCTTGAGGCCGACGCGGCGCATGGCGGCGTCGAACGGATCGACGGGGACGGGAGCGAAGTTCAGCCGGTCGCGGCCGAGCGCATGTTCGAGCGTGAGGACGTAGCCGGGGAGCGGCTGGCGCGCGACGATGGCGCGCAGCTCGAACGCGAACCGGCGCAGCGGCGAGAGCACGCCGGATTTGAGGTAAAGGTGCGGAACGTCGAAGCTCCAGCCGCCGCTCTGCCGTCCGCCATGCTTGCGCACGATGCGGTAGAGCCAGCGTTCGAGGCCGCCCGTCAGGTCGAAATAGGCGCGGTCGATGGTCAGCACGAGCGCGCGGTCGAGCACGCCGGCATAGAACCAATCGGGCAGGATCAGCTCGATCCCGAGCGCACGGCCGTTGCCGTCCGCCAGCTCGCGCCATTCGTTGATCCACGAGAAACGATGGCGGCGGCGCTGGTGCTGCTGCCGGATCGAGGTGGCGACGGTGGTGGATTGCAGGCGGTCGAGCGCGGCCTTCAGCCGCTCGTAGCTCGCCTTGCCGGTGCCGCGCCGGGTGAACGCCAGTATCTCGTGCGGCGTCGTCACCATAAGGCGCGAGGTCGGCCGTCCGGCGTCGCGCGCCTCGATGAGCTGGCTCGCCGCCCATATCAGCACGTCGGCGTCCCAAATAGTCGCCATGCCATGCTCGGGCACGGCCTCGACCGAGATCCACGTCGCGCCCATGCGGAAGTCGATGGGCGCGGTGCGGCGGGATTTGGCGAGGCTGAAGAACGGCCAGGCCATCAAGTCCTGCGCGTCGCGGGCCGCAAGGTCGCCGGGGACCGAGCGGAACAGCTCAAGCTGCGTGCGCTCGGCGCTGGACCGGCCGGAGAGGGAGCGTGCAGTGGGCATCGGCGCTCAGCGGCGCACGCAATCGGTGGGGAGGCGCTTGGCGGGATAGACGACGCCGTTGCCCGGATCGGAGGTCGAGCGGCGGGTGCCGAGCGCGGCCCAGGAGTCGAGGTCGTCGATCGCATAGACGATCCGGCCGCCGAGCCTGCGGAACACCGGGCCGGTGCCGTAGCAGCGGTGCTTCTCCAGCGTGCGGGCCGAGAGACCGAGATGGATCGCCGCGTCGGGCGTCTTGAGATAGCGTGGCGTTGTGGCGGCGACAGGCTCGGCCATGATGATCCTCCTGATGATGGCCGGCCCCGAAAAAGGGGTCCGGCGGACAGGAGGTGATCCTGGCGAAATGACCCCGGCGCGGAGAAGGGACAGCGCCGAGGGGAGCGGCAATGTCCCCTGTCAGCCGCCGCGCAGCAGGCGGAGATAGCCGCCGTCCCGCAGCTCGACGGCTTCGGCCAGCCAGCGGCGGACGCGCTTGCGCTCCTTGCTTTCAACCCATTCGGCGGCGCTGTAGCGGCGGACCCTGCGATGGATCAGCGAGGCGGCCAGCTCGCGTTGAGTGGCGCCTGCCTGGTGGCCGTCGAGCACTTGCAGCAAGGTGACGAGGTGCAGGCGCCGGAAGGGCGGCGGGCGCCACGCTGGCGGGCCGGCCGCCATGCCGTTGAGGCGGCGGCACAGGCGCTCGACCGACGCGAGGCGTGCGAAGGGGTTAGGTCCGATCGGCAGCATCACGGCCATCGGTCCGTGACACGGACCGCACATGCAAAGATGCTCGTCGCCATCGGGATCGGCGAGGATGATATGAAGGAAGTCGCCCATCCTGATCCGCGCGCGAACGTCGCCGAGCGCTCGCATGTCGAGAGGTTGCGCGCCGATTCCGGCAAGCGCGGGCGCGAGGACGATGCTGGCCGGCGACAGGTCTGGGCGCGCGACCGCCAGCTTGCGGTCGAAGGCCGAGCCGGGGGCGGCGTGGTAGCTGATGCCCCAGCGCTGCACGAGGTTGGCGGTCGCATTGTCGGCGGAGATCGTGCCGCGTTTCACGCGGCCGAGCGCACGGCGGTAGTCGGAGCGATAGCGCACGTTGCGGCTGAGATAGCCGATGGCGATATCCGAATATTGCAGCGCGTCGTCCCCGGCCTCGTCCGGGGGCGCGCGCCAGTCCTTCTCAGGCGGCATCGAGACCCTCCCAAGCATGGCCCTCTGCGGAGCGCGTTGGAAGATTTTCTCAGTCGCGGGGGCATGGAGAAGCCCTGCCGAATGGGTGGGCGCATAGCCGATTCAAGTCAGCGATTTGGCCTGATTTCTGCGCTTTTGCGATGCTGACAGAATGGTCGTTATGAGCCAGATGGACGTAGATAATGGCGATATCCGGTCTCAGACATCCATCTCGCGCGCGCAAGATGGGAGTCGTAGACCAACTGGGCGCGTTCGGGTTCCCTCTCCGGGTCAATCCCGAAAATGATCCGCACGGCCTCGCGCCAATCGGCTTTTTCCGCTGCCGCGTCTAACAGTCGCCAGTAGGTGCGGTGATGGCGTTCGTCATACTCGGTGACGTGCGGCGCATCAGGCGCGCTGTCCTCGAAAGCAGTTATGGCCATTGCCTCGCTTCGCTTTCAGCAATTGCTCCCTGCGCCCGCAGATTGGCAGGCTATACACCATAATGGACCGAAGCAATTACACTGTCTTCGCTATGGCGGCACGATGCTGAGAGCATAGTAAAGCGAACATCGACGCCCATTACTTCCTCGATTTCTCTGCCGCGCCGCGCACCAGCATGACGCCTTCGCCGCGTTCCGAATCAAGGAAGACGATGCCTGCGTCCTCCAGCGCCTTGACCACCTGATGGCGGGTATCTTCGCGCACGGGCAGGTTATTCTCGGATTCGAGACGTTTGAGCGCAGTCAACGCAACAAGGGCCTCGTCGGCAAGCATCTCCTGGGTCCAATTGAGAAGCGCGCGAGCGGCCCGCACCTGGCGGGAAGTGATCATACGCGATCACGTTCACGAGGCCGGGCCTATGCGCCATGAAAACGACTATTATAGTCGCCTTGGTATAAGGGGAACCGACAAACGCGAGCCGAGCGAACGTCCGGCGAGCGCGCCTTTTCCAGCGGCCGCGCGGACCATCGGGCCGCGCGGCCGCTGCCGATACGGGCATCCGAGTCGGCGGCGTTATGCCGGCGACAGGAAGCGAAGCCGCAGGGCCGGACGGTCCAGCCCTGCGGCAATGGGCGTCAACCTGTCTTGAGGCGTTGCATCCCTTCGGCCAGCGTCCAGAGCGCGCGGTTGAGCGTCACATTCTGGTCGATGCCGTTGATCGGTCGCGAACGGCTGCGACGGATATGGCCTTCGGCATTGCGCTTGCTGCCATGCAGCCCGCCCCGAATGATGTTCTCCTGTATCACGTTGAAGGTGGTCCACAGGCTGCTGTCCCGATCCTCGTGACGGCGCGGCTCGATGATCTGCTCGGGGGTAAGCGGGCTTTCATCATCGCCATAGCGGGCGACAAGGCTGACCTCGCCAAGCAAGCGCTGCTCATCTTCGGAAAGCCGAACCTCCTTCATCGTCTCGCTGGCGTCGATCAGCCGGGGGAAGTCCTCCGCCACGGTGTAAACGCCTTCGATGATGTCGTGCTGGATATTGCCCTTATGCGGCACGCGGACTTCCTCGAACCGCTCGCCCGCGATCATGCTGTTGGTGCAGACAAACCGCAGCATCCCGGCGAACATCTGATAGGCGCTAGTCCCGTCATGGCTGTTGACGATGATGACCTCGGCGGCCTCGGGCTTGCCGATGCCTCCGTCCCGGCGCAGCCGCAGCATATGCTTGGCGTGGCCGTGGCGGCTGCCGTCACGCGGGACCGACTGGACGGCGAAGAACGGGAACCATCCCTCTCGGCGCAGCCCCTCCACGATGTCGATGGTCGGGACATAGACATAGCGCTCCGAACGGCTGTCGTGCGCCTCGTTGGCGAAGATGGATGGGACGTGGCGATAGAGCGCCTCGTTGTCGAGCGGCTCGCGCCCGCTGATCTGATGGGCGTTGCGGCCGAACCGGGTGGCGAGGTGGTGGATGCTCATGGTCTTTCCTTCCGTGGGCTTGGGTTTCCGCGCAGCGGAGCGCCGCGCTGAAACCCTGCCCGTCGGCGAGACCGGGGGTGCAACCGGAGTGGGCGGCTTCGCGGGGAACCGGCTGCACGGAACGCGAAGCGTGGAGGAAGCTGGGCGGAAGCCGCTCCGAAGGGCGCTGGGGGCAGAGCCCCAAGCAACCGCGCCGCCCCGGCGACGCATGACGGGCCTGCGGCTCGCGGCGTTCGGGGGCGCGAGCGCGCAACGTCGCGCCGAGGAATGAACGGCGGCAGCCGTCGACTGCGAGGTTCTCAGCGCCATCCGCCGGAAGCCGGCCGGGCTATACGATCACGCATGGCCCCCGGTCGCTTTTTCGGAGGCTGGAGAAGGTGCGCCCCGCCGTGTGGCGGGGCGCCGGTGGGATCAGTCGGACACCAGCTCGTAGTCGCCAGTGGTCTCGTTCTCGAACAGCCGGAGATAGACCGGCGTGCCGCCGGGAAGGGTCAGCTTGAACGAGACGTAATCGCGCTGCTCCTTGCTGGTCTTCTTCCAGGCGGCGCCGAACTCGATGCGCTCGTCGTCGGCCGCCACGATGCGGAAGTCGGGAGCCTTGTCATTGTCCTTGCCGTCGATCGGGCGAAGCTCGACCTGCTCGCGCGTGCCGAAGAAGCGGATTTCGCCGGTGTAGCCGCGATTGGTGGTGGTGAAGATGCCGCGGATCATATCGTCAGTCCTTTCTTGCCTCGGGACCACGCCATTGCGGCCTCGATGGCTGTCGACCGGACGGGGGACGACTGACCTGCACCCGAAGGGCGGAACGAAGTGGCTGGCGGTGGCGGACGGCTTTTTTGCTTCGCGATGCAAAGCCGGCAGGGCCGGCGGCGGAAAAAAGCCGTGCGACGCCGTTGCGGGGAGGCAGGCGGACCTCGGCCAGACAAGCCTTTTCAGAGGCCGTGTGGCGGCGTGCCGAGAGCAGATGCGGGGAAGACGACGTTGCGGCATCCCTGACGCCACCTCATGTCGCGCCAAGGCGAACCGATCACATCAGAGAAGCGTGCTTTGGAGAATGAGCAGGACGACGCAGTAATAAATGACGATCCCGGTGACATCGACCAGCGTGGCGACGAACGGCGCGGTCGCGCTCGCCGGATCGAAGCCCAAGCGCGTCTGGAGCATCCGATCAGCCACCGTCGGACTGGCCCATTCGGCCAGCGCTATTCGATGAAGGCGGCGAGGTTGCGCAGCGTCGATGCCATTCCGGCCTGGTGGTCGTCGGCGCTGATACCCGGCGGCACGTTCGCGCAGAGGATGGTGACGCGGGTGCCATCGGCAACGGGCGTCAGCGTCGTCGTCACCCGCATCGTTCCGGCGAAGGCAGGATCGTCGGAAGCGAACACCACATCTTCCACGATGCGCTCGTAGGGGAGCAGCTCGACGAACTGGCCGGCGAAGCGGTCCTCCCGTTCGGAGGACTTTCCGACCACGCCGGGCGCGGGATCGTCATAGATGAAGGCCATGCGATAGCCGCCGCCAGCGCGTGCGTCGAACGACTCGATGCGCGCGTGCATCCCCTTTGGCGGCCGCCAGGACGCCACCGATTCGGCGTCGGTCATGGCCCGGAAGATGTCGCGCGGCGGAGCCAGGATCGTGCGTGAGGCCGTGTCGATTCGCGCGCTGTCCGATGCTATCGCCATGCCGGATGATTAGCGGGAAGCGGGGCCAGCCGCCAACGCATCGCGAGCCGGGCCACGCCCGGCGAGCGCATTTTTCCTGAACGCCAGAGCGGCCGCGCCCGGACAAGAGCGCGGCCGCGAATTATCCGGCCTTCACGAAGGGAAAGGCCGGAACCGCTCGCGCGGTCCCGGCCCGTCACCTATTCGGCCGCAACCGCATAATGCGGCTGACCCTCGTCCTCCGGTTCCGGCGCGATGGCGTCCGCCTCGATCCCGGTCGGCTGCGCCACGGCGTCCGCGCCGTCCTGCGCTTCGGTGTCGGGGGCCTCCGCTTCGGACGGCTGCGCGTCCGCTGCGAAATCCTCCGCCTCCACCGCCTCGGGTTCACCCTCCGGCGCGCGCAACAGGACGGGAAGCCAGCCCGTCCCGGCGACAAGCTGCTCCGCCGCGTCGGCCATGTCCGCCTTCTTCATCGGCAGGATGCGCTCGGCTGCCTCGACCGAAACGGCCTCGCTGACGGCCTGCCCGATATGGGCCTTGGTGACGCGCCCGAAATAGCTGCGGGCGGTCGCGGTCCACGTCGCGGTCATGTCGAGGTCAACGGCCTTGGCCAGTCCGTCCGCCGCCTCGATGCGGGCGGTGGAACGCTCCCAAGGCACCTTCACCGCATTGACGGTGAGCGACACGCAATGCGCCAGAAGCTCGGTGCGGCTGTCGCCGTCCAGCGCCGCGAGAAACGGCCACAGGTCCGCCGTATCGTCGGGAAGCTGCGCGCCCCATTGATCGTGCCGCGCCGCGAGCGCTTCGCCCGCGCCGCTGTCCGCGATGCCCTCGGCATGGCTGGCGATGTCTTCGCTCTTGGCGGTGATGGCGAGGCAGGACTTGCCGAACCCATGATAGAACAGGTCCAGCACCAGCGCGTGGGTGAGGGCCACCATCGCCATGTCGGGCTGCGCGCCCAACGCGAGACGGAGGCCGAGCGTCCGGTGGGCCGTGAGGTCACGAACGAGGCTGTCCGAAATGGGCTTGCCCGCGTCGGCCTCGTCCACCTCTTCTTCCTCGTCGGCGTCCTCGTCGTCCTCCACGGCTTCGCCGTCCTCCGCGATGTCATCGCCCTCGTCCTCGGTGGCAACCTCGGGCTGCGGCTCGTCCTCGGCGCGGACATAGCCGCGCTCGATCTTCACCTCGCCATTGGAGCCGAGGGAGACGAACACGCCGCCACGCTCGATGATGGCGGGATCGTAGGCCGAGCGCTTGGCGCTGATCGCGTCGATCTCGTTGCTCAACGCCTGCGCCTTCACCGCCACGTCCTCGGGCATGTCCTCGTAGGAGTCATAGCCTTCGATCAGGGCGTCGTGTGCCGCCGCCGCCTCGGACAGCCGCGCCTCGTCCTCGTCGGACAGGCCAACAGGTTGCGGATAGTAGCGCCGCATCCCATGACCGTGCGGATAGTCGATACTCGCCTCGGCCCATTTCCAGCCCTCGGCCAATATCTCCCCGGCGATCTCGCGCAACCGCTCCACGGCAAGCGTGTCGAGCAAGCCCGCATCCTCGAAGAAACCGCCGTCATCCTCGGTGAACAGGTCGCGAATGACATTGCCCCCGGCCTCGGCGTAGGCATCGGCGCCGATGAACACGGCCCGCCGGTCGCTCGCGGGCACGTTGCTCGCGGTGAGGTCGCGCCGGATGATCCACGGCTCCTTGTTCCACGACAGGTTATCGAAAACCTGCTCCTGACGGGCATGGTCGTCGGTGATGACGAACGCCGCCAACTGGTCGAGCGTCAACCCGTCCTGCCGATAGACGTCCATCAGCTTCGGGCTGACCGCGCCGAGCCGCAGCCGCCGCTTGACGATCTCGGGCGACACGCCGAACCGCGCGCCGATTTCCTCCGCGCCCCATCCCTTGTCGCGGGAAAGCTCGTGGAAGCGCTCGAACTGATCGGCCGGATGAAGCTGCTCCCGATTGTAGTTCTCATCCAAGCTCACCTCGGCCGGATCGTTCTCGGTGTCGAGCCAGCAGCGGACAAGGTGGTTCTTCCTGATCTCCTTGCGCTTGGCGCGCAGCAGATAGGCGAGCCTGCGCCCTTCGCCAGCGGTGACGAGATAGCAGCCGGTCGGCTTGCCGTTCTTCACCTCCGGCTCGACGACGAGGTTCTGATAAAGCCCCTTGGCCGCGACGGACGCGGCGAGCGCTGCAATGAACTCGTCGGTATGCGGCACCTTGCGGACGTTCTTCGGGGACTTCTTGAGCTTGTTCAGGGGGACGAACACGGTCTGACCGTCTTGCGCGCTCTGCTCGGTCGCCACGGTTTCGATGGTATTGGTCATTTCCTTACTCCTTGGGCTTAGGTTTCCGCGCAGCGGAAGCGCCGCGCTGAAACCCTGCCCGTCGGCGAGACCGGGGGTGCAAACGGAGGGACGGCTTCGCGGGGAACCGGCTGCACGGAGCGAAGCGGAGGAAGCTGGGCGGAAGACGTTCCGAAGTGCGCCAGGGGCGGAGTCCCAAGCTCCGCGCCGCTCGCGGCGCCACAAACGACGCACCCTTGCGGCGGACGGCCGGCGCGGCGGCGTGCGCGCGGGCCTGGGGGCCAGCCGTCGCCGCGCCCTCCGGCCAGAGCAAGTGTGCAAACGCGGGCAGATAAAAACGCGCGACCCCTGCGCGGCTTCAGCCGCCAGTGTGCGCTCCCTAGATCCCCGCGTGCTATCTGGGGCGTTGCGGGGTGTCCCCGCTCGAAGGGGTCCGGCGAGACCTGTCAGGGACTCGACGGTAGGGGAAGGCTTTCCCCCTCAAACCGTTTGGGATGAAGACGGAAACAGCACGATCCGCACGCTGGAAGCGCGTTGCGAAGGCTTCAGGCTGTGGCTAGAAATAAAGTGCCCCGGCGGTATGCAAAGCAGGGACCACCGGGGGATACGGGCTCCATGTAGTCGATCCTGGCGGAAAAATCGAGGAGCACGCGGCCCGCGTCATGGGATTGCAGCCGATTGGCCGCGACGGACCCCGTCAAGCGACGCCATACCTATTCTTGCCGTTGCATCGGTGCTTCCGGGAGAAAGATTGCAGCGCTAGGCATATGTGATGAGCAGCGCCTACTTAAACGCGATTCTGGCTAGGGAGGCCGTTGATACCAGCGCGTTCTCACCTGTTCGGCAGGTCCAGACAATAATCGCGCCTGTGCTTCAGCAATGGGCAAACCGTTTCTTACTGTCGATTTCTCCGAGCGGCTCGTTTGCCAAAGGCACGGCCAACCGAAGCGGCACTGACATCGACCTTTTCATTTCGCTGCACGAAGACACGCCCGAGACTTTGAAGGATATTTACGGCTCGCTCTTCAACGCCATTGCAGGCGCCGGCTATGTGCCAAAGCGGCAGAATGCGTCGATCAACGCGACGATCGGCGGCTTCGATGTCGATCTCGTCCCCGGCAAGCGGCAGTCCGCCTGGACGACGGATCACAGCCTCTACCGGCGCACGGCCGATACCTGGACGAAGACAAATGTGACGACACATATCAACACCGTCGTCATGGCGGGCCATCAGCGCGAGTCGCGGCTCCTGAAACTGTGGCGCAACCAGAAGCGGCTCGAATTCCCATCTTTCTATCTTGAGCTGACCGTGATCGCAGCCTTGAGCGGGAGGACATCGCCTGACTTGGCGGAGAATGTCGTGACGGTGCTGGAGTATCTCAGGGACAAGTTCACTGCAGCACGGGTGATCGATCCCGCCAATGGAAACAATGTCATATCGGATGATCTCACCGGCACGGAGAAGCAAGCGGTGCGGCGGTTGGCGGAAGCTGCGCTGGGCGGCAATTGGAGCGGCTTCGTGCAATGACCGAATGGTCCCTCAAAACTTTGCTGCAAAGCCTGCACGACGAGATCGAAGCGAAGCTGGGCATCGCGCGCGGCAGCTTCGGTCACGGCGGAACGAAGGGTGACGCCAGCGAAGCTGTGTGGCTGGAGCTATTGCAGGGCTATTTGCCCGAACGGTATCGCGCTGCCGGCGCACATGTGGTCGACAGCAAGGGCGCCTTCAGCCACCAGATCGATATCGTCATCTTCGATCGCCAATATTCGCCCTTTATCTTCAATTTCAAAGATCAGTTCATCGTACCGGCAGAGAGCGTCTATGCTGTGTTCGAGACCAAGCAGGCGATCAATGCGCAGCATGTCGCCTATGCGGCGGACAAGGTGGCCAGCGTTCGCGCACTCCATCGGACGAGCCTGCCGATACCGCACGCGGGCGGCATCTACGATCCGCGACCATTGCCGGCCATTATCGGCGGACTGCTCACGTTCGAGAGCGAATGGAATCCACCGCTCGGCCAGCCGCTGACCGATGCGCTCGCAGCGCTCGATGGGCAGCACCGCCTCGATATCGGATGCGTCGCAGCGCACGGAGTGTTCGGCTGCGACACGGACGGTTGCTCGCAGGCGCAGGTCGGCGTGCGAGCGGCGACGCGGTTCCTGCTCGACCTCATCTCCCGCCTTCAGGCGAGCGCGACCGTCCCGATGATCGACGTGGGCGCTTATGCCGCTTGGCTCGACTGACCGCTAAGCCGCCGGGATCGGGACCGCGATCTGATTGGCGATGGCGGTATAGAGGTCGATGTCGGCCTCGGGCGCGCGGATCGACACACACAATGCGTAGCGGGCGGAACGATCCCAGCGCTGGAGCGAAGGCTTCTCCTTCCACCATCCGCTGACGGGGAAGACTCCGATCGCGTCGCGCTCGGCGAGGGCGGCCGCGCTGCCACGCCAAATGTCGCTATGGATCGAACCGCGGTCACGGATCGTACCCAGAACCCAGGAGTCACCGCCCGCGGCAGCGCCGACAGCGCCAGCCTCTTCGTCCTGAGCCGCCTTGTTGATCCGCTGCCGGAACGCTTCCAAGCCTTCGAGCGACCGCTTCACCGCAAAGCGGAGATTGTGCGAAGCGTAGCGGTGGCGCCGCGTCCAGCCCCGTTCACCGGGATTGGGCTCAACGAAATAGGACAGGGTGATCCGCAGTTCCACATCGAGATCGCCAAGCGCAGCCAGTTCGGCGCGCGGCCAGGGCAGTCGATGCAGATTCATATCGCGTGTTTTGATCGTCGAGCCGTCCTTGCGGAATGGCAACAGGGCGTCCTCGACCATCAAAGTCGCGTCGTTGGACGCGCTCATCAGCGCCCGGCCAAGGTCAGGCACGCCCCAGCCGTAGCGGCGTAGCATGGCCAGCTTCTGAGCTTGCGAGCCGGCCGCGTCGAAGCGCTGGCGCATCGCCGGCGTCCATTCGGCGGAATGGACAATGAGCGCGCGCACCGTTTCCGGCCAGAGTGTCGGACGGGCTGCGATAACGCCGGCGGCGAGGTTCGCGCCGAGCGCGGCAGCGCCGCTAGTGTCGCCGAACGCTTCGAACAGGCGCATGTTGGGACGATAGTGGGTCGTGAGGAGTTGGAGGTCGTCGATCGCCGAGGCCGGGTTGGCACCGTCATGCGCGAAGTTGCCGCCCTCGAACACGACATCCGGACGGATCGGCCATTGCCGATCCCAGATGGCCGACGTTCGGCTTGCCGGCGAGAGGTCGCCGGCCGGGGCGACGGGCGTCCATCCGTCATAGTCGGGATGGGTGATCGTGATCTTGTCGGTGCTGGCCCCGACGACGAGCGGATTCCAAGCCTGCGCCGGGCTTTCGACCTCTTCGAGGTCGTTGCGGTCAGGATAGTCGGCCGGATTGATGTCGCCGCGAAGATTGCCCGCCGCTAGGACCATCAGGCGTCGCCTGTCACCGCCGCCATAGCAGAGCTGATCCATTGACGAGGACCAGGAGGACGGCCGGCCCCGGCGCAAGCCGACGTCGCTGGTCACGGCCATGCAGAACACGCGCCGGCGACGGGGAGCATGGTCTTCGGCACGAGCGATACCGGTGGCCGTGATCGCTCCGTAAAGTCGCGGCTCGTTCTGCCCGGTTGGCGGCAGGATCTTCACCGTTTCGAGGCGATGACCAAGTGCGACCGGCTCGCCGTGGGAAAGCGCCGCTTCGAGATCGCCATAAAGCGCGACGCCAGCCATCGACGTGCCGTGACCATTCCAGAAGGCGCTGTCGCCGACGCCCCAGTCACCGTCGTAGCTATGCTGATCGGCAGGATCGAGGCCCGGCGCGAGCAGGGGGTGGGCCTGGGTCGCTCCGCTGTCCAGTATGCAGACTGCCGGTGCCAAGGGGGGCGGCGGTGCGATCCGATCAGCCAAGTCGTTCGCCCAAGCGGCCTGATCGACCGTGCGCATTTCGAGAAAGAGGGATGGAGTGTCCTTGGCGAGACGCAGTTCAGCCACGGCGTCGGAATTGCGTATCAGCCGATCCATCGTCGCTTCATCGGCGAGCGCCAACGCGACATCGCGCTCGGGAAAGCTGATGACGTGCTCCTTGATCGCGACATCGAGCTTGGCGGCGACAGACTGGAAGATCGCGAGACCGCCATCCCGAAGCCAGACTTCCCACCACACCTGACGGCCGTCGGCGGGAAAGTGCTGCGCTTCATCGGTAAATAGCGAGCGTGCGACCGCGACCCTGATATCGTCGATCCGAGCGATCAGGGCCTCGTTCTTGGGCTTGCCGGTGCGCGTCTCCTCATCGCGATAGGCTTCGATCTTCTTGACGAAGAAATCGGCAGCAGCTTCCGGAACGAATACAGTGGCCGAGACCATCTCGTCGCCCTCCGCCGTAGGTCGAACCGCTACCAGCTCGATAGCCTTGGGCTTATTCTCCAAGGCTTCGACTGCGGCGCGCTCGGCTACGGGGATATCGAACTCCAGATAGAAGCCTGGCTTGCCCTCGGCGACGCCGTCTTCCCGCTCTGCGAGCCGTTGGCGGCCGGCGGCGAGCGCCGTTCCGATTGCCTGTTCCAACCGTGCAGCGTGCGCGGCACGCGCCCGCGCCGGAGGGAGGCCGCTGATGACCAGGCGGGGTGACGTGTACGCCTCGCTTTGGCCGCCGCCTTCGACGTGGAAATGGGGGCGGTCGCGGGGAGGTACAGCCATCGGGCCTCGTTGCTTAGAGGATGGCCGCGCGCCGCTCCGTCAGAGCGGTCAGCAGCGTCGCGGTCGTCACGCCATCGTGGCCATCCAGCACCGCGACTTTTGCCGCCTCGTCGGCAGCTCTGGCGACTTCGGCTTGGGAGAGATGGGCGGCGGATTCGAGAACAGGCGCCCATTCGATCGGCTTGAGATCGAAGGTCGCGAGCCGGGCTTCGAGGATGCCCTGCACAACCGAGGGATCAGGAAGATCGTAGCTGATGACATCGTCGAACCGTCGATAGAGCGCCTTGTCGAGCAATTCGGGGTGATTGGTCGCGGCAACGATGAGGCTCGGGCCATCGTCATTTTCGAGAAACTGGAGGAAGGAATTGAGCACCCGGCGAATTTCCCCGACGTCGTTCGGCCCGGCCCGTTGCGCACCGATCGCGTCAAACTCGTCGAAGAAGTAGACACCGCGCTGCATGGCAACGGCGTCGAAGACAAGTCTCAGCCGTGTGGCGGTCTCGCCCATGAGCTTGCCGATCAGGCCGTCGTAAAGGACCGTGAAAAGGGGCAGCTTCAACTCGCCGGCCAGGGCGGCGGCGGTCATTGTCTTGCCTGCGCCAGGAGGGCCGACGAGCAGGAGCTTGCGGCGCGGCGCGAGCCCCCGCGCGCGAAGCCGCTCCTGCTGGCGCTGTTCCCGAAGCACGCGCGCAAGCCGCTCCTCAAGTTCCGGCTTGAGCACCATGCTCGACAACCGGACATCGGAATAGCGGGCTTCCAGAAGCCCGGCGAGTTCACCCTTCGGCTGCGCCATTGGCACGGGGCCGGCCCCGCGCCGCGCCACCGTCGCGCTTTTACCCTTGGCGGCGTCGACCAGTTCGCGCAGCTCCTGAGCGAGCTTCCCATGCCCTTGCCTCGCCTCATGCGCGGCAAGCTGCGTCGCCACGGAGAGGAAGCGATCTTCATCCCCGTCGATATGGCTTTGCAGCAGTGCAACGATGTGGCGCGCGGTTGTCATAGGTCAGTTCAAAATTCCGCCTCGGGTTTGGAGAACTTTTAAGGAATCTAGCGTCGGTGATTCGCTGTGTAACGCGAATTCGTACAAGGGGTCGTTACTGCCCCCTCTGCCCTTCGCCAACACAGCATTTAGCCCGCGCCCATGGTCCGCTGTTCCGGCCGCAATCCGTCGGTATCGACTGGCTAATGACCGACGTCCCCCCGAGCCCATAGTTGGACGCCCCCATCGGGTCATCACGACCGCAAAAGGGCATGGTGAGTTTGGTTCGGCGAGTTTTCTGCGGAAATCCAAGGGTTTCGCGTTGTGCCGCCGCGAGCGTGGTGAGTTTCCGACTTTGAGAGGCGGCGCACCAAGGGCGCTGCGGCAGTCTTAACTCACTGATTTTATTGAGATATTTTGG
>NZ_CP076395.1:0-404150 GCF_032879645.1 Sphingopyxis indica
TTCCAGGCCGCGCCCTCCTGATCGCCATGGGTGGGGCTGACCGAACTGTCCATGTCCAGAACGATGTACTTCAGCCCGTTACGGTCATGGAACCGGTCGATCCATTGGCCATTCAGGTCGGCCAGCGCGGCACGGTTCTCGGGCTGTGCCAGTGTCTCGGTCTCGAACCGTCCCATCTGCGAGGCCGAGGCCGCTTGCGCATCGACAGCCCTTCCACCCACGACCTGGCGCATCACCGGATCGAGGGCCAGGCGGTCGGCGTCGTTCACATCCTCGTATCCGGCCAGTCGCCCGAACACCGATTGCCGGAACAACCCGTCAAGCCGGTGGACCGTGTTCTTGCCGCGCCGGGTGTCGCGCAATGCTTTTGCCGCCAGATCGGACAGCCCGAGCGCGTCATCCAGCTCGCGCATCACCAGCAGGCCGCCGTCGGAACTGAGCTGCGCACCTCGGAACTCCACATGCACCCGGCGGTCGAACTCGACCCGATCTGCCCGCTTCGAACCCGCACCCTCTGGGTGATCCATCAAACGCGCCCCTCACGGCCATCAACACCATGATTTATATCGGAAATATTGAGATCCTGACAGCAAAATCAGCGATTTACTTGGGGAATGTGGGTTTTATTCATCTTTGACATAGGTCACGTAGAAACCCTTGAGCATCCGATGCTCCTGCATCCGCTCCCCCAGTGAAAAACCGTTCATCTTCCGAGGGGTCGGCTGAAAGATGTCCAGCCCACGATCCAGAACCATCTTCCATCCGGTGTCTGTGGTGATGTCGCGAGCATGGAGCGTTCCACTCCCATCAAACGCCCAGGTGAAATCGACGCCCGTGCCTGTGCAGGCCTCAGCAATCCCGTCCAGACATTCTCGCTGCTCCTGGATGTTCCCATCGTCCGGAGCCGTGACAAGATGCACGGCGACCTGATCCTCGGGCTGTTTGCGCCGGATCAGCATCTCAATCAATTCCATGACGTTGCGCGCCTGATGGAACTTCCGAATATAGGGGTCTGTGATGATGATCCGCGTCGCACCATCCGTCCAGGGACCAAAGATCTTGTCGAAGCTGATGCCCTTGCGGTTTTCCGTGAAAACAACGTGGCCAGGCTTCGGGACAAACGCAGGGGCAACTGACACAACAGGTGCGGCAGAAGACGAAGCCACTACAGCCGGCGCTGCCGCAATCGGTACGGTCTCATGTTCCGCTCCACCGTCCCCCCCATCGCCGGCCGATCGGCGATGGTAGAACTGGGGAAACTCTTCTTCCTCGAGAGTAGTGACAGCGCGCTTTGCGCCATCTGATGCGATGTAGTGGAAATCCGCACTCTCAAAGGTGCTGTCGATCCGAAGAAGCTGATCCTTCACCCGCTTGCGGCATTCAATCGCAAATCGCAGCAGCTCTTCGACCTCAGCTTCCGTCTCGCCTCCATTCGGGAAGATCAGCTTCAGCAGGCCGGACATGGTCTTATTGATCGCCGCGCGGTCCCGGATATGGGTCTGAACCGGAATGGTGAAATAGCGATCTGGCCGGTGCGAGAAGTCCTCGGCACGCAGATGCCGCAGAATTTCGGCAAGATAGTCAACAATGAACCCATAGCCAGATGTGAACATCTCACCCCGGATGATGTCGACCTCCCATCCGGGCAGATAGGCATGCAATCGATCAATAAAGGCGCTGTCGTGGAACTGCGGCGGCAGAGCTTCGAACAGGTCCGTATTTTTCAGCATCCAAGGCACGTTATGGTCCGTGTTGCCGACGAAGGCGAAGCTGGCCTCGGCGCCCATCGGATTTACACCACGAGAGAACTGCTTGTTCGCCATGTAGTTCTTCATGATATCGACAAGCGCCTTGTTGGCCGTCTTCTCGCGGCCGGCAAATTCGTCAAAGGCCACGACATCCCAAAAGCCGACCAATCCGATCCGGCCATTGGAATTGTTCACGAAAAGCTTGGGAACAGTGATTTCACCGCCCGAGATCAGCTGACCATGTGGTGAAAACTCGGAATAGATATGCGATTTACCCGTGCCCTTGGGGCCAAGTTCGATAAGGTTGTAGTTGCGCTCGACGAAGGGGACCAGACGCAACAATTGCAAAAGTTTCGACCTGCGCCCGAACAGTGACGGATCAAAGCCGATGCTCTGCATCAGAAGATCGATCCATTCCTCCGTGGTGAACTTGTCCCGCGTCTCGCGATAGCCGTCATAGTCCACGCGGGCGATCTGGATCGGCTTCAGCGAGTCGATGATCCAGGGAGAAATCCGGCTGTCTTCCGAAAATTCGTACTGCACATCGGCGATGCACCAAATACCCGTAACCAGCAGTTTCGGATGTGCCTTGACCGTGGCGCTGTCGATGGCAACCCGCTTGATTCCGAGGTTTTCGAAGACCGCCTCATAGGCATCGGTCTTTTCATTCAGCGCCACGCTGACCTGGTCGATGACCTTGTAGCGGCCGCGCTCCTTGATCGTCGACTGGACCAGCCCCGCTTCGGAACGATGGACGTAGTGCTTGCGCAGGATGTCCTTGACCGTTTCGATGCCTGTCGCAATCGAGGCTTCGTCATCGGTCGCGCAATATTGGCCGAGAAGGTATTCGAGCACATAGGTGGGGACAATGGCGTTCCCCTTCACGGCCTTCACCAGGTCCTTACGGACCACGAAACCGGCAAAATGCTCATTGATCTTGTCATCAAGCGTCGACATCGGCACCTCAGAAATCGAAATCTGTACTGATCCCGCGTTTCAGCAGCAGCGGCTGCGAAGCGTGATCTTCGAAATGGCTGGTCTTACCGATGCGCGTTCGCAGCTTCAGGAAGACTGTCTGATTGTTATAAGCGTCTGCCGCCTTGGACAGCAGGAAGCTCCGCGACAGCTCGCGCTCACGCGGGTTCTCAGACGTGAAATCGAATTCCAACTCGGCTTCGTCAGAGATGAGTGTTCCATCGTCAGCAAAG
Source organism: Sphingopyxis indica (assembly GCF_032879645.1). Lineage (NCBI taxonomy): Bacteria > Pseudomonadati > Pseudomonadota > Alphaproteobacteria > Sphingomonadales > Sphingopyxidaceae > Sphingopyxis > Sphingopyxis indica. The sequence goes on from NZ_CP076395.1 coordinate 2,957, forward strand.
ATGGCTGCATGCACCTGCCGGGGCTGCTGCTTGTCGGTCACTGGCTCCGCCTGATAGAAGGTGACCTGGATCTGGCCCGTGGTGATCTGAGCGCGGGGTGGCGGAATGATCTGCACCGACACCTGCCCGACATCCTCCTTGCGCTGCTTGCCGACACGCAGAACGGGCAGAACGATCTCCTGCAGGCTCGCCCCACCATGGACAAAGCGGCTGCCCGATCCTTTGACGCGCAGGCGGTTGATCGAGTTTGGAATCAGGATGTCCTGACCACCCTCCAGGCCAAGCTGCGCGGCCGTGAACTTCTTCATGCCACCGCTGCTGCTGAGGCCCTGCCCGATCACATAGCGCCGGTTGCGTGTAACGATGTCGCCTTCCGGGTCGCTCAGCGCGAAGCCGCTCTCTTCCAGAGCCTTGTGTTGCCACAAGAAGCCGTGATCGGCGGTGATCAGGATGTTCGAGAAGTTGGCCGAGGTCAGCTTCCGCACCAGCTTCACCAGATCCTCGATGGCAGTCTCTGCCGCAGCGGGGACATTTTCCTCGGTGGTGAGCTTATCGCCAATCGCGTCGATCTGGTTGTGATACAGATAGAGGACATCATGATCTCGGAAGAGGTCTTTGCCCTCCGATGATCCCAGATTCATGAAATCCTTCGCCGCCAGAACCTTTACCCGGTCTCCGGCTCGGCCCGCAGCCAACGCCTTTTCACGGGCGGCCGCCCCCATGGTGCTTTCACCGTCCAGCAGCACCAGATCATTGTCGTCGCGGATCGCCAGTTGTCGGTGCGGCAAGAGCGCCGCCATGCCAAGCTGCGTGTAGCTCGGCAAAACCCCGATCATTGGCTTCAGCTCGGCATCGAACCGGTTGAGCTTGCGGATCTCGCGCAGTGCCTCTTCGGCCACCTCATAGCGCAACGCATCCGAGATGATGACAACGACCTTCTGATCCTTGCGCCGGTATTCAGCGGCCTGTTCCCGGTAGAAATCCACCTGATGCGGAAAGCCCGGAACCGCCCAGTCCGTGAGGCGGGCCACCTGATCCTGCCAGGCATCGTTCAGCTTGAGCACGAAATTCGTAGTGTAGCGGTTCTCAACCGCCTCATAGAGGGCGGACAACAGCCCCGACTGACCGCTTTTCTGCATGTGATAGATGAACTTGCGATAAAGCTGGTCCAGGCGGAACCAGCTTGCGGAGTATCGCTTCACACCATCGGACAGGCTGGTCATCGTCAGGTCAGCTTCGGCCAGGGCCTGCTGGAACTCCGTCGCATAGCCGATGGCCTGATAGACATCGGCGTAACGGCTATACCAATGGCTCTGACGGCGGTCACGCACCCATTTCAGCACATCTGTCGCCGACAGGCTCTGCCGGGCCAGCCCCTCAACGATGGCGACAACGATCCTCCGGTCCACTTCCTCGAAGTGATCATGCGGCATGAGGGTGCGAAAATCGCGGGAGGCCAGATTGTCCCTGATCTTCAGCACGTCCTGATAATCGCCCGACAGCTTCTCGAACGCTTCACCCCACCGGCGCGAGGCGCTCCAGCGGCGGAACATCAGCGCGGCATCGGTGTTCAGGGGGCAGCTTCTCCCATGGCCCGCGCCCAAGCGCTGGAAAACAGCGTGATGGCGAAATCCTGAAAATCCGGCGCATCCGCCGCATAGCCATAACGCGCGGCCACTTCTTTCCAGAAGAACTCCGTCAGCCCGACCCGATCCAACAGCTTCAGCGCGTCATCACAGCCTTCGGCCAGTTCGGCCAGCAACGCCTCGATCACCGTATCGAGATCGCCATCCGCACCAGCGCAGACCGCCAGCATTCTGCGGCGGACATCGTTGGCGCTTTGCGAGGGCCGCTCGCGCTCGATCGCGCGCAGCGCTTCCAGCCGCTTGCCTGAACGGTAAAATTCGGCGTGATCACGGACGGCGGCTTCATACTTCGCCGAAATGCCGAGATCAGCCACCCAGATCGCCGCCTGATCGGCGCGGAACACGGTGCTGGCCAGTTGCACATCCAGCAGCCAGTTCTCAGGCATCGGCGGCTCGGGGCCGTCCTTATAGAGCAGGAACCGCGCCTTCGGCTCCTGTCGCAGCATGCGGTATTTCAGGCCGAATTCGTTGTTGGCGATCTCCACTTTGGTGACGCCGGGCAGGTCCACCGCATCGAACGCCCCGCGGAGATCACGGGCGGCGTCATACCAGAAGACGATGCGGTGCCCCTGATCCTCATAAAGGCGCATCAGGCCGGCGGTGATGCGGTCAGTCATCCGCAGCCTCCAGCCCCTTGATCGGCTTCAGCGCACCGGCGAACAGCGGATAGTTGCGCTTCACCCCGTCATCGAGATCGATGGCAATCTTCTGCTGCGCCATCGGATAGACGACTTCGCGTTCCCACTCGGTCAGCTCGGCGATCTGCTTGATGACCGTGGCCGTTTCCTTCTGCGCCTTTGTCTGCTGGGCAGGCGTAGCGGCAGGATCGACGGCCAGCTTTTCCAGCCGGGTGCGCTCGACCTCCAGCTTATGGATGAATTCGCGCACATATTGGTTCAGCACCACCGAGACCGTGTCGGGCCGGTAGCGGTGCATATAGATCAGCGCATTGAAACTGCCCTTGGGGCTGGAGAACATCCAGTAGATCGGGCGCTTTTTATAGCGACGCACGTGATAATCGAAGAAATCCTTTGTGAACCAGCGGCGCAGATCCTTGCCGAGGGCGGCTTCGATGAAGGCGAGGTTTTCACGGAACTTCGCCTCGCCAAAGGTGATGCGCAGGAAATCGCGGGCGCGGGTGACGATGTCATCGGCGAACCAGTCAGCATCCAGCACCGGGATGACGTTATCGCGGTCGGGTGCGAAGCTGGGTTCCGGCACGCGCGCCAAATAGTCCTCAATCCCTTCGCCCTGATTGGCGAGGATCAGGCCCGGCGCGTCAAGGCAGTAGCGCCCGAACATGCAGCCCACGGCATAGTGGAGGAATTCGGCCACCGTATCCTCGCGCAGCCGCGCCTCGCGGTCCTCCTCGGATCCCTTCACGCCATAGCGATAGGCAGGGTTGCAGGTGAGCGTGATTTCCTCGATCGGCACTTCGGGGGTGAGTTCGTCCTGAAGGCCATAAGCATCGATGAAGATGCGGTTGTTTTCTTCCTCCAGCCGCTGCATTTCATCGGTCATGCCCTGCCAGTGGGCGCGGAGGTTGGCATAGCTGGCCTCCAGCGTCTCTTCCCGGTGATCGGGCGATAGCAGCGGAAGCGTGGTGAAATCCCAGGAGGTTTCGTAGGCGTCCCAGTCGGATTTTGCGAGATCTCGAAGGGATCGAACTTGATCGTTCTGTTTTACCGCGAGGCCGGGAAGTGAAGATAGATAACCCGGGTGAAGGTTGATCGTTGGATTGATCAAAGGCAAAGCTGCTTCTGTGATCTTTGAGTTCAACAGCCCGAGCAGATACTCGATTTCGACGTCGGTCTTTGGCTGGCAGAGACCGGCTGCGGCATCGAATATAAAACCATCAGAGTGAAGCCTAAATCCGTTGCGGCCGGTTGTGACAACTGTCCAGCAGATCGCGGGCTGAAAAATACTCGAAAGGTTGAAATTGTGCGCCCAGATTCTATCGCTGGTCGGGTGCTTCGTGTTCTGAAGCAAAGCGCCGTCATTCTCCCAATTTACAAGGCTTTCTTCGTTCCCCGCCCATTTCCGATACTCCCCGCCCTTTGCGTAGGGAAACCACTTTCTACCAGATGCTTTAGCCACCTCTCGAGACGCGGCTCCAAACTCAGCTCGCTTGCAGGATACCTCCTGCCACTGGCGCACGTGCCATTCGTTCTTTCCAGTGGCCATCCCAATTCGAAAGTCGCAGAAATCGCCAAGCAAAGTTGATCGTGGGAACGTCTCCCGAAGCGCCTCACTCACCCAGTAGGCAATTGGGCTTCCTGGGATTTTTTCAAAATCCTTAGATGACACCATCGAGAGACGTTCGTTGTTCGGCGGAAATTCGAGCGGAACTCCGTTACCATCGGTTTCGTAATATCGAACGCAGCAGAATCTACCGTTGAACTCAGCCTTTGGTGACTTTTCGCAGACGAAGGCACAGGTTCCGAAGTTAATTCCCATGCTTGTTCCACCCTTGCCTAGGTACGGCATGTGGACCATCGACTGAATTGTTGTCTCTTCGAGAAGGCGTATCCTAAGCTTCTCAAATGATCCCAGGAACATCCAACTTTCCATCGTGACCATCGCGCTGAAGCTACGCGCTATCCCAAGGCTGAGCCCTCGTTCAATGAACGCAGCAAACAGATCAGATTTTCCGTCTGGATAGTTCTGCTTCGTGAAATCTTGGATTTTGGAGTTCATGCCCTTTCCACCCATGTAAGGTGGGTTAGCCACGATCACATGATATTTTGACGACAGCGCCTCGGCCATGCGCAGCACGGCGACGACACGCGCCTGCAACTCTTTCAGCAGCAGGTCGGAACCAAAATCCCGCGCCTCGACCACCCGCAAAGTCTCGGCCGGATCGCGCAGCTTCGGTACGATCAGCGAGCCGAAGTTCTTGGCCTGCTCGAACTGCCCTAGAGTCTCGCGCAGCTCATCGGTGAACAAATCCTTGCCCACCACGGCAGCCACGTCCTGCATTTCGGCGGAGGTGAAACGCACGTCTTGCAGCACGACAATATCAGGCTTCGTCTGCATCCGCAGGAACCGCCGCCGCCCCAACCGTGCCGCCGCCTTCATCGACAGCGCGAAAGCCGCCAGCGCGCCGGCGCGGTCGTCAATCTCGATGCCGGTTAGGTTGTGCTTGAGGATCAGGCCGGGAATCTCGGCTGCGTCGTGGCCTTCCTCGGCATAGATCTCATAAAGCAGGTCAAACGCATAGGTCAGCATATGACCCGAGCCACAGGCCGGATCGCAGATGCGGATATCCTCGGGCCGGGTGATCCGCAGAAAATCCGTCTCCGGCTCTTCCGGCGCGATGTAATAGTCCATCTTCGCCGCCAGCTTCGATTGCGGACGGTTCAGCAGCCACAGCCGCCCCAGCGAGTTTTCCACCAGGTAGCGAACGATCCAGTGCGGAGTGAACAGCTGTGTTGCGGCGGGGATATTCTCCGCAGTGATCTTCTGGTTCTTCTTCAGGCCTGCAAAGACCTGATCCTTCTTCTCGCTGATATAGAACTGGTACAGCCAGCCGATGATCTCAACATCCTGGCAGGCCTCTTCCGTCATCACCTCGCGCAGGCGGGCAAGGATGCTGTCCGGCGACAGAAGATCGTCGGGTATCAGCAGCTCGGTATAATCCTCGGCGCGGTCCAGCGTATCGGCGCGCTCGAACATATAGGGCATGGCGCCATGCCATTCGTTGCAGGCATGGATCAGCAGCAACCGATAGGCCTCCGCCTGCCCGTCATGGGCGGGGCGTGTACCGTTCAGATATTCGGCAATCTCAGGCCGGGCACGACCCGGCAGGTTACCAGCCATCGCCTCGGCCAGAATCTCGGGCCGGGTGGCGCCGTCTGCGGGCGAGACCACACGCGGGTTGGTCAGTCCCGTCGCATCCATGAAGCGCAGTGCGGTGAAGCGGTTGAACCATGTATAGGCTGCTTGCTCGATCACGTGGGCGCGGTTGCTGTTGGCGGCGGCTTCCAGCTTGGCAATTGCCTTGGGGTGTTCGCGGCGCGCCGCCGCGCCCGTGGCCAGCACCATGTCCAGCCGGGCGGTGACCTGATCAATCAGCAGGTTGCGCGCGCTTTGCGCAAATTTCTTCAGGGCGTTGGTATCCATCAGACAATCACTTTCTTGCCCGCGCCGATCTCGGCCAGCAGGGTCTTTTTCATCTCATCGAGGTAGCGGGTCACATCGTCCTCATCTTCGAGATAGGTTTTCGCGAAGGGGACGGTGATCGACTGGGCTTTGACATATTGGGGTTTCACCGGTGCCGGCGGTACATATGGCGCTGGCTGAGGTTCGGCCACGCCGCCAGCGGGCTGAGGCTGCGGTGCCGGTGTTTGCGCTGGTGCCGGCGTCAGCTCCGCAATGCGGGTCAGCGTGTCAGCCAGAAGATTGGAGCGCACCTCGGTCGCCAGATTGCGCAAGGCCGGGATCAGGCTCTGTGCGGCAAGGCCCGATTTCCGCGCAGTAAGTCCTTCGCGAATGCGTGCCTGCTGTTCGGGCGGCAGTGCACCAAACTCCGAAGTCTGGGCGACTTTTTCGACCACCTCGTCAATCGCCGTGATGACAGCGTTGCGCTCAGCCAGAACGGTTTGCTCGATACGCTCCTTCAGGGCGTAGAAATCCGTCTTCAGTTCCTGAATCGCGGTGCCTTTGTAGCACTGCGGATCCTCAAGAACCTGACGCAGATTGTCGGAGGTGGTGCCTTCGGCATAGCCAAGGTTCTGTTCCTGCCTGGTCAGGAAAGAACGCACTTCATCATAGATGGCTTTTTGCGGTCCGCGCATGAAGCTGCGGACTTTGTCGAAGACATCTTCTTTTGCATCCAGAAGCTGGTCTTCCTGTCCGATGGGGCCAGTGATGAACCAGGTGGCCGGCTGATCGCGCATCCCATCCAGCAAAATGCGCAGGGGATCGAGGGCGGCGGCAAAGGGATAGGCTGCAATGGCACGGCTCTCCTGCTCGACATCGCCGAGCAGCTTGCGCAGTTGCGTCTGCCATTCCGCACCCAGACTGCGCGCGTCATTCCCCGAGGCGGGAAGATCGAACAGCTCCTGAAACAGCTCGCGCGATTTGCGGATCTGGGCGGCAGTGAACTCGATTTGCGGGGAAAGCAGAATATTGCCAAGGGCATGGCTGTTGCGCAGCCCCTGCACCAGCGCATCCCCTTCCAGCAGAGCACTGTCGGCCCGAGCCTCGAGCTTGCCCCGCGCGACAAGGCTCGCGGTCAGGCAGAGAACCGCGATGGCGGGCCAGCCATAAGGTTTTGCTCCGAACTTCTCGACCAAAGCCTTGACCGAGACCCTCGTCCCAAGGCGCATCTGAGCCTGAGCATGATTCAGCACGTCCTGCTCGGCTTCAGTCAGACCGCTGCCTTCGCCGCCGAAAAGCCCGCCATCGACGCGTCCGGCTCGCCCAAGATCTGCTTCGGTGTAAGTGGCACCGCGCAGGACAGGCAGGCTGGTATAGACCTTGTCCACCAAGACCTGGAAACCTTTGACCAGCCGATCCTGCGGATCTTCGCCACCGATCTCCAGCTCGGCACCGCGCACGAAGAGCCGAGCATCTGCGATCAGGCCACGCAGCCGCTGCACCAGTTCCTTTTCGCGCCGCGTATTCTGGTCACGCTTCTCCGCAATGATACGATCTCGACCGGGTTGGGCGTCGCCGCTGGTGACCTGACGCGCAAATTTTACGGTCTGGAGCCAGAGGACGAGATCGCGCGTAAAACGCACATCACGCCCGAGCAGGACAATCATCTCATCGCTTGCCATGCTGTTCGAACGAACCACATCCGGTGCGTCGGAATCGTCGCTGAACGGCGAGATGATATTGACGGAAAGCTCATGTTCCCGGTTCAGGCTGTGGCCATCAAGCTTGCGGGTGAAAGCGTAATCGACGCCCGTGCCGGCATGCTTGATCTTGCCGTGACGGAGGATCGCGCCGAACGCCAGTTCATCGAGCTGCCGTTCTATCTCGGCGGGATCGACGGCGATTGCCTTGATCTCGGCCTCGACGTCCTTTTCCTCATTGGTGAGGAATTCATAGACCTCGCCGTTGCGCTGGATCAGCGTCTGACGCTCCAGAAGCGACAAAGCCTCCTCGATATTGCGGCGCTGCTCGGTCTGGTCCGCCTCGAACCGGGACAACAGGAGGATCGATATGTTGCGGGCAGTCGGTTTGAATTCCTTGACGTATTTGACAAGGAACAACACCTTCAGCACCCGCACGGCAAAATCATCGCCAAGGTTCTTTTCAGCCAGTTGGATTGACTGCTGAACCGATGATTTCAGGGCGGTGCGAATCCCCTCAAACATCAGGTCAAAGGTCGCCAGCCCCCCAACCGGCGTGTCGGCCAGCTTTTTGGCCACCTCCTGAAACACCCCCAGCATAGAGCGTTCGCCGACCGAGCTGTGCTTGCCCTCAAACGCGTTATGCTGCGAGAGGCCCATGATCGCGCGCTGGAACAGGTCATACTGGTAGTTCGGGAACGGGTAGCTCGCGACGAACTGGTCTTTTCCGGAAAAGTTCCTGAACTTGAAGGAATTATCTCCAAAATCGAACAGAGTGCGCAGGTTGTTTTCCTCAGCATCATAAAGATTGCCAAGGGTGATCTGACCAGCCTCGGTCTTGGCCAGCAGACGGCGCTGGATGACTTCGGCCACATCCTGAGAGTTCAGCGGCATCCGGTTGGCAAAGCGCGCCTGGATTTTCGAGAAGTCATTTTCTTGCTGCGCCGTCAGATCCCCGATGACCGAACCCATGTCCTGCTGGGCGGTGACGACAATCCAGGCCTGCCCCTTGCACTTCGTGTTCAGGCTTTCGGCAATGGTTTGCAGGTTCGTCATGAGCTTGACGTTGTCGGCGATATACTGCCCCACCTCATCGACGAAGAAATTCAGCCGGAACTTCGGCCCCTGCGCATCGATCCACGACTTCACCATATTGGCGAAATCCTCGATCGAAACCTTCGTATCCTTACGATAGTGGCCAAGAATATCCTTGACCTCATCGCCCGTGACGTCGGCAAAGGCGGCGGCAATGTGCTTGCCTTCCATCAGAGCCTGTTCGCGCCCGCGCTCCCAAGGCTTTCCGGAAGATTGCGCAAAGGCCGCCTTGAAGGCATCGAGCTTGCCTCGACTGTCCAGATCACGCTCGAACTGCGCGATATGCGGGAGCTTGCCATAGTAGCCGCACATCTCGTCAAAGACCTTCTGGAAGACGGCGAGAAGCGCATCGACATCCGCCTTCGAGATCACATCCGCCTTCTGGTCGATATTGAACAAGACCGACCGGGATGGAATCGACACTGCCTTGCGCAAAGCCCCCGCCAGCATCGGGTTGCCCGCAAGCTTCCGCTCAAAGATTTCGACGGCACGCTGCCCTTCGACCTCGTCATTCTCCAGCAGAAGGGCGAGCATCTTCAGCAGGTGAGACTTACCTGACCCGAAGAAGCCAGAAATCCACACGCCGTTCGCGGTATCATAATTGTTGTAGGCGTCGAGGAATTGCTCCAGCCGAGCGCCGATCTCATTGGTGATGACATATTCATCGAGCTCGGTCAGGAGGCTGGCCTTGTCGTCAGCCTTGATCACCCCATCGATCGAACGGTCGACCGGCTTGGCAAAGATATCACGCAGAAAAGTAGCCATCGGTCAGACCTCGTAATTCATGATATTGAACGCGCGGTAGTATTTGTCGTCATGGAGCAAGCCGAACAATTCCAGCGATGCTCCTGTCGCCAGCGCGTGCGTGTATTTTCCCGGAAAGAACATGACCGTCGGGCGATCTTTCGCGGTGCTTTGCAGGTTGTTGAGTACGTTGTGCGACCGCAGGTAGGGGTAAACCTCGCCTACGCCTGACAGGAAGATCACGTCGTGCGGGACTTCTTCGATGTGCCGCGCAATCTCTGGAATGAGGTGTGCCTGCGGGTCCAGAACCCCCTGCAACAGTTCCTTGAGCTCCGCCTTTTCCGTTTCGGCTTCAACCTCAAGGATCTGCTCGAAGATACCCCGGTCTTCGAGGATCCTGATCGAAAGGTCATAGAGATCAATATCAAGTACGCGCACACCGGCGTGGCTCAGCCGGGCGATCAGATCCTCGCGATCCTCGCCCAGGCTCAGTCCGTCTTCGGCATCAAAAGCGCAGATAAAAAAGGGAACCTCGTTTCCCAGCCCTTGCTTTTGCAAGAACCGATCGCTGGAAACTACCCTGAATAGGTGCTCGGCGCGGGCGCGCCGATCAGTTTTCGTGCCCACCATTACCCCCCATTTCCGGGAAAGACCTGCAAGTCCGCCGGATTACTCTCCTCAATCAGCCGCTTCATGCGCCCCGATAACCAAATCGGCTGAATTCTACCCTCGACGCTTATCAAACCAACTTCACGTAGTATCCGAAACAAGACCTGACGCAATTTTGCGCAGGTTGAAGCTGAAAGAGCGGCGAGGCCGGGATCGCTTTCAGCCTTCTCCGCGAAAAAGCGGTCAAAAACCTCATGGCCCAGGTCGAGCCGCCATGATTGGTAGCGTTCGCTGATCACCTCGACTGCGAATTCGTGGACAAAACGATAGGTCCGGCAGACCGCCAGCCACATCATCGCCTGCTGCTCGACGCGGTCAGCCTCTACCGACAGGTAATGACGTTCGGCATCGGAGAGATGGCCTATCCGGTCGTACACTTCACGAAGCGCGCGGGTTTGCGAGGCCAGTTTGGGTAAGGATGACGCGCCCTGGGCCAGCAAACGCTCACGAGCAGATGCCCAGTTCTCACCGGGTTGATAAGCTTGAGCAATCACGATGCTCTCATTGAGCATCAGCCCGCCCACGCCAAAGGACATCCGATATTTCGCTGCGGCCACCATCATTTAGGTACCGCCCCGCTTGCTGTGTCAGCCTCATCGAACTCATGCTGCGCACGCTCAAGGGCGGCGGCAACCTCGTCTTCGTCAGCCGCAACGATATGCTGGGTCCGGGGATCACGCAGCCTAGCCCCATCAAGGAGTCCTAACCGCTTGAGCACATAGAACAGCATGGCGTAGCGAACTGTCAGCACAGCGCGCCCGTCCGCCATGTTGTAATCCTTTGCGACCACCGCCTGCTGACCGACCGACAGATCAGGATGCGGCACAAGGGTGATATCGAAGGTTTCCTGCCACAGCCGGTCCTGTGCCGCAGCAGCACCAGGCTCGCCGAACTCGCCGAATCCAAGGACACGCGAGAGCAGGAAATCCTTGAAGCGCTCCGTCTCATGGCACCAGGCCCGCACATGCCAGCGCAGACCATCAAAGCCGAAGGCATGCGGGGTAATACGCCGCCATGCCGGATCGGGCCGATCGCGGTTCATGGATTGGTAGTGAAGGTCCAGCGACCTTTCCTCCCGCACTGCCGCCAGAACTGAACGCAGAACTTCGGTATCGACCTTACGGCGCAAAGTCAGAGCGATATCCATGTCAGGCGGGGCAGCGAGCCAATTCGCCCCCGCGTCGGCGAAACCTTCCGCCATCGATCGGAGCCGCATGAGATAGGCGTCCGGGTCCGGGTCTAGAAACACCGGCTGAAATTCCGGGCCGGCTACGTAGCGGCGAGCGCTTTTGTCATAGACCGCATTCTGCGGCGCACGCTCCTGATAATGGGTCAAGTCCTTTGACGCCTGCGGAACGGAGACGCCAAACGTATCGATCAGGTCAGAGCGATTGACACCCCCCCCCCAGAACAGGCGGAATTCGATGAACTCCAACCGCCTCTCGACACCCCATTTCAGCATTGCTCGTCCCGCCGCACTTGAAAGGATAAAAACTATATGGGACACCTTGTGATGTCCGTATATTTTCTATTCTAACAAACCTCAAACTGTCAAGCCCGAGGAAGGCCGGATGCGCACCGTGTCACCGTGCATGTCAAACGGCGTTCAAAAGGGACCCCCGATCGGCGTCGAAGAGGGACCCCCTTTTCGGATAATATGATGCTGGTTTGTTGAAGATGGCCTTGCGCTGCGTGCGGCGGAGGGCGGGCGTAGCCCGACCGGAGGCGCGCGCAGCGCAAGATAGATTTTTGAAGGCGCCGAAGGTGGCTGTCAGCTGCGGTTTTTGAAGCGCCAGCTGTCGTTGCCCGTCTCGACGATATCGCAGTGGTGGGTGACGCGGTCGAGCAGCGCCGTGGTCATCTTGGGATCGCCGAACACGGTCGGCCATTCGCCGAAGGCGAGGTTCGTGGTGATGATGACGCTGGTCCGCTCATAAAGCTTGCTGATGAGGTGGAACAGCAACTGCCCTCCCGAGCGGGCGAACGGCAGATAACCGAGCTCGTCGAGCACGATCAGGTCGAGCCGCGACAGCTGCGCCGCCAAGGTCCCGCCCTTGCCGATCCGGGTCTCCTCTTCGAGGCGTGTCACCAGATCGACGGTGTTGAAGTAGCGGGCGCGAGCGCCACTTCGCACGACATTGGCGGTGATCGCGATGGCGAGGTGGGTCTTGCCTGTCCCCGTGCCGCCGACCAGCACGATATTGCGGCGAGGCGGGAGGAAGGAGCCGTCATGAAGGGACCGGATCATCTCCTCATTGATCGGCGTGCCCTCGAAGCTGAACCGCTCCAGGTCCTTCACCACGGGCAGCCTCGCAGCCGTCATCCGATAGCGGATGGAGGCTGCATCCCGGTGGGTCGCCTCGGCGCGGAGCAGATCGGTCAGTATCTCCATGGTGGTGCGCTTGCGCTGGAGGCCGGTGGTGACCGCCTCGTCGAACGCCGCCGCCATGCCCTTGAGTCCGAGGCCGCGCATCGTGTCGATCATATCATGCCGCTGCATCATAGCCTCGCAGCAGATCATAGCGGGCACAGTCGGCGAGCGGAGGATGCCGCAGCATCCGGTCTTCCGAAGTGACGATGCTGTGGGGTGTCGCCGGCTCGCGGCGCCGGGAGAGGATGTTGAGGATCAGCTCGTCGCTGGCCGTTCCACTCGCCAGCGCTTCGCGCACGGCAGCCTCTACCGGCTCCAGGCCATCGGTGAGCACCGCCGAGAGGACCCGCACGAACCTGCGATCGGCCTCGTCCCCGGTGCCCAGCCTTCGCCGTAATCGGTGCAGGGCGGGCGGCAGATCCCAGTCCTGGAACGGTGCGCCGTTACGCAGCGCGCCGGGCTTGTGCGCGAGGACCGGCAGATAATGCCAGGGATCGTATATCGTGCGGTTCCGACCGAAGTGGCGCTCATGCTCCCCGACGAGCGCATCGCCGCAGCGTATGACGATGCGATCGGCATAGGAGCGCACCTGAACGGTCCGGCGTGCGGCCGTCGACATGACCGAGTAGCGGTTGCGATCGAAGCTGATGAGGCAGGTGCCGGTGACCGCATGCTCGCTCTCATGGAAGCCGTCGAACGGTGCCAGGATCGGCTGCAAGGCCGGTCGCTCCATATCCAGCGCCTCGGCGACGGTGATATCCCCGCGTTCGGGATGGGCATGATGCTCGGCCCAGCGCCGGCACTCGGCCTCGAGCCACCCGTTGAGCTCAGCCAAGCTGGCGAACCGGAGCCGCGGCTGGAAGAAGCGGCCTCGGATCGTCTGGACCTGCTGCTCGACCTGGCCCTTCTCCCATCCCGCCGCCGGCGAGCAGGCGGTCGGCTCGACCATGTAATGATCGGTCATGATCAGGAAGCGGCGGTTGAACACACGTTCCTTGCCGGTGAACACGGCCGTCACCGCCGTCTTCATATTATCGTAGATACCGCGTCGCGGCACACCCCCGAAGAAAGCGAACGCCCGGGCATGGGCATCGAACAGCATCTCCTGGCCCTCGCGCGGATAAGCCCGGACATAAGGTGCGCGCGAGTCGCAGAGACGCATATGCGCCACCTTCACCCGCATCGGCTTGCCGGCGATCTCCACATCCTCGTGGCTCCAGTCGAACTGGTAGGCCTCACCCGGCTGGAAGGTCATCGGGATGAACGCCGGTGCGCCTTCGCCAGCATCCTTCCGCCGCGCAGCACGCCAGCGCGCCGCATAGCGGCGCACCGCATCATAGGATCCATCGAACCCCTCGCGCACCAGCAGGTCATGGATACGCGTCATCCGTAGCCGATCGCGGCGGCCGCGACCTTCGTTCTCCTCAAGCAGCGCATCGAGACGATCCTGATAAGGACCGATCCGCGGCAGCGGCTGGACTTTGCGCTGATAGTTGAACGCCGCCTCCGGCGACCGGATCGCCTTGCGGACTACCTTCCGCGACAAACGAAGGTCGCGCGCGATCGCCTTGATCGCCTTCCCCGCTGCATGCTCACGCCGAATCCGAACCACTGTCTCCACGATCAACATCCCGTTCTCGCCAACTGATCAAAACCAGTCGGCCGACTAAATCCCCGGGATGAAGGGGTCCTTTTTGCACGCCGATCACCCCACGAAGGGGGTGCCTATTGCACGCTGATCCTCACCGTGCACAAACACGGCGAGGCAAAAGCGCTATCGAAGTCGGTCAGCCTGGACGTGGGCAGGGCCACGACATCTTCGATACCGACACGGTCGATATCGATTGCAGCCAATACTACGGCGTGATCGTACAGTACCGTCAAACCCTATTTTCGCCGGGCCAGCCCTGTCAGCGATCGTGCCAGGCTCAACAACCGCCGAGACGCCGGATTGTCGTTTTGCGCGGACCAGACCATGCTGAACGGCAGCACCTCATCCGCAAGTTCCCGGTAGGTGATCCCTGGAAACTGGGCGACGGTCGTTGCTTCGCTCGTCAGAGTGAGGCCGCGACCGAGAGCGACCAGCGATAGGATATTGTCGCGGCCGACCTGCTGAGACTGAATATCGAGGTGGCGGCCGAGACCGGCAAGGTGAGCAACCAAATAGTCGTGGATCTCCTGACCCGGCGCAACGTCACTCACAATGAACCGCTCGGAGACCAAATCGCCCCATCCAAGTTCCGGCTTGCCCGCCAAAGGGTGGTTATCGGGCAGCACCACGAAAACCTTCTCGCACCATAAATGCTCCGCCTCACAGCCATCCCATGCCGCGGTTCCCGTGATGAATGCGACGTCCAGGCAAAGTTTCCTGACAGCCGCGATGTGCTCGGGCGGATTGCCGTCAATAAGGTCGACCTGCACGTTCGGGTGGCGCGTGCCGAAGGCACGCAACAGATCGAACAGAAATCCTGACGCAAGGGACGAAAATATCCCGACCTTGATCAGCCCTTGCTCCGCCCGGCCAACCGCCGCCACCTTGGTCACCCCAATGTCGATCTGGCGAAGAGCATGGCGAGCGTTGCGCAGGAATTCCCGCCCGGCAACGGTCAACCGCACCCCGCCAGCATGACGCATGAAAAGCGACGCCCCGAGTTCATCTTCGAGATCACGAATTCGCCGGCTGATGGACGATTCCTGCACAGAAAGCGCGGCAGCAGCCTTGCGAAAACTCCCATAATCGACGGCGGCCACAAAATATCGCAACTGGTTCAGCCGGACCGCAGATGTGCCGGGTTTCCCCTCAACGACCTTTGTGAGGCTATCATCAGGCGAGGTCTGATTGTTCCCGATCACAGCCATGGTGCATCATCCGAAACAGCGTTCGGTTTCTGACGGGCACCCCGCCATCATCAACGCGAAAATCGATCTGTGTGCGTTCATCGGCTCTCCGCACATCCTCAAACTAAACGACGTTCAGTTACCGAATGCTGCTTCTTGACTTCCGGCCCGTCAACGAAAAAAGTAAATGTCGTTTAGTTTTCACGACAAGTTGCAACAGGCATCGGAATGGCCCGTCCCCGGAAAGAGCAAGAACTTGATATTGCTCGTCGTGCGATCGACGAAACGATCCGGCTGCTGTCAGAACGTGGCGACCTCGACGTACCGCTGACTGCGGTCGCACATGCCATCGGATGCACAGCACCAGCGCTTTACGGCCATTTCCGCAACAAGAGCGCCTTGCTGCGCGCCGTTCGGGAAGAAGGTTTCAACCGGCTCTACAGAGAAAAGCTGGCCGTCTTCCAGCAGATGCGCGGCAACCCATTCGGCTATTTGCGTGACGGCAGCTATGCCTATGTCCGCTTTGCCCTGGAAAACCCCACCCTGTACCGGCTGATGTTCACACCGCCGCCACGGCTCGGAGTCAGCGAGGATCCATGGTCGGGCGAAGCTGGAAGACAGATACTAAATCTATTGCTGACGGGACTTCGCTGCTCTCAGGATCAAGGCGTTTTGCCCGGCATGGATCTGAGCCGCTACAGCTTCATGTTCTGGTCAACGGTACACGGCGCGGTGAGCCTCACCCTTCAGAATCGGGGAATGGACCAGTCCGTTAAATGGGACGCGGCGCGCGAGGCCATCGACACGCTCATGGAGATCATCGCAGCGACCCGCCCTGACAGGAGCGCCACCTCATGAGCGATCTCTTCGAGCGCTGGCAAAGCCCCGATCCGTGGCGATAAACCGTTCCAACATCGGCACGATCAGCCTGACGGGATCGGCAGCGGGCTGCCCGGTCTCGCGGGCCAGCACTTCAGCATAGGCAACAAGATCACGGTGCAGCGGCCCAGGCAGCTCCACCGCGACTTTCACCGGTTTGTCCTCTACGATCGGACCCAGTTTCAGCTTTGCCATGATCAACTCCTATAGGGTTCAAGGACCAGGTCTCGGGTGACAATGACCCTGACCGGATAACCCGGCCGGATCGTCAGGGTCGGCGCGACCTGCAACTGGCGCTGGACGATCTGTTGCCCGGCCTGATTGATGGTATCCTGCGCTCCGTCGCGGATGGCGCGGATCAGACGATCCTCGTCGTCGGTCGCCAGTTCCGTGCCGATGCCGAGCACCGTGGACAGCCCCGCCGCCTTCATCAGATCCCACCAGTGGTAATCAACGCCATCTTCCAACCCGGCATAGCCGGAAGCGTCCGCACCGGGCTGGCGCTCCAGCACGATGGAGCGGCCATTGGGCAGGATCAGGCGGTTCCAGACCAGCAGCACGCGGCGCTGACCGAACTGCACACCGGCGTCATACTGACCGATGATGCGCGTTCCCTGCGGGATCAGGAGCAGGCTGCCGGTCGGGCTGTCATAGACATTTTCCGTGACCTGCGCGGTGATCTGGCCGGGAAGGTCCGAGCGGATGCCGGTAATCATCGCCGCCGGGATCACTGCCCCTGCCTGAAGGATGTAAGGCGATGCGGGCGCCATAATCCGATCCATGGCAACGGTCTGCCGTTCCACCGGCCCATTCAGAAATGCCGTGTGGCGGTCCTGTGTTGCGGGCTGGCCACCAAGGTCAAGGCCAGCAAGGCCCGGCATATTGGAGCCAGGCGTCGTCGCCACTCTTGGCCCGGACTGGAAGAACACGGTACTGAGACGCGCAGCTTCTTCTTCGGCCAGACGGCGCTCTTCGGCAGGATCGCGGGCAGGCGTCGCCATGGCGGGCGGCGTGACGGGCTGACCCCGGTTCTGGGCATCCAGGATCGGGCCACCGAGATCGCCCGGCAATGCCGGCCCCAGGACCGGCCCGGAATAATCCTTCGGCAGACCCGCCAGTCCATCTGCCGTGGCGCGGTTCTCTGTGGAGTAAAGTTCTTCACCGTTTCCACTCATGTCGCGGGTCTGGAGCGCATAGATCAGCGCCCCGCCGATGCCGAGGAGCGCGACGGCGCCAACACCGGCCAGCATTTTGCGCGACAGGCGCGTGACGCGCGGCGGCTCGGCACGCAGACGCATCGGCGTTGGATTGGTGGTAGCCTCTTCGCTCATGACGGTTGCTCCCCGGTTTTGGCGGGCTGTGCAGCTTGCCTTTGCTCGATGCGAACGATCCTGACCGTCTGCTGCTGCTTGCCGCTACCAAGACGCAACTCAGCCGCTCCGAACAGCCGATCGACGATCAGGATGTTCTGGTGGATGCGGGAGTTGACGATCTGCGTCTCGCCCTCGGAACCGATGACGAAAATCGGCGGCATCTCACCCTGCACGATGCCGCGCGGGAAAACGACGTAGACACGGCGGCCATCATCGAAGACGGAAATCGGCCGCCATGGCGGCGTATCTCCGGTCAGGCCGTAACGATAGTTGCGTGCCGCCTCGACCGGGATGATGGGTGCTGCCGGAACGGTCTGGCGCTGAGCGGCAGGCAGCGCCGGATAAGACCAGGATACGGACGGCATGTAGAGCGCCTCACGGGCGCGCAGCTCGATCATGTAGGTGCGCCGATCGGTCGTGACTACGAGATTGGTTGAGATGTCGGATCGGGATGGTTTGACGAGAATATGGACCCGGCGCGACGTACCGCTCCCGCTCTCGGTATCGCCAATGATCCAGCGGGCGGTGTCTCCCGCCGCGATCGGTCCCGCGCCGGTCAGGCTTTCGCCCGGCTCCAGCGCGATATTGGTGATCTGTCCTGGTGCTGCATAGACCTGATAGAGCGCGCCTTCCGACCAGGGATAGATCTGGATGGCGTTATAGTAACCCTCGCGGCGCGGCTCGACGCGGGCGGCGGCATTGGCGTTCTCGACGCGGCCTGCCGGTGTTCCGGCAGCAGTACCGCCGCGTGCAACCGTCCAGGCCGGCGGCGTGTGAAGCGGCCGAGGCCGGTCATCAGTGACAGCGGTCGGCACGACGGGCAACGCCGGCACATCGGCATCATAGCTGAACTGCGGCGTCTTGTTGGTGGCGCAGCCGGCGAGCATGGTGGCCGAAAGCAACAAAGCCGCGAAGGCGGATTTATGGAAAACCGGCAAGGCGGAATTGCGGGAAGACGCGATGGTCATTGGCTCATCTCCCGCGACCATGAAATTGCATTGACGTAGATGCCGAGCGGATTGGCGCGCAGACGCTCGGCATCGCGCGGCGTCTGGATCACGATGGTCAGGATCGCGGTCCAGCGCTCGGTCGTGGAAAGCTGCCCGTTCTCGTAGTGGCGCTCGGTCCAGGCGACCCGGAAGCTGTCGTTCGAGGCACGGATGACGCTAGAAACCTCGACTGCGATCTGCTGGCGGCCGACACGGGTGAACGGATCATTGGCGCGGGCATAGTCGTTGAGCGCGGCCGCTCCCCTATCCGTGGTGAACTCATAGGCGCGCAGCCAGTTCTGGCGCACGATGATGGCGTCCGCCGGGATCGAGCGCGTCTGCTCGATGAAACGGCCAAGATGGAAGGCGATCTGCGGATCGGTCGGACGGTAATCGGCGGTGGCTGCGGCGACGGTCTGGGCCTGGCCGAGATTATCGACCTGCACCACCCAGGGCACGACGGTCCCTCGCGCCGATTGCAGAACGAGCGCGGCAGCGAAGCCCGCCGAGAGGATCAGCGAGCCGAAGGCCATATAGCGCCAGTTCTTGGCCTGCACGCGAGCCGAGCCGATACGCTCGTCCCAGACTTGTGCGGCTTTCTGGTAAGGCGTCTCGGGTTCGGGCGATTTGCCGTAATGGGTCGCTGGACGTCTGAAGATGTTCATGAGCGGTCACTTTCGGAAATGTTGACGGAAGAGCCGCCGCCGTGGCTGTCACCGGAGCGGACGGCATGGGCGGCCATGGTCGTGCCGTGATTGAGCGCCTGGCGGCGGTGCATCTGCTGCGCCCATGCAGGCGGGCCGCCCGCCGGTGCGGAGGCGGGTGCGGCAGCGCCGGCGACGCTCGCACCGCCAATGGTTCCCTGCGAGGACGATCCACCGGTGACGCCGAGCCCGGCGCGCGCGCCATCGGAGAAGCTGGATTTGACGCTTTCCGCTGCTTTCGATGCCGTCCGTTTCAGGGGCGATGCGGCGGCTGAGCCTGCCGCGCGGGCAACACCGTCGAGACCGGAGGCAACACCGGCAGCGCCTGACTGGCCGAGCGATCCGACACTATAGGCGGCGCTCGCCGCACCTGCGGCAGCAGCACCGCCACGGACAGCCGCAGCTCCACCCGACAGCGCCGCTGCCCCTCCCTTCGCGGCCATGCCTGCGGCAGCGCCGCCGGCAAGCATCATGCCGCCAGCGGCAAGGCCGGTTCCAACTGCTGCACCTGCGCCAAGCTGCGGGCCGCCAGAAACCAGACCGGAAGCGATGCCAGGACCGAAGATGCCGAGGCCGAGAAGGGAAAGTGCAGCCAGCACGATCGCCATGGCGTCGTCGATGGTCGGCGTTACGCCGCCGAAACCGGCCGTAAACTGCGAGAACAATGTCGAGCCG
This sequence comes from Sphingopyxis indica, assembly GCF_032879645.1. NCBI lineage: Bacteria > Pseudomonadati > Pseudomonadota > Alphaproteobacteria > Sphingomonadales > Sphingopyxidaceae > Sphingopyxis > Sphingopyxis indica. The sequence continues at coordinate 22,741 of NZ_CP076395.1, forward strand.
ATGCCGATGATGACGGCGAGCACCAGCACCTTGATGCCGGAGGAGACGACATTGCCAAGAACGCGCTCGGCCATGAAGGCGGTCTTGCCGAACAGGCCGAAGGGAATGAGGACAAAGCCCGCCAGAGTAGTCAGCTTGAACTCGATCAGCGTGACGAAGAGCTGCACGGCGAGAATGAAGAAGGCGAGCAGTACCAGCGCCCAGGCGAACATCAGGCAGGCGATCTGGATGAAGTTCTCGAAGAACGACCAATAGTCCATCATGTCCGAGATGGATTCGAGCAGCGGGCGACCGGCATCGAGGCCGGTCTGCGCCACCTTGCCGGGCCGCAGCAGATCGGCGGCGGAAAAGCTGGTGCCCGAACCTTTCAGGCCAAGACCTGCGAAGCTGTCGAAGATGATCTGGGCGAGATTGTTCCAGTTGCCGATCAGGTATGCGAAGACACCGACAAAGAGCGTCTTCTTGACGAGGCGTGCAATGATGTCGTCATCGGCGCCCCAGGACCAGAACAGTGCCGCGAGCGTTACGTCGATGACGATCAGCGTGGTGGCAATGAAGGCGACCTCGCCACCGAGCAGGCCGAAGCCGCTGTCGATATAGCTGGTGAAAACACCCAGAAAGTTGTCGATGACGCCGGTGCCGCCCATGGTTCACTGTCCCCCGTTCTGATGCGGAGCGGCGGGCACCGGCGTCCGGCCGAGGAACCGGTCGCGGTTCTCGGCCCAGGTGGCGAGGCAGCCGGGATCGTTCACGGCGGCCTCGCCTAACTGCTGGCAGTGGCGCAGGCTCTGGCGCAGCGGATCGGCAGGCGCCTGAAGCGCCGGCACCGCACGGGGCTGTGCTGGTTCGTCCTGGCGTGTCATTTCGATCACCGTCGCGGTGATGGCGATGGCCACGAATATGATCGCGCCCAGCCGGGCCAGCATCTTGCCGTCCATGTCGCGCCCCTCCTGTCCGGTCAGTTGTTGCCGTTGCCGAACATCCGGGCATTGCCGGGTTGATAGCCCGATCCCGGCGTCAGAAAGCGCTCGCGCTGGATGCGGCCCTGTTCGGCGGCGGTGGCGCGTTCGGCTTCGATCAGGGCTTCGGAGCGACCATTGGCGGACATCAGCGCGATCAGGTCGGAAAGCTGCTGCGACTGGAGCGCGAGAAGCTGATTACCCGCCTGCGTCGCCTGCAACGCGCCGGTCGCGTTCTGGCTCTGCCCGACCAGAGCGGACATCTCGGCGCGGTTGGTGTCGATATTTCCGACGACACCAGCCTGCACGCGCATGGCGTCCTGCAAGCCGCCGACAGTATTTTGCCAGCGGGACCGCGCATCGGCGACGAGCTGGGCGTCGGTCGCGGACAGCGAAACCTTGCCGTATTTCTGTTGGAACATCTGATCGACGTTCTGCACGTCGAAGGCAATGTTCTGCGCCTGGGCCAGAAGTTGCTGCGTACGCTGGACGTTCTGCTGCAAAGTCTGAAGCGAGGAATATGGCAGACTGGCGAGATTCTTAGCCTGATTGATGAGCATCTGCGCTTCATTCTGAAGCGAGGTAATCTGGTGGTTGATCTGCTCCAGCGTGCGGGCGGCGGTCAGAAGGTTCTGCGCATAGTTGGTCGGATCATAGACGATGCGACCGAAGCCAAAAGCGTGAGCGGGGCTTGCCAGCATGGGCGACAGTGCAACAGGCATGGCGAGCGTCAGCGCCAGCACGGATGCACTGACATATCGGGAAACGGGGATACGGATCATGGCAGGGTCTCCTTTTCTTGGCTGTCATCTGGATGGATTTGATCTGGCGCGACCGACCGAGCGGGCTCTGTCCGTTCGACAGAATTGGTAAGGTTCGGGATCAGATCGACGGCCCATTCGACGCCGCGATCGCGCAGCCAGGCCGCGAGAAAACCGTCCTGCCCATGCTCGGCAACGAGTTCGGCGATACGGGTCTGATCGGATTTGGATGATGCGGCGCAGAGCGCGAGGCCGACTTCGGAAAGGCCAAGCTCGAACAGGCGATTGCCGCGCCGCGATTGGCAGTAATAGTCCCGCTTGGGCGTGGCCCGCGCGAGGATCTCGATTTGCCGGTCATTGAGGCCGAAGCGGCGGTAGATTGCCGTGATCTGCGGCTCGATGGCGCGTTCGTTCGGCAGCAGCAGCCGCGTCGGGCAACTTTCGATGATGGCAGGCGCGATATTGCTGCCATCGATGTCTGAAAGTGACTGCGTGGCGAAAATGACGGAAGCGTTCTTCTTCCTGAGCGTCTTCAGCCATTCGCGGAGCTGATTGGCGAACCCCTCATCATCGAGCGCCAGCCAGCCTTCATCGATGATCAGCAGCGTTGGCCGCCCGTCGAGCCGGTCGCCGATCCGATGAAACAGATAGGACAGGACGGCAGGCGCAGCCCCAGTGCCGACCAGCCCCTCGATCTCGAAGGCCTGTACATCGGCTGATCCGAGATGTTCGGCCTCGGCGTCGAGCAACCGGCCATAGGCGCCGCCAATGCAGTAAGGGCGCAATGCCTGTTTCAGATCGTTGGATTGCAGCAGCACGGCAAGGCCGGTGATGGTCCGTTCCCCCGCCGGGGCGGATGCCAGCGATGTCAGCGCCGTCCAGATGTGCTCCTTCACCTCCGGCGTGATGGTCATGCCTTCACGCATCAGGATCGCGGCGATCCAGTCAGCGGCCCATGACCGTTCATAGGCATCATCGATCCGCGCCAGCGGTTGCAGGGAAACGGACGCCTCGTCCCCTTCGGTCAACCCACCGCCCAGATCGTGCCAGTCGCCGCCCATGGCGAGCGCAGATGCCCTGATCGAGCCGCCGAAATCGAAAGCGAAGATCTGGCTGCGTTCATAGCGGCGAAATTGCAGGGCCATCAGCGCCAGCAGCACAGACTTGCCCGCGCCAGTCGGGCCGACGACAAGCGTATGGCCGACATCGCCGACATGAAGGGAAAGCCGGAACGGCGTCGAACCCTCGGTCTTGCCGTACAGCAAGGGGGGCGCTCCGAGATGTTCGTTCCGTTCCGGCCCCGCCCACACGGCCGATAGCGGGATCATGTGGGCAAGGTTAAGCGTCGAGACCGGCGGCTGCCGGACATTGGCATAGGCATGTCCGGGGATCGAGCCGAGCCAGGCATCGACGGCATTGACGGTTTCCGGCATGGCCGTGAAATCGCGGCCCTGAATGATCTTTTCGACCAGCCGCAGCTTCTCGTCGGCGATGCGCGGATCGGCATCCCATACGGTGACGGTGGCCGTGACATAGGCCATGCCTGCCATGTCGGCCCCAAGTTCCTGCAAGGCCATGTCGGCATCGAGCGCCTTGTTCGACGCATCGGTGTCCACAAGCACCGATTGCTCGTTGGTCATCACCTCCTTCAGGATCGCGGCGATGCTCTTGCGCTTGGCGAACCACTGGCGACGGATCTTGGTCAGCAACTTCGTTGCGTCGGTCTTGTCCATCAGGATGGCGCGGGTGGACCAGCGATAGGGAAAAGCCAGCCGGTTCATCTCGTCAAGCAGGCCGGGCGTCGTCGCGGTCGGGAAGCCTGTGATCGTCAGGATGCGCAGATGCGACAAGCCCAAGCGCGGCTCCAGCCCGCCGGTCAGCGGCTGATCGGCCAGCAGCGCGTCGAGGTGCATCGGCACCTCGGGCACGCGCACGCGATGGCGGTTCGTGGATATCGTGGAATGGAGATAGGTCAGCGTGCCGGCATCATCGATCCAGCGGCATTCCGGCATGAAGCCGTCGAGCAGCGCCAGCACCCGGTCGGTGCGGTCAATGAAGCCGCGCATCAGCTCCCATGGATTGACGCCAGATTGCTCACGGCCCTCATAGAGCCAGGTCTCGGCGCGGGCCGCATCTTCGGCGGGTGGTAGCCAGAGGAAGGTCAGGAAATAGCCTGACACGAAATGCGTGCCCGCTTCCTCGAAGGCAGCTTTGCGCTCGGCATCGACCAGAGCGGAGGCCGGATCAGGAAATTGACTGTCGGGATAGGTCGCGGCTTCGCTTCGTTGTGCCTCAACAAAGATCGACCAGCCGGAGCCGAGGCGGCGCACGGCGTTGTTGATGCGTCCGACGACCGCGACCAGTTCGGCGGCGACAGCGGAATCCAGATCCGGCCCGCGAAACTTCGCAGTCCTCTGGAAACTGCCGTCCTTGTTCAGTACGACGCCCGAGCCAACCAGCGCGGCCCAGGGCAAGAAATCCGCGAGGCGGGTGGCGGTACGGCGATATTCGGTGAGGTTCATCATGGCCGCGCCCTCACACCGACAGATGACCGGGGATGCGCAGATGCCTACGCCCGACCTCGACGAAGAGCGGATCGCGTTTGGCAGCCCATACCGCGAGGAAATGACCGACTGCCCAGATGGCGATGCCAACCAGCCAGAGACGGAGGCCGAGGCCGACGGCGCCGGCCAGCGTGCCGTTGACGATGGCAATCGAACGCGGTGCGCCGCCGAGCAGGATATGCTCGGTCAGCGCCCGGTGAACCGGGATGGAGAAGCCCGGCACCGCATCGAGCTGTTCAAACCCGCCCGCCATCAGATGAGCGCCCCGCCGCCGAACGAGAAGAACGACAGGAAGAAGCTCGACGCCGCAAACGCGATGCTGAGGCCGAAGACGATCTGGATCAGCCGGCGGAAGCCGCCCGACGTGTCGCCGAAGGCGAGCGCCAGGCCGGTGGCAATGATGACGATGACGGCGATGATCTTGGCGACCGGCCCCTCGATCGGCTCTGTTGCAAAGATTGGCGGCAGTCAGAGGTAGGCTGTCGCTCTGCGCCGATCAGGCGGCTGCTGCGAAATGGTGGTTGAGCATGCCCATGGCCTCCGTCAGCGCCGAGGGCCCAATGCCAAAAGCTCTCTCCACAAGGCGCACCTCGCCCCTGATGCCGGGCTGCAGGCACCAGGGGCGAGCCTGTCCTTTGCGCAGGGCTCGCATGACTTCGAATCCCTTGATCGTGGCATAGGCCGTGGGGATCGATTTGAAACCGCGCACCGGCTTGATCAGTATCTTGAGCTTTCCGTGATCGGCCTCGATCACGTTATTGAGATACTTCACCTGCCGGTGGGCCGTCTCCCGGTCCAGCTTTCCTTCGCGCTTCAATTCGGTGATCGCTGCACCATAGCTCGGCGCTTTGTCGGTATTGAGCGTGGCAGGCTTTTCCCAGTGCTTCAGGCCTCGCAGGGCCTTGCCCAGGAACCGCTTCGCTGCCTTGGCGCTGCGGGTCGGCGACAGGTAGAAATCGATCGTGTCGCCCCGCTTGTCGACTGCCCGGTACAGGTAGGTCCACTTGCCCCGCACCTTGACGTAGGTTTCATCCAGGCGCCAGCTCGGATCAAAGCCACGCCGCCAGAACCAGCGCAGCCGCTTCTCCATCTCCGGGGCGTAGCACTGGACCCAGCGATAGATCGTCGTATGGTCGACCGAAATGCCGCGTTCCGCCAGCATTTCCTCAAGGTCGCGATAGCTGATCGGATAGCGACAATACCAGCGCACCGCCCACAGGATCACATCACCCTGGAAATGGCGCCACTTGAAATCCGTCATCGTTCCGTCCGTCCAATCTCCGCCAAGCATGCTCAAGCTTCACGATTTTTGCAACAGAGCCCGCGCGCGGGTATAAGGCGGGCGGCTTCAACCTCGACCGTTCGGCGCTCAAGTCGCCGATCGTGCCCTTTGCACTGTCGGGCGGTGCGCAGTCGCTCGTCGGCAACCTTCAGTTCGATCCGGAGCTGGTCAACAGCTATGAAATCGGCGCCAAATATTCGACCGGCCCGCTCAGCCTCGGCCTGACCTTCTTCCGGTCGGATTTCAAGAACTTCCAGCTCAACACCTTCAACGGCAGCGTGTTCATCGTCCAGACGATCAACGGTTGCAGCGGCGAACTCGATGGCGGCCCCGACGCCGACACCGATACCAGCAATGCGACGGGCGCGTGCGCGGCCGACGATGTGGGCTGGGGCGTGCGCGCCGAAGGCTTCGAGCTCGAGGCTTCGCTGGTTCCGGCGCCCTTCTTCCGCATGGCGGCGGGGCTGACCTATTCGAACACCAAGTTCCGCGACGAGCTGGTCGGCAACAAGAATGGCGATCCGCTCGACCAGGCGCTGCGCAAGCTGCCCGGCGACAATCTGTCGAACGCGCCCGAGCTGGTCGCGACCGGCAGCATCACCTGGACGCCGCCGATCGGCAGCAGCGGGCTGACCGGCCTCGTCTACATCGACGGCCGCATGACGAGCGATTACAACACCGGGTCGGACCTGTTCCCGCAGAAGGAACAGGACGGCTATGCGCTGGTCAACGCGCGCGTCGGCGTGCGCGGTCCCGACGAGGGCTGGGCGGTCGAGCTGTGGGCGCAGAATCTGTTCAACAAGCAATATGCGCAGGTCGCGTTCAACTCGCCCTTCCAGGCGGGGGGCGCGGGCGCACCCTTCACCGACCCGCAATATCCGGGCGGACGCCAGATCTTCTCGCAGTTCCTCGCCGAACCGCGCACCTATGGCGTGACGCTGCGCGGCAAATTCTGACGCTGCCGCACCAGCTTATCGGCCGCCCGCCTGCCTTTGTGCAGGCGGGCGGTTTTTTGTGACGTGCCGGCTGAGGAGCGGCCGGGTTCGGGCGGGAGCGGACCTATCAAACATCGTCACCCCGGACTTGATCCGGGGTCCATGATTTCGGCGCTACCATGGATCCCGGATCAGGTCCGGGATGACGAAAGAGAGTGAATGGCCGCTCCCCACCCCAAAGCCGGCAACCGGCTTCAGGCTCGCAAATGATCGGGAGTGGAGGCGCGCGGATCAGGCGCCGGGGATTGAAGCGCTCGCGTCGCGGCCGTCGCCTTCGGGGGCGGCGAGGATGTCGCGGGTGACGAGGCCCTTGTCGACGACCTGCGTCTCTTCGCTGCCGACCTCGCTGCGGATGCCGGGATCGGCGCGCGCGCTGTCGGCTTCGTCGAGTATTTCGGTTTCGCTCGGGCTGCGCGGCGCGGCGCCGCCGAACAGCGCGCGCAGCGTCTGCTCGGCTGCGGTCTCTCCGCCGCTGCGCGCGGCGCCGGGCGCGGGCGGGACGAGCGCGAAATCGGGCGGCACGACGAGCGGCGCCTGGCGCGTCACCGCGAATTCGTCGGGCCGGTCGCGGCTGAACAGGCTGTTCGATCCGCACGCCGACAGGGTCGTCGCGGTCAGGGCGCTGGCGAGGATGAGGGTGGTCCGGTTCACTGAAAAATCTCTCCTGATACGCCCCGTTAGTCGGTGGCGGCCCCGTCCGTCGAACGTTCGGCCGCCGAAGGGGCCTTTTCGCGCAAGAGCAGCGCGCGCGCAACCAGCAAAAGCACCCCGATCGTGATGCACGCGTCGGCGACGTTGAAGATGAGGAAGGGGCGGAATGTCCCGAAATGCAGGTCGGCGAAATCGACGACATAGCCGAAACGGATGCGGTCGAGGATATTGCCGATCGCGCCGCCGAGGATCAGCGCGAGCGCGATCACGTCGCCCTTCGCCCGCTCGCGCGTCATCCAGAAGGCGACCGCGGCCGCGACGATCGCGGTGACCGCGACGAGGATCCAGCGCACCGTTTCGCCCCCATCGGAGAACATCGACAGCGAGATGCCGGTGTTCTCCGCCCATTGCAGGTTGAAGATCGGCAGCAGTTCAATGAGCCCGCCGGGCTGGGTTTCGAGCGACAGCGGCACGGTGACGACCCATTTGGTCGCCTGGTCGAGCAGGAAGGCGGCCGCCGCGAGCAGCAGGCCGAAGCGCAGGTGCGGGGAACGGGTGGCGGTCATGTCGCGTCCAATACCGTCTCGCAGCGATTGCACAAGGCGCCGTCCTCGGCGACCTCGGGCAGATGGCGCCAGCAGCGGCCGCATTTGTGGTTGGCGGTGCGCTTCACGTCCCAGTCGCCGCGATGGACAGTTGAGGTGATGAAAATCTCCTCGAAATCCACATCGCCGCGATCGTTCGGCAACCACACTTCGGCTTCGAGGCTCGAACGGATGACCTTCTCGCGGCGCAGCGGTTCGATGCGTTCGGTGACGAGCGCGCGCGTGTCGCGAATCCCTGCCCATTTTTCCTTAAACTCGTCATTCCCGCGAAAGCGGGAATCCATATTGGCGTCAGCCGACGCACGCTCTGGATTCCCGCTTTCGCGGGGATGACGAATATCGGGAAGCGTGGGCCACTCGAGCAGATGCACACTGCCGCCGCCGGGATAGCGCGTGCCCCACACTTCCTCCGCGGTGAACACCAGCACCGGCGCCGCGTAGCGCACGAGCGCATGGAAGAGGATATCGAGCACGGTGCGATAGGCGGCGCGCTCCGCCGTCTGGTATCCGCTCGCCGGATTGACGTCGCAATAGAGCCGGTCCTTGCGGATATCGAAGTAAAAGGCCGACAGATCCTCATTACAGAAGTCCGCAAGCGCGCGCGTATAGGCGTTGAAGTCGAAATCGTCGACCGCGCGCGCGAGCTTTGCGTCGAGGTCGGCGAGCAGCGCCAGCATATAACGCTCGAGCTCGGGCATCGCCGCGACATCGGCGACACGCTCGTCCTCGGTGAAACCTTCGAGCGCGCCGAGCAGGTAGCGGAAGGTGTTGCGCAGCTTGCGATACTGGTCGGCGACCCCGGCGAGGATTTCCTTGCCGATGCGGTGGTCCTCGGTGAAGTCGACCGACAGCGCCCACAGCCGCAGAATGTCGGCGCCATAGTCGCGCATCAGGTCGATCGGGCTGATCGTGTTGCCGAGCGACTTCGACATCTTCATGCCCTTGGCATCCATGGTGAAGCCGTGGGTCAGCACCGCCTTGTACGGCGCGCGGCCGCGCGTGCCGCAGCTTTCGAGCAGCGACGACTGGAACCAGCCGCGATGCTGGTCCGACCCTTCGAGATAGAGGTCGGCGCTGTGCGCCCCCCCGTCGCGGCGGACGAGCGCGGGCCATTTGCCGCTTTCGAGCACGAAGGCGTGGGTGCAGCCCGAATCGAACCACACGTCGAGGATGTCGGTGACGCGCTCATAATCGGCGGCGTCATAGGCATCGCCCAGATAGTCCTGCGCGCGCGCGTCGCTCCACGCATCGACGCCGCCTTGCTTTACCGCGGCGACGATGCGGTCGTTGACTTGCCCGTCGATCAGATACTGGCCGGTCTTGCGGTTCACGAACAAAGTGATCGGCACGCCCCATGCGCGCTGGCGCGAGAGCACCCAGTCGGGGCGCGTTTCGACCATGCTGCCGATGCGGTTGCGGCCCTTGGCAGGGACGAAGCGCGTGTCGGCGATCGCCTGCATCGCGAGCTCGCGCAGCGTCTCGCCGTCGCCTTGCGCGGCGCGGATGTTTGCTTCGTCGGCACAGCGCGGGATGTCGCGGTCGATGACCTTGTCCATCGGCACGAACCATTGCGGGGTGCAGCGAAAGATCACCTTCGCCTTCGAGCGCCAGCTGTGCGGATAGCTGTGCGTGTAATCGGCGCTGGCCGCGAGCAGCGCGCCCGCTTCGCGCAGATCGGTGCATATCGGGCCGTCGGGGGCGTTGAACTTGGGATTGATGACGCTGCCAAGGCCGCCGAGCCACGCCCAGTCTTCGCGATATTTGCCGTCGCCCTCGACCGCGAAAACGGGGTGGATGTCATACTGCTTGCACAGCTCGAAATCATCCTCGCCATGGTCGGGCGCCATATGGACGAGCCCCGTGCCGCTGTCGGTGGTGACGAAATCGCCGGGCAGGAAGGGGCGGGGGCGGGCGAAGAAGTCCAGCGCGCGTTCCCAATCCTTGTCATTCCCGCGAAAGCGGGAATCCAGCGTGGGGTTGGCCGACGCACGCTCTGGATCCCCGCTTTCGCGGGGATGACGAAGATAATTATAGATCGGGTGGCGCGCGATGGTGCCGGCGAGGTCGGCGCCTTTGAAGCAGAGGCGGCTGGCGTAATTCAGCTGTGCCACAGGGTCGTTCAGTGCAGGCGCGTCACCAGTTGCGCGAAACGACAATCCAGTCCGCTGCAAGAAGCTTTCAACCAGCTCGAAGGCTACCAGATAGTCTCGGTCATCATCTGCTTTGACGAGATAATACTCAACCTCCGGCCCATAGGCCAAGGCCTGGTTGACCGGGATCGTCCACGGCGTCGTCGTCCAGATCACCGCATAAGCGCCGACCAGCTCCGCGATCGGGCTCTCCACAATCTCGAACGCGACGTCGATCTGCGTCGAGACGATATCCTCATATTCGACCTCGGCCTCGGCGAGGGCGGTCTTTTCGACCGGCGACCACATCACCGGCTTGGCGCCGCGGTAGAGCTGGCCCGACTCCGCGAACTTCATCAACTCGCGGACGATCGTCGCTTCGGCGTCATAATCCATCGTCAGATAGGGATGATCCCAGTCGCCGCCGATGCCGAGGCGCTTCAGCTGCTCGCGCTGGACATCGACCCAATGCTGCGCATAGGCGCGGCATTCGGCGCGGAATTCCTCGACGGGAACCTCGTCCTTGTTGAGCTTTTTCTTGCGATACTGCTCCTCGACCTTCCACTCGATCGGCAGGCCGTGGCAATCCCAGCCCGGCACATAGGGCGCGTCCTTGCCCTTCAGCGTCTGGGTGCGAACGACCATGTCTTTCAGGATATGGTTGAGCGCATGGCCGATGTGCATGTCGCCATTGGCATAGGGCGGGCCGTCGTGGAGGATGAACTGCGCGCGGTCCTGGCGCGACGCGCGAATCTGCCCCTCGAGGTCCTGCTCGAGCCATTTGGCGAGAATCGCCGGCTCCTTCTGCGGCAGGCCGGCCTTCATCGGAAAGTCGGTCTTGGGCAGGAAGACGGTGTCGCGATAGTCGCGGGTTTCGGCGGGAACGGGCGTGTCGGTCATGGTGCGCGCGCTTAGCGCAGTTTTGCTGCGGCGCAAAGAAGCGCGAGCAGCAGGTTCCAAAAGATTCGCGCAAAGGCGCAGAGGCACGGAAATTTTGGTTCACGCGAAGACGCGAAGGCGCGAAGAGGTCGGCTTGGCTGCGAAGCGGCTTTCTGATTCTCGCCGCGTCATGGCACGGCGTCGATCGGAAGAAGGGCCTTTCGGCCCGAACCATCTTCTTCGCGCCTTCGCGTCTTCGCGTGAAACCCTTCTTCTTTCTCTTTTCTCGGCGGCCGCTGTGCGAATCAAATATCCGCGAGCAGCGCCTTCGCTTGTTCGCAATCGGCCGCGATCTGCGCCGTCAGCGCGTCCATGTCGTCGAACTTCGCTTCGTCACGCAGGAAGGCGTGGAAGGCGACGTCGATTTCCTGCCCGTAAAGATCGCCCGAAAAATCGAAGAAATGCGGCTCGAGCAATTCCTTGGGCGGGTCGAAACTGGGACGGATGCCGAGGTTCGCGGCTCCTTTCAGGATGCGGCCGTCCGGCAGGCGGCCGGTCACGGCATAAATACCGTAGCGCGGGCGCAGATAGGGCCCCATGTCGATATTCGCGGTCGGAAAGCCGAGCAGGCGGCCGTTCCTGTCGCCGTGCTGGACGGCGCCGCGCACGGTGAAGGGGCGCGTCAGGAGCCGCGTCGCGGTGGCGCAGTCGCCCGCCTGCAGCGCCTCGCGGATGCGGCTCGACGAGATCACCTCGTCGGCGTCGTCGACGGGCGACACCATCTCGGTGAAGAAGCCGAGGCGGCGGGCATGGTCGGCGAGCGTCACGACATTGCCGCCGCGCCCCTTGCCAAAGACGAAGTCGCTTCCGGTGACGACCCCCGCGGCGCCGAAGCGATCGAGGAGCAGGCCGGTGATGAAATCCTCGGCGCTCGTGCCCGCGAGCGCGGCGTCGAAGGGGAGGACGAGCATCGCGTCGGCACCCGCCGCGCCGAACAGCTCCTGCCTCTGGTCGAGCGTGGTCAGGCGGAAGGGGGCGACGTCGGGCTTGAAGAAGCGCACCGGATGCGGGTCGAAGGTCGCGACGATCGCGGGGCGGCCGTCATCCTTCGCATGATGCACTGCGCGGCCGACGACCGCCTGATGCCCGGCGTGGAAGCCGTCGAAATTGCCGAGCGCGATCACCCCGCCGCGCAGCGGATCGGCGATGCGATCGTGGCCGTCGAGGCGGATCATTTCGCGCACAACCGGAAAATTCCATCCCCCAACCCCGTTTCCCCGAGCGAAGACGAGGGGCTTCTTCGAGCGAAGCGAGAAGCTGCGGCGTGGCCGCCTCGACTTCGCTCGGCATGGCCCCTCGTCTTCGCTCGGGGAAACGGGATGTTTAAGCTCGTCATTTTTGGGCCGCCCTCATCGGCACGATCCCCGCGCGCAGCACGCGGATCGCATTGCCGCCCATCGCGGCGCGAATCTGGTCGTCGGTGAAGCCCGCGTCGATCAGCGCCTGCGTCACCTGCACCAGCTGCGAGGTGTCGAAACGCACCGTCGTCGCGCCGTCATAATCGCTGCCGAGCGCGACATGCTCGATCCCGACGAGATCGCGCACATGCTTCATCGCCTTCGCGATGCTGGCGGGCGACAGGTCGCAAACCGCGGCGTCCCAATAGCCGACGCCGATCAGCCCGCCGGTCGCGGCGATCCCGCGAATTTCGGCGTCGGAGAGGTTGCGGTTGACCTTGCACGTCGCCTGCACCCCGCCGTGGCTCGACACCACCGGGCGCCGCGCCATTTCGAGCAGGTCGGCGACGCCCGCGTGGCTCAAATGGGCGATGTCGACGATCATGCCCTTATCCTCCATCGCGCGCACGACCCGGCGCCCGAAGGGGGTGAGCCCGCCCTTCTTCAGCCCGTGCATCGAGCCCGCGAGGCGGTTGTCGAAGAAATGGGTGAGCCCCGCCATGCGGAAGCCCGCGGCGTGGAGCTTGTCGAGATTGGCGATGTCGCCTTCGAGGTCCCGCAGCCCCTCGATGCTGAGCAGCGCGCCGACCGGCACCGCCTTGCCGCCGCGCCGCGCGGCGAGCAGCGCATCCAGATCGACCGGGTTCGCGACGGCGCGCAATTGGCCGTGCGACGCCGCTTCGGCGCGGTGCAGCTTTTCGGCGTGCCACAGCGAGCGTTCGAGCAGCGAGCCCCAGGTCCGCACCGGCTGGAGATGAGCAATGACCAGACCGGTGATATTGTCGCCGTCGGCACTGTTCGCGTCGTAATTCTGCCCCTTTGGCGTCTTGCTGACGCTCGAGAAGATTTGCAGCGCGACATGCCCCTCTTCGAGCCGCGGCAGGTCGACATGGCCGCGCCCGGCGCGGGTCAGCAGGTCGCGCTTCCACAGCAAGGTGTCGCTGTGGAGGTCGACGATGGTGAGGCTGCGGTGGAGCGCACGCGCATGTTCGCTCACCGGGGGCAGCGCGCCGCCCTCGACCTTGTTCATGCCGCGCTCGATCATCGCGGGGCCGAGCAGGAAGAAGGCGCCGGCGGCGACCAGCAGCAGCGCGAGAAGGCCGATGATCCAGCGGCGCATCAGCGGCGCCGGGTCAGCGTGACGAAGGCGTGCGCCGGGCGGCCGTCGGCGGCGGGATGCGCCTCGCGCGCCACCTCTTGCCATTCGGCGGGGTCTGGGGCCTCGATCACCGCGTCGCCCGCGGGTTCGATCGCCACTTCGGTCAGGTCGATGCGGTCGGCGAGCGGCAGGAAGAGGCGATAGATTTCGGCGCCGCCGATCACCATCACCTGCGGCGCATTGGCCATCCGCAGCGCCTCTTCGACGCTGTGCGCAACTTCGGCATTCTCGTCCTGCCAGCCGGTATCGCGGGTGAGGACGATGTGCCGCCGCCCCTCGAGCACCGCGGGCAGGCTGTCGAAGGTCTTGCGCCCCATGATCATCGGGCGCCCCATCGTGCGCTGCTTGAAGCGGCGCAGGTCGGCGGGAAGGTGCCACGGCAGCTTGCCGCCCGCCCCGATCACGCCATTGGCGGCGCGGGCGAGGATCAAAGTGATCTCGGGATGATTCATGCGGGAGAGATTCCGACCCAAGTGACGTGACCGAGCTTGCGACCGTCGCGCACGTCGGTCTTGCCATAGTGATGCACATGTGCGCCCGGCTCGGCAAGCAGGCGCGGCACGCTTTCGATGCCGGCGCCGATCAGGTTGCGCATCGTTACCGGGAGCAGCGGCACTGCCGTGTCGCCGAGCGGCAGGCCGGCGACGGCGCGGATATGATTTTCAAACTGGCTCATGATCGCGCCCTCGATCGTCCAGTGGCCGCTGTTGTGGACGCGCGGCGCCATTTCGTTGAACACCGGCCCCGTGTCTGTCGCGAAAAATTCGCCCGTCAGGACGCCGACATAGTCGAGCGCCTCGGCGATCTTTGCCATCATCGCGCGCGCCTCCGCCTGCTGCTCGATCACGATCGGCGGCGGCGGCAGCATCGAGGCGCTGAGAATGCCGCCCGCATGGACGTTGAGCGGCGAATCCCAGAAGCGCGTCTCGCCGCCCGCCCCGCGCACCATCAGCACCGAAAATTCGTGCGCGAAGGCGACGAAGCCTTCGAGGATCGCGGGATGGCGGCCGATCGTCTCCCACGCTTCGTCGGCATCCGATGCGTCGGCAAGCCGCGCCTGCCCCTTGCCGTCATAACCCATGCGTGCCGTTTTGAGGATCGCGGGCGCGCCGATTTCGGCGATCGCGGCATCGAGCGCGGCGCGGTCGGGAGCGGGCGCGAAAGGCGCGGTGCGGCCGCCGAGACCGGCGACGAAGCGCTTCTCGGCGAGGCGGTCCTGCGCGATTTCGAGTGCCGCGGCGCCGGGGCGCACCGCGACATGGCCCGACAGGAAGCGGACGGTATCGACCGGAACATTCTCGAACTCGAGCGTGACGACATCGCAGGCCGCGGCGAAGGCGGCGAGGCGCGGTTCGTCGTCCCACGCGGCCTGCACATGATGCGCCGCGACGTCCGCCGCGACGCTTTCATGCTCGGGGGCATAGATATGCGTTCTATAGCCGAGCTGCGCCGCGGCGAGGCCGAGCATCCGGCCGAGCTGGCCGCCGCCCAATATGCCGATGGTCGAGCCCGGTGGCAGCACGCGTTCAGCCCTCGCGCACCGGAGCGGGAGCGACGCTTTCGGTCTGCGCGGCGCGCCACGCATCGAGCTTCTGCGCGAGACCGGGATCGTCACCGGCGAGCAGCGCCGCCGCGAACAGGCCGGCGTTGGTCGCGCCGGCCTTGCCGATCGCGAAGGTCGCGACGGGGACGCCGCCGGGCATCTGGACGATCGACAGCAGGCTGTCCATGCCGCTCAAGGCCGCCGACTGCACCGGCACGCCGAGCACCGGAACGCGCGTCATCGAAGCGACCATGCCGGGCAGGTGCGCGGCGCCACCGGCGCCGGCGATGATCGCGCGCAGCCCGCGCTCCGCCGCGCCCTTCGCATAATCGACGAGGCGGTCGGGGGTGCGGTGCGCCGACACGATATGGACCTCGTGCGCGATACCGAACTCTTCGAGAATCTGGACCGCGTGCGCCATCGTCGGCCAGTCCGACTGGCTGCCCATGATGACGCCCACCTGCGGCGCGCTGTCGCCCATTCGCAATCCCTCCTGTCCGGCGATTCACCGCCGTGTCCGTCCCCTAGCGGCTCATAATGGGACGGGCAACGCCGTCGATTCGCCGAGCGTTTACCGATTGGTATGAAGTCGTGGTTATCGTGGGGTGTAACGAGACCGACGGCATTCCGCCGCCGGCTATTTTCGCTACGCGCCGGGGACTAGGCATGGACAGTATCGGGGGGGCACGGATCGCGGTCGACCAGCTCGGCTTCGCACCCGTCGACTCCATCGAGGATCAGCTGCGCGAAATCCGCCGCGAGCGCGACGCGCTGCGCCGCGAAAACAGGGTTCTCAAGATCGCGGTCGCCGAGCTCGAGCGCGTGTCCGAACGCGACACGCTGACCCCGCTGTTCAACCGCCGCTATTTCCTGACCGCGATTCATCAGCGCATCGCGCGCTTCGAGCGCCACGCCGAGCGCGCCGCGGTGGTGTTCGCCGACGTCAACCAGCTCAAATATATCAACGACAGCCTCGGCCATGCCGCGGGCGATTTCGCGCTGCTCGAAATCGCCAACCGGCTGCTCGCCGCGATCCGCGCGACCGACGTCGCGGCGCGCATCGGCGGCGACGAATTCGGGCTGATCCTCGACCAGTCGAGCGAGGCCGGTGCGCGTGCGCAGGTCGAACGCCTGTCCGAACTGCTCAGCGCCGGGCCCGCAATCTACGACGGGCAGGAGATCCCGCTGTCGGCCTGCTTCGGGGTCGCGATGCTCGAGGCCGACATGAGCGAATCGGACCTGCTCGCCGCCGCCGACCGCGATATGTATCGCAACAAGCAGGCGCAGGAAGCGTCCGCCGGGCATCGCTGAGCCCGTTAGTTTTCAAACTGAACCGCCCGTTAACCAAAATCCGCCATGCTTGCCCGCACCGATGGGGGGTGTGGGATGATGGGTTGCAACAATCCGGTCGACGAAATTCGCGGCCGTATCGACGCGCTGGTCGAAAGGCTGCCGCGCGCGGCGCCGGTTCAGATCGCCGAGGGGATCGAGGCGATTCGCCGCCTGGCGCGAGAGAGCGGCTTCGACGCGGTCGAGGTGCTGGCCCGGCAATGCGAATCGGCGATCGGCGCGGGACGCGATCGCGCCGCGATCCGCGTCTATCTCGATGCGATGCACGACGCGGCCTTCGTGCCCGGCCTGCTTTCGGCCTTTGCCGCCGAGGCGTGGCTCGCGTCGGTGGCAACGCGGCTCGCCAATTAGCGCGGCCGCCGAAAAGCCGTTAGGCGTCTTGCATGGACGCGATCATGATCACGCTGGTGGCGGTGCTGCTCGCCAACGCCGACGGGCGGAGCGGCGTCTTTCTCGCGCGCCTGGCCGCCTTGCGCAACGACGCCCGCACGGTCATGGCGATCGCCTTCGCCGGCTTCGCCGCCAATGCGCTGGTCGCTGCGTCGATCGGCACGCTCGCCAACCGCACGATCGGCCAAGGGGCGATCGTGCTGATCGTCGCGGTTGCGCTGGTCGCCGCTGCGGTCGCCTTGCTCTGGTCGCGGCGGCCGCATGACGACGCCCGGCTCGTCGCCGCGCCCATGCCGCTGCTCGCGCTGCGGATGCTGGCCGCGCAGATCGGCGATCGCGGTTCTTTCCTGATCGCGGCGCTCGCCGCAACGAGCGGTGCCGGGCTGTGGGCGGCAGCGGGCGGGACGATCGGCTGGCTCCTCGCGCTGCTGCCCTTTCTGGCGCTCGGCCCGGCGCTCGCCGATCGGCCGCCCGCGCGGCTGCTGCGCTGGGCGAGCGCAGCGATCCTGCTGTTGTGGGGCCTGCGTTCGGCGCTGGGTGCATTCGGCCTGTTCGCGTAGGCGACTTCGTTTCATCGAATTTATCAATGATAGCGACCAAGAGCCTCCATGGGCGTTCGGTTGGGTGTCCCCCTATATGGGCGCTGCCAACGAAAGGAGTTCACCCATGTCCAAGAACCAGCCCGCCGTCGCCGATGCGCTCAACGCCCTGCTCGCCGACAGCTATGCACTTTACCTCAAGACCAAAAATTATCACTGGCACGTCGAGGGGCCGCGTTTCCGCCAGCTTCACCTGCTGTTCGACGAACATGCGTCGCAAATCCTCGCGACCACCGACCTGATCGCCGAACGCGTGCGCAAGAATGGCGCGGCGACGCTACGCTCGATCGGCGACATCGCGCGGCGCCAGTCGATCAAGGACGATGATGCGGCCAAGGTCGACGCTGACGCGATGGTCCGCAACCTCGCCGACGACAATGAAGCGCTGCTCGCGCAGATCAAGGAAACCAAGGCGGCGGCCGAAGCCGCCGGCGACATTGCGACGAGCGGCCTCGTCGACGGCTGGGCCGACGAAACCGAACAGCGCATCTGGTTCCTGAAGGCGACACTGGCGTAAAGCGCGGTCGTTGCCGGTTGCGGGCGGAGCGGACATTCTTCTCCCCTCCCGCTTGCGGGAGGGGTTGGGGGGTTGGCAGCGGCGCTGCAAGGCCCCATCCCGCTGCGGCTAGCGAGCAAGCTCGCAAGCCTCGCTGCCCCTCCCGCAAGCGGGAGGGGATATCCGTTCGCCGTTCAATCGGCAGCCCTCCGCCAATCGACGCCCGCTCAGCCCGCCGGGTTTGCCGCCTGGATTTCGGCGATCAGCGCGCCGTCGATCGCCTTCGCGCGCTTGTAGGCGGCGCGCTCGCGCAGCGGTTCGACATAGGCTTCGAAGGCCGGGCGCGGAGCGATCGTGCCGAACTGCAGCCCCCAGTCGATCTGGCTGCCGACATAGACGTCGGCGGCACTGAAGCGGTCGCCCGCGACAAACGCCTTGCCGGCGACCGCGCTTTCGAGCGTGTCGAGCGCGGCGGCGAGCGAGCCGAAGCCCGCCATCCGTTGCTGGTCGATGTCGGGCTCGATGCCGAAATGCTTCGCGGTAATCGCCTGTTCGACCGGTCCCGCGGTGAAGAAGAGCCAGCGGTAGTAATCGGCGCGCTCGGCGGGTGCGGGCGCGAGCCCGGCGCCGGGAAAGGCATCGGCCAGATAGGCGCAGATCGCGGCGCATTCGGTGACGACCCGGCCGTTGTGGACGATCGCGGGCACCTTGCCCATCGGGTTGATCGCCCGATAGGCGGCGTCCTTCATCGTCGTGCCGTAATCGAGCAGGCGCTGCTGATAGGGCGCGCCGACCTCTTCGAGCATCCAGCGGACGATCTGTCCGCGCGACATCGGGTTGGTATAGAAAATCAGCTCGTCGGCCATCGCTCGTCTCCCTTGGTTGCGAATCGCGTGATGGGAACATATCAGGAACGATCTTTGCGTTCCAGCGGGCTTGTTTTGTCATCATGGGCCGGTAAGGCAAAGCGATGAGCGACGAACGCATCTGGACCGCCGCCGTGCTGGTGATCGGCGACGAGATTCTCTCGGGCCGCACGCAGGACAAGAATGTCGCGCAGATCGCGACCTGGCTCGACGTGCAGGGCATCCGCCTGCGCGAAGTGCGGATCGTCCCCGATGTCGAGCGAGAGATCATCGACGCGCTGAACGCGCTGCGTGCGCGCTACGACTATGTCTTCACCACCGGCGGCATCGGCCCGACGCACGACGACATCACCGTCGATGCGGTCGCGAAGGCGCTCGGCGTCGGCGTGGTGATCCATCCCGACGCGCGCGCGATCCTCGAGCGCTATTACCGCGCGCGCGGCAGCGAGCTCACCGAGGCGCGGCTGCGCATGGCGCGCGTCCCCGACGGCGCCGAGCTGATTCCCAACCGCATGTCGGGCGCGCCGGGCATCCGGCTCGGCAATCTCTTCCTGATGGCCGGGGTGCCGCACATTACAGCCGGGATGCTCGACGCGCTGACCGGTCAGCTCGAGGGCGGGGCGCCGCTGGTCGCGCGCACGATCGGCGCCTGGGCGCCCGAAAGCGAGATCGCCGACCTGCTACGCCAGGCCGAAAAGGATCACGCGGGGGTCGCGATCGGCAGCTATCCCTTTTTCCGCGACGGGCGCACCGGCGCCAATTTCGTCTTTCGCTCGACCGAGGCGGCAGCAGTCGAGGCCTGCGTCGCGGCGGTTTCGGCGGGGCTCGAGGCCGCGGGCTATGCAGTGACCGACGGCGGCATCTGATCGGGCAGGTCGTCGCCCGCCGAGCGCGTGACGCGCGGCAGGCGGCGCAGGAACGCCATCGCGAGCAGCCCGAAGAGCGCAGCAACGATGAAGGCGGCCCCTGGGAAATGCACCGGCGCGCGCGTGCCGGTGAACCACGCCATCGTACCGGTGAGCAGTGCGGGCGCGGCGATCTGTCCCAGTCCCATCGTCATCGCGGTGATCCCCTGCACCTCGCCCTGCATGTCGGCGCCCGCGCGGCGCGACATCATCGCCATCAGCGACGGCTGCACCGGCGACTGGAAGGCGACGGGGATCAGCAACAGGAAAGCGCCCCACGTCGTGCGCACGAAGGCGAAGCCGACGAAAATCGCGACCGCGACCGCAAGCCCGATCGTCGCCGCATCACGCTCGCCGAAGCGCGCGACCATCGGCCCGACGACAAAGGTCTGGCCGAGCGCGATCGCCACGCCGACGAAAGCGAGGCTCGCGCCGATCATCGCCGGCGACCAGCCGAGCTGCGCAATGCAGTAAAAGCTCCACGTCATCGGATAGACAAGGCTCGCGATCTGCCACAGCAGCAGCACCCCCGCGACCCCGCCCATACCCGGCAACCGCCGCATCGTCGCCCACGCGCCGAGCGGGTTGGCGCGCCGCCAGTCGAAGGCGCGGCGCTTCGCCGCGGGCAGCGTTTCGGGAAAGACGAAGGCGCCATAGGCCATGTTCGCCGCCGCGAGCAGCGCCGCCGCGACGAAAGGCGCGCGCGGCCCGACCTCACCCAGAAAGCCGCCGATCGCCGGGCCGACGACGAAACCCACGCCAAAAGCCGCGCCGACGAAGCCGAAGTTGCGCGCGCGCTCCGCAGGCCGCGTGACGTCGGCGATGGCGGCCTGTGCCGCGGCAAAGCTGCCGCCGAACAAGCCCGACAGCGCTCTCGCAATGAACAGCCAGGGCAAGGTGTCGACGACGACGAGCAGCGCATAGTCGGCGGCGAGTCCGGCGAGCGAGAGCAGCAGCACGCGGCGGCGCCCGATATGGTCGGAGAGATTGCCGAGCAACGGCGAGGCGAGGAAGGTCGCGAGCGCCATCACCAGCCCGATCCACGCGCCGACCTCGATCGCGGGAGCGAGCGCGATGCGCCCGACCTCCATCACCAGCTGCGGCAGCACCGGCATGATGATGCCGAAGCCGATGGCGTCGATGAAAATCGTCGCAACGATGAAGGGGATGGTGCGCGATGCGGTCATGCTGCGGCCCGTTCGGCCGAAATCGGGCAGGCTGCAAGATGTTTCGGCGGTTTCAAGATTTTCCCTTTCTTCGCGCGACCGATGCGCGGCCCATGCGTTATGGAGGATGACGATGCGGATCAGTGCTTTCCTCGACTATCGTTTCCCCGCACCCGCCGACGTCATGGTGCAGGTCGAAGCCGCAACGCTTGCCGACCAGCGGGTGCGCGATGCGTCGCTCGATACGGGCGAAACGCCCGTGCTCGCCCGTATCGCGGCGCTCGAAGGCGTCGGCGAACGCATCTGGCTGCGCCCCGCCGACCGGCTGACGCTGCGTTATGCCGCGACGGTCGAGGTGGCGCGCGGGCGCCCCGACTATCGCGCCCGCGCCGCGGTGCCGCTGCCGCGGCTGCCCGCCGAGGCCGTGCCCTATCTCAACGAATCGCGCTACTGCCCGTCGAACCGGCTCGACGCCTTTGCAACGGAGCGCTTCGGCGCACTGACCGGCGGCGCGAAGGTCGCGGCGATGGCCGAGTGGATCGCGGCGCATTTCACCTATGCCGCGGGCATCAGCGATGCCGGCACGACGGCGCTCGACAGCCTAGCACTGCGCAGCGGCGTGTGCCGCGACTATGCGCATGTGCTGATCGCGCTCGCCCGCGCCGCCGAAATCCCGGCGCGCATCGCCAGCGCCTATGCGCCGCACGTCGAGCCGCAGGATTTCCACGCGGTCGCTGAGGTCTATCTGGAGGGCGGCTGGCACCTCGTCGACCCGACGGGCATGGCGCGCGCGAACGAGATGGCGCTGATCGGCGTCGGCCGCGACGCGACCGACATCAGCTTCCTGACCGCCTATGGCACGGCGGAGCTGATTGATCAGCGCGTGACGGTGGAATAGGAAAACTGGAGCGGGCGAAGGGATTCGAACCCTCGACCCCAACCTTGGCAACTTGAACGCGATTCGCTTCGACTTCTTCTTTTTCTACGCTACCGCCCTATAATTGCTTATTTTCTTGAGATTATCGCTGCGGCGCCCTATCCTAGCCTAGCCGCTGAAACGCCGTACAGCGCTGACAATTTGCTGACAATGCCTCGATTCGAGATTTTGTCAGCAAGAGGATTGAGAGCATGCCGACGAGCAAGTTGACAAAACGCACGATCGACGCGGTCATTTCGCCGGCCTCGAAGCAGCTCATCTATTGGGACACCGAGATCAAAGGATTCGGGCTACGCGTCCTTCCCTCGGGCCTGAAGACGTTCATCGTTCAGTATCGCAATGCAGAGGGCATTCAGCGCCGGATGAACCTCGGTCGCTTTGGCGTTCTTACGGTCGAACAGGCGCGCGATCTCGCCCGGCTCAAGCTGGCCGCCGTCATAGTCGGGCAGGATCCGGCCGATGAGGCTCGTCAGTCGCGCAACGCGATGACGGTCGCAGAGATGTGCGACTGGTATCTCACCGAAGCTCGCGCCGGAAATATCCTCGGCCGGAAGAACCTTCCCATCAAGTCTTCATCGCTCGACATGGACGAGAGTCGTATTCGGACCCACATCATTCCCTTGCTTGGAAAGCGCGTGGTCAAGCATCTGAAGATAGCGGATGTCGAGCAGATGCAGACGGACGTAAAGAACGGAAAGACGGCGAAGCCGCGAACCGGGGGGCGTGGCGGAAAAGCGACCGGTGGCCCTGGTGTTGCCGGGCGGTGCGTTGGCACGCTCCAGGCCATCATCGGGCACGCCAAGCACAAGGGCCTGCTGGAGGTTCACCCGACCCATGGCGCGAGGAAACTCGCCGGAAAAAAGAAGACGCGTCGGCTTAGCGTCACGGAACTCGAATTGCTCGGGAAGGCGATTGTCTATGCCGAGATCAATGGCGAGAATCCGGTTGCGCTCGGCGTGTTGCGAACCTTGCTGCTGACCGGATATCGCCGACAGGAAGCGCAGGCTATGCATCACGACTGGCTACATGCAGATCGTGGATATGTGGCCTTTCCGGACACGAAAGGCGGCGCGCAAATTCGCGCCATCGGGCCTGCCGCGATCCGAGTACTCGTCGCGCAAGCCGGCATTGCCGGCAATCCCCACATGTTTCCATCGGCAGTGGGAAGCGGGCCCTTCACCGCCGTTAGCGAATGCCTCAAACGGGTTTGCGGTCTTGCGGGAATAAAGGGCGTCACTCCGCATACGCTTCGGCACACGTTCGGCAGCGTCGCCGGCGATCTTGGTTTTTCCGAACTTACGATCCGCGCCATGCTCGGCCATGCGTCGCAGAATGTCACGCAAGACTATGTCCACATCGACGAAGCTCTGAAGTTGGCTGTGCAGCGGACGTCGAACGAAATCGATCGCCTGCTCCGTCGCGGCGCAGCAATGCTTCGAACCACTGATCTGGCAGCGTAAACGCCACGCTGAAAAGGAGCAGGTCCGCCGCCGACTCCTCGAATGAGATAAATGCCCTTACTCATTGGTCACCCCTCTCGTTGTAAACGAGATGCGCCAGGATCACAGCCATTGGCCACTAGCCATCCGTCAGTGTTCAGACTGGAATCCGGCAAGATCGGTCAGCATTTGGAAGAACTTCGCGGATCGAGAACTGGCCCACCAGGACGCGACTCGCGGTGAAGAATGATCGCCGAAAGGGAACAGAGTTCGGTCGTCCGGCATTCATTCCATAACCCGCAATCGGAATTGCTTTGCCGCATCATACGAAAGGAGCAAGAGCCATGAACGGCGACATGAAAAAGCATGGATCGAGCTACGGCCGGTTTGCGGCGATGATCGCGACGTCGACCATTGTCATGTTCGGCCTGATGTATCTGAACAGCTACGCGCTCGATCATATTTACTACAGCCAGACGAGAGCTTGGATGGCGGTCTATATGGGCGCCGTGATGGCCATCATCATGCTTGGCTTCATGTGGTCGATGTACAATAACCGCCGAATGAATGCGATCATCGTGGCCGCCAGCCTGATCGTCTTCGCAACCTCGTTATGGCTCGTTCGCAGCCAGCAAACCGTCGACGATGTTTCCTACATGAAGGCGATGATCCCGCATCATTCGATCGCCATCATGACCAGCGAACGGGCGAAGATTCGCGATCCCAGGGTCCGCAAGCTCGCCGATGGCATCCTCGAGGCGCAGGTTCGGGAAATTGATGAGATGAAGGCATTGATAGTGGATCTCGAGCGGCATCCGATTGCCGCAGACGCGCCGTTGCTGCCCGATTACAGGGAGCGATAGATCCAGCGCAAAATCATCTGGTCCGGCGGCAAATCTCGCATCTTTTGCGAGACCTGATGATGCCGGCACAGCTGGGTAAAATGCCGAGCAGCCATCAACCGCCATTCGTACCGCAGGGATGCGCCATCCCCATTATTTCATCTCCGAGCTTGTTCGCGCTAGATTCGCGTCCGAGATTATGTATCGCAACTATATGACTGCAAGTGCCAGCGCGGCTCCAACGGTCCCGGCAACGAGCGCGAGCGGAGGGCAGCGAAATCGCAGCACAATCAGCAATCCGACGGCCACTATTAGAGCATCGGCGAAAGATTTTACGCCGGACGTCCAGAGCGGGTCATAAAGCGCGGCCGCCAGAATGCCGACGACGACCGCATTGACCCCCATGATCGCGGCCTGCGCGCGAGCATTTTTTGCGATCGCCGCGCGAAACGGCAACGCGCCCGCGACGAGCAACAGCCCTGGCAGAAAAATTGCGACGATGGCGATCAGTCCGCCTGCGAGTGGCGCATCCGGTGAGCCGACGGCTCCGAGGTAGGCCGACAGTGCGAACAATGGTCCTGGCAGAGCCTGCGCCGCGCCATAACCGGTCAGGAAAGCCGTATCGTCCACGAAACCCGGGACCAGTTCAGCGTGGAGCAACGGCAGAACGACGTGACCGCCCCCAAATACGAGCGCCCCGGCGCGATAGAAAATACCCGCAAGCTCGAAGAGCGAGCCGCCCCGCCCGGCAACCGGGAGAAGGAGAAGAATAGTGGCAGCCCCCGTCAGCATCAGGAAACTGGCTCTGCGCGTCGGAATCCACCCGCCATTCCCTATGCTGGACCGGACTTTCGGCGTGCAAACAAGCAGCCCGGAAAGAGCGCCAAGCGCAATGAATCCGCTCTGCGTCACAGGCGACGCCAGAACCAGCATCCCCGCCGCCGCGGCCAAAGCGATGGTTCGGCGAGACCAATCGGGCACAAGGGTCCGCGCCATCCCGAAAAGCGCCTGAGCCACAATGGCAACTGCGGCAAGTTTCAGGCCGTGCAGCACTGCAGTCGCCATGTCGCCTTCGAGATGGCCGGCCATCGCGGCAAAGCCAAACATCAGCGCTGCCGAAGGAAATGTAAATGCCGTCCATGCGGCAAGCCCGCCCAACGGACCTGCGCGCATCAGGCCGAGCGCAAACCCCGCTTGGCTCGAAGCGGGGCCAGGAAGGAACTGACAGAGCGCCAGCAACTCGGCAAAACCGCTGTCGTCGATCCAGCGACGACGGATGACAAGCTCGTCACGAAAATAGCCCAGATGTGCAATCGGCCCGCCAAACGACGTCACCCCGAGCTTCAGGAAGGCCGCAAATACTTCGCGGGCACTGCCAGCGCGAACAGATGGCCGCTCGTTGCCCGATATATCCTCCATGCCTCCAACTAGTCTCACTGTCTTCTCAACTCAATTGGCCGGTACACAAACCGCTCCGCGGATTGGTGCTAGCGGCAATGTAAAGCGGCCCATCAAGCACCTCCTTGCACCGCAGGACGCGCAGCGTGCGATCCGCCTGGTCCGCTCGCGCGCCGGCGAACTCAAGATCGGTCCCCATAAGATTGGTGTCATAGGCTTCTCAGCCGGCGGGTATGTGGTCGCCCAGACCAGCAATATATTAGAAGCAGCCTATGAGCCGGTCGACGAAACAGACACAGGGAGCAGCCGGCCTGATTTTGCCATCGCGATGTTCCCCGGCCACCTTTGCCGAGCCAGGTTTCTTTGAAAAAAAGGAGCACGCCGCTGCGCTCGACGAGCGGACAAGGACGCTCGTCATTTCGTTGCGACATCGACGATTGGCAGCCTTCTCTTTTAACTAGCTGGGAAACCGTGAAGTTGTATAGACGACCTATGAGTCCTTCGCCCACTCGGAAGCCCAAAGTTTCAATGCCCAAGCCCCGAGAGGCAATGCCTTCCCTCGACCATGCCGGTGATGAATCGACACCACGCTACGTTGTTATCAAGCAGAGTATTTCCGACGCCGTTCGCGATGGTCGCCTCCAACCAGGCGACCGTGTTCCCTCGGAAGCAGAACTAGTTCAACAATTCGACGTTTCGCGCATGACGGCGAATCGTGCTCTCCGCGAGCTACAGGCTGCCGGTGTTGTCGTGCGGCGCGCTGGAAGTGGCTCGTTCATCGCGGAGCCGAGGCCGATCGGCCAGATGATCGAAATCCGCAACATCGCCGAGGAAATCCGCGAGCGAGGTCATGCCTATCGTGCCAGCGTGATCCAGAACCGGGAAGAGCGCGCCAATGTCGACACGGCGGCGCTGCTCGAAGTTTCGGTAGGGACCAAATTATTCCATTCGATCATCGTCCATCACGAGGCCGAATTCCCGATTCAGATCGAGGAGCGTTTCGTCCTCGCGTCGATCGCGCCCGATTATGGCACGCTCGACTTCACACGGATGACACCGAACGAATATCTGACGTGCATCGCGCCGCTCGAACGGGTCGAGCACCGTGTCTGTGCGACGATGCCCGACGAACGAATGCGTGGCATGTTAGGGCTGTCCGCGAGCGAGCCGGTACTCCAGATGACGCGCCGGACATGGAGCCGGTCGCGTCTCGTGTCGCATGCCTGGCTGACACACCCCGGCACCCGGTTCGAACTGTCGGCCGCCTTCTCGATCGACGATTGACGCCGATCAGCTGGTTCGAGCGACAACCACAGGTTTGCGACGGCGTAGCCAGCGGAAATCGGCGCGACTGAAGCTTTTGAACAGCAGGTAGAAGCCGGTTCCGGAAAGCCAGAGTACGCCGAAGGCGACGAAGATGATCAGCGGATGATTGAAGCTCTTCCGGTTGATGTAGTCCATATTGTGGAGCATCCAGAAGAAGTCCCATGTCCGCCAGGTATCGCCACGCATCACCAGGAAACGAGCGGTGTCGAGCGAAACATAGGCACTGCTGTTTTCGGCGTCCGCGAAATCGACGCGCCACATCGCGCCTTCATGGTCGCGCGATTCAAGATTGGGTTTGGCGAGCACACTTACGTTGCGGATCGGCGCCTCGTTCATCATCGCCGCGACATCGCGGGCGACCTGCTCGTCGACCCGAATATCCTCGCCGCTCGTCGCATCGACAAGGCGTGTGCCCCCGGCGGCGCGGACCTCATAGACCGGCCGCGCACCGAGATCGCGCAGAACCACGCCAGTGACGGGTTCGCCGCGCGGCAGGGCGGCGACATCGAAATATTCGCCGGCGGGCAGCGCGTGCGCGTGCGACATGCCGCCGCCGTGCCCGCCGACCTTGTCCTTGTCGAGCAGCGCCATCACCGAACCGCTGAGCGCCCAGAGCAGGAACTGCAGACCGAGGATCAGCCCCACCCATTTATGGATACGCCGGAAAAAGAGCGGGGTCAGCCGGATGCGTTTCATGCCTGCTTCCTTTTGCGGCGTTTGAAAGACCAGATCAGCAGCCAAGCGCCGGAGAGCGCCATCGCAAAGGCGCTCCAGGTCGCGACGCGGAGCAGCGGATTGTTGACGTCGGTCCGCTCGTCATAGTCCATAATATGCAGCATCCACGCGAAGTCGAAAACGCGCCACAGCGCGTGGCGGCGCGAGATGAGCTCACCCGTCGCCGGCGACAGATAGAGCGTCGGCCGGTTCCAGCCTTCGAACTCGACCTGCCAATATGGTGGCTTGCGCGCCTGCATTTCCTGAGGTGCCTCGGTCAAAAGTCGCACCGAGACGATCTTGCCGTCACCCGTGTAGATGCGCCGTGCCTGTTCGCGGACCTGGGACTCGGTCAGGGCAGGCAGCGGCGCACCCGAACGCGCGTCGAACAGGCGCGCGCCTTCAGGGGTCTCGGCGCGCCAGACCGGTTGGCCGAAAAAGCGCTGGAGACGGATTTCGGACACCCCCGGCGCGGCCGCGACGACCTTCGACGGCGCTGCGAGGCCATCGAGGTCGAAGGGCTGGGCCACCGGGGAGCGCACCAGATGATCGCCGTGGATGGTGTCGATGTGAACGACCACCATGTAGAAGCCGGTCAACGTCCAGAGCAAAGCCTGGACACCCACGACCAGCGCCAGCCATTTATGCGTTCGCCGAACGAGCAGCGGCCAACGTATCGCCATCTCCTGGTTCCTCAGAAGGCGGTGCGGAAACCGACATAGAAGCGCCGTCCGAGCAGATCGTAGGTCATCGTGTCGGTGTTCGCATCGGTGAAGCTCTGGATATAGGGCGCCTTGCGATCGAAGACATTGTCGACGCCGACCTGGAAGCGCGTCTTCTCGTCAATCTTGAAGGCGACCTGGAGATTGTGGTAGAAGACGTTCGGCGTGCTGTAGCCGATTTCGCCGGGCGCCGCATTGAAGTCGGTCGCCTTGCCGATCCATTGGGTCGACCAGGTGGCGCTGACGCCATCCTTCTCGGCGGTCAGCACGCCATAGCCGCGCCATTTGGGATAGCCGCCATTGCCGCCGCCGATGAAGCCGTCGAAATCGATCGGGTCGCCGCCGGGGAACGGCAGAACGACATATTTGTTGAGATAAGTCAGGTTGACGTCGAGCGAGATGTTCACGCTGCCGATGCCGCCCGCATAGACGAGCCCCAGATCGAGGCCATTCATCTCCTCGCGCCCTGTATTGATCGGCTGCGCGGATAGGAAGGTCACTTCGCCCGTCAGCGGGCTGCGCGTGAAATCGTCGCAGAAAGGGTGCGACAGATTCTGGCTCGCATAGCATATCGACAGCTTGGTCGATCCGGGGATGGCGCGAATCGCATCCTTGATCTTGATGTCGAACCAGTCGGCGGTCAGCGACAGACCGGGAACCAGCCCTTTGGGCGAGATCACCGTGCCGACGGTCCAGGTCGTCGAGCTTTCGGGTTTCAGATTCTCGTTGCCGCCGACCGTGGTGAGGATCGTCGTGCCGAGCTGCACATAGTTGGCGGGAACACCCGACGCCTGGCAATTGGCGATCAGCGTCGCATTACCGCTCGTCGAATAGCGCGAACAGGGATCGGTGGTGGTCAGATTGCCTTCCGATACGCCGCCGTAAAGTTCGGGCACGTTGGGAATGCGGAAGCCGGTGCCATAGGTCCCGCGCAGGCGGAAGCTGTCGCTGATCATCCAGTCGAGGCTAGCCTTGTAATTCCAGTCGCTGCCGAACAGATTATAGTCCGAATAGCGCACCGCGCCGTCCAGCGTCAGCGCCTCGAAGAAAGGCTTGCCCGCGAGGATCGGAACCGACAGCTCGAGATAGGCTTCCTTCGCCGTGGTCGAACCCGAAATCGGATCCTGCTGGTTCGTGTTGGCAATACCGAGCACGGTCAGCGGATCGGGATCGCGCCAGCCCTTTTCCTTGCGATAGACGACCCCTGTCGCAAAGGAGACGGGGCCAGCTGGCAGGTTGAACAGGCTGCCGTTGAGATCGGCGGTGACCGTCGCCAGTTCGTTGCCGCCGCGATCGCGCGAGGTGAAAAGGATATAGTCGAGAACCTCGGGGGTCAGGTCGCCGGCGCCCAGATAGTCAGCGCAGGGGATCGCAGCTCCAACCGTCACGCTGCACTTGCTCGGGTCGATCGAGTTGCGAACGCGTTCGAGGTTGGCGATGTTGGTCGATCCGTCGATCGCCGTGTTGCGTCCGAACGCCCCCGCGACTTCCCACGCCCAATCGTTGGACAATTTTCCGCGCAGGCCAAAGGTGCCCTGCCAGGTGTCGGTTTCCTGGAAGAACTGACGCGGCCCTGGTTCGGCAAGCCGGCGCTGGATGAGCACGATGTCCTGCCCGGTCGGGTTGGTGGGATTGCTCGCGGCGATCGACAGGTTGCGCAGCGTGCCCGGGGTCGCAATCTGGTTCGACTTGCGGAAGGTATAGAGAAACTCGCCGAACGCCTCGATATTGTCGGTCAGGTCATAGTCGGCAAAGAAGGCCGTGCTGACGCGCTGGACCGGGCTGACCGCGTTGAGGAAGGGCGCCGAATTGAAATTATGCTTCGCCGCGCTGTACGGCTCGAAGAAGTCGCCATCGCCGCCGGGAGTTTGATTGAAGTTGATTTGTTGCCCGTTGGGCAACACGGCGCGGCCGCCGATCGTCGAGGCACTGTTGACGCACGATAGCGAACCTGGCGTGACCTCAGCGAGCGAACAGGGCGCGCGCGTCGCCATATTGACCGCGCTGGTCTTCTGATACGTCGCGGCGATCATGACACCACCACGATCATTGCGGATGCCCCAGATCAGGTCGGCGGAAAAATCGGAACCGTCGCCCTCGCCCGTGATGCCATAGCGCGCGCTCAGGCCAAGACCTTCATAATCGGTCCGGGTGACCAGGTTGACAACACCCGCCATCGCGTCCGCGCCATAAATTGCCGACGCGCCGTCCTTCAGCACGTCGGTACGCGCCAGCGCGACGACCGGGATCATGTTCAAGTCCGGCGACGAGTTCGCGCCGGTGCCGCCCGCCACGAGACGGCGACCATTAAGCAGCACGAGCGTGCGCTTGATGCCAAGCCCGCGCAAGTTCACCTGCGCCGTGCCATAGCCGTTGCTTGTCCAATAGGCCGAGGTCTGGTTGCCCGCAAAACCCGCATTGGCGGGAAGGCGCTGCAATACCGTTTCGATGTTGACGATCCCGGTATTCTCGATCTGCTCGGCCGAGACGACCGTGGCAGGTCCGACGCCCGCGAGATCCTGGCGGCGGATGCGTGAACCCGTCACGACGATGTCCGAACCATTCGGCGCGTCGGTGGCGACGGGCGGCGGCGCGGACGATTCGTCCTGCGCAAGTGCCGGCGTTGCCAAGACCGCGACTGCCGCGACGCTGGCGAGCAAAAATGTCCTGATCATCATAGCGAAACCCCCTGTTGGTTGGCTGATTCCCCTCAGAGAGCATCAAATGTATATACAGGTCAACAGGAATTTATCGAATCATATCAATTAGTTATTCCGCAGAATTTAGGCGCAGAACATGTGTTAAATACGCATCCGAATGCTCTACCCCTCATCGATTTTAAAATTTTTTTTCGGATAGAGATCCGTTCGCGCAAGGAGCGAGGCGAAGCCGCTCCCAGCTTCCTCACGAAATGACAAGACAAGCCGGCCGACGCAGCGCGATGCAGCAGTCGCAAGACTGCTCAACGCGCAAATATCTGTTCCAGCAAAGCGCGCGAGCGGTTGGGCTCCGCCGAAAAGCGCGGGCCTTGCATCGTCGGGTCCCACCCAATCCATCCGGAGCGGTCAGGCGGTGAAAACCATCGCTTTCCCGTCCGCGCCGAATGCCATCACGTCGAATGCGTCCACGCTTCCATCCGGCATTTCCATTCCCGGCGAACCGCGCGGCATGCCGGGTACGGCGAGACCGCGAAGGTCGCGTGGCCGGTCGTCGAGGAGTCTGGCGACATGCCGCATTGGTACATGTCCCTCGATCGCGTAGCCGCCGACTATGGCGGTGTGGCAGGACGCCATTTGCCGGGGGACACCATATCGCGCCTTCACGGCAGCCATGTCGGCGCGGTTCTCCACGGTTACGGCATAGCCCTCGGCACGGGCGATCTCTGCCCAGGCCTCGCAGCAGCCGCATTCGGGGTCGCGATAGACGAGCATGGTTTCGGCGCTCGTCGTCCCGGCAAGCGGCTCGCTCGCCGGCCGCCTGTTCCCGCGGTCAGCAGCCGAACCCGAGGACGAATTGCATGCCGCAAGCGCCATTCCGGATCCGGCCGCAACCAGGCCGAGAAGATGGCGGCGGGTCATCGAACCTTTCATGTCATTTCTCCAAAAACATGGCTTCCATCCCGCATGTCACCTAGAACCAGGCCCGCGCCCCCATCACGAAGCTGAAACTGCTCGCGTCCTCGCCTGCAGCACGGGCGAAACGCGCCGTGTCGCCGACCTTGCGCGCCCATTCGATGCCGACATAGGGCGCGAACTCCTTCACAACCTCGTAGCGCAAGCGAAGCCCCAGCTCGAGATCGGAGAGACCCGAGCCGGTTCCGGTTTCGGGGACATTTTGAAGGGCAAAATTAAACTCGGCCATCGGCTGCAGGATCAGCTTCTGAGTAATGCGCTGGTCGTAATAGCCCGCGAGGCGGCCAAGAAGATCGCCCTTGTTCGAAAGGAACAGCGCACCCTCGACCTCGAACCAATATGGGGCGAGTCCCTCGAAACCGATCGTCGCATAGGTGCGGTCGGGGCCAGGTCCAAGATCCTGCCTGATCCCGGCCTGTGCGTTGAAATAGGGGCCGATGGCCCGGCTATAGAGCCCCTGCACCTCGGCGGTTTCGACTCCCTCGCCGAACACGCCCTCGCCTTCGCTCTTGAGCGTCAGCCGGTTGATATCGCCACCATACCAGGCCTCTCCGTCCCAGCGAAAACCGTCCCGGCCCTTGCGCGCCTGATATTCAGCGAGGTTGAAGCTGATGAAAGCGAGGGTTTGCCCGCCGTTTTCCTCCATCATGGCATGCCGGGACCGTTCCATTTCGGCTTTCGGGTAGATGCGGTCGGCATACCAGTCGCCTGGGGGCGCCGGGGCGACGGCATCGCCCGGCGGCAAGTCCGTTCCGCTCGCGCCGTCCATCCCCGGCATCGCCTCCATTCCGGGCATATTTTCCATCCCGGCCATTGTATCGCCGGTGTCGGCCTTCGGGGTACAATGACCCATCGCGGCATGTTCTGGTGGGCAGGTCGGGGCTTCGGGTGCCATGTCCATGCCTTGCATGCTGTCATGGTCCATCGGCACTTCAACCGGCACATCGGGCGCAGGAGCGGCAGCAGGTTTCGAACCGTGCATCGAATGGTCCATCGACTGCGCAGCAGCCGGAACGGCGAAAGCAAGCGGAGCGATTCCCGACAGAAGAAGCGCGATCCGGGTCATTGCGCTTCCTCCTTCGGACGGACGCTGACAACACGCATCATCCCCGCGTGCATGTGATAGAGAAGGTGGCAGTGGAACGCCCAGTCGCCGGGCGCGTCGGCGGTCAGATCGAAGCTCGCGATCCCGCCCGGCTGGACGAGCACCGTATGCTTGCGCGGCGCATGATCGCCTTTCCCCGTGACCAGTTCGAAAAAATGGCCATGCAGATGGATTGGGTGGCTCATCATCGAATCGTTGATAAGATTGATCCGCACCCGCTCGCCCTCGATGAACGGGATCGGTTCGTGATAGTCGGACATCTTGATACCGTCGAACGACCACATGAAACGCTCCATGTTGCCGGTGAGGTGAATGTCGAGCGAGCGCGACGCGGCGCGCACATCGGGGTTGCGCTCGAGCGCGACAAGATCATGGTATGTCAGAACCCGGTGACCGACATCCTCGAGCCCCTGACCCGGCTCGCCCATGCGATCCATCGGCATCGGCGAGATGGTCTGGACGCTCGGGTCGCGCTTGACCTGCGGCGCGACACTGAAATCACGCATGCTGTGCTGCATGCCGCCAGAGCTATGATCCATGCCCGCCATCGCGCCGCCTTCGCCGGCGGGGGTGCAATGGCCCATCTTGGCATGTTCGGGAGGGCAGGACGGGTCGCTCGCGGGCATCGGCATGACGCCCATGTCGCCGCCGCCATGGTCCATCCCCGCCATCGAACCGCCCGACATGTCCATGTCGCCCATGCCCATATCCTTCATCGTCGCGAGCGGACGTTCGCGAAGCGGCGGCACTTCGGCGACCATCCCGGCTCGCGGCGCCAGCGTCGCCCGCCCCATGCCCGACCGGTCATTGGCCTCGGCGACCAGCGTGTAGGCGCGATCCTCGACCGGGGTCACGATGACATCATAGGTTTCGGCCACACCGATCTGGAATTCGTCGATCGCGACCGGGACGACATTCAATCCATCGGCCTGCACGACGGTCATCGAAAGGCCGGGAATGCGGACGTTGAAGATCGACATGGCCGAGGCGTTGATGATCCGCAGCCGCACGCGTTCGCCGGGATTGAACAGCGCGGTCCAATTATCCTTCGGACCATGGCCGTTGACGAGATAGGTATAGGTCGATCCGGTCACGTCGGCGATGTCGGTTGGATCCATGCGCATCTTGCCCCAGTCGATGCGCTCCGCGAGCGGCTGGTCCTTGCCAGCGAGGAGGCCGGCAAGCGTCTGGCGTTGCATGTTGAAATGGCCGGGATCGACCTTGAGCTTGTGGAAAATCGCCTCGGGCGAGAGCTGGCTGTGATCCGAAAGGACCACGACATGTTCGCGGTCATAGCCGATAGGGTCGGGTTCGGCGGGATCGATGACGATCGGCCCGTAATGGCCAAGCTGTTCCTGAAGCCCCGAGTGGCTGTGATACCAGTAGGTGCCCGACTGGACGACCGGGAATTCGTAAACAAAGGTCGAGCGCGGCTTGATGCCCGGAAAGCTGATGCCGGGGACACCGTCCATCTGGAAGGGCAGGATTATGCCGTGCCAGTGGATCGAGCTGTCCTCGTCGAGATCATTGACGACGGTAAGGCGCGCGGTCTGCCCTTCCTTGAGCCGCACGAGCGGCGCAGGCACCGTGCCGTTGATCCCTATTGCGCGGCTTAATTTTCCGTCGATTCGCATCGTCTGGCGCGCGATGCGCAGCGTAATATCGTTGCCGGATACGGTAGGAACAGGAGCGGTAGCGCCCGAAGACACCGGCTGGGCCCAAGCGGGGAACCATGCGGCCATTGCCGCGGCGGCGCCTCCGCCCAAAGCTCCACTGACGAAACGACGCCTTTCCATCTGCATATTCTTTCCGACCGTTATTGACTCTTCCTATAGCCATACGCGGCCGAGACGGCCGTCCCTCAACAAAAATGCTCTTGATAGATAGCTACCACGCGAAACGAACAGCCCATGGGTCAATCCTGCACGTTCATGTTCCTGCGAGCAATTCCCTGAGCTTCGTCCGCGCGCGATAGAGGCGGGTCTCAACCGTCTTCTCGCTCACCTGCAAGATGGCGGCGGTCTCGGCCTGGCTGACCTCATCGACGCCGCGCAGTATCAGAACCTCGCGCAAATTATTCGGCAATTGATCGATTGCCTGGCGCACTCGCGCAATCTCAAGTTTGTCGGTCACCGCGGCGTCGGGCGCAGGGCTATCGCTAGCCACATGATGGGCGCTCTGGAGCGGAAGCGCGCGGGAAAAAAAGGCCCGCACCTTGCGCCGGCGCGCCCAGTCGCGACATTTGTTGAGCGCGATCCGGGCAATCCACGCGCGGAAGGGGCGATCGCCATCGAAGCGGCCGAGCGCCGCCAGACCCGATATGAACGTCTCCTGCGTCAAATCCAGCGCCTCATCGGCATCGCCGATCTGCTTGACGATCAGTCGGTAGACACCAGCCTTGTAGCGGCGCAGAAATTCGCGACAAACTTCGTCGCCGCGGGTGTCGGCAAGCGCCGCCAGTTCCTGATCGCTACATTGCGTCAGGTCGATATTCACCGCGCGTCGGCGGTCAGCGCCTTGACCACGCTCTTGTCGAACATTTCCGCCTGGGCGGGGGTCAGCACCCCTCGCATCGCGAATAAATGCCGGAGCGTTTCCTTTTGCAGATCGCCCATCACCCGGTGCGTTTCGTCGATCGCCTCGGTGACGCGCGGCCCATAGCCATGTTCGGCCTCGATCGCCTGCGCAAGCCGCACATTAGCGCCCCGCATCTCGAGCTCGAGCGCCCTGCGGCGCACCGTGAAGTCGGTTTCGATCTTATCCAGCTTCGCCTTCTGCGCCGCCGTCAGATCGAGATCGCCGTGAAGAAGCGCGTGCAATTCCGTTTCACTCGCCTTCGGCGCGTCGGATACGGCGCGGCCCACAAAGACACCCGCAATTGCCGCGGCGAATGCGATGAGTCCCACAAGGATGAGGCGGCGTGATGCCATCCTATTGCGTGTCCAGCAGGCTCGAGGGGGCCAGAGCGCTCGACGGGCCAAAGGGGCTGAGCGGGCTTGCCGCGACCGCCGGCTGCGATACCGCACTTCCCGCAACCATTCCGCCGCCGAGCGAGACAAAAGCGGCAAGTGCCATGATGCGGCGCATCGCCACCGCTTCGCGGCGACGGATTCGGAGCGCGCCCATGACGCGGTCGTCGAGCGCATCGAGCGCAGCGGGCAAGTCGACCCGTTTCAAAATGCGAAGTTCCTCATCCATGGATCGTCTCTTCCAGCTGTTCCGTAATCCTAAATACGCGCCGAAGCGCGCCATCCCTCACATCGCGATCATGGCACAATATTTGAGGGCCATGCCAATATCCTGCGTATTAGCAGGACAGACACGCAATTGGAGGTGTTTCATGTTCAAATCGCTTCTCCCCTCGGCTGCCGCCGCTTTTGCCCTCTTGCTTATGCCGGCCGCCGCCAACGCGCACACAAAGCTCGTCGGCTCGACGCCGGCCGCCAATTCGACCGTTGCCAAAGTGACGTCGGTCAATTTGCAGTTCAACGAGAAGGTGATCGCCTCGACGCTCAAGACCGAACTGGTCATGACCGGAATGCCCGGCATGGCCAATCACGCGCCGATGAAGGTGCCTTACTCGTCGATGATGGGCAAGGACGGCAAGTCGGCGATGCTGATGCTCAAGCGGCCGCTCTCGCCCGGAACCTACAAGGTCAGCTGGTCGGCCGCGGGCGCCGACACGCATCGTATGGGCAGCGAATTCAGCTTCACCGTCAAGTAAGGCGGTGAGCGACCCCCTATTGATCGGCATCAGGTTCGCGCTCTACGCGGACCTGATGCTCATCGCCGGCCTCGCGACGTTCCCGCTCTATGCGCTGACCCGAAGCGAACGCCTTGCGCCGCAGTCGATGATGGCCGCGATCTGGCGCGCTGAGCGATGGCTCTGCACCGCCGGACTGCTTCTCTCCATCTTGGGAATGGGCGTGCTCGCGGCTTCGATGCAGGGCGTAAGCCTATTATCGCTGGAACTCCAGCCTTTCTGGGACCTTGTACGCGAGACCGACGTCGGGACAGCCTGGGTCTACCGGAGCGCAGCGCTGCTGCTCGCGCTGGCAGTCCCGATCTGGATGGTCCGCTGGCCGACAACTTCGGCCGCCGTACTCGCGGCCGCAGGCTCGGTGGCCGTCGCGAGTCTGGTCTGGTCCGGCCACGCCGGCGCGACCGAAGGTGCCGTAGGCACCGTGCACCGGATCAGCGACATCTTGCACCTGATCGCAGCCGCCGTCTGGATCGGCGCGATCGGCGCCTTCCTGATCCTGATCTCACCGCGCCATGTCCGCGAATGGCCGGGCGGACTCCAAATTGCGGTGCGGAGCCTCGATCAATTCTCGCGCGTCGGCACGATCTGCGTCCTCGTCATCGCCGCCACCGGCCTCATCAATAGCCAGATGATCGTCGGCGCCGAGAATCTCGGCCGGTCTCTCGCGTCGCCCTATGGACAATTGCTCCTTGCCAAGCTCGCGCTGTTTGGACTGATGCTTGCGCTCGCGGCCGCCAATCGCTGGCGACTGACGCCTGCGCTCGCGGTGGCGGCTGCAGGCGACGATGCAGAAAGCGTCGATTCCGATCCAGATGCAGCGCTCGCGGCCATGCGCAGGAGCCTGATCATCGAAGCGTCGGCCGCGCTCGCCATACTCGCGCTGGTTGCCTGGTTCGGGACGCTCGAACCCTTCGTCGCCGCCGATCCGGTTTGACGCTCAGCACCGCCTCTTGGTCCGGCTCGATCATGCTCGGGACCGGCTGGGCATTGATCGATGCGCGCATCGGGACCAGCCGTCCCCATAGCCATGTGGCGCATCAGATCAGCCTCGCCGTCGAACGCGACCTCGAAATTTCCGGCGACGCCGACATGATAGTCCCTGCCGGACACGCCGTTGCCATAGCATCGCAAGTCCGGCACTGCCTGGGGCCGCCGGGCGCCCTCGTGCGGTCATTTTATCTCGACCCGCTTTTTCGTGCCGGCACCGGGCTGTCCGTCGGATCGATGCCGATCCTGTTGACGCCGGGTGAGTTGGCCGGCCTCGACGGGAAAGCAAGCGGCGCGGACGCGAAGCGCTGGGCGTCCGGCTATCTCGATCGGTCGCGGGCGCATCCGGTGGATGCACGCCTGTCCGAGGCGCTCGCGGCCCCTGATGATTTGTCGAGTGCCCGCGCCCTGGCCGACGTTGCCTGCCTCTCACCCTCGCGCCTGCGCGAAATCGTCAACCGCGACTTCGGCGTGCCTCCGGCCAAATTGCTGCAATGGCTCCAGCTTCAGCGCGCAGTGCGGACGCTGGTCGGCGGCGGAGGTCTCGCCGACGCCGCGGCGGCGGGAGGCTTTGCCGATCAGTCACACTTCACGCGCCGCTGCGCCCAATGGCTCGGAGTGACGCCTTCGGCTGGCCTCAGCGCCTTCGCTTTCGAAATCGTGCCCTGAGCGGCATGCGCCTGGCTCCGGCGAAACATTCAAGACGGGCGCGCCAGCTCGCCCCTAAACGTCTCGTCGAGACCCGCGCGTGGCCGCAATCCAGCGGCAAGCCAAAGCGTCGAAAGGAGACGGCCATGCCCGACCCGATACCCGAGGCGCGTTCCTACACGCCAGCGGCAGGATATCACTTCCTGACGCCCTTTTATGATTTCGGCGTCGCGGTGACTACGCGCGAGCGCGTGTGGCGCGACCGTCTCGTTCACCATATGGCGCTCGCCGAAGGAGAGGTCATTCTCGACATCGGTTCGGGTACGGGCAATCTCGCGCTGGCGATCGCCCGCCATAGCCCGGGCGTCCGCTATCTTGGCATCGACCCCGACGAAGTAGCAACGCGAATTGCCCAAACCAAGACCGCGCAGATTGTTCCACCGCCGGAGTTTCGTGTTGGCTTTTTCGGGGCTTCGGCGATCGATGACTGGCCTTCGCCCGCCAAGATAGCGCTTTGCCTCGTTCTTCATCAGGTCGGGCTTGAGGAAAAAGCACGCCTGCTTCGCGAGGCCTGGCAGGTGCTCGCACCCGGCGGCAAACTCTATGTCGCGGACTATGGGGAACAGCGCAGCCGCCTCATGCGGTTGCTGTTCCGCCTGACGATCCAGCAGCTCGATGGCGTCCAAGACACCCAACCCAATGCCGATGGATTGCTACCGGTGCTGATGAGAGAGGCCGGCTTTCGCGATGTTCGCGAACCTGAGACGTTTCGCACGCCAACCGGTGCGATCGCGATCATCGAGGCCAACAAACCCCGGATCTGATTGCACAGGGCAAAGAAAATCCGAGGGATAACCGCTCTTCTTGCGTATCGATAGGAGCGGCTTCATTCTGGAACCGTCAGGGAAAGCCGCCTACGGCGAACACGGCCGGCGGCGTTCGGACGCCCCGCCACCAAGCGGGCATCCTACATGTACAGGAGCGGCGACGATGCACGATCATCAGGGCGCGGAAAAAGGCAGAGGGAGCACCACCGATCCGGTCTGCGGCATGACGGTCGATCCGGCCACCACGCCGCACAAGGCGACGCACGGCGGCAACCATCATCATTTTTGCAGCGCGGGCTGCCTCGCCAAATTCGAGGCCGATCCCGATCTTTACGCCGCAAAAAGCGAGCCGACCGCAGCCGACGCACCCGAGGGGGCCATCTGGACCTGCCCGATGCATCCCGAGATCCAACGCCCCGGCCCTGGAAGCTGCCCGATCTGCGGCATGGCACTCGAGCCCGTCATGCCAACCGCGTCGGACGGCCCCAGCGAAGAATATCACGACATGCGGCGTCGCTTCTGGGTCGGCCTCCTTCTCGCCCTTCCAGTCTTTGCACTTGAGATGGGCGGCCATTTGACGGGCCTCCACGAGGTCGTCGGCCGCCAGACGAGCAACTTGATCCAGATGTTGCTCGCGACCCCCGTCGTTTTATGGGCTGGCTGGCCCTTCTTCGAGCGCGCCTGGCTCTCGATCCGCAACAAGAGCCTCAACATGTTCACCCTCATTGCGATGGGAACGGGCGTTGCCTGGGGCTACAGCATGATCGCGGCGATTGTCCCGCAAATCTTCCCGGCAGCCTTCCGCGCCGCCGACGGCTCGGTCGCGGTCTATTTCGAGGCCGCCGCGGTAATCACGGTGCTGGTGCTGCTCGGGCAGGTGCTCGAACTCAGGGCCCGCGAGACGACGAGCGGCGCAATCCGCGCGCTACTTGACCTGACGCCGAAGCTCGCCCGGCGCGTCCGCGCTGACGGGAGCGACGAAGAGGTCGCGCTCGAGGAGGTCGCGGTCGGCGACATGCTGCGCATCCGTCCGGGCGAAAAAGTCCCCGTCGATGGCATCGTCGCAGAAGGCCGCGGAACGGTGGACGAATCGATGGTCACGGGCGAGTCGATGCCGGTGACCAAGGAGGCCGGCGCGGCGCTGATCGGCGGGACGATCAACCAGACCGGCGGCCTGCTCATGCGCAGCGAGAAGGTCGGGCGCGATACGATGCTCGCGCGGATCGTACAGATGGTCGCCGACGCGCAGCGCAGCCGGGCGCCGATCCAGCG
Source organism: Sphingopyxis indica (assembly GCF_032879645.1). NCBI lineage: Bacteria > Pseudomonadati > Pseudomonadota > Alphaproteobacteria > Sphingomonadales > Sphingopyxidaceae > Sphingopyxis > Sphingopyxis indica. Next base: position 63,109 of record NZ_CP076395.1, read on the forward strand.
TCTTGCCGATACCGTTTCGGGCTGGTTCGTACCCGGCGTCATAGTGGTCGCCATTGTCGCTTTCATTGTCTGGTCGCTTCTCGGCCCCGCGCCTGCCATGGCCTATGGCCTTATCGCCGCCGTCTCGGTGCTCATCATCGCCTGCCCCTGCGCGCTCGGCCTCGCTACGCCGATGTCGATCATGGTCGGCGTGGGTCGCGGCGCCGAAGCCGGCGTGCTGATCAAGAATGCCGAGGCGCTTGAACGGATGGAGAAGGTCGACACGCTCGTCGTCGACAAGACCGGGACGCTGACCGAAGGCAGACCCTCGGTCGTCGCGATCGAAGTCGCCGACGGCTTCGAGGAGCAGGATGTGCTGCGGATCGCCGCGAGCCTCGAGCGCAGCAGCGAACATCCATTGGCGGCCGCGATCGTCAGGGCGGCCGAAGACCGCGGCCTCGCGCTGGTGGAGCCATCGGGGGTCGACCAGCCGGTCGGCAAGGGCATCGTCGGGGCGGTCGACGACAAGGCGATCGTCCTTGGCAATGCGAGCTTTCTCGAAGAATATGACGTCGATCTGGGCGCACTCGCCGCGGCGGCCGACCGCCTTCGCACTGACGGCGCGACGGCGATCTACATCGCGGTCAACGGCAAGGCGGCCGGCGTCATCGCTATCGCAGATCCGGTCAAGGAGACGACAAGCGCAGCACTCGCGGCGCTGCGCGAAGCCGGAATCAAGGTCATCATGCTCACCGGCGACAATCGCGTCACCGCCGAGGCGATCGCACGGCGGCTCGGCATCGACAATGTCGAGGCCGACGTCCTCCCCGACCAGAAGAGCGCCGTCGTCCAGCGGCTGCGCGAAGAGGGCGGGATCGTCGCCATGGCCGGCGACGGGGTCAACGACGCCCCCGCGCTTGCCGCCGCCGATGTCGGCATCGCCATGGGTTCGGGAACCGACGTCGCCATCGAAAGCGCGGGCGTCACACTATTGCGCGGCGACCTCCTCGGCATCGTGCGGGCGCGGCATCTCAGCCATGCGACAATGGCGAATATCCGCCAGAATCTCTTCTTCGCCTTCGCCTACAATGCCGCGGGCATTCCGGTGGCGGCGGGCGTGCTTTACCCGATCTTCGGGCTGCTCCTGTCGCCGATCATCGCCGCCGCGGCGATGGCGCTCTCGTCGGTCAGCGTGATCGCCAATTCGCTGCGGCTGCGGTTCGTGAAAATCTGATCGAAGCGTCGCCGCGCCGTTCGGCGGCGGGTATTGAGAAAGGGAGAATGGGGATGAGAGGTTTCATTGCAGCGGCGATCGGACTGGCGCTGGCCATGGCGATTCCCGCCCAAGCGGCCGCAACCCCGGATTATCAGGCGGCCGCCGCGACGCTGGCGCAATATAAGCAGGCGATCGAGAGCCGCGACCTGTCGGGCGTCGAAGCCCTGTTCGCGCCCGACGCCCAGATCTTCGAGTCGGGCGGCGTCGAAGGAAATTTCGCCCATTATCGCGACCATCATCTCGCGCCCGAGCTCAAGGCGTTCAGGTCCTTCGCCTTCAAGGACTATAAGGTTTCGGTGCGGGGCGAAGGCGAGGTTGCGATCGCCACCGAGACCTATTCCTACACGATCATACTCGCGAGCGGCGAAACGGTCGAACGTGATGGCGTTGCGACGAGCGTGCTTAAGTGGACGGACGGCAAATGGCGGATCATCAGCCTGCACAGTTCTTCGCGCAAGCCGAAGGCCTGATGGCGGCGGGCGGGGCAAGGATTATCTGGCCCGGGTGTAACCGCGGAGGGGCTGCTCACGAACAACGCAGCAGTCCAGGCGCCGCAATTTCAGTTTGACGCCAGGAGTGACAAGGAACATGCTTCGACCGTGAAACGTTGGCTTTCTCTGCTGCTTCTCTTCGGAGCTGTGCTGGGCCTTCTCGGCCAGGAAGCCGCGTTTGCGTCTGCTCCGGCAATCCCGATGTCCGATACGACAACCGCGGCGACGTCGATGAGCGACGAGTGCGCCGAAATGATGGGAATGGACAAATCCGAGGGCGACGCGCCCTGCAAGGGTCTGACGTTCGATTGCATTGCCAAGATGGGTTGCGCGCTCCCGCCCCTCGTCATTTCGTCGCCCATGCTGATCGTGGCGGCGACTCACATGACAGGGCTGCTCGACCCGCTACCGATCCAGCCGCTGGATGGCCGGACATTCGGGCCCGAACCCAATCCACCGCTAATTCTCGGCTGAATTGCACGATGCCCGCCGACCCGTTTCGGCGCTCATTTTCTTGCTTTCTCAACCGAGGAATTCAACATGAAACCGCTTTTTGCCGTTGCCGCGCTCGCGGCAGCGACGCTTGCCGCTCCCGTTTTTGCCCAAGTGCAATCGGGCGGCCGTTATGAATGGCAGACCCGCCAGGTTCCGGGACCGAACAAGTCCAATGCCACGTCGCGAGTCCGCGTCTGGGTGAAGGACAAACCGGCGCAAATGGCCGAGTGCGATTGCGACATGATGAAGGCCGATCCGGCCGGTTGCATGAAGAAAATGTCCCGCGGCTCCATGCCACACCCCGGCGCGTAAAGCTCTCCGCCCTCGGCACAGAGGCGTCGGGGGCGGTCTTGTCCGGTCCACAAAAGGGGACATCATGCGCAATTTTTTTGCGGCGACCATGCTGATCGCGCTGCCCGCGACGCTTCATGCCGAGCCGTTGACACTCGACGCCGCGCTGCGGCTGGCCGAAACCCAGGCGCCCGAACTGCGCGGACGCGAAGCGGGGATCGACGCCGCCGAGTCGGCGGCGATCGCGGCCGACCGGTTGCCCGATCCCAAACTCGATCTGGCCATCAAGGATTTCCCGGTCACCGGCCCCGACGCGGGCCGCCTCAACCGCGACAATTTCACGATGCAGGTGATCGGTATCAGCCAGGAATTCACCCATCCCGCCAAGCGCCGGGCGCGTGCGACGCGCGCGCTGGCCGAAATCGGGATCGCGCGCGCCGACGAAGCGGTCGCGGCGCAGGACGTCCGGCTGGCGACGGCGCTCGCCTGGATCGACCTTTTCTATGCCAAGAAACGGCTCAAGAAGCTCGAATTGCTCGATGCCGAGCTCGACGATTTGCAGGCGACGGTGACCGCGCGGTTGGCCAGCGGCGCGGCGCGGCCGGCGCAGGCGCTCGAACCCGAACAGCTCCGCGCCGAGATTCAGGATCGCCGCAGCGGGCTCGCCGCCGAGGTTGCGCGCGCCCGCGCGCAGCTCGCGCGCTTCACCGGCGACGCCGCCGCCGACACGGCAGGCGCGCCGCCGCCGCCGGTCGTCGATGAAAGCGCGCTGCGCTCCGGAATCGACGCGCTGCCGCGGCTGCGCGCGCTCGATGCGCGCGCGCTGGCGGCCGATGCCGAAACCGGGCTCGCACGCGCCGACAAGCGGCCCGACTGGAACGTCTCGGTGGCCTATGGGCGGCGCGAGCCCAATTATGGCGACCTCGTCACGCTCGGCGTCACCATCGACTTGCCGCTCTTCGCCAAGAAGCGGCAGGACCCGAAGATCTCCGCGCGGGCGAGCGAGGCGACGCGCGCGCGGCTCGATCGCGAAGCGGCAAAGCGCGACATCGCCGCGGCCCTCGACGCCGATCTCGCCGATCATCACATGCATCACGAACAGCTCGGCAATGCGCAGTCGCGGCTGGTGCCACTGGCGAAGAAGCGCGCCGAGCTTGACCTCGCCAGCTACGCCGCCGGCCAGCTCGACCTCGGGACCGCATTGCTCTCGACGCTCGCGCTGGCCGAAGCCGAAGTGGATGTACTGGCGCGCGAGGCCGAGGTCGCGCGCGACGCGATCCGGATCAATTATATCTATGGGGAGACAGGGCGATGACCGAAGCGACGACAGCGGTGCGGTGGCGCGCCGGGATTTTGGCCGCGGTGCTGATCGCGGGCGGCGGCGGTTACTGGATCGGGCAGCGCGGCGCGGACGACGTGCCGACGGGCGCCACAAGCGATGGGCGCAAGATCCTCTATTATTACGACCCGATGTTCCCGAACCAGAAGTTCGACAAGCCGGGCAAGTCGCCCTTCATGGATATGGAGCTGGAACCCAAATATGCCGACGAAGGCGGCGGGGCCGACGCCGCGCCGGGCTTTTCGATCGATCCGTCGGCGATGCAAAATCTCGGAATGCGCGTCGTCGCCGCCGAGATGGGCAGCCTCGCGGCGACCTTCGACGTCACCGGCGCGGTCGATTTCAACGAACGCGACGTCGCGATCGTCCAGGCGCGTTCGGACGGCTTTGTCGAGCGCGTCTATCGGCTGGCCCCGGGCGACGTCATCGGCGCCGGGACGCCGATCGCCGATGTTCAGTCGCCCGATTGGGGCGGCGCGCAGACCGAATATCTGAGCGTCAAGAAGCTCGGCCGGCCCGAGCTGACAGCGGCGGCGCGGCAGCGGCTGCGTCTGATCGGCATGTCCGACGCCGTTATCAACCGGGTCGATCGGACCGGGCGGACAAGCGGAACCGTTACGATCAGTTCGCCGATCGGCGGCGTCGTGCAGAGCCTCAGCGCGCGGGCGGGCGTTACGCTGGCGCAGGGCCAGACGCTCGCCGAAATCTCGGGGCTGGCCACCGTCTGGCTAAACGCCTCCTTGCCCGAGGCTCAGGCCGGGGCGGTGCGCGTCGGCCAGCGCGCGGTTGCGACGCTCACCGCCTTTCCCGGCGAAACATTTGGCGGGCGCGTCATCGCGATCCTGCCGACGACGCAGGTCGACAGCCGGACGCTGACCGTGCGCATCGAACTCGCCAATCGCGGCGGCCGGCTGCGCCCGGGCATGTTCGCCAATGTCACGCTCGGCGGCGACGCCAAACCCGCGCTGCTGGTGCCGAGCGAGGCGGTCATCCGCACCGGCACGCGCAGCATCGTCATGCTGGCGACGGGCGACGGGCGCTATCATCCCGCCGAAGTGCAAACAGGGCGCGAGGGCGGCGGCCAGACCGAAATCCTGCAGGGGCTGGCGGTGGGCGAGAGGGTCGTCGCATCGGGCCAGTTCCTGCTCGATTCCGAGGCGAGCCTGACCGGCATCGCCGTCCGCCCGCTCGGTGACGCGAAATGATCGAGCGGATCATTCGCGCCTCGGTCGCGGCACGCGGACTGGTCGTTGCCGCGGCACTGATCCTGACCCTCGTCGGTGTCGCCGCAGTGCGGACGACCCCAGTCGATGCGATTCCCGATCTGTCGGACGTTCAGGTCATCATCCGCACCACCTATCCGGGGCAGGCGCCGCGGATCGTCGAGGATCAGGTGACCTATCCGATCAGTTCGACGATGCTGTCGGTGCCGGGCGCGCGCGTCGTGCGCGGCTATAGCTTTGTCGGCGACAGTTTCGTCTATGTGCTGTTCGACGACGACACCGACCTGTATTGGGCGCGCAGCCGGGTGCTCGAATATCTGAGCCAGGTGCAGGGAAAATTGCCCGACGGCGCGACCGCGTCGATCGGACCCGATGCGACCGGCGTCGGCTGGATCTATGAATATGCGCTGGTCGACAAAAACGGACGGCATGATCTGGCCGAACTGCGCTCGATCCAGGACTGGTTCCTGCGTTACGAATTGAAAGCCGTCCCCGACGTCGCCGAGGTCGCGACCATCGGCGGGATGGTCAAACAATATCAGATCGTCCTCGATCCCCAAAAACTGGCATCCTATGGCGTCACCGTGCGCGAGGTCGGCGACGCCCTGACCGCCGCCAATCAGGAAACCGGCGGCGCGACGGTCGAACTGGCCGAGGCCGAATATATAGTTCGCGCCAGCGGCTATCTGAAGACCCTCGACGATTTCCGCGCCGTGTCGATCCGCACCGCCGCGGGCGGAGTCCCGGTGACGGTGGGCGACATTGCGACGGTGCAAATCGGTCCCGAGATGCGGCGCGGAATCGCTGAACTTGATGGCGAAGGCGAAGTCACCGGCGGGGTGATCGTCATGCGGCAAGGCAAGAACGCCCGCGAGGTGATCGAGAATGTCCGGGCCAAGCTGAATTCGCTAAAGGCCAGCCTTCCGCCGGGGGTGGAGATCGTCACCACCTATGACCGCTCGGGGCTGATCGACCGCGCGGTCGATAATCTGACCTCGAAGCTCGTCGAGGAATTCATCGTCGTGGCGATCGTCTGTGCGCTGTTCCTGTGGCACGCGCGATCGGCGCTGGTGGCGATTCTGACGCTGCCGCTCGGCATCCTCATCGCCTTCATCGCGATGCGCGCACAAGGCCTGAACGCCAATATATTGTCGCTCGGCGGCATCGCGATCGCGATCGGAGCGATGGTCGATGCAGCGGTCGTGATGATCGAAAATGCGCACAAGCATATCGAACGCTGGGCGCACGAGAATCCCGACCGGAAATTGGAAGGGACCGAACGCTGGCGCGCGATCACCGGCGCGGCAGCCGAGGTCGGCCCGGCACTGTTCCTCAGCCTGCTCATCATCACTTTTTCCTTCATCCCGATTTTCGCGCTTCAGGGACAGGAGGATCGGCTGTTCGCGCCGCTCGCCTTCACCAAAACCTATGCGATGGCGGCGGCGGCCCTGCTTTCGATCACGCTCGTCCCGGTGCTGATGGGCTGGCTCATTCGCGGCAAGATTCCCGGCGAGAATGCCAATCCGATCAATCGCTGGCTGACCCGCCTCTACCGCCCCGGGCTCGATTGGGTGCTCGCGCGTCCGAAACAGGCGTTGTTCATCGCCCTACTGGTCTTTGCGACCAGCCTGTGGCCGATGGCGCGGCTTGGCGGCGAGTTCATGCCGCAAATGAACGAAGGCGACCTCCTCTATATGCCCTCGGCGCTGCCCGGGCTTTCGGTGGCCGAAGCGGGCAAATTGCTCCAGCAGACCGACCGTCTGATCAAGACGGTCCCCGAGGTTAGCCGTGTGTTCGGCAAGGCGGGGCGCGCCGACACCGCGACCGATCCGGCGCCGATCGAAATGTTCGAAACGACGATCCAGTTCAAACCCAAGAGCGAATGGCGCGCGGGGATGACACCGGAAAAACTGATCGAGGAACTCGACGCGCGGGTGCGCGTGCCGGGGCTCGCCAATTTCTGGGTGCCGCCGATCCGCAACCGGATCGATATGCTGGCGACGGGGATCAAAAGCCCGATCGGGATCAAGGTCGCGGGATCCGACCTCAAGGCCATCGACGCCAGCGCCAAGCGGATCGAGGATGTCGTCAAGACGGTGCCCGGCGTCGCATCGGCGCTCGCCGAACGGCTCACCGGCGGGCGCTACATCGATGTCCAGATCGATCGCGGTGCAGCGGCGCGCTATGGAATGAACATCGCCGATGTTCAAGCCATCGTATCGGGCGCGATTGGCGGCGCGACGATCGGGCAGACGGTCGAGGGGCTGGCGCGCTATCCGATCAGCGTGCGCTACCCGCGCGAAATCCGCGACAGCCTCGATGAAATCATCAACCTGCCGGTGCTGACCCCGACGCGCCAGCAGATCACGCTCGGCACCGTCGCCGAAGTGCGGATCAGCGACGGTCCGCCGATGCTGCGCAGCGAGAATGGCCGCCCGGTGACCTGGATTTACGTCGATGGCCGCGGGCGCGATTTGCAAACGCTGGTCGCCGACATCCAGGCGGCGATCGCGCGCGAGGTCAAGCTGCCGCCGGGGGTCAGCGTCTCCTACACCGGCCAGTTCGAATTTCTGGTGCGCGCGACCGAGCGGATGAAGATAGTCGTCCCGGTGACGCTCGCGATCATCTTCGGGCTGCTCTATCTGACCTTCCGGCGGCTCGACGAGGCGTTGCTCATCATGGGGACCCTGCCGTTCGCGCTCACCGGCGGGTTGTGGCTGCTCTATCTGCTCGGCTACAACCAGTCGGTCGCCAGCGCCGTCGGCTTTATCGCGCTGGCGGGGGTGTCGGCCGAGTTCGGGGTGGTGATGCTGATCTACCTCAAGCAGGCGCTCGCTGCACGCAGCGACGGCGATGTCGCGGCGGGGGTGCGCGACGGCGCGCTGCTGCGCGTACGGCCCAAGGCGATGACCGTCGCGGTCATCCTCGCAGGCCTGTTCCCGATCCTCGTTGGGACCGGAACCGGCTCCGAGGTGATGAGCCGGATCGCCGCACCGATGGTCGGCGGCATGCTCACCGCGCCGCTGCTGTCGATGTTCATCATTCCCGCCGCTTATCTGCTGATGCGCAGGCGAGCGGCAAAACCAGCTCAACCCAAAGGAGAAACGAAATGAAGAAACTGTCGATCATCGCGCTGGGCCTTGCGCTCGCCGCAGCGCTTGCCGGCTGCGACAAGCAAGGCGAAGCGCCGAAAGCCGAAGAGAAGGCAGCCATGGCCGATGATGCTGGAACCATGGCGACGCCGGCCGAAACCAAGCATGGCAAGGGCACGGCGACCGTGACCGCGATCGATAGCGCGAATGACCAGGTTACGCTCGATCATGGCGCGATCACCGAGCTCGAATGGCCGCCGATGACGATGGCCTTCGCCGCAAAGCCCGAACTGCTGAAAGACATCAAGGTTGGCAACAAGGTCGCGTTCGAACTGGACTGGAACGGCAAGGCTGGAACAATCACCAAGCTCGACAAGGCGCCCTAGCCCACCCTGGGGCTCCCTGCACGTCCGGCGCGGCATCATCGGGCAGCGTCTGCCCTTCATTCGGTGCGCGCGATCCGGCTTCCATCTCGACGACGTCCGCGAACTCCTACCATGGCTGACGATCGGTCCGGTTGCTAGCGGATCAGCGCCGCCGCCGCTCGGTCGCGAAGCCTCGGTCGGTTGCGATAAAGCGCTCGATCATAGGGACGGCGATCTTTTCGGCCGGCACGGGCTCGGCAAGACCGGTCGCCTTGGCATGCACCTCGGCATAGGCGATCAGATCGCGGTACAGCGCCCCCGGCAGTTCGATCGACAGCTTCACCGGCTTGTCGTCGGCGATCGGCCCCAGTCTGAGCTTGCTCATAGCGCCGTACCAGCCGCGGGCTCGAGGATCAGGTCGCGGGTGACGATGACACGCAGCGCGAAGCCCGGCCGGACGGTCAGGGTTGGCGGCACATTCATCTGGCGCTCGACCAACCGACGACCCGACTGGTTGATCGTATCCTGCGATCCGTCGCGCAGCGCCCTTATCAGCGCGTCATCGCCATTCGATCCAAGTTCGGCCCCGACCCCGAGCAGGGTGGAGACGAGGGCGGCGCGGAGCATCCGTCCCCAATGATGATCGGTCCGGTCGGAGAGCCCTGCCATGCCGGCGGCATCGACTCCGGGCTGCCGATCGAGACGGAGCGACCGGCCGCCGGGCAGGATGAGCCGATCCCAGGCGAGCAAGAGGCGCTGCTGTCCTGCCGCGATCTCATTGTCATACTCGCCGACGAGGCGCGCGCCCTGGGGAATAAGCAGGATCTTCCCGCTCGGACTGTCATAGACATTCTGGGTCACTTGCGCGGTTACCTGCCCGGGGAGATCGGAGCGGATGCCGGTGATCAGCGCGGCGGGAATTACGCTGCCGCTCTGAAGGATGAAGGGCGACGATGGCGCCTCGATGCGCTCGGCGCTTTCGAAGGGCCGACGCGCCCCGCCTTCCAGAAAGGCGCGCTGCGCCGACACGGGCGGGAGCGCCGACGCGCCGGACGCCGGGGCCGAAGCGGCGGGCTGTTCCATTCCCGCGCGAAGGCTGTCCGATACCGGCGCCGCCGTACCATCTGCTCCCAGAAAGAGCCGGCTCGACTTGGCGGTGTCGGCTTCCTGCCTTGCGCGCTCGCGGGCCTCACCGGCTGGCGAGCGACCACCGGCAAGTGGCGCGCTGCCCATAGACGGCACCGGGACCATATCGCCCTCGCGCTGCGCCGATACGATCGGCCGTCCCAAGTCTCTCGGCAGCGGCGGTCCGGGCTTCGGCACCTTGCCATAGTCGGCCGGGGCAGCAGTTACCGCGTCGGCGCGGTTCGTATTGTCGGCCGAGTAGAGATTTTCGGCGGTCTTGGGTGTGGGGGATTGCAGCGCGAAGAGCAAAGCACCTCCGATCGCCGTTCCGCCGACGGCGCCGATGGCCGCCAGCGTCTTGCGCGACAGGCGCATGACGCGGGGTGGTTCACCGCGCAGGCAAAAGGCATCGGGTTCATCGGCCTGCATCGCGCCGGGCTCAGACGTCTCGTCGGCAGACATCTTTTCTGCGAGGCCGGTCATGACCGGCCCCGGGGGCGCGGCGTGTCGCGTATGATGCGCACGATATCCGCGTGCTTTCCCGCACCGAGCCGCAGTTCGGCGCGATCGAACAGGCGATCGACGATCATATGGCGTCCCTGGACACGGTAGTTGACGAGTTCGGCTTCACCCGATTCCCCGATGACGAAAAGCGGCGGCATCTCGCCGGTCGCGATGGCCTCGCCAAATTCGATGAAGAGCTGGCGGCCGTCGTCGAAGACGCGGAGCGGCCGCCAGGCGGGCTTGTCACCCGACAGGCGGTAGCGGAAGTTGAGCGCCGCGAGATCGATCGCGGCCGCGACGGGCCTGGTTCGCATCGCTTCGGCCTCCGCCATTCGTAGCGCGAGCAGTTCGTCGGCCGGATAGGTCCATGATACCGATGCCATATAGGTCGAAGCGGTCGCCCGCAGCTCGACATGATAGGTGCGGCGGTCGGTATTGATGATGAGGTTGGTCATGATGTCGGGCCGCGTCGGTTTCACCAATATATGGACGCGGCGCCCCGCGCCGGTTCCGCTCACCGTGTCGCCGATGATCCAGCGCACCGTATCACCCGCCGCCACCGGTCCCGGCCCGACCAGTTGCTCGCCGTCCTGAAGGACGATGTCGGTGATCTGACCCGGCGCCGCATAGACCTGGAAGAGCGCGCCCTCGGCCCATGCATATTGCTGGATCGCATTGCGATAGAGATGCTCGTCGGGCTGGACGCGCGCGTCGGCATTGGCGCGCCCGATACGCTGCCGCGGATCGGCGGGCTCGCCTGCGGCTGCGGGAGCCACGAGCAACGACAGACCAGCGCCAAGCCCGAGCGCAATAGGGCGGATTTTCGTCATTGGCTAAGTTCCTTCGACCAGTTGATAGCGGTGATGAAGACGCCGAGCGGGTTCCGGCGGATCGCGTCGGGGGTGCGCGGCGGCTGGATCGTGACAGTGACGATCGCGGACCATCGCGACTGCTCGATCAGACTGCCGTCCTGATAGCGGCGTTCACTCCAGGCGATGCGGAAGCTGTCCTTCGACGCGCGGATGACGCTCGACACATCGACCGCGACCTGGAATTTCCCGACCTCGGCGAAGGGATCGTTGCTGCGCGCATAATCGTTGAGCGCCTGCGCCCCGGTCGCGGTCGTGAAATCATAGGCGCTGAGCCAGTCCTTGCGGAGCACCACCGGATCGGCGGGGATCGAACGGACATGCTCGATGAAGCGCGCGAGGTGGAAGGCGGTCTGCGGATCGGTCGGCCGATACTCGCCGTCGGCGGGCGTGACGGCGCGCGCTTCGCCCAATTTGTCGACCTCGACCACCCAAGGGGTGATCGTGCCACGCGCCGACTGCCAGACCAGCCCGGCAGCGAGACCGCCCGATATCAGCAGCGATCCGAAGAAAGCGATGCGCCAGTTCTTCGCCTGAACACGGGCCGAGCCGATGCGATCGTCCCAGACCTGCGCAGCGCGCTGATAGGGGGTGACCGGCTCGGGCGCGCGGCCATAATGATTGGTGGGTCTTTTGAACATCGAAGATCAGTCCTTTTCGCTGATGTCGGGCGCGCTGCCGCCGCCGTGGCTGTCGCCGCTCTTCACGATCCGGGCGCCCGTCGTCGCTCCCTGCGTCACCATTTGACGGCGGCGCATCGCAGCGGCCCATGCCGGCGGCGCGTCGGCAGCCTTGGCGGGCGCTGCGCTATCGACCGCACCGTTGCGCCCAGCCTTGAAATTGATCCGCATCGCCTCGGCCGCGCGGCGCAGCGGTGAGGAGGCGGCGCTACCCGCAGTGCGTGCGACATTCGCCAAGCCAGAGCCCATGGCGCTCGCACCGCTCTTCCCGGCCGCGCCTGCGGCATAAGCCCCGGATAGGCTGCCCGCACCGCGAGCCCCGGCAAGGGCAGCGCCGCGCGTAGCACCCACTGCCGCGCCGCCGACTAGAGCGGTGCCGGCCGCACCGGCAGCCAGCGTCGCGCCGGCCGCGACGGCAGTTCCGGCCGCCGCGCCGGCCCCGAGCTGCGGTCCGCCCGCCACGATGCCATTCGCAATGCTCGGACCGAAGATGCCGAGACCGAGCAGGGTGAGCGCGCCGAGCGCGACAGCCATCGCCTGTTCGATATCGGGCTCGGCGCCGATGCCCGCGTTGAGAAAGCGATCGAAGAGCGTGGTCCCGATCCCGGTGATGACGGCAAGTGCCAGCACCTTGATGCCCGACGATATGATGTGACCGAGAACCCGTTCCGCCATGAAGGCGGTGCGCCCGAAGAAGGCGAAGGGGATGAGGACGAACCCCGCGAGGGTCACGAGCTTGAACTCCAGGATCGTCACAAAGACCTGCACCGCGAGGATGAAGAAGGCGAGCACGACGATCACCCATGCGACGAGCAGGATCATGATCTGGACAAAATTGGTGAAGAGCCCGACCGGCCCCAGAAGATCGGCGCTCGCGTCAAGCAAAGGTTCTGCCGCATCGAGCCCCGTCGCAGCGACGACGCCCGGGCGCATGAAGTCCCCGATCGCCATGGCGCCGCCGCTCGCCTTGAGACCGAGGCCCGCGAAGCTTTCGAGCATGATCGTCGCGAGGCTCTGGAAGTTGCCGATGATGAAGGCGAAGACGCCAATATAGAGCGTCTTCTTGACGAGCCGCTGCAGCACATCCTCGTCGGCGCCCCACGCCCAGAAGAGCCCGGCGATCGTCACGTCGATCACGATCAGCGTCGACGAGAGAAAGCCGACCTCGCTGCCGAGCAGGCCGAAGCCGCTGTCGATATAGGTCGAGAAGACCGACAGAAATTGATCGATTACGCCGGTATCGTTCATCGCTCGTCCTTCTCTTGACCGAAGAAGCGCCGCCGCTTCGTTTCCCACGCGGCCTCGCATTCGGGATCCGCGACGGTGACGGTGCGGCAGCGGCGCAGCATTTCGTCGAGGTCGGGTCGTGCGTCCGCTCCGGATATCTGCGGGGGAGCGGACGCACGGGGCGCGGGCGGGTCCACCGCGGCCATAAGGACGAGCGCCAGCGCCATGCCGCCGATCACCGCCCCGACCACGAGCTTGCCCGTCCGGCCCATCTCAATGGCCCTTGCGGAAGCGGCGGAAGCGTTCGCGTCCTTCGGCTTCGGCGGCCGCCGCTCGCGCAGCTTCGAGCATTTCGGCGCGGCCCTGCGCCGCGATCGCCGCGGCGAGGTCACCGAGCTGCTGCGACTGGAGCGCGAGCAACTGATTGCCTGCCTGTGCAGCCTGCAGCGCGCCGGTCGCCGACTGGCTTGCGGTCACCAGCGTGCCGATCGACTGACGCGCACCACCCATGTTGGTGACGACGCCGGCCTGCACCTTCATCGCGTCCTGGAAGGCGCCGACGCTGTTGTTCCAGCGCGCCTCGGCATTGGCGACCATCGCCGCCTGCGGGACCGAAAGCGCCGCGCTCTTGTAGCGCGCGTCGAATGCCTTCTGGATGTCGCCGACATCGAAGGCGACGCGCTGCGCCTGCCCAAGCAGTTCGCGCGTGCGATCGACCTGTCCCTGCAATTCCTGCAAGGTCGAGACCGGCAGACTCTGCAGATTCCGCGCCTCGTTGACGAGCGAGGTCGCCTGGTTCTGCAGCTGCTTGATCTGGTTGTTGATCTGCTCGAGCGTGCGCGCGGCGGTCAGAATATTCTGCGAATAGTTGCGCGGATCATGGACGATTCCACCGATCTGCGCGCTCGCGGGCGCGATGACCGAACCCGCCGGCAGCATCGCCACGACCATCAGGCCGGCCAGCGCCGCACGGGACAAAGAAGACATTTTCATCATATTCACTCCTTCAGGGGGCTGCGATTTCGAGGTTTCCGAGCAGATCGGCGGCCCACTCGAGGCCGCGGTGGCGGAGCCAGGCCGCCGCGAACTGGTCCTGTCCGTGCGCGGCTATGAGCTCGCCGATGCGTATCTGGTCGGATTTCGAGGAGGCGGCAGCGAAGGCGAGCGCGATGTCGCCGAGCCCGAGGTCGAACAGCCGGTTGCCGCGCCGCGACTGGCAATAATAGTCACGCTTCGGCGTCGCCCGGCTCAATATCTCGACCTGCCGGCTATTGAGACCGAAGCGGTCATAGACCCGCGCGATCTGCGGTTCGGCCGCACGCTCGTTGGGCAGGAAGATCCGCGTCGGACAGCTCTCGATGATCGCGGGGGCGATGCTCGATCCCTCGATATCGGCGAGGCTCTGGGTCGCGAAGATGACGCTCGCGTTTTTCTTGCGGAGCGTTTTCAGCCATTCGCGCAGCTGCGCCGCGAAGGCCGGGCTATCGAGGACGAGCCAGCCCTCGTCGATGATGATCAGCGTCGGCGAGCCGTCGAGACGGCCCTCGATCCGGTGGAACAGATAGGACAGCACGGTCGCTGCCGACGAGGCACCGACCAGGCCCTCGGTTTCGAGCGCCTGCACGCGCGTTGAGCCCAGGTGCTCGGCCTCGGCATCGAGCAGGCGGCCCCAGGGGCCACCAACAAGATAGGGCGAAAGGGCGAGTTTCAGTTCCTGCGACTGGAGGAGAACCGCGAGACCGGTCAGCGTGCGCTCGGAAACCGGTGCGGTCGCGAGCGATGTCAGCGCCGACCAGATATGCTCCTTCGCCGCCGGATCGACCGCGACGCCTTCGCCAGCGAGCAGCGCCGAGAGCCATTCGGCGGCCCAAGCACGCTCGGGCGGCTCGTCGATCCGTGCGAGCGGCTGCAGCGCGACCGATCCGTCGCTGCCGGCATCGTGCAGGGCGCCACCGAGATCCTGCCAATCGCCGCCCATCGCGAGCGCGGCGGCGCGGATCGAGCCGCCATAATCGAAGGCGAAGATCTGGTTGCCCTCGTAGCGCCGGAACTGCAGCGCCATGAGCGCGAGAAGTACCGATTTGCCGGCACCCGTCGGGCCGACGACGAGGCAATGGCCGACATCGCCGACATGAAGCGAAAGGCGGAACGGGGTCGAACCTTCGGTCTTGCCATAGAGCAAGGGGGCATCACCGAAATGCTCGTCCCGTTCCGCCCCCGCCCACACCGCCGAGAGGGGTATCAGGTGAGCGAGATTGAGGGTGGAGACGGGGGGCTGGCGAACATTGGCATAGACATGGCCGGGCAGGCTCCCGAACCAGGCCTCGAGCGCATTCACGCCCTCGACGGTGCAGGTGAAGTCGCGGCTCTGGATGATCTTCTCGACCAGCCGGAGCTTCTCGGCGGCCAGCGCCGGATCGCGGTCCCACACCGTGATCGTCGCGGTGACATAGGCGATGCCCGCCTCGTCCGCGCCGAGTTCCTGCAGCGCCATATCGGCGTCGGCTGCCTTGTTCGAGGCGTCGCTGTTCATGAGCACCGACTGCTCGTTGGTCATCACCTCTTTGAGGATCGCGGCGACCGACTTGCGCTTGGCGAACCACTGGCGACGGATTTTCGTCAGCAGCTTGGTCGCGTCGGTCTTGTCGAGCATGATCGCGCGAGACGACCAGCGATAGCCGAAAGCCTGGCGGTTGAGCTCGTCGAGCAGCCCCGGAAAGGTGACGCTCGGAAAGCCGGTGATCGTGAGCGTGCGCAGATGATGATCGCCGAGCCGGGGCTCGAGGCCGCCGACGAGCGTCTCGTCCGCGAGCAGCGCATCGAGATAGGCGGGCGTCTCGGGGACGCGGACGCGCTGGATCTTGGTCGATACGCAGGTGTGGAGATAGGTCAGCGTCTCGCCGTCGCTCAGCCATTCGGCCTCGGGCATGAACCCCTCGACCAGATGGAGAACGCGCCCCGAGCGATCGATGAAGCCCTTCAGCAGCTCCTGTGCGTCGACGCCCACCTTCGAGCGACCCTCGTAGAGCCATGCCTCGGCGCGCGCCGCCTCTTCGGCAGGCGGCATCCAGAGCAGGGTCAGATAGTAGAAGCTCTCGAAATGCGCCCCTTCTTCGCGAAATTGCTCACGGCGCTCGACATCGACCAGCTCGGACACCGGATCGGAAAACTCCGACACCGGATAGGATAGAGCGGGCACGCGCTGCGCCTCGACGAACACCGCCCAGCCCGACCCGAGACGGCGGAGCATATTGTTGAGGCGGGCGGTGACCGCGGCCAGTTCGGCGGGCGTGGCGCTATCGAGGTCGGGTCCGCGGAAGCGCGCGCTGCGCTGGAACGATCCATCCTTGTTCAGCACCACGCCTTCCGCCACCAGGCAGACCCAGGGGAGAAAATCGGCGAGGCGCGCGGATTTCGTGCGATATTCTGAAAGGTTCATCATCAGCGCATCCAGACGGGATATTTGAGGTGACGCCGGGCGACGTCGACGAACTGCGGGTCGCGGCGCGCGGCCCAGACAGCGAGGGCATGACCGATCAGCCAAATGGCGAGGCCGACGAGCCACAGGCGAAGGCCCAGCCCCACGGCACCCGCGAGCGTGCCGTTGACGATCGCAAGGCTGCGCGGCGCGCCGCCGAGCAGGATCGGCTCGGCCAGCGCCCGGTGGACCGGCGCGAAAAAGCCCGGCGCTTCCTCTTCGCGGTTCATCAGACGAGCGCTCCGCCGCCGAAGGAGAAGAAGGAGAGGAAGAAGCTCGAGGCGGCGAAGGCGATCGACAGGCCGAAGACGATCTGCACCAGCCGGCGGAACCCGCCTGACGTGTCGCCAAAGGCGAGGCTGAGGCCGGTGACGATGATGATGATCACCGCGACGATCTTGGCGACCGGACCCTCGATACTTTCGAGGATCGACTGCAGCGGAGCTTCCCACGGCATCGACGAACCGCCGGCATGGGCGGGCGCCGCGACGGTGAGCGCGACGAAAAGCGCGGTCGAGGAGAGCATGGCGCGGCGCGCGCCATGCCGCAGGGCTTGGATCATCGATTTTCTCCTTTGGGGGTGATGAGGGCGGTCAGGCGATATTCGCCAGTCGCGGGATCGAGCCCGTCGACGCCAGCGAGTTCGGAAAGGCGCCGACCGGTTCCGTCGCGGACCAGCACCACGACGAGATCGATGGTCTCGGCGAGCAGCGCGCGCGGGACGGTGATCACCGCTTCCTGGATGAGTTGCTCCATCCGGCGGAGCGCGCCGAGCGCACTGCCCGCGTGGATCGTGCCGACGCCGCCCGGATGGCCGGTGCCCCATGCCTTCAGAAGATCGAGCGCCTCGGCGCCGCGAACCTCGCCGATCGGAATGCGATCGGGGCGAAGGCGGAGCGACGAGCGGACGAGATCGGAGAGCGAGGCGACACCATCCTTGGTGCGCATCGCGACGAGGTTCGGCGCAGCGCACTGAAGCTCGCGCGTGTCCTCGATCAGGACGATCCGGTCGGTGCTGCCCGCTATCTCGGCGAGGAGAGCGTTGGTCAGCGTGGTCTTACCGGTGCCGGTGCCGCCAGCGACAAGGATGTTGAGCCGGTCGCGCACGCCGGCGCGAAGGATCTCCGCGGCCTCGGACGTCATGATACCCGCAGCGACATAGTCAGCGAGCGTGAAGACGGCGATTGCCGGCTTGCGGATGGCGAAGGTCGGCGCGGCAACGACGGGCGGCAGCAATCCCTCGAAGCGCTCGCCGCCATCGGGAAGCTCGGCGGACACGCGCGGCGCCGCCCCGTGGACCTCGGCGCCGACATGATGCGCGACAAGCCGGATGATGCGTTCGCCGTCGGCCGCGCTCAGCGTCTCGCCGCTGTCCTCGATCCCGTGGCCCAGCCGATCGACCCAGAGGCGGCCGTCGGGGTTGAGCATGATCTCGATGATCTCGCGGTCCGAGAGCCACTCGGCGATCGCGCCGCCCATGGCCGTGCGCAGCATGCGTGCGCTGCGGTGACGTGCCTCCAGCCGGATCGGTTCTGCGCCCATCGGGTCCCCGTTTCTTGACGCGGGACAAGGGCGCCCCGCTCAACGGGGATGAGTAAGAGACGCAGCAAAGCGCCGGATTCAACAAGCTTTTCGCGGCGTCGTAGCGTGGCGATGAAAGACAGGCGGTGGCGTAGGTGCCGGCGATCTCGAGAACCGGTCCAGCCCGGAACGCGGGCGCGACAACTTGCGTCGCGCGCGATTATGGCAAGAGTGTAGCAATGACTGATTCGGGGTCGCAGCCGTCGGACGAGCCTTTGCGCTGGGCGCGTCTCACCGGGAAACAGCGCGCATGTCTCGATTTGCTGCTCGAGCGCCAGACCTCGAAACAGATCGCGCGCCGCCTCCAGATATCGAAGCAGGCAGTCGATCTGAGGATCACCACTGCCCGGCATATCCTCGGCGCCGCCAATCGCGACGAGGCCGCGCTCATCTACGCCCGGCTGCGCCAGACCTACGACCGGATACCATGTGATCCGGTCATACTACCGCCGGGCACTGACCTCGTGCCATCCGATTTCCCGGACGGCGAGCCGGCTCCGCTGGCGCTGAACGACATCATGGCCGACCCGCCGTCCAAGGGTCTCTGGAGGCACGATCATCGTCGCGCGAACCGGGGCTGGATCATGGTAGCCATGCTGGCCTCTATCGTTTTTCTCGCCCTCGCGGCGGTGACGATCGGCGAAACGCTGACGCGTCTCTTTTCCAGCTGACCCTTTCGCACAGTCGATCATCTACAGCCGGAGCACTGGCTTTCGGCAGAGGAGAAGTCATGTCCAACGAAATCACCATCACGGCCGCACGTCTCATCCGCGACGTCCCTGCGGCCGAAGTGCGCATCGACGACGCGCTCATCGCACTATCCTCGCTGATGGCGAGCGTGGTCACCGCCCGCCGCGATACAGCCGGGGTGCCCGCGATCAAGGGACATTCCACGATCCGCCGGTTGATGAAGGCACAGGTGGCGCTGGTCGGCGTCAGCGGCGAAATCTTGCGTGTTCATGGCGAGCTTGCCGAAATCGGCCGCGAAACCGCAGGCTACGACCTTCACGAATGCCCGTCGATCGCCGGGACGCACACTGGCGTCCAGACCGTTTCGGCCTGACGCGGATTGACGGGCAGGCACCGCCATGAAAGTCTTGGTTCATGCGCATCGCATTGTTCCTTGGATTTCTGGCGGTTGCCATAAGCTATGCCGCCTGGCGGGGTGGCGGCCCGGAACGCGTGATGGCAGTGATCGCGGCAACGATGGTGGGGCTCGATCAGTTGCTCCATGCCTTCGTCCCGCCGAATTTCCTGTCGCTCGACAGCGGTCACCTCGCGATCGACCTGTTCGGAGCGGCGGCGACGATCATCCTCGCGCTTTTTGCGCATCGCTTCTGGCCCATGTGCGTCGCTGCTTTGCACATTACCCCACTGCTGGCGCACACAAGCCGGATAATCGACGTCCATCTTCACCCTGCAGCCTATCTCACCATGCAGGTGGCGACGTCCTGGCTCGTCCCCGCAATCCTCATCCTAGCAACCTGGCGTCACCGGCGACGGCTGGCGCGAGGCGACAGCGAGCCATCCTGGCAGATCTCGTCGCCGTCATCGAACCCGACAATGGCGCCGCGCTAGCCGAGACCCTGCTCGCCGAATATCACACGCTGGCCCGCCTTCTCGCGCAGACTCCCGAGGCACTGGCACGTACATTGGGCCGAGACAGCCCTGTGGGCGCACTGCTGGTCGCGGCCCGGGCGGCCATGATCGAATCGATGCGCGCCGAACTCGACGACCGTGGCATTGACCCCGCCAGCCCCAGACTGATCAGCTATCTCAAACTGTCGATGGGAGCACTACCCCATGAAACGCTGCGGGTGCTGTTCCTCGACGCGGCGCGCCGCCTGATCGCCGACGAACAATTGCAGCAGGGTACGATCGGTCATCTCGCAATCTATCCCCGCACGATATTCCGCCGCGCAATCGAGCTCGACGCTGCGGCGATCATCCTCGTGCACAATCATCCGAGCGGCGATCCCACGCCGAGCGAAGCCGACGTCGCGGCAACGACGAGGCTGTCCGCCATCGGCCGTTCGCTCGATGTCGAATTGCTCGAACATATCGTCGTCGCGCTTCGCGGCCACCGACCCATCCTCGACCGCAAGGCCACACGGCGCTCCTCGCCCGCGCCAGACTATCGTCTTTGCGACAAATCCAACAATTGGCGAAACGCGCCCGCGGCCCCGCGTGCGCTGGCGAACGCGCAGCGCACGGCGCGTCGGCGACTGCTTCGCCGGCAGCTCGTCGGGGCGCCCGACATTTTCGGCGAACCCGCCTGGGACATGCTCATCGAACTTTTCATTCACGAGGCTGAAGCAAGGCCCGTTTCGACGAGCTCGCTCTGCATCTCGTCGGGACTGCCGATGAGCAGCGCGCTCCGGCTCCTGCAGCGCCTGACCGACGCCGGCCTTGTCACGCGAGAAGCCGACCGCACCGATGGGCGGCGCAACTTCATCCGCCTCGACCCCGATCTCGGGCATCGCCTCATGGCCTATTTTGCGGAACGCGATGATTGACAGCTATCGACGTTTTGCAAGGGCTCCTCGTCCGCGGATGCTCTTCCGCAATTCATCCATCGGATGATTGGATCGCTCGCAAAAGCTAGAGTCCCATGCCGGGCAGCGATGCCGCCGCTTGCGAGACCGACGCGCTGATCTCCTTGTCGGCAGCGGGCGCCGCGATGGCCGCCCGCGAAATTGCGGCGCCCGCGACCGGCGCCCGCGATAGCGCGGTCTGGACAACGCCGGCGCGCTCATTGATCGCCGAAATCAGCTTCGCGCGATCATCGGTGACGATCGTCGCCGTCTCCTTCGCGCGCGAAATGCCAACATAGAAGCTCTTCTGGTCGACCAGATTGGTCGCCTTGCTATCGGCGTGGATTATGACATAATCGGCGGTGCGTCCCTGCGCGGCAAAAGCGGTATCGACATAAGCGTGGGCGATATGCCGGTCGCGCGCGGCATCGAGGCCGAGCGTCTGCACCTGTCCGCGCGCGCCAAGCACCGTCGCCGTCCGCGCCTGCTCGTCAATTGCGGCAATTTCGCCGCGCGCGCCATTGATCCGCCCAGCCTCGCGATCGTTACGGGTAAAGCGGATGCTGTCCCCAGTCCTGAGGTCCATATTTTGAGGCGCGAACACCTGCGCCTTGCCGGCACCCCATTGGCGAAGCCGCCAGTCGACCTCGCGCCCATCCTCGGACCTGAGCGCAATGGCGGCTTTCGCCGGATCGACCGCCTCGACACGATAGGCTTCGCCGCGCGCGACGCCCTTGTCGGCATAGTCGCGCGTGAAGCGCACGACATCGCCCCGGTCGTAGCTTAGCGGGTCGCGCGCCTCGGCGCGGGTCAGCCCCTTGTTGACGAGGCTTTCGACGGCGACGGCCGGACCGGAAAGTGCGCCTGACCTGACGAGCGCCTCCCTTATGTCCGCTGTCAACGCGTCGCGCCCTTCGCGCGAGGGTTCGATCACGAGCGTTCGCGCGCGCGCCGCCTTGTCGAGTTCGGCATAGCGTTCGGCGATCGCGGCGAAGCGGCCAATGCGATCGGCATGTTCGACGATCTGGCCGCCGCCACGGTCGAGCGCGGCGAGCGCTTTCTTCGCATCGCCCTCGATCGACGCGAGCACCGCCTCCTTCGTGGCCGCATTGCTCTGCCGGACGATCTCGCCGAGCGTGGCGGTTTCCATGCCGGCGGTCTGGAGCTGCCCAAATGCCGCGCCGGCTTCGACCGATCCGAGCTGCTTCACATCGCCCACAAGGATGACGCGGGCATCATCCTGCTCGGCCAACTCAAACAGCCGCGCGGTATCGCGCGCCGACAAGAGCGAGGCCTCATCGACGATCCACGCGACCGGCTGGCCGGATGCCGAACCTTCGGGCACGAGCAAATGGCGCGCAACGGTATCGCCACGCGTGCCAAGCGCCTCACCGAGTGTCATCGCCGCCGACGCGGTCGGCGCCAGCGCGACCACCGACACGCCACGCGCTTCGGCCTCGCGCGCGAACGTCGCAAGAACCGTTGTCGTCTTGGCGGTCCCGGCATAGCCTTGCACCGCGGTGATCCGGTTGCGGCTGGTCAGAAGCTGCTCGGTCGCCGCGCGCTGGTCGGCATTCCAGCCAAAGCCGGACCGCTCCGCCTGCGCGGCCGCACCCGCGACAGCCTGGGCTGCCGCAAGCTGCGACGCGATCGGCGTGAGAGCACCCCGCCCTTCCGCTTCAATCCGCAGCAGCATCTTCTCGGCCGCGATATTCTGCCGAGTCGTGAATCCGTCGAACGCGGCACCGCGCCGATCGATAAAGGTGCGGTCGACCAGCTCGCCCTCTTTTGCCGCCCGCCCGATCGCCTCGCCGATCTCGGCATATCCGACTTTCCCAAGACCAACCCGTCCCGCTTCCTCGTGAAGCGCCGCCACCGCAAACACCGATTGCCGCTCGCCAAGCTTCTCGGCGGCATGGGCGACGGCGCGATCGGCGATCGATGGATCGGCAAGGTGAATCCCATTTGCCGCCCTGGCCTCGGCCTCGCGCACCAACGCCAGCCGGGCCTCGGCATCGAATCCCGCCCGGTCGGCGGTCGCGCGCCAGTCGGCGACAAGCGCGCCATGATCGGTCGCGACCTTCGCCTGCCGCGTATCGAGCGCGGCGACCTGCTTCTCGGCGGCGCTGGCTTCTTCGCGCGAAGTTCCGCGTTCGCCGAGCGCCGCCTCGATCTCGGCGCTGCGCGTACTGAACGCCGCCATCACGTCTGTGGAGACGCCCTTGATCTCGAACATGGACTCCTTGCCCGGTGCAATCTCATAACCGAGCTCGCGGACCTTCACGGCCAGCTCCTGCCGGTAGATGGCGCCAATCTGCTTCTGAAGCTGATAGACGGCACGCGGTTCGAGGCTGCGCCACGATCCATCCTCGCCCTGCGTCGCATTCATGATGACATTATGGGTATGAAGCTGCGGGTCCTGCGCCCGGCTGGTCCCGTGCTGAAAGCCGGCGACAACGAGATTGCCGGTGGCCTCACGCGTCACGCTGCCGCCGTGCCGAACGCGGGTCGCGGCCATATGCGCCTCGATATGCGCGAGCGTCGTCTTCACGGCCTGCCCATGTGCCTCGATCAACCGCCGGTCGCCCGCAACCTCGGCCATGATCGACACCGACTTGGGTGCGCTGAGGGTCACATCCCAGCCGGGACGATGTTCGAGCTGGCTGTCACGAACCGTGCCGAGCTGTTGGCCCGCGACCTTGCCGTCGAGCAATTCCCGAAAGGTGTCGCGATCGACCTCGTCCGTCAGCCCAAGCTCCTCGGCGCCCTTGCCGTGCCATTCGGACGGCGACAGCCCGCCCTCGGCATAATAATCGTCGGCCTCATAATAGCTGCTCGCCTGCGCCGAACTCGTCAGCGCCGATACCGACGCGACCATCAGACTGGTCCGTCGCCGCTCGGCTGTGGTTTCGGCGGCTCCGGCTCGGTGGGCGGCACCGTCGATGGTTGCACGGCGGGCTCCGCTTCAACCGGCGGTGTCCCGACCGGCGGCGCTTCGACGGACTGCTGCCAGAGGCTGGTCGTGGGATCGCCCGCGACATATCCGAGCTGGCGCGCCTTGCCGCGCCGCACGATATGGTCGTCGGTGAGCGCGATGCGCGCGACCGGCAATCCATCGGGGAACAGCAAATAGCCGCGATGCCTGGGAAGGCGCAGTTCGCTCTCGAGGACGGCGGGCCGGACCTTGCGCTGGCGGCCGAGCGTCGTGCGCGGCTTGTAGTCGCCGTCGGCGAGGGCATCGGTCATCGTCGGCAGCTCGACCTCGCAGCTTCCGATGGTGTCGCTCGCCCATTGCCGGGATTCGCTGTCGGTCATCTGG
The DNA here is from genome assembly GCF_032879645.1 of Sphingopyxis indica. Lineage (NCBI taxonomy): Bacteria > Pseudomonadati > Pseudomonadota > Alphaproteobacteria > Sphingomonadales > Sphingopyxidaceae > Sphingopyxis > Sphingopyxis indica. The sequence goes on from NZ_CP076395.1 coordinate 86,977, forward strand.
AGGAACAGCTTGGTGTTGCAGCAGCCGAGCATCGATTCGGACAAATCCTGTCCGTAGCGATGTCGCATCTGCCCGATCGCCTGAAAGGTGAGGATGACCGCCGCCCCGAACTTGCGCCCCTCGGGTAGCAGCCGCGCGAGATTGTCGACGCGCGGCAGGTCGGCGAGTTCGTCGAGGATGAACCAGACACGGCGGTCGGTCGAGGGCGACAGCCCGAGCAGGGCGCTCGCGGCGCATTCGAGCCAGCAGGCGAGCAGCGGCTTCGATGCCTCGAAATAATCCTCCTTCCGCGGCACGAAGACCCAGGGCTTCGGACCGGGATGCATGTCGAGCCCCGATATGAAATCGCGGAATGCGAACGCCGTCTCCTTGCCCCCGTCGATGCGCAGGAACTGGATGAGGTTCGCGGCCTTGGCGAGCATGAACAGCACGCTCCCCGTCGCGCGGTCGGCGTCGTCGGCGAAAGTGCGCGCCGACGAACTGTTCCCGAGCCATAGCTTGAGATCGTCCTTGGTTCGCACCTGCAACGCGTGGAGCAGATCGGGGAGCGTGCATTTACCCTCGCGCCACAGCGCGCGGATCATGTTCGCGACGAGGATGCGGCTCGTCTCCAGCCACACGTCGCGGTCATGCTGCCCGGTTTCGGTGATAAGCTGCTGCGCGATCCGGTCGGCATCCGCCGGATGCGCGATCTCGGCGAACGGTGTCCAGGTCGCACAGCGCGCATCGAACGGATTGAGGATGATGTCGCCGCGCTGGGGATCATAATATTGGGCGACGAACTCGCCGCTCGTGTCATAGACAAGCGCCGCCTCGCCGCGCGCTTCGATGCCATCGAGCATCTGGCGCAGCACCGTGGTCTTGCCGCTGCCTGTCGTGCCGACCATTGCCATGTGGCGGGTTTCGAGGCGAGGCGGGATGGGCACTGTCGCGATGGCCAGGGCATGGCCCCCTGCTTCGGCACGCGTCAGCTGCGCGAGCTTCTTCTCGGTCGTAACGATCGTCCCGCCGATCACGCGATCGCGAAGCATTTGTTCCCGCCGCCGGGCCATCGCGCCGCGCAGCAAGAACAGGCCCGCCAGCCACGCGATGAACCCCAGCCAGCATCCGCGCACAAAGAAGGCGATCACCGTATCGGCTGACCGGCGATAATAGGGATGCGCCGCGACCGCGCGGGCCGATGCTTCGTAGCGCTCTTCGCCATGACTGATCATGACGCCGGGCTCGGCGTCGGTGCCGCTCGATATCCAGGTCTTCAATCGTGCGACATACCATGTCCCCGTCGCCTGCATCGTCGTCGGCGTCAGCATCAGATAGGGGAGCGTCAGGCCGCCGAGCGCGATCGATCCCGCGAAGACGATCGCATGGTGCTTGAACCGCCGCGCCTGGTTCGAACGCCAGTGGCGCCGCAGCGCATCGGCATGGATGCGCTGGTCCCGATCGCGCATCATGACCGGTCCTCCTCCGCAAGGCGTCGCTGGCGATCATAGGCACGGCCGATCTCGGCGCTGATCTCCTCGTCGCTCTTCCCGCCACCGAAGGCGGCGCTGCGCGCATAGCAATAGGCAGCGCAGGCAGTGAACAGGGTGCGGTCGAGCATGCGCTCGACATCGACCAGCCGGGCACTGATCGACACGATCTCGGCGACGAGTTCTCGATTGTCGGACCCGTCACCAACCGGGCTCGACAGCGCCGCAACCCCGGCTTCGACGCAGGTCGCGAGGATCGCATAGGCGGTGTCGCCTTTCGCCTTTGCTAGCTCGCCGACCGCCTTGTCGACCTCGACCGGCAAACGAACCGTGTGCCTGACCAGCTTCATCGTGAGGCCCGATTGCGACGCCGATGCGACGTCTCCAAAAGTGGCGAAATTCCTCCATTTCTGCGTAGGCCAGCCGACGTGACGTCGGATCCGCCGCTCGAAAAGTGGCAGAAAAGCTGGATGCACCCGTGCGTGAGGTGTGTATCCAAATTACGGGTCCGATGCGTAGCATCGCGGCCCCGCAACCTTGCCTGAAAGACGGCCGGGTCAGACATTATCCAGGCTGCCGGAGACGGAGGTTGCCAGGCTGCCGTAGGCAATGAACTGGCGCCGTGAAACTGTTTTCGAAAGGCAGTCACGCTGCGAGAGACGTGGCAACCGCGAAGATAATCTGGAGGATTCAACATCACCGATAACTCCGTTCCGACAGCACAATGAAGATCGAAGAATGAGCTGCCCCTGCCTGAGGATTCGCTGGGGCAGGCGGGCCGGGTTCGGCGCCACCGGTTGCAGCCGGACGCACTGCAAAGAGCGCTGCATCGCGCCAGCCGGGCGCAGCGCGCGGGGGCGGACTGACCGGTAAATCGCCCGCCGACGACTGCAGTTCGGGCGCAATCCTGGCGACATAGGCGCGCGTCTCAGCAGGCAGTCCGCGTCGTCCCGCAACATAGGCATCGGCGCGACCGGGACCCGCATTATAGGCCGCGAGCATCAGTCCGACATCGCGATAGCGGTCCCACATCGCGCGCAGATAGGCGCCGCCCGCGAGGATGTTCGCGCGGGGGTCGAAGGGGTCCGAGCCGAGCCGGTGGCGCGCCGTCAGCGTCGCCCAGGTTGCGGGCATGATCTGCATCAGCCCCATGGCGCCGGCGTGCGACACGGCGCCGATCCGGCCGCGGCTTTCGGCATGCATCACGCGCCAGATCCAGAGCTCCGGGATACCGAAGCGCTGCGCCGCTTCGGCGACCCGATCGGCATAGGGGTGGCGCTCCGACTGCGCCGCCGCGGCAGCCGGAGTGCAGATCGGCGGCAAAAGCAGCGCAGCCGATATGGCCGCGCGCCGTGCAACGACGCGCATAGGCCAGCACAGGACAGACAGGATGGCGAGACTTCGCCGCAGCCGCGCAACAATCATCGTCCTTGCTCCATCTCGTCGGCAATTGGTTCGAAGGAAGGGCTCGCGTGGTGCCAGCGAAGCGATGCTTCGGCGCTGGCGCGCGTCAAAACAGGGTGCGCCGTGCCGATCAGTCCGGACGCCGAAATCGGCCCGAAATATCGCCCGTCGAGGCTGCCCCGCGCGGCATTGATCAGGAATAATTCCCGCGCCCCGACGATCCGGCAACCGCGCCAGACCGGGAGCGGACGATCCGCCCCGTCGCGCGCCAGCGCACGGGCGACGCCCGCGCCGTCGATCGTGACGGATGCACCCGAACGGCAGACCAGAGAGCCCGGAAGCGCGGCGACGCGCTTCAGCAGCGGAACGCCGCGCGGCAGATAGCCGCGACGGGAAAGATAGATCGCAAGCGCCGGCGGCGGGTCGATGGCGACAAGCTCGCCGAGCCGAGGCCGCGCACCGACATCGATCCGGTACACGCCGATGGCGGCGCTGGCGCTCGCATTCCAGAGCAGTCGCGGCGCCGGCTTCAGCCAGGCGACTGCGACGAAAGAAGCGGTAAACAGCGCCGCTGCGCCGACCGTCGCGCACAAGAACCGGCGGTTCATGCCTCGATCGCCCGGCGGCGGAGCCATGCCGTATGGCGATCGAGACTATAGGGCCGGAAAGGCAGGCCGGCGGCGAGCCGGTTGCCGACATGGCGCCAATGGTCGGGCGATGCATCGCACGCCTCGATGCCAGCCGCCTCCACCGCGTTGATCGCTGCGAGCGCCTGCTGGACCTTCGGCCAGCCGTCGATCCGCGCAAGGATTTCGGCGCCGGGGCGGACGAAAGGCAGCGTCGAAAATGGTTCGCCGGGCGTCATCGCAATTGCGATCGCGATGGTCGAATGGATGGTACCGAAGTCGTTCGACGTCCACCGCACGAAGCCAAAGACCGCGCCGGGACGAAAGGCCATGACGCGGGTGCTGCGGCTCAATATCCGCTCGGCGGCGACGCGGCCGAAGCGGATCCATTGTTCGTGGCGGCCCTCGATCCAGGTCAGTTCGACCTCAGTCAAGCCGCAGCCGTGGGGCGACGCGGAAACACATCCGCTACCGTCGCGGGGGCGGGAGAGCGAAACGCCGGGCGCTGCGACAGCGCGCGGCATCAGGCGAGCCCCCGGCGCGCCGGATGCACGGTGCCGACGCCCGGATCGGAGGTCGACGAGCGCCGCCCGAGTTCGACCCATGCATCGAGTTCGTCGATCGCATAGACCACGCGCCCGCCGAGTTTGCGATAGGCCGGGCCGGTGCCATAGCAGCGATGCTTTTCGAGCGTGCGCGGCGAGAGGCCGACGCGGCGCGCTGCATCGGGGGTCCTCAGATATCGGGGAGGGTGCGCGGCGGTCATGGGATGCTCCTTCCAGCGGCGGCTCCTGAAAAGGCGGGGCAGCGCGCGATGGGGCGTCGTGGCGCGAAAGCGGGAGCGCGGGGGAGCGGCTGAATCGCCGGGCTATTTTTGTCGCCCCGCGCGGCCGGCGAGCAGCGCGCGATAGCCGCCTGCGGCAAGCGCTTCGGCTTCGCGGATAAGGCGCTGGGTCCGGCGGCGCTCGGGGGAAGACTTCCACGACGCGCCCTGTCCGATCGAAAGGCGCGGATAGACGAGGCGCTGCGCCACCATATGGCTCGTGCCCCCGCCGCGCTGGCGAAGGTCGAGGATCGCCAGCAGCAGGTGAAGACGCCGCGCCTGATAGGCGGTCGGCCCGAATATTTGCGCGCCCCGCCGCGCGCCGCGCAGCCATCGATCGAGGCCCGCGAGCGCCTGCAGGCGGGCATCGAGCAGCGCATCGCAGGGGATCAGCGCGGCAAGCGGCTCGCCAACGGGCACACTGCGCAGACAGACCCGATGAAGCGACACCGCATCGCTCATCACCACGTGCGTTTCGTCGCCCGCTGAGCGCGACGCTATGGCCCGAGGCCAATGGCCGGAGTCGAAAAGCGGCCTATTCTTCATACCGGCGATTGCAGGGCCGAGGATTATGACCTGGGGGCAGACGGCCGGATCCCAGAAGGCAGGCGCGTCACGCGCCGACAGATGGGGATCGGCCGGGAAAGCAGAGGCCCCATCGCCGGGCCATCACCTCCTGCGCCGTCGGATCGCCCTCGGGATCCGACATGACCCTCTCATAGTCGCAGCGATATGCGGGACTGCGGCGAAGAAATTCCTGCGCGAAACCAGGGAAATCGAGCCGGGAGCCTCCGACCCCCTTGTCCCTTGCTTCCTCCGCCATGCGCGCCTCCTTGGAAGGCACGAGATTTGGCGACGGCATGCAAGCCGGCAATTCCATGGCACGGGGAGCCATATCCCCAGAAATGGGTATCCCGCCCGGCGGTGCCGGGCGGGAGCCGAGGTTCAGTCGCCCCGGCGCGACTGTCGGTTCCAGACGAGGTCATGCTCATCGCCTTCGCCCGCGAAAAGCTGCGCGAAGATCGGCGCCGTGAAGCTGGGATCGTCGAGCTTGACCGACAGATAGGGGCGCTTGTCCTGCGTCTGCTTTTCCCAGGCCGCGCCGACTTCGACGTCGCCCACGAAGACGCGGTGGCTGGGGGCGTTGCCGGTCGGATTTTCCTCGGGCGCGATGCGAACCGACTTTGCCTGCACCGAGAGGGTGACGATGCTCCCCCGAAATTCTCCGGAGACTTTCTTGAATGTGCCGATCTTGGCCATGATGCATTCCTTCCTTGGCTCGGACCGCACCATCGCGGTCTCGATGCGCATCGAAGGTCAGCGGGGACCGGCGGTGCAGCCGCGGGCCCGGAGCAAGGCGGAGGACGGCGCGCACCCGTCTTTCTTGGCTCGCGAGGAACGGCGGCACGCCGGGGGAAGAAAGTCGGAAGCGCGCCGTTGCACCGAGCCGGTCAGCAAAGCGTCCCGATGACAGATGGCGCATGTCGAGAGATCGCGACGGGAGGTCCGCAGGACGGACGCATCGGCAATCGGCCGGGAAGGAGAGCGAGGATGGAGAGGGGGAGGCGACCTAAACGGATAAGGCCGGTCGCTCGGCTGAAACCGCAGGTGACAGAAGGTCAGACCAACTCGCATAGCCGGTCACAAGGCCAGCGATGATCGCGAGGCCATGCTTCGCACCCGCTTCAAGCCCGCCCAAAATGCCTAGCGCGGTTCCGGCCTGATGGCCGGCAAAGGCCGCAGCGCCAACGAACATCAGGATGATGCCGAGCTTCACGGGGAGCGGGGCCGTGCCGCCGACCAACCGCCGGCCAAGAGCCAGAACAGCAACTCCTACGATCAGCGCCGACCCCAGGATCGTCAACCAGCCAAAGCCGAGATCGCGCAATGCGAAGCCGAGCGCGATCGCGGCGCCGACCGGCATCGCGAACTTGGCGCTGCGGAATAGCAGCCGGAGACAATAGAGCGCTGCGATGGCGCCGAGAATGAGCATAAGGGTCATGAACGTCCTCCTGTCGGACGCGCCCGCCACCACCTCCACAGCGCAACCTGCGCGCGAAGCATAGCAGAAGCCGGTCCGGGGACGAACCCGAACCGGCCCCTATATGGACCTGTTTTCAATGGGTCAGCGATTGAACGGATCATATTCGCAGACGATCGTTTCGGGGTCGCCATCGAATTCGTCGAGCGGCATGACCGAATATCCGGCGCTGGTTTCGACGAGAATGATTACGGTCATCATGGTCCGGGCGAGGTTCCAGCCGAGCGATTGGGCGGTGGTGAGCGGCATGGGATGAACTCCTGTCCTTGGGAGCGGGCCATTCCCGCTCGACAGGCGCCCCGCCGGACGGGGACTGGCCGCAATCATCGCGGCAAAGCCGCGGCCCGAGCGCAGCGTGGGGACCCTTTACGGGTTGATTGAAGGAGGCCGGGCCTCGGCCAAGGGATCAGCGTCAATCGAGAGCGGGGATGGCCCGCCCCCATGCGGCAGCCCCCATACCGCCCAATCGCCCCCTTGCCGCCGCTTCCCGGCGCCTGACCGAATTCTTACCGACACGCCAAACCAGCGATCCCTCACGCCGATCAATCATGATTTTCGAAGCGCCGCGACATGCGGCCCGTCAGGGTGATCCCCAACACAGTTGCCCATTTCGCCAGGGTCTGCCGGGCCGAACATGCCGAACGGCGGCCCGAAGACCGCCGTCCATCGACAGAAGGGAGAAACCGGCTCCGCCCGAGGGCGGAGCCGGGTGGCTGTCAGGCCGGCGGGTTCCAGATGATGACCTTCTTCATCGGGTCGTCGCCCGGCGCATTGGCGACATTGCCGTAGATGGTCCGGAATTCGGGGGCCGACATGGTCACCGACACATATTCGGCGCCGTTGCTCTGCGAGAAACGCTTCCAGCCGGCGCCGAGCTCGAAGCCGTTCTTGCGGCTGAGGATGCGGTAATCGGGCTCGTTTTCCTTGGTCTTGCGGCCATTGGGCACGATCGCGATCGGCGCGGTGACGTTGAGGGTGGCCAGCGTGCCTTCGAAGCTGCCGTCGGCCTTGACGTTGAGGTTGGCAATGGTGGGCATATCAAATCTCCTTCGCTTGCTCGGGGACATCCCCGATGGCGCCGGAAGAAGGGGCCGCGAGCTGCCGTCACCGAGCGGCACGCGAGGGCGAACCCCGCATGGGGTTGACGGCCAGAGGCGAGCCGGACCCGCAAAAGGGCGACAGGAAGGGGTGACCTCGGGCAGGCCAAGGAGCGTTGCCCAGGCTGCCCAAACCTAGTCGATGCGCGATGCACCGTCAGGTCCGAGCGGGCTCCGTCGCTGAGATCTCGCAAGGGAATTCCCGCGCTACGAACGAGGAAATGGTGCAACCCTCAGTGCGACAACGGGCGGAGAAGAGGGCAAAATTTGTTAGGGTAAACAAGGCCGACAATTGCCGTTCCAGGCCCAAAATTCGTTCCAATGGGCCTCGACGCCTGCGCGAAGCGCCCGAGAAGAAGGCGCTCTTGGCGAGCCCGCAGCCGGGCGGCGTGCGCGCGGGCCTGGGGGCCAGCCGCCGTCCGGCAAGGATAGCGAGCCGAGTGCGCCGCGCGGCCCAAAACAACGTGCGGCCCCTGGCGCCGCCTGCCGGCGCCAGAGCACGCCCAATTCAGCCGCGCTCGATTTGGCCGGCCAATTTCCCGGACGTTCAGCCGTTGCAGCGAATGACCGGCCCTGGCTCTCCGCATAGGCCGCACGGTCCTCTCAACCGCTCGAAACCTCCGGTCCCGCTCGCCGAACTGGTGACGACGCTCGCCTGTGCGATCGACGAGAGGTCGAGCCGGTCGGCGATACATTCGTCGCAAAGCGGCGTCCCGTCCATCCTGCGGACCAGTCCTGACACTTGTTCTGCGATGGTCGGCCGCTTAGTCATTATGCTGCGATAGTTGGGCTGATCGGCAAACGGAAGCCTCCTGCGAGATTGGCCGTTGCACGAACCACTTCGTGGATTGGCGCTATTGTGGATGTAAAGCGGTCCAGCGAGCGCCGCGCCTGATTGAACGAGGGCCACCGGAGGCAGACCCTTTCGACTCCTTCAACTGAGGAGTCGAACGATGAATGAGCTTATCCAGATTGGCCCGATCAGCCCGCTGCGCCAGCGGCTGATCGACGACTTGACCATGCGGCGCTTCTCGAAGGAGACGCAGCGTAATTATCTGCGCGACGTCGGACGGTTCGCGACCTGGCTCGGGCGCTCGCCGCACACCGCGAGCGCCGAGGATATCCGGCAGTTCCAGATCGAGCAGCAAGAGGCGGGCGCCCCGGCGCCGACGATGAACAGCATCGTTGGCGCGCTGAGGTTCTTCTTCACGCACACGCTCGACCGCCCCCACCTCGCGCGTAAGCTCGTCCGCACCAGGCAGGTGCGCAAGATCCCCGTGGTGCTGGCGATGGCCGAGGTGAAGCGCCTGCTCGATGCGACCCGCAGCCTCAAGCACCAGGCCGCGCTGTCGGTCGCCTATGGCGCGGGCGTGCGCGTCGCCGAGGTGTCGGCGCTGAAGGTCAGCGATATTGACAGCAAGCGCATGCTGCGGCGAGCAGGATCAAAAAATTGATGCGCCGGCTAAGATACATGCCCCACATGAAGCAGAGCGTCACCGCTATCATCGCCGCGCCCATCACTAAGGCCATCCAGAAGCGCGTCTGACTCCAGAAAATATGGTCGCTCGCGTAGCTGTTGAGATAAGTCAGCGCGAACATTGCAAGGGTCGAAGTCGCGATCATCGCGACGAAGCGCCCGTAGCTCGCTCCCTGCTGAATATGGGATTCGTCTTTCACATTCGCCTCCTTTCGCGTCCGCGGGATTTCGGATTGCCCGCCGCTGTCTGGCCGGGCCCCCATTCAAGATCGCGCGAGTATTGCATTGGTTTCTAATATACCTTAGCAGGGTATGGTATGAGCCATCTCACATCAAATGCCGATCTCGTCGCGCGCGTCCGCCGCATCGCCGGACAGGTGACCGCGATCGAGAAGGCGCTCGATGCCGATGCGCCTTGCGCCACCGTCCTTCACCGTATCGCCGCGGTACGCGGCGCCGTGAACGGCTTGCTCGACGAGGTGATCGCGGACCATCTCGAGGCGCATGTAGCGGCCCCCGGCCTGTCGGACGCCGAGCGCGCCGAGGGCACCGCGGATTTGCTGGCGGTCATCCGCCGCTACTCGAAGTAGGATTTTTCCATGCCACATTCGCACTCTGTGCCGGCCCCGGCGCACAGCCATGACTTCCTCGGCGCGTCGCACGACGAAAATGCGCGTCGCACCCTTTGGGTGGTGCTGCTCACCGCCGCGATGATGGTCGGCGAAATCGCCGCGGGCTTCATCACCGGGTCAATGGCGCTGCTCGCCGACGGTTTTCACATGGCGACGCACGCGGGCGCGCTGGCTCTCGCGGCGCTCGCCTATCGTTACGCCAAGAAACATCGCGCCGATCCGCGTTTCAGTTTCGGGACGGGAAAGATCGGTGACCTCACCGGTTTCGCCTCGGCGCTGATTCTCGGCATCTTCGCGCTCGGCATCGCTTTTGAATCGACTTTGCGGCTGATCGATCCCGTCACGGTCGATTTCGGCAATGCAGCGCTCGTTGCGGTGCTCGGCCTCATCGTCAATATCGTCAGCGCGTTCCTGCTCATGGGCGGTAACGGTCACGATCATAATCATGGCCATCATCATCACAGCGAACATGATGACGCGGGCGGCCACAGCCATCATCGTCATCACCACCATGGGCATGACAACAACCTGCGCTCGGCCTATTTCCACGTCCTCGCCGACGCGCTGACGTCGGTGCTCGCGATCGCCGCATTGCTCGCGGGACGCTATCTTGGCCTTGCCTGGATGGATCCGGTTATGGGAATCGTCGGCGCGATCGTCATCGCGCGCTGGTCGTGGTCGTTGATGCGCGATACCGCGGCCGTTCTCCTCGATACCACCGACCAATATGCAGAAGCGACGCTTCGCAAACGTATCGAAGCGTTGGGAGGCGTAAAGGTCACCGATCTGCACGTCTGGCGTGTGGGACCGAACGCGCGCGCTGCGATCGTCGAAGTCGAGGATAAGGAACAAGCCGTGGCGCTCGATCGGCGGCTCCTGGACATAGCCGGCATCGCGCATCTCACCATCGGCCTGGCACGCCGCGCTGCGCCTGTTACGAGCACAAGCCACCCGACATCAGTCTGATGCGGGCCGGGCGACGGTTATCGATTCCGTAGCGTCCCAAATCCAGAAGCGTATGTAATATCATTACAGTATTGTGCTACAATATTTCGATTTATTTCGCCTCGCTTCTTTGCAAGCCACCAGCCCGCTGCTATGCGCGCCCGATATGCGGCACCTGGTCATCTTCATGGCGAGCCTGTTCTTCCTCATCGGCACGGTGACGGAAGAACGCGCGCATGCCTTCGAGGCGCCCGTCGCCGGGATGGACCCAGCGATCGCTTTCGAGGCCGATTCTCCGGCGCAAGCGCAGACATCTGCAAAGGCTTCGGGCGATCATGCACCCGATAGCGACAAGCAATCGTCCGAGAAATTCCACGGCTGTCACGGACATCATTCGGGCGTAACCGCGGATTACGCGACAGGCGCGATCCGGCTGGCCTTTTCATCCCGCCGCTTTCCGCCCCGTTCGGCCGCGCTGCCGCCCGCCGCCGTATTCGGAACCTTCAGACCACCCATCGCCTGACGATCCAGGGGTCGCGCCTGCCTTTCCCGAGGCGCACGTCCTTCGACCGTCAGGAGTTTTTCCTTCATGCGATTTCTATTTGTCGCCGCGACGCTCGCGGCGCTTGCGGCCTCGTCGCACGCTACGCCTGCGGCTGCGCAGGCGTCCGATCCAATGCCGGTCGGTCCGCCGACGCCGCCGGGAGCGGCAATGGCGCCGACGCCGCTGCCGGCGCGGCTCACGCTGGCACAGACACTCGAGGCTGCCGACGCGCGCTCGCCGCGTATCGCCGCCGCCGCGGCCGAGGTCGAGGCCGCCAGAGGGCGCCGTCGGCAGTCCTCCTTTCGCTTCAATCCCGAGATCAGCGTCGAGATCGAGAATTTCGCCGGCACCGGTGCCTATTCGGGCTTCAACGGCCGCGAGACGACCGTCGCGATCAACCAGCGCCTCGATCTCGGCGAGCGCCGCCATGCGCGCATGACGCTGGCTGATGCCGAACTGATTGCTGCGCAATACCGCCTCGAAATCGCGCGCGCCGACCTCGCGCTCGCGATCCGCGATAGTTTCGCCGATGCGATCGCCGCACGCGACACGCTCGCCCTCGCTCGCGAGAATGAAGTGCGCGCACGCGAACTGGCCCGCGTCGCCCAGACGCTGGTCGATACGGGGAACGAGCCGCCGCTGCGCGCCCTGCGCGCCAATTCCGCGCTCGTGCAGACGGTAGCCGACCTGCGTTCGGCCGAGGCCGCCGAGCGCACCGCGCGGCGCTCGCTCGCAGCGCTCATCGGCTTGGACACGCCGCCCGCCGAATTGATCGACAGCGACCCCGCGGCGATGCCGGAAGCCATCGATCCCCGCACGACGCTCGATGTGCGGCTTGCCGAGACCCAACGAGCGATCGCCGAAGCCCGGCTCGGCAGCGCACGCGCCGAGGGCCGTGTCGATCCCAGCGTCGGCGTCGGGGTGCGCCAGATCAGCGAGACGGGTGATCGTGCGCTCGTTGCCAGCCTATCGCTGCCATTGCCGATTTTCGATCGCAACCAGGGCAATGTCGCCGCGGCGCGCTCCGACATCACGGCGTCGGTGGCGCGGCGCGACGATGCGATACTGACCGCCCAAGCAGAAATCGCCAATGGCGAAGCGCAACTCGCGAGCGCCGAAGCGCGATTGGCCGCGCTTGAAGGCAGCGCGATCGAACAGGCGCGCGAGGCGGTGCGGCTTGCCGAGCTATCCTATCGGGCCGGCAAATCGTCGCTCGTCGAATATCTCGATGCACAGCAGGCCTATGCGGAAACACAGGCCGCACTGATCGCGGCGCGGCGTGCCCGAGCCGAAGCGCGCGCGGTCCTGCTACGTCAGGCTGCCGCGATTCCGGGCGGTGAGCAGCCATGAGCCGATTGGCCCAACGCGCCCGCGGCGACGCCGCCTTCCCTATTTCGGGCTGCCTACCGCGCGGCCCTTTCTACCTTTCCGGAGATTCTCGATGATAACTACTGATAAGCGACTGCTGGCCTCCGTGGCCGGCGCCATCGCCCTTGCCGGCGCCGCCGGCTTTTCCCTGGCAAAATGCACGGCCGAACCCGTTACCGCACCCAATGCCGAAGCCGAAGAAAATGACGCCCTATCCGACAGCCTCGCGATTACCCCGGCGGCGATCGAGGCGGCTGACCTGGGCGTCGAGGCGGTAAGAGCCGGCGGGCTCGGTTCGGAGATATTGTCGCAGGCGACGATAACGGCCACGCCGAACGGCGAGGCTGTCGTGACCGCCCGCGCCGGCGGAGCTGTGACGCGGCTTTTCAAACAGCTCGGCGACCCCGTTCGCGCGGGCGAGCCGCTGGCCATCGTGCAGAGCCGCGAGGCGGCGCAGATCGCGGCCGATCGAACCGCTGCCGAAGCCCGCGCGACGCTTGCACAGCGCAACCTCGAGCGTGAGCGCACGCTTTTCGAGCAGAAAGTGTCGGCCCGCGTCGATTATGAGCAGGCGCAAGCCGAAGCAGCGGCAGCCGCAGCCGAAGCGCGGCGCGCGCGCGCGGCCGCGAGCGCCGCGCAGGTTTCACGCGATGGCAGCAGCGTCATCGTCGCGAGCCCGATCTCGGGCCGCGTGACCGCCGAGAATGTCAGCCTGGGCGCCTTCGTCCAGCCCGAAACCGAATTGTTCCGCGTCGCCGACCCGTCGCGCGTCCAGGTCGACGCACCGGTGACCCCCGTCGATGCCGAGCGGCTCGCGAGCGGCGACAAGGCCATCGTCGAGCTGCCCGACGGGCGCCGCCTCGACGCCCGCGTGCGCGCCATAACGCCGGGCCTTGCCGGCGACACGCGCGCCGCGACCGCGGTGCTGGATGTCGTGGGCAATCTCCAGCCCGGGCTCGCGGTGCGCGCGCGGCTCTTCCCGTCACGCGGGACCGGCGCCGAAGCCGGTCACATCACCATCGCCGAAGACGCGCTCCAGACGCTCGAGGGTCGCGACGTGGTGTTCGTTCGCACCAAGACGGGCTTTCGCGCGCGGCCCGTGACGGTGGGCCAGCGGAGCGCGGGACGGGTCGAGATCCTCTCGGGACTGAAAGCGGGCGCGATGATCGCCACCCGCAACGCATTTCTGCTCAAGGCCGAACTCGGCAAGGGCGCGGGCGAGGAGGAATAAGCGATGATTGCACGACTGATGGCTCTTGCCGTCCGCGCACGCTGGGCGGTCCTATTCCTCTTCCTCATCATTGCCGGCCTCGGTGCCTGGCAATTGACGAAGCTTCCGATCGATGCGGTTCCCGACATCACGAACAATCAGGTCCAGATCAACACGGTCGACCCCCGGCTTTCACCGGTCGAGATCGAAAAGCTCGTCACTTATCCGATCGAAATTTCGCTCTCTGGAATTCCCGGCCTCGAAACAACGCGCTCGATCTCGCGCAACGGCTTCAGCCAGGTCACCGCGATCTTCAAGGATTCGACCGACCTTTATTTCGCAAGGCAACAGGTCGGCGAGCGGCTGTCGCAGGCGCAGGATAATCTTCCGGACGGCGTCCAGCCGCAGATCGGCCCCGTAACCACCGGGCTTGGCGAAGTGGTCATGTACACTGTGGGCTATGCCCACCCCGATGGCAAAGGCGCCAAGACCGTCGCTGGACGACCGGGCTGGCAGCCGGGCGGTGGATATCTCACGCCCGAGGGCGACCTCCTCGCCAGCGAGGTGGCCATTGCCGGCTATCTGCGCACCGTACAGGACTGGATCGTCAGTCCGCAGCTCAAATCAGTCCAGGGCGTGGCGGGAGTCGATTCGATCGGCGGCTATGCCAAGACCTTCGTCGTCGAGCCCGATCCGACGCGGCTCACCAGCTATGGGATATCCTACAGCGAACTCGGCGAAGCCCTGGAAAAGGCCAATCTCGCGGTCGGTGCCAACTACTATAACCGCGCGGGCGAGGCCTATCTGGTGCGCGTCGATGCGCGGGTGCGCTCGGCGGACCAGATCCGAAATGCCGTCGTCGCGACGCGCGGCGGGGTGCCGGTGACGGTCGGCCAGATCGCCGATGTGACGATCGGCGGCGATCTGAGGACCGGCGCTGGCAGCATGAACGGCAAGGAGGCGGTGATCGGCACTGTGCTGATGCTGATCGGCGAGAACAGCCGCACGGTCGCCGAGGATGTCTCGGCAAAGATCGACCAGGTCAGGCAGACACTGCCCCCCGACATCGAGGTGGCGATCGTCCTCGACCGCGCGAAGCTGGTCAACGCGACAGTGGGAACGGTCGAAAAGAATCTGACCGAAGGGGCGCTGCTCGTGGCCGCGGCGCTCTTTCTGCTCCTCGGCAACTGGCGCGCGGCGATCATCGCGGTCCTCGTCATCCCCTTTTCCTTCCTGATGATGGCGATGGGAATGAACGCCTTTCGCGTTCCCGGAAATCTCATGAGCCTCGGCGCGCTGGACTTCGGCCTGATCGTCGACGGCGCGGTGATTATCATCGAGAATTGCCTTGCGCGGCTCGCGCACCGCCAGGAGTCCGAAGGTCGCCTGCTCGAACTGCGCGAACGGCTCGAAGAAACCATGCGGGCCTCGCAGGAGATGATCAGGCCGACCGTCTTTGGCCAGGCGATCATCCTCCTCGCCTTTGCGCCCTTGCTGATGTTCACCGGGATCGAGGGCAAGACCTTTTCGCCGATGGCGATTACGATCATGCTTGCGTTGATCGCGGCGTTCATCCTCGCGATCACGCTTGTTCCGGCGCTTGTCGCGCTCATCATTCGCGGGCGCGTCGCCGAAAAGGAAGTTTGGCTGATCCGCAAGTCGAAGGATCGTTATCGGCCGCTGCTCGACAAGGCGATCGCGCGGCCCTGGCGGTTCATCGGAGCGGGCCTCCTGTTCTTCCTGGCCGCAATACCGGTCTTCGGGATGTTGGGATCGGAGTTCATTCCCAAGCTGGACGAGAAGAATCTCGCGCTCGCTTCGACGCGTGTCCCCTCGGTCAGCCTGGAACAGTCGCTGGCAATGCAACGCAAGGTGGAAGAAGCCGTCAGCAGCCTTCCCGAAGTCGACATCATGTTCTCGAAGACCGGAACGGCCGAGGTCGCCACCGACCCGATGCCGCCGAACGTCTCCGACGGCTTCGTCATTCTCAAACCCCAGGAACAATGGCCTGCCGGCGTCACGACCAAGGCCGACGTTATCGCGCGGGTCGAGAAGGCGGCGAGCGGGGTGCTCGGTCAGCTTTATGAAGTCAGCCAGCCGATCGAATTACGCTTCAACGAACTGATTGCGGGCGTGCGCGGCGACGTTGCGATCAAGCTTTACGGCGACGATCTCGACAAGATGTCGCAAGCGGCGAACGAGATGGTCCGCGTGCTCCAGACGATTCCGGGTGCCGGAAGCGTCAAGGCCGACCAGGTCGGCGGCGCCCCGACGCTCGACGTTGCGCTCGATCGCGCCGCAATCGCTCGCTACGGCCTCACCGTCGAAGAAGTGGCCGATACTATCGCTGCGGCGCTTGGCGGACGCGAATCGGGGCTGCTTTACGAGGGTGACCGGCGCTTCGACATCATTGTTCGGGTTCCCGAAGCGACGCGCAGCAATCTCGACGACATTGCTGCGCTGCCCGTGCTGCTCCCCGACGCCGGTGCCGGCGTGCGCAAGCAGGTGCCATTCGCGCAGGTCGCGCGAATCCGGCACACCGAGGGTCTCAACCAGGTCAGCCGTGAAAATGGCAAGCGCAGGGTTGTTGTGCAGGTCAATCTCGAGGGCCGCGATGCCGGGTCATTCGTCGCCGAGGCGCGGGCAAAAATCGCCAAGGTCCCGCTTCCCCCGGGCTATTATCTCGAATGGGGCGGTCAGTTCGAGAGTCTGCAAGCCGCATCGAACCGGCTCGCGATCATGGTGCCGCTCTGCTTCGCAGGGATTTTCGTGCTGCTCTACCTTGCCCTGGGCAGTTTCGGACGCGCCGGCGCAGTGTTTCTCGCGGTGCCGCTCGGCCTTGCCGGCGGCGTATTCACCCTCGCACTCACCCGGATCAACTTCTCGGTGTCGGCGGCGGTCGGCTTCATATGCCTTGCCGGCGTCGCGGTGCTCAATGGCCTTGTCGTGATGACCGCGATCCGCGAACGGATCGAAGGCGGGATGGCGCTCGACGAGGCCATCCGCGACGGCATGATCGAGAAAATGCGCGCGGTAATCATGACCGGCTTCGTTCCCGCAATCGGTTTCGTGCCGATGGCGCTTGCGACCGGCACCGGTGCCGAAGTGCAGAAGCCGCTCGCAACGACGGTGATCGGCGGCCTGATCGCCGCCACCGTGCTGACGCTGCTTGTGCTGCCCGCGATCGCCAAGGTGGTTCTGAACTGGCGACCGGGTGGACGAAAGATGCGGTGGATACCGCGCGAGACTGCCCCCGCCCAAAATGGAGAGGATCATGAATAAGACATCGAAATTGCTCCGCATCTACACCGATGAGTCGGCCTATCTCGGCGATCAGCGCCTGTTCGAATTCATCGCCGCGCTCGCGCGCGAGCAGCAGATGGCGGGGATGACAATCCTCGAGGCAATGCTTGGCTTCGGCCGCGCGGCCCACGTCCACCGGCGCCATGCGCTTGAAAACGACCGCGCTGTCGTGATCGAGATCATCGACGAAGAGGCACGGCTCCGCGATTTCGCGGCGCGCATCGCCGATTTGAGCGACATCGGGCTGATCACGCTCGAGGCAATCGAACTACTTGGCGGCAAGTCGGCGCATCTGAACCGCGACGACGGCGTTAGCCAAGAGAGAGGAGACAAAAA
The DNA here is from genome assembly GCF_032879645.1 of Sphingopyxis indica. Taxonomy (NCBI): domain Bacteria; kingdom Pseudomonadati; phylum Pseudomonadota; class Alphaproteobacteria; order Sphingomonadales; family Sphingopyxidaceae; genus Sphingopyxis; species Sphingopyxis indica. The sequence goes on from NZ_CP076395.1 coordinate 104,252, forward strand.
TGGCAGGCCATAATCATGGCGACGACGCTTCGGGGGGCGGGCATAGCCACGATCACACCGCCGGAGCCAATGCTCGCAGCCTTGCGATCGCGCTCGCCCTCACGGGAACATTCCTCTTCGCAGAACTGATCGGGGCGTGGCTGTTCAACAGCCTCGCGCTGCTCTCGGACGCAGCGCATATGTTCACCGATGCAGCGGCGCTGGGGATCGCGCTCGCCGCGATCCGCATAGGCCAGCGGCCCGCCGACAAAAAGCGGACCTATGGCTATAGACGCTTCGAGATTCTCGCGGCGGCGTTCAACGCGCTGCTCCTGTTCGCGATCGCTGCCTATGTGCTTTACGAGGGAATCCAACGCTTCCTCGACCCCCAGCCGGTTGGATCGATCGGGATGCTTGTGGTTGCGGGGTTCGGCTTGGTGGTCAACCTCATCGCGATGCGCGTTCTAGCGGGCGGGCGCGACGAGAGCCTTAATGTGAAGGGAGCTTATCTCGAGGTATGGGCCGATATGCTGGGATCGCTCGGCGTCATCGCTGCTGCTGCGATTATCTGGGCGACTGGCTGGACCTGGGTCGATGCCCTTGTCGCGATCGCAATCGGCCTTTGGGTGCTGCCGCGCACCTGGGTCCTGCTGCGCGACACCAGCAACATCCTGCTTCAGGGTGTGCCGCGCGGCGTCGATCTCGACGAGGTGCGCGCCGCGATAGCGACGGTCCCCGGCGTCGCAAGCGTTCATGACTTACATCTTTGGTCGATCGCGGGTCATGACGCGAGCCTGACAGCGCATATCGTCATCGACCTGACGGAAAATGAGCAGGATTTACGGGTCCGCGTTGCCGACACGCTGATCGAAGAATTTGGCATCGACCATATAACGCTTCAGGTGGAGTCAGGTGAAGCGTCTTGTGAGAACGCAACTCATCCTTAAGTTTTTCTGGCCGTTTCCAGCCTGTCGGCTTTCGGACTGAAAATGAAAGAAGCAGACATTGAGCTTCGCCAAAGCGTCGTCCTTGCGAAAACCGACATTGGTCTGTGCTGGCCGACGGCGGCTAGCCGGCAGGAGGCCGGGCAGACGGATCGATCGAACCGAATAGCGTTTCCAGCAGCGGGCATTCCGGGGTCTTGCCATCCGCGCATCGCACGACGGTTTCGGCAAGCACCGACTCCATGGCCTGAAGATCCGCGATCTTGGTACGAATGTCGGTCAGATGGACCACGGCGACCTCGCGCGCTTCGGTGCATGGGCGATCGCGGTCCTCGGCCAGCCGAAGCAGCGCGCGGATCTCGTCCAGCGTGAAGCCCAGTTCCCGCGCGCGCCGCACAAAGCCGAGCCGCATGAGATGACCATAGCCATAGAGCCGGTGACCGCCGTCGCTGCGCGCAGGCGCGGAGAGCAGGCCAATTTTCTCATAATAGCGGATCGTCTCGATGTTGCATCCGGTGCGCCGCGACAGTGCTCCGATGGGGAGCCGGGGCGCTGTGTCCTGCAGATTTTTCCGATCCATGCTGAAATACCTCTTGAACCTGTAGCCGCTACAGATCCTATCTAGGGTCAACAACGTGATTCGGAGAACAGAAAATGACCCAGCCGAAAACGGCTTCCAGACGTGGTGCGTGGATAGCGATTGTTGGAGGAAGTCTGGGCGCGCTCGGCGCGGCCTCTTGCTGCATCGTCCCGCTAGTGCTCTTCACACTGGGCGTCAGTGGCGCATGGATCGGCAACCTGACCGCGCTCGCCCCCTATCAGCCCATCTTCCTGGCGGTGGCGATCGCCTTCCTGGCCGCCGGGTTCTGGCGGATCTATCGTCAGCCGCGCGTGGTCTGCGCCGAGGGCGAGTGCGGCACGCCTTCCTCCAACCGCTTGGCAAAGACGGCCTTGTGGCTTGCAACGGCGCTGATCGGACTCGCCGTCCTCTTCCCCTATCTCGCCCCCCTATTCCTCGACCTTTGAACAAGGAGACCATGATGAAGAAGCTTACCCTGTTCGCGGCCGCGGCTGCGCTGTTCGCATCCGGGCCGGCCTTTGCCGCAATCCGGACCACCACCTTGGCGGTCGAGAACATGACCTGCGTGACCTGCGCTCCCACCGTCAAAAAGAGCCTGTCGCGCGTACCCGGCGTGACCGCTGTCGAAGTGTCGGCCAAAACGCATACCGCGACGGTCACCTATGACGACGCCAAGACCAGCACCGCGGCGTTGATCGCGGCGACCACCAACGCTGGCTACCCTTCCCGAGTCCGCAAGTGAAAGTCGTATCATGAGTGATTGCTGCAATCGGGGCGACGGCTCTCAGGCCAAGAAGTACGACCTTATCGTCGTGGGCGGCGGCTCGGCTGGGTTCTCGGCCGCGATTACCGCGGCGGAGCAAGGAGCCCAAGTCGCCGTTATCGGTGCCGGCACCATCGGCGGAACCTGCGTCAACGTCGGCTGCGTTCCTTCCAAGGCGCTGATCCGCGCGGTCGAGAGCATTCACCACGCGAATGCCGCGCCGATGCGGTTCAACGGTGTCGAGGCCGGGGCACGAATGGCCGATTGGGGCAAGGTGATCGCCGAAAAGGACTCGCTCGTCTCGGGCCTTCGTCAGGCGAAATATGCGGATCTCCTGCCTCTCTACAATAATATCGCCTACCATGAAGGCACGGCGCGGCTCGTCGAAAATGGCGTCGAGGCCGGTGGAAGGCGGTTCACCGCTGACCGGATCGTGATTGCGACAGGTACGCGTCCGGCGGTGCCGGCTATCCCGGGCCTTCCGGACGTCGATGCGCTCGACAGCACTACCGCGCTCGACCTGACCGAGTTGCCGAAATCGATGATCGTCCTCGGGGGCGGCTATATCGGTGTGGAACTCGCCCAGATGTTCTCCCGCGCCGGCGTCGACGTGACGCTCGTTTTCCGCAGCCGCCTTCTCCCCGATATGGAGCCGGAGATCGGTGCCGCGCTGACCGACTATCTTTCGAGCGAAGGCATCACGGTTCTGGGCGACCTCGCCTATCAGTCGGCCCACAAGACGGCGGAAGGGGGCACTGCGCTCACCGTCCTGCGCAACGGGGTCGCCGAAACCATCGTCGCGGAGCGCCTTCTCGTAGCGACCGGGCGCGCCCCGAATGTGGAGGACCTCGGTCTCATCGAGGCAGGGGTGAAGCAGACGCTCAGCGGTGCCATCATTGTCGATGACCATATGCGAACCTCGGTGCGCGGCGTCTATGCCGCCGGCGATGTGACGGGCCGAGACCAGTTCGTTTACATGGCAGCCTATGGCGCAAAGATCGCCGCCAAGAACGCCTTGAACGGCGATAGCCTGCGGTACGACAATTCGGCCATGCCGGCCGTCGTATTCAGCGATCCGCAGGTAGCCAGTGTCGGCTTCACCGAAGCGCAGGCTATCGCGGCAGGATATGCAACGCGAACCTCGACCCTCCCGCTCGAGAATGTTCCGCGCGCATTGGCGGCTCGCGACACGCGCGGCCTGATCAAGCTGGTTGCGGATGGCCGGACCCGCAAACTGCTGGGCGCGCATATCTTGGCGCCGGAAGGTGCGGACAGTATCCAGACCGCCGCCATGGCGATCCGCTGCGGCCTCACGATCGACGATCTGGCGGAGATGATCTTCCCCTATCTGACCACGGTCGAAGGACTGAAGCTGGCTGCGCAGACATTCGATCGGGATGTGAAAAGGCTGTCCTGCTGTGCAGGATAAGATTGCTCGGTCGCGTCGCGGCGGTGAGATGACATGAGTAGCCCGCGCGGTTCCGATCCCGCCAGCGGCGCCGGGGATTGGTCGGGTAACTGGCGCACGCTTGTCGGGCTCTGGGCTATTCCCGGCCTAGCCATGCTGGCCGCCATGTGGCTGGAACCTACGCCCCGCGCGGTCATCTGGACCGTCATGCTGGCCTCCATGGGTGCGGCTTGTATCATGAACGCCAGACGGTGCGGCCGGACTCATTGCCGTTTCACCGGACCGTTCCTGATTGGGATGGCGATACTGGTCGTCGCCTACGCGATTGGGATGCTGCCGCTGGGGCCACATGGCTGGGGTATTCTGGGCGGAGTCACGCTTGGCGGGTTTGCCGCTCTGTGGTGGGGCAGCGAACGGGCATGGGGCAAGTTCTCGCGTTCCAAAGATAAAGGCGTTTCTCGCAGCTGTTAGGTTTCGTGGGAGATCGGACGTCCGGCCACTGCTATAATGGCCCATTTGCGAACGACTGGTTTTGGGCCACGCGTCGCTGGCGGTGAATGGCCGGGCTTGGGCGCAAAGCCGACCGATTGTCGTGCGCCTCAGACTTGCCAAAGTGGCCGCTGCTGCCAGTTCGCGGGAAAACCCATCGAACGCGTATCGCCCTCGGGATGGGTCACGATGTGCGCCGCCACATCGGCAAGCCAGGTCGAGTCCGGCGCCACGGTATTGATGACGTGGCCGATCATGCAGATGCCGTTGTAAAGCTTCGCCGGTGCCTGAGTGGCATTCTGGTCGATGGTCGCCTGTAGGGATTTGGGCTTTTGCGCGAGCTTCGGAGGCGTAAGGAAGCCCCGGTTCCACAGCCGGCCGTGATGCGCGCAGATATTTCGGATGTCCGTCACATGGCGGATGAGGGGCACCAGAACGGTCTCCGGCAGACCGAGGGGCGCAGCAATTCGTGTTCGAAGAGCGCGGTCTGCTAGGCTCGAATACCAGCGCGAAAGGTGGCCGAAGGACATCATTTCGGCGACCATCCAGACCGGCGGCAAAGCGGGCAGATCGTAGTTTTGCCGATAATGTTTGATATAGGTCTCGTTCGATCGCCCCACTTCGCCGGCTAGTTTCGAGAGGCGAAGATGATAATCGGTGCGATCGCTATAAAGACTGGCGTCGAGATAGCTGTGCCCGTCGCCGAGCCCGGCGAGATGATATGCCCAACTCCCGCGCAAGGCCACTTCGACATGCTCGGTGCCGCGCATTAGGAGGCGCCGGAGTAGCCGGTCGAAATCATAGAGTGCGGTGACGCGCTCGAAGGTCGTGCCCGGAAGAAAGCGCGGCCCCGCCTGTCCCTTCGGATGTTCGAAATAAAGCCAGTAGGCGCTCAGCCGGTAGTAGCTCACATGGCGGAGCCACGCCTCGGCCGCCGGCTCGTCGGCAACGATCATGCCGTTTGCCCGGAGGTGAGCGATTTGCTGGGTGTAGGTGAGAGTCGGTTTGGAATAGGCGCGTGACATTGACCATCGTCATGCGTCAACGGCGCCCAAAATAAAAGACCCGCCCAGTGTGCATATCCTTGCGGACAGAGGCCGGGCGGGTGCGATTGATACCCACATAGGGTAGGCAAGCGAACAAATCAATAACAAGCGTTGCAGCGCAACACGAAATAGGACCCTTCCACCCCGACATCATCCGGACAAAGGAAGGCACGCCCAAAGGCCCTGCCAAGGGCCGCCACTGCACATCAAGCCGCCGGAATACGAGCCTCCAGTTCGGCGATGCGCTCCGAACAAATCGCATGCACCGCCCGGCCGAGCTCCTCGACATGCGCAGCGAGCCACAGCAGGTCCGCCTCGCTGATGCGATAATGTTTCGAGTAGCGAGCCTTCACATAAGCCTCTTTCAGCTTCTCGAAGCGTGAGCGATCGGCCTTCAACGCGCGGGGCCATGCGTCCACCAACCGCATGTCGATTCGTTCCGCCTGCGTTCGCAGGAAGCCAAGATTGTGAACGTGCGGAGTGTAGAAAGTGCACACCAATAGGACGCAATGATAAAGGCTCTCCGCCGCTTGATGAAGAACAAATGACGCCTGCTTGAATGCGCCTTCGGCGCGTCCTGCCTCATGCATTTTGAAGAATGCGTTTGCCTGAGGCATCCACTCCTCAAAATACTCGCGCGCCATCGCCAGCGCCTGCTCAGGCGTCTTCGGCTTCGGCGTGTGCAATTCCTTATCGTCATATTCGTAGAGCGCGATCCCGTCGCGCGCGACGTCCATGAAGAAATAGCGCCCATGCGCCAGCCCGTCGTTCACCTCCTGCAGGGTGTGAACGATGAAATTCACCGGCGTGTGCAGCGTCTTGTCGATCGCAAGCTCGCGGGTCAGCCGATCCTCGAGCTTGGACCAAAAGTCGATCTTGTCGGTGAGGCGCTTGTCGTTGACGATGATGAGCAGATCGAAGTCCGAGCGATAGCCCTTCGCCGTGTGCGGCTCGTCGACCCAGCCTCCGCGGGCATAACTTCCGTAGAGGATGATCTTGTCGATCCGGCCCTTCTTCTTCCAGCCCATCGTCGAAAGCGCGACGGCATTTTCGAATTCTTCGAAGATGATCGCCTTCACGCGCTCGAGTTCGCGCTGCTTGCTTGCCGGAAGATGATCGAGATCGTTACGCATCGTTCCTTCCTTCTGTGGTCACAAGCTCGCCCGATGGCAAGCATGGTCGGGTCCAGATCGACACCTCATGGAGCCTCGCGGATGCGGAAGTCCCACACCGGAATGCCGAATGCGCGCGCCTTGTCGACGAGATTGTCCTGGATGCCTGTGCCCGAGAAGACGATAAGCCCGGCGGGCATGGCGTCGATCATGCGCTCGTTTCGCTTGAAGGGCGCTGCCTTGCGATGGCGGTTCCAGTCGGGTTGGAATGGCACCTGCGGCACTTTTCGCGCATCGGCCCAGCAGGCAGCAGCGCGTTCGGCGCCGGTCGGGGTTGCGCCGTGGAGCAGGACCATGTCGGCATGACGGGCATGAACCTTGTCGAGCGCCGACCAGATATGCCGATGATCGTTGCATGACGGCCCACCGCTGAAGGCGATGCGCGTGCCCTCGGGGATCAGCGCCTTGGCCTTTTCGCGGAGGCGGCGGTCCATGAAGTCGCGGCTGTCGATTATCGCCGCGGTCATCGTCTGATGGCGGATGCGCGATCCGGTGCGCGGGATCCAGGCCTTGCGGGCATGGATGCGATAATGTTCGGCAGCACATTCGCGGAAAAATTCCATGGCGTCGCGCCGCTCGATCAAGGTGATGCCCTCCGCGATCGCACGTTCGAGTTCGACCGAGCGGATTTCGCTGCCATCCTGCTCGCGCTGGAGATCGCGCTGCGCCGCCTCGTTGCGGTCGAGCTCGCGCTCGATCCGCGTGCCCGCGCCGTGGAAGAGATTGACGACGCCCCAGAGCAAATCTTCGAGATCGGGTTCGATCCGCGTTTCGACGAGGCACCCCGCGAGTGCATCGAAGATGTCGGCAACGGCGCCGCCGGCGAGCCGGTCATCGGGAAGCGGCCGCCCGTCGGGTTCGTCCTCGAAGGGGCGATAGCCGTAGAGCTGCATCTCCTGGAGGAGATGTGCGCTGGCGCAGGGCTCATCGGGCTCGCTACGTTCGGAAAAGTCGGAAAGGTCAGTCATGTGGTGCCTCGGTTCTGGTGGCCGCGCCTCTCGCGGCCTTCGCGGCGACGCCCCCGCGGCGGGGGGTGCGGGTCCGCACCGCGCGGCACGCGCGGCCGAAGCGCCAGCGGAGGATGGCGAGGGTGCGGCTATTTTGTTTCGCGATGCAAAGGGGCGCAGCCCCGGCGGAAAATAGCCGTGCATCCGCCATTGCGACGCCCGCTCCCGCCGCCGCAGTCGCCCTCCAGCGAAGGCCGGAGGCGCGGCTTCCACAGGGAAGCAATAGCCAAAGCGGTCGGACGTTAGATGAAGCGGTGATCGCGATGTCCGAAATAGCACTATATATTTCGGACATGGAAGCGGGCCGCATCGAGCGGCATCAGCCGGGCGCGAAGCCGGGCCGCCATTTCTTCCCGGCCCATCCGAACAAGATCGCTGTTGAAATCGTCGAGCCGCGGATCGAGCGGGACGATCACGATCCCGAGTGGCTCGGCGCGCTCAATCAAGGTCTTCATTGCCCAGGACCCGGCAGCGTCATTGTCGCGCGCGACATAGAGACGGCGCAGCGGTTCGGCGAAATGGATGGCGGCAAGATGCGCCGCCGACAGACCGGCGATCATCGGCATGCCGGGCAGCACCTCGCGTAGCGACAGGATCGTCTCGATACCTTCGCCAGCGGCCATGACGTCCGCAGCGGGTCCGAACCGCACGCCATGCCCAAGCAGATTGCCCAGCGCGCGGCGGGGACAGGCGACGGGCGCCTTGCCGCCCGCCGGACCGAGCCAGGTACGATGGACGCCCGCGATTTGGCCGGTCTCGTCGGTCACTGCTGCGATCATGGCCGGCCAGGCGGTCCTGACGTCGGGAGCGTCATCGCTCGACGCCCGGTAATAGCAGCGCGGATGAAAGCGGATGGCACCATTGCCTGGGTCAATATCGATCCCGCGCGATGCAAGATAAGCAGCGGCCAACGTCCCGGCGATCGGCTTCGACGCAGCCCAAAGCCGCCGCGCCGCCGCAGGCGTTCCCATCGACGCCTTGCGCGATCGCCGCGATCGAGACCCCGCTGGCTGCGGCATCGACATCGGCATGCTCAAAAATCGCCGCGCCTCGGCGAGGGTCTCGCGCAAATCGACATGACCGCAACTGGCGGCGATGACATCGAGCAGATCGCCATGTTCGCCGCTCGCGGCATCGGTCCATTTTCCCGCCCGGCCGCGCGCATCACCGGACGACGACAGCAACAGGTAAAGGCTGCGACCCGGCGTGCCCCGGACATCGCCGACAAGCCAGTAGCGGCCTTCGCGGCGGCCGTTGGGGAGATAGTGGCGGCAGACGGCCTCGGCATTTTCGGCAAGGCGGCGCGCCAATTCTCGGGCTGGACTTTCCATGCGGGGCTCCTTCCAAGGCCTTGCGCCCGCGCAGATGTCGATCGAAAGGCGATCGGCGATCCGCACGGACAGCTCGGCACCGGCAGCCCCTGCCAGCGCGTAGAGCGTCATTTTCTCACAAACGGGGATTCAGATTCAAGCATGATCTGCCTGCCTATCCCGCGGCGGGACCCGCGGAACCGGCGGCGTCGAAGCCAGTCCAAACATGGCGGACTGTATCGGCCCGCAGTCTAAGTCGGCGGATGCCGTGCATCAGGTCGGCATGAGCGGGCGATAACCCGGGTCATGCTCCATTTCCTCGGCCCACAGCGCCATCTGGAAATCATCGTAGCTGACCCCGCATTGCTCGAGCATCCAGGCCGCAAGTTCCGGGTGATCGGCGACCGCCTCGACGAAATCGTCGCCATGCCTGCGCCCGCGGTCGAACCACCAGCCGACCTCTTCCTGGACGGAAGGATCGCGCTCGATCACCAGCTGCGACGCGTCGAGTTCGAGCATGGCTTCGAGCAATTGCTCGCAATGGACGACATCGAGCGTCTCGCGCGGCCCATGCTGACGCTGATAGCCCACCGACAGGTTGGTGCATTCGGGGACGATACCGGCATATTCGTTGGTGTCGGTGTAAACCCCCGTGTCGTCGGGGGCATAGCGAAACGCTGAATTCCGGCGGTTGAGCGCCGCCGCAAGGCTGGTCGCGAAGGCATCGGAGCATGTCCGCCCATAGCTTTGGTGGGTGATGACATCGCCAAGCCCGGCGCGGTCGAAGGCGATCGCCGCGTCGATGTCCGCGAGCAGTTCGGGCGTATGGCGCTCGATCCAGCGCGAGCCGAGGCAACCCTGCTCCTCGCCCCGATGGAAGAGGTAGAAGCCCGGACGTGCGGCCGCGATCATGCCGAGCATGATCCACAGCCCCGCGCCGTCGTCGGCGCCGAGCGACATACCCGCCTTGCCGTCGCACAGCTGCGCGATGCCATGTTCGTCGACGCCCACTGCCTGATGCCCGCCGACGGCCGCGACGGTGTCGACATGGCAGCTCCACAATGTGCGCGGACGATCGCCGATTTCCAGCATCCGGTTGCCAAAGCCGTCGGCGCGCATGCCGGGTACCGGATCGAGATATTCGCGGCAAAAGGCGCGTTCGGTCGCACTGTCATGGGGCCGTGCCCAGGACAGGATTTCGAGGAGGCCGGCGCGGCCTGCAAGGTCATGGGTCATGGATCAGGCTCCTGCCTGGCAAGGGATGGCCATCGCGGCCACGGACGCTGCGACGGCGGGGGCGAGGCCATCGGCCAAGCCTGGCGTTTCGGGAGAATTGCCGTGGGCGCATCCGCAGGCGCACGGTTCGAGCGGCGGGGATTGCATCGTTTCGCGGCGAAGGCGTTCGGCCGCCTCTTGCTCGCGCCTCAGCCGTTCTTCGCGGGCACGCTCCCCGGCTGCCTGCCATTTGGCGACCTCGAGTTCGATCGCGGACATTTCGTAAAGAAACCAATCGCGCGCGAGGACATGGGCATTGGCGAGCGCCGGATCGTCATCGTCGACAGGATCGGGCAGATATTCGGCGCAAAGCCATTCACCGTGATATTCGATGAGATCGGCCGCATGATACCATTCGCCCGACGCGTCGCATTTCCGGCAGCAGGTCGCTAGCCACCATTCGCCGCGATCTTCGAGATAGACCGCACCGAAGGCCTCGACATAACCGTCAAGCACGTCATGCTCGTCGCCATCGGCGAGCACCGTGATGAAGGTTTCGGCATCGCTGTAGCTGCGCTCATTATGCGCGCAGAAGACCGTGTGATCGGTGAAGCAATTATAGCACCATTCTTCCGACGAGCCGTCGCCGAAATACACTTCCTCATGCGGCGTCGTTTCGCGGTCGCACCGCGGGCAGTACCAGCATCGGTCCCCCAGTCCGTTGGTATTCTCGGACGGAATCTCACCATGACCAATGATGAGATATTCGCCGTCGTCGGCGAGGTCATCGCCCGCATCGATATAGGGAACGACGAAGCTGCCGCCGTCGACAAGGCGCCTGATGCGGGCGCCGTTGAGGCTGCCCTTGGCGTACCCCGCATTTTCGAGCAGCAGCTTGAGCCGCGATACATCGCCATAGATGCTGGTGTAGATTTTGAGCTCGGGCCACACCACGCTGCGCGCGCGGGCATCGTCGCGGGCGCCGATATAGGCGAGCGCCGTGTCGGGACCGGCATAGACGCGCACCGGATGGCAATAGCTCTCGAAGTCGCTCGCGCCGTGCGACATGCAGCTGCCGGGACCGCCGACATAAACCTCCTCGATTTCGTCGGCGTCCTGCGTGATCTTGAGCGCATCTTCCGCGAGTTGAACCGAGAGCCGGGCGCACCAGCCCTCGATCGCATTGTTGTCGAGATGGGCCGAAAAGAAGCGATGAAGATAGCGGCCCGGCGACATGACGAGCTGCCGGTCGACCTCACCCTTCGCGGCATTCTCGGTGAAAGCGATCTTGCCCGCCTGCTCGGTCGAGACATGGCAGAAATGCTCTTCGTGCTTTTCCTGGTACCAGGGCTCCTCGTGCCAGGGCGTCGGCGCATAGGTGCCGTCGGCGAAGCGCAGCTTTTCGCGGACCGGCCAGTCGACGTCGCCGATCTCGGCGCCCGCGAGCGCGATACGGAGCTGCGCATCGGGCGCGCGGAGGAGAAGCTGCTTCCGCGCGGCTTCGGCTTCGTCGAAGGAGGGCCAGAGATATTGCTGGTCGCCATTGGGTGCGAAAAGGAATTCAATCGTGACCGGCCGCCACTCGGCTTCCGAGTGCGGGCAAAGGATTTGAAACTGTGCCATGGATGGGACTCCGCGCAGCCGCGCGCGAGCCCCGAAGAGGAGCGAGCACGGGCCGCATTGCTGTTGGGGTGGCGCAGGGTCAGCGAGGGTCGGGGTCAGCGTCCGGACTGCGGGCCGTGACCGGCCCCGGATCGCGTCAAGCCGTCAAAGGGCGACTTTCCCGGATGCGGCTGCGCCGTGAAGGATATCCGGCGGGGGATGCGCCCCCGCCAGATGGCTCACTCGGCCGCGACGGGCAGTTCGGCGTCGCAGGGATCGCCCTCGTCGGCATCGACGGGCACCGCCGTTTCACCGCCGTCCGGATCGAAGTCGTCCAGACCCGGCGTTCGCATCGGCGCCGGGAGCCAGGTCGTTTCTTCGACCAGCCGCTCGGCCTCGCGGGCCATGTCGGCTTTCTTGAGATGGCCGATCATCTGGGCAGCTTCGTCGCCGCGCGCCTCGGCGACATCGGCGAGGATCTGCGGCTTGGTCACACCGCTGAAATAGCCTGCCGCGGTCGGCCGCCACCCCGCGCCATGCACATCGAGCCCCGCAGCCAGCGCGAGGACATGGCTGTGGGCTATGCGGCGCTCGACGCCATGCGCCGAGATGCGGCCATTGTCATATTTGGGAACGACCTCGGCCTGGGCGTTGATGCAGAGCGACGCGCAATGCGCCAGGAGCTGCGACTGCTCCTCCCCATCGAGGGTGAGCAGAAAGCTCCACACTTCCTTGTCCGACTGCGGCAGCCGATCCTTCCATGCCGCTGCGCGCGCGTCGATCGCCTGCGCGGGCGCGCAGTCGCGCAAACCGCTCGGGGCATTGGAAAAGGAGACCCGGTTCGCCGCGATCTGGACACAGCATTCGCGGCTGAAGCTGTAGAAGCAGCCCAGCACGAGGACGTGGAGAACGGCGGCGAAAGCGAGCGCCGGGTCTTGCGCGACCCTGTCCTGCAGCGCGAGGGTGCGCCAGGCCGTGAGGTCCGAGACGAGACGGTCGGGGAGCGGGCGCAGCCCGCCCGCTTCTTCGGCACCTTCGGCGTCATCCTGAGCCTTCACGGGTTCGCCATCGCTGCCGGTGGAGCGCGTGGTGCCGCCCGGCCCCGACGCGCTGTCGTCGCCGAGTCCCTCCTGCAGTTGATCCTCGGGTTTCACGAAGCCGCGCTCGACGCGCACCGACCCATCGCGGTCGAGCGAGACGAATGCCCCCGCCGTCGCCATGTCCTCAGGAGCGAAGATCAGCGGACGGTCGACCAAAGCACCGAGTTCGGCATCGATCGCCTCGATCCGCGCATGCACGTCGTCGGGCACGTCGTGCGCATCGGCCCATTCATCGCCGAGCTCCTCACCTTCGGCTTCAAGCTCGGCGACGCGGGCTGCTTCCGCTTCGGTCATCGCGACCTCTTCGCGGTCGATCTCGCGAAACCCGCGCGTCGCGTCCCACGGCAGGTCGATCGCGGTCGTCACCCATTTCCAGCCCTCGGCGAGGATGCGCGCGCCCTCGGCTTTCAGCTTGGCATCGACGAGCCGGTCGAGAAGCGCGGGGTCGGTGAGCCAGCCGCCGCCATCGGATTCGAACAGGTCGCGCGCGATGCTGCCGCCCGCTTCGAGATAGGTGTCGAGACCGACGAAGCAGGCCCTTTTGTCACCCGCGCGAACGCTGTTCTCGGTGAGCTTCTGGCGGATCCAGGTCGCCGACTTGTTGAAGCTATGTTCGAGCTGGTCCCAGACCTCTTCCTGCTGCGCATGGTCCTCGGCGATGGTGAAGGCCATGAGCTGATCGAGCGTCATCGCCTCTTCGGCGTAAAGCGCGTGCAGCCTGGGCGAGACACCGGCGAGCTTCAGGCGCTGGCGCACCGCGGCGGGGGTGGTGTGAAAATGCGCGGCGATTTCCTCGATGCCGGCGTCCTTGTCGACCATCGCCTGCATCGCGCGAAATTCGTCGAGCGGATGCAGCGCCTCGCGAAAGCTGTTTTCAGCGAGGCTGTCCTCTTCGGCGAGTATGTCATTGGCCGCACCGCCCACGACACAGGGGATCGGCGCGTCCTTCGCGAGCCTTTTCTGCTTCACCAGCAGTTCGAGCGCGCGAAAGCGCCGGCCTCCGGCCGGAATTTCGAACTGCCCCGTTTCCTGCCCTTCGCCATCGAGCAGCGGTCGCACGTTGAGGCTCTGGAGCAATCCGCGGCGGGCGATGTCCGCCGCCAGCGTATCGAGCGATACGCCTGCCTTCACGCGCCTCACATTGGCCTGCGACAGGCGCAAGCGGTCGAGAGGAATGTCGCGCGACGGGGCGAGGGTGATTTTCGGAAGCGATTTGGCCATGGGCCTTCTCCATGACGGGCCGCCGAGAGACACTCTCCCGGCTCCTGAAACCCGTCACGAAGCCCCTGCTTCCCTCTTCCTCGAACGGGGCCGCCACCGGCGGCCCCGAACAAGTCCGCGGCCTCAGCCCCGCCGCGAAGGCCGGCGCGCCGCTGCGTGCAGGCGCTGCTCGCCAAGGATGATCGAGCCCGCCGCGCGCGCCGCTTCGGCATAGACCGACAGGGGATGGCGCGCCTCGAAGTGGAGGTCGCGCTCGATGCCGAGCCCGAAGGGCAGGCGCACGCCCTCGAGTTCGGCGGCCGAGAAACTGCCGAGTTCGGGACAGCCGAACCCCAGGTCCGCAAGACCGAACAATATGCCGTCGGCATCGATCTCGGTTGCGAGCCAGGTGGCGGCGCCGACGGGGCTGAAGAAGCGCACGACGGGCTTGGGATCGGGTTCGCGCGCGCCGCGCGCGATCGCGTCGTGCCTTGCGGCAGCATTGGCAGCGAGCGCGGCGGCGATGTCGGGAGTGAGGAGTTTCATGCCGCGATCCTCCCCCTGAAATCTTTGCCGCGGCGGCAAGGCTTTGCTTGATGGTTCATTTCGCTTCTCCGCGGGGGACCGGCAGCAAGCCTCTCTCGCCGCACTCCGTCCGCCACGCGGTCCGGCAACCCTCGCGCTCGCTCGCGGCGGCCTGCCGCCGCGGGACCGAGGATCATGGACAGGCCCAGCCGTGCGCAGCGGGCTTGTCATGTTGTTCTTCCTATGTTCTCATATGAGCATGGACAGGATCGATACCGCCCGAGTCGCAGAAACCCTGCTTGCCGCTCCCGGCTGGGCGCGCGTGGGCCTCACCGCACCTACAAGTCACATGCGCGTCGAAGCGGCGTTCGAGCTCGCCCGCGTCATCGTCGAGAGCGTGGGTGGAAGCCCCGAGCCCGCGCATATCGACCAGCTTGGGCTTTCGCTGTGACGTGGGCGGCTGGACCAGAGAAGGCGGGCGGCGCGCGACGCATCTGTTCGAGGCGGCGGCATGGTATCAGGCGGTCAGGCCGGTGTGCCGCTGCGGCCATAGCGCGACCTTCGATCCTTATGGTCTGTGGTGGAAGTTCCAGCGCAAGATGTGGGACGATGATCTTGGCAAGGCCCGTGAAAAATTCTGGTGCGCGCGCTGCAAGGCACGGACCGGCAAACGTATTCGGCCGATCCGGCTCGAACTGGTCGCGCCGAGCAAGGACGATATCCAATTGCCCATGCCCGACGAACGCGAATGGAAGCGCGCGCTGAGCCGCTTCCGCGCCTAGGAGACTGTCCGATGGACATCGAGAATGACGACGCCCTGGTGGGGATCGGAAAGCCGCACCGGGTCATGATCTGGGACGGCAATCAGGAACGCGAGAAGGAGCTTCACTGGGGCCTGCCGTCGCGTGATCCAGACATTTTCCAGATCCCGCTGCTCAAGTCCGAGACCGCGATCATCGACCGTCCGTGCCTGCTGCTTGCCAATGAGTTCGGCTTGGTGAAGCGAGGCAAGACGGTCTATTCGGCAAGCCTCATCGGCGAACCCTTCCTATGCATCGCGGCGACATGGCGTCCAGGGAGCCGCGATTGGCCCGACAGTTTCGCGGCGCTCACGGTCCCCGCCTATGCCGATCTTTCCCATCATAAGGACCGCCATGTCGGGGTGGTTCACCCAGGCGACCTTTTCGACTGGTTGATGGCAACGCGACCGCCGCTGGACTTATTGCGGCCCTTCCCCAAGAATAGCTTCAGGATCGCGCCGCCGATCCAGCAGAATTTCGACGACCTGCTCGGAGCGGCCTGACGGAGGGCCGCCCCATGTGCAACCTGGTGACGCTGAATTCGACGGTCGACGAGGTGGCATCCTATTTCAAATCGCGCCGGCCGCAGGCCACCAACGCATCGCCCGGCGACGTCTATCCTGGCGGACAGGGTTTCGTGGTGAGGCAGGACGGCGGCGAACGCGTTCTTCAGGCCATGACCTGGGGCTTCCCGGTGCGCCTCAAACATATGAAACCGACCAGCAAGCCGAAGCCGGTCAACAATGCGCGCGACGACAAGCTGATGTCCTTCTGGCGGCCCTGGTTCACCAACCCGGTCCATCGCTGCCTCATCCCTTTCACCTCCTTCGCCGAAGCCGAAGGCGAGAAGGGCAAGATGACGCGAACCTGGATCAGCGTCACCGACCAGCCGCTTGCGGCCTGGACGGGTCTCTGGCGGCCGACCAACGAATGGGGCGATTGCTATACGGGCGTGATGGTCGATGCGACCGAGGAACTGTTCCACATCCATGATCGCATGCCCGTTATCCTGCATCCCGAAGATCATGATGCCTGGCTTCACGCGCCTGCCGAAGAGGCGATGGCCTTGGTCGCAAGATATCCTGCCGATCGCCTCGCCGTCGAGCGCACCGAAGTACCCTGGTTCAGCCGCAAGGCGCCGCCTGCAGATGCGCCGTCGCTGCTCTGACAAGCCGCCACGTTCGACAGGAATAGATCCAGAAGCGGGTCCGATTGTCGGGACCGGGCCCTTTACCCGGATTATCAGCCTGTTACATCTTGCTCACCGATCGATCGCCGTGCGCCAGGCTGCGGGAACAGCGGACGGACATGGCGTGAGGACCCGTCGGAAATTCCCCCGTTCGCCCGCGCCGAAAGGAAGAGGCCCGCGGCGATAGTTGGAGCGGACCGCAGGCGAGCGGGTCGGGAACGCGCCGGCGGCCGATGAACGACGTGAAGCATTATTATCTGACAGAGGAACTCGCACAGGAATTTACAGGAGTAGACCGAGAAGAGCAGCTCTTCGCCGCACTGACCAAGGCTGCGGGCCGAATGGGGTTCGACCATTTCGCGCTTGCCTTCGATCGGCGCGGAACCGGCGAACCGGCGTCGATCCTCGTGCACAATTATCCCGACGCCTGGGCCAAGGTCTATGTCGGCTTCGATCTCAGCGGAACCGATCCGATCCGCCGCGCTAGCGAGCGATCGCTGACCGGCTTCGAATGGCGCCACGTCGATCGCTATATTCCGCTGAGCCGCGGCGACCGCCAATTGCTGTCGGTAGCACGCGAGAGCGGCGTCGGTGACGGCTTCACGGTTCCCCGCCATTTGCCCGGCGAGGCATCGGGGACCTGCTCCTTCGCAGTCCGTCCGCACGCGGACATTCCGGCAGAGATGCTCCACGCCGCCGAAATCCTCGGCGCGATCGCCATCGCTTCGGCGCGCGAGTTGATCGGCTCCTCTCCTTTACGGCCACGCCCGATACTTACCGAGCGGCAACGCGAATGCGTGCTCTGGTCGGCGCGCGGCAAGACCGCCGGCGAGATCGCCGATATTCTCGGGATCAGCGAAGAGACGGTCGTGCGCCACCTGAAGATGGCGCGCGACCGCTATTCGGTGCATTGCCGCTCGATGCTGATCCTGTGCGCGCTGTTCGACGGGCTGATCGGCTTCTCGGACATCTACGACTGGTGGCGCCCGAACTGACGCGCCGCGCATAATCGCAAAATCCTTGCCCAGAAATGGGCATAGCCGCCGCGAAGGATCGATGGTCTGATTCCGGCTCCACAGCCAAGGAATCATCATGTTGGAACAGTCCACGCGGGCGCCGCACGCGCCCGGGAATGCCGCGCTGCGCGGCATGTTCGCCGCGCGAAAGCAGGTCTTCATCGACAAGCTCAAATGGGATTTGCCAGCCCTCGACGGCCGCTTCGAGCTGGATCAGTTCGACACGCCCGACGCCCGTTATCTGATCCTGCTCGACCCCGAGGATCTGCGTCATCGCGCTTCGGCGCGCCTCCTGCCCACTACGGCGCCGCACCTTCTCGGCGACATCTATCCGCACCTCTGCGCCGATGGCCCGCCGACCGGCACCAGAATGTGGGAGATCAGCCGCTTCTGCCTCGACCCCGCGCAGACGCCCGCAGAGCGCCGCGACGCCCGCAACCAGCTCGTGACCGCGCTCGCCGACCATGCCCTGCACAATGGCATCAGCGATTATGTCGGGATCGCCGAGGCGGGATGGTACCATAGCATCAGCAAATTCGGCTGGGCCTGCCGCACGCTGGGCCCCGTCCACAGAGATGGAAGCTGCCGGATCGTCGCGCTCAACATTTCGATCGACGAAGACACGCTCCCGGGCCTGAAACGAACGGGGACCTATGCGCCGCTCATGCTCAAATTTGAGGAAGGCGGGGAGCCGGCGCTATGAAAAGGGACCTCCCCGAAGCCGATGTCAGCGCGATGCTGGTCGAGGAATTGCGCCGCACCGGCTATTGCATCATCCGCAACGAGGCGATCGCCCGCGTCCACGCACTGGCGAAGGATCTCGATCCGATCTTCGACGCGACACCCTTCTGCGATGGCAATTTCTATGGTCGCCGCACGAAGCGCTTCGGCAGCCTGCTCAAGCGATCGGAGCATATGGCCGCACTGGTGCTCAATCCGATCATCCTCCCCGCGGTCGAGACGATCCTCGCAAGCGGGTGCGACCGGATACAGCTCAACCTCACCCAGGCGATCGAGATCCATCCGGGCGAAGTCCGGCAGTTTCCGCACCGCGACCAGGATATGTGGCGCGGCGCCAACGGCACCCAGGAATATCTGGTCAATGTCCTCTGGCCGCTCACGCCCTTCACGGAGGAAAATGGCACGACGCGTATCTTTCCGAACAGCCATGGGGCGGCGGGAATGGCAAAGACCGATCTCGGCCAGCCGATATTCGCCGAATGTGAACCGGGGTCGGCGATCTGCTTTCTCGGATCGACCGCACACGGTGCGGGCACGAACCTCAGCAAGGAGGTGAGGCGCGGCGTGCTGGTCAGCTACAGCCTTGGCTGGCTCAAGCCCTATGAGAATTTGTGGCTGGCCTATCCCCCCGAGGTCGCGCGACATTTTCCACCCGAACTGGCAGCGCTCGCCGGTTATGCGCAGCACCGTCCCAATCTCGGCAATTATGAAGGCCAATGCCCCTCTGTTCTGCTGAAGGATGAAAGGCCCGCTCATCTAGGCGCGATCGACGCGCTGCGCCCCGACCAGGCCGAGGCGGTCGCCGCCTTTGCCGCCGTCGAAAGGGCAGGCGCATGAGTCCCGCGCATGTGTTCGAGCCGACCTATGAGGCGATCAAGCGCCGGCTGATGACAGGCGAATGGGCGACCGGCGCCCGGATCGAGGCGGCGCGTCTCGCGGATGATCTTGGGGTCAGCATGACCCCGGTGCGCGACAGTCTCTACCGCCTCAATGGCGAGCGCATGGTCGACTTCACGCCGGGCGAAGGCTTTCATGTTCACCGCCTTACCGAGACCGAGTTTCGCGATCTGCTCGAGCTGCATCTGATCCTGCAACTCGCCGCGCTCGCGACGGCGCCAAATCGGCTGGCAATCCCGGTGAGTGCCGATCAGCCCTATCCCGATCGGATCGCCGATCTGTTCCTCGCGGTCGCGGATCGATCTTCGAATGCCGAGATCGTGGCGAGCATCGCCGCAATCGGCGACCGGCTCCAGTTCTCGCGCCATTTCGACGCCGCGATCCTTGGCGATGTCGAGGCCGAATATAAATTGCTCGAGGCCGCCATTGTCGATGCCGCGCCGCAGACCGAGATGCGGAGCCTGCTGCTTGGCTATCATGAGCGGCGCGCGCGCGAGGCCACTTCCTATGCACGGACGCTAGCTGCGCATCCCGGCCGCCAGTCTTGAGCGGCCAATATTGCCGGATCGACGCTTTTGCTTGTCACAGCCGCCCGCAATTGACATGATTCGGGCGCGCTGGAGCATTGCTGGCAGCTTTCGCGCGGACTATTTCGCCAGGCATTATATGCGCCAGTCCTTGACCGGACCGGCGGCCGAACCGGACCCTGGATCGCACAAGCGACCGAACGGCGGCACAGCACTGGGAGACGGGCATCCGGCTACGGCGGGATGGCTCTGCTCGTGCCCTCGGAACAATTGCTGTGTCTTCCTGTACCTGCTGCGACGACGCTCCGCTACGCCACCCCTTTTCGGTGTCGTCGGCCTGCCATGTGCATCCCGACGACCGTCCGGCGCCGGTCGAACATCGGCCCGTCATCGGACAGGATCTGGAGACGGTGTATCGCACGCACCGCTCGTCGCTCTTTCATTTCCTGCGTCGCAAGGCGGGCCCCGAGGAAGCGCCCGACCTGGTGCAGGAAGTCTTTGCGCGGGCAGCGGGCAGCGAGCAACGGCACCAGCTCGTCAACCCGGGCGGTTTTCTTCGCCGTATTGCGCAGAATCTCCTGATCGACCGGGCTCGGCGAAGCAAGTCTGCGCCGATCGCTCTATTTTCGCTGCGCGAAGAGAGGGATGCCGTGACCCCGGCCACGCAAGAATGGAACCTCGAAGCGGCGGACCTTTTGGAGCTCTACGAGAAAGCCGTTGACGCAATGCCGCCCAAGACGCGGCGCGTCTTTCTGATGCACCGGGTGGACGAACTTTCCTATCGCGAGATACATGAACAGCTCGGCATCAGCATTGCGACGGTGGAATATCATATGATGAAGGCGCTCGGTCGGATCGCGAAGGTGGTGGACAGCGGGAAATGACCAAGACCGGCGACGACGATTATGCGGCCGACGAGGTCGCGCGGGCGTGGCTCGTCAAGATGCGCGGCGAGGATGCGGAGGTGCTGCGCGGCGAATTCGACGCGTGGTTACAAGCATCTGCAGAACATCGCGAAGCCTATCGGCGCGCCGAGAAGCGGATGGCGGCGCTCGCGATCCTCAAGACTTCACAGCGCCACGGAACGACGCATGCCGGAGCGCGTCGCGGTCGGATGCGCGGCTGGTTCCCATGGGGAGCTGCGGCTACCGCGCTAGCGCTCCTGATCATCGCGATCGGGGCCGCAGGCGCGCCCTTTCCCGGCCAGCCAGGCGGCGGCGCGACGGCTTTTGCTGCCGAACCGCTCGAGACGCAGCGCGGCGAGATCCGCACCTTCCGGCTCTTCGATGGTTCGCGCGCGACGCTCGACACCGACAGCCGGCTCGACGTGGCCTTTTCGCATGGCGAACGAAGCGTTCGTCTCGTGAGGGGCCGGGTCCGACTGTCGGTCGCGCCGGGCGATGTCCCACTCCGGATCGAGGCTGGGCGCGGAGGAGCGACGGCAAATGATGCCGAAATCGATCTGAGTCTCGCCGCATCGGGGACCGTGGTCGCATCGTTGCGCCGAGGCGCAGCAGAGGTGCGCGCCGATGCAGACGTCGATCAGACCATGCCCCTCAAGGCGGGAAGCGCCCTCGCCTATGGACCCGATAGCCGGTTGGAGCCTGTCGCGGCGCTGGCTGCCGTCATTCAGCCAGACTGGACCGAAGGGTGGGCAGAGTATCGATCGATCAAGCTCGGCGCGCTCGTCGCCGAAGCCAATCGCTACGCCGCGGTGCCGATCGTGATCGACGACACCGACATAGCCGCGCGCGAAGTGTCGGGCCGCTTCCATATCAGCCAGACCGACGCTTTCGCCGATCGGATCGCCATATTGTTCGGCCTCGCCGTCGAACGGAGGTCTGACGCCATCCACCTCCGCCGCCGATAATTTTTTCACCGAGCGACTAAGGTCGCTCCTATCTTCCCGTCAACGCACCCCCACTGGCCGTCTGCCTGATGCACGGCCGAGAATATTGGGGGAGTGGAAATGTCGATTAAATCCCGTTCGCTGGCCGCACTGCTCGTCGGCACGGCAGCCTTGCTTTCGCCCGAAGGCGCGCAGGCCATGCAGGCGCCGCGCCAATCCTATGATATTCCGGCGCAGGATCTGGGAGAGGCGCTGCGCCGGGCTGCCGACGTCGCCAACATTGAACTCTATGCCGCCTCGGAAGATATCGAGGGGAAGACCGCTCCCGCCATCAAGGGCGAACTGACAGCCCGCGAAGCGATCAAGGCGCTTCTTGCCGGAAGCGGACTCCAAGCAAATTTCGACGACCGTACGGTCGTCATCCTGAACAGCGCGTCCGCTGCAATCACCCCTGCCGCGGAACCGGAAGCCATCATTGTGACCGGCTCGCGGATCGCTGGCGCGCCTGCGGCTGCACCGGTGATCGAAATCAAGGCGGAGGATATCCGCAACGCGGGACAGGCGGACCTCGGCGAGGTGGCACGCAGCCTCCCACAGAATTTCGGCGGCGGGCAGAATCCGGGGATCGGCAATACGCAGGGCGCGGCCAATGAGAATGTCAACGCCAATGGCGCATCGACCTTCAACCTGCGCGGGATCGGTCCCAATGCCACGCTGACGCTGATCAACGGCAAGCGCTTTGCCTATAGCAGCGTGAACTCGGTCATCGACGTCAGCGCCATTCCGATCGCCGCGGTCGATCGCGTCGAGATCATGGCCGATGGTGCATCCGCCATATATGGCGCCGACGCGGTGGCCGGGGTGGTCAATATTCTGCTCAAGCGGGACTATGATGGCGTGTCGACCAGCGCGCGGCTCGGGGCGTCGACCGACGGCGGCAATTTCCAGCAGCAATATAATCTTCTTGGCGGCTCGGCCTGGTCGGAGGGCGGCATCATCGCGGCCTATGATTATTCGCGCGGCACCGCGATCCGGGCAAAGGATCGCAGCTATGCGGGCGCGAATAATCCCGATTCCACTCTGTATCCCGACCTGAGCAGACACGCGCTTTTCTTGAGCGGGCACCAGTCGCTCGGAGGCGGTGTGACCTTGGCAGCCGACCTCATCTACAAGCGCGGAAGAATGAAAACGGCCACGGGCTTCACGGTCGCCCAGCCACTCCGCAACGCGGGGCTCGAAGCGCGCACCGAGTTTGAAACATTCGGTCTCGCTCCAACCCTGTCAGCTGACCTGTCGGCGAGTTGGAAACTCAATGTCGGAGCATTTTTCGGAACCGACACGACCGACGGCCTCAGTCAGAATTACAGCGGCGGTGCGCCGAGTAGCGCGACCGCGCGACATTTCTTCAACCGGAACATCGCCGTTGAGGCCGGGCTCGAGGGTCGGCTATTCGACCTGCCCGCGGGCGCCGCGCGCCTTGCGCTGGGTGGAGGCTATCGCATCAATCGCTTCTCATCGGAGATCGGCACGCGCAGCTTTGCCCGCTCGCGCCGCAATCACTTCGCCTATGGCGAGTTGCTGCTTCCGCTGACGAGTCCCGACCAGCATATCGCGCTCGCCTACCGCGCTTCGATCACCGCGGCGCTGCGCTACGAGGATTATTCCGACTCCGGAGACATCGTCACCCCGAAGCTTGGCTTCGTCTATGACCCAATAAAGCAGCTCCGGCTCGGGGTGTCATGGGGCAGATCCTTCAAACTCCCGACGCTCTATCAGCAATATTCTGGCTATGCGGCACTGCTCGTCCCGGTTGGCGGCTTCGGCCAAGGGTTTCCTGCCGGTTCAACCCTTGCCTACGCGCTGGGGGCAAATGACCGGCTCGGGCCCGAGCGATCGGAAAACTGGACTTTCAGCGCAACCGTGCGGCCACTGTCGGAGCTCGCGCTATCCGCGAGCTATTTCCGGATCGACTATAAGGACCGGGTCGCGCCGCCGCTGGCTTCGGGTGCCGGGGTTCTCGACAACCCGATCTATGCCGATCTCGTGACCCGCAATCCGGCACCGGCACTGCTGGACGCCATCTTCGATGGTGCCGATGGCGGGCTCCAGAACATAACGGGCGCGCTTTACGATCCCGCGCGCGTTGTGGCCTTCCTCGATGCGCGCGACCGCAATGTCGCACGGCAAAAATACCGCGGGGTTGATGTGGCCGTACGATATGACGCCGCGCTGGGCAGCAACCGCCAGCTCAGCCTCAATGCCGGTGCTACTTGGCTCGACAGCAGCCAGCAACTTCTCTCTGGCCTGCCGGTGACCGACCTTGCCGGGACGATCTTCCATCCGGCGCATTTCCGGGCGCGCGGCGGGCTGACGCTGAGCGGCAAGAACTTTTCGCTCTCTGCTTTCCTCAATCACAGTGGCGCCGTCACCGACAACCGCCGTCCGGCGTCCGTCAAGATAGAGGGGGCGACGACGATCGATCTCACCGGCCGCATAAAGCTGGCTAAGGGGACGGAAGTCGCGTTGAGCGCGCAGAATCTGTTCAACCGCAAGCCCGCGCCGATTTTCACGACGTCACCGTTCGACACGCCGTTCGACACGACCAACGGGTCGGCGATTGCACGCTTTTTGAGCGTGACGGTCCGACATGACTGGTAAGGCGACTGCGTCGGCGCTTGCCTTCGTGGCGATCCTCGGCACTGGCGGTCCGGTCGAAGCCACGGAAGGCCGTCGATGGACGATCGAGAATATCGCGACCGTGCCGACCGATTTCGATCTGAGCCTGGCCAGCGATGGCAGGTCGCTCGCCTATCTCGAGCGGCGAGCGGATATCGAAACCGATAAAAGCGTCTCGATCCTTCATCTGTACGATCTCGACTCGCACAGGTCCCGCGAAATTTTGCGGGCGCCAAGCGCCGAACAGCTCAGACGTCTGCCGGATGGCCGAGGCTGGAGCCTCCTGATCGATCGCGGAGATGGGCTTCAACTCTATAAGCTGGACGCGCGCGGGACGCTCACGCTGCTGCTCAAGCGAGAGGCCGTCGTTACCGTCGGGCAGACGGAAGGCGGGCTCTTCGCCGTGCGAAGCGGCGCACCGCGCCGGATCGGCATATTATATCACGACTGGTCTCCTGACGGACGATGGCTTTGGTATGCGACGCTCAGGCCGCGTCCCGAACCGCTCGCCATGTCGATCGACGCTGCGGTCGTCGCACAGCGCTACCGGCGGCGCGCGCCGGTAAAGGCAACAGTGGAATTGCGACTGAGATCGGCCGCGGGCGAAGAGTGGCTGGTGGCATCGCGGCCAGCTCAAGATCGTCTCGCTTTCTACTATGGTGCGAATGTGCAGTGGACGCGCGAGGGCCCCCGCTACCAATTGGAGCAAGGCGATGCGGAGCGTTCGGGTGGCACCGGGACCTTCATTTGGAGCTTTGCAACAGGATCAAGCCATCCCGCGGAGCAGGAACCGGGTTTCCCGTCGATCGGCCTGGTCAGCGGTCCGCATGGCGGCGTGCTCGCGAGCGAAGGCTTTGGCCGCGAGCTCGACCTCACGGAGACGCGCCCGGATGGCCGCAAAATCCATTATGGCCCACAACCCTATTATATTGGCGATCCGCGTGCGGCAGGCAATTGGCTGGCGAACGACGGGCGCAAGGCGGTGCTTGGCGTGCGGACGATACCGCACCCACGCTATGGGCTGGTTCTGCTCGGCAGCCGGAAGGTCAAGCCACTCCTCGTCGCAGGTAGCCTAACCGCTTGCGATTTCCGCCAGGACCTCGCGTGGGGTGTTTGCGTAGAAGAATCCCTCAATCAAGCCCCGCGGTTGGTGCATGTCGCTCCGGAATCCGGGGAGGTGCGGGCGCTCGCCTCGCTCTCGTCTGTTCATGAGTCAATAGCGCCGCTCCGCGTGACCGCGCATGAATGGACGAACCGGCTAGGCTATCGGTCGACGGGTTTCATAGTCTGGCCGCGCGATTATCAGAAAGGGAAGGCCTATCCAGCGATCCTCATCACGCATGGCAGCGACGCCGACGAGCGCTTCGCCAGCCCGGACTTGCAATGGAATTATCCCGCCCAATTGTTCGCCGAGCGCGGCTTTGTCGTCATCCTTCAGAATGATCCTTCGGCGCGGCAGCAGGCAGAGCTCTGGAATGCCTATATGGAATGGTCCGGCGGCCCGAGTGTACTCGGGCCGTCGCGGCTCCGCGAACTGATCTGGCTCAACGGGGTCTATAGTTTCGAGGACATGATCCACGAATTGGTCGGCAAAGGCATTATCGATCGCGAACGGATTGGGATCGCGGGTTATAGCCGCGGATCGCAGATGGTGAATGTCGCTGTGACCCAATCGACCATATTTGGAGCCGCATCCAGCGGGGACGGCAATTATCTTGAGCCGGCATCCTATGCCGATCCGAAAGAGGGGTATCACGCCATTTTCGGCGGCCCGCCGTCGGGGCGCCATCTCGCTTCCTATCGTCAGCTGTCGCCGTCGCTTCGCGCAGAGAAGGTCTGCGCGCCCGTGTTGCAGCAAATGGCGTCTCCCTTTGCGGGAGCGATCGATTTCTATACCGCGCTTCGCGATGCGGAGGTGCCGGCCCAGATCAGCCTCTATCCCGGCGAGGATATTGCCACCGACGAAACGCATTTGTTTCACATCCCATCGAACCGGCTGCGCGCGATGCGCGAGAATATGGCCTGGTTCGATTTCTGGCTTCGCGGCCGACGCGATCCGAACATGGCCCCCATTAGCACATATGACCGCTGGTCAACGATGGCAGCGCAATTGCGGGATTGCTCGCGACCGCCCAGCGCCCTGCAGCGTGAGCCGTCATGACCGGGCGGCATCGCTCCACCAACGGGCCCAGCTTTCTGCCGCGCAAAGCTCGAGTACACGCTGCGCCTTTTCGAAACCCTGCGCGGTCGGCCGGGACGCCGCTTCCAATATCGACAAGTCGAGCAGGCCTGCGCGCGCGAGCAGGCCGTTGCGAAGCAGGTCGCCGGCGCGTTCGGCGTTTGCCTGATAGATACGGTGCATGAAGCCGCCCGGTCCGCCTTTCGAGGTGCGGCGAAGCAGTTCGGCTGGCACGACGGATTTGAAGGCCGCTCGCGCAACGGACCGATCCCGGCCCCCGGCTACCCACTGCCATGTCGGGATCGACAGGCATGTTTCGACGATGGGCTGCGAAAGCAGGGGCGGGATATGGCGCGGATGGGTGCGGCGGGGATAAAGTTCAATGCTGCGCTGCGCGCGGGCAAGCAGTCTGACGTGCGCCGCCTTGCCGGGAAGGCCGCCTTCGGGCGCTTGCATCCAGGGGTGCGAAGGGCGGGGATGCTCCAGTTCGGCAATCGCCGCAGAAGAAAGTCCGGAATAGTCACGATGAAGGGAGGGGGGACGAGCGACATCACGATATCGGTCCCAGGCATGTCGCAGGATGGTCGTACCGCTCGCGCCCGTCAAATCGCTTAAGTCGCGCAGCGTGTCGAAGAGCCCATGGCGCGGCCCCTGCGCCATGAAGCGATCGACGAATGGCGTAGCACTGCGGATCGAACAGAAGATATTGTCTCCTCCATTGCCCGAGAAGAATGCATCGATTTTCTGCTCGCGGCGGAGGCCGTCGTGCACCGCCTCGATCGCCTGCATGTAGAAAGGAGCATGAGGCCATGGATGGTGCGGCGCCACGGCGCGACCAATATCGACCGCTCCGAGGTCGTAGTTCGCTTCGAGCAATGGGGTGCCGAGTGCCGTAGTGAGAATGGACGCATAGCGACGCTCATCTCCGATAGCGTCGTCTTCGACCATCGTGAGGCAATGAAGTGCCGCTGCGCGGCGAGCGGCGGCGCAGGCGACGATCGAGGAATCGAGACCTCCAGACACACCGACAAGTATCGAGTCAAAGCAGGACGTCCAGCTTCCAATGCAGTCGAGCGCGACGGCGCGAAGCTCTTTGGCGGCTGCCGCATATGATCTGTGTCTGACCTGCGTCCAATCCCAAGGCGACCACCAGCTTTCCAGCTGATGAGAGCCTCCGGCGACTATCAGCCCTTCTCCGGGAAGCAGTAGCCGGACATCTTCGAGGCAGGTTTCCCTGCTCGGCGCGCCAGCGCTGGCCAGGAACCTCAGCATTGCAGGATAATTGACCCCGCCGTGTTTGCCCAGTTCCGCAGCATCGCTCGACAGGGTCAAGCATCGATCATCTTCGCGATAATAGACGGGCAGCAATCCTGAAGGATCTCGAAAAACGGCAATATGTCCATCAGGTCGCGCCAAGATTGCGACATAGCCGCCCCAATAGTCGGACGCGAGCGATCTGCCGCCAGATGCGAGGATTTTTTCGGCCGCCGCCTCGCACAGGTCGAGCACCCGGCTCGTTGCACCTCGCTTGAACAGATGACCGATCAGATAGCCATCGCCGCCAATTTCCAGCGGATGTTCGTCGCACCAGAGCCGAGCGCCGTGGAGCAGGAGCGCAGACGGGTCCTCCTCGGCCCTTTTGCCGCCGTTGCGATCCGAACGTCTGGGAACTTCAAGGCGAAAATAGCCTGGCATCAGGCAATCAAAATGGGGGTGTAGGGAAGCACGACATCAAGCGGATCTGTCAGCACGGCGGAACCGAGCTGGACCCAGCAGTGCGCAGCAAAAGGCAAGGTCACCCCGATCACCAACCGGGCGTCGCAGCCCTTTCCGGCCAGCACTCGGCGAATTGCAATGCCGCGGCCAAGACATTCGTCCATACCGGAAAAATAGTGCCTTGCGCGCTGAAACGCGGCCGCCGCACAGCGCGCGGCCGAGCGTTGGTCCTCCGCAGGTAGCGGCTCGAATTGGGGGATGGTACTCAAAATCTGCGCCAGCCGAAGCTTTCGAACATGTCGTCGCGCCAGGGCCAAGGCGTATATCGCGCGTATCGTATCGACTGCGGACGCTCTCTCCGTACCTGGAGAATCCAGATAGCTTGACGTCGGTGCGATTGCTTCAGGGAAGATTCGATCCACCGGCCGGGCGAGATTGTGCAATCCTCGCTCAGCAAGCCAATCGTCGTCTGCGGCATCTTGTCCGCGATGAACGATGAGCGAGAACCGATCCGCTGCGCCTGATTCAAGTGTGAAGTAGCGGTCTGAAGCCAAATCCAGAAATATGAAGCCATTGCCGGTTCGGCACCAGTGCGTTGCAGCGGGGGCAGGCTTTTTCATGGGAAGATCGCCGAGCGAAGGTGGCGTGCAGTGCCGAGACCGCACGCCACGCATCGATCAATCGTCGGCGCTGATACCGCCGAGGATGAAGCGATCGCCGGGCTGCACGTCCGGTTGGCCCGCGGGCAGCGCACCATGGGTTTCGTCCTGGGCGGCGCCGAGGTCGATGATGTCGTCATGCGTATTCATGTCACATTCCTTTCCAGCATCGCGACTAAAATGAGTCGCATGTGAAAAGTATGTTTTGCGGCAGGCCGCTTCCAATTTATAATTCAATTATTATTCATAACCTAAATCCGCGGAAAAGGTGACCGAGCCAAGGAAGCGCACGTCGGGGCGCGCACCACTACCTTTAGCTTTCGCCTGGACATGCGTAGCGGAACCCGGTCACACACTTCAACAATTGCGAAGTGCGCGATCTCATCCCCGATCGATTGACCAATTCGCAACGATAACTGGAACCGGAATTGGATGTTTCTATGAACTGCATCGAGGTTCGATAGACAGGTCTACAAGGCGCGGCCTGCGATGGCCGCAGCCCTCTCCCATTCGTAGACGGCCTTATGGTCGACCTTGCAGATTCTTTCCGATGCCACGATCCCAAGTGGTGACATTATGAGGACAACCCCCCACGCAGACCACCTTGTCACCAAACGTCGCAGTGCGCTTGGAGGTCTAAGTCACTGAAAAATGTCGGAAAACTGGAGCGGGCGAAGGGATTCGAACCCTCGACCCCAACCTTGGCAACCGGATCAGGCGGTCTACGCTACAGCAGGCAATTACACGCCATTGCGCGAAAAAGCACGATGTTTCAAGTGCTTTCATTGACACCTGTTCCGCCGACAATACGCTGGCAAAACCGGCAACACGCGTTCTGCTGCTTCCCCCCTGCTTCCCCGGCCATGCTGCACCTGCGTGGGGAAGCAGATGGCGTCGCGTGCCCGACGCACGCTCCCAACAAGCCGCTGATTTACCGCAATTCTCACATGCGAAAGGAGTCCAAAGATGCCTAAACTAACCAAGAAATTCGTTGATGCACTGCAACATACGTCGGGGCGCGATATGTTCGCTTGGGACACAGAAGTGCGCGGCTTTGGCATCCGCGTAAAGCCCTCGGGCACGAAGACTTTCCTTATTCAGTATCGCAATGCCGAACGCCGCACGCGCCGCTACGTCATCGGTCAATATGGGATCCTGACCGTCGAACGCGCCCGCGATCTGGCGCAGAAGAAGCTTGCTTCTGTAATCGACGGCGGTGACCCATCGGAGGAGCGGCACGCAGCGCGCGACGGGTTGACCGTGGCAGAGATTTGCGACTGGTATCTTGAGGAAGCCGAAGCCGGTCGCCTGCTCGGTCGCAATCGACGCCCGATCAAGGCGTCATCGGTTGCGGGCGACCGAAGCCGGATCGAACAGCACATTAAGCCGCTCGTGGGGACGCGGCTTGTGAGCCATTTGAAGCTGGGCGATATCGAAGCGCTGCAGGCCGATATCGCCGCCGGCAAATCAGCGCGCAAGAAGACCTGCGGGCGCGGCGGAAAAACGTCAGGCGGTGCCGGTGTTGCAGGACGAGCGATCAGCACGCTGCGCAGCCTCCTCAACCATGCGCGCCGTCATGGCATGATCGAGCAAAGTCCCGCCAACGGCGTCCGCGTGATTGCTTCGGACAGGCTCAAGCGCCATCTCAGCGTCGGCGAGGTGCGTCACCTGGGGAAGATCATGACCCAGATGGAACGCGAAGGAGAACATCCGACCGGGCTCGCGGCCATCCGCGCCATGCTGTTGACGGGGTTCAGGCGGATGGAAGTCCTGGCCATGCGAAAGGAATGGATCGAAGCCGACGACAACTGCGTCGCCTTCCCCGAGACGAAGTCGGGTGCTCAGATGCGCGCGGCAGGTGATGATGCGGTCATTCACCTTTTGCGGCAGGCGCAACGCAGTCGGTCTGCGTTTGTTTTCCCGGCGGATTGGGGTGATGGCCATTTTGTTGGCGTGGTTCGCGTTCTCGATCGCGTCTGCGCGCGCGCCGGCCTCGAAGACGTGACGCCCCATGTTCTTCGCCACACATTCGCCAGCATCGCTGCTTCGCTCGGGTTCAGCGAGTTGACAATCGCGGGTCTGCTTGGACACGGCCCGCGGGGCGTCACGCAACGCTATGTCCACCTCGACGCTGCACTAGTGATCGCCGCTGATCAGGTCGCTGCTGAAATCGCAAGGCTGTTGGATGGAGGGGAGATCATGACGATGAAGGAAGTGAAGCGCCGCCGCTTTTCGGAAATGTACGCGTCACTGCAGCAATGATCCATCGTGGCGGATCACCTACAGCCGATCGGTGGAATATGCATCGATCGTTGCGATCAGATCCGCTCCAGCAGTAGGCCGATGCCTTGGCCCACGCCGACGCACATGAACACCATCGCGTAGCGGCCACGCGAGCGATCGAGTTCCTCGACTGCGCTCATTGCAATCCGGGCGCCAGACATGCCAAGCGGATGGCCGAGCGCGATCGCGCCGCCATTGCGGTTGACGCGCTCGTCATCGGGTTGAAGACCGAGATCCCGCAGCACGGCAATCGCCTGCGAAGCGAACGCCTCGTTGAGCTCGATCACGTCAAGCTGGTCAATGCTGAGGCCGCCACCAAGCGCCAGGAGCTTGCGAGCGGCGTTCACCGGACCAATGCCCATGACCCGTGGCGCCACGCCGGCCGCCGCCATAGCGACCACGCGGGCGCGGGGTTTGAGTCCATGCCGCTTTGCTGCCTCTTCGCTGGCGACCACCATCGCCGCCGCGCCATCATTGACGCCGGAGGCATTCCCGGCGGTCACCGTGCCATCCGGGCGCACAATGGGCCTCAGCTTCGCCAAGCCTTCGAGCGTCGTATTCGGGCGAGGATGTTCGTCCTGCGCGACGGTGATTGGATCGCCCTTCTTTTGCGGGATGATGACGGACACGATTTCGCACGCGAGGCGGCCATTGGCCTGTGCGGCGACCGCCTTCCGCTGGCTTGCCAGGGCGAAGGCGTCCTGGTCCTCGCGGCTGACGCCCCATTCCTGGGCGACATTCTCGCCGGTCTCGGGCATCGTATCGACGCCATAGGCGGCCTTCATCGCGGGGTTGACGAAGCGCCATCCGATCGTCGTGTCCTCAAGGCGTTGGCCGCGCGAGAAGGCAGTATCGGCCTTGCCCATCACATAAGGCGCGCGGCTCATGCTCTCCACGCCGCCGGCGATGATAAGCTCAGCATCGCCGGCCCGGATTGCGCGCGCGGCCGATCCGACCGCGTCCAGCCCCGAACCGCAGAGCCGATTGACGGTAGAGCCCGAGACTTCCTTGGGCAGGCCTGCGAGCAGGGTCGCCATGCGCGCTACGTTGCGATTATCCTCGCCCGCCTGGTTCGCGCAGCCGAGAAGCACATCGTCGACCGCCTGCCAGTTCACGCCTGGATTACGCTCGATCAATGCCCGGATCGGAATGGCGGCGAGGTCGTCCGCGCGAACTGTCGACAGCGCGCCGCCGAAGCGGCCGATCGGGGTTCGGATTGCATCGCAGATGAACGCGTCGCTCATCGCGCCGGCTCGCTCCCGACGGCGCCCGTATCGAGGGCCGCGCCGGTCTTCGCCTTCACGTCATCCACGCTGACGCCCGGCGCCAGCTCGACCAGGGTGAGGCCGCCGGCCGCTTTGTCGCAGGCGATCACCGCGAGGTCGGTGATGATGAGGTCGACAACGCCTCGGCCTGTCAGAGGCAGGGTGCAGCGCTCCAGTATCTTGGACGCTCCTGCCTTGCTGATGTGATCCATCACGACGACGACGCGCTTGACGCCGGCCACCAGGTCCATCGCTCCGCCCATGCCCTTGACCATCTTGCCGGGGATCGTCCAGTTGGCGAGGTCGCCGTTCGCGGCCACCTCCATCGCGCCCAGCACCGCCATGTCGATATGGCCGCCGCGGATCATCGCGAAGCTGTCGGCCGAGGAGAAGAAGCTTGAGGTCGGCAATGTGGTGATGGTCTGCTTGCCAGCATTGATCAGATCGGGATCGGCCTCGCCCTCATAGGGAAACGGCCCCATGCCGAGCATCCCGTTCTCCGATTGCAGCGTCACGTCGAGGCCGTCGGGGATATAGTTGGCCACTAGCGTCGGGATGCCGATGCCGAGATTGACGTAATAGCCGTCCCGAAGCTCCTGCGCGGCGCGGGCAGCCATCTGGTCGCGGGTCCAGGCCATCAGGCAGCCTCCCTCGGGCGCGTGGTGAGTTTCTCGATACGCTTCTCGTTGATCGTGCTCTTGACGATGCGGTCGACATAGATGCCCGGCGTGTGGATGCAGTCGGGATCGAGCGCGCCGGCCTCGACGATCTCCTCGACCTCCGCGACCGTCACCCGGGCCGCAGTCGCCATGTTGGGGTTGAAGTTGCGCGCGGTCTTGCGGAACACAAGGTTGCCGGCCGGATCGCCCTTCCACGCCTTGATGATCGCGAGGTCGGCGCGCAGCCAGGTCTCGCGCACATATTCCTCGCCCTCGAAGATTTCGGTGGGCTTGCCTTCGGCGACCACCGTGCCGACGCCGGTCCTGGTGTAGAAGGCCGGGATACCCGCGCCGCCCGCCCGGATGCGCTCTGCCAGCGTGCCCTGCGGGTTGAGTTCCAGCTCCAGCTCGCCCGAGAGATACTGCTGCTCGAACAGCTTGTTCTCGCCGACATAGGAGGAGATCATCTTCTTCACCTGCCGGCTCTCGAGCAGCATCCACAAGCCGAAGCCGTCGGCCCCGGCGTTGTTGGAGATGACCGTCAGACCGCGCACCCCTGCTGCCCGGATCTCCGGGATCAGGCTCTCGGGATTGCCCGAAAGCCCGAAACCACCCGACATGATCGTCATCCCATCGTGCAAGACATCATGCAGGGCATCGTAAGCGTTGCCGAAGATCTTGTTCGCCATGGCTAGTGCTTTATGCCCCGGCGCCAGCAGACGCTGGCGCCTGCGCGCAACTGGACCCCATCGCGATCGCGCTGCGCGATCGGTCACGGCGATACGCCGCGAGCTTGTCTTCATCGATCCGCACACCAATCCCGTTGCCGGGAGGAAGTTGAAGTGCCCCGCCGACGTAGCGCACCGGCTCTTCCGTGATGTCATCTGCTATCAGCATTGGCCCGACGAGTTCGCCGCCCAGAGGAAGCTGCGGGAGCGTTGAGCAAAATTGCATATTACCGGCGGTGCCCAGCGACGATTCAAGAAAGGTTCCCATGTAGAGTGCTGACCCGGCTGCAAGCGCAACATCGGCGACCGCGCGGGAATTGACGATCCCTCCCGACTTCATGAGCTTGAGCGAAATGAGCGCACCGGCACCCTTCTTCGCTGCCTCAAGCATGTCGCGTGTGGTCCGGATACTCTCATCCAGCATGATCGGCATCGGGCTGCGGGCCTGCAATCGCACTGCGCCGTCGAGATCGCACCGCGGCAGCGGCTGTTCGATCATCTCGACGCCGACCTCGGACAGACGGGGTAACGCCCACAGCGCATCAACCTCGGTCCAGCGTTCATTCGGATCGACCCGCACGCCCGCCTTTTCGCGCAGCGCGAGCGTGACGTCACAGGCGCGTTCAACATCTTTCTTGAGCTCGACCGCGCCCATCTTCAGCTTGAACGCAGACGCCTCGCCAGCTTCGAGCTTGCCAAGCGCTTCATCGATTTCCTGCTGTCGATCGCCGGTCGCAAGCGGCCATGCAACGGCGAGGCTGTCACGCACCTTTCCTCCGAGCAGGGCATGCAAAGGCTGCTCAAGGGTATTGCCGATCAGATCCCATAGCGCCATTTCGACGCCAGCTTTGGCAAAGCTGTTGCCGAACGCTACTTCATCCATGCGCGCGCGCAGCGTCGTCATGTCGGTGGCGCACTGGCCAACCAGAACCGGTGTCAGATAGCTGTCGATAATCGTCTTGATGGTCTCGACCGATTCGCCGCCCCACCAGGGGCCACTCGGTATCGAGCCTTCGCCGATGCCGACCACGCCGTCACCCGATTGCACCCGAATCACCACAAGGCTCTGGCTTCGCGCGGCAAGCGCGGAAAAGCGCTGCAGACGCCGCAGCGGCAAGTCCACGATGATGGTCTCGATGTCGCGGATAATGAGTTGTGTCACGTCGGTTTGCCTCGCTTCTCTCAATTGCGGTCAGCCGGCCGCTTGATCTAAAGTAACAATCACTTGCCATGCGTTCTAATACTAAGGACGCGGGTTGCTCATGCGTCGCACGTATCGACCGCAGCCAATTCTGTCGGTGCCTCAGCTTAGTCCGGCGTCAAATCCACTGGAGGCCGCAGTCATGTGCTCGCTCGCATGGTCTCACTCGGAAGATGGCTCGACGAAAGCGAGGCCTTCCTGGCGCATGGCCGCCAGCGCGGCAGGCCGCTGCGAAACTGTCTTGGCGATCCGATGGAGATTCGGTGTCGGAATAACGATGGTCCTTGCGTTCGGTCGTAGCGTCCACAGTGCAAAGACAAGGGCGTAGGCATCGCAGAGCGAGTATTCGTCCCCCAACAAGAACGCGCGGTCGCCGAGCTCAGCCTCCAACCTTCCCAGGACTTCGTTGAGGGCACGCACACCTGTGTCGCGCACATCTTCCTGCCCTTCCGGCGTCGTCGCCAGACGATTGGGACGGAACAGCGGTCGAAATGCCACATGGACCGTGCTCGAAAGCAAGGCGAGCCATCTCGTCGCCAAAGCACGGTCAAAAGTCCCCGGCTTTGGAAGGAGGCGGCGTTCGGGAACGAGATCGGCGAGATACTGGAGTATCGCGACATTTTCCGTAAGCGTGCTGCCCGAAACGTCGAGGGCCGGCACGCGCGCCCAAGGGTTCTTCAAGAGATACTCGGGTGCATGATGCTGATCCTTGGAAAGATCGACCCGCACTGCCTCATATTTCAATCCAGTCTCTTCGAGAGCGACATGCGACGCCAACGAACACGATCCGCTGTTGTAGTAGAGGATCATCTTGCACCTGCCTTTTCAGAAGGCCGCTGGCTTCAGCGGAGTGAACTATTCGTCATCGAAGTGGTCAAAGCGCGAGGATTTGCCTCATAGCATCCTCAAGCTCTTTCTGGGACGTTGACGTCAGCGTCTTGCTGCGCCATCCCACGTAGACATCTGGTCTGACCAGCAACGCGCCGTCTTCTTCAACCTCGGACACACGGGCATATTCGCCATGGCTATCAGCATAGCGCTGGCCGTGGCCGATCACATGCACATTGATCGGTACATCAAGGCTCTCGGACACCTGTTTTGCGATTTCCCTCCAAGGCTGTCCGTTCACACCCGTCAGGATTGAAAACGCACCGCCGCCACACAGATATAGCGTGGAAATCAGCTTTTCCCCATCCTTGACCCAAGCATGCGGCAGACGCGCGCCGGGGTGGCTGGATATTTCGTGGTATCGCTCAGGGTCGACCGAAAATGATGGGTGCGGCTCATCTGTTGCCACCGCGCCGGAAACATAGCGCTGGTTTAGTTCGATCCCCGGATCATTGTAACAATCATGCGTTGCTTCGATCGCACTCCGAAGCTCGGACCGGCGTTTGGCCGCCGCAGGGCTCGCCTCCTTGAGCGCTTCGATTCGCCTAACCATCATCTCTGTATCACATGTATCCAAAACGCCGAGCGTTTGAAGAACTGCGGGAAACGTTTGCAGACTCTTGTTCGACGCAGTGACGATCTGCTTCGCAATCGGAGCGCGCTCTTGGTTGTAGCTATCCAAGAGCGCTGCTCCAGCCTTGCCTTTGAGCACATAGGCCATTTTCCAAGCGAGGTTGTAGGCGTCCTGAAGTGACGTGTTCGAACCGAGTCCCTTCGCCGGCGGATGACTATGCACCGCGTCGCCCATGCAATATACCCGGCCTTCTGACAGTTGCGTGGCATATCGCTCGTTGACGGTCCAGAATGACACGGAATCGAGCTCGATAGGGATGGAATCGTCGCCGATGACTGTTCGCAGAATGCGCAGCGCCTCCTCGTCATCCTGCTCCGGCGTCCCTGCCTGCTTGTCATGTCCCCAGATCAACAGCCAGCGGTGCCACGGCCGCACCATGCGGAACACGCCCAGACCCAAACCACCAACATCGGCTCCGGTCGCGATTACCGTGAAGAGCGCCGTCGGACGGTGCGCCACGAGTTTCGTCAAGTCAGCATTGAACACGATGTTCATTGAAGCCGACTTTCCGGATTGACCTTCGAACGGCAGGTTCGCGCCTTTGGCCACCTGCGAGTTGGCGCCGTCGGCTCCCACAAGGTACTTTGAGCGAACAACGATCTCCTCGTCGGTGAGATTGTTGGTCAAATAGGAGGTAACGCCGTCGTCATCCTGTTCAAATCTCTTGAATTCGGTATGATTCAAATAGGTCGCGCCACGGTGGCATGCCGCGCCCAACATGATCGGCTCAAGGTAGTTTTGAGGCAGATCGACAAAGTTCTCGGGGGATGCTTTCCGGTAGTTAAGGCCATAATCGTACTCTGTGCCAAAGGTGCGATACCTCCCAAGCTCCTCGCCGGCGATACTTGTACAGACGACATGCTCTCCCATAAGCGTATGTGGAGTCGCATGATCCAAGAGATCATCTTTGACCCCAAGATCATGAAAAATCTCGACGGCTCTTGGGTTCGTTATGTGAGCCCGTGGGGTGCGAACGGTCCATCCAAATTTGTTCACGACCATTGGCTTGACGCCGTACATTGCCAATGCAGCGG
The DNA here is from genome assembly GCF_032879645.1 of Sphingopyxis indica. Lineage (NCBI taxonomy): Bacteria > Pseudomonadati > Pseudomonadota > Alphaproteobacteria > Sphingomonadales > Sphingopyxidaceae > Sphingopyxis > Sphingopyxis indica. Next base: position 141,533 of record NZ_CP076395.1, read on the forward strand.
CACAGGTTGATCCTGCTGGCCCGGTCCCGATGATAAGCACATCTGTTTCAAGTTGTTCTTTGTTATTTGGCATCATTCCTCTTCCCAAAGCGATCGTTCTTTGTACTTTCTTCGGCTTCCTCCTACGAAGCCGGCCTGGGCAGCGCGTCGTCTTTGGCGCCAGGAGCCGTGTCTACGTTCCTGAATGCCCGCCCGATCTGACGCTGCGAAGGATGACACTAACGTCTGGTAGCCATGCTAGAAAAATACTATTGCATAGCCTTCACGATACGAATTCTGTATCGCGAGGAGTGATGGAACTATACCAATTGCGCTATTTCGTGGCTGTCGCCGAAGAGCAAAACGTCACGGCTGCAGCCCGCCTACTCAATGTGTCGCAGCCACCGGTGACCCGCGCAATCCAGTCGCTCGAACGCAAGGTCGGGCACAAGCTGCTTGTCCGCAGCACAAAAGGGGTCAGTCTGACCGCTGCCGGGAGGGAATTTCTAGCCGAAGCGCGCAAGACGCTCGCGCAGGTTCAGCGTATGGTCGACAGGAGCAGCGCAGCAGGACGAGGCGAGCGCGGGCAACTCCAGATCGGATTTTTCGGTTCTAGCATCTATGCCTACCTGCCCGCTGTGCTAAGGCGCTTTCGCGAAGAGGTGCCCGACGTCGAAATTGTATTCCATGCCATGAGCAAGAGCGAACAAGTGGAAGCTCTGCGCGCGCACCGCCTCGACGTCGGCTTTGCCCGTTATTACGGCGGTGAGCCCGACATGACGATCGAGACGGTCAGCGATGAGCAACTCATGGCCGCGTTTCCAGCCTCGGCGCCCGAAGCGTCGCTGGTGGAGGCAAAGCCCAAGGCGCTCAGCGACGCCGCACTCATCCTCTTCCCGCAAGGGGGCAGACCGAATTTTGCCGATGAAATCCTGCGCTTTCTCGGAAACGCGGGCATCGCACCGCGCGTGACCCAGATCGCCGATGATGTAACCTCGGCCATGGGCCTGGTCGCCAGCGGGATCGGTGCGACGATCGTGCCCGAATCCATTGCCGCCCTGACCTGGCCCCATGTGGCGTTCTGCCCGATACGGGGCGCCAACACGCGAATTCCGGTGAATATGATCTACTGCACAGACGAAGTACGACCCGCGACAAGGGCGTTTATCAACCTCGTCCACGCGATGGCCGAAGTTCCGGTCGCGCGTGTGGAATAAGCACGGTGCTCGGCCGTCTATTCACCCGGAAAGGGGGCGCCGGCCTTTGCCGTACCCAGGACAAATTCCCTATCGAACAGCGCCTGACGCCATGGCCGAACAATAATCGTCTCGCGCAGGCCCGCAACGCTGAGCGGGTCGTCATTCACAAAGCCTTGTGCCGACGTCAGATCGTCAGCCTCGAACACGTAGACAGCGCCAATGAGCTTCGTCTCGGTTTCGTCCAGCACCGCCCCGCCGAGCAGAATGCGCCATGCATGCGCGCGAAGATACTGGCGATGGGCGTCGACGCTTGAAGCGCGGTCACATTCGTCGCCCTGCCTGTTCTGGATCGTTGCGATGTAAAGCGGCATCCGTTCCTCACTCGCGCGCGTAATGGCGCAGCTTGTCCTCGTCGATTGTCACGCCAATTCCAGGGCCGATGGGAACGGCGACCGAGAAATCGCGATATTGGAGCGGCTCCTCGATGATATCGTCAGCGAGAAGCAGCGGCATGAACAATTCGGTGCCGCCTGCAAGCGAGAGGGTTGCGCAGCATTGCAGATTGGCCGCGGTGCCGATCGAACTATCGAGCGCCGTGCCCCCGAAGAGGTTGATACCGGCGGCCTGCGCGGCGCGGGCAATCGCCAGCATGCGGCTCGGACCGCCCGATTTCGAAATCTTCAGCGAGATGTATGATGCGGCCCTTTCGCGAATGATCGCGGTGAGGTCACTCTGCGCGCACGCGCTTTCGTCCGCCATGATCGCGACGCTCGATCTGCGAGCGAGATCGGCCAGACCAGCAATGTCAGCCCGTGGCAGCGGCTGCTCGAGAATGTCGACGCCGGAGCCCTCAAGAATCGCGAGCGCTCTTGCGCTGTCGGCGAGACTCCAGGCTTCATTGAGATCAATGGAACAGGGACAACCCACCGCGTCGGCCGTCATAGCGGCCCGTCGAGCGTCGATGTCTGGCTCGGCTCGTCCGACCTTGATCTTGAAGCGACGATGCAGCTTTTGCGCGAGCTTATCCTTGGCTTCCTCGATGTCGGCTTCCAGTTCGCCGGTGGCCAGCACCCAGAGCACGGGGAGCTCATCCGCGAGCCGTCCGCCGAACAGACTGCTGAGGGGAATACCGAGCGTACGCGCAACGGCATCGAGCAACGCCGTCTCGATGGCCGATTTGAGTGCGGCATTCCCGTAAACGATCCGATCGATTTCGGCGAGAATCGCATTCGATGTGAAAATATCCCGGCCCTGAAGACTGGGCGCGATCTCGTTCGAGAAAAGTGCCTGCATCGCTTCAACCGATTCGCCACTCCACCACGGCCCCCCGGGGACGGTGGCTTCGCCGATGCCGACCACGCCGTCCTGCGTGCTAATCCGGATAAGCAGGTAGCTCTGGTGAACGAGGACCGCACGACTGAGCTTGTGGGGGCGCCGGAGGGGAATATCGACGATATGCGTTTCGACGCTGTGGATCGCCGCCGCCGGAAGCACGGCCGCCTCGCGCCGCTCGACGAGTCTGTCTGCGGTCATGCGGCGGCTCCGTGCGCGCGCGGCGCAGTCGACCACTCTGCATCATCCAGTGCCGTGCGCGCTTTAAGGGTCTTCAAGACCGGTCTGAAGAGTTTCGGCGTATCCACGCCCACCCCTCCGATGGCTTGACCATCTTCGTCGAGGCAGAGCCAGCACCCGCTTTCGTCGCTCGGACCTGACCTGAAGAGCACCTGCGCAGCCTGCTCGGGGAACCCTGCGATCTGAATATTGTGTGCATATTGGTCGGACCATAGCCAGGGAAGATCGCAATAGCTCAGTTCGTGACCGAGCGCGGCCTTTGCAGCGACGATCGCCTGGTTTTGCGCGTTGGCCCAACTTTCGCGCCGCGTCGCTCGGCCCGCATAGCGACAGGGAAAATTGGTGACGTCACCGGCTGCAAAAATGCGCGGATCGCTCGTCCGCCCGGATTGATCGACGACGATCCCATTGGACACCTCCAACCCGGCCCGTTCGGCGAGCGCCATATCCGGCGCCGCGCCGATACAGGCCAACAGGCGGTCTGCGGTGATCGATGAGCCGTCGTCGAGGATCAGCTCGACGCCATCGGGACGCGCTGTAAGTGCCGTTGCGGTACGACCGAACAAGAATTCCACACCATGGCGCTCATGCAGATTCTTCAGCCACGTCGAAACCGCCTCAGGCACCGAACGCTGGCAGAGCCGCGGTGCCGATTCCAGTATCGTAACCGGCACGCCGAGGCTTCGCGCGCTGGCCGCCACTTCGAGGCCGATCCATCCGCCGCCGACGATGAGCAACCGGGAGGTGTCCGGCAAGACGTTCCGCAAGGTCGCAGCGTCATCGATGGTCCGCAGCAAATGGACGCGATCTGAATTTATCCCTGCGGCCCATTCCGGGATCCGTGGTTGGCTCCCGGTTGTCAGGAAGAGACGGTCGTAGCGCATCTCCTGTCCGCCGCTGCACTCGACAGTCTGCCGCGCGCGGTCGATGCGCCGGACCTTCTCGCCAAGGTACACCTCAACCTCGGCGTCGGAGAGATCGTCCAACGAAAGCAGGGCCGTTTCCGTTATCGCTTCGGCATCGCGAAGCAGATTCTTCGACAGCGGCGGCCGTTCATAGGGTGGATGTCGCTCGGCGCCGATGAGGACGATCTTGCCATCGAATCCTTCGGCCCGTAGCGTCTTGACAATCCATCCGCCGGCCTGGCCGGCGCCGACGATGACATAGACGTCATTCCTCATCGGCCTGGCGCCCAAGCTCGATTCCCAGTCGGCCGTCCTTCTCGCGCACGGTGTAGCACCGGACGGCAACGGTGACCGGCGCGGATCGGGGCTCGCCCGTCTCAATGTCGAAAAGGCCCTGATGCAAGGGGCACTCGATACAGCCGTCCTCGACAAAGCCCTCGGAAAGCCGGGCCTGCCCATGTGTGCAAAGGTCATGCAGCGCGAAGAACCGCCCCTCTTTGCGGAAGATGGCCAGAGGCGTGCCGTGCGCGTCCGCTGCCGCCACATCGCCTTCCTCAACCATTTCACTTGGTCCGATGTCGATCCAGTTCATATCGCTCCTTCGTTTCGGCATGGGGGCGGACGCGACTGAGAAACAAATCCCGCGCGGCGTTAACAGCGCTCAGGCTTGGGGCCGGCGACCCGCCCAGGCATTCTCGAGCAGTTCTCGGATCGCGTCGCGTTGGAGCGGCCGCGGATTCGAATAGGGGTTCTGGAAGATCAGCTCGAGCGCGCGATCGATGCCATCGGCCGGCATACCGAGATCGCGCAAGGCCGTTGGCGAGCCGAAAGAGGCCGTCAGATCAAACAGCACTCCGGCAGGCTGATCGCTCCCGAGCACTTCACGCAGGACAGCCGCGGTTTCCGGTACGGCCGGAGCGTTATAGGCATAGGCGTGCGGCAACACCGCAGCATGGGTTTCCGCATGCGGAAGGTCGAACGCGCCGCCCAGGACGTGGCAAAGCTTGTGATGAAGCGCGACACTCGTCCGTCCAAGGCACACCGCGCATAGCCAGGCGCCGTAAAGCGCGTCCGAGCGCGCATCTTTGTCACCCGGAGTGGAGGCGACCACAGGAAGGCTCTTCGCGAGAACCCGGATGCCTTCTTTAGCCATCAATTTGATGATCGGGTCAGCATCGGGAGCGTAAAGCGCTTCGACGGCATGGGCGACCGCGTTAAGTCCGCTCACGCCCGACATTTTGGTGGGCAGCGTCAGCGTGAGATTGACGTCATAGATTACGGCGGCGGGCTGAACGGCCCGATCGCGCATCGTCGTCTTCACACCATTTTCGGTCTGGCCGAGGATGGGTGTCATTTCCGACCCGGCATAGGTCGTGGGAACGACAAGATGCGGAAGGCCTGTACGCAACGAGAGCGCTTTGCCGAGACCGATCGCGGAACCCCCGCCGATCGAGATGAGGCCGTCCGCGCCATTCGCCCTCGCAGCTTCCAGAGCTTTCTCGGTGACGGCAATGGGCGTATGCATTGCGGCCTCCGAAAAATTGCCGGCAAAAGCCTCCCCCAAGGCGTGCGCTGCGGCATTGATCGTACCGGCCTGCGCAGCCGTCGACAGGACGAATGCGCGCTTCATCCCTAAGTGTCCGGCTTCCTCTCCCAGCGCTGCAAGCGTGCCGACGCCGAACACGACACGGGTTGCCGCGACGTCATAAATGAAAGGGTTCATGCTGGGGTTGGCGCGGTAGCAAACAGCGCCTCCTCGCACAGACGAAGCGCTTCGATTGCATTGTCCCGTCGCCGCGGTTCGGCGGAATCGAGATCGGCCAGGAAGGCGTGTCCGGACCCCGCGAACATGGTCATGCGGCATGCGGGTTGACGCTCGGCGACAGCCCGCAATTGCTGTTGAACCGGCACCGGAACAAGCTCGTCCTGCTCCCCGAAAAGCGAGAGATGCGGCCGAGTTACGTCGCCCAGATAAGTGAGCGGCGTATCGAGCGCATCCTGGTTCGGGAGCCCCTGCGGAAAGCCATAGAAGCTGACCAGTGCCGCAGGCAGGTCCCGACGCGCCAGCTCGTAGACAAAGAGGCCGCCGATGCAAAAGCCAACAACACCGTTCACCTTTGCGCGGCGCGCATATGCCTCGAAACGGTCGAGAAACGCGCGATCCTTAAGCCGGTGCCGCCGTTCGAATGCGCGCTCGCGGGTTTGCTCAGGTAAGTCACCTAGTCCGTCAAAAATATCGATAAGGTCGACCTTGGCGCCGAGCGCTGCGAGGTGCGCTGCAAATCCTTTGTAGAAGGGCGTGCAGCCATAGATGTCGGGCAAGATTGCAACGCGTCGGTCGGACACCACCTCACCGAACCGAAAACCGCTTATCCCGTCGTCGTGAAAGGGCTCGCCATCGGCCGTTAGGGCGAAGAACCCGCTCTTTTCGGTGTGACACATGGGAGAACTCCGATCAGGCGGCGCGGCGCGCCGCCGCTGCGGGCGCGAGCTGAAAGTCGTTTTCGATCACCTTCGCGCCGTCCTCGCGGACATCGCCCTTGATCTGAGAATTTCGCACGCCGGTGCAGCAGTCATCATCGACATATTCGCCGCCCTCGAAATAGCTCTGCGTAGTGAGCGTGTGGAAACCGTCGGCACGAACCTTGAAATGGACGTGGGCGGGTCGCCAACTATGGCGGCCCATTTTGACGAGCAGTGCGCCGGTCGGACCCTGGTCAGGAATCTTGTAGGCAACCGGAAGCGTCGAGCGCACAAGATACTGGCCCTCAGCGTCAGTCAGCACTTTCCCGCGATAGAAGTCTGCGGGAATGTCGTTGTGAATGCCGCCATAATAGCCATCGGGCGTCGAGTGCCAGATGTCGACGACGGCCCCCGCGATGGGTTTACCCTCAAGGTCGCGCACGGTGCCGCGCACGATCATCGGTACGTTGCGATCGTCCTCATAAGTGAGCACCTCGCCGCCATTGGGGATGATGGGTGCATCGGGCAAATAATATGGTCCTTCGATCGTGCCCTCTGTGCCTCCGAACACGGCATTTTCGATGTCGCTGATTGTCGAGTTGAAAAATACGTCGACGAGCAGCGGAATTTCGCCGGCCTTCGCAGTCTCAACCAAATACATCACGCCGGCTCGATATTCGTCGAAAGTGACATCATGTCTCATCAGAACGTGACGCACGCTGTCGACGATGTCCGAGACGACTGTTTCGATTCGATTGCTGCTCATTGATCCACTCCTCGTCCCAAGCCGCGTTCGACATGCCCGCGGTCTTTGTGCGGTGAGATCGTACAACTCCGCTTGGAATACCGTAAAATACTAAATCCGAGGTTCCGCGATACGCGGACCGTATCGCCTGACATGGTCAAATGGGCAGCGCGAGCAGCGTCTGCACGCGGCTCGTGTCGAAGACGGCCCGCTTCTCGACGAACTTCCAGGCGTCACCGATTTTCTTGACGCGATCGATGTAGCGGCCGGTCTGATAAATCCGCGTCTCACCGTCGACGTTCGTGGAAAAGACGGCGTAATTGGCGGTAAAGGCCACGCCGTCTGCGTCCTCGGTGACGATCCGCAGTCCGGAGATGATGTGGCGGTACGTCGTGGGCGGGTAGATATTCGCGTTGCGCAGCGAGATGACGCGGTCCCGGAGCATCCGCTTGTTCTCGCACCGGATCAGCGGAGCCGGCAGGTCAAAGTCGACATTTTCCTTCGGGATGATCTCGTACAGGCAATCATCGACGAAAAAGTCCGGCCATGCCTCGAGATCGTCGTTGTCGATCGCATCAACATAGTGGTCAAGCAGCGCAAGGATCTGCATGCGCAATTCGATCGCGGCCATCATTGGCCATTCTCCATCGGAAGATCCATGATGTGGGCATATCCCTGCCAGAACGCCCGGATCATGTGCTCGGAGATGGTCGAGGATTCGTTTCCGTCGGCATCGCGCCCCATCTCGAGGATCGAGCAGGCGCCAGGAGAGGTCGCGGTTCCACGCTGAACCAATTCGGTCGCCTCGGTGTCTTCCATCGAGATGTAACCGGCGGGGCCGACAAGATTGGCCTGCTTGATACGCAGCGCCCGCAGTTCGGGCGTATCGTCTTCATATCCGAAGAAGTGGAAGATGAGCTCGAAATTGCCCGGCCCCTTCGGCAGCAATTGCCGGGCGCAAAGGACATTGTGGATTTGCTGAATGACGAGCTGCGGAAAGATGGCCTGAATCTGGTTGGTGGTCACCTCGTCATATTCTTTGACCAGGCCGAGAATCGAATCGTCCTCAAGCCGAAAGCCGTCCGCGAAGCTACGAATATTCTGCGCCTTGTAGGCATCGACCGCCTCATTGTCGTCGCCCTTGGCGGCGAAGAAGAGACTGCTTAGTCCGTCATCGTCGGGCTTCAGGGCGAGCTTGGCGCTGACCCTGTAGATATTGAACGTCGTGTGGAACAAGTGAAGCAGGCTGGCGTGATAGGCGTCTTTCACATTTTCGAAGTAAAGTTTCCAATTCGAGCTCGAATATTGTCTCGTGCAGCCGAGATACACGACAGGCTTGCCAAAAATTCTATCTATATAGGGCCGCATGATCGGGCCGAGATAATCGGCAAGCGGGACCGTCTTGTCGCTGAATGTGGCGAAGACCAGCCCTTTATAGCTCTCGACGCGCAGGGTCCGCAGGCCATGTTCCTTCGGTTGAAAATCCCGCGGCATCCCTGGCGCGCCTTTCAATCCTCTGCGGAAAGGGACGCCGATGAGATCGCCATTCGGCGAGTAGCTCCATTGGTGATAGACGCAGTCATGCGTCTTGGCGTTGCCACGAAGCTGCCGGCACACTTCTGCCCCGCGATGTGCGCAGCGGTTCACCCACGCCGCCAAGGCTCCGTCGTCGCAGCGGGTCATAACAACCGGCGTGTCGCCTACAAACGTCCGCTTGAAATCGTTCGGGTTGGGGATTTCCGCTTCGAGGCCGAGGAAACTCCAGGTTTCGCCGCGAAAGATACGCTCTTGCTCGCGCTGATATATTTCGTGACTGCTGAAGACGGCATAAGGAACTCGCGAGCCATCACTTCTGGGAAACGTAACATTCTCGACTTGCATAGCTTATGACCCTCAATGTTGTCTTGCCGAACGCGATTTGTCTGATTGCGTCAGGAGCACATGTCTAAGATGAGCCGCGCTTTATTCATGAATCGCGGTAGGCTGCACAAATGAGAGGATCATTTACCTGCAGGAGCAGGTCAAATATCTTCGGCGGATCGCTCCGATAGGTTGTACGTATGGCGGAGGACTCTTGCCTGACTGCCAGAGCTTCATTAGCCTCGTCCCCACAAGGAGGCGGGGTTTGGAGCTACGGCATATCAGATATTTTGTAGCGGTAGCTGAGGAACTGAACTTCAGCCGGGCGGCAACCCGCCTCAACATCTCGCAGCCGCCTTTGAGCCAGCAGATCGCCGCGCTGGAAGCAGAGTTGGGAGCGAAGCTACTCGTCCGAAACAGCCGCGGCGTTGAGCTCACCGCTGCCGGGCGGACGTTCCTGAAGCGTGCTCGCGAGATCCTCTCGCTCACACAGGAGGCGGTAGAAGAGACGCAATGGGCGGATCGCGGGTCTGCTGGCACCCTCTCGGTGGGCTATATGAGCTCGGTCATGCTGCTCAAGCTCGGAGCCTATTTGAAGCGTTTCTGTAGTGACGTGCCGTCAGCCGATTTGATCCTGGAACGCATGCCATCTGATCAACAGTATATGGCAGTCCTGCGCGGCGAATTGGACGTCGGTTTTGTCGACCTCGCCCTCGATCATGCGGAAATCACAGACGCGGACCGTCTCGACGTCAGACCCACGCTGGAAGAACATCTCTTGCTTTGCGTTTCTTGCGACCATCCGCTGGCTGAGCGCTCGCAGATCGCGGCCCGGGATCTCGAGGGCCTTCCTTTTGTCGCGCTCAGCCGGCACGGTTATTCGGCTTCCTATGAACGTCTTTGCCAGATTTGCGATGTGGCGGGCTTCCAACCGTTTATCCGCCAGCAAGTGGCAAGCATGCCGATCGCCATCGCCATGGCGGCGGCGGGTTATGCCGTCGCGCTCGTACCGGATCTGCGCGGCACACTCGCCGATCAGGGCGCAATCCGGCTGATCCCTCTTGAAGAAGATCCGCGCATCACCGTGTTCATGATTTCGCGACGGGATGATCAAATGCCGCTAGTCGAACGAATGCGCGAAATCTGCACGATCGGGCCACAGGTCGTCTGAATCTGTAGCGCTTAATCACACGTGCTCGGCATCGCGGTAGGATTGAATGGCTGGCGTGACGCGACTTCCGCGCTCGTTTTCTTGACAGTACGCCGGGGCCTTCAAAGACCCGGCCGGCTTATTGCATGAACCAGCCATGGCTGACGACGATCGACTGGCCAGTGAGCGCATTAGTGGGAAAGCCGGCGAGAAACACCGCCGTGCGAGCGACATCGTCGACGGTCGTGAATTCCCCGTCGACGGTCTCCTTCAACATCACCTTCTTGATGACGTCTTCTTCGCTGATCCCGAGTTCCTGCGCCTGCTCGGGTATCTGCTTTTCGACCAGGGGCGTGCGAACGAAGCCGGGGCAGATCACATTGGCGCGCACACCATGGGCCGCGCCTTCCTTGGCGACCACCTTGGCGAGGCCGATCAGCCCATGCTTAGCGGTAACATAGGGCGCCTTGAGCACCGAGGCTTCCTTCGAGTGGACCGAGCCCATGTAGATCACGCTGCCGCCGCCTTGCGCGTACATGTGTTTGAGGCATGCCCGGGTCGTCAGGAACGCCCCGTCGAGGTGGATCGCCAGCAGGCGCTTCCAGTCCGCGAACTTGAACTCGTCGAGCGGCGCCACGATCTGGATGCCGGCGTTGGACACGAGGATGTCGATGCGGCCGAAACGCTCGACGACTTTGGCGATCCCCGCCTCCACTTGATCCTCGTTGGCAACATCCATTTCGACCGCCATTGCGGCCTCACCGCTCGAATCGAGCGCTTCGGCTGCCGCCTGTGCTCTGGCAAGCTGCAGGTCGGCGATCACCACCTTCGCGCCGTTGCGAACGAATTCGAGGGCGATATCGTTGCCGATCCCGCTTGCCGCACCGGTAATGACGGCGACCTTGTCTGATAGCATCATGATGTTGCCTTCCTGCTTGGTTTTTTGCGCGGGGGAGTCCGAGCGACCGCAGCTTGAGCATCCGCCTGCGCCAGCCCCTGGAGGAGCGCATCGGCCCCCGAATGGGTCTTGCCCGGCGACGATGTGCCTGCGGCCGCTTCCGCATCCTTGATCTGTTCGAGCGCCGCGCTGGCCTTGGGCGTCGCCGTGACGCCCGCCTTGCTCGTCTGCGCGAGCGTCCGCTTCACCAGGGCATAGCCTTCGTCCTGCAGGTAGCGGATCGATTCATCGGAAAAATCATAGTCTCGCGAGGACGCCTCGCCGGGTCTGCGCGGACGCTGGAACCGGGTGATTTCATTGGCAAAGCCATCGCCCATCAACTGGATGTAGCGCGGATGGCGCATGATCTTGGCGCGATCGACCGGACCTATTCCCGACACGATGACATTGATCATACTGCGATAGGCATCCATCATCTCGCGCGTGCGCAGGTCGCTGCGAACGCGTTCTGAGTAGAGCACCTCATCACGGCGTGCGAGCACTTCGATCATGTTGCCGGGAAGCGGCGCCTCTCCTTCGAACAGATCGACGATGTAGACCTGCTTTCCATCCGGGCCGCAGCGGTCGAGTACCAGATCGAGCGGCGAATTGCTGACGATGCCGCCGTCCCAGTAGGGCGTACCGTTGACCATCGTCCAGGAGAAGCCGGGAGGCAGGCTCCCGCTCGCAAGAATATGATCGGGCGTGATATCATCGACATAGCTGTCGAAGACCTCCATCTGCGCCGTGGTCACGTTAACTGCACCCACCAGCAGCCGCACGGGACTGTTTTTCAGGCTCGGGAAATCGACATAGTCCGCGATCAGCTTTCGCATCGGAGAGGTGTCATAATAGCCCGTCCAGGGTGCCAGCAGATCAAATGGAGGCATCCAGATGGGTTTGAAGAATTTGGGAATACCAAAGGTGAGAATTTGGGCGGCCACAGCCGCGCGCCGCATCTCCTCAAATGGTAGTGGCGGCGCTACCACCGTTAGATCATTCCAAAAGGCGTGGAGCGCTTTGGAAGCATGGCGTGGATTGCCCGCCAAGATTGCGCCGTTCAACGCGCCGATCGACACTCCCGCGACGATATCGGGATAGACGTTCTCTTCTTCGAGCGCTCGGATGACACCGCATTCAAAGGCACCGAGCGCGCCGCCACCCTGAAGGATCAAGACGTTCTGCATCGGAATCTTGTCGAGTAGATAGGCGGGGTCGCCAAGCCGCTCTTTATAGCGCTCGATGTTCACGCGATACCGGATCAGTCCTTCTGCGACCCGGATTTCGCCTGGTGGCCGCCCCATCGAGAAAATCGCGCGCGGAACTTCGTCGCGGAGATAGAATAGCGTGTACGACCCGTCTTCCAGCTTGCCGCGACTGACCCATTCCGATGCACCTTCCGGAATTCCCAGCATGTCGAAGCCGAGTTCGCCCATCTCGCAAAAGAAATAGGACACCTCGTCGTATCGGCGGCGTTGCCCGAGCATGTTGCGGGCGGCGAGGCGACCCTGCCGAACGGCGTTATCCCAATGCTCGATATGCCGTCGGCACCTGAACACGGGATCGTAAAAGCGCGTGACGTCGCCCGCCGCGAAGACATCCGGCACATTCGACCGCAGCCTGTCGTCGACCGCAACGAACCCGTCGTCGAGCACTATCCCGCTATCATCGAGAAAATGCGTGGCCGGCTCGACGCCGATGCTGACAAGCACCATGTCGCAGGCCAGCTCTTTGCCTCCGACCGTGCGAACGCCGGTCACATGATCGTCGCCGAGCACTTCGCTCACCGTGTCGCCGAGCACGACCGTGGCGCCCTTGCTTTCGGCGTGGCGCTGGAAAAAGGCGGAGATTGGTTCGGACTCTACATGCGGCAGCACACGCTCACCGACATCGAGCATTGTCACCTCAAGCCCGAGTTCAAGGAGCGAGAGCGCGATTTCCATGCCAAGGAAACTGGTCCCCAGGATGACGGCTTTGCGGCCGGGCTTTGCCATTTCACGCACGGCATCGCATTCGGACTTGCGGCGCAGATAGCAGACACCCGCCTTATCGGCGCCCGGCACCCCAAGGCGGCGCGGGGCGGCGCCGGTGGCGATAAGCAGCTTGCCATATTCGATTTCGCTGCCGTCGCTCGTCCGAACTGTCTTCGCGGAAGGATCGACTCCCACGACATCCATGCCGAGGATGAGCTTGATGTTGTGCTGGCGGTAGTAGTCGACTGGGTGGACGAGAATATCGATATCGCTCGACGTGCCGACAAGATATTGCTTGGAAAGACGCGGCCGGTGATAGGGGGGAAATTCCTCCGCTGAGAGAATGCCGATCGTGCCGACCGCGCCTTCTCGCCGCAGGGTTTCCGCAGCGGTCGCGCTCGCCAGTCCGCCGCCGAGCAGCAAGAAGTCGAAAGCCTCAGGCGCCATGAGACTGCGCTCCGCTGGGGACATCACTACACACTGGCCACTGGCACGCGCATCTGCTGCGTGGACGGCCGTTCCACGGGTTCCCGCTCATGCCTGCTGCTGATCGGCCAGATAGTCATGGACGACCTCACCCAGGCCAAGCGTGAGATCGGCGATGAAATGCGTTGCCGAGATCACCTCGCGCACTGGCAACCGCGCGACGTCGGCAAGCGCGTGCGGATAGAGGTCAAGCGCGGCAGGACCGCTCCATGCGCCTTTGAGTTCGATATCCTCGAGATAATAGCGCACCAGCTCGCAGATGCGCGGTGTGCAGTCGACATGAGGCACCACCTTGAGCATGAAATTAGGCTGCTGCATGGCCGCCAGAACGGGTTCGTGGTCGAGGATGACGTGCTTGTAGCCCATTGAGCCGAGCGCGCAGAGCGCGCTGCCGTAGTGGAGCTTGCCGACGATCACGTCCGATTCGTGGGCGATCGAAGGCTTGGCCAGCTTCTTGGGAAAACCCCAGATCTCGCGGCCGCCGGCGATCGGCGCGTCGTCATCCAGATACATGGAATGGACAAAGCCGCCCGCGACGCCGTTGAAGCGCACGGGAATGACCTGGCCGGTTTCGGTGTAATCGCCAAAGCCCGTTGAATCGGGCATCCTGATGAATTCGTAATTCACGACTGGTTCGACGATTTCGAGGGGTTCGGGGACTACTTCGCGCAGCGCATCGGGATCGGTGCGGTATTTGATCACGATATATTCGCGATTGTAGAAGCGGTATGGCGGTCGCGGATAGGCAGGGTTGCAAACCGGCATCGCGAATGCGCGTTCCTTAACCTCATCGATGTTCATTAGGCGATGCTCCTGTGACTCGTCCCTGCGACAATCCCGTTATGGCGCGCACGCGAGACAATAGGTCGATACCGCGCAGCAAGTCAACCGAACCGTTCGGTTGACTTGCTGCGCTGCTCTGCCTAGTAGGCCCGAATCAGTCCCAATCAGGAGTGCAATCACTCATGGCTGCAGATGATCGCGATCGCCCGGACGAGCGGGACGAGCAAGTGACCGCCGAGGTCAAGCGTGGACGGGAGAAGCTGTCGCTTTCCTATAGCGCGCGAAAGCACAAGGCTGCGCGGCCCACGTCGTCCGCGATCCCCGACCGGAAGAAATGATCGCTCGACTTGCTAGGTGAAATGCGATGGCTGTGAGCCGCGCCTTTTGGCGTAGTGTTCGTCTCGGCCCTCGAGACCTGTCCTGGATGGCCCCAGGCTCGATCCTGCGAGCCATAGGACGCTTTTCGTCCGTGGCGGTCAGTGGACTCGTCCGTGACTACGAGTGATCAGATTAGCGGAAAATTCTCGATGCTCGCGCGCTCGATTGAGTAAGGTGAGCGCTGATTTTCTCCAGCTTGTACGATACGGAGTGTTTCTGCGCCTACCGTACTAGCGCCACCCCGATCCGCAGACGCGTGGTGCTCTTGTTGTAATCCAGCAGGTTTTCGCCATAGCCAACGAAGCTCTGTGCGAAGAGATAGAAATCGGGGCCGCCCCCCAGGAGCCGGGTCATCGGGTAAGACAAATCAGCGCCCAGCGACGCTTTGCCGCTCGAGAAATTGAATCGTGACGATGTGGTGAGCCGAAGCCCATTGTCTCTGCCGATCTGAACAACCAATCCTGTATTGCCGCGATACCGGCGTATATCAGGATTGTCGGAGCGGTCTCCGACATAAAGCCAGAAGCGGGGCGCTACGATTAGCCTCGCATCCCCGCCCAATGAGAATGCGCCCATCGGAGAGACGTAAATTCCGTTCACGCTGCGCGAGTCCGGTCCAGCCTTGCCATTCGACTCGTGGCGAATGCCAACCTGGCCACTGGCCGTCGCCTTTTGCGAGACTGTCATAGCTGGCGAGAGATAGAAAAGCTCAGGCTGGTAGTCGATATTGCGGAACGGTGAGGATTCCGCCTCCAGATCCCAGAACATGCGTTGGGTGTAAGCGAAGTAGAGGCCATCGGCCAAGGACGATGCGCCGTCCTGGCGCGCATGGCTCCCAAAGAGCTGATATTTGAAGCTAAGCTGGATGCGTGCATCGGTATTTGTACCGGGACCGTAGACAGCATAAATGGGCTCATATGCTGAGAGATTGCTGAGGAACGCATTACCTATCCCGCGGTCTGTCGGTGGCGGCGTCGGCGGTATGGGCGTTGGCGCAACGGAAGTCGCTGTCGCCATGTCTTCGGCAATGCCTTTAATGTTAGCCCTATGGGATGGGTTGCGGGTGTTGGCGACGATGGCGACGTGTTGATTGCTCCAGGCGGGAACCGAAAGAATCGCGGTGTCGGCGATTTGTGGCAGATCTACGCAGTATCGGGCTGAAGCGAAGCCGCGCGCAGCAATCGAAATCGAAGCCGGCGTCTGCGCGGCGCGGTCGAGCCAGACTCTGCGATTGTCATCGCGCATCACCAATTGAGCGGAAATGCGTTGGGGCAAATCGACGTTCTGCGTCTGATCGCCTGCATTGAGTATCCTGATCTCCACAATCGCGGTTCCGTCAACCAACCGGTCTCCGACACGCACCACGACGACCTCGAGAGGATTCTGGGCGTTTGCTGGAGCCGAGATGAGTGCCAGCGCGGCGAAACCAACATAATACATTTTCTTTACGCCCACGTCCGGCATCCCCAGTTTTTGCGATTGGTCAGTGGCAAACCAAACGGCCAACGACGACGCCTAAGATAACCGAACGGTTCGGTTGACTCGCCTTCCTGGAGAGCTTATGGCACCTTCTGTCAGAACAAAGGCGAACGCAATCATGGAACAAGATGCAGTGAAAAGAACCGAAGCGGGCTTTGAGCGAGAGGCTGACGCGAACTTTGAGAGGATGCACAAATTTGTCGACATGGCGATGCAGACGGGTCGCTCGTCACTGAATGCTGCCGGCGAAAAAAGTATTCAAGCCAGCAAGCTCGCCGTCGAAACGACCACCAAAACCCTCGCTTTTTCCCAGGCAGCCGCCGCCGAAACTGCAGAACACCTGATGCGAATGACGAAAACGCACGACCTCAAGGAAGCGACGCAGCTTCAGTCGGAATTCATTCGAGCGCGGCTCAACGCGTTCCAAGACTACCTCAAAGACATCAGTTCTGCGGCCGAAGCCATGCTTGGTGGCGCCGAACCGAAATAATCGGAATGTGTGGATGCATGCACCCTTCGAGTCGCAAACACTGGAGCATGCCAGCTTAGACGCCGTCAGAGATACAAGCATGATAAAAGCGGCGCGGAGAGGATGCCAAAATGGAGCTGCGAGCTGGTCCGGCTCCGTGCCTGGCCGAACACCCCCCTGATCTTATCATATATGCAGTGCGCTGGTGGTGCTCCGCGCGGTGCGAGAAGTTGGCTGTCCTTCCGCGACTAGTCCAAGTTTTGGCACCCTATTGCGGCGAAATGCTTGCGCCTGTTTTCGATGCATTGTTTTCCAGCTTTGAAGCCTGTCTTGGAAGGTCGATCCTTGAGGGGCGAAGACATTACTTGTCTTCTGACGAGCATGAATTGCTCGGGTTGATTGACAGTCCCAACTTGGCGATCGAGCGCTTTTCGAACTCGGGGACGGTCGAAATATTTTACACAGCCCTAGTTTCAGCGCGCGCCATGTGTGAGTTGGATCCTGCACACTGCCGTTCGTTTCGACTCGCCAACGGGAGCTTTGAGGCTCATAATCGAGTCATGTCTACGGCACATGACAGCGGCAATGTGCAAGCTTAGTCGATGGTCAGAAGCCCGACAAAAGCGGCGATGGAAACCAGCACGAGGAAACCGTTCACGGAAATGAAGAGCCATGCGGGCAGGCGCCGCATCGCCGGAGGAGGCCGAATGTCTGGCAACAGCTCTCTCCATACCGCGGTGACGAAGCAAAATCCGCCGAATAGAACGATCAGGCAACCGGTCGAGACGATCAACCAGTCTGCGACTACACCATCGAGCAGGGCGCGTGCGCCGATCCCGGACGCAAGTGCGGCAAGGCCTGTACGCATCCAAGCCGCGTAAGTCCGCTCGGCCGCGAGCACTGTTCTATCAGCGGCCAGTTCTGTACGGTGATCGGCGCTATCAACCTGTTCAACCGCGCTCGCTTTCATCACTCGCGCGCTATGCTCGAGTTTTGTGTGCGTCGTCTCAGCGCGGTGTTCGGCGGAATCAGTCATGCCGTCACAACGAAAAATCAGGCTTCGTGTTTCCCGATGGAAGGTTACCGAGCACAGTTGTTTTCGCACGTTCCAATAGGGCAGAGTCCCGATTCATAAGCCGCTTTGCCGCTGATAGGATCGCAGAAATATATCGACGGCCAGTGCGGCGTCCGCATCAATCTCATTCAAACTCACCGAGGATGTTAGCGCGAAAGCGGCGCGACGGTAGCATCGCGAGTGGCAAAGCGCGGCGAGCACTTCTGCCGCCTCGAGGGGATCGGCCTCCCGGAGGAGGCCTTTGGTCATGCCCGCCTTCAGCGCTTCGGCCAAAGCACTGTGGAGGCGTGCGGGCGCCTTCGAGTAAAAGAAGCAGCCGACGTCGGGGAAGCGCACGGCCTCTGCTGTCACAACGCGGCGTAACGCCAAGGCGTCGGGCGAAACGATGAGTTGGATCAGCCTCCGGCAGAACCTGAGCAAGCTAGGTTGGAGATCGTCTGCCAGGTCAAGATCCACGATGAGTTCGCGTCGGAATTTCGCGGCTTCATGCTCGATCACAGCCTTGAAGAGAGCTTCCTTGGAAGGAAAATAACGCCACAGCGTCCCTTTCGAGCCGCCCAGGTTTTCAGCGATTAGCGACATCGACGTCGCCGAATAACCCGAGGCCAGAAATTGCTTTCGGGCGATGTCGATTATGGCCTGGCGCCTTTTTATGTGGCGCAAGTCTCTGCGATTTCGCGCGTGTCCCGCTACCGCGATTTCATCGTGTCCTTTTGATAGTACCATGGTTTACGAACTATGGACTGCGAGCCAGCGCTTCGCCAGTGCGAACAGCTCTTGTCTCGGCCAACACAGAAATCGGTCTCGGTCGAATGTCGGCCTCGCGAGACCGAGCGGTACAACGGATGCCCACAGTGCATTGCTATGCGGCTCGCATTAGGCGCGGCTTCACCGTCTCGTTGAGTGTGAGCGACGGGCGGATTCGCTTCGAGCAGTGGATTGCGATTGCGCGCTCGTCACATCAATCTCCGGCTGAACCGACATGCCGACACGCAAGCTGGAGGCTAAAGGCTGGTCGGGAGTTAAACGGATTCTCACAGGCAGACGCTGCACGATCTTGGTAAAATTACCCGTGGCGTTGTGCGGCGGGACCGGTGAATAACTCACCCCACTCGCCGGTCCCAAGCTTTCGACCGTGCCGTTCAATACTTCTCCAGGAAAGGCATCGACCCTGATTTTCACCGTCTGCCCGACCCGCACACGCGCCAACTGCGTTTCCCGAAAGTTGGCAGCGATGTAGACGTCCTGCAGCGGAATGATCGCCAGAAGAGGTTTTCCTGCATTGACGAATGCTCCCACGCGGATTGCTTTCTGACCGACCGTCCCACCGATAGGCGCAACGATCTTTGTGTAAGAAAGCTGCAGTTCAGCAGTCGACTTTGCGGCTTGTGCCTGAGCCAGTTCTGCTCGGGCACGTTGGATATCTGCCTCAAGAAGGCTCACTTGCTGCCGCGCGGCCAACAGCCCGGCCTGGCTCCTATCCCGGCCTGCATGCTTGATGCTTAGCTCCGCTTCAGCTTGCTGTTTTGCTTGCTGCGTACCGGAACCATCTGCCGCCAAGTTACGATAACGCTCGGCGTTGGCCCTAGCGAGAGTGAGCGCCGCATTGTCAGCTACCAACGCCGCCTGCGCTTGGCGAATAACGCTTTGCTGCAACCCCAAGCTCGATTCCAGTTTATCAATATCCGCCTGCGCAGCAGCCACTCTTGCTCTGGCAGCCTCCAGGGCAACAACAAAATCACGATCATCAATCATCGCCAGCAAATCACCCGCTTCGACCCGCTGATTGTCGTCAACCAATACCTTGGCTACGACGCCCGATATTTGCGGTGCGACGACCGTAAAATCTGCCTGAACATAGGCATCGTTCGTGGACTGAGTTGATGAACTGGATTCCGGACGGTTGAGTAACAGGAACACGCCGATAGCTGCTACAGCCAGCAGAAAAGCGACAGCGATTTTGATTGGCTTTCGCGCCATTTTTATCTCACCCTTGCGAAGACGAAGATTGATCTGCGGCCCTCTTCAGGTCGGGCGCGGGAATGTAGTTTAGTAAAAAGACAATGGGGATCAGTAGGACGGCCAATACGCCGAGTACGCGGTACGCATCGGCGGTCGCCAACACTAAGCCTTGCGAACCGATGATGCCCATGAGTGATGAAGGGTCGGGTTGCTGAGGCAGCGAATTGCCAATGAAAGCCGCATGATCCAAAAGCATTTCAGTGTGGAAACGACCACGCACTGTGACAAGCTGCTGGATGAGGGCGCTACCGATCAACGTACCGAAGACCCGGAGTGTGTTGATCATGCCGGAGACGGAGGGCCCCTCGTCTGGTCTCACCACACTCGTAATCAAGAACAGGGTTGACACGACAACCAAGGGCTGACCGATAGCCTGGAGTGCCTGTGGAAGAACGAACTGTCTCCAGTTCCAATCAGAGGTCAATTGCGATGCCTCTAAACAGGCCAGTGCGATCGTGAAAAGGCCGAGAACGAAGACTACACGCGCGTCAACCCATTTTTGGTACAATATCGCTGCAACAAAAAAACCCAGTACCAGTTGTGGCAAAGCAACGATCAGGCCTACGGGAGCGGTCTGCAGCGGACGATAATCCTGAATAGCGCCGAGATAGAGCGCTGGAAGTAGAACCCCGGACAGCAATACGATCAGAATACTGGTAAAAAGCAGAAAGCCAAATCCGAGGTTGCGCCGACCTAGCAGATGAAGCCTGACGAAAGGCGTGGGGTGAAACCACTCCGTTATCAGATAGATGGCCAAAAGTCCGATGCCGACAATGAGCGACTGTGTGATGAGTGGTGAATTGAACCAGTCCAGGCGGACGCCCTGAGTAAGCGCTACAGCAATAAGAACAAGTGCCGGAATCCCGAACGCCATGCCACGCCAGTTTCCTTGCTGAAACCGTTCCGATTGTATAGGCTCTCGTGGCAGGCCGCGCTCCATGAGAAACCCGGCGAGAAGGGCAGCAGGAATGAACTGCCAATATATCCAGCGCCAATCGGACAATGCGTCCGTCCACTGCCCGGCAAGCCAGATCGAGAGATTGGGCGCAAAAGTGGCGGTCAGAGCGTAGAGCGCCAAACCGTGAAGGCGAATAGCCGGTGGCAGGAACTTCAGCGCTGCCATCATCAGGATGGGAATTAGCCCGCCAGCGGCGACGCCTTGAACAAACCGCAGGCCCACCAGGAGATTGAGATTGTGAACGAAAGGCAAGATCGCTGCGAGTGCAGCTGACGTTCCCAGGAACCACAATTGGAAACGCCGCACTGAAAGCGTGATCGCAAACCAGGCTGCAAAAGGCATTATGACGAGTTCGCCGGCAGCGTAAGCGGTATCGATCCAGGACCCTTCATCGGAGTCGACGCCGAGCAGGCCGCGCACATCGGCCAGAGCCAGTGCGCCGACGCGATTGTTGAGCCCCGAAATCATTGCTGCCAGGAGAATCCCAACGAGCGCGCCAATGACGCGCGGATTGGGCTTTGCCGTCGGGGGCGCAGGCGGCGCTACGGAAGCGGGGCTGTCCGCAATGCTGCTCATGGCCTTTCCCCCGCAATCTCTCCTTGCGCCGAAAGATGTGTGTCATCAGCACTCGCAGATAAGGGTGCCAATTCTCCAGGGACCCACCCTCCGCCCAATGACTTGTAAAGATTGACAAGTGCGAGAGCGACGTTGGTTGAACTCGAATTGAGGCGTGTCTGGCTGGTGAGAACGTTGCGTTGTGCGATCAGCACCGTCAAATAGTCCGCCGAACCTTCCTCGTAACCTCGTTCAGCCGCGCGCAGAGCTTGGCGGCTCTGATCATATGCGATGAGCAGGTCAGCGTGCTGACGTTGCTGCGAAACCCATGCATCCAAGGCGTTGTCGACTTCATGCCAAGCGCTAAGCACAGTCTGTCTGTAAGAGATGGCTGCCGTCTTCTGACGCGCCTCGGTCAATGCTAGGCGCTGAGTTAGTCGTCCCCCCTGAAATATTGGTAGATAAACAGTCGGGCCGACGGAAAAGGCGCGAGAGTCCCAGTCAAGCAAATCGGACGCTTCGAAGGACTCCGTCCCCAACGCTCCGGTCAGGCTTATGCGAGGATAGAAGTCCGCTTTCGCCACACCGATCGCGGCCGTCGCCGCATGCAATTGCGCTTCCGCACGCTGAATATCAGGCCTGCGACGCGCAAGTTCCGAAGGCAGCCCGACAGGGACGGCTTCGGGAAGCGACGGCAGAGGCAAGGCTTCTTGAAGCGCCGTATCGAGCGCACGAGGCGCTTCACCCAACAACAACGCCAATGTGTTCATCAATGCATTGCGACGTTGAAGCAGTTCAGGAAGCATTGCGTCTATGATCGCGACTTGGCTCCGAGCGGTTGCGACGTCAAAGCGAGTAGCCACTCCGTTGCGCTGTCGACTTTCCGTGAGGGCCTCTACTCTGGTGGCTATCTCTTGATTACTCTCCGCAATTCCGATCTGTGCCTGTGTCTGACGGAGCAATAGATATGCGCGTGCGACTTCGGCGGTCAGTGATACACGGACCGCTTCTCGCTCAAACGTCGCGGCTTCCAAAGATGCCGCTGCGCTTTCATTGGCCCGCCGCGCTCTTCCCCATAGATCGATCTCCCAACTCGCATTGAAACCAAGCTGCCAATAATTACTCGGCTCTGTCGGCGCACCCAACGCTGCGAGTCTTCCATTCTCACTTAATGCCTGCCGAGAATAATTGCCGCCAGTACCGATAACCGGCCATAGTTGAGAGCTGACGATTCCTAACTGGGCCTGGGCCTCTTGAATCCGCATCGAAGCCATCTGCAGAGTAAGGCTGGAAGTCTGCGCGTGGGCTTCCAGTTCCGCGAGTACCGGATCGTCGAAAAGCAGCCACCAATTCGATGGAACGTCGGCCGCTTTGATCTGAGTCCCGTCGGGATAGCTGACTCTGGGAATCAACGTTGCCTGTTCGAGCCCACTGGTCGGTCGAACAAAATCTGGGCCTACGGTGCAACCAGAGAGCAAGGCCGCAAATAGCAGCGAGCCAGAAGTGCATAGTCGCCGTTGATTGTACGAATTCGTGATCCGTCCGTTCATTTCTCTACCACTACCCTCAACGCAATTCACACATGCTTGTGGCTGACTTGTTTGCCCGGATGATCGCAACGCCCCGCCGCGCAAGCAGAAGGGGTACGAGGCGTTACCACTTCCCTTGACGGATAAGGTGACGTACCGTATCCGTCAAGAGGCGTTCTAACAAACTGAAGATACGAGGAATGGGCAACGGAGAAATGATGGCGGCTGGGTTGATGGAGGGCAAACGCGGCTTAGTGATGGGAGTAGCCAACCAGAGTTCAATCGCGTGGGCCGCTGCCCAAGCGTTGCATGCTCATGGTGCCGAAATGGCCTTCACCTACCAGAGCAATGTTTTCCAGAGTCGTGTTGCACCGTTGGCAGAACGCGTCGCAGCCCCGCTTGTGCTGCCGGCTAACGTACAAGACGCAAGCAGCTTGGATGCACTATTTGAGGCAATAGAGATGAAATGGGGGCACCTCGATTTTCTGCTACATGCAATCGCCCATTCTGACCGAACTGAATTGCAGGGGCGCTATCTCAACACCAGCCGAAACAACTTTTTGAATACCATGGAAATTTCCTGCTTTTCGTTCACGGATTTGGCGAAGCGGGCGCGTCCCCTGATGAGGCCCGGAGCATCCTTGCTCACCTTGACATATCTTGGTTCAGAGCGAGTCATTCCAAATTACAATGTCATGGGTGTGGCCAAAGCCGCCCTTGAAGCAAGCATGCGCTATCTCGCCTTCGACCTCGGTTCTGAGGGAATTCGCGTAAACGCTCTTTCTCCAGGTCCAATGAGGACATTGGCTGCCTCTGGCATCCGCAACGTTCGAAAAGTTCATATGGAAGCTGCGAGTAACGCACCGCTCCGCCGCAATGCCACATTAGACGAAGTCGGCAGCGCGGCTCTCTTTATGCTGTCTGATCTTAGCGCCGGCATAACCGGTGAGGTCATCTATGTGGATGGCGGCTATAACATCATGGGAATGGCCGCCGAAGAAAATCTATGACGAGACGCCGGAACATGCCGGACACTTATTTCACTCCATAGGCTAGGCAAGGTTCGTTGGACTAGATTGGTATGGTACCTTGCCTTACCGAATGTTAGCGTCCGCGCTCGTGGTGTAATTTCCGGTGTAGGCGATGGTGTATTCCGGGGTGGGGCATGCCCCACCCCGGAATGCGGCGTCGCTGGTGGCCACCGGGTTCATCGTTATGGTGGAGTTTGCACACTTCAACCGTGACGAAGAGGAGTTCCCGATGACCGAGGACAGATTACTGATCGAAGAGCTGGCTGCAAAGGGCGGCCAACCGGATTTTTTGCGCACCATCGCCGAGAACGTGCTGCAGCTGATCATGGAGGCCGACGTTGATGGCCTGATCGGCGCGGGTCGCCACGAACGCAGCAGCGAGCGCGCGACCTGGCGCAACGGCTATCGCGACCGTTCGCTGGATACCCGGGTAGGCACGCTGAACCTGAAAATCCCCAAGCTGCGTGCTGGGTCCTATTTTCCGGGCTTCCTTGAGCCCCGCAAGATGGTCGAGAAAGCGCTGGTTGCGGTGATCCAGGAAGCGTGGATCGGCGGGGTCAGCACCCGGCGGGTCGATGAACTCGTCCAGGCCATGGGCATGACCGGCATCTCCAAGTCCACCGTCTCCAAGCTTTGCAAGGACATTGACGAGCGCGTCCATGCCTTTCTGAAACGCCCGCTCACCGGCGAATGGCCGTATCTCTGGCTCGATGCCACCTATCTCAAGGTACGCGAAGGCGGGCGGATCATCAGCGTTGCCGCAATAATCGCCATGGCCGTCAACACCGAGGGCCGGCGCGAGATCGTCGGCCTGCATATCGGCCCCTCGGAAGCGGAGGTCTTCTGGTCCGACTTCCTGAAGGACCTTGTTCGGCGCGGTCTTACCGGCGTGAAGCTGGTCATCTCCGATGCTCACGAGGGCCTCAAGGGCGCGATCACCCGCGTCATGGGCGCCACCTGGCAGCGCTGCCGGGTGCACTTCATGCGCAATGCCCTGTCCTATGTGCCCAAGGGCCAGAACACTGTCGTCGCCGCCGCGATCCGCCAGGTCTTCCTGCAGCCCGATCAGAAAAGCGCAACGCAGGTCTGGCGACAGGTCGCCGACCAGTTGCGCACCCGTTGGCCCAAGCTCGGCGCCTGCATGGACGAGGCCGAAACCGACGTGCTCGCCTACACCGGCTTCCCCACCCAGCACCGCACGAAGTTACACTCAACCAATCCGCTCGAGCGGCTCAACAAGGAGGTCAAGCGCCGCGCCGACGTCGTCGGAATCTTCCCGAACGAAGACAGCATCATCCGCCTCGTCGGGGCTGTGCTGATGGAGCAGAACGACGAGTGGCAGCTCCAGCACCGATACATGCAGATCGAAGGCATGGCCGAACTCAACCAACCCATGATCGAGGAGGAAAATCAGCCCCTACACATCACCGCCAAAGCCGCCTGACGATGGCCCACGGCCACAGCCGAAATTACACCACCTTGACGGACGCGACCTTACCGAATTCCATGGGTAGACAGACTGCTTAACAATGAAGAGACCATCCTCAGAGGAACGTCGGGCCACCATCTTAAAGGCTGCCGCAGAAGCCTTCTTTGAGCATGGCTATGAAGCGACGAGTATCGACGCAATCATTGAGCGCATAGGTGGATCAAAGCGCAGCATCTACAATGAATTTGGGAATAAGGAAGGGCTGTTCACTGCGCTAGTAACGGAGAGCGCAGACGAGGCGCTTACCGCATTGGCGGTTGAAGAAATGGTTGGTCGGAATATCGAGGATACACTTCTGGAATTTGGCCGGCGTCTATTATCGATCTATATGTCCAAAAATTTGGTCGGCGTCTATCGTACGATTGTTACCGCAACTTCTCGCTTTCCCGACCTGGCAAGTGCCTTTTACCAAAAAGGCCCTGAACGCTCGGCAACTCGCCTTGCAGAAGTCTTGGAAGAAGCTCGCTCTCGAGGCGAGATCGATATCGATGATTGCCAAATGGCGGCCAACCATTTTGTAGGCATGCTGCGGAGCAACCTCCACCTTCAGGTGGTGCTCGGCTTGCGTGAACCGCCCTGCAAGAAAGAGGCAGATACCATCGTCCGGTCGGCGGTTGACATACTGCTTGATGGTGTCCGTCTAAACGGGGGCAACACCAACGACGATGTTCATCGATGAGCGCATGGGCAGTTGAAATGGAGTAGAGATGCCACGGCGAAGAGATGACATTTCGCGGCCGAGCAGATCAGCCTCCGATCAATTTAATGGACGGGAACAAGTACCCCTTTCCTGTCGCGCAGCGTCTTAATTACCGCGTCCATGACCGCTCGAATGCGGGGCATGTCACGCATGTCGCTGTGTACGCCCAGCCAGATGTCACGAGTTAGGTTCGGTACATCCTGCTTCAAGCGGACAAGGCCAGGTTCTTCCTCAGCATAGTAGCAGGCGAAGGCGGCTATACCAATTCCAGACTTTGCAGCCCAGACTTGAACGTCTCGGCTATTGGAACGCAATGCTACCTCGGCGTTGGGAAACTGGGCGTGCAGCCACTTTGCTTCGGGAAGGTGGGCTTGATCGTCGAGCACTGTGATCACGCGTGCTTCGACAAGCGCTTCGGCTTCTAGCCATTTTGGGCTCGCATAGAGACCCAGCGCGAGCGAACCGACTTTCCTTGCGACCACTTCATGCCCTTCGAAGCGCGATAGGCGTAATGCTATGTCAGCTTCCCGTTTGGAAAGGCTGAGTGATCGCGTATCGGGTACAAGCTCAACGATTATCCCCGGGTGCCTTTCCTGCAAGGCCGCCAAGGCGGGCACGACAAGCTGAGCAGCCAACGTATCGACCGTCGTCATCCGCACCACACCCTCAAGGGCTACGTCTCGCCCCGTAATCATTCTCTCGGCTGACAGCACTTCGAGTTCGATCCGCTCAGCATTGCTGAGCACGCTCTGACCAAGTGGAGTCAGGGCAAAACGTCCAGGCAACCGTTGCAGCAGGCGAGCACCGGTGCGGCTTTCCATCGCGGCAAGCCTGCGCCCCATAGTCGGCTGGGTTACGCCCAATGCTCGGGCAGCGCCGGACAATGTTCCGTGGCGGGCAATAGCGAGAAAGGTGCGGAGGTCGTCCCAGTCCATCCCCAATTATACGAAAACGCATGGATGCTAGTCAATATTTGAGAATTTCATGCCCGTTCGATGAGAGGTAGGAGGTCGCCAACGACATTGGAGGTTCAGCATGACACAATCTGAATCGGCTTCGCGGGCTATCGCCCTGCTGCGGGTCGCGAGTGGAGGCTTTCTCCTCGCTCACGGGCTGATCAAGGTATTCGTATTTACGCCGGCAGGCACTGTCGGCTTTTTTGAGAGCATCGGTTTCCCCGGAATCCTTGCGTATCCGGTCATGGCTGGTGAGGTCGTGCTCGGATTGGCGCTTGTGTTGGGCTTTATGACACGATGGGCGGCGCTTGCCGCGTTGCCGATC
This sequence comes from Sphingopyxis indica, assembly GCF_032879645.1. NCBI lineage: Bacteria > Pseudomonadati > Pseudomonadota > Alphaproteobacteria > Sphingomonadales > Sphingopyxidaceae > Sphingopyxis > Sphingopyxis indica. Next base: position 168,551 of record NZ_CP076395.1, read on the forward strand.
CTGATTGGTTCGATCATTCCACATGCGGGCAATGGCTTGCTCTTTTCCAATCCGGGCGGCGGTTGGGAATTTCCGGTCTTCTGGTCGCTTGTCCTGGTTGTGCAGGCCATGCTCGGCGATGGCGCCTATGCCCTGGGCGATCCCACGAAGCGCAACAGCTAACGCGTTATTGAGGCCACCGTTCGTGTACGCACGAAACGTCGGTCCGAACGCGGCCTCAACCCAGCTCGATGCGAGCAACACCCACCGCGCATTTCATTGAGATTCCTACGCCTTCGTAAACTGACCAGCCCTCATTTCGAAAGGAAGTTACGCCATGCCTAAAGTTCTTGTTCTCTATTATTCGACCTACGGCCATATCGAAAACATGGCCGAAGCTGTCGCTGCGGGTGCCCGCGAGGCGGGCGCCATCGTCGACATCAAGCGCGTGCCCGAAACGGTGCCCGAAGACGTCGCAAGGGGCGCACATTTTAAGCTTGAGCAAGCCGCCCCTGTTGCAACGGTGGACGATCTCGAGAACTACGATGCGATCGTCATCGGCACCGGCACGCGCTTCGGCCGGCTATCCTCTCAAATGGCTGCATTCCTCGATCAGGCTGGCGGCCTTTGGGCACGTGGCGCGCTCAACGGCAAGGTCGGTGCAGCGTTCACTTCGACCGCTTCGCAACATGGCGGACAAGAAACCACCCTGTTCTCGCTCATCACCAACATGCTGCATTTCGGCATGACCATCGTTGGACTTGATTACGGGTTCGCCGGCCAGATGGGTCACGACAAAGTCCGAGGGGGTGCGCCGTACGGCGCGACAACGATTGCCGGAGGAGATGGCAGCCGTCAGCCGGACGAGGAAGAACTTGCCGGTGCCCGCTATCTCGGAGCACGCGTCGCAAGGACCGCCGAGAAACTGTCTGACTGACACTCGGCTTGACCGGGTCGCATTTCGCTTGCGGCCCGGTCACAATTGGAGGATCGATTTATGGGCTTGCTGATCGATGGTGTCTGGCATGATCAATGGTATGATACCCAGTCAACTGGCGGGCGGTTCGTCCGCAAGGATAGTGCTTTTCGCAACTGGATAACGGCGGACGGCAAGCCTGGTCGGACCGGCGAAGGCGGTTTCGTGGCCGAAGCGGGGCGCTATCATCTTTACGTCAGCTTGGCCTGTCCATGGGCTCACCGCACCTTGATCATGCGTACGCTCAAGGGGTTGGAGGGCATGATAGGTGTTTCCGTGGTCCATTGGTTTATGGGCGAGAACGGCTGGACTTTTGAAAGGGATAGTGACGGTCTTGTCGGTGATAATCTGGGCGAGGCGAATTTTCTCTACGAGATCTATATAAAGGCAAACCCATCCTACACCGGCCGCGTTACGGTTCCGGTGCTGTGGGATAAAGCGCAACAAACCATTGTCTCGAATGAGTCTTCAGAGATTATTCGAATGTTCAATACTGCATTCGACGCTGTTGGCGCAGCAAAGGGAGACTACTACCCTAATATACTTCGCCAAAAAATCGATGAGCTGAACAAGCGGGTTTACGACACCCTCAACAACGGCGTCTACAAATCTGGTTTTGCTACGACCCAGGATGCTTACGAAGAGGCGGTCGTCCCGCTTTTTGATACGCTCGACTGGCTTGAAGACACGCTCTCTTCCCAGAGATATCTCACCGGCGATGTGATAACCGAGGCTGATTGGCGGCTATTTACAACGCTGGTGCGGTTTGATTCGGTCTATGTTGGGCACTTCAAATGTAATATTCGACGCATTGCGGATTATCCAAACCTGTCGGGATATCTTCGGGATCTCTATCAACAGCCCGGCATCGCCAAGACAGTCAATTTCCACCATATCAAGAGCCACTATTACGCGAGCCACGAGTCCATAAACCCTTCTCGCATCGTTCCGTACGGACCGCAGGTCGATTACAGCGTCCCTCATAACCGAGCGCACTTCGTTTAATCACAAGCCGCGTTCCATCTTGGCCAAGGTATTGGCGATTGCCTGATCCGAATAAATCCCGATCGAAAAGCGATGAATTGCCGCTCGCGATATGTAGGAGGAGCGCAGATTAATGTGGGACAAACGATATAGCACCGACGATTTTGCCTACGGTACTGAACCGAATGACTTCCTGCGAGAAAGCATGGAATTGCTTCCGGTAGGAGATGCTTTGTGCCTGGGAGAAGGCGAAGGAAGGAATGCTGTTTTCCTGGCGGAGCACGGTCACAGGGTTACGGCTCTCGACGCGTCTGCAGTAGGCTTGGAAAAGGCGAAGAGGCTCGCAGTAGAGAAAAATGTGACGATTGGTATCGCACACGCCGATTTGGCCGACTACAAAATGGAGCCTAACCGTTGGGACGGGATTGTTTCAATATTCTGCCATCTTCCGACAAGCCTGCGTAAAAAGGTGCATCGAGACATCTTTCAGTCTCTGCGCCCGAACGGCGTTTTCATATTGGAAGCGTATACGCCGGCGCAATTGAAACATGGTACCGGGGGGCCGCCCAATGCCGCTATGATGATGAGCTTGGCCGAACTGCGCGACGAATTGGCAGGATTGGAGCTTATCGTTGGGCGAGAAGTCACACGAGACGTGAACGAGGGCGCATTTCACAATGGCAGCGGAGCTACAGTGCAGATAATTGCCCGCAAGTCCTAGATCCCTTCCAATCGGGGAAACTGGAGTTTGTGAAGCGACGGAGCCATGCAAACGACGTAAGTTTGGTCTGAACCCCTGATAGTGTCCCACGGGGTGGTGTAGGTTTTCCTTGCCACCGCCCATTTCGGCATCGGGATGAGCCGGTCATGCGCCAGGTACAGCCGAGTGCATGACGATGGGATCGTCGCTGACGGGAACCATGGTTTCAAGCGTCATGTAGCGGGCGCGCTGGACAGCCCATGTGTGGGTCTACGATTTCGTCGAGGGGCGCACGCATGACGGCCGCAAATTCAGGATCCTGACCACTATCGACGAGGCCAACAGAGAATGCCTGGCGCTCATCGTGGCACGGTAACTCAAGCACGAGGATGTTCTGGCGGCTTTGGCTGACCTGTTCATCTCGCGCGGCCCGCCAGCACATTTACGGTTCGATGATGGCAGGGAATTTATCGCAACCGTCGTCCAGAAATGGCTGGAGCAGATCGGCGTGAAGACATTCTACATCACGCCGGGATCACCATGGGAGAATGGCTATGACGAAAGCTTCAACGGGTCGCTTCGCGACGAACTGTTTGACGGCGAGATTTTCTACAGCCTCGCAGAGGCCAAGGTGCTGATCAAAGCATGGCGGCGGCATTACAACACCGTTGGCCCTAACAGCAACCTGGGCTACCAATCACCGTCACTGGAAACGGCGACATCGCCATATCCGGCGCCCGGTTCCACTTCGCTCCACCTCCATCCGAATATGGCGGCGATGAGCTTAATCCAATAACACTCCAATCGGGCCACTCGGTGGGGGCAGATCAGAAATACGCTTCATACCGTTCCTCTTTGTGATCCGGACTCGCGCCGATCTGCCACGGCGGATCGGTAGTGTGAACCTCGCGCCTTGCCTACCGAACGGTTCGGTCATATGGTAATTGCCTTGTCGCGCAGGCGACATGGGGTATGAATGACTTTTTGACTTGGGGTCGAGATGGTAACGACGCAGCGAACCGATAAGCGGACGCACATTTTGAACGTGGCTGGTAAGCTGTTCCTGGAAAAGGGATTTGCTGGGACGTCGATGGGCGACATCGCCAAGGCTGGCGCCGGCTCCAAGGGAACGCTTTACACCTATTTCGACAGCAAGGAGCAACTCTTCGAAGAATATATGCGCCTGGAGATTTGTTCCCGCTCAACGCCGGTGTTCGATCTTCCTGAGGAAATCGATGACCCTGTATCGGTCCTTCATGATTTCGGTGTTCGCTATTTGAAGTTGACTACTGACCCAATCGTGGTGGAGATTTTGCGAACCGTGGTTGCCGAGGCGGTTCGCTTCCCGGAAATCAGCGAATTGTTTCATGAAGAGGGGCCGCATGCGGGACATGTGAAGCTCAAGGCGTTTCTCAAGCGATGCACTGAACAACGTCATCTGGTGATTGACGATATCGAGTTGGCGGCGAGCCAATTCAATCGGCTATGTCAGGCGCAAATCATGCTCGACTTCCTCTTCGGCGTGCGCAAGGCGCCCACGGATGAAGAAATCGACCATATTGTGACCGAAGCCGTAAGAGTCTTCATGGCAGCCTATGGCAGTGCAGCAGAAAAATAGGACGCATGGCCGCTACCGAATGAGGGCGAGAGAGCGGCTATTACCGTTCTCTTCTCTTCGAAAGTCGTCGTTTGATTGAATGGGATGCACCGAATCAATAACCAAGCGGGGGCATTGACGTCCTCACGACGCTAGGTCGATTTGCGGATTTTCTCACAGGCTTTTCAGTATGAAGTCGACGGCTGCGCGGGCTCTACAATCAATATCTTCAGGAGTGGGTTGGGCTGCAACGCCGATCATGAGATCCAGGTGTAATGTACCGCGCATCAATCCCATGAGACTGCGCGCGAGCGCATCAGGGTCTTCCATCTCAAACTCGTCCGCTTCGGCGGCGGATCTGAGCACGTCAGCGATTGCCGAAACTGCGGGCCGTTCGGCGTGGTCCTGATAGCATTGTGCCACGCCGGGAAATCGCTCGGCTTCAATGATCGCCGTGTGATGGAGGTCGATGATCTCTCGCGACATGATCAGGGAGAGAATATTGCGTGCCAACTCGGTGAGTATTTCGGCAGTCGAGTGACGGGCAATTCGGGCATCGAGTGAAAGCGCCCGGCGCATATTGCGATCCAGGACTTTCCTGAAATGTTCGACGAGCAGGCTCTCGACATCTTCATGCTCGGCGCCAGTCTCGCTGACAAGCTGCTTGTAGAGCGCATGAGGTGTCCAAACCCAACTGGAACGCCCGAGCAGAAAGCCGACCATCACTGCGCAGTTGAACCAGCCCTTTAACTGATTGCCACGGCCAGGGACCGCTTCGCGCAGACGCACCATGTCTCCGGCGGCGCCCCAGCGAAGAAACCTGACAGCGTCTGATGAGGGCAAAACCGTCACCATCAACCGTGTCCACCAGGGTTCGACAAGCACCCAGCTTCCCGTTTCCATAGGTCGCAATGCGAAGACGTGCTTGTGATCGCGGTTGCAGAAGCGATGCCACCATTGCTTTTTCAAACCCGGAACGAAACAGACGATCCAATCAGCCGGGGGAACGGTGACGAGGGAACCATTTTCATCAATGCTGTGGGCAAGATCGGGGGCCACGCCTTGAATGACATCCTGCCGATCATGACGCGGCACAGATGCCCTGGCCGCGGCCGCCTTGCTCTCAGTTCGTCCGGTGTCTTTCACACGCTCCTCCCCCCTTTGCGTCTGGCTGCGCCGCGCAAGAACAGCGTGATGGGATCAACGCCGCACGACATTGGATGTTCGAGCGCTGGCGTAAGTCTTTCGTACAAGGTCGCTCGCAGCAGCCCGATCAACTGTTCGGCGGCGATGTCCACGTCGTCGATTTCGAGAAAAGAGCGCTCAACGGCGGCCTGCAGGAACTGACGTAGGGTCGCGAGAACCGAAGCCGGCCCCTCGTGATGGATACGGTTCCGGAGGTCGGGATTTTTGGCGCTTTCCGTGATCGCGACGCGCACCAGGCCGCCCACGACGCCTGCATAATTGCTTTCAATCCGGACGACAAATTCGCGCAGGACCGCTTCGATATCCCATGTCTCATCGCGCGGGGCGTTGATCGCTGACAAGAGTGGCTGGCAAGCCTGTGCGGCCTCGGCGCGCGCAATTTCGACCAGAATATCCTGGGGATCTGGAAAGAGTGTGACGACCTTGCTCCACTCGAGACCCGCACTCGCCACGACATCCGCAAGCTCAAGCGTGCGCTTTTCCGCGCCGGCGAGAACCTGTGTGATGGCCGAAACGGCTTGATCCGGGCTGTTCAAGGAGGATGTCATGAGCCTGCTTCCTGGAACGCATTGAGGGGAAAAACGGAAGCGAAGCCATTAGACAGTCCTGCTGATTGGGAGCGCCTGCCAGGATTGGACGACTTATACCGTGTGATCATGCTGGGGCGCAAAGATTGTAACGATGCCGAGCATGACGAGCGAGGCAAGGATGGCGGCGACCAGTGTGTCAGAGACCCAATTTCTGAACCAAAAAACCAGCCCAGCGAAGACGCCAAGGCTGCCTGTAAGGATCGACAGATTTCGTAGCCTCGACCTACAGCGTAGATGATTGTCGTCCTTGTCATGCATTACGGCTCGTCGCACGCGCGAGCGATATTGGAAGAGGTACTGCGAAGCCAGATTGCGCGTCGGGATCGATGGCCCGCTGCGTCGGTGTAGCGATCGGGAAATTGCCGACAATAGCAGCATCCTGCAGTCTTCGCGCGATTGCAGGTAAGTCGGCCTCGTCGCCAAGAATGCGATCCACGAGAATCGTCAGTTCGCGCTCGTCGCTGGTAATGGAATTGCGGTAACCAATTTCCGTTGAGCGGCCAAGCTGCGCTTCGAAGCTGGACAGGAACATATTCAGCGCCGGCGCCAGTATTTCGCATCCCAGGCGTTCGAGGACACGCGACAGATGCGCTTGCGGAGATCGTTGGGAGCGGCGTGCGTACTGCCAGCAGCGCGCCAGGTCGATCACGAGGGATCGTGGATTCAGGCTTGCGTAAGCCGAGCGTGTCTCGCGCATGGGGCGATCCTCCGGGGGCGCCAGGGTTCAAAGGCACCGCGCCCCAACGATGAAGAACTTTGCCCCAAGGTCAACCGAACCGTTCGGTTAGAGCGACGAGCCGTGGCACATCAGCGATATGCAGAGCGCTACACGCATTCCAGAATTGACCGAACGGTTCGGTTGGATTAGGCATGAGTCGCAGGTCGGCGACCTTCTTCATGGGCGAACCGATGTGTTGAGGAGAGTGGCGAATGCTCGCCTTCAAATGGAAAGTGGCTTTCTTGGCGCTTCGAGAAGAGATCCTCCTGTCATTGGCTTGGCTGCTACGCGTGCTCAGCTCCGATGAATGTGAGCGTCGAGAATCGCCTCTGTCTGCAAGTGATTTCGTGCATGACAGGAGGTCTTGGGGGTGAGCTTGTACCATCACCACGTGGCCTTTGATGTCCCTAGCGCGCGTGGCGAGGTGGCGAGCCATGCCATTTTCGCCAGCCCTCTCAATCTCAATGACCATCTTCCATCCCGATCGCCCCCCGGGATGGAACCGGCCGCTCGCCGTGCCCCCGAACCCTCCCACGGCGAGCGGCCCTTGGCTTTCGACGAATTCGAGGCACACGGTCTTTGGGATCGCGCAAGGAACAGAGTCCTTGCGCTTGACGTTCAGGCACTCGCGTTAGGTCTGCAGGACAGCAAGCGCTCGCTTATCCGTCCGGGTAAAATAAGCCGCGCATTTGGCCTGATCTTCGGTGCATACTATCCCAATGCCTTGGCCGACCCGCAACTTGAGACCCTGCGCCGCTTTGGCGTTTTGTTTCAGCACGGCGATATCACGACCGAAGAAATCGACAGCGGTTTACGTAGCGCGGGATTTGCGGACTTTCGGATCGCTGCCGCCCTCGGAATGCTCGGAAATCGCGTTCACGGTTCGGGTAATGGTAGGTGAGCAACCCACGATGACGCTTTCTGCGTCGACCCATGACGAACAGGACGCTATGCGGCTTGCTTGGAACGCTGTCATTCCCCAGCGTTCACCGGCTCGATCGAGAACACCGGCAAGCCCCTGTGGGTGGACCGAAAATACGCCTCGGCATGCGTGACCAGTGCCGGATCTCGCACTTGATCTGAGGAATCTGCGGTACGCTGTTGCGGCTGCCCAGCATGGAAGCTTGAGAAAGGCTGCTTCAGCCCTCAACATCTCGCAATCGACGCTGACGCGGCGCGTGCAATTGCTGGAACATCGCATCGGGTTTCGCATTTTCGATCGTAGCGCTGGCGGTGTTCGTCTCACCGCCGCCGGGCAACTGTTCCTCAAAGAGGCCTGGGTCGGCGCGCAGCAACTCGGCCAAGCCATCGAGCTTGCCACGTCTATTCAGCAAGGGGAACGAGGAGATCTTCAAGTGGGTGTATTGCTGCCGCTTGCCGGCGGTCGCTTGCACCTGGCGCTCAAAGAGTTTCACCAACGCTATCCGCATATACGGGTCTGTCTTCATGAGGGATCCCAGCAGCAGGATTTGGCGCGCGTGATGACAGGCGAGCTCGATATATCCTTCATGGCCGGAACGCCAAAGTTGAGCGGCCAGGAGGCGTTGCAGCTCTGGACGGAGAGCATTTACGTCGCGCTGCCCGAAAACCACAAATTGACCGAGCGCGAGGCGCTAGACTGGGACGACATCGCCAGTGAAACCTTCGTCGTAAGCCAGCACGGTGCAGGTCCGGAAATCCGCGACTATCTCGTGCGGAAGCTCTCGGCGCCCAGCTTCAGACCCAAGATTGATGTTCACGACGTCAGCCGGCATAGCCTGCTGAACATCGTTGCGATGGGTTACGGCATATCGCTCGCGAGCGCGTCGATCGCTTCGGGCATGTCGGAAGGTGTGACCTTCCTGCCGATCCGGGGTGACCTTGAGCAACTCGCGTGGAGCGCGGTCTGGTCGCCGACCAACTCGAATCCCGCACTGCGCTATTTATTACGGCTCGTGAAAAACATCGCGTCCGGGTGGCTCTCGCATGCTGGTGCGAATGGCGCTGGCGCGGCTCTTATGATTGCGACCGGTTTTAATGCGTTGATGGATCCTTCATTTTGCGGGCTCGCGCAAATCCTCGATCCGTTTGTATGAAGCGCTGTAGCATCGCGACTATCAGCTTCGCAGGGTCCGGGGCTGTCACGCCCTCCTGGCGAGCGAGAATCTCACCATAGTCTTGCAGGTCCCGAAACAGCTTTCCAGGCAATTCCAGCGAGACCTTGACGGGCTTGTCTTCCGCAATGGCACCAAGTTTCAGCTTGGTCATTTTCAACTCCCATAGGGTTCGAGGAGCAAATCGCGGGTCACGATAATCCGGACAGGAAACCCTGGCCGGATTGTGAGGGTTGGCGCGATATTGAGCTGCCGGCGCACGATTTCCTGGCCGGCCTGGTTGAAGGTATCTTCGCCGCCATTGCGGATCGCGCGTAGCAAACGATCATCGTCATCGATTGCGAGTTCGGTGCCCACGCTGAGTAGTGTCGACAAGCCGGCGGCTTTCGCCAGATCCCACCAGTGATAGTCCACGCCGTCCTGCAATCCGGCATAGCCTGCGCCGTCGGCGCCAGGTTGGCGTTCCAACACAAGCGAGTGTCCGTTGGGGAAGATCAGGCGGTTCCAGACCAACAGGACCCTGCTTTGGCCGAATTGCACGTTGTTGTCGTACTGCCCGATGATGCGGGTGCCCTGCGGCACAACGACAAAGCGGCCGGTTGCGCTGTCATAGATATTCTCTGTCACCTGAGCGGTTATCTGACCGGGAAGGTCCGAGCGGATGCCGGTGATGAGGGCAGCGGGAATCACCGATCCTGCTTGCAATACGAAGGGCGAGGCCGGCGGCGTGATGCGATCAGGCGCAACGGTGCGGCGATCGGCGGCAGCGTTGAGAAAGGCGAGCTGACGATCTTGCGTCGTGGGCGTGGCGGACGCTGCCGGGGGACCGGCCAACTGCGAGAGATCGAGGCCGGCTCCTGCGACGGGCGGCGACGCCGAGGGCTGACTTTGAAAGAAGACCCGGCTCGTGCGCGCAGCTTCGTTTTCGGCAATGCGCCGCTGTCTCGCCTGATCCGCGGCCGGCGCTGGAGCCGCTGCGCCCGGCACGGGTTGGCCGCGGCCTTGCGCGCTGACGATCGGGCGTCCGAGATCGCCGGGCAAAGGCGGCCCTAGCCGCGGAACGTCACTGTAAGTCGATGGCAGTCCGACCAGGCCGTCGGCGGTCGATCGATTGTCGGTTGAGTAGAGTTCCTTTGGCGGTGCGCCATCATGGGCGCTCTGCAGCGCGTAGATCAGCGCGCCCCCGATTCCGACGCCTGCAACAACACCGAGGGCGCCCAAGACCTTGCGCGAGATGCGGGTAACACGCGGCGTTGCCCCCCGAAGCCGCATCGGCGCATTGGTATCGGCCGACGGCTGCTGCACAATTTCGGCCTCATCGTTGTCATCGCGCTCGTCGTGGAATTCGGATTCGTTCATGATGTCGGTCTCCCGTCGACGCGCACGATCCGGACGGTCTGCTGTCGCTTGCCACTGCCAAGACGCAGTTCGGCCGCGGCAAAAATCCGGTCGACGATCAGAATGTGATGATAGACGCGGCTATTGACGATCTGCGGCTCGCCATCGGCGCCGATCACGAACAGCGGCGGCATTTCGCCCTGCGCGATCCCGCCGGGAAATTCGATATAGACGTGGCGTCCATCGTCGAACACCGAAACCGGCGTCCAGGGTGGAGTGTCGCCTGTCAGAGCGTATCGGTAATGCCGTGCAGACGTAGGCGGGATTGCGGGCGTCGCCGGCACGGCTGCGTCCGGTCCCGCTAGCGGCGCAGGATAGGACCAAGAGACGGCAGGCATAAAGAGCGTCTTGCCGGCGCGCAGTTCGATCATATAGGTGCGCCGCGTGGTGGTGATGACAAGGTTTGTGCTGATATCATCGCGCGTTGGCTTCACGAGGACATGGATTTGTTGCGTCGCGCCGCTGCCGCTGGTCGTGTCGCCGATGATCCAGCGCGCGGTGTCTCCAGCGGCAATCGGACCCTCGCCAGTCAGTGTTTCGCCGGGTTCCAGCGCGATGTTGGTAACATGCCCGGGTGCGGCATAAACCTGATAGAGCGCCCCTTCGCTCCACGGATAGATCTGGATTGCATTGTAATAGCCGTCCCGGCGCGGTTCGATCCGTGCAGCCGCATTGGCATTTTCGATGCGCCCCGCGGGGGTCGCAGCATCGGCGCCGCCATGCGCGGGCGTCCATGCCGGCGGAACCTGGAGCGGCTTGGGCCTGACCACCTTCACCTCAGGCACGGCCGGTAGCGGCGGTACGCTGGAGTCGTAGCCGATCTGCGGAGGTTTGCCGGTCGACGCGCAACCGCCAAGCGCACTTGCGGCAATGATGAGAAGCGGAAGTGCGGATTTACGGAATAGCGGCAATCCGCGTTCGTGAGAGCCCGCACTCATTGTTCGAGCTCCCGCGACCAGTTTATGGCGTTGATATAGATGCCGAGCGGGTTCTTGCGGAGGCGGTCGGCGTCGCGCGGGGGCTGGAGGACGATCGTCAGGATTGCCGTCCACCGGGTCGTGCCGGCAAGCTGTCCGTTTTCGTAGCGCCGCTCCGTCCAGGCCACGCGGAAACTGGTCGGCGAAGCACGGATAACGCTCGAGACGTCGACGGCGATCTCGCGCTGTCCGATGTCCTTGAAAGGATCGTTCTCGCGCGCATAATCGTTTAGCGCCGCTGCCCCGCGGTCGGTCGTGAAGTCATAGGCCCGCAGCCAGTTCTGACGCAGCACGATGGGATCCGAGGGGATCGCGCGAACCTCCTCGATAAAACGCGCAAGATGGTATGCGATCTCGGCGTCTGATGGCGTATAGCCCGCGGTGGCCGGTGCGACGGCCTGGACCTGGCCGAGCTTGTCGACTTCGACCACCCAGGGCACAACCGTCCCTTGCGTGGATTGCCAGACCAGCGCTGCTGCGAAGCCTCCGGAGAGAAACAGGGAGCCAAAGGCCATCAAGCGCCAATTGCGCGCCTGCACGCGCGCGGTGCCGATGCGGTCGTCCCAAATCTGGGCTGCACGCTGATATGGTGTCACCGGCTCGGGGCTCTTGCCATAGTGGGTCGTGGGGCGCTTGAAGAGGCTCATGGTCGATCGCTTTCAGAAACGGAGATGGAGGAACCGCCGCCGTGGCTATCGCCCGCACGCAGCGAGTGCGCGGCAAGCGTGACGCCATGGCTCATCGACTGGGACCGCTTCATGCGTTTTGCCCGGGCAGGCGGCCCATCGGGTGTTGAGGACGTAGCCGAGGCCGCACCAGCGCCCGCTGCGGCGGGATCGGCCGCGCCGGTGACAGATCGGCCACCTGCCTCGAAACTGCTCTTCATCGAGGCGGCAGCGCGGCGGAAGGGGCTGGTCGCAGCCGAACCCACGCTGGAGGCCGCTGCGCGCGCGACGCCGGTCGCGCCTCCCGCGCGGTAGGCCGCGGTCGCGCCGCCGGCGAGTGTCGAGCCACCGCGCGCCGCTGCTGCGGCTCCGCCTGCAAGGGCGCCGACGCCCCCCGTGGCCATACCGACGGCCGCACTGCCTGCCATCGCCGCGCCGCCGACCACCAGACCGGTTCCAACGGCCGAGCCGGCACCGAGCTGCGGGCCGCCGGAGACGATGCCATTGGCAATTCCAGGACCGAAGATCCCCAGTCCCAGCAGCGACAACGCGGCGAGTACGATCGCCATGGCATCGTCGATGGAAGGCGTAGCCCCGCCGAATCCGGCCGTGAATTCGGAGAAGAGTGTCGAGCCGATGCCGATGATGACCGCAAGGACGAGAATCTTGATGCCCGACGAAATGACATTGCCGAGCACACGCTCAGCCATGAAGGCCGACTTGCCGAACAGCCCGAAGGGGATGAGGACGAAGCCGGCAAGCGTCGTCAGTTTGAACTCGATCAGCGTGACGAAGAGCTGAATTGCGAGAATGAAGAAGGCAAGCAGGATCAGCACCCAGGCAAAGAGCAGGCAGGCGATCTGGACGAAATTTTCGAAGAAGGAGACCCAGCCCATCAGGCCGGAGATGGAATCGAGCAACGGCCGGCCGGCGTCGAGCCCCGTCTGGGCCACCTGCCCAGGGCGCAGAAGATCGGCGGTGGTGAACCCAGTACCCGATGCCTTCAGCCCAAGTCCGGCGAAGCTCTCGAAGACGATGCGGGCCAGGTTGTTCCAATTGCCGATGATGTAGGCGAAGACGCCGACAAACAGGGTCTTTTTCACGAGCCGGGCGATGATGTCGTCATCCGCGCCCCACGACCAGAAGAGCGCGGCAAGCGTGACGTCTATGACGATCAAGGTCGTGGCGATGAACGCCACCTCGCCGCCGAGCAGGCCGAAGCCGCCGTCGATGTACCGTGTGAAGACCTCGAGGAAATGGTCGATAACGCCCGTGCCGCCCATGCTCATTGCTCCGGCAGGGGAGCCGGCGCCGACTCCTTGCTAAGGGACGCCTCGTCTTCGCTGGGGAACATCGAGGCAGGCGGGTGCGCGGCCGGCGCTTGACGCGGTTTTGGAGTATGGCCGAGAAAACGCTCGCGGTTGGTGGCCCAGGCATCCAGGCAGACAGGATCGCGTTCCGCCGCGATGCCCATGTCGCGGCAGTGCCGCAGTGTTTGTGCGAGCGGATCGGATGGGACGACCACGGGCGCCGGCCTCGCCGCAATCGGCGACTCCTCCTTCCGGGAGAGCTGGATCAGCGACGCCGCAATCGCGAACCCGACAAAGATCGCTGCGGCAATGCGGGCGGTCGTTTTCCCTTCCATCGCTTGGGTCCACGGCTCAATCGTTGCCGTAGAACATTTGCGCATTGCCGGGCTTGTAGCCCTCGCCCGGCGTGAGAAAGCGGCGGCGCTGTTCTCGTCCCTGCTCGGCGGCTGCGGCGCGCTCGGCATCAGCGAGTGCCTGTGCCCGGCCATTTGCCGCGATAACAGCCGTGAGATCGGCGAGCTGCTGCGCTTGGAGCGCGAGAAGCTGATTGCCGGCCTGGGTCGCCTGCAGGGCACCGGTTGCCCCCTGGCTCTGTCCGACGAGCGCGGCCATTTCGCTGCGATTGGTGTCGATATTGCCGACGACGCCGGCCTGCACGCGCATGGCGTCCTGCAAGCCCCCCACCGTGTTTTGCCAGCGCGTCTTGGCATCGGTGATGAGTTGCTGATCCGGTGCGCTGAGGCTCACATTCTTATATTGACGATCGAAGACCTGATCGACCTGCTGGACATTGTAGGCGATGTTTTGGGCTTGCTGCAAAAGCGCCTGCGTCCGGCTCACCGATTGCTGAAGCTGTTGGAGCGAGGAATATGGCAAGCTCGCGAGATTGCGCGCCTCGTTGATCAGCATCTGCGCTTCATGCTGGAGCGACGTGATCTGATTGTTGATCTGCTGTAGCGCGCGCGTCGCAGTGAGCAGGTTTTGGGCGTAGTTGGTGGGATCGTAGACGATTCCACCAAAAAACTGGGCATGGGCCGGCGTCGCAGAAAACGATATTGTCGCGATCGACGTCGTAAGCAACGCGGCAGCAAGGGCCGTCTTAGGGAAACGCGGATTCATGGCTGGCTCTCCAGGTTGTTGAGATTGGGAATAAGGTCGGCGGCCCAGGCGACGCCGCGCCGGCGCAACCAGGCCGCCAGAAATCCCACGTCGCGGGTATCGGCGAGAATTTCGGCGATCATGATCTGGTCGGATTTGGAGGAGGCGGCGCAGAGCGCGAGCGCCACATCGCCGAGACCAAGCTCGAACAGACGATTGCCGCGGCGCGACTGGCAATAATAGTCGCGTTTGGGCATGGCGCGTGCGAGAATCTCGATTTGGCGGTCGTTGAGGCCGAACCGGCGGTAGATGGCGGTGATCTGCGGCTCGATCGCGCGTTCGTTCGGCAGGAGAATGCGGGTCTGGCAACTTTCAATGATGGCAGGCGCGATCGCACTGCCGTCGATGTCCGAGAGACTTTGGGTGGCGAAGACGACGCTGGCGTTTTTCTTCCGAAGGGTTTTCAGCCATTCGCGCAGTTGCCCGGCAAATCCCTCATCGTCGAGCGCCAGCCAGCCTTCATCGACGATGAGCAGCGTCGGGCTGCCATCCAGGCGGTCCTCAATGCGGTGGAAGAGATAAGCGAGCACCGCCGGCGCGGCACCGGTCCCGATGAGCCCCTCGGTCTCGAAAACCTGCACCGACGCCGCGCCGAGACGCTCGGTTTCTGCATCCAGCAGTCTGCCATAAGGCCCGCCGACGCAGTAAGGCCGTAGGGCCTGCTTGAGATCGTTCGACTGTAGAAGCACGACCAGGCCGGTGAGCGTGCGTTCCTCGACGGGAGCGGAGGCGAGCGATGTGAGCGCCGTCCATAGATGCTCCTTGACCTGCGGCGATGCAGCGACGCCCTCGCGCATCAGGATTGCGGCGATCCAGTCGGCCGCCCATGCGCGTTCCTGCGTGTCGCCGATCCGTGCGAGCGGCTGAAGGGTAACGGCATCACCGTCGCCCTCCGCCAGGCCGCCGCCGAGATCCTCCCAGTCGCCGCCCATGGCAAGCGCTGCAGCCCGGATGGAGCCGCCGAAGTCGAAGGCGAAGACCTGGGAACCGGCGTAGCGCCGAAATTGAAGCGCCATCAAGGCAAGCAGCACGGATTTGCCGGCGCCGGTCGGTCCGACCACGAGCGTGTGCCCGACATCGCCCACATGAAGGGAAAGCCGGAACGGTGTTGAGCCTTCGGTTCTGCCGTAGAGCAGTGGGGGCGCGTCGAAGTGCTCGTCCCGTTCCGGCCCCGCCCACACGGCTGACAGGGGGATCATGTGGGCGAGATTGAGCGTTGAGATCGGTGGCTGCCGGACATTGGCATAGAGATGGCCGGGCAACGAGCCGAGCCAGGCATCCACCGCGTTGACGGTCTCGGACATCGCTGTGAAGTCGCGGCCCTGTACGACCTTCTCGACAAGTCGGAGCTTTTCGTCTGCGGCTTTCGGATCGGCATCCCAGACGGTCACGGTCACGGTCACATAGGCCTGGCCTGCATAGTCGGCACCCAGCTCCTGCAGCGCGAGATCAGCATCGGCCGCCTTGTTGGCGGCGTCGGTGTCGACCAGGGTCGACGCCTCGTTGGTCATGACTTCCTTGAGGATCGCGGCGATCGACTTGCGCTTGGCGAACCACTGCCGACGAATGCGGGTCAGAAGTTTGTTGGCGTCGGTCTTGTCGAGGAGGATCGCGCGCGTCGACCAACGATAGGGAAAAGCGAGCCGGTTGAGATCGTCGAGTATTCCCGGCGTGGTTGCAGTGGGAAATCCGACAAGCGTGAGAATGCGCAGGTGCGCGGTGCCGAGCCTCGGCTCGAGCCCGCCGGTGAGCGGTTGGTCGGCCAGCAGCGCGTCTAGATACATCGGGGTTTCGGGTACGCGGACCCTGTGCCGGTTGGTCGAGACGGTCGCATGGAGATAAGTGAGCGTCTCAGCATCATCGAGCCAGGCGCATTCCGGCATGAAGGCGTCGATGAGCTGGAGGGCGCGATCAGTGCGATCAAGAAAGCCCTTGAGCGCTTCATGCGGGTCAACGCCGCGCTCGGCTTTGCCTTCGTAAAGCCAGCTTTCGGCGCGCGCCGCATCCTCGGCGGGCGGCAGCCAGGCGAATGTGAGAAAATAGCCCGATTCGAAATGGGCGCCCTCTTCTTCGAACTCGGCCTTTCGTTCGGCATCGACAAGTGCAGAGGCGGGTTCGGGAAAGCGGCTGTCGGGGTAATAGGGTGCCGGCTGTCGCATAGCTTCGACGAAGATCGCCCAGCCGGAACCGAGGCGACGCAAGGCATTGTTGAGCCGGCCCGCAACCGCGACCAGTTCAGCGGGGACCGCGCTGTCGAGGTCGGGGCCGCGAAAGCGCGCGCTGCGCTGGAAGCTGCCATCCTTGTTCAGGACGACACCTTCTCCCACCAGCGCGGCCCAAGGCAGGAAATCGGCGAGGCGCGTGGCGGTCTGACGATATTCGGCGAGGTTCATCATCGCGTCAGACCCTCAGATGACCGGGAATGCGCAGGTGCCGACGCACGACATCGACAAATTGGGGGTCACGCTTTGCTGCCCAGACCGCAGCGAAGTGACCGATCGCCCACAGACCCAGACCAACGAGCCAGAGACGCAGGCCAAGTCCAAGCGCCGCTGCCAGCGTTCCATTGAGGATCGCCACCGAGCGGGGCGCGCCTCCGAGCAGGATGTGCTCGGTCAGCGCCCTGTGGACCGGCACGGCGAAGCCCGGAACCTCGCCCTGATCGATCGGCCCGGGCATTATACGAGCGCTCCGCCGCCGAACGAGAAGAACGAAAGGAAGAAACTCGACGCTGCAAAGGCGATCGAAAGGCCGAAGACGATCTGGATGAGCCGGCGAAAGCCACCCGAGGTATCGCCGAATGCCAGCGTCAGGCCGGTGATGATGATGATGATCACGGCAATGATCTTCGCCACCGGCCCCTCAATCGACTCCAGGATCGACTGGAGCGGCGCCTCCCAGGGCATGGACGAACCCGACGCATGCGCCGCCGGCGCCAGCATCATGCTGAAAAGAAGGACCGAGGCGGTCGAGGCGATACGCTTGCGAAAGCGAGGAATGCGGCTGATCATGCGGGTGCTCCTTCGATGGGCAAGGTGACAGGGCTGATGCGGTAGTCGCCATCGGCGCCGGTCCCTTCAACGCGAGCGAGTTCGGCGAGCCGGCGCGAACGGCCGCGGCCGGCGAGGACGGCAACGATGTCGATGGTTTCGGCGATAAGCGCGCGCGGCACGGTGACGACTGCTTCCTGGATGAGCTGCTCGAGGCGCCGTAGCGCACCGATCGCACTTCCGGCGTGAATCGTACCGATGCCGCCCGGATGTCCTGTCCCCCAGGCTTTGAGCAGGTCGAGCGCTTCGGCGCCGCGAACCTCGCCGATCGGAATCCTGTCGGGACGCAGACGGAGCGAGGACCGCACCAGGTCGGAGAGTGTGGCGACGCCGTCCTTGGTGCGCATCGCGACGAGATTCGGCGCGGCGCATTGCAGCTCGCGCGTGTCTTCGATCAGTACGACACGGTCGGCGGTCTTCGAGACCTCGGCGAGCAAGGCATTGGTCAGCGTCGTTTTGCCGGTCGACGTGCCGCCGGCGACAAGGATGTTGCGCCGCTCGGCAACGGCAAGGCGCAGAACCTCCGCGTGGGCCGCCACCATAATGCCCCCGGCCACATAGTCGTTGAGCGTGAAGACAGCGACGGCGGGCTTACGGATCGCGAACGCCGGCGCGGCGACCACAGGCGGCAGGAGACCTTCGAAGCGCTCCCCCGTTCCCGGTAGCTCCGCGGAGACGCGCGGCGCGCCGGGGTGGACCTCGGCCCCGACATGATGGGCGACGAGACGAATGATCCGCTCGCCGTCGGCGGGAGACAGCCGTTCTTCAGTTTCGGTGAGGCCCTCCGAAAGGCGGTCGACCCAAAGGCGTCCGTCGGGATTGAGCATCACCTCGACGACGGCGACGTCTTCCAGAAATTCGGCGATCGCGGGACCGAGCGCCGTGCGCAGCATGCGCGCGCCGCGTGAGCTTGCCTCCGTAATGTTCTGTACATTCGCCATGTCGCCCCATCCTTGTTCGGGCGCGCCCTGCGCGCGGCCATGGATTGGGGAAAAGTAGAAGAGGCAGAAATTCGACGAGTTCAACAACCGATGCGTGGCCATCGTGCTGTAGCGTAGAAAGACAGGGAATCGGCGGATTCCGTTCAGCGAACGGTCGAGTGACTTAGGCGCAAGGAAAGCGAATCGGACAGCCGCACCAGGATATGGCGAGCCTCTCAATCACCGGAGGGGCTGATATCCTCGGAGATCTCCTGGCGGAGCTTTGGCCCCTTGGCGAGGCGCCGGCCCAGTGCGGCGACGAATGCCTCATAGCGCTCTCCCGCCTTGGCCCGGGCCGCTTGGGCGGCCGGCTCGGGCAGTGCCGGCGTCGTCGTGAGCCAGAAGCGAACGAACACAGCCAATGTTTCGACGGAAATCCCGAGATCGCGCTCGAGGCGGGCCATGCGGCGATCGAGCTGGTCGAGCCGTTTGGCGACTACGGCCTCGCGTCGTTCCGCGTCGTCGGGAGAGAGGAACGACGCGATCGCGGCTTCGGCAACCATGGACTGCGAGCGGTCACGGCGCGCCGCATAATCGGCAAGCATCGTCATGACTTCCGGGTCGAGATAGACTGAGATTTGCGTTTTCTTCCTGCGACCTGACATGCTTCAGAGCTCCAGGCCGTCTTTCGGGTCCATCGAAACCTGTCGTGCCACGCGTTGCATCATTCGGCTCATTCGATTGTTGCGCGCCGGGGCTTCCTGATCGTCATCGGCAGCGTCAAAATCGAACTCATTTTCGAGCGGAGGCTTCTTTTCGACCGGCTTCGTGCGGTCGAGCTCAGGCTGGCGCCGAGGCTCCGAACCGGTCGTGTCTTCGTCGTCGGACAGGCTCCTATCGGCGCTGACTTGCGGGACGGCAGGCAATGGCAGGTTCGTCCAGTCATCGGCCTTCCCTCTGGGCGATGCCGTCGTTGCCGGCGGTGTCAGGATGCGCTCCCCGAAGCGCCTGTCTTCGAAATAGCGCACTTTCTTCGCCCGGATCGGCGGAGTGCCAGCCACCATGATGATTTCATCGGCGGCAGGGAGCTGCATGACCTCGCCGGGCGTAAGCAGCGGCCGCGCGGTTTCCTGCCGCGACACCATGAGGTGTCCGAGCCAAGGCGAGAGGCGATGCCCTGCGTAGTTTTTCATCGCCCGCATCTCGGTTGCGGTGCCAAGTGCATCTGACACGCGCTTGGCGGTTCGCTCGTCGTTGGTGGCGAAGCTCACCCTGACATGGCAATTATCGAGGATCGAGTTGTTCGGCCCATAGGCTTTTTCGATCTGGTTCAACGATTGCGCGATCAGGAAGCTCTTGAGCCCGTAACCCGCCATGAAGGCGAGCGCGCTCTCGAAGAAGTCGAGACGGCCGAGCGCCGGGAACTCGTCGAGCATCAGCAGAAGTTTGTGACGAGCGGTCTTCGCGTGCAGGTCTTCGGTCAGCCGCCGCCCGATCTGATTGAGGATCAAGCGGATCAAGGGCTTCGTGCGGTTAATGTCGGAGGGAGGCACGACCAGATAAAGCGTCGTGGGGTGCTTGCCGCC
This sequence comes from Sphingopyxis indica, assembly GCF_032879645.1. Lineage (NCBI taxonomy): Bacteria > Pseudomonadati > Pseudomonadota > Alphaproteobacteria > Sphingomonadales > Sphingopyxidaceae > Sphingopyxis > Sphingopyxis indica. The sequence continues at coordinate 188,458 of NZ_CP076395.1, forward strand.
GACCATATCGGTGATGCGCCAGTCGCAGCGGCGCGTCACGCGCGCGACCACGGGATCGCGGTAAAGGCCAAGGAACGACATGGCTGTTGAAAGTACGCCGGACCGCTCGTTCTCGGACTTGTTCAACAACTCGCGGGCGGCGCTGGCGATGACCGGGTGTGGGCCGGCCTCACCTAGGTGAGCGGTCTTCATCATCGCGGCCAGGGTTGACTCGATCGGCCGTCGGGGATCGGACAGAAAGGCAGCAACGCCGGCCAAGGTCTTATCCTGTTCGGCGTAGAGGACATGCAGGATTGCGCCGACCAAGAGCGCGTGACTGGTTTTTTCCCAGTGGTTGCGCTTTTCCAGCGACCCTTCCGGATCGACCAGGATATCGGCGATATTCTGAACGTCGCGCACCTCCCATTCCCCTTTCCGGACCTCCAGAAGTGGATTGTAGGCAGCCGATTTCGCATTGGTCGGGTCGAAGAGCAGCACACGGCCGTGCCGCGCGCGAAAGCCTGCCGTGAGTTGCCAATTCTCGCCCTTGATGTCGTGGACGATGGCGGATCCGGGCCAAGTGAGTAGCGAGGGTATGACGAGCCCGACGCCCTTGCCGGATCGCGTCGGGGCGAAGCACAAGATATGCTCCGGCCCCTCGTGGCGCAGGTAATCGTTTCTGAGCTTTCCAAGAACGACGCCATCGGGACCGAGGAGCCCGGCCGCCTCGACTTCATCCTGGTTTGCCCATCGCGCCGATCCATAGGTAAAGACATTGCGCGCTTCGCGTGCGCGCCAGATCGACATGAGGATCGCGACCGCGATGGCGATGAATCCTCCGGACGCGGCAATATAGGCGCCTTCGACAAAGATCGGCGGCGCGTAGGCGTCGTAGAAATACCACCACCAGAAGAAGGAAGGCGGATAATAGACCGGCCAACCGGCGATTTCGAACCATGGCGTCCCGAGCTGAGGCTGAAAGCCGAGCCGATATGCCGTCCACTCCGTCGCCGCCCAGGTCGTGGCGAGGACGATTGTGAATACGATGAGGATCTGGCCCCAGAGAATTTTCGTGCCTGACATGAGCAATAACCCGTGCAAATAGCACTACGCTGGGAGGCAGGAGCAGCGCGGACAAGACCTGCCGCCCGGCGATCGAGGGAACGGCGGCTAACGGATACACAACGGCGGGTGTGCGGAGCCGACCGCGCTTTGGCGCTTTGCGCTTGGATTGACACCCGCGCTCAACGGCCGAGTCCTCGCTGGCGAGCGAAGCTCCAGTCGACTCCGCCATCGCCGCGCCCAACGCCGGAGATGTGATGGCCAAGATGCTTTTCCATCGAGGGTGTCCAGGGGACGAGCTGAAAGCCGAGGCCATCGTCGATCATCGCAAAGCGGCCAGAGGAAAGCGTGAAGCGGCGACGATAAGTGCCGGCGACATACTCACCGCTTTCGGCGCGCTGGAAAGACTGGCCGGTCTGATCGGCGAGTTTCTCGCCCAGCGCCTCCACGTCGCGGCGGCGCAGCGTCTCGAGGAGACTGCGAGCGAAGACTGTGCGCCGACCTTGCCGCTCGGCGAAGCCCTGCTCGACTAAATGTTCCGCACGGCGGTCGAGGGCATCGCGGACGTCGGCGCCGAACCCGCTCTCGGACAGCACTGCCGGGTCGCGCGAGGTGTTCTGCCGATCGAGCCAGGTTGCGCCGATCGCGGTTACCTGATGTTCGATATCGAGATCCGAGCGCACCGCGAGCGCGACACGGCGCTGGCCGCGCGAATCGTCATAGGCGCGCAGCTCGACGATCGAACCTGGAGCACTGTCGCCGGCGGCGTTGAGATCAGCGAGCCTGATGTGATGGCTCCGTCCATCGATGCCGTCGACCACGGCATAGGCGCTGCCCTTGAGTTCGTCATCAAGGCCGCGCTCGGCCAGGCGGCCGACAATCGGCGCATCGAGACTTTCAGCCGCCAGTACATAATCCGCTGATCCGCGCTCGATGCCGCGTGCCGTCAACGCATGGTGCATGCGCTTGATGATGTCGCCGCGTTCGCCGAGTTCGCGCAGCGTTGCCTCGGCCTTGTCGTCGATCGTCCATTGGCCGGCACCGATCTGCTCGGCGAGGCCGAGTGTTTCGAGCTTGCGCAGGCGTCCGACCTTGAGTGCGTGGAATGCGTCGGGCTGTTCGCCAGTCGGCGGCGCGACATCGATGATGCCGGTGCGTCGACCGTCGCGAAGGAGCTGGCGGTCGAGCTGTGTCAAGCGTTCGGATGCGATCTGACTTTCAAGACTGCGCCGGATGTCGAGATCGGTGCGCGGGCCAAGCTCCTGGGTGATGAGATCGCGCGCCCTGTCGCGCATGCCTTGCTTGATATAGTCGCGCGAGATGACGAGATCCTCGCCGTCGTCCCGCACGCCGCGCACGATGAGATGGACATGCGGATGCTCGGTGTTCCAGTGATCGACCGCCACCCAGTCAAGGCTGGTGCCGAGATCTCTTTCCATCTGACCCGCGAGTTCCTTTGTGAAGGATCGCAGATCGGACATTTCCAGCGCGTCGTCGGGTGAGACGATGAAGCGGAAATGATGCCGGTCGCCCTCGCACCGCTCGGCAAAGGCGCGGCCATCCGCTTCCTCCTCTCCCGGTCCGAACAGCCGCGCCTTTTCCCCATCCCGGGTGACGCCATCGCGGCGCAGGTAATCGAGATGGGTAGCGAGCGGCGCCGTGCGTGCCGATTGGCGTACCACGCGCGCCTTGATGACGGCGCCCCGCGATCGCGCTGTGATGAGGCGGTTGGCCTGGATGCTGGCGCGCTGGCCGTGGCCGAAGCGCGAGCGATTGCCGGACGTGATGCGCCCGGATCGCGACACGCCGCCACCCGCCTTCTTTGCGGCTGCCAATGCTTGCGCGATGAAGGGCCGTGCCGCCTGCGCACGCGTCGAGCGGATACGGCCAGGCCGGATGCGGAACTCGCGTTCATCGGCCATGAAATCGCTCGACACTGTGCGAAAAATGACGGAAATCCGCTGCTCTGAGCTCGGAGCGCACATTGTGCCACGCGTGGACAATGTGCGGAGCGCAGGCAAAACGCCCAGAAAACCAACCGACCGACCGGCGCACAATGTGCGCCCTTTTATCCTGCCATCGTCCGGTTGTGGTGCTCGTCCTTCCCCGCCATGCCGCCTCTTCCACGCTGCGCTTCGCCACGACGCGATCGGGCAGCATTCCTATCATTGCCCGCGTGCTCCATCCGCCTGGCGCACGAACAGGCCGCTGGAAACGGTCTCAACAGGAGCAATTTGGCGCGCAGCCGACGGCGTTGTGGATGCCATCGAAGCACTGAAATTCTGCTCGTCATCTGCAACCGGACTGCTGCCGGTGCGCTCGACGAATAGCGGCGCACGCATCCATGCGAGGGGGTCGGGCACGGCGACAGCAACGGGAGCGATGCGGCCTTGAGCACCGATCCGCGGCGCGATCATCGCAACATAGGTGACCGTTTCAGCCGGCAATGGACGGCCGGTCGCGCGATATGCCTCATATCGGCCGGGACCGGCATTATAGGCCGCGAGAAAGCCGGGTGCGCCGTAACGGTCGTGCATTTCGCGCAAGTAAGCGGCGCCGGCAAGGATGTTGTCGCGCGGATCATAGGGATCGCTGCCCAGCCCATATCGCGCGCGCAACACTGTCCAGGTGGCAGGCATGATCTGCATGAGGCCCATCGCGCCTTTGGGTGAGATCGCGCGCGCATCGCCTCGACTCTCGATACGCATGACAGCATAAATCCACGCCTCGGGAATGCCGAACCGCTGCGCTGCCTCGGTAACGAAAGGCGCATAAGGATCGCGGACCGAACCGGCGGTCGGCGGCGGCGTCTGCGCCTCGACCAAGGCGGCAGGAGCGCCGGTCAGAACAAGACCGGAAAGGAGAAGGAGGACTGTCAGCCGGACGGTGGTGAACCGCCCGGCGACACGTTGATTGCGGCAGGCTGGCATTTTTCAATCCCGCTCGCCGCGTTTGGGCGGGCGACTCCAGTGCAGCACCCAGGAGGATTTATCGTCGGACGACTGGAACAGGTTGGCGCGGATAGGCTGCCCGAAGCTCGGATCGTCGAACTGAAGCGAGACATAGTCGCCCGCTTTGTCGCCAGTGCGATTCCAGCCCGCTCCGATCTCGGGGCCGGCTTCGTTGTTCATGCCGTCGAAGATGTGAACGCGAAAATGGGGCGCGTTCTCGGCCTCGGAAGGTTCGGCGGGAAGGATGATGATATCCTGGTGCAGCAAGAGTGTGTCGAGATGACCGATGAAGCCGGAATCATCGCGGGTGAATTGACCGATGAGAGACATGGTTTCTTCCTTGGGATGGGCGGTGAGGATGACCAGGCGTGCGTCGTCACCGCGTCGGCGCGCGCCAGACGAAGCGGCCATCGCCGTCCTCGTCGGTGTAGAGTGGAGTGGCTCGGCCGATGACCGCAGCGACGGGCAGAGGACCGAAATAGCGGCCGTCGAGACTGTCGCGGACCTGCCAGTTCATCAGGAACAGCTCGTCCTTGGCGAGGACGCGGCATCCCTTCCAGACGGGCAGCGCGCGGCCGAGACGATCGCGCGCAAGCGCTTCGCCCAACGGTTCGGCATCGACCGTGATCGTGTGGCCGTTGCGGCAGACGCGCTGTCCGGCAATCGCGGCAACATGCTTCATGAGCGGCACGCTTCGACCGATATAGCCGCGCCTGACCATGAAGCTCTCAAGCGGTTCTGGCGCGCGCACGGCGACCAGATCGCCGAGCTGCGGCGACCGATCCGGTGCGATTGTGTAAAGGCCGATGGGTGTGCTGGCCGACGCGTTCCAGACGAGCTTCGTCGGGTGCGCGACGATCGAGGCGATCGCGACGCCCATCGTCGCGAAATAGGTCGCCATCACATAACCGAAGCGGGTCATACGCCGATCTCCCGGCGCATGCCGAATGCGCGATGGCGAGCCAGCGTGTAGGCGCGCGGCGTTTCGCCGGCGGCCAGCCGGTTGTGGACGTGGCGCCAATGATCGGGGGCGGCATCCACCGGATCGATGCCGACCGCCTCGACCGCATCGATGATCTGGAGCACGCGCTCGACGTCCGGCCAGCCGTTCGCGCGCAAGAGAATGGCGCCGCCGGGCATTACCGTGGGGTGCGTCTGGAATGCCTCGCCGCTGCGGACGGCGCGCACGATGTCGAGCCGAGAGAAGATGGTTCCATAGTCGTTCGATGCCCAGCGCACGAGCGCGAACACCGCGCCGGGAGCGAAGAAGACAATGCGTCTGCGGCGGTCGAGGATTTGTTCGCCCACGTCGCGGCCGAAGCGGATCCAGTGCTCGGTCCGCTTCTCGATCCAGACGAGTTCGACCTGGGTGAGGTCGTCGGTCGGCGCGTTTGCGTCGGCACCGCCGGCCGACATAGGTGCGGCAACAAGCGCGGTCATGATGCTTCTCCTGACTGGGATGGGAATTCACGCTCGAACAGTTCGCGCAGCATGTCGGCAACGGTCTGGCCGCGCTGGAACGCGGCGATCTTGATGCGACCGCGCATGTCGGCGGTGACATCGATGGTCAGCCTGGCCGGGAAAGCCTCACCAGCTTGACCCTGCCGCGCGTGCCGCTCGGGCGCCTTGATCCAGCTTTCGGCATCGCCGGGGCGAGACGCGAAGCGGCGTTTGGGGGAATGCTCACTCATGCACCGATCCTCGCGACGTCGGCCGCGAGCCGCGTGATTTCGCGCGCGCCGGGACAGGCCTCGTCCTGCTCGGCGGCAAGTCGGCCGGTCTGCAGGGCATCGGCGAAGACGATGCGCTGGCCAATCGTTGCGGAGAGCAAGGGCGGCTCATGATCGGCCAGCGTCTCGGTGGTTTCACGGGCGAGCACCGTGCGCGCCGCGCAGCGGTTGAGCACGAAGCGGGCGGCGAGCTGCGGGCGATAGATGCGCGCCTCGCTGAGCAGGGAAAGCATCTCTGCCGAGGCCCAGCCATCGAGCGGCGACGGCTGCACAGGGATCAGCACGAGATCGGCCGCGAGAAGCGCCGAGCGCATCAGGCTGGCGACACGGGGCGGGCCATCGATGACGACATGGTCGCAGTCGCGGGCCAGTTCCGGCGCTTCACGGTGGAGCGTATCGCGGGCCAGGCCGACGACGCCGAACAGCCGTGCCAGTCCCTCCCGGCTGCGCTGCTGCGACCAGTCGAGCGCCGATCCCTGGGGGTCGGCGTCGATCAGCGTAACGCGCTGGCCATGACGCGCCCATTCGCCGGCAAGATGCAGAGCGAGCGTCGTCTTGCCGACACCGCCCTTCTGATTGAGCAGCGCGACGATCATGACCGGCTCCCGCGAAACGCGGAGGTGTCCACAGCACGCGAATGACGCTGCTGCGTTAGACAGATTCCGAAGGAATCTAGGTTAGATAAGTTACAGGGCTCGCAAGGTACTGATTCAAAGCGAGGATTCGTCGATTTCGGTCCCCGATAGCACGAGGATCGGGTCCCTGATGGCACGATAGCGCCGGTCCCTGATAGCACGAGACAATTCACAGCTTATCCCCAGGACGTGATTTGCGGCGGCGTCGGCGACGCGGGATGCCCAGGGCATCCGGGTCGGTCGGTGCGAAGGAAAGAATTTCGGGTCCACCGCCGCATTGCTCGATGGTGAGCCGGTAGCCGGGGAGCGGCTGGCGGCGGACGATGGCGCGCAGGTCGTAAGCGAAGTGCTTGAGCGGCGAGAGGCTCCCGGACTTGGCGTGGAGATGCGGGAAGTCGAAGCTCCAGCCGAATTCCTGGCGGCCGCCGTGCTTGCGCACGAGGCGGTAAAGCCAGCGTTCGAGCCCGCCGGTGAGGCCGAAATAATTGCGGTCGATGGTGAGGACGAGCGCGTCGTCAAGCACCGCGCCGTAAAACCAGTCGGGAACGATCAGTTCGAGGCCGAGCGGTCGGCCGCGATGGTCGGCGCGCTCCTTCCATTCGTTGATCCAGGAGAAGCGGTGCATCCGCCGCTCGGAGATCTGGCGAATGGAGGTGGCAACGGTGGTGGACTGAAGCCGGTCCAGCGCCGCTTTCAGGCGGTCGTAGTCGCGTAGCGACACGCCGCGGCCGATAAAGTTGAGGATTTCGTAGGGCGTCGTCGCCATGAGGCGCGACGGCCGCAGGCCGAGATCGCGCGCCTCGACGATTTGCGAGGCCGCCCAGATCAGGATGTCAGCATCCCATATCGTCGCCATGCCATGCTCGGCGACGGCCTCGACGCGGATGACGATGGAACCGGCCTTGAAGTCGATCGGCGCCAGGCGCTTCGACTTGGCGAGCGAGAAGAAAGGATAGGCCATGAGATCCTGCGCGTCGCGCGGCGCGAGATCGCCAGGGAGGGCGCGGAACAGATCGAGCTGCGCGCGTTCCTCGCGGTGGTGATGCCGGGACGACATGGCAGTGATGGTCAGCGCGAGCCGCGGCCAGCAGCGCGGTGCGCGGCGTCGGCTTTTGGCTTTGCCGGGAGCACGGCGCCACGCGGATCGGAAGTCGAGGTGACGGTCCCGCTTTCGGCCCAGGCCTGCAAATCGTCGAGCGCGTAGACGACGCGGCCGCCGAGCTTGCGATAGGCGGGGCCGGTGCCATAGGTGCGATGTTTTTCGAGGGTGCGGTTGGAGAGGCCGAGAAAGCGCGCGGCTTCGGGTGAGCGTAGGTAGCGTGGCGGAAAGCCGGCGGCGGTCTCGGCCATAAGAAGGCTCCATGGTCTCGTTTCGTGCCGCTGGGGGTCAGCGGCGGATCGAGAGCACGGTGGCGAGGCGGAGGCGCCCGCGCGATGTCGAAGATCGCTCGCTAAAATCGACACGGGCCGCGCATGCGCGGCTCAGTGGATCAGGAGCGGCGGGAGCGACGCAACAAGGCGCGGTAGCCGCCGTTGACGAGCGACTTTCCATCCCGAACGAGACGGATTGTTGTTTCTCTTACAGGATTGCCGACCCAGGAGCGGGCCTCGATGTCATCGTCGGGGAACAGGACGGCCGCGATCCGGCGATAAGGGACCGCCTCCATCCAGGCGTCGATCGCGCGCAACATCTGCCGGAGACGATGACGGCGTTGGGGCGTCGTTCGTGGGTCTTCGCGTGGCTTGTTCTTCTGCAACGCGGACAAGAAGCGGCCCACCGTCTCGATGCGATCATCGGTGTCGGAACCGATCGCGATCACCAGTCCGATGGGTGCGCTGGGGTCGGCGCCATGTTCGGCCATGACGTAGAAGCGTGTGTGTCTGATCTGGAGATACTGGTACGTCCCTTCCGGAGCCGACCGCTCATGCGCGATCTCGGCAGGAACTGGGAACGGGCTATAGGCGAGGGATTCGGATAGCGGTGCGAAGTGGAGTGTCCCCGGATCGGCGGTTGCAGCCCAGAAGATCGCGGCATCGATCGCGCGTAGCTTCGGGTCCGTCGCGAAATCGCAACCCCCATTTGGCGCAGATACCCGTGTCAGCGCTCGCGTCCAGTCGGGCCGCGCCGGTCAATTGCTGATACTCGGCCTGGTACTGCCGATTGCGCCGCAGAAACTCCCAGGCCAGTTCTTCCGGATCGAGCTCCTCGACATAGTCATAGGCGGAAGCGGACCGCCAGGTGCCATGTTGGGGCATAATCGTGTCCTCCCCGCTAGTTGCACATGAAGCGCAAAATTTTGGAGGCGCAGGATTCCAGTTCGGGACGGTGACGGGAAGTACGAAGCCCGCATCGCGTGATGCAAGACCTGCATCACGCGATGCGGGCGGTCAGTGGAACCGGGTCTGGATCAGGTGGCGGTAGCCGTTTTCGGTCATCCACCTGGCCCGGGCGATGTGCGTGGCATAGACTTGGGCGGATCGGTCGGGCTCGGTTCTGGGATCGAGGCCGAATACGGTTTCGACCACGTCCTGCCAGAGCGCACCGTCGGCTTCGGCGTCGAGCAGGCGCAGATAGGTCGAAAGATGCTCGCGGTCATAGGGCGTGAGCGTCTCGCTTTGCGGCGGTGCATCGAGAAAGCTATTTTGGATCATGTTGCTCACGTACAGACTATATGCATTTTGGAGCTATTTGTTAACCATTAGTTGAGCGGCGCGGCGAAGGGGCCGGTGGCCGAGCGCTGGCTCAGGCGGACATGTCCTCGGACCTGACCAGCATGACGCCCTCCCCCTTGTCGGAATTGAGTAGGACGATGCCACTTCCTTCGAGGGCACGGCGCACCTGATCGCGCGTCGTCTCGTACACCTGGAGCCCGTTTTCGGATTCGAGGCGCTTGAGCGCGGTCAGGGATATTCGGGCCTTGTCAGCGAGCGTCTCCTGTGTCCAACCCAGCAACGCGCGTGCGGCCCGCGATTGTCGGGCGGTGATCATGCATGATCACCTCCCATTCGGAGACACGCGCACGCCAGAACTACGACTAAAATAGTCGCTTTCGTCGCCAAACTCCAGCGCTATTCGCTTTGCGACCATGAGGTTCGCCTATCCGGGTGAAATCCGATTCGGTCAGGAACAAGAATAATGCCCCGCCCGATCTCGGGCGGGGCATCGGTGGGGCCTTAGTCGCCGTTGCGGCGGTTCGGGCGCGACCAGATGAGGCTGAAGCTCTCGCCGTCCTCGTCGTCGAAGAGGTTGGCGTAGATCGGAGCGGTGAAGCTCGGATCGTCGAGCTTGAGGCCGAGATAGTCGCGGCCCTCGTTCGACTGCTTGGACCAGGCGGCGCCGATTTCGGCGCGGCCGACGAAGACGCGGTGGCTGGGAGCGTTCTCGCCGGTGGTGCGAGCTTCGGGGATGATGCGGACGTTCTTGGCCTGGACCGAGAGGGTGACGATTTCGCCGGTGAATTCGTTCGAGGCGGTCTTCTTGAAGGTGCCGATGGTAGCCATGTGAGTTCTCCTTGCTTCGACGTTTCGAGCCCGCACCATTGCGGTCTCGATGGCGATCGACAGGCCGGAGGCGATCGACGACGCACCCCGTCAGGGGCATGACAGCAAAGGAGGAACTTTCTTGTTCCGCGCGGAATGGCGGCACAGCCGCCAGGGGAAGAAAGTTGTGACGCCGCTGTTGCGGCATAGGCGATCGAGGCGAAGCCGGCGTTCGGCCAGATCAGGCCATTGAAGAGACCGTGTTGGTGCGCTTGAGACAGGAGTTCCGGCAAGGAGGAACAGGCTGCCCGCCTTGGACCTGAGGCGCCGCCGCTTACGGCATCGGCTCGCCTGCCTTGGCGTCCGGCAAGGAAACTGTGCTACGCCAGTGCGCCGCTGGCCTACGCGCACGGCCCGTCCCTCCCGGCAATGCCGCTGCGCCACCCGCCAGCAGCCGTGCGAGGGTCAATGCCGCGCTGCGCTCTGCGAGTGATTGCGCACGACGCTTCCCCAACCGCACAGTTCGACGACGACTCACGGCATGACGCGCTCTACTCAACCGCCTGACCGTTGCCCGGCGACTCAGGCTCTGGCGATCTGCTGCGCTGACGGGTCTGGGGCTGTCATTCCGGTGACGCGGAGAAGTGCCGTCACGCCGACCGCGATGGCACCGATGATCGAAAAGGCGAGCTGCCAAGTTTCGGAAGGCATGAGATGCTTGACGATGCCGTGGGTCGCGTGGAAGCCCGCGACGGCCGCGGGCGCCACAAAGGCAAGGGCGACCAGGACCTTCAGCCACAAGGGCCGGAGAAAACCGATCAACAGATGACCGATGGTGAGCGTCGCCCCTGCGGCGAGAACACCGACAAGAAAGGCACCGATCAGGCCGGCGCCGCTGGCGTGCGCCCAGACGCCGACGGTGACCCCGACGAAAGCCGGGAGAGCGAACACGGCCAGCGTGAACAAGAGCCAGCAGATCGCGCCTATGGCGGCGAAGGAGGCAAGGATGGACAGGATAATCATAGTGGTGGTCTCCGTAAGAGTATTCTGACGGTCGCGCCTGCCACCACCACCTCGGCGCACGAATTGAAGTAGCAGAAAATCGGCCGTGCCGGGAGCGAAAACCGAGAAATGGATTCGCTCAGCCGCACGGCCTTGTCGTATTTACGAGGCGAAAGGGTCGATTTCATCGAGGATAGCGGTGCTGTCGCCGTCATATTCATTGGCCGGCATGACCGAGACTGTGCCGTCACCGGCCCGGAAGATTACGATTGCGGTCATGAGAGTGCTGGCGAGGCTGAAGGCGAAGGCGTGAGCATCGTGGAAGGACATTGGTGCGGCTCCTGTCTTGAGCGGAGGACCATCCCCCGCTGACAGGCGCCCGATGTGTCGGGCTGGGCGCTGCAATCACCGCGCAGGCAAGGCCAGAGCGGCGGCACGCTTTGCGTAGCCGACCCTTTACGGGTTGATGGCGTCAAGCGTTCAGTCTGACCAAGGATCAGCGCCAACGCGGCGGGGGTGGTTGTCCGCGAACCGAGCCACGAACGTCGATGTCCATTGATGACCTGTTGACCGGGCGATTTGTGAGTCACGCCCCGATCCGCATTTGGGCTATCGTGAGGTGCGTGTTGGGAAGGCAGTACGAAGGATAGGCATATGGCCGAGTTTGCGGGACGCGACCTGCATCTGGTGAAAAAGGCGCTCGCCATCGCGGTGCTTGCGATCGAGAGGCAGCCTGGACCATTTCAGTCGAGCTCCGACCAGACCGATATGAAAGCACTGCTCGAGGATCTGATCGAGAATGATAGCGAGCTCGCGCATTATGCGCGCGCGGCTCGGATCGCCGTTACCGGCGATCCGACCTGAGAGGCGGCGTCGCGAAATGGCGCCTACCCACCTTTACGGCCGATTGAATAGCGTGAGGCTGCGGTGCTTGCATGCAGCCGCGTTCAGGAGCGGATATCGAGCTGCTCGGCGAGGCCCAGCGCGCGCAGCCGGTCGCCGTTCGGGTCGGAAGAGGTGCGATCTAGGAATGCCGCGAGCGATGCGCTGCAATCGCATCGAGCATCGTCTTTTCGTGATGGCGAAGGATGCGCCTGAAGGTGTTTTCGTCGTCGAGCGCCCGAGCGAGGACGATGGCGCCCTGAATTCCGACCACGGTCCGTTCAGCTAGCGTGCTTGCCTCATTGCCTGGCACACTACCCTTTGCGATGCATGTGGCCAGCGCGGCGATCCACCGTTCGAAATAGAGCCTTATCGATTTGGTGAAGGGGTCACGGGACGCGCTGAGACCCAACGTGCCCACGAGGCAGACCCGGCCACCCGAGTTGAAATAGGTGTCTACGTCCCGGATCATTGCCGCGATCGCCCGTGCCGGGTCGTCGGACAGCTCCAACGCGGAAAAGATCGCCGCCTCAAACCAGTCCGCAATATCGGCGAGAACGGCGGCCATCATTTCGTCCTTGCCGCCGGGGAAGAAGTTATAGAGGCTCCCCTTGCCCAGACCGGTCGCTGCGGAAATGCGCGACAGGCTCGCGCCCGCATGGCCATGTTCGCGAAAGACTTCCGCCAAGGCCGGCAGCGCGTCGACCCGATCCGTGGCCGTGCGTGACATGCTCAGAGATCGAGCGCGCTGAGCGAGGGATGGTCGTCCGGCCGTCGGCCCAGAGGCCAGATGAACAGACGCTCGCTTGCCGCAATCGGGCGATCGTTGATGGAGGCGATCCGGCGGGCCATCAGCCCAGCATCGTCGAACTCCCAATTTTCATTGCCATAAGAGCGGAACCAGGTGCCGCTGTCATCGTGCCACTCATAAGCGAAGCGAACCGCAATGCGACGGTCTTGCCAGGCCCAGACCTCCTTGATGAGTCGATAGTCGAGCTCCTTGGCCCATTTGCGCGCCAGGAAGGGGATGATTTGCTCACGCCCCGTCACGAACTCGCTGCGGTTCCGCCAGACGCTGTCGATCGTGTAAGCCTGCGCGACCTTTTCCGGATCGCGACTGTTCCATGCGTCTTCAGCGAGCCGGGCCTTTTGCGTGGCGGTTTCGGCTGTGAAAGGCGGAAGCGGAGGTCGGCTCATGTCGGAATTCCTTAGGAGAACTGCCTTGTACCGTTCGGTACAAGGGCCGATCACCAACGTCAATCGCCAGGACTGAAGTGCAGGCGCTCAGTGCGGCTCCCTGGTAAAGTCCACTCGAGCATGGCGGCGGCGCTCACGCGCCGCCGAACTTCCAGACCGGAATGCCGAGCTTTTTGGCCTTGTCAGCAAGGTTGTCGTCGATGCCGGTGCCGGGGAAGTGCAGGACGCCCTTCGGCACGATCTCCAGCATTTCGTCATTGCGTTTGAAGGGGGCAGCGCGTCCGTGCTTGGTCCAATCGGGCGCGAAGCCGATCTGGGGCACGTTGCGGTTCTTTGCCCAGAGCGATGCGATCTTGGGGGCGCCCTTGGGCGCCTTGCCGTGGATCAGCACCATGTCGGGGTGCTTTTGGTGGACCTGGTCGAGCTTCGCCCAGATGAGCCGATGATCGTTGAAATCGAGCCCGCCGGTGACGACGATCTTGGGACCGGGAGGTAGCAGCACTTGCTGTTCGGCGCGTTTCTTCGCCATGACGAAGTCGCGGCTGTCGATCATCGTCGCGGTGAGATTGCGGTGATTGACCTTCGATCCGCTGCGCGGGAGCCACGCCTTGCCGACTTGGCGCTCATAGTGTTCGGCGGCCTCGTCGCGCATGAGTTCGAATGCCGCCTGGCGCTCCACCAGTGTCTTCCCCTCGGCGATGAGACGTTCCAGTTCGACCGATTTTACCTCGCTGCCGTCTTGCTGCTTCTGGGACCGTTTCTGCGCCTGCTCGTTGGTGTCGAGGTCGCGATCGACGCGCGCCGCGGCGCGTTGGAAGGTGTTGACGGTCGACCAGAGGAGATCGTCGAGGTCGGGTTCGAGGCGGGTGTCTTCCAAAGTCGAGATCAGCGCATCGAAGATGTCGGCGATCGCGCGGGCCACTTCGTTGCCCTCTGGAAGGAGGCGCTGGTCGGGCTCGTCCTCGAACGGTCGGTAGCCATAGAGTTGAAGTTCGTTGAGGACATGGTCGGTGGGAGAAGAGTCGTGGTGCGGTTCGTGGTCGTCGCGCTCGGTCATGGGGTGCTCCGTCGGTTGGACCGCGACCGTCGCGGCCTTCTTGGCGACGAAGCCCACGGACGGGCCGGGCTGGCAGGCTGAGCGAAGCGAAGCCCTTTGATGGCAAAGGCCGGCTATTTTGGTTCGCGATGGAAAGGCCCGAAGGGCCGCCGGAAAATAGTCGGCCGCCGCCATTGCCGGCTCGGCCCGTTTGTGGGTCGATCGCCCTTTGGAAGGCCGAGGCGCGGTCCTCTCCGCTGTCAGGATGCATCCGGGCGAGCGGCGGCTCGCAGCCGCCACCGGCCCTTCCGCCGACCTATGCCGCGAGCGTCATGAAGCGGACGACGTCCTGTGGAACGAATTGGGGACGAACCAGCGCGCCAAGGGCATCGCGGCCAAGTTTGCGGAGGTCCTCGTTGAAGTCGCCGAGCCGCGGCGACAGCACCACCGCCTCGATTCCGGCCGCATCCGCTCGTTCGACCAGACTATCGCGCGCGCCGTCGCCTGCCGGGTCATTGTCGCGGGCGATATAGAGCCGGCGCAGTGTGTCGGGGAAATGGCAAGCGGCAAGATGGGCTGCGGAGAGTGCGGCCATCATTGGCATATCGGCGATCTGGCGGAGCGACAGGACGGTCTCGATGCCTTCGCCGGCGGCCATGACCTCGGCGCCGAGGCCGAAGCGGACGGCGTTGCCGAGCAGGTCGCCCATCGCTCGTCGCGGCGTTTCGATCGGTGCCTTATCCGGGCGTCGGGGGTCGAGCCAGGTGCGATGCGCCCCCGTGATACGTCCGTCCAGATCGGTGACTGCCGCGATCATCGCCGGCCATGTCTCGGTCGGCGAATAGTCATCCGGTCGGTAGTAGCAGCGCGGGTGGTAGTGCAGGCTTCCGGTTCCGCGCAAATCCGTAATCCCGCGTTCGTGCAAATAGGTCGTGACGATCGTGCCCGAAATCGGCTGCGCCATTTTGATGAGACGGCGAGCCGCTTCGGGCGAGCCGACAGGTGCTGGAGTGCGGCGCTCATGGGGGCGCGGCTCCGGCTCAGGCGGTGGCATGGCGAGGAACGTCCGAGCTTCGTCGGCGACATCCTTGAAGTCGATGAGGCCGCAGCTCTCGCGGATGACGTCGAGTAGATCGCCATGTTCCCCTGTCGCGGCATCGGTCCATTTTCCCGCCGGTCCCTTGGGAGAATCCTTGAGCCGGACATACATAGAACGGCCGGGCGTGTTGCGCACGTCCCCTACCAGCCAGTAGCGGCCTTCGCGGCGACCGCTGGCGAGATAGTGACGGCACACCGCCTCGGCCTGGCGGCCAAGGCGGTGTGCGAGATCGGACGGGTTTTCCAGGGCCATCAGGCTGCCTCCCGCTCGATGATGCGCGCGACCGGATAGGTATCGAGCAGCTTGGCGAGAACGACGGGACCGGTGGTGTCGACCGGGACGAAGAAGCGCAGCTTCCACGAGATGATCTCGCTGAACAGGCCATAGGCGCGCAGACGCTCCCGCATCGCTTCGGTAAAGCCGTTCAGTTCCATGCGATAGCTGCCCATCACGCGCGCGCGACGCAGTTGGAGCCCCTCGGCAAGATCGAGAGTGGTCGTCCCGTCCATCAACGCGGAAAAAGCGTGGTCAGGTGCGAGGGTCGTGGCCCCCGTGGTGGCGGCGTTTGCCGCCCATGCCGGGGAGACCCGTCGCCCGATGATGCGCTCGCCAGCGTCGGTCTGGAGCCGATAGACGCGGGTGGATTCGTCGGGCAGGCGTTTCCAGATCGGCAACAGCAGGCCGGCGACGATGTGGATCGTGCTTTCGGAGAATTCGGGGACGTCGGCAATTTCGGCATGCCAGGCCTTGGCGAAAGCGTCGCGGCCGACTTCCTGCCAATGGCTTTCGGCCATCATGTGCAAGGGTGCATAGTGCCGTTCCATCGGCCGGATGAGGCAGACGCGCCGCTCGATTTCGCCATCGTCGAGCATGATCGCGGATGCCGGCACCTGAACGGCGGCGCGATGTGAGCGACCATTGACCAGCAGCCGCGCGCGCGGATCGCCAAGATGATCGAGGGCGTCAGCCAGGGTCGTGGGGTGATTGCGCTCGCGGCATGCGATGGTGAGCAGGCGCGTTTCCGCCCCGGTCCCCGGATGCGTATGGATGACGTCGCTGTCGGTGACGACGAAGCTTTCCGCACGCAGGGTTTCGAGCCCGACATCGTATATGCCGGCGCGGATGGCGCCTTCGATCTTGGCGTTGAGCAATTGTTCGAAGGCAGTGAACAACACGCCCTGCAGCTCGATGGTCAGCGCCAGCAGGCGATTGAGGAACGTCGTGATCGGCGGCAGTTCGTCCTTGATGCCATTGTCGTCGGTCAAGCGGAGGCCGGTCGCCGATTCAAAGCGGTCGAGCGAGCAGCCATCGACCTTGCCGCGAACGAGCAGCAGATAGAGCTGCCGGAGCGCATCGCGCGCGTAATGCGATTCGAGATTGTCTTCGGGCCGGAAAAGGCCCTGACCCCCGGTCTGGCGCTGCCCGCGCGTGATGGCGCCGAGCGTGTCGAGCCGGCGGGCGATTGTGGAGAGAAAGCGCTTCTCGGCCTTGACGTCGGTGGCGACTGGCCGAAACAGCGGCGGCTGCGCCTGGTTTGTGCGGTTGGTGCGGCCGAGACCCTGGATGGCGGCATCGGCTTTCCAGCCCGGCTCAAGCAGATAATGAACGCGCAGGCGCTGGTTCCGGGCCGCAAGATCGGCATGATAACTGCGTCCGGTGCCGCCAGCGTCCGAAAAGATCAGCACGCGCTTCTGGTCATCCATGAAGGCGGCCGCCTCGGCGAGATTGGCGGATGCCGCGCGGTTCTCGACGACGAGGCGCTCGCCCTTGCGGACGACGCGGCGTGATCGGCCGGTGACTTCGGCGGCCACCTCCGTGCCGAACCGCTGGACGATCTGATCGAGCGCGCCGGGAACGGGCGCAAGCGCTGCGAGCCGCTCGATCAGCTCGTCGCGGCGGGCGACGGCTTCGCGGCTCTCGACGGGTTGTCCATCGCGATAGACGGGGCGAGACGAAAGATTGCCTTCGCTGTCGGTGAACGGCTCGTAGAGCTGCACCGGGAAGGAATGGGCAAGGTAATCCAGGACATACTCGCGGGGCGTGATATCCACGCGAATATCATTCCATTCTTCGGTCGGGACTTCGGCCAGACGACGCTCCATCAGGGCCTCGCCGGTCGAAACGATCTGGACGACGGCGGCATGGCCGGTGGCGAGATCCTGCTCGATCGAGCGGATCAGCGTCGGGGTCTTCATGCTCGTCAGCAGATGGCCGAAGAAACGCTGTTTGGCGCTTTCGAAGGCCGAGCGGGCGGCGGCTTTCGCCTGCCGGTTGAGGGTGCCTGACGCGCCGGTGATATTGGCGGCCTGCATGGCCGCGTCGAGATGATTGTGGATGATGGTAAAGGCGCCGGCATAGGCGTCGTAGATGCGGGTCTGCTCAGCAGTAAGCTGGTGTTCGACCAGCTCATATTCGACACCGTCATAGGAGAGCGACCGGGCCGTGTAGAGGCCGAGTGCGCGCAGGTCGCGGGCGAGCACTTCCATCGCCGCGACGCCGCCATTCTCGACGGCCTCGATGAACTCGGCGCGGTTGGCGAAGGGGAAATCCTCCCCGCCCCACAGGCCGAGCCGCTGGGCGTAAGCGAGATTGTGAACGGTGGTTGCCCCGGTTGCCGAGACGTAGACGACACGCGCATTGGGGAGCGCGTGCTGGAGCCTGAGCCCGGCACGGCCCTGCTGCGAGGGGGCGACGTCGCCGCGTTCACTTTTTCCGCCGCCGGCGTTTTGCATGGCGTGGCTCTCGTCGAAAATGATCACTCCATCGAAGTCGGAGCCCAACCATTCGACGATCTGCTTGACGCGGGAAAGCTTTTCTCCCCGGTCGTCGGACCGTAGCGTGGCATAGGTGGTAAAAAGGATGCCTTCGGCAAGCCGGATGGACGTGCCCTGCGGAAAGCGCGACAGCGGCGTGACCAGCAAGCGCTCCATGCCGAGCGCCGACCAGTCGCGCTGGGCGTCCTCGAGCAGCTTGTCGGACTTCGAGATCCAGACGGCCTTGCGGCGGCCCTGGAGCCAGTTGTCGAGGATGATCCCGGCCGACTGGCGGCCCTTGCCGGCACCGGTGCCGTCGCCGAGCATGAAGCCGCGGCGGAAGCGGACGCTGTGGGCCGCATCATCGGAAGCTGCGGAAACCACATCGCAGGTCTCATCCACGGTCCAGGCGCCGGCGAGATATTCACCATGCGCTTCGCCGGCATAGATGACCGTTTCGAGTTGCGCATCGGAGAGAATGCCCGCGGAGACGAGCGCGGCCGGAAGCGTCGGTCGGTAGCTCGGCTTGGGCGGCGCGACCGATGCCATGGCTGCGGATTGCACGAGCTTGGTCGGATGGGGCTGCGCGCCGGGAAGGCGGATCGACTGGAGCGCATAGGGTTCGTAGATCGAGTCAGACAGGCGTGCGCCCTCGGGCGGCGTCCAGTCGACCGGCTCGTAGCTGAGCGGCAGGCCGTCGGGCGCGGCAATGCCGCGAGGCGGCTGCACGCTGGCCGCGCGGGCGAGATAGCCGCGCACGGTGCGGGGCATAGCGCCAGCCACGACGGGCACGCTTGGCAGCGAGCAGCTCATGCGAGGGGGAAGCAGGTTATCCAGCCATTGCAGGAGCGTCGTGACATCGGGCGCGACTCCGGCGGATTCGGGAAAGCGCGCTTTGTCTTCGGCGGGACGCTTGTCGATGACGGTCAGACGCGTCTCGATGGTCGTGCCATGCTTGGCATAGACAGAGCCCGCGATCGCGGCGGTGAACACGATGCGGCCGCGCTCCTGCAACCGGATGAAACTGTCTCGCCAGGCCGGAGCGTCGGGCGAGAAATTGGCGCCGGTGATCGCGACGAGACGACCGCCCGGAGCAAGTCGTGCGAGGGCGGAGGCGATGTGCCGATAGTCGGCGTCGCCCATCCGCCCGGAAACATTGGCCATCACCGAGAAGGGCGGATTCATGATGACGACGCTTGGGACAGTGGCCGGATCCAGATGGTCGTCGATCTGGGCCGCGTCGTAGCGCGTGAGCGGTACGGCCGGAAAGAGAGCGGAAAGCAGGTCGGCGCGTGTCTCGGCCAGTTCGTTGAGATCGAGCGTCGCGCCCGCAATCTCGGCGAGGATCGCCAGAAGGCCGGTGCCGGCCGAGGGCTCCAGCACGCGGTCGGCCGGCGTCAGCGCGGCCGCGGTCAGCGCCGCGAGGCCCAGCGGCAGGGGCGTAGAAAACTGCTGAAAGGCCTGCGCCTGCTCGGACCGGCGCGTATGAGTCGGCAAAAGGCCGGTGATTTTGGCCAGAGCGGAAAGCCGCAAAGCCGGCGAAGCGGATTTGCGGAAGAGCGCCTTTCCGTATTTGCGCAGGAACAGGACGGTGGCGGCTTCGCAGGCGTCGTAAGCAGTCTTCCAGTCCCAGGCGCCGCTCGCGTCGGACGCGCCGAAGGCGGTCTCCATGGCGGCGCGCAGCGTCGCGGCGTCGACCGGCCGACCCTGTTCGAGATGGGGCAGAAGCTGCTCGGCGGCGGCAAGGACGGCGCGAGCCGGCGGGGTCTCCGGTGCGAGCGGGAGCGAGGCGGCCTGAGCGGCCGCCTGTGCGGAAGCGTTGTTCATGATGGGAACCTCGGGAGAGCGGAGAAGGACGAGCTGACCGGCGCTCTCTCTCGACCGGACCGGCTCAAACCCGTTCCGGCCGTCCTCTTCCTCTCGGGCGGCGGCCGTCAGGCCCCGCCATTCTGCGATCCGCGCGGTGCGACGGGCATTGAAGTCGTGGCAGGAGAGTGCGCGCAGAGGAAGTCGCTCGTCCAAGATAAGCAAAGCCGCCCAACGACTTATGTTGATGGACGGCTTATGCGGTTCGTCCGGAGGCGCCGAAGCTGTTGCCGATTGCGCCTTTTCAAGCTATCTTACTTACGTCTTACATTTAAGGAGGTTCGCCGTGGCGAACGCACAGGATCGGCTGACGACTGTCATATCAACCAAGGGCCAGGTCATTCTGCCAAAGGCGATCCGCGACTTGCGGCATTGGCCCGCTGGCACGCGCCTGACGGTGGAGAGCACGTCGGAGGGTGTGCTGCTGAAGCCGGAGCCTGCCTTTGCGCCCGCGACCGTCGAAGCGGTGTTCGGTTCGCTCGCCTTTGAAGGTCGGGCGAAGTCGATAGATGAGATGGACGCTGCGGTCGCGGCGGAGGCGGCGCGGCGTGCGCGCGATTGACACCAATGTCGTCGTTCGCTTTCTGACCGCCGACGACAAGCGCCAGGCCAAGGCGGCGCGCGCCACGATTGAAGCCGGTGATATCTTCATTGCAACGACGGTGCTGCTCGAAAGCGAGTGGGTGCTGCGCAGCGGCTATGGTTTTGCGCCGTCTCGGATTGCTGATGGCTTGCGTGGGCTGGCCGGCTTGCCGGGCATTATGATCGAGGAGCCGGCGATCCTGGCGCAGGCGCTCGACTGGATGAGCGAGGGCATGGATTTCGCCGACGCGCTCCACCTCGCCAAAGCCGGTCATTGCAACGTCTTTCTAAGTTTCGATCGCAAGCTGGCCAAACGTGCCAAGGGACGAGCGCCTATCCCCGTCGAGACGCCATGATCATTCAGCGGCGTGCGATGAGGGTCGTGCCGCCTCGCACCACCATGCGATCCGCTCCTCCCGGCTGGCATTGGCGAGCCTGCGAAGCAGATCGCCATGGCAGGGCAGCGGCGCGCAGAAACAGACGAGGTCGCGACCGCGCAGCTCGTCGAGCGCGCGCAGCAGATGAACCTGGCTCGCGAGCCAGCGCGCATATTTCGCGATGACGGTCGCGCGATCGCCATCCCGACCAATGCGGAACGGATTGCCCCATTTGCTGCCCCGGCCGATATAGACGGCCCCGGTCGGAACGCCCGACCGATGCTTGTTCAACACTCTGCACATTGCCTCGCCTTCAGTTCGCGTTGCGACGGGCGGAGGGCGGTCAGGCGGCGGGGGTCACGCCAGCGCCCTGGCGCGCGGGAACGGCTTGTCCGTTGACCTGGGTCGCGGCGCCTCCAGCCAGGAAGCCGCAGGCGCACGGAGGTGTCAGGTGCAGAAGATCGGTCGAACCGTTCGGTCAATAGACGGTCGTTGTTTCGGGGCCAGGCCGAAGGGGCTATGATCGCTTATTCATAAGATGGCGCACCGCGGTTCCGCTGACATCGGGAATGATGAGAGTGCGCCGCCATTGGGTTTCGAGGAGAGCGTGGTGAGAGGAAGCACGATCGGGATTGTGGCGGCCGCCTGCCTCGTTATCGGCTTTGTGGCCGGATTCATTCTGCGGCCCGCTATCGCGCCCGCCCCGGCGTCGCCTGCCGCGGCGGCCGGGATCGCACAGCCGACCGAGGAGGAAGCGACGGAGGCCGTGCGCCGACATCGTCTGTTCACGGGGACGGTGCTCTCTCATGCGACGTTGAAGCTCGGCGACTGCTCGCCCGGTGGAGTCGGCCCGGGCGTGATGTGCATGACCCAGGTCGTGCTCGACCCGACCAAGCCGAACGCGACGCCGCAGAACCGGGCGATCGGTTTTGCCCGCGTGAACGGCCAATGGGAAGTGGCAGTCTGGTAACGACTGTTATCCGAACCGGTGTCCGTTCTCCGTGAAGGTGTAGCCGTTGGCGAGGATCGCCTCATCGACGGAGGTGTCGGAGGACTGATACTCATATTCGGCTCCGAGCTGGCGATAGAGCCAGCGCGCCAGATCGCGCAGCGTCTCGATCACTGCATCTTCTGCATCGGCCGTCATGTCCTGCCAGGTCGGGCTGTCGCGCTCGACTCCGATCGCCATGCAATATTCATGGTAGTAGCGATCCCGGTGGACGATGCTGGCATGAAGCTGGTAGAAGTTGCGCCGCTGGACCGCCTGCAGAGCATCGGCAATCCGGTGCAGCTCGCCATCTTTCGGCGCATAGCCCCGAATCTCGCGGGGAGCGGCCTTGGCATAGCGATAGCGCCCTTCGAAGCAGGCTCCGTCGCCCTGGCTCCAGAACCCGGAGAAGAAAATGCACGGCTTCTGCCTTGCGCCACCGCCGTAGAGGCGGACCGGGTAAGTTCGCAGCTCTATTCCAAATATGGCGCAGATGCGTTCGAAGTCGTCGAAGACGAACTCGAACCAGTCATGCTCGAAGCCGGTCTGCCGATACCATGCGCGGGCTTCGTCTTTGGCGGCGTCCGCGAGCTCATCGAGCTGATAGACGGTGGTTTCGATGATCTCAGGCATCGGGATCGCCTCCATCGAGCACCTCGTAGAGCCAGCCTCCGGTGTAGGTCCACGCCACGGTCTTGCCGGTGGCGAGATCGAGAACATGGGCGCCACCGCCGAACGCGCCGACGCGGGGGCGCGAGCAAGTATTGGCGTATTGGAAGCCCCACCGTCCGGTGAGGCCGAACGCGCTGGCACAGCGTTTGACGAACTGGATGACATGCTCCGGGTCGCCGGTGACATCGTCGCGGATCCAGAGGCTGGTGCCGCCATGTTCGGGAACGATGGAAAGATCGAACCCTTCGGATGGCGGATCTTCCGATGCGTTTTCGTCGGACAGGCGGTTGTAGAGATCGAGTGCGCGGGCCGCGTTGTCGGGCGTTCCGACATCGAGCACGCAGGAGAAATGGGTGAAATAGTCGGCCATGACGGACTCCTGAAACGAAAACGCCCGGCGCGCTGGCCGGGCGGGATTGATGGTGAGATCGGTGGAAAGGGCTGCGGCGCTAATCGTCGAAGACCGGCAAAGCGTCGTTTTCCGGCGCGTCGCGATCGAAGAGGATGTATTCGGCGCCAAGCTGCCGCGCGTGGTCCATGACCGATGAGAGATCAGCGGGCTGATCGGTTGGGGGCGTCTCCTCGACCCAGAGAAACCAGCCATAGGGCGTGGCGGCGATCATCGCCTCGCCGCTTGAAGCGAGCGTTTCCAGCCAGGTCCGGGTGGCGGGCGAGACATGCGCCGTCGAGCAATCGAAAAACAGCCGCAGCGGATATTCAGGTTTCATCGCACTGCCTCCGATTGGGTTTGGTCCGGCTCGCTTGTCTTGCCTTCGGCCGCAAACGGATCGACGATCTTGTGGATCGGCTGGGCGCGCCCCATCCAGGGCTGCGGACGGATCTGGCGCACCCAGTCGGCGAAGCTCGGAATGAAGCCGAGATCCTCGAGCACATGCTGTTCGCCGATCAGGCGGACAGGGACGATGCGTCCGGTGGAGATCGTAAGCGCCTTTCCAAAGGTGCGTTCCAGTTCGAATATGCCTTGGGCATGATGGCGCAGAGCGCGGTGCCGGAAGTCCGCTGTGATCAGCTTGGACGGTTCGTCGAACCATTGGTGGAGCGGCAGATAGTCGTCGGCCGTTCCACCCCATTTGCGCACCGAGGAAAGCGCGTGGTGATAGCAATGTCCCATTGTTGCCTCCCTCAGAAATCGTGGCTGTAGGATTCGGTGGCGGTGTAGCGCTCGTTGTAGTCGAGCGAGATCGACCGCGCGGCGACGTCGAAAACGAACTCGCCATAGGCGCCGTCATTGTTCTCCCAGCCGCCATGGGTCTGGCTGAGGAAATCATAGGCCATGGTCTCGATCGCCTCGTCGGTGCTGCAAAGTTCCCGCTTGACGTCGGGGCTGCCCCAGAGTGCGGACTGAATCTCGATTTTGGCGTCGGGCAGGTCGGCTGGCTGGTCGCCTTTGAAAGCGTCGATCTCTTCCACCTGGCCACTATCGCCATAACCATCGAATTTGACGACAACCTGGCTGATACCGGCCTCGGCAAGCAGTTCGAACAGCACTGTCTTGTTGCCCACGAGCAGGCGGCGGGCGGTTTCGTCAAACGCCTTCTGTTTTGCCTCAAAGGCGGCATAATCGATCGTCGGCATCGGCTTGGGGGTATCGGTGTCCATCGGAATTGCTCCTGAAATGAAAAGCGCCCGGCGCGAGGACCGGGCGTGAGTGGATGGAAAGCGGGGAGACGCGCGGGACGGGGCGAGCCGTCCCGCGCGTCCTTGCGTTATTCAGCGGCGATCGCCGCCGGTTCGTCCGGCTCGCTGAGCTCGCCTGCCTCGTCGTCATCGGAGAGGAATGCAGGCAGCGCTTCGGTCTCGTCGTCAGGCCGGTCCGCCGCGTCCCCATCCAGGGGCGCCAGTCGGAGCGGCTCGGGAAGCCAGCCGCTATCGGCGAGAAGCCGTTCGGCCTCTTTCGCCATGTCACCCTTTTTGAGGTGGTCGATGAGCTGCGCGGCCTGTTCGCCGGCGCCCTCGCGCACGGCTTCGAGGATTCGCGGCTTGGTCACCCGGCCGAGATAGTTGCCGACCGTCGGCCGCCACCCGATCGCTGCCATGTCGAGACCGAGCGCACGGGCGAGCCGATTCGCCTCATGGATGCGTTGCTGCACGCCATGCTGCGTCGGGCCGGCGCCATAGGGGTTGGCCTTTTCGTAGAGCGCGTTGACGCCGAACGACACGCAATGGGCCAGAAGCGCCATGCGGCCCGTCTCGTCGAGGCCGTTGATTCGATCCCACAAAGCGTCGTCGTCGGTCGGCAGGTCGCTCTTCCACGCGTCCTGGCGTTCTTCGACGGCCTTGGCGGACGCGCTGTCCTTCAGATCGTCCGCCTGCACGGGGAAGAAGACGTGGCGCACCGAAGCCTCCAGGCATCCCGGCGCAGCGATATGCTGGAAGGTGTCGCGCACGAGCTTGTGCAGGAGCGCGGTCATCGCGATATGCGGGTTGCCCGCAAGCGCATCGCGCAGCGCGAGCGTGCGATGTGCCGTCAACTCGGTCACCAACCGCTCGGGCAGCGGCTTGATGAAATCCTCCTCTTCGTCATCGTCCTGGGACTCGCCGCCCAGCGTGATCACGGTGCGTTGAACGGTAGCGTCGTCCTCGGAGCCGGGATGGCCGGCGCCCGGTGCGTCAGTCTCCTCGCTGCCGACCGGAGCCTCGTCCTCGGGGCGAACATAGCCGCGATCGACGCTGAGCCGGCCATCATGCGCGATGCTGACGAAAGCGCCGGCCCGCACGACCTCGGCGGGATCGTAGGCGACCGGGCGCGCCTCGAAGCTTTCGAGTGCGGCCTCGATTTCACCAAGCCGCTCATCCACCTCATCGGGCAGTTCGTCCGCCTCGGCATATTCGGATTCGAGGCGGTCATATTCTTCGCCCAGCGCGGCTCGCGTGGCGCGCTCCTCGTCGGTCAGTTCGATCGGCGTGCCGGCGAGTTCGCGCAACCCATGGGTGTGGCCATAGGGAAAGTCGGCGGCGACCTGAATCCATTTCCAGCCTTCGCCGGCGATGCTTTCCGCTTCGGCCTTCAGCTTGTCGGCAACGAGCCGTTCGAGCAGCGGGACGTCTTCGACCCATCCGCCGTCGTCATCCTGGAACAGGTCGCGCATGACCGCGCCGCCAGCCTCTTCGTAGGCCCCAAGCGTGACGAAACGCACGCGCCGGTCCGAGGCGCGGACCGTGTTTTCGGTCAGCATGCGGCGGATCTGATAGGGCTCCTTCGACCAGCTTTGCTCGATCGCTTCCCAGACTTGCTCCTGGCGAGCGGGATCGGCCGAGACGGTGAAGGCCATGAGCTGTTCGAGCGTCATGGCCTCGTCGGCGTAAAGCTCGAGGAGTTTCTCCGACACGGAGACCAGCTTGAGCCGCTGCTTGACGACGTTGACCGACACGAAGAAGCGCGCGGCGATCTCTTCCTCGCTCAAGCCTTGTTCGCGCAGGGTCTGGAAGGCGCGGAACTGATCCAGCGGATGCAGCGGCGCGCGCTGTACATTTTCGACGAGCGAATCCTCCTCGGCCGAGATACCGGTGCCGGTCTCGCGCACGATGCAGGGGACGGGCGCACTTCGCGCGAGCCGCTTCTTCTTGGCGAGGAGTTCGAGCGCCCGGAAGCGGCGACCGCCGGCCGGAATCTCGAACATGCCGGTCTCGGCGCCTTCGGCGTCGAGAACCGGCCGCACGTTGAGGCTCTGGAGGAGGCCGCGGCGGGCGATGTCCTCGGCGAGCTCCTCGATCGAGACGCCGGCCTTTACACGGCGGACGTTCGACTGGCTGAGCACGAGCTTGTTGAAGGGAATGTCGCGCGAGGCGCTGAGGGTGATTTTCTGAACGGCAGTGGCCATCGGGATATACTCCGCGACGGGCGCCGAGAGCCTCTCTCTCGGCTTGAAACCCGTCACGGAAAAAGGGCGCAGCCCTCTTACTCTCTGCGGCGGCGATCTGCCTCGGCGGTACGGAAAGACGCGAGGCCGTAAGCGCGTCGGTGCGCAGAACCGGATCGGCGGGATGGCAGGGACGCGCGGCATCAGACACCGCACAGCCCCTCGCATTCGTTCGGCCAGAGATCGAGCTGGCCGCGATCGGCGTCGGTCGTAAGATCGGCCTTGTCGAGGGGAACGGCGGAGCGATGCAGATAGAGCTCACCGCGGATTTTGCGGAAACCCGTGCGAATGTTGCGATCGACCCACACGGCATCGGCCCAGGAGTCGGGATCATGGTCGCGCATGTGCCGCCAATGATCGTCGGAATGAAATGGACAGCCGATGCAGCTACTCCGGGGTGGCCGAGGATAGCCGTTGCGCTTGAGCCAGCGCAGGCAGTCGTGCCGGGTCATGCGGCGTTCGATCAGCGGCCAGCGGTTGACCTGCCACGCTTCGAACGAGGGCTTCATGCGGAGCACCTCGTCGAGCGAGATGCCGATCCATTGTTCGGCGACCGGTGTCGCAGGCGACCGCCGACCGGCGATGCCGAGCAGCTCGCGGACCTTTCGGCGGATCGGCACGATCTTGTAGTCGCCGGTGCATTGGCGGCGGATCATGCCGACGCCTACCCGCTCGGTCTTGAGGATGCGGGCGCCGACGACAACGAGATCGCCATTTTCGTCTTCGTCGTAAACGGGGAGCTCGGTGCCGGCGGGCGTGACATTGCGGGTGAAGGCCGGGATCGAAGCCCAGCGCTTCCCTCTGGCGCCGGCAAGTAGATCGGCTCGCAGGTTGCCGGCCGACACGATGTGGACGGGGAACGGCAGGACGTTGGGCGATTTCAGCCAGGCGAGATGTTCGTAGACCGCCTGGGGCTCCCATCTGGTATCGGCGAAGATGGCGCAGTCGGGCATTGGACCGATCTCGCCATGTGCGGCCATCAAGGCGAGCGTGGTCGATTGAACCCCAGCGCCGAGGCTGAGGACGCGTAGGCGGATGTCCGCCGGCTCTTTGGTCGTCATCGGGATGATCTCCGCGATGGGCGGCCGGGAGCCGGTCTCTCGGCCTTCAACCCATCACGGAGCGAGGCGCGGCCCTCGCACTTGGGAGGACCGCGCCGCGGAACGTCGAAGCGTGAAGACGGAAGCGTGTAAAACCGGAGAGCCGGAAAGCCGTCTCCCCGGTTTTGCGGAAAGTCAGGCTGCCCGGTCCATCAGCCTCTTGGCCTTGGCCTCCATATCGAGGCGGGCGTCCTGATAGGGTTTGTCCCGTGCGACGGCGGTGATGCCTTGCACGAAGTCGAAGACGCTTTCCGGCGGCCGGCCTTCCTCGGCCAGCACGGTCTCGATGATCTTGCCGGTTTCGGCCTTGGAAAAGCCCCGCCGACGCAGGAAATCGCTGCGATCCTCGTCGTTCGTCGCCACGATCCGCTCGCGCGCGGCCCTGATGCCGTTGACGAAAGGCATGGGTGAGGAATCCGCGAAGTTCAGCAGTGCGGGCGCGGCCTCATGGGCGAAGCGGGAGGCTGCATATTTGGAGTGACGGATGGTGATTTCCTCGAAATCCTCGACCCCCCACAGCATCCTGTTCTGGCAGACGGCGCGAAGATAGAAGGACGCGATGCCGAGCGTTTTTGCTCCGACCTCGCTGTTCCAGGCATAAAAGCCGCGGAAGAACAGGTCGGGCGAACCGTCTGGCAGACGCCCGGCCTCGATGGGGTTGAGATCGTCGACGAGAAAGACAAACACGTCGCGATCGGAGGCATAGAGCGTGGTCGTGTCCTTCGCGACATCGACATGGGGGTTGTAGATCCCGGTCGACCAGTCGAGCACACCAGGGACCTTCCAGCGCGTATCGCCCGTGCCATTGCCGGCGATGCGCTGGATGGCTTCGATCAGCTCATAGTCGTGGATGCGGCCATAGTCGGGGCCGGTTACGGCGCGCAGCTCGACGCGGCCGTCTTCGATCTCGAAAGTCTTGACCTGCTCGGCTCGATGCGATGTCAGGCCATATTGGAGGTTGATACCGGCGAGCGCGGCTGGAAGCTGGCGGAGATAGGCGGCCGGGGCGCCGACCAGGCTGGCGAGCTGGCCGAAGCTCCAGTGCGTCGGTGCGATGGGCGCATCAGCGCCCGGCACGATGAGCGCCAGGCGTTCCGAGTCGGAGCGGTTCGCCTCGACCTGGACCAGGGCGCTGTCCACGACACGCGTCTTGCTGCGCTCGGACCGCTCGCGCACGGTTCGCGCGAGGTCGGAAAGGGAAAGAAAGCGTTCGTCGTCGGGGCGCGAGAACCACTCGGACGAGACGCGGCCGATCCGCTGGCCGCGGCTGACATCGACCTTGTAGCCGCCATCGGCGGCGCGGTTGGCATCGAGAACCTGCATAGTCATGGGACAAAACTCCATGACGGGCACCGGAGGGCCTCTCCCTCGGCTTTCAACCCGTCACGGAAGATCGGTCCGCACTCTCACTCTAGGGGGCGTTGCGGGGATCTCCCCGCTTGAAGGGGTCGGCCGAGACTCCGGGCTCGGCCGCAGGGGAAGCCCTTCCCCTCCAGGTACATGGTTAAAGTGATTTTCAGCTTGGAGGGAAGGTCTTTGTTTACCGCTTGCGACTATTTTGGTCGCATCCCTTGCTATACTCAGGTTCCAGGCGGTTGAACGTTGCTCCGCATTCAAAATCAGATTCTTCGGATGATCGCGAATGGCGAAGGGCTTGATGAGACTGCGCAACAGATTTGCAAGAGTTTCGAGGCGGCCGCGCCGCACCTGATTTGCTCGATTGTGAGCGTCGATCGGGCAGGCCTCATGCATCCGCTCGCGGCACCCGGCTTGCCGGCGGACTATTGCGCGGCGCTTGATGGGCTGTTGATCGGGCCGGAAGTCGGCTCGTGCGGTACGGCGGCGTACCGGCGCGAAGGTGTCGTGATCGAGGACATCCGCCGAGATGCGCGCTTCGCGGACGCCGTTGCGCTCCTTGAAGGCCTCGATCTTAAAGCATGCTGGTCGTTTCCGGTGATCGATATGGATCAAGACGTGGTCGCTGTCCTGGCCGCGTATTGCCGCGATCCGAGAGGACCGCAGGCGGATGAGCGCGAACTGGCGGAGTCCTGTGCCGAGCTGTGTGCCACGGCGCTGCGCCGCCATGCTCAAGCGATCGATCGTGAGCGCCGGGCGACGATAGACGCGCTGACCGGACTTCCGAACCGGGCGGCCTGGAGTGCCGCGCTCGCCAACATCCCCTGCGATGAGCCGGGGTCGTGGGGCATGTTCGTCATTGACCTCGACAATCTCAAGATCGTCAACGACACCTTCGGCCATCTTGCCGGCGATGCCCTGATCCGGGCAGCCGCGAAGCGCGTCGCGCGGGCAATGGTGCCCGACCCCACCTTCCGGCTGGGCGGTGACGAATTTGCGGTCATCATCCGCGCGCCGAGCATGTTGGCCGATCTCGATGCTGCAGCGGAACGAATATTCGCCGCGCTCGCTGAACCGGTAGGCTGCGCTGGTCACGCGGTCGTGCCGAGCGCGACGATTGGCGGGGCCGTCCTGGGGCCGGATGAGGCGACCGCGCTCGCCGTGAACGAGGCGGCGGACTTTGCGCTATATCATGCCAAGGAGACGGGCCGAGGCGGCTTCGTTCGGTACTGGCCGGGGATCGGATCGCGCATCACACACCGCCGCGACGCGATCCGCGACGTGACACAGGCCCTGGCGGAGGGTCGGATCGAGGCGCATTATCAACCGGTGGTCCGGCTCGATACCGGCCAGATTGCCGGCCTCGAAGCGCTGTGCCGCATGCGTGACAAGGATGGGGCGATCATCGCAGCCGAGGCGTTTCACGAGGCCACGACCGATGCCCATGTCGCCACCGAATTGACCGGCTACATGGCGCAGACCGTTGCGAATGACGTCGCCTGGTGGCGTGATAACGGCGTGCCGATCGGGCATATCGGCCTCAATGTCTCGATGGCGGACTTTTACACCGGCAGCATCCTGCAAAAACTCGAAGCTGCGTTCGACAGCTCGGGCATTGGGCTAGAGCGTCTCATTCTTGAAGTCAGCGAGGACGCCTATGCCGGTCGGCGTGACCGTGTGGTGGCCAGGGAGCTCGCGCGATTGCGCGCAGCCGGCGTGCGGGTGGCGCTTGACGATTTCGGCAAAGGCCATGCGTCGCTGACACATGTGCTCGATGTTCCGGTCGACATCATCAAGATCGACCGGACGCTGATTGGGCGGCTTTGGCCGGACGATCCGGGCATGATCATCATCGAGGGACTGATCGAGACAGCCAGTAGGCTGGGCATTGCTATTGTCGCGGAAGGAATCGAGACCGAGGTCGAGGCCAGCCAGCTTTGGGCGATGGGCTGCGAGCTTGGCCAGGGGTTTGCGTTCGCGCGGGCTGCCGATCGCGAAACCATGGCGGCGCTGTTGCGCCGGCACGGCGCTGGAGTCCCCGACGCAACGCCGCTTTATGGGGGCATGGCGGCGCGCGCGGCGACGAGCCGTCCGGAATGGGCGAAACACCGCGCCAGCGCCGGATAAGCGCAATTGAGATCGAGGCAGACGGCGGTTAGTCTGCGGCTATGGCAAAGCCTGAGTCCCTGTCGCTTTGCGGCAATCGCCTGCTGGATGCAGCGATCGACCAGTTCGGCCGCATGGGCCGCAGCGGCGCGAGTACGCGTGCGATCGCGGCGGCCGCCGGAACGACGATGTCGGCGATCACTTATCATTTTGGCGGCAAGGACGGCATCTATCTTGCCGCGGCCGGGCATATTGCCGACCATCTGGAGCGGGTGCTGGCCCCAAGCCTGGATGGCGCGGCGATGCCGGGCGCGAGCGATGACGAGGCACACCTCGCGGAGATCGACCGGCTCGTGGCGGCGCTCCTCGATCTGATGCTGGATGAGCGCAGCGCGGATTGGGCGCGCTTTGTGTCGCGTGAGCAACTGGAGCCCACGGAGGCGTTCGAGATTCTCTACGATCGCTTGCTGGAGCGCGTGGGCGAAAGGCTCGCT
The DNA here is from genome assembly GCF_032879645.1 of Sphingopyxis indica. Classification (NCBI taxonomy): domain Bacteria; kingdom Pseudomonadati; phylum Pseudomonadota; class Alphaproteobacteria; order Sphingomonadales; family Sphingopyxidaceae; genus Sphingopyxis; species Sphingopyxis indica. The sequence goes on from NZ_CP076395.1 coordinate 219,686, forward strand.
GCCCTGATCGGTGGGCTCGGGCATGGCCGATGGGACGATAGCGCAATACGGGTAAAGGCGGTGGCCATTCTCGGCCAGGTTCGAATCTTCGGCACGGCGCCAGGCATGGTGCGGCGGATGACGGGGCTCGACCCGGCAAAGCCGGAGAACAAAGCGGCGATCGAGGCGCAACTGCTCGCCGTTTGTCGCGCCGCCGCGCTTGCGTGACGGGCGTTATCGCTGCCGATCCCGCCTCCCAGCTCTGTACCGAATGAGATGTTCAGGAGATGCGAATTTCAAGTTCGGTTGAGCACCTGCTACCTTACCGACAGCGTAGCGAGATTCCGTTTCGACGCGCCAGCAGCTCCGAAGCATCGGTCTCCGACGCGGTTGAATTGCCTTTTGGAAGGCGTTGCAGCTACGCAAGGCAAGAGGCGTGTGCATTTCCGAGAGCAATCTTCCCGTTCGGGAAGATTGATCTGCGATATTCGTCTCAGTAACCAGAATCTTACCGTTCGGGAAGAAAAGACCTTGCGTGGTGCTTCTATGTGTGCAATCTTACCGTTCGGGAAGATGATATGATTCAGACCGCACAGGAATTCGGCGCCGCCGTGGCGCAGGCGCGCAAGGCGCTGGGGCTCACCCAGCGCGAGTTGGCGCTTGCCATTAATAGTGGCGAACGCTTCATCGTCGATCTGGAAGGAGGCAAAGCGACAGCGCAGCTCGGCAAGGCGCTGGCGGCTGCCAAGGCGGTCGGCCTTCATCTGGAGCTGAGCTGAGCGTGCAGCTGCCCGTCCATTACGAGGATCGGCAGATCGCGACAATCGCGGCCGATGCGGGAGAGGTCCGGCTTATCTACCAGCCAGACTGGCTCGGCGACGCCGATCGCTTTCCAATCTCGCTCACCATGCCGCTTGGCGAAGCGCGCTATGAACAGGATCTTGTCCTGCCATGGCTGATGAACCTGCTGCCCGAAGGCGAGCCGCTGCGCGCCATGACGCGGGCACTGGGCGCGTCTCCCGAAGACGTGCTCGGCCTTATCATGGAAACGGGAGGAGATCTTGCCGGCGCGCTGAGCATCGGACCGTCCAATCACGACGGGCCACCGGGCTACCGCACGGTTCCAGATGCTGCCGCGCTTGAGCGTATCATCAGCGATCTCCCCGCACGCCCATTTCTGGTCGGGGAAGACGGCGTGTCGATGAGCCTCGCCGGCGCGCAGGACAAACTCCCGGTCGCCTTGCATGACAATCGCCTTGCCATTCCTGTCAATGGCGCCCCTTCGACGCACATCTTAAAGCCGGACAATCCGCGGCTGGTGGATAGCGTGCAGAATGAAGCGCTGTGCATGGTTTTGGCCAACCGCATCGGCTTGCCCACTGCCCATGTGACGACCGGCAAGGCTGGCGAACGCAGTTACCTGCTCGTTACGCGATATGACCGCCTGGACAATGAAAGCGGGACGCGGCGTATCCATCAGGAGGATTTTTGTCAGGCGCTGGGCCGGGCGCCGGCTGCCAAATATGAGTTCAACCGGACAGGCCGCCGCGGACCCGGCCTTACCGATATGTTTGCGCTGGTTCGCGAACACATGACCGCCCGCGACATCAACCGGCTGCTAGACGCGGTGATCTTCAATATCGCGACCGGCAACGTAGATTCCCATGCGAAGAACTATTCGATTCTTCTGCAGCCAGAAGGCCCGAGCCTGGCGCCGCTTTACGATCTGATGTCCGGGCTGGCCTGGGACGGCATAACGCAAAACCATGCCCAGGCCATTGGTGGTCAGCGCCGTGGGCGGCACGTGTATGGGCGCCATTGGCAACGCACGGCCGAAGCATGTGGTCTGGCCGCTAAGGCAACGGTTCGCCGTGTTGGCGACGTAACGAAGCGCCTTCTTCGCGAATTACCGGCCGCACGTGAAGAAGTCGCGACCATGCCGGCAGGCCCGGGGTTCATGCTCGACACCTTTGCGCGCGCAATTGAAGAACGCATCCGGGAAGTTCGGCTGCATGCACACGAAGAAGGTGATATTGCCGACGATCAGCTGGACGACGTGAGTGCAGACGCCCGCGATTCAGCTTATTGATCCGGAGCGCACAACAATTGTGCGAATGTCGGCAATGTCCGAGGAAACTGCCATGGGAATGTTCGACACCATCCGCTGCGAAATTCCGTTGTCGGATGGCTTTACGGGAGAAATGCAGACCAAAGACTTCGATTGTGTGCTGGGCACGCTTTTGATCCGCGTGGATGGGCGGCTGATGATAGAGGATTGCGATTGGGAAGACGTGCCGCTCGCAGAGCGACCCGACCTCAAACTTCCCTTCATCGGATCGCACAGGGCCATAAACAGGCGATGGCGTGATCTCGATTTCCATGGCGAGTTCTGCTTCTACGGATCGGGAGAATCTGCCAGCGATTGGCACGAATATACTGCTCGCTTCACCCATGGTGCGCTTGAATCCATCGAGGTCGCGCCGAAAGATTCCTATCCTCAGTCCAAAGCATGGGAAGGGAAGGAAAGCGCAGCGTAGCACGGTTGCGGCAGCAAGAGATGATCCTACGCAAGGACGCCGGCTCAATGGTAGAAGCTAAGTTGCGTTGAGCATCTGCCGGTAAAAATTGGAAATACACCACAGGTCCAGACAGCTAATTCAGACACTCCGGAACGGCAGGTTGTAGCGCGAAGCTTGCGAATAGCTGCCTTTCGTTGCGGCCGTGTCCGATAGCAGCGATACGCCCTATTGTCGGTCGTTCGCTCGCAGGCTCGCAACATCGATTTGTGTTGGCCAGATGGGCGGGCAATTTTATCGCCGCCGGAGCCGTTTGCGCACTGCTTCGTCGGTGTCGTGCCATTCGGCTTGACTATCATACGATTGCGCAACGTGCTCCAGCATTCGAGAAGTGACCGGATATTCAGCCTGCAGCTGGCGGCTGAAGGCCCGATATTTTGACGCAAGATTGCGTTCTTGGTCGCCTCCCGGTCCACGCCAAGTCGCACCGCAACTATTGTGTGTTGATTACCGCTGAGAAGTGACCCGGGATTTTCACCGAGAAGTGACCCGCCTGTAGCTTATGTTTCGGATGTCATTGCTGGGTCAAGATGGTGTTTCTCCTTTTGGGGTTTGGCCTGCTGGGCCGAGCTGTTTTTGAAGCGGAAGCTGTCGTTGCCGGTTTCCAATATGTGGCAGTGGTGGGTGAGCCGATCGAGGAGCGCGGTGGTCATCTTGGCATCGCCGAACACGCTGGCCCACTCACTGAAGCTGAGGTTGGTGGTGATGACGACGCTGGTGCGCTCGTAGAGTTTACTCAGCAGATGGAAGAGCAGCGCGCCGCCTGATGCGCTGAACGGCAGATAGCCGAGCTCGTCGAGGATCACGAGGTCGGAGTGGATCAGACGATTGGCGATCTGCCCGGCTCTTCCCAGGGCCTTTTCCTGTTCGAGGGCATTGACCAGTTCGACCGTGGAGAAGAAGCGGACCCGCTTTCGATGATGCTCGATGGCCTGGACACCGAGCGCCGTGGCGACGTGGGTCTTTCCGGTGCCGGGACCACCGACCAGCACGATATTGTCGGCGCCGTCGATAAACTCGCAGCGATGGAGCTGGCGGACCAGCGCCTCGTTGATTTCGCTGCTGGCAAAGTCGAAGCCCGCCAGATCCCGATAGGCGGGAAGCCGGGCTGCCTTGAGCTGATAGGCAACGGAGCGCACCTCTCGTTCGGCCGTTTCGGCCTTCAGAAGTTGGGACAGGATCGGAACAGCCGCTTCGAACGCCGGCGCGCCCTGAGCCATCAGATCGGTGACCGCTTGCGCCATGCCGTGCATTTTCAGGCTGCGCAGCATGACGACGATGGCGCCGGTGGCGGGGTCATGACGCATGGCGCTTCTCCCGGCGCAGGGCGTCATAGCGTGCGACATTGGCCATCGGTTCGCTGACCAGCCTCAGGGCCTGTGGCGCCGTGACCGGCGGCGTTGCGAGGGGCTTTCCATCAAGCAGCCGGTGCAGCAAATTGAGGATATGGGTCTTGGTCGGAACGCCCGCATCCAGCGCCATGGCGACAGCGGTCAGGACAGCCGCTTCGTCATGATGCAGGACCAAAGCCAGGATCTCGACCATTTCCCTGTCACCTCCCGGATTGCGGAGCAGATGCCGTTGCAGCCGCTGGAAGTCCTCGGGAAGCTCAAGGAACGGTGCTCCGTTGCGCAAGGCTCCAGGCTTGCGCTGGACGACCGCCAGATAATGCCGCCAGTCATAGACCGTGTGCCCGGGGCCATCATGGGATCGATCGATGATGCGCTGATGTTCGCATATGACCTGCCCCTCGGCGACAACCAGGAAGCGATCGGGATAAACGCGCAAGCTGACGGGCCGATTGGCGAAGGACGCCGGCACGCTGTAGCGGTTGCGTTCCAGATGCACGAGGCAGGTCGGCGAGACCCGTTTGCCATATTCGACGAAGCCATCGAACGGCCTGCCCACCGGCATCAGGCATTCCGCCTCATCGGCCCAGGCATCGGCGACAGACCCGGGTTCGATGCCATGCGGGATATCCTGCCACAGCGCCTTGCAACGCTGTTCCAGCCACAGATTGAGGGCGTCCAGGCTCTCGGCCTGCGGCGTGGGCTGCCACAGGCGATGACGCGCATCCTGAACATTCTTCTCGACTTGCCCCTTTTCCCAGCCTGCCGCGGGATTACAGAACTCGGCTTCGAACAGGTAATGGCTGACCATGGTGAGGAAGCGGGTGTTGACCTTCCTTTCCTTGCCGCGCCCGACCTTGTCCACGGCGGTGCGCATATTATCGTAAATCCCCCGGCGCGGAACGCCGCCCAGGACGCGGAACGCATGATTATGGGCATCGAACAGCATCTCGTGGGTCTGAAGGAGATAGGCCCGCACGGTGAAGGCCCGGCTGTGGCTGAGCTTGAAGTGCGCCACCTGAAGCTTGGTACGCACGCCACCCAGGATCGCCCAGTCCTCGCTCCAGTCGAACTGGAATGCCTCCCCCGGCGCGAATGACAACGGCACGAATGTCCCGCGGCCGCTCATCTGCTGCTGACGGCGATACTCATCGCGCCAGGCCCGCGCGAAGGCGGCGACACGGCCATAGGAACCGTCATACCCCAGGCTCGCCAGATCGGCGTGCAACTGCTTGACCGTGCGCTTCTGCTTGCGCGAGCGAGCCATCTCCCGTTGCAGCCACGCCGACAGCCGGTCCGCGAACGGGTCCAGCTTGCTCGGCCGCTCGGGCACCTTGAACAGCGGCTCGATCGTCTCTGACCGCAGATATTTACGGATCGTATTACGTGACAATCCCGTCCGCCGCACAATCTCGCGGATCGATAGATGGTCGCGATAATGCCAACGCCGGATTACGCTCAATAACGCCATGTCCATCACTCCATGATCCCCTGCTCCTCAAGGCCAGGGGCGAGTTCAACATGGGTCACTTCTCAGTGGAAATTTATGCCCCTACCGGGTCACTTCTCAGCGGTAATCAACACGCTGGGATCGTGGTCCCTGCCAACCCGAACATCGCAGCGGTGCCGACCTGCGTCGGTGGGAGGGCTTGCACGTTCTCCGTCGCCAGCCAGGCATCGACGGCGTTTGCGATCCACGCCGTCCCGAGGCCACGAAGTGCTGCCGTGAGCGTCTCGAGGCTCAGGTCGCTCTGGATCCTCGCGCTGAGCGCCGCGATGGCGGCATCCTGGCTGACACTGCGGTTGCGCATGCCATCGGCGGTCAGAGGCTCGAGATCGCTCGACGAAACTGTGCCGACCGCCCGGGCGAACGTGGTCGCGATCGTTGGCGGCGGGACCGCGTGCGTCAGGCGCACCAGTTCTGCGGATCGCAGCTGGTGGAGACCGGCTAGCCCGCCGTCTAAATCCACGCGGACGAGATGCTCGTCGACGAGACGGCGCAGGTTGCGGCCGACATCCTCTTCGGGGAACGACAGGACAGCGGGAAGCCGATCGGCGTTGGCGCTGGCACCCGCCGCGCCGGTCAGCGCCACGACCCGCAGGATGGACAGCTCGGGCGCTCTTGCCGGGTCGCTCTGCCTAGCATCCACCTGTCCAGCGAGCGTCTCTTCGAACCTCCGCCCGGCGGTCAGCACGTGGACATATTCAAGCACCAAGCCCCGGCTTCGATTCCATGGCTCCTGCCAACCGGCCCATTCGGTCCTGCCAGTGTGCTTCAGCTCCTCGAAGATCCGGCGGGCGAGGTCCTTGTCTGGCTCGGCGCGCACCTCCGCAGCACGCGAACGGCCTTGGAGGAGGAAAAGATCCTCCTCGCGGATCGAGCCAAGGAGAACGACGCCCGGCACCGCCGCGAACTCGAGCGTCAGGGCGTCCCAACCCTCAGTGCCCCGCCGCCCGATGTCGTCGACTACGAAGCCGATAGGGCTATCGGGGTTCGCCAGAAGGGTGCGGACGAGTTGCCGGAGGGCGGGCAGGTCGTTCTGATCGATGCGAAGCAGACGATACCATCTGATCGTGTGGCGCAGGGAATAGGCGGTGTCCCACATGATCGCAGACTTGCCGGCACCAGATGGACCGGCGACGAGCGCGGCGCCGCGGCTCTCAAGGCCGCGGGCCAGCGCCTCGCGGGGCTGCAATCGGGGAACGACCAGCCCGGCAGCGACATGTCCGGGCTGGACATCGACACCAAGGTAGAATTCGGAGTCGTCGAGCGGCGTTAGGAAGTCCGCCGGTTCGCACGCTCCGTTACGCAGTGCCGCCTGGATCGCCTCGACATCGGTAGCCGCCAGCGTGTGGGTGACGATGCGGTCGGTATCGCTAGTCGAGAGGCCGCGATAGGTGTCCGGCTTAAGGCGCCCATTGTCGTCTGCAAGCGTCCCGACCTCGTGCAGGAGCTGAGCGACGCTGAGTGCAGCGACGATCGGCGCGCAGCCGGTGCGGTCCATGATAATCGCGATCGAGTCGGCGTTTGGAGAGGACACCTGCCGGACGTCGGTCTTGGCCAGCAATCCCTTGCCCCGCGCGTTGCCGGGCAGCTTAGAGGCCAGCTTCGCGCTCGGCACTATGCCGCCATCCGCCGAGGTTTCGTGGTCGATGATGCCTTGTTCGAGGATCAGCTCGAGCCGAGATGCGTGCGGCGTGAACTTATCGTGCCGGTCCCAGAGCTCAGTGATGTAGTTTCTAGCGCTCGCCAGCGGCAGCTCACCGAGGTCCTCGCGCCGGCTCTTGACCTGGACGAGCTCGCTGCCGGCGGCGGAACGCCGTTCGATGTCGTCATTGCCTTCGGGGACAATGGTTGCGCGCGGATCGAGGTTGGCCCAGATCCGGAGAGCTAGCATGACAGCCACAGCGTCCTGGTAGCGAAAACCGCGACCGGCGTGGGATCCATGGCGGTCGTGGGTGGCCTTCCTAGTCATGGTCAACTCGATACTAGTTTGAACGTTAAATTTCGAGCTCGGCTATCCATTCCCCCTGACTACTTAGCTAAACGAGAGCAGCTCTCTTAGCCGTATGAGCAGAATGAGCACGCAGAGCCAATTGGCGTTATGACAAGTCAGATACGTATGCCGGGACAGCCTGATGAATAAAGGGCGGGTTTTGAGGGGCCGGTTCGAGCGGTCGGATGTCGGCTCTGTCGGCGGACGCTGACCTTCTGGTCATACAAGCCGCCAGCCGCGCTTGAAAAATTCCATTGATTGACGGAAATTCTGACTGACGCATAATTTGAGACTGCTGAGATGACGTATAGCCGACGCCCCGATTATGAGGAATCGATCATCCTGTCCGAGCAGGATCGCGCGGTCTTCCTAAATGTGCTCGCAAGACCGGGCGCACCAAACAAGCGCCTCCGGCGAGCTTTCGCTGAGCATAGGCGCCGGGTTGTGTCGTGAAAGGTCGATCAGCCACGCCCACGCTACCTCTGGTTGGTGGCCCTGCACCGCGGTTGCGATCACGCCTGCAATCCAAGTGGACGCTGCAACGGCCAGATCCAGAGAACGTGTGGCTGGAGTTCCTACTCGCTCACGCAATCAAGCGTCGGGCTGTGCTCAACGATGACACAAAATCGATAGCATCATATTCGCCGAACATATCCGTTGGTGCGTTGCAGCACACCTCCTCGTGCTTCCCCCCTGCTTCCCCGGACTTTATGGAGGGCGCGGGGAAGCAAAAAATGGCGCCGAGGCGCCGCCATAAGTTATTGAATTATAAGAGGAAAACTGGAGCGGGCGAAGGGATTCGAACCCTCGACCCCAACCTTGGCAAGGTTGTGCTCTACCCCTGAGCTACGCCCGCTCTGGCGGCTGGCGACCGTGGGTGCCAGCGGGTGAGGCGGGCGATTAGCACCGGCTTTTGGAGTCGGCAAGCCCCCAATATCGCTTTTCTGCGCGATTGTCCTCGCGGGGTTGGCATCGGCGTGGCAAATCCCACATAAGCGGCTGGACCGAGTCTTTTTCGCCGAGGCGGAAGGTGGCTCCCGGACGCCTCCCCGGCGAAGGGCGGCGTGCCGGTGCCGGACGCGAACACAGGAAACAGGAGCACAGGACGTGGCCACATTGGGGCTGAACCCGCAGGAAAAGGAAGCCGTCGAGGCCTTCCGCCGCGACGTCGTCGAACCGTCGATGACGAAACTCGTGATCCTCGATTTCTGGGCCGAATGGTGCGGGCCGTGCAAGCAGCTCGCGCCCGTGCTCGAAAAGATCGCGGCCGACTATGCCGACAAGGGCGTCGTGCTCGCGAAGGTCGACGTCGACGCGAACGGCTTCATCGCCAGCCAGTTTCAGGTCCAGTCGATCCCGACCGTCTATGCGATCTTTCAGGGCCAGCCGGTCGCGAACCTGACCAACGCGCGCAGCGAAAGCCAGTTGAAGGCGATCCTCGACCAGCTGCTCGCGCAGCTGCCGGTCGAGAGCGAGGCGAAGGATCTTGCGGTCGAGATCGCGCCGCTGATCGAGATGGGCGAAGCGGTGCTCGCCGAGGGCGACGGCGCACGCGCCGCGGGCATTTTCACGCAGATTCTCGACATGGCGCCCGACAATGCCGCGGCGCACGGCGGGCTGGTGCGCGCATTGCTCGCTGCGGGCGAGGCCGATGCCGCGCAGGCGGCGCTCGACGCGGTGCCCGCCGAAATCGCGAACGACCCGGCAATCGCGCAGGCGAAGAGCGCGCTCGCGCTCGCCGCCGATGCGCCGGGCGAAGGCGAACTCGCCGCGCTCGAAGCCGCGGTCGCGGCCGACGCGAACGACCCGCAGGCGCGCTTCGACCTTGCGGTCGCACAGATCGGCGCGGGCCGGCGCGACGCCGCGGCCGACAATCTGCTCCGCATCGTCGAGGCCGACCGCGACTGGAACGAGGGCGCGGCGCGCGCCAAGCTGCTCGAACTGTTCGAGGCGGTCGGGCTCGAGGACCCGTGGGTTGCGGCGCAGCGCCGCCGCCTGTCGTTGATCCTGTTCGGGTGAGGCATTGCGGCCCGTGGGAACCGATGCGCCTTTGACCATTCAGCGGATCGCGATCTTTCCGCTTCCCGGCGCGGTGCTGTTCCCGGGGCTGCACCTGCCGCTCCATATTTTCGAGCCGCGCTATACGGCGATGGTGCAGGAGGTGCTCGCGCGCGACCGGCAGATCGGGATGATCCAGCCGCGCCAGATCGCCGGCGAAGAGGATCGCGAACCCCCCGCGCTCTACGACGTCGGCTGCGTCGGGCGGATCGTCGATGTCGAAGCGCTCGACGAAGGGCGCTTCAACCTCGTGCTCGAAGGGGTTGCGCGCTTTCGCGTGCGGCGCGAACTCGACGTCACCACCCCTTTCCGCCAGGTCGAGGCCGAAATCGAGCCCGAGACCGACGCGGATGCGGTGCTGTCGAGCATCGAGCGCGCGAGCGTCGAGCGCGAAGCGAAGCGCTTCGCGGCGCGGCAGGGCTATGTCGTCGATTGGGAGTCGGTCGGCCAGCTCGACGACGAAACGCTGATCAACGGCATCGCGCAGGTCGCGCCCTTCGACGCCGCGGCGAAGCAGGCGCTGCTCGAAACGCGCTCGATCGACGCGCGCGCCGAGCTGGTCGTGCAGATGATGCAATTCTTCGGCCGCTTCGACAGCGACGACGGCCGCGCGACGTTGCAATAGGACCGCCGGTCAGATCAGTGGTCTTTTCCGCAAGAGTGGGAAGCCTGCGCCACGCCGCCCTGGAAACGCGCCTTTCTTTGTGCCTTCGTGTCTTTGTGCGCGAAAAAATATTTCACACAAAGGCACGAAGTCACAAAGGAGGCACATTTTGTACGACCGCTCTTGTTCCCGAAGGAATCCAGCCTAGTGCGCCGTCGTCCCCGCGTGCCGCGCGATGTCGGCGAGCGCGCGGCGGACGATATGGCGGTCGGCCTCGCACAACCGCGCCGCGACCGCCTCGACGTCGAGGAGCTGGTGGCGGACGAACGCGCCCTCGGTGGCAAGCCTGCTGTGGCGGCCCTCCCTGTCTGTCGAGCGAATGGTCGCGCCGCGCCGCGCCGCCCATTCGGCGATCAGCCGATCGGCGCAGCGCGCGGCGAGGCGATCCGACGCCCGCGCCTCGGTTGCGGCCAGCGCCTCGGGATCGGCAAGCCACTCGTCGGCCCCTGCGTCGCATAGGGCATCGAGCGACACCGGCGCGCCGCGCGCCGCGCCGCCGTGGAGCTTTTGAGCGAGCGCCTGCAATTCGGCGCGGATCTGCCAGTTCATGAAGGTCGTGAAGCGCGCGCGCGACGCGTCATAGCGCTCGGCGGCGCGGTGGAGCGCGATCGCGCCGGCCTGCCCGGCATCGTCGAGATGGTCCGACAAGCCGTAGCGGCGCGCGAAATAGCGGATGGTGGGTGCGGCGAGCTCAGCGAGGCGGGCGAAAGCGCGGTCGGCGCGTGCGCTGGCCCTTGCACCGGGTTTCGCCTCTTGCGCGGTGCGCGCTTCGAGCAATTCGGTCACCGCCTCTTCGAGGGCGTCGCTCCGTGCGGACATGGTCCCGTCCCTTCGTAACGCGGCGCCGGGGCCGCATCGAAGCGATAGGATGCGGGGCTTAGCGAGACCCGCAATCTGCACTAGGTAGGATTACGTAGGACCCGCGCCCTATATCTCTGCGCCCGCGAGCAGCCGGGGCAGGTCGCCGGCTTCGCCGCGTGCCTCGTCCATGAAGAAGCGCTTGAGCGCCGGCATCCGCTGCACCGCGCCGAGCCCCGCGCGGCGCACCGCCGACGCGGTGCGGCCGGGAATGCCGAACAGGCGGGTGAGGCCGTCGGTCGCCAGACTGACCATCAGATTGTCGAGCCCGCGCCAGCGCTGGTAGCGCGCGAGCAGCGCGGCGTCGCCGAGATCGAGCCCGAGCCGGGCACCCTCGACCAGCACTTCGGTGAGCGCCGCGACGTCGCGCAGGCCGAGGTTGAGGCCCTGTCCGGCGATGGGATGAATGCCGTGCGCGGCATCGCCGACGAGCGCGACCCGGTCGCCGACGATCTGTGCGCTGTGATGAAAGCCGAGCGGATAGGTCATGCGCGGCGCGACCAGCTGCATCGCGCCGAGCACCCCGCCGGCGCGCTTTTCGAGCTCGGCGGTGAAGCCGCGCATCCCGAGCTTGGCAAAGCCCGGGCCGTCCTTTTCGGACACCGTCCACACAAAGGCCGAGCGATGACGCCCCGCCTCGTCGTCGACGAGCGGGAGCAGCGCGAACGGCCCCGACGGGAAGAAGATTTCGTGCGCGACATGGCCGTGCGGCCGCTCGTGCGCGACCGCGCCGATCATCGCATGATGACGATAGGACCAGTTGGCGATCGCGAACCCCATCGCTTCGCGCGTCGGCGAGCCGCGCCCCTCGGCGACGATCAGCAGCGGCGCCGCGAGCACCGTCCCGCCGGCGAGGGTCAGCGTGACCCTATGCGCGTCGATGTCGCGCCGGGCGACCTTCGCGGGCATGCACAGCCGCACGAGCGGCGCGTCCGCTACCGCGGCGGCGAGCGCGAGGCGAAGCTGGCGGTTCTCGACCATCGTGCCGAGCGCGGGCGCATCGTCGGCGGCGGCGAAATCGAGTTCGCCAGACTGGCCGCCGTCGCTGACCTTGATCGCGCGGATCGGGCAGCCCTGCGGCGCGAGGCGCTCGGCCAGCCCGATGACGCCGAACATCTGCCACACCGCGCTCGCGATCGCCGAGGCGCGGCCGTCGAAGCCTGGGGCGATGGCCCGCGTCGGATCGGCGGGATCGACGATCAGGCTCGACAACCCATGATGCGCGAGCGCCAGCGCCAGCGTCTGGCCGACGAGGCCGCCACCCGAAATCAGGACATCGCTGCGCAGCGTTTCGCTCATGATGCCGCTCTAGTCTGCCGCGCGGCGCGTGGAAAGGGCTTCGCGTAGCCGCGCCGTGAGCGCAGCGATGCCACGGCGACCTCAGCGGTGGTGAACCGCCGTTCCCCATCTTCGTTATAAGACGCAGAATCTCGCCTATCGGTCGCGTCCCGGTATCCGCTCTGCTCATGGAAGGACGGGGTCCGCTTGACGGCGAGTCCGGCGCGTGCGCATATCGGGGCGCATAATCAGTGAAGGACCGGGTTTTCGCATGGCAAGTCGCAAGACCGCGACCGCAAAGGCCGATTGGCGCACCGTTTTCCGCCAGAGCATCGCGCGATCGCTGGTGATCGCCGCGGCGGCGGCGCTCGGCCTGTTCACGCTGTTTCTGACGCTCGCCCTGCTGACCCACGACGGCAATGACGCGGCGATCCACACCGCGGCGGGCGGGCGTCCGTCGAACTGGATGGGGGCGAGCGGTGCCTGGTTTGCCGACCTGGGGCTGTTCGTCGGCGGGGTGCCGGTCGTGCTGCTGCTGCCGCTGCTCGGGGTTTTCGCGTGGCGGCTGTGGGCGGGCGAACCGCAGCCCTATTGGAAGCGCCAGCTGATCGCGATGCTTGTCGCGATCACGCTTGCCGGACTGGGTGCGCAGCTCTGGGCGCCCGACAGCGACGCGCCGCTCCCCGCCGGCTGGGGCGGCATCGTGCCGCTGATCCTCGGCAACGCCATCGCGCCCTTGTTCGACCGGGCGGGCGAGCCCGCCGCCGCGCTGCTGCGCATCGGCGCGATCCTGCTGCTCGTCGGGGGCGGGCTGTGGCTCGCCTTGCGCGCACTGCGGCTCGAACCCGGCTGGCATCGCCGCTTCAAGCTGCCCGCGCGCGAGACGCGGCGCGTCATCGCCGCGAGCCCCGCCGCGCCCGCCGATACCGATGAGCGCGCCCCGACGCTGATCGACCGCGTGACGCGCCCGCGCCCGCGTGCCGAGCCGAGCGATCGCGCGCCGCCCGAAATCGCCGATCCGGTGCAGCGCACGGCGCCGTCGAAGCCCCGCCCCAAGCCGCAAAGCGAGCTGTTCACCCATTATCAGCTGCCCTCGATCGACCTCTTGAACCCGCCGGTCGAAACGCCCGCGGGACAGATCGACAAGGCGGGGCTCGAACGCAACGCGCGCCTGCTCGAATCGGTGCTCGAGGATTTTCAGGTCAAGGGCGTGATCACCGCGGTGCGGCCCGGCCCCGTCGTCACCATGTACGAACTCGAGCCCGCGCCGGGAACCAAGGCGAGCCGCGTCTCGAACCTCGCCGACGACATCGCGCGCAACATGTCGGCGCTCTCGGCGCGCATCGCGCCGATTCCGGGCCGCACCGTGATCGGCATCGAACTGCCCAACGCGCAGCGCGAGCCCGTGGTGCTGCACGAAATGATCGGCAGCCAGCTGTTCCAGGACCAGACCGGCGCGCTGCCGATCATCCTCGGCAAGAATATCAGCGGCGATCCGGTCATCGCCGACCTTGCGCCGATGCCGCACCTGCTGATCGCGGGCACCACCGGCTCGGGCAAGTCGGTGGGTCTCAATGCGATGATCCTCTCGCTCCTCTATCGCCTCGGCCCCGACCAGGTGAAGATGATCATGATCGACCCCAAGATGCTCGAACTCAGCGTCTATGACGGCATCCCGCACCTGCTCGCGCCCGTGGTCACCGAGCCGAAGAAGGCGGTGCGGTCGCTGAAATGGGCGGTCGAACAGATGGAGGACCGCTACCGGATGATGTCGTCGCTGTCGGTCCGCAACCTCGCGGGCTACAACGACAAGGTGCGCGGCGCGCTCGCCAAGGGCAAGTCGCTCGGCCGCCGCGTCCAGACCGGCTATGATCCCGAGACCGGCCAGCCGGTCTATGAGGAGGAGACGCTCGACTATCAGCCGCTGCCGCAGATCGTCGTCGTCGTCGACGAGCTCGCCGACCTGATGATGACCGCGGGCAAGGAGGTCGAATTCCTGATCCAGCGCCTCGCGCAAAAGGCGCGTGCGGCGGGCATCCACCTGATCCTTGCGACGCAGCGCCCCTCGGTCGACGTCATCACCGGCGTCATCAAGGCGAATTTGCCGACGCGCATCAGCTTTCACGTCACCTCGAAGATCGACAGCCGCACGATCCTCGGCGAAGGCGGCGCCGAACAGCTGCTCGGCAAGGGCGACATGCTCTATGTCCCGGGCGGCAAGCAGATCACGCGCATCCACGGCCCCTTCGTGTCCGACGACGAGGTACGCAAGGTCGCCGATCACTGGCGCACCCAGGGCCAGCCCGACTATGTCGAGAGCGTCACCGAAGAGCCCGAGGACGGCGGCTTCGCGATGGAAGGCGCGCCCGCGGGCGGCGACAGCGCCGAGGACCGCATGTATGCCAAGGCGTGCCAGATCGTCGCCGAAAGCCAGAAAGCCTCGACGAGCTGGCTGCAACGGCAATTGCGGATCGGCTATAACAGCGCCGCGCGCCTGATCGAGCGGATGGAGGACGAGGGGCTGGTGAGCCCGCCCAACCATGTCGGCCGCCGCGACGTGCTGACCGACCAATATGGCCAGCCGCGGTGACGGGGCCTTTGGGGCCGGACGACAAGGCGCAACGCCTCTTTCCTCGTCATCCCGGCGCAGGCCGGGATCCCGCCGTTGCACCATGAAGCGGGGGTGAGATCCCGGCCTGCGCCGGGATGACGGAGAGATGAAACGCCAGTTCAGGACGCGTTCAACGCTCGCTTGCGATGAATGAACCGACGAAAGAAGAATGAGAGCCAGATGAGTTTCAACCAGACCCTAACCCGCGCCGCGGCGTGGGCGCTCGCGCCGCTCGCCGCGGCGGGCGCCGCGCTCGCCGCGCCCGCAACCGCGCAGACCTCGAACACGCTCGCCGCGGTGCAGGCGCATCTGCGCTCGACCAGCTCGATGGTCGCCGACTTTGTGCAGACCGACCGCAACGGCCAGCGCCTTTCGGGCACGCTGACGCTCAAGCGCCCGGGCAAGATCCGCTTCCAATATCAAAAGGGCGTGCCGCTCCTCATCGTCGGCGACGGCAGCCGGCTGACGCTGATCGACTATGAGGTGAAGCAGGTGCAGAGCTGGCCGGTGAAGAATTCGCCGCTCGGCGTGCTGCTCGACCCCGAGCGCGACATTTCGCGCTACGCAAAGCTGATCCCCACCGGCAGCGACGATGTGCTGAGCGTCGAGGTCAAGGACCCGAAGCGCCCCGAATATGGCACGATCACGATGGTCTTCGTCCGCGACGCGTCGGCGCCCGCCGGGCTGCGGCTGCGCGGCTGGGTTGCGCTCGATTCGCAGAACAACCGGACGCGGATCGACCTTTCGAGCCAGAAATTCAACGTGCCGGTCGCCGATTCGACCTTCCGCTGGACCGACCCGCGGCCCAAGACGCGCCGCTGAGTTTTTCGCGCCATCATCGCGCCGTTGCGGCCCGCCTTCCCAAGTGGGATGGCGGGCCGTTCTTCGACGAACGGCATTGCAGCGCGGACGAACGACATGTTGCCCCGCGATGGCACGTTTTTGTTCAGCTTGGCGACAGGGAATATCGCCTATTCCAACCCTCGAAGGTGCCGACACGGCCCCCGGATTTGGGTTTCCCCCTGTTGCCCCACCGGGCTGCCAGGCACCTTCTTTCAAGAGCGTGACGAACGCTGACCTTGAGCCCCCGTTCCACCGCCCCTGGGACGGGGGTTTATGATTCGGGCGATCCGACCGACCATGAACCGTCGCCCCAGCGAAAGCTGGGGCCGTCGTCCTCTTGTCGCAGCGCTGGAAGAACAGGCCGATAGCGGCCCCAGCTTTCGCTGGGGCGACGGCCGGTATCGTCCGCTTCCCGCCATTCTCCCACGGCAGCGCCATTGCGAAGGCCGGCGGCCGCCGATAGAGCCATTGCCATGACACGCACCAGCATCGCTTCGTGGAACATCAACAGCGTCCGCGCCCGCATCGGCATCGTCGAGAAATTTCTGCGCGAAGAGGCGCCCGACATCCTGTGCCTGCAGGAAACCAAGGTCGAATGCGGGCTTTTCCCGAAAAAGATGTTCGAGGACCTGGGCTATACCCACATCGTCACTAACGGCCAGCGCATGCACCATGGCGTCGCGATCGTCAGCCGGCTGCCGCTTGCCGAGGTGCGCAAATATGACTGGCAGGCGAATGGCGAGGCGCGGCATATCGGGGTGACGCTGCCCTCGGGCGTGCGGCTCGACAATGTCTATATTCCCGCAGGCGGCGACATTCCCGACCGCGACCTCAATCCCAAATTCGGGCAGAAGCTCGATTTCCTCGGCCGCATGACCGAATGGTCGCGCGCGCTCAATGGCACGCCGACGGTGCTGACGGGCGATTTCAACGTCGCGCCGCTCGAAAGCGACGTGTGGAATCACAAGGCGCTGCTCGACGTCGTCAGCCACACGCCCATCGAGGTCGAAACGCTCGCGAAATTGCAGGCGGCGTCGGACTGGGTCGACCTCGGCCGCCATTTCGTCGCCGCACCCGAACCGCTCTATACCTGGTGGAGTTACCGTGCGAAGGACTGGCTCGCGTCGAACCGAGGCCGCCGGCTCGACCATATGTGGGTGACCCCCGACCTTCACGAGCGCGCGCACGCGCACCGCGTCGTCCAGCCCGCGCGCGGCTGGGAACGCCCGTCGGATCATATCCCGCTGGTGACGGAGTTCACCTTTTGAGCGAGGCGCCGAGCGATCCCGCGGCGCGGCGTGCCGCGCGCGCGATCGACGCGCTGCGGCGCGGCTGGGCGCTGCGCATTACCGGCGCCGACGGCGCGCTCGACCTGATCGCGGTCGAAAGCGCGCGCGACGCGGCGCTCGCCGGTTTCGCGAGCGGCGACGTTCTGCTCTCGGGCGAGCGCGCGGTGACGCTCAAGCTCACCAACCAGCGCCCCGCAGCCACGCCGGGGCCGGTGCGAATCGCGGGCACGGCGGAGAGCGTCGCGGCGGCGCTTGCGATCGCCGACCCCGCGCTCGATCTCGCCAATCCGCTCAAGGGCCCATTCCGCACCGTCGCGACCGGCGGCGAGGCGGCGGCCGCCGCCGCGATGACGATGGCGCGCCACGCGGGGCTGCTCCCCGCCTTTTTCGTGCGCGACGCGGAGGGCGAGGCCGAGACCGAATGTTCGGTGGGCGACGTCGCGGCATTGCTCGACCCCACGCGGCTCGAAATCGCGGCGCGCGCCCGGCTGCCCGTCGAAGCGAGCGAAAGCGCCGAGATCGTCGCCTTCCGCTCGCCCGAGGAGGCGTCGGACCATGTCGCGCTGCTGATCGGCAAGCGCGACGCGAACCCGCCCGTCGTGCGGTTGCACAGCGAATGCCTGACCGGCGACGTGCTCGGCAGCCTCAAATGCGATTGCGGGCCGCAGCTCCATGCCGCGCTTCACGCGATGGCCGGCGCGCCGTGGGGGGTGCTGCTCTATCTGAGGCAAGAGGGGCGCGGGATCGGCCTCGTCAACAAGCTGCGCGCCTATGCGCTGCAGGATCAGGGCTATGACACGGTCGATGCCAATTTGCGCCTCGGTTTTCCGGTCGAGGCGCGCGATTTCGCGATCGCCGCACGGATGCTCGAGCTGCTCCACGTCCCGCGCATCCGGTTGATGACCAACAACCCCGAAAAGGTCGCGCGGCTGGAAAAGGAGGGCGTCGAAGTGGTCGAGCGCTTACCGCTCGCGCTGCCGGCCAATCCGCACAACGAACGCTATCTCGCGACGAAGCGCGACCGGACGGGGCATCAGCTCTGACCGCGAGGTCGCTATTTCGACTCGCACAAAGGCACGAAGCCACAAAGACCATACCCCACCGTTTGGGGAATCTTTGTGGCTTCGTGCCTTTGTGCGAGTCAATTCAATGCACGAACCTTGCCACCACGTCGCGGTAGCTGCGGCTGACCTTCACCTGCGCGCCCGATCCGAGGACGAGGAAGCATTCGCCATTGGTGTGCGGCTTGACCTGCTTGACCTGCGACAGATTGACGATCGTCGAGCGGTGGACGCGCTGGAAATTCCGCGGGTCGAGCCGCTTTTCCAGATCCTTCATCGTCTCGCGCAGGATCAGGCTGTTGTCGGCGGTATAGATGCACATATAGTCGCCCGCGGCGTCGATGCGTTCGATGCTGTCGACGTCGACGCGGAAGATCTGGCCGCGATCCTTGATGTTGATCATCTTTTCATAGCGCTCGGCCGCCGGCGCCTCGGCGGCATGTTCGCTGTCATATTCCTCGACCGCTTCGGGCGCGACTTCGGCAAGCACATTTTTGAGCCGCTCGACCTCGGCCGCGCCGCGCTTTTCGGTGAGGCGCTGGCGCACCCGGTCGAGCGCGTCGGCGAGCCGTTCGGGCTCGACCGGCTTGACCAGATAATCGACCGCCTGCGCTTCGAAGGCGCGGATGGCATGGTCGGAGTAAGCGGTGACGAAGACGACGAGCGGCGGCTCGACCTCCATCAACCCCTGAATCACCGAAAATCCGTCGAATCCGGGCATCTGGATGTCGAGGAAGACGAGGTCGGGCTTGTGCGTCTTGATCTTGCGGATGGCCTCGCGGCCGTTCTGGGCGGTGTCGACCACTTCGACATCGGGATGCGCTTCGAGCCGCAATTGCAGGCCCTGGGTCGCCAATTTCTCATCATCCACCAGGATGGTTCTGATCGTCATGTTTGTCCGGTTCCAATCCTTGCTTGTCCATCGGGTTGAAACGGAAACTCGATCGTGACCGTGAAGCCGCCGTTCGCACCCGCCTGCGCCTCGAAACGCTGCTGATCGCCAAAAGCCTGGGCCAGCCGGTCTCGGATGTTTGCTAAACCCACGCCGGTCGATTCCGTTGCATGCCCCGTCGTGGGGTCGGGGCTGCCCGCTGGCAATCCCGTGCCGGTGTCGGTCACGACAATCCGAACCTTTTCACCGGCCAGCTGTGCCGAAATGGTGATATCGGCACCTTCTTCCTGCGGGGTGACGGCGTATTTGATCGCATTTTCTATGAGCGGCTGGAGCAAGAGCGACGGCAGGCGCGCGCGCGATACGGCGGGGTCGATCGCGAAATGCGGGCGCAGCCGGTCCTCGAAACGCATTTTCTCGATGTCGAGATAGAGCTTCAGCGTCTCGATCTCCTGCGCCAGCGTCACGCGTGCGGTCGGCTCGTTGGCGAGCGTGTAGCGCAGGAAGGCCGACAGGCGCGAGAGCATCGCGTTCGCAGGCTCGGACTGCTTGAGCAGTACCAGCGTCGAAATGCTGTTCAGCGTGTTGAACAGGAAGTGCGGGTTGAGCTGGTAGCGCAGCATCGCGAGCTGCGCCGACGCCGCCTGCGCCTCGAGCCGCAACATGCGGTCATTCTGTTCCTCGAGCTGGAGGAAATAGTTGATCGCATAATAGAGCGCCGACCAGGCGCCGAGCGAGGTCGCGTCGACATAGACGAGCGCGAGGAGCAGCCCGGTGAAGCCCGATTCGCTGTCGGGCTTCAATATCTGCAGGAACCAGGCGTCGATGAAGGCCCAGATCGCGGTTGCGGTCGCGAGCAGGCCGAAGCTCGCACCCCACATCAGGATCGGGCGGCGGTTGATCAACGCGCGATAGCAGACCGAAAGCAGCAGGCTGAGCGAAAAGCCGGTGATCGCCGAGACGAGCACGGGCAACAGGAAGTCGAAGCTCTGCCCGCCGGCGAGCCCCGACACGCCGCGCAGCCCGAGCCACGCGATCCATCCGGCGATCTGGAGGTTCCAGAAGGCGCGGACCTTGTTGCCGAAGAAAGGCCCCGGCGAGGAAAGACCGAAAAGCGGCATCGAGGGGGTCTGGCTCGCTATATTCGCTGTCCCGGCGCGGCGCGCCGGTCCTCGCGCGGCATCATTCGGCGGCGACCGGCGCCGCGTGCGTGTCGCTGCGCTGGCGCGCCTGCCCGAGCGGCTGCAATTCGGAGCGATGCTTCCACATCAGCTCGCCATAGCCGAGCGCGCGGCCGTCGTGCGCGGTGATCGTCACGGGTCCAATCGGCTGCTCGTCGCGCGCATCGACGAGCACGGGGGTCGAGGGGACGCCTGCGCCCCACTTCTCGCCCCATTGGCGAAGCGCGATCATCGCGGGAAGCAGTTCGATGCCCTTCTGCGTGAGCTGATAGCGCACCTTGCGGCGATCCTCGGCCATCACCTCGCGCGCCATGATGCCATGATCGACGAGCCGCGACAGCCGGTTCGACAGGATGTTGCGCGCGATGCTTAGCTCCTGCTGGAACTCTTCGAAATGATGGACGCCGTTGAAGGCGGCGCGCAGGATCATGAACGACCAGCGCTCGCCCATCGCTTCGAGCGCGAGCGGCAGCGCGCAGCTTCCATTCAGGTCGTTGAGCGGTTCGCGTAGCTTGTCCATCCCCAAGCACTAACCCATTATGCGGGGCAAAGCCAAATTTTTTGGCATATTGGTCATGGGCGCGCGCGCATCGCGGCAAGCCGCGTTTCGAGCAGGCGAAGCTGGCTGTCGCGGGTCAGCGCCGCGGGTATTTCGCGACGCGTCGCGATGCCGCGATCCGCGAGACGGCTTAGAAAGGCCGCGATCTCGGCCTCGTCGGTCGTCGCGATGCCCAGTTCGTGGCGCGCGACCAGCCGCCCCGAATCCGAACCGGGGTTCGCCAGCGCGATGATCGGACGCCCAGACCCCGCATATTCGAACAGCTTGCCGGGCAGCAGCGTGTCCTCCCAGGCGTCGGTGCCGACGACCAGGATCGCGGCGTCCGCCTGCGCCTGGGCGGCGAGCGCTTCGCCGCGCGCGACGCGCCCGCGGTCGGCAATCGCAAGGCGCGGGAAATCGTGTGCGATCTGGCGAACGACCTCGGGCTCGGAGCCGTAGAAGTCGATCGCGACGGGGAGCCCGAGGCTGTCGGCGGCGCGCAGCAGCGGCGTCACGTCGCGGCGATCGCCATAGAGGATGCCGGTATAGACGAGCCGCAGCCGGCCGGGATCGCGGCGATGGGGCGGCGCGGCCTCGCCCGGATCGACCCCGTTCATCACCGTAAGCAGCCGGTCGGCGAGCTCGGGGTAATTTGCGGCATATTGCGCGGTCATCCCGTCGCTCACCGCGACCACCAGATCGGCGGCGCCAAGCATCGCCCGCTCGTGCCGGGGTTCGAGGGGCTTGTAGAGGCGCGCCGACCATTTGTAGGGATTATGCGCCCATATGTCGCGATTGTCGGCGACGAACAGCGCCCCGCTCGCCCGCGCCACCGCACGCGCGGCGCCATGCACCGAAAAGGGCAGCGCGGTCGAGAGGACAATGTCGGGCGCCCCCTCCTTGCCGATCGTCGCCAGCGCGCAGCGCCGCATCGCGCGCGCGACGGGCCAGACATGATCGGGCCAGGACAAGAGGCGCACCGCGGTGCTCAGCCGCTGGGCGAGCGCGCCGCGGTCGGCGCGAAAGCTCGACAGCCGGGTGAGCCAGCCGTCGCGCACATAATCGACCTCGAAGCCCGAAAGATCGGCGGCAAAGGTCGGCGGCACCGCCTCGCTCGCCCCCGCGACGACGCTCACCTTCCAGCCGCGCGCGGCGAAATAGCGCGCCATCGCGGCCGGACGCGACGAGCCGATCGCGTTGGCCGGCGGGAACCAATAGGCGAAGATCATCAGATGCGGACGCGCTCCCCCACGCCCCGGCACTGCAGGCAAAGCCGTCGAATCGAGAGCATCGGTCCCCATCGCTCCCGGTCGTAGAGGGCGCGGGGAATGCTTCCAACAGGCTTTACCAAAGTTGCTAACCTCCCCTGCGCCGGCGCACATAACTTTCGCGTTGCAATTATTGCACCGGAACCGACATTAGGAGCGATGCTGAGGCAATATGAACTTGTCGAGCGCGTGCGCGCCTATGATCCCGACGTCGACGAGGGATTGCTCAATCGCGCCTATGTCTTCACCGTCCAGAAGCACGGCAGCCAGAAGCGCGCCTCGGGCGACCCCTATTTCAGTCATCCGGTCGAAGTCGCGGGGATTTTGACCGATCTTCACCTCGACAGCGAAACGATCGTCACCGCGCTGCTCCACGATACGCTCGAGGACACGCTGACCACGCCCGAGGAGATCGAGCGATTGTTCGGCAGCGACGTCGGCCGGCTCGTCGACGGGGTGACCAAGCTTTCGAAGATCGAGGCGCAGACCGAGAATGAGCGCGCGGCGGAAAATCTGCGCAAATTCCTGCTCGCCATGTCGGACGACATCCGCGTGCTGCTGGTCAAGCTCGCCGACCGGCTGCACAATATGCGCACGCTGCACTTCATCCAGAATCCCGACAAGCGCCGCCGCATCGCCAAGGAGACGATGGACATCTATGCCCCGCTCGCCGAGCGGATCGGCATGTATGAATATATGCGCGAGATGCAGCTGCTCGCCTTTCGCGAGCTCGAACCGGAGGCCTATGCGACGATCACCGGCCGCCTCGCCAAGCTGACCGCGGGGGGCAAGGACAAGGTCGCCGCGATCAGCCGCGAGTTCAAGGAGCTGCTCGCCGAGGCGGGAATCGACGCCGAGGTGTCGGGACGCGAAAAACATCCCTATTCGATCTGGCGCAAGATGCAGGAGCGCCACGTCAGCTTCGAGCAGGTGACCGACATCATCGCCTTTCGGGTGATCACCCCGACCGAGGCCGACTGCTATGCGGCGCTGGGGGTGCTCCACCGCAAGTGGAAAATGGTGCCCGGGCGCTTCAAGGACTATATCTCGACGCCCAAGCGCAACGGTTACAAGTCGCTGCACACGACGATCATGCACAACCAGAATATGCGGATCGAAATCCAGATCCGCAGCCGCGCAATGCACGAACAGTCCGAATTCGGCTTCGCCGCGCACTGGGCCTACAAGCAGGGCGGCAGCACCCCCGACGGGCAGGCGGGGTGGATCCGCGACCTGATCGAAATCCTCGAACAGACGCACGACCCCGACGAGCTGCTCGAAAATACGCGCATCGCGATGTATCAGGACCGCATCTTCGCCTTCACGCCGAAGGGGGTGCTGCACCAGCTGCCCAAGGGCGCGACGCCGATCGACTTCGCCTATGCCGTCCATACCGGCCTCGGCGATCGCACGGTGGGGGCAAAGGTCAACGGGCGGCTCGTGCCGCTGCGCACTCAGCTCGCGAACGGCGACACGGTCGAAATATTGTCGTCGGACAAGCAGACGCCGCAACCGGCATGGCTCGGCTTCGCAGTGACGGGCAAGGCGCGCGCCGCGATCCGCCGCCATGTGCGCTCGAAGGAAAAGGTCGAGCTCGCGGCGCTCGGGCGCAAGATGTATGACGAGATCGTCGCGCGCCTGCCGGGGCGGATCGGCGACAAGGCGCGCGCCGCGGCGATCGAGCGGCTCAAGCTCGACGACGATACCGCGCTCTATGTCGCGATCGGCAAGCGCCAGCTTTCCGACGATGCGGTGATGGAGGCGCTCGTCCCCGGCATCACCGCCGAGAAGAAGTCGAAGCCGGGCAAGCTCAGGCAGGGCGCGGCGGTGTCGATCGAGGGGCTGACCCCCGGCGTCGCCTACAAGCTCGCCGACTGCTGCCACCCCGTTCCCGGCGACCGCATCGTCGGCCTCGCGCGCGAGGGCGAGGGGATCGAGGTGCATGTGATCGACTGCCCCAGCCTCGCCGACGGCATCGACGCCGACTGGATCGACCTGCGCTGGCAGGAGGACAGCGAGGGCGGCAATGCGCGGCTGTGCGTCGTGATCCGCAACGAACCCGGCACGCTCGCCGAAATGTCGGGCATCCTCGCCGCCAATTCGGCGAACATCACCAATTTGCGCCTGTCGAACCGCGAGGGCGAGTTCCACACCTATGACATCGTCGTCGAGGTGCGCGACGTCCACCATCTGATGCGCATCCTGTCGGCGCTCCGCGCGTCGGACACGGTGGTGCAGGCCGAGCGGCTTTAGGTGGAATAGCGATGCTCCCTTTCGGAATAGTGAGCGGCCCTCTAGAGCAAATTGCGCGAAATCTGAATCATCCGCATCCCCGAGCGAAGACGAGGGGCTCGTTCGAGCGGAGCGAGAACCGCAGCGTCGCCGCCTCGTCTTCGCTCGGGGAGACGGTGCAGATTTCCGGCACGATGCTCTAGTCGCGATCGAAGAAGAGCGATCGAAGCCACTTACCAGCAAAATATCCCGCGACCGCGCCAACGCTGGGCCAAAGAGGCCCAAATACGAAATCGAGCGCGCTGGTTGATCTCAAGTTGTCGGGATGTTCGCTTTGCCACCAGCTGACAAAGAAGGCCATGGCGACAGGAACCGCCAGTAAGGCAACACACCCGACTTTCGGGCGAGGCAATAGCACGCCGGTCAAAAGGCCGACCGCTGCACCTAAAGCGAGCGCACCTTCGATGGTTAGAAGCAGGTTCTCAATATGTGTCATTAGTAATGAATAGCTGACTTTCCGATGTCCGCAACCGGTCGGACCCGGACATTCGCCATCAATTTTCGTAGAGAAGCGGCGGCCGCCAGCTCTTATCGTCCGCCGCGTCGCTGACCTTGTAGACCAGCCCCTTGCTGTTCAGGAACAGTCTCTCCATCTCGCTGCGCGTGAAGGGGCGCGATCCGATGCGGCCGAAGATCGCCACCTGCCCGCCGGTTTCGTCGACCGCGCGGTCGCGGTCGAGCCCCTTCGACAGCGACAGCGCCGGCGCGGGGGTCTTCGCCCACGCGATCAGCTCGGGCGCCGGCCGGGGCGAAAAGCCATAGAGGCCCGGATTGTCGGGGCTGGTGAGCTGGAGCACCTTGATGCCGTTCCTCCCGTCAGCGACATAGGCGAAGAGCGAGGCGTTGGTCGTCCCGACGATCACATCCTCGGCGTCGGTCATCGCGCCGCCAAAGGTCAGCGGCGGCCACGCCGCCGGCGCCGCGGGCCGGGTGATGTCGACGATCACCAGCCCGTCGGCCTTGGCCGCGACATACATATAGGTGCGCGCGAGATAGAGTTTGCGCGCGTCGGCGAGCCGCACCGTGCCCGCGGGCACCGGCACCGGCCGGTCCATATGGGTGATGTCGAACAGCTTCACCCCCTCGGCGTCGGTGACCCAGAGGTAGCGGAACTGCACCGCGCTCGCGCGCGCGTCGGTCAGCGGCAGCTCGGCCGTGATCTTCGGTTCGAGGGGGACCGACAGGTCGACGACGATCAGGCCGCTGGCGGCGGTTATATAGGCATAATTGCCCGCGAGGGTTATGTGCCGCGCCCCGGCGAGCGCATTGCCGGGGTTCCAGGTCAGCGCGCGGCGGAGCTTGTTGTTGCGAAACTCGCCGTCGGCCATCGTGTCGATGTCGACGAGGATCAGCCCCTCGACGCTGTCGGTGATTACCGCATAGCGATAGATGGGCGCGAGCGCCTGTTCGTGATTTTCGGGGAAATTCCGACGGATATAGTCGTTGCGCGCGACGCTGATCGGCTGGGTGGTGCCGATCGCCATGCACGTCGCATCGGCCGTCTTTACATGCGTGTCGTGACCGAGCGGCGAGAAGGGCGCGCGGACGATGCGTTCGGAAAAGCCCTTGTTGCCGATCGAGGCGATGTCATAGACGCGGAAACCGCCCTTGCCTTCGGCGACGAACATATATTCGCCGCGCTGCTGGAGGCAGTTCACCCGGCCGCTCGTGTCCTGGACGATATTGGCGAATTCCTCGAGCGAATGGCTTTCGCCCGACCCCTTCTTGTCGAAGGCCTTGCCGCGCACCCAGTTTTTGAGTTCGCGGTGATTCTGTTCGACGTGGAGGCGCCAATAGTCGGGATAGGCATATTTCTGCAGATAGCTGCCGATCACCGCCTGCGGCTCGTCCCATTCGGTGACGCGCGTCGCCTGAAAACCCTCCTCGAGCCCCGACCAGAGGTTCAGCCCGACGAAATTGACGAAATTGGTGCCCATCAACAGCAGCTGCGACATGATCGCATTATTGTCGTCGGCGGCCGACAGGTGACAGTCGGTGCATTGCTTGGTTTCCTGCAAGCGCACCGTATGCGGGAAATGCGGCGCAAAGGCCTGGCTCGAAAAGCCTGCGGCGGAGATCGGCGGCTGCTGCACATAGATGCGTTCGCGGTTGATGTTCGTCGATGACAGGATCAGCGCCGAAGAAGATCGGATCGGCGCGATGATGCCGCGCGGATTGCCGTCCGCGTCGGGCTCGCCGGGCTTGGTGAGTTGGTGCCGGCCGAGCTGGAACATCTCGTCGCGCGCGACCTGCGGGTTATAGGTCGCGAAGTTGCGCGTCTCCTCGCCCTCGAAATGGTGCATGCTGGTCTTCCAGTTCGCCTCGATCGGCAAGTGACAGCCGCCGCAGCTCGTCGTCCACGACAAATGGCAGGTGAAGCAGGCCATGCGGTCGTCGCCGTGCGCGCGGTCCGATTTCGCCACCCCCGGCCCCCAGCCGAAGCTGCCGTCGTCGGCGCCCGAGCGCGACATCAGCTTCGCGCGCGCCGCCTTGGCGTTGAAATGCGGCCCCGGCGTCACCGACTGCTTGACCAGGCTGACCTGCCATTCGAGCTTCGGATCGACGATCGAGCGCTGAATGAGGCCGGTGATCTCGCCATCGTCGCCATATTGGAATTCGAAGCGCCGCCGCCCGTCGGGGTTGCGCAGCAGCGCGAGGTTGGTCCCCTGCGGCCGCGCCGCGACGTTCGAGGTGAGGAGGTTCGGATACGCATCGGCCGTGCCGTGGCAGTCCTTGCACGCGATCTCGACCGCGTTCGCGACCTCGCCCTGGATATAGCCGTTACCGTGCGCGTCCTGCGCATAGTGGCAGTCGGCGCACTGCATCCCCTTTTCGGCGTGGATGTCCATCATGTGGACCGCCTTGCCGGGGTTGATCCCCGGCGGCACGAACTTGCCCTCGACCCCCGGCTTTGCGGGATCGGCGCTCGCGAGGCACAGCTCGCGCTGCTGGGCGTCGCTATAGCTTGCGCAGCTCTTGCGCCATTTCTCGGGGTCCTTGGGATCGACGATATGCGCGGTGTCGGTGCCATAGGTCGACATATTGCCGCCCTTGTCGAGCAGATTGCCGTTGCGGTCGCGCTTGAAGATGCCGCGGAAGTTCCAGCCGTGGCCGTGATAGTCGGCGAACTGGGTGTCCTTGTTGCTGTCGTTGACGTCATAGACGTCGCGCAGGAATTCGACGTCCGCCCACAACCCGCGCGGGCTCGCGCCCTCGGGATTGCGTTCGAGCACTTCGTGAACCTCGGCGGCGCTCGGATAGCGCTGCTGCTTGTAGGTCCGTTCATACTCCTCGTCGCTCATCCCCGGCGGGCGCGGCGCGCTGTTCTCCGGCCCGGGCCACATCTGCGGCGCGTCCGATTCATAGTCCCACATCGTGTAGCCGAGGTACGAGTTCAGGAAGATGTTCGGCTGGTGCATGTGGCAGGTCATGCACTGCGCCGTCGGAATCGCGCGGGTGAAGGCGTGGGTGATCGGATGCCCCGATTCGCCGCGCGCCGGATCGTCGGCGTGGTCGGGGTCGATCAGTGCGCCATGCCCTTCGCCGTGCCCTTCGCTGCCCCCGTGTGCGCGCTTGCCCGCGATCGTCGGGTCGATCGTCGCGCTCTGGCCGTCGCGGCCAAAGCCGGCATAGAGCAGGCTGTGCCGCGGCTCGCGGTCGTTGGCATAGACGACGTGGCACCCCGCGCAGCCCGACTGGCGATAGTCGCCGGGCTGGTCGTTGGTGCCCATGAACCACATATAGGGGTCGTTGAGGCGCGTCTTGTGGATGTTGAGGATCGCGATCGCGATGCGCAGCCCGGTGCCCGGACCGCGGTTCGATTGCTTGAGGTCGGGGCGGCCGGGTTCCTCGAGCCGCTGGATGCTCCCCGTCGGGTTCGGCAGGCCGATTTCGGGGAATTGCGAATTGATATTGCGCCCGCCGCGCTCGAACACGCGGAACACGTCGCTCGGCGGCACGACGTTCCAGCGCGGCAGCGGATAGAGCCGCGCCAGCGCCCCGCGCTTCGTCTCGCTGCCGGTCAATATCTTGTCCGACGGAAAAGCGGGCTTGCACGCCTCCTTATACTCCTCGGCGGTGAGCCGCGACGAGGGCGACAGGACGCACGCAGCCTCGCCGGTGCGCGTATAGGCTTCGCCGAAGATCGACGTTTTGAACGGGACGATGCCGTTGTTATAGGCGGCGCCCGCCCAGAACATCGCCGCGGTCGACATCAGCGAGCGCTCGGCCGCCTCGATGGTCTCGAGGTGGCACGCGCCGCACGCCTCGCGCGCGACGCGATAGTCGCTCGGGTTGACGAAGCGGATATATTCGGGCGCCTCCTTGTTGAGCAGGGTGTAGCTGCGCTCCGGGTTCGCCGAGCTGTCGTGCCACGCGCCGGGCAGCGTCGGCTGCGGATGCGCGCGCTTCATCACCGCCAGGTTGCGCGGGTCGTCATAGCCGAGCTTCGGATCGCCGACCTCAGCCGCATCGCCGCCATGGCAATCGGTGCAGCCCAAACGCACCGCCGGGGTCGCGTGCATCGTCGGGCGGTCGGTGCGGACGTGGCAGCTGTAACAGCCCTCCGACTTCGCCATCATCTCGGCCTCGCTCTGCTCGCGCGGTGCGGGCGGGGTGAAGCGATAGTCGACCTTTATGGGCTTTTCCTCTTCGGAGGCGCGGCCCATCGGCGCGCCGAAGGCCAGCGACACGGCCATGAAGACGAAGAGGGCGAGGAGCTTGCGGGTCATGGCTAGAAACTCAGGATCGCATTGGCGAGGATCGAGACATAGACGGTGTCGCGGCTCTTGTTTTCGAACAGGTCCTTGAACCCCTTGCCCGGCACGAGCAGCGCCGCGCTCAACCGCCCGACGATATTCTGCGTCGCCTTCGGCCGCCAGATGCCCGCGAGCGACAGGTCCCAGCCGATATCGCTGGGGATCGCCCCCTCGCTGCGCAGGACTTGCAGCGTCGCCGTATTTTCGAACCACAGATGGTTGGCGTTGCCGCTCACCCGCACTTCGGGCGACAGGTCGAAATCGGCGCCGGCGCCGAGCAGGATCGTGCCCGGATTGTTGAAGTTCGACTGCCCCTCTTCCTTCGACGAGCGCAGCGAGTTGAGGATGCCGTTACGGCCATTGATCGAAATCACGCGCCCGCCGCCGGCGAAGGGGATCGTCTGGCGGATCCAGTAGCTCGTGTCGGCGCCGGCGAAGATGGGGTTCTCGAAGATCGCGTCGAAGCCGCCCTCGGTGCCGTTATAGGGGTCACCGTCGCCGGTCGCGTAGAGCCCCGACAGGCGAAAGCGCATCCAGTCGTGATCGTAGCTGAGCTCGGCGGCGGCGAACCCGGCGCGGATCTTCGCGGGCTCGCCGGTGAAGATGCTGCTGCGGTCCTCGCCGAGCGCGGCGTAAAAACTCGCGGTGACGTTGATCCGCCCGATCCGCCCGTCGGCGCTATAGCCCAGATAGACCGCGTCATAGTCGCGCCCGCGCAAATTCCCGAGCAGCGCCGGGCGCACCGGGAAGCCGTTATGGTCGATCTGAATGTCGCCCTTTTCGCGGTTGATGTTCCATGTTGCCGAGAGCTGGCTGGTCAGCCCGACGAAGGGGAAGTCCTGGCGATAGACGTTGGCGGTCAGGATATAATCGTCGCGCGGGCTCTGGGTGACGTCGTTGAGGCCGCTGTTCGTGTCCTTCTCGAGCCGCCAGAAGGCCGCAAGATTATATTGGAAGCGATTGTTGTCGCGATTGCCGAACAGGCGAATGCCGAGCTGGCTGTCGTTGAACAGGAAGCCGCGGAAGTCGCTCTGGAACGGCTGGATGCCGACGCGGATCGAATGGAAGTCGTATCGGTCGCTGTCGTTGCCGAGATGCTTGTCGATAAAGGCTTCCTGCACCCCCAGAAAGCTGTCGTACCGATGGCTTTTCTTCGACGGGCGCACGTCGAGGACGCGGCGTTCGGGCACGTCGACATAGTTCAGATTATAGGCGAGCGTCAGGCGATATTCGACATCGGGCGGTTTGAACGCGGTGTTGCCCTTGATCAGCGCGACCCCGCCGATGAAGGTCTGCGCCGCGACAAAGCTGCGGTTCCTGCCGAACACGTCGAGGCTGCCGGGACGCTCGGTCGTCTGCACGCCGACCGGAATCGGAAAGGTGCGCGGTTCGAACACGCTGTCCGAAATCGCGTTCAAGACGAAGAACCAGTCGTCGCCCTCGATCGGCAGCCACGGCACCTTCGCCCGGTCGATCGGCCGGTCGCCCTTCAGCGTGTTCTGGTGATAGGGGTCGAACCAGCGTTCCTTGACCACGCCGAGCGTCTCGATCAGCCGCCAGCGGTCGGGAAGGGGAAGCTGGTCCTCGATTCCCGGAAAGGCCTCCGGCGGCGGGGGGCGCAGCGCCCCCTGATTGTCCTGGCTCAGCGGCTCGGGAAGCTCGGGATTGTAGCCCGGGCGGCGGCGGCCCTCGATCAGCTGGCCGACGAGATCCTCGCCCACCATCTCCTGCCAACGGGCCGGCGGCGGGGGCGGGGTAAGCTCGTCGAGCGGCGGTTCTCCGACAGGCTGTTCGGCGGCGGGCGGATCCGAAGGCGGGGCGCTCGCGGGCACTCCTTGCGCCGCGAGGCTCGCGATGACCGGCCAAAGGCTGCCCCCAGCCATCATCCGCTAAAGCCCGTCGCAGACATTCTGCTGCGCCGTGTCGAGGAAGGGTGCAAAGGGACAATTGATATAGCGCAGCCGCACCGTCGCGCCGTCGGCCAGCCGCACGACGATCCGGTCGGCGCGGATCGCCGCCGGGGCATTGCCGATGCCGCCGACGCGCGCGCCGGCGTTATGCAGCCCCAGAAAGCTGATCATATCGTCCTGGTCGATGCCGTCGCCCGACACGCCGATGCCGCCGACGAGCCGGTCGCCGCGATAGACGGGGACCGATCCCGGAAAGATCTGGATGCCGTTCTGCAGCCGGTTCTGCCCCGCCGCGACATCGGGCAGCGTCGTGCAGCGCTGCGGTGTATCGGTCGCGCTCGCGCCCGACACATAGGCAAGATGCGCGCCCAGATTGCCGATGATCAGCGCCGATTGCAGCCCGGTCGAGAAGGGATTGAACTGCGCGATCGGCCGCGACAGCGGGCCGTTCGGCCGCCCGACCTCGCCGTCGGGAAAATAGGGCCGCGAGAGGTTGCCGCCCGACCGGTCGGCAAAGGCGAAGCTGCCGGTCAGCGCCGACGGGTCGCCGAGGAAGCTGCGCACCGCTGGGACGAACTGGCGCACGTCGGCGCTCGCGTTCGCCGACAGCTCGGCCCCCGCCTGCGTCCCCGAAAAATAGGCCGCGGTGCGCGCCTTTTGCAGCGACACGTCGGTGCCGAAGATCGGCGCATCGGGCGAGCGGACAATGCCGAGCACCGCGCCGTTCGTGTCGACGACGCTGATCGACACCTGCGCGCGGCTGTCGAGCGGGCGGCGGATCTGCGCGCGCGCGCGGCTCATCACCGCGAACGCTTCCTCGAGCAGCGCGCGCACCTCGGCGGCGGTCAGCGGCGCGCCATTGCTCGCGCCGTCGGTGCCCGCGCGGATCGGGAAGCGGTTCGCGCCGCTGCCGTCGCTCAGCACAAAGGCGTCGGGGTTCGAAAATTCGCTCAGCGTCGCGGGGCGGATGCCCGACGCTTCGCTGCCATAGGCGGTGCCCGCGATGACGGCGGCGTTGGCATAGCCTGTGACCGCGACGAGCGCCCCCGCGCTGGCGCCGAGGCTCGCGAAGCTCGCGCCGCCGCCGGTCATCAGCCCCGAATAGGTCGCGTCGGAAAAGCGCAGGCTCGTTCCGTCGACGGTGATCTTGTCGGCGGTGATGCTCGCGGGCGCCTCGAAGCCGCGGGTGCCGGAAAGCGCGATAAATTCCTCGGCGTCGCTGTCGGTGTCGAGGATGTCCGGATCGCTGCCGTAATCGCCGTCGCCCATCACGCCGATGCCGCCGACGAGCACGCCATTCTTGTAAAGCGGCAGTCCGCCCGGATCGGCGGCGAGGCCGAGCGGCGAACGTTTCGGTCCGATCAGCGCCGCACTGCCGGCGCCGCCGAAGCGCGCCGCAAGGTCGCTGCACGGCAGCTGGCTGAACTGCACCCCGAACAGCGGCCCGCTTTCGAGCCCCGCGGTGGTCGGCGCGGGCGGGAAATGCTCCTGCACGATCTGGCTCGCGGTGCGCGTCGAAAAGGCGTTGCCGCCGCTCGAGAGGTAGGCGCCGGTCACCGCCTTGGCGATCGCGCCGGCTTCGGCGGGGAGGCTGACGTTCTGCGCGTCGATATTGTCGCCGTTCGGCGCCGCCGAAGTCGCCGCGGTCGCGCGCGCGCCGGTCATTCGATAGACGGCGAGGACATTGCCGACGCGGTCGGTCACCGCGATCACCGACGGCAGGCTGCGCGCCTGCGCTTCGGCGATCGCATTGGCGAGGATCTGCTGCACCTCGGCGATGCTCAGCGCCGCGGCGGCGGGCGGGGTATAGACGCCGCTGGGCGTGGGGGTCGGCGCGGGAGCCGGAGCGGGACTCGGCGCCGGCGTGCCGCCGCCGTCCCCGCCGCCGCACGAGGCGAGCAGCAGCGCGCCGAGTGCGGTGAAGGCCGTCGAACGAAACAGCGCGGTGCGCCCACTCGACCCCGTATCCCCGAGCGAAGACGAGGGGCATTGCCGAGCGAAGTCGAGGCGCGGTGCGGGTTCTCGCTCCGCTCGAACGAGCCCCTCGTCTTCGCTCGGGGATACGGGTGGAATTGGAGAGCGCGCCATCACCGCAGCGCCTGAATCGCGCGCACCGCGCGGCCGAGCGCGGCCTGGAAATCGGCGGGGCGATAGGCGTTCGGATCCTTCACCGCGGCATAGGCGCGGTCGATGTCGGCGCGGATGCCCGCCGCGGCGCCGACCGTGATCCGCCCCGACGCCACCATCGCACCGAGCAGCGTGTCGATCCCCATCACCGCCTGCGACGATCCGGCATAGTCGGTGAAGCGCGCACCCACCGACTTCGCCGCGATCGCGTCAACGAGCGCGAAGGTGTCGGTGCCCGAAAAACCGCGCGACGCGAAGGCAGCCTTCAATGCCGAGACGGTCTCACCCAGCCGCGCCGCCGCCGTGACCGCGCTCACCCGGTCGGTCGCGATGGCGCGGTGAAAGGCCGCCGAGCGCGCCGCGAGCTGCTCGGCGAGCGCGGGCGAGGCGAGCCGCGACGCTGCCGACAGCATGATCAGATTCTCGTCATTATAGGGCGGCATGCCTTCGGGGACGCCCGGGCGGCCGGGGTTGGCCATGCTCGTCTTCACCGGCTTCGCCTGGTCATAGATGCGGCGGTGGCAGCTGTGGCAGTCTAGAAACACGAATTCGGGGAACATCCCCTCGGTCCCGCGCTTCGACCGGAAAAGCGCAAGGCTGCGTTCGAGCGCGGTTGCCTGCCCCACCGCCCACATCTGGACATGGTCGGTGCGCGCAGCGGGGGCGCCGAATTTGCGCCAGCCATAGTCGGCGTCTTCGCTATGATGCGCCTGCAGTGCCGAAAAAAGGTCGAGCTCGAACGAGATGCGCGGATGCCCAGCCGCCATGATGCGGTGGGTGACGAACTGGCCCTCGCCCGCCGCGCCGAAATGGCAATCGACACAGACGCCCGCGCGCACCACCGGGTCCTCGAGCTTGCGCAACCCCGCGCGCAGGTTCGCGAGATGCTTTTCGCGCATTTCGGCGCCCGGATCGGCGGTGGTGCCGACGCCGGCATAATGGCTCGCGATCCAGCCGCCCGCGGGGCCGTGGCACGATTCGCACGTCACCCCGTCGGCGAGCGGCGCGGTGCCGCGGCTCGCCGCGGCGTCGCTGTGGCACCCGAGACACATGCCCGCGCGGCTGGGGTCGCCGATGCCGAGATTCGCCGCGATGAAGCGGCTGCGGCTGTTCGACAGCACCGCCCAGGCGCGGCTGTGCGCACCGCCGGGGGTCGAGGGTTCCTGCCATAATTTGAGCTCGTCCTGACGCACGACGGTGCCGTCGGCCTCCATCCGGCCGTGACAGGTCGATCCGGCGCACGACGCGACGCCGAGGAAGCGGCCGCCGCTTTCGCTTTGCGAGCGCGCCGGCGGGGCGGCGAGCGTCGCGGCGAGGGCGAGCATCGCTAGGACGCCCGCAAAAACGGCGAGCGCTGCCCATCGTCTTTCGCCGCGCTCGGCGGCCACGTGCATCGTCATCCCGTGAACCCCCTGTCCCCGTCGGATCCTTAGCCGCTAAACCACCCCGAAGGCCAGCATCGCATCGGCAACCTTCTTGAATCCCGCGATATTGGCACCCTTCACATAATCGACATAGCCGCCGCCCTGCTCGCCATAGGTCAGGCAGCGCTCGTGGATGCCCGCCATGATGTCTTTGAGCATCTGTTGCAATTCGGACTCGGACCAGCTGCGCCGCTCGCTGTTCTGGCTCATCTCGAGTCCCGACACCGCGACCCCGCCGGCGTTCGCCGCCTTGCCCGGCGCATAGAGGATCTTCGCATGTTTGAAGACGTGAACACCGTCGAGATCGGTCGGCATATTCGCGCCTTCGCTAACCGCGATGCAGCCGTTCTTGACCAAGGTCTTCGCATCCTCGCCGAGCAGTTCGTTCTGCGTCGCGCAGGGCAGCGCGACGTCGCACGGCACGCCCCACGGCGTCTTGCCGGGGGTGAAGGTCGCGCCTTTGAACTCGCCCGCATAATCCTCGATGCGCCCGCGGCGGTGCGTCTTGTGCGCCTTCACCCAGTCGATCTTTTCCTGCGTGATACCATCGGGGTCGTGGATGAAGCCCCCCGAATCGGACAGGGTGAGCACCTTGCCGCCCAGTTGCACGATCTTTTCGGCCGCGTGCGTCGCGACATTGCCCGATCCCGAAATCACCGCACGCTTGCCGACGAGATCCTGGTCCTTCACCGCGAGCATGTTGGCGAGGAAATAGACCGCGCCATAGCCGGTCGCCTCGGGCCGGATCAGCGACCCGCCCCATTCGATGCCCTTGCCGGTGAGCACCCCGGTGAACTGGTTCGTGATCCGCTTATACTGACCGAACATGAAACCGATCTCGCGCCCGCCGACCCCGATGTCGCCCGCGGGGACGTCGACGTCGGCGCCGATGTGGCGGTAAAGCTCGGTCATGAAGCTCTGGCAAAAGCGCATGATCTCGCGCACGCTCTTGCCCTTGGGATTGAAGTTCGACCCGCCCTTGCCGCCGCCCATCGGCAGCCCCGTCAGCGCATTTTTGAACGTCTGCTCGAACGCCAGGAATTTGAGCACGCTTTCGGTGACGCTCGGGTGGAAGCGGATGCCGCCCTTATAGGGGCCGATCGCATTGTTGTTCTGAACCCGCCAGCCGCGCTGGACGCGGATATGGCCGTTATCGTCCTCCCAGCACACGCGGAACGACACGACGCGATCGGGCTCGGCCATGCGCCGCAGGATCTGCTGCGCGTGATACTCCTCCTTGTCGGCGATGAAGTCGAAAATATCCTCGGCGACTTCCTGCACCGCCTGGACGAACTCGTCCTGGCCGGGGTTGCGTTTTTTCACCCCTTCCATGAACGTCGGGAAATCGACGTGATCCGAAACTGCCATGGCACCCCTCCCCATGCAAACGATCGGGAAAAACCGGTGCGACTCCCTTTTGTTTTGACGATTTTTCGTTGACCGACCTCGATGGATCGAGGCTACACCATCGGCTCGCAAAGGCAAGGCGTCGGCGCAGCTTTATTGACGGGGGAGAGCGACAAAAATGAGCGAGAGCAAGGGCATGTCGGGCACCAATCGCGCGATATTGGTCGCCGCCTTCCTGCTGCTCGCCGCCGCGGTCGGCTATGCGATGTGGCGCGATTCGGCGCCCGCCCCTGATGCGCCCGCGGCGGCGACTCCCGGCGACCCGCTCGCCGCGTTCGAGGCGCGGACGCAGGCGTCGCCAAAGAGTGCCGAGGCGTGGAGCGCGCTCGGCGCCGCGCGCTTCGATCTCGGCGATTTCGCCGGGGCGGCCGCGGCTTACGAAAAGGCGTCGGCGCTCGCACCCGAGTCGGCCGGGCTATGGTCGGCGCTCGGCGAGGCGCGGGTGATGGCGAGCACGCGCGACCCGATGCCCCCCGCCGCGCTCGCCGCGTTCGAAAAGGCGATCGCGCTCGATGCAAAGGACCCGCGCGCGCGCTATTTCCTGGCGGTGAAAAAGGATGTCGGCGGCGATCACAGGGGCGCGATCGACGACTGGTTCGCACTGCTCGCCGACACGCCGCAGGGCGCGCCGTGGGAGGCCGACCTGCGCCGCACGATCGAACAGGTCGGGGCGATCCACAAGATCGACGTCGCCGATCGCCTCGCAAAAACGCAGACACGCGCGCTGACGCCGAACGAAATGCCCGTCGCCGCGCGCGCCATTCCCGGCCCTACGCGCGCCGAGATGGAGGCCGCGTCGCAGCTCCCCAAGGGGCAGCAGGACGCGATGATCGCCGGCATGGTCGACGGGCTCGAGGCGAAGCTGAAGGCGAACCCCAGCGACGTCGACCGCTGGATCATGCTGATGCGCAGCCGCATGACGCTGGGCGAGACGGCAAAGGCGGCGCAGGCGCTGAAAGATGCCGTCGCGGCGAACCCCGGCGCGGCGGACCGGTTGAAGGCGCAGGCACGGATGCTCGGGGTGCCGGGGGCGTGAAGCCCAACCGTCATTGAAAACGCAGTGTGCTCCCGCGAAGGCGGGAGCCCATCATCCGGCCGTGTATGTTGGCGCCAATCGGAGATGGGTCCCCGCCTTCGCGGGGACACACTCAATACAACCTGTATCTATCCCGCCATCAGCGCCGCATTGCCGCCCGCCGCGGTGATGTCGGTGCTGATCGACTTTTCCTCGGCGAAGCGGCGCAGATAATTGGGGCCGCCGGCCTTTGGCCCGGTGCCCGACAGGCCGCGCCCGCCGAAGGGCTGCGAGCCGACGATCGCGCCGATCTGGTTGCGGTTGACATAGACATTGCCGACCTGGGCGCGCGCCGCGACATGCGCCGCGACGCTGTCGATGCGCGTGTGGACGCCGAGTGTCAGCCCATAGCCCGAAGCGTTGATCGCGTCGATCAGCGCATCGAGTTCGCCGCCCTTCCACGTCGCTACGTGCAGCACGGGGCCGAAAATCTCGCGTTTCAGGTCGGTGATATGGTCGAGCCGGATCATCGCCGGCGCCACGAAGGTGCCGCCCGCGGGCAGCTTGGTGCGCGCCGCCTCGGCGATCAGGCGGCCCGCGGCGCGCGCTTCTTCGACATAGGCTGCAATGTTGGATTGCGCCTCCTCGTCGATGATCGGGCCGACATCGGTCGCGAGGATCGCGGGATCGCCGACATTGAGCTCGGCCATCGCGCCCGCGACCATCGCGATCATCGCATCCGCGACATCTTCCTGCACGCAGAGCAGCCGCAACGCCGAGCAGCGCTGGCCCGCCGACTGAAAGGCGCTCGCCACCGCGTCGCGCGCGACCTGTTCGGGGAGCGCGGTCGAATCGACGATCATCGCATTGGCGCCGCCGGTTTCGGCGATCAGGGTCGCGATCGGCCCCTCGCGCATCGCGAGGGAGCGGTTGATCGCACGCGCGACCTCGGTCGATCCGGTGAAGGCGACGCCGATCACATCGTCGTGCCCGGTCAGCGCCGCACCGACCGTCTCGCCGCGTCCGGGCAGATAGTGGAGAATGTCGCCCGGCACCCCGGCTTCGAGCAGGATTTCGACTGCGGCGTGGGCGATCAGCGGCGTCTGCTCGGCGGGTTTGGCGAGCACCGCATTGCCCGCCGCGAGCGCCGCCGACACCTGCCCCAGAAAGATCGCGAGCGGGAAGTTCCACGGGCTGATGCAGGCGAAGATGCCCTTGCCCTCGAGGATCAGCTCGTTGCGCTCGCCGGTCGGGCCGGGGAGGGTGACCGGCCAGCTGAAATCGGCGCGCGCCTGCGCGGCATAATAGCGCAGGAAATCGACCGCCTCGCGCACCTCGGCGACCGCGTCGGCCAGCGTCTTGCCCGCCTCGTCCATCGCGAGCCCCAGAAACAGCGCGTCGCGCTGCTCGATCAGCTCGGCGGCGCGTTCGAGCCGCTCGGCGCGAAAGGCGCCGCCGGCGAGGCTCCAGTCGCCCTGTGCCTTGCGGGCGGCAGCAACGGCCTCCTCGACCGCCGCGGCGTCGGCCTCGACCACCCGCCCGATCACCACGCCGGTTGCGGGGTTATGCACCGGTTCGCCCTTGCCCCGCCGTTCGCGGCCGCCGACGATCGGCGCCGCGACGGCGCCCGCGTCGCGCGCTTCGGCGATCGCCGCGATCAGCGCCTCGGGCACGCCCGGCTCGCCGAGATCATAGCCGCGCGAATTGCGCCGCACGGGATCGTAAAGCTGAAGGCCGGTCGGCAGCTTCGACGGCGCGCTCGCGACGCTGCGCGGATCGACCGCCAGCTCCTCGGCGCTGACGTCGGGGTCCGAAAATTGATGCACGAAGCTGGAGTTCGCGCCATTTTCGAGCAGGCGCCGCACCAGATAGGCGAGCAGGTCGCGGTGCGTGCCGACGGGCGCATAGACGCGCACCGGCCGCGGCGGCGGGCTCAGGGCGACGATCGCGTCGTGCGCGCCTTCGCCCATGCCGTGCAGCCGCTGCAGCTCATAGTCGGCGCCCGCGAACAGCTCGGTGACGAAGGCGAGCGTCATCGCATTGTGGCTCGCAAAGGCAGGAAAGATACAATCCTGGCACTCGCGCAATATCTGCGCGCAGGCGAGATAGTTGAGGTCGGTGTGCAGCTTTGCCGTGAACACCGGAAAATCGCCGAGGCCCAGCGTCTGCGCGCGCTTGATCTCGGTATCCCAATAGGCACCCTTGACCAGCCGCATCGACAGCATGACGCCACGACGCCGCGCGCGCGCCGCGACCCAGCGAATCACCTCGCTCGCGCGCTTCTGATAGGCCTGGACGACGATGCCGAGCCCGGTCCAGCCGTCGGCGATGCCGGCGTCGATCAACGCGCCATAGACGTCGAGATGCGGCTCGAGCCGGTCGCTTTCCTCGGCGTCGATCATCAGTGGGATATTCACGCGCCGCGCCGCCGCCGCCAGATCGATCACGCGCGGGATCAGCTCGTCGCGAACGCGCTGCCCCTGCAGATATTCATAGCGCGGATGGAGCGCCGACAGCTTGATCGAGATGCCGTGATTCGCGAACGGATCGCCCGGCTTCGCGTCGCGCCCGATGCGCGCGATCGCCGCGGCATAGCTGTCGTAATATCGCCGCGCATCCGCGGCGGTGCGCGCCGCCTCGCCCAGCATGTCGAAACTCGCGAGCTCGCTCTTGTCCTTGTCGGCGCGCCTGACCGCGGCGTCGATGCTTTCGCCCATCACGAACTGCTGCCCGAGCAGCTTCATCGCCGCGAGCGCCGCCTGGCGGATCACCGGTTCGCCCGAGCGGCGGATCATCGTCCTGAGAATGGCGAGCGGTTTCGCCTGGCTGCCCATCGCGTCGAGCATCAGGGTCGCCGACCCCAGCGACAGGCCGCGCGCCGACAGCGCGACGACCAGCGGGCTGTCCTCGTCGTCGCCCTCGGCCCAGTGGCGCCCCGCGATCTTGTCGCGGATCAGCGCGTTGGCGGTCGCATTGTCGGGGACGCGCAGCAGCGCTTCGGCGAGGCACATCAGCACGACGCCTTCCTCGGTCGAGAGGCGATAGCGGTTCATCAGCTGCGCGACGAGTGTCTCACGCTCGCCCTCGGCCTTGGCCTTGCGGATCAAGGTCAGCCCGCGCGCGGTGACCGCCTCCGCGGTCGCGGGCGAACGGGCAAGAGCGGTGCGCAGGTCGGCGACGATGTCGGCTTCGCTGCGGCGGGCGAGGGCGCGGATGGCGGCGCGATCGGCGGGTTCGGTCATGGCCCGATCATAGCCGATCGACAGATTGCATTCTGCCTTCAAATCGGCAATATACTGTCCATATCGACCTATTTTCTGATTGGTTTTAGTCGAATCATATGAAAGCAAAACCATCACTAGTCGATCTGGACGAATTCGATCGCCGAATCCTCGCGATTCTCGGGCAAAATGGCCGCATCACCTTTACCGAGCTCGCGCAGCAGGTCGGCCTGTCGAAAACGCCGTGCCAGCAGCGGGTGAAACGGATGCAGGAGAGCGGACTGATCGTCGGCTTCCGCGCCATCGTCGACCCGGCGAAGGTCGGGCTCGATCACGTCGCCTTCACCGAGGTCAAGCTGTCGGACACGCGCGAAGAGGCGCTGCGCGAATTCAACGCCGCGGTGCGCCGCCTGCCCGAAGTCGAGGAGTGCCACATGATCGCGAGCAGCTTCGACTATCTCTTGAAGGTCCGCACCGCCGACATCCGTCGTTATCGCATCGTGCTGGGCGAGAAGATCTCGACGCTGCCGCACGTCGCGAGCACCTCGACCTTCGTCGCGATGGAAACGATCTGCGAAGCCGCGCGCTGAAGGCGCAATGTCCCCTCGTCAAAGATGCGAGCTGTCGAGGCTCGTCAGCCCATAGCCCGGCGGCGGGCCGTCGGCGAGGGCGCGCGCTTCGTCGCGATCCTCCAGCCACGACGACAGGTCGCGGTTCAGCATTTTCCCGAGCGCGCCGACATCGTCGGCATAGAAATCGCGCAACCGCAGCCACAGCGGCTGCGACAGCGGCGGATAGGCGATCTCGCTCGCGAAAACCCCGCGCGTCGCCTCGAACCAGCGCGTGCCCCTCAGCGGCGCCACGACGGTCTTCAGCGGCGACAGGGCCCGGCGCACCGGCAAGGGCAGGAAACGTTCCGAACTGTCGTTGGCGCGCTTCGCCGGCTCACCGGCGTCGAACACCGGCGCGACGCCGATATGCGCCGAAATGGCCTCGATCACCCGCTGCGGCCGCCGCCTGACGTCGTCGAACAGAAAGCTGTGGATCTGCTCTTCGGGAAAATGGTCGAGCCAGCGGCGCAGATGCGCGGCATAGAGCCCGTCGTTCAAAAAGCGCGGATGCGGATTGTCGTCGAGCGAGGTCAGATACTCCTCGGGGGCGCCGCGAATCGTGCCGCGCCGATAGAGCATCTTATAGTCCGAATAGGCGCGCTCGATCGGGTTGCGGAACTGAACCACCAGCCGTGCGCCGTGCAGCATCGCCGCAACGCGCGCGGGGGCTTTCGGATGTGCCAGATAATCGGCCGACTTCTCCCCGCGCAGACGGCCTGCCGCCCCTTCGCTCGCAAAGAAGCCGCGATAATAATCTTCGCCGCGATGATATTCGCTGCTGAAATAATGCGGCTCGGGATCGGGCATGTAGATCGCCGGATTGGCCTGCAATTGTTCGAGCACCCAGGTCGTTGCGGACTTGACGGCGCCGATGACCAGGAAGGACGGCAGCCAGTCGGGCCGCGCCGGGTCGAAGCCGAGTTCGAGATCGGTTCCGTTATTCCTTTGCAAGGACATGGAATCCAGTGCCCCCTTTCGCCCGGAGCCTAACGGAGCGAAGAGCGGGTGGGCAATGGTATCGAGCCCGAATATCCAGAATAGTAGAATCCGGCTCGAAAGATGTCCGGCATACACCTCCTACGAGAAGAAGGCGGCGGCGCTTCGCGCCCGGCGCTCACGCCTTTCCTCCTTGCCCTGAACAAAATCGCTTCAAACGTCGAACGTGGAATTAATGGGTCCT
Organism: Sphingopyxis indica; assembly: GCF_032879645.1. NCBI lineage: Bacteria > Pseudomonadati > Pseudomonadota > Alphaproteobacteria > Sphingomonadales > Sphingopyxidaceae > Sphingopyxis > Sphingopyxis indica. The sequence continues at coordinate 261,572 of NZ_CP076395.1, forward strand.
GACCCTAGGTAGCGTTTACATTCAGGATTCCCTTTGGCGTATTTTTCTGATTCAGAATGCGGGCTGGAAGGAGGTCAGCATGGATGGATCGACAGGAACTGAGCGACGCGGTTTGGGAACGGATGGCTCCGCATTTGCCGGGCAAGGCGACGGACCCAGGACGCACTGGGCGCGATAACCGGCTTTTTGTGGAAGCGATTTTGTGGCTGGCCCGGTCGGGAGCGCATTGGCGCGTTCTGCCCAAGGAGTTTGGCCGGTGGCATACCGTCTATCAGCGCTTCAACCGCTGGTGTCGCAACGGCGTCTGGGAGAGGCTTTTCAAGGCATTGAGCGATGATGCCGACTTTGAGTACATCCTCGTCGACAGCACCATCGTGCGCGCGCATCAACACAGTGCCGGTGCCCCAAAAAAAGCGATCGATCCGAAGATCGGTTTGAAGCTCACGCGCTGGGACGCTCCAAGGGCGGGTTGAGCACCAAGGTCCACGCCGCGACCGATGCTTTGGGTAATCCGGTCCGCTTCATCCTGACTGGCGGAGAGCGCAACGACATCACCCAGATCGAGGGATTGCTTGATGGATTGCGTGCAGACCATGTCCTGGCCGACAAGGGCTACGATGGCCAGCGCGCCATGAAGGCCATCGCTGCAACCGGTGCTCAACCCGTCGTCCCGCGCCGAACCACAACCGCGCAATGGCGGGCCTTCGATGCCACGCTCTACAAAGACCGCAATCTGATCGAACGCTTCTTCAACAAGATCAAACACTTCAGGCGTATCGCCACACGATATGACAAGTTGGCCAGAAACTATGCTGGCTTCCTCAACCTCGTCGCCGCACTCAAATGTTGCATCTGAATGTAAACGATACCTAGGTCGTAAACTCATAAATGGCGCCATCGAGGTTTGAGGCAAAATGGCCCGGTGCGAGGAGAGAAGGCACAGGAATATGTCGATATTTCAAGACTTCTCGACGAAGCAATGGGCCATTTTGGTCAAATCCCTTCGGGACGCCCAAATGGCTTCCATCTCGGGGCGAAAGCCGCTTGGAAAGGCAACCAGCCTTCCCGGCGCGTCTTTCGCCCCGACCTGTTCGCCATTTGGGCGCCTCGATGGCGCCATTTATGAGTTTACGACCTAGCCGTCGCGCCCATAGACGTCGCGGAACGCCACCCCCTTCTCGACCGCGATCGCGGTGAAATAGGTGAGATACACCGGCACTTCGACGGGCAGCGGCACCGCCTGTTCGGGCGTTCCGTCCTTCGCGCGCAGCGGCTTCTGGAACAGCCACTTTCCCAGTTCGGACGCCTTTTCCAGCCGGATGCAGCCGTTGCTGAAATGGCGGTCCTTCTTTCGGAGCAGCGCACGATCGGGGGTGTCGTGGAGATAGATGCCTTCATCGTTCGGGAAGAGGAATTTGACCTTGCCCATCGAATTATGGGGGCCCGGCAGTTCGCGCAGCCGCAACAGCTGCTGTCCCGCAGCGACCGCGTGCCAGTCGATTTCGGACGCATCAAGCTTGCGCGGGCTCGGGCCCCAGTCGGACAGCGCCTCCATATGCAGCGACGCAAGGCTGCGTCCCGCAAGCACCTTGGGTGCGATGCTGCGTCCGGCGAGATAGTCGGGGACGTTCCAATAGGGGTTGAGGATCGCCCACTGGATATTGCCCGCGAGCATCGGCGTCTGCGTTTCGGGCGCCCCGACGACGACGCGCATCATCCCCTCGCGCTTGCCGCCGCCATAATAATAGAGCAGCCCCGCCGCCGCATCGACGACGATATGGTGCGTCCACGGCCCCGGCAGCACGCGCGCACGATCCAGGTTGAGCGCGATCCGCTCGAGCGCCGCCTCGGACGCACCGCGCTCCTGCGCATGTTCCATCAGCCGGCGCAGCCGCACATAATGTTCGCTCATCCAGCCCATCGCGCTCAGATAGGAGCCGAAATCTTCCGGGAAGGTCGCGGCGCGCAGCACCGATTCGACGCTCGGCCGCCGCGGCTTCAGATCCTTGTCGGCCCAGATCATGCCGACGTCGCGCGGCCGCCGCTGGTCGCGGACATAATGGGCGAAGCGCTTCGAAAGCGCGAGTTCGGCGCGCGCGAGCGCCGCGGCGTCGCCGCCTTTCGCCGCAGCGAGGCGTTCGCGCAGTTCATCGACATCGTAGGAGGAGGATTTGAGCCCGTCGAGCCGCGCCGACTGGAGCCAGCCGAGCAGTGTCGCCGCCTCGGCGCCGATCTTGCCCCTATGCACCCAGATCGGGCGATAGCCGCGCCCGGCGTAGAAATCCTTCAGATCGCCGCCCGCCTCTTCGCGCAGCATCAGCGCGACGCGGTCGTCGATGGGAATCGCCGCGCCCTGCGCCGCGGAACGGTCCGCGGCGACGGCCGCCGGCGCGCCGAAGGCCGGCGCGGCGGCGAAGACCAGCAACGCGAGGGAAAGGCGGCGGCGCCCCATTCCCCTCGCGCGCGCGGTCAGCCCTTCTCTCCGACCTGCGTCGGGGCCGGCGGCGGCGGCGGCGCGGGCTGCACGTTCGGGTGATAGATGCCGTCGGCGGTGTAATAGCCGTCGATGATCCCGTCGCCGTCGCGATCGGCGGCCACACTCCCCGAAATGGCGCCAGGCGGCGGGGGCGGCGGCGCGGCGGCGACCTCCTCATTGTTCGAACAAGCCGAAAGCAGCAGCGCGGCGGCGCCGACGAGCATGAAGGGCTGGAAACGCATGGGTTCACTCCCTTGTCAAATCCGCCCGGACGGGCGAACGCGATTCAAACCCGCGGCGCCGGCAGCATGTTTCTTTGCCGAGACAGGGGTGCGACAAAGAGTGGCCTTTCAGCGACGAATGGTGCAACAGTTCGGCGATTCACGCCGCAACCGCGTCCTCGCTGCTGCTGCCCGCTGCCTCGAGCAGTCGTTTTTCAAGGCTTTTCACCCGCGCGCCGCCGTCGATCTTGTCGCCGATCAGGTCGGTGACATAGAAAGTATCGACCGCGCGCTCGCCATAGGTCGCGACATGCGCCGAATGCACCGTCACTTTCGACTGGAAGAGCGCATAGGCGAGCTGGTTCAACAGCGCCGGGCGATCCTGGGCATTGACCTCGATCACCGTGAACCGGTTCGAAGCCTTGTTGTCGACGAACACGTTCGGCGCCACCCGAAACGCCTCGGCGCGGGTGCGCGGCAGCGCGCGTGCCTCGAGCTTCGGCAGCAATTTCTGCCGGTTGGCGAGGGCATCCTCGATCGCGCGGGTCAGCCGCACGATCTGCCCGGCCTCGGCGAAGGGGCGGCCCAGCGGGTCCTGAACCAGGAAATTGTCGAGCGCGAGGCCGTCGCGCGTGGTGTGGATACGCGCGTCGATGATGTTGCCGCCGGCAAGGTGGATGCCGCCCGCGATTCGATAGAAAAGCCCGGGGTGATCGGCGGCGAGCACCATCACCAAGGTCGCGCCGCGATCGTCGTCGGGCACCGCGGCGATGTGCAGCGGCGCGTTTCCGGCCTGCTGGATGTGCAGCATGTTCGCCGCGATCACCTCGACCGGCTCGGCGATCCAGTAGCTTTCGGGGAGGCGCTTCGCGAGCTTTTCGAAATCCTTGCCCTCCATCCGGAGCAGCGCCTGCGCTTCCTCTTTCTTGCTCGCGATCCGCACCTCGCGCCCGCGCTGCTTGTGGCCGAGGCGGAGGACTTCTTCGGCAGCATCGTAGAGTTCGGTGAGCAGTTGGCGCTTCCAGCTGTTCCATACGCCGGGACCGACCGCGCGGATGTCGACGACGGTGAGCACGAGCAGCAGCCGCAGGCGCTCGGGGCTCTGTACGACCTGCGCGAAGTCGAGGATCGTCTTGAAATCGGCGAGATCGCGCTTGAACGCGGTCGCCGACATGAGGAGGTGATAGCGTACGAGCCACGACACCGTCTCGGTCTCGGCCTCGCTCAGCCCCAGCCGCGGGCAGACGCGCAGCGCGAGTTCGGCGCCGAGCACGCTATGATCGCCGCCGCGCCCCTTGGCAATGTCGTGGAGCAGCACCGCGACGTAGATGACGCGCCGCGACTGGATCTGGTCCATGATCGCGGTCGACAGCGGGTGATCCTCCTTGAGCCGGTTCTGCTCGATGTCGGAGAGGAGGCCGATGGCGCGGATCGTGTGTTCGTCGACTGTATAATGGTGATACATGTCGAACTGCATCTGCGCGACGACACGGCCGAAATCGGGCACGAAGCGGCCGAAAACCCCGGCTTCGTTCATCCAGCGCAGCACCGTTTCGGGATCGCGCGGGCTGGTGAGCACGTCGAGGAACAATTCGTTCGCGCGCGCGATTCGCCGTATTTTTCCGTCGATCAGCTTCGCATCGTGGCGCGCCTGGCGCATCGCCTGCGGATGGATTTCGAGCCCATATTTGTCGGCGAGCGCAAAGATTTCGAGCAACCGCACCGGGTCAGCCTCGAAGAAATCGTCCGACGGCAGGGCGAGGCGGCCGCGGTCGAGAACGAAGCCATTGAGCTTCCCCGGCCGGCGCCGGATCGTGGGCAGGAAGCGCCGCCCGCGCGCCGCCATCTGTTCGTCGAGATGCGCGAGGAAGGTGCCGGTCAGGTCGCCGACGCTCTTGGCGTGAAGAAAATAGAGCTGCATGAAACGCTCGACCGGGCTCTTCCCCGGCCGGTCGGCGAACTGCATCCGCGCCGCGATCTCGCGCTGGAAATCGAAGGTCAGCCGGTCCTCGGCACGTCCCGCGAGGATATGGAGGTGGCAGCGCACCGCGAGCAGGAAATTTTCGGCGCGCGAAAATTGCCTGAGCTCCTTCGCGGTGAGCAGCCCCGCATCGACGAGCTCGGGAACGGTGCGCACGCGGTGGATGAACTTGCCGATCCAGAACAGCGTGTGGAGGTCGCGCAGCCCGCCCTTCCCTTCCTTCACATTGGGTTCGACGACATAGCGCGAATCGCCCATCCTCTTGTGCCGCTCGTCGCGTTCGGCGAGCTTTTCGGCGACGAAATGGCGCGCATTGCCCGCGACGACCTCGGCATCGAAGCGCGCCGCCGCCTGGTCATAGAGGTCGCGGTCGCCCCAGACGAAGCGGCCTTCGAGCAGCGCGGTGGTGATGGTGAGGTCGTCCTTCGCCGCGCGCACCATCTCGTCCAGGGAGCGCGACGAATGGCCGACTTTCAGCCCGAGGTCCCACAAAGTATAGAGCTGCGCCTCGATCACCTGTTCGGTCCAGCTCGTCTGCTTGAACGGAGTGAGGAAGCCGATATCGACATCGCTGAACGGCGCCATTTCGGCGCGGCCATAGCCGCCGACCGCAATCACCGTGATGCGCTCGCCCGCCGAGCGATTGTTCGCGGGATAGAGGTGATCGACGGTGAAATCATAGGAAAGGCGGACGATCTGGTCGATCAGGAAGGCGGTCGCCTGCGCCGCGAGCCGGCCCGACGAGGGCTGCGCGATCAGCCGCCGCGCAACCTCGGCGCGCCCCTCCTCGAGCGCGGCCCTGAGTTCGCCCACGAGCGCGCGGCGCCGCTTGCCGCTGTCGCGCGTTTCGGCGGCGAGCGCTTCGAGCCGTTCGGCGATCGCGCGGCGGTCGATGATCGCGCGGCGGCCTTCGAGATGGGCGAACAGGCCGCTCATCCGCGATATGCCCCCTGACTGCCCGCACGCCCGGGCTCAGATGACGGGGTCGTTGCCCCTCTCATGAGAAAGCCGTGTGTCCCCGCGAAGGCGGGGACCCATCTCCGGTGGGCGCCATTTTGCACGGGCAGGAGATGGGCTCCCGCCTTCGCGGGAGCACACGGCTTGTTCCATGATCCGGGCCGAATCTCCACGATCCCTATCCCCCCTCCGCCAATAGCTGCTTGAGCCGATAGAGCGCCTCGAGCGCCTCGCGCGGGGCGAGCGCGTCGGGGTCGATGTCCGCGAGCGCCTCGCGCAGCGCATCGGCCTTTTCCGCGGGCGCCTCGGCGAGCGTCGCGGCGAAGAGCGGCAGGTCGTCGAGCCCCGCCGCGAGCCCGCCGGTCGCCTGACGCCCCGCCTCGAGCTTCGCGAGCACCGCCTCGGCGCGCTTGACGACACCGGCGGGCACGCCCGCGAGCCGCGCGACCGCGAGGCCGTAGCTGCGGTCGGCCGGGCCTTCGGCAACCTCGTGCAGCAACACCAGATCGCCCTGCCATTCGCGCGCGCGGACATGGTGGAGCGACAGCGCATCCAATGTCTCGGCGAGGCGGGTCAGCTCGTGATAATGCGTCGCGAACAGGCAGCGGCAGCGGTTGACCTCATGCACCGCCTCGACCACCGACCAGGCGAGCGCGAGCCCGTCGTAGGTCGAGGTGCCGCGCCCGACCTCGTCGAGGATCACGAAACTGTCGGGCGTCGCCTGCGCGAGGATCGCCGCGGTTTCGACCATTTCGACCATGAAGGTCGAGCGCCCGCGCGCGAGATTGTCGCTCGCCCCCACGCGGCTGAACAGCCGGTCGACGAGCCCGAGCTTCGCCGCGCTCGCAGGCACGAAAGCGCCCGCCTGCGCAAGCACGACGATCAGCGCATTCTGCCTGAGGAAGGTCGATTTGCCGCCCATATTGGGGCCGGTGACGAGCCACAGCCGGTCGGCCTGCGACAGCGAGACATCGTTCGGCACGAAGCGCTCGCCCGATTTCGCCAGCGCCGCCTCGACCACCGGATGGCGGCCGCCCGTCACGTCGAGGCACGGTTCGTCGGCGAGATCGGGGCGGCACCAACCATGGCTCATCGCATGGTCGGCGAGCGCCGCGGCGACGTCGATCCGCGCGAGCACGTCGCAGCTCGCGGCGATCGCCTCGCGCCGCTGCGTCGCCTGCTCGGTGAGCGCTTCGAGATGCGCCGCCTCGGCAGCGAGCGCGTGGACGCCCGCCTGCGTGACCCGGCTCGCCGCCTCGTGCAGATCGGCCGAGTTGAAGCGCACGACGCCCGCGAGCGTCTGACGGTGGGTGAAGCCCGACGTGGGCGCCATCAGCGCGTCGGCATGGCGAGCGGGCACCTCGACATGATAGCCGAGCACGCCATTGTGGCGGATCTTCAAGGAGGCGATGCCGGTGCGCTCGCGATATTGCGCTTCGAGCGCGGCGATCGCCTTGCGCCCGTCGCGCGCGGTTTCGCGCAGCGCGTCGAGTGCGGCGTCATAGCCCTCGGCGACATAGCCGCCCTGCGCGGCATCGACCGGCGGGGTTTCGATCAGCGCGCGCGTCAGCTCGTCGACGAGCGCGCCGTGCCCGTCGAGCCCCGGCAGCAGCCGCGCGAGCAAGGGCGGCAGGTCGCCGCGCCGCGCGAGCCGTTCGCGCAGCAGCCGCGCCCCGCCGAGCGCGTCGCGCAGCTGCGCAAGGTCGCGCGGGCCGCCGCGCCCCGCGACGAGCCGCCCGAGCGCGCGTCCGGCGTCGGGCAGCGCGCGCAGGTCGGCGCGCAATTCGTCGCGCCACAGCGCATCGCGCGCGAGCGCATCGACGAGATCGAGGCGGTCGAGGATCGCGGCGCGGTCGGTGAGCGGACTCGCCAGATCGTCGGCGAGCAGCCGCGCGCCGGCCGCGGTGACGGTGCGGTCGATGGTGCCTAGCAGGCTGCCCTCGCGCGTCCCCGCCATCGTGCGGACGAGTTCGAGGCTTTCGCGCGTCGCCGCGTCGATCGCCATGCGGTCCGATGCCGACAGGCGCACCGGCGGCTGGAGGAAGATCGGCTGGCCGGTCGCGACATGGTCGAGATAGGCGGCAAGCGCCCCCATCGCCGCGCATTCGCCGCGCCCGAACTGGCCGAAACCGTCGAGCGTCTGCACCCCGAACAGCGCCTCGAGCCGCTTTCGCCCGGCTTCGCTGGCAAAATCCGCCGCCGGGCGCCGCACGAGCTGGCGCGCGCCCCATGCGGGGAGATCGGCCGCCGCGTCGCTCACCAGCAGCTCGGACGGCGCGAGCCGCGCCAGCTCGGCCTCGACCTGCGTCGGGGCGACCGCGACGACCTCGAACCGGCCGGTCGAAATGTCGGCGGCGGCGATCGCGACGCTGCCCTCGCTTCCGACTTCGGCGATCGCGGCGAGGCGGTTCGCGCTGCGCCCTTCGAGCAGCGCCTCTTCGGTGAGCGTCCCCGCGGTGACGAAGCGCACGATGTCGCGCGCGACGAGCGCCTTCGACCCGCCGCGCGCCTTTGCCTCCGCCGGGGTTTCGACCTGCTCGGCGATCGCAACGCGGTGCCCCGCCTTGATCAGCCGCGCGAGATAGGATTCGGCCGAATGGACGGGCACGCCGCACATCGGCACCGGCGCCCCGCCATGCTCGCCGCGCGAGGTCAGCGCGATGTCGAGCGTCGAAGCCGCCGCCTTGGCATCGTCGAAGAACAGCTCGAAGAAATCGCCCATGCGATAGAAGAGCAGGCAATCGCCCGCCTTTTCCTTGAGCGCCCAATATTGCGCCATCATCGGCGTCGCGGCGGCGGGCGCGGCGTTGCTGTTCGCGGGTTTTCGAGCGGTGGCGGGCATCGCCCCCTGCTTAGTGATTGGGGGCGGCATGGCAAGGTGGCGGCGGAAGTTATTGGAGGCGTCGGGGTGGGGAGCGACGTCAGCCTTCTGAACGCACCCAAAACCATCGACAAGGTGCAGACGTGATCGGCCGATACAAGACACGGAAGCTTTCGTCCCCATCGGATGTCGCTTCACAGGGCTGAGGCGTGGCCTCATATCTCACGGACGTCATCGAGCCGGACGCCGCAATGCCCTCCCTGAACAGGATAAACTCCGCCCAACTCACCGGGACACGAGAATCACCGCTCGGCAAATAATTCACACCTAAAAGGCGCGCCTCCCGTAACTCATTGCGAATCTCCGCAATCTGACCATCGTTCCCCAACAAGCAGCGAGGCTTCACGTCATCATTCGAGCCATCAACCCAAATGGTCTGATATCCATTTGAACGGGTTGGCTGGCACATTCGCAAGAGCACGATTACGCGCTGGAGATGCGGATATGCGCCGGGAAGCCAATTACGGCTCTCCGCCTCACTCGCCTTCCATCCTTCCGCACATGCGGTAACGGCGCAGAAGCAAGCCGATAACAATGCCACCCCGGCGATCCGTCGAAGAATTTCCCCCATGAAATTTACATCGCACAGCAGCCCTGCGTCGGCAACCATCGTCGGTGGTCGTCAGATGGCGTTCGAAGACGGCTTCCGGGAGGCAGTTCGGCGCCATTTCCTCTTCTTCGTCATTCCGGACTTGATCCGGAATCCATTCTAACAGCGCCGCGCCAATGGACCCCGGATCAAGTCCGGGGTGACGACGTCAGCAATCACGGTTTAGCTGCCATGTAAGAGAATGCGCGCAGAGGCGCAGAGATCGCAGAGAAGGAAATGGGGTGCACGCGGAGACGCGGAGAGATAGCATTTGCCGCGAAGCGGCTTTTCCTCCCGCCTCGCGTGAGGCTTGACCGTGGCAGGAAAAGGGCCGTTCGGCCCGGAACGACTTCCTCCGCGCCTCCGCGTCTCCGCGTGAACAAATTCTTTGCGCACTCTGCGGCCTCTGCGCGAAACATTCGGCACGGCGGTCTCGCCGGGTAGATCGGGACCAACATTCGCGGTTTCATTTTGACGAGGCGGCGCTAGGGGAAAGGCTCGGGCGCGCATCTTGTGAATCAATCGAGAGGATAAGGAATGGACAGCGGCAGCAAGGTGCAGTTTTCGGATCGCGAAGCGCTTCTCTATCACAGCTATGGCCGTCCCGGGAAAATCGAGATCGTCGCCTCGAAGCCGATGGCGACGCAGCGCGACCTCAGCCTCGCCTATTCGCCCGGCGTCGCGGTGCCGGTGAAGGCGATCGCCGACGACCCCGCCGCCGCCTATGACTATACCGCCAAGGGCAACCTCGTCGCCGTGATCTCGAACGGCACCGCGATCCTGGGGCTCGGCAATCTCGGCGCACTCGCCTCGAAGCCGGTGATGGAGGGCAAGGCGGTGCTGTTCAAGCGCTTCGCCGATGTCGATTCGATCGACCTCGAGGTGAAGACCGAGGACCCGCAAGCCTTCATCGACGCAGTCGAGCTGCTCGAACCCAGCTTCGGCGGCATCAACCTGGAGGATATTGCCGCACCCAACTGCTTCATCATCGAAGCGGCGCTCAAAGAGAAAATGAACATCCCGGTGTTCCACGACGACCAGCATGGCACCGCGATCATCACCGCCGCCGGGCTGATCAACGCGTGCCACCTGACCGGGCGCAAGCTCGAAGACATCAAGGTCGTGGTCAATGGCGCGGGCGCCGCGGCGATCGCCTGCACCGAGCTGATCAAGGCGATGGGCGTCCCGCACGACCATGTCATCATGTGCGATCGCAAGGGCACCATCTATCAGGGCCGCACCGAGGGCATGGACCAGTGGAAGTCGGCACATGCGGTGCCGACCGAGGCGCGCGACCTGACCGAGGCGCTGGTCGGCGCCGACGTCTTCCTGGGCCTGTCGGCCGCGGGGGCACTCAAGCCCGAGATGGTCAAGCATATGGCGCCCGCACCGATCATCTTTGCGATGGCGAACCCCGATCCCGAAATCTCGCCGCCCGACGCGCGCGCCGCGCGGCCCGATGCGATCATCGCCACCGGCCGCTCGGACTATCCGAACCAGGTGAACAATGTCCTCTGCTTCCCCTTCATCTTCAGGGGTGCGCTCGACGTGCGCGCGACCGCGATCAACGAGGCGATGAAGATCGCCGCCGCCAATGCGATCGCCGAACTCGCGCGCCAGCAGGTGCCCGAAGAAGTCGCCGCCGCTTACGGGGGCCGCGCGTCGAGCTTTGGCCCCGACTATATCATCCCCTCGCCCTTCGACCCGCGGCTGATGGAGATCGTCCCCGCCGCGGTCGCCCAGGCGGCAAGCGAATCGGGGGTCGCGCAAAAGCCGATCGCCGACCTCGACGCCTATCGCACGAGCCTGCGCGCGCGGCTCAATCCGACGACGTCGGTGCTGACGCTCGCCTATGAAGCGGCGCGCAAGAATCCGAAGCGCGTCGTCTTTGCCGAGGGCGAGGAGGAAGTGGTGATGCGCGCGGCGATCCAGTTCCGCGAAGGCGGCTACGGGATTCCTGTGCTCGTCGGGCGCGAGGGGCTGCACGACAAGCTGCGCGAGCTCGGCGTCGCCGACCCCGAAAGCTATGAAGTGCACAACAGCGTCAATTCGCCGCATGTGCCCGAAATGGTCGACATGCTCTACAAAAGGCTCCAGCGCCGCGGCTATCTGCGCCGCGACTGCGAGCGCATGGTCAATCGCGACCGCAACATCTTCGGCTCGCTGCTGCTCAAGCTCGGGCTCGGCGACGCGATGATCACCGGCGTCACGCGCACCTATGCGCAGACGATGCGCGAGGTGCGCCGCGTGATCGACCATGCCGAGGGCAAGACGCCGTTCGGCATGCATATCTGGGTCGGGCAGCGGCACACGATCTTCATCGCCGACACGACGGTGAACGAGCGGCCGACCGCCGAAATGCTCGCCGACATCGCCGAGCGCACCGCGCTGGTCGCGCGCCGCATGGGGCACGAACCGCGCGTCGCCTTCCTGTCCTATTCGACCTTCGGCAATCCACCGGGGTCGTGGCTCGACAATATCCGCGAGGCGGTCCACATCCTCGACGATCGCCAGCCCGAATTCGAATATGAAGGCGAAATGGCCCCCGACGTCGCACTCAACGAACGGCTGATGAGAAATTATCCCTTCTGCCGCCTGTCGGGGCCGGCGAACGTCCTTGTCATGCCCGGGCTGCAATCGGCGAATCTGTCGGCCAAGCTGCTGCGCGAACTCGGCAGCGGCGCGGTGATCGGGCCGGTGCTCGTCGGCATGGAAAAGCCGGTGCAGGTCGCGACCATGTCGTCGCCGGCTTCGGACCTCGTCACGCTTGCGGTGCTCGCCGCGGGCGGGATTACGGGATAAGGTTTGTCCTGCGCAGATTGAACCGCCGCCCCGCGAAGGCGGGGGCCGCAGGCAGCCTTGCGCAATGTCTCCAGCGGCCCCCGCCTTCGCGGGGGCGACGCCAAACTAAGGCCCGGTGTTGCCGCCCGCGCCGCCCATGCCAGGCGCGCCGACCGCGCCGATATTGCCGAAGATATCGTCGAAGAAGCTGCGGTCGCGGCCCAGGGTCGGCGTCTTGTCGCCTTCGGGGCTGATCCGGCTGACGAGGTCGAGCCCGGTATTGTCGACCGCGACGACATTGCCCTGCGCGTCGAAGCGGATGCGCATGACGCGCTGCGAAACCGGGCGCGGCTTGGCGAAGGCGAGCTGGCGCGTTTCGCGCGACAGATAATAATATTCCTTGTCGCTGAACTGGCTGACGAAGGTCGGATGACCGAGCGTCTTTTCGACCGATTCGCGGTTGTCGACGCCCGGCGTGATCGCCTGCGTCAGCGTCGGGTCGACGACATAGCCCTGACGCCCGCGCAGCTGGGTGCAGCCACTCGCCGCCAGCGCGACGATCAGGCCGGCCGCGACAAGGCGCAGGCGAGGGGCGGCAAAGGCGGGCTTGGCATTCGGCATCATGGTCTCCGTCGCGCAGTGCGCCCGGCGGCGGGCGGCGCTGGCTGCGCTTTGTCTGGCGCCTCTTAACCGCAAGCGGACGCGGCGCACAAGCCGCTTGTGGCGCGCCGATGCTTGCTGGAAGCTGACTCGCACGCCCCTTTTCCGCCGCACCGAATACGCCTAAGCGAACGGGCATGATTTCGTTTCGCAAACTCTTTCGCCCCGCCCCCGATCCGCGCGAGGTGCGGCGTCCGCTGTGGCAGGCGGTTGTCGCCGCCGGCCGCGCGCCGCACTGGTATCGGGAAGGCGGCGTGCCCGACACGCTCGACGGGCGCTTCGACATGGTCTGCCTGGTCCTGTCGCTCGTCCTCCACCGGATCGACGACGATCCCGGACAGGCCGCGGCGGGGGTCCAGCTGACCGAATTGTTCGTCGCCGACATGGACGGGCAGATCCGCCAGATCGGGTTCGGCGACATGGTCGTGGGCAAGCAGATCGGCCGGATGGTCGGCGCGCTCGGCGGCCGGCTCGGCGCCTATCGCGCCGCCGACGGATCGGACGAGCTACGGCAGGCGCTGGTCCGCAACCTGTGGCGCGGAAGCCCGCCCTCCGACACCGCGCTCGACCATGTGACGACCGAAATTGCGCGCTTGCGCCGCGCGCTCGCGCGGATGCCGGTCGAAACGCTGATCGCCGCCGACCGGCTTCCCGGACAAGATGGATGAGCGACGGCGAGTTCCCGTATCTCGTGACGCTCGCCGATGCGGCGCGGGGCCGCCGCGTTATGCTCGTAGCCGATGCGGACGCGCGCGCACGGATCGCGAAGCGGCTCGGTCTCGTCGCGCTCGATCGTTTTGCCGTCGAAGCCGAGATCGGCGCGGTCGCAGGCGGCATCGCGGCGAAAGGAACGATCGACGCCGACGTCGTGCAGACGTGCGCCGCGACCGACCTGCCCGTGCCGGGGGCGATCCGCGAGGCGTTCGACCTGCGCTTCCTGCGCGATGCTGCGCCGGATGCGGCGGCGGATGAGGAAATCGAGATCGACAGCGCGGATTGCGACATATTGCCGCTCGACGGCGACCGCGTCGATCTGGGCGAGGCCGCGGTGCAGACGCTGTCGCTCGCGCTCGATCCCTTTCCGCGTCACCCCGACGCCGACCGCATCCTTGCCGGGAAGGGCGTGCTCAGCGAAGAGCAGACCGGCCCGTTCGCCGCGCTCGCAAAGCTGCAGGGCAAGCCGAAGGATTAATCTCCGCCCGCGCCGCCGGTCGCGGCATCGCCCTTGAGCAGGTCGGCCATGGCGTCGTCGAGGCTGCCGGGTTCGTCCTTCGCGGGCGCGTCGGCCGCGGGCACCGCCTTTTCGTCCGGCACATCGGCCTTGCCGCCCGTCACCGGCAGCGCGCCGCCGAGCGCCTTGGCGAGCCCGACGAGCTGTTCGCCGATCACCTGATCGACCGCGGGCGCGATCTCGGCGGTCTTGAAACGCATATAGCCGCCGACGACATAATCGAAGCGGATCGCCGAGCCCGCGGCGGTCGGCTGAATCTGGATCGTCAATGTGCCGGTCACCGCCTCGCCCTGCAGCGGGCCGAAGGCGCCCGAGAGGCGCATCATCTGCCCGGGCTGGGCGAAGAGGATGCGCGCGTGCTGGACGCTCCCCATCGCGCCGTCTTTGCCGGGCAGCTTTTCGCAGAAACAGCCGCCCGCCTGCGCATCGAGCCAGAAATTGGCGGTGTCGCCCGACCAGCTATGCTCGGCCGACCACCATTTGTCGGGGGTGCGCAGCATCTTCCAGACATCGCCGGGCGTCGCCGCGACCTTGGCGGTGTGCGCCACGGTGAAGCCGATGTCGCTCTGGTCGATGACCTTGGCACCCGCCGCGGGCGCATAGAACAGTGCCGCCGGCAGCAGCACGACCGCCATTCGAGTCCCGAATTTCATAGCCTGTCCCCCTTCCCGCACTGTTTAGCCGGGGAGCGGGGGGCTGACCAGAGCGCCTTCAGGCGGTCGCGGTCGCGAGGATCGTTTCGATCGCGTCGTTGACCTCGTCGATCGGCGCCATGCCGTCAACGTGGGTCACGATGCCGCGTTCCTCGTAGATCGGCAGGATCGGCGCGGTTTTGCCGCGATATTCGGCCATCCGCGTGCGCACCGTTTCCTCATTGTCGTCGGGGCGGCGCTTGAACTCGTGGCTGCCGCACACGTCGCAGGTGCCTTCGACCTTCGGCAGCTTGTAACGGTCGTGATAGCCCGCGCCGCATTTCGCGCAGGAAAAGCGGCCGGTGATGCGATCGACGAGCGCATCCTCCTCGACCACCAGCTCGATCACATGGTCGAGCTTGCGCCCGCGCTCGGCGAGGAGCGCGTCGAGCGCCTCGGCCTGCGCAGCGGTGCGCGGATAGCCGTCGAAGATCACCGAGACGTCGGGGCCGAGCGCGTCGAGCCGCTCGCCGATCAGGCCCGAGACGATCGCGTCCGACACCAGTTCGCCCGCGTCCATCACCGCTTTCGCCTGCAATCCCGTCGGCGTGCCCGCCTTGACCGCGGCGCGCAGCATGTCGCCGGTCGACAGCTGGACCATGCCATGCTCTTCCTCGAGCCGCGCGGCCTGCGTCCCCTTGCCCGCGCCCGGCGGGCCAAGCAGGATGATGTTCAGCGTCATGAAAGCCCCTGTCTCCCGTTGCACCTTCGCTTCGGCCGTAACCGAGTGATCAGCGCCGTGCAACGCCGCCCTTCAATTTGGCCTTCTTGATCAGGTCGCCATATTGATGCGCGAGCATGTGGCTCTGGATCTGGGTGATCGTGTCGATCGTGACGTTGACGATGATCAGCAGGCTGGTGCCGCCGAGCTGGAAGGGCAGTCCCGATCCGGCGATGAAATATTCGGGCACGAGGCAGATCAGCGCCAGATAGATCGCGCCGATCACGGTGATGCGCGTCAGCACGAAATCGAGATAGGCGGCGGTGTTCTTGCCCGGGCGGATGCCGGGGATGAAGCCATTCTGCCGCTTCAGATTGTCGGCGGTTTCCTCAGGGTTGAAGACGACCGCGACGTAGAAGAAGCAGAAGAAGATGATGCCGCCGGCATAGAGCGCCATATAGAGCGGCTGGCCGTGCGCGAGATATTGGTTGAGCGTGATCAGGAAATCGCCCCACGCCGATTCGCCCGATACGCGGTTGCCGAGCATCTGCGTGACGGTGAGCGGCATCAGGAGCAGCGACGAAGCGAAGATCGGCGGAATCACGCCCGCGGTGTTGACCTTGAGCGGCAAATGGCTGCGGTCGGCCTGCATCACCCCCCGCTGGGTCGCGCGCTTCGGATATTGGACGAGCACGCGGCGCTGCGCACGCTCCATGAAGCTGATGAACGCGATGATGACGATCGCGCCGCCGATCACCGCGACGACGGTGCCGCCGCCCATCGAGCCTTCGCGCACCTGCGTGAACATCTGCGCAAAGCTGCGCGGCAGCTGCGCGAGGATGCCCGCCATGATGATCAGCGAAACGCCGTTGCCGATGCCGCGGCTGGTGATCTGCTCGCCGAGCCACATCAGGAAGAGCGTGCCGCCGACGATCGAGATGACCGCACCGATGCGGAACATCATGCCGGGGTCGACGACCGCGGCGATCCCCTGGCTCGCCCCGAGCGTTTCGAGCCCCACGGCGATGAAATAGCCCTGGATCGCGGTCAGCGCGACGGTGCCGTAGCGCGTATATTGGTTGAGCTTCTTGCGCCCGCTTTCGCCCTCTTTCTTGAGCGCGGCGAGGCTGGGGGACAGCGCCGCGGCGAGCTGAACGACGATCGATGCCGTGATATAGGGCATGACGCCGAGCGCGATGATGCTCATCCGCTCGAGGCTGCCGCCCGAAAAGGTGTTGAAGATGTCGAGGACACCGCCCGACGCCGCCTGCGAATAAAGGTTCGACAGCGCGACGGGATCGACGCCGGGCAGCGGCACGAACGACAGGAAGCGGAAGACGATCAGCGCGCCGATCGTGAACCAGATGCGCTTCTTGAGTTCGGTCGCCTGGCCGAACTTCGAAAAATTGAGGTTGGAAGCAAGCTGATCGGCGCGAGAGGCCATGGTATCTTTCCTCGAGTGCGGACCGCGCCCCCCGCGACCCGGGCGCCTATGTGCGTTCGGAGGGCACGAAGCGCAAGGGGAAAGGCCCTCATTTAAGCCCGTCCTCTTCGGAGGAAGGGTTGGGGGCGGTGTGCACGGCCTTATGCCAAGCCCGAGGGCACCACCCCACTGCGACTAGCGAGCGAGCTCGCAAGTCTCGTTGCCCCTCCCCTGAAGGGGAGGGGTGAGTCGGTTCACTCGCCCTTGGCTTCCTCAGCCGGAGCGGCAGGCAGTTCGACCTTGCCGCCGGCCTTTTCGACCGCCTCGATCGCGCCCTTCGACGCGCCGGCGACGGCGAAATTCAGCTTGGCGGTCAGTTCGCCCTTGGCGAGCAGACGGACGCCGTCCTTGCCGCCGCGCGCGACGCCCGCGGCCTTCAGCGCGTCGTGATCGACCGTCTTCTTCGGATCGAGCTTCTTCGCATCGACCAGCTTCTGCACCTGGCCGAGGTTCACGATCGCGAAATCCTTGGCGAAGATGTTGTTGAAGCCGCGCTTCGGGATGCGCATGTGGAGCGGCATCTGGCCGCCCTCGAAGCCGTTGATCGCGACGCCGCTGCGCGCCTTCTGGCCCTTCTGGCCGCGGCCGGCGGTCTTGCCCTTGCCCGAGCCGATGCCGCGTCCGACGCGCATCCGGCCCTTGCGGGCGCCGTTATTGTCACGAAGGTCGTTCAGTTTGATAGTCATGTTGCACTCGCTTTCGCTGTGTTCGCGCTAGGGACTGAAAGCTCAGTCCGGTTCGATTTCGCTCGAAGGCTGGAACCCCGTATAGGGTCCCGCCTTTTCCATCACGATGGCCTGGGCGACATAGCCGCGACCATCGACATTGGTGATCGAGGGGCTGCCATGAAGCTGCCATCCCCGGTTGAGCAGCCCCTCGACGCGGGCGCAAAAGGCGCTGTCGTCGGGACCGGTCAACAGGCGATAGAGCTTCATCGCGGCTCAGCCCTCGACGATTTCCACCATGTGCGGCACCTTGCGGAGCATGCCGCGCACTTCGGGGGTGTCGACCAGCTCGACCTCGCGGTGCATCTTGCCGAGCCCGAGCCCGGTCAGGATGGCACGCTGGTCCTTCGGCCGGCGGATCGGCGAGCCGATCTGGCGAATCTTGATTGTCTTGTCGGCCATGGTCTTACTCCGTCACCGCCGCGGCTTCGGCCTCGGCCGCGCGATCGGACGCACCGCCGCGCTTGATGAGGTCCGACACCTTCTTGCCGCGACGCTGCGCAACCGCCTTCGGGCTGGTCTGCTCGCCGAGCGCCTCGAAGGTCGCGCGGATCATGTTATAGGGGTTCGACGTGCCGACCGACTTGGTCACCACATCGGCAACGCCCAGCGATTCGAACACGGCGCGCATCGGACCGCCGGCGATGATGCCGGTCCCGGCAGGCGCCGAACGCAGCGTCACCTTGCCCGCGCCGAAGTGGCCGCGACCGTCGTGATGCAGCGTACGGCCGTCGCGCAGCGGAACGCGGATCATCGCCTTCTTCGCCGCGGCGGTCGCCTTCGAAATCGCTTCGGGAACCTCGCGGGCCTTGCCGTGGCCGAAGCCCGCGCGGCCCTTGCCGTCGCCGACGACGACGAGCGCCGCGAAACCGAAGCGCTTGCCGCCCTTCACCGTCTTCGAGACGCGGTTGATGTGGACGAGCTTCTCGATCAGCTCTTCGCCGCCATCCTCGTCGCGCGGGCGACGATCGTCGCGGCGGCCGCGGCCACCGTCACGGCCGCCGCGTCCGCCGTCGCGGCCGCCACGGCCACGGCGCGCCGGGGCACCGGTGTTTTCGGTCGTCGCCTCGGGCGCGCCTTCGGCGTTCTGAACTTCGTCTGCCATCATTAAAACTCCAATCCGCCTTCACGGGCCGCGTCGGCCAGCGCCTTGATGCGCCCGTGGAACAGGAAGCCGCCACGGTCGAACACGACCTGCGTCACGCCCGCCTTCTTCGCGGCTTCGGCGAGGCGCTTGCCGACATCGGCGGCCGCCGCGGCGGTCGCGCCGGAAACCTTGCCGCGGACATCCTTGTCGAGCGTCGAAGCCGCGGCCAGCGTCGTGCCGGCGGCGTCATCGATGAGCTGCGCGTAGATGTGACGGCCCGAGCGATGCACCGAAAGGCGCGGACGGCCGGCGGCACGCTTGCGGAGCGCGGTACGCACGCGCTGGCGGCGTTTTTCGAAAGGGGTAAGATGTGCCATGGCTTACTTCTTCTTGCCTTCTTTGCGGAAGATGTACTCGCCGCGATATTTGATGCCCTTGCCCTTATAGGGTTCGGGCTTGCGCCAACGGCGGATTTCCGCCGCGACCTGGCCGACCTTCTGCTTGTCGATGCCGCTGATCTCGATCGTCGTATTGTCCGGCGTCTTGATCTCGATGCCTTCGGGCACCGCGAAATCGACATCGTGGCTGTAGCCGAGCTGCAGCTTCAGCGTCTTGCCCTGCGAATTGGCGCGATAGCCGACGCCGCTGATCTCGAGCACCTTGGTGAAGCCCTCGGTCACGCCCGTGACGAGATTCTGCACCAGCGTGCGCTGCATGCCCCAGAAGGCGCGCGCTTCGCGGCTGTCGTTCGCGGGCTGGACCGAAATGGCGCCCTCGCCGACTTCATATTTGATGAGGTCGGACAGCGGCATCGCCAGCGTGCCCTTCGGACCCTTCACCGACAGCTCGCCGCCGTCGATCGCGGCGGTGACACCGCCGGGGATCGCGACTGCCTTTTTACCGATGCGCGACATCAGAACACCTCCGCCAGCACTTCGCCGCCGACATTATGCTCGCGCGCCTCGGCGTCCGAGAGCACGCCGCGCGGCGTCGACACGATGGTGATGCCCAGCCCGTTGCGCACGATCGGCAGCTCTTTCGAGCCCGAATAGACGCGGCGGCCCGGCTTCGAGACGCGGGCCACGTGGCGGATCGCCGGCTGGCCCTCGAAATATTTGAGCTCGATGCGGATGCCCTTGTGCTGGCCCTTGGCGCCCAGCATTTCTTCGCTGTAGCCGCGGATATAGCCTTCGCGCTGGAGCACATCGAGAACGCGGACGCGCAAGGTCGAAGCCGGCGTCAGGACGCTGTCCTTCTTCGCCTGCTGGCCGTTGCGGATGCGGGTGAGCATATCACCCAAAGGATCGGTCATTGCCATCTTGCGTCTTCCTTACCAGCTCGACTTCACAACACCGGGGATCAGGCCCTTGTTGGCCAGATCGCGGAGCTGCACACGGCAAAGCCGGAACTTGCGATAATAGGCGCGCGGACGGCCCGTCAGCTCGCACCGGTTGCGGATGCGGGTCGGGTTGCCGTTGCGCGGGATTTCCGCCATCTTCAGGCGCGCGATCAGGCGCTCGCCATCGTCGAGCGAGGTGTCGGCCGCAATGGCCTTCAACTTCGCGTAGCGGCCGGCATATTTCTTCACCAGCTTCTTGCGACGCTCGTTCTTGTTCACCGAACTCAGTTTCGCCATGACTTAAGTTCTCTTTCCTTCTTGAGAGAGCACGGCCTGTTTCCCAGCGGGAATCAGGCGGCTTCCTTTTCCTGCGCTTCGATCGGGAAGGGGAAGCCGAACAGCCGGAGCAGTTCGCGGGCCTCTTCATCCGTGCGAGCGGTGGTGGTGACGATCACGTCCATGCCGCGCACCGTGTCGATGCGGTCATAGTTGATCTCGGGGAAGATGATCTGTTCCTTGAGACCGAGCGCATAGTTGCCGCGGCCGTCGAAGCTCTTCGCCGACACGCCGCGGAAGTCGCGGATGCGCGGCATCGCGATCGTGATCAGGCGATCGAGGAACTCGTACATGCGTTCGCGGCGCAGCGTGACCTTGCAGCCGATCGGCATGCCTTCGCGCAGCTTGAAGCCCGCGATCGACTTCTTCGCCTTGGTGATCACGGGCTTCTGCCCCGCGATCAGCTCCATTTCCGAAGCGGCGGTCTCGACCTTCTTCTTGTCCTGAACCGCGTCGCCCACGCCCATGTTGAGCGTGATCTTCTCGATCTTCGGGACTTCCATCGCATTTTTGTAACCGAATTTCTCGGTCATCGCCTTGACGATCTTGTCGTCATAGAGCGACTTCATGCGCGGGGTGTATTTGTCAGCCATTGATGGTCTCCCCGGACTTCACGGCCACACGGACCTTCTTGCCGTCCCTGGTTTCGAAGCGGACGCGCGTCGGCTTGCCCGTCTTGGGGTCGGCAACCGCGACCTTGCTGACGTGAAGCGGCGCTTCCTTGCGCTCGAGGCCGCCCTGCGGGTCCTGCTGGCTCGGCTTCTTGTGGCGGGTGATGATGTTGACGCCCGCGACGACGACCTTGCCGTCCTTCGGCAGGCTCTGCGTCACTTCGCCGGTCTTGCCCTTGTCCTTGCCGGACAGGACGACGACGGTGTCACCCTTCTTGATCTTGGCCATACCCATGGTCAAAGCACCTCCGGCGCCAGGCTGATGATCTTCATATAGCCGCGGCCGCGCAGTTCGCGGACGACGGGGCCGAAGATACGGGTGCCGATCGGCTCTTCATTCTTGTTGACGAGCACGGCGGCATTGCTGTCGAAACGGATCACCGAGCCGTCGGCGCGGCGCACGTCCTTGGCGGTGCGGACGATGACGGCGCGATGCACGTCGCCCTTCTTCACCTTGCCGCGCGGCTGCGCTTCCTTGATCGACACGACGATGACGTCGCCGACGCCGGCGGTGCGACGCTTCGACCCGCCCAGCACCTTGATGCACTGGACGCGCTTCGCGCCGCTGTTGTCGGCGACTTCCAATTGTGACTGCATCTGGATCATCGATGCATTTCCTTCTTCCTTGGCCTACCGGGCCGTCCCGGCGGTTCCGTGAATCTCTTACGCTTCGGCTTCGCCCGGAGCCGCGGCGGCCTTCGGCTTGGTCGAGGTTTCGACCTTGTCGAGAACCTTCCACGTCTTCAGCTTCGAATAGGGCTTCGTTTCCTCGATGCGGACGGTTTCGCCGGCCTTGATGGCGTTGTCCTCATCGTGGGCGTGATATTTCTTCGAGCGGCGGATGATCTTCCCGTAGAGCGGGTGCTTCACCTTCCGTTCGACCTTCACCACGACGGTCTTGTCGCCCTTGTCGGACACCACCGTGCCGGTCAGAATGCGCTTCGGCATGACAGTCTCCTTACTTCGCGGCAGCCGCGCGAACGCGCGCGGTCTGCTCGGTCTTGATGCGGGCGATCGAGCGCCGCACGTCCTTGACCCGCGACGCCTTTTCGAGCTGGCCGGTGGCGGCCTGAAAGCGCAGGTTGAACGCCTCGCGCTTCAGCTCGCCCAGCTGTTCGGCCAGCTGGTCGTCGGTCTTCTTGGTCACATCTTCGGTCTTGGCCATGGCCCTCAACCCTCCAGGTGCGAGGTGTCGCCGAGGCGGGCGACGACCTTCGTCTTGATCGGCAGCTTCATCGCCGCGCGTTCGAACGCCAGCGCGGCCACCGGGCCGGGGACGCCGTCGAGTTCGAACAGGATGCGGCCGGGCTTGACGCGCGCGGCCCAGAATTCCGGCGAACCCTTGCCCTTGCCCATACGGACTTCGGCGGGCTTCGACGACACGGGGACGTCGGGGAACACGCGGATCCACAAACGGCCCTGGCGCTTGATCGCACGGCTGATCGCGCGGCGGGCCGCTTCGATCTGGCGCGCGGTGATGCGCTCGGGTTCCATCGCCTTCAGCCCGTAGGAGCCGAAGTTCAGGCTGGTGCCGCCCTTGGCATTGCCGTGGATGCGGCCCTTGAAGGCCTTGCGGAACTTGGTTTTCTTCGGTTGCAGCATGTCAGCGTTCCTTAGCGGCGGTCATCGCGCGCCGGGCGCACGCCCGACGTCTGTGCGTCGAGCATCAGCCGGTCGGTCGCCATCGGGTCATGGCCGAGGATCTCGCCCTTGAAGATCCAGACCTTGATCCCGCACACGCCATAGGCGGTGTGGGCTTCGGCCTCGGCATAGTCGACATTGGCGCGCAGCGTGTGCAGCGGCACGCGGCCTTCGCGATACCATTCGGTGCGCGCGATTTCCGCGCCGCCGAGACGGCCGGCGCAGTTGATCCGGATGCCCTCGGCGCCGAGGCGCATCGCCGACTGCACCGCGCGCTTCATCGCGCGGCGGAACGCCACGCGGCGCTCGAGCTGGTCGGCAATGCCCTGCGCGACGAGCTTGGCGTCGACTTCGGGCTTGCGGATCTCGACGATGTTCAGCGACACGTCGCTGCCCGTCATTTCGCCGAGCGTCTTGCGCAGCTTTTCGATGTCGGCGCCCTTCTTGCCGATGATGACGCCCGGGCGGGCGGCATAGATCGACACGCGGCACAGCTTCGCGGGACGCTCGATCACCACCTTCGAGATCGCGGCCTGCGGCAGCGCCTTGAAGATGAACTTGCGGATCTTCAGATCCTCGACCAGCATACGGCCATAGTCCTGCCCTTCGGCGAACCAGCGGCTGTCCCAGGTGCGGTTGACCTGCAGGCGCAGGCCGATCGGATTGCTCTTCTGGCCCATCTTACGCCTCTTCTTCCTGTTCGCGCACGACGATGCGGATGCGGCTGAACGGCTTTTCGATGCGGGTCGATTTGCCGCGGCCGCGTGCGTGCCAGCGCTTCATCGTGAACGCCTTGCCGACGCTCGCTTCCTTGACGACGAGCGCGTCGACGTCGAGGTTGTGGTTGTTTTCCGCGTTGGCGACGGCGCTGGCCAGAACCTTGCGCACGTCGACCGCCATCGCCCGCTTCGAGAAAGCGAGGATGTTCATCGCGTCTTCGACACGGCGGCCGCGGATCAGCGCGGCGACGAGGTTCAGCTTCTGCGCCGAGCCGCGGATCTGCGTGCCGACCGAAAGCGCCTCATTATCCGCAACGCGGCGGGGGGACTTTTCCTTGCCCATTAGCGTTTGCCCTTCTTGTCGGCCGCGTGGCCGGGGAAGAAGCGCGTCGGCGCAAATTCACCCAGCTTCATGCCGACCATGTCCTCGTTCACCGACACCGGCACGAACTTGCGGCCGTTGTAGACGTTGAAGGTCAGGCCGACGAACTGCGGCAGGATGGTGGACCGGCGCGACCAGGTCTTGATCGGGGCAGAGCTGCCGCCGTCCTGAGCCGCTTCGGCTTTCTTGAGAAGATGAAGGTCCACGAACGGACCCTTCCAGACCGAGCGAGCCATGACTTACCTCTTCTTCTTCGCGTGACGCGACCGGATGATCATCTTGTCGGTCTGCTTGTTGTTGCGCGTGCGGGCGCCCTTGGTCGGCTTGCCCCACGGGGTCACCGGATGGCGGCCGCCCGAGGTGCGGCCTTCACCACCGCCGTGCGGGTGGTCGACCGGGTTCTTGGCGACGCCGCGGGTCAGCGGGCGCTTGCCCATCCAGCGGCGGCGGCCGGCCTTCGCCAGCGTCTGGTTGGTGTTGTCGGGGTTCGACACCGCACCGACCGTGCCCATGCACTCGCCGCGGATATAGCGCTGCTCGCCCGAGCCGAGACGCACGATGACGAGGCCGCGGTCGCGGCCGACGACCTGCGCATAGGTGCCGGCCGAGCGGGCGATCTGGCCGCCCTTGCCCGGCTTCATCTCGATATTATGGACGATCGTGCCGACCGGCATCTGCGCGAGTTCCATCGCATTGCCCGGCTTCACGTCGGTCTTCTTGTCGGCGATCACCGTGTCGCCGACGCCCAGGCGCTGCGGCGCGAGGATATAGGCGAGGGTGCCGTCCTCATATTTGATCAGCGCGATGAAGGCGGTGCGGTTCGGGTCATATTCGAGCCGCTCGACGGTCGCGGGCATGCCCCACTTGCGACGCTTGAAATCGACGACGCGATAGCGCTGCTTGTGACCGCCGCCGATACCGCGCGACGTGACATGGCCCTTGTTGTTGCGGCCGCCGGTCTTGGTCTTGCCTTCGGTCAGCGCCTTGACGGGCTTGCCCTTCCACAGGTTCGACCGGTCGATCAGGATCAGGCCGCGCTGCGCGGGGCTGGTCGGATTATAGGATTTGAGTGCCATTTTCTTTGCCTTCCCGTGCGCGCTCAGACGCCCGTGGTGACGTCGATCGACTGGCCTTCGGCCAGGCGGACGATCGCCTTCTTCACGTCGCTGCGCGTGTAGGGCTTGCCCTTCCAGCGCTTGGTCTTGCCCTTGGTGACGAGCGTGTTGACGCTGACGACCTTGACGTCGAACAGCGCTTCGACCGCCGCCTTGATCGCGGGCTTCGTCGCGTCGTTCGCGACGCGGAAAACGACCGCGTCATTTTCGCTGAGCAGCGTCGACTTTTCGGTGATCACCGGCGACAGGATCACGTCATAGTGACGCGCTTCGATGGTTTTTGCCTTAGCCATTGCAGCGTGCCTCCAGCTTTTCGACCGCCGCGCGGGTCAGGACCAGCGTGTCGGCGCGCATGATGTCATAGACGTTGGCACCGATCGCGGGCAGCGCGTCGACACCGACGATGTTCGCCGACGCCTTGACGAAGCTGTCGTGAACGGCGTCGCCGTCGATGAAGAGCGCGCGGCCCCCGAGGTCGAGCTTGCCGAGCTTGCCGGCGAGCGCCTTCGTCTTCGCGTCCTTGAGTTCGAGCGTATCGAGAACGACGAGCTTGCCGCCCTTCGCCTTGTCGCTCAAAGCCATCTTGAGGCCGAGGGCGCGGATCTTCTTGTTCAGCGAGTGGCCGAAGGTGCGCGCCCGCGGGCCGTGCGCCTTGCCGCCGCCGATGAAGATCGGGGCCTTGCGGTCGCCGTGACGCGCGGTGCCGCCGCCCTTCTGGCGACCGAATTTCTTGCCGGTGCGGGCAACGTCGCTGCGCTCGCGCGCGGCACGCGCGGGAGCGCGGCGCTTTTCGAGCTGCCAGGCGACGACGCGGTGCAGGATGTCGGCGCGCGGATCGACGCCGAAGACATCGTCGTTGAGGTCGATGTCGGCGCCGGCCTTGCCGTCGATGGTCTGAACCTTGACCTTCATGATCAGGACTCCTGTGCGCCGTCGGTGGCCGCGGTGTCGACGACGGCGTCTTCGGCCGGCGTTTCGACCGGCGCGTCAGCCGGGGCTTGCTGGTTGCTGTTCGCCGCGCTCTTCAGGCCCGCCGGATAGGGGGCATCGGGGTGGCGCGGCAGCTTGACCGCATCGCGGACCATCAGCCAGCCGCCCTTCGAGCCGGGGACCGAGCCCTTGACGAAGAGGAGGCCGCGCTCGACGTCGGTGCGGACGATTTCGAGATTCTGCTGGGTGCGGTTGCGCGCGCCCATGTGGCCGGCCATCTTCTTGTTCTTGAAGACGCGGCCCGGATCCTGGCGGTTACCCGTCGAACCATGCGCACGGTGGCTGATCGAGACGCCGTGGCTGGCGCGCATACCGCCGAAACCCCAACGCTTCATCGCACCGGCGAAACCCTTGCCCTGGGTGACGCCCTGGATGTCGACCATCTGGCCGGCGACGAAATGGTCGGCCGACAGCTCGGCACCGACGTCGAGGGCGGCATCGTCGGCGACGCGGAATTCCGCGACCTTCGCCTTCGGCTCGACCTCGGCCTTGCCATAGGCGCCACGCTGCGGCTTGGCGACATTCTTCGCCTTCGCCGAGCCGGCACCCAGTGCGACCGCCACATAGCCGTCGCGTTCCTTATCGCGCACGGAGACGACCTGGCAGCCTTCGAGGCTCAGGACGGTGACGGGCACATGGCGTCCGTCGTCCTGAAACAGGCGGGTCATCCCCATTTTCTTCGCGATCACGCCAGTGCGCATGATCTTAACTCCTCAACAGAGGCCGGGCGGACCATTCCGCACGGCTTGCGGGACCCGGCGAGGCAAGCCTCTACGGAACCCTCCCAGCCCGAAATCTCGATACATCGCCCCGTCCGGGCTGAGGTGCCGCCATCCCGAGGGAGAAGCGGCGAGACGGGGGACGCAGCCCGGTCGTTGATGCTTCCGATGGAAGCGACCGGCGGTATCCACCCTATCGTCTGCGCAGGCGGCGAACCGGCCTGCCGATAGAGACCCCGAACCGACGGTCCGGGGCGGCGCTGGCGTTTAGGCCAACTTGATCTCGACGTTCACGCCCGCGGCGAGGTCGAGCTTCATCAGCGCGTCGACCGTCTGCGGGGTGGGCTGCACAATGTCGAGCAGCCTTTTGTGGGTGCGCACCTCGAACTGCTCGCGCGACTTCTTGTCGATGTGCGGGCCGCGGTTCACGGTGAACTTCTCGATACGCGTCGGCAGCGGGATGGGGCCGCGAATAAGCGCTCCGGTGCGACGCGCCGTATCGGCGATGTCGGTGGTGGCCTGATCGAGCACGCGGTGATCAAAGGCCTTCAGGCGAATGCGAATATTCTGCGTTTCCATGACTGTTCCAGTCGAATCCCGTCTGACGATGCGAAAGAGCCGAAATGACCCATGCCGGCCCCCGCAGGGAGGCCGGCAAGGCCATTGAAATTCCTAAAGCTACGAGCCGCGCGAATCGGTCCGAATCGCGCGGCTCGCGGCCCTATATTACTTTGTGATCGAAGCCACAACCCCTGCGCCGACCGTGCGGCCGCCTTCGCGGATCGCGAAGCGCAGACCCTGGTCCATGGCGATCGGGGCGATCAGCTTGACCGACAGCTGGACGTTGTCGCCCGGCATCACCATCTCGGTGCCCTCGGGGAGGATGACCTCGCCGGTGACGTCGGTGGTGCGGAAGTAGAATTGCGGACGATAGTTCGCAAAGAAGGGCGTGTGACGGCCGCCCTCGTCCTTCGACAGGACATAGACTTCCGAGGTGAACTCGGTGTGCGGGGTGATCGAGCCCGGCTTCGCGAGGACCTGGCCGCGCTCCACCTCTTCGCGGCCGACGCCGCGGATCAGCGCACCGATATTGTCGCCGGCTTCGCCCTGGTCGAGCAGCTTGCGGAACATTTCGACGCCGGTGACGGTGGTCTTCTTGGTGTCCTTGATGCCGACGATTTCGACTTCCTCACCAACCTTGACCACGCCGGTCTCGACGCGGCCAGTGACGACGGTGCCGCGACCCGAGATCGAGAACACGTCCTCGATCGGCATCAGGAAGGGCTTGTCGAGCGGACGCTCGGGCTGCGGAATCCAGCTGTCGACGGCTTCCATCAGCTTCAGGATGGCTTCCTTGCCGATGTTGTCGTCGCGGCCTTCGAGGGCGGCGAGCGCCGAACCCGCGATGATCGGAATATTGTCGCCGTCGAAGTCGCGCTTCGAAAGCTCTTCACGGATTTCGAGCTCGACGAGCTCGAGCAGCTCGGGATCGTCGACCTGGTCGACCTTGTTCAGGAAGACGACCATGGTCGGAACGCCGACCTGCTTCGCGAGCAGGATGTGCTCCTTGGTCTGCGGCATCGGGCCGTCGGCGGCCGACACGACGAGGATCGCGCCGTCCATCTGCGCGGCGCCGGTGATCATGTTCTTCACATAGTCGGCGTGACCCGGGCAGTCGACGTGCGCATAGTGGCGCGCATCGGTTTCATATTCGATGTGGGCGGTCGAGATGGTGATGCCGCGCTCGCGCTCTTCGGGCGCCTTGTCGATGTTCGCGAAGTCGACGGCAGCGCCGCCGCCGGTTTCCGCGAGAACCTTCGAGATCGCTGCGGTCAGCGAGGTCTTGCCATGGTCGACGTGACCGATGGTGCCGATGTTGCAGTGCGGCTTCGTCCGCTCAAATTTAGCCTTAGCCATGATGTTTTGAACCTTCTTGTTCGCGTGTTGAGTTGATCAGTCCCGGACGAGCCTGCTGAATCAGGCGCCGCCCTTAGTAGGTCTTGCCGCGCGGCGCAAGTCCGCGCGGCGTGTCCCGTCAGGCCATCTTCGCCTTCACTTCGTCGGCGACGTTGCTCGGCACTTCTTCATAGTGCGAGAACTGCATCGAATATTGCGCGCGGCCCTGGGTGAACGAGCGCAACTGGTTGACGTAGCCGAACATATTCGCAAGCGGCACGATCGCGTCGACCACCTGCGCATTGCCGCGGCTGTCGGTGCCCTGGATCTGGCCGCGGCGGCTGTTGAGGTCGCCGATCACGTCGCCCATGAACTCCTCGGGGGTGACGACTTCGACCTTCATCACCGGCTCGAGCAGCTTGATGCCCGCCTTCGCCGCGACTTCGCGCATCGCCGCACGGCCGGCGATTTCGAACGCCAGCGCCGACGAGTCGACGTCGTGATAGGCGCCGTCGACCAGCTTGATCTCGAAGTCGATGATCGGGAAGCCGATCATGTGTCCGTTCTCGGCCGATTCGCGGAAGCCCTTTTCGACCGCCGGAATATATTCGCGCGGGATGTTGCCGCCCTTGATCTCGTCAAGGAAGGTGATGCCGCTGCCGCGCTCGCCCGGGGTGACCTGCACCTTGACGCGGCCGAACTGGCCCGAGCCGCCCGACTGCTTCTTGTGGGTATAGTCGACCTCGACCGGCTTCGCGAGGCTCTCGCGATACGCCACCTGCGGCGCACCGACATTCGCTTCGACCTTGAACTCGCGCTTCATGCGATCGACGAGGATGTCGAGGTGAAGCTCGCCCATGCCCTTGATGATCGTCTGGCCCGATTCATGGTCGGTCGAGACGCGGAAGCTCGGGTCCTCGGCGGCGAGGCGGTTGAGCGCGACGCCCATCTTTTCCTGGTCGGCCTTGGTCTTGGGTTCGACCGACAGCTCGATCACCGGCTCGGGGAATTCCATGCGCTCGAGGATGATCGGCGCGTTCGAGGCGCAGATCGTGTCGCCCGTCGTGGTTTCCTTGAGACCGGCGAGCGCGACGATGTCGCCCGCATAAGCCTCTTCGATGTCCTCACGCGAGTTGGCGTGCATGAGGAGCATACGGCCGATCTTTTCCTTCTTGTCCTTCACCGAATTGAGGTAGGTGCCCTTCGAGAGCGTGCCCGAATAGATGCGCGCGAAGGTCAGCGAGCCGACGAACGGGTCGTTCATGATCTTGAACGCGAGCATCGACAGCGGCGCCGAGTCGGAGGTCGGACGCGAATCGGCTTCCTCGGTGTCGGGGTTGATGCCCTGGACGTCGGGGATGTCGAGCGGCGACGGCAGATAGTCGACCACCGCGTCGAGCAGGGGCTGGACGCCCTTGTTCTTGAACGCCGAGCCGCACAGCACCGGCACGAACGCCTGCGCGAGCGTGCCCTTGCGGATCAGCGCCTTCAGCGTCGCGACATCGGGCAGTTCGCCTTCGAGATAGGCTTCCATCGCGGCATCGTCCTGCTCGACGGCGAGCTCGACGAGCTTTTCGCGATATTCGGCGGCCTTGTCCTTGAGGTCGGCGGGAATCTCTTCATAGAAGAATTCGGCGCCGAGGCTCTCGTCCTTCCAGATGATCGCGCGCTCATTGACCAGGTCGACGAGGCCCTTGAAGTCGCCTTCGGCGCCGATCGGCAGATAGAGCACCGCCGGCACCGCGCCGAGGCGGTCGATGATCGTCTGGACGCAATAATAGAAATCGGCGCCGGTGCGGTCGAGCTTGTTGATGAAGCACATGCGCGGAACGCGATATTTCTCGGCCTGGCGCCACACGGTTTCCGACTGCGGCTCGACGCCCGCCACGCCGTCGAACGCCGCGACCGCGCCGTCGAGGACGCGAAGCGAGCGCTCGACCTCGATGGTGAAGTCGACGTGTCCGGGGGTGTCGATGATGTTCAGGCGATGCTCGGGTCCCTTGCCCTCGTCGGCCTTCCACAGGCAGGTGGTCGCCGCAGAGGTGATGGTGATCCCGCGTTCCTGCTCCTGCTCCATCCAGTCCATCGTCGCGGCGCCGTCATGGACTTCGCCGATCTTGTAGGACTTGCCGGTGTAATAGAGGATGCGCTCGGTCGTCGTGGTCTTGCCGGCGTCGATGTGCGCCATGATACCGAAATTGCGATAGCGTTCGAGCGGATGGCTGCGTGCCATGATCTTTTCCTTGGGTTTTGGGGGAGGCCGGAAGGGCCGCCCCCGATATAGGAAGATTTGTTGCGATTGCGAGACGCCGGAGCGTCCGTGCAATTACCAGCGGTAGTGCGAGAAGGCGCGGTTCGCTTCCGCCATGCGGTGCGTGTCTTCGCGCTTCTTCACGGCGTTGCCGCGGTTGTTCGACGCATCGAGCAGCTCGCCCGACAGGCGCGCGGCCATCGTCGTCTCGCTGCGGTTGCGCGCCGCGGTGATCAGCCAGCGGATCGCGAGCGCCTGCGCGCGGTCGGGGCGGACCTCGACGGGGACCTGATAGGTCGCGCCGCCGACGCGGCGGCTGCGCACTTCGATGCTCGGGCGGATGTTGGCGAGCGCTTCGTGGAACACGCCGAGCGGTTCCTTCTTCGCGCGGGCTTCGACCGCTTCCAACGCGCCATAGACGATGCTTTCGGCGACGGACTTCTTGCCGTCGAGCATGACGCTGTTCATGAACTTGGACAGCACGACATCCCCGAAACGGGGATCGGGCAGGATTTCGCGGCGTTCGGGACGACGACGACGAGCCATAGGATATTCCTTTACAACAGCATCCCGGCGCAGCGCGCTCGCGGGATGATCAAATAGCCGAAAAAGCGGTCCTTATTTCGGACGCTTCGCGCCGTATTTCGAACGGCTCTGCTTGCGGTCCTTCACACCCTGGGTGTCGAGCACGCCGCGCAGGACGTGGTAGCGCACGCCGGGAAGGTCGCGCACGCGGCCGCCGCGGATCAGCACGACGCTGTGTTCCTGCAGGTTGTGGCCTTCGCCGGGGATGTAGGAAATGACTTCGCGGGCGTTGGTCAGACGGACCTTGGCCACCTTGCGGAGCGCCGAGTTCGGCTTTTTCGGGGTCGTCGTATAGACACGGGTGCAAACGCCGCGCTTCTGCGGGTTCGCTTCCATCGCCGGGACCTTGGACTTCGCCTTTTGCGGCGTCCGGCCCTTGCGGACCAGCTGGTTGATCGTGGGCATGAATGCTTCACCTTCAAATGTCCGCCCATCGGAGCGAACGGTTACTCTACCGCGTGAGGATGAAGCTCCGGCCCCGACCGCCCCGAAAGGGCGAAAACGGCCGACCTTGTAACAGCAAAAGACCCCGGCAGATCGTCCTGATCTTCCGGAGGCTCCATCCGCGCCAGCAATGTTCAAGCGCTGTTGTGATCCGAACCGGCGGAAGTCCGCCGCTTTCGAACGGGGGCGCCCCTAGCTCCGATTCCCTCGCCGGTCAAGCGATAAGCGGGTTGCGGCCCGGAAATCCGGCGGATAGCGAAGGCCCGATGCCCGTCGTCCGCCACGCCAGCTTCGCCCCGCACGTCGCCGCCGACGCGCGGCTGCTGATTCTCGGCAGCCTGCCGGGCGCCCGCTCGCTCGCCGAACGCCGCTATTATGCGCATCCGACGAACCAGTTCTGGCGCCTCGCCGGCGCGGTGATCGACCGCCCGCTCGCGGCCCTCGACTATCAGGCGCGGCTCGCCGCGCTCGTCGCAGCGCGCGTCGGCCTGTGGGACGTGATCCGCAGCGCCAAACGGCGCACGAGCAGCGACGGCGACATCCGCGAAGCCGAAGCGCATGACCTTGCCGAACTGGTCGCGAGCCTCCCCGCGCTTCGGATGGTCGCGTTCAACGGCGGCAAGGCGGCGGCGATCGGGCGGCGGCAGATCGGCAATCCCGGGCGGGTAACGCTCATCGACCTGCCGTCGAGCAGCGCCGCGAATACGGTCGGCTTCGACGCGAAGCTGGCGCAGTGGATGCGGCTGCGCGCGGCGCTTGCCCCCGAGCGCCCGAATCCCTAAGCGCCGCGGCATGGCCCCGCGCATCGACCATATCGACAGCTGGATCTTCGATCTCGACAACACGCTCTATCACCCGTCGGCGCGGCTGTTCGACCTGATCGACGAACGCATGGGCGCGTTCATCATGCGGCTGCTCGGCTGCGATGCCGAAGAGGCGCGGCGGGTGCAGAAGCTCTATTTCCACGATCATGGCACGACGATGGCGGGACTGATGCGCCACCACGGCGTCGATCCCGAGGATTTCCTGCGCTATGTCCACAATATCGCGCTCGACCGGCTGACCCCCGACGCGCGGCTGCGCGCCGGGCTCGAACGCCTGCCCGGGCGGCGGCTGATCTTCACCAACGCCGACGCCGACTATGCCGCCCGCGTCCTCGAAGCGCGCGGGATCGCCGACCTGTTCGACGGAATCTGTGACATTCGCATCACCGCCTATACCCCCAAGCCCGAGACCGCGGCCTATGACAGCATGGTCGGCCATCTGGGGATCGATCCGGAGCGCAGCCTGTTCGTCGAGGATATGGCGCGCAACCTGACCCCGGCGAAAGCGCTGGGAATGACGACCGTGTGGCTGGACAATGGCAGCGAAAGCGGCCATCGCGACCACCTGCCGGACCATGTCGATTTCCATGTGAACGACATCGGTGACTGGCTCGACTCTTTGCCGCAACCCTGGGGAATTTCATGAGCACCGACCTGCAAGCCACCATCGAAGCCGCATGGGAGGCCCGCGACACGCTGGGGTTGGCGACGCAGGGTGCGGTGCGCGAAGCGGTAGAGACGGCCATCGCCGGGCTCGACGACGGCAGCTTCCGCGTCGCGGCCCGCGATGCCGATGGAGCGTGGCAGGTCAATCAATGGCTCAAGAAGGCCGTGCTGCTGTCGTTCCGCCTCAATGATATGGAGATCATCGAGGGCGGGCCGGGCGGCGCGACCTGGTGGGACAAGGTGCCGTCGAAATTCGCGGGCTGGGGCGCGAACCATTTCCGCGCGGCGGGCTTTCGCGCGGTTCCCGGGTCGATCGTTCGCCGCGGCGCCTATATCAGCAAGGGCGCGGTGCTGATGCCGAGCTTCGTCAATATCGGCGCTCATGTCGGCGAAGGGTCGATGGTCGACGCCTGGGCGACCGTGGGCAGCTGCGCGCAGATCGGCGCGAACGTCCACCTGTCGGGCGGCGCGGGGATCGGCGGCGTGCTCGAACCGCTGCAAGCCGGCCCCGTCGTGATCGAGGACGGCGCCTTCATCGGCGCGCGCGCCGAGGTCGCCGAGGGCGTGATCGTGCGCGAGGGCGCGGTGCTGTCGATGGGCGTCTATCTGGGCGCCTCGACCAGGATCGTCGACCGCACCACGGGCGAGGTCTTTATCGGCGAGGTGCCCGCCTATGCGGTGGTCGTGCCGGGATCGCTGCCGGGCAAGCCACTGCCCGACGGGACGCCGGGGCCGTCGCTCTATTGCGCGGTGATCGTCAAGCGCGTCGACGCACAGACGCGGGCCAAGACCGGGATCAACGAGCTTCTTCGCGATTGAGGGCGGCCGCCGACAGGCACGGGACATTGTCGGCGGTCCAGTCGAAATCATAGGTGGCAGGCACCAGCTTGCGCGCCGAACTCGGTGCGGCTCCGCCCTCCGGCGCATAGAATATCCAGCCCATGCTGTTGTCAAAGGACGCAATCCGTCCATTGTCCCGGCGCGCGCTGGCTGCATCTATCTCCATATTCTCGACGCGAAAGCCGCGAACCATCCGTATCGACCCGTCGCGAATATCGAAAGCGCGATAATAGTTCTGGCCGAAGATGTGAGTGTCGAAGCCGGATTTGTATGTCCAGTTCGCCGCCGTCGTCGTCGAGGGCGGGCGGACCGTCGTCACGTAGCAGTTGAAGCGGGGCTCGTTGAAAAAAGGCAGATCCTGATTCTGGTCGGCGGGCCGAACCCGCTTTTCGGGCGGATTGAATCCGCCGCCAGGCAGCGCGAGCGACCGCGCTCCATCGCCGTCGTCCTCCCAGTCGACCTCCCACTTGCCGACGACGGTCAGGATGCTCGCTCCGGACTTTTCGTCGTAGCTCAACTTCGCATCGTCAACCGTCTGCCAGGTGCTGCCCACGAATTGCTGGCGTAGCCCGGTAAGCAACTGATCGGCGCTCAACCCCGACAAGAGCGCCTGTTGCTGAAGCCCGGCAATGCCGCGCGTGATGGTCGTGCTGGTCACCCGCGCCGGCTGGTCGAAACCGGCGCGCGCATCAATTTCATACAGGTTGATTTCGTCGGGCCTTTCGGCCGGTCGCCATTCGCGCTTTTCCAGATTGCTGCCGCGCGCGCTGAGCGGCAGGACCCACCGATAGTCGATTACCGGATCGAGCGCAGGGATCGCGACGGGCGGCAGCGTGCCGTCCATCCAATATTGCTTCCCGTC
Organism: Sphingopyxis indica; assembly: GCF_032879645.1. Lineage (NCBI taxonomy): Bacteria > Pseudomonadati > Pseudomonadota > Alphaproteobacteria > Sphingomonadales > Sphingopyxidaceae > Sphingopyxis > Sphingopyxis indica. Next base: position 296,277 of record NZ_CP076395.1, read on the forward strand.
GATCCGCGCACGGACGAGGACATGATCGAACAATCCCGGATTCGGGAGCCGCTCGTCGAACGCATCGTCGTTCCTCTGATTATTGACGACGACGGCCTCCGCCTCGATTCCCAATTCGGCGAGCAATCCCATCAGCAAGGCGGTCTTGGCCTTGCAATCGCCATAGCGGCGCTGCCAGGTTTCTTCGGCCGTAGCAGGGGTCAGATTTCCGTCCCCCAGACCGACATAGATATAGCGGACGTCCTGCTGGACCAGCTTGAGCGCAGCGGCCCCCCGGTCGAGCGGGTTCGCATGGGCCGCGGCGATTCGCTGCGCTTCAACCTTGAGCGGCGACCCCTCGGGAATGCGCGCAGCCTTGGCATAGAGCGGCGCAAAATGCCTTGATACCGCCGCCCAGTCATCGAAATCGCTATATTCGACGATCCGCTGCCACTGATAGCGGGCCGGCGCATCCTTTGGCGGCGTCAGCGTCGCCGGATTGTCGAACAGGAAATCGACGCTGCGACCGCCATTCCGTGCGACGGCCGCCATGTCGGGGGTCATCCGAACATGCGGCTTATACCCTTCATCCCAGCTCAGCCCGAGGCGGAACCGGCCCGCTTGCGGGCTGGACAGAAGGAAGAGCAAGCCCGAATCATTGTTCGCCATCGTGGGGTCGTCCGACCGTGTCGTCAGTCCGACCTCGAGTTCGTCGCCGACACGCAGGTCAGGCACGCGCAATACGGCCGTCAGAACGCCGTCCAGCATCGCCGCCTCGAGCTGGTCCTCGCGGCGCAATATCTCGAAAGACGCGTTTTTGAGGACGTCGATCGTAGCGCCATCGCGATGCACGTTGATCATGTGGACGACCGGCGGTCCCGACACCGGGTTCCAGGCGATCGAGATATTGCCGAGCTGCAGGGCGTTGGGATGGAGGAGCCGCATCCGGTAGCCAAGATATTGCGCCTGCCCGCGATCGTCCAAATGCGCGACGATATCCTGTCGGCGGACAAAAATCAGACCTGTCGCGTCGTCGGGCACCGACATCAGGTCGGACGGAATCACCCATTCCGGCGTCGGCCCCCGCTGGACCTGATCATTCTCGGCCCTTGCCGGTGCGGGCGCCATCATCGGCGCCAGCGCCAGCCATATCCACCCCGTTCTATGCAAGTCACCGCCCCCGGCAATTTTCTGACATCATGTCGAAAATATGCGAGAACGCAAGGTGAAGGATCGCGAAAGTCCGCTCACCGCTCGCTGAGATAATAGCGTTCGCGCGCGCTGAGATCGTCGGCGAGGTCATAGACGATCGGCTGGCCGGTCGGGATTTCGAGGCCGGTGATGTCGGCGTCCGAAATTCCCGACAGATGCTTGACCAGCGCGCGCAGGCTGTTGCCATGCGCCGAGATCAGCACGGTCTTTCCGGCCCTGAGTTCGGGCGCAATCGCGCTCTCATAATAGGGCAGCACGCGCGCGATCGTGTCTTTCAGGCTCTCGGTCACCGGGATGTCGATGCCGGCGTAGCGCGGGTCGCCCGACAGATCATAAGGCGAGCCCGCCTCGAGCGGCGGCGGCGGGGTGTCGAAGCTGCGGCGCCAGATCCTGACCTGTTCGTCGCCATGTTTCGCCGCCGTCTCGGCCTTGTCGAGGCCGGTGAGCCCGCCATAATGACGCTCGTTGAGCCGCCAGTCCTTGGTCACCGGGAGCCACAGCCGCCCCATCGCCTCGAGCGCGAGGTTCAGCGTCTTGATCGCGCGCGTCTGGACCGAGGTGAAGCAGGTCGTCGGCGCGATCCCCTTTTCCTTCATCAATTCGCCCGCCGCCCACGCCTCGGCCGCGCCCTTTTCGGTGACGTCGACGTCCCACCAGCCGGTGAAGCGGTTTTCGAGATTCCACTGCGACTGGCCGTGACGGATGAGGATGAGCTGCGGCATTGTCTTCCTTCCTGAAAGGGGCGCCCGTACGCGCGATTCGCCGCCCCATAGCGCGCGCGGACGGGGAGGACCACCGCCCCTCTTGAAACGGTTTCAGACGTTACCATTTTTGGTTTTACCCGGTTGCCGAAACGGGACCGGGCGAGGCTGTGGCACATGCCGCCGCCCCATGACTTCGCTTTGGAACAAGGAAGGAATGCATCATGCGTAACAGTTTCGACTGGACCCCCTATCGCCGCTCGACGGTCGGATTCGACCGTTTGTTCGATTTCCTCGAAAACAGCGGCGCGGCGGAAAATTACCCGCCCTTCGACATCGAAAAGATCGCCGACGACCATTTCCGCATCACCGTTGCGGTGGCAGGATTCAAGAATGACGAGATCGACATTACCGCCCAGCAGAACATGCTGACGGTCAGCGGCCGCAAGGCGCCCGCGAAGGAAGGCGAGGAGCGCAAGCTGCTCTATAGCGGTATCGCGACGCGCGCCTTCGAGCGCCGCTTCCAGCTCGCCGACTTCGTCCGCGTCGACAAGGCCGACCTTGCCGACGGGCTGCTCACCATCGACCTGGTGCGCGAAGTGCCCGACGCGATGAAACCGCACAAGATCGCGATCGGCGGCGGCAAGCCCACGCTGGTCGACGACAGCAAGAAAGCGGCCTGAGCCGCCGCGCTTGAACGAACGGGGTCCGGGTCCCTTCCGGACCCCGCTTCTTATTCGGGCGGCGCACGCCATTTTTTCGCACGAAGACACAAAGCCACGAAGAATCCCTGTCACCGATCGCATCTGGCTTGTCGAAGGCCGTTGTCTTCTTTGACGCCGCAAAAAGAAGGACGGTGCTTCGACAAGCTCAGCACAAACGGATTTTGGCGGATTTTGGGCGAATCTTCGTGGCTTCGCGTCTTCGCGCGAAACCTTTTCTAAAGCGTCCGCGTCATGAAGCGGCTGAACGGATCGGGCATATAGTCGCCGAACGGGTCGCATTCCTCGAACCCATAGCGGCGATAGAGCGCGTGTGCGGGTTCGAACGCCGCGCCCGATCCGGTTTCGAGGCTGAGCTTCCCGGCGCCGCGCGCCCTGGCCTCGGCCATGATGTGATCGAGCATCCGCGCCGCGACGCCCTGGCGCAGAAAGGCATCGGCGGTGCGCATCGACTTGATCTCGCCGTGCCGCGCATCGAGCATCTTGAGCGCCCCGCAGCCCGCGAGATCATCGCCGCGATGGATCGACCAGAAGGTGACGCCCGGCCCCTTGAGCCCCTCGAAATCGAGGAAATGACAGCTCTCTGCCGGCGAATTCGCCAGCATCCCAGCAAAATGCGCTTCGAGCAGCGCGCGGATCGGCGTGCCCGACAGATCGTCCTCGACGATCCGCCAGGCCCCATCCGCCTTCGGACTCACAGCATCTGATCCAGCGTCGCGAGGCACGCATGGGCGAGCAGCTTGCAGCGTTCGGGCGACCAGCCCTGTGCCGGGTCGGGCAGGTCGCGATTGTCCTTGAACGGCATTTCGATCGTCATCGACACCGCACCGAAGCGCTCGGCGAGCTGCGTCGTCGACATCGAGAGGTTCGCCTTGCCGGGCGGCGAGGATTCATAGCCGAGCTCGGTCTGGAAATCGGGCGTGTTCGCGGCGAGCGCATTCTGGAAGGCGAGGAACGCTGCCATCTGCTCGTCCTTGAGCGACGGAATGCCCTCGAAGCCGGCAAGGAAGACCGCCGGAATCGCTTCGTCGCCGTGGACGTCCATCGCCCAGTCGACGCCGCTTTCGTCCATGGCATTACGCACGCAGAGCACTTCGGGGCTCCGATCGGGGGTCGGTTCGTGCCATTCGCGGTTGAGGTTCACGCCCGCATAGTTGGTGCGCAGATGGCCGCGGCGCGAGCCGTCGGGATTCATGTTGGGGACGATGTGGAAGCGGCACTTCGCCCGCAGCGCGCGTGCATGCGGATCGGCGGGGTCGGTGAGCTTTTCGAGCGCCCCTTCCATCCACCATTCGGCCATGCTCTCACCCGGATGCTGGCGCGCATAGAGCCAGACCTGCGTGTCGCCGGTGCCCATTTCGAGGCAGTCGATCGGCTGACCTTCGAGGCTGGTGCCGAGACAGCGATAGGTCACGCCCTCGCACCCGGCGACCGACGCGATCAGGTCGTGGTGCCTCTCCATCGAATAGGGCGCAAAATAGGCGATCCACAGGATCGGCGCTTCGGCGGTGTGACGGATCGCCAGCGTGCCGGCTTCATAGCTGGTGTCGAGCCGGAACCAATCTTCGCGGTCATAGCTCGCGCAGGCGGCATAGCCGGGCCAGCCGTCGGGATAGGCCGAGTTCGCCAGCCCCTCGATCGCAAGCTCGAGCGCGTCGCCCACAGCGCAGGCGACGCGGAAATGAAACCATTGATAGAAGTCCGATTCGCGGTCCTTGCGGATCGAAAGACGGGCAGAGGTGCCTTCGAGCGACTCCACGACGATGTTGCCGCTGTCGAAGGCGGCGTTGATGCTGATGGTCATGGGACGGTGATAGTGCGTCCCGATTCGCCGGGAAAGTCCTTGAATAGGGCTTCGGACAATTTCGCCGCCGCGAGCGAGGGCTGCGCCGCGGGCGCCTTTGCCGGAATCGCGGCGAGCGCGCGGCCTTCCCACAGCGCTTGACCGGTCGCGGCATCGTCGATGCGAACGCTGAGGCGCAGATTGTCCATCTCGCGCGGTCCGCCGCCGAGATTGATCCCGACACCCACGCCGAGCCCCGACCCATAGCTGCCGGTCGAGCCGCCGACGCCGACCGACACCGGCGAACGCTTCGCCGCCACGCCGCGATCGGCGCGTTCGAACCCTATGCGCACCTTGAGCGGCGCGGTGCTCGTCGACGCGCCCTCCGCCGGGACGAGGCCCTGAAGCCGGAGCTGGCGTTCGACCGCGGTGCGATAGCTGTCCCATTCGAGCGAGGGCTGGATGCCGCTGGTCATGCCCGTCGTATCGGCGAGCGGAACCTCGTCGATGACGTAGCGCGTGCCGGGCGCCCAGCCCGCGACCGCTTCGCTGTGGAAGCGCGTGACCTCGACCGGCGGGACGGGGGTGGCGCAGGCGGCAAGCGCAAGCGCGGCGGTGCCGAGCAGAACGGCAGGAAGATGACGCATCATGCGGACATGATGCGCCCTCGAAGCTGGCTTGGCAATGAACGGCCCGAAAGCCGTTGTCGCGGATCAGCGATAGAAGATATGATTGTCGATCTGCGCGACGCGCGTCTTACGCCACGCCGGGCGCACATAGCGTGCATGGAAGAAAAGCGCGCCCGGCGCCTTGTTCTTCCAGCTGCCGTCGCGGGCGATCTGTGCGATCGCGAGAGCGCGCGTCCATTGCGCGCTCGATTCGCGAATACGCGGCATCTTGCCGCCGCGCAGGAAGCTGAACTGGCGGCGCTGATGCACCACGCCGCAATAGCTGTCGGGGAAGCGGCCCGATTGGGCGCGGTTGATGATGACGTGCGCGACCGCAAGCTGGCCGGCGAGCGATTCGCCGCGCGATTCGAAATAGACCGCACCGGCAAGGCAGCGCAGTTCGGGATCGACCTCGGCGGGGCGGGGGGTCGCATCGACGAGCGCGGCGAGCGTCGCGGCCGGAACGAACGCCGGCTCGGCGGGCGCGACCGGGGCTTCGGGTTCATCGGCAACAGGGGTTTCGGGATCGACCGGAGCGACATCGGTCGACGGGTCCGCGGTTTCCGTCACCACCGGCGCCTCGGCGCTCGGCAGGGTGATCGCGGGAATATTGGCGTCGGCGCCAAGTCCGGTGGCGAAGCCGGGTTCGGCCAGAAACAGCATGGGAGCCACGGTCAGGGCCACGGCAGCCGCACTGGCAGCGTTCAATATGCGACTCATAATGTCCGTCGAAAGGGCGGCTGATGAACCGGAAACTCAAAGACAGGCGGGGGGTTATGGCCCTGTGCCGCCTGCGGTCATCATCCGACTGCGTGTCCGTTCCGTTTGTCGGAAAATCCCGTCATCGAAGGGACGCCGCGGAACGACCTGCGCGTTGCAAACTGCGGGGCCACTTATTGTGCGCCGCACCAATGTCAAGCCAATAATGCCCACTCGGCGACGAGTTGTGGCGCGTTCGCGATGTCCACCTCTATGATCCAGAGGTCGGGATCGGTCCGGCGCCGCCGCTCGACATAGGCTGCGCGCGCCTCCGAATCGCTGTCATTTTCGGGATCGACGGCCTCCCAGACGTAGCGCCCGCCGGGGGCGAAACGTCGTTCGAGCAGCTGTCCCATGCTGGCACGATCGCGGCATTGGACAAGGATCGTGCCCGCCTGGTCGTCGCCCGCCGCGATGACGGTCGCAAAGCCGCCCGCCGCCTCGGTGCGGCGAATCAACAGATCGACGAGAAAGCGGCTGGTCAGCCGCGCCATGGCAAGGAGCGGCGGTGCGCGGCGTCAGGCCGCGTCACGCGCTTCGCTGTCGACGAGCAACGCATAGAGCGCTTCGTCGTTCTTCGCGCCGCGCAGCCTGTCGGCGACGCTCTCGTTGCGGAGCATCCGCGACACGCCGGCGAGCGCCTTCAGATGATCGGCCCCCGCGTCGAGCGGCGACAGGAGCACGAAAAGGAGGTCGACCGGAAGACCGTCGACCGCCTGAAACTCGATCGGCCGCGCGAGCTGAAGGAAAAGGCCGCGCACGCCGCCGAGGTCGGGCAGCTTCGCATGCGGCAGCGCGATGCCGCGCCCGAAACCCGTCGAACCGAGCCGCTCGCGTTCGAGCAGTGCCTCGGCAACCTCGCCCGAGTCGAGACCGAGCGAGCGCGCCGCGAGATCCCCGATGAACGGGAAAAGCGCCTTTTTCGAATCGATCGGCACATGCGCGCGCACCGTCGCGGGATAGAGGAGGGAAGATAGGTTCATCGATCAGGTCAAATTCTGTCAAAGCAGCGGCGCCCGCCTCCCGGTGCGGGCTCTGGGCGAACGGTCTGGAATCAATGTGGCAGGTTTCGCCACCGCCGGTTCGGGCATCGTTGGGCGCGGCCCTTAGGCCGGATGGCGAAAAAAATCCAGCCCCTATTGCGGCTCGACCCAGCCGATCGTTCCGTCGCGGCGGCGATAGACCATATTGTGCGAGCCCGTCTTGCTGTTCACGAAGAGCAGCGCATTGGTGTCGCGCAGGTCGAGCATCATCACCGCGTCGGACACGCTGCTGGTCGGAATATCGACGCGCGTTTCGGCGATCACCGCCGGCGCGTCGCCCGCATCGTCGTCCTCATTTCCGCCGTCAAAGACGATATAGCTCGCATTGTCCTGGATTTCGTCGATCGTCGGCGACGGTTGTCCGGGGCTGCTGCGATCCTTCAATCGTCGCATATAGCGCCGGAGCTGCTTTTCGATGCGCTCGGCGGCGCCTTCGAAGGCGACATGGGCGTCCTGCGCCTGGCCGTGCCCCTTGAGCACAAGCCCCTGCATCACATGCGCGACGATATCGCACTGAAAACTGTCGTGCGGCCCTTTGCCGAAGGTGGCGTGCGCCCCGATCGCGCGAGAGAAATATTTGTCGGCAATCGCGTTCATCCGGTCCGACACATGCGCCTGCAGCGCTTCGCCGGTTTCGATCTGGTGCCCAGAGACGCGGATTTCCATTTGTCTTCTCCTTCAAGGCCTCAGCGACGGCGGCGGCTGCCGACCGTCACGGACTATCGTGCCACAAAGGCTGGTTCAGCGTGGCCACGAATTCGGCATGACGCGCAAGCTCGGCCGCGGTTGCGGCGTGCGGGCGCGGTTCGCGATAGGGACGGGACGAAACGACGCCGGCCGTCGACGCGGCGACGGGCCTTGACGCCGGCGCCGCTTCGGCGCCGAGGCCGAGCCCGATCTGCCGCCCGCCCGTCATCTCGATATAGAGATGCGCAAGCAATTCGGCGTCGAGCAGCGCGCCGTGCTTGACCCGGTGGCTGCGGTCGATGCCATATCGGGTGCAGAGCGCGTCGAGGCTGTGTTTGGCGCCCGGATGCAGCTTGCGCGCCATCTGGACGGTGCAGCACATGCGGCTCATGTCGAGCGCGGGCCGCCCGGCGCGCACGAGTTCGGCGTTGACGAAGCCGAAGTCGAAAGCGGCATTGTGCGCGACCATCGGCGCATCGCCCAGAAATTCTAGCAGTTCGTCGACGCGGCTGGCGAACAGCGGCTTGTCGGAAAGAAACTGGATCGACAGCCCGTGGACCGCCTCGGCCTCCATCGGCATGTCGCGCTCGGGATTGAAATAGGCGTGGAAATTGCGGCCGGTCTCACGGCGATCGACCAGCTCGATGCATCCGATTTCAACGAGGCGGTCCCCGGCGCGGGGATCAAGGCCCGTGGTTTCGGTATCGAAAATTATCTCTCGCATCGAGGGATTAATCTGGACCTTATCGGGCGCGGAAACAAGAGGCGATGGCACGAATCTGGCGATGCGTCTCGCTTTTCGGGCGGCCGGTTTCGATGACGAAATCGGCGCGCGCGCGCTTCACCCGATCGGGCAGCTGAAGCGCGCGGATCGTCTTGAGCCTGGCGTGCGTCATCCCCGGCCGGCGCAGCACCCGCTTGCGCTGGATCCACAGCGGTGCGGAGACGACGGCGATCGCCCCGACGCGGTGCCAGCCGCCTTTTTCGAACAGGAGCGGAATGTCGAGCACGACGAGCGCCCGCGCGCGGTGCCGCGCCAGAAAGCGCTTCTGCGCGCGGGCGACCGCCGGATGAACGATCCGCTCGAGCGCCGCGAGTTCATATTTGTCGCCGAGCACGCGCGCGCCGAGCTTCTGGCGATCGACGCCCCTGGGTCCCGTCGTGCCGGGAAAGCGCCGCTCGATCGGACCCACGAGCGCGCCCCCGGGGCCCTGCAGCCGGTGGACCTCGGCGTCGGCGTCGAACACCGGAACGCCCTCCCGCTCGAACATCTGCGCCGCGGCCGACTTGCCCATGCCGATCGACCCCGTCAGGCCGAGGATGAAGGGGCGGCGAAGCCGCGAGGCAGGGCGCTTGTAATGCGTCATGCGGTGAGCAGCGCGCGAAGCTCGTCGTCGCGGCCTTCGGGCGGCGCCGCGCCGAAGAACAGCTCGAAGGCGAGCGCCGCCTGCCCGATCAGCATGTCGAGCCCGTCGACGGTCTCGAGCCCGCGCGCCTCGGCGGCGGCGAGCAGGCCGGTCTGAAGCGGCGAATAGACGAGGTCATAGACGATCGCATCGCCGGGTAGCGGCGCGAGGTCGAGATCGAGCGGCGGCTGGCCGCTCATGCCGAGGCTGCTCGCATTGACGAGCAGCGCGGCGGGCGGCAGCGGCGCGTCGAGCGCCAACGCCTCGCCCTTGAGCCCGAAGGCAGCGAGCAGGCCCATCGCCTTCAAGGGCGAGCGGTTGAGGATCGTGACCGACCCGACCTTCGCCCGCGCGAGTGCGAACAGCACCGCCCGCGCCGCGCCCCCTGCGCCGACCACGACGACGGGCGCACCCTCGAGATCGAGTTCGGCGAGCGGCGCAAAAAAGCCCGCCGCGTCGGTGTTGGTGCCGATCAGCCTCCCGTCGGGCTGGCGCACTACCGTGTTCATCGCGCCGATCGTGCCGCGCACGTCGCCCGGATCTTCGACAAGGTCCATCACCGCGGCCTTGTGCGGCATGGTGACATTGCAGCCGCGCCAGTCGGAATCGCCGCGGCGCGCGTCGATATAGGCCGCCAGATCGCCGGGTCTGACGTGATGACGCTCGTAGCGGCCCGTCAGACCGAGCGCTTCGAGCCAGAAATCGTGAATCAGCGGCGATTTCGACTGGGCGATCGGATCGCCGATCACCTCCGCATAGGGAATCCCGCTCATGACCGCGCCAGCCCCGTGGCGCGCAGCCACGCGAGGAGCGGCAGCATCGGCATGCCGACGATGGTCCAGGGATCGCCTTCGACCCGATCGAACAGTTGCACGCCCGCCCCCTCTATCTCGTAACAGCCGACGGTCCAGCGGATGCTGTCCCAGTGGCGTGCGACATAGTCGGCGACGAAGCCGTCCGACAAGGGGCGCATCCACAGCTTCGCCTCGCCGATCGCGCGCCAGACGGGCTTGCCATCCTGTGCGGCGACCACGGCGCTGAACAGCCGGTGGCGCGTGCCGGCCATGCGGCGCAGATGGTCGGCGGCTTCGTCCGGGCTTTCGGGCTTGGCGAGCATCGTTCCGTCATCGAGCGCGAGCGTCGAATCGGCGCCGAGCACGGTGACGCCGGGAAGCCGCGACGAAATCTTCACCGCCTTGGCCTCCGCGAGCGCATCGGCGATGTTACGCGCCGTCTGTCCCTCGGCGCGCAGCGCAGCGGTCAGCGCCTCCTCGTCCACATGCGCCGCGGTGCTTTCGAAATCGAGGCCGGCGGCACGCAGCATCGCCGCGCGCCCGCTGCTCTGCGAAGCGAGGACGAGCCGGGTCATGCCGCGTCGCGATCTTCGACGAGCTTGATCACCGCGGCGGCGGTTTCCTCGATCGAGCGGCGCGTCACGTCGATCACCGGCCAGCTATTGTCGGCGAAGATGCGGCGCGCGAAGGCAAGTTCGCTCTTCACCCGGTCCTCGTCGACATAGGCGGTCTCGGGCGCCTGATTGAGCGACAGCAGCCGGTTGCGGCGAACTTGCACGAGCCGGTCGATGCTCGTGGTCAGCCCGACGACGAGCGGATGTTTCAGATTGTAGAGCGCGTCGGGGGGCGGTGATTCGGGGACGATCGGGATATTCGCGGTCTTGTAACCGCGATTGGCGAGATAGATGCTCGTCGGCGTTTTCGAGGTGCGCGACACGCCCGCAAGGACGATGTCGGCCTGTTCCCAATTGTCCCAGCCGATGCCGTCGTCGTGCGCAACGGTGAACTGGATCGCATCGACGCGCGCGAAATAGGCGGCGTCGAGCGCGTGCTGGCGCCCCGGGCGCGCCTTCGCCTCCTGCCCGAGCATCCGCGACAGCGCATCGGTGACCGCATCGAGCGCCGCGACGGTGGGCAGGTTCAAGGCGCCCGCGCGCCGTTCGAGGCTGACGCGCAGATCGCCGCTGACGAGGGTGAAGAGGATCATGCCCGGGCTCGCCTGCACTTCGGCCATGATCCGATCGAGATGCGATTCCGAACGCACCATCGGCCAGAAGTGGCGCACCACCTCGACATCGTCGAACTGGGCGATCGCCGCCTTGGCGATATTTTCGAGCGTTTCGCCCGTGGAATCGGATATAAGGTGCAGGTGCAGGCGGCTCATCGCCGCACCATGGCGTCGCCGATCCGAAAAAGGCAAGCGACGAAGCGAAATCGGCACCTGTGGATAAAATCCGGCACAAGCCGGGGAGCAAAGGGGGAGGATGGTTTCATCCCCGGCGCTGTCGATTCTACCCCATAGATTGTCCACAGCGCGCGAAACTTATCCACAGGCTGTGAAGAAGGCGAAGAAGAAATGCGACTCCCCGCGGTGGATCGGCCGCAAAGGAGTCAAGCTGTTGGCAAAATCGGTGCCGCGCCCTAAAGCCCGCTTATTCGACCGCCAACAAACCACCACAATCATTCTAATATATAATGATGGAAGAAAGAGGGGCCGCGTGACCGGGTCACCGAAACAGCTGCTGGCTACGTTGCGCGGGGTGCGGCAGGAACGGCCCGCACTGTGGCTGATGCGGCAGGCGGGGCGCTATCTGCCCGAATATCGCGCGCTTCGTGAGACCAGAGGCGGGTTCCTTGAGCTGTGCTACGATCCCGAAGCAGCCGCCGAAGTGACCTTACAGCCGATCCGGCGCTTCGGTTTCGACGGCGCGATTCTTTTTTCGGATATCCTCGTCGTGCCGCACGCATTGGGGCAGGTGCTGTGGTTCGAGGCGGGAGAGGGGCCGCGCCTTGCCCCGCCGCTCGTCGATAGCAGCCTGGCGGCGCTCGAGGCGGCGCCCGAGCGGCTCGAACCGGTCTATGCGACCGTCGCGCGCGTTGCTGCCGCGCTGCCCGAGGCAACGACCTTCCTCGGTTTCGCCGGCAGCCCGTGGACCGTCGCGACCTATATGGTCGCGGGACAGGGGTCGAAGGATCAGGCGGCGGCGCGGCGCATGGCATTCGGCGATCCCGTGGCCTTTGCGGCGATCGTCGACGCGATTACCGATGTCACGATAACCTATCTGTCGTGCCAGATCGAAAATGGCGTCGAGGCGGTGCAGCTGTTCGATAGCTGGGCCGGCAGCCTGAGCCCCGCGCAGTTCGAGCGCTGGGTGATCGCACCCAATGCCGAAATCGTGCGGCGGCTGAAGGCGCTGCATCCCAGCACGCCGGTCATCGGCTTTCCGAAGGGGGCGGGGGGCAAGCTCGCCGCCTATGCGCGCGAAACCGGCGTCGATGCCATCGGGCTCGACGAGACGGTCGATCCCGCCTGGGCCGACGCGGCGCTCCCCGAAAATCTGCCGGTGCAGGGCAATCTCGACCCGCTCGCGCTCGTCGCCGGCGGCGATGCGCTCGATGCCGCGACCGATCGCATCCTTGCAGCTTTCGCGTCGCGGCCCCATATCTTCAACCTCGGCCATGGCATCGTGCCCGATACGGCCGTAGCCCATGTCGAACATCTGGTCCGGCGCGTCCGCGGCGGATAGGCAGCAGACAGGCAGACGAAATGGACTGGACCGGCTTTTTGGGGGCGACGATGCTGTGGGTCAAAGCGGCGCATATCATTTTCGTCATTTTCTTCATCGCCGGCCTGTTCATGATGCCGCGCTTCTTCGTCTATCATCACCAATGCCCGGTCGGGTCGGAAGAAGACAAGAAGTGGATCGAGCGTGAGGATCGGCTGCGCCGGATCATCCTCAATCCGTCAATCATCCTCGTCTGGGTGCTCGGGCTGATGCTCGCCTTCAACGGCGATTATTGGCGCGAAGGCTGGTTCCACGCCAAGATATTCTTCGTGTTGCTGCTTTCGGCTTATCACGGCTGGGCGGTCGGTTATGCGAAGAAGCTCGCGAAGGGCGAGCGGCGCCTCAGCGAAAAGCAGCTGCGGCTGCTCAACGAGATACCGGGGATCGCCGCCGCGATCATCGTGATCCTCGTCGTCGTCCGGCCCTGAGCGCGAGCCCGCTTGGTCGCAGCCCCGATTGACTTGGCTGTGCGCCGGTTATAGGGGCCGATCAACCCCGCATCGCGCGGGCGGCGCACTCCCTTGCGCCGAAGATGTCGAAGCGGCCGTCCCCCGGCCGGACAGGCACCGGCCGGTGCCCTGAATCGAACGAATTTTCCCAATATTTTCTGTAATCCGGACTCCATTCATGCATCTGAAAGAACTCAAGACCAAATCGCCCTCGCAACTCGTCGAAATGGCCGAGGAACTGGGGGTCGAAGGCGCTTCGACGCTGCGCAAGCAGGATCTGATGTTCTCGATCCTCAAGGAACTCGCCGAAGAGGGCGAGGAAATCATCGGATCGGGGACGATCGAGGTGCTGCCCGACAGCTTCGGCTTCCTGCGCAGCCCCGAGGCCAATTATCTTGCCGGTCCCGACGACATCTATGTCTCGCCCAACCAGGTCCGCAAATATGGCCTGCGCACCGGCGACACCGTCGAGGGCGAGATTCGCGCGCCGAAGGACGGCGAGCGCTATTTCGCGCTGACCAAGCTTACGGCGGTCAATTTCGACGATCCCGAAGTCGTCCGCCACCGTGTCAATTTCGACAATCTTACCCCGCTCTATCCGAACCAGAAGCTCTCGCTCGACGCGCTCGACCCGACGGTGAAGGACAAGTCGGCGCGGGTGATCGACCTCGTCAGCCCGCAGGGCAAGGGCCAGCGCGCGCTGATCGTCGCGCCGCCGCGCACCGGCAAGACCGTGCTGCTCCAGAACATCGCCAAGGCGATCACCGACAATCATCCCGAGGTCTATCTGATCGTCCTGTTGATCGACGAGCGCCCCGAGGAGGTCACCGACATGCAGCGCAGCGTCAACGGCGAGGTCGTTTCTTCGACCTTCGACGAGCCCGCGACGCGCCACGTCCAGGTCGCCGAGATGGTGATCGAAAAGGCGAAGCGCCTCGTCGAGCACAAGAAGGATGTCGTGATCCTGCTCGACTCGATCACGCGTCTCGGCCGCGCCTACAACACCGTCGTGCCGTCGTCGGGCAAGGTGCTGACCGGCGGCGTCGACGCCAATGCGCTGCAGCGGCCGAAGCGTTTCTTCGGCGCCGCGCGCAACATCGAGGAGGGCGGGTCGCTGTCGATCATCGCGACCGCGCTGATCGACACCGGCAGCCGCATGGACGAGGTGATCTTCGAGGAATTCAAGGGCACGGGCAACTCGGAAATTGTGCTCGACCGCAAGGTCGCCGACAAGCGCATCTTCCCCGCGCTCGACGTCGGAAAATCGGGGACGCGCAAGGAAGAATTGCTCGTCGAGAAGGACAAGCTGTCGAAAATGTGGGTGCTGCGCCGCATCCTCATGCAGATGGGCACGATCGACGCGATGGAATTCCTGCTCGACAAGATCAAGGATTCGAAGACCAACGAGGATTTCTTCGAGTCGATGAACCAATAGGCCGCGCCGATGGCCGTGATCGAGCATGCCTTGCTGCCGGTCCGGCCGGGAAGCGAAGCCGATTTCGAGGCCGCCTTCGCCGAAGCGCGGCCGCTGATCGCGGCGTCGCCGGGATTCCTCGGGATCGAAATCCGCCGCCCGATCGGAACCGGAGCGCCCTATCTATTGTTGGCAAGATGGCGGTCGGTCGAAGACCATCGCATCGGATTTCGGCAATCGGACCGTTATCGCCAGTGGCGGGCACTGCTGCACCCATTTTATGATCCGGTGCCCGAAGTCAGCTATTTTGGAGACGAGCTTTGATGTTGGATATGTTGACGCAGGTTGCCGCGGCGGCGCAGGGGCCTGCCGGAATCGGCCAGATCTGGTCGCATATTGTCGCCGATTTCTCGAACATCACCGAACCCGCGGCGCTCGCCGCCTTCCTGCAGGTGCTGATGATCGACATCGTGCTCGCGGGCGACAATGCGATCGTCGTCGGCGCGCTCGCCGCGGGGCTCCCCGCCGACCAGCGCAAGAAGGTGATCCTGATCGGCGTGCTCGCGGCGCTCGTGCTGCGTATCGCCTTCGCGCTCGTCGTCACCCAGCTGATGCAGATCGTCGGGCTGATCTTCGTCGGCGGGCTGCTGCTGATCTGGGTCGCGTGGCGGATGTGGCGCGAGCTGCGCCACGCCGGCGAATCGGCGGGTTCGGCGGAAATCGCCGGCGACGAGCATTCGGGTCTGCGCCCGGCGAAAAGTTTCGCCGGCGCCGCCTGGGCGGTCGCGGTCGCCGACGTCAGCATGAGCCTCGACAATGTGCTCGCAGTGGCCGGCGCGGCGCGCGAGCATCCGGGCATATTGATCGTCGGGCTGATCTTCGCGGTCGCGCTGATGGGCGTCGCGGCGAACATCATCGCCAAATATATCGAGCGCTATCGCTGGATCGCCTATATCGGGCTCGCCGTGATCCTGTACGTCGCGGTGAAGATGATCCACGAAGGCTGGGTCGATCCGAGCGTCGGGCTGGGGACGCTGCTCGGTTGAGCGATGGAGCCGTCCGGCGTCGGGCGGCCTTCCTTTTCGCCGCGCGCGCCCCATCTGACAGCCATGCCCCAGCTTCATATGACCCGCGTCGCCGTTGGCTGCCCCGATTATCCGGCGCTTGTGTCGCGTATCGCGTCGCGCGCCGAGCGGGGCGAGGTGCGTTTTCCGACGCGGTTCCGCCCCAAACGCGCCGACGAACTGGTCGGCGGCAAGCTCCATTTCATCGTGCGGCACACGCTGGTCGCGCGCGTTGAAATCTTGCGCTTCGACGATCGCGACGACGGGCGGGTCGACATCGTCTGCCGCGCGGCGCTCGAGCGCATCCACCCGCAGCCGAAGCGTGCGCATCAGGGCTGGCGCTATCTGGACGACGCCGATGCGCCCAAGCGTATCGACGATCAAAGCGGCATCGCCGAGCTGCCGCCGCACCTCTATCGCGAACTGGCCGAACTCAGCCTGATCTAGCGGGATTCAGCCCGGCGTGCCTTCGACCGCGGCGCGGAAGCTGTCGGCGCGCGCCATCGCCCAATAGCGCGCGCTCGAAACCGAATCGGGATCGTCGAGCAGCACGCCGCGCGGAAAGAAGCTGTAGATGCGGTCGATCGAGTCCGAGCGCGCCGAATTCTGCCGTTCGTGCAGATGGTGCGGGCGCAGTTCCCACGGGTTTTTCAGCCCCATCGCGCCGGCGATGTCCCACAGCGCCGAGACGGTTGCCGCCTGGAAGCGGCGGACGCGCTCGGCCTTGTCCTCGACGACGAGCCCGCGTTGGCGGGTGGGGTCCTGCGTCGCGACGCCGGTCGGGCAGGCGCCGGTGTGGCAGCGCAGCGACTGGACGCAGCCGAGGCTGAACATGAACGCGCGCGCCGCGTTCGACCAGTCGGCGCCGAGCGCGCAATTGACCGCGAGCCCCGCGCCCGAATGGACCTTCCCCGAGGCGGCGAGGCGAATCTCTTCCTTGAGCCCGCAGCCGACGAGCGCGTTGCGCACGAAGATCAGCCCTTCGCGCAGCGGCATGCCGACGCGGTTCGAAAATTCGACCGGCGCCGCCCCCGTGCCGCCTTCGGCGCCGTCGACGACGATATAGTCGAGGCGGATGCCCGTTTCGAGCATCGCCTTCATGACGGCATAGACCTCGTGCGGCTGGCCGACGCACAGCTTGATCCCGACCGGTTTGCCGCCCGACAGCTCGCGCAGCTTCGCCGCCCATTGGAGCATTTCGATGGGAGTCGAAAAGGCCGAGTGCGCCGCGGGCGAGATGCAATCCTGGCCCTCCGGAATTCCGCGCGTCGCGGCGATTTCGGCGCTGACCTTGGCGCCCGGCAGCACGCCGCCGTGCCCCGGTTTCGCGCCCTGGCTCAGCTTGATCTCGACCATCTTCACCTGATCGGCCGCCGCCGTGTCGCGAAAGCGTTCGGGATCGAAACGCCCGGCGTCGTCGCGGCAGCCGAAATAGCCGCTGCCGAGCTCCCAGACGATGTCGCCGCCGTGCGCGCGGTGATAGGGGCTGAATCCGCCTTCGCCGGTGTCGTGATAGAAGCCGCCCGCCTTGGCGCCGAGGTTGAGCGCCTCGATCGCGCGCGCGCCGAGCGCGCCGAAGCTCATCGCCGAAATGTTGAGCAGCGCCGCGTCATAGGGCCGCGAACATTGCGCGGTGCCGACGCGCACGCGCTGCGTCCGATCCTGTTCCTCGACCGGCGCGATGCTGTGGCTCATCCATTCATATTCGTCCGAATAGACGTCGAGTTCGGTGCCGAAGGGATGCGCGTCGAGCTGCCCCTTGGCACGCGCATAGACAAGCCCGCGCTCGTTCCGGGCATAGGGGCGGCCGTCGAGCGGGCTTTCGACGATATAGGCATAGAGAAAGGGGCGCAGCGCCTCGAACAGCCAGCGGATGCGCGCGACCAGCGGATAATTGCGCCACAACGTGTGCCGCCGCTGCACTGCGTCGTAGATCGCGAGCAGCAGGAGCGGGGTCCACAGCAGCAGCGTCCAGCGCGCCGGCGCCCACCAGGCGGCCAACGCGGCGAGCAGGCCGAGCACCGGAAAGACGAGCCAGCGGCGCATCGCGCGGGATCAGCTCGCCTGCGCCGCGAGCATCGCCGCCATCTTCTCCCAGACTTTGTTGATCGCTTTCAGGGGCCGGACCATCACCTTGAAGTCGACGATCTTTCCGTCTTCATTCCAGCAAATGATATCGACACCGTTGATCTGGATGCCCTCGAGCTCGGTCGCGAATTCGAGGCAGGCCTGATCGCCGTCGACGATCTCGCGCAGATAGCGGAAATTCTCGCCGCCGAGGACGTGGCTCGCGGCGTGGAGATAGGCGAAGACCCTGTCGCGGCCCTCCTGCGGCGTGTGGACCACCGGCGAATGGAAAACCGCATCTGCGGCGAGCAGGTCGCGCAAGGCCTGCGGATCGCCGCCGCCCGCCATATAGGCGTGCCAGGCGGCGAGGCCGCGGTCGGCCGCGGAGCCGGCGCTCATGCGAGATGCTTTGCGAAAAAGTCGCGCGTGCGCCCGTCGGCGAGCTGCGCCCCGGCTTCGTCGCGGCGGTCGCCGCTCGTCGCCGCGAAGCCATGGTCGAGCCCTTGATAGTCGTGGAGCGTGACCTTCGGATGCGGACCCAGCGCTTCGTGCATCTTTGCCTGGGCTTCGGCGCTAACGAAATGGTCGGCGGTTGGGACGTGGAGCATCAGCGGGTTCGAGATCGCGTGGCTTTCGTTGAGCATCGTGTCGATCATCACGCCATAATAGCCGACGGAGGCGTCGATGTCGGTGCGCGCTGCGGCCATATAGGCGAGCCGCCCTCCGAGGCAGAAGCCGACGCAGCCGATCCGGTCGGCGCCCGCGGCGCGCAGCCAGCGGATCGCCGCTTCGATATCCTTGACTCCCTTGTCGGGATCGAACTGGCCGAAATAGCCGAGCGCCTCGTTCATCTCGGCCTCGACATCGGGATCGAGTTCGATGCCGGGAGCGAAGCGCCAGAAGATGTCGGGCGCGATGGCGAGATAGCCGAGCGCGGCCCAGTCGTCGCATTTCTTGCGGATGCCGGCGTTGACGCCGAAGATTTCGGGGATGACGATGATCGCACGCGCGCTGTCGGCGTCGGGGCGCGCGACATAGGCCGGGATGTCGCCTTCGCCGTCGAGCGCGGGGATGGTGATGTTGGTCGGGGCTTCGTTCGCGGACATCGCGGCTCTCCTCGCTCTTGATAATTGTCGGTCAAAGCGCGAAGCTAGCGGTGCGGGGCAAGCGGCTCAAGCGTCAAGGCCCGCGCCGGGGCAGGAGATTGGGCGATGAAATTCAATATCGAGATCGATTGCACCCCCGAAGAGGCGCGCCGGCTGGTCGGACTCCCCGATCTTGAACCGCTGCACGATATTTATCTGGCCCGCGTCAAGGAGTTGATGGCGAAGGGCATCACCCCCGACATGGTGCAGGCGATGGTCAAAAGCTGGGTTCCGATGGGCGAGAGCGGGCTGAGCCTGATCCAGTCGCTGCTCGGCCAGTTCGGCGGCGGGATGATGGGCACGCCGCCCAGGGGCGCCGATGCGGACGACAAGCCGGCGCGGGGGCGCAAGAGCTGACCGACGACCGGAGTAGCGACACGATTTTCGCGCTGTCGAGCGGGATGCCGCCGGCGGCGATCGCGGTCGTACGCATCAGCGGGGAAGGGGCGGGGGCGGCGCTCGCCGCGCTTGCCGGATGCGTGCCCGAAGCGCGCCGCGCGTCGCTCCGCGAGCTGAAGGATGCCGGCGGTGCGCCGCTCGATCGCGCGCTGATCCTGTGGTTTCCCGGCCCCGCGACCGCGACCGGCGAGGATCTGGCCGAGCTGCATCTGCACGGCGGTCGCGCGGTGGTCGCGGCGGTCGAGGCGGCGCTCGCGGCGATGCCGGGGCTGCGCCGCGCCGAGGCGGGGGAGTTCACGCGGCGCGCGTTTCTGAATGGGCGGATCGACTTGGCCGAAGCCGAGGGGCTTGCCGACCTGCTGGCGGCGGAGACCGAGAGCCAGCGGGTGCAGGCGCTCGGGATGGCGAGCGGGCATGTGTCGTGCGCGGTCGCGGCGTGGCAGGAGCGGCTGCTCGGATTGATGGCGCAGGTCGAGGCCGAGCTCAACTTCTCCGATGAGGAGGATGTCGAACTTTCCGATGATTGCGCATATCGCGTAGCAAGTGCGATGCAGGCGCTGGCGGGGGAGCTGGGCGAATGGCTGGAGCGCCCGGCGGCGGAGGTGATCGCCGAGGGGCTTTCGGTGGTGATCGCGGGTCCACCTAATGCAGGAAAATCTACACTTATCAATGCATTAGCTAAGAGAGAGCTGGCGATCGTGTCGCCGGTTGCGGGGACGACGCGCGACGTGATCGAAACGCCGCTCGCGCTCGACGGAATCGCGATGCGCTTTTCGGACACCGCCGGGATGCGCGGGGACAGTGCCGATGCGATCGAGGCGATCGGGATCGACCGCGCGAAGGCGGCGGTCGCGGCGGCCGACATCCTGCTGTGGCTCGGCCCGCCCGACGCGGCACCCGCGCATCCGCGCTGCCTGCGCATCGCCGCGCAGGCCGACCGCTGGCGCGGCGATGCGCAGGCCGAGGCGGAGGCGGCGCGCTGCGACCTGATCCTGTCGGCAGCGAGCGGCGAGGGGATGGATGCGCTGCATCGCGCGATCGTCGCCGCGGCGCGCACGCTGCTCCCGCGCGAGGGCGAGGCGGCGCTGCGCCGGCGCCAGCGCGACGCACTCGCCGAAGCGAAGGCCTGGCTCGACGTCGAGCCGGGCTCGCACGAAGCGGCCGACCTGATCCTGCTCGCCGAGCGGCTGCGGCTCGCGGCGAGCGCGCTCGACCGCATCACCGGCCGCGCCGGGGTCGAGGAGATGCTCGACGCGCTGTTCGGCCGCTTTTGCATCGGGAAATGATGTTCCACGTGAAACGCCGCGCCCGTCGCAGCGCGGTGGATTCGCACACATCTTTGAGCTAAGGGCGCCGCCATCATGCAGGATCGCGCAGCATATGATGTCCTCGTCGTCGGCGGGGGACATGCCGGGACCGAGGCCGCGGCGGCCGCGGCGCGGCTTGGTGCGCGCGTTGCGCTGGTCAGTTTCGACCCGGCGCTGATCGGCACCATGTCGTGCAACCCGGCGATCGGCGGACTCGGCAAAGGGCATCTGATGCGCGAGGTCGACGCGCTCGACGGATGGATGGCGCGCGCCGCCGACGCCGCCGCAATCCATTACCGGATGCTCAACGCGTCGAAGGGCGCGGCGGTGCAGGGGCCGCGCATTCAGGCCGACCGCAAGCTTTATCGCGAGGCGATCCAGTCGCTGCTCGCGGCGGAGACGGGGATCGAAGTCGTGGCGGGCGAAGCCGCCGCGCTGATCCTGTCGGACGACGGCGCGCGCGTCGAGGGGCTCGAACTCGGCGACGGCACGCGCCTCGCGGCGCGCGCGGTGGTGCTCGCGACGGGCACCTTCCTCGGCGGCCGGCTGTTTCGCGGCGAAGAGCGGATGGAGGGCGGCCGCATCGGCGAGGCGGGCGCGCACCGGCTCGCCGAGCAGTTGCGCGCGGCGAAACTGCCCATGGCGCGGCTCAAGACCGGGACGCCGCCGCGGCTCGACGGGCGAACGATCGACTGGGCGCGGCTCGCCGAGCAGCCGTCGGACAGCGCCGAGGGTGCGAGCTGGACCTGTTCCACGTGGAACAGCGGCCGGACGGTGCCGCAGATTTTCTGCGCGATCACGCGCACCAATGCCAAGTCGCACGCGATCATCGCGGCGAATCTCGACCGCTCGCCCTTGTTCACCGGCGCGATCGGCGCGGCGGGACCGCGCTATTGCCCGTCGATCGAGGACAAGATCCACCGCTTCGCCGACCGCGACGGGCATCAGGTCTTCCTCGAACCCGAAGGGCTCGACAGCCATCTCGTCTATCCGAACGGCATTTCGACCTCGCTCCCCGCCGACGTTCAGCTCGCGATGCTGCGAACGATGGAGGGGCTCGAGGCGGTCGAGATGGTCGTGCCGGGCTATGCGGTCGAATATGACCATATCGACCCGCGCGCACTCGACCGGACCTTGCAGGTACGCAGCGTGGCGGGGCTGTGGTGCGCGGGGCAGATCAACGGCACCACCGGCTATGAAGAGGCGGCGGCGCAGGGGCTGGTCGCGGGGGCGAACGCCGCGCTGGCGGTGCAGGGGCGCGAACCGCTGATCCTCGACCGGTCCGAATCCTATATCGGGGTGATGGTCGACGATCTGGTGCTGCAGGGTGTGACCGAGCCGTATCGGATGCTCACCGCGCGCGCCGAATATCGGCTGCGGCTGCGCGCCGACAATGCCGCGACGCGCCTTACTCCGCGCGGGATCGAGATCGGGCTCGTCCGCCCGGCGACCGCTGCGCGGTTCGAGGCGCGGATGGCGACACGCGCGCGCGCCGCGGCGCTGCTCGACGCGCCGGTCGCGAGCGGCGACTATGCGGCGGTCGGACTGGCGCTGCCCGGCGACGGGACCCTGCGGCGGCGCGTCGATCTGCTCCGCTACGCCGGGGTGACGATGGCCACGCTGGGGGGGCTGGCGCCAGAGCTTGCCGCGATCGACCCCGCGATCCTCGCCGAACTCGCGGAGGACGCGCATTACGCCCCGTACATCGCGCGCCAGGACGCCGAACTGCGCGCGCTCGCGGCGAACGAGGCGATCGCGCTCGACCCCGCGCTCGACTATGCCGCGATCGGCGGCCTGTCGCGCGAGATGGTCGAGCGGCTGTCGAAAGCGCGCCCCGAAACGCTGGGGCAGGCGGCGCGCATCGACGGCGTGACCCCCGCGGCGCTGACTGCGATCATGGTGCATAGCCGGCGGCGGGCGGCTTGAGGATTGGGTTGAGGCTTAGGGGCGAGCAGGGGATGGCCGTTCGGGATGGGGCAAGAGACGAACGGCTTTCGACGGCGCCACGCGAAAGTAGCTGACATTGACGTAGAAAGAAGTCTCCGATTTAACAATGCGAATGGACCGAACACCGCCAGAAGGCTCTGGGCCTTCCGAGTACAGGACCGAGTGGCGTGGAGCGTTCGACAATGCCGAGATCAACGCTCTACATGCTGAGTGTTTTGAGCATCGAGTCTTCGCTGATGATTGGTGGGCACAAGTCAATCGTTTCAGCTTGGGTTGGGTGTGCGCCCGTCGCTCGGGGAAGCTGGTCGGGTTCGTTAACCTCGCGTGGGATGGCGGGTTCCACGCATTCATTCTGGACACAACGGTGCTGCCTGCTTTCCAACGCCAGGGTATTGCAAAAGCCATGATAATGGAGGCGGTCGATCGGGCGAAGCAGGCCGGGTGCGAGTGGCTCCATGTGGATTTTGATCCGCACCTCCGACCGTTTTATTTCGACGCTTGCGGGTTCAGCTCCACCGACGCCGGCCTCATCGCCCTGAAGTAGCAGATCGCCCAGTGTCCGCTTTCGAGATGCCCGAATCGTCAGCGGAGCGGCCGCCATCTTTGTGTGATTGTCTCTTGCATGTCCGGCAAGGGAGCGTCAGCGGGTGTGATGTTTTGTGTCTTGCGCGAGATTTCAGGAGCCTCACGCAAAGGCGCGAAGAGGAGGTTGGATTCCCGCGGAGGCGCGGCGCGCCGTCTGCGACTCCGCGGGAATGACAAATTTGGGTAGATGGCTGGTGAGTTCCGATCATGCGGTTTTGGCGAGCGAGGCGGAGGCGCGGGATTGGATCGCCGACGTCCTTTCGCCGACGGCTGAGCAATGGGCACGGCTCGAGCGCTTTGCCGCGATGCTCGTTGCCGAGAATGCACGGCAGAATCTGATCGCGGCGTCGACGGTGCCGAACCTGTGGGTGCGGCATATTGCCGACAGCGCGCAGTTGCTGGCGTTCGACCAACGCGACGGCGCGGGGCTTTGGGTCGATCTGGGGAGCGGACCGGGACTGCCCGGGCTGGTGGTGGCGATCCTGTCGGAGCGGCCGGTGCTGCTCGTCGAGTCGCGGAGGCGCCGGTGCGACTTTTTGCGCGAGGTGGCGGAAGCGCTCGATCTGCGCCATGTCGCGATCGCCGAGGCGCGGCTCGAGGCGGTCGAAACGCGGCCGGCCGGCACCATCAGCGCGCGCGCCTTTGCGCCGCTCGACCGGCTGATCGACTTATCCGCGCGTTTTTCCACCGAATCGACGCGCTGGCTGCTGCCAAAGGGGCGAAATGCGGTTAAGGAACTGGCATTGCTCCCGCGAGCATGGCAGAGTCTGTTCCACGTGGAACATAGTCGAACCGATGCCGAGAGCCGCATCCTGGTCGGGCAGGGGCGTATCGCGCCGAAAAAGCGAGGAAAAGCATGATCCGTATCGCCGTGGCGAACCAGAAGGGCGGGGTCGGCAAGACGACGACCGCGATCAATCTGGCCACGGCGCTCGCGGCGACCGGCTGGCGCACCCTGATTATCGACCTCGATCCGCAGGGCAACGCCTCGACCGGGCTCGGCATCAGTCAGGCGCAGCGCGAATTTTCGAGCTACGACCTGCTGCGCGCCGATGCGACGCTCGCCGAATGCGCGATTCATACCGCGGTGCCGCGGCTCGACATCGTTCCCGCGACGGTCGATCTGTCGGGCGCCGAGATCGAGCTGGTCGATTATGAGGACCGGCTGCACCGGCTGCAAAAGGCGCTGGCGAGCGCCGAAGCGGGGCAGTGGGACATCTGCCTGATCGACTGCCCGCCGTCGCTCGGCATGTTGACCTTGAACGCGCTGATTGCCGCCGAATCGCTGATCGTGCCGCTGCAGTGCGAATTTTTCGCCCTCGAAGGGCTGAGCCAGCTGCTCACCACGGTCGAGCGCGTGCGCGGGCGCTTCAACCCGCAGCTTTTCATCCTCGGCGTGGCGCTGACGATGTTCGACCGGCGCAACCGGCTCACCGACCAGGTGTCGGACGATGTGCGCGAATGCCTGGGGCCGGTGGTGTTCGAGACGGTGATCCCGCGCAACGTGCGGCTGTCCGAAGCGCCGAGCCACGGGCTCCCCGCGCTGATCTATGACCATCGCTGCCCCGGATCGGCGGCCTATATCGCGCTCGCGCGCGAGCTGATTGATCGCCTGCCCAATATACGCAAGGCTGCTTAATGTCTGAAAAGAAAGAAGAAACCGTCCAGTCCCCGGCGCGCAAGCGGCCATCGGGGCTCGGGCGCGGATTGAATGCGCTGTTCGGAGATGCCGCGGTCGAATCGCCGGTGCTCGCGAGTCAGGGCGGCGCGCGCGCGGCGGATCCGCGCGCGACCGGCGATTCGGTGCAGCATATAGCGGTCGGCGCGATCCGCCCGCTGCCGGGGCAGCCGCGGCGGCGTTTCGACGAGGAGGCGATCGTCGAGCTCGCCGAATCGATCGCGGCGCGCGGGCTGCTCCAGCCGATCATCGTCCGCCGCGCCCCGGGCGGCGAGGGCTATCAGCTCGTCGCGGGCGAGCGGCGCTGGCGCGCGGCGCAGCGCGCGGGGCTGCACCAGATCCCCGCGCTGGTGCGCGACCTCGACGATGCCGCGACCTATGAGATCGCGCTCGTCGAGAATATCCAGCGGCAGGACCTCAACGCGATCGAAGAAGCGAACGCCTATCGCAAGCTGATCGAGGATTTCGGGCACAGCCAGGACGCGCTGGCGAAGCTCGTCGGCAAGTCGCGCAGCCATGTCGCCAACCTGATGCGCCTGCTCGACCTGCCGCGCGGGGTGCAGGATCTGGTCAGCGACGGCAGCCTTGCGATGGGCCATGCGCGCGCGCTGATCGGGGCCGAGGGCGCCGAGGCGATCGCGCGCAAGGTGGTCAGCGACGGGCTGTCGGTGCGCGCGGTCGAGGCGCTGGTGCGCGCCGAAAAGGGCGGGGGGCGGGGGCCGCCGCTCGAATATAAGAGCATGGACGGCGTCGGGCGCGATCCAGACATCATGGCGGTCGAGCGGCATCTGTCCGAACTGCTGGGGATCGGCGTCGCGATCCAATATGGCGGCGGCGGCAAGGGCGCGCTGACGCTCAGATTCGCCTCGCTCGACCAGCTCGACATGATCTGCCAGCGCCTGTCGGGCGAGGGAATCTGAGCCCCGCGAATCGGCGCGGCTATGGCGCACATCTGTGTCATGGCGGGGCGATGACATCGTCGTACGGCGGCAGCGTTTTCGCGAAATTTCCATAAGATATTGGGAAACAATAAAAGTTCTGGCGCATCAGCATGAACCCTAACGTGCCGTTAACCATGGTCGCTGGCAAAGATTGAACGGGTGATGCGCTAGACGGTCCTTCGAATGGGGTGGGATTTCCATTCGACTTTCGATTGATCAAGGGACCAAATCATATGCGCACCATTGGAATGAAGCGCGCCCTACTGGGCGCCGCGATTGCTGCCCTCGCCCTCAACGCTTCGGCGGCGCAGGCGGCGACGGCGACCGGGACGGCCAAGGCCAAGATCCTGCGCCAGATCACGCTCACCAACACCAGCGACCTGCAATATGCGACCGTGATCAGCGGCGCGACGGCGTCGACCGTGCAGGTATCGACCGCCGGCGCGCGGACCTGCGGGTCGGGGCTGACCTGCACCGGCACCGCGACCGCAGCCAATTTCAACATCGCGGGCACCGACGGCGCGGTGGTCGATGTGAGCGGCGATGCCAACGTCACGCTGACCGGCTCGCTCGGCGGCACGATGACCTCGACGTTGAGCTATTCGGCGGCGAGCGTCACGCTGGGCGCGACGGGCGGCAGCTTTCAGGTCGGCGGCACGCTGAGCGTCGGCGCCAACCAGACCGCGGGCGACTATTCGGGGACGTTCAACGTCACCGCCAATTACCAGTAAGGTTCGGGCGGGGGGACGGCGGGCCGCAGGGTCTGCCGGTCGATAAGGGCCGCCGGCGGGTGCCGGCGGCCCTTTCTCGTAGGGTCTTTGCATGGTTAGCGAAATATCAACCATCCTCGTGCAGTCCGGTAGCCGGACCAGCGGAGCGGACCAGCTCCGGTAAATAGCCGAGCGGGCGGGGGCGTCCGCGCGGCGACGATTGTGGGGATCGTGACGATGTTTCGTGTCTTGAGGGCCGCGGGCCTGCTTTCCATTGCCTTGTTCGGATTCACTTCGGTTCCGGCGAGCGCCGCGGGCGACCTGCTGGTCGCGCCGACGCGGCTCGTCCTCGACGGATCGCGCGGCACCGAAGTGGTGCTCAACAATATCGGCGCCGAGCCCGCGACCTATCGCATCAGCCTGGAGATCAAGCGGATGACCGCCGCGGGCGGGCTCGACGAGATCGCCGAGGCCGACGCCGATGCGGCCGAAAGGGCCGCGCTCGGCATGATCGCCTTCAGCCCGCGCCGCGTCACCCTGCCGCCCAATCAGCCGCAGGTGATCCGCGTCGGGGTGCGCGTGCCCGAGGGGACGCCGCCGGGCGAGTATCGCGCGCACATGCTGTTCCGCGCGGTGCCCGACGCCGCGCCGGCGACCGCGCCGAAGCCGATCGGCGGCAGCGGCGTGTCGATCGCGCTGACCCCGATCTATGGCATCACCATCCCGGTGATCGTCCGCGTCGGCGACCTCGCCGCGACTGCCGAAATCGGCGCCGCGCGGGTGGCGGAGACCGCCGACGGGCCGGCGTTCGAATTCGACCTGACGCGCAGCGGCGCGCGATCGGTCTATGGCGATATCGAGGTGACGCGGCCGGGCACGCCCGAACCGCTGCTCGTCGCGCGCGGCATCGCGGTCTATCCCGAAGTCACCGCGCGGCGCGTGTCGCTGCGCGTCCCCGCCGAGGTCGCCGCGGCGCTCAAGGGGCCGGTGCATATCCGCTACAGCGAGGATCGCGAACTCGGCGGCGGCACGATCGACGAAGCCGATCGGGTGGTGAATTAGCAGGGCCGGGGGCACGGGATAGATTCGCGCGGCCGCGATGCGGTGGGGGCGCTTGATCGTCGCCGCGCTGGCGCTGGCGGGACTCGGTTCCGCCAGCGCCGAAGCGGCCGATAGCGCGCCGGCGGCGGTCGCGGGCGACGGCTGGACGCCGAACGCCGACGACAGCTGGCTGTTCGACCTGCGATCGGGGCAATATCGGCTCGGTGGCGGGGTGCGCGGGTTTCAGACGCCGCAGGGGCTCTGCGTCGACCTGGGCGACATGATACTCGCGCTCGATCTCGCGGTGCGGATCGACAGGAAGTTGCGCCGCGCAAGTGGCTGGGTGCTCGACGAGCGGCGGACGCTGACGATCGACCGCGACGCGGCGACGGTGCGCGCGGGCACTGAAACCCACCGCATCGAGCCGGACGACATTCGCGACACCGCGGCGGGATGGTGCGTCGATCTGGAGCGGCTGACCGAGTGGCTCGGCATTCCGGTCGCGGCCGACCTGCCCAATGCGGTGCTGCGCCTCGACACAAAGGAAAAGCTGCCGTTCCAGCTCGCTGCCGAGCGCCGAGCGCGCGCTGCGGGGCTCCGCCCTGCCGCCGACTTCGACCTCGCCAGCCTGCCGCAAGCGGCGCGCCCTTATCGCCTGTGGGCGACGCCGTCGGTCGATGTCGTCGCGTCGGCGGCGGCGGTCGACGACCGGCGCGGCGGCTCCTACGTTCAGGCGCGCTACGAGATTTTCGCCGCCGGCGAGGCGCTGAAGCACAGCTTCGACGCGCGGCTCGCGTCGGACGAGCAGGGGGTTCCCGACAGCTTGCGCCTGCGGCTCTATCGCACCGACCCGGCGGGGCAATTGCTCGGAGCGCTCCGAGCGACCCATTATGCGGCGGGCGACGTCAATCTGCTCGCGACGGGGCTCGTCGCGCAGTCGGTTCCCGGGCGCGGGGCGGTACTGACCAACCGCCCGGTCGAGCGTCCCGACGCGTTCGACAAGACGAGCTTTCGCGGCGACCTGCCCGCCGGATGGGACGCCGAGCTCTATCGCAACGGGCAATTGCTCGCCTTCGCGACGCCCAACGGCGACGGGCGCTATGAATTTCTCGACGTGCCGCTGCAATATGGGACGAACCGCTTCGAGATCGTGCTTTATGGCCCGCAGGGGCAGATCCGGCGCGAGATCAAGCGGTTGCAGGTCGGAACCGATTCGATTCCGCCGCGCGAAACCTGGTATTGGGCGGGCTTTGCGCAGGAGGACACCGACCTGATCGGCTTTGGCGATCGCCCGTCGGTCTGGCGCCGCGGCTGGCGCGGCACGGCGGGGATCGAGCGCGGGCTCGACACGCGCACCTCGGTCGCGGGCTATGCGCACAGCCTGCTGATCGAGAATGTCCGCCGCAGCTATGCCGAACTCGCGCTGCGCCGCGCGATCGGGCCGTCGCTGATCGAGGCTGCGGGCGCCTATGCCGACGATGGCGGGCGCGCGGCGCGGCTGAGCTGGCTCGCCGCGGTCGGCGACACCTATGTCCGCGCCGATGCAATGCGCGGATGGGGCGGCTTCGTATCGGACCGCTTCGTCGGCGGGGTGACGGGCCTCTACAGCCTGTCGGTCGACCAGTCGCTCGCGCTCGGGCGCGGGGTGCTGCCGCTCCATTTCGACCTGTCGCACACGACGCGCGCCTCGGGGGTTTCGAGCCTGACCGCGACCGGACGCGCATCGGTCAGCGCGCGCGCGATGAGCTTCACCGGGCAGCTCGACTGGACAGAGAGCCACATGCCCTTCGGCCCCGATCCGCCCGACACGCTGACCGCGACGCTGCTCGCCAATGCCCGGATCGGGCGCGTCCGCCTGCGCGGCGAGGCGCGCTTTGCGCTGTCGGGCGAAGGCAGCGATTCGCGCGCCGCGCTGATCGCCGAATGGGCGGGGGCGGGCGAGGCCGAGTGGCGCGCCGAGCTGGGCTATGACGAGGGGCTGGCACGCGCGCGCGCAGGTCTGGGCTATACGCGCCGTTTCAATCGCTTGCAGCTTTCGGGCTTTGGCGAAGTAGCGAGCGACGGGTCGGTCGGCGCGTCGCTGTCGCTCGCCTTCAGCTTCGGCCCCGACCCGCGCGGCGGCGGCTGGCGCGTGTCGAGCGAGAAGCTCGGCGGGCGGGGGCAGCTGCTCGCCGATGTGTTCATGGACGACAATGGCGACGGCGTGCGCCAGGCGGGCGAGGCGCCGGTCGCGGGGGTGCCGCTGACCGCGGGGCAGATGGCGTTCGATGCGGCGACCGACGCGCGCGGCGAGGCGGTGGTCGACGGGCTGGAGCCGTATCGCCCGCTGCTGATCGGGATCGACGCGGGCAGCCTGCCCGATCCCTATGTCCAGCCCGCGCTCCCCGGCGTCGTCGTCACCCCGCGCCCGGGCGTCGCGACGCGCATCGCGCTGCCGATGCGCGCGGCGGGCGAGATCGAAGGCGTGGTGCGGCGCGGCGGCGGCAATCCGGTCGAGGGGCTCAGCCTCGAGCTCGTCGATGCCGAGGGGCGGGTGCGCGCGACCACGCCGAGCGAGTTCGACGGCTATTTCCTGTTCGAGAAAGTGTCCTATGGCCGCTACACCGTGCGGCCGGCGAAGGCGTCGGCGGCGGCGCTGCGGCTCGACCCCCGTTTTGCCGTCGCCGCGGTGCCGGGGACGGCGGCACCGCGCGTGCGGCTCGGCACGCTGGTGCTCGAACCGCTGACGCAAAGCCTCGCCGCGATGGCGAGCGGCCCCTGACCGTCAATCGGACGGCGCGGCTTTTACGGGATTCCTGGCGTGCGCGGCGATTTCGGCGGGAAGCGCGAGCCACGGGTGCGCGTCGTCGGCCCAGACCGCCTGTTCGGGCATGGGGAAGGCGGGGTCGGCGAAGGCGCCGGCGGCTACGCCGACCAGATGCGGCATCCGCTCGGGTTCCCACCACAGCGACGAGCCGCATTCGGGGCAGAAATGAAAGGATACGGCGAAGCCGCTCGCCGAGGGACGGGTGTAGCTTTGGGCGGTGCCCGCGATCAGCCGTGTCTGCGATCGCGCAAAGAAGGCGGCGACGCTGAACAGCGATCCGGTGCGGCGCTGGCAGTCGAAGCAATGACAGAGCGACACTTTGGCGGGCTCGCCGGCGCATGCGAGGCGAAGCTGGCCGCAGTGGCAGGTGGCGAGCCTTTCCATGGCATGTGCGAATAGCATCGCGCGCGGGCGGCGCAAAGCGGCCCGTCGGCGCCGGAAACCCCCTTCCCCTACGAAGAAGGGAAGGGGGAATGGTCTCAGCAGCGGCCGCCGCGGTCGATTTCGCGGCCGAGAAGCGCGCCGGCGGCGGCGCCGATGATCGTGCCGGGCGCGCGGTCGCCATAGCGATCGACCTCGCGGCCGAGCAGTGCGCCCGCGGCGCCGCCGACGATCAGCCCGGTCGTCCCGCTGCCGCGCCGGCAATGATAGCGCGGGCGATAATCGCGGCGGTCGCGATAATAGTCGCGGCGGTAATCGCGGCGGTGGTCGCGATAGCGGTCATAGTCGCGATGGCTGTAATGGCCGTGGCGATGGTGACGGTCGCGCGCATCGGCTTCGGCGGGGAGAGCGGCGATGGCGCTCGCGCCGATCAGCGCGGAGAGCGTCAGTTTCTTGATCCAGAACATGATCGTTCCTTTCCTGTTATGTCCCGGCGGGCAGATTAGGCGCGCGAAGCTGGCGCGGGGATGAACCCGCATGGTCGGCGGCGGCGACACGACTCGGCCCGGCTTTCGCAAGGGGCGATTCGTCGTGCGTCAACGGGGGCGGGCGGGGAAAGGCATTCGCGATGCGGGGCACAAGAAAGGGCGGACGCCCTGCGGCCTCCGCCCTTCCCTTGCGACCCGGAAGCGCTCCGGGAAGAATCAGCCGGCCGTCACAGGCCGGGGCGACATTCTGGGTGATGTCGCGGTCGAAGGAACAACGAAGCTGCGCGCGAAAAATTTCGCGGTTCGTCGGGCTTAGCGCACGGTTGGCGGCGGATTTGCCGGGGCGGCGAGCGATTCGTGCGCGGCAAGGAAGGCGCGCTGGACCTCGGCGGTCGCTTTCGGGTCCTCGATCATCGGGACATGCGCGACATGGTCGAAGACATGCGCGCGGCTGTCCGCGATCCCCGCTTCGAGCACCGCGACGCAGCTGACGTCGATCAGCCTGTCGTGGCGGCCCCAGACGATCAGCGTCGGCACGCGGACCTTTGCCAGTTCGTCGTTGAGCGGTTTCGCCTCCATCTCGTCGGCGATCACCCAGAAAATCCTGTCGAGCAGGTCGCGGTAGCGCAGCGCGTCGGCATAGACCGCGGGTTTGAGGCGCGCGGGCACGCGCATCGGCTTGTGCGCGACGAATTCGACGAGCCGGTCGGCATCCTCGATATTGGCGAGGACGAGCGGGTTGTAGTCGCGCGCCGCGGCGAGCCGCTGCAGTTCGCTTTCCTTCTCGCCCAGCACCCCGGCATTGTTGAGCAGGGTCAGCGTGGCGAGGCGATCGGGATGGTCGATCGCGAAGCGCAGCGCGATCCAGCCGCCCATGCTGTTGCCGCCGAGATGCGGCCGCTCGATCCCGAGCGCGTCGAGGAAGGCCTTGAGCCGCGCGGTCTGGCTGGCGATGTCGAAGGGCAGGGCCGGGTCGCGATCATTCTCGCCGAACCCCGGCAGGTCGGGCGCGATCAGCCGATAGTCGCGCGTCAGCCAGCGCGCATAAAAGCTCCAGTGATCCTTGTCGGCGCCGAAGCCGTGAACCATCACCAGCGCCGGTTTCGATGGGTCGCCGCCCTCCAAATAGGGCCAGACGCGCCCGTCGACGGCGATGCTCTTGCGCACCAGCCGCCCGCGCCGCCGCACGAGCGAGCGCATCAGCGCGACGAGCCGGCCGGGGAAGAGGAAATAGAGCAGCGCGAGCGCGATCAATGGCGCGAAGATAAGGATGAGGAGGTATTTCATGGCGCACTCCTGAAGGGGAGGGGTTTGATCTATCCTGCCACATGCGCGTCGAACCATGCGATCAGATCGCCCAGCACCGCATCGCGTTCGGGCTCATTGTAGATTTCGTGGAACAGCCCCGGATAGATTTCGAGCCTTTTGTCGGTCGACGCGACATGGTCGAACAGGAAGCGCGATCCGGCGGGCGCGGTCAGCCGGTCCTCGCCGCCGTGCTGAATGAGGAGCGGCAGGGCGATCGCCCCGGCGCCCTCGCGCGCGCGGGCCATTGCGTCGAACATCTCGGCGGCGAGCCGCGCGCTCATCTTGCCGCTGTGAACCCAAAGATCGGCGCGATAGGCCGCGACAACCGCGGGATCGCGGCTGATACCCGTCGGATCGAGCTTCATCACCCCGGCGCGGGGAAAATAGCCCGACAGGAAGCGGCTGATCCGGATCATCGGCTTGGACGGCGGCTGGGGCGGCAGGATCGCGGGGCCGGAGAGCGCGGCGGCGGCGAAGTCGCGCTGGTGCTCGATCAGCAGCAGCGCCGCGATCAGCCCGCCCATGCTGTGCCCCAGGAGCAGGCGTGGCTTGCCCGGCCAGGCGGTGCGGACGCGCTCGATCAGCCCCTTCATGCCGTCCAGATAAAAGGAAAAGGACGGGACATAGCCCATCGTCCCGCTCGACCTGCCGTGCCCCCAATGGTCGACGGCATAGACGGCATGGCCCGCTGCGGTCAGCCGCGCGGCGACATGAGCGTAGCGCTCGGCGTGTTCGGCATAGCCGTGCGCGAGCAGCACCACCGCTTTCGGGTCGCCCTGCGGCAGCCAGCGCGTAAGGTTGAGGTTCGACCCGTCGCCGCCCTTCCAGGGCGGCAGGACGATCGGTTCATTGTCCGCGCTCACCCCATATCCTCCCGCCCGCGGCGCGATCGGCGCGCCCGGGCGAAAGGATGGCAGGGGCGACGGCGCGAATCAAGGATGCGCGAGCGCCGCCGCCTCGCGCGCGAGCGCCTCGATCCGCGCGGTGTCAAGCGGACCCGACGGCACCACCCAGCTGCCGCCGACGCAGAGCACCGGATCGAGCGCGAGCCATTCGGGCGCGGTCGCGGCGCTGATCCCGCCGGTGGGGCAGAAGGTGACGCCGCCGAAGGGCCCCGCGAGCGCCTTGAGCGCGGGGATGCCGCCGCTCGTCGCCGCAGGGAAGAATTTGAAGCTGCCGAGCCCGAGGTCGAGCCCGGCCATGATGTTCGCGGCGTTGGCGACGCCGGGCAGGAAGGGAATGCCCGCCGCGACCGCCGCTTCGCCGAGGCTGTCGGTGAGGCCGGGCGAGACGATGAATTCGGCGCCGGCGTCGAGTGCGTCATCGAGCATCTTCGCGTTGAGCACGGTGCCCGCGCCGACGACCGCGCCCGCGACCGATTTCATCGCCTTGATCGCATCGAGCGCGGCGGGGGTGCGCAGCGTGACTTCGAGCACCGGAAGCCCGCCCGCGACGAGCGCCTCGGCCATCGGCACCGCGTCTTCGGCCCGGTCGATCACGATCACCGGGATCACCGGCGCAAGCGCCATGATCTGTTCGATAGCGCTGTCGGACATTTTCAAACTCCATTTTTCGATTCGCCGCGGGGGCGATGGTCAGAGAATCGTCTCCATCGCCGCGAGCATCGCCGAGCCGCCCTTTTCGGCTTCGTCGGCGTGGTGGCGGAACAGCGCGAACAGTTCGCGGCCGACGCCGAGCGCGGGCGGCGGCGGCGCGGCGGGCGCGCGCGCGGCCCATTCGCCCTCGTCGACCAGCGCGACCACCTCGCCGCGGCGCGCGCAGACGCGCACCATGTCGCCGTCGCGCAGATAGGCGAGCGGGCCGCTGACCCCGTCGATGCCGGGCAGCGCCTCGGGCGACAAATGGATCACCGCGGGCACCTTGCCGCTCGCACCCGACATGCGCCCGTCGGTGAGCAAGGCGACGCGGTAGCCCTTGTCCTGCAGCACGCCGAGCGACGGGGTCAGCTTGTGCAGCTCGGGCATGCCGTTCGCGCGCGGTCCCTGGAAACGGACGACGACGACGCAGTCGCGATCGAGCTCGCCCGCCTTGAACGCGGCGATCACCTGATTCTGGTCGTCGAATATGCGTGCGGGCGCCTCGACGGTCCAGCGATCCTCTTCGACCGCGCTCGTCTTGATGATCGCGCGGCCGAGATTGCCCGACAGGAGCCGCATCCCGCCATCGGGCGAGAAGGGGGCCGCGACCGGGCGCAGCATCGCATCGTCGCGCGTCTCGGCGGGCGGCGATTCCCAGTGGAGCTCGTCGTCGACGAGCAGCGGCTCGCCGCTATAGTCGGCCATGTCGCCGCCGACGGTCAGCAGGTCGCCATGGATCAACCCGGCGTCGAGCAGTTCGCGCACGACGAAGCCGATCCCGCCCGCGGCGTGGAAATGATTCACGTCGCCGGCGCCGTTCGGATAGACGCGCGCGAGCAGCGGCACCGCGCGGCTCAATTCGTCGAAATCCTGCCAGTCGATGACGATCCCCGCCGCGCGCGCGATCGCGGGCAGATGGATCGCGTGATTGGTCGAGCCGCCGGTCGCGAGCAGGCCGACCGCGGCGTTGACGATCGCCTTTTCGTCGACGCAGCGGCCGAGCGGGCGATAATCGTCGCCGTCCCAGCCGATCTGCGTCAGCCGGTGCGTCGCGGCGCGGGTCAGCGCCTGGCGCAGCTTGGTGCCCGGATTGACGAAGGCGGCGCCGGGGATGTGCAGCCCCATCAGCTCCATCATCATCTGGTTCGAATTGGCGGTGCCGTAAAAGGTGCAGGTGCCCGCGCCATGATAGGCCCTGGATTCGGCTTCGAGCAGGTCGTCGCGCGTCGCCTTGCCCTCGGCATAGAGCTGGCGCACGCGCTGCTTTTCCTTGTTCGCGAGCCCCGAGGGCATCGGCCCCGCGGGGACCAGGATCGTCGGCAGATGGCCGAAGCGCAGCGCGCCGATCAGCAGTCCGGGAACGATCTTGTCGCAGATGCCGAGCAGCAGCGCGCCCTCGAACATCGCGTGGCTGAGCGCGATCGCGGTGCCCTGCGCGATAGTGTCACGGCTGAACAGCGACAGGTCCATCCCCGCCTGCCCCTGCGTCACCCCGTCGCACATCGCGGGCACGCCGCCCGCGACCTGCGCCGTCGCGCCGGCCTCGCGCGCGAAAATCTTGATCTGCTCGGCGTAGCGGCCATAGGGCTGATGCGCCGAAAGCATGTCGTTATAGGCGGTGACGATGCCGATGTTCATCTCCGCCCCGCTGCGGATCGCCGGCTTGTCCTCGCCCGACGCGGCGAAGCCGTGCGCAAGATTGCCGCACGACAGCATCCCGCGGTTGGTCCCCGCGGCGCGCTGGCCGTCGATCAGCTCGAGATAGGCGGCGCGGCGCTTGCGGCTGCGCTCGATGATGCGGTCGGTGACGCGCGCGATGGCGGGGTGGAGGGTGGTCATGGGGGATTTCCGTCAATGCGAGGTCGCGAGCATGTGCGCGACCCCGTTCAGATTATGATCGCTCGCAGGGGCGAGCCAGCGTGGCGCGGCGCGGACATTCGCGCGGAAATGTCCCTTGTGGGCGAACCGCTCGTTGAAGGCGGCGGCGGCCGCTGCGTCGGTGAGGAAGCCGCAGCGCTCGCCGTCGAGAAACACCCCGCCCCACGCGGTATAGGCGAGCACCAGATCGCCCGCGAAGGCGCCGAGCACGGCGGCGCGCAGCAGGTCGCGTTCGGCGGGAGCGACGGGGCGCGACAATCTGTTCCACACCGGATCGTCGCGATCGAGCGTCAGCACCCGTTCATAGGTGACGCGCGGATTGAGGCGCGCAAGCTGGCCGCACAGGTCGCGTTCGAGGTCGGTTTCGGGCGCGAAGCCGATGTGGCCGCATTCGGTTTCGGTGACGAAGGCCGCGCCGCTTTCGGGGACGTGGATCACCGCGCCGCCGAGCCCGGTCGCATAGTTGAGCACGACGGTCTTGCCGGGCGCGGCAAAGTCGGGCTGGCGCTCGCCGCCGACGATGCGCACCGGCGTCCGCAGCGCGACATTGGCCCACGCCTTTGCAACGCTGTCGTTCAGAAAGACCGGGCGCGCGCCGAACAGCAGCTCAAGCCCGGACTTGGACACGATCCAGCGCGAGCGCGCAACGCGAATGCTGTCGGTGCCCACCGCGCCCGACACGACGACCGCGGTGCGCCGTCCCTGCAGCGGCAGCGACACCTCGCGCGCATAGTGCATGATGCAATCGGTCGCCGTCATATGGTCGCCCGAGCGATAGGCGCGATAACGGTCGATGCCCGACCCGCCGCCGCGCGCGAAAGTGCCGAAATGGACGTCCTCGCCGTCGATGTCGATCAGCAGCCAGTCGTCGGCCGGGCGCGCGGGATCAATCATGCCAGCTCGCTCCGTCGCGTTCGATCAGCGCGATGGCGCTCGACGGGCCCCAGCTGCCGGCGGTGTAGCTCTGCGGCACCATGTCGACCGCGGCCCAGGCGTCGCGGATCGAATCGATCCACTGCCACTGCGCCTCGACCTCGTCGCGGCGCACGAACAAGGTCTGCTCGCCCTCGATGAAGTCGAGCAGCAGGCGTTCGTAGGCGATCCGCCGCCGCTCGCCCGCGAAGCTGTGCGACAGCGACACGTCGAGATTGACCTCGCGCAGCTTGACGCCCTCGCGGTCGAGCCCCGGCTGCTTTGCCATCACCTTGACGCGGATATTCTCTTCGGGCTGCAGATTGATGATCATGACATTGGCATCGAGCTTCGGAGCGCCGACGCGCGCGAAGATATTGTGCGGCACCGGCTTGAACTGGATCAGCACTTCGGACTGGCGGCGCGGCATACGCTTGCCGGTGCGCAGGTAAAAGGGCACGCCCTTCCACCGCCAATTGTCGATGAACGCTTTCAGCGCGACGAAGGTTTCGGTGTTCGAGGGCCTGCCGAGCTCGTCGGCATAGCCCGCGACCGCCTCGCCGTTCACCGCGCCTGCGGTATATTGGCCCTTGACGCTGTGCGCCTTGACATCCTCGGCGGTCATCTTGCGCAAGCTGCGGAGCAGCTTCACCTTTTCGTCGCGCACCGCGGTCGAGCCGACATTCGCCGGCGGCTCCATCGCGATGATCGCGAGCAGCTGGAGCATATGGTTCTGCACCATATCCTTGAGCGCGCCGACGCCGTCATAATAGGAGACGCGGCCTTCGAGCCCGACGGTTTCGGCGACGGTGATCTGGACATGGTCGATCGCGCGCGCGTTCCACAGCGGCTCGAAGAGCATGTTGGCAAAGCGCAGCGCGAGCAGATTCTGCACCGTTTCCTTGCCCAGATAATGGTCGATGCGGAAAATATGGTCCTCGGCAAAGGCGCTGCCGACCTGTTCGTTGACCTCGCGCGACGAGGCGAGGTCGTGGCCGATCGGCTTTTCCATCGCGATCCGGCATTCGGCGCAGGCGATCCCCGCGGCGGCGAGCCCCTGCGCGATCGGACCGAACATCGACGGCGGGGTCGAGAGGTAGACGCCGACCGGCTGGTCCATGCGCGGCCCGAGCAGCGCGGCGAGATCGTCGTAGCCGGTGCCCTTGCCGGCATCGACCGCGCAATAGTCGATCCGCTGAAGGAAGGTCTCGACGACGGGGGCTTCGACCCGGTCCCCGGGCAGATGTTCGGTGAGCGCCGCGCGCACCTGCGCCTGAAACGCCGCGCAGTCCATCTGCGAACGTCCCGAGCCGACGATCGTCAGCGTATCGGCGAGCAGCCCGTCCATGTGCAGATTGTAGAGCGAGGGAAAGAGCATCCGGTGCGCCAGATCGCCCGTGGCCCCGAACAGCACCAATGTTCCGACTTTGACGCTCACGCTATTCCCCTTGGATATCGACGATGAAAGTGACCGCTGCCCGGTGCGATTGCAACGCGCATACGTAGGCCGCATAGCTTTGCGGTCCGGCTTATACAGGGGGGGCGTCCTGTCCATAAGCCCCGATCGGTTGCGGGGGGCGGGCTATCCGCCGCGCGTCTTGCCCAGCGGCGGGGCGCCGGCGCGCGCGACCATGCGCTCGCCGTCGATGACGATCGGGCTTGCGATCCCGTCGATCGACGCGCCGTCGGGGCGGAAGCGCAGGCCGCGCGCGACCACCTGCGGGTCGGCGAACACCGCGGCCATGTCGTTGATCGGTCCCGCGGGCACCCCCTCGGCCTCGAGCGCGCGCGACAGCGGCTGCGCGTCCCAGCCCGCGATCTTTGCCGCGAGCAGCGGGATCAGCGCCTTGCGGTTCGCGAGCCGCGCGGCGTTGGTCGCGAAGCGCGCGTCGTCGGCCCAGCCGGGCTCGCCGAGGATATGGCAGAGTTTCCGGAACTGGCCGTCGTTGCCGACCGCGACCACCAGCTCGCCGTCGGCGGTCGCAAAGGCCTGATAGGGAACGACATTGGCGTGGCCGTTGCCCATCCGTTTCGGCACCGCGCCGCCGGCGAGATAGTTCGCCGCCTGGTTTGCGAGCACCGCGACCTGGCTGTCGAGCAGCGCCATGTCGATATGCGCGCCCGCGCCGGTGACGTCACGACGCCTTGACGCCGCGAGGATCGCGACGGTCGCATACAGGCCGGTGAAGATGTCGGCATAAGCGATTCCCGCCTTTTGCGGGGGCCCGTCGGGTTCGCCGGTCAGCGACATGAAGCCGCTCATCGCCTGGATGATGAAATCATAGCCGGCGCGGTGCGCATAGGGACCGGTCTGTCCGAAGCCGGTGACCGAGCAGATGATCAGCCGCGGGAAATCCTCGCGCAGCCGCTCGGGCGACAGGCCATATTTGGCGAGCCCGCCGACCTTGTAATTTTCGATCACCACATCGGCACCGGCGAGCAGGCCGCGCAATTCGGCCTGTCCGTCGGGGCTCGATATGTCGATCGCGACGCTGCGCTTGCCGCGGTTGCAGCTGTGATAATAGGCCGCGCCCAGATCTTCGCCCGCGGGTCCGGTGACGAAGGGCGGTCCCCATTGCCGCGTGTCGTCGCCGACCCCCGGGCGCTCGACCTTGATCACCTCGGCGCCGAGGTCGGCGAGCAATTGCCCGCACCACGGCCCCGCGAGCACGCGCGCCAGTTCGACGACGCGCAGGCCTGCGAGCGGCTTCATCTCAGGAAAAGGCGCTGATGCCGGTGATCGCGCGGCCGAGGATCAGCGCATGGACGTCGTGCGTGCCTTCATAGGTGTTCACCGTCTCGAGGTTCACCGCGTGGCGGATCACATGATATTCGGCCGAAATGCCGTTGCCGCCGTGCATGTCGCGCGCGACCCGCGCGATGTCGAGCGCCTTGCCGCAATTGTTGCGCTTCAAGAGGCTGATGCGGTCGGGGGCGAGGCGGCCCTCGTCGATCAGCCGCCCGGTGCGCAGCGCGGCTTCGGTGCCGAGCGCGATTTCGGTGAGCATGTTCGCGAGCTTCAATTGCACGATCTGGTTCGCGGCGAGCGGCCGCCCGAACTGCTTCCTTTCGAGCGTGTAATTGCGTGCCGCCTCATAGCAGAATTCGGCGGCGCCCATCGCGCCCCAGCCGATGCCGTAGCGCGCGCGGTTGAGGCAGCCGAAGGGGCCTTTGAGGCCCGACACGTTCGGCAGCAGCGCATCCTCGCCGACCTCGACGGAGTCCATCACAATCTCGCCGGTCACCGAGGCGCGCAGCGACACCTTGCCCTCGATCTTCGGCGCCGACAGGCCCTTCATGCCCTTTTCGAGCAGGAAGCCGCGGATCGCGCCATCGTGCGCCTCCGACTTCGCCCACACGACGAAGACGTCGGCGATCGGCGAATTGGTGATCCACATTTTCGCGCCCTTGAGACGGTAGCCGCCCGCGATCCTTTCGGCGCGCGTGCGCATCCCCGCGGGGTCGCTGCCGGCATCGGGTTCGGTCAGGCCGAAGCAGCCGACGAGTTCGCCCGAGGCCAGGCCCGGAAGGAAGCGCTTCTTCTGCTCGTCGCTGCCATAGGCGCCTATCGGGTGCATCACGAGGCTCGACTGCACCGAGCAGGCCGAGCGATAGCCCGAATCGACACGCTCGACCTCGCGCGCGATCAGGCCGTAGCTGACATAGTTGAGCCCCGCGCCGCCATATTCGGGGTCGATCGTCGCGCCGAGCAGCCCGAGCGCGCCCATTTCGGACATGATCTCGCGGTCGAAGCGCTCCTCGAGAAAGGCCGAGGTGACGCGCGGCAGCAGCTCGCTTTGCGCATAGCTGCGCGCGGTGTCGCGGACCATCCGCTCCTCTTCGGAAAGCTGGGCGTCGAGCGCGAGCGGGTCGAAGGGGTCGAGCGCCTCGATGCGCTGCGGATCGGCGAGGGCCATGGGGTCGGCTTTCCTAAAGGCGCCGCCCCGGAACGGCCGGTGCGGCTATTGCGTGGAGCCCGCGGGGCGGGCCAGTGCGGCAGGCGGGCTGTCGCGCGGCTCCAATATCGCCGCGGTCTCGATCAGGTCAAGCGCGCGCCGCGCCTCGTGATAGCGGCGCGCGTCCATCAGCCAGTCGTTCGCGACCTCGGCGCCGGGCATCGCCTGCACCTCGTCGATCGCCTTGTCGACCTGCCCGCCCGCGAGATAGCGGCGCGCGCGCTCGAGCCGTTCGGAGGCGCGCGGCGACAGCGTGCCCGCCGGGCGGACGACGAACAGCTCGCTCATTTCGCGGCGGAAGGCGGTCCACAGGCTGCCGTCGCCATTCTCGCTGCGCCCGACGAGATCGGGGGCGAGCGTGTCGAGCTCGCTGCGCAGCTGTTCGAGCGTCACGGGATCGCGCGACGTGTCGATGATCGTCTTGACCGCATTGGGCTGGTCGTCGCCGAAGCGCAGGCGCAGCTGCGCCTCGAGATAGCCGAGCGACAGCCCGCGATCGAGCGCGCGGCGCGCGGCGAAGGCGATCAGCAGCCCCTCGGCGCGCGTCGCATTGCCCGACGCCGACGCCGCTTCGAGCGTGATCCGCGACAGCCGCGTTTCGAGATCGGCGACGCGCGCCGCGAGCGCGCTCGCGCTGTCGACGGCGGCCGGAGCGACCGGTGCGGCCTCGGTGGTCGCCGCTGCCACGGCGGCGGTATCGGCGACCGGGCTCGGCGCTGGGGCCTGGACGACTTTCGCTGCCGGCGCGGGACCGGCGGGCGAAAGCAGGCGCGTCATCGCCCAGCCCCCCGCGACCGCGCCGACGATCAGGACGATCAAGGCGCCGACGATCAAGCTGCGGGAAGAAAAGGACTTTCCGCCCGAACCTTCGTCCACGCGGATATTTTTGTCGCTTTCGATTGCCATTTCTATCTTTCGAACGACCCCATTTGGCGGCCTTTGTGGCACAAAGCATGGGCCTCTGCCAACAGTGCCGCGTCGTCGGGGCGCTCGGCGACCGCGACCGCCGCCCAGCCCTCGCCCGCTGCGGCGGCGACGCCGGCGCTGATCGCGGCGAGGGCGAGCCGCCCGCGGCCCGCAGGGATCAGTTCGGCGAGGCGCCGCGCGCCGCGCACCGAATGCGCGAGCAGCACCGCCGGCATCGCGATCGCTTCCGCCCAGCCCGGCGGCGGCGGCACCGCATCGACCGCATAGCAGGCGAGCGGCACCAGCGCCGCGCCGCGCGTGTCGAAGGCGCTGCGGTCCTGCCCGCAAAGCCACAGAATTCGCGCGATTCCTTGTGACGTCATTGCGTCAAGAAGGCCTTGCGCATCGCGATCCCCGACCGCTTCGATCGTCAGTCCAGCAGCATCTGCCGCCGCTGCGGTGGCCGCCCCGACCGCATGGACCGGCAGCCCGGCGAGCCGCGCGAGGCCGGGGCCCGCGAGCTCAACCGCGCGCGCGCTCGTCAGCAGCAGGGCGTCGAACGCAGCCGGATCGGGCACTGTCCACGGCAGCGCATGCGCGGCGAACAGCGGCAGGTGCCGGACGTCGAGCCCCATCGCCGCGGCGCGCGCCGCGGTCGCCGCGCCGCCCGGGTCGGCGCGCGTGACGATCAGCGGCAGTCCGGCGCTCATGCCGCGAACAGGCGCCGCACCGTGTCGGGCGCCGCGGCGAGCAGGCGCTGCGCGAGCGCGGCGGCGTCGCCGTCGCGGGCGATCGGCGCGTCGCCCGCGACATGATCGCCGCCGTCCTCCGAATAGATCGCCCCGTCGAGCCGCAGCGTCCCATCGGCGAGCAGGCGCGCGTGCGCCGCGACCGGCGAGCTGCAATCGCCGCCGAGCGCGGCGAGGAAGGCGCGCTCGGCCGCGACCGCGCGCCGCGTGGGCGCATCGTCGACCGGCGCAAGCAGCGCGGCCACCCGCGCGTCGCCGGCGCGGCATTCGAGGCCGATCGCACCCTGCGAGGCCGCGGGCAGCAGCGCCTCGACCGGCTGAACGATGCCGACGTCATGCATCCCGAGCCGCTCGAGCCCCGCCGCGGCGAGCAGGGTCGCCTCATAATCGCCCGCCGCGAGCTTCGCGAGCCGCGTCGCCACATTGCCGCGCAGGAGCGGGGTTTCAAGGTCGGGGCGCAGCGCGCGGACCTGCGCCGCGCGGCGCGGGCTGCTCGTGCCCAATCGTGCGCCCGGCGGCAGCTCGGCGATCGTCCGCGCCGCGACCCCCTCGCGCACCACCAGCCGATCGCGCGCGTCGGCGCGCGGCAGCATCGCGGCGAGCGCGAAGCGCGCGTCGCGGATCGTCTCGACATCCTTGAGGCTGTGTACCGCCGCGTCGATCACGCCGGCATCGAGCATCGCATCGAGCTCGCGCGTCCACAGCGCCTTGCCGCCGACTTCGGCGAGCGCGCGGTCCTGAATCCGATCGCCGGTCGCGGTGACCGGCACGATTTCGAGCGCGGCGGGATCGAGCCCGTGCGCCGTGACCAGCGCGGCGACCGCCTGCGTCGCCTGCGCCATCGCGAGCGGCGACGCGCGCGTGCCGAGGCGCAGCGGATGGTCGGGCGTGGGACGATCGGTCATCCGTCGCTGCTAGGGCCTCGGCGCACGAAAGGAAAGACGGGGGATTCGGGCAGAGGCCGCAGAGGGTGCAGCGATTTGGGGTTGCATGGATTCACGCGGAGACGCGGAGACGCGGAGAGGTTGGTTCGGGCCGAAAGGCCCTGAAACAATCGACGCCGCACGATGCCGCGGCGCCGGACCTGGAAGGCCGCTTCGCGGCAATCATCTTTTTTCTCCGCGTCTCCGCGTGAACCCCAGTATCTTGACCCGCTTTGCGCTCTTGAGAGCAAATCATCGCAATCACCCGCCGCTTGCCCCCGTGCCCTTCGCGCGGGTAAGGCACGGGCGGCACCATGACCCTGATCCTTGGCCTCGAATCGAGCTGCGACGAAACCGCGGCGGCGCTCGTCACCGGCGACCGGCAGATTCTGGCCCATCGCGTCGCGGGGCAGGAGGCCGAGCACCGGCCCTATGGCGGCGTCGTGCCCGAGATCGCGGCGCGCGCGCATGTCGACCGGCTCGCGCCGCTCGTCGAGGGCGTGCTCGCCGACGCGGGCGTCGCGCTCGCCGACGTCGATGCGATCGCCGCGACCGCCGGGCCGGGGCTGATCGGCGGGGTGATGGTCGGGCTGGTCACCGGCAAGGCGCTCGCGCACGCCGCGGGCAAGCCGCTGGTCGCGGTCAACCATCTCGAAGGCCATGCGCTGAGCCCGCGCCTCACCGATCCCGACCTCGCTTTCCCCTATCTGCTGCTGCTCGTCTCGGGCGGCCATTGCCAATTGCTGCTGGTCGAGGGCGTCGGCGCCTATCGCCGCCTCGCCACGACGATCGACGATGCCGCGGGCGAAGCGTTCGACAAGACCGCGAAGCTGCTCGGGCTCGGCTATCCGGGCGGCCCCGCGGTCGAGCGCGCGGCGACGGACGGCGACCCGCGCGCGGTGCCGCTGCCGCGCCCGCTCGTCGGCAGCGCCGAGCCGCATTTCTCGTTCGCGGGCCTCAAGAGCGCGGTCGCGCGCGCTGCCGCCTCGGGCGCGCACAGCGTCGCCGATCTCGCCGCCTCGTTCCAGCAGGCGGTCGTCGACTGCCTGGTCGACCGCAGCCGCATCGCGCTCGCCGCCTGTCCGCAGGCGACCGCCTTCGTCGTCGCGGGCGGCGTCGCGGCGAACGGCGCGATCCGCGCCGCGCTGACGGGTCTCGCGCATGACTATGACAAACGCTTCGTCGCGCCGCCGCTGTGGCTGTGCACCGACAATGGCGCGATGATCGCCTGGGCGGGCGCCGAGCGCTTTGCCGCGGGGCTCACCGACCCGCTCGACACCGCCGCGCGGCCGCGCTGGCCGCTCGATCCCGCCGCCGAGGCGGTGCGC
The DNA here is from genome assembly GCF_032879645.1 of Sphingopyxis indica. NCBI lineage: Bacteria > Pseudomonadati > Pseudomonadota > Alphaproteobacteria > Sphingomonadales > Sphingopyxidaceae > Sphingopyxis > Sphingopyxis indica. Next base: position 340,797 of record NZ_CP076395.1, read on the forward strand.
GGCGCCGGAGTAAAAGCATGACGAGTGAAGACATGACGTCATACAGCAATTTCGGGGTCGTTGGCGGCGGCGCTTGGGGCACCGCGCTCGCGCAGCTGCTCGCCGCCGAGGGCGCGCCGGTGCGGCTCTGGGCGCGCGAGGCCGATGTCGTCGTGGCGATCAACGCCGAGCATCGCAACCCGATCTTCCTGCCCGGAGCGGCGCTCTCGCCCTCGCTGGTGGCGACCGGCGACCTCGCCGACCTCGCCGGGCTCGACGCGCTGCTCGTCGTCGTTCCCGTCCCCTATCTGCGCGCGGTGCTCGCCGATCTGCCCGCCGGCGACGCGCCGCTGATCTTTTGCAGCAAGGGGATGGAAGCGGAGAGCTTCGCCTTCCCGATCGACATCGCGCGCGCGATTTTTCCCGACCGGCCGCTCGCGGTGCTGTCGGGTCCGACCTTCGCGCACGAGGTCGCCGCGGGCCTGCCGACCGCGATCACCCTCGCCGCCGCCGACGTGGGCCTCGCCGACGCGCTGGCGCAGGCGCTCGCGCGCCCGCATTTCCGCCCCTATGTCTCGACCGACATGATCGGCGCCGAGATCGGCGGCGCGGTCAAGAATATCCTCGCGATCGCGTGCGGGATCGTCGACGGCGCCGGGCTCGGCCTTAATGCACGCGCGGCGCTGATCAGCCGCGGTTTCGCCGAAATGACGCGCTTCGGCCTGTCGCGCGGCGCCGAGGCGGAGACGCTCGCGGGGCTCGCCGGGCTCGGCGACTTGGTGCTCACCTGCACCTCGTCCAATTCGCGCAATTTCGCGCTCGGCCAGGGGCTCGGGCGCGGCGAAACCGCCGCTGCGCTGATGGCCGACCGCCGTACCGTCGCGGAAGGGGCGTTCAGCGCCCCGGTGGTGGCCGCGGCGGCGCGCGCCGGGGGGATCGACATGCCGATCACCGACGCGGTTGCGCGGCTGGTTGCCGGCGAGACCGGTGTCGCCGACGCCGTTCAGGCGCTGCTCAGCCGCCCGCTGCGACGCGAGGGGCGATGACCCGCGACACAAGATTGCCTGCCCCACGCCCCCGCGCTAGACTGCGCGCAGGGGAGCAGCAGAGGGGGCGCCAGGTTTGAGCCAGACCGACAGCGCAGCCGCGCCCCCCCCTCCCGCCCCCTTGCCCGAAGCCGACACGGCCGCGCTGGCGAAGGGCGGCCGCACCAATTTCTTCGGCTTCGTGCTGCGCCTCGTCGCGCGGCTGCCCTTCCTCTATATCGCCGGCCGCTGGTACGGGCCGGAGGCGGTCGGGCGCTTCGCCTTCGCGGTGCTCGTCATCGAACTGGTCGCGCAGATTGCGACGCTCGGGCTGAAGCGCGGGCTTGCCGAGCAATTGAGCGCGCCCGGCGCCGACCCGCGAATCGTCGTTTGGGACGGCATGTTTGTCGCCTTTCTCGCCTCGGCGATCGGATCGGCGGTGCTGTTCCTGCTGCCGCAGCTCATGTACCCCGCCGGCGACCTGTCGGCGGTCGATCGCTGGATGGCGCTGCTCGTCTTTGCGATCGCGGGGACCGAAATCGCGCTCGCGGCCTGCGCCTATCGCTTCGACATCGGCGCGACGGTGCGCGCGCGCGCGGTGGTCGAGCCGTGGACGATCAGCATCGCGGCGGCGGGTTTCTGGTATGTGTCGCCGCGCGACGGGCTGATGCTCGCCTATGCCGCTGCGATGGTCGCCGCCTTCCTGACCGCGCTGTGGCCGATGATCCGCCACTATGGCGGGCCGGGCGTGTGGCGCCCGCATATGGCGCATCTGATCGGCCTCGCGCGCCGCAACGCGCCGCTCGCCGCCGCCGATGCGATCGAATGGGGGACGCGGCGGCTCGACCTGTTCATCCTCGGCCAGTTCACCTCGCCGACGATCTATGGCATTTATTATATGGCGCAGCAGGTCGCGTCGCTGCCGCAGAAGCTGAAGACCAGCTTCGAGCCGATCCTCGGCCCCGTCATCACGCGCAACCTCGCCGAAAAGCGCTTTTCGGCGGTCGCCGCGCAGGTCAGCCAGGTCGGCTTCTGGATCATCGCCGCGCAGGCAGGGGTCGCGCTCGCGCTCGGCATCCCGGGCGAGGCGGTGATGGGGCTCGTCGGGCCCGAATTCGTCAGCGGCACCGGCGCGCTCGCCTTCCTGCTCGCCGCCGAAGTCGTCGCCGCGACCGCGGTGGTCAGCGAGGCGGCGCTCGTCTATGTCGCGCGCCACCGCAACCTGCTGCTCAGCCTCGCGACGCTGGGGCTGCAGGCGGTGCTCAGCGTCGCGCTGATCCTCACCGCGCAGGCGATGGGGCTGCCGCCGATCTATTATGCGGGGGCGGTTGCGGGCGCGCTGATGCTTGCGCTCGGCTTTGCGTCGGTCGCGAAGGCGTGGCTGCTCGCCCGCATCCTGCACGCGCCGGTGAACAGCCTGCGCTGGGCGCTCGTCTGGGCGACCGCGGGCGCGGCGATCCTGGGCTGGGGCGCGACGCAGATGCCCGAATGGGCCGAGCTGCTGTTCGGCGTCCCCGTCATCCTCGGCATCTATGCGTGGCTGATCTGGACGCGCGGCTTCGGCCCCGCCGACCGCGCATTGTTCAAAAAGCATCCCGAAAGCGCGGTCGCAGCGTAGGGGCGCTCGTCAAGCGCGCTCCTCCAACCGCGGAAAATGTCTCGCACAAAGCCACGAAGCCACAAAGAATGGCCGCACCCCATTCGGCCTGAGCTTGTCGAAGGGCCCTCTTTCTTTCGACGTTGCAAAGGAAGAACGATGCTTCGAGGCGTTGAGCCCGAAGTGGAGGCAAATTGGCGGACGGCGCGGCGCCCCCTTTGTGGCTTCGTGGCTTTGTGCGCGATAATGGCAACACCCGGCCTCACGCCCGTTCCACTACCCCAGTCGCGCCGCGACCTTGGCCTTGAGGTCGGTCTGCGCGCGCGGGCCGACCTGCGCGATGATTTCGCGCGCGCAGACGGCGCCCATGGTCAGGCAGTCGGCGATCGGGCGCCCTTCGGCGTGGCCCGACAGGAAGCCCGCGGCGAAGAGGTCGCCCGCGCCGGTGGTGTCGACCACCGCGTCGATCGGCTCGGCGCCGACCTCAGTGCGCGCGCCGCCGGTGATCGCGATCGCGCCCTTTTCGCTGCGCGTCACGACGAGCAGCGGCACCTGCGGCGCGATCTTCGCGACCGCGGCCTCGAAATCCTCCTCGCCCGCGAGCGCCTTGATCTCGACTTCGTTGGCGAAGAGGATGTCGAACAGTCCCGCCGCGATCAGCGCGCGGAAATCCTCGCCATGACGGTCGATGATGAAGGCGTCGGACAGGGTGAAGGCGACCTCGCGCCCCGCGCCCCGCGCCACGTCGATCGCGCGCCGCATCGCCGCGCGCGATAGTTCGGGGTCCCACAAATAGCCTTCGAGATAGAGGATCTCCGACGCCGCGATCAGTTCCTCGTCGATCATCGCTTGCTCGAGCAAATGGCTCGCCCCCAGAAAGGTGTTCATCGTCCGCTGTCCGTCGGGGGTGACGAGGATCAGGCAGCGCGCGGTCGGCGCCCCGCCCGCCAGCGGCGGCGTGTCGTAGGCGACGCCGAGCGCGCGCAGATCGTGGGTGAAGACCTGGCCGAGCTGGTCGTCGGCGACCTGCCCGATGAAGGCGCAGCGCTCGCCGAGCGCCGCCATGCCCGCCAGCGTGTTCGCCGCCGACCCGCCCGACATCTCGACCGCGGGACCCATTGCGGCATAGAGGCGCGCCGCCTCCTCGGCGTCGATCAGCCGCATCGACCCTTTGACCAGGCCCTCGGCCTCGATCAGCGCGTCGTCGGTGCGGGCGAGAACATCGACGATCGCGTTGCCGATCGCAACGACGTCGAAACGGGCGGTGGAGGCCATGGACTGTCCTGTGCTGTTGGGGAAAAGCTGCGCTGCGCCTTACGGGGCGAAGCGCGCCAAGGCAAGCCGGCGCTTGACGTCCCCTCCCGCGGGCGGGAGGGGCAGCGAGAGTTGCGGGCTTGCTCGCCACTCGCAGCGGGGTGGGCCATAGCGGCGTCGCTTGCCCACCCCCAACCCCTCCCGCAAGCGGGAGGGGAGATGGAGCCCGGCCCCGACCGTCCCGCACTTGACGCGCATCGCCCCCGCGCGTCACACCCGCGCGATGGCCCGCGCGCTCCACGCCCTGCTGCTCGCCCTTGGCGACCTCTCCAGCCCGCGCGTGCGGCGCGTCCTCGCGCAGAGCCTTGCACTGACCTTGCTGATCTTCGTCGCCGCCGGCGCGGCGCTCTTTTTCGGCGCGCGCTGGGGAATCGCGCAAATGGGGTGGCTCGGCGGCGCCGGGCTCGACCTTGCCGGCGCGGCGGTCCTACTGCTGCTGGTCGCGGGAAGCTGGCTGCTGTTCCGCGGCGTCGGCGTCGCGGTCGTCGGGCTGTTCGCCGATGCGATCGTCGCCGACGTCGAGGCGCGCCACTATCCCGCCGCCGCGGCGCGCGCGGTCGATGTCGGCTGGCGTCAGAACGCCGCGCTTGCGCTCGCCTCGCTCGGCCGCCTTGTCCTCGGCAACCTTGCCGCGCTGCCCTTCTACCTGCTGCTGCTCGTCACCGGGGTCGGCACCGTGTTGCTCGCGCTCGCGGTCAACGCGCTGCTGCTCGGCCGCGACCTCGAAGCGATGGTGAGCGCGCGCCACCCCGACCGGCCGCGCTTCGCCCGCGGCGCGCGCTGGTCGCTCGGCCTGCTGTCCGCCGCAAGCTTCCTGGTGCCCGTCGCCAATATCTTGGCCCCCATCCTTGGCGCGGCTATGGCCGTCCATATGCTGCATATGGGGAGCGAAAGATCATGATCCGACAAAGCCGTGCCGCCGGCGCCGCCGGCCTCGCGCTGCTGCTCGCGGGCTGCGCGGGCGCGGCGATTCCGCGCGCGACGCCGCCCGCCGCGAGCGCGGGCGTGCCGCCGATCACCGCGCCGCGCGTCACCCAGAACAACGCGCTGATCGGCCACGACGCCGATGCCGCGATCGGCGCCTTCGGCCGCCCGCGCCTCGACGTCACCGAAGGGGCGGGGCGCAAGCTGCAGTTCGCGGGCGGGCCCTGCGTGCTCGACGTCTATTATTACGCGCCGCGGCAGGGCGCGAAGCCGCTCGCCACCCACGTCGACGCGCGCACGCCCGACGGCCGCGACGCCAATATCGACAGCTGCATCGCAGCTTTGCGGCGGTAACGCTGATCTCTCTCCACGCTTCAGTGAAAAGATTTGTTTCACGCGAAGGCGCGAAGGCGCGAAGAAGCTGTTCGGGCCGATAGGCCCCATTCCCTTTCCCAACCCGCGTTCCGACGCGACGCTGCAAGGGAAAGCCGCTTCGCGGCCAGCGCAATATCTTCGCGTCTTCGCGTGAAACAGGAATATCCTACATTCGAGCCGGAATCCGCCCGAGGCCGAGGGAGCAAAGTCGCAGGTGCGCAACGTCATTCCGCCAGCTCGGCGAGCGCCCATGCCGCCGCGTCGGCGACCGCCGGCGAGGCGTCGCGGGTCAGCTCGGCGAGCCGCGCGCGAAAGCGTGGATCGCCGCTGTTCCCCGCGGCGATCGCCGCGTTGCGCACCATGCGGTCGCGCCCGATGCGCTTGATCGGCGAGCCCGCAAAAACCTGCCGGAACCCGGCATCGTCGAGCGCGAGCAGGTCGGCGAGCGCGGGCGCCGCAAGCTCGCCGCGCGGCAGGAAGGCGCGGTGCCGCGCGGCGGTATCGGCGAATTTGTTCCACGGGCACACCGCGAGGCAATCGTCGCAGCCATAGACGCGATTGCCGATCGCGCGCCTGAACTCTTCGGGGATCGGCCCCGCATGTTCGATCGTGAGATAGGAGATGCAGCGCCGGGCATCGAGCCGGTACGGCGCGGGAAAGGCGCGCGTCGGGCACGCATCCTGACACGCCCGGCAACTGCCGCAGCGATCGCGCCCCGGCGCGCTTGGCACGAGGTCGAGCGTCGTATAGATCGCGCCGAGGAACAGCCAGCTGCCATGGTCGCGGCTGACCATATTCGTATGCTTGCCCTGCCAGCCGAGCCCCGCGGCGGCGGCGAGCGGCTTTTCCATCACCGGCGCGGTATCGACGAACACCTTGACCTCGGCGCCCGGCGCTTCGGCGACGAGCCAGCGCGCAACCGCTTTCAGCGCCTTTTTGACGACATCATGATAATCGGCGCCCTGCGCATAGACCGAAATGCGCCCGCGTGTCCGATGATCGGCGAGCGCCAGCGGGTCTTCGGCGGGGGCATAGCTCATGCCGAGCGCGATCACCGACCGGACTTCGGGCCACAACCCCGCGGGCGAGCCGCGCTGCTCCGCGCGGCTTTCCATCCAGATCATCTCGCCGTGGCACCCCTCGGCGAGCCAGGCGTCGAGGCGCGCCGCGGTCTCGGGCGCCGCGTCGGCGCGCGCGATGCCGAAGGCGGCGAAGCCATGTGCGCGCGCGACCGCTTCGAGGCGGTCTTCGAGAGGGGGCAAGGCCTTGGCAACCATTGCGCCCCTATACGACAGCCGCCCGGCCGTGCCATAGCCTGGCGGTAACACATCCTCCGTTCGTCCTGAGGAGGGGCTGAGCGAAGTCGAAGATCCGTCTCGAAGGACGCCAGCACCGCGCATGGTCCTTCGAGACGGATCTTCGACAAGCTCAATCGCTCCTCAGGACGAACGGGTCAGCTGACAGACCCCAAATCGAGGACCGGATTTTGACCGAATATTGCGTCGAGGCACGCGGCCTCACCAAATATTTCGAGGCGTTCAAGGCGGTCGATCACGTCAGCCTTCTGGTGCCGGCGGGCAGCATTTACGGCGTGCTCGGCCCCAATGGCGCGGGCAAGACGACCAGCCTGCGCATGACGCTCGGCATCATCGACCCCGATGCGGGCACGAGCCGGCTGCTGGGCGGGTTCAAGCCGCAAAGCGTGCGCCATCGCATCGGCTATCTGCCCGAGGAACGCGGCCTCTATCCCGGCATGAAGGCGCGCGAGGCGATCGCCTTCATGGGCGCGCTGCGCGGGCTCGACTGGGCCGAGGGGCGCCGCCGCGCGGGTGATTTCATGGCCGAGCTGGGGCTCGAGCGCGTGATCGACGAAAAGATCCGCAAGATGTCGAAGGGCATGGCGCAGATGGTCCAGCTGATCGGCTCGATCGTCCACGCCCCCGACCTGATCGTCCTCGACGAGCCTTTCTCGGGGCTCGATCCGGTCAATCAGGAACGGCTCGAAACGCTCGTGCGCCGTGAGCGCGAGCGCGGCGCGACGATCCTCTTTTCGACGCATGTGATGGCGCACGCCGAGCGATTGTGCGACCGCATCGCGATCATCGCGCGCTCGGCGCGGCGCTTCGAGGGCACGGTCGACGAGGCGCGCGCGCTGCTGCCGATGCAGGTGCGCTACACCCCGCGCGACGCGGCGGGCGACGTCGCGGCGATCCTGCCGCCCGGTGCCGAGCGGCGCGGCGCCGACTGGCATTTCGCGATTGAGGGCGACGCGGTCGAGCCGCTGCTCGCGCGGATCACCGCGAGCGGGCACGGCGTCGCCGGCCTGTCGATCAGCCGCCCCGGCCTCCACGACGCCTTCGTCCATATCGTGCGTCAGGTCGACGCCGGCTTCGAGGCCGATGCGCAAGCCGACGCCATCGAGGAGTCCGCTGCATGACGCCTTTCCTTCGCAATATCTTCGTGGTTGCGCGGCGCGACTTTCTGGCGATCGTCGCGACCCCGACCTTTCTCCTCTTCCTGCTTGCGCCGCTGTTCATGATCGGCATGGGCGCGCTCGGCGGCTTCGGCGCCTCGCAGCTCGCCGACAGCGCGCGAGGCGCGGGGCGCATCGTCGCGATTGCGGGTCCGGCCGATATCGAGCCGCTGCGCGCCGCCGACGCGCGGCTGCGCGATGCGCTGCCCGGCGACAAGCCGCCGGTGCTCGAACTGCGCGTCGCCGCGCGCGATGTCGATCCGGTCGCGGTCGCGCAGGAAAAGGGCGCCGACACCTATGCGGTGATGAGCGGCCCGATCGCCGCCCCGCGCATCGTCGAGCGCGAGGCGGGGAGCCGTTCGGGCGCCTATCTGGCGCTGCTCGCGACCGACGTGCTGCGCGATCGCGCCGCCGGCACCGTCGCCCCCGCGGCGCCGCGCTTTGAAAGTCTAAAGAAAGGCGGGACGAGCATCGCCGCACAGCAGGGGCTGGGCCTTGGTGCGGTCTTCGTCATCTTCCTGTTGACCCTGCTCCTCGCGGGCCAGTCGGTCGGAATGCTCGCCGAGGAAAAGGGCAACAAGGTGATCGAGATCCTTGCCGCCGCGGTGCCGCTCGAAAGCGTCTTCCTCGGCAAGCTGCTCGGGCTGCTCGGCGTCGCAATCCTCTTCATCGCCTTCTGGACCGCGATGGCGGTCGGCGGCGGGCTGATCGCGATGACGCAGCTCGACCCCGGCGCGCTCGCGAACGCCGGCGCCGCGTCGGCGAACGCGCAGGCGACTTCGGCCGCGTTCGGCGTCGCGCCCGCGACCGGCTGGCCCTTCTTCATCCTGATCATGCTCGCCTATTTCATCATGTCCTTCCTGCTCCTCGGCGCGATCTTCCTCGGCGTCGGCGCGCAGGCGGGGACGGTGCGCGAAATCCAGATGCTCAGCCTGCCGATCACCATCCTTCAGGTCGCGATGTTCAGCCTCTGCTCGGGCGCCGCCAACGCGCCGGGCAGCAGCGTCGCGACGATCGCGCAGATCATTCCCTTCTCGTCGCCGATGGCGATGGCGGCGCGCGCCGCGACCGACGATGCGAAGGCGGTCCACCTGCTCGCGCTCGGCTGGCAGGCGATCTGGGTCGCGCTCGTCGTCACCCTGTCGGTGCGCCTCTTCCGCTCGGGCGTGCTCAGCGGGCGGAGCAGCTGGAAATTCTGGGAGCGGGGCGCGAAGGCGGCGGCCGCCGGTGACCAATAGCAGCCGCCGGGCTGAAGGAAGAGAGCGGCGTAGGGATGCGAAGGCGGTGCGGCAAGCGAGCAACGCGCTGTGCCGCGGGTGACGGCAAGATTTGTCCCACGCGAAGACGCGAAGATGTCGCGCTTGCCGCGAAGCGGCTTTTCCCTTTCGCGTTGCGGCGGACGCGGCGATGAAGGGAAAGGCGGCCTAGCGGCCGCGAACCGGCCCCTTCGCGTCTTCGCGCGAAACAAGAAATCCCGGTCCGCCGGTTTCAACCAACGCCCTCTGCGCGTGCCTTCTCGCACCACAAGATGTCCGCTCCCCACCCCCAAAGCTGTCCTCTCCGCGCAGACCTCGCCCAAAAAAAAGGGCGCCGCGGCGGGCGCCCCTTTCCCCCTTGTCGATGGCGCGGCGTCAGAACTTCACGGTGCCGCTGACGAAGACCTGGCGCGGGTTGCCGTAAAAGGCGGTCAGCGTGCCTTCGGTGCCGAGCGCCGATTGCGGCAGGCCGTTCGCGCCGGGGATGATCGCGCCCGTCGTCGGATCGGTCACGACGAAGGTGTAGCCCGACGTCTTGTATTTCTTGTTGGTCAGATTCCTGCCGAAGATGCCGAGGCTCCAGCGGTCGCCGGGCGCGGTATAGACGAGGCTCGCGTCGAGCAGCGCAAATCCCTTCTGGTCGATATAGGGGTTGGGGATTTCGAACTGATAGGTCTTGCTGCGATAGGACAGCGTCGTGCGGAAGCCGAGGTCGCCGTCGCCGGCCGGGACCGAATAGTCGAGTGTGCCGCTCGCGGTCCATTTCGGCGTATTCTGCACCTCGCGATAGTCGGCGACGTCGGTGGGGACCCCGCCGATATTGGTGACATATTCCTTATAATCGGCGTCGATGAAGCCGAGCGCGGTCGAGAGTGTCAGCCGGTCGCCGGCCGCCGCGAGATCGTCGCCGAGGCGCGCGCGGCCTTCGAACTCGACGCCCTTGAAGGTCGCCTTGCCCGCGTTCGACACGACGCCGCAGAAGGTCTGGATGCCGCCGACGTTGCACGCGACCGATCCCGGGATCTGGACGTCGGTGTAATCGGCATAGAAGGCCGCGATCGCGACGTCGAGCCGCCGGTCGAGCAGGCTGCCCTTATAGCCGAGCTCGTAGCTTTCGACCTGTTCGGGGCGGAAGCTGAGGAAGTCGGCGACCTCGGCGTCGGTCGGGTTGCCGGGATCGACCGCCGGCGCGTTGACCCCGACGCCGCGCGGGTCGAAGCCGCCGCCCTTGAAGCCCTGCGAATAGCTTGCGTAGAGATTGTGATCGGGCGTCGGCTGGAATTGCAGCGAGACGCGCGGGGTGAATTTGTTGAAGTTGCGGCTGCCCTCGAAATCGGTGCTCGGGGTGCCGAAGGGAACCCCCGCGCCGCCGAAGACCGGCGATCCGCCGCCGAGATAATTCTGGCGCAGGATCGACGCGGTGCGCTTGTCCCACGTATAGCGGCCGCCGACCGACAGGCTGAGCCGGTCGGTGAAATCATAGGTGAAGTCGCCGAAAATCGCATAGGTTTCGGTGTCGACATCGGCCTCGGTAAAGGCGGTGAAGCCGGCGAAGGTGTTGAACAGGCGGACGTCGAACAAGGTGTCGGCGCTCGCGTTCAGATAATAGAAGCCGAGCAGGCCTTTGAGCCGGTCGCCTTCGTAGAGCAGCTGGAATTCCTGGCTGACCTGTTCGTTGAAATAATAGCCGGGGACGTCGAGGTCGGCGGCGGGGAGCGCGTCGAAGTCGATCGGGGTCGCCGAATTATCCTTGCGCCACGCGCTGATCGAACGCAGCGTCAGCGCGTCGCCGAGTTCGGCCGAGACGTTCATCGCGAGGCCGTACGCTTCGATTTCCTGGCGGGGATCGTTGAGCCCGCCGCGGCTGTCATAGACGTCGTCGAGCACCGGCTGATCGGTCGCGAGCGACGGGATCAGGCGATGGCCGCCGCGCGGATCGCTCTTGTCCTTGGTATAGTCGCCCGAAATGCGGATCAGCACCGGTTCGCCATAGCCGCCGAGCTCGACGGTGCCGCGCGCCGCCCAGACATCCTTGTTGTAATTTTCAAGGCCGGTGGTGGCATTGTCGCCAAAACCGCCGCGCGACAGGCGCGCGCCCGCGGCGCCGATGCGCAGCAGGTTGCCGATCGGCGCGCTCGCGCTGACGACGAGGTCGGCCTGGTCGTAGGTGCCATAGGTGCCCTTGAGCGTGAGCGACGGGTCCTCGGGCAGCGGTTTGGTGACATATTTGACCGCGCCGCCGATGGTGTTGCGGCCATAGAGCGTGCCCTGCGGCCCGCGCAGCACCTCGATCCGCTCGACGTCGTAGATGTCGAGCACCGCGGCCTGCGGGCGGTTGAGATAGACATCGTCGAGATAGATGCCGACGCCCTGTTCGAAGCCCGACACGGGGTCCTGCTGGCCGACGCCGCGGATGAAGGCGGTGAGCGTCGAGTTCGAGCCGCGCGACACTTCGAGCGTCGTGTTCGGGGTGGTCTGGCCGATGTCGGTGATGTCCATCGCACCCGCCTTGTCCAGCGCGTCGCCCGAATAGGCGGTGATCGCGACCGGCACGTCGATCAGCCGCTCGTCGCGGCGGCGCGCGGTGACGATGATCGCATTGTCGCCGTCCTCGGCGCTTGCGCCGGTTTCTTCCTGCGCAAGGGCGGCGGGCGCGAAGGCGAGCAGCGACAGCGCGCTCGATGCGCAGACGATGGTGCGGAAGCGGCGGGCGAACGGACGCATGTGAACTCTCCCTTGTGCGCGGACGGCCCCTCGCCGCCCGTTTCGTCATTTTCTTGGGCCGGGCGCTTGCCAAGCCGTGATGCACTCAATAATGAAAGGTGAACCAAGTTTCAACTTATAAACCGGCCCGGGCATTTTTTGCTTGCCACTGGTGCGCAAAAGCCACGATGCACCGGGATCGAGGGGGCAGGGGACGGATGGCAGCGATGGATCAGGCGCAAGGCATGGCCGGGCGGGACGAAACGGCGAAGGGCGACAAGACGCCGCGCACCGAGCGCGGGCGGCGCACCTTGCGCAAGCTGCTCGACGCCGCGGCGGTCGAATTCGGCGAGCGCGGCTTTCACGACGCGTCGATCAGCGGCATCACGCGGCGCGCGGGGACCGCGCTCGGCAGCTTCTACACCTATTTCGATTCGAAAGAGGAAATCTTCCAGGCGCTCGTCCGCTATATGAGCGAGCAGCTGCGCGACCATGTGACGCCGATCGTTCAGGCCGCGCCCGACGAGATCGAGGCCGAACGCATCGGCCTCGCTTCCTTCCTCGGCTTCGTGCGCGAGCATAAGGAGATTTACCGCATCATCGACGAGGCCGAGTTCGTCGATTACGCCAGCTATCGCCGCCACTATGAAACCACGGTCGAACGCATCCGCCAGCGACTGGAGACCGGCGCGGCGCGCGGCGAAATCCGGTCCGACGTCGGCGAGATCCACGCCTGGGCGATCGGCGGGATGAATGTCTTTCTGGGGATGCGCTATGGCCTGTGGGACGCCGATGCCGACATCGAGGCTGTGGCCGCGATCGCCAATGATCTGCTGGCGAACGGGCTGAAGAGGAGGGATTGAGGGCGATCATTCCGTTGTCGTGAGGCGGCGTCCATTGAAAGATTGAATGCCAGCTTGGGGGTGGATTCGAGACATTCGCCCAACCCCTCCTCTTCAGAGGAGGGGCAGCGAGACTTACGCGCCTTGCGCGTTAGTCGCAGCGGGGTGGTCGCCTCGACCGAACGCCCAGCCAGCGCACCACCCCAAACCCCTCCTCTGAAGAGGAGGGGCTTAAGAAAGTCCGAAACCAGTCGGATGCCGCCTCCCAAACATTTCGCGCAGAGACGCAGAGAACGCAGAGATTTTCACGCTTGCCCTCTGCGCTCTCTGCGCCTCTGCGCGAATCTGGTGGTGACCTGACGGCAGCAATCGGTCGCAAACCGCCGCGAGCCGAGCGGTCAGCCCCGCGAGATCAGAAAGATCGCATGTTCGGCGCGCCAGCTCGCGGCGGCGTCGCTCGTCGGCTTGTCGCCCGACAGATACCAGGCGCGTTCGACGCGGATTCCCTTGTCGGCGATCAGCTGGCGGAAGTCGCTGACGGTGACATGGTGGATGTTCGGCGTCTCGTACCAGGCGACGGGCAGCAGGCGCGTCACCGGCATCCGGCCGTTCCACAGCAGCGCGAGGCGGACGCGCCAGTGCGCGAAATTGGGGAAGCTGACGAAGGCGCGCGGCGCGATGCGCAGCAGTTCGTCGACGACGCGGTCGGGGCGCTCGGTGGTCTGGAGCGTCTGCGAGAGGATCGCATAGTCGAAACCGTCCGCGGGATAGTCGATAAGGTCGCGGTTCGCATCGCCCTGCACCACCGACTGGCCGCGCGCGATCGCCGCGGTGACGTTCGCCGGGTCGATCTCCAGCCCGCGCGCGTCGACCCCCTTGTCCCTGAGCGCCGCGATCAGCTCGCCGTCGCCGCAGCCGATGTCGAGCGCGCGCGCGCGCGCCGGAACCGCGGCGGCGATGATCGCAAGGTCGGGGCGCAGCGCCATCGTCAGCCGCCGTTCTTGAGCGCGCCGGCGACGAGCCGGTCGAGCGCAGGGACGTCGAGCAGGAAGCTGTCGTGGCCGAAGGGCGCCGACAGCTCGACGAAGCTCGCCGCCGCGCCGACGCTTTGCAGCGCCTGGACGATGCGGCGCGATTCGGCGGTCGGATAAAGCCAGTCGGTGTCGAAGCTGACGAGGGTGAAGCGCACGTCCTTGGCGCCCGCGAAGGCACCCGCGAGGCGGCCGTCGTGCGGCTCGGCGAGGTCGAAATAGTCCATCGCGCGCGTGATGTAGAGATAGGCGTTGGCGTCGAAGCGGTCGGTGAAGGCGAGCCCCTGATAGCGCAGATAGGATTCGACCTGGAAATCGGCGTCGAAGCCGAAGGTCTTGGCCTCGCGCCCCTGCAGGCGGCGGCCGAATTTCTCGGTCAGCCCCGCTTCGGAAAGATAGGTGATGTGCGCCGCCATGCGCGCGACCGCGAGCCCCTTCGTCGGTGCGCGGTCGCTGCCGTAATATTGCCCGTCCTGCCAGTCGGGATCGGCCATGATCGCCTGCCGCCCGACCTCGTGGAACGCGATATTCTGCGCCGAATGGCGCGCCGCGCTGGCGATGACGATCGCCGAGCCGAGCCGTTCGGGCCAGGCCGACGCCCAGGCGAGCGCTTGCATCCCGCCCATCGACCCGCCGATGACGGCATGAAGCCGCGCGATGCCGAGATGGTCGAGCAGCATCGCCTGCGCGCGCACCATGTCGCCGATCGTGATGACGGGGAATTGCATGCCGAGCGGCGCGCCGGTCGCGGCGTCGGGGGTCGCGGGGCCGCTCGACCCCATACAGCTGCCGAGCACATTGGCGCAGATCACGAAATAAAGGTCGGTGTCGACGGGCTTGCCCGGCCCGACCATCCGCGCCCACCAGCCGGGCTTGCCCGTCGCGGGATGGTCGCTCGCGACATATTGGTCGCCGGTGAGCGCGTGGCAGATCAGCACCGCATTGGATTTGTCGGCGGCAAGCGTGCCATAGCTTTGAAAGGCGATCGTCACCGACGGCAGCGCCTGCCCGCTGTCGAGCGCCAGCGGCGCGTCGATCGTGACGCTGTGATGCTGAATCGCGTGGAGCCGGCTTGCCATGGGAAGGCGGGGCTAAGCGGGCGCGCCGGGCGTGTCAACGATGCGCGCGGAAGACCCGGGGCTTGGATATATTCGCGCAGAGACGCAGAGCGCGCAGAGAATTTGATTCACGCGGAGACGCGGAGACGCGGAGAAATGATGCCAGCCGCGAAGCGGCCGTCGATCCACGGCTTCGCCCAGGATCGCGGCGCAGCCGGAAAAAGGAGGCCATTCGGCCCCGGATAATATCCTCCGCGTCTCCGCGTCTCCGCGTGAATCTTTTTCTTCCCTCTGCGCGCTCTGCGTCTCTGCGCGAATCCCATCAACAAACTGGACTCGGCGGCCGCAGCCGTTAAACGCCGCGGCATGACCGACGCGACCCAGACCCTTCAACCCAAGCCGTGGATCAGCGGCATTGCACCCTATGTCCCGGGCAAGTCGGCGGGCGCCGACGGACGGCCGCTGATCAAGCTGTCGGCGAATGAAAATCCGCTCGGCACCGGTGACAAGGCGCGCGCGGCGTTTCGCGAAACGCTCGCGGCCGCCGATGCGCTGTCGCGCTATCCCGACCCGGGGTCGGTGATGCTGCGCGAGGCGATCGCCGCCAAGTTCGGGCTCGACCCGGCGCGGATCATCTGCGGCAACGGATCGGACGAGCTGCTCCATCTCGCGGCGGGCAGCTATGCCGGGGCCGGCGACGAGATTCTCTATGTCCGCTATGGCTTTGCTGTTTACGAAATCGCCGCGCGCCGTGTCGGCGCGGTGCCGGTCGAGGCCGACGATAGCGATTATGCGACCGACGTCGATGCGCTGCTCGCTGCGGTGACCGACCGGACGCGTGTCGTCTATCTCGCCAATCCGAACAATCCGACGGGCACGCTCGCGACGCGCGACGAGGTGGCGCGGCTCCATGCCGGGCTGCCCAAGGACGTGCTGTTCGTGATCGACCAGGCCTATGCCGAATATCTGTCGGACGAGGAGGACGACGGCGGGCTCGAGCTGGCGAAGAGTGCGCCCAACGTCTTCGTCACCCGCACCTTTTCAAAGATTCACGGCCTCGCCGCCGAGCGCATCGGCTGGGGCTATGCGAGTTCGGACGTGATTTCGGCGCTGCACCGCATCCGCCTGCCGTTCAACGTCACGCGCGCGGGGCAGGCGGCGGCGGTCGCGGCGGTCGGCGACGATGAGTTCGTAGCGCGGAGCCGCGCGCATAATGCGAAGTGGCGCGCGTGGCTGGCGGCCGAGCTCGAAGCGCTCGGCAATCACGGCGTGCGCGTCGTGCCGTCGGCGACCAACTTCCTGCTCGTGCTGTTCGAGGGCGATGTGACCGCCGAGATGATGAATCAGCGGTTGATGGAGGCGGGCTATATCGTCCGCTGGCTGCCGGGGCAGGGCCTGCCGCACGCGCTGCGCATGACGATCGGGACCGAAGACGAGACGCGCGGGCTCGCGGCGGCGATTCGCGCCGCTCTGCAAGGCTGATCGCGCATGGCGCGCACCATCGAGCGGCTCGCGATCGTCGGGCTCGGGCTGATCGGATCGTCGATCGCGCGCGCGGTGAAGGCGAAGCTGCCCGGCGTCGCGGTGACGGGCCATGACGTCAGCGCCGCGGTGCGCGAGGAAGCGGGAGCGCTCGGCCTTTGCGACCGGATCGCCGCCGATCCCGCCGAGGCGGTGGCGGACGCCGACCTGGTGATCTTCGCGGTGCCGGTCGGCGGCATGGCCGACGCGGCGCGCGCGGTGGCGCCGGGGTTGAAGGCAGAGGCGATCATATCCGACGTCGGCTCGTCGAAGGCCGGGGTCGGCGCCGCGCTGCGCGACGCCCTGCCGGGGCATCTGGTGATCCCCGCGCACCCGGTCGCGGGCACCGAGAACAGCGGTCCTGCGGCGGGCTTTGCGAGCCTGTTCGACGGGCGCTGGTGCATCGTAACCCCGCCCGCCGAAGCGCCCGCCGGCGCGGTCGCCGCGCTCGAGGCGTTCTGGAGCGCGCTCGGCGCCAGGGTCGAGACGATGGACGCCGCGCATCACGACATGGTGCTCGCGGTGACGAGCCACCTGCCGCACCTCATCGCCTATACGATCGTCGGCACCGCGAGCGAGCTCGAGGAAGTGACCGAGAGCGAAGTGATCAAATATTCGGCGGGCGGTTTCCGCGACTTCACGCGCATCGCGGCGAGCGATCCGGTGATGTGGCGCGACGTGTTCCTCGCCAACCGCGATGCGGTGCTCGCGACCCTCCAGCGCTTCAACGAGGATCTGACCGTGCTCCAGCAGGCGATCCGCCGCGGCGACGGCGACAAGCTGGAGGACTGGTTCACCCGCACCCGCGCGATCCGCCGCTCGATCATCGAGCAGGGGCAGGACGATGCGGCGCCCGATTTCGGGCGGAAGCATTAGGTCTCGTTTGGGGGGCTGGTGGTGACGGGCGGCTGGGGCGCTAGCTGAGTTTTTGCTGGTTTTTTTTGATCTCACACAAAGGCACGAAGGCACAAAGAGGGCGCACGAAGCACCTTTGTTTGCCAGTCCACGCGAAGCCTATCCTGCTTTCGTCGCCGCCTGCGGCAGGAAAGTGACGGTTGTGCAGACGATCTTCTTTGTGCCTTCGTGCCTTTGTGTGAGACTATTATGCCGCCGCGTCCCGAGCCAGCGCATTTGGTCCGGGCGCTGCACATCCTGCGACCCCGGCTTCCGCTAGGGCGGCGATCTATTCGGATCGCTCGAGCGCCTCGGGCGGGTTGAGCGCGTTGATCGCGCGCCAGACGCGGTGCTCGGCTTCCGTGCGCGGCAGGCCGGCGGGAATCGTTTCGCCGACGCGATAGGTGATCGTGCCGGGCCATTTGACCCAGCGGCGCGGCGGATAGACGAGGCCGCTGTTCACCGCGACGGGGATCACCGGCACGCCGAGCAGCCGATAGACGCCCGCGAAGCCCGATCGCAGCGGCGGCGCGAGCCCGTGCGGGACGCGCGTCCCTTCGGCGAAGAGGACGAGCGGGCGGCCCTTTTCGAGCGCGGCCCTCGCGGCATTCAGCATCGCGCGCATCGCCTTGCCGCCGCCGTCGCGGTCGACGGGGATCAGGCCATAGAGATGCGCCGCCTGGCCCCACACGGGGATCGAGAACAGCTCCTCCTTCGCGAACACCGCGGGCCATTTGAAGAGCAGGGGCTGGTCGATCGTCTCGAACGCGCCTTCGTGCTTGAAGACATAGAGCAGCGGGCTGTCGGGCATCGCGCCTTCGACGATGACGCGCTGGCCGAGCACGAAACGGGTGATGAAGCGGTGGAAACGCGCCCACATATGCACGAACCACTGCGTCGCGCGGTGCGACACGGGCAACGCGACCACCGCGCCGATCGAGCAGAGGGCGCTCATCAGCCCGAACAGCATCCAGAAGAGGATCGAGCGGAAAAGGGCGATCGCGTAGCGCATCGTGATATTACAGCCCGAGCAGGCCGCCCACCAGCCCCGCCAGATATTTGTGATATTCGCGGAACAGGGTGCTGAAGCTCGGCTCGCTGCGCACCGCATCGGGGACGATCGTCACATCCTTGCCGACCGCGCGGCCGATTTCATAGTGCGCGCGGCGCATATGCCAGTCGGTCGTCACCAGCCGCACCGTCCTGTAGCCCCGCCGCGCAACCCAGCTTGCGACCTCGGTCGCGTTCGAGCGCGTATCCTCGGCATCGAACCCCAGCGCGACGCAGCAGTCGAACAGCGCGAGCGGGCGCTTATATTCGGCGGCGAGCTCCTTGGGCTTCACCTCGCGCGCGACGCCGCTGATCAGCACGCGCTTTGCCTGCCCATCCTCGAGCAGTTCGAGCGCGCGGTCGATGCGCCCCGGGCCGCCGGTGAGCACGACGATCGCGTCGGTTTTCTGCGGTGGCGCGGGCATCGGCGGCAGCAGCGCGAACCAGGCGAAGCCCAGCACCCAGGCGAGGAAGAGGAGGGAGATCAGGCGCTTGATCATAATATCTTCTTGAGCGCGGCGAGCAGCGTCTGGCGCGCCGTCAAAGCAGCGAGCGCGATAGCCAATAGCGGCAGCGCCAGCAAGAGCGCCCAGCCGCCGGTGCCGAGCGAAGCGGTCGCGGCGAGCCCCGCGGTGACGCGCGACCATTGCCAGCCGACGAGCAGCAGAAGAGCCGCCGCGACCGCGGTGCCGAGCGCGATGCCATAGGCGGTGTCGATCGCGATGCGCCGCTGGAACAATCGCGCGATCTGGCGGTCGGTCGCGCCGATCAGGTGAAGCATCTCGATCGTCGCATAATGGGTGCCGAGCGCGGCGCGCGCGGTCATCACGACGACCGCGCCGCTCGCGAGGATCATCAGCAGCACCAGGCCGCCCGCGATCCACGCGAGCGAACGGATCAGCCGGGCGACCGGCCCCAGCCATTCGGCGTGCGGGATGACGCGCGCGCCCGGCGCGATCTCGTCGACCAGCGCTTTGAGCTGCGCGAGCTGGCGCGCACGGTCGCCGGCGGCAAGGTCGATGTCGACGAGCGCGGGAAGCGGCAGCGAGCGGAGCACCGGATCGTCGCCGCCCGCGCTGCCGAGCCACTGGCCGAGCGTCGCGAGCAACTCGTCCTGCCCGACCTGGCGCGCGGCGCGGACATAGGGTTCGCGCGCTGCGCTGCGCTCAAGCTCGGCCGCCTGTTCGGCGCGCGCCGCGGGGCCGGGGGTGACGATCTGCACCGTCACCCGCCCGGCGATCGCCTCGCCGATCGCCTCGGCCGCGCGCGCGAGCCCGACCCCGGCGCCGGCGGCGAGCAAAGTCAGCATCATCAGGATCGCGATCACCCACGGCGTCGGCCCCGACAGGCGCGGTTCGGGAAGCAGGCGGCGGTGCTGGACGGGAACGCGCGGAATGATCATGCGGCGCCCCTCACGACCGGTTCGGCGGATAGCGCAGCGCGCCGGTGGGGTCGGAAAGGCGTCCCTTTTCGAGCCGCATCATCTGCGCATTGTCGATGCGGCTGATCAGGTGGACGTCGTGCGTCGCGACGACGACCGTGGTGCCGAGCCGGTTGAGCGCCTCGAACAGGCCGAGGAGGCGCATCGCCATCTCGGGATCGACGTTGCCGGTCGGTTCGTCGGCGACGAGCAATTGCGGCCGTGCGATCACCGCGCGCGCGATCGCGACGCGCTGCTGCTCGCCGCCCGACAGCGTCGCGGGGCGCGCCTCGGCGCGCGCGTCGAGCCCGATCCAGCTCAGCATTTCCCCCACCGGTCCCGCCAGATCCTCTTCGCTCACCCCGGCGATGCGCAGCGGCAGCGCGATATTGTCGCGCGCCGACAGGTGCGGGATCAGCCGGAAATCCTGAAAGACGACGCCGATGCGGCGCCGAAAGCCGGGCAGGCGGTGACGCGGCATCGACCCCAGATCCTCGCCGAACAGCCGCACGATGCCGCGGCTCGGCCGCTGCGCGAGATAGAGCATCCTGAGCAGCGAGGTCTTGCCCGCGCCCGAAGCGCCGGTGAGGAAATAGAAGCTGCCCGGTTGCAGGTTGAAGCTGATGTCCGACAGGATTTCGCCATCGGGACCATAGCGCAGCCCGACATTGTCGAATTCGACCATCGCGCCGCCCGCGCGCTGCGTCGCGGCGCCCGTCATGACGCCAGATACGCGCCGAAAAGCGCGCCGCCTGCCCCGGAAATGCGATAGTCCGCCGCCCTCATGCGCCGGCTGTCGCACGGCCCGCCGCCGAGGTAAAGGCCCGCGCGCGACGCGGCGCTTGCAACGCCGCGAATCAGCGTGTTTAGAGGGGGGCCATGATCCTAGCCTGCCCGTCCTGCCACACGCGCTACGTCGTTCCCGATACCGCGATCGGACCGAACGGGCGCACCGTGCGCTGCGCCAATTGCCGTCACAGCTGGTTTCAGGAACCCGCCGCCTCGCTGGCGATGCCGCCGCAGCCCGCCGCATCCGAAACGCCGCCGGCGCCGCCGTCCTCGCCGCCGCCCGCCGCCGCCGAGCCTCGGCCCGGAACATCTTCCGCGGCCGCGCAGCCGGTCGAGGATGCGCCGCCCCCGCCGCCTCCGCCCGAGGCCTTCGCCGCCGCTGAAGCGCCCGCGCCGCGGCCCGCGCCTGCGCGCGCCGAGGAGGCGCCGCTGCCCTTCCGCCGCGCGCGCCGTAACCCCGCGAAACGCTGGACGCTCGTCGCGGGAATCGCGGCGCTGCTGATGATCGCGGCGACTGCGGCGCTCTATGTCTATGGCTTGCCCGACTGGGCGCAGGGGCTCGGCGGCGCCAGCGGCGAACCCGATCTGGTGATCGAACTGCCGCCGAACCAGGATCATCGCGAGCTTGCCGACGGCACCATCTATTTCGCCGCGTCGGGGGTGATCATCAATCCGACCGACCGCGAACAGCGCGTCCCGCCGATCCTCGCCGAGCTGCGCGATGCGCAGGGGACGATCGTCTACAGCTGGACGATCAAGCCGCCGGTGCGCACGCTGCCGCCGGGCGAAAAGGCGAATTTCAGCGAAGCGAAGCTCGACATCCCGCGCCGCGCGACGCAGCTGACGGTCAGCTGGGCGCTGCCCAAAGGCTGAACGATCAAGGGCTTGGCGTGACGCCACGCCGCCACGCCGCTACGCCGTCACAGGCTGAGCGCGGCGGCGAGCGCGAAGAGGAAGCTCGTCAAGGTCGCGACGATGATCGGCGCGAAGCTGCGCCAGCCCTGGTCGAGCAGCAACGCGAGCCGCGCCTTCATCGCGGTGGCGACGATCGCGAGCAGCAGCAGCGCCTGCGCCGTGGTCGTCGCACCGTCCTGCAAGGGCTTCGGGAAAGCGATCAGCGAATTGAGCGCCGCGAGCGCGAGAAAGCCGGTGATGAACCACGGCAGGCGCAGCGGAATCCGTCGCCCGGGCGCGGTTTCGCCGCGGCGTCCAAGCCATAGCGCGACGAGCATCAGCATCGGGGCGAACAGCGCGACGCGCGTCAGCTTGACGATCGTCGCGACCTCGCCGGCCTTTTGCGAGAAGGAAAAGCCGCCGCCGATCGCCTGCGCGACATCGTGGATCGACGCGCCGATCAGGAATCCGGCCTGCGTGTCGGTGAGCCCCAGCTGCGCGGCGAGCACCGGATAGAGCGTCATCGCGAGCGCACTCGCGACGGTGATGCCGACGAGGGTAAGGGTAAAGCGCGCCTGGTCGACGCGCCTGTCGCCGATCAGCGAGTAAAGCGCGAGCGCCGCCGATGCGCCGCAGATTGCGGTCGCGCCGCCCGCGAGCAGCGCGGCATCGCGATCCTGCCCGAACAGCCGCGCGCTCAGCGTCGTCGCGACGATCACCGCGAGCATGATACCGATGAGGAGAGCAAAGGGCTGTGGCCCCAGCTCGGCGAGTTGCGCGGCGGTGATCCGCGCGCCGACGAGGACGATGCCGATCCGCAGCGCGGTCTGCGACATCAGGTCGAGCCCTGCGTGGGTGCGCCGGTCCTGCGACAGGAAGGACAGGGCAAGGCCGATGAGCAGGCCCATCAGCACGATCGGCGCGGCATAATGGTCGGCGAGCCAAGCCGCGGCGAGCGCCGCAATCGCGGTGACGAGCGCGCCCGGCAGATAGTCGCGCACGCGCCGCTGCGCCGGCGGCGCGGCCTCGAGCTGCATTTCGCCATAAAGGTCGGCGGCCATCGGCCAGCGCCGTTCGGATGCCTGCATCGCGTCCCGTCCTTCCGTGCCGGGGCGCCTTCGCACATTGCCGCCGCGCGGTCGATAGGCCATTGCTGGCGCCGCAGAGCCCTGCTAGACGCGCCGCTCTACCGGCACCCGTAGCTCAGCTGGATAGAGCGCTGCCCTCCGAAGGCGGTAGTCAAGTCCGGCGAAGGCTGAATGTGTTGGAAAAAGGTACTGATTTAACAATGGCTTGAGCGAATATCGGGTTTGCTCTTCAAGAAGCCAAAAAACTCGCGTAAGCATGACGTAAGCACCTCGCGAACGGTATGCACCCGTAGCTCAGCTGGATAGAGCGCCGCCCTCCGAAGGCGGAGGCCAGAGGTTCGAATCCTCTCGGGTGCGCCATTTTTCCCATAAAAATCAAAACATTATCAACTCCCTCTTTTTGAGAGATGTTGCTTACGCGGCAAATCCACGTAAGCATGGATGCTCATTTATCTTTCTATAACAATATCTTGGACCTGATTCTGTTCTGCCTTGATCTCAAGCGAGCGTCTCGGCAGCCATCGTGTTCGCGATTATGGGCTGCACGCCTCTGTAAGCCAGGCCAGTAGCCACCGGTGGATCTTGCTGGACCGCCGCTTTTCCTCACGGCAAGCTTTCGCATTGTCCCTAACAGATGGGGCGTGGTCGGCAGATGATTCCCAAGCGGCGCAAAGGGTCGCCACCATTTCGAGAATATGGGTAGGGCGACCCGAACGGTCAGCGACGACTCCAACGCCTCGTGTGATCTTCGATTGAAAGCTGGAGGAAGACGTCAGCCATAGTCCGCCTTTGTGAGGGCTCCGCGCTCGTACAGAGGCCAGATATGGGGAAAGCCTTCCCCTGCGGCCGAGCCTTGGTCTCTGCCTACCCCTTCTGCGGGGAGACCCCGCAACGCCCCCTTCAGAGTGAGAGTGCGGACGGGTTTTCCGTGACGGGTTGAGGGCTGGAAGAGAGGCTTCCGGCGCCCGTCGCGGAGATTACACCGATGGCCAGACACGCTCACAGCCCCGCTGACGGTGGCGCGCGCAGCAACCTTTATGATGACATCACCAACAAGATCATCGCTGAGCTGGAGCAAGGCCGGCTACCCTGGGTCCAGCCCTGGGGCGCGTCGCCCAATACCGCCCCGCTGGGCCTGCCGAGAAATGCTTCAACCGGCCGGTCCTATTCAGGCATCAATATTCTCATCCTCTGGGGCGCTGTCATCCAGCATGGTTTCCCCGGCCAGGCGTGGCTGACTTTCCGCCAGGCGCTTTCGCTTGGCGGAAATGTCAGGAAGGGCGAACGTGGCACCACCGTCGTTTATGCCGACCGTTTCACCCCTGAGGACGAGAAGCGCCGTGCCCGCGAAACGGGTGAGGATGCGCATGCCATTCCGTTCCTGAAGCGGTTCACGGTCTTCAATGCCGCGCAATGCGATGGTCTGCCCGATGACATCACGGCAGTCGCGCCGCCACCGCCGCCGGGCCTGATCGAACCTCGGGTCGAGGCGCTGATCCGGGCCACCGGCATTGACTTCCGTATTGGCGGCAATCGCGCCTTCTATATGCCGTCGCTCGACTATGTGCAGGTGCCGCCTCCGCAAGCCTATTTCGAACCGATCAACTGGCACAGGACGGCCCTGCATGAGCTGGGCCACGCCAGCGGCCATCACAGCCGTCTCAACCGCGATCTGACCGGCTCGTTCGGCTCGAAGAAATACGCTTTCGAGGAGATGATTGCCGAACAGGCCGCAGCTTTCAGCTGCGCCGCGCTCGGGATCGTGCCGACCGTCCGCCATGCCGATTATATCGGGTCGTGGCTGGAGGTCATGCGCGAGGATTCCCGCGCGATTGTCCGCGCGGCCTCGCAGGCCAGCAAGGCGGCGGACTGGCTGCTGTCGCATATGCTTGCCGAAGACACCGGGGAGCCGGATGCGAGCGAAACCGACCGGAGGGCGGCGGCATGATCCTCCTGACCGGCGCACAGCGAGACCGCCTGCTGGCGAATGGTCGCCAGCGCGATCAGGATAACATCCCGGTCGTAAAGTTCTTCAATCCCATCGGTGAAGGCGTCTGGCTCGCTACCGAACTGGATGAGGATGACGACATCATGTTCGGCCTGGCGGATCTCGGCCATCCCGAACTGGGTTCGTGGAGCCTTGCCGAGATGCAGTCAGTCCGGCTGCCCTTCGGCATGGGCATCGAGCGCGACCTGCTGTTCACCGGCGATTTCCCGATCTCGGTCTGGGCCGAGGCCGCCCGTGAGACCGGCAGCATCCGCGCCGCCGAGCGTCTGCTCTACCGCGTCGGCGCGAGCTTTTCCCGTACATCCGCCGATACAGAAAACCGGAGTGCCTGATTTCCGGGTTTCAGGTTCTGCGGCTGGCGTCGCTCTCTTTAGAGGAAGAGGGCGGCGCTTCGCTTCGTGACGGGCTGATAGCCGGAGAGAGAGGCTCACCGGCGTCCGTCATGGAGTCACTGACATGGCCACTGCCGTTCAGAAGATCACCCTGTCGTCCTCGCGCGACATTCCCTTCAACAAGCTGGTGCTCAGCCAGTCCAATGTTCGGCGCGTTAAGGCCGGGATCTCGGTCGAGGAACTGGCCGAGTCCATCGCCCGTCGCGGCCTGATCCAGTCCCTGCATGTCCGCCCGGTGGTGGATGCCGAGGACAAGGAAACCGGCATGTTCGAGGTGCCCGCCGGCGGTCGCCGTTTCCGGGCGCTGGAACTGCTGGTCAAGCAAAAGCGCCTCGCCAAAATTGCGCCGGTCCCCTGCGTCGTGTCGGAGGTCAGCGCCGATGTGCTGATCGATGAGGTTTCGCTTGCCGAGAACATCGAGCGCGCACCGCTGCACCCGCTCGACCAGTTCCGCGCCTTCCAGGCTATGCGCGAAAAGGGCATGACCGAGGAATCCATCGCTGCCGCCTTCTTCGTGGACGCCAAGGTGGTGAAACAGCGCCTGCGTCTGGTTTCCGTCTCACCGGCGTTGCTCGACGTCTATGCTGAGGACGGCATGACGCTGGAACAGCTCATGGCCTTTAGCGTCAGTTCTGACCATGCCCGTCAGGAGCAGGTCTGGGAAGCGATCAAGGATGGCTGGCAGAAAGAACCCTACCACATCCGCCGCCTGCTGACCGAAACCACGGTTCGCGCCGCCGACAAGCGGGCGGTGTTTGTTGGTATTGCCGCTTATGAGGAGGCTGGCGGCTGCGTGCTGCGCGATCTCTTCCAGCAGGACGATGGTGGGTGGCTGCAAGATCCTGTGCTGCTCGACAGGCTGGTGGGCGAAAAACTGAAGGCCGAGGCCGAAGCCATCGCCGCCGAGGGCTGGAAATGGATCGAGGTCGCCATCACCTTTCCCTACGGTCACGACCATGGCTTGCGCCAGATTGTCGGCACCACGGTCGATCTGACCGAAGATGAACGCGCCACCCGCGAGGCATTGCGCGACGAATATGAGCGGCTTGAAGCGGAATATGGCGAGGCCGACGAACTGCCGGACGAGATCGACGCCCGCCTCAGTGAGATCGAACAGGCGTTGGAAACCTTCGAGCGCCGTCCGATGACCTTCGAGCCGGACCAGATCGGCATGGCGGGTGTCTTCATCAGCATCGACGCCGATGGCGCATTGCTGATCGAGCGCGGCTATGTTCGCGCCGAGGATGAAACGCCTGCGAAACCGGAAGCTGAAATCGTTGACCCGAAAACCGGCGAGGTGATCCAGCGGGCAGAACCGGAGGTAAGCCGCATGGGTGCAGTTATCACGCTGGGCGGCCAGGCGGTCGAAACTGAGGAGGAAGACGAGGCCGACACCATCAAGCCGCTGCCCGATCGCCTGGTCAGCGAGCTGACCGCGCATCGGACGCTGGCGCTGCGGGATGCGGTGGCAGTAAACCCGCATGTCGCCATGACGGCACTGCTGCACAGGCTGGTCATGGATTGCTTCATGCCGCATTCCAGCCGCGGTTGCCTCGAAGCACAGGTCCGCGAGGTGCATCTGCCCGCGCAGGCCGAGGATCTGCGCGACAGCGCTTCGGCCAAGGCGATCCAGGACCGGCACGAACGCTGGGGCGATCATATCCCGGCAGATGATGCCGCCCTCTGGGATTGGCTGACCGATCTGGACGATGGTTCGCGCATGGATCTGCTCGCCCATTGCGTCAGCTTCGGTGTCAACGCGCTATATGAAAAGCCCAACCCTTACAGCGGCGTGGGCGTCAGCCAGCACGGGCTGGACATCCGCCTGTCGCAGGCTGACCGGCTCGCCCGTTCGACCGGCCTCGACATGGTGGCCGTGGGTTGGCGACCGACTGTTGGCAACTATCTCGGCCGCGTGACCAAGCCGCGTATCCTTGAAGCCGTGCGCGAAGGGGCCGGTGACCGGGCCGCCGATCTGATCGGACACCTCAAGAAGGGCGACATGGCCAAGGAGGCCGAACGCCTGCTTGCCGATTCCGGTTGGTTGCCTGAGCCGCTGCGCATGGTGGACGATGGTATCGAAGTCGATCCGGCATCGGGCGCTGCGGCGGAAGCCGACGATCTGCCCGATTTCCTTTCCGGCGATGGCGAGGACGACCCGGCTGACGACGAGGAAGAACAGCATATGGTCGCTGCTGAATAGCACTCATGCGGGGCGGCTTCGGTCGCCTCGTTCCAACCGCTCCGTTTCCGTAACTCGCCCGGTCCTCGTGATCGGGCTTTTTCTTTGGAGAGCCGCCATGCCGATCAGTATCGACATCGATCAGATTTTTCTGGACGACCGCGAACATCCCCCTTCGGATCGAACCTTACCGTGGACCGAAACCCGCGATGGCATCACTGTTGTCGTGGAGCCAAAGCCTCACTGGTCCGAAGACATGCGGGTGTTCCGGCTCGATGCCCGTGAGTATTGCCGCTACGCCGAGTGGGCAGCTCATGGTGCTCGTGCCCGTTTCTTCGGTCATATCGATACCTCGGGCGATGATCTGATAATGAAGGCGCGCGCGATGATCGCCCGAGAAATTGCCGATGGGCTTTGGAGCTGAAGACCCGATCGCAGGGTGTCTGCCCGTGAGGATGGGAGGTCAGCGCCGGACGGATCCAATCCGGCTTCACCATGCAATCCGCCATTTCTATCAGGACAAGCGGCAGCCATCTCTGGCCTGAAGGGAACACGATCCCGATGCCAGCATGGTGGCAAGGCTGGCGCGGCAGAGCATCTGCGGGCGGGTATCTGGCATCCTGTCAGATGCGAAAACCACCCCCGCTTCCATTCGCAAACCTTGGTCTGATCCGCTTCTTTGCATTCAACCCATGAAGGGTCGGCTTACGCGAGCGTGCCGCCCTCGGGGATTCGGAAAAGTCCGAACGCCCGAGGGTGATTGCAGATCCGGTCAGACACTTCGGGCGCCTGTCGCGCGGGGGACGGTCCCCCGCCTCCAAAGACAGGAGCCGGAACCCATGTCCTATGCAGATGCCACCGCCTTCGCCGCCAGCCTCGCCGCCACGCTGATGGTCGAGATCGTCGTGTTCCAGGCCGGGGACGGCACCCACGCCGCTTGTCCCGCCGCCGAGTTCGACGGCGACGACGACATGGTGAAGCTGGAGCTGGATCCTTGGGGGTAAGGCGCGACCGCGCCTCATCCCCGACAGCCTGGCCGCGGCAAGCCCGCGACCGGGCCTTCAGCGCGTCGCGATGATTGCCCATCGCCGACGGCGGAACCGGGAACAAGCCCGGTCAGAGAGGAAGAGTGCGGGCCGTTCGGCCGTGACGGGTTGAGGGTCGGAGAGAGAGGCTCACCGGCGCCCGTCATGGAGTGATCCCGATGACCTTTGTCCGTTCCGAAACCTTCCGCTCCATCGGTCAGATTCTGGCTGCCGATGTTCTGCCCACGCTTTATCGGGCGCAAAAGCTGCCGCTGCGCATCTCGTGCCTCGGTGTGGCCAGCTATGACGCCAGTGACGCGGCGAACAGTTTCGACCGCGTGATCCCGCTTGGCGAATGCCCGTCACCGGAAGAGGCTATACAGGCCGCGACCTTGCGCCTGTCGCGCGGAGATATTTGCACGGGGCCAGACAGCTTCCCGTATTTTCAGCCGCGCATCATGCTCATTCAGGACCGTGATCAGCGCCTGGTCCTCGCCGGTGAAATCCGCGCTGACATTATCCTCTGGCAACAGCCGGTCGCATCCGATGCCGAGGCACGCAGGATCGTGACCGAGGCCAGCCGCCTGCGCGGTATGGCATTCCGGGTCTTGGACGCCGGTGATGCGAGACGGCTGCGTTACCGAGCCGCTTCGCTGGAGGCCCGGCTGGTCGACGCCTTCTGGCGCGAGACCGCGGCCGATCTGCTCCGCCTGCCGCAAGCCGCCTGAGCTTCACCCCTTTCCATCCCATTCGGCTCGGCCATACGCCGGGCCATGTCATGTCCGGAGACCGTCATGGCCGACTATTACACGCATTTTTCCTGCCTCCTCGACGTAGGCACCCCCGAAAACGCTGCCCGCGCGCTCAATCTCTACAACGCTCTGGCGGATGACAATGCCGCCGAAGATCCGCCCTCGGATGGCTTCCTGCTCTCCATCCAGCCAGAGCATGGCGGCACGCAACTCTGGATGCGCGATGATGTCACCGGCGATCCCGAGCATGTCGTCCAGTTTGTCAAACGCTGCGCTGCCGAATTTGGCCTGAGCGGATTATGGGGTTTCCAGTACGCAAACAGCTGCTCGAAACCGCGCATCGACGGATTTGGTGGCGGCGCGCATGTCCTCGATCTCGCCACCGGCGAAACGGTCGATTGGATCTATACCGATGGTTGGCTTTCCTCGGCTCTGGAAGGGAGAGATCCCTATGCCTGAGATCATCGAAACCACCGTGTATCGCCTGGGCGAATTGTCCGATGCGGCGAAGGACAAGGCCCGCGCCTGGTATCGTGAGGGTGGCTTCGACTATGACTGGTACGATGCCGTCTATGAGGATTTCCAGCGCATCGCCGAAATCCTCGGGCTGAACCTCAAGACCCGCACCATCCGGTTGATGGGAGGCGGCACACGGCAAGACCCCTGCATCTGGTTCCGGGGCTTCTGGTCACAAGGTGACGGTGCCTGCTTTGAATCCTGGTATTCCTACCGCAAACATGCACCGCGCCGGATCCGGGAATACGCCCCGCAGGACACCGAGCTGCACCGCATCGCCGATACCCTTCAGGCGATCCAGCGCCGCAACTTCTATCAGCTTCGCGCCGATGCCAGCCATCGCGGCCATTATTATCACGAATACTGCATGTCGATCTCGGTCGAGCGTGACAGCCCGACCTGGCAGGACATGACCGCTGATGCCGAGGAGACGATCATCGAGGCGCTGCGCGATCTGGCCCGATGGCTCTACCGCCAGCTTGAACGCGAATATGATTATCTGTCCTCGGACGAGGCGGTCGATGAAGCCATCGCCGCCAATGAATACATCTTCACCGAAGCCGGTCGCCGCTTCGGATGATCCTGAGAAGACACTGCCAAGCGCCCCGCCATCTGGTCGGGGCGCTTTTTCATGCTGCGATTTGAGAGTGAGCGGCGGGCCGGAAAGGGTCAGGTCCGGGTGGTCGAGAGAGAGCGCTGTCCGGGCTTGTCCTTCCCGCTCTCCTGAGGTTCTCGACATGAACATGGTTTTCCCCGTGACCGATCCGGCCACGCCGCTGGCGGCTGCGCCCGCGATCCTGGCTGCGGCCAATCTTCTGCTCCCCCATCTCGAACGCGGTCAGCGCGTCGATGCCGCCACATTGCGCGGTGCGATGGAAACCGCATTCGGCGCATCCGACGCTACTGGCGTCTGGGACTGGAAGCTGGCCTATGAGGCGTGCGAAGTCGCCACCGTCCTTTTCTTACGCAAATACGGAAAGGCGCTTTTCCGCAAAGCCTCGTCTCCGGCTGCCCGGATTTCCGTGCTGGCAAAGATCGCGACTCTGTTGCCCACGCAGACCCGGCGTTCCGAGGAAAGCCAGAACCTCCAGCAGTTCAGCACGCCTCTACCATTGGGCCTTGCCGCTTTGACAGCCGCTGCGATCACACCTGATGACAGGGTTCTGGAACCATCGGCGGGGACCGGCCTTCTGGCAATCCTGGCGCAGACCATCGGCGGCTCGCTTATCCTCAACGAACTGGCCGACACCCGCGCCGATCTTTTGGCCTCGCTCTTTCCGGCTTTCGCCGTCACCCGGTTCGACGCCGCCCAGATTGACGATCATCTGGCCCCGGATGCCGTCCCGTCCGTGGTGCTGATGAACCCGCCATTCTCGGTCATGGCCAATGTCAGCGGGCGTGTCGCTGATGCGGCCTATCGCCATGTTGCCTCGGCGCTGGCCCGCCTTGCTCCTGGCGGTCGGCTGGTGACGATCACTGGCGCAGGCTTTGGCCCAGAAGCTCCGGCATGGCGGTCGGCTTTCATCCGCTTGCAGGCGCGTGGCCGTGTGGTGTTCACCGCCGCCGTCGATGGCGCGGTCTATGCAAAGCACGGCACCACAATCGACACGCGGCTGACCGTTATCGACAAACGGCCCGCCGATGATCCTGGCATCTTCCCGGCCTCACCAGGCATCGCCCCCAATGTTGCCACGCTGATCGGATGGATCGAGGCGCATGTCCCGCAGCGTTCGCCGGTATCATTGCCGAAGATCGTGGTGCCTGCTTCGACCGCCGCGCCGAAAATCGTGCGGGGCTATTTGGCCCGCGCGACAGCTGCGCGGCCTCCTGCTGCTCCCGCCAACGATCCCGAGGGCGTTGAACTCGCCTATGAGACCGTGGACTGGACGCCACCGGAAGGTGCTCGCCTGTCCGATGCCATCTATGAGGAATATGCGCTGCAATCGCTGCGCATCGCTGGCGCACAGCCGCATCCGACCAAACTCGTGCAATCCGCCGCCATGGCCTCGGTCGCACCGCCGAAGCCTTCTTACCGGCCCATGCTGCCCGCTGACATCTGCGCGCGTCTGTCGGACGCCCAGCTTGAAACGGTGATCTATGCTGGTGAAGCCCATGCCGATCATCTCGCGGGTGCATGGACCGTGGACGAGCATTTCGACAATGTGAGCGCTGCACCCGAGGATGCTGCCGGATCGATCCGCTTTCGCCGGGGCTTCATGCTCGGTGACGGAACCGGCGCTGGCAAAGGCCGCCAGTCCGCCGCCATCATTCTCGACAACTGGCTGCGCGGTCGGCGCAAGGCGATCTGGATCTCTAAATCCGACAAGCTGATCGAGGACGCGCAGCGCGACTGGTCGGCGCTTGGCATGGAACGGTTGCTGGTCACGCCTCTGTCACGCTTCCCGCAGGGCAAGCCGATCACGCTGTCGGAAGGCATCCTTTTTACCACCTATGCCACGCTACGCTCCGACGACCGGGGCGAGAAGGTTTCCCGCGTCAAGCAGATCGTCGAATGGTTGGGCTCCGATTTCGATGGAGCCATCATATTCGACGAGAGCCATTCCATGCAGAATGCCGGTGGCGGAAAAGGAGAACGCGGCGATGTCGCTGCCTCGCAGCAGGGACGTGCGGGCCTGCGGCTCCAACATGCGCTGCCCGACGCCCGCGTGGTTTATGTCTCGGCAACCGGCGCCACCACCGTCCACAATCTCGCCTATGCGCAGCGCCTCGGCCTCTGGGGTGGTGAGGATTTTCCGTTCCAGACGCGTGCCGAGTTTGTCGAGGCGATCGAAGCTGGCGGCGTTGCGGCCATGGAAGTGCTGGCCCGCGACCTGCGATCTCTCGGCCTCTATACCGCCCGCTCACTCTCCTATGATGGCGTCGAATATGAACTGATCGAGCATCAGCTCACGGACGAACAGCGGCACATCTACGACTCATATGCTGCCGCCTTCGCCGTGATTCATGGAAATCTGGACGCGGCGATGGAAGCCGCCAACATCACCGGCAGCGAGGGGACGCTGAACCGGCAGGCGAAGTCTGCTGCCCGTTCGGCCTTTGAAAGCACGAAGCAGCGCTTCTTCGGCCATCTGCTGACCTCCATGAAAACCCCGACCCTGATCCGGTCCATCGATGCCGATCTGGAAGCGGGCCATGCCGCCGTCATCCAGATCGTCTCGACCGGCGAAGCCCTGATGGAACGCCGGCTGTCTGAGATCCCGACCGAGGAATGGAGTGACATTTCCGTCGATGTCACTCCGAGGGAATATGTCGGCTCGTATTTGCAGCATTCCTTTCCGGTGCAGCTCTATGAACCCTTCACCGATGGCGAGGGGAACCTGTCGTCACGCCCCGTCTTCCGCGACGGTCAGCCGGTTGAGTGCCGCGAAGCTGTAGCGCGACGCGACGAGATGCTGGAGCAGCTGGGTTCGCTTCCACCTGTCCCGGGTGCGCTCGACCAGATCGTGCAGCGCTTCGGCACGGATATGGTGGCGGAGGTTACGGGGCGTTCGCGCCGGATCGTGCGCAAGGGCGACGGTGCATCGGCACGCCTTGCGGTCGAGAACCGTGCACCCTCTGCCAACCTTGCCGAGACTTCGGCCTTCATGGATGACCAGAAGCGCATTCTGGTCTTCTCTGATGCCGGTGGCACGGGACGCAGCTACCACGCCGAACTCTCGGCGAAAAACCAGCGGCTGCGCGTGCATTACCTGCTGGAACCGGGCTGGAAGGCGGATGCTGCCATTCAGGGGCTCGGGCGCACCAACCGTACCAATCAGGCGCAGCCGCCGCTGTTCAGACCCATCGCCACGGATGTCAAAGCCGAGAAGCGCTTCCTTTCGACCATCGCTCGCCGCCTCGACACGCTGGGCGCGATCACACGCGGCCAGCGCCAGACCGGTGGTCAGGGGCTGTTCCGTCCCGAGGACAATCTGGAATCCGCCTATGCCCGCGATGCGTTGCGCCAGCTCTATCTGCTGATCGTGCGCGGCAAGGTCGAGGGCTGCTCGCTGGAGCGGTTTGAATCCGCCACCGGCCTGAAGCTGATGGATAGCAATGGTGTGAAGGACGACCTGCCACCGATCACCACCTTCCTCAACCGCCTGCTGGCGCTGACCATCGAGTTGCAGGGCATTCTGTTCTCGGCCTTCGAGCAGCTTCTGCAGGCGCGGATCGACGGGGCGATTGCATCCGGCACCTATGACATGGGGCTGGAAACGCTGAAGGCGGAAAGCTTCATCGTGACAGACCGGCAGGTGATCCACACCCATCCGGGCACCGGGGCGGAAACCCGGCTCCTGACGCTCACCGAGCGCAAGCGCAATCAGCCGGTCACGCTCGATGCGGCCCTCGCTGAACTGGATGATCCGCGTGCCAAACTGCTCATCAACGAGCGATCCGGTCGTGCCGCCGTGCAGATCCCGACCACCAGCGTCATGCTGGATGATGGCGAGATCGAACGGCGCGTGCGGCTGATCCGGCCCATGGAGGCGATGAACATTCCGGTTCGGGCGATGGGCGAGACCCACTGGATCGAGGCCGACCGTGCCGACTTCACCGTGGCCTGGAAGGCAGAACTGGCCGAGGTGCCGGAGTTCACCGACAGCATTCTGCATATGGTGACTGGGCTGCTTCTGCCGATCTGGAAACGGCTGCCGCAGGACTCCTCCTGCGTCTATCGGCTGCAGACCGACGAGGGCGAACGCATCATCGGTCGCCGGGTATCGCCGGCATGGGCTGCCAATGCCTCGACCAGTGGCGTTACCAGCAGCCTGACACCCGATGCCGCTTATGCCGCGCTGATCGAAGGTCGCACGATCCTTGATCTCGCCGAGGGGTTGCAACTGCGCCGCGTCCGGGTCATGGGCGCCAACCGGATCGAGCTGACCGGCTTTACTGACGCAATGCGTGACCGGTTGCGGGCCTATGGCCTCTTCAGCGAGATCATCTCGTGGAAACTACGCTTCTTCGTGCCAGTCGATGCAACGGGGCCGGAGATTACTGCCAAGCTGCTGCATCGCTTTCCGGTCGAGCGCATCGGTGAGCGGGAGGCCGCATAATGGCGCGTCTCAACGCTTCCGAACTGGCGCAGCGTCTCGGCCGACAGGCCGAGGCGGTGTGCCGTCACTATCTTTCGAATGGTCGCAAACAGGGCAATTACTGGCAGGTTGGCGATGTCCGAAACACGGCTGGCCGCTCCATGTTCGTCCGGCTGCACGACAGCGTGAAAGGCATTGCCGGTAAATGGCAGGACTCGGCCACGGGGGAATATGGCGATTTGCTCGACGTGATCCGGGACTCGCTCGGCCTGATCGACTTCGCAGACGTTGCCGAAGAGGCCCGGCGCTTCCTCAGCCTGCCGCATCCTGAACCGCAGCCACCATCCCGTCAGTGCCGAACACCAGCACCATCAGGATCATCCGAGGCCGCACGCCGCCTCTGGCGCATGACACAGCCGCTGATCGGTAGCATCGCACAAGCGTATTTACGCGGACGCGGCATTACGGATTTACGCCAAACCGCAAATCTGCGCTTCCATCCCAACTGCTACTGGCGGCCCGAGGACGATGGCCCGACTGAAACATGGCCCGCGATGATCGCCGCCGTCACCGACCTCGATGGCAGGATCACCGGCGCACACCGCACATGGCTGGCCCCGGACGGTTCCGGCAAAGCACCTGTTGATCCGCCGAGAAAGGCAATGGGCGACCTGCTCGGACATGCAGTTCGTTTTGGGGATGCGCAGGATGTCATGGCAGCGGGGGAAGGTATCGAAACCATCCTGTCGCTGCGTCAGGCTCTGCCTACCATGCCGATGGTTTCCGCGCTCTCGGCCGGACACCTCGCGGCCATCCTGTTCCCGCCGCAACTACGCAGGCTCTATATCGTCCGCGACAACGATCCGGCAGGTGACAGCGCCCGTGATAGCCTGGTGGACCGGGCGCACGAGGTCGGGATCGAGGCTATCACGCTCTCGCCCATGATGGGGGACTTCAACGAATATCTCGCAACTTACGGGCTGGATGCCGTTCGGGCAGAGGTCCGGGTGCAAATCGCTCCCGAGGACGTCAGCCGCTTCATGGCTTCAATTGCATAGCCGGCACGGGGCCGTGATCGGACCGTTCCGATCCTGTCATGCGTGCAGGCTGCATCCTGTCATCAGCAGAGGACCGCGCCTTGGCCTTCCGAGAGGGCGATCGGCCCACAAACGCTCCGGTCAGGCAATGGCGGCGCCCGACTGATTTCCGTCGGCGGGCAAGCCCGCCTTTACAGCGCGAAACAAATCAGCCGGGCTTTGCCATCAAGGCCCTCGCCAGAGGCTCGCGCTGCCAGACCGGAGCGCCCGTGGGCGTGTCTCGCCATGAAGGCCGCGACGGTCGCGGTCCAACTGACGGAAGCATCCCATGTACGCGCACGACGATTTCGAACCCGATCACAGCACGTCCCCGACCGGCCATGCCATCGAAGAACTCGAACTCTACGGCTACCGTCCCTCCGAAGACGAGGCCGATCCCCGGATTACACCCGAAGATCACGTCATCCAGGGCGCAGTCTCCGACATCTTCGACGCCCTGATTTCCACCATGGCCGACACCAGCCTCGATTTCGACCTCGACGAGATCCTCTGGTCCACCGTCAACACCTTCCACCGCGCTATCGAGCGGATCGAGACCAAACTCGACGATAACGAGCAGGCACAGAAGCGCCTTCAGCGTGAACAGGATGGCAGCGAGGTCAAATCCGTCCAGCTCGAAACCCTGATCGGCGCGGGACAAAGCCTGATCGAGCGCCGCGACAGCATGGAAACCTTCCGCGATACCGCCGCCGACATCTATCTGCGCACCACCGGAACGCCCTGGTCGCAACGCTCCGGCTCACGGGTCAACCATCGCCAGATGACCTCGGCCATGATCGACAGCCGCGACTTCATCGCCGCAAAACGCCGGGCCGACAACGAGGTGCTGCTGCCCGCCGGACCGAAAATCGCTTTCTCGGGCGGTGACACCACCGATCACCGGACGATCTGGGCCAAGCTCGATCAGGTCCACGCCAAGCACCCGGACATGGTGCTGATGCATGGCGGATCGCCCAAGGGCGCGGAACGCATCGCGGCCACATGGGCTAATAACCGCAAGGTCGCACAGGTCGCCTTCAAACCTGACTGGGCGAAACATGCCAAGGCAGCACCGTTCAAGCGCAACGACCAGATGCTCGGCATCATGCCGATCGGGGTCATCATCTTCCCCGGCACCGGCATTCAGGACAACCTTGCCGACAAGGCCCGCAAGATGGGCATCCCGGTCTATCGCTTCGGGACCGGCAGCGCGTGAGCGCTGCCGGTTCGGCATAACGCCATTGCGCACTACTGCAAGAGCGCCAGGTCCTCCCAGCGAATCCGGAGATAACGGCCTGAGCGCTTTGGCAATTGCTTGCGGCTGACCATTCGCCCGGAGACCTGGAACTCCGCATTTATTTTGACCACGAGCAACTTGTTGAAATGCCTCGATGTATCCACCATCACTACGTCCTTGGTCTTGAAAGGTGTGATGGTTTTGATTTCGACATGATCGTTTTCGAGCCTGCCGTCCGAACCCTGCGCGTAGGTCTTGTTCAACTTGATGCCGTAGGTGATGGCACCGAACAGCTCACCGATGTCGCCATACACGGACAAATGCAGGCCCGTCTCCAGATGGTAGCTCTCAGCGAGTGAGATCAGGTCCTCAAAATACGGGATCATTGATCGGATGGCGTTTGGATACTTCGCTCCCCATTCCTTGTGGCGAAGCTGTTCGTCAATGTCTGACCAGGTTACCCATTCGCCGTCATCATAAAATGCCCGATCTGACCAATCGACTTCTGCCATAAACTTTAACCCGCATCCTTCCGCCCAACGATATGGTCATCGTAGAGGTGCAGCAGATACTGGTCCACCAGACGCATAAGCTTTCTCATTCAAACTGCTAGTTTTCGGACAGGCCTGGCCTCGAAAGCCATCGCTTCTCGCGCGGTGAGAGGAATGCTGCTATGCTGTGATTGCGCCATGGTGGTGGTGGAAGGCGCAGCCGTCCGACCTTTTGCACGGAGTCACCACCATGATCGTTCTCGGAATTATTGTTTCCATTGCAGCCATCGGCACCATGTGCTGGCTGCTGTTCAATCTCGCCGTCTTTGCCCTGCCGTTCTTTATCGGCCTGAACGCAGGCATATGGGCCTATGGCACGGGCGCTGGCTGGCTTGGCGGCATCCTCATCGGTCTTATCGCTGCGGGTCTGACACTGGCGGTCGGTCAGGGCCTGCTCATGCTGGTTCGTCCGATCTGGGCACGGCTGCTGATCGCTTTGGCCTTCGTTGCCCCGGCGGGCATGGCAGGGTTTTACGCTACGCTCGGGATCGTCAAACACATGATGCCGTCCGAGACCTGGCAGATCATCTTTTCGGTAGTCGGTGCGGTCGCGGTGGGCGTGACGGCGTTCCTGCGCGTTGCAGGCATGGCGGCAACCGGCCCTGCGGACGGGAACCTTGCACGCACCTGAACTGGAGTGACCCGTAGAGGCAGGACCAGAAGCGGATACGGATCATCTGCCGTCTTCGTCAGGAGGCGGGTGGGTAGATAGCGTGTGGATCCCGGGGCAGCGTGAGGCACAGGCACGGTCCATAGGAGCGCAGGACGGTCAGTGCCAGCATTCGAGGACTGACCGAAAACCGGTTGGGGCAATGCCGATAGCACAGGCCGGACAAAAGGATGTGCACGGCCTGAAACGCAGGGGACCAGACAAGCCGGTGCGCCGGTCTGGTCATTCTGATGGAGCCTCGAGGTTGCCACCGTCCCCGTTCACCCCCCCCCCGTGTCTCGACCGCTCCAAACGGCCTCTTCAATGGCCTGATCTGGCCGAAAACCAGCGCGATGCGCTTCGACCGCTCTAGCGCAACAGCGTCGTCACAACTTTCTTCCCCTGCCGGCAAAGCCGACATTCCGCGCGGAACAAGAAATTTTCTCCTGTGCTGTCCAGCCCCTTTGGGGTGCGCCAGCGTTCGTCTCCGGCCGGTCGATCGCCATAGAGGCCGCAATGGTGCGGGCTCGGAAACGGAAATCGGAGACTTAAAATGGCAACCATCGGCACCTTCAAGAAGACCGGCTCGAACGAATTCACCGGCGAAATCGTCACCCTCAGCGTCCAGGCCAAGGGCGTGCGCATCATCCCCGACCTGCGCGCTACCGGCGAGAACGCCCCCAGCCACCGGGTTCTGGTCGGCCGCGCCGAGATCGGCGCCGCCTGGTCCAAGCGCTCCAACGAGGGCCGCGACTATCTGGGCCTCAAGCTGGACGATCCAAGCTTCAACGCTCCGATCTACGCCAACCTCTTCGACGAAGAAGACGGCGAAACCTTTTCCCTCATCTGGTCCCGCCCCAACGGTCGCCGCGGCGACTGAGGCGCCGAACAAAGGCTCCGACCGCAAGGTCGGGGCCTTTCCCGTGCCCGCGGGAAAGCCCGCCAGGCCCGGTGATCTGTCCGGGCTGGAACTGCTCAGCCGGTCAGGATCGGGATCATGGTTTTCACATGGGCGTCGATCCGTTCCAGCACGAGCGGGGGGACCGCCTCGCGTTCCGGCAGGGTCCACCATTTCGCATCAATCCGCCGCACCGTTTCGACAACGGCCTTGAGCACGGCTGGCTCGGGAAGCCTTGCCCGATTGGCAAACGTCTTCCAGCGGGCCGGAGCCAGGCCCTTGAAGGCTCGCTCGCCGCCCAGAGACAGCGCCAGCCCATCTGCCGGAATATAGGGAACGGTCGAAAGCATGTCGTAGATCGGTGCAAGAGCGGGCGTGTCGCCGTCGCCCGGATAGATCAGCGACCAGTTCTTGAGGTGCATGTCGCCATTGCCCATGACCACCGAGAAGGTCAGCCGCCGGACAAACTCCAGCGCGGTGAACGGCGAGATCGCAACATTCAGCACAGAGGCGATGTCGTGGGAGGCGGCGCCATCATATTTGCGCGCCGGGTACAGGCCGAAAACCTGCGCGAAATCCTCGATATGGATGCGCTGCCCGTCTGCCCCGCGATCAAAACGCCGCACGAGCAGGACCAGCCCCTCGGCAAGTGTTTCGAACTCTTCAGGAATGCCCTCGAACTGGTCCCGGCTGACCAGTTCCCGCTCGGGCACGTCCATGCCGATGGCTTCGGCAAGCGCGAGGTTCGCGAACTCGTTTTCCGACACGCCCGGAAAAGCGGTCGAGGGGAATTTCGCAATATACTGGCCCTCGTCATCCCCAAGCGGCAAGGTCAGTCCACCGCCCTTGCCCGTGTTCTTCATCACCGAGAGCTTCATCTGCACGCCTGCCAGCGAGAAGCGGGCCTTGGGCCGCCCTTGGGTTGGCGCCGCCCCGATGCCGGGTTGACCGTCACTGGGCAGCACCCGAACGGCACCCGGCAGATCCGCGCCCAGAGCTGCCAGGAGATCGAAATCATTCCCCGGCCGCACATTGCCCGCATGGTGCTTTTCCATCGCCTCGCGCAGCCGGTCTTCGGGTAGCAGGTTGGCAAAGAAGGGCGGCAGGCTGCCTGCGACAGGTCGCGGATCCTTGCGCAGGCCCCCTGATGCCGCGCGCAGGGACAGGCTCAGAACCGGGATGCCGCCGGTCGCGCGATAGGCCGGATCAAGGCTGAAGGCGTTGAAATCACCCGGCGTCCTGACGATCGTGCCAACCTTCGCACTGTTCAGGAACACGTCCAGTGCGGTGATGGTCTCAGCGGTACGGACGGCTGTCATCGTCGCTCTCCGGTTGCGGGCTGAAGGCCGGATGATCATCCTCGGCCTCGGGGCGCAAAAGCGCCTCGATGGCGGGCACGATTGCCTGCGGGACCAGCATCATTTCCAGCCCAAGCGCCCTGGCAATGTTGATCAATGTCGTGGTGCGCGCAGCCGCCGCCCCCGTCTCGATGTCGCGGTAGCGCGGGCGCGAAATGCCCGCAAGATCGGCCACCTGCTCCTGGGTCAACCCCGCTGCAATACGCGCGCGGCGAAAATGGTCGCCGATCAGCCTCAGTGTTTCTTCTTCCGCCTTCATGTGATGCCTTTACGGATCATTTTTGCTGCACTGATCTGGATGGGTATCATATCCAGCGCAAAACGCAAAGAAAATGATCTCCAAACATATCACGATTATTTCCCGTGGAGCGTTTGGGGATCATCTTGCGCTGGTCGGCACTACGGCCAGCACAAGTGCTGCAATTGCGGCATACGGGCGAATCAGTCGGGCTGCATGCTCAGCCGTGCAAATGACGCCCTGGCCAGATTCGACGAATTCGTATGGCGTATCGGGCGAAGGCGACTAAAATAGCCGTAGTTCTGGAATGCGCGCCGGTCGCGATGGGAGGTGATCATGCATGATCACCGCTCGACAGTCGCGGGCCGCACGCGCGTTGCTGGGTTGGACGCAGGAGACGCTTGCTGACAAGGCCCGAATATCGCTGACTGCCCTGAAGCGCCTCGAGTCCGAGAACCGGCTCGAGGTGTATGAGACAACGCGGGATCAGGTGCGCCGGGCGCTTGAAGCAGCAGGGATTGTTCTCCTGTCCACGGATCGCGGGCAAGGAGTATTGCTGGTTCATGACCAAGACGAGAAGAGATACCGAGAGATCCGTGACGCCTGACCGGCGCCGGCGACATCATCAATCCGCTGCGGCGGCCTGCGCCCTGCGGCGGCCCTCGACATGACATTCGCAGTCGTCCCCTTTGACGACATCGCGCCTGTCGCCGACGAGCTGACCGAATATGATCGCGCGCACGTCAAACTCTACATGCGGCTGCTTGATGCTGACGCCGATGGTGCGGAATGGACCGAAGCCGTCAACATTCTGTTCGGTATCGACCCCGCCCTGGAACCAGTGCGCGCCCGGCAGGTCCATGACAGCCATCTGGCCCGCGCGCGCTGGATGACACAGAGCGGCTATCGCCAGTTGCTCCGCCGTCCGACAGATCGGACCTGACCTCGGCGCCATCGCACCAGTGATGCCCTCAGAGCATCACCCCATGTCTTTGTCCCGGCTTCCATCTCGGTAGATGCGCCGCAATTCTTTCACGCTCCACCTGTGCAGTTTCAACCAGGAGCGGAGCAATGAAGCCGGATACATCCCGCTGGCGAGACCAGGAGCAGTATGAATTCTACGATGCGCTGCCCGTTGAGGGCGTCGCCTGGGAATGCCTGCGCCGTAACGCCTCCTATCAGGCCAGTTTCGATGATCTTGTAGCGCAAGGCGCCGGGCATCTTCCCTTTGCCGATGACGTCCAAAATCGCTGGGGGTTGCGATTTCCCGGCAGACCCCGGCTTTTCCGCGCTCGACCAACCGGTCATCTGGTCGCCTGTTGCCAATCCGGACATGCTGCTGTTCGGGGCAGCGCCCGGTTTTCTTCCGCCTTCTCCGTCCGCCTTATCGGTCGATCTTGCTGATGCCATCTGCGGACCAGAGGGGACATATGGTGTCTGTGACGCCAGAGACGGCGTTCAATATCTGATCCTCGCCGATACCGATGCCAATTCGCAACCGGCGCTCATCCTGCCCCTTGACGAAAATCTGCCGGATCGGCTCGAAGCCATTCTCAGGCTCTGGCACATGCTGGCCGGGAAACCCGCGCGCCGCGACCCCAGGATGACGCCGTATCAGCGCCGGCGGTTCCGCCTGATGATGCAAGCCGCCGACGGAAACGCCAACCAGGCAACGTATCGTGAGATTGCCATCGCCATCTACGGAGAGGCGCGCGTTCGGGCCGAACCGTGGAAGACATCGGCTTTGCGCGCCTCTGTCATCGCCCTTGTCCGATCTGCCGCCGCGCTGATCGACGGCGGTTATCAGGATCTTTTGCGCCATCGTCGCAAACCCTGACTCTGACGCCTGATCGAGGGTGAGGATTTTACCCCTTCGATCTTCCTCATCCCCCATGCCGCCGCGCCTTCGCCACCGTGCGCTTGTCATGCCGTTGATCGTCAGCGGCATCCTGCACAACCACGGAGGCCACCCCATGCGACCTGATCTCGCCGCCTTGCCGCCACGCTACCTGCGCACCAAGGAAGCCGCCGATTTCCTCAGCCTGTCCGCGCGTACACTGGAAAAGCACAGAACCTACGGAACCGGACCTGCCTATCACAAGCTCGGCGGCCGCGTTGTCTACTCGGTCGAGGATCTCGCTGCCTGGGTTGCGCGCGGATCGGTCACCTCCACGTCGGACCCACGCGGACAGGTTCTCCCGGCGAAACCTCTGTCGCCGACCGCATTCACCTCGCCCAAGCGCATCACGCGCTGAACGTGGTTGTCACCCCCTGATGGCTCCCCCGCATCCATCCGCCTCGGAACGCGGACAACTCGATCTGTTTCGGGCGCTTCCCGGTGAATTCGCTCCACGAGACGCGCAGGATCTCATGGCCTATCCTTTCTTTTCCCTTTCCAAATCGCACCGTATCCGCCCGATTGACTTTGCCCTGGGTGACGTCTCGATCCGTGTCGAAGCTGTTCCCGATCACGGTATGG
Organism: Sphingopyxis indica; assembly: GCF_032879645.1. Taxonomy (NCBI): domain Bacteria; kingdom Pseudomonadati; phylum Pseudomonadota; class Alphaproteobacteria; order Sphingomonadales; family Sphingopyxidaceae; genus Sphingopyxis; species Sphingopyxis indica. Next base: position 383,430 of record NZ_CP076395.1, read on the forward strand.
CGACGATCTGGGATGCCGATATTCTGATCTGGGCGGCCAGTCAGATTGTTGAAGCGCGGGACGCCGGTCTGCGCACGTCGCGCCTGATGGCGGCAACGCCCTATGAGATCCTGACGTTCACGGGGCGCGGAACCTCCCTGAGGGACTATCAGCGTCTGAAAGCGGCGCTGGACCGCCTGCAATCGACCACGGTTGCGACCTCGATCCGCCAGCGCGCCAACGGACGACGCCATCGCTTTTCGTGGATCAACGAATGGCATGAGCGGACCGATGCCAACGGCCGCCCGGACGGCATCGAGATGATCGTGCCCGACTGGTTCTACAGTGCGGTTCTGGATGACGCCCTGATCCTCACCATCGACCGGGCCTATTTCAATCTGACCGGCGGGCTGGATCGCTGGCTCTATCGCCTGGTGCGCAAGCATGGTGGGCGGCAAAGAAACGGTTGGCGGTTCGACTTCCGTCACCTGCACCAGAAATCGGGCAGTCTCTCGCCGTTCAAGCGCTTCGCCTTCGAGCTGCGCGACATTATCCGCCGCCAACCGCTGCCCGGCTACACCCTGTTCGCCAAGGTCGAAACCGGCGGCCGGATGCTGCTCGCTTTCGAGCCTGTCCCGGCCTGTGGAAAACCTGTGGATAGCCTCGTGCTATCGGGAACCCGGACTATCGTGCCATCAGGAACCGCAGGCTCGTGCTATCGGGAACCCAAACACCTCCTATCCTTCGGTAATAAAAACGAAAATTGCGCCCTTAACTTAGAGTCTAACACAGAATCTAACTTTGAAGAGCGACGGCGCGATGTGGAAAAGCTCATCGCGAAGGCTGGCGCGGCCCTGAAATCGGGTGCCCGCAAAGGCAAGTTGACACATCCAAAGCAGGGATCGCTCACGTCAACAAACACGCCTGAACTTCCTCTTGGCAAGCCGGGGGGACGGCGATGATCATCGCGCTCCTCAACCAGAAAGGTGGCGTCGGAAAGACCACGTTGGCGCTGCATCTCGCCGGTGCCTGGGCGGCGTGCGGCAAACGCGTCATCCTGATCGACGCCGATCCGCAAGGCTCCGCACTCGATTGGTCGCAGCGGCGTGGCCATGAAGGGCTGTCAAGGCTGTTCACCGTCATCGGCCTTGCCCGCGATACCCTGCATAGGGAAGCGCCGGAACTGGCGCGTGACGCCGATCATGTCGTCATTGATGGTCCGCCTCGTGTCGCCGGTCTGATGCGATCAGCGCTGCTTGCAGCCGATCTGGTGCTGATCCCGGTGCAGCCATCTCCTTTCGACGGCTGGGCCTCGGCCGAGATGCTGGCGCTTCTGAACGAAGCACGCATCTATCGCCCTGAACTGGCCGCCCGTTTTCTGCTGAACCGATGCGGTGCGCGCACCGTCATCGCCCGCGAAACGGCAAAGACACTGGCCGAACATGATCCGCCCTTGCTGGCCACGACGGTCGGCCAGCGTGTCGCCTTCGCCGAAACCGCACAGACCGGACGGCTGGTATCGGAGACCGATGGCGGCGAACGGGCCGCACGGGAAGTCACAGCGCTGGTGGCCGAGATCGATGGCCTGGGTATCGGGAGGATCGTGCCATGACCCGTCCGCCCGTCAAATCCGGCTTCGCATCGCGTCCGGGCAATCCCGATAGCTGGGTCAGAGCTGCCGAAGCGCCGACAACCGGCAAGTCGGCGACGGAGGCGTTCACCGCCCGCCTGACCATCGACATCGCGCCCGAACTGCGCGGGCGCATCAAGGTTGCCGCTTTCCGGCGTGGCGTCACCGTCGCCGCGATGCTGCGCGAGCTGCTGGTCCGCGAGTTTCCACCCATCGAAGGAGATCAGCCATGACCGGCAAAACCGTGCGCGCTGCGCATGAACATCCGCAGGCGGACGGGCCTGCACCGTTCACCACATTGGTTGAACTGACCTTCCAGAAGAAGAAGGTCGAGCGCTGGATACGCTTTGGCCGCAAGAGCTTTGAGCAGATCATCGACCGCCGCCGCAGTTCGATCGGTTTTGCGCCCGAAAGCATCTTCGCCTTCGTCCGTTGGGCCTCCAACGATTACGGCACCATCGTTTCGCGGCTCGACATCCTGCGCGCTGTCGGGCGTGGCGAGCCGTTCCAGACCGTGCCCTTCGTTCGTCCTGGCGGCGAGATCCTGCTGCGTATCGACGGCTGGCGACAAGTCCAGCGGGGGCTGGCCCTGATTGATGCCGTGGACGCGCTTGGCGTCGATCCGGCCGATGTTGCGCCGGATCATTGGCGGCACGTCCACAACCGTTTGAGTGCCGGCCAGGAACCCAATCCCTACACCCCGGAGCGCCATGCCGCATGGGTCAGCCGCCGGAGGATTGCACCATGAGCCGCCGTCATATCCTCGCCGTGACAATGATAGCCGTTGGCACGCTTGTCGTCACGGCTGTCGCCGATCTGCCAGCCCGGCTGATCTGGAATGCGACCGCCAGCGCGCCCATCGGCTTCTACACAGTTGTGCCTGCCGATGTGGTCGAAGCTCCTGAACTCGTCGTCATCGCGCCGCCCGAACCGCTGGAGCGGTTCATGGTCGAGCGCGGCTATATCGGGCGGGACGTGCCGCTGCTGAAACGCGTCCTCGGCTTGCCGGGACAGCGCGTCTGCCGCAGCGGTGCGACGATCACCGTCGATAACGTCGAGATGGGCGATGCACTGGAGCGCGACCGCATGGGACGCGATCTGCCGGTCTGGCAGGGCTGCCGCATCATCCGCGACGGCGAACTCTTCCTCATGAATTGGGAAATCCGGGACAGCCTCGACGGCCGTTACTTCGGACCTGTTCCCGCCAGTTCCGTCATCGGCCGGGCGCTTCCGCTCTGGACCGATGAGGAAGGCGATGGCCGCTACGAATGGCGGGCGGTCACGCATTGAACCCACGCCAAACCCACCAACACAGGAGACATACCATGCCACAGATCGGTCAATTTGCGCGTGACGCATCCGGCTTCGCCGGTCAGCTCGTTACGCTCACCATGAAGCGCGATCTCGTCATCGTGCCCGCTGAACATTCCGATGCGGAGAATGCGCCGGACTATCGCGTCCATTACATTGAGCATGACGGTCCCGAGGTCGGTGCTGCATGGAAACGCACCGGCGAAAAGGCTGGCGAATATCTCTCGGTGCTGCTCGACGATCCGGCCTTGCCGCAGCCGATCCGCGCCAACCTGTTCCGCGACGACGATGCAGGCTCGTCATGGTCGCTGCACTGGAGCCGCCCGCGGCCCCGCGAAGATCGCGACTGAGATCATGCGATCCCGCACCTTTCTTCTCTTCACGGCCCTGCTGTCGACTGGCAGCGGCTCGATGCCGGCCATGGCGCAGGTCACGCTGCAACCTGCGCCTGTCACCGCTCATCCCCATGCTGCGTTCATTGCCGAGGCGTCACAGCGTTTCGGCATTCCAGAGCACTGGATTCGGGCCGTGCTGCGTGTGGAGAGTGCGGGCGATGTGCGCGCAATTTCCTCGGCGGGCGCGATGGGACTGATGCAGATCATGCCCGATACCTGGGCGGGCCTGCGCCGCCGCCATGGTCTCGGGCGTGACCCTTACGATCCGCGCGATAACATCCTCGCAGGCACGGCGTATCTGCGCGAGATGTGGAACCGCTACGGCAATGTTGCGGCCATGCTTGCCGCCTACAATGCCGGTCCCGGTCGCTATGACGAGCATCTGGCGACGGGCCGCACTTTGCCCGCAGAAACGCGCGCCTATGTCGCCACGCTCGCGCCGCTTCTTGGGCATGCGACTGCGCCCGATGTGCCGACAATCGTGCCGCCACCACCACCGGATTGGCGCGAAGCCCCGCTCTTCGTTGCGCAATCCGGCGGCATTTCAGCGGCGGCAAATCAGCCGTCGGGCGACATCCACGCAACCGTTTCTCTGCGCGATCCCGCCGTTCAGGAACCGCAGGACAGCGGCATATTCGTGGCCCTTGCGGGCGATGGCGACAAGCCATGAGCATGGCGTTTTCGCGCTCGTTCGGTTCATTTCCGGTGTGCAGTCAGGCTTGGGGGCGCCTGGCAGCATTCCCGGCAGGAAGGGCAAAAAGGGAAGGAAAGGCGGAGGGCAAGATAAAGGAAACCGGCACCCTGTCGGGGCGGTTTCTGGGCAAGCCCTTGTCTGCACACTGTTTTGGGACGCGGCGCACGGCACCATGTTTTTGGGTTTCGCGTGCCGCGATTTGGCGCAGAGCCTTAGCTTCGCTGGGTTTTGACCGGCACTATAGCCGAATATATGTCGTTTGCGTGCCTACACGGCATGGGATGCGCTCATGAGCGCCGACGACGAGAACCGCTTTCGCCCGAAGCCTGGCCGCATCAGGTCGGACGTGCCTAAGGCGGGCAAGGCGAAGAGCTTTCTGACGCAGGCGAAGAAGCTGGCGCGTCAGCATAGCAACAGCCCCGGCAGATCATCTTCATTCGCATCACGGACATCCTCGTCGTCTTCATCTGGTTCTGCCAGAAAGAGCGGGAAGGCGTCGCAGGCTGGCAAACGTCCGGGCGTCAAGCGTGGTCGTGGTGCGGCCTTTGTCCGTGCCCGAACCCTGTCGGGCGGCTGGCGTCACAGTGCGGCCGGAGCGCGCCGCGTCGTCGTCAAAACCCGTTATGTCCAAGGCGCGGGAAAGAATGGCAAAGGGGCTGCCCATCTGCGCTATATCCAGCGAGACGGGACATCGCGTGATGGCGAGCGCGGCCAGCTTTATTCGGCGAACGAGGACCGCGCCGATGGAGATGCGTTTCTTGACCGCGGCAAGGATGATCGCCACCAGTTCCGCTTCATCGTCTCGCCGGAAGATGCCGCCGATCTTTCCGACCTCACCGAACACACCCGCGACCTGATGAGCCGCATCGAGGCCGACCTTGGCACGAAACTCGATTGGGTGGCGGTCAATCACCACAATACCGGCCATCCCCATGCCCATATCATCGTTCGGGGCAAGGACGATCTGGGCGAGAACCTGGTCATCAATGGCGACTATCTCGCAAATGGTATTCGTGAGCGGGCCAGCGAACTGGTCACGCTGGAACTTGGACCCGCCACCGAGATCGAGCAGAGCCGCAAGTTGACTGCCGAAATCGACCAGGACCGCTTCACCCGGATCGACCGGGCAATGACCGAAGAGGCCGATGAACGGATCCTCGATCTGCGCCATGATCCCGACGACACGCGCCGCCAGTTCAACCGCACGCTTCGCCTGCGCCGTCTCGCCAAACTGGAAAAGATGGGGCTAGCCACGGAACATGCACCCGGCGTCTGGGAGCTTGGCGCGAAGATGGAACCGGCGCTGCGTGAACTCGGTGAGCGCGGCGACATCATCCGCAACATGCACAAGGCGCTGAAGGCCGATGGGCAGGAACGTGATCCGATGACCTTCCAGCTTCACGATGCCGCACCGGCGGCACCCATCACCGGCCGCGTCGTGGACAAATATCTGACCGATGAGATGGGTGAAAAGCTGACCCTCGTGGTCGACGGGATCGATGGGCGCACGCACCATCTTCCCGGAAACGATCCGGCCCACGTCGAAGATGCCCGGATCGGCAGCATCGTGGAAGTCGGTCCCGCCGATACAGCACAACGTCCCTCTGATCGCACCATCGCTGCGATCTCGGAAAATGGTATCTACCGACCGAGCCGCCACCTCGAACAGGCGAAGTTCGAGGGACGTGTGCCGGGTGGTGATTATGAGGGCTATGTCGATGCCCATGTCCGGCGATTGGAGTCGCTACGCCGGGCCGGGATTGCCGAGCGGATCGACGCCGACCAGTGGCGCATCCCCGAAGACTTCGAGAGCCGCGCCACCGCCCATGATGCCGGTCGCAACCGGCAAGCCAGCATCCGTGTCGTCTCGACCTTCGATCTGGAAAAGCAGATCGGCGCCGATGGCGCGACCTGGTTGGACCGGCGATTGGTCACACCGGACGCCTCTGACCTTACCCCGGCAGGGTTCGGCCAGCAGGTGCGCGAGGCTATGGACCAGCGGCGTGAACACCATATCGCACAGGGCGATGCCACGCGGCAGCAGAATGGACGCATCCTCTATCGGCGCAACCTGCTCGCCAATCTGCGAGAAAGGGAAGTGGCCCGCGTCGGTGCGGAAATGGCCAGCAGCAAAGGCTTGCCGTTCCGGGCGGCTGCCGATGGCGAAAATATCAGCGGCAAGTTCACCGGGACCGCACATCTATCGAGCGGCAAGTTCGCCATTGTCGAAAAGAGCCACGAGTTCACTCTTGTCCCATGGCGGCCAGTGATCGACCGCCAGCTCGGCCGCGAGGTTGCGGGCATCGTGCAGGGTGGATCGGTATCGTGGCAAATGGGGCGAACACGAGGGCTCGGGATTTGAGCCTTTGCCGTTCTGGCACCTCGCAAATTGTTCTGTCGACATCGGCATCTGAAAGGGCCTGTCCGATGTGCCGCCGATAGTATCCGGCAACACGGCACCCCTGCTTTTCCTGTTGCCGCTTTCGAAAACGTCTATTCTTTGATCGGCTCCGACTCTCTTGCCGACTGGAGCCTGTATGCGTGGTGGCCGAATACTCTGGGGCCAGATCATTGTCGTATTCATCATTGTCCTGGTGATGGTCTGGACTTCGACACAATGGGTGGCCTTCCGCCTTGGCTTTCAGCCCCAGCTCGGCAATCCATGGTTCGATGTTGCCGGATGGCCGGTCTATTATCCTCCGGCCTTCTTCTGGTGGTGGTTTTCCTATGACGCCTATGCGCCCGGTATTTTCACCGAGGGCGCGTTCATCGCCACGTCCGGGGCGTTGTTCGCTATCGCCGCCGCTTTTTTCATGTCGATCATCCGGGCGCGCGAGGCGCGCAACGTCGCCACCTACGGTTCGGCGCGATGGGCCGAGGACACGGAAATCCATGCTGCCGGACTGCTCGGTCCCGATGGCGTGGTCCTTGGCAGGCACAGCAAGGACTATCTCCGGCACGACGGCCCCGAGCATGTCCTTTGTTTCGCGCCCACCCGATCAGGCAAAGGCGTCGGCCTCGTTGTGCCGACGCTGCTGACCTGGCCGGGAAGTTGCATCGTGCACGACATCAAGGGTGAGAACTGGAATCTGACGGCCGGCTTCCGGTCCCATCACGGCCGCGTCCTGCTGTTCGATCCGACCAATGTGCATTCCGCAGCTTACAACCCGCTGCTGGAAGTCCGTCAGGGGGAGTGGGAAGTCCGCGATGTTCAGAACATCGCGGATATTCTGGTCGATCCCGAGGGCAGTCTCGACAAGCGCAACCACTGGGAAAAGACCAGCCATTCGTTGCTGGTCGGCGCGATCCTGCATGTCCTTTACGCCGAGAAGGAAAAGACGCTCGGCGGCGTCGCGAGTTTTCTGTCCGATCCCCGCCGTCCGGTCGAGGCAACCTTGCGCGCCATGATGGACACGCCGCATCTGGGCGAAGCCGGTGTGCATCCCGTCATCGCTTCGTCGGCACGCGAGCTGCTGAACAAATCCGAGAACGAACGCTCCGGCGTGCTGTCCACGGCGATGTCCTTTCTCGGCCTCTACCGAGATCCGGTCGTGGCCCGCGTGACGGCCCGCTGCGACTGGCGCATTGCTGATCTGGTCGGAGCAAAAGAACCCGTCAGCCTCTACCTCGTCGTACCGCCATCGGACATCAATCGCACAAAACCGCTGATCCGCCTCATCCTCAATCAGGTCGGGCGGCGGCTGACCGAGGAGCTGGAAACCTCCGGCAAGCGCCATCGCCTGCTGTTGATGCTGGACGAGTTCCCCGCGCTCGGGCGGTTGGACTTCTTTGAATCGGCGCTCGCCTTCATGGCCGGTTATGGCCTCAAAGCGTTCCTGATCGCGCAGTCGCTCAACCAGATCGAGCGCGCCTATGGGCAGAACAACGCCATTCTCGACAACTGCCATGTGCGTGTCGCCTTTGCTACCAATGATGAACGTACCGCCAAACGGATCAGTGATGCGCTCGGCACGGCCACGGAAATGCGCGATTCCACCAACTATGCGGGCCATCGCCTCGCGCCATGGCTGGGGCACCTCATGGTGTCGCGGCAGGAAACGGCGCGGCCATTGCTGACGCCCGGCGAAATCATGCAGCTTCCGCCAACCGACGAGATCGTCATGGTAGCGGGTGTGCCGCCCATCCGCGCCGCCAAGGCGCGCTATTATGCCGATGCGCGGCTTCAGGAACGGGTGCTGCCGCCGCCCGATCTACGCAAGCAGTCGGTGAAGATGGAAACATCGGCACTAGACGACTGGACGAGCCGTGTTGTTACGCCCACGGTTGGCCACGGACCCGCGTCGAACACGTCCGACGGCGATCCTGCCAATGCCGGTATCCGTCGCGAGCCGGAGCTTCCCGAGCATGAGGAAATCATCCCGCCACCGCCGCCGCCATCGCAGGAGTTCGACTTTCTCGATGATGAGCCCGACGTCGATGCAGCCAAGGCCCGTGCCATGCGTCAGCGGATGCGCATGGTCGCGCGGCAGGCGTCACTCGACCCAAATGACGGCATCGAGCTTTGAGAAGGAAGACAGGCATGACGAGTCGCACCCGCATGAATGTCTACTTCTCCCCGGATCTGCTGAAGCAGGTCGAGGGTCTGGCGCTGCGTCGCAATGTTTCAAAATCCGCAGTGATCGAGGCGGCGGTCGCATCCTTCCTGTCCGGTGACACGACCGAACGGCTGGAAGCCGCAATGTCGCGACGCCTGGACAAGCTTGGCCGCCAGTTCGACATGCTGGACGAAGATATCGCCATCCTCGGCGAGACGCTTTCGCTGTTCGTGCAATTCTGGCTCACTATGACGCCGCCGCTGTCAGACAGCGCGAAACAGTCGGCACGTATCAAGGGCAACGAGCGCTTCGAAGGCTTCATGCAGACACTCGGCAAGCGCCTGGCTTCCGGAGACAGGTTCCTGAGAGAGTTGTCGCGGGATATGAATTCGCTTCACGATCTTTCGTCGCAAGGCCAGTCTGAAGCCGATGGAAATCGGCCCTGAAAATTCGATCTATCCGATCTGCCGCCGTCAGCCGCCGATCCCCGCACGCGCGTAAACATCTGTTGAAACGGCCCTAAATCAGGTTCTTTTAATCGACCCCAATCCGGGGTCCGTCTTTTGCGCGTCCCGCCATGAACGGGGCCGCTATGACCACATCACATCAGAAACCCGAGACGGTTGCGCGTGGTGCGCGGATGCTGCGCACCGCGCTCGGGGTATCGATTGCCCGGCTTCTGGAAGATCCAGCTGTGGTCGAGGTGATGCTGAATCCCGATGGCCGCATCTGGGTGGATCGGCTCTCCGAAGGGCTGGCCGATACGGGGGAGAGGCTGTCGGCTGCCGATGGCGAGCGGATCGTCAGGCTGGTCGCCCATCATGTCGGCGCCGAGGTTCATGCCTGCAATCCGCGTGTGTCGGCTGAACTGCCCGAGACCGGCGAACGGTTCGAGGGTCTGCTGCCGCCGGTAGTCGCAGCACCCGCTTTCGCCATACGCAAGCCTGCCGTCGCGGTGTTCACGCTCGACGACTATGTAAACGCTGGGATCATGACCAGTGCTCAGGCCGAGGTGCTGCGCCTGAACGTCGCCACGCGCGCCAATATCCTTGTCGCGGGCGGCACCTCGACCGGAAAAACCACGCTGACCAACGCGCTGCTGGCAGAAGTCGCCAAGACTTCGGACCGCGTCGTGATCATTGAAGACACGCGCGAACTGCAATGCGCCGCGCCTAATCTCGTCGCCATGCGCACCAAGGATGGCGTGGCGACGCTCTCCGATCTGGTGCGCTCCTCGCTGCGCCTGCGTCCTGATCGCATCCCGGTCGGGGAGGTGCGCGGCTCCGAAGCCCTCGATCTCCTTAAAGCATGGGGCACAGGCCATCCGGGCGGGATCGGCACCATCCATGCCGGTTCCGGTATTGGCGCGCTGCGACGCCTCGAACAGCTCATCCAGGAAGCCGTCATCACCGTCCCGCGCGCCCTGATCGCCGAAACCATCGACCTTGTCGCCGTTCTTGCCGGACGTGGATCGTCCCGCCGCCTGGTCGAACTCGCCCGCGTCGATGGGCTGGGGCCGGACGGTGACTACGCAATCACGCATCCCATTACTTTGGCCACCACCCCGAAAGGAAACCCTTCATGATCCGCACGATTTCGCGCGGCTGCCGCATCATGGCAACCGCCGCCGCAACTGTTTCCATCAGCCTGATGCTGGCGCCCGCCGCACACGCATCCGGCTCTTCCATGCCCTGGGAGGCGCCGCTTCAATCGATCCTCCAGTCGATCGAGGGGCCGGTCGCCAAGATCATCGCCGTCATCGTCATCATTGCCACCGGCCTGGCGCTCGCCTTCGGCGACACGTCGGGCGGCTTCCGCCGGCTGATCCAGATCGTCTTCGGCCTCAGCATCGCGTTTGCGGCGTCGAGCTTCTTCCTGTCGTTCTTCTCGTTCGGCGGCGGGGCGCTCATCTGATGGCGGGCGGGTTTGAACAGCTCGATGCGGTGCCGGGCTTCTCCATCCCGGTTCACCGGGCGCTGACCGAGCATATCCTGCTCGGCGGCGCACCGCGTTCGATTGCCATCGTCAACGGCACGCTGGCCGGCGCCGTCGGCCTCGGCCTCCGTCTCTGGCTGGTTGGCATCGCCATCTGGGCAGTCGGTCATTTCCTCGCGGTATGGGCTGCCAAACGCGATCCGCTCTTCGTCGAGGTCGGGCGTAGGCATCTGCGCATCCCCGGTCATCTGTCGGTGTGAGGGCGCGGCCATGATGAACCTCACCGAATATCGCCGTACCGCCACCCGCCTCGCGGATTTCTTGCCCTGGGCCGCGCTGGTTGGCTCGGGCGTCGTACTGAACAAGGACGGCAGTTTCCAGAGGACTGCGAAGTTTCGCGGGCCGGATCTGGATTCCGCTGTCGCCGCCGAACTGGTCGCGGTCGTCGGACGCATCAACAACGCCGTGCGCCGCCTCGGCTCCGGCTGGTCGATCTTTGTTGAGGCACAACGAAGCGAAGCCGCGACCTATCCCGACAGTCAATTTCCTGATCCGGCCTCCGCTCTGGTCGATGCCGAGCGCAAAGCTGCCTTCGAGGAAGCGGGCACGCATTTCGTGTCAGGCTATTTCCTGACCTTCCTCTGGCTACCACCCGCCGAAGATGCGGCCCGCGCCGAGACCTGGCTCTATGAGGGCCGTGAGCAATCTGGCGTCAATCCATGGGAGCTGATGCGCGGCTTCATTGACCGCACCGACCGGGTGCTGGCGCTGCTCGACGGCTTCATGCCGGAATGCCGCTGGATCGATGATGCCGGCACGCTGACCTATCTCCATTCCACGATATCCACGAACCGCCATCGCGTGCGCGTGCCCGAGGTGCCGATGCACCTCGACGCGCTGCTGGCCGATCAGCCGCTGACCGGCGGGCTGGAGCCGCGCTTGGGCTTGTCGCATCTGCGCATCCTGACGATCACAGGCTTCCCGACCGCGACGACGCCCGGCCTGCTTGACGAGATGAACCGGCTGGCTTTTCCCTATCGCTGGTCCACCCGCGCCATCCTGATGGACAAGACCGACGCAACGAAGTTGCTGACCAAGATCCGTCGCCAGTGGTTCGCCAAGCGCAAGAGCATCGCCGCGATCCTGAAGGAGGTGATGACCAACGAGCAATCGGTGCTTGTGGACACCGATGCGTCGAACAAGGCGCTCGATGCCGACATGGCCTTGCAGGAACTTGGGGCCGACATGGCAGGCATGGCCTATGTCACGGCCACCGTCACCGTATGGGATGCCGATCCGCGCATCGCCGACGAGAAGCTGCGGCTGGTCGAAAAGATCATTCAGGGCCGCGATTTCACGGCCATGCCGGAAACCGTCAATGCCGTCGATGCCTGGCTCGGCTCGATCCCCGGACATGCCTATGCCAATGTCCGGCAGCCGCCGGTCTCGACGCTTAACCTTGCCCACATGATCCCGCTATCGGCCGTGTGGGCGGGGCCGGAACGGAACGAACATCTCGGAGCGCCCCCCTTGCTGTACGGCAAGACCGAGGGTTCGACGCCGTTCCGGCTTTCCCTTCATGTCGGCGATGTCGGCCATACGCTTGTCGTCGGCCCGACTGGCGCGGGCAAGTCTGTGCTGCTGGCGCTGATGGCCCTGCAATTTCGCCGCTATGAACGCAGCCAGATCTTCGCTTTCGATTTCGGCGGCTCGATCAGGGCATCTGCGCTCGCCATGGGCGGCGACTGGCACGATCTGGGCGGTGGGTTGACCGAAGGGGACGAGGCGTCCGTTTCCCTGCAACCGCTGGCGCGGATCGATGATGCCTATGAACGGTCATGGGCCGCTGACTGGATCGCCGCGATCCTGATGCGTGAAGGCATGACCATCACGCCGGAGGTGAAGGAGCACATCTGGACGGCGCTGACATCGCTGGCATCCGCCCCGGCGGGGGAACGGACCATCACCGGCCTTGCCGTGCTGCTGCAATCCAACGATCTGAAACAGGCATTGCGCCCTTACTGCATTGGCGGCGCCTATGGCCGGTTGCTCGACGCCGAGGCCGAACATCTCGGATCAGCCGATGTACAGGCCTTCGAGATCGAGGGGCTGGTCGGCACTGGGGCTGCGCCTGCCGTCCTGTCCTATCTGTTTCATCGGATCGGCGACCGGCTCGACGGGCGGCCAACGCTGCTGATCATCGATGAAGGCTGGCTGGCGCTCGATGATGAGGGGTTCGCCAATCAGCTCCGCGAATGGCTGAAGACGCTCAGGAAGAAGAACGCTTCCGTCATTTTCGCCACGCAGTCACTTTCAGACATCGATGGCAGCAATATCGCGCCTGCCATCATCGAAAGTTGCCCGACGCGGCTGCTGCTGCCGAACGAACGCGCCATCGAGCCGCAGATCACGGCAATCTACCGCCGCTTCGGCCTCAATGACCGGCAAATCGAGATCCTCGCGCGGGCCACGCCCAAGCGGGACTATTACTGCCAATCGCGGCGCGGCAATCGCCTGTTCGAGCTTGGCCTTTCCGAAGTCGGCCTCGCGCTCTGCGCCGCATCATCCAAATCCGATCAGACCCGTATCGCCGAACTCGTTGCCGAGCATGGGCAGGACGGTTTTCTCGCGGCCTGGCTGCGCGATCGCGGCGTCGAATGGGCCGTCGATCTGATCCCGAACCTTACCAATTCTGTCGAACGGACAGAGCCCGCTCGGTCGGTCGCGCCAGATCAAATCCATCCAGATGACAGCCAAGAAAAGGAGACCCTGCCATGATCCGTATCCCCGTTTCCCGATATGTCAGTGCATCCGTGCTGGCGCTGACGCTCGCCATGCCTGTTGCACTGTCGCCCATGCTGGCAAGCCCCGCTCACGCTTTTGGCTTCGGTCGCATCGTCTATGATCCGACCAACTATGCGCAGAACCTTCTGACCGCCGCCCGCACGCTGGAGCAGATCAACCACCAGATTACCTCGCTTCAGAATGAAGCGCAGATGCTCATCAATCAGGCTAAGAATCTCGCCAGTCTGCCATATTCCTCGCTTCAGACTTTGCAGCAGAACGTCCAGCGTACGCAGCAACTTCTGGCCCAGGCGCAGAACATTGCCTTCGACGTGCAGAACGTCGATCAGATGTTCCAACAGAAATACGGCAAGGTTTCGCTGTCCGCGACCGACGCCCAGCTCGTCGCCGATGCGCGGTCCCGCTGGCAAAATACTGTCGGCGGCTTGCAGGACGCCATGCGCGTGCAGGCTGGTGTCGTCGGAAATATCGACACCAACCGCGCCGAGATGTCCGCTCTGGTCGGGCAGAGCCAGAACGCGACCGGCGCGTTGCAGGCGACGCAGGCGGGTAATCAGCTTCTCGCGCTCCAGTCGCAGCAGCTTTCCGACCTGATCGCGCTGATGTCCGCCAATGGTCGCTCCGAAGCCCTGATCGAAGCCGAACGCGCCACCGCCGCCGAACAGGGCCGCATCCAGCGCGAGCGCTTTCTGACGCCGGGATCGGGCTATCAACCCGGCAATGCCCGGATGTTCGGCAACGGCAACAACTGACCGGACAGGAGGGGCGCGACATGGACGGCAAGATGCTGGCCCGGCTGGGCGCGATCATATTCGTGGCCATCGCCATCACCGCGACGGTGATCGAAATGACACGCCAGGACGAACCAGCACAGCCCCGTGCGGTGCCGGCGCTTCAGGCGCCTGCCGATCCGCTGCGCCAGAGCCTGCGCCACTGCCAGCAGTTAGGCGAGGCCGCCGTGAACGATCCCGGCTGCCTCGCCACCTGGGCCGAGAACCGCGACCGGTTCCTCGGCCGGACGCCGGTGCCCGCCGCTCCGCATCAGAACGGGGGACAGTGAACCATGGGCGGCACCGGCGTCATCGACAACTTTCTGGGTGTTTTCACCAGCTATATCGACAGCGGCTTCGGCCTGCTCGGTGGCGAGGTCGCCTTCATTGCCACCACGCTGATCGTCATCGACGTAACGCTCGCGGCACTGTTCTGGTCCTGGGGCGCCGATGACGACATCATTGCACGCCTCGTCAAGAAGACGCTCTTTGTCGGTGTCTTCGCATACCTGATCGGCAACTGGAACAATCTCGCCCAGATCATCTTCGACAGCTTCGCAGGTCTTGGCCTGAAAGGTTCGGGCACCAGCTTTTCCGCCGCCGATCTGCTGCGGCCCGGCAAGGTGGCGCAGACCGGCCTCGATGCCGGTCGCCCGCTGCTCGAATCCATCTCGGACATGATGGACTATTGGTCGTTCTTCGAGAACTTCATCCAGATCGCCTGCCTGATGTTCGCCTGGGCGCTGGTACTGCTCGCCTTCTTCATTCTCGCCGTGCAGCTCTTCGTCACGCTGATCGAGTTCAAGCTGACTACTCTGGCGGGCTTTGTCCTCATTCCCTTCGGCCTGTTCGGCAAGACCGCCTTCATGGCCGAGCGCGTTCTTGGCAATGTCGTCTCCTCCGGCATCAAGGTGCTGGTGCTCGCCGTCATCATCGGCATCGGCTCGACATTGTTCTCGCAGTTTACGGCCGGTTTCGGCGGCGTAACGCCGACCATCGACGACGCCATGGCGATCGTGCTGGCTGCACTTTCCCTTCTCGGCCTCGGCATCTTCGGTCCTGGCATCGCTTCCGGTCTGGTTTCTGGCGGCCCGCAGCTTGGCGCAGGTGCAGCAGTTGGAACCGGCCTTGCCGCTGGCGGCATGATGCTTGCCGGCGGCGCTGCCGCAGGCATGGCCGCGAAGGGAGGGGCAGCGGCGCTGTCGGGTGGAGCTGCGGCTGTCCGTGGCGGTGCTGCTGCCGCAGGTGCGGCGAGCGCCGCCTATAGTGTCGGATCGCTCGGCCAGTCAGGCGCTGCCGGTGTTGCCTCCGGTCTCGACGGTGTTGCCCGCGCGGCAGGCTCAGCCGCCGCATCGCCCCTGAAACGGACGGCATCGAAAGCAGCGGAAAGCGTCAAATCCAGCTTCTCCGATGGCGCGCGCGCCGGGCTCGGCGTCACCGGTGGATCGTCCTCGCAGGGAACCATTGGCGGTGCGAGCGTCGCCGGCGCTGCCGCACCCGCCTCCGCACCGGCGGGCGGCCCGCCTGCATGGGCGCAGCAGATGCACCGCCGCCAGGCGCTCAATCACGGCACGACCATGGCCGCCCATGCCGTCCGCTCCGGTGACAGCCACGGCGGCGGCTCTTCCGTCAACATTTCCGAAAGTGACCGCTCATGAACATCTTCAGACGTCCAGCGACCCATTACGGCAAATCGCCCGAACCCGAGACGCCTTACCAGAAAGCCGCACAAGTCTGGGACGAGCGTATCGGCTCGGCTCGCGTGCAGGCCAAGAACTGGCGCTATATGGCCTTCGGCTCGCTGATCCTCTCGGCGGGCTTCGCTGCCGCGCTCGTTCTGCAATCGGCGCGAGGGACCGTCGTGCCCTGGGTGGTGCAGGTCGATAATCTCGGCCAGGCCCAGACCGTCGCCGCAGCCACCGCCGATTACCGTCCGACCGATCCGCAGATCGCCTTCCATCTTGGCCGTTTCATCGAGCAGACGCGCTCGATCCCGGCGGACGCCATCATCGTGCGCCAGAACTGGCTGCGCGCCTATGAGTTCACCACGGATAGGGGAGCGGCCGCGCTCAACGACTATGCCCGCGCCAATGATCCGTTCACCCGTGTCGGCCGCCAGCAGATCGCAGTCGAGGTTTCTAGCGTCATCCGTGCCTCGAACGACAGCTTCCGGGTCGCCTGGACCGAGCGCCACTACGAGAACGGGCAGCTTTCCACGACCGAGCGCTGGACCGCGATCCTGACCATCGTGATCCAGACGCCGCGCGATGCCGAGCGTCTGCGCGCCAATCCGCTCGGCATCTACGTCAATGCAATTTCATGGTCGCGGGAGATGAGCCAATGACCATCGCGTCTTCCCGCAATTCCGCCTTGCCGGTTTTCCATAAATCCGCCTTCGCGGCTTTGTTGCTTTCGGCCACCATGCTCGCCGGCTGCGCCACCAACAAGACGCCGCAGTTCAGCTATGATGCCGATGTGCCGGCGTTGCCCGTCGTGCCGACCGCTGTCACTGATGACCGGCCTCGGCCGCTTCACACGCCGCCGGCCTGGACGGTTGCACGCGGCGGTACTGCTGCCGGAACACCGGCAGGCCGCGTCGAGAACGCCAATGCCGCCGCCCGCGTCGAGCCGCGCCGCGAGGGTTACTATAACGCCATCCAGATCTATCCCTGGTCGGAAGGCGCGCTCTATCAGGTCTATGCAGCACCAGGACAGATCACCAATATCGCGCTGGAGCCGGGCGAAAGCCTGACCGGCGCGGGACCGATCGCGGCGGGAGACACCGCCCGCTGGATCATTGGCGATACCGAGAGCGGGAGCGGTACGTCGCGCCGGGTCCATATTCTCGTCAAACCATCCCGATCCGACATCTCAACCAATCTCGTAGTCACGACCGATCGGCGCACCTACATGATCGAGCTGCGCGCCCGTGAGGCGCTCTACATGCCGTCCGTATCCTGGTCTTATCCGGCGCTGCCTGCCGCTCAGCGCCAGACCGTTCCGGCAGCACCCATCATCCCGGTCGAGGCGGCACGCAACTATCGTTACGGCCTGACCGGAGATACGCCGCCATGGCGGCCGATTTCCGTCTTCGATGATGGCCGCCGTGTCTACGTCGTTTTCCCGCGCGGCATCGTGCAGGGTGAGATGCCGCCGATTTTCGTCATCGGTTCCGAGGGCGAGACGCAGATCGTCAACTCCCGCATCCACCAGAACATCCTGATCGTCGATCGGCTGTTCGGAGCGGCTGAGTTGCGTCTTGGTAGCGGCAAGCAGCAGCAGACGGTCAGGATCGTTCGCATCGAGCAAAGGCAAGCTGCACAGCCCGCCAAAACCGGGGAGCAACCGTCATGAGCGAAGAGGCTACCACCAATCCAACGCCGATGCGTCTGCGTGCCGAGCCGCCGCGCGTCACGCGCCTGTCGCGCAAAATGCTGGCCGGTGTTGGCGCCGTCGCGCTCCTCGGCATCGGCGGGGCGCTGATCTATGCGCTCCAGACCCGCGACATGAGTGGAAACGGTGAAGAACTTTACTCCACAGAGAACCGCGCCACGGCAGATGGACTGGCGGGTCTGCCGAAGGATTATTCCGGGCCGGTCCTGGGGCCGGCATTGCCGGGCGATCTCGGTGGCCCGATCCTGGATGCCCAGAACCGGGGTCAGCCCGTCACGCCGCCCGCCATGGCGACGCCTGCCCGCGATCCTGCCGAAGAGCGCCGTCTGGCCGAAGAAGAAGCTGCGCGTCTCAGTACCGTGTTCTTCCAGTCCGGGCCAAGAGTGGCGACGACGCCTGGCTCCAATATGCCGGGCCTTGCTGGCCTTGACCTTGGTGGCCAGCCCGCAACACAGGACCGCCACACGGCATTTCTGAATGGGCCGGTGGAACGGCAGACCGTTGCCATGGATCGGATTATGGCGCCCGCATCGCCTTACATCCTTCAGGCAGGGGCAGTGATCCCGGCGGCGATGATTACCGGCATCCGCTCGGACCTTCCCGGCCAGATCACCGCGCAGGTCACGGAAAATGTCTATGACAGCCCGACCGGCAGCCTGCTCCTGATCCCGCAGGGAACGCGCATCATCGGTCAGTATGACGCCGGTGTGCAGTTCGGTCAGCGCCGCGTGCTGCTGGTCTGGAACCGCCTGATCCTGCCCAATGGCCGCTCCATCGTGCTGGAGCGCCAGCCCGGTGCGGACGCTTCCGGCTATGCCGGGTTGGAAGATGGCGTTGATTACCACTGGTGGGATCTGATGAAGGCGGCGGGGCTGTCCACGGTGCTCGGCATCGGCACGGAACTGGCGACCGACGACGAGGATCGTCTGATCCGCGCCATCCGCGACGGAGCGCAGGATACCATCAATCAGGCCGGGCAACAGATCGTCCAGCGCCAGTTGCAGGTCGCGCCGACCCTGACGATCCGGCCGGGTTATCCGGTCAGGGTCATTGTCACCCGAGACCTGGTCCTTGAACCCTATAGGAGTTGATCATGGCAAAGCTGAAACTGGGTCCGATCGTAGAGGACAAACCGGTGAAAGTCGCGGTGGAGCTGCCTGGGCCGCTGCACCGTGATCTTGTTGCCTATGCTGAAGTGCTGGCCCGCGAGACCGGGCAGCCCGCTGCCGATCCCGTCAGGCTGATCGTGCCGATGTTGGAACGGTTTATCGCCACGGATCGGGGCTTTGCCAGCGCTCGAAGAGATCGCTCATGAGGTGGCGCTCCTGTCAGGGCGGGTCGCTGCGATGATCTCCATGAGCGTGTCGATGGCCTCGCGCGCCGCGTCCCATTTAACGGACTGGTCCATTCCCCGATTCTGAAGGGTGAGGCTCACCGCGCCGTGTACCGTTGACCAGAACATGAAGCTGTAGCGGCTCAGATCCATGCCGGGCAAAACGCCTTGATCCTGAGAGCAGCGAAGTCCCGTCAGCAATAGATTTAGTATCTGTCTTCCAGCTTCGCCCGACCATGGATCCTCGCTGACTCCGAGCCGTGGCGGCGGTGTGAACATCAGCCGGTACAGGGTGGGGTTTTCCAGGGCAAAGCGGACATAGGCATAGCTGCCGTCACGCAAATAGCCGAATGGGTTGCCGCGCATCTGCTGGAAGACGGCCAGCTTTTCTCTGTAGAGCCGGTTGAAACCTTCTTCCCGAACGGCGCGCAGCAAGGCGCTCTTGTTGCGGAAATGGCCGTAAAGCGCTGGTGCTGTGCATCCGATGGCATGTGCGACCGCAGTCAGCGGTACGTCGAGGTCGCCACGTTCTGACAGCAGCCGGATCGTTTCGTCGATCGCACGACGAGCAATATCAAGTTCTTGCTCTTTCCGGGGACGGGCCATTCCGATGCCTGTTGCAACTTGTCGTGAAAACTAAACGACATTTACTTTTTTCGTTGACGGGCCGGAAGTCAAGAAGCAGCATTCGGTAACTGAACGTCGTTTAGTTTGAGGATGTGCGGAGAGCCGATGAACGCACACAGATCGATTTTCGCGTTGATGATGGCGGGGTGCCCGTCAGAAACCGAACGCTGTTTCGGATGATGCACCATGGCTGTGATCGGGAACAATCAGACCTCGCCTGATGATAGCCTCACAAAGGTCGTTGAGGGGAAACCCGGCACATCTGCGGTCCGGCTGAACCAGTTGCGATATTTTGTGGCCGCCGTCGATTATGGGAGTTTTCGCAAGGCTGCTGCCGCGCTTTCTGTGCAGGAATCGTCCATCAGCCGGCGAATTCGTGATCTCGAAGATGAACTCGGGGCGTCGCTTTTCATGCGTCATGCTGGCGGGGTGCGGTTGACCGTTGCCGGGCGGGAATTCCTGCGCAACGCTCGCCATGCTCTTCGCCAGATCGACATTGGGGTGACCAAGGTGGCGGCGGTTGGCCGGGCGGAGCAAGGGCTGATCAAGGTCGGGATATTTTCGTCCCTTGCGTCAGGATTTCTGTTCGATCTGTTGCGTGCCTTCGGCACGCGCCACCCGAACGTGCAGGTCGACCTTATTGACGGCAATCCGCCCGAGCACATCGCGGCTGTCAGGAAACTTTGCCTGGACGTCGCATTCATCACGGGAACCGCGGCATGGGATGGCTGTGAGGCGGAGCATTTATGGTGCGAGAAGGTTTTCGTGGTGCTGCCCGATAACCACCCTTTGGCGGGCAAGCCGGAACTTGGATGGGGCGATTTGGTCTCCGAGCGGTTCATTGTGAGTGACGTTGCGCCGGGTCAGGAGATCCACGACTATTTGGTTGCTCACCTTGCCGGTCTCGGCCGCCACCTCGATATTCAGTCTCAGCAGGTCGGCCGCGACAATATCCTATCGCTGGTCGCTCTCGGTCGCGGCCTCACTCTGACGAGCGAAGCAACGACCGTCGCCCAGTTTCCAGGGATCACCTACCGGGAACTTGCGGATGAGGTGCTGCCGTTCAGCATGGTCTGGTCCGCGCAAAACGACAATCCGGCGTCTCGGCGGTTGTTGAGCCTGGCACGATCGCTGACAGGGCTGGCCCGGCGAAAATAGGGTTTGACGGTACTGTACGATCACGCCGTAGTATTGGCTGCAATCGATATCGACCGTGTCGGTATCGAAGATGTCGTGGCCCTGCCCACGTCCAGGCTGACCGACTTCGATAGCGCTTTTGCCTCGCCGTGTTTG